>NZ_JAIVKU010000001.1 GCF_020524165.1 Guptibacillus hwajinpoensis
TCAGGGAGCAAGCTCCCATCTCTTCGCTCGACTTGCATGTATTAGGCACGCCGCCAGCGTTCGTCCTGAGCCAGGATCAAACTCTCCGATAGAAAGCTTAATCTAGCTTTTAAAACAATGTTTGTTTCCGTAGAAACAACTACTTACATGGCGTTTCGTTCAGTTTTCAAAGAGCAATTTGTTTCTTTCGTTTCCGCCGTTGTTTATCGGCGACTTAAATAATATATCATGTATTGCACTGTCTCGTCAACACTTTTTCAAAAGTTTTTAAAACCAATTTATGAAGGTTTTGGAGACGCCGTCAAAGCGACGGAATTACATCTTACCATCTGCTATTGTTTTATGCAATAGAAATAAACAAAAAAAGAAGAGGATTTCTCCTCTTCTTTAAAAGTTATTCTTCTTCGGTTGTAGAACCGTTACTTTCGTCATCTTCCGGGACTTCCTCAGCTTCAACCTCAATGATCTCTTGATCACTTCCAACAGTAGCTTCAGAATCTTCACTGTCTTCCCCTTCGATGCCCTCTTCATTAATCTCCACTTTCGCGACCGTTGCGACAGAGTCTCCTTCAGAGATACGGATTAATCTCACACCTTGCGTGTTTCTTCCAGTTTGAGAAATATCCTGTACATCGATACGAATAATAACGCCACTCTCCGTAATGATCATACATTCTTCTTCAAGCGTGACAGTTTTTAGAGCTGTTAGCACACCATTACGCTCAGTAAGGTTACACGTCTTGATTCCTTTACCACCTCGTGTTTGAACCCGATACTCTTCCACAGGTGTTCGTTTACCGAATCCTTTATCCGTCACAATAAGAACATCCTGGTTTTCATCTAGAATGCCAATACCAACAACTTGATCGTTTTCTTGTAACGTGAGTCCTTTAACACCAGTTGCTGTTCGGCCCATGGATCTAACGTCCTCTTCATGGAAACGAATCGCCATTCCTTGTTTTGTTCCCATAATAAGTTCCTTTGATCCATTTGTCAGACGAACCCCCATTAGCTCATCATCTTCTTTAAAGTTGATAGCAATGAGTCCACCTTTGCGGATATTTGCAAAAGCAGAAAGCGGCGAGCGTTTGACAACACCCTGCTTCGTCGCAAAGAAGACAAACCAATCATCGACGAATTCTTCTATAGGAATAATCGCAGTAATATATTCATCTTTTTCAATTTGTAGTAGATTGATAATCGGGATGCCTTTCGCTGTTCGACTGAGTTCAGGGACTTCATATCCTTTTAGTCGGTAGACTTTACCTTTATTCGTAAAGAACAGAATAGTATTATGGGTTAACGTTGTAAATAAGTGTTCAACGAAATCGCCATCGTTCGTACCCATTCCCTGAATTCCACGACCGCCACGTTTCTGACTACGATACGTATCGATTGGTAAACGCTTGATGTAGCCTTTGTGCGTTAAGGTAATGACGATATTCTGCTTAGGGATAAGATCTTCATCCTCAATCATATCGAAACCTACTGTGATTTCAGTACGACGTTTGTCAGCAAATCTTTCTTTAACTTCTGTTAGTTCTTCGCGGATGATTTCAAGAACTTTCTCTTCATCAGCAAGAATGGCTTTTAGCTCAGCAATTCGCTTCATTAATTCTTGATATTCAGATTCAATTTTATCTCGTTCTAGACCCGTAAGACGCTGAAGTCTCATATCAAGGATGGCTTGAGACTGATCATAGCTTAATGAGAACTTCGTCATGAGACCTTCTCTAGCGATATCCGTTGTCTCAGAAGCACGAATCAACTTGATTACTTCATCTAGGTGATCAAGTGCAATTCGTAAACCTTCTAAAATATGAGCTCTTGCTTCCGCTTTGTTTAGCTCAAATTGTGTTCTTCTTCTAATAACAACCTTTTGATGCTCGAGATAGTGTTCAAGACATTCTTTCAGTGTTAATACTTTCGGCTGTCCATCTACTAACGCAAGAGTGTTAATACCAAAACTCGTTTGAAGGGCTGTTTGTTTATATAAGTTATTTAAAAGAACATTTGCATTTGCATCTTTACGGACTTCAATCACGACTCGCATACCTGTACGGTCAGATTCGTCACGTAGATCGGTGATACCTTCAATCTTCTTATCACGAACGAGCTCTGCAATTTTCTCAACAAGACGTGCTTTATTTACCTGATAAGGAAGCTCAGAAACTATGATTGTTTTCTTTCCATTGCTGAATTCCTCAATTTCAGCTTTTGCACGCTGAATGATTGAACCTCTCCCAGTTGTATAAGCTTTGCGAATTCCCTCACGTCCCAGAATCTCAGCAGCTGTTGGGAAGTCTGGTCCAGGAATAAACTCCATTAGTTCAGGAATGGTTATCTCAGGGTTTCGACTTAATTCTAAGATCCCTTCAATCACTTCCCCTAGGTTATGCGGTGGAATATTTGTCGCCATTCCGACTGCGATACCCGAAGCTCCGTTTACTAGCAGATTCGGAAATCTTGCTGGAAGAACGATTGGTTCCTGCTCAGAACCATCATAGTTGTCCTGATAATCAATCGTATCTTTGTTAATATCTCGCACCATTTCCATTGCGATCTTGGACATTCTTGCTTCTGTGTAACGCATTGCAGCTGCTGAATCGCCATCAATAGACCCAAAGTTTCCGTGTCCATCTATCAACATATTGCGATAGCTGAAGTCCTGAGCCATACGTACCATTGTGTCATATACAGCTGAATCACCGTGTGGGTGATACTTACCAATAACTTCTCCTACAATACGTGCCGACTTTTTATAAGCCTTATCAGAAGTCATACCAAGGTCATTCATGGCATACAAAATACGACGATGTACCGGTTTTAAACCATCTCGTACATCAGGAAGAGCACGACTCACAATAACGCTCATCGCATAATCCATGAAGGAGGTGCGCATTTCCTGACTAATATTTATTTCTTTAACTCTCGATCTTTCCATATCAGACATACGGAAAACCTCCAATTATACTCTTGTTCATCTCATAACATTTAGCTCAAGATCTTTTGTTGTTTCAATCAAAAAAACGCTTTTAACAGAAGAAAAGGGGGGATATCCCCCTTTGATGTGTCTCTTACACGTCTAAATTCTTTACGTAATGAGCATTGTCTTGAATAAAGTTCCGTCTCGGTTCAACACGATCTCCCATTAGCATATCAAACACTTCATCCGCTTCAATGGCATCCTGCAGTTCAACCTGTAGCACCGTACGTGATTCAGGATCCATCGTTGTTTCCCAAAGCTGTGTTGGATTCATTTCTCCAAGACCTTTGTAGCGTTGAATACCCGGCTTAGGGTTTTTCGGAATTTCTTCTAAAATAACATCAAGCTCACGGTCATTATAAGCATACGTTACCTTTTTTCCTTGAGAAACTTTATAAAGTGGTGGCTGAGCAATATAAACATATCCATTTTCAATTAATGGGCGCATATAGCGATAGAAGAATGTTAATAAGAGCGTTCGAATATGTGCACCATCAACATCGGCATCCGTCATGATGATTAACTTATGATAACGAGCTTTTGATAAATCAAAATCTTCTCCTATACCAGTTCCTAGTGCCGTGATAATGGCTCTAATTTCATTGTTTGAGAGGATTTTGTCTAAACGCGCCTTTTCGACATTTAGAATTTTACCTTTCAACGGTAGAATGGCCTGGAAATGGCGGTCCCGACCCTGTTTTGCAGATCCACCCGCTGAATCACCCTCAACAATATAAAGTTCTGAGATAGATGCATCTTTAGAGGAACAATCCGCTAGCTTACCAGGAAGTGCACTGACTTCAAGTGCTCCCTTTCTTCTTGTTAATTCCCTTGCTTTCTTAGCTGCAGCACGCGCTCTTGAAGCCATAAGGCCTTTTTCAACAATTTGTTTCGCAACGAGAGGATTCTCAAAAAGGAAAGTAGAAAACTTCTCTCCAAAGATCGACTCGGTAATCGTACGCGCTTCCGCATTTCCAAGCTTTGTTTTTGTCTGACCCTCAAATTGCGGATCAGGGTGCTTAATCGAAATAATGGCTGTTAGACCTTCACGTACATCGTCACCTGTTAAGTTAGGATCCGTTTCACGGAATAGGCTGTTTTTTCGTGCATAGTCATTGATAACACGAGTAAGAGCCGTTTTAAAACCGTACTCGTGACTCCCGCCTTCATGCGTGTTGATGTTATTTGCAAAAGAATAGATATTACTAGCAAACCCGTCATTATATTGAACAGCGATTTCTACAGAAATTCCTTCACGTTCCCCTTCTACGAAGATTGGCTCTTCGTGCAGTGCTTCTCGGGAACGATTCAAATGTTCAACGTAGGATTTAATACCACCCTCATAATGATATTCATTGCGCTTCGTTTCTTCAGGACGCTTGTCCTGTGCGACAATCTTAATGCCGCGATTTAAAAAGGCAAGTTCTCTAAGGCGGTGAGCAAGAATATCAAATTCATACTCTGTTGTTTCAGTGAAAATCTCGTTATCCGGAATAAAGTGAATGGTTGTGCCTGTTATTTCGCTTTCCCCAATCACTTTAAGATCTTCATCAGGTACACCGCGGGTATAGCTCTGGTAATAAACTTTTCCTTCTCGCTCTACTGTAATTTCCAGCTTGGAGGATAAAGCATTTACGACAGATGCTCCTACACCGTGCAGTCCGCCAGAAACTTTATATCCGCCGCCGCCAAACTTACCGCCGGCATGCAGTACGGTCATAATGACTTCAACTGCAGGACGACCCATCTTTTCCTGAATTCCAACCGGGATCCCTCGCCCATTATCTTCAACCGTAATACTGTTATCCTTTTCAATACTTACAGTAATTTGCGAACAGTAACCTGCAAGGGCTTCATCAATACTGTTATCGACAATTTCCCATACAAGGTGATGCAGTCCACGGCTACTCGTTGAACCGATGTACATACCCGGGCGTTTCCGAACAGCTTCGAGTCCTTCAAGAACCTGAATCTGACTTTCATCATAACTTTCTTTATTAGACTGTTGCTCTAATGTCATATTGTTCACCTACATTTCTCTATCAAAGATAGACTCAATTCAGCTTGCTGATGATCAGACAACCTGGTTTTAAGATGATTCGCCATTTGATGTAACTTCCACACTGTCTGATATTGTGTAAGCACGTCTTTTAAGTGTGAGTGAAGATAAAGGGGACAAATAGACCATATCAGTCGTAATAACGATTGATTTCGTTAAATCACCACCGATGTCTTCTACTAGCCTGTCTTTTTGATGGCGATGCAAAAATTCACTCGTGATCTCTGCTTCCTCCATAACTTGCCAATCAAAGATCCCAACAACATCTCTCGATTGGACGACAACGTCCTCTCCTAAGTGTATAAACAACACTTCACCTCATTTCACCTTTTCGATTAGCCCTTCTTGGACTTGAAAAGTCGTCGCTTTTTCAAGCGTTTCATGATGAATGCCTTCCACGCTCGTTGTTGTCACAAACGTTTGTACTTTTCCTTGAATTGTATTTAAAAGATGCGACTGTCTAAAATCATCTAACTCCGACAGTACGTCATCGAGTAGAAGTAAAGGATATTCGCCTACTTCACTGTGAATCAATTCGATTTCAGCGAGCTTTAAGGATAAAGCAGTTGTTCGCTGTTGTCCCTGAGATCCATACGTTTGAACGTCCTTTCCGTTTACAAAAAACGACAAATCATCTCGATGCGGTCCCGCGAGCGTGACACCACGCTCCACTTCTCTCTCTTTAATTTTATCAAACTTTTCCTTATATCCATCTACTATTTTCGACAAATCCGTTGGTTCTGATACCTCAACCGTCGGATTATAATGGATTTCGAGTTTCTCTAGTCCTCTACTAATCCCATAATGAATCGGTTCAGCCCACTGTTGCAAGAGTTGAACGAATCGAACTCGACGTATATAAATATTCGCAGCAGCTTCGATTAATTGTTCGGTCAAAATATCCAGCATGACATAATCGGGATTCTTTTGATAGCGCAACGTTTTCAATAAGCTATTTCGCTGCTGAAGAAGCTTCAAGTATCGTCCCAAATAATAAAGATAAACGGGTTGAACCTGGCCAATTTCAATATCTATAAACCGTCTACGAACGCCAGGATTACCTTTAACCAAATTGAGATCCTCTGGTGCAAACATGACAACATTCATTGCGCCAATGTAATTACTGAGCTTCTGCTGTTCCAATTGATTTAGTTTGGCTTTCTTACCTTTTTGGGAAATAACCAGTTGGAGGGAGAGGGGACCATTTCGTTTTTCAATTCTACCTTCTATTTTAGCATATTCCTCATCCCAATTGATTAATTCTTTATCTCTTGGTGTACGATGGGACCTTGCCATAGCAAGGACATAGATGGCTTCCATGATGTTCGTTTTTCCTTGCGCATTCTCGCCCAGAAAAACATTCACGTTGTTTTCAAACTGAAGTTCTTGCTTACGATAATTTCGATAATTCGTTACTTTTAATGTGTTTAGATGCAACGGGATACCCCCATTCAGCTAGATACAACAAACTCTCCTACTCCAGGAATCATGACTGTATCCTGGTTGTAGAGTTTTCTGCCACGCCGGTCTTCTAATTCTCCGTTTACATAGACCTCATACTCTGACAGAAACCATTTTGCCA
Source organism: Guptibacillus hwajinpoensis (assembly GCF_020524165.1). GTDB lineage: Bacteria > Bacillota > Bacilli > Bacillales > Guptibacillaceae > Guptibacillus > Guptibacillus hwajinpoensis_D. Next base: position 6,628 of record NZ_JAIVKU010000001.1, read on the forward strand.
TTCCGCCTGTATTAATCACCCCAGCTTCCTGAAGAAGTTGTCCAAGAGTGATATATTCTTTAATTAATTTAATTTCATTCATGTTCGTTCACCTCATTTTCCTCCTGCTCTATCTTACTATACCGAGTTTGAAGGTAGACAATAGTTTATTATAACTCTTTTTTAACTAAAACGCATGAATAATTGAGTGGAAAATTTGTAAAGAGGCTAAAAAACAGAAAGCCGCTGGAAGTAAACTTCTCAGCAGCCTCATGATCTTTATATTTTTTTAAAAATTAATAAGTTCGGACAGGAAGAATCAACTGCATAATCGCAGCCCCTTCAATTGGTTTAATCAAGAAAGGTCTCATCGCACCAGTAAAACTAATATTCACTTCATTGGAGTCCATTGACCTGAGGGCATCCATCATATATTTGGCACTGAATGAAATTTTCAGTTCTTCTCCATCAAAGGAATGAGATTGCACCTGTTCAATAACCTTACCAATTTCAGGTGAATTGGATGAAATCTCTAGAGTTGACTCTTCAAGGCTCGCCAGTTTTACAACGTTGTTTCTTCCCTCACGCGCAAGAACGGAAGCACGATCAATTGCTTGTAACAATTCTTTGGCAGAAACCGTTACATTCGTTTTGCTTTCATTTGGGATCAATCTGCTTGTATCCGGGTAGTTTCCGTCAAGAAGTCTTGAGAAGAAAAGAATATGATTCGATTTAAATAAAATTTGGTTTTCAGTAACCGTTATATCAACCAGCTCTTCGTTATCATCAATGATTTTTGATAACTCACTTAGGCTTTTTCCTGGAATAACAACATTCGAAAATGAAAGGTCATTACCATTTGGCTCAACTTTAACCGTTCTAAGCGCAAGTCTGTGGCTATCTGTAGCAGTACAGTTGAGCTCACCATCTTCTAACTTCCAGTTTACACCTGTCAACACCGGTCTAGTTTCTGAAGTTGAAACAGCGAAAACTGTTTGTCTAATAATGTTTTTAAGTAAATCCGCTTGAATCTGAAATCCTTCTTGCGCTTCCACTTCTGGCAGACGAGGATATTCTTCTGGGTCTAAGCCGTTCAGGTTAAATTCTGAAGAACCAGAACGAATTCGTGTTGTTAAACTATCGTGAACTTCGATTTCGACTTGATCACCTGGTAGTTTTTTAACGATATCAGAAAAGAAACGAGCTTGAAGTACGATGCTTCCCATCTGAGAGATTTCAACAATTTGTTTATCATTTTCTTCTGAGGGAATGAAACATTCGATTGAAATATCTGAGTCAGAACCCGTTAACGTAACGCCTTCATCACTTGCTACAATTTTGATCCCGGTAAGAATCGGTATAGTTGTTCGTGAAGACACAGCTTTCATTACATCGGATACGCTTGATACTAAATAATCTCTTTCGATCTTGAAACGCATAATTGACCTCCTAAATAAATGACTCAGATTATATAATTATTACTTAAAAATATCGTAGTCTTACTAGTAGGGGCTGTGAATGTGTGGATAAGTGTTCACGAACCCATAAGAGATAAGTTATCCACTTGTGGACAGTGTGTGAGTAACTGTATGAAATTGTACACACTCTATTAACCGCTATCCACAAAAAAAGAGTTTACCCGTTTTTTAATTGTTCAACGATATCTTGCAATTTCTTCTGAAAAGCTTGATCAGAATCCACTAGTTTTGAGATCTTCTCATGAGCGTGAATAACTGTGGTATGATCTCTTCCCCCAAACTCTTCTCCGATTTTCGGAAGCGAAAAGTCTGTTAGCTCCCTAGAAAGGTACATGGCAATTTGACGTGGAAATGCCACAGATTTTGTTCTTTTCTTTGCTGCGAAATCTTCGAGTTTTACTGAAAAATGATCGCCTATTACCGTTTGAATATCATGAATTGTAATCACTCGCGGTTTTGAAGATGGAATAATGTTTTTTAACGCTTCAGCTGCAAGATCTGCATTCATATCTTGATTTATTAAAGAAGAATAGGCTACCACTCGAATAAGAGCACCTTCAAGTTCGCGAATGTTCGTGTCAATTTGATTGGCTATATAGAGCATCACTTCATTTGGTATATCGAGACCTTCCGCTTTTGCCTTCTTTCTAAGAATGGCAATCCTTGTTTCGAGATCAGGAGGTGTAATATCCGTAATTAACCCCCATTCAAAGCGGGACCGAAGGCGATCTTCCAACGTAGGGATTTCTTTAGGCGGTCGATCACTAGAAATGACGATTTGCTTACTTTCTTCATGAAGAGCATTAAAGGTATGGAAAAACTCCTCTTGTGTTTGTTCTTTTCCTGCCAGGAATTGAATATCATCAATTAGCAGTACGTCTACATTACGATACTTATTGCGAAAATTAACCGTCTTATTATCACGAATCGAGTTAATAAATTCGTTTGTAAACTTCTCAGATGATAGATAAACCACTTTTGCATTCGGATTATGCTCAATGACATAGTGTCCAATTGCGTGCATTAAATGGGTTTTTCCAAGTCCAACTCCCCCATATATAAATAGCGGGTTATATGCTTTGGCTGGTGCTTCTGCTACGGCTAGAGAAGCAGCGTGCGCAAAGCGATTCCCTGATCCAATCACGAACGTATCAAACGTATATTTCGAATTAAGCACGCTCTGAGGGTGTTCTTCATGGGCTGGATTCGCTTTAGGCTTTTTTTTCATAGCTTGTTCAAGGTCCAAATCAGCATCGGACTGATTTTGAGGAATAATGAACTTAGCTTGTAATTCACTTCCGGTCAGCTCAAGCAACGTCTCCGTTATTAAACTTGAATATCGTGACTCCAGCCAGTCTCTAGCGAACTCGTTAGGGGCAGTAATAATGATTGTGTCGCCTTCCATTCGATTTGCAGAAGTCGACTTAAGCCAGGTTTCAAAGCTTGGCTTACTTAATTTTTTTTCGATTTCGGATAGAGCCTGTTGCCAGAGATCCGTGATGTTATCCAACGAAGTCCCTCCTTTTGTTCAAAAATATCTAACTAGGGAAAGCAAGTGAAACTGTTATAGATAATGGTTAGATCAAACAGCCGCTAACGCTTTTCCCCAAAATAAAAACAGGCTGTAATCGCTGACGATAGTCGCCTAATGTGCCAACGTACAACCTTTGTACAATCATTTGAATATTCACGAATAATTATACTATCCACAGTATCGAAGCAGATCATATAATATAGAAGAAAGTCGAATTATCGACTATGTTCACAGTGTTGTGGACACGATGAATAACACCTCTTAATAACTGTCCACACTTTTATCCACAGACTGTGGACTAGTTTTGTTGTCGCTAATCTTATTCACGAGTTAAAACACAAATATCATAACAAAAGAATAGCTTGTTTGCAATGTTTTTCGGGTGGTTATCCACAGAGCGCATATCTTGTGGATTGGAACTGTCCACAGCACTAGATTTTGTGTAGAACCTGTCGATAAGTGATGTGAATAAGTGAAAAGTGTCGAAATGAGTTATCCACATGGCCTTTTGTAGAGTTTTCGTTAATGATTTTTTGTTGCGGACAAGCTCGTGGATCATCTGGTTATTGGAAGAGGAGATTTATAAGAATGTCTTTTTATTTTAATTAAACTTGACAATTCACCCCCTCTTTTCTTATAATTACTTGGACTGTCTTTATACAGTTTATCCTCAGGGAGGTGTAATAGAATGAAAAGAACGTTTCAACCAAACACACGTAAACGTAAAAAAGTTCACGGTTTTCGTGCACGTATGAGCTCAGCTAACGGACGCAAAGTTCTTGCTCGTCGTCGCCGTAAAGGTAGAAAAGTATTGTCTGCATAGACCACTGATCATCAGTGGTCTTTTTTTAAGATAAGGTTTATAATATGCTTATCCAAGTAACACTGGGAGTGTGCGGATTGAACAGCAACTACCGGATTAAAAAGAATTCTGAGTTCCAGAAGGTTTTTAAGAGTGGGAACTCAACTGCAAACAGACAATTTGTTGTGTACGTATTAAAGCGAAATGATCAACCTCAATTTCGACTGGGTCTTTCAGTAAGTAAACGGATCGGCAATGCGGTTACAAGAAATCGTGTGAAGCGACTCGTAAAAGAATCCTTCCAACAACTTTCCGATCAAATTAAGTTTCCTTATGATTTTGTCGTTATTGCTCGAAAACCTACTTCAGAGATGAGTTTTGAAGAAGTAAAGAGTAGCTTAATTCATGTGCTGAATCGCGCACGTGTATTAAGAGGAGGGAAACAGACTGATAAAGGAAGGGATGTTAAATGAAAAAAACGGCTATGATGCTGATTCGCGTCTACCAGAAGTTTATTTCTCCATTAACTCCCCCATCCTGTCGTTTCTATCCATCTTGTTCTCATTACAGTTTTGAGTCTTATCAGAAGCATGGTTTTATGAAAGGTTCATGGTTGACCATTAAAAGAATTTTAAAATGCCATCCATTTCATCCTGGAGGTTTTGACCCCGTACCGGATAAAAGAAACTAGTGGTATGCTTTTACTACATAAATTATTGTCGAGATATGATTGCAAGGAGGATGAAGCGTGAGGAAAAAACTAACCCTCGCATTTCTATTAATTGGTCTCGTTGCGGTCCTTTCAGGCTGTAACATTAATGAGCCAATTAACGCAGAAAGCACAGGATTTTGGAGCGAATATATTGTTTATCCATTATCTATGACCTTAACATTTTTCGCTGATTTAACGGGTGAGGGGAATTATGGTCTTGCGATTATCATTGTAACGATCTTAATTCGACTTCTACTGCTTCCGTTAATGATTAAACAAACGAGAAGTTCGAAAGCTATGCAAGAACTGCAGCCAGAAATGCAGAAGCTTAAAGAAAAATACAGCAGTAAAGACCAGAAGACGCAGCAGCAGCTTCAACAAGAAACGATGCAACTCTTTCAACAGAATGGGGTTAACCCGCTTGCTGGTTGTTTGCCAATCCTGGTTCAAATGCCGATTCTATTAGGTTTTTACCATTCGATTATGCGTACAGAAGCAATTGCTACACATAACTTCCTGTGGTTTAGTCTCGGTGATCCAGATATTATCCTGGCATTAACTGCTGGTCTAACAACATTTATTCAACAAAAAATCATGATGGGTAGTGGCGGTACGGTGCAGCCTCAAATGAAGATGCTCCTATACGTTATGCCGATAATGATCATTGTCTTTGCCATTAACTTCCCTGCAGCACTTGCGCTTTACTGGGTTGTAGGTAACATCTTTATGATTGCGCAAACTTACTTTATTACGAAACCTACCATTAAAACCGCTGATACGAATATGGAGGGAGCGAAGAAGTGAGAAGCGTTACGGTAACGGGGAAAACGATTGAAGAGGCCATTCAAAATGCGCTCAATCAAATCGGAACTGTTCAAGAAAATGTTGATGTTGAAGTGTTAGAAGAGCCTAAAAAAGGATTTTTAGGCTTTGGAGGAAAGCCCGCCCGCATTAAAGTCATTGAAAAACCCGACATCCTGGAGCAAACAAGGGCTTTTTTAGAAAAGGTCATTCGCAATATGGGAGTTGAAGCCAGTATTGAAGGTAGAAGAGATGATCGCGATCTTTTCTTTACGTTATCTGGCGAAAAAATTGCAATTGTGATCGGGAAACGTGGCCAAACTCTTAATTCTCTGCAATATTTAACAAATCTTGCCGCAAATCGATTTTCTGACCGATTTGTCCGGGTAGTTCTTGATGCTGAGAACTACCGTGAAAGACGTGAAGATACGCTGAAGAAGCTAGCAGATCGTCTTGCAGACAAAGCGATGGTTACGAAAAAGGACATACAGCTAGAACCGATGCCGTCGCTTGAACGAAAAGTCATCCACCTTTATCTAAAAGATAAAAAAGGGATTACCACTCACTCAGATGGAAAAGATCCACACCGACGTGTGGTTATTGTTCCGCGTAATAAATAATCGAAAACCTTCGGGCCATTAGCCCGGAGGTTTTTTTGAGGAAAGATGTGTTTCCCTCGTTTTATTATTCAATTCGCATTCTTATGCGGCACGTTGCAATAAGCATCCTTATTTCTTTTTTCGTGAAAATCGGTTACACTAAAAGGTATTGTGGATTAGTCTGTCACTTTTAGGCTGGTAGTTATCCACTGTGGATAATTGGTTAAACTAATAACACCTATTAATAGATAGAAACTTTAATAAAAGAGACGAAGTGTGGATAGAGAGGTGAATGTAAGTGGAATATGAAACAATTGCTGCGATATCGACTCCAATGGGTGAAGGAGCGATTGCGATTGTCCGACTTAGCGGGGAAGAGGCCATTAAGATAGCGGATCGATTATACAAAGGAAAGCAGCCACTTGAATCTGTTGATACGCATACGATTCACTATGGGCATTTGATTGATCCAGATACGGAACAAACTGCTGAAGAAGTAATGGTTTCAGTAATGCGAGGTCCTCGTACGTTTACTCGTGAAGATATTGTTGAAATTAACTGTCATGGAGGTCTCGTTTCTGTTAATCGTGTCCTTGAATTGGTTCTGCGTGGTGGAGCGCGTCTTGCGGAACCAGGCGAATTTACAAAGAGAGCCTTTTTAAACGGCCGTATCGATTTATCGCAAGCCGAAGCCGTTATTGATTTAATTCGAGCGAAAACAGATCGGGCAATGAACGTTGCTTTAAATCAGATGGAAGGCCGTTTGTCGACACTAATTGCGTCCTTAAGACAGCAATTGCTTGAAACGGTTGCACATGTTGAGGTGAACATCGACTATCCTGAATATGATGCAGAGGAAATGTCAAAAGATCTCTTAACAACTCAGTTAAAAGAAGTAGAAAAAGAGATTGAAGGAATTCTTGTTACAGCAAGACAGGGGAAAATTTTGCGAGAAGGACTCTCAACGGTTATCGTTGGACGCCCGAATGTCGGGAAATCGTCTTTGTTAAACAGTCTTGTTCATGAGAATAAAGCGATCGTAACTGATGTACCTGGAACAACGCGGGATGTGATTGAAGAGTATGTTAATGTAAGAGGCGTACCATTACGACTAGTAGACACAGCAGGTATTCGAGAGACAGAAGATCTTGTGGAACGAATTGGTGTTGAGCGTTCACGTGAACGTTTAAAACAAGCTGATCTTATTTTACTTGTGCTAAATTACAACGATGAGCTTACGCATGAGGATGAGAAGCTTTTTGAAGCTGTTAAAGGGATGGACGTTATTGTCATTATAAATAAAACAGATCTTGATGAGAAACTTGATTTAGATCGAGTGAAAGAGTTAGCAGAAGAACATCCAATGATTACAACTTCACTTAAGAATGAACAGGGCGTTGATGAACTTGAACAATCGATCTCTGAGCTGTTTTTTGCTGGTGAAGTTGAGTCACAGGATTTAACATATGTATCAAATTCTCGTCACATTGCATTACTAGAGCAGTCGCGAAGAACGCTTGAGGATGCATTAGAAGCAGTTGAATCTGGAATGCCTGTTGATATGGTGCAGATTGATATTACGCGCACCTGGGAGATTCTTGGAGAAATTATTGGTGATTCGGTTTCTGATAGTTTGATCGATCAGTTATTTTCACAGTTTTGTCTTGGGAAATAAGAAGATTAAAGGAGGAATACGGCAATGGGTTACAAAGCCGATTCTTATGATGTTATTGTCGTTGGCGCAGGCCATGCAGGTGTGGAAGCGGGACTTGCTTCAGCAAGAATGGGTGCCAAAACACTCATGCTTACACTTAACCTTGATTCTGTCGCTTTTATGCCATGTAATCCAAGTGTAGGAGGCCCTGCAAAAGGAATCGTTGTGCGGGAAATCGATGCACTTGGTGGAGAAATGGGACGCAATATTGATAAAACGCACATTCAAATGCGTATGTTAAACACAGGTAAAGGACCTGCTGTACGTGCACTGCGTGCACAGGCTGATAAAGTGCTTTATCAAAGTGAAATGAAGAGAACAATTGAAGAACAAGACAACCTCACGCTTTTGCAGGGAATGGTTGAGAAACTAATCGTTGAAGACGGTGTCTGCAAAGGGGTTATTACAAAAACAGGTGCAGAGTATGAAGCGAAGTCAGTCGTTTTAACTACGGGTACATTCATGCGCGGTCGTGTTATTATTGGTGATCTTTCTTATGAAAGTGGACCAAATAACATGCAACCGTCCGTCAACTTGTCTCACCATTTGGAAGAGTTAGGCTTTGAGATGGTTCGCTTTAAGACAGGTACACCACCGCGTGTTAATAACAAATCAATTGATTATAGTAAAACTGAAATTCAGCCCGGAGATGAAAAGCCTCGTGCATTTTCGTATGAAACAACGGAGTTTATTACAGATCAGCTACCATGCTGGTTAACGTATACAGGGGAAGAAACACATAAACTTATTAATGATAATCTTCATCGATCTCCAATGTATTCAGGAATGATTGAGGGTACAGGCCCACGTTACTGTCCATCCATTGAAGATAAAATTGTACGCTTTAACGATAAGCCACGGCACCAAATTTTCCTTGAACCAGAAGGGCGCAATACAAAGGAAGTTTATGTACAGGGTCTATCCACAAGTCTTCCAGAAGACCTGCAGCAGAAAATCCTTAAAACTGTCCCAGGGCTTGAAAATGTTGAGATGATGCGTGCAGGCTATGCGATTGAATATGATGTGATGGTTCCAACCCAGTTATGGCCTTCACTTGAAACGAAAACAGTTAAAAATCTCTTTACTGCAGGACAGTTAAACGGAACTTCTGGTTATGAAGAAGCGGCAGGGCAAGGCATTATGTCGGGAATTAACGCTGCAAGAAATGCACAGGGCCGTGAAGCTGTGATTTTGGATCGCTCACAAGGGTACATTGGGGTTATGATTGATGATCTTGTGACAAAAGGGACGAACGAGCCGTATCGTTTGTTAACCTCACGTGCAGAATACCGACTCCTTCTTCGTCATGATAATGCTGATTTGAGATTAACAGAACTTGGTTACGAAATCGGCATGATTCCTAAAGAGCGCTACGACCGATTTGTAGCTAAGAAAGAAATGATTGAAAAAGAAATGAAACGTCTTGAGAAGGTTGTTATTAAACCGAGCGAACAAGTGAATGCAGTGCTTCCAGAGAAAAGTACGGAATTAAAAGAAGCCATGCATGCAGCTAATCTATTGAAGCGACCGGAAGTAACGTATCAAGAAATTCATCAATTAGCACCCGCTGATTTTGACATTCCAGAAGATGTAGCGGAACAAGTTGAAATCCAGGTGAAATACAGCGGCTATATTAATAAAAGCCTGCAACAGGTTGAGCGTATGAAGAAGATGGATGAGAAGAAAATTCCTGATGGCATTGATTATTATGCGATTGGTGGCCTTGCGACTGAAGCGAAGCAAAAGCTTGATGAGGTGCGTCCACTGTCTATTGGTCAAGCTTCTCGCGTGTCAGGGGTTAACCCAGCTGATGTATCCATTTTGCTTGTGTATATCGAACAAGGTAAAATCGCTAAAATTGCAAAATAATGTACAAGTGGAGGGTCTATGAACGAGCAACAGTTTCAGGAGTTGTTAGAGGAGAACGGAATTAGCCTTTCTCCCAGACAGCTTCACCAATTTCAAACCTACTATGAGATTCTAGTTGAATGGAATGAGAAAATGAACCTGACGGCTATTACGGATAAAGAAGAAGTGTATGAAAAGCACTTCTTTGATTCGATTATGGCCGCGTTCTCATTTGATTTCTCTTCTGATTACCATATTTGTGATGTGGGAGCAGGAGCTGGCTTTCCGAGTTTACCTATTAAGATTTGTTTTCCTCATTTAAACATTACGATTGTCGATTCACTTAACAAACGAATTGGCTTCCTAGAGCATCTTTCTTCAAAACTCGAGTTGGAAAATGTCTTCTTTTATCATGATCGTGCAGAATTATTTGGTAAAAACAAAGATCATCGCGAAAAATATGATGTTGTCACTGCAAGAGCTGTTGCAAGACTGTCTGTTCTTGGTGAATTGTGTCTCCCTCTCGTTAAAACTCACGGCTACTTTGTGGCGTTGAAAGGTCCAAATGTAGAGGATGAGCTGAATACAGGAAAGCAAGCAATTAAGCTTCTTGGTGGAGAAGTCGTCAAGCGAGAAACGCTAACATTACCAGGTGAAAAAAGTGAGCGAAATATCGTAACGATTAAAAAAATTAAAACGACTCCTAAAAAATATCCAAGAAAGCCAGGCACACCAAATAAAAATCCTTTATAATGAAGATGGACTGCATTTGAACGGTTAAGTGTTTCACATGGAACGCTGCAACGATGGAAGGAATTTGTTTTCAGGCAGCGAATCAGTTAAGGAGTCGATTAAAGGTGGTGTTAGGCGATGAAGCATACGTTTTCACGTCTTTTCGGTTTGAACGATGAAAAAAGCGAGACGATGGAAATTGAACAAGAGGAAGTGAAGCAGCTTCTTGTTGAGGATATTATTCCGAACCGTTTCCAACCTCGAACAATTTTTATAGATGAGAGAATTGCTGAACTATCTCAGACAATAAAGACTCATGGAGTTATTCAGCCGATCGTGGTTAGAGAACGTGAAGGCAAGTATGAAATTATTGCCGGGGAAAGGCGCTGGAGAGCAGTCAAGAAGCTTGGATGGGAACGAATTCCTGCAATCGTGAAGGAATTTAATGATTCTCAAACCGCTTCAATTGCATTGATTGAAAACTTGCAGCGCGAGGAATTAACAGCTGTTGAAGAAGCGATGGCTTATGCTCAGCTGATTGAGCTACATGATTTAACACAGGAAAGTCTTGCTCAGCGACTTGGTAAAGGGCAATCAACGATAGCGAATAAGCTAAGATTATTAAAGTTGCCTGAACCGATCCAGCAAGCCCTCTTGCAGAAGAAAATTACGGAGAGGCATGCTCGAGCATTAATTCCATTAAAAAATCCTGATAATCAGGTAAAAGTTCTTAGTGAGGTTCTTGAACGACAGTGGAATGTTAAGCAGACGGAAGAACGAGTAGCCCGTATGTTAGAAGGCACTGTCCAAAAACCTAAGCCGAGAAAAAAATCGGTTAGTAAAGATATGAGATTGGCCGTCAATACCATTCGCCAATCCCTTGATATGGTGACAGAAACTGGTTTAATGATTGATACAGATGAAGAAGACCACGATGAATACTATCAATTTACCATTCGCATACCGAAAAAGAAGTAAACTCATCCACTCGGATGAGTTTTTTATTAACAAAAATGTGATTCCAAGTTGTAGAGAGAAAGTGGACGACAATTGAAAAAAGGATCCAGATAATTGGAAACATGATAAACTAAAGAGAGTACTGTTGTGAATGAGAGTGGGGTGGCAGGTTGGCGAATATTGTGGCGATCGCGAATCAAAAAGGCGGAGTTGGAAAGACGACAACTTCAGTGAATATGAGCGCATGTCTTGCTTATCTAGGAAAGAAAGTTTTACTTGTAGATATTGATCCTCAGGGCAATGCAACAAGCGGTGTTGGCATCGAAAAAGGGGATGTTGAAACGTGCGTTTACAATGTTCTTGTTGATGATGTGGAAGCGGGAGAAGTTATACAGGAAACGATTGTCGAGAATTTGCATGTAATTCCTTCCACAATTCAGCTTGCAGGTGCGGAAATTGAGCTAGTTCCAACCATTTCCCGGGAAGTAAGATTGAAGCGGGCTCTCAATAAAGTTGAAAAAAAGTATGATTATATTATAATAGATTGTCCTCCATCATTAGGACTATTAACCATAAACGCTTTAACTGCGGCAAATGCAGTGCTTATCCCTGTGCAGTGTGAGTACTATGCACTCGAAGGGCTGAGTCAGCTACTGAACACAGTTCGACTTGTCCAAAAGCATTTAAATACAGAATTGAAAATCGAAGGAGTTCTTTTAACGATGCTTGATGCCAGGACAAATCTTGGGATCCAAGTGATTGAAGAGGTTAAGAAATACTTTCAAGAAAAAGTGTATCGAGTGATTATTCCTAGGAATGTACGGTTGAGTGAGGCGCCAAGTCATGGCAAGCCAGTCATAGTATATGATCCAAAATCTCGAGGAGCTGAAACTTATTTAGAACTTGCAAAGGAAGTGTTAGACAATGGCTAATCGTGGTTTGGGTAAGGGGATTAACGCCTTTTTCCCTTCCCAAAATGAGGACGAGGTAGTGAAAGAAATACCAATCAATGAACTTCGTCCTAATCCTTATCAACCGAGGAAGAAGTTTAGTAATGAAGCCATTGAAGAATTGCGCGCTTCGATTGAAACTTTCGGTGTTCTTCAGCCATTAATCGTTCGACAGAGTATTAAGGGGTATGAAATTGTTGTTGGAGAACGGAGATATCGTGCTTCAAAAGAAGCAGGTCTTACAACAATTCCTGCTGTTGTGAAAAAGTTAACGGATCGAAAAATGATGGAAATTGCATTAATTGAAAATCTGCAACGTGAAAATTTAAATCCAATTGAAGAAGCGCTAGCCTATCAAAAATTAATGAACGAAACGGATGTCACGCAAGAAGAGTTAGCTCAGCGCCTTGGAAAAAGCAGGCCACATCTGGCAAATTTTTTGCGTTTGTTGCAATTACCATCAGAAGTGCAGGAGTATATTTCTGAAGGAAAGCTTTCAATGGGACACGGGCGTGCGATTCTGGCATTAAAGAAAAAAGAAGCTCGAAAAACGCTAGCCGATCGAGCATTGGAAGAGAAATTAAACGTTCGACAGCTTGAAAAGTTAATTACACAGTTAAATCAAAACGTTTCACGTGAAACAAAGAAAAATGAAAAATCTGATCCGTTCTTAAAAGAAAAAGAAAGTTCTCTTCGTGAGAAGTTTGGAACATCTGTTTCAATTAAACGATCAAAGAAAAAAGGGAAAATTGAAATTGAATTTTTCTCAGAGGAAGATCTTAATCGTATTTTAGATGTATTAGAAGAAAGTAAGGAATAAGAGCATGAGCTTAGTTCATGCTCTTATTTTAACGAAACGTGATGGGGTGGTAACGTGATATATTTTGATCAAGCGGCATCATCATTTCCTAAACCACAGGAAGTCGTCCAGGCAATGACAGAGGTGATGACGGAGTATGGAGCAAACCCAGGTCGCGGCGGCCACGCTTTATCTCGCCGTGCCAATGACACAATTATCCAAACACGTGAACAGCTAGCGGACTTTTTCGGATTCGACTATCCTGAACGCGTTTGCTTTACCACTAATGCCACTGCGGCACTAAATCAAGCGATTAAAGGGTTTGAATTTGCAGAAGGGGACCATGTTCTAACAACCTCGTATGAACATAACTCTGTGCGCCGTCCCCTAGAATACATGAAAAAAGCTATCGGAATTGAAGTTGATTACTTAAACATAGGGGAAGCGGAGGATTTTGATAGGGAAGCATTTCGCCAAGCGATTCAACCAAATACTAAAATGATCATCGTGTCACACGGATCAAATTTAACTGGCAACATTGTGCCTATTGATGTTATTGGAGAGTTAGCAAAACAAAAAGGAATTACATTTTTAGTAGATGCTTCTCAAACCGCTGGTATACTCCCTATCCACATGAGGGAAATGGGCATTGATTTGTTAGCCTTTCCCGGTCATAAAGGTTTGCTAGGTCCTCAAGGGACAGGTGTGCTTATTGTGGGCGAAGGAATGGAGCTAAATCCTCTGTACCATGGCGGAACGGGGAGTAGCTCAGAATTAATTGGTCAGCCGGATCAACTACCGGAACGTCTTGAGAGCGGTACATTAAATACGCCTGGTATTGCAGGGTTATTAGCTGGTCTAGGCGCTGTAAAAAAGATGGGTCTGCTTGAAATAAGAAAGCATGAACAGAAGTTAACAGAGATGTTGATCAATGGTTTGAAACAAATTGAGTATGTTTTCGTTTATGGTCCCGCTGAACGACTTGGCGTCATTCCTTTTACGATAGAGGGAATTGATGCCCAGGAAATTGCTATTATTCTTGATCAGCATTATCAAATAGCGGTAAGAGCAGGATTGCATTGTACGCCGCTTGGTCACGAAACGATTGGCACGAGCAGTACGGGAGCAGTTCGTTTAAGTGTAGGGCCATATAATACAGAAGATGAGGTTCATAAAGTAATCGAAGCAATAGAAGAAATTGTTGAGGGGTACTTCGGCTGAGGAGATGTAGGGAATGGTGTTTTTAGGTACAGTTGTAAATGGAGTAGCCATTGTGGTTGGTACTTTAATCGGAACATTTAGTAGACGAATTCCAGACAGAACGAAAACGACGATCATGCAAGGACTTGCTCTCGTCATTACCGTGATTGGTCTTCAAATGGCGATGAAAAGTGAACAATTTCTTATCGTCATTGGTAGCCTTGTTCTTGGTGGTATGCTTGGAGAATACTGGGATCTTGAAGGGAAACTCGCAACATTAGGTAGGTGGATTGAGAAGAAAACGGGTGCTTCCTCAGAAGGAAGCGTTTCCCAGGCTTTTGTAACCGCTACCCTTGTTTACGTTGTAGGTGCAATGGCGATTCTTGGTGCACTCGATAGTGGCCTTCGAAATGATCACTCCATTCTATTTACGAAATCACTGATTGATGGCTTTACAGCGATTATGTTTACAGCGACGCTTGGATATGGGGTGTTGTTTTCAGCTATTCCAGTTATGATTTATCAAGGCGTGATTGCTTTATTTGCTTCTCAAATTAATCAACTTGTGCCTCAAGTGCTCCTCGATGCGTTTATTGCAGAAGTGACTTCAGCGGGAGGCATTATGATTATGGCGATTGGCTTGAATTTACTTGGTATCATACATATTCGAGTAGCTAACTTCCTACCTGCTTTATTGATTGCCGCTATTCTTGTCGCTGCTATGACTCTCTTTCCCGCTATTTATTAATTAAATAGATATCAAAAAGCTCATGTTTTGGCCAGGTAGCCGGAACATGAGCTTTTATTCATTGCTAGGGAAGTTGAACCAAATCATCCCCCCAATTGGATGCATTATTCTTTTCAAACGGAATGTCTCTTCCATAAGCTTCAATTGACTCATGAAGGCTGACGGCCATCACATCTGCCATTTTCATAACAAGATTTAATCGTGTATTTTGAAGAACAAAGTATTCCATGAAGCCACTTACATTCACAATACCTGTTAAATGAATGTTTCCTACTTCAGGTAGTTCTTTTTTAACCCCCGCTCCCGGCTTAACTGGACCTTCTCCCGCCGTTATAATACCAACCGAATGAAGACGTCCGAGACAAGCATCAATTCCAATGATAAACGGGCGGGCATGAGCTTTAGCAATTGATTCCATAACCTCATTTAAATTGACAGCATGAACAGGTGATTCAAGCGTACCGTAGACTGTCGCTTTTGGTTGTAGCTGTTCTAATTTAGTACCTACGAGTGGACCAAGTGCGTCTCCTGTTGAACGATCTGTTCCAATACAAACAATAACGATTGAATCCGTTCTTCGTGCTGGTAAAAGTGAGGAAAGTTTCTCACTAAGCGTTTTTATAGCCAGAGTATCCTCATGATGGATTCGATACGCAGCAGGCTTTTTTTGAAAAAACTTGTCTCGAAGATTCATAGGATTCTCTCCTTTGTAATAGTAGTAACAGTATACGGAAATCTGACGTGATCTATACATACAAGATGATTTTTGCGATGTATTTCACTTCGATCGTATAACGAGTAGGCCAGGGAGGGAATGCCATGTTAAGCGGTGGATTGAAATGGCTGTTTCTTATATTAGGAACGATGATCGGCGCTGGTTATGCTTCAGGACGAGAGCTGTGGCAGTTTTTTGGGCATGAAAGTGTACTGGCTATTATGTTGTTTACGATGATGTTCTCCATTTGTTGTTTCGTGATTATGAAAATTAGTTACGAAACGAAATCTACTCACTATATTCCGATTTTGGAGCGACTTGTTGGGAAAAGACTTACCGGTATCTATGATTTATTAATAATCTTGTATTTATTTACGACAACGATTGTGATGTTGGCAGGTGGCGGTGCGACGATGGAAGTGGTGCATCTGCCGTATTGGTCTGGAATTGGCATTCTCGCCTTGCTTGTCGTTATCTTGTTTTTTTGGGATATCAATGGCATGTTATCCATGAATGCCTTCATTCTTCCTCTACTTATTATTTTACTACTGTCTGTTCTGACGCTGTTTATCTATGCTAATCCTTCAGCAATCCTTTTTAATTGGACAAAACAGTCAAATTGGCCGGCTGCATTTACATTTACGGCGCTTAATATTCTCCCGCTCGTTGCAGTTCTTTCGGCCGTTGGCCACCAAATTAAGCATCGAGGAGAAATTTGGATTGCGAGTGTTGGAAGTGGGGTTATTCTTGGAGGGGTTTCGTTTCTCTATAATCAATCGTTAATACAAGTTGCTCATGATTTACTACTATATGAAATTCCACTATTTGCAATATTGAAAAGTTATCCTTATTATATGATTTTAATTATGTCCGTTTTATTATGGTTAGCGATTTATACAACGGCGGTTAGCGGTGTTTTTGGGCTTACTTCAAGATTTCGAGGTTTTCTTGGACTACCATTATGGCTTGTAGCGTTTCTTATCGTATTGATGATGATTCCATTTACGTCGTTTGGTTTTTCAACGTTGGTTGCTTTTTTATACCCTCTCTATGGTGTGCTCAATCTTTATATTTTGGCATCTATCTTGATTTTCCCAGTTCTAAAACGGTATGATTTGTTATCATAACACTAAAAACTGGGAGGGATGATGCTTGGATTGGTTCGAGGCGATGTGGCATTCTGGGTACGACTATTTATCCAATCGTGATCTTTGGGGGAATGTAATCAAAAGAGGATTTACGATCCTTGCCATCATTATCGGAACGTGGATCTTTCTTCGGATCGCAAAATCGGCCCTAGCCCAAATTTTTGCGATCCGTCTGAAAAGTCCACTTCGGTTATCTGAACGGAGAGAAGCAACGCTCATCCGTTTAATTGAAAATATTTTAACCTACGTCACTTATTTTATTGCACTTGTGATGATTTTGAGTGAGTTTGATGTGGATGTACGAACGCTAATTGCTGGAGCTGGTGTCGTCGGTTTAGCTGTTGGTTTTGGAGCCCAGAACCTTGTTCGGGATGTTATTACAGGTTTCTTTATTATTTTTGAGAAACAGTTTTCCGTTGGGGATTATGTGCGTATCTCTGGAGTGGAAGGCTTTGTTGAAGAAATTGGACTACGCGTGACAAAGATTAAAAGCTGGACAGGAGAACTTCATATTTTACCGAATGGTAATATAAATCAAGTGACGAACTATTCTATCCATAATAGTATTGCTGTAGTAGACGTGAGCATTGCATACGAAGAGCAAATTCAAGAAGCTGAAGAAGTGATTATTGAATTATTGGACGAGCTTTACGAGAAATTCGAAGCAATGATTGTGAAGCCGGAATATCTAGGGGTACAGAATCTTGGCGCCTCGGAAGTAGTTCTTCGTATCATCTCTGAAGTACAGCCAATGGAGCATTGGGTAATCGGAAGGGAAATTCGTAAAGCAGTGAAGCAACGTCTTGATGAAAGTGGTATTGAAATACCATTCCCGCGTGTTGTCATGTATCAGCGTGACGAGCAAGGTGAAGTGAAAGAAAAAGCATAGAGGGGGAATCCTTGTGTCTGATAAAGAATTTGGCTTAAACGATGTTGTTGAAATGAAGAAAGCTCATCCATGTGGGGAAAATCGTTGGAAAGTGATTCGAATGGGAGCAGATATTCGAATCAAATGTCTTGGATGTGATCATAGTGTGATGCTTCCAAGAAAAGAGTTCTCCAAAAAGTTAAAGAAAGTGCTTGAGCACGCAGAATCTTGACCGTCCATTTCGGGCGGTCATTTTACTTATAGCGGAATGGTGAGCGCTTGTTTTTTTACGTTGTCATCTCTATAATTGATAGGGTATGTCGTTTGATTACTAGAATGATGAAAAAAGTCTAGAAATGGCTCATATAGCCGTCTTTTTATAAAAATCGCCTTTTAAGGCAATTTAAAGGAGTGACCGAGATGGCATTAACCACCGGTATTGTAGGACTTCCGAATGTTGGGAAGTCAACGTTATTTAACGCAATTACACAGGCAGGAGCAGAGTCAGCAAACTACCCGTTCTGTACAATTGATCCGAACGTGGGAATTGTAGAAGTTCCAGATGAGCGTCTTCAAAAGCTGACAGAACTCGTAAATCCAAAGAAAACTGTACCAACAGCTTTTGAATTTACGGATATTGCTGGGATTGTTAAAGGCGCAAGTAAAGGAGAAGGTCTAGGAAATAAATTTCTTTCTCACATTCGTCAAGTGGATGCGATCTCTCAAGTTGTTCGCTGTTTTGATGATGAAAATATTACCCACGTTTCTGGTAAAGTAGATCCAATTTCTGATATTGAAACAATTAATCTTGAGCTTGTTCTTGCTGATCTTGAATCCGTTGATAAACGTATTGCTCGCGTTCAAAAAATGGCGAAGCAAAAAGATAAAGAAGCGTTGGCGGAGTTTAATGTCCTTACAAAGCTTAAGGAAGCATTCGAAGAAGAGCAGCCTGCTAGAAGCGTAGAGCTAACGGAAGAAGAAGAGAAAATTGTTTACGGCTATCACCTATTAACGAAAAAGCCTGTTCTTTACGTAGCTAACGTTGATGAGGATGATCTACTTGATCCATCAGATAACGAATACGTCGCTAAAGTGCGGGAGTATGCTGCAAAAGAAGGCGCTGAAGTAATTGTGGTTTGTGCGAAGATTGAATCTGAACTGGCTGAGCTTGATGGCGAAGAAAAAGATGCATTTCTTGAGGACATTGGAATCTCTGAGCCAGGCTTGAATAAATTAATCCGTGCTTCCTATGATCTTCTTGGATTAGCTACCTACTTCACAGCTGGTGAGCAAGAAGTTCGCGCGTGGACATTCCGTCTTGGTATGAAAGCTCCGCAGGCAGCCGGCATTATCCATACAGACTTCGAACGTGGCTTTATCCGCGCAGAAATCGTAGCTTATGATGATCTAGTTGCAGCGGGCACAATGGCTGCTGCAAAGGAAAAAGGTAAAGTTCGTCTTGAAGGTAAAGAGTATATTGTGAAAGACGGAGACGTCATTCACTTCCGCTTTAATGTATAAGATTGAAATCGAACTTGCTAAGAGAGAACTAATTTGGTATAATCTAAAGCTGTGAGTAATTATCTTTGTATACTTACTCCTTGCTCTTAATTCCAGTTAAGAGCCGTTAGACCAAAAGGAGGTGAACGGAATGCGTAACTACGAAATTATGTACATTATCCGTCCAAACATTGAAGAGGATGCACAGAAAGCTCTTGTTGAGCGTTTTAACAACATCCTTACTGACAATGGTGCGGAAATTAATGAAACGAAAGAAATGGGTAAGAAGCGTCTTGCTTATGAAATCGAGAATTTCAACAGCGGGATCTACATGCTTCTTAACATTAACAGTAATACTGAAGCGATTGATGAATTCAGCCGTTTGATGAAAATCAACGACGATGTTCTTCGTTTCATGACGATCAACCTAGAAGAAGCTAAAAAGTAATTGTTTTATAAATAGGAGGGGTTCTGATGCTGAATCGCGTCGTATTAGTTGGACGTTTAACAAAAGACCCTGAATTGCGTTATACCCCTAGTGGCGTAGCGGTTGCGAACTTCACACTAGCTGTGAATCGCCCGTTTACGAATCAGCAGGGAGACCGCGAAGCTGATTTTATCAACATTGTAGTATGGCGCAGACAGGCAGAAAATGCAGCCAATTTCTTGAAAAAGGGCAGCCTTGCTGGTGTAGATGGACGAGTTCAGACTCGTTCTTATGATAATAGCCAGGGACAGCGTGTGTTTGTGACAGAAGTGATGGCTGAAAGCGTCCAATTTCTCGAGCCTAAAGGTGCAAACCAGGGCAGTGGCGGAAGCGGCAACAGTAGCAACTACGGTGGCGGCAACCAAAACAGAGAAACCGGCGGTTACGGGAATCAGAACCAAAATCGTGATAACAACCGTGATCACTCCAATTTTGGAGATGACCCGTTTGCGAGCGATGGCAAGCCGATCGACATTTCAGATGATGACTTGCCGTTCTAATACTCTCTGTTTCGAGCGGTGAATACAGAGAACGAATTTTAAATGCAAAGGAGGTAACTACCCATGGCAAGACCAGGTGGACGCAGAGGTCGTCGTAAAAAGGTTTGTTTCTTCACAGTAAACAAAATCACTTACATCGACTATAAAGATGTAGATCTTCTTAAACGCTTCGTATCTGAGCGTGGAAAAATTCTTCCACGTCGTGTAACAGGTACTAGCGCTAAATACCAACGTCAATTGACTCGCGCGGTTAAACGTGCTCGTCAAATGGCTTTACTACCATACGTACTTGGTGAGTAAATAAGAAAAGCAGTAGGATGATGTCCTACTGCTTTTTTCTATACAAAACAAAGTTATTCTATGAGGTTAACGACATTTTAGAATAAGTGGTTTACTCTCCTACAGAAAGAGGGAATACAACCTTTACAAGAATCCTGTAAGGAGGAACCACAATAATGAATGTTGAAACTTCAACAATAACGCTTACGGCACAGCTTACTATGAATTCTCTTATGGCATTTGTTAAAAAAGCAAAAACGTTTCATAGTCACGTATCCCTCTATCGGAATGGTCATAGCATCAACGGAAAGAATTTAACAAGCGTCATTACGTTTAATCTTACCGTGAAAGAAAATGATTCAATTCTTCTTATTGCGGACGGTGAAGATGCACAGGAAGCTTCTATGCAATTAGTAGAGTGGCTCCAAAATGAAATGAATAGTAAGAAGGAAGAGACGCTCTCTCTTATGTAATACATAAAAGGCTGTTTTATTATACAGCCTTTTCTTAATGCTTACTATTCAAATTAATGAAACATTTGCTGAAACGGGCAGAAATTCTTACAATGTAGTAAGGGGATTTCGACCCGTTTTTTGTATTTCAACTAAGCAGGTTGATAAAATACATGTGTATACTGATAAATATGGGGTCTAATCGGTTATTTCCGCTTTACTGATCTAGCTGCGCGGGCCAAATCCTTCGGCTGTTTCGCCCAATCGAATGAGACAAAAGGCCTCTCAATCTCATGGGCTCCAACATCCTGCGGGTTTAAGCAGGACCGCTCCGCTTTACACGATTCAGCTGCAGTGACCAGTCTCTCGATCACTTCACCTTTTCCTCTGAACACAAAGAGCGTGTTCAAATGAAAAGGTTCCAGTGCTTGTCGAGCCTAGCCGGTCACTTCCGCTTTACACAAAGGAGAAGACTATTGAAGAATCAGACTGTTAGGCAGTTAGTTGAAGGGGCTGCGCTTGCGGCCGTGTTTGCTGTATTGTTTGTGATTACGATTTATGTACCGCTTTTAGGTTCATTAACGATTTGGGCTCTTCCTATTCCGTTTATATTAATGGTTATTCGTAATGGGGTGAAGAGTGGGCTCGTCATGTGGGCTGTTACACTTGTTCTAGGAGTTTTAACGGCAGGTCTTCCTTCTCTCGTACTTACCTTTACGGTAGGCCTAGGAGGTTTAACTGCGGGGTATTTATATTCTATTCGGAAGTCTGCTCTGGCCGTTCTTGTGGGAAGCGGCTTAGCGTATATCATTGGCCTCTTAGTTGCTTTTGTATCAAGTATCCTAGTGATTGGTCAAAATCCAGCTGATCTTGTCGTTGAAATGATGAACCAATCTTTTCAACAAGCAGAATCAATCTATCGTTCTTTAGGGCAGGATACAAGTCAATTTAATCAGCTTAAAGAACAAATTGGTTTGCTACGTTATTTAATTCCAACAGGTCTTGTGCTGATGGGTGTTGTGATTGCCCTTATTTCTCAGCTTCTTTCAGGCCCAATCTTAAAGAGAGTAGGCCATTTTCATCCACCTGTCTTTCCGCCAATCCGAGAATGGACATTTCCAAAGAGTTTTTTATGGTATTATTTAGTTGTTACTATTGTTATGATGGTAGGATTAGAAGAAGGATCGGCTGTTTTTGTTGCAGCCATTAATGTGTACGCGATACTCAATGCTCTGATATTTGTACAGGGGCTTGCAGTTATTTACTTTTTTAGCCATCAAAAAGGATGGCCCATCATCGTGCCAATTCTGTTAACGGTTCTTGGCTTCGCGTTAACATCATTTGTTGTTATTCTTGGAATCATTGATCTTGGTTTCGAATTGCGAAGGAGAATGAAATCATAGGTAGGAGCTGAAAGTATGCCAAAGTTTTTAACGAAACGGTGGCATGGTTATCATGTGGTAGCCTTGTTCGTCATTTCCATCCTGTTTATCGGCATCATCACCTATTACAACTGGATATTAGGAATTGGGAGCGTAGTGGTCATGACGCTTCTTGTTTATACAGCGATTCGTGCAGAGTCTTTATTTCAAGCTGCTCTCAGAGACTATGTTTCCACTCTATCTCATCGGGTGAAAAAAGTTGGAGACGAGGCTTTGATGGAGATGCCATTTGGGATATTGCTGTATGATGAGGAATATCATATCGAATGGACAAATCCTTATTTGCCCATCATGATGGAGAAAGAACAATTAATTGGACTTTCTTTAAATGATATTTCCGAACAAATTATTCCCTTTCTAAAATCAGAGGCGAATGAAGAAATTCTAACGATTCAAGATCGAAAGTACAAAACGTATTTTAAGCAAGAAGAAAGGCTGCTATATTTCTTTGATGTAAGTGAAAAAGTAGAAATTCAGCGTCTTTATAATGAAGAAAAAACGGTTGTTGGAATTGTCTACCTTGATAATTATGAAGAAGTCACCCAGGGACTTGGTGATCAGGTGCGTAGTAATTTAAACAGCTCTGTCACATCAATTCTAAATAACTGGGCAGACGAACAGGGGATTTTCTTAAAGCGTAGTTCATCTGAAAAGTTCTTCGCTGTTTTAAACCAGAAGATTCTTCAGGATTTAGAAAAAAATAAATTTTCGATTCTTGATGAAGTGCGTGAGGCGACTTCTAAAGAGAATATTTCAATCACCTTAAGTATTGGAATTGGAAGTGGACATAGTACGCTAACCGAACTTGGACAGTTAGCTCAATCTAGTCTTGATTTAGCTCTTGGTCGCGGTGGTGATCAAGTTGCCATTAAGCAGACAACAGGAAAAGTGAAATTTTATGGTGGAAAGACGAATCCAATTGAAAAACGAACACGGGTAAGGGCGCGAGTCATTTCCCATGCTTTACGAGAGCTTGTGCTTGATAGTGATCAAGTCATTATTATGGGGCATAAGAACCCTGATATGGATTCTATTGGGGCTTCCATTGGTATTCTTAAAGTAGCACAGGCTAATGGAAAAGAAGGGTCAATCGTTTTTGATCAAAATCAACGTACAAGCGGTGTCTCAAGATTAATCGAAGAGATTGAGGGGAATGAACAGCTTTGGGCTCGTTTTATTGATCCTGAAGATGCGCTTGAGAATTGTACGCCAAATACACTGTTAGTTGTGGTAGATACGCATAAACCTTCCCTAGTGATGGAGGAGCGACTTTTACAAAAGCTTGATCACGTCGTTGTTATTGATCACCATAGACGTGGAGAAGAGTTTATTGAAGATCCTGTTCTTGTTTATATGGAACCTTATGCTTCTTCCACAGCTGAGCTTGTGACCGAACTCTTTGAATATCAGCCTAAACGGCTTAAAATGGACATCATGGAAGCGACAGCTCTTTTGGCCGGTATTATCGTGGATACAAAAAGCTTCACGCTTAGAACCGGTTCTAGAACGTTTGATGCAGCTTCTTATTTAAGAGCACATGGTGCTGATACTGTCCTCGTTCAAGAATTTCTTCGAGAAGACATTGCGCAGTATATTAGAAGAGCCAAAATCATAGAGAAATCTCATATTTACCGAAGTGGGATTGCCATTGCGCTTGGTGAAAAAGATCAGACTTATGACCAAGTTCTGATTGCGCAAGCTGCTGATACGCTTTTATCGATGAGCGGCGTGATTGCTTCTTTCGTTATTTCGAAACGAAATGATGGTAAAATTAGCATTAGTGCCAGGTCGCTTGGGGAAGTGAATGTCCAGATAATTATGGAAGGCCTAAATGGCGGCGGACATTTAACAAATGCGGCTACACAAATTGACTCAGGGTCAATTGAAGAGGCAGAGGAATTGCTTAAGGAAACAATCGATAACTATTTGGAAGGGAGCGAAGATGAATCATGAAAGTGATTTTCTTAGAAGATGTAAAAGGTAAAGGCAAAAAAGGTGAAGTGAAAAATGTAGCGGACGGATATGCTCGTAACCACCTGCTTAAGAATAATCTTGCTCTAGAAGCAAATAATGCAAATATGAAAACATTAAAAGCAAAGCAGCGTAGTGACGATAAAAAAGCTCAGGAAGAGCTTGATGAAGCGAAAGCGTTGAAAGAGAAGATCGAAAGCCTTGAAGTTGAACTAGAAACGAAATCTGGTGAGGGCGGCCGCCTCTTCGGTTCCATTACAAGCAAAAATATAGCTGAAGAACTGAAAAAGCATAATATTAAAGTTGATAAACGTAAAATTGAACTAGATGAACCAATCCGTTCCCTCGGTTACACAAATGTACCCGTTAAATTGCACCATGATGTAACAGCAACTGTTAAAGTACATGTGGTCGAGCAATAGTAGGTGATGACGGGTGGAAAATAGCGAACTGCTCAGGGGGAAAACAACATGAGTGATTTATTTGCTGATCGTACGCCACCTCAAAATATAGAAGCTGAACAAGCGGTAATCGGTGCTGTTTTTCTTGAAATCGATGCACTCACAACAGCAACAGAGGTACTACAACCAGAAGACTTTTATCGAGCGGCACATCAGAAGATATTCTCTGTGATGATCGACCTCTCTGAAAAAGGAGAACCAGTCGATCTTGTCACGGTTACATCAGAGCTTCAGGATCTTAAGATTCTTGAGGAAATCGGCGGAGTATCTTATTTAAGTGATCTGGCTAATTCGGTACCCACCGCAGCAAACGTTGAGTACTATTCCAAAATTGTAGAAGAGAAATCGATTTTAAGAAGATTGATCCGCGCAGCTACGGATATCGCCTCTGATGGATATGCGAAAGAGAACGAGATAGAAAACCTTCTTTCAGAAGCTGAAAAGTCGATTATGGAAGTTTCTCAGCGTAAAAATACAGGAGCCTTTATTTCGATTAAAGATGTTCTTGTCACAGCTTATGATAATATTGAAACCCTTCAGAACAATACGGGAGACATTACAGGGATACCTACCGGGTTCTCAGAGCTTGATCGTATGACGGCTGGTTTCCAGCGAAATGATTTAATTATTGTAGCGGCACGACCATCAGTAGGTAAGACGGCATTTGCGCTTAACATTGCGCAAAACGTTGCAACGAAGACGGATGAGAATGTCGCCATCTTTAGTCTTGAGATGGGTGCAGAACAGCTTGTCATGCGTATGCTTTGTGCGGAAGGCAACATTGATGCTCAACGTCTTCGTACAGGTGGTCTGACAGGTGATGACTGGCAGAAGCTTACGATGGCGATGGGAAGTTTATCGAATGCCGGTATTTATATCGATGATACTCCTGGTATTCGAGTAGGTGATATTCGAGCTAAGTGCAGGCGACTAAAGCAAGAAAAAGGGCTCGGTATGATTCTGATTGACTATATGCAGTTGATTCGGGGAAATGGATCTGGAGAAAACAGACAACAGGAAGTTTCTGAAATATCACGATCCCTAAAAGGAATTGCACGTGAACTTGAAGTCCCTCTTATTTCACTCTCGCAGCTCTCACGTGGAGTTGAGTCGAGACAGGATAAAAGACCAATGATGTCTGATATTCGTGAATCTGGGAGTATTGAGCAGGATGCCGATATTGTTGCGTTCCTCTACCGTGATGATTATTACGATAAGGAATCGGAGAATAAAAACATTATTGAAATTATTATTGCGAAGCAGCGTAATGGGCCTGTTGGGACAGTCGAGCTTGCATTTGTAAAAGAATATAATAAATTCGTTAATCTGGAGAGGCGTCATGAAGAAGGTGACATGCCGCCAGGTGCTTAAAAAGCCTCGTATTTCGAGGCTTTTTTCTTTGCTTGAAACGAGTATGACCATAGATTATAGATTCGTGACAGGGCATCTCGCAGTATATTATGAAAACAAATAATGCGCATAATAAGAGAGCATACTTTGTTTAATTGCATGTATTTAAAAACTAAATAACGAACATATTTAGTTTTGTCTATATAATTGTTCGGGTTTGTTGACTTGTGAGGATCAAATTGGTACACTTAGCCTGGGTTTTTTAAAAAAGTAGTATGCTTCTGACAAATAATTCAAGGAAGCATCTGGAGGTGCTCAAATGCCATCAGTAGTTGTGGTAGGTACACAGTGGGGCGATGAAGGTAAAGGAAAGATCACAGATTACCTTTCTGAAAATGCAGAAGTTGTCGCTCGTTATCAGGGTGGAAATAATGCAGGACATACCATTGTATTTAATGATACAAAGTACAAACTTCACTTGATTCCATCAGGGATTTTTTATGATGATAAAATCTGCGTCATTGGAAATGGAATGGTAGTTGATCCAAAAGCCGTTCTTGAAGAACTATCATACTTACATGAACGTAATATCAATACAGATAACCTGCGTATAAGCAATCGTGCACACGTCATTCTTCCATATCACTTAAAGCTTGATGTCGTTGAGGAAGAATACAAAGGTGCTAATAAAATCGGTACGACGAAAAAAGGGATTGGCCCAGCGTATATGGATAAAGCAGCACGAGTTGGCATCCGTATTTGTGATCTACTTGACCGTGAAGTTTTTGAAGAAAAATTAGAACGAAACCTTACAGATAAGAACCGCCTTCTCGAAAAGATGTATGAAGTAGAAGGGTTCAAAAAAGAAGATATTCTTGAGGAGTACTACGAGTATGGTCAACAGATCGCTAAATACGTCGTGGATACTTCCGTGGTGCTGAATGATGCCATTGATGAAGGTCGTCGCGTACTTTTTGAAGGTGCTCAAGGAGTTATGCTTGATATTGACCAGGGGACGTATCCATTCGTTACATCTTCTAATCCAATTGCTGGTGGCGTTACGATAGGTTCTGGAGTAGGACCAAGTAAAATCAATCATGTGGTTGGCGTTTCTAAAGCTTACACAACAAGAGTTGGAGATGGCCCATTCCCTACCGAGCTTCATGACGAAGTTGGAGATCAAATTCGTGAGGTAGGAAATGAATATGGAACAACAACAGGACGCCCTCGCCGAGTTGGCTGGTTTGATAGCGTTGTTGTACGTCATGCACGTCGCGTGAGCGGTATTACAGACCTTTCTTTGAATTCAATTGATGTATTGACTGGAATTGAAACGCTTAAGATCTGTACAGCTTATAAGTACAAAGGTGAAATCATCGAAGAATTTCCTGCTAGCCTTAAAGTACTGGCTGAGTGTGAGCCTGTTTATGAAGAGATGCCTGGCTGGACAGAAGATATTACAGGCGTGAACAACTTAGGTGAACTCCCTCCTAATGCTCGTCACTATATTGAACGAGTTTCACAACTTACTGGGATTCCATTGTCGATCTTCTCAGTTGGCCCAGATCGTAATCAAACTAATATGATCCGCGGCGTGTTTGCTTAATGAACAGAGCTGGCAGTTTAAAACTGTCAGCTTTTTTTACAGCTTTAGAAGTTGGAAAATTCTGCAGAAAAACACTTTTTATGATAAACTTGAACTATCAAAATCGGTAAACGTTGATGAGGTGTGCATATGAGTCGTAATAAAAGGCAGGTTTTTCGACAGCAACTGGACGTTCCTTTTGCTGCAAGAATGAGAGTGATTGAAAAAGAATCACCTGTCGCGCCAGAATTCAATCATAAAATCTATATCCATGATATTGGACTTGAAGGTATTGGTTTCTCAGTAGATCTAGAAGTACCAATGTATACGAATATGGAGTTTTCGATTAAGTTAAACGATGAGCCTTTTCGCATCACAGGTGAAGTCGTATGGGGGAAGCCGAACGATCCTAACGATCCAAATACAAGAGCAAGTCAGTTTTTTGGGGTGAAGTTTCACCTTAAGACGGATCAGGAATCTTCTCTCATATTTCAAGAAGTCAATCGTTTTGCTATTAAACGTCATCGTCGAAAACAAGAAATTCGTGAGATGATGAAAGAGCGACTAAATAAACAGGCAAAGGGGTAAAGTAAGATGGAATCACCTTACTCCATGACTGTTTTTTTATTTTCTTTTTAAGATTGCTTGCTTTTTATGAATTCCAATGATATGATAAATCTTGTCGTCGTTACACGATATTTATGACGAGCCATTAGCTCAGTTGGTAGAGCATCTGACTTTTAATCAGAGGGTCGAAGGTTCGAGTCCTTCATGGCTCACCATTTTCTTTTTACATAGTGAAGAGGAAACAGTGCACAGCATAATGAAGCATGTGCAAAATAATGACACTTATATCGTCGCGGGGTGGAGCAGTTCGGTAGCTCGTTGGGCTCATAACCCAAAGGTCGCAGGTTCAAATCCTGCCCCCGCAACCAATTTAAAATTCTGACTACGTCGAATTTACATCTATGTTAGAATTTAAGGGTAGTACCAATGGTGCAACCAAAAATTTAACTGCGTCGATTAATCTTCCTTGTTAAATTTTTATCGGAGTCCCTTCAGGGGCAACCTAAATGCATAACTTGGTATGATTACTCTCAAACGTAAGTGAACAATATCTACTTGGTCTCGTGGTGTAGCGGTTAACATGCCTGCCTGTCACGCAGGAGATCGCGGGTTCGATTCCCGTCGAGACCGCCATTTAATCTATTAAACGGAATATAAAATTAGTAAAACATGGCTCTGTAGCTCAGTCGGTAGAGCAGTGGACTGAAAATCCACGTGTCGGCGGTTCGATTCCGTCCGGAGCCACCATGATTTTTCAATTAACAACGTACATATATCGCATATCTCTCTTTGAGGGATATGCGTTTTTTGTTGAGAAAAGCTTCGCTGTAATTATACCCCCTTCGTCGTCTAGGTGGAAAGCCATGAAGAAGCTTCCAGAATGTTACCATGACTTGCCACGATCGTGACGAAAAGACTACATTTTTATTACAAGTTGAGTACTTGTACCCATGTGACTTCCTAATTATGATAAAGTGCGAAACGTGAGTAAAAAAGATAGTTTCAGCTATTTCGGGAGGAAGTCGCATGAAAAGAATGAATGTACGTCGTTTTTTACAGCTTTCCATTATTGTTACAAGTTTCAGTTCGCTTCTTTGGATCGAACCAGTTGGAGCGTCTGTTCATAATTTAATGAAACCAGTTTATCATGTTTATATAGATGGAGAAAATATCGGCACGATTGATAGTCGAGCAGCGTTAGATAAAAACATTGAAGAACTCAAGACTGAAAAAAGTAGTGAAGGTATTGAGCTCTCCGTTGAGAATGATGTGGAAGTCGTAACGGAACGACTTTTTAAGCCAACTTATGATAATAAGGAAGCTCTTGATCAACTAGATGAGGAAATCTCGTTTATTGGTGAGGGGTATTCGCTTTCATTTGATGGGGAACAGGTAGGTCGGTTTACGAGTGAAAAAGAAGCAATGGATGCTTTATGGACATACGCTAAACCGTTTCTATCTGATGAAAAAGTAAAGGAAATTGAAAAGACGGTTAAAAGCATGGGAGATTCTAATGAAGCGTTTCATCCGGTTGAAGCCGTTGACTTTTCTACTCCTTTTACGATAGAAAAGGTAGAAGTCCATCCGAAAGACATTATGTCTAAAGAAAATGGGGTTTCACGACTTCAAGATGGTTATGAAGAAGAGACGGAATATGAAGTAGACGAAAAACAATCTCTGAAAGAAATTGCAGATGAAGTTGAGATGGAGAAAGAAGAACTTTTGGATCGAAATAACCTTTCAAATGATGATGAAATCAAGAAAGGCGATCAGCTCAATGTTCTTCAGCAAAAGAAGTTCACCACTGTCTTGGAAACGATTGAAGTGGAAAAAACAGAAGAAATCGACTACAAAGTGATTAAGAAAAAAAGCAGTGAGCTCCTTAAAGATGAAGAAAAAGTTAAGAGAGATGGAGAAAAAGGAAAGAAGCTTGTAACCTATTCTAAAGAATATGAGAACGGTGAGGTAGTTGAGAATGATGTTGTGAAAGAGGAAGTAACGAAGGAACCAGTTGCTAAAGAAGTAGTGATTGGAACTAAGGAAATTTCCTCCAAGGGCACGGGTACATTTGGCTGGCCAGCTGTCGGAGGTACCATTACTAGTAAACAGGGAGAGCGCTGGGGGTCATTCCATAAAGGGATTGACATTGCCGGTGTGAAGGATAAAACCATTCGATCGGCTGATAATGGTAAGGTGACAGCTGCAGGTAAGAGAAGTGGGTATGGCAACCAAGTTACTGTCAGTCATAATAACGGAATGAAGACGACCTACTCTCATCTAGCATCTATTTCTGTTTCTGTAGGTGATACCGTGCAAAAGGGTGAAAAAATCGGTGTGATGGGGACAACAGGTGATTCGACTGGAATCCATCTTCACTTTGAAGTATATAAAAATGGTAAGTTAGAGAATCCAATGGATTATCTAAAGAAATGAACCTTCAGTGAGAGCTGAAGGTTTCTTTTTGACCTTTTGTCCAGGTGTTTGGGACGCCGTACGAAAGGGATCGCGTTTCTCTTCAAGAAGTTAAGGGAAGAGCTGTAGGGAAGATCGTAATAAAACCTACATAATATGATAAAATAGATGAAAGTATGCATGTTTCATATCAACGGTAAATTGATATTGTCATATCAAAGAAGGAGCGTTCATAATGGACAAGAAAATTCTTGTTGTAGATGATGAAAAACCAATTGCGGATATTTTGCAATTTAACTTAGAGAAGGAAGGCTTTACAGTTGTTTGCGCTTACGATGGCGATGAAGCCATTGCGAAAGTGGAGGAAGAGAATCCTGATATGATTCTTTTAGATATCATGTTACCTCAGCGCGATGGCATGGAAGTTTGCCGTGAAGTTCGTAAAAAATACGAAATGCCTATTATTATGTTAACGGCAAAGGATTCAGAAATTGATAAAGTGCTAGGACTTGAACTTGGTGCAGATGATTATGTGACAAAACCCTTTAGCACAAGAGAACTGATTGCACGTGTGAAGGCTAATTTGCGTCGTCGTCAGCAGGAGCCTGAGAAAGAGTCGTCACCAAATTCTCTTATAAAAGTAGGAGCGCTAACGATTCACCCAGATGCTTATCTTGTGACAAAGCGTGAAGAATCGATTGAATTGACACACCGAGAGTTTGAACTGCTGCACTATTTGTCGAAGCATATCGGTCAGGTGATGACGCGTGAGCACTTATTACAGACTGTGTGGGGCTATGATTATTTTGGTGATGTAAGAACGGTCGATGTAACTGTACGTCGATTACGAGAAAAAGTAGAAGATAATCCAAGCCACCCGACGTGGATTATTACAAGACGTGGCGTGGGGTACTATATGCGTGAACCGGAACAGGAGCAGTAAACTTTAGATGGGAAAGGTCGGTTTTTTTAAGTCTATCCATTTTAAGTTTGCAATTGTTTATGTTCTTCTCATTCTAGTTGCGATTCAATTTATTTCTGTTTATTTTAATGACAAATTAGAAGATCAGTTTCAACAGAACTATATGAGTTCAATTCGAGATCGTGCTGAGCTCCTAGCTGATAATGTGTCTGATCAAGTGAATAGTAAGAGTGATGAAGAAGAAAATACAATCACAAGCTTGATCAGAAATTTTAGACAAAACGAGATTCGTCAAATACTCGTTGTTAATTCATTAGGCCAGGTTGTCGGGACGCTTAATGATGATGGTCTTGAAGGAACGCGCGCAACCAATGATTACGTGAACAGTGCTTTAAATGGCGTTTCTAAGGAAAATATTTTGATCGACAGTGAAGGAGAACGCTTCTTTGCGTATAGTTATCCTATTAAGGGAGAAACGAATTCAACTGTTGGTGCTGTTTACATTCAGGCAAATATGAATCAAGTTTTTGAACAAGCAGATGAAGTCAATAGTTTATTAGCTCAATCGGCTCTCATCGCACTTGTGTTAACTGGACTACTTGGCATTATCATTTCACGTACAATCACAAGGCCCATTTCGGATATGCGAAGACAAGCACTTGTCATGGCACGCGGAGATTTCACCCGAAAAGTAAAGGTATATGGTGAGGATGAGATCGGACAGCTTGCCCTTGCCTTTAATGATTTAACACGTAGGTTGCAGGAAGCGAATGCGATTACTGAAGGAGAGCGTCGCAAGCTTACTTCGGTTCTTGCTTATATGACAGATGGCGTTATTGCTACAGATCGAGAAGGCATGATTATATTAATGAACGATCGAGCAGAGGAAATGATGAGCGTTTCACGTGAAACGGTACTCGGAACATCACTAAATAAAATTCTTCAGTTTTCAGAAGAAAAAACGTGGGATGATGTCTACAATGGCCCTGATTCCATGATTCTGGATTTAAGTGATGATCATCAGACGTTTATCATACGCGTTAATTTTTCCATTATCCATAAAGAAGACGGTCCTATTAATGGATTAATTGCTGTTCTTCATGATATTACAGAACAAGAGCAGCTTGAGCAGGAGCGCCGTGAATTTGTTGTGAATGTTTCTCACGAGCTACGTACGCCACTAACAACGATGAGAAGTTATCTCGAAGCCCTTCAAGATGGGGCATTGCAGGATCCTGAGATTGCTCCTCGCTTCTTAAGTGTGACGCAAAATGAGACCGAACGAATGATTCGACTAGTAAACGATCTTCTCCAATTATCTAAAATGGATAAGAAAGAGTATCGTCTTGAGTTTACAGAGGTCAATTTTGTAGAAATGTTTGATCATGTACTTGATCGTTTTGTAATGTCGAAGCGAGATAACATTGAGATTATTAGACAGCTCCCTCGTGTAGCTATTTATACGCAGGTGGATAAAGACAAGATGACGCAGGTGCTCGATAATATTATTTCGAATGCCATTAAATACTCTCCAGATGGCGGTACGATTACCGCCCGGTGCTGGACGATTGGTAAGAAGATACGGATCAGCATTAGTGATGAAGGTGTAGGTATTCCTAAAAATAACCTTTCAAAGATTTTTGACCGGTTCTATCGTGTAGATAAAGCTCGCTCCAGACAGCTCGGGGGAACGGGGCTTGGTTTAGCTATTGCCAAGGAAATGATCCACGCCCACCATGGTGATATTTGGGCAGAGAGTAAGTGGGGACAAGGAACAACGATCTACTTTACTCTCCCTTATAAACGAATAAGGGAGGTTGAGGACAAGTGAGAATGACGAAGAAGCAGTTTGAGAATTTTAAGACAGTCTTGTTGAACGTCCTTGTGTTAACGAGTTTGTTTCTCACCTGGCAAATTTGGACGTTTGAACCTGAATACGAGAAAGAAGCAGCACCTACGGAAGCGAGTCCTGTGGGCATTCAGGATGTCAATATAAGCGATGTTGTGAAACCCAATCAGCTCGTTTACCATATTGATAATCAGCATTTTACTTCGTTCAATTTCAACACGATTAACGACTTTTATACCAACTTTATTTCTGGAGTGAAAATTAAATCCTTTACAGTTGAAAATGATATGGAGGATTTAAAGGGAGTAGGGGATAGCGTAGAGCTTATTTTCCCTACCCTGCTTTCAAATGATGTGTTAAAGAAATTAGTGAGCATATCAAAAGATGATATTCCACTTTCGACATTCGATCGGATTATTATTCCTTCCATTGCTTCCGGTAAAAACAATGAGGTCGTTTTTCTCAACACATCAAGTCAGGTTGGCATGCGCGCTACGATTGAGGCCTCTAGTGAAATGAAGGAATGGTATGCAAACGTCTTTTCTTCTTTCGATATTGCTAGTAGTGATGCGGAAGAAATGGAGATGGCTCGTGCAAAAGAACTTCAAGTTTCTAATAAATCACCTATCTTTTATTTGCCAATTCAAGGTCAAACGATTGCTTCATTCGGTGGGAGTACAGATGAACTAGCCAATGAAGAAGATTTTAAAGAAGCGCTTTTTCCTGAACAAGATACTGTTGAAAAGAACTCTTTTAACAACATTTCAGATCTTTATACTGATGGAAGTCGTGATTTAACGTTTAACTATGACAATGAATATATGATCTTTAAAAACCCGCCATCAACGACAAGGGAATTTGTGGCAAATGAATCACCTATATTAGATGCTTATGGCTTTATTAACAAGCATTTTGGCTTTCGGATCACTGATTTAAACGACGACAAGTATATCCTTAGTGAATGGGTGACATCTTCTAAGAACAACACGGATCAAATCTCTTTTCGGCTTTATACAGAAGGTTACCCCGTGTATAGCTCTTCTACAGAAGATTTAGATGAAATAAATGTAACGCTAGAAAATAATGATGTTAGCACCTACAAGCGGATGTTGAAAATCATCCAGTATACAAAAGAAATCAGTGAACGCCAGCTACCAGGTTATGATGACGTTGTTGCCCTACTGGAAGAGGGAAGCTTTAAAACAAGTGAGATACAAAACATGACAGTTGGTTATACAATTGATCGTTCAGCAAATCAGACATATGATTTTTCACTGATTCCCCAATGGTTTGTTAAATTGAATGGTACCTGGACACCGCTGCAAACCATTAGCAATGAACAGGGAGGGGAAGAAGTTGGATTGGAATAGAACGAAAACGATATTAATCTTAACCTTCCTGGTATTTAATATCTTTCTGGCAAGTGATCTATTTAAAAAGCAAACGGAATTAAGTGAAATCGAACAACAAAAACAGGTGACGATTGAAGACCAGCTGAAAAATCTAAACGTTACGTACGAAAAGAACCTCCCTATTCAATCTGAGAAAATGTCTTTTATAAGCGGAGACGTTCATGAATTTACAGAGAAAGAAGAAAAAACCTTAGAAGAAGGAACGAGCCAGGATATTACACTTGATGAAGAAAAGTTAGTTTCTACGCTTAAAAAACCTTTTCCAATAAGTGATCCAACAGAGCCTTCTGCTTACTCCATCTTTCTTGAAACGTATGTTTACGAAGGTGGAAAGTATCAATATTACGGTCCTGCTGAGAATAACCCTAATATCGTTTATTTCGTTGAAACGTTTGAGGATCGGCCCATTTATAGTCAAGAATCAGGTATGTTGATCGTAACACTTGAGGACGATAAGGTTATTTCCTATACACAAACTTATTTAAGTCTGCAGAAAATAGGGAAAGAACGTAAAATTGATCCTGCTTCTGAAACGATCGGACTACTATTAAACCAACAAGACATTGGTTTAAATGATGAAGTCGAAGACATGTCGATTGGTTATTATACAACGGTAGCAAACGAAGATGAGCGGGACACGTTCGTCTTTGTTCCAACATGGCATGTGGTCGTTTCAAACAAGAAGAAAGATGATCCAGTAGATAATTATTATGTTAATGCGATCGAAAAAACGGTATTTAGCGAACCGGAAGAAGATAGTGGAAATGAACAGGATGAGAAGGACACGGATCAGCCTGATCCTTCAAAGCCAAAGTCGATTACAAGCGATAAGTAGGAGAGGAATGTTTTATGTCTCTTGAATTTAGTGTGCTTGCTAGTGGGAGCACTGGGAATGCCATTTATGTTGGTACCGAGAAGCACAAGCTTCTAGTCGATGCCGGATTAAGCGGGAAAAAACTTGAAGAACTGTTCACAAAAGCCCATCTCGATCCAAAAGATCTAGATGGGTTGCTTGTGACACACGAGCATAGTGACCACATTAAAGGACTTGGAATATTTGCAAGACGATACAAACTCCCGATCTATGCCAATGCAAAAACGTGGGAAGCGATGACTGGATTAATTGGTGAAATACCTGTTGGCCAGAAATTTCAATTTGATATGGATACGGTAAAAACGTTTGACGACCTCGATGTGGAGTCTTTCGGTGTCTCGCACGATGCGGCAGAGCCGATGTTTTATGCCTTCCATCATGAAGGGAAAAAGCTCAGTATTGCAACAGATCTTGGTTATGTAAGTGATCGCATTAAGGGAACTATTCGGAATTCAGATATGCTTGTATTTGAATCCAATCATGATATTAATATGCTAATGATGGGGCGTTATCCTTGGAACGTCAAGCGACGGATTCTAGGGGATATGGGGCATGTATCTAATGAAGATGCCGGAGCAGCCCTTTCAGATATCATTGGTGATCAGACAAAGCGTATTTATTTAGCCCATTTAAGTAAAGATAATAACATGAAAGACCTGGCAAGACTTTCTGTCCAACAAACCCTTGAACAAAATGGATTTGCAGTTGGAGAACAACTTTCTTTATATGATACTGATCCTGCTTCCCCAACAGTAGTAACAAAAGTATAAAGAGAACCAAAAAGGGTTCAGAGAAAAGAGAAGTCTTGAACGGTCTCCTTTTTTAATTGAAAGGATGGGTGAACACTTTGGGCTATTATGATGGTGAAGAAAACAATCGACCAAAGCGGCAGAAAGGAAACCGAGGCGGCGCCTTTATGGCGGCATTATTTGGCGCAATCCTCGGTGCCCTGCTTATTCTATTTACGGTTCCTGCCCTATCAGATGTAGGCGTCCTGCCTGATATTGAGCCCCCTCAAGAGGAAGAAGCGGATTCCCAGTCAGAACAGCGAGCGATTACAAAGGACATTAGTATTGATGTAACAAATGATATTACATCAGCTGTTGCCAATGTAGGA
This sequence comes from Guptibacillus hwajinpoensis, assembly GCF_020524165.1. Classification (GTDB taxonomy): domain Bacteria; phylum Bacillota; class Bacilli; order Bacillales; family Guptibacillaceae; genus Guptibacillus; species Guptibacillus hwajinpoensis_D. The sequence goes on from NZ_JAIVKU010000001.1 coordinate 43,392, forward strand.
GAAGCCGTAGTAGGAGTTATTAATTTACAGAAAACAGATTTTTGGGCTGAGGATTATGGAGAAGCCGGAGCGGGCTCAGGTGTGATTTACAAAAAAGAAGGGAAAGATGCCTTCGTTGTAACGAATAATCATGTAGTCGAAGGTGCAGGACAGCTTGAAGTAAGTTTAAACGCCGAGAAACGCGTTTCAGCAAAGCTTGTAGGCACTGACCCTCTGATGGACCTGGCTGTTCTTAAAATCCCTTCTGAGGCCGTTACAATGGTTGCTGAGTTTGGAGACTCCGATAAGTTAAAACCAGGTGAGCCAGCGATTGCAATTGGTAACCCGCTAGGTTTTTTAGAAGGAACCGTTACCCAAGGGATTATAAGTAATCCAGAGCGCTCCTTTCCGGTCGATACTGACCAGAATGGTACGATTGATTGGAATGCTGACGTAATTCAAACAGATGCATCGATTAATCCTGGAAATAGCGGCGGCGCATTAATTAACATATCAGGTCAACTCGTCGGGATTAATTCGATGAAGATTGCTCAATCAAGCGTAGAAGGTATCGGCTTCTCTATTCCGATTAATATTGCTGAACCAATTATTAACGACCTTGAATCATACGGGGAAGTCAGAAGACCTCAAATTGGAATTGGAACAAAATCACTATCTGAAATTCCAACATATCATTGGAGTGAATCGCTTAAGCTGCCAGGTAAAATCGATTATGGTGTTGTCGTGATGAGCGTGTTCCCTACATCATCAGGAGAGATTGCGGGTCTTAAAGAGTTAGATGTGATTACAGCAATGGATGGTCAAAAGATTAAGAATTCCATTGATCTTCGTAAGTTTCTTTATACAAAGAAAGAAATTGGCGATCGTGTGAAATTAACCATATACCGTGAAGGAACAAAGCAAGAGGTTGAAGTAACACTTGCTGAGCAGCAACATTCGTAAACGAGAACAGGGGAGGAGACTCTCCTGTTTGCTTTTGAAAAAATCATTTAGAATGAACAAGAAAGGAACGATTAGATGAAAATCTATTGTTGTGACGATCACGTAGAATTGGCATTGGATGTTGCTGTTGATGAAACAGGACAGTTTCCTGTCTTAGAAAGAGTGGAAAAAGATGCGGAAAAGTTGTCCACAGTTTGTGAGTATTGCAAAAATAACGCAACATATATGGTGTCGAACTAATATTCGGTCACGATATGTGGATGGAAAATGTGTATATGTGGATAAAATCTGTGGATAACCTGTTTATTTTCTGTGGACTTACAAAAACATACACAGGTGGGGATAACTTTTGAATATCAGTATTGTAACGGTAGGGAAGTTGAAAGAGAAATATTTAAAGCAGGGAATTGAAGAATACACAAAACGATTAGGACCTTTTGCAAAAATAGAGGTTATTGAGGTTCCTGATGAAAAAGCACCAGAAAATTTAAGTGAGACGGAAATGGAGCAAGTAAAAAAAGCAGAAGGCAACCGCATTTTATCTAAAATTTCTCCTGATGCGCATGTGATCGCGCTTGCGATTAACGGAAAAATGAAAACGTCTGAGCAGCTCGCTCATGATCTTGATCAATTGGCGACGTACGGAAAAAGTAAAATTGCCTTTGTAATCGGGGGATCACTTGGTTTAAGTAACGAGGTTCTTCAACGAGCAAACGATACGTTATCTTTTTCTAAAATGACTTTCCCTCATCAACTGATGCGGCTTATTTTAGTGGAGCAGGTGTATCGTGCGTTTAAGATTAATCGAGGGGAACCTTATCACAAATAAAGTTACTATAAATAGTAAATAAACACACAAAACTAGCAAACTACTAGAAAAATAATGAAAAAGGGCACGGATCACTAGTGATCCGTGCCCTTTTTAATGGAACAGTAGGAGTACATCAATCTGACTCCACTATAAGGTTCTCCATTGTTCTTTCAATATTTATAAAGACAATTTATGGATAATTGCTATAATGGTTTTTATAGGGAAAGTGTAGCACCTACTTTTTGCATGACAGTAAAGGGGGACTGGCGAATGTCCGAAATGAACGAGAATCCGTTAATGAGCGAAAAGGAACCAAAGATGAAGATGGAAAGAAAAGAAGGGGAACCGACAGGCGCTTTTAAAGGGGCTAGTTGGGCCGCTTTAGTCGTCGGTGTATCTGCGTATCTCATTGGCCTTTTTAACGCCTCTATGGAGCTCAATGAGAAGGGATATTACTTTGCTGTATTGGTATTTGGACTGTATGCAGCTGTATCTCTGCAAAAAGCAGTTCGGGATAAGGACGAGGATATTCCTGTTTCGGGCATCTACTATGGACTCAGTTGGTTTGCTGTGATTGTAGCGATCGCTTTAATGGCCATCGGGCTTTATAATGCCAGAAGTATTACCTTAAGCGAAAAAGGATTTTATGGTATGTCGTTTGTTCTTAGTCTATTCGCAGCCATTACAATCCAGAAAAACATTAGAGATACACAGGTGGCGAGAGATCGAGATAAATAAACAGAGGATTTTTACTGTTTTTAGTCTTTCGGAATGAAGTTCGAAACCTAAGCTTTTAGCTGAGCTTAGAAATGATAAAGGCATCGGTAAACTTAGTCAGTTACCAGTGCCTTTTTTAATACTTGAATGAAAAAAAGAGAGAAAAGCACGAATGACTTTTCTCTCTGAAAACATCTAATATGTTACCTTGAAAAAGACCTAAGAAACCGTAAATCCTTTCTTTTTCAACGCCTCATTCTCCATAAACTCGTCAATTAGTGCACGCACTTCGTCAGTCGAGTCAGTACTCATCAATTGATTCCTTAATTCACTTGCGCCTCGGAATCCTTTAACATATATCTTAAAAAAGCGGCGAAGCGTTACAAACTGACGCGTTTCTAGTTCTGCCGAATATTTATCATGAAGATCGAGCTGCAATCGAAGGAGATCAAGCAATTCTTCACTCGTATGCTCTTTCTTCTCTGTTTCAAATGCAAACGGGTTGTGGAAAATGCCACGCCCAATCATGACGCCATCCACCCCATACTTCTCTACAAGCTCGAGTCCTTTTTGACGGTCTGGAATATCCCCGTTGATCGTTAGAAGCGTATTAGGAGCAACTTCATCACGAAGTTGCTTGATCTCCGGAATCAGCTCCCAGTGAGCGTCAACATTGCTCATTTCCTTTTTTGTACGGAGATGAATCGAAAGGTTAGCAATATCCTGTTCCAGAAGGTGCTTCAGCCAGTGGCGCCACTCTTCAACTTCCGTGTATCCGAGACGGGTTTTGACACTGACGGGTAACCCTCCAGCTTTTGCTGCCTGTATGATGTCTGCTGCGACATCAGGACGACGAATGAGTCCGCATCCCTTTCCTTTTGGTGCGACATTGGGAGCAGGGCAGCCCATATTGATATCTACGCCTCGATAGCCCATCTTTGCCATACCGATACTCATTTCTTTGAAGTATTCCGGCTTATCGCCCCAAATATGGGCTACGATTGGCTGCTCATCTTCCGTGAACGTCAATCGTCCGCGCAAGCTGTCTTTTCCTTTCGGATGACAGTAGCTTTCCGTATTCGCAAACTCTGTAAAATACACGTCAGGACTCGCTGCAGCACTCACTACATGGCGAAAAACGACATCCGTTACGGCTTCCATTGGAGCGAGAACAAAGAACGGTCGTGGCAGCTCATTCCAAAAATTATCTTTCATATCTATCTGAACCCTTTCCTTAAGGGAAATCCATTCCCAAAATTAAAAAGTAAAATGGTGTTGTACAATCCATTATAGAATGGATTTCAACCAGTATATACTTTAATCGTATTAAATGAAAAGTGCAAGGGGATGAGTTAGGATAGGTGGAAGGAGATTCCGATTATAACAAGAATTTCGTTTAATCATCAGTTGTTAAAGGTCTTCAGATGGTTAAAAAAGAGTTCTCAAACCCGTTAAAATGTGTAAAAAATAGTAAAAACGCTTTAGATTATTTGTTATTTTTCCTACAATTATAATAATTGCTTATGATAAGGTATAATTAGGATAGAACATGTTAGTTAACCATGTATCGCCTTGCTTTTCTAGCATATGAGCATGAGCGCGTATTCTTTTTATTACAAATAAATGAGACAAGGAAGGGTATCATGAGCAAGAATCAAAAAAAAGATGTTATCTTAATTGGTGCTGGAGTCATGAGTGCAACTTTGGGATCTTTATTAAAAGAATTAGCACCTGAATGGAATGTTAAAGTTTTTGAGAAACTTGGAAGTGCAGGAGAAGAAAGCTCGAATGAATGGAATAATGCAGGGACAGGCCATTCTGCTTTATGCGAACTAAATTATACGTCTGAAAAGGCGGACGGATCAATCGATATTAGCAAGGCGGTCAAAATTAATGAGCAATTCCAACTGTCAAAACAGTTCTGGTCTTATTTCGTTAATAAAGGATTAATTCAAAACCCTCAAGAATTTATTAAACCAATTCCCCACATGAGTCTTGTGTTTGGAGAAGATAACGTAAGATTTCTGAAAAAGCGTTTGGAAGCGTTGTCAGGAAATCCACTCTTTCAAGGCATGGAACTTTCTGAAGATCCTGACAAGCTTAAGGAATGGATTCCACTCATTATGGAGGGGCGTACTTCGGATGAACCGATTGCTGCGACAAAAATCGATTCTGGTACGGATGTGAATTTTGGGGCTTTAACCCGTCTTATGTTTGAGCATTTAGAACGCGAAAATGTTCAAGTTCAATACAAACACAGTGTAGAGGATATCACACGTACGAAGGAAGGACTTTGGGAAGTCAAAGTTAAAGATTTGGTCCATGATAACCTTGAATTCCATACGGCAGACTTTGTCTTTATTGGTGGAGGTGGCGGTAGTCTTCCTTTACTCCAAAAAACCGGAATACCTGAATCAAAACAAATTGGAGGGTTTCCAGTAAGTGGGCTGTTCATGGTATGTAATAATCCTGAAGTGATTGAGCAGCATCATGGAAAGGTTTATGGGAAAGCAAAGGTAGGAGCTCCCCCAATGTCTGTCCCTCATCTTGATACAAGGTACATTAACAATAAGAAAAGCTTATTATTTGGACCATTTGCAGGATTTTCGCCGAAATTTCTTAAAACCGGTTCAAACATGGATCTCATTAGTTCTGTTAAGCCTAATAATTTATTAACAATGATGGCAGCAGGCGTAAAGGAAATGGGATTAACGAAATACCTTGTGCAACAAGTCATGTTATCAGAAGATAAGCGCATTGAAGAATTACGTGAATTTATTCCGACTGCACAAAAGGAAGACTGGGATATTGTAGTGGCTGGACAACGTGTACAGGTAATCAAGGATACAGAAGAAGAGGGGAAAGGAACGCTTCAATTTGGTACAGAAGTGGTGACAGCATCAGACGGATCGATTGCAGCGTTACTTGGTGCTTCTCCAGGTGCTTCCACAGCTGTACATGTCATGCTAGAAGTTTTTGAAAGGTGCTTCCCGGAGTATCTAGAAAAATGGGAACCCAAGATTAAAGAAATGATTCCATCTCATGGGTACGCTCTCGAGGAAAACCCTGATCTTTTTAAAGAGATTAATCATGCAGTCTCACAAACGCTTGGTCTTACTGAAGGCCAGCCTATATATAGCTGATTTGTAACGACAAAGAAGCGTGTGGCAATGATAGTGCTGCACGCTTCTTTTAATTGAACTACTAATTTTACTTTAAACCACTCAATTATATGAAAAAATAAGCTTGAAAGAGGGAGTTGATTTGTGCCTTAACCTGAGAGTCGTAGTAATGGTCTAGCCGTTGCGTCAATGGTTTTAGGTATAATTGGTCCTCTATCTCTTTTTAAACCCTATTAATCCTTATCCTTTGTCTATATTGGCAATTATTTTTGGAGTGATAGGGAAAGGCTTTGCAGTTAAGGTCTGGTAACGCACGACGTTAGGTTAAAAATATGGTTTGTGGCTAGCCTCACTTCTTTGATGTAGTTTTCTTTCTAATTGATCCGTTTTTAATGACTGCGATAAAGCAGTCATTTTTATGTTTTAACATTTACATAATCATTCAAGGCAGTATTCTCTTAAAACCCACCTCATATCTAAGCATTCTTACAGACTAATAAAGCTTGAGTGAGCAGGTATAGGAAGTGCTTATTTTGAACGGTTATAAAAGAAAAATCTTTGTATACAAATTACGTGTACAAGTAAACAAAAATGTAAACTTGTAATCATTTTATGTACACAAGTAAACAAATGTGTACACATGTTGGTTTGTAGGGATGCGTACAATTATGTATACAAGTAAACATTTAATGTGTACATGTAGACGGAGTTGTAAACATGTATACAAAAATGTAAACTAGATAGAATGACTCATTGACTTCGTTTGAAAATTTCTATAAATTTTAAAGTAATAGTAGAAATACTAGATTTTAAATATGAAAGGATGGATCGTTTTTATGAGTAATTCAAGAATTGCAGCAGTCGATGTAGGTAACGACTCACTAAAAGGAATCTATGGAAAAATTGAATCTGACCTCTACATACCAAATGTAATTGCAAGAGATATAGAAGATCGCCCAGTGATTGGAATCGAAGAATTGGATACAAAGGATCCACTTGACGGTATTCATATTCGCGTTCACTCCCCTGCTCTAAAAGATAACAATGCAATCTATCGAGTTGGTAATCTAGCAACAAAGAGTGATAATCCGACTGAATTAGACCCCGGGAGTGCAAAATCAGAAGAAGATCAAACCCTTGTCATGCTGTTTGCATCTCTCGCTTTGGATGCAGTTGATCCAAAGAACTCAGCAAACTTCAAAAATCAAAATGGCGTGATTGATGCCAACTACACACTTGGAACAGGTCTTCCACTACGTGAAGTAAAAGAAGGAAAAGATGTAGGTTACCGTTCAAGACTTCTTGGTTCTGTTCACCAGGTAGAGTTTCTTGTCACACCGAAATATCAAGGGAAGAAAGTAAATATTAAGTTTGATGAAGTTAAAGTTTACCCAGAGGGCTTTGCGGCATACATTAACCTTGTTATGGATAATGATCTTAATATTATTAACAAAGATCTAATTGATAAGCGTATTCTTATCCAAGATATTGGTGGTCTTTCTACTGATATCGCGGTTATTAAAAACCGTAATGTGGATGACGATAAGGCCCAGGGCTTTAATCTTGGTGTTGCTGAGTCGCTTGAAGCGATTCGCGAAGAAATCCGCTCAAAACATGGTGTGGAACTTGATAGCCGTCGTGATGTAGTTGATATTATTACGAAAAAGAACGATCGTAATCACATTATGGTTCGCGGAAGCCGTACGAGCGTCCATGATATTACGGACCGCATTCTACTAGAACTAGCGAAGAAGCAGTATCGTCACCTTCGTAATGTATGGCAGAAGAACTCTCAATCTGAAATCTGCTATTTCGTTGGCGGTGGTTCCATTGTTCTTAAAGATTACCTAAAAACGTTGAACAATAATTTAGATGGATACAACATCGATTTCTTTGAAGATGAGAAAGAAAGCATCTGGATGATGTCGAACGCTTACTACAAGCTGATCTCTGATTTCACTCGTAAAAATAACAAACCTCAGCACCAAGAAAAGAAAGACGAAAAGAACAAGGTCAAAAACTAGTAGGGTGATTTGATGAAAAAGGCGGGGATGACGGGGATACAGAGAGGACAGGCGATCACGTTTCGCCTTCCCTCTGATACACCTGATCATATTCTCAAGCAGCTACAGAAGTTGAAAGAAGAAGAAAAGCGTAACTTCTCTAGCCGCATTGCGGAATATGTATTGGATGGTGTGACGCAAACGATCAGACGCGATAATGATGCGATTACAGTGCCTTTACCCAAAGGATTAAGCAAAGCGCAAAGAGATTGGCTAAAGCATGAGCATTCAGAAGCGCTTCTTGGCAACATCGTTTACCAAATTTTATCAGATCCCGTACGCGCTGCATCACTCCTCGCATCGTTTAACAGCAATTCAATTGATATTGATCAGGCCCTTTATTTGCAGGAGGAAGCAGTACACAGAGAAGTGTCAGAACCTGTGGCAACCTTACCAGAGACGTCTGATGATGATCTAATGAACTTTGATTGGGATCAGGCGAAACAGGAGCAAAGTTCAGCTGTTGAAGAAGAGGAAGAAGAAAGCGTAGATGATTTGCTTGGCGGATTTCTTGATAAAATGAATAAATAGCAATAGAAAGGCAGCGGATCTCCGCTGCCTTTCTTCGTTTATGAGATTAATCAATGGAAACGATGCCGCTATCACCTTGAGGTATGCTACCTGTTTTTTTGATTTTTAATGTTTGTAAATTCGTGAAAATAACAGGTGTTGCAAGGGACGGAACAGCTCGTCTGACGCTACTTAAATCGACTGTCATCAATTTATCGCCTCTCTTAATCTTATCTCCTTCTTTTACATAAGTCGTAAACCCTTCTCCTTTTAAATTGACCGTATCAATGCCAACATGAATTAAGATTTCTATGCCACTATCGGACTTCATACCTATCGCATGTTTTGTAGGGAAGACGCTTATGACTTCGCCGTCAACTGGCGAAACAAAATGACCATCTTCAGGAAGGATGGCGAAACCATCTCCCATCATTCCTGCAGAAAAGACTTCGTCAGGTACCTCTTTCAACGGAATGATTTTCCCTTTAACAGGCATGATAAAAGCTTGATCGTCCATCGTTTTTGTTAAGTTGATGGAAGGATTAGACTTCTCCTTTGAAGGAGTTGAGCGGGTACCCCGCATGGCATCTGCTACAAATTCTACATCCGTTCCGACGATGATTTGAAGGTTGCGATTATTTACTTTCACCACGCCTCGAGCACCGTGTCGTTTTAATTCTGCTTCATCGACTTTTGCCATATCATTCATTTGTAAACGCAGTCTCGTCGTACAGTTATCAATGGATGAAATATTATCGATGCCGCCAATACTACGAATAAAATGGCCTGCCATGACATCGTATTTATCACCTTCAGAAGTCGAAGTAGCTTGTACGGCCATATCTTCGTCTTCTCGACCAGGCGTTTTTAAGTTTAATTTTTTGATTAAGAAGTAGAAGACAACAAAGTAAATGACTCCGTAAATCAAACCAATAACAAGCAATAGCCCGGCTTTCTGTGCTAATCCATAATTAAGGAAAAAGTCAATGGCACCAGCAGAGAAGCCAAATCCATGGTGGATGTCCAGAACGTAGGCGAGAACCATGGAGCTAGCTGTTAAAAGAGCGTGAATCCCATATAATAAAGGTGATAAGAACATAAAGGCAAATTCAATTGGTTCCGTAATCCCTGTTAAAAAGGAAGCAAAGGCAATTCCAATTAACATGCCGCTTACTTCAGCTCTTCGCTCTTTTTTAGCAGCGGCTATCATGGCAAAGCAAGCTGCAGGTAGGCCGAACATCATAATTGGGAAGAAGCCAGCCATGAATATGCCGGCAGAAGGATCTTCGGCAAAGAATCGATTCAGGTCTCCTGTTGCGCCGTTATACTCTCCAAAGACGAACCAAACTAAACTATTTAGTACATGATGCAGTCCAAAAGGAATCAGCAATCGATTTAAAAATCCAAATACGCCAACACCGAGTGCCCCTGCATCAATAATCCATTGGCCAATTGCATTAATTCCGTCTTGGATTGGAGGCCAGACAAAGCCGAATAACCCGGCAAGAATAACCATTGCAGTTGCTGTGATGATTGGTACAAAACGTCGTCCTCCAAAGAAACCAAGCCATGTTGGCAGCTTAATGTCGTGAAATCGATTATAAAGCAGTCCAGCGACGATACCAGATAAGATTCCTCCGAGGATCGCCATGTTTATATCTTCATTCACTGCTTGAGTTCCCTGTGTCAGAACCAGGTAACCAATTGCACCTGCTAATCCAGCGGCGCCATTGCTATCTTTTGAGAAACCAATCGCTACACCAATGGCGAAAATCAGGGCTAAGTTATCAAATATGGCTCCTCCTGCAGCAGCGACAAATGGAATGCCGAGCAGGTCATCTTGCCCTAACCTTAGCAGGAGAGCGGCAGCTGGTAGCACTGCGATAGGAAGCATTAACGACTTACCGATACGCTGTAAAGCTCCGAGCATAAACGTTCAACCCCTTTCATAATTTGAAAACGTTTTATTGTCCTGTTCATCATAACAGCACAAAATATAGTTGTCTATACCAATAATTTGATATCATGCCGCCTTGATGCATCTACTGGTATAGACAACTGTACTTAATGGTGATACGATTCATTTAATAGAACGATGAGGAGTGTGTGGTAGTGACAGATAATCATTTCGTTATTGATCAGGTAACGGTATATAGCGAACGAGAAACAATAGAGAATGGTTACATTAAAGTTGCAAATGGCATCATTACTGAAATTGGAGAGGCGAAGCAACGTATTGAAAGTGATGGTGAAAAAGTATTTACGTTTCATGAAAAAGTATCTCTGCTTCCAGGCATGATTGACGTACACATTCACGGGGTAAATGGAGCAGATACGATGGATGCAACAACAGAAGCACTTGATACGATTACGAAAACACTACCTCGCGAAGGCACCACAAGCTTTCTTGCGACCACCATTACACAGGAAGCAAAAGCGATTGAACGTGCTCTTCAGAATGCAGGTGATTATGTAGATAATAAGCAAATGGCCGGTCACGCTGAAGTGCTTGGCATTCATTTAGAAGGGCCGTTTCTAAACAGTGAGCGAGCCGGTGCACAGCCACTGCATGCGATGCAGCGTCCTGATCATCATGTGTTTGAATCGTGGAATAAGCTTGCTAAAGAAAAGATTAAACTTGTAACACTCGCCCCTGAAAAGGAAGGTGGGTTGGAGCTGGTTCGTTATTTAACAAAAAGAGGGGTTGTCGCCTCAATTGGACATTCTGATGCAACTTATGAGCAGGTAATGGAGGCTGTATCCAATGGCGCCACGCATGTTACTCACCTCTATAATGGCATGAGAGGACTGCATCACCGAGAGCCGGGTGTGGCAGGTGCTGCTTTATTAGTCGATCAATTAAAAACAGAAGTGATTGCAGATGGGTTTCATGTTCGACCGGAGATGATTCAGCTAGCTTATCAACAAAAAACGTCATCTGGGATGATTTTAATAACAGATGCCATGCGTGCAAAATGTCTTAAAAATGGTCGATATGATCTAGGTGGGCAAGAGGTAGAAGTAAAAGATGGCAAAGCCCTTTTGGAGAACGGGACTTTGGCGGGCAGTGTGCTGAAGATGAAAGACGCGCTTACGAATATTCAAGCTTATACGGGGTGTTCCCTTGAAAGTGCAGTTAAAATGGCGTCTGAAAATCCTGCTAAACAGCTCGGGGTTTTTGATCGAAAGGGCAGTCTTGCCGTAGGAAAAGATGCAGACCTTTTCCTACGATCTGAAGAGGGAGACGTGATCATGACTTTCTGTAAGGGGCATCTTGCTTATTCGATTGGAGGGAGCGAGAAAAATGAAGTTGATTGAAGCAAGGGATTATAAGCATATGAGTGAGCTCGCGGCCAATTATTTAGTTGATAAAGTCCAAACAAATCCGTCGATAGTACTCGGACTTGCAACGGGAGGGACTCCCCTTGGAACATATCAACGATTAATTATGGATCATGAAAAGAACGATACATCTTACAAACAAGTAACCACCTATAATCTGGATGAATATGTCGGTTTTTCATCGGATCATCCCAATAGTTACCATGCTTTTATGCACAAAAATTTATTTGAGAAAGTCGATATACCACCTTCAAATGTCCATCTACCTAATGGAATCGCTCCTGATCTCGTAGAAGAATGCAAAGAGTACGAAGCAAAAATCGAAGCATCTGGAGGAATCGATGTTCAGCTTCTCGGAATGGGAAGTAACGGGCATATTGGCTTTAATGAGCCAGGAACATCCTTTCAAGCAACAACGCAAATCGTAGAACTGGCGCAATCTACAAGAGAAGCCAACGCTCGTTTTTTTAGTGATATTCGTGAAGTACCACATGAAGCCATTACTATGGGAATTGCCACCATTATGAAGAGCAAAGAAATTTTATTACTCGTATCAGGCGAATCAAAAAACGAAGCGATGAGAAAATTGGTGAAAGGTGAAGTTGATGAGTCCTTTCCTGCATCAGTATTAAACAAGCATTCTCATGTTACAATTATTGCTGATAAACATGCGTTGTCTGGCGTAACCATGCGCTGAAAGGAGTTTGTTCCGATGATTGATAAAACGTCCCCCTTACCGATTTACTATCAGTTAGTAGAATGGATAAAAGGATTAATTGAACGAGGTGAATTAAAACCAGGAGATTCATTACCGTCAGAGCGAGAGTACGCCGAGCGGTTTAGTATTAGTCGGATGACAGTGAGGCAGGCGATTACAGAGCTTGTGAATGGTGGGTACCTTTATCGCCAAAAAGGCGTTGGAACGTTCGTAGCCGAGAAAAAAATTGAGCAGCAGCTAATGGGGTTAACAAGCTTTACCGAAGATATGAAATCACGCGGCATGGAGCCAAGCAGCAAACTTGTTGGTTTCGAAATTGTTCCTGCTCCCTCGTATATTTCGCATCAGCTAAACATCATGGAGCATGCACCTGTATACGAAATTAAGCGAATTAGATTAGCGGATGGCATTCCAATGGCGCTTGAAAAGACGTATATATCAGCTAATTTAGTGAAAGGGCTAACAGAAGAAACCGTCCAACATTCGTTGTATCATCACATTGAAAATCAGCTCGCGATCAAGATCGAAGAGGCCACTCAGGTGCTAGAGTCGTCTGTAGCAACACAGCAAGAGGCAGAATACCTCAACATTCAAAAAGGAGCACCGATCTTACTTATTCAGCGAAATACGAAACTTGCAGATGACACACCGCTTGAAGTGGTGAAGTCTTCGTATCGAGCCGATCGTTATAAATTTATGATTACACTTAAGCGTTAAAGGAGGGGACCGCTTGTTTAGTGAGTACTTTCATAAAATCAAAACAGCTCTTCAAGTGATTGAAAAGCATGAAGCACACTCTATTGAACGAGCAGCTAGCGCTGTGGCGACTACTATTGAAAGTGGGAAAATCGTTCATGTCTTTGGCTGTGGTCACTCTCATATGATGGCAGAAGAAGTATTTTATCGTGCAGGAGGTCTCGTCCCGATTCGCCCCATTTTTATCGAAGACTTAATGCTACACAGGGGCGGAGTGCGTTCTTCTGCTCTAGAAAGAACCAATGGTCTAGCTGCAGATTTTATGAGTAATCAAGACATTCAACAAGGTGACGTGGTCATCGTAGTCTCCACGTCAGGACGTAATCCCGTTCCGATTGATGTTGCCCTTCTTAGCAAAGAAAAAGGGGCTTTTGTAGTTGGATTAACATCGCGAAATGCTTCAATTGGACAGGCATCCAGGCATCATACAGGAAAATACTTATATGAAATGGTGGATCTGGAAATAAATCACCACATTGCGCCAGGAGATGCAGCAATGCAGGATCCGGAGAGCCAACTTTCTTTTGGTTCAACTTCTACTGTTCTTGGAATGGCCATTATGAACGGCATTACAGTAGCAGCCATTCAGCTGCTTATTGATCGAGGAATTCATCCTCCTGTATTTAAAAGTGGGAATGTAGATGGTTCAGACGAGTGGAATCAAGCATTGATTGCGAAATATAAGTCGCGCATTCCTCTTCTTGAAAATCGTCATAGCTAAAAAGCTCCCCGTTGTGGAGAGCTTTTTTCATTCTCTTTAGGAGGCTGATGCTGATCATTGCCCCGGCAATAATTCAATGAGTAAGGACGCTAGACTAATAAACACGAGCATTTCCGCTTGATAGTGAAATCTTCACCTGATATTTTCCACTACCATGGACACCAGAAATTTTTTTGTTGCTTACAGTTTGGTCTTTTAGGTTAAAGCTTGTTGATATATCACCACTACTTGCTTCTGTATCGAGGGTAAAATCAGCATTGTCTGGGAGATCTAACTCAACGTCTCCCGAGCTAAGATCAAACGAGACGTCTCCCGTTAATTGAGTCATTTGAACGTTCATTTCGCCTGATGACATGTCTCCCTCAATTGGACCTGAATAGTTCGTTAAGATCACATCCCCAGAGCTAATGTCAAAGCGACCATCCTTCGTTGTAAGCTGATCAATCGTTAGTCTTCCAGAAGAACCATCATGTTCAAATCTTTTTGTTTGCAGATTCGAAAGTTCTACATCGCCAGAACTCATTTGGATCTCCACATCATTTAGAACGAGTGGGCTTCCTGCATGTAATGCAAGATTTCCTGACCCAACTTCCAGCTTAAGGTTTTGTTTAAAATCTTCTGGTAAAAAGACCGTCACATCAGAGTCATTGTTGAAATTAAGAAATTGATACCATTTTTTCTTCACTTCTACTTCAATCGTATCTCCTTTTTGTCGTAAGGACAGCTCTCCATTTCCTGTGAGCACTGCTTTAACATCATCCCGTGCTTCAGGAACGATTTTCATATCACTGCTGTGCGTCCTAATGTTTATTTCCTCTATCCTCTCCGTAACGTTTATTTGATTCTCGTCACTGCTCCCAGTAAATAATGATGTGTTCTCATAGAGGATTAATAAAACGGCACCGACGGCTAATAATCCAACAATCACAAAAAATCCACTTCTCACATCGCACACCCCCGCGTTTTTACATTCTATATGGTAATCTTATACTAGCTGATTGAGTTAAAACAGAAACCAGAGCAGTAACATGGAATAAGACTAAAGACGTAAATGAAGATATGGAGGCAAGCGTATGTACCTCACAGTGAAAGAGACGGCAGAATATTTATCGCTACCTGAATCTTATATTGAAACGCTCATTCGCGAAAAACGCGTTCGGACGATTTTTGACGGTGAGCAGCATTTGTTGTATAAAGAGCAATTTAACACTCATTTCGAACAGCTCGAGAAAATGAAGCAAAGACTTGAAGAGGAAGCCAATGAGCCGATTCCTGAAGATCCCGACGTTAAAGATGAAGATTAAGAAATGAAAGAAAGGATGCCGGATGGCATCCTTTCCTCACGTCGTAGAAATTTCGCTCATAATAGCATGCGTGTTTTGTTCGCTATCCTCAAAAAAAGCCATCCAAGTTTCGTTATCATTCATTTTTGCGACAAGGTGAGGTTTACTAGTAAACAGCACGCCATCCTTTTTTAACCGTTCATAACTTTTTTCAATGTGATTAACTTGAAAATAAACAATGGAGCTAGCCTGAGCGAATTTTTCTTTTTCAGGAATGCTAAGAAGAATGCGTAGTCCGTTACAATCAAAAAAGGCCATTTGATCAGTTTCAAATAATAACTGCAGCTCCAGAATTTCTTTGTAAAACTGGACAGCTCGTTCCATTTTTTTGACGGGAATGGCAATTTGACTCACCTGTTTGATCATAAAAGGGATACTCCTCCTAGTTAGTAAGCTTAGTTTCTATTTCTACCCATCAGTATGCGATTCCTTTAATTTTCGTTTATGGATTCAGAAAACGGGAATAGCCTTAAGTAACAGAGGAGGGGTTCTTTTAATGAGAAACCTGATTAAGAAAGCGATCAAGTACGGTCCCATTATTTATCCGATTGTGAAAAAGATGCGTAATAAACGAAGAACAAGATAACAAGGATAAACCCCTGTGCTTAAGCACAGGGGTTTTGATTATGGTTAATACGTCGTCACCTGGAATAATTTCTGAAGAATGTACATGACATATTTATAAGAGGAGAGGGAGTTTTGATATTTCTCATAATCCGCTGTGTATGTTCCATCTTCATTCGTCCATATTCTATTAAAATAACGATCAACGTTTTGGATGACTTCCTGGTCATTTGAAGCTTGTAGTTGAATGTTTGTTTCCATGTTGTAATCATCCATGTTACGAGAGGTATAGTTACCTGATCCACCAACAATCGTGCTTTTTTCTTTCCCTTTTATATAGAGAAGTTTGGTATGGAACTGCTCTTTGTTTGTATCATACCAGCGGATCGTCAGGTGTTTCTTTCCCTGTTTCGTAAGTTCGGCTGTTATAGGTAAATTAGGTAATCCCATTTTTTGTTGACCGAATGCATTTTGATTAGGGTCAAGAACCAACCTTACGTCGACTTTTCGTTCTGTTGCGTCAACGATGGCATCAATAATGTCTCGATCGGCAAGGTAGAACATGCCGATATAGATGAGATCACCTTCTTTGGCGTCATCAATCGCAGTTACAACGCTATCTTGAATTTTACTTTCCGTTACGATTTGTGCCTTTATCTCTTTAGTAGCATCTGCATCAGAGATCGGTTTATCCGGGAATTTTGATATATCTCCTCCGGAAAAGCCTGCGACAGCTTTCTCCGACTTAACAAGATCATTAATAATAGAGCCTTTCACCTTGAACGCAATATTGGAGTGAAACCCACTTGCATCGTGCGGGTTGGCAGACATGATAATTCCAGCATCTTCTGTTGTAACGGTTTTTCGATGATTTGCCTTTACATTTAACAGTTCAAGGTAAGAGCGAGCCGTCACTTTTGGTGCAGAAGGAGCCATTGGATTTGGAAGCCACCCTTTGCCCTCCTGACCAAACCAGGAAAACGCCATTCTCCAGAGGCCTGAATAAAACAAACTAGGATCGCGAAGTCGTTCTAAATCCGTAAAAATGACTTCCGCCCCCATGTCTTCAATTTTCTTGATTTGTTTTGCTTCATGTGAGCCGTATGTTGTATTTACTTCATCACTTATTAAGATGACGTTGAGTTCGGGTTTCTTTTTCATAGTCTCAATTACAGCTTTCGACAATTCCTCACTGATTTTTGGATAATCACGCTTGCCATCTGTATATCCATTAAATAAAAAGAGGTCTAAAATGAGAAAATCATCCGCTTCTTTAATCGTTTTGTTCACTTCATCAAAGATCTGATGATCGTACACTTCTTTCCTATTTTTATCGTACGTTAAATCATAAAGAAATTCGACTTCATCACTACTTAATTCATGAACATCACTTGCATAAGAGACTCCTTCCGGTAAAGGTTTAAAACGATGATAGGTAATAATGGAGACATAAATGAGAATAAGAATACTAAATAAGATCCAACGTTTCCTTCTATACCATGGCCGCTTTTTCATAGGACGTGCTCCTTAACTTCTATTTTCTTTTCTATACCCTATACCGTACAAATTTATCCCGATTCTGAATGTGTTTTTTGGCGTCTTGAATGGTTGTTTGAATGAGGGGCTTAGGATTATACTGATGGATAACCGACTGGAAGACAGAAAGAAGGTTTTGCATAATGACTGTGGAACAACATACTTATCATTTTGACGCTTACCCAATGTTTGCCTTTGTACCAATGGGAAAGAAAAACAAACGAATTCGATCAGTTGGACAAAAAGTACAAAAAGGGTTGCTTCATCGCCTTCACGAACATGTTAAACGAAAAGTCGACACTTTAACGAAGGAAGAACGTATGAAATTACAGGCATTTCTTGAGCATGACACGGAGGCTGTATTACCTATTCCCTTAAATAAAGAAGATGAATTATACCCCCACTTTCTAAGACCAGAGCAATTAATTTGGCAATCTTTTTCGCCGATGCATGGTATCCCGATTCGTGCGTCAGCCACTTATAGCGAATCTTATTTAACTCTATCAACGGATGACCTGGATCATCATCTCGACCTAGTGTTTCGCGATTATCTTTTTTGTGCGAGTTTAGCTCAAAGAGAGAGGCACGAGTGGGAGAATCGAATTGTTAAAGGTTTTCAACGCCATCCTTTTATTCAATTAGCAAAAGAGAAGAAAGAAGTCGTTCAAGCAGTAGAAAAAATGAATCATTCTCCATTGATTTCGCTGTTAAATTCTCCTGAAGATCTTTCTTTTTGGCGACACCGTGTAGAGATTGTGATGAGGCCGTATCGCGCAATTCCAAATGCGTGGTTATGGGGAAGCGGCTGCACACATGAAAAAGAAATGGTTTTTCACTCGTCTACCTGGGAGATTGAATATTTTTGTGAATCGTGCGGATTTGCCGTTTACTATGATATCACCAAAGACCAGGTGCGCCTGAAAGAAGAAGTCGATTTGGCTCGCGCCCAGAAACGTATCGCGACCATTGAACGTCAATTTAATGAAATGGTAGAGAAAACCCCACGATTAGTTGAGAAAATTGATGATGTAGCGAATGCGATGTTGTCCTTTAAACCGTTTGATGGACTTTATAATGAGGTGGCGAACCTCAAAAGCAGATTAGAAGCAGAAGAAGCACCGCCGTCAGTAACTTTGTATGAGCAGCTTAGAAAGGTGCGCCTTCCTGAAGAGAGAGAGGGTTCACCGCTGCTTTGGTTTTCAACCGTTTCGACCGATACCATTGAACCGTTTAAACCGAGAACGATTTTACCTCTTTTGAATGAAGCTGAGCTAACGCGTGTAAGAACCTATTTAGACAAACTTCTATCGTTAAGTACGCGTCGTCCTGGGGATGGGGATCAGTATGTAACGATAAAGGGGAACGTGCTTACCTATGGGGAAATGAAGGGAGTACTTCAATTCATCTCTTTAAACGAACATACACCGTTGCACGTGATAACAAAAGTATTAACGGGACAAGCCACAAACGCAATACGAACCCAAGGATTGCATGAAGATGAAAACTTCGGTTTATTGAATTCTTGGGAAGAAAAACACGTGGTGAAAGCAATTAAGTTGATGGAGAAGGACGGCTTTCTCGATAAGCTTTTAAAAGGCTTTATGTTGACGGAGAAGGCGAATTCTCTAGTAGATTGAGAGATGAACGTTAGGCGATGCGGTAGTAGGCATCGTCTTTTTTGTTATGGGTATATTTTCCTCTAATAGTGAAACCTTTTTTTGTAAGTTTCGTAGAAAGAAGTAGAAGTTTACAGACGGAGGAGATTTTATGAACCACGGACCAGGTAAGGTGCTTTCTCTAAAAGGATTAACAAAATGGTATGGCGAGAAGCTCGTCCTCGATCATATTGATCTTGACGTCTATGAAGGTCAAATCATTGGATACATAGGGCCAAACGGAGCAGGAAAAAGCACGACAGTTAAGATCATGCTTGGATTAGATACGTCTTATACAGGTAAGGTAGAAATTTTTGGTCAGGACATTAAGGAAAGCGGCGTTGCATACAAGAAAAGAATTGGTTACGTACCAGAAGCTGCGGATCTTTATGATAATTTAACGGCAAGAGAATATTTAACGTTCACAGGAGAGCTTTATGGTTTATCGGCGGATACGGCAGACGATAAGGCACGATTACTGATGAACGTGTTTGAACTTGAAGACGTTTATGATTCGCGTATCTCTTCCTACTCCAAAGGAATGAAGCAAAAAGTTTTATTAATTTCAAGCCTTCTTCATGATCCTGACATTCTCTTTCTAGACGAACCAATTAATGGGCTTGATGCGAACAGTGTTATGGTGTTTAAGGAAATTCTTGCACAGCTGGCCGCACAGGGAAAAACCATCTTTTATTCTTCTCATATTATGGAGGTGGTTCAGAAGATAAGCAGTCGCATACTTCTGTTGAATGATGGGAAAATCGTTGCCGATGGGAGCTTTGAACAGCTGAGTCAAAAGAATAAAGAAGGTTCTTTAGAAGAAATTTTCAATCAACTCACAGGTTTTAATGAGCATCAAAACCTGGCAGAGGATTTCGTGCGGATCGTACAGCGTGATAATAGATGAAGAATTTTAATACGTTAAAAGTACTAGATCTGTTTCGGATCATGTTTGAGCGATTTGAGATTGATTATTGGACAATGAGGCGAATTATTCAGATTAAGCTTACGATGGATAGTAGGCGACCAACAACAATTATGAGTCAGAATATGGGCGGGGAGAAAAAGAAAGATACAAATCAGTTTCTTAAATCACTCTGGTTCTATGCGCTCATTGGGCTAACATTAATTCCAATTTTGTTTATAGGCGACAATTTTATGTTCCAAATGAGCTTGATTTTCGGAGTGGTCATGTTTTTAATTATGACCGCGATGATCTCCGACTTCTCATCTGTGCTGTTGGATGTACGTGATCAGACGGTCATAGGGACAAGACCAGTTGATCATCGGACGATAAGTGCAGCACGCACCATTCACGTTTTGATCTATTTATTGTTTTTAACAGCCGCAATTGTATGTGTGCCTTTCATCGTTGGAACCGTGCAATATGGAATCGTTTTTGGATTGCTATTTTGTGTGACTGTTTTGTTTAGCGATTTGTTCATTGTAGCCATCACAGCGTTACTTTATTATGTGATTTTGAAATTCTTTGGTGGGGAACGTTTGCGGGATATCATTAACTACGTGCAAATAGGGCTTTCTTTTACGATTGTCGTAGGTTATCAAGTACTTGCTCGAGCTTTTGAGTTTCAGGGTATACAGGCGAGCTTTGAGCCAGCATGGTGGAACATGTTTTTGCCACCAGTCTGGTTTGGTGCGCCATTTGCTGTTGCACTAAATGGTGCTAACGGATGGTATTACGAAGTGTTTATAGCGCTAGCCATCCTCATACCAGTGATTGCTTTATGGATTTACTTATCACTATTACCAACATTTGAAAGAAATCTACTGAAATTAATGGATCAGACAGGGCCACCTAAAAAGAAAGCGACAAAAGGAATGAACCGTCTTGCTTCGCTTTTAACAACGAGTAAAGAGGAACATGCTTTTTATCAATTTGCAGAGAGAGTGTTGAAGAATGAACGTGATCTAAAACTGAAAATCTACCCTTCATTAGGTTTTGCGATCATTTTTCCTTTTGTTTTTCTCTACAATGGCTACTCTGCAGGGCAATCTTTAGAAAGTATTCGTTCTGGGCAAATGTATATAACGATCTATGCAAGTATGATGATGATTCCGGGCATTGTGATCATGCTTCAGTATTCAAGTAAAAGTAAAGGATCATGGATTTATCACGTTACACCAATCGATAATATGGGAGTGATTATGAAAGGCACATTAAAAGCGTTTCTCATTCGACTGTTTGCCCCTGTATTTCTTGTGATTAGTCTTCTTTACGGTCTTTTATTTGGCATCCGGATCCTCCCTGACCTGATTATCGTCCTCTTGATTGCTATCATTTATAGTGTGATTTGCTTTCGAATGCTGAAAGGAACGCTTCCTTTCTCACAGCCTTTTGAATCTGCTGGACAAAGTGATGGGTGGAAAACGATTCCATTTGCGTTATTGATCCCTGTATTTGGTGGTATACATTTTGCACTAACCTATGTTCCATTCGGTACATGGGTCTATCTCGTCATTCTATTATTGATTGTTCCGCTAACATGGCAGAAGGGGCTTCAAAGGTGACAGGCACCCGCGCTTTTTGTCGAATGAAAACCCACCCTAATGGTTTTTAGGGCGGGTTTTCATATGGTTCTCATCAACCTAATGGATGCTTTCATTCAATTTCACGTTTTTTGCATATATCACCATAATGACTGCAGACAAAGCCATTAAGGCGAACAAAAAGGCATACGTTAGCTGGAAGGATTGCGTACTATAGGTTAAACCGTTCAGCTCTAGTAGTATTCCTCCAGCTACTGAACCGGATGCGCTGCCGACGAATTGGGTGAGTTGTTTCATCCCAATCCCGGTTGCGATTTCTTCAGAAGGAAGAATGCGCGATACTTCATTTGTCGTACTTGAAGAAAGGCTAGAGAAGCCGAAGCTTGTGAACATATAGCCAATCATAATCATGTACTCATGAAGAGGAGAAAGGAAATAGAAGAGCACGGTTGATAGAAGAAGTAGGCCGTGAGCAAGGTAGATGACCTTCATATTTCCATAGCGATCGAGTAGTCTCCCTACATAAATAGCGGCCACGGCGGAAAGCATGGCTCCCGGGAAAATAATATATCCAACTACCGATGGACCTTTCTCGTAAACGTTCTGAAGCATGAGCGGCATCAGCAATAAAATAGCAAAATGCGTCGTAAACCCAAGGTAGCTCATATACAGAAGCTTTCGGTACCCTTTGTTTTTAAAAAGGGAAGGCTGAATAAAAGGAGCATCGGTTCTTGTAATCCGAAGCCAGAGCAGTCCACCTACAATCATCCCAATCGCTAAAAACAGCCAGTTAAACGTTGAGATATAGAGAAGGAAGCTTGTAACGGTAGCTCCAGTTAATAATCCGCCAGTTAGATCAAAGCTTCCCTTTCGAACCTTTTCTTCAGGCAGGCGACGAAAGAGAATGGGGATAAGTAAAACAACAAACAACGTGACGGTGAAAAGGTAGTTCCAGTTCAAATACTCCGTCACAACACCGCCTACAACCGGACCAAGACCGAAACCAAGTGATGAGGCAGAGGCGATCATCGCCATGGCTCTTCCGCGTCTTGAAAAAGGAATGAACCGTCCTGCGAATACCATGGATAGTCCTGGAATAGCTGCTGCCCCTGTTGCTTGTAACAGACGTGCAGCAAGTAGAAGTGGAAATGTTGTCGCAAAGAAACCAAGGATCGATCCTAGTCCGAATATGACAATCCCTGCAATTAAGAGGCGTCTGATTGGAAGGTAATCCGATAGGCGCGTATACGTTATCGTAAATATCGCCAGGATGATTGAGTAACCTGAAACAATCCAGGCGCCATCTGCAGGGGAGAGATTAAATTCAGTTAATACGTTAGGTAGTGCTACATTAAACATAGTTGTATTCATGACCACAAGCCAGACCGCCACGCTTAGAAGAAGAATGGTTCTGAAATAGCTTGAAGTTGTTTTTTCGTTCATTAAAACCCTCCTGATGCGTTAGTAAAGCACCAGCTTATTGTAAACGATAAAGACACAGTTCGTCTCATTTCAAGGTTTCAGTTTTGTTCATTCTGTTTCTGTACCATCCTTTTTGCCAATAGTTCCTTGGCTTGATTATAGGTAAGACCAGAGTTTGCGTTAAGACGTTTTACCGTCTCAATATCGGTTCCTGTTTTTGTTTTCACGATGGATCACCACCTTTCCTACTTAGTGTCTGAACTGACCGGGTCATTTATCCGATAAGAATCCTGGTTAATAGATGGGAAAGAATACGTGATATAATGCAAGCAGATTAAAAAACACGAAAAGTTAGGATGACACGATGAGGAACGAACAAAGCGTGCAGGTGCAGCCAAAGCATCAGAAGAAATTTCTAAAAGGATATCCGCTCATTTTTAAAGAAGCACTTGTGAATGCAGATCGCTTAAAAGAAGAAGGAGTCGTTCTCAGGCTTGAAGATGAGAAAGGACAATTTATCGCAAAAGGCTATTATGGAAGGCAAAACAAGGGGTTCGGCTGGGTCCTTTCACAAAACGAAAACGAAGTCATCAACCTTGATTTTTTTGTTAGGAAAATTCAAGACGCACTTCAACACAGAGTTCCCTTTTTTAATGACCCGTCGACCACGGCCTTTCGCATTGTGAATGGTGAAGGAGATGGTCTTGGCGGGGTAACGATCGATTATTTTGATGGATACTACCTCATTAACTGGTATAGTCAGGGGGTTTATTCATTTAAGGACGCTATTATTGGTGCGTTAAAGCAACTCGTTGATTTTAAAGGGATTTATGAGAAAAAGCGATTTGATGCTAAAGGGCAGTATGTAGATGATGATGATTTTGTAGCTGGGGAACGTGGCGAGTTTCCGCTAATTGTAAAGGAAAATGGTGTAAACTTTGCAGTATATCTAAACGAAGGAGCAATGGTTGGCGTGTTTCTTGATCAGCGTCCGGTACGTAAATTAATTCGCGATAAATATGCGAAGGGAAAAACGGTATTGAATACGTTTTCGTATACTGGTGCATTCTCGGTTTTTGCGGTTGAAGGCGGGGCAGTTCACACAACAAGTGTTGATCTTGCTAATCGCAGTCTGAATAAGACGATTGAACAGTTTAGCGTAAATGGCATTGATTATGAAGAACAAAATATTCTCGTTATGGACGTGTTTAAGTACTTTAAGTATGCCGTTAAGAAAAATTTATCGTTCGATATGGTCATTCTAGATCCGCCAAGTTTCGCGCGTTCTAAGAAACATACGTTTAGCGCTGCAAAAGATTATAAAGATCTTCTGAAGGATGCCATTTCAATTACAGAAGATAATGGGGTGATAGTCGCTTCTACGAATTATAGCGGCTATGACATGAAAAAGTTTAAAGGCTTTGTAGATCAAGCGTTTAAAGAAATGAATGGAAGTTATCAGCTGCTTGAAGAATTTACACTTCCTGAAGATTTTCGAACAATGAAGGAATTTCGAGAAGGAAATTATTTAAAAGTCGTCTTTATTAAGAAAGTGAGGTAGTTTCACCTTTCTTATAAAAAGGGGATATAAAAGATATCACGCATAAGAAGGGAAGAGGTTCTTACAATGAAGCTACTTGTTTTCGGAGCTACTGGTGGTACTGGAAATGCATTTGTCAGACAAGCGATTGCCGCAGGTCATTCCGTTACAGCATTTGTTCGAACGCCTGCAAAGCTTGAAACGTCTCACAAGAACTTGTCAGTTGAAATTGGTGACGCGATGCAGTCTGCAGATGTAAAGCAAGCAATGTCTTCCGAAGTGGACGCGGTTGTTTCATGCCTTGGCGCAAATGGACTTGGAAAAACGACGGAGCTTTCGACAATGACCACAAACATTCTTGATGCGATGAGTCTTCATGGGGTAGATCGCATTGTGTATATGGCTTCGGCAGGAATCTATAAAGAAATTCCGGGTGTTACAGGTTTCATTGCAGGAAAACTATTACAGAACGTTTTAGCTGATCATCGAAGAGCAGCTGACCTTCTTGTAGCAAGTGAAGCGGAATGGACAATTGCTCGTCCAATGGGTTTGACGAATGATGACCGTAAAGGAGAATATCGGAAAGCTCGCAAAGGTGTACCCAAAGGAGGTCGCCGAATTTCAAGAGAAGATGTAGCTGACTTTCTGCTTCAAACGGTGAGCAATCATCTTTATCTTCGAGAATCAATAGGACTTGCCTATTAAAAAAAACACCGTGAAGGAAGTCTTCACGGTGCTTTTCCTTATACAGAGACTTTTTGAGCATGGATGACGCGTTCTCCAACGGCTTTAATCAATTCTGGGGGCAGCGGATAATTAAGAGCGGCTGGATCCATTTTAACAGCTGCAACAGTAGCATCGAGTGCTTCAGGGGGAATCGAATAGTCCTTAAAATTTGCAGGCAGCCCAATGTCCTGCTGCATGTCTTGAATTTTTGAGATGACTTCCGTCAATAACGACTGTTTTTCCTTGCCTGTTGTTTCTAAATGAAGGGCTTCAGCAAGCTCCTTGATTTTTGGAAGGTAAAGATCAGGAAGAGACGCCATCACGACCGGTAGGAAAACCGCATTGGCGAGGCCGTGTGGGATACGGAATAGTGCTCCATAAGCATGAGCAAAATTGTGAACAGGAATGGCATTTAGTGCGAAGCTAAATGCGGTAATCCCCATCATGCTTGCCTGTAGCATTTCCATGCGCGCATGAAGATTTTCTCCGTCTTTCACTGCAATCGGAAGGTGAGATTCAATCAGGCGAATCGATTGCAGGGCATACGCATCTGTTAAGGCTGTAGCTGTTGGTGATGCGAGGGCTTCAATCGCATGAGTTAAGGCATCGAATCCAGTAAATGCAGTGATTTTAGCAGGTAACCCGGTGGTCAGTTCCGGATCTAAAATAGCCATGTCAGCATTAATGAATGGATGAATGATATTAGTCTTCATCTTTATTTCCTCGTTATATATGACGGCAATAGGTGATACTTCCGATCCAGTTCCAGCAGTCGTCGGGATGGAAATATGGGGGATGGGCATATACGTTGCTTCTGGCCATGATAAATAAAGAAGTCCGCCAGGGATTGCTTCCTTGATATCCGTTATTCCGTGATGCAGTGCATACTTAACGCCTTTAACGGTGTCCATTACGCTTCCTCCTCCAACAGCGAGGAGCCCATCAGCACTTACTTCCCGAGCGAATTTAAGTGCAGCGTTCACGTCGTTACTCCCTGCATCCTGATGGATATCAAGGTAAACGCCTGCAAGTTCCGGACCTGTCCCATGTGGGGTTAGCTCAAAGATTTCCTTGATTTTCTCAACGATCCCTGCCTGCTCAAGACCACGATCACTAAAGAGAACCACTCGCTTCGCTTCAAGTCCTTTGAAAAGATCAGGAACGAGTGCGCGTGTGCCAGCGCCACTATGAATGGCGGTTCGAAGCA
This sequence comes from Guptibacillus hwajinpoensis, assembly GCF_020524165.1. Lineage (GTDB taxonomy): Bacteria > Bacillota > Bacilli > Bacillales > Guptibacillaceae > Guptibacillus > Guptibacillus hwajinpoensis_D. The sequence continues at coordinate 69,595 of NZ_JAIVKU010000001.1, forward strand.
TATACTGTGAATAGGTTAAAGACATACGTTTCGACCTCCTTTATTTAGATTGATTTGAAAAGAGTAGACTGTACCAGGATCTTCTCTCAACTTCTGGAACCATCGACGTATGAACATGCTTCACCTGGGTATACGCATCAAGGCAATGCTTGCCCATTTCTCTCCCAATCCCACTTTGCTTGTATCCTCCAAATGGCGCATCATTTCTCAGCATATGCCAGTCATTAATCCAAACAACACCTGCACGCAGTTTTCGAACGACTTGATAGGCTTTGTTTACATCACGCGTCCAAACACCAGCAGCAAGGCCATAGATCGTATCATTTGCCATTCGAATTGCATCATCAACATCGCTATAGCGAATGACGGATAGAACAGGCCCAAAAATTTCTTCACGCGCAATTGTCATCTCGTTCGTTACATCTGCAAAAATGGTCGGAGCGATAAAATGCCCTTTTTCGCAGCCTTTCACGTTCACTTCATAACCACCGCAAATGAGACGAGCGCCTTCTTGTTTTCCTTTCTCGATATACGATAGAATGGATTCTTTTTGAGTGGCAGAAACGACTGGTCCCATATCTGTTGCTGGGTCAATCGGGTTACCAAGCACAAGCTTTTCAGATAGCTCTTTAAGACCATCGATCACTTGATCATACAATTGATCTGGAACAAATAATCTCGTTCCGCTCTCACAAAGCTGACCTGAGTGGAGAAATACGCCGAAGAGACTACCAGGCAGTGCGAGTGAAAGGTCAGCGTCTTCAAGAATAATAGAAGGTGATTTTCCACCAAGCTCAAGCGTCGTATTTTTTACTGTGCTTGAAGCGAGGCTCATAATATGACGGCCGACATCTGTGGATCCTGTGAAGGCAATTTTATCGACTTGAGGGTGCGTTGCAAGAGGTTCGCCGACGTCCTTCCCGCTACCTGTCACAACGTTAATGACGCCCTTAGGTACAACTTCAGAGATAATTTCCGCCAGGCGAAGCGTTGTAAGCGGTGTGTAGCTTGCAGGCTTAATCACAATGGTGTTTCCCATAGCGAGTGCTGGAGCAATTTTCCATGTAGCAATTAGCATTGGCATGTTCCATGGCGTAATGGCTGCACATACGCCGATTGGTTCACGCCAAATAAAGTTATGAGCAGGTCCTGGAAACGGGGGAGAAGGGAGCGTTTCTGAATAGGTGTAATCGAGCACGAACTTGCCCAGCGTCTGGAAAAGATCAACCATTTGAATGATGTCATTTGAACCAAGACGTCTGACTGTACCACCTGAAGAGAGCGCTTCTAACGAAACAAGCTCTTCAGCATTTTCTAAAATTTTCTGAGCAATGGCATACAACATTTTAGATCGCTTTTTAGGAGGCATATCACGCCAATCGTCCTTATCGAAAGCTTCAGAAGCAGCTTTAACTGCCAGGTCCACATCTTCTGCTGTACCACTTGTTACTTTTGCAATCACATCTCCTGTCGCAGGATTCATTACGTCAAATAGCTGCCCTCCTTTGGATGGAGACCATTCTCCATTGATGAAGAGGGGGAATGATTTGATTTCAACGTTAACGGCCATATTACTTCCTCCTTTACATTAAAGAACTCCGACATCTGATTCTGTCGTGCGATAAATCTCGTTTATGCTTTTCCCTTTTGCTCGCGCAAGGATCTCCATACGAACGGAGAGTTGTTTCTTCGAAAATGCCATTGTCGCATCAAGCGTATTTCCGAAGGCGCTATACGTTCTTCCTCCGATTCCTTCCTGTGTTAACTGTGCTGCAAGAGGAGCGAGTTGATTCATCTTGTTCTGAATAAGATCAAACAGTTGCGGATGTTCAGCGATAAGACGCTGTAACAAAAATGTTCCATAACCGATATGACGCGATTCATCTCTTTTAAGTAACCCAATGCCTTTCATTAGTCCGGGCATCACATTTGCTTTGGCAAGAGATTCATAGAAAGAGAAGTAACCTGTTTCAGCTAGAACCCCTTCGACAAACATGTTGTAGACAGTAGAGGCTTCTGCTAATGCTTCAGGTGAGTGATCATGCTGGAGCTTCTCCATTGCTTCAGGCAAGATTGAGTAAAAAATGTGGTGGTAAGTTTCCGAGTGAAAACGTGAGAGGTCACCTGTTTGACCAATCTCGTTTAAAAAAATGCGAAAAAACTCTGTATGTTTGGCCTCTTCGTACAAAAAAGTGGTTAAGTACATCTCTTCTTCCAATCTTCCTTCTTTTGCAATTACCATGATTAAAGGAAGGAGATCGAGCGTTACGGCTTCTTCCCCAGCTTGAAACTGTGAGACGAGTCTAAGTATTTCTTCCTGCTGATCCCCGGTAAGAAATTGCCAGTCTTTCACATCTTGAGTGAAATCAATCTCAACTGGATTCCAACTCCCGAATTTCTTCGCTTTTTGATAAAGACGAAAAGGTAGCAACTCTTTATTAAGACCACGAGCACTCGTTGTAATCATTTCTTTTCGCATCTCATACCGCCCTTCCTTGCGATTTCAATGAGCACCTTCTATAATAAAAGAGCAATCACAGAAAGCGCTTACATAATTAGTGTAACGAATGATGTCCAAGGATTATATTCCTGAAAAGATAGGGGGGAATTATGTCGATGCATGAGGAAGTGTGGATGCGCTCTTTTCATCGTATCATCGCGATAAAAGATCCAATCCACCGTTGTGAAGTCATGATTCAGCAGTGCCTTGCTCATTTTCCATTCATGCGTGCAAGTATGTTTACTTTTTCCTATTTTACGAGTATGGGGGAAGGGATTCTTCGCGTAGACCGTCACGGTGTCTTTTCAATGGCCGCCATTCGTGAAGACGTGAGGCGCATTCCACCCATTCAACGTGCTCTTCTTTCAAATAAACCAGCCTTGTTGATGATGGATCAGCATCATCAACTTTTCCCCGAAGAATACATCGAAGCCTATGATTTAACTTCTGTCTTAATCATCCCGCTAAGCATTGAACGTGTCGCAATCGGATGCGTGCTTCTTGATGAAAAAGAAGAAGGGGTAACGATTCATCAAGGTCTTATTGACGATGTGATGATTTATTTTCAACACGCCCTTGCTTATTTGTTACCACCTACTCCAACTACACCCAGTCCTTTAAGTAAACGCGAAACGGAAGTACTTCAGTATGCAGCTGATGGCTACAGCACAAAAGAAATGGCCAGTATGCTATGCATAAGTGATTTTACAGCTCGAGATTATATGAGCTCAGCCATTCGAAAGGTAAAAGCCAATCATCGTGCAGAAGCTGTTGCAAACGCATTGCGGGAAAAGTGGATTCAGTAATTGCACTCCTTCTCTTTTCTTTTTCTTGAATAATGATGGAATTTTCAGTAAACTTAAAATACTGACCAGTTGGTATTTAAAGTGAAGGAGGATTTTATAATGGATTCGGCTAAGAACGTTCACTACCGTACCTGTCCGCTTTGTGAAGCGACGTGTGGCTTAGAAATCCACACTGTAAATGGAGAAGTGACGCACATTGAGGGAGATAAGCAAGACCCTTTTAGTAAAGGGTATTTATGTCCAAAAGGATTTAGTTTAAAGGAACTTCATCATGATCCAGATAGAATCAGAGAACCGATGATTCGAAAAGGTACGGAATGGTTTACAGTGAGCTACGAAGAAGCTTTTAAGGAAGTGAGAAAAGGACTTCGAGGTGTGATTGAAAAACATGGGCGGGATGCAGTTGGCGTCTATCTTGGAAATCCAAATGTCCATAATTTATCAGGTATGCTCTACTTGCCAATCTTTCTACGCGAGCTTGGGAGCCGTAATCAATACTCCGCTAGTACCGTTGATCAGATTCCAAAACAGCTAGCAGCAGAGTTTATGTACGGCAGTGACTTCAGCATACCAATCCCAGATATTGATCGGACACACTATTTTCTTGTGATTGGGGCAAATCCCATCGTTTCAAATGGAAGCTTAATGACTGCTCCAAATATGCGAGGTAGGCTTAAATCGTTGCAGGAGCGGGGAGGACGACTAGTTGTTGTTGATCCAGTTCGTACCGCAACCGCTAAATTGGCGGACGAGCATCACTTTATTAAACCAGGTACAGATGGGTATTTGTTATTTAGTATTCTTCACACCTTATTTGATGAGGGGTTAACGAAGGAGTCACATCTTGCTGATCATGTAAACGGCCTATCAGAAGTAAAGAAACTTGCAAAAGATTTTCCGCCTGAAAAAATGGCATCAGTGTGCGGTCTTGATTCAGAAACGATTCGTACCATTGCAAGAGATCTTTCTTCTGCCACTTGCGCTGCTGTTTATGGACGAATGGGGACGTGTACACAGGCGTTTGGAACAGTTAACAGCTGGTTAATTGACGTGATTAATTATGTAACAGGCAATTTAGATCGTGAAGGCGGCGTCATGTTCACAACACCTGCAACTGGAGGAAGAACGTCTAAAAAAGGCTATCGTTTTAATCGTTTTAGAAGCAGGGTAAGCGGCATGCCTGAAGTGTTAGGGGAGCTCCCTGTTAGTTGTCTGTCAGAAGAAATGGACACGCCCGGGGAAGGACAGATCAAGGCGTTTGTAACGGTCGCAGGAAACCCTGTTTTATCAACTCCGAATAGTAAGCGGTTACAAAATGCGATGGAAAATCTTGAATTTATGGTTAGTGTCGATTGCTATTTGAATGAAACGACAAGAAAGGCGAATGTGATCTTACCTGCACCGACGCCACTTGAGCGCTCTCATTATGATCTTTCCTTTTACCAGCTGTCGGTACGTAATATTTCTCACTACTCGCCACCTGTTTTTGATAAGAAAGAAGGCCAGTTAGACGAATGGGAAATTCTTCTTAATCTTACGGCGTTAGTTGGAGAGGAAGAGCCAGATCAAGATGCCGTTACCAAAATAGATGATGCAACGATTGAATATCTTATCAAAAAAGACATTAATAATGATCGGTCACCAATTTATGATCGCGACCCAAAGGACATATTTGAAGCGTTAGAAGGACAAACGGGCCCAGAGCGAATGCTTGATTATATGCTCCGTTCAGGGCCATACGGTGATCATTTTAAACAACAGGATGGGTTAAGTTTAAAGAAATTGGAAGAGAACTCGCATGGTATTGATTTAGGAGCGTTAAAACCACGAATTCCAGAAGTGTTGCTCACGCATACAGGGAAGGTAGAGCTTGCCCCTGAGTTAATCATAAAAGACGTAACAAGACTAAAAAAAGAAGCATCAAGTCAATCGGATATGCTTTTGATTGGTCGAAGAAATCTGCGATCGAACAATTCTTGGATGCATAACTTACCTGTGCTTATGAAAGGAAAAGATCGGTGTACCCTTTGGCTTCACCCAACAGATGGTGAGAAGCTGGAGATTCAAGATGGTGAACTTGCTGAGGTGCAATCAGAGGTGGGTCTTCTTGAAGTAATCGTGGAGTTAACAAACGACATTATGCCGGGAGTAGGTAGTATTCCCCACGGCTATGGACATGGTCTTAGCGGTGTAAAAATGACCGTGGCAAAGGAAAACAAAGGCGTAAATACAAATGTATTAAGTGATGAGAAAAGACATGATGCTATCTCAGGAACCGCCGTTTTAAATGGAATTCCAATTAAAGTTAGCAAAATAAAAAGTGGGAGGGAGAAACATGGCGCTGTACGCACTGAATCTATTTAATGTAAAGGACGGAGAAGAATATGCTGAATATGCGAAAAGAGCAGAGGAACCGCTGCGTCAATATGGAGGCAAGGTTGTGGCCATTGGTAAGCTTCACTCCTCTCCAGAAGGAGACATTGCGCCGAGGCAAGTGATGATGCTTGTTGAGTGGGAATCGAAAGAGGGGATTGACAACTACGTGAATGATCCTAACCTTGAAGATTTACACCCTCATCGTGAGCTTGGCGTCGATGATTTTGTTTGGCATTTGTTTGAAAAACTAGAAGATCTGCGTCCAGTATTGAAATAATAAAAGCCCCCGCAAACAATGTGGGGGCTTTCTTCATTTTATTCTTCGATTGGGAACCAGCCAGGTACGCTGAAAATCGCGTTCCAAAGCGGATCAGGTAAAACGAGTTCTTGCTGTGCATCTTTCCGTAACGTTACACGAATGTTTTCTTCGTCACCGCTTTGGACTTTCTCTACCCAGTTTGGTTCCATGATCATTTCACGACCAAGGGCGATGAGAGGCACGCCAGTATCAAGTGCTTTTTCTACTTCATCAGGAGTATGAAGAGAGCCGACACCGATGACAGGTACAAGGTGACCAATTCGTTCTTTGATCATTGACATGCGTGGGGTAGGGTCTTCTTCACGCATTGAACCTTGATAGAAATCGGATAGCGAAACGTGAACATAATCAAGGTGACGTGAGGCAAGTTCATCTACGAGCTGAAGGGTATCGTCCATTGTGATGCCAGGATTTTCACGTTCTTCAGGTGAGATTCGATAGCCAAGAATGAAAGCACTATGCGCGTGTTCCTTGATAGCTGCCTTTGCTGATTCTAAAACAGCTAATGGAAATTTCATGCGGTTTTCAAGACTTCCACCCCACGCATCTTCTCTACGATTTGAGTGAGGAGAGAAGAACTGTTGTAGAAGATACGTGTTTGCACCATGAAGTTCAACACCGTCAAAGCCGGCTTCAATTGCTCTTCGCGTTGCTTCACCAAATGCTTGAATCGTTTCTTGAATTTCTTCTTCTGTCATGGCTCGAGGTGTTTTCGATCCTTCTCGCTCAGCAGGTACTGCACTTGCGCTAAGGATTTCTTCATTCGGAACGAGCTCAGGAGGGCACATTCTTCCTCCATGGAAGATTTGTAAAATGGCTTTTGCACCTTTCGCGTGAATTGTATCAGCTAATTTTTTCAGGCCTGGGATCTGTTCATCGCGATTAGCCCCAATTTCACCAGCGAAACCTTTACCGTGCGGGAGCACATAAGCGCAGGCAGTTATAACCGCCCCTACACCGCCAGAGCGCTTTTCATAATAAGCCAGTTCCTGTGCGGATACAGTTCCATCTTCATTAGATAAAAAATTGGTCATTGGAGCAAGCATGACACGGTTCTTTAATTCTATCCCTGAAGGTAGTGTATAAGATTGTAGCATTTTTCGATTTGAAGTCATTGTGTTCCTCCTTATGTACTTACTGTAATTCTAACTCTTACAGTTTAGCATGGCAGATTATTGTTTGTCTTATCATGTGCCTTCTAAGTTGAAAAATGTAAAAAAACCGCCTGAAATGGCGGTTGGATGTGTAAGATTAAATTCGCTTTGAAGAGATCGCTTCGCGCATTAATTGAAGGGAGTGCTGAGATTTTTCTTTTCGAGCGATCATAATGTTCACGTAAAGCGCATCAACAAGACTTAACTGTGCAATCCTAGATGCGAGCGCTTCCGAGCGAAAGTCTGTTTCCTGTGAAACGGTATAGAGAGGAATGTCGACTTTTTTACTAAGTGGCGAAGTGGCCAGGTTCGTGATGGCAATTGTAGTTGCACCAGTTCCACGCGCAATGTCAGCTACACGTAACATATCTTTATTCGTACCAGAATGAGAAATCAAGACAGCTACATCGCTACTTGAGAGCTGAGAAGCTGACATGATTTGCAGATGCGCATCGCTATATGATGTTGAGCGTAATCCAGTTCGAATAAATTTATGCTGAGCGTCCATCGCAATAATGCCAGAACCACCATTACCATAAAACTCAATATGTGTTGCTTTTAATAAAATTTGAACGGCCTGGTCAATTGTTGCGTCATCCAGAATGTGATACGTATCTTCAAGCGTCCGAATGTTTGACCGAAGGACCTTTTCGGCGACCTCTTTCGTGGAGTCAGTCTCTGTGATGGTTTCATGAATATCCTGAATAGGGTTCACAATTTCAGCTGCAAGGGCAATCTTCATTGCTTGAAAACCTTTGAAGCCAATTCGCTTACAAAAACGGAATACGGTAGCATCTGCTACGTTCAGGTCTTCAGCCACCTGATTAATGGTACTATGGATAATCTTATTCGAATTATTCAATATATAATCCGCAACCTGTCGTTCTTTTTCGCTAAATTGCGAGTAAGAAGAGCGGATTCTTGGAAGGCAGTGACGGGTTTCCGTGTCGGACATTTACATTCTCCTCTCTATCAATCCTCATTTTATTATTGTAACCGATTACAATTAAGATGAAAATAGATTCCGCTCAACCAATTGAAACAAAAAATATTTAATGTATAATTAGAATATAGGAAAAAATATTTCATTCGTATAAGGAGTTTTTCATATGAACGTCGGATTAATTGGTCTTGGCAAAATGGGGTACAATCTTGCCCTAAATTTACGTGATCACGAACATAACGTGATCGTACATGATGCAAACGATGAACAGGTTCAAAAAATGAATGATGAAGGTTTTGCTGGAAAGAACTCTCTTAAAGAAGTTGTTGAATCATTAGAGGCACCACGTATCCTATGGATGATGGTTCCTTCAGGTGATATTACGGAAGCTGTGACAACTGAATTATCAACGCTTCTTGATAAAGGTGATATTATCATTGATGGTGGTAATTCCCATTACAAGGATTCAAAACGCAGAGGCGAAATGCTTTTAGAAAAAGGCATTTATTTCTTTGATGTAGGAACAAGCGGTGGGAAGTCAGGTGCACGCAATGGCGCTTGTACAATGATTGGTGGAGATAGCACAGTATTTGAAACGATTGAGCCTCTATTTAAAGACATCTGCGTAGAAGATGGATACCTTTATACTGGCGAGTCTGGCAGTGGCCACTTCCTAAAGATGGTTCATAATGGCGTGGAATACGGCATGATGCAATCCATTGCTGAAGGCTTTGATCTGCTAAGTAAAAGTGAATATGATTTTGACTACGAAAAAGTGGCCCGCGTATGGAACAATGGTTCTGTTATTCGCTCGTGGTTAATGGAATTAACAGAGTCTGCATTTTCTAAAGATGCAAACCTAGATGAAATTCGCGGTATCATGAATTCATCAGGCGAAGGAAAATGGACTGTAGAAACAGCGCTTGACCTTCAGACAGCTACGCCTGTTATCGCTCTTTCTTTGATGATGCGCTATCGCTCATTAGAAGATGATACATTCACAGGTAAAGTTGTGGCGGCACTTCGTAATGAATTCGGCGGTCACGCAACTGAAAAAAGCAATTAATGAAATAGATAAAGAAGGGAAGCATGTTCACACAACATGCTTCCTGATCTTTTTTTGTTAACGATTCGTTTATTTTAATTGAACGCGCTTACAGGTGTGTTCGGAAGATCATTCGTATCGTGCGTACGAAAGAGCTATACTATAAAGTGGAATGAACAATTACGTAGGAGGAATGGCTTATGACGATGAATGAACAATATATGATCGGTGTCGATATCGGTACAACGAGTACAAAAGCCGTTCTATTTAATGATGACGGACAGCCCGTTTCAAAACATAATGTGGAGTACCCACTCTTTACTCCAACACCAGCAACGGCAGAACAAGATCCTGAACAAATTCTTCTAGCGGTTGTAGAGTCAATTCGGACGGTCATACAAGATAATCAGCTAAGTGGTGAACAAGTCAAATTTGTTTCATTTAGCTCAGCCATGCACAGTTTGATCGGAGTAGATGGCAAGGGAAAGCCACTAACGAACTGCATCACATGGGCAGACAACCGAAGTGCACAGTGGGCTGAGAAAATAAAAAATGACATGGATGGGCATGAAATTTATCGCCGAACAGGAACCCCTATTCACCCAATGTCGCCTCTTTCGAAGCTTGTTTGGCTTAAAAATGATGAAAGTGAATTATTTCAATCAGTTGCAAAGTTTATTTCAATTAAAGAATACGTTTTCTACCGCTTTTTCCATGAGTACGTGATTGACTATTCAATCGCCTCAGCAACAGGATTATTTAATTTAGAACAGCTTAGCTGGGATGAAGAAGCGCTTAACATCGCTGGTATCAATGCGGAACAATTATCGAAACCCGTGTCAACAACGCATATGATATCAGGGTTGAAAGCACCATATATCGAGGAAACCGGGCTTACTTCTTCCACTAATTTTATTGTTGGTGCAAGTGATGGCGTCCTTTCGAACCTTGGCGTTAATGCCATTGAACCAGGTGTTGTAGCCGTAACGATTGGGACAAGCGGAGCCATTAGAGCTGTAACGGATCGTCCCGTAACGGATCCAAAAGGACGCATCTTCTGCTACGCTCTTACGGAAGACAAGTGGGTTGTAGGTGGCCCAGTAAATAACGGTGGTATCACATTCCGCTGGGTACGCGATCAATTTGCTGCTTCTGAAACAGAAACAGCGAAACGTCTTGGCATTGATACGTATGAAATACTAACGCGAATTGCAGAGCAGGTGAACCCTGGCTCAGACGGTCTTCTTTTCCACCCATATCTTGCTGGAGAACGTGCTCCATTATGGAATGCGGATGCCCGTGGAAGTTTCTTTGGACTTGCTATGCATCACAAAAAAGAGCACATGATCCGCGCGGTACTGGAAGGCGTTATTTATAATCTATACAGTGTTCTTCTTGCTCTAGAAGAGTTAATTGGAGAACCAAAGCAAATTAAAGCAACAGGTGGATTTGCTCGATCAGCTCTTTGGAGACAAATGATGGCTGACATCTTTAATCAAGAAGTAACCGTGCCAGAAAGCTATGAAAGCTCCTGCCTCGGTGCCATCGTTCTCGGTAAAAAAGCACTCGGTGAAATCGACTCACTCAGCATCGTCTCAGACCTCGTCGGAGACACATTCAGCCATGAACCAAAAAAAGAAAATGTCCAAATCTACTCAGAACTACTTCCAATCTACATCAGAATCTCAAGAAAACTAACCGAAGAATACACCGCCATAGCCAATTTCCAAAACAAAACATTGGGGAAAAGCTAAAGCGTATGTGCCACGCTTAGACCCGGCAGGCACTGGAAGCCTTCAAAATGAACACGGTGTTTGTGTTCAGATTGAAGGCTGAAGTGACCGAGGGTCTGTGGCACAGGAGCTGGATGGAGCTAAAGCGGAAACACACCGTTTAGACCCGGCAGACACTGGAGCCTTTCAAAATGAACACGGTGTTTGTGTTCAGATTGAAGGCTGAAGTGACCGAGGGTCTGGGGTTTTGCAACTAGCCCAAGCTAAAGCATATGTGCCTCATCCTCACGCTCATACAAAAAAGGACAGCCCGAGGGCTGTCCTTTTTTGTATTACGAAAATTAATGCTTAATCGCTTCTTTTAGAATGACAGTTGCTTGATCTAACTCGACATCTTTTGTCAGAACGATCTCGCTTATGAGAAACTGCTGGGCGTTTTCCAGTAGTTTTTTATCATCAGTTCCGAGTGGTCGTTTCTTGTTTAGGGCTACGAGCTCACGGATCACTTCCACATGATTGTGGATATCACCTGTTTTAAGCTTGTTCATATTATCCCTGTAACGCTGGTTTCTATTTGCACTGGGCTCTTCCACGTCTACTTCTTCGTTAAAAGAAGTAAGAACCTGGTCCATTGTGCTGACGTCAGACACTTCACGAATTTTCAGGTTTTCCGTTTTTCCTTTTGGAATCATCACCTGAATATCTCGAAAAGGCATATTAAGAATATAATAGATCTGAGTTTCACCCAGTATTTCTTTTTCCTCGATAGCTTCGACTATACCTGCACCGTACATGGGATAAAAAATCTTATCGCCTACCTCAAACAAGCGCCCACCCCCAAATTTATAAATTATAGCACATCTCCTATTATAACATAAACAATTAATTTGTACGAATGGAATATTTTTTTAGGTTTTGCGCTTTGATTGCTTGATCGGTGCCAACTCCATTACAATAATAGACAAAACTGGTTCTGGCCAACAATGGAGGCGATTACAAAATGAAGATCGGAATGATTAGTTTTTGGCACGTTCATGCAAAAGATTATGCGGAAGAAGCTCGGGTTCATCCAGACGTAGAGATTGTAGCGATTTGGGATGAGAATGAAGAGTGTGGAAGAGAAGAAGCTCAAATGAGACAAGTGGAATACATAAATAGCATAGATGAACTTCTGAATCGACAAGAGATTGACGCAGTGGTTGTGACTTCACCAACAAACAGACATAGAGAACTCATTGTAAAAGCAGCTAGAGCAGGAAAGCATATTTTTACCGAAAAAGTTCTGGCGGCTACAGAAGAAGAAGCGCTTGTTATCCTAGATGAAGTAAAGAAAGCGGGAGTAAAGTTATTTGTCTCGTTGCCACGCGTTTATGATGGCTATACGGAAGCCATCCAACAGTTGCTTGCTTCAGGAGAGCTAGGTGATGTGACACAAACGCGCGTGCGCCTTGCGCACAATGGAGCGACGGCTGATTGGCTTCCAAATCATTTTTACAACAAAGAAGAATGCGAGGGGGGAGCCCTAATTGACCTTGGATGTCACCCGGTTTATTTAACAAAAATTTTTCATGGAATGCCACAACGAGTCACAGCACAGTTTGGGTATTTAACTAAGAAAGATGTAGAGGATCAGGCTGTCGTAACATTCGGGTATGAGGACGGATCCTATGGAATAGCCGAAACAGGTTTTGTAACAGCTCACTCTCCATTTACCATTGAAATACACGGCACGAAAGGTTCAGTTGTCTATGGAATACCGGATAAAAAACTAATAAAAAAAGTGTCTGATAGCTGGGATGAAGTAGCGATACCTGCTAATCGCCCCTCTCCTTTTTCACAGTGGATTGATCATATTCAAAAAGATAAGGTGACAGATGAGAACCTGGCACTTGCTCTTGATTTAACGGTGTTAATGGAAGCGGCTTATGAAGCAGAGGAAAACAAGTCTGAAGTCTTAGTGGGTGGCCGATAGTCCATCCTACGTTCTGATGATTGGAATATGGTACACTAGCTTCGACTAATGATAACGAGGTGTCTTATGAAACCATTTTTACAATACAACCCAACTCGTCTTTATTTTGGGAAAGACAAAATAAAGGAAATAGCAGAGGAACTTAACTATGGAGTAAAAGTTCTTGTGGTCTACGGTGGCGGAAGCATAAAGCGAAACGGCGTTTATGATGCAGTCATGACTGAACTTAAGAAAGTGAATGCGGACGTGCATGAGCTTTCTGGAGTAGAACCGAACCCTCGCCTGACAACAGTAGAAAAAGGTACTGCCATTTGTAAAAAAGAAGGCATTGATTTTCTTCTTGCCGTAGGCGGTGGAAGCGTGATCGATTGCACGAAAGCAATTGCGGCAGGGGCTCACTATGAAGGTTCAGCGTGGGATTTAATCACGCAAAAAGAGCCAATTGAATCAGCCCTGCCTTTTGGAACAGTTTTAACCCTTGCTGCGACAGGTTCAGAGATGAACTCCGTTTCGGTGATTACAAATTGGGAAACGAAAGAAAAACTAGGGTGGGGATCTCCACATGTATTTCCAACGTTTTCTGTTCTTGATCCGACCTATACGTTTTCAGTTCCAGAAAATCAAACGGTTTATGGCATCGTTGATAGCATGTCACATGCACTGGAGCATTATTTTCATCGGACAAACAACACGCCGATGATTGATGGGTTTATTGAATCCCTTCTTCGCACGGCGATTGAGACAGGTCCAAAGCTTCTAAGGGATTTGAAATCATATGAACATCGGGAAACAATGATGTATATTAGCACGACAGCTTTTAACGGAACATTAAGTAATGGAACGGATGGCGGTGATTGGGCCACACACCGAATCGAACATGCTGTATCTGCCGTTTACGATATTCCTCACGGTGGTGGATTGGCAATTTTATTCCCGAACTGGTTGGAACATGTCCTTGAAGAAGATCCAACTCGAGTGAAACAGTTAGCCGTGAATGTTCTTGGCGTATCATCAGAGGGTAAAAGTGATTACGAAGTGGCTGTAGAAGGAGCGGAAGCGCTTCGTACGTTCTGGAACTCTCTTGGTGCACCCTCTCGTCTTGCAGATTATGAGATTGATGATGCCGAATTTGACAGTATGGTTGAAAAGACCTTCATCAAGCCAGGCGTTGGCACATATAAAGAACTCGATCGGGAAAGCGTTCGAGATATTCTAACCCGTTCCTTATAATGCAGAAAGCAGCATGGCGCCGCCATGCTGCTTTCTTCTTTACTCATTAATGGAAATGTGGCGAAACTCTTTAACGCTAAAGAGTCCCATATCTGTTAGTTTAAGCTCTGGTATGACTGGAAGACTTAAGAAAGAAAGCGTTAGAAAAGGATTGAAAGACTTAGGAGCACCAATTTCTGTTAAGGCCAGGTCGATTTCTTCTAGTTCTTTCACGACAGATTGGTAATCGTTATTCGAAAGTAGTCCCGCAATAGGTAGCGGCAATTTTGCCAGCATTTCTTGGTTGCGCACAACCACTAAACCACCTTGCATTTCTTGAATGGCTTCAGCGGCTATGATCATGTCCTCGTCGCTAACTCCGGCCATAATCAAGTTATGGGAGTCATGTCCAACAGTTGTCGCAATGGCCCCATCTTTAAACTGAAAACCGTTTACAATGCCAAGGCCAACGTTGCCTGTATGATGATGCCGCTCGATAACGGCGAGTTTCATGAGGTCTTTTTCAAAACAGGAGACGAAGCCATTGTTAGCATTGCGATTAACGGTGAACTTCTTTGCTTCTGTCACAATCTGATTTGGAATTACTTTAATCACATTTGCTTCTTTGTCTGTTACAGGTAAGTGCAGGTGTTCCATTGTTAGTTTTGGTAGATGAACGGAGTTGGTTATTCTTGTAGAAGGCGTCACCGTCTTGATCCTCTTCGTCTTGCCTTCTTCTGCAACAAGCTCCCCAGCTCGATAAACCTGTGCGATTGAAAATGTTGTAACGTCGTTAAGGAGTAGGAAATCAGCATCAAGACCTGGGGCGATGGCGCCTTTTGTGGATAAATTAAAACACTCCGCTACGTTTAGTGAAGCCATTTGAATGGCGAGCAGAGGATCAAGTCCTTCTCGGATAGCAAGGCGAACATTATGATCAACGCTTCCCTCTGTTATCAAGTCGTCAATGTGCTTATCATCCGTGCAAAACATAAATCGTCTCACATTTCGTTCGGTTACAGCGGGAAGGAGTTTCTTTAAGTTTTTTGCGACAGAGCCCTCGCGAATAAAAACATACATCCCGCGTTTCACTCGCTCAAGCGCTTCCTCGGCGGTGATGCATTCATGGTCTGTTCCAATGCCTGCTGATTTATAAATATTCAAAGCACGGGTATCTAAGCCAGCAGCATGACCATCAATCTTTTTATTTTGAGCATCGAAAAGTTTTTGCATCATAGAAGGGGAGGTGTTTGCAACAGATGGATAATCCATCACTTCAGCTAACCCAAGAACGCGTTTATGTTCATAGAACGGCTTTAAGTCTTCAGCAGAAAGAATCGCTCCACTATTTTCAAAAGGTGTAGAAGGAACGCTTGAGGGAAGCATGTAGTAGATGTCCATCGGAACATTTTCAGAGTCTTGTAGCATATAAGCAATCCCTTCTGCCCCAGAAACATTAGCGATTTCATGGGGATCGCTAATGATTGTCGTTACACCACATGGAAGGACAGCCTTGGCAAATTCAGATGGAGGAACCATAGCGGATTCAATATGGACGTGCGCATCAATTAAAGAAGGTACGACGTATTTTCCTTTTGCATCAATGACGTGTTTCCCTTCATAATTTCCTATGCCTGCAATAACTCCATCGATAATTGCTACATCCGCTTTGATAAACTCGAGATTATAACTATCTAAAATCAGTCCATTTTTAATAACATAATCGGCAAGACGTTCGCCGGCAGCTGTTTGTATTCTTCGAGTCAGTTTATCCATTCTTTATCTCCTCTCAGTCTAGACAGAGGATGACAGATTCGCATTGCCAGAATTGTCATCGTAGTCAAACCATTTACGGTAGTTTGGTAGAAACCTTTGGACCATATCTCCAAAATTATACGAAACCTGGTACGTATTATTAGCGTATTTTATAGATGTCTAGGGCGCTCGTCAATAGCATGTGACCTTCCGCCCTAAAAATACTTTCATCTTCGTATTGATAAATGAGTCAAATCCAAGTAAACTACAAGTAGGTAGAAGTAAATAAGTGAAAAAGAAAGCGCTTTTTTTATCGAGTTTTGAGCAAACGTTTGCACTTTACGAACTTTATAAAATAGATGAGGGTGTAGAGATATGAAAAGAATCTGGTGGAAAGAAGCGGTAGGCTATCAAATTTATCCTCGAAGCTTCCAAGACTCTAATGGTGATGGAATTGGAGACTTACAGGGGATTATTGAGCGACTGGATTATATAAAAGATCTTGGTATTGATGTCATTTGGATCTGTCCAATGTACAAATCTCCAAATGATGATAACGGTTATGACATTTCTGATTACCAGGACATTATGGAAGACTTCGGTACAATGAAAGACTTTGATCTGCTGTTAAAAGAAGTGCATAAACGCGATATGAAATTAATTATCGATCTTGTCTTAAATCATACGAGTGATGAGCACCAGTGGTTTATTGAATCGCGTTCATCAAAAGAAGATCCAAAACGTGACTGGTATATTTGGCGAGATGGAAAGAATGGCAAAGAACCGAATAACTGGGAAAGCATTTTCGGTGGATCCGCCTGGGAATATGATAAGAAAACCGATCAGTATTATCTTCATGTTTTCTCAACAAAGCAACCGGATGTGAACTGGGAAAATCCAGATGTTCGTGAAGCACTCTACGACACGGTTAACTGGTGGCTTGATAAAGGGATTGATGGTTTTCGAATCGATGCGATTAGTCATATTAAGAAGCGCCCAGGGTTTCCCGATATGCCGAATCCAACCAATGAAAAATACGTTTCTTCATTTGATATGCACATGAATCAAAAGGGAATTCAGTCATTTCTTCAGGAGTTTAAGGATAAAACGTATTCAAATTACGATGTTATGACGGTTGGTGAAGCAAACGGTGTAAGCATTGATGAAGCCGATCAATGGGTGGATGAAAAAGACGGTAAAATGAATATGATTTTTCAATTTGAACACCTTGGATTATGGGATGCAGAAGAAAACCCTGATCTCGATATCGTGTCTTTAAAGAAAGTACTAACACGCTGGCAAAAGGGACTGGAAAACAAAGGGTGGAATGCTTTGTTTGTTGAAAATCATGACAAGCCACGTGTTGTTTCAACCTGGGGCAATGACCAGGAGTATTGGAGAGAAAGTGCAACTTCAATGGGTGCGATGTATTTTCTTATGCAAGGGACACCATTTATATATCAAGGCCAAGAAATCGGCATGACGAACGTTCAGTTTCCTTCTATTGAAGATTATGATGATGTGGCCGATAAAAATCGCTATCGCATTCAACGCGAAGCAGGAGTACCCCACAAGGATATTATGAAGGTCATTTGGGCTTCATCTCGTGATAATAGCCGAACACCGATGCAGTGGAGCAACGATCATAACGCTGGCTTTTCTTCTGGAACGCCGTGGTTAAAAGTGAATCCAAACTTTGTGGATATTAATGTGGAGAAGCAAGAAGCTGACGATCAGTCCATTCTATCTTTCTATAAAAAAATGATTGAACTGAAGAAGAAGAACCTTGTTTTCACATACGGAAGCTATGACTTGCTTCTTGAAGAGGACCCGCAAATTTACGCTTATACAAGAACGACAAATGATGACGCAGTTCTAGTGGTCACAAACCTATCCATTGAACCTGCTGTATTCAACACAGAACTTAAGCTAGAACCGAAACAATTACTTTTGAATAACTATCCAGTTGCAAGAGAAGTGAACGATTCGATCGTATTAAAGCCGTACGAAGCAAGAGTTTATCGCCTTAATCGCTAATAATTGACAGTCGAGTTTGATCGACTGTCTTTTTACTAGGTAGAAAAAGGGTTTCAAATGGCACTGTTTTGTCTAAAATTTACCAATATTGTCGAGAAAACAGGGGGAAAAAAGATAGATTTCTTGAAAAATTTACCGTATAGTGTTGATTAGTGGGAGGTAGGACCTATTTTAAACTTTCACTACATACTAGTTTGATAGGGGAGGATTAACATGAAGAAGTTCATAGTAGCTTTATTTTCAGTAGTAGCACTATTTATGTTTATGGGCACTGGCGCTTTTGCAGCAGAAAATGATCACGCTGAAATCTTACAAAAAATTGACGAAACGAATGTAAAAATTGAAGCGGAAATCCAAACGGCGCAAGGCAAAGGAGATCAGTTATTGGCAACGCTTTCCCTTGAAACGGCAAAGCTCGATGCCAAGCTTGAAAATGCGCGTCTAAATGGTGCTTCAGATGCAGACGTTGCGAATATCGAACAAGAAATAAAGAAGAAAAAAGCAGAGCTTACTGAAAAGTACAACCAGGATCTAGATAAATTAATCGATGACCTTATTAGTAAAACGAATAAAATGACTGCTGATATGATTGAGGAAGCAGCTGAAGCGGGCATTCAAGCAGAATGTTCATGGGTGTACGTCCAGATTGCAGACCGATGGGTTTGGGTTGATCCGATTCAAATCGTGGGAGTTTAATTGTAAAAGCATCTCATTTGAGATGCTTTTTATTATATGCGTAGTACTATATAATAAGATATAGAGGAAATGTATGTTAGTGGAAAAAGAGGTGTAAATTTGGACGGTTTATCTGTAGGACGTAAGCAGGAGTGTTTGGAAGAAGTAGTGCAAGAATCTGCGAAGCTTAGTTTATTAGGAAGAGGTTCTGGCATTGAGGTCATGAAACAAGTAGTATACGAAGGAACCGTGTTTTATTTATATCCAGGCAACAACTCTGAAAGCTTTGAATTCTTTTATATTTTAGAAGGTGAACTGGTATGTGAAGAACTTTCCATTACCTTGAAAAAAGATGATTACTTTTTCGTAAAAGATCTTAAAGATATCGTATTTTTTGAAGCTGCTTCTGAAGTCTCAATGATTTGGATGATAAATGAGTCCGTTTTCCATTTAATTAGTCAAAAAGTTTCTTTGCTACTAGAAGTGGTTAGTAAGGTTGAAGAGAAGGATCGATATACGTTTAAGCATAGTATTAGAGTTCAAAATACTAGTATTAAAATAGGGAAAAAATTGAAGTTGACAAAAGATGAGTTAGATACACTAATTGTTGCTTCAGTCCTTCATGATGTAGGGAAAATAAACGTACCTGAAGAAATATTGAACAAGCCGGGCGGTCTTACGGATGAGGAATATGAGGTCATAAAAAAACATCCTGGCGATGGGGCGGAAATGGTTAAAGACTCCTATTATTCCGATATAAGCACTATTATACGACAGCACCACGAGAGACTTAACGGCTCTGGTTATCCGGATGGTCTGATGGGCGATAAGATCACGATTGGTGCAAAAATTATAGGTGTTAGTGACTCTTATGACGCGATGACCGATGATCGTTCATATCGAAAAGCTTATACACCTGAATATGCATTGAATGAATTAAAGCGTCTTTCAGGCGTGTTGTATGATGCTGAAGTAGTCGATGCCCTTGAAGCTGTTTTAATAGAAGAAGGCATTTTAAATAGCAACTAGCCGAAGGGAGATGGGAGACATCTTCTTTTTTGTTTGGTAAAGAAAATACGAGTAGGCAATGTTTCACGTGTAACATTGAAGCTGGTATGATAGGACATAGAAATAATCGAACTATGAGGAGATTGGTATTGTGGGTAAAAAGCTCATTCTTGCAGAAAAACCCTCCGTTGGGCGCGATATTGCGAGGGTATTAAATTGTACAAAAGGTGGAAATGGTTTTCTTGAAGGGGATCGCTATATCGTAACGTGGGCGCTTGGTCATTTAGTGACGCTTGCAGATCCCGAAGTTTACGATGACTCATACAAGACATGGAAGTTAGAAGATTTGCCAATGCTTCCTGCCCCGCTAAAACTCGTCGTTATTAAAAGAAGTGGAAAGCAGTTTAGCGTTGTAAAAACGCAAATGAATCGTAATGATGTGAGCGAAATTGTTATTGCAACGGATGCAGGACGTGAAGGAGAGCTTGTGGCCCGGTGGATTATTGAAAAAGCACGAGCTAAAAAGCCTCTTAAAAGATTATGGATTTCATCTGTTACAGACAAAGCGATTCGTGATGGATTTAAAAATTTGAAAGATGCGAATCAGTACACGAATCTTTATCATGCAGCTGCAGCTAGGTCTGAAGCGGATTGGTATGTTGGTTTAAACGCAACTCGTGCGCTTACAACAAAATACAATGCACAGCTTTCCAGTGGAAGAGTGCAAACGCCGACCCTTTCAATCATTGCCAGGCGAGAAGAGGAAATAAAATCATTTCAACCTGAACGGTATTATGGAATAGCAGCGGTGGTGGATGGCTTTACATTAACGTATCGTGATTCAAAATCGAACGATACTCGTGTATTTGATCGCGACCGAATTGATGCCGATCTTAAGCTGTTATCAGGAAAGCAAGCACGGATAGAAGAAGTGAAAAAAGTTAAGAAAAAGTCGTTTGCTCCTGGATTGTATGATCTTACAGAGCTACAAAGAGATGCACATAAACGTTATGGCTTTTCAGCGAAAGAGACGCTCTCAGCTACCCAACGCTTGTACGAGCAACATAAGCTCGTTACTTATCCGAGAACGGACTCACGTTTCCTATCTTCTGATATGAAAGACACGTTGAAAGAAAGACTAGAAGCCGTAGCCCCTTATGAAAGAACAGCTCGGAAAGTACTTGGGAAAACGATTCAAACAGGGAAGCATATTATTGATGATCGAAAAGTATCCGATCACCATGCGATTATTCCAACGGAGCAAACCCCTGTCATTCGTGAACTAAGTGATAAGGATCGAAAAGTTTATGATTTGATCGTTAAACGATTTGTAGCTGCGCTATACGAGCCTTTTGAATATGAGCAAGTAACGGTTAAAGCTAAGATTGGTGAAGCCAATTTTGATGCAAAGGGGAAAAGGGTTCTTTCGGCTGGTTGGAAAGAAGTATATGACACAGAGGAGGCAGATGTCGTGCTTCCTGAGTTGAAAGAAGGTCAGGAACTTCGCGTGCTCTCTCTTACTAGAACGGAAGGGAAAACGACTCCTCCTTCTCGCTTTAACGAAGGGACTTTATTAACTGCCATGGAAAAGCCAGCGCAATTTTTAAGCGCGCAAGATAACAAGCTTGCGAAAACGCTTGGAGAGACTGGAGGCCTTGGAACAGTTGCGACACGTGCGGATATTATCGAAAAATTATTTAATAGCTTTTTAATTGAAAAGAATGGGAAAGATCTAACAATCACGTCAAAAGGCAAGCAATTGCTCGAAATTGTTCCTGATGAATTGCAATCACCTGCACTAACTGCTGAGTGGGAGCAGAAGCTTGAAGCGATTGGCAAAGGTCATCTTTCAAAGCAGGCATTTATTGAGGAAATGAAAGCTTATGCCAATGAAACTGTTCAGAAAATCAAATCAAGTTCGAAGAAATATAAACATGATAATGTAACGGGAACGAAATGTCCTGATTGTGGGAATTTAATGCTCGAAGTAAAGAGTAAAAAAGGAAAAATGCTCGTTTGTCAGGACCGCGAATGTGGCTACCGCAAAGGAAAAAGCAAAGTCACAAATGCAAGATGTCCTAAATGTAAAAAGAAACTTGAGCTCCATGGTCAGGGTGATGCCCAAACCTTTGTATGTAAGTGTGGCCATCGTGAAAAACTGTCGACATTTAATGAACGTCGTAAAAAAGAGAAAAACACGAAAGCGACAAAGAAAGATGTATCAAGTTATATGAAAAATCAGCAGAAAGAAGAGCCGGTTAATACCGCTCTTGCCGATGCGTTAGCAAAATTAAAATTAGACCAGAAGAAGTAGCAGAGAGCAGGGTGACCTGCTCTTTTTCATTTTAAAGTGATCCTTGTCATCAAAAAATAAATTTGAATAGAAATGGATTCATTTCGCCATCTGAAGGGTAATAAACCTTTCATAATCTAAAAGAGAAAGTGTCCTCTTCCGATAAAAAAGAGTAGATAGTTGCCATATTGTATGAGTAGCATATAAAATGACGACATGAAAACGCATTTCAATCTTTTTACTAATAACGGTATTTTTGAGCATATTTTCAAACATTTCTGTCCATATCGATTATAGTGAAGTTAGGTACATAGGACAGAATAGGAATGAAGTACGAGCAGTTGTTAAACATAAGGAGGCTATCCATGGTCGATTCGATTTTATTTAATATTATGCTGGTTGGTGCCCTTGGCATCTTTTCGCAATGGATTGCCTGGCGTTTTCATTTGCCCGCCATTGTCGTTATGTCCATTATTGGTTTGCTTGTCGGTCCAATTTTCGGCTTACTTCATCCTGAAGATGTATTCGGGGATTTGTTTGATCCATTCGTATCCATTGCGGTAGCCATTATTTTATTTGAAGGAAGTCTTAATCTTGATTTTCGGGAAATTAAGGGGCTCGGTCGACCGGTTGGCAGAATCGTAACGGTAGGCGCTTTTCTAGCCTGGCTTTTAGGGTCACTGTCAGCACATTATGTTGCGGGATTATCCTGGGGTGTGGCATTTGTTATTGGTGGCTTGTTTATCGTAACTGGGCCAACCGTTATTTTACCGCTATTAAGACAGGCTAAACTAAAGCCAAGACCAGCAAAAATATTGAAGTGGGAAGGCATTATAGTCGATCCACTGGGAGCGCTTCTAGCCGTTTTTGCATTTGAAATTATTAAGTTTTTAAAAGTAGAAGAAGCAACGCCCACCGTTCTTCTCGTCTTTTTCTTAGGTTCATTATTTGCAACGCTATTTGGCTTCCTTTGTGGTCGAGGCGTTGGATGGATGTTCGAGAAGGGGTACGTACCGGAATTCTTAAAGTCTCCCGTCGTTTTCGCTGTCGTTATTCTTTGTTTTGCAGTAGCAGATGAAATCACTCATGAAACGGGGCTACTCGCTGTTACCGCAATGGGAATTACGCTTGCGAATATGCATATTTCATCGATTGACGATATGAGACACTTTAAAGAAAATATTTCAGTACTGTTGATTTCAACAATCTTTATTATGCTAACCGCTTCATTATCCGTTGACACTTTGCTTGAAATTTTCCATTGGCAAATTCTTGCCTTTGTCCTTCTTATGCTATTTGTGGTTAGACCCATTTCAATTTGGCTATCAACCATTGGAACGGACTTATCCTGGCAAGAAAAGACGCTTGTTGGCTGGATTGCACCACGAGGAATCGTTGCGTTAACTGTCGCGAGCTACTTTGCCAGTGTGTTACTTGATGCCGGCTTTGAAGATGCCAAAATATTGATGTCTCTTACATTCGCATTAGTATTTGCTACCGTTGTTGTTCACGGATTTTCGATACGTTGGACAGCTGAGAAGCTTGGACTTGCAAGCGATGGGCAGCCTGGTGTTCTCATCGTAGGTGGCAGTACGTTTTCCACCGCTTTATCAAAAACGCTACAAGAATTAAAGATCCCAGTTTTAATTACGGATTCGTCCTGGCAAAGGCTACTTACTACGAGAAAAGCTGGTGTACCGTTTTATAGAGGAGAAATTCTATCCGAACAAACCGAATATCGCCTCGATTTAACGCCATACGAGTATATGATTGCGGCAACCGAGCTTGATTCTTATAACGCACTTGTTTGCACAACGTTTGTTCCTGAAATCGGACGCAACAATCTCTTTCAGTTAAGTTTACGGAACGATCGCGGTGATGATCTAGAAGAGCTCGTGCATACGATAGGAGGCCGTGTTGCATTTAAAGAAGGTGCCACGTGGGAAAACCTGAATCGTAAAGTGGAGAGTGGCTATGTTTTTCGAAAAACAAATATTACACAACAGTATGGCTATGATCAATATCTTGAGGAAAGAGATGAAGAAACAATTATGCTCTTTGTGAAGAAGCCTTCTGGAAGTTTGGAATTTTTTGCTCACGATTCTCAAACAAGAGCGGAAGCAGGCGATGTTATTGTAAGCCTGATGCCGCCTAGTAAAGAGTTCAATCGAATACGTGAAAAGCTTGAAAAACAGCGTACTGATGAGAGGAATGAAAAGGAAGAAATGAAAGAGGTAAGTGAGTAAGGCCCCCGTAAAGGGGCTTTTTCATTTATCAAGAATCAGGATACGGTGGGAGATTGATGAAATGAAGTAAAAGTGAAGAGGCCAACTCGCCGTTCTAGTGCTGGATTATGATATGCTTTTTTAAATAGGAGGGGAGGGTTGTCATGTATGACGTAACGATTATTGGAGCTGGGGTTAGCGGGATCTTTATGGCTTATCAGCTGGCAGAGCTACACCCGGATTATAAAATTATGCTGCTTGATAAAGGGAAGGAGCTTTCAGAACGAAAGTGTCATGCTCGTTCAAAACAAACGTGTTCTTGTGACGTTTGTGATCAGTACATAGGGTTTGGTGGACTCGGTAAGTCGGAAGGGAAATTTAATTATACGAATGATTTTGGTGGTCATCTCGGGAGAAAAATTGGAGCAGAGCGGGCAGAAGAACTGATGTGGGAAGTCGATCGTATTCTTTGTGCTTTTGGGGGAGAAGAAGCAGAGCTCTATCATACGCATAGTCAGGAGTTAAAAGAAGATGCGAGAAACGCAGGTTTGGAAGTATTTACCACGTCAGTTCGGCATCTTGGTACGAAACGCTCTCGTATTGTATTTCAAAAATTGTACGAGTTTCTACTAGATCGGATTGAGCTACAATTTGAAACAGATATTTACTCAATTAAAAAAGCTGAAGTCTTTGATATAAATACTTCAAAAGGAACAATACAATCAAAGAAAGTTGTTCTCTCAACAGGGAACAGCGGAAGTGAGTGGATGTATACTCAGTGTGAACAGCTCGGTCTACTACCTGGTCCAGCTCGTCTTGATCTGGGTATTCGGGTTGAAATGCGAGGCAATCAGCTTCAATCGATATTAAAAAATACATTTGAAACTAAGCTTCATATCAAAAGAGCGGCTTTCGAAGGAACAACATACTGCATGAATCCAAACGGGAGAATTATAAGGAAATATCAAGACGGACTTGTCATGCCGGATGGACAGAATAAGAGGGAAAAAGATGAGCCGGGCAGTAATTTAAACTTTACGTTATTCGTACCTTCTTTTTATTCTTCAAAAGAGGAAGCCGATCAAGTTGCGAACCAGGTGATTGGTGGGATTAATCGAGAAAGGGATCGGATTGTGGTTCAGCGTCTCCAGGATTTAAAAAAGCAGCAGACGACTAATCCAGATATTCTGAAACTAAATTCAATTGTACCCTCCCTTGATGCGGATGCTGGGAACCTGATTAAAGAAGTCCCCCACGTTTATCTCCAAGCACTTCTGGAGTTTTTCGATTGCCTCGAGCAGCTGATAGGGGATCGGATTGATGAAGAGACGTTGCTATATGGCATGGACGGGAAATTCTACGAAGCAAAAATCCCAACAAATGACCATTTCGAAACAGAAGTGAGTGGACTCTTTTTGATTGGAGATTGTTCAGGTGAAACGCATTCCTTATCTCAGGCAGCTGCTAGTGGTTTATATACAGCCCAAATGATATAAGAAAAAAGATCGGCACAGATGGCCGATCTTGTCATTGCTTATGAAGAAGCAGATGATTCAGGTACTGCTTTTTCACGCTTAGACAAAAACTTCAACGTGAAGATCGAAAAAGCGAGTAAACCAATACATGTTAACCCAAGGTATAGATTACTAAAGATAAGATTGTTTCCCGATAGTGAGAAAGGATTCATGGAAAACGAGACATTTTTCATATCAAGAAGTCTTCCAAAGATCGCTGAACTAAAAGCACCCGCAAGGAAGTTCAATAAATTGAACACGCCCATTCCTACACCATTTTGGTTGTCTGGTAAAATGGTCGATAATAAATCAGCAGTAGAGCTTTGAATGAGTGGGAATCCGAGATAAGCAATTAATAGACAAGGTGCAATCACCCAAGCACTGTATCCTGCAAATGTTGAAATAAAAAATGTTCCACTGGCAATTAAGAGTAAAGCGATTTTAACAACGAGAATGGCGCCACGCTGTTCAATAATTTTACCGCCAATTTGTCCAATTAACCCAGCTGCCATGGCACCAGGGAATAAGACAAGACCAATCTTTAACGTAGACAGCCCGTTTAGCTCTCGTAACATAATCGGAATGACAAAAATGAGTCCAAAAAGTGCTGAAGTACCTAGAAAGCTTGTTAAAACGGTTATTGTATATTTGGTATTTTTTAATATAACTGGATCGATAAAGGGATGGGTAATTGTAAACGTTCGCCATAGAAAAAGAATGAAAAAGACAATGAAGATGACGAGTAAATACCATAGAAACGTTGTAATATAGAATAACAAAGAGGCAACGGATACAGCCATAAGAGCAGCACCTGGTAAGTCAATCGAGCCTGAACGTTTTTCTTCATTGGGCAACCATTTTCGAAACAGCGGTATCGCAAATACGGTTGCAACAGAGAATAGGAAAAGAAAGCGCCAATTCAGGGTGCCGCCTACAACCCCGCCAATAATTGGACCAACTCCTGAAGCAAAAGCTACTGTCGAAGAAATCAATCCAAACACTCTGCCTTTTTCATTAGGGAGAAAACGAATCGGAACAATAAAGGCAAGCGCTGGGATCGTAGCGCCACCAATCGCTTGTAGAATTCGAGCTGCTAATAAAGTCGGATAGTTGGGGGAAAGGAAGCCAATAAAAGCACCTGTAGCAAAAATACTAATTCCTATTGTAAAAAGTGTTTTGATTGGATAGAGATCCGCCAGTTTGCCGTACATGAGCGAACCAATCGCAAACACAAGGATATACCCTGTCAAGACCCAGCTTACTTCTGAAGGGCTAAGGTTAAACGACGCAGCAATATCGGGAATGGCAACGTTAAACATCGTTCCATTCATAACAGCAAAAGCTAAAATCGTACAGACGAGAATGATCAACTTTTGCCGAGCTTGGGCGTCTAATTTTTCGTGTTCTGTATAGTCTGACATAGCTGCCCTCCTTTAATTGGTTTGTTATTCGTTCAACATCATTTATTTAGTATCCCGAAACAAAACATATTCCATTTAATCATAGTGGCCTTTTTGTGAGAAGTAAACTATATTGCCTGTCTCAAAGGTTTAATCGTACATATTTTCCCAATTATAGACTTTAGAGGTTATTTCGATTATGATGATAGAAGGAAAGATTGCATTAATGGAGGAACAGTTATGCCAACTATTAAGGATGTAGCAAAACGTGCTGGAGTCTCTCGTACAACCGTATCACGAGTACTTAATGACAATGGCTACGTGAGTCATGAAGCAAGGCAGCGGGTCGTTGAGGCTGTCGAAGAAATGGGTTATATTCCAAGTGCTCATGCTAAAACGATGCGAACGAAACGCTCTGGAGTAATTGGCGTTATTCTGCCTAGAATTAGTACGGAAACTGCCAGTCGCGTTGTGAACGGAATTGAAAAAGAGCTTGCGGAAAACGGATATCAAATTCTTTTAACCAACACACAGTTACAGCCTGAGAAAGAAATACAAAATATTAAACTATTGAAAAGTCGTCAAGTAGACGGCATTATTTTGCTTGCCACAAACCGTAATCAAGATTTACTCGATACAATTTCTGAAACTTCCATCCCCTTTGTGGCGATTGGACAGGAGCTAAGCGGAGTGACGTCTGTCGTTTACGACGATTATCATTCTGCCTTTAGTGTAACCGAGTTGCTTATTGAAAAAGGTCATCGTAATGTTGGGTTTATTGGCGTACCTGAGAGTGACCACGCGGTTGGCGTTATTCGAAAACAAGGCTATTTAGATGCGATGAAAAAGCACGGCTTGTCAGTTGAAGAAGGGTGGATTCAATATG
This sequence comes from Guptibacillus hwajinpoensis, assembly GCF_020524165.1. Taxonomy (GTDB): domain Bacteria; phylum Bacillota; class Bacilli; order Bacillales; family Guptibacillaceae; genus Guptibacillus; species Guptibacillus hwajinpoensis_D. Next base: position 97,445 of record NZ_JAIVKU010000001.1, read on the forward strand.
GAAACTTTACGTTTGAATCTGGCTATGAAGCAGCAAGACAATTATTGGAGCAATCTGAGCATCGGCCGACAGCTATTTTTGCTGTAACAGATCGAATGGCGATCGGAGCACTTGGCCAGTTGAAAGAAAAAAGCATTCGTATACCTGAAGATATGGCTTTATTTGGTATTGGGGCGTCAGATTTATCGAGACATGTGACACCAGCACTATCAACTGTTGATTATTTTAATGAAGATGCTGGACAGAAGACAGCTCAGCTTATTTTAGAGCAGTTATCAGGAAAAGTGGTTGAAAAAGAAAAAATTAAACTTGATTATAGACTTATTGAAAGAGATAGTGTATAGTAACTAATGAAAACGATGTCAATTTCTTTTTAACTAGTGTGGAATCGTTCACACATCCTTTGAACCTAAATTTACTTTTGGAATAACAGAGTAGCGAGTAAATGAAAACGTTCGCATTCTGTTTTGTATAATGTGGAATCGATACCATGAACAAGATAAACCTTGAAGGGAGAAAATAATATGGCTACAAATCGTGAGATTGCTCAGGAAGTCATTGCTGCCATTGGAGGACAAGAAAATATCCAATCTGTTGCACATTGCGCAACAAGACTTAGAATAATGGTACACGATAAAGAGAAGATTGATCAGGAGAAAGTAGAAGGGGTTGAAAAAGTTAAGGGTGCCTTCTATAATTCCGGTCAATATCAAGTTATTTTTGGAACAGGAACGGTTAACCGGATTTATGAAGAAGTGACGGCATTAGGAGCGACTGGATCAACGAAGTCCGAAATTAAAGAAGAGTCGGCTAAGCAGGGAAATGCTTTTCAACGTGCCATTCGTTCATTTGGTGACGTTTTCGTGCCGATCATTCCTGCACTGGTCGCAACTGGATTATTTATGGGTCTACGTGGACTTGTTCTCCAAGAAGAGATACTCGCTCTTTTCGGGTTAACACCAGGGGATATTTCAGATAATTTTATTCTATTTACACAAGTCCTAACAGATACAGCGTTTATTTTCTTACCGGCGCTTGTCGCGTGGTCGACATTCCGAGTGTTCGGAGGAAATCCCACCATTGGTCTCGTTCTTGGATTAATGCTAGTGACTCCAGCTCTTCCAAATGCATGGGAAGTAGCGGCAGGAAATGCAGAACCACTTAAGTTTCTAGGATTTATTCCAGTCGTTGGGTATCAAGGTTCCGTGATTCCAGCATTCGTTGCTGGTTTACTCGGTGCAAAGTTAGAGAAACGTATTCGGAAACTAGTTCCTGAAGCACTGGATCTTATTTTAACGCCATTTTTAGTATTGCTCATTATGATTACCCTGTCATTGTTTGCGATTGGACCGATTTTCCATACGGTAGAAGAATACATCATGGATGGTACCATCTATATTCTTGATCTTCCATTTGGTCTAAGTGGATTAATTATTGGTTTCTTCCATCAAATCATTGTGATTACAGGTGTGCATCATATCTTTAATTTCCTTGAAATTCAGTTGTTTGAGAACCTTGGTTATAATCCCTTTAATCCAATCATTTCAGCTGCCATCGCAGCTCAAGGTGGGGCGGCACTTGCAGTCGGGATGAAAACAAAATCGAAGAAACTAAAAGCATTAGCACTTCCATCTTCTTTATCTGCATTTCTTGGAATTACAGAGCCGGCAATCTTTGGCGTAAATCTTCGTTATATGAAACCATTTATTATGGGACTGATTGGTGGGGCAGTTGGCGGATTCCTTGCATCACTCTTTAAGCTAAAAGCCACTGGTCTTGCGGTTACCGTTATTCCAGGTACACTCTTGTTCTTAAACAGTCAGATCGTTTTATATCTTCTTGTGAACGTTATTTCGATCGGAATTGCCTTTGGTCTTACATGGGCATTTGGCTATAAAGACGGTATGTTAGATAAATAATCATGGAAGGGGGGTCCTCATAAGAACGGATCCCCTTTTCAAAAATTAAACAAACTAGGTGATTTGATGTTAGATCGAAACAATGAATTAAAAGAACTAGCCATAAAAGAGATCGAAATGCACCGAGAGACGGTTGAGCGTGATCCGTATCGTCCAGCTTTTCACTTAATGCCACCCGTAGGCTTATTGAATGATCCAAACGGCTTTATTCAATGGAAAGGAACTTATCACGTCTTCTTTCAATGGATGCCGTTTAAGACGGAGCATGGGGCAAAATTCTGGGGTCACTATACATCCAAAGACCTTGTGAACTGGGAGCTTGCGCCAATTGCATTAACTCCTGGTGACTGGTATGACAAGAATGGGTGTTATTCAGGGAGTGCGGTTGTTCATGATAACAAGATGAAACTTTTCTATACAGGAAATGTGAAGGATGAAAATGGAAATCGCGAAACATATCAATGTGTGGCCGAATCAGAAGATGGGATCCATTTTGATAAAAAGGGCGTGGTGGTTGAGTTACCAGAAGGGTATACCCCACATTTTCGTGATCCGAAAGTATGGAAGCATTTAGATAAGTGGTATATGGTCATTGGCACGCAGGATTTAAGTGAGGAAGGGCGCATCGTGTTATATGAGTCTTCTGATTTAAGAGAGTGGACGTTCAAAGGCGATGTAACCGCTTCGGGACAAGAGCCGATTGGTGACCTGGGATATATGTGGGAGTGTCCAGACTTATTCGAGTTAGACGGAAAAGACATTCTACTCTTTTCACCACAGGGTCTTGAAGGAAATGGCTACCTTTATCAAAACGTCTATCAAACCGGTTATCTGTCTGGAGAACTTGATTATGCTAGTGGGAAGATGAGTCATGGAGCATTTACTGAGCTTGATCGTGGCTTTGAGTTTTATGCCCCTCAAACGACGCTTGATGAGAATGGTAGAAGGTTAGTGATCGGATGGATGGGTGTACCAGAGCAGGGAGAAGAGCATCATCCAACAATCGCTCATAAATGGATTCATATTTTAACAATCCCGCGTGAGCTTCATTATGAGGGAAATCAACTTTTTCAACGTCCTGCTGCAGAACTTGAGGCAATGAGACATAGTGACATAACGAAGAATGTAAGTCTTTCGAATGAGCGAAAAGAGTGGAGTGAGTTGAACGGAGCGGTATATGAACTACTTGTTCAACTTAATAAAGTGGAAGAAACCTTTTCTGTAACCATACGAAATAATGCTACAATGACGTATGATGCAACAAAATCAGTGTTAACATTTAAGAGAAAAAGCTTTGTGAACGGGGAAGAAGAAACACGTAGCTGCTTGATTGAGAGTGTAAACGAGCTCCGTTTCTATGTTGATTCTTCTTCGATTGAAGTATTTGTAAACGATGGTAAAGAAGTATTCACCTCAAGGTTTTTCCCAGAGGAGTATAACGAAAGCCTTGTATTTGAAGCAGACGGACATTCAACCTTTCAAGTAACGAAATGGTTATTAAAGTAATAGGTATTAAGCGAAACCCCACTGGCTGAGTCAGTGGGGTTTCATGGTGTGTAAAGACATTTCCTAACAAAGTTTATGTCGTTTCAATATGAAAACGACATGAAAGTGAATGATAGGAATCAACATTGTAAAACAAGCAAGCGCTGTTATATCCAGTAAAGTTAAAAAAATCCACAAATTTGAACGAATTATGAACGAAATGTGTCGAAAAAGTGATAAATGCATGAGCAACTTTTGACACTTTGTGACACGTGTCACATTTATATGAGGAACCTGCTACAATAGCCAATGGTAACTGTTGTTCCATGTCATTTATTGTTTAAAATCTACTTAACTATTATATAGGAAGAAAGGAAGGTGGCCTGGCGGTGAAGCGAATGAAATCATTCTTTGCGCTCAGTATGTTTCTTGCAGTAATGGTATTGAGTGGCTGTAGTAACTTAACCGTGCTTGATCCAAAAGGACCTGTAGCAGAACAACAAGCGAATTTAATCCTTTTCTCTATTGGATTTATGCTGTTTATTGTTTTGGTCGTGTTCGTGCTATTTACACTCATCCTTGTTAAATATCGTGAACGTAAAAGTGGTCCTGAATATGAACCTCCTCACATCGAGGGAAATGTATTTCTAGAAATTGTTTGGACTGTTATTCCGGTAATTATTCTTATTGTTCTTGCAGTGCCGACGGTACAAACGATCTTTGCACTTGAAGAGGCACCGGAAGCAACGTCTCATAAAGATCCAATCGTGATTCATGCAACGTCAGTTGATTGGAAATGGGTCTTCAGCTATCCAGAGGAAAATATTGAAACGGTGAACTATCTTCATATTCCTGAAGATCACCCAATCTTATTTAAACTCGCATCTGCTGATTCGATGGGATCATTTTGGATTCCGTCACTTGGTGGGCAGGAGTACACGATGTCCGGCATGATGACAGAACTGTATTTGCAAGCAGATGAAGTTGGGGAGTATCGAGGCCGTAATGCAAACTTCACTGGTGAAGGATTTACGGAACAGGTATTTACCGTAACCGCTGAATCTGAAGAAGATTATGAAGAGTGGGTAGAAGAGGCGCAAGACGCACCTAAACTTACTCAAGAAAAATACAATGAGTTGATGCTAAAAGGTCATACAGAAGAGCAAACATTCTCAGAAACCCATCTTCAGTGGGTGGATCATGGAATGGATGCTGAGTATGCAACGAAAGTCCGTAATGGCGAATCAACTGATGAAGATGATTCCTCAGAAATGGATCATTCCGAAATGAACCATGACGATTCTGAAAAAGATTCCGAGGAACACTCGCATTAAGAAAGGAGGAAGACACCATGAAATTGGATGAATTTTTTGTCACCGGGGATCCGCTTATTTACGGTGCGGATGTTTCGATCGCGTTAACACTGATCGGTGCCATTTTCGTACTAACGTATTTCAAAAAGTGGAAGTGGTTATGGACAGAATGGCTAACGACTGTTGACCATAAAAAGCTCGGTGTCATGTATATCATTGCAGCCGTCCTAATGCTATTCCGCGGTGGTGTGGATGCCTTGCTCATGAGGGCACAGCTAACCGTTCCGGATTCAAGCTTTTTGGATGCGAATCACTACAATGAAATTTTCACAACGCACGGTACGATCATGATTATCTTCATGGCGATGCCGTTCTTGATTGGTTTAATTAACGTTGTTGTTCCACTACAAATTGGTGCACGTGACGTTGCTTATCCATTTCTAAACGCAGTAAGTTTCTGGACTTTCTTCATGGGGGCTATGCTCTTTAACATTTCTTTTGTTATCGGGGGATCGCCTTCTGCTGGTTGGACAAGTTACGTACCTCTAGCTGGTCTAGAACTAAGCCCTGGAGTAGGGCAGAACTATTATTTACTAGGATTGCAGATTGCAGGTATCGGTACTTTGTTAACGGGGATTAACTTCCTGGTAACGATCTTGAAAATGAGAGTACCGTCCATGAAGCTGATGCAAATGCCTATGTTTACATGGTCTTCCTTGATTACAATGGTTATCATCATTTTTGCATTCCCGGTACTAACTGTGGCACTTGCACTTATGACGTTTGACCGTCTGTTTGGAAGTCACTTCTTTACAATGATGGATGGCGGTATGCCAATGCTATGGGCAAACCTCTTCTGGATTTGGGGACATCCTGAAGTATACATTGTTATTCTTCCAGCATTTGGTATGTTCTCTGAAATTATTAGTACTTTTGCTCGTAAAACGCTGTTTGGTTATAAAGCAATGGTTTACTCCATGGTTGTTATTGCCGGACTAAGCTTCCTAGTATGGGTTCACCACTTCTTTACGATGGGAGCAGGTGGAGCAGTTAACTCATTCTTCTCCATCACAACGATGTTAATCGCCGTTCCGACAGGTGTGAAGATCTTTAACTGGCTATTCACTCTGTACAAAGGGCGAATACGATTTACAACAGCGATGCTTTGGTCGCTTGCCTTTATCCCGAACTTCGTTATCGGTGGGGTAACGGGTGTTATGCTAGCGATGGCAGCAGCTGACTATCAATATCACAATACGTATTTCCTAGTTGCTCACTTCCACTACGTACTAATTTCTGGTACCGTATATGCTTGTTTTGCAGGTCTATATTTCTGGTATCCAAAAATGTTCAACCACCGTTTGAACGAACGTCTTGGTAAATGGAGCTTCTGGATTTTCGTTGCTGGATTTAACTTATGTTTCTTCCCAATGTATTTCTTAGGTCTTGCAGGAATGCCTCGTCGTATTTACACTTACGGAATTGGAGACGGCTGGATGAGCTTGAACGTACTGGCTACGTTCGGTGGTGTGTTAATGGGAATCGGCTTCTTAATCCTTGTTTATAACATCTACTACAGCTTCCGTTACTCTCCACGTGAAACGACTGGTGATCCGTGGGATGCTAGAACACTGGAATGGTCTACACCAGCTCCAGTACCGCATTATAACTTCGCACATCTTCCTGAAGCGAAAGGTCATGATGCATTCTGGATTATGAAAGAAGAGAAGAAACAAGGAAAAGCACCTGAGAAGAAACCTTATAAACCAATTCATATGCCAAGCTACTCTGGTGTACCGATTATTATGAGTGTTTTCTTCTTTATTGCCGGATTCGGTATGGTCTTCTCCTGGCACTGGATGTCCATCCTTGGACTAATCGGTGTGCTTGCGACAATGGTGATCCGTTCGTTTGATTATGATAAAGGTTTCTACGTTAGCGTAGAAGAAATAGAAGAAACTGAGAAAAAGACTACCTTATAAAGGAGGCGTGAAGCATGGAATCAGTCGAATATTCTCCTAACACGCCTTTAGAATATCAGTCGGAAACTGGCCGACTGAATATTCTAGGCTTCTGGGTTTTCCTCGGCGCAGAGATCGCTCTATTCTCTACTCTGTTTGCGACTTACTTAGTGTTAGTAGGTCGTACTGGAGGCGGTCCTGGACCAGAAGAGCTTTTTGAACTAAAAGGTGTGCTTATAGAAACGTTTTTACTTCTAACAAGTAGTTTTACTTGTGGACTAGCAATTCATTATATGAGAAATCATTCACTAAAAGGTGTATTTCTATGGATCGGTGTTACGCTGGCTTTAGGTCTAGGATTCCTGGGCTTTGAGATTTATGAATTTGTTCATTATATTCATGAAGGTGCTGCACTAACAACAAGTGCTTATTGGTCTGGCTTCTTTGTATTAGTCGGAACACACGGTGCCCACGTTACAATGGGTATCGCATGGATTTCGCTAATCTTAATTCAGTTAAAGCAGCGCGGGTTAACACCTGATACAACAAGGAAGGTCTTTATCTCCAGTCTTTACTGGCACTTCCTTGACGTTGTGTGGATCTTTATCTTCACAGCAGTCTACTTGTATGGGATGGTGATGTAAGATGTCCAACAACGAGCAGACAAACAGTCATAGCCACTTTCCATGGAGTCACTTAATTGGTTTCGGTCTTTCGATCGTCCTCACATTACTTGCTTTGTGGGTAGGTTTTGCTTCAGACTTTAGCTTCAGAACAATTATGATTATTGTCGTTATTCTGGCATTAATTCAGGCAGCTATTCAACTCTTGATGTTTATGCACATCACAGAGAGCGATAGTAGTCGAATTCAAGTTGGTACGATTTTATATGCGGTCTTTATTGCCGCTGCAATCGTAGCTGGAACAATCTGGGTGATGTCATTCGGAATGCACAATATGAACATGTAATTGAAAAACCGTTGTTCCCGACAAGAAGGGAACAACGGTTTTTTTAATGGATATGTGATTATTCTTCAACGCGGGACATTTTCTTTGCAAGCTGACGTTCCTTAAGGAAAGGACGAGCAAAGATGAGATAAGCCGCTAAATGAGCAAATAGAACATTAATCGCAAAAAGTGTAATAAAGAGTGTATGTGCAACTGGAGTCATACCGCCACCAATATAGAAAATAAGTAGCGCCCAGATTGCTACAATGAAAGGCGTGTGTACGAATGCGAGCTTCTTATAATCCTGCCAGAGAAAAAGTGGGGTTGCCGTAATAACGAAAAGATAGACCATATAGACATCCATAGTAAACAACTCCTTTTTATGATACCGCTTACAAATTAAACTTATGTCAAAATAAAGAATAATTTGTGAATGTTTTGTTACAATTAGTATACCACAATTGTTCGAAAATTCTACATATATTTGAGATTTTTTTCCGGTAACCTTATGATTTAAGAAGTCATTTAAGAAAGTTGGGTTCATTATGAAGAGAATTTTATTATTTATTATATGGCTTGGATTCATTTTATATGCTGTCTTTGTGGCACCCGAGGGTAACGGTTCCTACCTCTCAGACCTCTTCACAATGAATCATTCTGATGCTGGTTTGTTCGCTATGTTTTCTTTACTTGGGGTTTTTCCGGCGGTATTTGCTATTTTACTTCTACGAGACGATAGTGGATCAGTTCCAGCCTGGCCGTTTGTTCTTGGATCTTTTGCGTTAGGTGCGTTTAGTTTGTTGCCTTATTTCTTCTTAAATAAGAAGAGAAGTCGCTCCAATCGAACGCCAGATAAGCTAAGAAAATTTCTGGATTCTAAAGTTCTCTCGCTCTTCCTATTGGTATTAGCGCTTGGTTTAATGGTATATGGGATATCTGCTGGAGATGGGATGGTTTATCAAAAAGCTTTTCTAGAATCGAATTTTGTTCACGTAATGACAATTGATTTTATCGTATTAACTGGTCTTTCCATTCTAGCTTTACGAGAACGCGACGGAACTTCAGGTGTGAAGGGTTTTCTTCCAATTATCGGCCCTCTATATGTAGTCACCATTAAAAAAGGTAAATAAGGAGAATGAAAATGCGTAAATTAGAAAAAAACGAAATCATCAATGCGGTACGTCTTTCAGAATATGCCTTTCAATATACTGTGCGGAAAGATGAGCTAGATGAAAAAATCAAGGGATATAGCGAGCATGAGATCTGGGGTGATTTTGAAGAAAATGAACTTGCTGCAAAACTTCATTTAATTGATTTTGAAACATGGATTGCTGGAGAGAAAATGAAGATGGGTGGCGTAGCATCAGTTGCAACTTATCCGGAATATAGAAGAGGGGGAAGGGTAGCACGACTGCTCTGCAATGCTTTGATGGAAATGAAACAAAGGGGCCAAACGATCTCTTACCTCCATCCCTTTCAAATTTCCTTTTATCGAAAGTTTGGATATGAAGTGTTAAATAATTGGAAGCAGTTAGAGTTACGTGCAGAAGATTTCAAGCCACTTTCTCGTGTGAATGGAACAGTGAGACGAATTGAACTGGATCACGTATATGAAAGCTTGAATCCTGTTTACGAAACATTTGCGAAACGCTATAATGGCATGCTCGTTCGAACTGAAAAGTGGTGGAAGGAACGCGTATACTCGAAAGGGTTTCAGTTTGCTTCTTATAAAAATGAAAAGGAAGAATTGGTCGGATACGTTTATTACAAAATTGAAAATCGGAAATTGGAAGTTGAAGAAATGGTCTGTTTGGAGGGCGAAGCAAGAAGTGGACTGTGGAATTATCTCTGTCAGCACGATTCGATGATTGATGGAGGAACGATACTAACAAACGAAAGTGATCAGCTAGCATTTTTGTTAGCCAATCCTAAAGTGAAAGCAACTGTCGAGCCATATTTTATGGCGCGTATTGTTGATGTGGAGAACTTCCTTAAACTTTACCCATTTCATATTGAACGGAACGAGTCTCTCTTTCTTCATATCATTGATGAACAGGCGGAGTGGAATAATGGAAGCTATTTAATCAATGCTGAAGGTATTCGTGTATTTAAAGGAGATAAAACAAATGCAGCATGCGCTCATCCGCCAAGGAGAGGGCTTAGGTGTACGATTAATACACTAACGGCTATAGTAACTGGATATCAGAATCCATCTTTTCTCTATGAAGCAGGCTTGATCGAAGGGCCAGAGGAGGACGTTGTTCTCTTGCAACGCTTATGTTCTAATAAAGAAACAAACTTTATGGACTTCTTTTAAAAAAAATCCCATCTCAACATATGAGAGATGGGATTTTTTTTGCTTTATTCTTGTACATTTGCCGTTGCTTCTCTTTCCGCCTTCATGTTTCCTACATAGATCAAACGCAACGCAATCACCATTAGGAGGATGGCAATCAACCTTTTTATATCAAAAGAAACCTGTAAACCACCGAACCAACCGAAGTGATCAATAAGCATCCCCATTGACAATTGGCCGATAACGGTTGAAATGTTTGCTGCGATGACACCTATTTTTGGAACAGCAAGAATGGTAAGAAACAGATAACCTACTCCAAACCACACGGCACTAAGCTGCCATTTTGGTGCTTCGAGTATTTTAAGCAAATCCCCATTCCCAACGAAAAGAATGACGATAAATAGTATCATTGCTCCAGTAATAAAAGTGATAAAAGTACTTTCAAATGTTCCTGCTTTTTTACTAAATGCCCCATTGATTGAAGACTGAGCGCTTAGAAAAATACCGCCAAAGACAGAGGCAAGTAGAATAAGAATGGACATCATGAACCAACTCCTTAAAAGATTAAAATAAGAGCAACGGCCATCAATAAAACGGCTATTATTTTTTCTTTCTTGACCCTTGTTGCTTTGCTTCCTAACCAGCCCTTATGTTCAATAATCATACTCATCGCCATTTGACCAACGATTACGCTAATCATTGCTAAACCTACACCTACAATAGGGATTCCGATAACAAGGATGGTTAAATAAATAACACCTAGAAAACCGCCAGTTAACTGCCACTTTGGTGCTTTGAAAGTATAGGACAAGGATCCTTTTCCAAGAAATAACACCACGATTCCAATAATGACTGTACCGACAGCAAAGTTATAAAAACTGCTTTCCAATTTTCCAATTGATTTTCCTAACTCACCGTAGATTGCTCCTTCCACGCTTAGCGCGGCACCAGCAAGTAAAGCGAGGAGGTAAATGCCAAATTTCACAATGAACATCTCCAATCATATTTATAATTCGAGGAATATCGATACGTTGAGTAAAAAAAGAGAGCTCAAAGCTCTTTTTGAATAAAAGTGGCTACTTGTTGAATGATTTCTTCGTTTCTCCGGTAATAAGTCCATTTTCCATGTCGCTCAGACTCGAGTAGACCTACCTTTTGCATCATAGATAAATAATGCGAAACGGTCGATTGAGACATGTTTGCTTTTTCTTGGATGTCACCAACGCACACGCCACCCTTTTCACTGATGTTCTTAGAAAGGTGTGCGGTTGGTTTTTCAAAATGGTCCATTGGATTCTTGAGCCACATCAACATATCAATACGCGTTTGATTTGCCAGCACTTTAAAAATATCAACGTAATTTTCCATGCGTTTATATTAATCGATGATCTTCGATATGTCAAACGCTTTGCAAATCCTTAACATTCATGGAGAAACGGCATTAATCAAACTGGATAAGGGTATTCTGTTAACAGTTAAGCAACAGAAATGTTAAGACCAACTTAGGAAATCAGTTAAGCACGAAGACTTTTATGAGAAATATAAAGAAATTGTATGAATTAGCAAACGAGAGGGATTTAATATGACACGCATGTTAACTGGAATCGTCATCATTCTAATGATTGGATTAATGAGCTTAGTTAGTGCCAAAGGATGGCCATCTTCAACGAAGGACGCATCTGAGAAGAGCGAATGGGTCGGATCATGGACTGCTAGCATGCAGGCTCCTGCTAAAGATGGAAACTCTCATGAAGGATTTAAGGATCAAACAATCAGGTTAATTCTTCGCCCGCATATGGCAGGGGAGAAGATGCGGATTCGATTATCCAACGAATTTGGTTCACTCCCTTTATCTATGAAAGAAGTGAGAGTGGCTGTTTCGAGTGAAGGGGCAAGTATTGATAAGGAGACGGATCAGCTTATTACATTCAAAGGTGAAGAATCAGTGACGATTCCTGCAGGAGAAACACAATATAGTGATGCCATTGAATTTCCGGTAGATGCCAATCAAAACTTAACGGTTAGTTTGTACGTAGATCGTGAGACCGGCCCAACAACCTGGCATCAGCGCTCAAACCAGACAGTCTATATGTCTGAAAAAGGAAATCATGCCGGAGAAGAAAAAGGCTCTTCCTACACGTCAAAAGAGGAAGCCTGGTTCTGGCTTGACCGACTAGAAGTTGTACCTGATGAATCAGTAGAAGGTGCTGTTGTTGTAATGGGAAGTTCCATTGCAAATGGCAATTATTCCACGTTAAATGCAAACCGGCGTTGGCCAGATTATTTAGCGAATCGCATGAATTCGAAAAATGCTGAGGTGAAAATGTCGGTTTTAAATGCAGGGATTTCTGCCAATCACCTGATTAATAGTGAAGAAGGAAAAGGGCAGAATGCCTTTGCAAGATTAGAACGAGATGTACTTAGCCAAGAAGGAATCAATGGTGTTATTCTACATGAAGGCATTAATGATTTAAGACACTATCCCGAATACGATTCACAGAAAATCATTGATCGAATGAAAAAAATTATTAAAGCCACTCATGATAAGAGAATGCCTATTTATGGAGGGACTTTAGCTCCTTATAAAGATTCTAGTATGTTTACGAAAGAGGGAGAGAAGACGCGTCAGGAAGTCAATGAATGGATTCGTACGAGCGGAGAATTTGATGCAGTCATCGATTTTGATAAAGCATTGAGAGATCCAGACGATCCCGAAAAGTTTCTTTCGGAGTTTGATTCTGGGGATCATTTGCATCCGAATGATAAAGGATATAAGAAGATGGCAGACACAGTCGATTTCTCAATATTTAAACAAAAGTAACCCTTGCAAAAAGAACGAATGTTCGATAAAATTGAATTATCAACCGAATATACGTTCTCACATCATGGTATGACTTCCACTTCTTAGGGGAGTCATCTTTTTTTTTAGGAGGAGGGGAAGGGAATGGAAAATGAGTACGTTTTAAAGCAAGCAGAGAAAGATATGAGGGAAGCGATGACACGGTTTTCAAAAGTAAAGAAACGGGATGGCATGAAAACAATTGTTCAAAGACAAATGCAGGGAAGTCGTCAATGGAAAAGAGATATTTGGTAAGTGCTCTCATAGTCACGTCTTGACAAATTTTGTTTGGATTGATATTTTTATTAAAATATATTTTCTTATCCAGAGAGGTGGAGGGACTGGCCCTTTGAAACCTCAGCAACAGGTCCATTGGATACTGTGCTAACTCCAGCGGGTGATAAACCTGATAGATGAGAGCCTTCGGTTTTATTTTGTCAGTTACGCACTCATTTCGAGTGCGTTTTTTTGTTTTTCTGGATGGAAAGTAAGGAGAATTAACATGGAAAACAAACAGGGTTTTAAAAGGGAAATGAGGTCAAGACATGTTGTCATGCTCTCGCTTGGAGGAGTCATCGGTACGGGGTTGTTTTTAAGTTCTGGATATACGATCCAACAAGCAGGTCCTATTGGGACGATACTGTCTTATCTGGTAGGTGCACTTGTCGTTTACCTGGTCATGCTGTGTTTGGGGGAGCTGGCGGTGCATATGCCTGAGACAGGTGCTTTTCATAGCTATGCGGCTAAATACATTGGCGGAGGAACAGGCTATACGGTTGCCTGGTTGTATTGGCTAACTTGGACAGTTGCGCTTGGTTCTGAGTTTACAGCTGCTGGTATGCTCATGCAGAGGTGGTTTCCACTCATTAACGTATGGATTTGGAGCGGGTTGTTTGCTGCAATGATTTTTATTTTAAATGCTCTAACAGTGAAATTTTTTGCTGAGAGTGAATTCTGGTTTGCTCTTGTAAAAGTTCTGGCTATCGTGTTGTTTATTATCATAGGTGCAGCAGCGATCGTAGGATTTATTCCAATGGAAACTGGAGCAAACGAATCCTTATTCGCTAACTTCACAAATGAAGGCATATTTCCGAATGGTGCATTTGCCATTTTAATGACGATGCTGGCAGTGAATTTTGCTTTCTCTGGAACTGAACTCATTGGAATTGCAGCGGGAGAAACAGATAAACCTGCACAAACCATCCCAAAAGCGATTCGAACCACCTTAATACGGCTGATTCTATTCTTTGTCGGTTCAATCTTTATTTTATCCGCTCTTCTACCGGCCTCAGAAGCTGGCGTTCTAGAAAGCCCATTTGTAGCGGTACTTGAAAGAATTGGGGTTCCTTATGCGGCGGATATGATGAATTTTGTTATCCTTACCGCTATTTTATCCGCTGCAAATTCAGGATTATATGCTTCGTCGAGAATGCTCTGGTCTCTTTCGCACAAGCAAATGATTTCTCCTATTTTTGCTAGACTAAACAAAAATGGTGTCCCTCTTAACGCGGTGATTTTAAGTATGTTAGGCGGAGTACTTGCACTCCTTTCAAGCATCATTGCACCAGATACCGTTTATGTGGTGCTTGTCTCTATATCTGGTCTGGCCGTTGTCATTGTCTGGATGAGTATTAGCGCGTCGCAATTTCTTTTTAGAAAGAAATATGTAACAGACGGCAGATCGATTAAAGACCTCAGTTATCGTACGCCATTCTATCCGATCGTTCCGATCTTAGCCTTCGTCCTTTGCTTCGCTTCTTTGGTTGGAATTGCTTTTGATCCGACCCAGCGAGTAGCGTTGTACTGTGGAATTCCGTTCATTGCATTGTGCTATGGAAATTATTATTTAACAAAACGAGTAAAGAAAAGGGGAGTAAGTGATGTGGCAGAAACAGAATCCTATTAAGGGCATTTTAGAAGACTTCAATTTAGTCATATTAGACGGGGCGCTTGCAACTGAACTTGAGAAATACGGATGTGACTTAAATGATTCGCTCTGGTCTGCTCGCATTTTGCTTGAAAATCCAGAGCTTATCTATCAGGTTCACTTAGATTATTTCCGTGCAGGAGCTGATTGTGCGATAACATCAAGTTATCAGGCTACAATTGAAGGATTAACAACCCGCGGTTTAAGTAAAGAAGAGGCTGTGGAGTTAATAAAGAAAACAGTTATTCTTGCGCTCAAGGCACGTGATGATTTCTGGGAACAGGAGGGAAAATTGAATCGTCCCAAACCTTTTATCGCTGCTTCTGTTGGTCCCTATGGTGCCGCCCTTGCTGATGGATCGGAATATCGTGGTGATTATAACGTAAGCGATGAGGTGCTTATCGCATTTCATCGTCCGAGAATAGAAGCATTAATTGAGGCAGGTGCGGATGTTTTAGCTTTTGAAACCATACCATCTTTTCAAGAAGCGAGAGTTTTAGGTTCCCTATTACAAGAGTTTCCATCGACTTATGCATGGCTTTCTTTCACTCTTCAAAATGAGGAAAAAATGAGCGATGGAACGACTTTAAAAGCATGTTCTCACTACTTTAAGGAAAATGCCCAGATTGCGGCAATTGGCATTAACTGTGCGTCTCCTTCACTTGTGACGAAAGCGATTCATCAATTAGCTTCTCAAACCGATAAACCGATTATTGTGTACCCTAATTCAGGAGAAGTTTATGACGCTAAGACCAAAACATGGCGGGATGGTGAATCATGCGATGGGATTGTCGATGGATCAAATGAATGGTTTCAAGCAGGTGCACGATTAATTGGTGGATGCTGTCGGACAAGTCCGGAACAGATCAAGCGCCTTTATGAAAGCTGGAGAGGGTAACACAAAAAGGAGGTAACGGATGTTTCGTTACCTCTCTTTATTTAGTGAATTTAGTTTAAAATGGATTCGTCGCCCACTGCAATGACTGCTTGATGAAAATCCGCGGGTGCAATTTCAATTGACCCACCATATATTCGGCAAGGTCCTCAGGCTGCATATATTTTTCTTTATCCTGCTCATCAAGCTTGTCCCCGAAGACGAGTTCTGTTGCAACAAGACTTGGATTAAGAGTAAAGACGCGAATGTTATTTCGACGAACTTCTTGCATAAGGGCTTCGGTCATGCCCTGGATAGCAAACTTAGAAGCACTGTAAGATGTAGAGCCAGCCGTTCCTTTTAGGCCGCTACTTGAGGAGATTGTGATAATATCACCGCTGTCTTTTTCGATCATTTGTGGGAGAACTGCCCGCGTTACATGATACGTTCCATAAACATTGACTTCGAACGTTTCCTTCCAGTCATCGGGTTCAATCTCTAAAAATGATCCGTAACGGCCCATTCCAGCATTATTAATTAAAATATCTGCTGTCCCGAGTTCATTTTTTAATTTCTCTACCGCAGTATTCACTTCTTCAATCTTCGAAATGTCAGCTGGAGCAACGATCGCTTTAACGCCGTGCGATTCTGCTTCGGTCGCTACTTCTTTCAGCTTCTTTTCTGTCCTGGCAATTAAGCCAACGTGTACCCCTTCACTCGCGAGTTGAAGCGCGGTTGCACGTCCAATACCACTACTTGCGCCTGTAATATAAGCAATTTTTCCTTTAATCGTTTGTCCCATTCTTACTCATCCTTTCTGCAAATCTCTCTATTTTAGTCTAAAGCTAATATTCCTCGGATTCAAAGATAAGCAACCGCTTTCTAAATTTCATGAAAGCATCCATATGTTTAACTATAGTCCTTAACGGTTACAGTTACTGTGGAAGCAAAGAAAAGCTAAATCATTTTAAATCGATTAAATATAAAAAGGAGTTTTACATCATGCGTAACCAATTAAAACATTACATTAATGGCGAATGGGTTGAATCAACAGGTTCAGAAACACATGAAGTAATCAATCCAGCGACAGAAGAAGTGATCGGTAAAATTAGTTTAGGAACGAAAGAAGATTTGGATAAAGCAGTGAAAGCAGCACGTGCGGCATTCCCTTCTTTCTCTCAAACAAGCCGAGAAGAACGTGTGAAAATGCTTGAAGATATCGCGGAAGAATACGCGAATCGTAAAGAAGAAATTATTGACGTGATTACACAAGAACTCGGTTCTCCACGCTCTATTTCAGAGAAAGTTCATTACAACATGGGCTATCAACACTTCTCTGAAGCAGCAAAAGCATTGAAAGAGTATTCTTTCTCAGAAGATCGTGGCGATCATACAATCTTTAAGGAATCCATTGGCGTGAGTGGTTTAATCACACCTTGGAACTTCCCGACAAACCAATCGTCTACTAAAATTGCGAGTGCGTTTGCAGCAGGAAGTCCAGTTGTCTTAAAACCAGCTGAAATCACACCATTTGCAGCGATTATCTTAACTGAAATCTTTGATAAAGTGGGCGTGCCAAAAGGTGTATTTAACCTCGTGAACGGCACAGGCGAAACGATCGGTGACGGCATTAGCTCACACCCTGATATCGATTTTGTATCATTCACTGGTTCTGCAGGCGTTGGTGAAAAAGTGATGAAAAACGCGGCGGAAACAATTAAGACAGTAGCACTTGAACTTGGAGGTAAATCTCCATTTGTGATGCTAGAAGATGCGGATATTACGGAAGCGGCTAAAGCAGCGGTTAGTCATATTGCAACAAACTCCGGTCAGGTTTGCTCGGCTGGTACTCGAATGATTATTCCTGCTTCTCGAAAAGAAGAATTTGAAGAAGCTGTAATAAATGTTCTTCCTGAATTTCCAGTAGGTGACCCGAACGGAAACAACTATGTGGGACCACTCGTTTCTGAAAAGCAGTGGAATACCGTGCAGTCTTACATTCAAAAAGGAATCGACGAAGGTGCCAACTTGATTGCAGGTGGAACTGGTAAGCCAGAAGGTCTTGAGAAAGGCTACTATACAAAACCAACAATCTTTACAGATGTGAAAAATGACATGGTCATTGCGCAAGAAGAGATCTTTGGACCTGTTATGTCGATCATCACATATGAGACAATTGATGAAGCGATCGAAATTGCGAACGACGTCGTATACGGTCTTGCTGGATATGTCTTTGGTGAAGATAAAGAAACACTTCGCAAAGTCGCAACAAGCATCCGTGCCGGTCGCATTAAAGTGAATAATGCTGATATGGATTTCTCAGCACCGTTCGGTGGCTACAAGCAATCTGGTATCGGCCGCGAGTGGGGAGACTTCGGAATTGAAGAGTACCTTGAAACAAAAGCAGTACTAGGATTCCCGTCTTAAAATAATTTAATAACGTATGAAAGAGAGCAGTTGCCACAAGGGCAGCTGCTTTTTTGGTTTGGATGTAGATAAAGAGTAGAGGGATTCCTTAATTAGATCGGTATAGAATCAAATAAAGACCCGTTTGTATTTTGTTTAAAACCCCACGGTAGACGTAAGAAATGGTAAATTAGTTTTGTATGAATTTAGGAGGTGCGAAATGTTTCTCTTTTTTCTGATCGTAGCGAGCAGCGTGGTTGGACTTTTACTTTTTCCGCTACATGAGATTGGCTTCATTATTGGATTTGGTATTATCGTAGGTTGCTTGCTTCGAGGGCTATATTTGCTTCATGAAATTAATCGAAAGCTTGACCCAGATAAGAAGTGATAGTTTGAAACGATCTATTAAATTTGAAAAACGATGTTTTTTATGAATCCAATTGATTGAGGTGTTAATTTGAATAAGTTTAATCTGCAAAAAGTGTCTGCAAGATTAGTGATACGACCTTTAAAAATGGAAGACTATCAAAACTGGTTACGCGAATTTAATGCAAGGCTTCCTTCGCAACACGCCTATGATCCAGGTAAGATGGATATGAGTGACTGTACAGAAGAGTGGTTTCACGAATTAGTGCATAAGCATCAAGAATTAGCCATAAGTGATACGGCTCATGTGTTTGGTGTTTTCCATAAAGAGGATGGGACGCATATTGGAATGGTGGATTTTTCAACACTAGCGAGAATGAATTTCCAGTGGGCACGGATCGGCTACACGATACATAATCAGTATTGGCGAAAAGGGTATGGAAAAGAGGCAGTAAGAGCGGCGTTACAAATTGCATTTCATAATCTTAACTTTCATCGCATAGAAGCACACATTAACCTGGATAACCAACCATCGACTCAATTAGCTGAAAGTGTGGGAATGATGTATGAAGGTGTGAGGAAAGGCTTTATTTATGAGAATGAGAATTGGACCGATCAGTTGGTTTATGTAGCGACTGCTGAAAATGAGATAGAATAACAAAAAAGACCATCCTTTTACTGAGGATGGTCTTTTTCGACTAAATCGTATCATGTTTTTCTTCTAAATTATTTTTCGCTAGCGAACGTTTGATCAAGGCAGCTCCAGCAAATACAGCGATGAGTAAGGCAGCAACGATGACAAGGAATAGAACGTTAGAAGATAGCAGCTCAATCAAGCCGCCGAGAAGGAGTCCAACTACACCGAAATCTGAATCTCCAAATGTCGTTCCTTGAAATCCTAGTGAACCAAGCACTGGCAGAAGTAGTGCTGGCAAGAAACTGATGATGACACCATTAGCCATCGAGCCAAATACCGCTCCTTTACGACCGCCAGTCGCGTTACCGAATACGCCAGCTGCAGCACCGGTAAAGAAGTGAGGCACAAGACCTGGGACAATCACTTTTAGACCTAAGATTGGTAGAAGGAACATGCTGAGAAGTCCTGCGACAAAGCTAAAGAAGAAACCGATGATGACCGCATTGTTTGCGAATGGGAATACAGACGGAGCATCAAGTGCTGGGATTGCATTAGGTACGACTTTATCAGCAATTCCTTTAAAAGCGGGAACGATTTCAGATAGGAGCATTCTTACACCCGCCAAAATGATGTAGACGCCAGCTGCAAACGTTAACGCTTGCATAAATGAGAAGACCAAGAAGTTTGTTCCGCCGCTTAATTCTGATTCGATGAACGAAGGGCCTGTGAAAAGAGCGACTACGAAGAATAGAATCGCCATTGTAAGAGAGACAGATACAGAAGTGTCTCGCAAAAAGTTAAATGACTTTGGTACTTTAATTTCTTCAGTCGATTTAGAGTTTTTTCCAACTGCTTTACCGACAGTGGCTGCGATTAAATAACCGAAAGAGCCAAAGTGTCCAATGGCAAAGTCATCACTACCTGTAATTTTTCTTGTGTAAGGTTGCAATAGAGCAGGTAACAGAACCATCAGAGATCCGAGGATAAGGGACCCAGTGATGATCATTGTTGCGCCACTAAAGCCACCGGTTGAAAGAATAACGGCGATCAGACAAGCCATGAACATCGTATGATGACCTGTTAAGAAGATATACTTAAAAGGTGTGAGTCGCGCTAGTAGGATGTTGGCTACCATTCCGAAAAGCATAATCATCGCCGTTTCTGCACCAAATGCATCCTGAGCTAGTGCAACGATCGCTTCATTGTTTGGAATAATTCCCTGAATTTCAAAAGCATGATCAAACATACTACTAAAGTTATCTAGGGAGGCGACAAGCACACCTGCCCCTGCCCCCAAAATAACAAAACCCATGATTGTTTTTAGCGTACCTGATATGACATTGGCAACATCTTTCTTTTGAAGAAGTAAGCCGATAAGGGCAAATAACCCTACAAGAATCGCTGGTGTACCTAGAATGTCTTTCATTATGAGATCGACCATGATTTATGCCCCTTTCAAGTTTGCTTCAATCGCCGTCCTTAGTTCTTTTTTATCCATCAAATTATTTAGCTTAATCACATTTCGTTTGCCGTCTTCTAGATTTTCAACAATCTCGGTTGAGCCTAAGTAGTAATCAGCATTTTCAGATTTACTAGTCGTAAGGTCTGTGTGATCAACCTCAGCTTCAATTCCAAGCTCGTTTAGAATACTTTTTACGTTCATTTCTACGATAAAGCTGCTTCCTAGACCATTTCCACATACAACAAGAATTTTTTTCATTTTTATTCTCTCCCTTAATTTGAGTATTTTGATACAAGTTTAATAATTTCTTCTTTTTCCTCTGCTCGATAAATCATTTCTAGATTTTCTTCTTCTGATAGAAGCTCCGATAGTTGAGCAAGAGCTTTTAAATGTGTTTCGTTATCTACTGCAGCAAGCACAATGAGCAACTTAACCTGGTGCTTTTCTTTAGATGAAAAAGGAACTTCTTGATCTAGTCGAAGCAAGCTCATCCCGACCGTATTCACGCCTTCTTCTGGACGGGCATGAGGAATAGCGATTCCTGGAGCAATCACGACATACGGCCCCAGATCTTCTACGTTTTTGATCATAGCATCGATATAGGAAGGGGCGATTTGCTCTGTTGCAAGAAGCGGCATGGCCGCTGTTTTAATCGCCTCTTTCCAATCGGGTGTATCTGTAGCAAATTGGATCGTTTCTTCGTGTAATAAGTCATTTAACATAGGTCGTTCAAACCTTTCTATCGATAAGGTGGTTGGTGATGGTGCAAAAAACTGTTGTAATTCATTTCTTAGTTCTTTTTCATTCGTAATCGTGCCGTGTTTTTTCATGATTTCAACGATCACGTCAGGGGTAGGTCCACTCTCTTCACTTGGAGTTGTTTGTACTTCCTCCATCCAATGCAGAATTTTCTCTTTTCCCTGCTGCGTCAAAATCGGGTTAACCGTTAAAATGGGTAACGTCTCATGCTCCAAAGGTGATGTAGAGAAGACATAATCTACGTCGTAGTGATTTTGTAGAAATTGCCTCCTTGAAACTGTCCCGATGATTTCCACATTTGTGAGAAGCTTTTCAAGCTGTCCTCTTAAAATATTTGATGTGCCAATTCCTTTTTCACAAACGATAATCGCTTTCCCAAATGTTACTTCTGGAAGCTCTTCCTTCTGCATCCAAGCTCCAAAGTGCATGGCGAGATAAGCTAATTCATCATCAGGGAGCTTTTGAGACATCATCAATTCAATCGGCCAAACCGCTCGTTTCGTAATAGAAAAAACATCTGGATATTCCTGCTGGACTGACGCTGTTAATTCGTTTGTGATCGGAACATGATATTTCAGCCGGTAGTATGTTGGTTTAAGATGAAGAAAAAGTGCTTCTTCTAGTTCATCGCGCTGTTCGAATAGGACACAAGCGTAAACTTGAAATTCGTTCACGATTTCAGTAACCACTTTTCTAAGCTTATTACTTTCAAGACTACCTACCGTACCTACTTCAGAATAATTGACTCTTGAGCCAAGTAGGTGCATTGTGATAAAGCCTATCTCATCCAGTGATAAGGAAAGTTTAAATTGAGCTTCTAATTCTTTTGCAATGCTCTTTGCCGCTTCAAACTCTCTCGTTGAACAAAGAGCGTGTTTTTCATCTGGATCGAGCTGGATACGATGTTCGCCTTTTAAACGTTGAAGAAGAACGACAAGCTGAATGGCTAGAACATGAATTGTATCGTCTGTTAACTCTACTTTTAGAATTGGTTCCGCATTCATGATGATTTGCTTCATCGGTATGAGGTGTGAATAGGTATGTTCATCACCATTCTTTAAGAGCGGATAAAGAAAATTCGTCATTTCGGTTAATTGTCCATTGGTGAGGACCTCGGACAGAAAAAGACTCAATATTCTCCGCTTGTTTTCCTCTTTCCCTTCCACACGATAGCCTGTTGATCGTTCAAACTGTAACGTTAATGCTTCATCGGCTAGAACTTTCTTAACAAGTTTTAAATCTTTAGCGACTGTTCCACGACTAACTTGAGTTCGATCCATAAAGTTCTGCATAAAGATCGGCTTATCATTTGTTAAGAGCTCGACACCAATTAAGGTGATACGTTCTTGTTGCGAATAGTGGTACTGCCATTCTTTTAGTTCTTTCATCAATTTAGGAACGGTTTGTTTGGTCTCTTCTGAGAGATAGTAACCTAATCCTTGTTTTGTTTGGATAATGGGTAGTTTGTTCTCATCGAGCCAATCGTTAATTTTTTGTAGATCGTAATGAACGGTTCGTTTTGATATGCCGAGCTGGTCGATGACATGATCAACCGTAACTAACTCAGTTGCATTCACGAGTTTCGTTAATAGAAACGTGCTTCTTTCATCAAGTGACATGGAGATCTCCAACTCCCTTACGAGTGCAAAATGATACGGATGAAACAAATCATGATTTGATAGTGCTAAGTATATAGGCGATAGAACAAATATGAAAGGGTTTGCAATGTGTTGTTTTTGTCTTTCGTCAATTTGCAAAAGTGAACAGATGTAATTTTTGGGTATCTAAACCTAGTCATACTCTATTAAAAAAGCGAAAGATCAATAAAAAATAAGTTTTAGAAAACGGCAAAAAAGCGTTTTAATTTTACTTTATTGGGAAAATAAGGTTTAGGTGAAAGAAACTGGTGATTAATAGGTGTCTCATCTGGTAGCCTCATACATCATTTCCTGTCACATCACTTCCCTAGCCTTCTCTTGCCAAAAAAATGAATTGGAGTGTTTTGATGTTAAAGAAGTTAGTCCCTCTATCGGTAGCCGCAGTTGTTTTTGTAGGAGCTCCGTTTCACACATCAGCAAAGGAAATGACTGCAACGGATATTTTAAAGCAGTCAAATGAGGCGATGACTGAGGTTGAGAGCTATTCTACAAAAACAAATGTGGAACAATCAATGCCTCTTGAAGGAGAAACAATGATGATCTCCAGCCAATCTGAAGCAGACATTACGTTAAAGCCTTTTGCGATGCATCAGGTCGTCACAACAAAATCACCTGAAGAAGGCGAAATGTCCATAGAATCTTATTGGACTGAAGAAGGTTATTATCAAGAAGATCCCGAAAAAGGCTGGATCAAGATGCCGAAAGAACTCACACAAGGTTTAGAGGAACTACAAAGCATGTCGTCAGTAGAAGCACAAATGGCTCAGGCGGAAGAGCTCGGCAAAGAGATGAGCGTCGAAGAGACGGATGAAGGTTTTGTGTTAACGTACGAAGGCGATGGCAAGACGTTAATGGAAGCCTCTATGAAGATGTTTGAAGACAGCATGTCAGGTGAAGAAGGTTCCGGATCGATGAAAGGTCTCATGGAACAAATGACGATTAATGACGTTAACTATAAAGTAACAGTTGATAAAGACACGTATTACATGAAGCATTTAACGATGGACATTGATATGGATATGAAAATTGAAGATGAAAGCATGAACATGAAACAATCAATGGAAATGTCGATCGACAACTTTAATCAAGTTGATACGATTACCGTTCCGCAAAACATCATTGACTCTGCTAAACCGCTTGATGGAATGAAAGAGGGCGGAGAGTTGCCTGAAACAGCTACAGCCAATCCAATGCTTGCTATGGGTGGAGTAGCTTTGGCGGTAGCTGCAGGTGGTTTACTTCTTTATAGAAGACGTTCCGTTAGCTGGTAATATGGCTTAAAAACCGCATAATAAGCGGTTTTTTCGCTTTTCTTAGTGAGGTGAAGACTATGAACAAATTATATGCTTTGCTCATGTGTGCAGGCATCGTGATGGCGGGCTACTATGGGTATGAATGGTGGCAGGGCACACAGGGAGTAGAACAAGTTTCTGCAGAAGAAACGAAACAGTGGCATAATATGGAAGGAGTAGAGACTGCGAAGAAAACAGTTGTGAATACACAAGAAGTTTTCATGAGTGATCAGATAAAGAAATTTGATCCTGGTCAAGAAGTAGGTAGGTTAGTCATCCCTACGATTGAAAAAGGGTTTATGATCTATTGGGGAACCGATGAAGACACGCTCGACCAGGGAGTTGGTATGTTTGTTAGTCCATTCACAACGACACCAGATCAGAAGCGTCACACCGTCCTAAGCGGCCATCGCGATACGGTTTTTACTGGTCTAAAAGACGTGAAAAAAGGGGATGCCGTGTTTCTTGAATACGATGGAAAGCGGTATGAATATGCTGTGGTCGACATGAAGATCGTAGATGAAAGCGATCGAACAGTAATTGTTGATAAAGAGGAAGCGACCTTAACATTAACAACATGCTACCCATTTGATTTTATCGGAAGTGCGCCTGAGCGGTATGTGATTGAATCTGAATTAGTCAATGTGTCAGATATGTAGCTATTAGTCTATAAAAATAAAAAGTCCTGCCGTCGAGCAGGACTTTTTACGTGTGGGAAAGAGAGGTCGTCGGTCGTAGACGCGGTAAGATGGTTTCAACGAGCTGTTTGCCCTTTCCTTGCTCATTTAACTGCAGCAAATTGACCGCCGTGCTTTCTTCCACTTCATACGTGAGGCCTGTGTGGTAATCGATGAGAAAATACATTTTCCCATCTTCAGTCGTTCCTGATAAGAGCTCATACTTATCGTATTCGAAGTGTACCTCAGTTCCATATTGGGTCATCTCAAGATACGTTTCAAAAGGAGTGACAGGGAATCTTTCAAAATTGTTCATGCTTAACCTCCAACTTTTTAATAGACTTTAAGAAGCAGTCTATCCAATTAAGTTGTTCTCTATACATGAAAGCGAGAATAAGAGATTGAAAGGTTGATAAAGGAATTTAGTTGGATGTTAAAGCTAACTTTTTGACTTTCAAGGAATTGTGCTGTATCTTATTTCCTAGTAAACGTATATGAATAATTTGCGTTCGAAGGAGGCGGAAACGATGAAGAAGATCTTAAGAGGCTATATAAACGCTTCGTTAATTATAAAAATTACAGTTGCACTTATTCTTGGAGTTGCCGTAGGGCTTATCTTTGGAAAAGATGCAGCAGTTCTTGCACCATTCGGAGACTTATTAATTAAATTGCTATCGTTCCTTATCATTCCACTTATTTTATTTACATTAATTGTGGGTGTCAATCAAACGAAACTGAGTAACCTTGGACGCATGGGCGGAAAGGTATTTCTCTATTACGTGTTAACATCTGCACTAGCGATTA
This sequence comes from Guptibacillus hwajinpoensis, assembly GCF_020524165.1. GTDB lineage: Bacteria > Bacillota > Bacilli > Bacillales > Guptibacillaceae > Guptibacillus > Guptibacillus hwajinpoensis_D. Next base: position 123,068 of record NZ_JAIVKU010000001.1, read on the forward strand.
TTGTGGGATTAACCGTAGCGAACTTGTTTAATCCCGGTACGGGATTATCCATTGATCCAGATCAATCGTTTGATGTACCTGATAATCCAGGGATTGTAAGCGTGCTGTTAAACATTGTGCCATCAAACATTGTAACGGCATTTAGCGAGATGAATCTTCTTGGGATTATCTTTACGGCCTTTGCTTTTGGGATCGCTATCGCTTCTTTACGAAACTCTGAAGAACATGGTGCACTTGGCGAACATCTTTATAAAGTGGTGGAAGGATTAAATGAAGCCACGTTTAAAATCATGAACGTGATTTTGCAATATGTTCCAATAGGAATCTTTGCTATAATAGCGAAAACAATTGGGAATCAGGGGTTGGATACGATCCTCTCGCTAGGAAACATGATCGCAGTACTTTATATTGCGTTGATTGTCCAAGTAGGGATCTATATCCTGTTCTTACTTTTCTTTAAAGTAAGCCCGAAAGAATTCTTTCGTAACGCAAGTAAGCCGATGATTACGGCTTTCGTGACGCAAAGTAGCTCTGGAACCCTGCCGCTTACGATGAACGCAGCTAAGGGATTAGGCCTTTCAAAAAGTCTATATAGCTTTAGTTTACCATTGGGCGCAACGATTAATATGGACGGAGCTGCCATTCGCATTGCGATTTCAGCCGTTTTTGCTGCGAACGTCGTTGGCTCGCCGCTTAGTTTTACAGATATGGTAATGGTCGTTATCGTAGGAACGCTTGCATCGATTGGTACAGCAGGCGTTCCAGGTGCAGGAATTGTTATGATTGCCACCGTATTTGCGCAAGTGGGATTACCGATGGAAACCGTTGCTTTATTAACAGCGGTGGATGCTTTAGTTGGAATGGGCGCTACTGGTCTAAACGTAACAGGAGACCTTATTGGCGCGAGCATTATTAATCGAAAAGAAAGTTCGGTGAAAGAAAAATAATCTGCACAAAAAGTCAGGCTAAATGCCTGACTTTTTATTTTGCTTAAAAATTCATATAGAAAAAAGCTTGTAGATCAGGTGTTAGTATCCGCTTTCGAATTCGAAACCCTCTCTTACGCCGATTATGTGTAAGAAAAATCCATTTACTTTTAACAGTCGAAATATTAAGATAACAATAACTTTAGAGCTTTCATGCAGAAAAGGAATGGGGGATATGAGTGACAGAACTCAAGGGGATTTGGAAGGATTGGCGACTACATTTACTTGTATTAGTCATTGTAGCGTTTACGGAGTGGATAGGCGTCTTTCAATTTACGGTGGGGCCAGGCGTAATCCTGCTATTGCCGATGCTATATGCAATGCTCATTGGACTTGGTTTGTTTTTTACACCAGTTATTAAAAAAGCGCAGTCACTAAATGCTGAACCGCTTATTGTGCTTGGAGTTACCTTGCTTATTGCAAAAATTGGAGTGATCATTGGGCCTTCACTACCGAAATTAATTGAGGCAGGGCCGGCTTTGCTGCTTCAGGAATTTGGGAATTTGGGCACGATTTTCATTGCTCTTCCGATTGCTGTTTTACTTGGATTAAAGAGAGAAAGCATTGGTATGACGCATTCTGTCGCACGAGAGCCAAACGTTGGATTAATTGTTGATAAATACGGTTTTAATTCACCTGAAGGACGAGGCGTGATGGCGATTTACATCTTTGGTACTGTTTTTGGAGCAGTATTTATGGGCGTGATTTCCGGATTCCTTGCGACCATTACACCTTTACATCCGCTATCGTTCGCAATGGCTTCTGGGATTGGAAGTGGAAGTATGATGGCTGCTGCAAGTGGCTCGCTCGTTGCTGCTTTTCCTGCATTTTCAGATGACATTATCGCATTTGCAGGTGCGAGCAATTTGCTGTCATTATCAACTGGATTATACATGAGTATTTTCATTGGTCTTCCACTAACAGAAAAGATGTATCAGCTGATGACAAGAAAAAAAGCATCGCATAGTGTGGAAAAGGGGGCATAAGATGCTACTAAAAAATGTACAAGAGTGGACGTTGTTATTAATCATCTTTGGTCTGATTGCCGCCATTGGAAACTGGGTTGGCTACAGTGTTTTTCCAATTTCATCTTTACCAGGTATGACCGTATTAATCGTGATTTGTTTAGCGGGACTTATTCTTCAGCACGTTCTTCCTGTCAATATTCCAAGCGTTGCTTACATCGGGATTATTGGGATTCTTGTATCGATGCCTGTCATGCCTGGTTCAGAGTATATTGTGAAGTGGACTGAAAACATTAATATTCTTGCTCTAGCAACACCAATTCTTGCATATGCAGGTATTGCAATAGGTCGCTCATGGACCGATTTTGTAAAGCTTGGATGGCGTAGCGTTGTCGTAGCTATGTTCGTAATGGTAGGAACGTTTCTCGGCTCAGCATTGATTGCTGAAGTTGTGCTACGCATGCAAAATCTAATATAGATCCATAAAAAACTTCCCTTGCGGAAGTTTTTTTGTTTGGAAATAACGATGTTCAAATCAGACTTTCTAATAAATGCAGGGAATGGCAATAGATTTTCTGGGCATTGCCTGAAAAGTCCGGTTCTGGTAATGAAAATAACGAAAGGGCAGGTGTGTTAATGAACCAATCTCTGCGATCGGGTGGTTCATGATGGACGTCTTTCCAAACAGATAAAGTAGGACTATAAATGCGCGGTCCTTTTTCAAGTTTACATTTTTTTAGGACGCGTTTTTCATCTAAACTTCCTTCCTTTATGGGGTGAAACAGCTCTGGCCAAAAATCTTTTCTAGATCCTGTGTGAGAGGAGCTTATTGCCCACTGTATGATTTCATTTAGAACGTGTTGATTCGAAAATACGAGTTGATAAAGTCGTTTTCCTAGTTCAATCCGTTCTTTCACATAAAGAAAGTGGTGGGCAGGTTCTCCAATGAGTTGAATCGCGTTGTTTCGTACCATGGGAAAGAGGAGCACGTTCATATTAAAGGCATCTTGAAGTTTAAAAGGAAACGTTGCAAAAACGGTTTGCTTAAAATGCTCCTTGCTCATGACACGAGAATCGATGTAGTATTGTTCGTTAATAATGAGAGCGACTGAAAGCGTAGGTGAATTTTTGTCGAACCAGAACCGACGCCAAACAACTTCCATAAAAGAAGAAACGTGAAAGAATGGTAGAAGATGAAAAAGCGGTTTCTTTCGTTTCAGGCTTTCTTCGTAGATTAATAGCTGAGGATAGGCATCCTGAAAAATGAGCCAGTTTCCTCGTTCCAGGAATGAGAAAAAGGATTCTTGATCATCTTGTGATAAAAAGCGAAGAAGGTATTCACCTTTTAAATCTGTCATCGTCCAACCGGCATTCCGTGAAACAAGGTGAGCAAGGAAGGCCCAGTGAATTTCCCGATGCCTTAAGTAGAAATCGAGATATGCCCTTGTTCGTGTGACATTATTTTGATTTGCTCGTTCCGTTCGTTCACGAATCCGATCTGTGACTCTCACTTCTTCGGCTGTTAAGTCAGGGGGTGGGGAGGGTGTGACACTCTTCAACTCTTTTATTAGTGGGGTATCCTGATTCTTGATGATTGGAAATAAGGAAAATGAGAATTTCATACTGACTTCCCCCTAACACCTTGTTTCTATATAGGTATGATGTGAGGTAAAGGAAAGAATCCTGTTTTTACGAAAGAGTAGGACCATTTTGATGAGGTTGATTATTTCTTAATGGAAATCACATATGAACTAAGCGAAGTCATATTTTGCTTTCCTTAATCTACCACTCAACGTCGTATGCGTGTATGATAGAAGTATTCAAAACATTAGTACGATAGTATTTTCCCATTTGGAAGAAGGATAGCCTTAACTATTTTTTCAATGATCATAGTAAGGGAGGCCGAAATGCTGAATGTCAAATGGCCATTGGAAGAAGGAGCTTGAATCAGAAGAGCTTCTTAAAATCATTTTTGATTATGCAGGGCGTATTACGATTGAGAACAATCTTAATCGTCTCTTGTTGCTTATGGCAGATATGGGGCGAGATATGGCAGTTGCCGATCGCTGTATACTCTGGATTTATGATGAACAATTGGATGAGCTATGGGCGAAAGAGGCTCATGGGATGGGGGAGGTCCGTGTACCTGCTGAGAGTGGTTTAGCAGGTTACGTGTATCAGACATCAGAACCGCTCGTTATTGAGGACGCCTATCAAGACGAAAGGTTCCATGCAGACGGTGATAATACCACGGGTTATCGAACGAAGTCAGTTATGGTAGTTCCACTTAAAAATAAGCAGAATCAGACACTTGGCGTTTATCAAGTGATCAATAAATTAACGAAGGAAGGCATATTTACGCCGCAGGACGTAAGAAATTTAAGTCTTGCCGCCTCTTATACCGCTCAGGCGCTTGAAGCGGTACTCATGAATACAGAGATGGAAGAAGCACAGAAGGAAATTATTTTTAAAATGGGGGAAATCGGAGAAGTTCGTTCAAAAGAAACAGGTGCACATGTTAAACGTGTAGCGGAGTATGCCAAGCTTCTTGCCATTAAATCTGGTTTTAGTGAAGAGGAAGCCGATCTTATTAAAGTTGCTTCACCTATGCATGATATCGGAAAAGTAGCCATTCCGGACGCGATTTTAAATAAGCCTGGGAAACTATCGAAAGAGGAATTTCTTGCGGTGCAGGAACATGCGAACATCGGCTACCATCTTCTTGAAAATTCAAAGCGAAGTATCCTAAAGGCGGCAGCGATTATCGCAAAAGAGCATCATGAACGCTGGGATGGAAAAGGTTATCCTGAGGGACTAAGTGGGGAGAAAATTCATATATATGGGCGGATTGTCGCTGTAGCCGATGTATTTGATGCCCTCGCCACGGATCGCCCTTATAAAAAAGCGTGGACTCTAGAAAATATTCTCACTCATTTTAAATATGAAAAAGGAAAGCAGTTTGATCCAGCGTTAATTGACGTCTTTTTAGAAAATCTAAATGGTTTTCTCCAAATAAAAAAACGATACGAAGATTAAAAAGTAAAATAAAGAGCGCACTCGGCGCTCTTTATTTTTGTAGAGAATGAAGGTTAGAAAGTTCGTGAGCGAGCGTTTCGGCGATTGCTTTCATACCTGAAACACCTGCTTTTTTCTCTGCCTCCGCATTGTAGTTTGTATTCGTGTTTACATCATAAGTAAAGAGATCGCCACGCTCATTTTGAATGCATTCAATCCCTGCAAAGGCAATGCCGTTCGCTTTTAAGAAAGCTTCGTAGTTAGCGAGAACAGGATGGTCGAAATTCTCAATCACTTCGAATTTAGGCTTTGGTTCTTCGGTAGTTGGGCAAAAGGAATCGCCAACCTGGCACACATCTGCAGGGCAGAGTTCAAAGCCTTCTGACGTATCAACGCGAACAGCATAAAGAAACTTTCCACCGACGAATTCGCATCGGGTAATCGAAGCGTCAGGTGATGAAATGTACTGTTGAAGCAATGTGATCCCATCTATTGAATCTTCAAAAGCATCGCTCTTCACATAAGCTTTCAGCGTCTCAGGATCGTTAAATAGCTGAACGCCAAGTCCTTTGCCGGCTCGGTTATGCTTCGTTATAAAGGAGTCAGAAAACGCATCCGCTGCTTTTGCGAGATGGTCTTTCCCGACGGCAGCGATGGTTTTCGGTGTAACAACACCATGTTTTCGAAGGGCCGCATACTGCGCCACTTTGCTTACTTCAAGAGCAAGGGCGCGACTATCATTTAACACTCTACGACCGTGACTCTCGAGCCATGTGAGTACTGCTGCCGTGTATTCAGGAGCATAACGATGATCACGCGTATGAGAAGAAGCACTCATGCGATTATAGAAAATACCGTCTGGTGGTACATCACTTAAGTCAAAACTTCCTTCACTCAAAAACCAGTCTTCGTATGGGACATGAAGTGCCTCAAGTTCTTGTTTAAGAGGCTTTGTCCATTCTTCGTTTTCATGAATGATATATACTTTAGCACTCATATCATAACCTCCTTGATCAATAACCGTTAAAACCCATCATTTTACTCAAGTATAAAGGAGATTGATCAAAAATCCCAGTGAAACTGTTTTAGAATAAAAAAAGCAGAGCACTCACGCTCTGCTTTAAAAACTAAATGGCCCAGTTTCCTTTACGGAACACCGGCTCACTTGTTCCATCTTCTTTGATTCCGTCAATATCCATTTCGGCTGATCCGATCATAAAGTCAACGTGTGTCACGCTTTCGTTCGCTCCAGCTGCTTCAAGCTCTGCTTTCGACATTGTCTTCCCGCCTTCTAAACAGAAAGAATAAGCATTTCCGATCGCCAGATGATTCGATGCATTTTCATCAAAAAGAGTGTTAAAGAAAATGATGCCGGCATTTGAAATAGGTGAATCATGAGGAACAAGCGCTACTTCACCAAGATAATGAGCGCCTTCATCTGTTTCAATGAGGTGTTGAAGTGTTTCGTTACCTTGCTTTGCTTCAGCTTTAATGATCCGACCTTCTTCAAAGGTAAGGGTAAAGTCTTCAATGACTGTACCACCATAGCTGAGCGGCTTTGTTGAAGAAACAACGCCATTTACACCCTTTTTATGTGGAATGGTGAACACTTCTTCTGTCGGCATATTAGCAACAAAGTGATTTCCTTTCACGTTTTCGCTAATGCCGCCTACCCACTGATGAGCCTTTGGTAGCTCAATTGTAAGATCTGTTCCTGGCGCATGATAGTGGAGCTTGGTGTAGTGTTTCGTATTTAGGTAATCTACTTTTTGTTCGAGGTTAGCACTATGTTCTTTCCATGCTTGAACAGGATCTCCTGTTGAAACGCGCGTTGCTTGGAAAATGGCCTCCCATAGCTTCGCTTCCTGTTCGTCTTCAGGCGCATCAGGGAAAACCTTCTCGGCCCATCCTTTCGAAGGAACGGCGACAACGGACCAGCTGTTGTGGTCAGACATGATATAGTTCCGATAGCCTTCCATTGCCTTTCCGGCTGTTTTGCTAGCGTTTGAAATTCGTTCAGGATCAACCCCTTTTAAAAGGTCGGGGTTTGATGAGGTAATGGAGAGAAAAGCCGCACCGTTTTCCGCCATCTCTTCAAACCCTTTTGCTTTCCATGTTGGGAATTCCTTGAATGCTTCATCAGGTGCTTTGTCATACTTAATCCGAGTTAAACTTTCGTCATTCCATTCCACGTGAACATTCTTTGCTCCAGCTTCATAAGCGCTTTCAGCAATATTTCGCACAAATTCAGCCGATGTGAGAGGAGCGTTGACGACAAGCGTTTGTCCTTTTTGAATGTTCACGCCAACTTTAACTGCTAGATCTGCGTATTTCTGTAAATTTTCTTGAAACGTAGCCATAGTCGAAAATCTCCTTTTTTATCACGTAGTTTTACATCTAAATTGTAGCAGATTTCAGTATATTTTAGTAAATTATTCCCTGATTGCATACCCATAAAGCAAGTTTCTGGCAATAAACCGTCCGTTTCGGATATGTTATAGATAGTGAAACGAATATTTGAGGGAGATTTCCCCCTTAGGTGGAAGTTAAGTAGTGACGTTTAGAGACAATTCCCCACACTTAAGGTGGGATCAATCTGCTATATTGGAGTGATAGAAAATGAGTACGAATTATGAGCTTGCAACATTTGCTGGAGGCTGTTTCTGGTGTATGGTGGAGCCGTTTGAAGAAATGCCGGGCATTCAAAGCATTGTATCTGGCTATACAGGTGGAGAAAAACCTTATCCAACATACGAAGAAGTGATTTCAAAAACAACAGGTCACGTAGAGGCCGTTCAAATTTCGTTTAATCCCAATGTTTTCCCATACAGTAAATTGCTTGATCTTTTCTGGCGTCAAATTGATCCAACTGATGCAGGAGGACAGTTCTTTGATCGTGGTGACACGTACATTACTGCGATTTATTATCATAATGAAGAGCAAGAGCAGCTTGCTGAGCAGTCACGGAAAGATCTAGAAGCAAGTGGTCGTTTTTCAAAACCGATCGTAACAAAGATTCTTCCAGCGAAGCCGTTCTATCCGGCTGAAGATTATCATCAGGATTATCACAAGAAAAATCCTGCTCACTACAATCGCTACAAAAAAGGATCAGGTCGAGCTGATTTTATCGAAAAAAACTGGGCCTATGAGAAGAACGATGACGAGCTACGTAGCCGTCTTACAGATATTCAATATGAAGTAACACAAAAAAACGGCACAGAGCGTCCGTTCCAGAATGAGTATTACGATAATGCAAAACCAGGCATTTATGTGGATATTGTATCGGGTGAACCGCTGTTTAGCTCAACCGATCAATACGATGCAGGCTGCGGCTGGCCAAGTTTTACACAGCCAATCAACAATCATTTCGTAAAAGAAAAGAAGGATTTCAGTCACTTTATGATTCGAACAGAAGTGCGAAGCAAGGAAGCAGATTCTCATCTCGGCCATGTCTTTAATGATGGCCCAGGAGAAAATGGTCTTCGTTATTGTATCAATTCCGCGGCGATGAAATTTGTTCCGAAAGAAAGTCTTGAAGAAGAAGGATACGGCGAATACCGAGTTTTATTTGAATGAAGGAAGTTGACGTTGCAATCGTAGGTGGGGGGATGACGGGCATTCTGGCGGCAAGGAAACTAATGAATACAGGTTTTAAGGTTCTGGTGCTTGATAAAAGTAAAAGTGTTGGAGGCCGTCTTGCTACCAGAAGGATAAATGATGGCCGAGCTGATCATGGAGCCCAGTTTTTTACCGTTCGAACCGATTCATTTCAACAGATGGTGGATGAATGGGAAGAAAACCGCTGGGTATCAAGGTGGTTCGGGGAGAAGCACCCAAGATACAAAGCAGCGAACGGTATGAATCAACTGGTAAAAAACCTTGCAAATGAGATACCGCTTCAGCTCGTTAGTAAAGTGGAGCGCATCGAGCGGAATGAGGAAAAGTACGTAGCCTTTTCTGAGGGAGGAGAGCAAGTAAAAGCGAGCGCGATCCTTTTTACTCCACCAGCTCCTCAAACGCTCGAGCTACTTGAAAACAGTGAGGTCCTTCTTTCTGAAGAGGCGGCGAAAGCACTTAAAGAAATAACTTTTGATCCTGCGCTCGTTTGCCTCCTTACGATGAAAGGTGAGACAGCAGGTCTGTCCCTTGAAGGTCACAAAGACTCAGACCTTCCTGATGGTATCGAGCGTATCGTGGATAATCAGATAAAAGGGATTTCTGACGAAAAAATCATATCGATTTATGCAACAGCTGCTTTCTCGAAAGTTTACTATAATCAAGAGGATGAAAGCATTTTAGATCAAATGTTAGCTAAATTGGGGCATTTTCTTCCCCGTGAAGCGATTTCTTCTTGGCAGTTAAAAAGATGGCGTTATGCCCAAGCAAATCACGTGCACCATCATCCGTTTCTGCAAGTTTCTATAAAGGAACCTGTCTATGTTGCGGGTGATGCCTTCTTACATGAAGAGGACCAGGCAGGAAAAACGAGAATCGAAAGTGCGGTGATTTCAGGGCTCTCAGCAGCCGAAGAATTGCAGCGATTTCTGAACGAGAGGGCTTCTACGTGAAGCCTTCTTTTTTGTGTGAGTAGAATTTCGAAAGTTTCGAAAACACATGATTGTTGGTAAGAAATTACGTTATAATGAAGGTGGTGGAAAAATTTTCATAGTTGGACGAGGTCAACATGAAAAGGGTGAAAAGCTAAGTGAATGTTTCAAGAGAAAATGATCATAGTATTGAAATGATATTATCCCTATTTCGATGGGTGTTTTTGATCATTGCAGGCGGATATTACTATATTATAATGCAGGGGACAAGTTTCTCCTTTTTAGTTTTACTTTTATTTGGCGTAGCATATATGACAGCTGCTGAATTTGCGCTCCATTTGGCCCCGTTGGATTCAAAGAGATATCACTACATGACAAAAGTAAGCGTCGGTTTTGATTATGTCGCTTTCCTTTGGCTAATTGTACTAACCGGCGGCGGTGAAAGCCCTTTGTTTCCAATCGCCTATTTAATTATTTTACATGTAGCGGTTTACTGGAAATTTAGTGGTGGCATGATTGCCGCGCTTTTTCTTGGCGGAGGGTATACCGGTATTCTCCTTATTAGTGGCTACTCCTTCACCGGAGAAAGTCTCATTTCCTATCTTTTTAACTGTATGTTCTTGATTTTTATAGGGGTTTTGGGCGGAATAATCGTATCAAGAGAGCGTACGATGCGTTCAAAAAACTCGCAATTAGAAGACATTGCTCGAAAGGATTTTTTAACGGATCTTTACAATCACCGCTCTTTTCAAGAAGATTTGCGCTACTGTGCTGAACAAGAAAAACAAATTCTTATTGTTCTAGCGGATATCGACTATTTTAAATCAGTTAATGATCAATTTGGTCATCTGGTTGGAGATATGGTCCTTCGAAAAATAGGGGAAGTATTGAAAAAGCAAATTGGAACTAGGGGACGCGCCTATCGTTATGGAGGAGAGGAGCTTGCTATTTTACTTGATTCAACGAACGTAGAGGAGGCGAGAGAGTGTTTGGTGAACATTCAACTTGCCATTAGAAACACAACTTTTACGGCAGATGGTGAGCGTTTTAACGTGACGATGAGTTTTGGAACAGCGCTATTTCCTCTTGAAGATCGTATTATTTCGAGTATGAAGCTTGCAGATGAGCGATTGTATTTAGCAAAGAGGCAGGGAAGAAATCAAATCTTCTGGTACGACCAAAATATAGAGAAAGGCTCACGGCTCTCCTAACGATAGGGAGGCGTGAGCCTTTTTGTTAGAGGGGGTATTTATTGGTGAGTTGTCTCTCTATTTAATATTGAAGTGACGATATGTTTGGGGGAATTTTCAAATAAAGAAAAATAGTTCAGCACATGTCGATCGGGAAAAAGCTCCTTCTGAATGACGGATGCAGGCTTTCCATCGTTATGCTTTTGAATGACCTGCGTTTGAATAGAAAGGAGGTAATCAAGCTTTTCTTCTAAACGCCTCCGTCCATTATGTAAAATCCCCGCGTGAGAACAAAACACGGTGTCAAAATCGTATGATAAAACTTTGTGAAGCGATTGGATGACATCTGGTATGGACTCAAATGCGAAAATGCTTTTGGGCTGACTCATCACGTAAAGGTCACCTGTAAAGAGCCAGCCCTGCTCCTTCTCGAGAAGAGCAAGGTGATCAGGGGCATGACCTGGTGTATGAAGCAAATCGAATGTATGGTTTTTTGTTTTTACCTGATGTTCGATCCCTTTCGTTTCAAATGGTTTTCGTGAGCCCCAGAAAACACGTCGGTAAAGTGGCAGACGAGGTCTGGTACGACAAAGAGGTATGCCTTCAGGGTGAATATAAATTGGAATCGACGGTGGCACGAGTGAAGCATTGCCTGTATGATCCTCGTGGTGATGCGTTAAAATTATTTGGGTATAGCTCTCTGTAGAAAGGAAATCAGTTATTTCTTTTCGAAGACGGCTAGGCCCACAGTCAATTAAAAGTTCATCAACAAGGTACATATAGACATTCATTCTTACGCCACCAAGTTGAAAGGTTCCTTTTATGGCTTTCATACTCTCGAATTCTGAAACGGTGAGCACAATCCATCACACCTTCCGCTAATCTACTTCTAGTATAGCGATTTTTAAGCGGAATAACAGCTCATCTTCTAGTGGGCGTTGAGGGAGTATTTTTGGTTTTATTGAGCAAACCACAAATACCACATGAAAAAAGAGCTGCCGACTGTCGGCAGCTCTTTCCGGTACGTGAAGCTTACTTCGCGATGGCTACTAGCTCTACTTCCATATTTCCACGAGTTGCTCTGGAGTAAGGGCACGTTTGGTGCGCAGCTTCAACAAGCTCCTCTGCAGTCGTTTGATCAACGCCAGGGATCGTCACGTGTAATTTCGCGCTAAGCCCAAATGCGCCGTCTTCTTCTTTTCCGATCGAAACGTGGGCTTCTACGACCGTATCCTTAATTTTCACTCGCTTCATGCGTGCAACCATATTTAGGGCACTATCGAAACAAGCAGCATAACCTGCTGCAAACAATTGTTCAGGATTTGTTGCTTCTCCCCCCTGACCACCAAGTTCTTTTGGCATACGAAGATCCATGTTGATGACACCGTCTGAAGATTCTACTTTACCCTGTCTGCCGCCGTGAGCGGATGCTTTTGCTGTGTATAACGAATTCATAATCAAACTCCTCCTCGATATTTAAGTTGTGCACAATTTAATTTTACAAGATTAAATATACCGCAATGGTTTTTATCTGTCAATGAAGAGGCTTCAAGAATGCCCTCATATTGACAACACAGCCAAATCGGGATAAGTTGATTGTGCACAACTTACTGTAAAGAAGGGGTTACTATGAACCATAATGAACAATTAAAACTAGAGAACCAGCTCTGTTTTTCTGTATATGCCTGCTCAAGAGAAATTACGAAAATGTACCGCCCTTATTTAGATCAGCTCGGTCTTACGTATCCACAATATCTTGTCCTACTCGTTCTATGGGAACATCATGAAACCACAGTAAAAGCGCTAGGGGCCGAGCTTTATTTAGATTCCGGCACGTTAACGCCGCTGTTGAAAAGGATGGAAGAAGCGGGTCTTGTTAAAAGAGAACGTTCAAAAGAAGATGAGCGGAAGGTAATGGTTCATTTAACAACGAAAGGGGAAGAGTTAAGAGAAGAAGCGTCGATTATTCCTGACGCGATGGCAGCAAATAGTGGTTTATCAAAAGAAGAATTCAAGAAAGCACTAACAGGCTTTCAACAACTGCTTGATCATATCCATTCTGTAAATGAAAAATAGTCACTTCATTTTAGAAAGAGTTGACAGAGGGAATTGGGTACAAGTATAATTATCTCGAATTCAAGATATTAGAAGGTTAAGGGTGAACGTTATGAATGAAACAGATCGGGAGCTTTCGTTAAAGCTATTTATTGTGTTAGCCAGAGCTAGTCGCTCCGTAACAGATCATATTAAAACAGATATTCAACGGTACGGACTAAATCCAACAGAATTTGCCGTCCTTGAATTGCTTTATCACAAAGGAAATCAACCGCTTCAGCAAATTGGTGAAAAAATTTTACTCGCAAGTGGAAGCATTACGTATGTAGTCGATAAGCTTGAAGGAAAAGGCTATTTAAAACGTAATCCATGTCCAAATGACCGTCGTATCACACATGCTGTGATTACCGATGAAGGAAAAGAATTGATGGATCGTATTTTTCCTGAACACGAACTTCAGGTGCAATCGATTTTTGCTGGGTTAGACGAACAGGAGAAAGAAACGGCTATTACTTTACTTAAAAAACTGGGTCATTATGCGGAGGAGCTGTAGAAGCTTCTCTTTTTTTATCCATTTTTACCCTTTTTAATGTTTGAGATAAGAAGAGAAGGGTATATCTCGAAGTAGAGATAAATGAATTAAAAGTAAATAACGAATGACATCCTCACCAAAAAAAGGAGTGGAAAAATGAGTACAAAGATTTTAATTCCGTATTACAGTGCTTACGGTCATATTTATGAAATGGTTCAATCTGTAGCTGAAGGTGCAAAAGGCGCTGGAGATGTAGAAGTGAAAATTGTGAAGATACCGGAATTTGATGTCGTAAAACAGGCGATGTCAGATCAGCCACCTTACGTCGAAGCACAAGAAGCACAGAACAATATTCCTGAAGCGACGCTTGATGATTTACGCTGGGCTGACGGGATTATTTGGGGTGTTCCAACTCGCTATGGTTCCATGCCTGCTCAAATGAAACAATACCTTGATTCAGCGGGATCACTTTGGATGAATGGTGAATTAGAAGGGAAAGCGACGGCGGTTGTTACAAGTACCGCTTCGATTCATGGGGGACAAGAAACGACAGCACTCACAACGTTTGTTCCGCTTATGCACTTTGGTTTGATCTATGTTGGACTGCCTTACGGTGAAAATCCGGAGCAGCTCACAACAGATGGAATTGGAGGCTCTCCTTATGCTGCTTCAACTCTTGCGGGTGGCGATGGGTCCAGAACGCCAGTTGAAGCTGAACGAACGATGGCTTCCCGCCTTGGTGCACGCGTTGCAAAGGTTGCAGGCGCCTTAAAAAACATAAGATAGGCGAAAAACCAGCTTCTCACACCGAGAAGCTGGTTTTTTTGACTTGCTTTGTCTCCTGCATGGCCGTTACGCCAAGCAACCCAAAGAGTGAGAAGCCGAATGTATTGATAAACCCATGAAAAAAGACCATTAAAGGAATGCCGAGGATGACCGTTTCATTAATATGAGCAAAGCCATAGATCATCGCGGAGCTCATTGAAAACAAAAGAGAGGCAAAAGAGATCGATAATAGCATTTGCACCGAATACTCAAGCGTTGGCACGAAGTAGACGAGGCAAAGAATTGAAAAGACGATTAACGGCGTCACAAATTCAACGACTGAAATAAACTCAAGAACGGGTAATGAATCCGATAGCGTAATGCCTGCTGCGATAAACGGTGGCCCAAATAAGACAAGAATAGCGATCAGTTTAAACCAGGCCTTCAACGCCGGCACTTTTGCAAGCAGACGTTTTCCGATAAACGCCATCGTGATGGGTGTGATAAATGCAGCATAATGAAAATGGATGGATGTAAGGAGCACAATGACGTCGCTAAAATGCAGAATTTGCATACCCGATCGATGTAAAACGAGCCAGAGACCACCGATGCTGATATACATTAACCCAAGTTGGATTAAGACATCAAAAATCGTACTTCTTTTCCACGTTTGCAAGAGACGGGTTAGACCGTAAAGGGCAATGAAAATGGTTGTGAGAAACCATGGAACGGCTAGCAAAACGGCGATCGCTCCTTGTTCAAGAAAGAAGGAAATGCCCGCTAGCACCCCTGCAAGAAGCTGCAAACGAGTAGCGTAGCGATAGAAAGCATTCTTTTTTTGCGTTACAAGGTTTAGCGTTAACGGTACGAGTACCAGGTAGGCGAACATTAATAGAATCATGACATATTGAAGCGTATCGATCGGCGTCGTGATTAATTTTGTCACAACGAACGCGATCCAAAGAAATAGACCGGCAAAACTACTTGTTTTCATTAGGATTTCACCTCTCTTTTAGTGTACGATGAAGAGAAGTGATAGAAAAGGAAATTCTGGGAAGAGAGGCGATTCATATGGAGAAAAAGACAGTATTAGGGTTTATTGGCATCGGTGTTATGGGAGAAAGTATGGTGCGAAACTTGATTAACGCAGGGTATCGTACCCTTATTTCGACAAGAACGAAAAGGAAAGCTGAAGCGCTTATTCAAGAAGGTGCAGAATGGTACGACGAAGTGAAGGATGTGGCGGCAAACGCTGACGTTATCATCACCATGGTCGGTTACCCGAAAGATGTGGAAGAGGTCTATATTGGCGAGAATGGGCTGCTTGAACACGCACGAGCACATTCGATTTTAATTGATATGACAACCTCAAGCCCAACGCTAGCTGAAGAAATCTACCAGCAGGCTTTATCAAAACAACTCTATTCCCTTGATGCACCGGTATCGGGAGGAGACGTTGGGGCCAAAGAAGGCAAGCTATCGATTATGGTTGGTGGCGAATTAGAAGTCTTTGAAAAAGTTCAGCCTATTTTTGAAGTGATGGGTCAAAATATCGTGCTTCAAGGACCAGCTGGAGCAGGGCAGCATACGAAAATGTGTAACCAAATCGCCATCGCAAGCAATATGGTTGGCGTTTCAGAGGCGATCGTTTATGCCGAAAAAGCTGGATTAAATCCGACAACGGTTCTTGAAAGTATTGAATTTGGTGCTGCTGGAAGCTGGTCGCTAAGCAATTTAGCGCCAAGGATGATTTCGAATCGCTTCGAGCCAGGATTTTATGTGAAGCATTTTATTAAAGATATGACGATTGCCCTTGAATCCGCCAAACAAATGGGAATGCTAACGCCAGGACTTGAGCTTTCGAAGAAGTTATATGAAGATCTAGCTGAACGTGGAGAAGAAGATAGTGGCACGCAAGCGCTTGTGAAATTATTTCGCGACGCAAACTAAACGAAGACCCGGGGCACAGGCTCCGGGTCTTCGTTAATTTTAAAAGGAAGTTTCCTTCTTCTATCGAATAAACTCTAAGAAACGATCATTTCTCTTTTTTTGAACGTTTTTCAATTTCTTCTGATACAACAAATGCAAGATCATCATTTCCAAATAGGGAAAGCACGCCGATTACCGTTTGATCTGGAATATGCTCTGATTCCTCTTTCGGCACAACGAGTTCGATGCTTTGTTTCAGTGCAGGGTTATGGATCTGATCAGGATAAGCTTTCTCGTAAAGGGTTTCTGGATTCAGGTCATTGTTCACGCACCATTGGGCGAATACGAGAATCATCATGTTTTCATCACGCTGATAATTTTCAATTACTTTATTTTGAATGTCATTTTGGTCCATAGGACGACCTCCGTTTCATCACTCTACCGTTAGTGTACTCGCAGCAAGAATGTGTGGCAAGTGTGCTCGTTGTAAAAGGTTGATGAATAATCTTCCAGTACGAGGGATGAGGCCACAAGACCTGTTATGCTGAAAGAAAACGAACTTCATGGGGGCAAAGAGATGAGGAAAAAAGAGATTCGTAGTTGGATGATGTATGACTTTGCAAACTCTGCTTTCGCAACCACGATGATGGCGGCTGTTCTACCCGTTTTTTACTACGATGTCGCTGCCAACAATATTGATCGAAGTCTTGCTACTTCTTACTGGGGCTATTCACAATCCATTGCTGTTTTAATCGTCGCCATCCTTGCGCCAGTTCTTGGAGCAATAGCTGATTACTCCAATTCGAAAAAAACATTTTTGCGCTTTTTTGCTTATATGGGCATGATGGCAAGTCTGTTAATGGCGTTTGTTGGAGAGGGCGGCTATCTTTTTGCTTCGATTCTATTAATCTTTGGAACAATCGGTTTTTCGGGTAGCAATGTTTTTTACGATGCGTTCTTGCCTGAAATTGCAAAAGGAGAAGAGATCGACCGCATTTCGGCACGGGGCTACGCATTTGGTTATATTGGTGGTGGACTCCTTCTTCTGGTAAATCTGATGATGATCCTAAATCCATCCTGGTTTTTCCTTCCCAATACGCTTGTTGCAACGCAATTATCATTCGCGAGCGTTGGCGTATGGTGGTTTGTTTTCTCTATTCCGATGTTCAAAAACGTGAAAGAAGTGGCGCATCCCCAGCCGAAAGTAAGCGGCTCTTACACAACGATCGGGTTTAAGAGGCTTAGCACGACGTTTAAGGAGTTAAACCATTACAAGCAGCTTCTTCTATTCCTTGTCGCCTTCTGGTTATTTAACGATGGAATTTCTACCATCATTAAAATGGCTACGATTTATGGAAGAGACATTGGAATTGATGCAAACGATTTAATTGCGGCACTCTTGATTACGCAGTTTGTCGGAATCCCATTTGCTTTTTTATTTGGCTACCTAGCGAAAAAAATTCGGCCAAAGCGAGCCCTCATGCTTGCACTTTGGATTTATGTCGGAATCGTCCTACTCGGTTATTTTATGACAACCGCCACCCATTTTTATCTGCTAGCCATACTCGTTGGTTTTGTTCAAGGAGGCGCTCAAGCGCTAAGTCGTTCGATCTTTGGAAGCATGGTTCCGGAACACAGACATGCAGAGTTTTATGGTTTCTATGGCATTTCAGCTAAATTTTCAGCGATTTTCGGCCCATTTCTCTTTGCCTTTGTGGGTCAAGTAACCGGATCAAGCCGCCTCGGTATCGTTTCCCTCGTCGTCTTTTTCTTGGCAGGTATCTATTTACTTAGCAAAGTAAACATTGATCAAGGGAAAGAGCAGGCGAAGATTGTAATGGCGAATGAAGGGCTAGATGTGTAGGGTTTGTAGGATCGCGATTTTAGAACGTACAAGTCAGCAACAAGGCCACAAAAAAGGTTCAGAGCAGTACAACCAACTGCTCTGAACCTTTTTATATCTTGTAACCCCTTACACAATTGGATCGAAATGTTTTAGCTCAAGTGGAAGCGTGCAATCTTTTCCTGTGTCATAGGAACGGTTGCCGATTTGTGTTTTTAACTCAGTGATGCAATCTTCTTCATTGTGCCAGTAGTCATGAATCAGAGGCAGGATACTTGTTGCTTCTTCTTCCGCTTGTTCGAGCAGCTCCTCAAAGGTCGCGGTCGATTCCTCATCTTTAATAGCTGGGTGAATCCAAGTTGTGCCATCTCGATTTAAATAATCTTCATCGCCGATTTGTTTTCGATAGGAAAACGAAGAGATTTGCTTTTTTAAAAGCTGATTCTTCCAGCCGTGCGGGTCGAATAAAATTTTCAGCGCCAGCACCATATCTCGATAAGATTGATTGATAAAGTCATCGGGCATGCGTTCACCCGTCTCTGGATAAAAGGATTGAATCAATTCATACAGCATGAGTTCAATTGGGGGGTAGAGCGATTTTCCAATTTGAATCTCGGCATAGACAGGGGTTTTCCATGTTTCCACATCTTTATATTCTTTCATCAAAATGGTATCAATGATAATTTCTAATTGCTGATGACGATTTCCCTCAAGACCGGAACGGTAGTGAATATAAGGATGGGTGTTTCGATCAAGAATATGATGCGTGACGAATCCAAGGATATAGGCGCGAAGCATCGGATCGTCTTGTTTTCCATATTCAATCATCTCCATAAGGAATGGGCCACAATGATCTTGATGGAGCACAGATCCTACTTCTTGAACCGGCTTATTCTTTTTCCACGGCCAGAAATTATGATAAAAGAAAGGATCAGGTCCCTGTGCACCAAGTCGAAAAAAAGGCAGGTCACCTTTAATCGCGTTCCATATGCCGGCTTCCATCGCAGCTTCTTCTCCGAATAAAATATGTGTCCAGACATTTGGCATCGATTTATCCCCTCCTTACGTGTCTTTCTATTAGTATACCTGATCAGAACCTGTCTTCTTGCCACTTTCTTATGAAAAGAAATTCTTCTTCTATTCTATTTCCCTTATTCATGAAAAGATAAGCAAAAAGCCCGGCGTTAGCCGAGCTCTTTAGGTTCCAGATCTTATTCACTTAAAAAGACTTCTTTAATATCATCAAGCATTAAGTTAGCGGATAAAACGCCGCCGGACGTATTCCAAATGGCGTCACTTACTTCATGTACATTTCCGTCTTTTACAACCTGTAGATTGTTCCAAAGCGGATCGTTTGTCCATTCTTCAGCAGTGGAATTCGCTTCACCGTCTCCAGCTTCATAGGTGAAGTAGAAGAGAACGTCGCCATCCATTTCAGGGATGCGTTCTTTGGTTACTTCTTCCGCAAAATCATCTTTTTGCTGAGATTCTGGACGGTCGAAGCCGAGCTGTTCAAGAATAACTCCTGAGAAAGAATCTTTATAGTAAATTCTCGTTTGGCCCGCTAGGAAACGAACAACGGAAACCTTCTTATCCAGCTGATCACCAAGCTCTTCGCTCATGGAGTTAATGCGATCGCTATAGGCATTCATCACTTCTTCGCCTTTATCTTTTTTGTTTAGTGCTTTGGCATAAAATTCGAAGTTCTCCTGCCAATCGCCTTTTAACGTTTCTGAATAAACCGTTGGAGCGATCGCGCTAAGTTGATCATAAATGTCTTCTTGACGAAGCTTATTACCGATAATAAGGTCAGGTTTTAGTGCAGCAACCGCTTCAAGATTCACTTCACTTTCCGTTCCAACAACTTCAACATCTTTCATGTCGTCTGAAATATGGTCATACCACGGATCACCGAGCCATGACTGCACAGCACCAACCGGAGTTACATCCATGGCAAGTAATGCTTCCGTTCCTTCGTTTGTTAATATAACGACCTTTTCAGGATTCTCTGGTACTTCAGTTTCTCCCATTGCATGAGTTACTGTACGAGTACCTTTCTCTTCTTGTTTGTCATCTGAGCTACTATTCCCGCTATTTCCGCTCGTTCCGCAGGCAGCTAGAATCATAAAGGTTGCTAGACAAATGATAAGCCAGCTTTTTTTAACCATATGTAAATCCTCCCCTGTTAGTGATAATCGTTTTCATTTACGATGTAATCATACTGAATTGTCACACAAGAGTCAACCGTTAAATGAGATTGATTCTCAAAATCATTGACACGTTTTCATTCTTTTTTTACACTTAAAAAGGATGATTAGGAAAGGGATTAACCTTTATGACGCATAAATTACATTCATCGAATAGAAAATGGTTTGGAATCGTGATTGGGTTGCTTCTCGTTATGATGTTAATGGTAGCGAGCGTTGTGTATGGGCTAACGAGTATCACATGGGCAACAGCCTGGCGGGCATTTACACAATATGATGGGAGCAATGCCCATATTATTATCATTGAAAATCGCGTTCCGCGGGCGCTAATTGGTGCGGCTGTTGGTGCGAGTCTCGCTGTAGCAGGTGCACTAATGCAGGCGATTACGCGAAATCCTCTGGCGTCACCGTCGATCCTGGGCGTTAATGCTGGGGCAAGCTTTGTGATTGTGATCGCTGTTACGTTTTTTTCGGTATCGTCGCTTGCAACCTTTAGCTGGTTAGCGTTTCTTGGAGCGGCATTCGCATCAATTCTTGTATACGTACTTGGTTCACTTGGAAGAGAAGGATTGACGGCGATGAAGTTGACACTTGCAGGTGCAGCGATGGCAGCGATGTTTTCTTCATTAACGCAAGGCATGCTTGTGTTAAATGAGAAGGCACTTGAAGATGTCCTTTTCTGGCTAGCTGGGTCGATTGAAGGCCGCAGTCTTGCCATGCTTTACTCGGTGCTTCCATATATTGGCGTCGGTTTAGTAGGGGCGCTGCTGATTAGCACGAAAATTAATACGCTTGTCATAGGAGAAGACGTCGCCAAAGGCCTTGGCCAACGTACGCTTCTTGTGAAAGCCGGCGCTGCACTATTCATTGTTTTTCTTGCCGGTGGCTCGGTTGCGGTTGCTGGCCCAATCGGATTTATTGGCATAGTGGTCCCTCATGTAGCTCGCTTTTTTACTGGTCCTGATTACCGTTGGGTCATTCCATATAGCGCCATACTAGGGGCTATTCTGCTACTATCTGCAGATATTGCGGCGCGTTATGTGATCATGCCGCTCGAAGCGCCTGTGGGAGTATTAACCGCTGTCATCGGAACGCCTTTTTTTATTTACATTGCTCGAAGGGAGTTTAAATAACTATGACGAAATATACTTCCTTTCGAATGAAAGCTATTTCTTTTTTACTTGATCGGCGTGCACTCTGGGTAATCGCTGCTCTTGTTTGTGCGGTTCTTGTGACCGCGCTCCTTAGCATTGGTCTTGGAGAGATTTTTATGACACCTGATCAAGTGGTAAAGGCGCTATTCGGCTATGGGGATGAAATGAATGAGCTTGTTGTGAAACAGTTTCGTTTCCCACGAATTGCGATGGCGGTGTTAGCAGGTGCAGCCCTTGCCGTGTCAGGAGCGATCCTGCAGGGGATGATACGAAACCCGCTTGCGTCTCCTGATATTCTCGGTATCACCTGGGGCGGTGCCCTTGCGACAATTGGCTTTCTAACGGTGTTTAGTGATAAAGCGAATGCGCTAACAGTCAGCATTCAGTGGATGCCGCTCGCATCGTTTACCGGAGCAGTGTTGGCGGGATTTCTGGTGTTCCTTTTATCCTGGAAAAATGGCATCTCGCCCATTCGATTAGTGTTGATTGGGATTGGCTTAACGGCTTTGCTGCAGGCGCTAACAACGCTATTAATGATCGTTGGGCCAATTTATCGAGCGTCTGAAGCGAACATTTGGATTACAGGTAGTGTTCATGGCACGAATGGAGAGGACGTTCTTACGCTTTTGCCGTGGGTTGTCATCTTACTGATTTTGCTGATGGTTTACTCAAGAAGAGTGAATTTACAAGAGCTTGGCGATGATGTTGCAAGGGGAGCAGGCGCTATGCTTTTGAAAGACCGCATCGTTCTGCTTTTAATTAGTACGGCACTTGCAGGAGGTGCTGTCGCATTCGCCGGTGGCGTTGGCTTTGTTGGTTTAATGGCTCCTCATATTGCGAGGAAATTAGTGGGTTCTTCTTTTGGTGTACTTGTTCCCGTCTCTGCTCTTGTCGGCAGCATGCTCGTCATGATCGCGGACTTGATTGGACGCACGCTTTTTTCTCCGCTCGAAGTTCCAGCCGGTGTGTTTACGGCAGCGATTGGCGCTCCGTATTTTATCTATTTATTGTATCGCTCTAGAAACAAATAAGGAGTTGGCGACATGTATGCACTGCAAACGAAAGATCTAACGCTTGGATATGGAGAACAGACGGTCATCGATCAGCTGAACTTACTGATTCCTAAAGGAGAGATGAGTGTCCTAATAGGTGGCAACGGCTGTGGCAAGTCAACGCTTTTACGAAGCCTTGCCCGTCTTTTAAAGCCACATTCAGGTGGTATTGTGCTAGACGGAGAGGCGATATCACATATGCCAACCAAAGAAATTGCTCGGAAAATGGCCATTCTCCCTCAGTCTCCTGTCGCTCCTGAAGGCCTCACGGTGCTGCAGCTTGTCAAGCAGGGCCGTTATCCGTATCAAACTTGGTTTAGTCAGTGGTCCGAAGAAGATGAAAATGCCGTGCAAAAAGCGCTTAAAGCGACGCACATGGAAGAGTATGCGGAGCGAAATGTTGATTCCCTTTCCGGTGGACAGCGTCAGCGTGCGTGGATTGCGCTTACCCTTGCTCAGGATACAGATATTATTTTACTAGATGAACCGACAACGTATTTGGATCTCGCGCATCAAGTGGAGGTGCTCGATCTCCTTTTTGAATTAAATAAAGAGGATAACCGGACGATTTTAATGGTTCTGCACGATTTAAATCTTGCTTGTCGCTATGCCGATCATATTATTGCTGTAAAAGATAAAGGCATTTACGATCAGGGGAAACCTGAGGATATTGTGAATGTTGAGCTGGTGGAGCGTGTATTTGGCCTTCAGTGTGATATTATCCAAGATCCGCTATTTGGGACGCCACTTTGTGTCCCGCATGGCAAAGGGAGGAGGGTACATCGTGACGGAGCAGGTGGGGTTTAACGAAAAGGAGAAAGAGAAACTGGAGCAGCTCCGCCTTACGTTTGATGGAAAAGGCGAGTATACGGTTCAACAACTTCTGGATGCCGATCAATTAAAAACATTACTTGAACGACTTGTTACGGAAGGACAGTATCCATCGATTATCGTCGCAGGTTCACAGTTCATGAAGCGATATGGCTTTATGACACTAGCACCGATTTTATATGCTTTCACAATGTGGGATAAACCAATTTTTTCAGGACCTGATGAACTTGAGATAAACATGAATATGCAGGCAGCGCCCTTAATGATGCAGTTAACGATTCCGAATCCGTTGAAGAGAAGCGAAAAGGAGCGGGCGGACACTAGAGCAGAACTTGCGAATAAGCTCATTAATGAAAATCTTGCCCCTTTCGTGGAAACGATGGTAAAAGCCACCAAACTATCCGCAGCCATTCTATGGGAGAATGCGGCAATCTACCTTTTTTGGGTCTATGAAACACTTATTCCTTCTGAGGGAAATGCGGAGCAAGTGAATCGAGCGAAAGAAGACTTTCATTATTTACTCAGAGAGTTTAACTGTACAAGCTTCACCTGCGGAGCGAATCCGTTTATGCCGTATTATTCAGAGAAAGTCGAGCGAGAAGAAGGACCAATCCGGTTCCGTCGCACGTGTTGCTTATATGATCAAGTTTCTGCAGATGGAGCGTGCTGTAAGACGTGTCCGAAAGCGCGATAGCGGGTAGCGGGTGACAGGCACCACCCGGTTTAGCTCGATTGATGTCGAAACAGCGAGGCGCACTCCTCAAGGGTGCGCCTCGCTGTTTTTTGGTTTTCTTTTGTATGAGTAGCTTCTGATAAAGAGGTAAAGACCAGTAATGATAATTCCGCCACCGATCCACTGCATCGTATGCAACGTCTCGCCCAGAATGAAGTATGCGAGAATACTAGCGCCAATTGGTTCGAACAGAATGCTCATCGAAATCACATTCACGCTTACCCACTTTACCGCCCAATTGAGGAGGGAATGCCCGAGCAACGTAGGGAAAATAGCGAGTAAAAGAAAATATCCCCAATCGGACCCCGGGTAGGAAAAGAAAGGATAGCGCAGGACAAGGTTATAGATCACAAGCGTTAGCGCTGCGATTCCGTAGACGATGAATGTATAGGGGATCAAATCCAATCGCTTGCGAATGTTTTGTCCAAAGAGAAGGTATCCGGTAACCATGGCACAGGCAGTGAGGGCGAGAAGGTCTCCCCATAATGCCATTCCACTAATGCGAAAATCCCCCCAGCTAATCACGATCGATCCTGCCACAGCTGTCACCCCTCCAGCAATTGCTAGAAGGGTGAGCTTTTCTTTAAAGAAGAAATAGGTGCCGATGAAAGCAAAGAGCGGCTGCAGTGTAACGAGAACGACTGAGCTCGCGACTGAGGTGTAATGAAGCGATTCAAACCAGAGAATAAAATGGAACGCAAGACTGATTCCTGCCAGACTACCATAGCCCCAATCTGACTTTTTGATCTGTCTAAATGAATCGCGATAATGTCGAACAACTATCGGCACCATGATAAGAATCGCAAACATAAGACGGTACATCGCAATGACCGAAGCAGGTGCTGAAGCGAGCTTAACAATGACAGCGGAGGTTGAAATAAATAAAATGGCAACCATAATTGCGAGATAAGGCTTCGTATGTTGATTCGTAAACAATTCGTAGTCAATCCTCCTGTTAGCTTAGACGAGTTCTGCCTCAACTTCTTCGTTCTTAGCATCATGATGTAGACAGCGCTGATAACGCCCGATGCGCTGCTCAATCTGTTCACCTAGCTGAAAGAGCGCTTCTTCATGACCTACCCGACTAACGAGCTGGACACCAATTGGAAGACCTTCTTTACTCGTACCAATTGGAATTGTGAGGGAAGGAAGTCCCCACACATTGGCATAGGCAATGTAAGGCATGTAGTTCAAGAACGTTTTCCGAATTGAGAATAGCTCTTGATACAATTCGCCATGATGTGGGGCTGGAGAATGATAAACAGGCAGAATTAAAATGCGGTCATCCAGGTAGTCGTCTAACATTTCATCCCCGCGTTTTAGTGAAGCATGAAGTTGCTTTATTTGTTTTTGATTCGGTTTAAAAAGTCGTGTGCCGATGAGCGCCCAGGAGAGATAAGGATGAACATCTGAACTTCGAAAGAGCTTTTCTTTCATATATTCTCCGAAAGGACTAGCTTTCTCATTGTCTGACATGAGTTTTGCCATATCAGCTCCTCCGTCAATCGACATCATTTGTTGCCACATAAGAGCCGCTTCTTCAAAAAATGGAGGGTTCGCCTGTTCTTCAGCAAGCTCTCCATCAAATGCATCTCTTATCCCTGCGATCAATTGAAAGGTTTCGCGATTGATCGGATAGCGATGATGAGGTACGGGATAAACGAGTTTGAAATCATCCAGATTTCGTGCTGAAGGCGGTTCGTGAGCGATAATCTCGTTCATTAACCTCGCATCCTGGACGGACTTACTCATCGCACCAATACCTAGCATACGTTCTTGCTCGGGCTTATCGACGTAAGGGAAATTTCCCACTTGTGACACCTGGCGATTACCAGATTTAAAACCGACAATGCCATTAAAATGAGAAGGGAAGCGAATGGATCCGCCAATATCGGCTCCAAGTCCCACAGCGGCACCACCTGAAGCAATTAAAGCCCCTTCGCCTCCACTTGATCCCCCGGCGGTTCTTGTTACATCCCATGGATTGTTCGTTCTACCAAAATGCTTATTATCGGTTTCCTGGCAAAAACAAAGGGCTGGTGTATTGGTTTTCCCTAGTATAATGGCCCCTTCTGCACGAAGGCGTCTCACCACTTCAGCATCTTCTTTTTCCCGTGTTGAAGCGCGGTAGCTTAGTCCTCCAGTTGTTTTCATGTTCGTAACATGGAAACACTCTTTCACACTAATTGGAACACCGAATAGTCGACCTTTTGCATCTCCAGTCGTAAGGGTATAATCGGCTTTTTTCGCTTCTTCGATCGCTTCATTAAAGCGATCTTCGACAAGACAATTTAGGACAGGATTAATTGCATTCAAATGATTCATGTACGTTCGAACGGCATGGTACGATGAAATTTCTCGGTTGGAAATCTTCTTCGACAGGGACAGGGCATCCATTTCTAATAATCTCATGCTATCCCTCCATAGGTTACCGGCCTATCCTCCGGCATTGGTTAATTACCATATTCGTCTTGAAGGCACAAAATCCTCTAACTAATGAATCTGCTCATTAGAAAAGGCATTTCGCGTTCATCGAAATGCCTTCTCATCATTCTTACATCGCAACAGAAGATTCTGAAGGAAGTTTTCCATAAAACAGGCGACGTTCATTTGTTTTAGGGTGATAGTACACGAGTAAAAGGGTTTGCACAGCCTGACCGTTTTCAGAGGCTGGTAAAAGTTCTACGACCGTATGCTTATGAAGCTCTCGTTCCGATAACTGTAATGATTGATAGGCTTCTCCCAGCAAAGCTGGCTGATTGTTAATCAATTTTAAAAGTGTTCCTTCTTTTTCTTTGTCTAAGCGGTCACTCCACCACACCGTCCGCGGTTTTTTCTTTGACTTAGATAAATAGTCGATTTTCATAAGAGAGGACACACGTTCATGATGTTGAGGCGCATGCATCTTAATAAAATCAGCGAGCCGCCTGAAAAGATCTTCAAGCTGATGGCCGATGCGTGACCATCCTTTGCCTTCCCAGTAACTACCGAAAGCTTGAAAGAAATCAAATGGTGATGGAAACACTTCTGTCACGAGATATTCAATCGTTGGATCCATCCGGTGATCGTTCCAGTATTTTTCGAGCACATCCTCCACCTGTTTAATGCGAATAACGTCATCAAATGAAAGAACGTTATTGCCGAGAATTTCATAAGGTGCATTGTCCATGTATAGATAGCCGTGCTTTTCTGCGCTTAGCCTTACCCCAGTTCCACGAAGCATTTTTAGAAAACCGAGCTGAAGCTCTTCAGGACGAAACGAGAAAACATCATTAAACGTTTTACGGAACGATGCGTAATCTTCTTCCGGAAGTCCGGCTATTAAATCAAGATGCTGATCGATTTTTCCGCCGTCTTTTACCATTGTCACCGTTCGGGCGAGCTTCTCGTAATTTTGCTTACGCATCACGAGTTCATTCGTTGCGTCGTTCGTTGACTGTATCCCGATTTCAAAGCGAAAAAGACCTGGAGGTGCTTCGCGATTCAGAAACTCAAGTACTTCCGGGCGCATAATGTCAGCTGTGATTTCAAATTGAAAGACGCAACCAGGGCGATGCTCATCGATAAGAAATTGGAACATATCGATCGCATAGTTTCGTCGGATGTTAAACGTTCGATCGACGAATTTAATCGTTTTTGCCCCATTGTCCATCAAGTAACGGAGCTCATCCTTCATGCGTTCTGCTGGAAAATACCTCACCCCAACTTCGATAGAAGAGAGGCAGAACTGGCAAGAATAAGGACAGCCTCGACTCGTTTCAACATAGGTTACACGGCGACCAAGATCAGCGCGATCTTCTTCAAAACGAAACGGAGATGGAAGGTCACTTAAGCTAAGCTTCGGTGCAGGTGGATTGATGTGGTTTTCTCCCTCTTTTCGGTATGCAATGCCTTTTACAGACTCTATGGATTCACCTGTTTCAATAGAATGAAGAAGCTCTTTAAATGTGTGTTCGCCTTCTCCCATCACAATATAATCGGCCTGAGGGATGCGATCAAGCCACTCATACACATCATATGACACTTCTGGTCCGCCAAGTACAATTGTGAGTGACGGATTTACTTTTTTTAACATTTCAATGACGGGAATGGTTTCTTCAATGTTCCAGATGTAGCAACTAAAGCCAATCACATCGGCTTTCATGCTGTGTAGGTCACTTACAATATTCATAACGGGATCTTTAATCGTGTATTCTGCCATCTTGATCTCATAGTCAGGGGCAGCGGAGGCTTTTAAATAACGTAATGCGAGACAAGTATGAATAAACTTCGCATTTAACGTACTGACAACAATCTTCATTTTTTCCAACTCCTGCATTGTTAATCTTTTCATTATATCACCAGAATGGGATCTTTTCTTAAGAAAAATACGTTTGATTATTCAGAAAATATTTGTAATGTAAGCGTTATCATGAGAAGATAAACAAAAACTGGGGAGTGACGCAATTGGAACTTGCTTCAATAACGCCTGAACATCCTTTCACTGAACAGGATTTTGAGTATACTGCGTTAATGCCAAGCTATCGTGTTGACTTAAGGAATCCTCGAAATGAACAGTTGGATCGTTTTGTAAATGCGAATGTTGTTAGTGACTGGTCAGACCTTTCGTGGAAACAGGTAGGAAGGCCATTTGAAGTAAAGAAACTTGCGAGAGAGCGACGGGACTGGGAAGCAGAACATCAGCAGGACATGCCAGTGAAAACGTCGTGGGAATACTTTAACCGCTCCTTTCATCAGCTGTTCATGCAGGACGTACCAGCGGAACAAAAGCGAGTGAAGTCTTCTCTAAAAGATAGTTTCAAAGGCTTTCATTTACGTGATGTTAAGCATGGACTGGGCGAGATGGTGCGCTTGTCTCTTTGGAATTATGTGCACCGCATTGAAGATGGCATTTGGGATCCAAGAGGGAAGCGGGCTCTTTTTGAAGGACTGGATGTGAAAAATCCTCGTATTCTCTTTTTAGGCGCAGCGGAAGGATATGAAGCGATGCAGCTTCATGCGATGTATCCTGGTGGAGAAGTCGTTATGGTCGACTATGATGCTTTCTGTAAATCCGACCGATTTGGGCATTTTCCCAATACGTATCCGTTTCTTGGGACAAATCCACAAACCGGCGGGCCCAAAGTTTGGTACAAAGATCAGATGAATATTAGTTATCTCGTAAAAGATATCCGTGATCTCGATTTTCATAAAGAGTTTGATATTGTCTTGAGCGTTGGGTTACTTGAGCATGTACCTGATGAGCACAAGCCCGCGATACTAGACTGGCATCGAAAGTTTGTGAAGGATAATGGATATGTGATCATGACAACGCCTCGAAATCAGATGAAGTCTCGTCTTTATTATCACGTGATGGCCGATATGATGAACCATACGTATCGAGAGCTAATGGATATTCGCCAGATGGGGCTCTATGCCTACGAGAACGGCATGGATATTGTGAGACACGGATACATCAAAGTTCATAACGGGATCATTGCAAGAGCACGCTAATGGCTAGCACACTTTTCTTAATTATGATAAAAGTGAGGTGAGACAATCACTAGGAGGGGTAATATGAGTGTACATTCATTCACTGCAGAAACGCTTCAAGGGAAAGAAATGCCGCTTTCAGAATATAGTGGCAAGGTACTTCTGATCGTCAATACGGCAAGCAAATGTGGATTAACACCGCAATACGAAGGGCTTCAGGAACTATATACGTCTCTTGAAGATAAGCCGTTTGAAATTCTTGGTTTTCCCTGTAATCAGTTTGGCGAGCAGGAACCTGGATCCAAAGAAGATATTGAGGAATTTTGTTCGATAAATTATGGCGTTAGTTTTCCAATGTTCGCTAAAATTGATGTGAACGGTGAACATGCTCATCCTCTTTACACGTATTTAACGAAGGAAGCGCCAGGGATCGAACATGCCGACATCCCATGGAACTTTACGAAGTTTCTTGTGAATGAAAATGGTGAGGTTGTAAAACGCTATGAACCTACGACTGAACCGGCTGATTTAAAGAAAGATATCGAGGAAATGCTCTAAAAAAGGTTCAGTAATTGTCGAAACGGGGTATATCATTTCTGAGGTGATGATTCAAAATGAAATGGTGGATTCCGTTTTGCTATATGATTGGCACGTTTTCAGGAGCGATGCTCAGTGGATGGGGCATGGACCGTGAATGGGATGTGTTTCCTTCATTTGCGATGGCAATTACAGCATTTTTTATAGGGATATTTTATATTGTCGTTCGCGACGTTGTTCCAAAAGTCTTTGATGAGACCCTACGTAACTAGTACGCAGGGTTTTTTTGTGGTTTAAAAGGTTTATTAACAGCTCATATCAAAGGGGTGAAACGGGGGTTCCGCTTGATAGAGAAACTCCGATTTCCCTTGCTCCCATTTCCAGGCTGCATACGCAGCAAGGCAAGCATCAAAAGAGTGCGAGGACTGAAGCGCTTTGTTTGGAATGCCGCTCACCCCCTCGCTCTCGAGAAAGCTTCTTAGCTCATCGCGTGATTCCATTTCTGTTTTATAATCGAGAACCGCTCCCAAATGTGGCGTTCGCAAACCAATGGCTGCTCCAGGATGAACCTCAACGAGATGCGTGTTAACCAGACCTCTCGAGAGAGAAATGCCTCTTAACGTTAAATACACCATTCGCGTCATCGTCGGGGTCATAATTGACCCACTTCTCATTCCAGCTTTCACAATACGCTGTCGAAGAGCACGGTCTGATGGACGATCGCCACCACCCGGCTGATACGATAGGGGCGCATCCATTCCGACAAAGGTCTCCTTGTTATCTTGGAATCGTTCATAGATTTCTTCATCCGTAACACCTTCCAATAGTTGAACAAACATAAGCTTCTTATCGTTCCCCTCAAAAATGGCTAAAGACGTATCCTTCGTATTTGATGGTCCGGATAAGTCAATACCAGCATACTGCTTCATAATAGCCGCTCCTTCTATCTGAATTAAGTAAACAATAAGTGGAAAATGGGTTCATGTAAACCCCCTGCTTACGTTATAATGTAGGAATAGAAACGGACTGATACGAATGATAGACATAAGGCATAAAGTATTTAAATTTGTTGGTGGACGTATTTTAAAAACAGGACTGGCGGCGTTTCTAACCGCCTGGATTTGTGATGCGCTTGGATTGCCTGTTCTCTTTGCGGTGATTACCGCGATTGTAACGGTTGAACCGACCGCCTCCGATTCCATTAAGAAAGGGCTTGTACGCTTTCCCGCTGCGGCGATCGGCGCCGGATTTGCAATGTTGTTTGAATCTTTTTTACATCAATCGCCCTTCACGTTTGCATTAGCTGCAACCTTCACGTTAATTGCCTGTCATAAGCTTGGTCTCGATGACGGGATGCTTGTGGCAACGCTGACAGCCGTAGCGATGATTCCGGATACGACAGGCGATTATATGACTTCATTTGTTGGACGACTTAGTACAACGTTAATCGGGATTGTGGTCTCAACTGCCGTTAACTACTTTGTCATGCCACCCAAATTTCATACGATGATTAATCAAGGTGTCAAGCGGCTGTATCGAAATGCTGGTGATTTATTAGATCAAATTATCATCGATCTCCCTCATGCTAAAAAACAAACGCTCGTTTACCAGAGACTTAGTCGTGATCTGGAACGAACATACAAATTAATTGCTTACCAGCGTGAGGAATGGAAATACCGTAGACACAGCATAAATGAAGTGCGTAGTTTCTCAGTTGTACTTAAAAAGCTCGAATACCTTCAAAAGATCCTTTATCACCTTGGAAATATGTTATTTACTGAGACAAAAAACACCATTGACCAAGATGACCATCGCATTATTATTGAAGCGGGTCGATCGATTTCAAAAGCGTTCCATAACCCTTCCACACAGAATTCGAAAGCTCATCTAGAAAGTATCGAAAAGCTTGATCAGCTCTTTCACGACCTTGATGACATAAGAGATGAAACGACAGATCCACGCCATCATTTTACTGGAAAAATGATTGTTATTTTTGAATTGCTTTCTTTAAATGACGTGATTGATGATCTGTATATCTTAGAACAGAAAGAAAAAAGGTACAAAAGCAGGGGGGATAAGCGTGATGCTGATCTTTGAGGAAAAATGGGATCGAACGATTGCAGAGCGTGATCGTAAAATGTATGAGGAGATCTACACAAAGAATCCGATTCAAGAAGGCAAGATCCAGTTTATTCCCGTACGAATAGCTTTCAACCACCGAAATGATCTGCTTGCTTCCGTTTGCATCGTAAATGGGATGGATGACTGGATACTAGAAAATCGTTTGCTGTTTTATTTTGAAGACAACGTACTCGTAGCCGAGAAACGTTTTACTCATAACCTAACAGTTCCAGCCAACACGGCTGTACCATGGACATTTATTTTTACGCCTGACTCGATGATTCGACAGGCAACTCTTAAAAATTGGGAAGTCTCGAACTAATTTGATAAAAATTCACAAATTGAAATCCATGTTTTTACGACATTTCGCTTTCTTTCGACAGCTCATCGGCCAACAGCCTTAGTCGAAAAAAAACGAAAGAAGTAGAAATGTGGATTTTTTTGTATTAGTACAGTTTAGGTGTGGAGCTGTGTCATTGAACAGCCTGTACCAATTGCAGGAACAATATGGTATAGTAAATTTGAAATTTTCTAATTATTGAAGGGGGCGAATGGCATGGGAAAGAAAAAATTAATGAGTTTATTTATTGTCGTATTATCGATGGCAATGATACTCGGTGCTTGTGGAGGGTCTGATTCAGAGGGAGAAGCGAACGGATCCCCTTCAGAGCTTAGTTTACTAACGGGTGGTACGGGAGGAACTTATTTTCCACTTGGTGGTGAGCTAGCGAATATTATTCAAGATGAAACCGATATTGAAAGTGCAAATGCGCAATCTTCTGGTGCTTCCGTTGAAAATATGCAAATTCTTCAGGATGGAGACGCGGATATTGCCTTTACACAAACAGATATTGCAGCTTATGCAACGAATGGTGAACTAATGTTTGAAGATGGAAAAGTGGACAATATACAGGCAATCGGCACACTTTACCCTGAAACGATTCAAATCGTAACGCTTGAAGAAAGCGGAATTGCTTCTGTTGATGAATTAAAAGGCAAGAAAGTATCGGTTGGAGCGCCGGGTAGTGGAACGTATGCGAATGCGGAGCAAGTGCTCGCAGCTCATGACATTACAATGGACGACATTGATGCTCAGCATCTGGCATTTGATGAGTCCACAGAAGGCATTCAAGACGGCACAATCGACGCTGCTTTCATCACTTCTGGTACGCCGACAGGTGCGGTAGAAGGACTATCTGCTCAAAAGCAAGTTCGTATCCTTCCAATCGAACAGGATAAAATCGATAAGCTGATTGAAGAGCATCCGTACTATGCAGAAGATACGGTGAAAAGCGGAACGTATAAAATTGAAAGTGACGTGAAAACCGTTGCGGTTCTTGCGATGCTTGTCGCTCGATCAGATCTTGATGAAGATTATGTGTATCAAGTAACGAAAGCGATCTTTGATAACTCTGATAAAATTACCCACGCAAAAGGGGAGTTCATTACGGCTGATTCTGCACTAGATGGCGTTGGAATTGATCTTCATCCTGGAGCGAAGAAATACTTTGATGAAAAAGGTGTCGAGTAAGTAAGAATCTACAAAAAAAGGATGTGATGGACGCAGGTGAAAAGCCTGCGTCTTCTTACGATGAAACCTTCTGATTCAACAAAACAATTTCTGTATCAAACGTCGATTGCCCTTATCCTTATTTTAATCGTTTTTCTTTATCCGTTTTTTCCTGTCGTGGCATTAGAAAAAGGAGGATCCGGAAAGGTACTTGCCTATGTGCCATTTGAGGATGACCCTGCGAACTTTGATATTCGCTATACGCACTCTGTTCACAAAACGCCCGTTCAGGAATCCTATTATGTATCGGAGTCAGGTGAAATTGTGCAATATGAGCTTGCTTATGAGAATTTCGCAATCGGTATGCCTTCTAATGCAGATGCAGGAGAGCGCTTTGTGCAGGATAAGGATGGATATAAAATCAAGGACATGAACCGAAAATTTCCGTTTATTGACCTTAGGACCGGACAGGTTGTTGCAAACCACGTACTCCTTGTGCAAGATAAAGAAATTGAATTAAGTCGGATTATTGAACCGGGATCATGGCTTCATCTTGAATCAGAAAACATTAGTTTATGGCAGTGGATGAAAGGAGTGAACGTACTTGAGTGAGAAAGATCAGCCTCCGAAAACAAAGCAAGACAAAGATCAGATGACAGACGAACAAACGCAGGAACTAATGGCGAAATTCGATCCTGAAGCAGGACATCGAAGGCTGACAGGAATAATTGGATGGATCGCTCTTGCAGGGCTCGTTGGATTCTCTATTTTCCAGCTGTACACCGCGATATTTGGTGTTTTTACAGCCCAGCTGCAGCGCTCCATTCATTTAGCATTTGCGCTGGGCCTCATATTTCTTTTATTCCCTGCTTCGAAAAAGAAGCTGCAGAATAAAACGAAAGGCAAATTTCAAGTCGCCTGGTACGACGGACTCCTGGCGATGATTGGTGTATATGTCGGGATGTACTGGCCGCTCAACTTTGATGAGCTTGTATTTAGAGTGGGCCGGTTAACTACCCTCGATTTAATTGTTGGTCTTCTGGCAATATTGCTTGTACTAGAAGCGACTCGTCGCGTTGTAGGCTTACCGATTACTGTGATTACATCGATCTTTTTGCTTTATGCCTACCTTGGTCCATATATGCCGGGCTTCTTACAGCACCGTGGGTTAAGCATTGATCGGATTATTCGCTCGATGTATTACACGACAGAAGGGATTCTTGGTACGCCGCTCGGGGTGTCTTCCACCTTCATTTTCCTCTTCCTTCTCTTCGGAGCCTTTCTCGTTAAAACAGGGGTTGGACAGTATTTCAATGACCTTGCTCTTGTGATTGCAGGGAAGCGCGTTGGTGGTCCTGCAAAAGTCGCCATCTTCTCAAGTGCGCTTCAGGGAACGATTAGCGGAAGTTCCGTTGCGAACGTTGTCACGTCAGGATCTTTTACAATTCCAATGATGAAGCGGCTCGGCTATCGAAAAGAGTTCGCTGGTGGCGTTGAAGCGGCAGCTTCAACAGGTGGCCAGCTCATGCCACCAATTATGGGGGCAGCGGCGTTCCTCATGGTTGAATTTATTGGGGGCATCACCTACTGGGAAATTGCGAAAGCGGCTGCGATTCCAGCCGTGCTCTATTTTACAGGAATCTGGATCATGACTCATTTTGAAGCAAAGCGAATTGGATTACGCGGACTAACGGAAGATGAAATGCCAAACCGAAAAGCTGTACTCGCTCGGATTTATCTCCTATTTCCAATTGTCGCCGTTATCTTCTTCTTAATGTCTGGAACATCGGTTACGCGTGCTGCGCTTTATGCGATTTTATCAGCAATCGTCGTTGGTGCGATAAACAAAGAAACGCGCATGGGCATTCGTGATTTTATTGATGCGCTTGCGAACGGTGCGCGCACGGCGCTTGGCGTTGCAGCAGCAACGGCTGCAGCGGGGATGATTGTAGGGGTTGTAACCCTAACAGGTCTTGGGTTAAAGCTTGCAAATAGTCTCGTTTCTCTTTCAGGAGAAAATTTGCTGCTCACGCTCTTCTTTACAATGATTGCTTCGCTGATTCTCGGAATGGGATCGCCGACAACTGCCAACTACGTAATCACTTCAACGATCGCGGCGCCGGCGCTAATCGTACTATCTGTGCCTGAACTTTCAGCGCACATGTTTGTGTTCTATTTCGGAATTGTGGCGGATATTACCCCGCCAGTTGCGCTCGCTGCATTTGCGGCAGCAGGTGTGTCAGGAGGTGAGCCTCTTAAAACCGGGGTGCAATCCGCCAAACTCGCGATTGCCGCGTTTATCATTCCTTACATTTTTGTGCTCTCACCAGAGCTTATGATGATCGATACAACGTGGCAAAGTCTTCTTTGGGTGCTGTTTACGTCCTTGACGGGCATGATTAGCATTGGCGCAGGTATGATCGGATACTGGTACCGTCGCACCTATTTAGTGGAACGAATTGCAGCAGTAGCGGCAGGTGTGATGCTCATTTATCCAGAGGGGTCAACGGATCTATTTGGACTTGGGCTGTTTATCGCATTACTTGCGCTACAGTTTATCATTAAGCAAGACGATCAGAAAAAAGAAGTTGCGAATGCTTAAAAAACCGCTCCTACGTGAGCGGTTTTTTTATATGAAAATGCAACGATCTCCTGATTCCCGCTAGAAGGAGAGTGTGTTATGATGAAAGCGTCGTCATAAATAGAATTTTAACGAAGAGAGAGGACTTCTCTTCTTTTTATCGAAGTGGAACCTGTTAGCTTATACTCTGAAGGAGGATCACAATGGATTATCGAATTGAACGAGACACAATTGGAGAAATCAAAGTACCAGCAGATAAAATGTGGGGTGCTCAGACGCAGCGAAGCAAGCAGAACTTTAAAATCGGCAATGAGCAAATGCCGCTTGAAGTCGTGAAGGCTTTTGCGATTTTGAAAAAGAGCGCAGCCCTAGCGAACCAGCGTCTTGGTAAGCTTGAAGATGTAAAAGCGGAAGCCATTGTGAAAGCGGCGGATGAAGTGATTAACGGGGATCATAATGAACACTTCCCACTTGTCGTATGGCAGACAGGTAGCGGCACGCAGTCCAACATGAACATGAATGAAGTACTCGCTTTTCGTGCGAATGAACTTTTACAAGAACAGGGAAGGGAAGAGCGCATTCATCCAAACGATGACGTGAATAAATCTCAGTCATCCAATGATACATTCCCGACAGCCTTGCATGTTGCGGCCGTTCTTTCTGTTGAAGATCATCTGTATCCTGCTCTAATTGAGCTTAAGGAAACCCTTTATCAAAAAATGCAAGACAATGAACATATCATTAAAATCGGACGTACGCATCTTCAGGATGCAACGCCACTAACGCTCGGTCAAGAAATTAGCGGCTGGCATCGCATGCTTGTGAAGTGTGAGAATATGCTCCTTGAAAGTGTGAAATACATGAAGGAGCTTGCGATTGGAGGAACAGCGGTAGGAACGGGGCTAAATGCTCACCCGAAGTTCGGAGACATGGTAGCGGAAGAAATTAGCAAAATGACAGACAAGACGTTCGCATCTGCTCAAAATAAATTTCATGCGCTCACAAGCCATGATGAGATTGTTCACGTACACGGTACGTTAAAAGCACTTGCGGCTGATCTAATGAAAATTGCAAATGACGTGCGTTGGCTTGCGAGTGGTCCGCGCTGTGGCATTGGTGAACTAACGATTCCTGCGAATGAGCCGGGAAGCTCGATTATGCCAGGTAAAGTTAATCCTACGCAGAGCGAGGCGCTTACGATGGTAGCTGCGCAAGTGATGGGGAATGACGCAACAATTGGTTTTTCAGCGAGTCAAGGGAACTTTGAGCTTAACGTCTTTAAACCAGTTATTATTTATAACTTCCTTCAGTCTTCTCGCTTGCTTGCAGACGGAATGAAGTCCTTTAACGATAACTGTGCAGTTGGTATTGAGCCGAATGAAGAAGTGATTCAAGACTACTTGAAAAACTCCCTAATGCTTGTCACAGCATTGAACCCGCATATCGGTTACGAAAACGCGGCGAAAATTGCGAAAAAAGCGCATGAAGATGGGACAACGCTTCGCGAATCTGCTCTTGAGAGCGGTCTTCTAACCGCCGAGCAGTTCGATGAGATCGTTCGTCCAGAAGATATGATTGCACCAAAAGAATAAGGCAAAAAGCGGGATCCTAGAGATCCCGCTTTTCGTTTCTTTCAGGAGCGGAAAGCGTTTACACTTTCCGGGGTAAGATGGCCATGATGCCTTTGTAGATCAAGACAAGTGCAAATAGCAGCGCTGCTAAAAAGCCAACAACTTCGAAGACCGGATTAAGACTCTCGAGGAATGAATCTGCTTCAGACAGACGAAGTAATGCAAACCCAGCAATCATAGCGGCTACGAAAAGCAATGTTCGATCCAACATATCAGCACTCCCTTTGAAAGAAATATTTTTATTGCCCTACAAATATATGCGCCTGGAGACGAGCGGAGAACTAGTTTTTGTGTGCCATTTATGTTGTTTTTTATTGCACTTTTTTTGGGGTCTGACTCCTCTCTGACCCCCTTCACATACAATTGTCCGCTTACCATGGAAAGATTTTCACCAAGTTGACGGAATGGACGGATGAGATACGTCTATTTAAGTGAAAGCTCTAGTGAGGTGAGATAGGTTGAAGCAATCGACTTTAGAATGGCAAACAGAAGAAGGCTTTCGAGAGGTAATTAACTGCTATTCGAACGCTCTCTATGCGGTTTCCTATAGCGTTCTTGGGGACTACCACCTTGCCCAAGATGTGGCGCAGGAAGCATTTATAAAAGCCTACGTAAAGCGGCACACACTTGAAGATCCAGAGAAGGTAGGGAGCTGGTTAACGAGTATAGCGCGAAATTTGAGCTTAGATTTAAAAAGAAAGCGAAAGCGAATGGTGCAGGTGATGGAGCGTTCCTTTCACGAAAAGACGCTTCAGCTGTTTGAAAAGAAA
Source organism: Guptibacillus hwajinpoensis (assembly GCF_020524165.1). Classification (GTDB taxonomy): domain Bacteria; phylum Bacillota; class Bacilli; order Bacillales; family Guptibacillaceae; genus Guptibacillus; species Guptibacillus hwajinpoensis_D. Next base: position 161,494 of record NZ_JAIVKU010000001.1, read on the forward strand.
GAAAGTGAAACAAGCGAACTTGTTTGGCTAGCGCTGTATGAATTGAAGGAAGAAATTCGAACTTCTGTTGTTCTTCACTACATGGGCGGCTATTCCATGAACGAAATTGCTTCCATGTTAGCCTGTTCCACCTCTGCAGTAGAAAGTCGGATCCGAAGGGCTAGAGCAAAGTTAAAAAAGGAGATGAATGAGATGGTTGAGAAAAATTTGAAGGAACAAAACGTTGGGGAAGAATTTGAGCGGAAAGTATTCAAAGAACTTCGTCTTCGCAGTGCTTTATTCGATCAAGTTGAGTTAACGAACGCGAATTTCATGAATTCGAACTTAGCGCAGTCCATCTTTTCTGATGCCTACATGGTTGAAGCAACGTTTAAGAACATGAACATGAGTGGGATTTCGTTCCGAGATATTGATCTGAGTGATCTTAAGATTGAGGATGCGCAAATGGGTGGTGCGGTTTTTCGAAACATTGGATTGCCCCCTGAAGATCATTTAGCAGCGGGGCGTAGAGAGGAGCATATGCCACTTCTTTTTGATAAATGTGACCTTCATGGAAGTACACTGACTAATTGTAACCTTAAAGGTGTGAAAATCGAGAAGTCAGAAGTAGAAGGTATGACGATTGACGGGATTTCTGTGGAAGAAATGTTAAAGGTCTATAAGGAGAAAAAGAGTGAGTGAGCTTAGGGTATCGATTGAGTCTTATCGAGGGCGTTCCGTTGAGATCGGTGAAGGCGTGGGTTCTCATGAACAAATGAAGGTCGTGCAGAAACGATCTGAGCATTTTGTTCAGCCAATTCATATCGAGGAAGCCCGCACTGTCTATGAACGCTTTGCTCCACATCTATTAGATGAAATCGAAGGGATAAGTAAGGCATTAGCGATTTCACCAAATAACGCGCTCTCTCTTTTTAGTGGATATGATTTACCTAAACTCGAAGGATTAGGCTGTACAGCCGTCATGACCAATGAAGGATATGTGAGGAATTATGATTTTGGGCCTGACTATTACGATGGACGATTCATGTTAAGACAGCCAACCGAATGCTATGCAACGTGTGGTCATAGTTTATTTGGAATTGGTTTACATGATGGGATGAATGAATATGGACTTACAGTAGGTCTCCATTTTGTATCAACGCGCTTTCATCAAAAAGGACTAATGGCTGGAATCATTGTCAGAATCGTACTCGACACATGTCAAACGGTTGAAGAAGCCATGTCGTTATTAGAAGATTTGCCCCACGCTGACGAGTATAATTACTCCTTAACAGATGCTTCAGGTCGATCGGCCATTGTTGAAATTGGCCCCTTAAGTAGCGAGGTGAAACGTAGCGAAACACTGTATTGCACCAATCATTTTCAGAAGTCTAGCACACCGCAAGCAACGGAAAACTCGCTTCAAAGGCTAACCTATTTAGAAAACCATCCCGTCATTGAGCTAGAGAATTGGTTTGATGAATTTAAAAATCCTAATTCTCTCCTATTTTTTGCTGACTATGACAACCTGTTTGGCACGCTTCATACTGTCATGACGAAGCCGAAGGAACGCCTATTCAAAACCGCTATAGCAGGAAGCGACGAGGTCATTGCGGTCGATTTCGAGGATTGGCTTAATGGCGGCACAGTAAACAATCGTTACGTTAGTGCAGCACTTTAAAGCAGCGGGGGTCAGGTACGTACCTGACCCCCGCTGCTTTACTGCATAAAAAAGCCGTGGATCTCAACAGCAGATCCACGGCTCTTTCTCAATCACTCACTCATTCTTTCTTACTTCCAATTCGTCACTTTATCTGTATCCGTTACAAACATGAAAATCTTGCCTTTGTCCATTTCTTCTTCGTAACGTTCTGATTCTTCTTTAGAGAAACCGATTTCCTGCATTTTGCTGCGCAGTTCGTCGCCTTTTTTACTAAAAACGTTCTTCAAGCTGCTAAGTCCCATTTCTTTTTTGCCAATTGTGTTTGCATCAACGCCGTCTGCAACGCGCTCTGTGCGGTCGTCATCATGGGAAAGTACGTAGATGTCATCTTTTGAGACGCCGATATTGCTTAGCTCCTCGATATCACTTTTTAGTTTCTCATCGTTTTGATATTCACGTACAACTGGTCTACTCACAATATTGCCTCCTTCAAAGATTAAAATCCTGTTTTTTTGATCACAGAAGTACTATTCACGCTTTCTTAACGTTCTAAACGAGAAATTTGCACATCAATGTGCTGCTTTTTTCACACATTGTAAGGCATAATAAGTTCAAATGGTGACGTGAGAGGGTATAGAAAGAATAGAAACATGATAACAGGAGGCGATCGATGTGAGTTCAGAACAATTAGGTGTGAAAGAAGGGAAGCTTGCTCCCTGCCCAGATAAACCAAACTGCGTATTGAGTCAAAGTAATGACGAAAAGCACGGCATGGATCCGATCCCGTACAAAGGTACGGCTGACGAAGCTCTCGCTAAATTAAAAACAATCTTAACGAGTCGAAAACGAACAGAAATTGTAGAAGAGGGATCGCACTACCTACGAGCGGAGGAAAAATCAAAGCTGTTTAAATTTGTTGATGATATTGAATTTTACATTGATACTGCGAGCGAAATGGTGCATTTTCGATCCGCTTCTCGTACAGGCTATTCGGATATGGGCGTTAATAAAAAACGGATGAATGAAATCAAAGAAGAGTTTCAGAAAGCATAAACAACAGGTGCCTTGATTGGCACCTGTTGTTCGTTATGAAAAATCATTCGCTTCATCATTTTCCTCTTCAAGGGTATCATCGTTCTCGTCTTCTCGTTCCGTTTCCTTTCGTTCTGAAGATAAAAACCAGCCGCCAAGGGCAATGGCGACAAGGACGCCCCAGAACGTAATTTTCCACGCAGGTTCTTTCGGGAAATCTTCTGCAAGGATACCGAGGTTTGGATGCGCAAGGGTGTAAATGGCAAGCTTCACCCCAACCCAACCAACGATAACGAATGCAGCTGTTTCTAGACCAGGCTTACGATGGAGAAGCTTTACAAAATAATTAGCAGCAAAGCGCATGATGATTAGCCCAACAATTCCTCCAGTTAGGATGACAAGGAACTGTCCGCCATCCATTCCACCGATTTTCGGTAACGTTGTATTCGGAAGCGTTAGCGCTAACGCAACGGCCGCTAAAATTGAATCCACCGCAAAAGCAATGTCAGCAAGCTCGACTTTTAAAACAGTTGTCCAAAAGCCAGCTCCCTGTTTCGGCTCTTTTTCCTTTTTGGTTTCTTTACGATCGCTTAGGAAAAACTTTTTCACAAGATGATTTAAACTGAGAAATAACAGGTAAATGGCACCAATCGCCTGCACCTGCCAAATGTCGACGAGAAAGGAAATGATGAAGAGAGATCCGAAGCGAAAAACAAAGGCTCCACCAAGTCCATAAAACAAAGCCTTTTTACGCTTTTGTGGATCAAGGTGCTTGACCATAATGGCCATGACGAGAGCGTTATCTGCAGCTAGTACCCCTTCAAGACCGATTAAAACAAGAAGCACCCAACCATATTCCAGTAAAAGACCAACATCCATGGTTATCTCTCCTTTACCTTCTCATTAGTATTCCCAGAAGGCCAAGACCATACTAGAAAATACATGCATCAAAAGGGAGATCTATCCTCTAACATGTTCTTCGTTTTGAATTAGACGAAAAATGGTATAAGGTAAGAAGTGGAGGTGGAAGTATGCGTTTAGAAAATAAGAAAGTGATTAGTCTCGTTCATCATGAATTTGAAGATCTCGAGCTCACATACCCTTATTATCGCTTAATGGAAGAAGGCGCAACCGTTCATTACGTTGGGGAGAAAGCAGGAGAGAAATATGTTGGGAAATACGGCGTACCCGTCGTTTCCGACTATGCATATGAAGACATTAACCCTGCTGATTACGATGCGATTCTCGTTCCTGGTGGATGGGCACCTGATAAAATTCGCCGTTTCCCTGAAGTGTTAAAAATGGTACAGCACATGGAAGAAAATAAGAAACCAATCGGTCAGATTTGCCATGCAGGCTGGGTGTTGATTTCTGCAAAGGTACTAGAAGGAAAGAAAGTAACGAGCACACCAGGAATCCGTGATGACATGGAAAATGCAGGTGCAACGTGGATTGATGAGCCAGTTGTTGTTGACGGACATCTCGTATCTGCCCGTCGTCCGCCGGATCTTCCGCAGTACGGAAAAGCTTTTGCTGATGTGTTAGCGAAATAGCCTTTAAACAAAGCGCGCTCCTCGATGAGGAGCGCGCTTTTACTATTATTCTGTTACTTGATCTAATTTTCCAGTCGCTGGATCAATCACAAGCCCATGAACGGGAAGGTCTTTTGGAAGAAGCGGATGATTTTGGATCATCGAAACGCTATCGCGTACGCCATCTTGAACAGTTGTGAATCCCTGGAGCCAAGAATGAAGATCGATTCCAACGTGTTTCATGGAAGCAACCACTTCTTTTGTGACGCTATCTTCGATTTTATGAAGAAGTTCATCCGGATTGACTTTTCCCATGCCGCAATCGTGGTGTCCAATAACCCAGACTTCTTCAGCTTGAAGTTCATACACCGCTACGACGATACTGCGCATAATACTTCCGAACGGGTGACTGACAACAGCACCGGCGTTTTTAACAATTTTTACATCGCCATTCTTTAAATTCATTGCGCGTGGTAGAAGTTCTACTAGACGTGTATCCATGCAGGAAAGAATGACGATTTTTTTATCTGGAAGGCCAGTGGTTTCAAAAGGAACATACTCCTTGTTCTTAACAAATTCCTCATTAAATTTCAGAGCTTCTTGAAGAGTATCCATTGTTTAATCTCCTTCTCATTTAATTTTTTCATTTGGTTTGTAGTTTGGTACACTAGGGACAAAAGATCCTTCACTAAAGGAGTTAACTGAAATGAAAGATATCCCGATTGATCAGCTGATTCAGCAAATGAATGCACGAATGAAGCAGCTTACGTATAATGTTGAAGAAAATGATGCTGACGTTGAAGGCATTCGCGAAGAGCTTATTGCGATTAAAACATACTGCGACATGCTACTTCAGGCAGGAAGCAGTCGATCAAAGCCCGTAGCGCAATCAGCTAGGCCACTTCAACAACAGGGGGCCGCGCCCGTTCAACAATCCCTGTCTTCTAAACCGATGAAAGACGATGATGCGAACGAAGATTCAATCTTTGATTTTTAAGCAGGAGCCGCTAATGAGCGGCTTTTCGTATGTCGTTTTTACACTCCGAATGCTTTCGGATAAACAACTTCTCCGCTAATGTTTTTCAGCGCGTCCTTTTTTAGTTCTTTCACCATGAACGCATCTCCTGCATCAAATGGTCCAGTAAGGTTTTGTTCAGAAGCGGGGACGAAACCGAATCGCGGGTAATATTCTTTGTGTCCAAGCACGACAACGTGACGGTAACCGAGCGAAGTCGCCCTCATCAGACCTTCTTGAATGAGCATGCTCCCAATTCCCTCTCGCTGTAATTCAGGAACAACTGCTACAGGGGCCAGCGCAAGAGACGTGAGGCTCCCTTTTTCTGTAGAAATGGTGATCTCACTAAGAAGAATGTAACCGACTGGATCGCGTCGATTATGTAGCGCAACAAGAGAGAGCTCAGGAACAAAGTACGTAGACGCTCGAATCTCACTGACGAGCTTAACCTCATCTTCTCCACCAAACGCTTTTTGTAAAATGGTTGAGATTTCCTCATGATCCTGTACCTTCTCTTCACGAACTTCAATCATGTTTCCATCTCCTTCTCTCTATCTATTTTTTCAAAAATGAAAATAAAAAGCAACAAAATAGCCATTTAAGTATTTTCCTACTATTTCCCGGGTAACCAATTTTTATTTAGTGAAGGTAGGTCATTAAAAAAGCCCCCGAACGAATCGAGGGCTTTTAACTACTTATTGGAAAAATGGATACTGACGACGTTCTTGTTGAACGGAAATCCATTTTACGGTTGTAAATTTATCGAGTGCCCATTCGCCACCGAAACGGCCAAGTCCTGACTCTTTTTCGCCACCGAAGGCCATGTGTGCCTCATCATTTACAGGCTGGTCGTTAATGTGGACCATTCCTGTTTCAATTTGCTGAGCTACCTGTACTCCCCGGTTTAAGTCGCGAGAGTGAACGGAGCCACTAAGGCCATACGGAGATCCATTTGCGATTTCAATTGCTTCGTCTACTGTGCTAAATTTAATGATTGGTGCGACAGCTCCGAAAATTTCATCTTTCGCAATTGGCATATCGTTGGTGACATTCGTTAGAATGACCGGATGCATCACGTTTCCTTCCACTTCGCCACCAAGAATTTTCTCAGCACCTTGTTCAAGAGAAGCGTTAAGTGATTCTTGAATACGTTCAACGGCATCTTTGTTGATCAGAGGACCAACGGCTGTTTTCGCGTCAGACGGATCACCAGCTTGCAGAGAAGCCACTTTTTCTTTAAATGCTTCAACAAATTTGTCATGAATGCTTTCGTGCACGATAATGCGGTTGATCGCCATACAAATTTGACCCTGATGCAAGAATTTACCGAACGCTGCTGATTCAGCTGCCTGATCAATATCCGCATCATCAAGAACGATAAACACGTTGTTACCGCCGAGCTCTAGTGCCGTTTCTTTAATGTTCTTACCTGCAAGCTCACCGATATGTTGGCCAACTTCGGTTGAACCTGTGAAGGAAATCAACTTCGGAATTGGGTGAGTAACGAACGCATCGCCAATTTCAGAACCACGTCCTGCTACGACATTTAATACGCCTTTCGGAAGTCCTGCTTCTTCAAATAGTTCAGCAATTAGGAACCCTGCTGTTACAGGCGTTTCAGATGCTGGTTTTAGGACCACCGTGTTACCAGTTGCGATGGCTGGAGCTACTGAACGCATGGAAAGGTGAAGTGGAAAGTTCCACGGTCCGATGACGCCAATGACGCCTTTTGCGCTTTTATATATGCGGTTTTCTTTACCTGGCGTATCTGAAGGCGCGATTTGTCCCTTCATGCGATATGGGAATGATGCAGACTCTTTCACAACGCGAGTGGCTGCTGCCCATTCAACATTTGCTTTGATTTTTGTACTGCCAGATTCTTTTACTAGCCAGTCAACGATTTCTTCTTTTCGTTCTGTCATGAGTGCCGCTACTTTATCAAGAATTTGCTGGCGCTTGCCCGGTGTTGTCTGCGCCCATGATTTTTGTGCTTCTTTTGCTGTTTTATAAGCTTTATCTAGATCTTCTTCAGATGCTGAATTTAATGTAAAAATTTCCTCACCGGAAAATGGATTATAATTTGTTACAGTTTTGTCACTAGAACCCTTAACCCATTCACCGTTAATGTATTGCTTTGTATATGTGTTAGCCATGAGTCATCCTCCTTTAGTGTACGTTAGAGAAGGTTCCCGAATGCTTAAAGGATTAAACATACTAGCATACAAGAATGTTTTTCCAACATAAAAAAGGCGTGAAGGGACAAATTGATAGTAATCCCTAAAGAAAGGAGGGAGACAGAATGCCGGAACCAATCCCGTTTTTTAATCAAGAGGAAGAGATGAAAAATGCACATACGTATAACGTTTATGTGAATGACGATTATGTGGGCAATAAAATTTTGTTCTCTCAGTGTGAAAAGATTGAAGATCTGAGCGACTATTTAAATAGTAAAGGTTTTTACAATTTCCAGGCAGAAGCCGAAGGAGATCACTACCACCTGCAGCTGACCGAACAGGATCAGGGGGAGGTAGTGAAGGATGAACTTCACAGCTACCTCCGATTGCATTAGCGGGTGAATCGCTCCCAAATCCGAAGCTTTTGTTCTTCCTGCTTTGCCGCCTCTTGTGCTTCTTCCACAGATACTTCACTAAAGCGGATCTTACCGCCGGGAGGAAGCTGGGCAACGAGTGGCAAATCTGGACCGATGACCGTTCCAATCCGCGTGTAGCCACCTGTCGTTTGCCGATCCGCGAGCAAAATGATCGGCTGACCGTTCCCAGGTAGCTGGATGCCGCCAAGCGGAACCCCGTCTGAAATAACGTTTGCTTCATGATTTGTTTCAAGATCTGATTGTAGGCGATAGCCCATCCGGTTTGATTGCGGTGACACTTCATGAGTCATAGCGAAAAAGTCCGAAACGGCCTTATCTGAAATTTGCTCATGATGAGGTCCTTTTACAACGCGAACTTCAACATCACGATCATAATCAGGAATCTCGGTGAAAAAGAGCCCGGTTCCTGCTTTTTGTTTTCTAGGCTCACCAACCAGCTCATCGCCTTTTTCAAGTCGACGCCCAAGACCTGCTGGTTCATATACCGAGCGGCTGCCCATATAGGATTGCGCATGAAAACCACCTGAAACGGTAAGATAAGCGCGAACGCCAAGGCGTGGTTGGCCAAATTCAAGCACCTGTCCTTTTTTTATCAGCACCGACTTCCAGAGCGGAATACGCCTTCCATTAATCATTGGAGACAAATCGCCTCCCGTTACAGCGATCACAAAGGTTTCTTCTGCGAGTAGTTCTGGCCCCTGCATCGTGACCTCAAGACCTGCCGCCCCTCGTTCATTGCCAACTAGAATATTACCAACCTGAAGAGCGAAGCGGTCAAGCGCTCCAGATGCCGGTACACCATATTTCAAATACCCGACACGTCCCAAATCCTGATATGTTGTATATAATCCTGGCTTTTCGACTGAAAATAACTTCACCGGTTTCCGACCCTTTCCATCTCAATGTTTTCTTCATCAAATCGTTTCCGAAGCGCTTTAATAAACGCAAGCGCCGACGATTCATCGCCGTGCACACAAACCGTATCCGCTTCAATCGCAATGATCGAACCATCCACAGCCGTTACCGTTCCTTCTTTCACCATTTGAATCACTTGTTCAATCGCCGCTTGCTCATCACGAATCATCGCATGTTTTTCTACCCGTGGCGTAAGTGATCCGTCAGGTTGATACGTTCTGTCGGCAAACACTTCTGAAGCATAAGGAAGTGCAGCGTCTTGCGCAGCACGAATGAGCTCTGAATTTGCCAGTCCAAATAGAATCAGCTCTGAATCAAAATCCTTCACGGCTTGCGCAATCGCGTTCGCAAGCTCAGGATCCTTCGAAGCCATATTGTAAAGCGCCCCATGTGGTTTCACGTGCTGTAGTGGCACTTCATGAGCCCTGCAGAACCCGTGCAGTGCTCCGATTTGATAAAGAACAAGCGAGTAGGCATCTTCTGGTGTAATGTTCATATTTCGTCGCCCAAACCCGACTAAGTCCGGGAAGCCTGGATGCGCGCCAATACCGACGTGATGCTCCTTCGCCCATTCAACTGTTTTATTCATAATGTGCGGATCACCGGCATGATAGCCACACGCCACATTTGCTGACGACACGAGCTCAAGCACCTGCTCATCCTGTCCAACGACATAGGTACCGAAGCTTTCGCCGAGATCACTGTTTAAGTCAATGCGAAACGTCATTCAGATTCCTCCTTGCGTTCCAGTTTGTACGTACCGTTTTCAATTTCACGCTGAATCTGTTTGTATTCGTCTTCTGAAATAGCTTTGAACTGTAAATAATCGCCCTGCTCAAACAGAAACGGCTCTTCTTTTTCAGCATCAAAAAGCTTAAGCGGCGTGCGGCCGATGATATGCCAGCCTCCGGGTGAATCGAGCGGGTAGATCCCAGTTTGACTTTCGGCGATGCCGACCGATCCAGCCGGAACAGACTGTCTTGGATTTTCAAGGCGCGGCATCGCAATGCGTTCATCTAAGCCGCTTAAGTAAGGAAAGCCTGGTAAAAAGCCGATCATGTTGATGAGGTAGCTGCCGCTTGTATGTAGGTTGATCACGTCTTTAGTGGAAAGATTATTAGCAGCTGCGAGATTTTCAAGATCCGGTCCGTCATCCCCGCCATAATGTGTTGGAATGGTCACCATTTTCGATTCGTCGCGATTCACGTCAAGTTCAACTACCATATTTAGAAGGAAGTCAGCGAGCTGTTGATACGAAAGCTTCCACGGATCATAGTAAATGGCCACAGAATCATAGGCAGGCACCCATTCGGTTATGCCGATGATTTCTTTCGAGCGAAGCTTTCTACAAAATGCCTGGATTTTATCCGTCAATGCCGGCGATACGTCTTCTTGAAAACAGCACTTCAAAGCTGCTTCGCCGAGCGGATGAAAGGTGAGGTTCATAATGGATTCTCCTTTCGTAAACGTAATGTATTTTGATAAAGATAAAGCTTCGACAAGATTCTTCTTTTTAAGCGGTCGTCTGCCACTTTAAGTTTACCGAAATTTCAAAAAGACAACAAATTATCCATGGAAAAAAGCGCTTTAGGCCTTATAATGAAGGTACACACTGATCAACAAAGGAGATCGCTATGAAATTACATACTGCACGCTTTGGAGAAATGGATGTTACCGAAGAACGTCTCGTCACGTTTGAAAGTGGCATCCCTGGCCTTGAGCACTTTACAACTTACTGTCTATTACCCGCCGACGACAAAGATGAGTCTCCTTTTTACTTTTTACAATCAACAGAAGAAAGCGGTCTTTGCTTTTTCCTCGCAGATCCGTTTTCCTTTTACCCAAATTATGAAGTAAACCTTGACGACAGCACGCTTGCCCAGCTAAACCTAACGGATCCAGCACATGCGCTCGTGCTATCCATTCTTACAGTCCAGGGCTCATTAAAAGAAGCGACGATGAATTTAAAAGCACCCCTTATTTTTAACACCGAAGAACGCACTGGAAAACAACTTGTCCTAAAACAGGAGTATGGCATCAAAGAACCTCTATTGAAGCAAGTGAACACAGAGGAGGCGGAGTAAATGCTCGTACTTGGACGTAAAAAAGGCGAATCGATTGTCATTAATGATGAAATTGAACTTAAGATTATAAGCATCGACGGAGATACGGTGAAGCTTGGTGTAGAAGCACCAAAGAACATCGCCATTCACCGAAAAGAAGTATATGAAGCCATTCAGTCAGAGAATAAGCTTGCCGCGATGCAGGAGTTTAGCTTGGAGGATTTAAAGGAGTTCAGGAGAAAAACAAGTTCATAGGAGGGGCTTCATGAGTTTCTTTGAAGGTGTTTATCAAGTGAACATTCGTGTACGGAATATCAAGAATGCAGTGAAATGGTATGAAGAGATGCTCGGTCTTCATGTGACAAAAGACTACGGAGGTACAGTGGTGCTCGGCGTTGGAGAAGGGCAGACGGCGATTTGCTTAATTGAGTTGAAGGCAGGCGAAGAGCTTCCTTCAGCTGATGCGAGCGGATCTTATCCGGTGCTTCATTTAGCAGAGAAGCATGCGGCGAAGTTTAGGAATGAGCTGCGAAAGCGTGGCGTTTCGGTTGATGAAGAGGATGGAGTGGCTCATTTTAAGTTTTATGATCAGGATGGGAATGGGATTGAAGCTTATTTACCGGGGCTATATGAGAAGGAAGAATATGCACATTTAAGGTGATCAATTATTGGGAGGAACCGCGGTTTTATGGATGCGGTTCTTTTTTATTTATGAAGGGGAGGCAGGGAATAAAAAGGAATCCAAGATTTTCTAAAAATTTTTCAGAAAACTGTTAAACATCCTAAAATGCCTGCCGATAATAGTGGTGTTAGGAAGTCCAAACGGATGTGGATTTTCTTGATAAAACCAATTACATGGAGGTAGATTTAGGAATGATTATTAATCACAATATCGCGGCTTTGAACACTTACAGTCAGATGGGTGCGAACTCAGCAAATGCATCAAAAAACATGGAGAAATTATCTTCAGGTCTTCGTATTAACAGAGCGGGAGACGATGCAGCAGGTCTTTCGATTTCTGAGAAAATGCGTGGACAGATTCGTGGTCTAGAACAAGCTAGTCGTAACTCTCAAGATGGTATATCTCTTATCCAAACTGCTGAAGGCGCATTAAATGAAACACATTCTATTCTTCAAAGAATGAGAGAATTAGCGGTACAATCTGGAAACGATACTAACACTGATACTGATCGTACTGAACTTCAAAAAGAGTTGAATCAGCTTGAAGAAGAAATTGATAGAATTGCTAATGATACAGAATTTAACAACAAAAAACTAATTAATGGAGATCTTAGTGGAGTTACCAATAAAATGGGGTCTGTTAGTTTTGATAATCAGGGCGACGCAAGCTTGTTTTCAAGTGTAACAGCAACGACTGCTTCTGTTGCGGGAACACCAGGAACTGAAGCCAATGAAACAATTAATGTGAAAATTACTGATTACGATGCAGCAAATGACGAATATACAATGACTTGGACTACTCAAAGTGGAGAAACTGGAACTATTGGAAATATTGCCTCAACTGGTGGGGCACAAAAAATAGTTACTACCACAGGTGGAGGAGATTATTCACTAACTATAGGTGCTTTAACAACTGATAGTTTAGGAAAAGAGGCTACATTTACTTCAAGAGAATCGGTTGAAGAATTTGCTGATAATACCCTCTCTTTCCATGTAGGAGCAAATTCATCTCAAACTATTAAAGTTGGTATTAATAAAATGGATTCTTCTGCGTTAAATGTAAATGGACTCGACATTTCTTCCGCGGAATCCGCGGAGGCTTCAATTACAGCTGTTAATAAAGCTATTGAATCTGTTTCTTCGCAACGTTCAGAACTTGGGGCATACCAAAACCGACTTGAGCACACAATCAACAATCTTGGGACTTCATCACAAAACCTTACAGCCGCTGAATCACGTATCCGCGACGTTGACATGGCAAAGGAAATGATGGAGTTCACAAAGAACAATATTCTTAACCAGGCTTCTCAAGCAATGCTAAGCCAAGCCAACCAACAGCCACAAGCTGTACTACAACTTCTTCGTTAATTTACTTACAAGGTGGTCTTCAACTGAAGGCCACTTTTTTTAACAACAAATGAATAAGGAATTGGAGAATGACTGATGGAACTAAGGGACGTTTCAACCACACCTATTGGACCAACGAAGTTAACTCAAATAACTAATACTGAACTGTATAAGAAGACCGAAAAGCATAAGGTAGAAGAAAAAGTTTTATCAAAAGAAACCGTCGAGAACCACATCAAAACTCTCAATACCTATCTGGAACCATCTCAGACCTCACTCAAATTCCAACTCCACGAAAAACTAAACGAATACTACGTCCAGATCATTGATACGCAAACTGACGAAGTAATTAAAGAAGTTCCTTCAAAAAAGTTCCTTGATCGCTACGCAGCAACGGCTGAGCTTCTCGGCTTTATGGTCGATCAGAAAATTTAAGTGTTCGAACTCTCGATTGAGGGTTCTTTTTTAGGTCTTTTTACACCTTAAACAATCACCTAACCCTGCCGATAGTATCAATAGAAGGTATGAACGGAGGAGATGGTCATGAGAATTTCCGGGTTAGCGACGGGGATGGATACGGATCAGATGGTAAAGGATCTTATGATGGCGGAGCGCATGCCGCTCGATAAATTGTCTCAAAAGAAACAAACGATCGAATGGCAAAAGGAATCGTATCGTGAGTTGAATACGATGATGTCGGATATGCGAAGTACGGCTTCCGCGATGCGGTTGCAGTCTGGCTATAATGCTTATAAAACGGTCTCTTCTAATACTGGTGCCGTTACAGCGAAAACGACATCTGTTTCTGTTCCAGGTTCTTATTCGGTTACGGTTAACGAACTCGCACAAAGTGCCAAGTTCACATCGGGACAGGCCATTCAAAATGAAGCTGGTACGGCCGCAAAGGGAACAGATAAAGTACTTCAAACAGGTGAAGCAGATACGACGCTTCAGCTTACAAATAGCAAAGGGCAAACCGCTTCCATTACCATCACTGCATCAGACACATTTAAAAGTCTTGCAGAAAAAGTAGCAGGTGCCACAGACGGTACGACAGGTGAATCACTTGGCTTACGAGCAAGCTTCGATGACACGACCTCTCGGTTTTTCATTTCCTCAAAAGCAATGGGCGGAGATGAGACGTTCACACTTAGTGTTAGTGATCCAAACGTAGAAAATCGTATTCTCGGCGGTGCGGCCAACACAGCACAGGGGAAATATGGTTCAGTCACGTTTGATGGGATTGTTGTCGATAACTTAAAAACAAACACTACGACGATTAATAACCTAAAGCTCGATTTAGTTCAGAAAGGGACTTCCACCGTTTCGGTCCAGAGTGATGTTCAGGCTCCTTTTGACCTGATTAAGAATTTTGTTGAGAAATACAACGAGTTCATCGATAAAGCGCAGGGGATGCTGACTGAAAAGCGAAATCGCGATTTCCCGCCGCTCACAGATGCGCAAAGAGAAGATCTTACGGAGAAAGAAATTGAACTATGGGAAGAGAAGGCGAAAAGCGGGATGCTCCAAAGTGACGCGACGGTTCGGGGAATTGTGAGTGATCTTCGCAGTGCCTGGATGATGCCAGTTAGCGGAATTCCAGCAGGCGAGCTTAGCATGCTTTCGCAAGTTGGGATTAACACGGGGGCTTACCAGGATGGAGGAAAGCTCTTTATTGACGAAGCCAAGCTAAAGAGTGCTCTTGAGCAAAAGCCTGATCAGGTGATGAACTTGTTTACAAGCGGCACAGATGGGATTGGCGATCGGCTTTATGATTCTGTTAATAAAGGGATCGATCAGCTAGGAAAAAAAGCTGGTACGCCGGGAACGCTTGTTGATAGTAGCTTTCTGTCTACAAGATTAAAAGATATAGATGAACAGATGCAAAACTGGGAAGATAAGCTCGTTACGATAGAAGATCGGTATTGGAAACAATTTTCAGCGCTAGAAACTGCGATGAGTCAGCTCAATCAGCAAAGCGCCTGGGTACAACAAAACTTACTTGGTGGGATGTAAAATGAGAAGAATTGACGCTTTAAACCAGCTACACGTGGTGACAAATCAAATCGCGAAATCACTTGAGATCGTAAACCCTTCAATGGATGAGCAAGGGTCTGAACAGCTTGAAGGTATTAATCACATGATTACGCGACGTGAAGAGACGATTAAACTCTTAAATGAAGCGATGGAAAAGGAGGGAAAGAATTGGACGGAAGACGAGCAGGGTCTTCTTCAACAGTTGAACCTCCTTGAAGAAACCATTCAACCGAAACTTTCTGAGCTTTATGCCGCTTTTTCCGATCAGATGAGACGCCTGCAGAATGGCAAGGCAGCTGCAAGTAAATACAAGCAGGCCGCATATACGGACGGCGCCTTTTTCGATCAGCGTAAATAGGAGGGATTCTTATGGCTATGAAAAATCCATATCAAACGTATCAAACGAATGCGGTCGCAACGTCATCGCCTCAGGAATTAACGTTAATGCTTTATAACGGGTGTATCAAATTTATTCGCCTGTCCGCTATTGCGATGGAAAAAGGCGATATGGAAGCAAAGAACACGAATATCATTAAAGCGCAAAATATCCTTTATGAATTACGTTCATCATTAAATATGGAGATGGAGCTCTCCCAAACGATGGACGCGCTCTATGAGTATATGATTTCACAGTTAGTGACGGCGAATATTCAAAATGATACAAGCGTATTAAAAGAAGTTGAAAGCCTGGCAGAAGAGTTTCGAAATACGTGGAAACAAGCAATGGAACAGGCAAAGAAGTAAGTTAAACAAAGAGGGTGAAAGCAATGGAAAAAACATCTCTGTTCGGTGTGCTCCTCGGTTTTTTCGTCCTTGTAGGCGGATTAATCCTGAAGGGAGCGAATCCGGCTGCTCTATTAAATCCCGCTGCCCTCGTCATCATTTTTGTTGGGACAGCGGCGGCACTACTCATCGCGTTTCCGTTTAACGAGATTAAGAAATTCCCCACCTTATTAAAAATTATCTTTTCTAACCAAAAGCTCCTGACTGAAAAAGAGCTGATTCCGATGTTTCGTGAATGGGCGACGGTCGCTCGTCGTGAGGGACTCCTTTCCCTTGAGAATAATCTTGAAAACATTGATGATGATTTTCTAAAAGGTGGATTCCAAATGGTAATAGACGGCCATTCTCATGAAGCGATTGAAGAGATCCTGGTAGAAGATATTGAGGCCATGAAAGAACGCCATCGCATGGGAGCGGGGATTTTTACTCAGGCTGGAACGTATGCCCCAACCCTCGGTGTTCTCGGAGCGGTTGTTGGTCTCGTCGCAGCACTCAGTCACCTCGGTGATATGGAGCTGCTTGGAAAATCGATTGCAGCAGCGTTTATCGCGACGCTTTTTGGGATTTTCACAGGCTACGTTCTCTGGCATCCATTCGCGAATAAGCTGAAGCGAAAATCTAATGCTGAGGCTCGTATTAAAATGATCATGCTTGAAGGCCTTCTGGCCGTTCAGTCAGGCGCATCGCCTCGCATGGTAGAAGACAAGCTTCTCGTCTATCTCCCGAGTAAAGAACGTAACCTTGACGCTGAAAAGAAAACAAATCAATCAGAGGTAGAAGGAGTAGGCGCTGATGCGTAAGAAGAGACATGAAGAGCATGAGGATCACGTCGATGAGAGCTGGCTCATTCCATATGCCGATATGTTAACGCTTCTGCTTGCGCTTTTTATTGTTCTCTTTGCGGCAAGTACGGTTGATGCTAAAAAGTATGAAGCTATTACACAATCCTTTCAAGAAGTGCTAAGTGGTGGCACTGGGATTTTGGAAGGCGAACCTGCGATGCTCGATCCAGAAGATGGTTCATTTGTAGGAATGACAGATGAACCAGAAAAAGAGGAGCCAAAAGAGGATGAAGCGGAAGAAAAAGCGATCGAACAGGACCAAAACAAGCTTCAGAAATTACAGGCGCGAATTGATGAATACATCGCGGATGAAGATCTCGATTCTTATTTAAAAACAAAGCTAACAGAAGAGGGGCTTTTAATTACAATTAAAGAAGCGGCACTGTTCCAAAGTGGAAAAGCCGTGTTAACGGGGGACGCGAAAACACTGGGGAAAGAAATTTCATCCCTACTCGTTACAGATCCACCGCGTCGGATTACGGTTACCGGTCATACAGACGACCGTCCAATTAAAACATCGCAGTATCCATCGAATTGGC
Source organism: Guptibacillus hwajinpoensis (assembly GCF_020524165.1). Taxonomy (GTDB): domain Bacteria; phylum Bacillota; class Bacilli; order Bacillales; family Guptibacillaceae; genus Guptibacillus; species Guptibacillus hwajinpoensis_D. The sequence continues at coordinate 178,533 of NZ_JAIVKU010000001.1, forward strand.
ATTTAAGTTCTGAGCGCGCACTGAACTTCATGACAGAGCTATTGAATAACAAGAAGCTTGATCCAAAGCTATTTAGTTTTACAGGATATGGAGAATATCGCCCGATCGATTCAAACAAAACGGAAGAAGGCCGAGCAAAGAACCGAAGAGTTGAAGTGCTTATTCTTCCATACAACGTAGAAAATTAGAACAAGAGGTGACAGAATGAAGCGGATTCTAATTATCTTCCTAACCGCACTTGGTATTATCGGAGCTGGAGCTGCCGCTGCGGTGTTTTTTCTCGATATTGATCTGAAAAAAGTCGTGGCGCAGGAAGAGAAAGAACCAACAGCTGAAGAGCTTGCAGCAAGAAGCTTTAGCATGGAACCGTTGACGACGAATTTGTCATCAGAACATTTTGCGGTCGTTCAACTAAATTTACTAGCTGATAATGAAAAGAGTTATAAAGAACTTGAAGTTCGTAATCCTGAGTTGAAAGCGATCGTCATCTCAACATTAGCGGGTCTAACAAAAGAGGATTTGAAAGGATCTGAAGGTCTCAATAAGTTTGAAGAAACGATCAAAAATGAAGTGAATAAAGTTATGCATGATGGAAAAGTAGAACGTGTCCTCGTAACGGACTTTAAAATTCAGTAAGCGATTAACTTTTTTATAAAATTTTCCGATAATAACGGTACAATCCTCAAATTCGGGTACGAATAATAGAATAGGAGTAGTATGATAAACGATCGGAAAGAGGTGACCGGATATGAACGTCAATAAACCATCAGCACCACCCATTGTAAACCCTTACCAGAAGCATAATCCTGTTACGAAAGTTGAGCAGGTTAAAAAGGCTCCTCGAGAAGACGAGCTTCAAATTTCAAACAAAGCGAGAGAACTATACGACATGAAGACCGAACAAGAGCGCGAAGCGAAGGTAACGGCCATCAAAAAGCAGATTGAAGAAGGTACGTATCGTGTCGACAGTCAGAAAACAGCGGAAAAGCTGTTTGATCAGTGGTTTTAACAGGAGGCGGCACGATGGGACAGGAACTATTATCGGTTATGGGTGAAATGATTCTCCTTCATGAGAAATTAATCGTTCGATCAAAACAGAAACAGGAAGCCTTATTAGAACGAGACGTGAAGCGATTGACTGAAGTTATCAACAAAGAAAAAGATCTTCTGCAAGAACTGCGTGTTAGTGAAGAGAAACGGCAGCAGATAACAGAAAAGCTTGCAGGTCGAACAGACCAAACGCTTAAAGAAGTTCTAGGGATGTTAAGTCCACCTGTTAAACGAATGGTGGAAAATCGAGCTGCGGATTTAAAAGAAAAAGCGGTAAAACTTCAGCATATGAATGACTTAAATGAAGAGTTGTTAAGAGATGGAATGGCCTTTGTCCATCATATGATTGGTCATTTAACGACAACAAATCAATCGATCACTTACGGCAGGCCCAACCAGAAGCCATTGCAAACACCGCGAGGATATTTTGATACGAAAGCCTGAGTGATCAGGTTGAGAAAGGAACGGATTTGAATGACGTCTACGTTTCATGGATTAGAAGTCGGTAAGAGAAGTCTCTACACGCAACAGGCAGCTCTTACGACAACAGGAAATAATATTTCAAATGCGAATACTCCCGGATACTCGAGGCAGCGAGTGGACATGCAAGCAACGTCTTCCATACCTTATCCTTATCAAACTGGTAGCTCATCCTCACAGCTTGGGACTGGTGTAAGTGTTGAATCGATTGAACGAGTTCGATCAGAATATCTTGATACCCAGTATCGAGAACGAAATGGTCAATTAGGTTCTGAATCGACGAAGCTTGAAACGCTCCAACAAATTGAAGCGCTGACAGGAGAACCCGGAAACGGACTAGGTGCTTCTCTCGATCGCTTTTTCTCAGCTTGGGAAGATCTTGCTTCAAATCCTGATAGTCTTGCCGCCCGTGCAGTTCTTGTCGAACGTTCAGAAGAACTCCTCTCTCAGGGGAAAACGTTAAATGATGGATTAACTAATCTATCAAAAAGCTTAACCCAGCAAACCACAGCAGTGAAAGATCAAGTATCCGCTTTAACTGCACAAATTGATAGCTTAAATAAAGAGATTGCATCTAAACCAGAAGCAAACGAATTAAAAGACCGCCGAGATTTATTAATGGATGAAATGTCAGGACTGACGAATGCCCAGAATACTGGAAAACTTGAGGGACTTCAGCAATCGGTTAAGGAAGTGGAAAGCTTTCAAAATGATTTAAATGAAATGTTTCATCAGCTTATTAATGGTTCAGTTACAACAGACGTGAATGGAACGCCAAAACAATTCAATGGATTAAATGACCTGATGACATCTGGCTTTTCATTAGTAAAAGACGCGAATGGTTCGATGAAACAAGGAGAAGCAATGTTTGATACGACTGGAACAGGAACGACTTTTCTTGAAAGTCTAAGCATGAATCAAGAAGTCAAAGCGAATCCAGCAACAATCGCTGCTTCTTCTAATAATAGTGCCGTTAGTAATGGAGTTATCGCTACTGCAATAAGCGACCTGAAAAACGAAACGTTTTCTTTTGATGTAGCAGGTTCAAATGTAAAGGCAGAAGCTAGCGTAAGCGATTTTTACGGTATGCTTATATCAAAAATTGGGGCAAAAACGCAGGCGTCAGAACGATCAGTCGAAAGCCACCAGGCCGTCTTAAAATCAATCGATCAAAATCGGATGTCCGTAAGTGGCGTCTCGCTTGATGAAGAGATGTCAAACCTCATTCAATTTCAACATGCCTATAATGCGGCGGCTCGTTATGTAAGTACAACCGATGAGCTTCTTGATGTGATTATTAATCGCATGGGCGTTTAGTAGAAAGGAGATTATTAAATGAGGATTACACAGCAAATGCTTAGCTCCAATATGACTTCTCAGCTTCAGCAAAATCTTTCACGCTATGAGAAAGCGAATGAACAAGTATCAACAGGCAAACGAATCAATGCGCCTTCTGATGACCCCATTGGTGTTCAGAAGTCTTTGAAACTGGCCTCTCAGTTAGCTGATAACGAGCAGTATGAACGAAATACGGATTACACTCTTTCTTGGATGGAAACAACCGATCAGGCGCTGAATAGCATTTCTAATGCGCTTCAGCGTGCAAATGAGCTAGGCTTGCAAGCATCGAATGGGACAAACTCACCAGAAGATCAACAAACGATTGCGAAAGAAATTGAGCAATTACGTGCTGAGATACAGGATATTGCCAATACCAAGTTTGATGGGAAGTACATCTTCAATGGACAGCAAACAGATCAACCGATACAAGTCGCAGCGAATGGCGACCTCACTTATGACAATCATTCCATCATGCAGCGGATGTCATCTAGTAATACGATTGCTATGAATGTTACGGGAGAAGTGTTTGATGGGAATGTAAACCTGTTTAAAGCACTTGATCAGCTCTCAGGCGCTTTAGCGGGTGGAGACAATGACGGCATTAGTAGCGCACTCGAACAGATTGAGACAGGTAAGGATCAAGTGTTGAACAGCTGGACAAGTCTTGGCGCAAAGCAGTCGAGAGTGGAGGGGATGAATCAACGCTTGAAGGAAGAAAACCTTTCCTTACAAACGCTCGTTTCTAAAAATGATGACGTCGATTTTGCTGAAGCCATCATGAAACTAAAGACCGAAGAAAGTGTCTACCAGGCATCGCTTGCGGCAAGTGCAAAGATTATCCAACCTTCTCTATTAGACTTCCTTAGATAAACAAAATCCCACTCATGCGAGTGGGATTTTGTTTATTACTTTATCTCTTAATCGTATTCGCTAGCCCCATCATTTCATCAGCCATCTTAATCGCCTGGCTCTGGAATTGGAGAAGACGCTGAGTCGAAATCATCTCTGTTGTTTCATTCGTTAGGTCTACGTTCGACATTTCAAGGTAGCCCTGTCTTGTTTTATATTCTTCACCGTCTAGCGCGACAAGCTCAAGGTTACCATTCTCTTGAAGAGAAAATTCGTTTCCTCCAACGTTCACGAGCGCCTGCGGGCGATCAATTTTAGCGATGCTGAGCTGAAACGTTTGATCATTCCCGTTGGCATCTGTCGCGACCATCTCTCCTGTATCAGAGATCGATAATTCTGATGGGTTCGTTCCAAACGTAATGGCGTTGCCATTCGGATCTAACACCGCATTCCCACGGCTAGTCACGAGTGAAAAGACCCCGTTCTGATTCTGAATCTCAAAAGATCCGTCTCTTGTATAGTTGACGGCGTCCCCATTTTGAACGCGAAAATAGATATTCTCTCCTTCAAGCATGACATCCAAATCACGTCCGGTTTCCTTGGCAGCCCCTTGCTTATAGTTAAGAGTCGTTAAACCAACTTTCGATCCAAAGCCAACGCGAAGGTTTTGAGGTGTTTCTCTTCCAGGCTCCGCTTCTTCCCCTGTTTGATTCGCGTACGTTTGAGTTAAGAGATTTTGGAACGTCGCTTCACGGCTTTTATAGCCTGCCGTATTCACGTTTGCAATATTGTTTGCGATTGCATCCATTTTTTTTTGTGTCTGGCTAAGTGAAGAAGATGCGGTTGCCATTTGAATATTCAATCGTAGCCCTCCTAGTAAACGCGACCGATATCATTGACGGCTTTGTCGATGCTTTGATCATACGTTTGTAGTACTTTTTGGTTTGCTTCATATAAGCGATAAGTGTTCAGCATATCCGTCATCGTTGTCGTCATATCTACGTTCGAACCTTCGAGGTAGCCCTGTTTCACAGCATACTCGGTGATATTTGTTGTTTGAATATTTAGTGGCCCATCAGCTTCATCGCCTTCCCACACAAAAACCCCATTCCCTTGCTGAGTGAGATTAGTAGGGTCACCGGTGTAGCCAATCCATAGCTGCTGCTCGTTCCCATTATCCTCACGAATCGTGCCATCTTCTGTCACAGTAAACGAGTCCCCTGTTAGTTGAATCGGCTGAAGATTATTTCCGACCACTTGATAACCTTCGCTAGTTGTTAGAAATCCGTTCTCATTAACAGAAAAATTTCCATTTCTAGTATAGCGAATCGCGTTATCATCAAGACGAACGCCGAATAAAACTAGGCCTTTTTTACCGGTTTCTGCATCGATAGGAAGATTTTCGTCGATAAGAGCCAGGTCAGTTGGTTTACTAGTTTCCTTGAGAGATCCACTTGAAAAGTTAGGAATGCCTTCTTGGGTATAGACGCCAGTTTGGAGCGTGCCAATGGAAGAATTAGGGGTAGGTGTGTTCGTATTTCTTTCTTTCAATAAGTATTCAGGGAAGGAACGGAACGCTGCTTCACCCTGCTTGAAGCCCGGTGTTTCAGCATTTGAAAGATTATTCGTAAGGAACTGCTGCTTCCGCTCACTTGCCATCATGCCGGATGTGGCTGTATACATGCCTTTAAACATTTTTTCGCTCCCATCGTAGTACTATCGTACGTGTACCTAGAAAATTATACCTCTATTATACCGTTAAGATGTGGGAAAATTAAGTGAAAAAAGTCGTTTTTTAGGTTAAAACACTCATTTACTATTATTTTTGACAATGCTATGCTAACAATATCGAAAATATTGTCGAATGAGTATAGTTATGGCTTCAAAACCAATATTTACCTATAAAAACACATTTATACAAGGAGTGTGGAAAGCTTCGTGAATGTTTTTCAATCGATCCAACCGCTTGAACAAGCATTAAATGCGTCAATGGTACAACAGCGAACCATTACATCAAATATATCAAATGTTGACACCCCTAATTACAAACGTCAAACCGTTTCATTTCAAGATAACCTGCAGGAAGCTACTAATAATCTGCAAAGCTACAAATCAAACCCCAAACACGTCCCTTTTAGTAACGAAAAAAATGGAGTACAACCCGTTGTTAAAACGGATCAAAATACAATCAATCAATCGAATGGAAACAATGTTGACATGGATGTTGAAATGGCAGAGCTTGCGAAAAACCAGCTCTGGTACAATGCGATGGTCGAAAAGACAAATAGCCAATTCCGTGATTTACAAACCGCAATACGAGGGAGCTAACTAGAATGAATTTGTTTAATGGATTCAATACGAGCGCTTCAGCGTTAACAGCAAATCGCCTTCGAATGGACGTAGTCTCTTCCAATATTGCCAATGCTGAGACGACGCGTTCTGAACTCGTTGATGGTGAATGGCAGCCTTATAAGCGAAAAGTAGTAGAGATCGAGGAAAACTCATTTGAAAGCAAGCTCCAAAAGGCGATGGGGAACGAGTCGTCTTCTACTGGAGTGAAAGTATCGAACATACAAGAAGATAGCGCTCCAAATAAGCTCGTTTATAATCCCGCGCATCCCGATGCGAATGAAGAAGGATACGTTGAGATGCCGAACGTGGACATGGTGAAAGAAATGGTTGATCTGATGTCAGCTTCTCGTTCATATGAAGCAAACGTGACAGCGTTAAACGCGACAAAGAGTATGTATATGAAGGCACTCGAGCTTGGGAAATAAGGTTCGAGCATAGGATAGGAGGATTATATGAACACAATTAGTGCACTTCAGCAGCTTCCTGCTCAGGCAAAGCCTCAAGTTTCTTCAGGAGAAGCAACCGCTGATTTTGGTCAAATGCTTCAAGATGCGATCAAGCAAGTGAACGACAATCAGGTGGCATCGGAACAAATGACAAATAAGCTTGTCACTGGGGAAGTTCAGGACGTTCATGAAGTAATGCTTGCAGCACAAAAAGCCTCACTATCTCTTAATCTAACAGTAGAAGTGAGAAATAAAGTGATCGAGTCATACCAGGAAATCATGCGTATGCAAATGTAGCATGTCAGGGATGGATAAGAAATGAACCAACAACTAATGAAATTTAAAAGTCGCTGGAATGAAACATGGGGAAGCTATTCCACTAAAACAAAATGGCTGATTGGAGGGACGTTTCTCGTCACTCTTCTTGTGCTTCTATTCCTTGTTTTTTGGATGTCTAAACCTAATTTAACACCTATATATTCAAATCTCACACCGACAGAAGCTGGCGAAATCAAAGGAGCAATTGAACAGAAAGGCATTCCGGTAGAAGTTTCAGCCGATGGAACGACGATTAGTGTGCCAAAAAATCAGGCCTCTGATTTAAAAGTAAGCTTAGCTGCTGAAGGCATTCCGAAAAGCGGTAATGTAAATTACAGCGTTTTTAGTGAAAACATGGGTATGGGCATGACCGATCGTCAATTTGATGTCGTTGAACGTGATGCCATGCAAAATGAGCTAAGTTATCTCATTGAACAAATTGGCGGCATCAAGGAATCCAAAGTCATGATTACCTTACCTGCAGAAAGCGTTTGGCTAGATGAAACAGGTGAAACGGCTTCCGCTTCCGTTGTTCTAACGCGAGACCCTGGTGTGCAGCTTGATCAAGGTCAAATCACCGGTCTTTATCATCTCATCAGTAAGAGTGTTCCGAATTTGCCTGTTGAAAACATCGTCATCATGGATCAAAACGGTACGGCGTTTGACTATGGTGAAGGGGGCGGAGATCCAACGTTATCCGCTTACCAGCAGCAAGAAGGTATCCGTAACGACATTGAAAAAGACATGCAACAAGAACTCCAACAAATGCTTGGCATGATTCTCGGTCAGGATAAAGTGGTTGTTTCTGTTATGGCCAGCGTCGATTTTACAAAAGAAAAGCGAACGGAAGACCTCGTTGAACCTGTTGATAAAGAAACAGGCGAAGGTATTGACATTAGTGTTGAGAAAATCATGGAATCGTATTCTGGCGACCAAACAGCTGTGCAGGATGGCACTGGTACAGATGAAGGCGAAATTCCAAACTATAACGCAGATGATCCGAATGCCGAGGGCGACGGTTCTTACGAAAAAGTAGAAGACCGCATCAACCGTGAAGTGAATCGCATCCACAAAGAGATCGAAGAAAGCCCTTATCTCATTGATGATATTACGATTAACGTTGGTGTAGAGCCACCTGTGGCTGATGATATGACAACACTAACTGCTGCTGATATAGAAGATATTCGTACCGTACTTAAGAATGTTGTCCGTACATCGCTAAGTGAAAGTGATGTTCCTCTAGATGATGCTGCTCTTGAAGAACGAATTTCGGTTTTTGCCAATGAATTCAAGGGGCGTGCCGATTATGAAGAGCCGACTGAAGGCATCTTTTCAACTATGATGGATAGCGTTCCGGCCTGGGTGCTTTATGCGATTGCAGGTGGAGTTGGCATTCTACTAATAGGTGGAATTTTGCTATTTTTCCGACGGAGAGGAAATAAAGTAGAGGATGACTTCATGGAGTTTGAGGAGTCTTACAGCGCTCCTGAAGATCATTATTTACCGCGTGAAGAGCGTGAAGTCGATATGACGCCAGAGACGCTTGTTGGGAAAGACGAAATTGAAAGTCTCGCCAAAAATGATCCAGAAGAATTTGTGAAACTACTACGACTATGGATGAAAGAAGAATAGGAGGGGTTGGATGAGCAGTACAGAGGAATTAACAGGAACTCAGAAAGCGGCGATCCTTCTTACTTCTTTAGGACCTGACTTATCCGTACAAACGTTTAAGCATTTATCGGAGAAAGAAATTGATCAGCTGGCGCTTGGCATCTCAGAGCTTCGAAAAGTGGAGCCTGATGAGCGAGAGGCGGTTGTAGACGAGTTCATTCAAATGGTAAAAGCGAAAGATTATATTGCTGTCGGAGGCATTGAATACGCGAGGCATATTCTTGAGCAGGCGCTTGGGGGGAAGAAGGCTGAAGAGATCCTGACACGTCTTAAAGCCAATTTAAAAGTGAAGCCTTTTGCTTTTGCTAGAAAAGCAGATCCCGACCAGATTTTAAATATTTTACAGCAGGAGCACCCGCAGACGATCGCGCTCGTTCTTTCCTATCTTGATGCAAAGCAGTCTTCGCAAATTTTGTCATCACTACCTCAAGATAGTCAGGCAGACGTTGCTCGTCGTATTGCGCTAATGGATAGCACGTCACCAGAGGTGATTAGCCAGCTTGAGACGATTATTGAAGGGAAACTTAACGCGACGGGTTCTCAAGACTATACGTTTACAGGTGGTGTAGAAGCGATTGTTCAGGTGCTGAGCAGCGTGGATCGAAGCACAGAACGAACGATTCTCAGTTCACTAGAAAAAGATGATCCGAATCTAGCAGAAGAAATTAAGAAGCGGATGTTTGTGTTCGAAGATATCGTGACGCTTGATGATCGCTCAATTCGCCTCGTGATTAGCGAAGTGAAGGATGAAGATCTGTCTATTGCTTTGAAAGTCGCAAGCGACGATGTGAAAGACACGATTTTCCGAAATATGTCCAACCGACGCGTCGATACAGTGAAAGAAGAGATTGAACTAATGGGACCTCTTCGCCTTCGTGAAGTGGAAGAGGCGCAAACACGCATCGTTTCCGTCATTCGCTACCTTGAAGAAACAGGTGACGTCATGATTGCGCGCGGTGGAGGAGATGATTTGATTGTCTAACATCATCCGAAAAACCTCTGGAGAAAAACGTGCTGTTCCAAAGGTCATTGAACAGAGAATGGTAAGAGAACCAAAACGAAGTAGCGTCCTCCCTACGCGAACCATGACAGTTGAAGAGAAAAAATCTCAGCTTATCGAAATGATGATTCGCCTTGAAGATCTCTACCATACGATTCGAACGAGGCTAGGAGAAGAAGAAGCGAACGTTCATCAGAATTTAGAGAAGAAGCAGCAAGAAAAAGAGCTAGAGTGGCAGGAAATCACGAAAAAAACTGTGTGTGAAGCGGAAGAAAGGGGTTATGCAGCCGGGTATGAAGCTGGCATGCAGCAAATCCATTTTGAGTTCGATCAGCAAAAGAAAGAGATGGAACAGATGGTGAAGGCCGCTTATGACAAGAAAGAAGAGCTTATTCAAAGCGCTGAGCCGTTTCTTCTGTCACTAAGCACCGCTATTGCGAAAAAGGTCATTTTAAAAGAAATGAAACAAACCCCTGAGACGTTACTTGGCATGGTCCAAGGTGCGCTTAAAAAAGTTCAGGATCGGGGCGAAGTGGTTGTTCAAGTGTCAACAGAAGACTATCACCATGTGATGCCGATGGTAGACGAACTAGAAAAACAATTGGATGTTAACGCGAGTCTGAAACTCATTCCGATGGTCGATTTAGAAGTTGGTTCTGGTCTTGTTCATACCCCAAGTGGATCGTACGATATCTCGATTAACAGCCAGCTTTCTGAAATGAAAAAGCAGCTACTTGCCATGTTTGAGGAGCGAACAATTGATGAGCATGAACGTTGAATCGTATCTTTCGCAAATTCAGGCAATGGAAACGGTCCAGAAATATGGCAAAGTGACGCAGGTCATCGGACTTACGATTGAATCACTTGGCCCAGAAGTGAAAATTGGAGAGGTTTGCTATTTGTATCCGGGACCATTAAAAGAACCGATTGAAGCCGAAGTCGTTGGGTTTCGGGAAAATCGCGTTCTTCTTATGCCAATGCATGATCTATCAGAGATTGGTCCAGGTTGCCTTGTTGTAGCTACCGGTCAACCTCTTGAAGTAAAAGTTGGCTATTCGCTGTTAGGTACGATACTGGACGGACGTGGTAGACCGCTTGATCTAACGAATCTTCCAGGAGGGTTAAGAGCCGTTTCTACGAATCGTAAGCCGCCTAATCCAATGACAAGACCGCGTATAACCACGCCATTCCAGCTTGGAGTCCGCGCCATTGATGGTCTGCTAACGGTCGGCCAGGGTCAGCGAATCGGTATTTTCGCAGGAAGCGGTGTTGGAAAAAGTACGCTAATGGGCATGGCAGCACGAAACTCAGAAGCCGATGTGAACGTGATTGCACTTATTGGTGAACGTGGACGAGAAGTAAGAGATTTTATTGAGCGAGACCTTGGCGAAGAGGGCTTAAAGAAATCGGTTGTTGTCGTCGCAACGTCCGATCAGCCCCCATTGCAGCGCATAAAAGGGGCGCTCACGGCAACCGCCATCGCCGAATTTTTCCGAGATCAGGGGAAAAACGTCATGCTCATGATGGATTCCGTGACGCGATTTGCAATGGCTCAGCGAGAAGTAGGGCTTGCGATTGGTGAGCCGCCGACCAGTAAAGGTTATACCCCAAGCGTGTTTGCGCTTTTGCCTAAACTATTAGAGCGATCAGGTACGGCAGAGACGGGATCGATTACCGCTTTTTATACCGTTCTAGTTGATGGTGATGATATGAATGAGCCAATTGCAGATGCAGTCCGAGGCATACTGGACGGGCACATCGTTCTCGATCGAAAGCTCGCTCAAAAAGGGCAGTATCCGGCCATTAACGTTCCGCAAAGCGTGAGTCGGGTGATGAAAGAAATTGTAACGCCAGCGCATATGAAATCAGCAGAAGAATTCAAACGACTGCTTGCTGTTTATGTGTCATCGGAAGATTTGATTAACATTGGCGCTTATAAAGCGGGAACAAACGGCAACATCGATAAAGCGATCTCGATTCATCCGGAAATTGAAAAGTACATTAAGCAGGGCATTGATGATCAGGCTTCATTTGAAGAAAGTAAGGATCGGCTTCTATCTCAATTTGGAAAGGATGACTAACCATCACAGCTTTTCAATTCCCATTTCAACGAATTTTGGATGTGAAAGAAAACGAGAAGTCTCAGGCTCAGCTTGAAATGGCCGAGTCGCTCAAAGTACAAGTTGATCTCGAGCAGGAAACGCACCAACTTGAAGAAGCCATTTATATTTTGCGAGAGAGACTTGAACAGCGTCAGTTAGATGGTCTTCCCATTCTCGAACTTTTAAAAGAAGAAGAGCACATTGCTTATCTTGAAAAGCAGCTTGAACGAATACGACATCAACTGAGTCAGGTAGAACACAAGGTGAGCGAGCAGCAGGATACGCTTGCTTCAAAAGTAAGAGAAGAAAAAACGTGGCAATCGATTAAAGAAACGCGAAAAGAAGCGTTTTATCACGATCAGAAAATAATCGAACAAAACGAACTGGACGATCTAAATACCGTACGAGCATATATGCTGGCAAGAAACGGCTAAAAGGAGTGAGAGGGATGCGACAGCGACAGAAAAGTTCATGGAAAGAACGCATCATTCACGGTTTTTTATTCCCGCTTGCTTTTATGGCAACCGTTCTGCTCGTTGTTCTTCCGTTTCTTGGATATGACTTGTTTGCCGTAGCAACTTCTCTTACGAAGAAACCAATCGCCTATGTTGAAAAGAATTTGACGGCTGAAGCAACGGATCAAAATGAAGAAGACTTGCTACAAAAAGAGATTGATAACAAGGAAAGCGAAATATCCGCGTTAAAAAAACAGCTTGATGAACAGGAGATTAAGCTAACGAAAAAGCAATCGGAGCTGGAATCGTTAACGCAGGAAATGAAAAGTGAGTTAGCTGACAAGGAAGAGCGTGAGAAGAAGCTTCAGCAGTTAGCGAAAACCTATGAAGGAATGTCAGCTTCAAAATCTGCATCCATTATGGAAAATCTCACACTAAAAGAAGCGGCTTTACTGCTTAATGCGATGGGAAGTACGGAACAGGCAGCCGTGTTAGGGAAAATGAATTCGGCCGTAGCCGCTGATCTGACGATTGCTTTAAAAGATCTTGAAAGAGCGGACGATCCTGAACTTGCTGCGATGCAGGAAAGAGTGACGCTTCTTATGAATGCGATCGACCGAAAAAAAAGCACGCTTTCCACTTCAGATGTCGCAAAAGATCTATCCGAAATGCCTGAAGAAGAAGCGGTCGCTATCCTTTCAAAGATGGCGCAGTCAGAAGAAGAGAAAGAAGTGGGACTAGCAATACTTCAAGAACTCGGAAACGACAAGCGGAAGGCATTACTTACCGAAATGGAAGAATCGATTTCATCTAGTTACGTTAGTGATTTAGCGAACTGAGAGGAGGTGAAAAAGTGAACGCCATCCAGTCACTTGGAAAAAGCGTTATCGTCCAGACTAAGCCAACAGGCAACGATTCAACTGGATTTTCAACTTTGTTAAGTGCTTTAGGGATAAAGATGGTCGATCAAGAAGCGGGTAGAGCTGATGGAACTGCAGGCAAGAGCGAATTAGGGCAGGGTGACGAAAAAAAGAGATTAGGAGAAACCGGAGAAAGTGAGCTACCGCTCCATCTTCTAGCAGCACTTCCGTTAGACGTTCAAGTTGGGCAAACGTCCAGTTCGACTAAGCTTGAAGGAAATCTTGAAAGAAGTGAGAGTCTACAAGTGAAAAGTGGGAGTCAGCAAGGATTCATCCTAACTGGTTTTACGAAGCAGGAATTGATGGACTTGGAGCAGGTTGGAAAGCCAATACCCTATGAACCTGTAGCTCCCAGGTTACCTCTGAGTAATGAATCACGTTTGCAGTTACAAGAAAAAGACAGTTTTATCTCACCTGGGTTATTGAAGCAAGAATGGTTAAAGATGTCACAAGGTGTTAAGGAAGTCTTAGTTGACCCGTTCATGAAAGACAAGCCGCTTGAAGAGGACGAGGTAGTTGAAGTTCCAAAAGGGCAAGAGGCGATAAAAGCACTCGAAATGATCAAGCAAATGACAGCTGAGCAATCTTCCCAACAAAAAAATCTTCCTATAACAGTTGATCAAACTCCTCCACTAGAAGAGCAAGAAGCTATATTCGAGGGTCGTGAGCAAAGACCTGTCCTAGAAGAAGGGGAGGAAGTTAAGTCACAAGTTGATCAAACGGAAGGTACGGAACAGGTGGAAAATGCAGATCAAGCGTCTACTGAACCTTTATCGGTTGATGACGTTCAAACGGACGAAAAGCCAGATGGTTTGCCGCTAGTAAAACAAACTAATGATGCACAGATTAAAGAAGCTCCCGTTCAAGCTCGATACTTGAACTCGGAACTAAGTGAACGAATCACGGAGCGCATGCAACTTTCCAAAAATGGTGATGAAACAAATATCAGAATAAAGCTTTCCCCAGAAAATCTCGGACAGCTTGATATTCGGTTAACAACATCAGATGGAAAAGTGACAGCTCATATCTTGACCGTCACTGCAGGAGCCAAAGAACTAATTGAATCCCAGATTCATCAGCTTCGTCATACGCTCGTTCAGCAGGGTATTCAACTTGATAAAGTCGAAGTAGTTCAACAGCCACAAGGCTCTCAACCTTCCTTTATGCAGGATGGGCAGGGAGAGCAGGGGCAGTTTCAACAAGGAAAGCAGCGTCAGGGACGTAAAAGTGAATACGATTTAGAAGATAATCCGCTCGTAACAAGTGAAAAAGAAGAAAGCACGCCCGGCGGAATTAACTACGCCATATAAGGAGGGGTTAGATGAATATAAACTCCGTTACAGCATCACCAGCGACACAAACACAAAAGACAGAGGCACCAGGTCAGCTAGGAAAAGATGATTTCCTAAAAATTCTAGTTGCTCAGCTTTCGAACCAGGATCCAATGAAGCCGATGCAGGACACCGAATTTATCGGTCAGATGGCGCAATTTAGTTCACTTGAACAAATGACAAACATGAATACATCAATGAATAAATTTTTCGATCGTCAGTTACAAGATTCAATGGCAGACTATGCGCATTTAATTGGAAAAAGCGTTCAGTGGCAGGAGAATAACCAAGTATCTTCTGGAACGGTCCAGGCCGTTTTATACAAAGAAGGTAACGTACTCGCAGAACTTGATAATGGCAAACAAGTAGACGTATCCCTCTTAGAGCGTATCGAAACGGGGGAATAGCATGGCGAATATTCAAGTGAATCAAGTGTATTATCCGAAGCAGCCAGTTCAATCGCTTAAAAAGCAGGAAGCTCGATCTTTTGCAGATCAGCTAAAACAAACGATTGAGTCTCAAGTTTCATTTAGTCATCACGCTCAAGTTCGACTCGAGCAAAACGGGATTTCGCTTTCAGATCAGCAGCTCCAACAGTTAAATGACGGGGTGGAAAAAGCGCGAGAAAAAGGATCAAAGGAATCACTTATGTTAATGAAAGATCTCGCTTTTGTCGTCAGTGTCAAAAACAATAAAGTGATCACTGCCATGAAGCAGGACAATATGGAAAACCAAATCGTAACAAACATTGATTCAGCACTTATTTTATAACGGCCGGACCAAGCCGGAGGCCAAGTCGCTGTGGACCGATTGAAGCAGTGACACAATTAGAGGGGGAAACAACTTGTTAAGATCAATGTACTCAGGCGTTTCAGGAATGAGAGGCTTTCAAACAAAGCTAGATGTTATTGGGAATAATATTGCGAACGTGAATACAACTGGTTTTAAGAAAAGCAGGGTGATGTTTCAGGATTTATTGAGTCAAAATATGGGAGACGGTGGGGTTAATACAAAACAGGTTGGGCTAGGTGTAACGAACTCTGCCATTGATACAATGCACACAGCTGGATCACTCATGACAACAGGAGTAAAGACAGATCTGTCAATTGAAGGAGAAGGTTATTTTCAGGTTCAACGTGAAGAGGCAAATGGTACAACTACTAATCTATTAACAAGTTCCGGTAATTTCTATATTAACAGTAATAATGAATTAGTAACATCTCAAGGGTATAGCGTACTTAACGGTGCTGGACAACCAATTACAAATCTACCAGCTGATTTTGCAATTAATCGTCAGGGTGAAATAATCGAAACGGATCAAAATGGTAACTCCACTATTATTGGAACAATCGGGATCGGAACGGTTGCCAACCCAGCTGGCCTTTCTAAAGATGGGGGTTCAACTTATAAAGTAACGGATAAATCTGGTCCGCTTACTAATGGACTACCGGATGGTTCTCGCGTCGTTTCCGGCCAACTCGAAATGTCCAACGTTGACCTAACCGAAGAGTTTACGGAAATGATCGTAGCGCAGCGTGGGTTCCAGGCGAACTCAAGAGTGATAACAACTTCAGATGAGATCCTTCAAGAAATCGTCAATTTAAAACGATAGGGGGTAAGGGCTGAGGAATTTCCTCGGCCTGCTCTGTTCATATGATACCGTTAACGAAATTAAATCGAGAAACGATGATGTTGAATGCGGTTTTCATTGAAACGATCGAATCAACGCCGGATACGATGATTCTATTAACGAATGGAAAACGCTATGTGGTGTTGGAGACGATTGATGAAGTGAAACAGCTCGTGACGGAATTTTACCGTGACATTAATGTATTAGAGAAAAAATAGACGAACGGGGGTGACCATGTTGTCTGATATGCTATCGCCAGCAACTGTCGATGCGCTTCTTGCTGCTATTGATGAGCCTGGGCAGAAGAAGCCAATGAAAGAACGGAAAGTGCAAACGTACGATTTTAAAAGGGCGCTTCGCTTTTCGCAGGACCATATTCGAATTTTAACGCGTATTCACGAGAACTATGCGCGACTCATGACGACCTATTCATCCGCTCAGCTTCGGACGATCATTCAAGCCTCCGTTCATTCTGTTGATCAGATGCCGTTTGAAGAATTTGTGAAGTCGATTACAGAGAACTCGATTCTTAGCCTCTTTGTTGCTTCACCATTGCAAGGACAGATGGTGCTTGAAGTGGCGCCAGAGCTCGCGTATGCGATGCTTGATCGCATGCTTGGAGGTCAGGGAGTCCAACCGAATAAGCTCTCCCATTTAACTGAAATTGAAACGATGGTGATTGAGCGGATTTTCAGTAAAATTCTTGAAAGCTTTCAAGATGCCTGGACGTCAGTCCTTAAGCTGAAAACGGAATTGAAGGAGCTGGAAGTTAATCCGCATTTTCTTCAAATTGTATCACCGAACGAAACGGTCGTAACGGTTACGTTACGTGTCAAAGTAGGAGAAGTTAGTGGCAATATTCGTCTCTGTCTTCCGCACGTCGTTCTTGAACCAATTATGCCGAGGCTTTCGGCTCATCACTGGCTATCCAATCAAAAAAAAGATCGCGAGCCGCAGGAAAGCAAGGAGCTTGAAAAAAGACTAAAAAAGACCAATTTAGGCATTATTGCTGAGCTTGGTCATTCTGAAATTACCATTGAAGAATTTTTGAATTTGGAAGATGGTGACGTAATTCGTTTAAATCAAACTGTTTCTGATCCGCTTGTTGTTAAGGTGGATAACCGTGTGAAGTTTCATGGGCAGCCTGGCACATCAAAAGGTCGAATGGCCGTACAAATCACTGAAGTGAAGGAAGAGGAGGAAATAGGACATGACGGATGATCGCCTTTCAAAAGAAGAAATCAATGCGTTATTTCAAGAAGCAGCAGCAGGGAAGGAGGAAGACGTCGTGCACTTTCATGAAGTTGAAAAGGAAGCGCTGAGCGAGCTGTTTAGCGTCGCGATCGGCAGTCTGACGACAACACTTTCATCTGTTTTTATGCAAGATGTTTTTGTATCTAATGTTGCGATGCAGATTCTTCCTGAAGATCGTTTTCAGCAAGAAATGTCTCTCCCTTACGTAGAAGCAGCGATTCGCTATGAGGGAGCAGCGGCTGGAGAAACGATCATGATGGTTAACCCCCCTGATGCTCAGGATATGGCTGATATTTGGCAAGTAGCCAAAGGGGATGACGGCGATGAGAGCGTGGATAAAAGCTTAACCGCTGTGATGACAGGCATGATGGACAGCATCCATAAGGGACTGAGTATGGCTTCAGGCTCTTATTTTTCTGGATCGTTTACGAATCTTCAAGTTGTTTCTGAGTCATCAAACTCCGTACTTGTAGAAAAAGGCACAGAACCGATTTATGTGGATATTACGTTCGAACTTTCAATCGGTTCGATTGTACAAACTGTCGTTCACCATGTTGTGCCAGCAACCGTAGCAAAGCAAATTAGCGAACTAATCGTCAGTGCGGAAGACCTTCAAGCAGCAGAGCAGCAAGAGACACAGAAGGCAAAGGAGCAGGAGGCCGAATTGCAGCAATTAAATGAGCCTGAACAGGTTAAAGAAGAACAGGAGCCAGGCACTTTTGCCTCACGAGTGAAAGAGCCTGAACCGAATATCCAAAACGTTCAGTTTACAAATTTCAGCCAGGAAGATCATCCATACGGTGAACAACGCAATTTGAATATGTTACTTGATATTCCACTTCAAGTGACGGTCGAGCTTGGCCGAACGAAGCGCATTGTAAAAGACATTCTTGAACTCTCTCATGGATCGATTTTAGAGCTAGATAAGCTTGCTGGAGAGCCGGTCGATATTTTGATTAATAGTAAACTCATTGCCAAAGGGGAAGTTGTCGTAATTGATGAGAACTTTGGTGTCAGAGTAACCGATATTTTAAGTGCAGCAGAGCGTTTATCTAAGCTGCGTTAAAAAGGAGTTTTTACAGGTGAGACAGCATATGATTGGCATCATGACACTCCTCCTTTGCTTTGTATTACTGATGCCACAGCATGTCGTAGCGGCAACAGATGGTAGCGTGACGGATTGGCTGACGGAAGATGGAGATGCTCCGTCTGCCCCTCAAAATGAGCAGCCCACCGAAGTAGAAGGAGCAAACACGAACATTTTCTTCCTTCTGATCAAACTTGTTTTCTATACAATCGTAGTGGTAGGACTGATTTACTTGCTCATTCGTTTTCTATCAAAACGCCAGCAAAAACTTCAGCATCATTCGGTCTTTACGGCAATTGGTGGAACGCCGCTCGGTAACAATAAATCGGTTCAAATGGTGAAGGTTGGCGATTCGCTTTATATGATCGGCGTTGGAGATAACGTGAATCTGCTGAAAGAAATTAAAGAGAAGGCAGAAGTAGAGCGCATCCTATCACAGGCTGAAGATCAGAAATCAGGTTTTTCTTTTATGAATCAAAAGCAGGCAGGTATTCAAGAGATGGTTCAGGCAAGCTTAAAGAAACAGCGAAACAAGCGTAAGAACTATTGGGACGACGGCGATGAAAGGGACGATAAGTAATGGATTTGCTCATAAACTTAACGATTCCAGGGCTTGATTTCGGATCAAACGCTACAGAAGATGTGTCCGTCACGATCCAGCTTGTCCTGCTCTTAACCGTTCTTTCGCTTGCGCCAGCGATTCTTGTATTGATGACGTGTTTTACAAGAATTGTTGTCGTTCTTTCGTTCGTTCGCTCAGCGCTCGCGACACAATCCATGCCACCGAATCAAGTGCTCATTGGTTTAGCGCTGTTTTTAACCTTTTTTGTGATGTCTCCCGTTCTTTCAGAGATTAATAGTGAGGCGCTTCAGCCTTATTTGAATGAAGAAATCGGACAGGAGGAAGCGCTCGATGCGGCTGAACAGCCGATTAAAGAATTTATGGCGGGACATACGCGTGAAAAAGACCTGGCGCTTTTTTATAAGTACGCAGAGCTAGAGAAGCCGGAGTCAGTGGAAGATATTCGCTTAACTGCACTCGTTCCTGCATATGCCATTTCAGAACTGAAAACGGCGTTTCAGATTGGATTTATTATTTTTATTCCGTTCCTAATTATTGATATGGTCGTAGCTTCAACACTTATGGCAATGGGGATGATGATGCTACCCCCGGTTATGATTTCGCTACCGTTTAAAATTCTATTATTTGTGCTTGTCGATGGCTGGTATCTGGTCGTCGAATCACTTCTATTAAGCTTCTAAGGAGGACGACGATGACGCCGGATATGGTCATTTCACTTGCAGAAGATGCCGTTTATACCGTGATTATTATTTCAGCTCCGCTTCTGTTAATCGCTCTTGGCGTGGGATTAATCGTCAGTGTGTTTCAGGCGATGACGCAAATACAAGAACAGACGCTGGCATTTATTCCGAAAATCGTAGCCGTTCTGTTAACGATCGTTCTGTTTGGCCCGTGGATGCTCACAACGCTGCTCGATTACACAACGAACTTATACCAAAATTTATACAGGTTTATCGGCTAAAGATGGAAAGTGTCGTTAACGCTCTGCCTTTGTTTTTACTCGTTTTTATGAGGGCAACGTCATTCTTTATTACCGCACCCGTATTCTCAACAAGAAGCGTTCCAAACCGCTTTAAAGTGGGACTTAGTTTTTTTATTGCTTTCATTGTGACAGCTGGGTTAGGAGCTGAAATAGACTTAACCCTTGATCTGATGTTTGTTGTCTACATTTTAAAAGAGCTATTTATTGGTCTGTCACTTGGATTTATTGCTTCTCTCATCCTTTATACGGTACAAGTCGCAGGTGCCTTTATCGATTTTCAGATGGGCTTTGTCATTGCAAATGTCATTGATCCTCAGACAAGAACCCAAGTACCGATTATCGGGAATTTTAAATACATGCTCGCCCTGCTTTTTCTCGTTTCTGTAGACGGTCATCATATGATGCTTAATGGACTAGTCAGAAGCTATGAGCTTTTACCAGCTGATGCCCTTCTTAGCCAGGCCGATAGCCAGTCCCTTGCTCGATTTATTGCTGAAGTTTTTGCAGGGATGTTCTTCTCCGCGTTTCAGCTTGCGCTACCGATCGTTGCTTCTCTCTTTCTAGTCGATGTGGCGTTAGGGCTTCTTGCCAGAGCCGTCCCGCAAGTGAATATCTTTGTCGTTGGATTGCCTTTGAAAATTTTTGTTGGCTTCGTTCTCATTCTCGTTACGATCCCGCCGTTCTTCTTTTTACTCCGAGGGGTTTTTCAAGAGATGCTTGAGACGATGGGTCAGCTTATACAACTATTGGGTGGGTAGTAAGATGCGAACAACTCGATTCCAGATGGATCTTCAGTTCTTTTCACAGGAAAAGACAGAAAAAGCAACACCACAAAAGAAACAGGAATCTCGCAAAAAAGGTCAAGTGGCGAGAAGTTCTGAGATTCCATCTGCGTTTATGATGATTGGCGTTTTTTTATTTATGTCATTCATTGGCGGTTGGATGATTGAAAGTCTTCAATCAATGATTCGCGGAAACCTTGTCCAAATCACAAACTGGACGCTCACAGAGCAAAATGTCGATCGCATGTTAAAAGAAAACGTCTGGCAAGCGGCGATGATCGCGGCACCGCTCATGGGCATTTCGCTCGTAATGGGTGTGCTAGGAAACTATATGCAGGTTGGCTTTCTCGTTTCGACTGATCCGCTCCAGGCAAAGCTTGAACGAATTAATCCGTTAAAAGGAGCGAAGAGGATTTTCTCAGCTCGAACGCTCGTGGAACTATTAAAATCATTAATTAAAATTACCTTTATTTCAGCTGTTACATTTATTGTTCTTTGGAATAAGCGAGATGAAGTCATGCTCATTTCGCAAAAGTCGATGGGGGAAGCAACCGCTCTTGTAGGCTCACTCATCGTCCAAACGGGCTTAGCTGTAGGCATTCTCCTATTATTTCTAGCCCTCTTAGACTATGTTTATCAGAAATATGACTTTGAAAAAAACATCCGAATGTCGAAGCAGGACATTAAAGATGAATATAAAAAAAGCGAGGGAGACCCGCTCATTAAATCAAAGATAAAAGAAAAGCAACGCGCACTTGGAATGAATCGCATGATTTCTGAAATCCCAAATGCAGATGTCGTCATTACGAACCCTACGCACTTTGCCGTTGCGCTTAGGTACGATCCGAAGGAAATGGATAAGCCGACAGTCATCGCGAAAGGAATGGACTACGTCGCGCAAAAGATTAAAGAAAAAGCGAAAGAGCACGACATCATGACGACAGAAAATGTTCAGCTTGCGCGCGCACTCTATCATCAGGTGGAGATCGGTGATGGGGTGCCGGAAGATCTTTTCAAAGCCGTCGCTGAAGTGCTTGCTTATGTATATAGCATAAAAGGCTACCCGGGAGGAGGGAATGAACGATGAAAATAAAAGATTATGCCGTGCTCGTATCCGTTATCATGATTGTCATCATGATGGTCATCCCGTTCCCTCCACTCTTACTCGATTTTCTAATTATGATGAACATTAGTCTTGCCCTTACAATTATTCTGGTTGCGATGAATACGAAAGAAGCACTTCAGTTCTCGATTTTTCCATCGCTGTTGTTATTAACAACGCTCTTTCGCCTTGGCTTAAACGTCTCAACAACTCGCTCCATTTTAACGAATAAAACAGGCGGACAGGTAATTGAAACGTTTGGTTCCTTTGTGGTGGGCGGAAGTGTTGTCATCGGACTCCTTGTTTTCCTGATTCTTGTCATTATCCAATTTATTGTTATTACAAAAGGATCCGAACGAGTGGCGGAAGTCGCCGCACGCTTTACGCTTGATGCGATGCCAGGGAAGCAAATGAGCATTGATGCTGATTTGAATGCAGGTATGATTTCAGATCGCGAGGCGAAAGTAAGTCGAGAGAAAATTGCGCGCGAAGCTGATTTTTATGGCGCAATGGACGGAGCAAGTAAGTTTGTAAAAGGTGATGCAATTGCCGGAATTGTGATTACGCTAATTAACATTATTGGCGGATTGATCATCGGCATGGTTGTTCATGGGATGCCGGTTGGTGATGCGGCAACGACGTTTACCCTTCTTTCGATTGGGGACGGACTTGTCAGTCAAATTCCTGCACTTCTTATTTCAACAGCGACAGGGATTGTGGTCACGCGAGCGGCGTCAGATGGCAATCTTGGATCAGATATTACAGCACAAATTTTTGCTTATCCAAAGCTTCTCTATGTGGTTGGGGCGGTCGTCACGCTTCTAGGACTTGCAACGCCGATTAATCCGCTTCTTACGTTTCCCATAGCGGGGCTTCTCGTCTATGGAGGCTGGATGATGCAAAAGAATCTCGATCAAACGAAAGAAGTCGAATTAGCCGCAGGTGATGAAGAAGTCGAAGAAATGAAAAAGCCAGAAAGCGTGACGAGTCTTCTTCAAGTCGATCCGATTGAGTTTGAGTTTGGATACGGGCTCATTCCACTGGCCGATCAAAAGCAGGGCGGGGATCTTCTCGATCGCGTCATTATGATTCGCAGGCAGATTGCTCTTGAGTTCGGTATTGTCGTTCCAGTCATTCGCATTCGTGACAACATCCAGCTTGAACCGAACGAATACGTGGTAAAAATCAAAGGCAATCGCGTCGCTGGTGGAGAAGTTCGATTGGATCAATACCTTGCGATGAGCTGCGGTTTAGAAGATGACAGCATTACAGGAATTGAAACGGTCGAACCGGCTTTCGGACTTCCGGCTCTCTGGGTAACGGAAGAAATGAAAGATCGCGCCGAGCTTTCGGGCTACACGATTGTGGATCCCCCGTCAGTTGTTTCGACGCATTTAACAGAAGTGATCAAACGCCATGCGCATGAATTGCTAAGTCGTCAGGAAGTGAAGCATCTGCTTGATAACGTGAGAGAATCATCTCCGGCTGTTTTAGAAGAGCTCATTCCCAATATCTTGACAATCGGCGATGTGCAGAAAGTGTTGATAAGACTCCTGAAAGAGAAAGTCTCGATTCGCTCGCTTGATATGATACTCGAATCATTAGCGGACAACGGGGTGCGGACAAAAGATACTGATGTCTTAGCAGAATACGTCAGGCAGTCCTTATCACGCCAGATCACATCTCAAGTAGCTGTACCGGGAGAACCTGTCAAAGTCCTAACGGCAGGGGCGCGATTAGAAAAACGCTTCGCGGAATCGGTACAGCAGTCCGATCAGGGTAGCTACTTAGCTCTTGATCCTGAAACCTCGCAAACGATTTATCAGGAAGTATTGCAGCAGGTCAATCGCCTTCAGCAGTCAGGCATCCAGCCAATCCTGTTAACGTCACCTGCAATCCGCATGTATTTACGCCAATTTCTAGAGCGCTATATGCCTGAGTTAACGATTCTCTCCTATAGCGAATTAGAGCCTGATGTTGAAGTCCAGAGTGTAGGAGTGATTAATCTACCATGAAGATCAAACGTTATGTGGTCACCCACCTTCGCGAAGCAATGCCGCTTATAAGGCAGGAGCTCGGCCAGGATGCCGTTATTTTAGATACGAAAAAAGTAAGAGTAGGCGGGATCTTCGGTTTATTTCGAAAACAGCGTCTGGAAGTCCTCGCTGCTCTTGATGAGGAAAAAGTAGCGAAAGAAGAGACAGATTTTGCGACGTTACTACAGTCTGAAAAAAAGCGTCGGGAAGAGGTTCCTGAACGAATAGAGCAGCCGCGTAATGTAGACAAACAGCCTGTAGAAGATGATGCTCAGGTGCTTGGGGAGCTAAAATCGATGAAAGAAATCATGATGCAGATGATGGAAAATGAGCGATTGCCGAAACCGTTAAAGCCGGTTCAGACCTTTTTAGAAGCGCAGGAATTCTCGCAGACCATTCGCTCAGGAGTTATGGCAGAATTACTCATTAAATCAAAATCATACCCAGGTTTTACGAAGGATGATGCTTTTGAATGGATGAGACAGGAATTTGCGAAACGGATCAAGAATTATCCTAGTATAAGAAGTGAATCGAAGAAAATACGGTGCTTCGTAGGTCCAACAGGAGTGGGGAAAACAACGACAATTGCAAAAATAGCAGGAAATTTATTATTGAAAGAACGTCAATCCGTTGGGTTGATTACGTCAGATACGTACCGAATTGCCGCAGTTGAACAACTTCGAACGTATGCCGATATTCTTGGCATTCCTATGGAAGTCGTCCAGTCTCCTGCCGATTTAGGACAGTCGCTTGACCGCCTTTCTGCCTGCGATGTTATTCTCATGGACACGGCAGGTCGGAATTATCAGCAGTATAGCTATATTACGCAGCTAGAATCGCTTCTATCCGGTCAGGAAATGTCAATTACACTCATATTAAGCCTTACCCATCGTTATTCTGATATGAAATTGATTGCCGATAATTTTCATTCGCTCGGTGTCTCGGAAGTGATTATGACGAAGATGGATGAAACGACAGTGCGAGGACCGATTTATAATTTTATGGAGGACTATAACCTTCCGATTACGATCCTAACAACTGGACAGAACGTCCCCGACGATCTCGTGAGAACGACACCAGATTTCTTCGTTGATCTGGTGATGGAGGAGCGATGAAATGGCTGATCAAGCGAATCAATTACGTCAAGAAGTGAAGCGACGCCTACATTCTGGTTCAAATAATCGAAAAACAAAAGTGATCGCTGTGACAAGTGGAAAAGGCGGCGTCGGAAAGTCGAATGTCTCGCTTAATTTTGCCCTTAGTCTTGTGGCGTTAAATAAAAAAGTAGTGATTTTTGATTTAGATGTCGGTATGGCGAACCTTGATGTGCTGATGGGGGTTACGCCGAAAGAGACCATTATGACCATGCTTGAGAAACAACTCTCTCTTGAAGCCGTTGTTGAAACAGGGATAAATGGTCTTCAATATTTGGCAGGTGGTCATGGAATCGGGAAAATTCTTACGTTAGACGGTCAGCAATTAAATCATTTTTTTAAAGAAATTGGTTCTCTTCAGGGCAAAGTCGATTACATTATTCTCGATACAGGTGCAGGGCTTACTTATGAAGGGATGCGGTTTCTACAAGCTGCTGATGATGTGTTTCTTGTGATTAACCCTGAGCCGCCTTCCATCACCGATGGGTATAGCGTACTAAAAGCGCTCTATGCGAAACATAACGAGGCTTCTGTCAAATTGATCGTAAATCGATCTCTTACGAAAGAGGAAGCTGAACAGACATCTCTTAACTTTCAAAAAGCCACTGCTCAGTTTTTAAATAAGTCGATTGATTTGCTTGGGGCGATTCCCGATGACCCATATGTGCGAAAAGCGGTTATCGCCCAGTCACCTTATTTACTCCAATATCCTAATTCGAAAGCGGCAAAAGCCATCGACGAATTGGTTCGATCGTATTTAAACCTTCCTTCGGTTTATAAGCTTGGCGTGAAAGGGTTTTTGACAAAGATTCTGTTTCATAAATAAGCGGGAAGAATTTTTCAGGTGGTGAACTTCATGAATTCCAAAATGGATAAACAGACAACCGAATATTGGAGAGCGTGGAAAGAGGAGAAGCAGGAAGAAGCCGGTAACCATCTTATTTCGCTTTATCGTCCGCTTGTTGATTTCGCTGTGCAACGATATGCGGCTGCTCTCCCATCTACCGTTCAGCGTGATGACCTTACGAGTTTCGCTTATCAGGGGCTTCTTGATGCACTTGAAAAATTCGAGCCAGAACGTGATTTGAAATTTGAAACGTACGCCGGCTGGAGGATTAAAGGCGCGATCATTGACGGCCTTCGCCAAAATGATTGGGTGCCCCGTTCCGTACGTGACAAAGCGCGTAAAATTGAAGAAGCTTATGCCGCTTTAGAACAGCAAAATCAAACGTCGAGCAGCGATCATGACGTGGCTTCGTATCTTGGGATGTCCGTTGCGGAAGTTCAGCGAGTTATACAAGATGCTTCTTTATCGACAATGGTGTCAGTCGATGAGCCTGTGCAAGAGGATGATCAGCAAAAAATTGAACGGTACAGTGTTATTGAGAACGAACAGGCGGAGTTACCAGAAAAACACCTACACCACCATTTTATTAAACAGCTATTAGCTGAAACGATTGACCGTTTACCGGAGAAGGAAAAGCTTGTTGTCTCACTCGTTTATTTTGAAGAATTGACGCTTACCGAGATTGCCAGAATTCTAGGGTTATCAACGAGTCGCATTTCCCAATTACACTCGAGAGCGCTCCTTCGAATGAAGGGTGTCCTCCGAGCTAACAAAGAACATGTTCAATCAATGTAATCGGAGTGATCAGCATGTATTCATTCATTTTTATTAGCGTTGCGCTTCATCTTGTGAGCTTTCTTTGTATCGTGCTTCTTTTTCTAAAGCAATCAAAGGGAACGGAAGTACGAGAAGAAATCGCGGCCAGTATGGAAGTCTATATCGAGCAGCTAGAAGAAGAAAACGATCGTCTCTTGAACGAAGTGAAATCATACGTCGATGCACGTGAAAACCAGCTTGATACCCGCCTTCGCGTTCTAGAGCAGGGTAAGGTTGGTTCTCCTGAAATTGAGGAGCTAACGAAATCGGTGATTGTTCAGCATCCTTCCGCTCATAGTGAACGAAACCAAAAAGCCGTACAGCTCCATCAGCAAGGCTTTTCGATAGCGGACATTTCGCGGTTATTAAACTGCGGGATTGGAGAAGTAGAGCTGATTGTCAATTTGCATGGAAGGTCTGAACAGCGATGAAAATTCAGCAGCATAGCAAACCATCACTTGAATCACTAAAGATGGATCTGCCAAAAGGAAACAAGCAGGCGGGATTTCAATCTGTGATTCAGGAGGCATCTAAAGAGCTGAAAGGGGCTGAGCTAAAGCGTCTTCTGCAACAAATTGATCGTCAGGGAGATCTGCTTGGGAAGGAACGCACATTTCAGAACTTATCTGCCTACAAGCGAATGGTGAAACAGTTTCTTGAAGAAGCGGTTAGCCAGGGACTCACGCTATCGGAGAGAAACAGCATGGATCACTATGGAAGAAGTCGCACGTACAAGCTAGTGGAAACGGTGGAGAACAAGCTTATTGAAATACAGGAAGAAATGAGAGAAAAAGAGAAGAACGGGATGACCTTATTATCACTCGTTGGTGAAATAAAAGGGCTGCTTGTTGATCTTTCTCTCTAGTTCAATTGACCCATCTAAAAAAGGAAGTATTGACTCATGTTCATTTGCATGAGTTTTTTCTATAATTAAAATAAGAACATACGTTCGAAATAGTGGTTGTGATTTTTAACTGCCAGGATACTTTCATTCCTACAGACAGAGAAAGGAGAGGTGAGGATATGAAAAGTGGATTGCATGTAACAGATAAAATGATTGAGGAGTTAAAGGAAAATCTCTTATTTCAGTCGTTTATTCAAGAAGAAGCGCATTGGGAAAGTTTTATGGACGCAACGAAGGATCGGGAATCGCTAAACACGCTCAATTCTCTTTTTCATAAGTATTATACGGAAATTCGTTTTATCGCTTATGTGACGAAGTTAATCCGTTATACGGCCATTAACTTTGATCGAAAGCGTAGACTTGGGCATCTTCGTTTTCCTCTCACACTTGATCAGCCTGTAGGAGGGTCAGATACTGCCTGGATTGATTTAATCGAAGATCCAGAAACAAAGGAAGAAACAAATTCGTTTGAAGAAATTTTTTTAGAAAAATCTCTCTTTCTTGCTTACAGCCGATTAACGGGCAAACAAAAAGAAGCGCTCGATCTCTTTTATCGATCTGAATACTCCGATACCGAAATTGCTAGAGCGTCAGGCATTTCACAGCAGGCAGTCAGCAGAAGGCGCAAGCGAGCACTAGAGAAGCTCAGCTTTGCGGGGAAGGAGGGGAGAGTATGAGTATCACAACGGTTATTAACGCCATCATCGGTGATCTCGGGTTTCCAATCGTGGTTTCCCTTTATTTACTCGTTCGATTGGAGAAGAAAATTGATGATTTAACAAATGCGGTGACGGATCAGGAAACGAATAAGAAGGGATGACTATGGAGAAAAGACTGTATTCAGCTTTACAACTAGCAAAGCAGAAGGATGAAGAAGGACTGAAGGAGGTTATTCATCAGTTTGAGAAAAAAATAGAAGCAGAGCTCAGGCAAACATCCTTTCAAAACAGGGATGATTTGCGACAGGAATTGGTGATCAAGGTGATGGAAGCCGTCGAAAACTATAAGATGGAAGATGTGCCAAACTTTGAACAGTTTATTGAAGAACAAAAAGGAAAGAAATAGGAAACTTTTACTTGTTTTCTGTCGTATTAGAGGGTAGAGGTGAGGCCGATGCTTAAAGTTGCGATTGAAGAAGCGGGTTACGAAAAAAGAGAGAGTAACATTCGAGAGATTGGATTCGAAGTAAAGAGCGGTGAACTGCTTGGTTTATTAGGGTCAAATGGAGCGGGGAAAAGTACGACCATTAAGACCATTTTAGGATTGTTAAAAGAGTGGAAAGGAAGCGTCGAGTTTAAAGATGGGACACGTTATGCTTACGTACCAGAGCTGCCCGTTTTCTATGACAGTTTAACACTCTGGGAACATATAGAGTTTGCGGCTGCGGCAACCGCGTTGGCCGATGAAGACTGGGTGGAGCGTGCACAGGATTTGATCCGTTACTTCCAGCTTGAGCACGTGAAGCATCATCTACCGTCAAGCTTTTCAAAAGGGATGAGACAAAAGGTCATGCTGATTACCGCGTTTACGCTGAGGCCTGATGTGTATATCATTGATGAGCCGTTTCTAGGACTGGATCCGCGGGCGACGAAAGACTTTTTAAAGCTCATTGAAAAAGAGCGAGCACGCGGTGCCGCGATCTTAATGTGTACGCATGTGCTTGATACGGCTGAGCGTATTTGTGATCGTTTTGTCTTGCTATCGAACGGGACATTACTGGCAAAAGGATCGCTAGAGGAAATGCGTGAACAGTCGGGAGCGGGTTCAGAAAGTTCACTACTCGATTGTGTTGATACGCTAATGGAGCAGCGATGATGACCGGGCTACAAGTGTTGCGGAAGCGTGTATCGGACGATCGTCGTTATAAAATCCGGGATCTTCGTACAGCGCTTGATTGGACGGTCTGGCTATATATCCTACTGCCAGCGCTTGTCATTGGAATAGCCTATTACCGTTCGTGGTGGGTGACAGCACCGGACTGGCTCGCAGGAGTGCCGGAACAGGCAGCTGTTTTCCCACTATTTGTAATCGCGACGGCCTGGTCGTTCCGAATTTATACAGAAGAAGCGGATCAAGTGTATTTGTTGCAAAACGTCTCGCTTAGTCAAGGGCTAAAAAAGTGGGGCATCGCTCATTCACTTGGAAAAGGAGTGATAATGACAGTCCTTGGAATAGGATTCATTCTTCCATTACTCGTTACCGGTTGGGGCTGGAGTTTGGAACGAATCATTGTCACAACGTTATTTCTTCTTATGGTGAGTTGGAATGTGAGGACGTGTCGGTATTTTATCGATCTGTTTGTGCCTTCTATCTGGGTGAAATGGATGCCAGTTGGATTGGTGAACCTGCTTTCTGTTGGCATTCTTCTCTTAATGAGCCAGGTTCTCTGGATGTATGAATGGGCGGTTGTGATCGGAAGCGGAAGTTTACTTCTTCTGTTGGTTGTTCAGCTACGAGTGCGCGTGAAGATGAGGGGAACCTTTTTTTACGATGCGGTCATCGAGCGAGGTCATAAGCAGAGTATAACGAAATTTTTGATGGGACGCGTTGGGGTAGCGCCGGCGACTGCTATTGTTCGAAAACAGCCTTTTCTTTTTCGAGGATCCAGGCGAATACGTAAGAAACGTTCTCCTGAGGCAAGGATGGTGGATCTTTATACGAAATGGCTGCTTCGATCGGTAGGGAAGGTGCAATATTACCTACAAGTGATTGGCTGGGGAACGGCAGCGATTCTTCTTCTTCCGCTCGTTGTAAAAGTAGTGGTGCTCCTGTTTGCGCTTTATGCGTTGATTGGACTATCGAAAGCGGACTGGCATGAGTTCTCGGAAGGTGGCTACGCCCAGTTGTTTAAGTGGGAGCCGTCGCTACGTGAAGCCGGGGAACGAGCGTTAAAGCTAGTAGCAATGCCGTGTTTTCTCTTGCTATGTGTGGTGACGGGATATTCATTTCCTGGATGGATCGGGCTGATGCTTTTTCCCTTAGCTGGCTGGTTTGTTTTTAAAGTAAGTGGGCAACTAGCGTACCGAAGTATGCAAACAGGTAAGTGGGAAGATTCGAAAGGTGTATGAACAATTTCAGAATTGATTGCTTCGCTCAAGCGCTTTCCGCTATGATGGGAGAGAAGATTCGGACGAGGGAGCGGATAATGTGATAAAGGTATTTTTAATTATTGGTGCGATTAATGCGGCGCTTGCGGTTGGACTTGGCGCATTTGGAGCACATGGATTAGAAGGAAAACTATCAGAAAAGATGCTCGAAACGTATAAAACGGGCGTGCAATACCATATGTATCATGCGCTTGGTTTAGTTGGTGTGGCCATTGCGGCAGATAAGCTTCAATCCGCAGGACTCATGCAATGGGCCGGCTGGCTCATGTTTGCCGGCATCGTGCTATTTTCGGGAAGCTTGTACGTGCTTAGCTTGAGCGGAATTAAGATTCTTGGTGCCATCACACCACTTGGTGGCGTGGCGTTTATTACAGCGTGGATTCTAGTGGTTGTGGCAGCGTTTAAGGCGTAGAGTGGGAATTCCGCGCATTCGCGAGTGCCTGTCACCACCCGCTATTTGTCGAACGATGGCAGGTGGGAGAGGTTAATTGGCCAAAATAAAAAGCTGCCGGAAATTCGGCAGCTTTTTTCATACGTGCTAACGCGGAGAATACTGCGTTGTTTGCTGAAGAGGGTAGTTATACTCGAGCTCTTCATCAAATGTAATATAGTCCAAATAAACCATAAGTAAAATATACCGTTTGCCTGTTTGAGGATCCGAAAGAATAATATGATCTCTCCCAGCAGCTTCGACAATCCCTTTGAAGACTTTCGCATTCCATTTGTCATTATTCTCGAACGTCATGTACACAGTAGCGATTTTCCCTAAATTTAGACGTAGAATGTTTTCGATATAGGATTGCTCAACGGCGAGCTGTCCAGGGAAGCCTCCTCCCTGCGTTGACGCACCTTGAACCTGCTGGCCTTGACCTGGAAAGCCTGAAGGATACTGTGCCATTTGTCCGCCGCCTTGCCCTTGCTGCGGCATTTGACCATAGCCGCCTCCCCGGTTTTGTGGCGGTGAGGTGTTCCAGTATTGATTGTTCATCATAACCCTCCTTAAGCGTTCTCTTACAAACTGTTGTACACTTCGGCATATTCACTTTCAGTCGGCGGGTTGAAACAGTGTGACTAAACGTCCGTCTATCCACTGGTTATACCACTGGAAAGGCGTCGGCAGGCTTAAAGAACCAGAGCGAATAGCTATTAGGATGTTACTAATGGCACGCAATAAAAGAAGGGATAATGCCATGGCTCTACGTAACTCATTGTATGTACGAAATGAAGGAATATGCCTAACAGGAATTGAGTTATAGAAACAAAAAAATCCCTTCTAAACACAGGAAAGTGTTAGAAGGGATTGCCTTTATACGTATAAAAATTGAGGGAGGCGTTCTTTAGGAAGGTGCGTGCCAACAAAGAAACTACCAAATTCGCCGTAGCGTGCACTCACTTCATCAAAGCGCATTTCATAAACGAGCTTTTTAAACTGAAGCACGTCATCTGCGAATAGCGTCACGCCCCATTCCCAGTCATCGAAGCCAACAGAACCTGTAATGATCTGCTTTACTTTTCCAGCATAGCTACGTCCGATCAGCCCATGGCTTCGCATCATTTCTCGACGCTCGTCCATTGAAAGCATGTACCAGTTATCGTTGCCTTCGCGCTTCTTGTTCATTGGGTAGAAACAAACATAAGGCGCTTCTGCTAGTTCTGGCTTTAAGCGAGCTTGAATGCGAGGGTCGTTATCCGGATCGCTATCTTTTCCAGCCATGTAGTTACTAAGCTCAACGACAGAAACGTAAGAGTATTCTTTCACCGTATATTCAGCTAACGTTGTTTTGTTAAAAGCGTTTTCGATTTCATTTAACTCTTCCATCGTCGGGCGGAGGAGCATTAACATAAAGTCTGCTTTTTGACCAACAATGGAATAAAGCGCGTGACTTCCTTGCTTATGGCCTGCGGTGACTTCCCACTTTTCAAGGAACGTAAGAAACTCATTCATCGCAAGATCGCGTTCTTCGCTTGAAAGCTGTTTCCAAGCTGTCCAGTTCATGCTTCGAAAGTCATGAAGGCAATACCAGCCATCAAGAGTTACTGCTGCTTGATTCATATCTGATTCACTCCTTATCTTTTATCACACCTTTAAGGAAAACTAACGCTCGCCTGCGAAATTCTTGAGGCGAATTCAACTTCCACTAAAGGTCCGATTGGTTCAACTCACCACCAGAGGAAATAAACAATGCCACCTCTAATGAAAGTTTCACTATATCCATTACCTACTATACCAATACTTCTCCTTCATTAAAAGCGGTTGAGAGTGACGATAAGATGAATAAAGATACTACTAGGCATGTTTAATTACAGGAAGGTTGGCTTATATTAAAAGAGGAAAAAAGGAGAACATCACCGTGAACTGCTCTTGGATTCGTCTGAAAAATAGAACTTTTACATGGAAGGGCTTACACTAAGGGATTTATTTTCGTTTTTCAGGAAAAAGGGTTATCGTAGGAGTTGGATATTAAAATAAATGAGGTGAAACCAATGAGTGATCTTTTTACAAACATGAAAGACCAGGTGAAAGCAGGTAATCCGACAATCGTATTTCCTGAAGGAACTGATGAGCGCGTATTGGCAGCAGCAAACCGTCTTGCAGAGGATGGTATCCTTAAGCCGATCGTAATTGGTGGAGAAAATGCGATTCAAGATAAAGCGGCAAGCTTAAACATCACATTGCACAACGATCTAACTGTGATGGATCCAGCGACTTATTCTGAAATGGATGCACTAGTTGAATCATTTGTAGAACGACGTAAAGGCAAAGCAACAGCAGAACAGGCGAAGGAAATTCTTCTGAATGTGAACTACTTTGGCACAATGCTCGTTCATACTGGTAAAGCAGACGGACTTGTTAGTGGTGCTGCTCATTCAACTGGTGATACGGTTCGCCCTGCCCTTCAAATCATTAAAACAAAAGAAGGCGTGAAGAAAACATCTGGCGCATTCGTTATGGTAAAAGGTGATGAGAAGTACGTTTTTGCTGACTGTGCGATTAATATTTCACCTGACAGCAATGATCTAGCTGAAATTGGCGTAAGCAGTGCGGAAACAGCGAAAATGTTTGGCATCGAGCCAAAGGTAGCGATGCTAAGCTTCTCTACAAAAGGATCCGCGAAATCTCCTGAAACAGAAAAGGTTGAAGAAGCAACGCGTATCGCAAAAGAAATGGCGCCCGACCTTGTAATCGATGGTGAATTCCAATTTGATGCGGCCTTTGTTCCGGAAGTGGCTCAAAAGAAAGCACCTGAATCGCCACTTAAAGGGGAAGCGAATGTCTTTGTATTCCCAAGTCTTGAAGCAGGAAACATCGGCTACAAAATGGTTCAGCGCCTTGGTGGCTATGAAGCCGTAGGTCCGGTTCTTCAAGGATTAAACAAGCCAGTGAACGACCTTTCTCGCGGCTGTAGTGAGGAAGACGTTTACAAGCTAGCATTGATTACAGCAATGCAAAGCCTATAATAGATGAAAAGCCCCTGAAGGAAAGCCTTCAGGGGCTTTTTTCTAATTACCCAAGCGCTTTTTCGTTACGTGAAAAGACGCGCTGGTAATTAAAATCGTAAAGAGAGAGCTCTGGAATAGATAGCTGAGCCGTAGTCAATGAATCGGTATATCTCTTAAGCGTTTTAAGGGTATTCATCATAATATCGGAAACGTTTAACTCTTCTCCAATTAATTCACTTAGCGAAGCCATCGTTTCTGGAACAATTTCAGGATAAGTGAACTTTGTTGCTTCACCTTTTACACCCCGTTTGTAAAACTCCTGAATGACTGATGCCCGCTCCGAACCACTTCCATTGACGCAAAGATAAACTTGCACAGCAACGCCACCACGAAGTCGTCTCTGCGAAATACCGGCGAATTTTTTGCCGTTCACGCTTAGATCGTAACGACCTGGACAGTATGAACCAACAATTTCCCTGTCTTCTATACTCACGTTATACGGTGACAAAATTTCCTGGACAAAATTCACCATTGCCTCATATCCCGTATCAATATCAATTTGTTGCTGCTTTTCAGCAAATACAAGTGAAAGGTTTAATACACCGGCATCAAGGACGACAGCAAGGCCTCCAGAGTTTCTTACAATGACGCGATAGCCTAATTCTTTTAAATAGTGAACGGCCTCTTCAAAATAAGGAAGGCGCGTATCTTGTATGCCAAGGACAATCGTATTGTGATGAACCCATGAACGCAAAATTGGTGGAGAATCGCCGCTTCCAGCAGAATTGCAAAGCGTATCATCCATTGCGAACGATTGGAGTGCATCAAACGAAGGACCAAGGGTTGATTGATCGATAATTCGCCACTTAGGCTGATAAAGAATTGAATCGTTGTTTCCCATTTTCTTACCCCTTCTTCACGTACTAATCGTTCTTATTATAGCAGACGAAAGGAGTTTTAAGACATCATCCGACAGTATTTCCCGGGTGATGACAAAATGGCTGATCCTTTTTACCCAATTTCACTCCTTATTTCCCTATAAAACTTCGATTTTACAGGAAAAACTAGCGCTTGCGAAAAAAAGGAAATTGCGAGAATTGTCTAAAATGATATAATGAGAATTACGGTAGTTTCAAGTTAGCGAGCGAGCGGGTATAGATAGAAAAGAAATGGTAATCTATGTAAGAGCTTTCATATATGACGGAGTTCATAAGAAGAGTTTACATAACCTAGATAGAAGCCAGCATTGTGCGGTCCGTATTATGCACACGATGATGGTAGTTATGTCGATGAGACGAAAGGGGACATGTTTATGAAGCTAACAGTTAAAATTATTGCGGGTCTTGTTCTAGGTATTCTTGTTGGTGTCATTTTTAATTTGTTTGCACCAGATGCCTTTGGACCTGTCGATCAATATGTGCTTGGTCCTATTGGGCAAATCTTTCTGAATTTAATTAAGATGCTCGTTGTACCAATTGTATTCTTCTCCATCGTTGTAGGAACAGCTGGAATAAGTGATCCGAAGAAACTAGGACGTATGGGAGGAAAAACCGTTGCGTTTTTCCTAGTAACAACAACCATTGCGATTTCGATTGCGATGGCGCTTGCTTACTTAATTAAGCCGGGTGTTGAAGGTTCATTCTCAGGAAACGCGGATTTTAAAGCGGAAGAAGCACCGCCGGTCTTGGATACAATTATTAATATTATTCCAACCAATCCAATTCAAGCGATGGTTGAAGGAAACATGCTACAGATCATTGCTTTTGCTATTTTCGTAGGTTTTGCTCTTGCGATTCTTGGAGAACGCACGAAAGCACTACGTGATCTTTTTGAACAAGGTAACGATGTAATGATGTATCTTGTTAAAATCATTATGGAAACAGCGCCATATGGTGCTTTTGCGCTGATCGCTTCTGCTGTCGGTGGTCAGGGGAAAGAAGCCCTACAATCGATGGGCATGTATTTCCTCGTCGTACTAGGAGCCTTGCTCATTCATTTTCTCTTCACATATGGTAGTGCGATTTACTTCTTGTGTAAAGAGAATCCAATTAAATTCTATAAAGCCTTTGCGCCAGCGATGGCTGTTGCTTTCAGTACATCTTCTAGTAGCGGTACGCTACCAGTATCGATGAAAACTGCTCAGGAAAACCTGAAAGTACCAAAGCAAATTAGTAGTTTTGTCCAACCGCTTGGAGCGACAATTAATATGGACGGAACGGCAATTATGCAGGGTGTTGCAACGATTTTTATTGCCCAAATTACCGGAGTTGATTTAACCTTTACACAGTTGATTATCGTTGTTGTAACGGCGACACTCGCTAGTATTGGGACTGCAGGTGTACCGGGTGTAGGACTCATTATGCTCGCAATGGTTCTAAAGCAAGTTGGTCTACCTGTCGAACCGATTGGCTTAATTCTTGCCGTTGACCGTCTTCTCGATATGACTCGTACAGCTGTTAACATTACAGGTGATGCGGCATGTGCCATGTATATTGCAAAATCTGAAGAGAAGCGCGAAGGCAAAGAAGCTGAAACTGTTCTATAACATATGATGAAAGTGGAACGCTTCCTCTTATAAAGTTAAATGCTATGATCAGTGTTAGTCTTTCCATCCTTTTCTCTATACCCAAACAACATGAGCCTTCTCCCATTACAGCTTGGGAGAAGGTTTTCATTTATGATGGCGTGGTATATAATGAAGGGATGAATTTGACGGAAGGAGCCTGCCGCGAAATGCTCGAACGATTAAACGAAGAAAAAGTATTTAAAGACCCTGTTCATCGCTATATCCACGTTCGATACCGTTTAATCTGGGATCTGATTGGTACGAAAGAATTCCAGCGTTTGCGCAGAGTTCGCCAGCTCGGAACGACGTATCTCACTTTTCATGGAGCGGAACATAGCCGCTTCAGTCATTCACTTGGTGTTTATGAGATTGTGAGACGCATAAATGAGATTTTCTCACAGTACGAGGGTTGGGATGAAGAAAATGAGTTATTAAGCATGTGCGCAGCACTACTACATGATGTTGGGCATGGACCTTTTTCACACTCGTTTGAAAAAGTATTTAACCTCGATCATGAGGATTTTACTCGAATGGTCATTCTTGGCGACACGGAAATTAACGAGGTGCTTCGAAGAGTGAGCGATGACTTTCCCCTTCAAGTTGCTGATGTGATTGCCAAAACGCATAATAACAAGCTCGTGGTGAGCTTAATTTCAAGCCAGATCGACGCGGACCGGATGGACTATTTACTTCGTGATGCGTACTTTACCGGTGTTAGTTATGGTCAGTTTGATATCGAGCGTATCTTACGGGTCATGCGCCCGGGTGACGATCAAATTGTCATTAAGCAAAGTGGCATGCACGCTGTGGAAGACTATATTATGAGTCGCTATCAAATGTACTGGCAAATTTATTTTCATCCTGTTACACGAAGTGCAGAGGTGATCTTAAGTAAAATTCTTCATCGTGCAAAGCAATTATTTGAACAGGGATATCACTTTCAACATGATCCGATTCACTTTTATTCTCTTTTTAAAGAAGACATTCGTCTTGAAGATTTTTTGAAGCTGGATGATTCTGTTGTGATGTTTTATTTCCAAATTTGGCAGGAGGAGAATGATCAAATCCTGAGTGATCTCTGCGAACGTTTTATGAATCGAAGACTGTTTAAATACATTGAATTTAACCCGATGCAGCAGATGAATGCGTGGAGAGAGCTTTATGAGTCGTTTCATGAAGCGGGCATTGATCCTGATTACTATCTTGTGGTTGATTCATCTTCCGATTTGCCGTATGATTTCTATCGGCCTGGAGAAGAAGAAGAACGGTTGCCGATTCATTTATTGAAACCAGGTGGTGATTTACGTGAGCTTTCGCGTGAATCTGATGTGGTAGAAGCCATTTCCGGTAAAAAAAGAACCGATCATAAATTGTATTTCCCTGCAGACTTTATTCTTGAAGGAAATACAGATGCTACTCGTCGTATTAAGTCATTGCTTCAAATCGATTAGCTGTTCAAAAAGAAAGTCAGTCCTGGCATGAAGTTTGCTTCCGCTACAGGTCTGCTCTGTGTTCAAAAGAAGAGGTGGGCGTTTTAACCTCGCTTTTTGTACATCTTCTACTAAAATAAGAATGCTTTTTGGACAACCTGTAAAAAGTACATGGGAGGGGTGCAGGTTGCTAGAAGATCACGCGAAAGTGATAGCTGTGTTGAAAGAAGCCGGAGAGGTTATTGGACGAAAAAAATTACAAAAGATCATCTACATTTGCAAAAAGCTGCAGTTTCCATTTAATGAAAAATATCAATTCCATTTCTATGGACCTTACTCAGAAGAGTTAACGCTAAGAGTGGAGGAGCTTTGTAACCTCGGTCTCGTTACAGAAGTAAAGGAAAGCAAAGGTGGCTATTACCAATATAAATATACGGTCACGGAAGAAGGCAATGAGTTTCTAGGTCATTACGATTTTCAATTGCCAGAACTTCGCCAGTGTATTAATGAGATTAATAGTCAGAGCTCACGATTTCTTGAACTTGTCTCAACGATTCTCTTTTTCGATCGCCTGACAAAGGAAGAAGTGATTGAGAAGGTTCGTACGATTAAACGGAAACAGAATTATTCCGATGATGAAATTGATCAAGCCTATGCTTTTATGAAAAAGCTCGGCTGTTAATGCCTTTGGCCTAATAGATTAAGTGACAACAAAAGGTGCCCTGTCAGGGCACCTTTTGTTGTGGAAATTAACTTTTCATCGACATTTTCTTATCTGTTGATGTAAGCTTTGTGAAATCAACTTTTCCGAGAATGAATCCAGCGATAACAATGACGATCATCATCAGAAAAGAAATCAGTAGTGTACTTAAGTAAGGGAGAAACAGTTCTGTCATCTCCGGTAACGTACCTGCCATCATAACGACGAGCGTAAAAGAACTAATAACATGGAATGTCGTTCCCGCTCCGAGCGCAATCGTCGTTTTTATTTCAAGAAGGGTCGGAAGCAAGTACGTCGAAAGTAGAAGATAAGCTACCAGGATGGCGAGAATTGAAAAGAAGCCAGCTAATCCAGTATGACGATAGCCGCCTGCTGCCAGAATGATCGTATAAATGAGGGAAGCAAGTAGTCCAAGAATGATACTGATTACAACAGGAGAATAAAGGGTTTTTTTCATAATAAAGCCACCTTTTTTACAAATGTTTCGAATGCATTACATAAATACCCATCTGAACATTAGTATAATCGTATATTAGCATCAAAATTTGGAAAAAGAAGTCGAGTAATTTGTACGTTCTTGTCGAATTGGAAAAAGGGTTCAAAAGACTTATAACATGGGAGTGAGAATGAAGTGAGAGAAGTGAAAGCTGGCTTAGTTGGT
Organism: Guptibacillus hwajinpoensis; assembly: GCF_020524165.1. GTDB lineage: Bacteria > Bacillota > Bacilli > Bacillales > Guptibacillaceae > Guptibacillus > Guptibacillus hwajinpoensis_D. The sequence goes on from NZ_JAIVKU010000001.1 coordinate 217,951, forward strand.
TTTGGTTTTTCTGGGGAGACGTTTCATGCGCCTATCATTCATGCGGTAGAGGGATTAACGATGACAACAGTTGTTTCTTCGAATACAGACAAGGTGCATCGTTCATTTCCAGGAATGAATGTTGTTTCGTCATTGGAGGAGTTGTTAACCGATAAGGAAATCGAGCTGGTGATTATCACGACACCGAATGAGTTTCATTTTCCAATGGCCAAAAAGGCTCTTGAAGCAGGGAAGCATGTTGTTCTTGAAAAGCCATTCACTGTTAGCGCAGAGGAAGGTGAACGCTTAATTGAAATTGCAAAAGAACAGGAACGTTTGCTAAGCGTGTATCATAACAGGCGCTACGATAGTGATTTTCTCACAATCCAAAAGCTTATGAAAGAAGAGCAGTTTGGAACGATTATGACCTATGAAGCTCACTATGATCGCTATCGAGCGGAGGTGCGTGATCGCTGGCGTGAACAAGATAAGAAAGGTTCTGGCATCCTATTTGATCTCGGTTCGCATTTAATTGACCAGGCGCTCACCCTCTTTGGGAAACCTGATGGCGTGTATGCGGATATTATTGCCCAGCGCGAAGAAGGCAAGACAGATGACTATTTTCATCTTATTCTACAGTATGGAAAAAAGAGAGTGATTCTTCATGGAGGCTCCCTGGTAAAAAAACATGGCCCGCGGTATCAAATTCACGGGATGAAAGGATCGTTTTTAAAATGGGGAATTGATCCTCAAGAGGAGTCGTTGAAAGCGGGGAGGGTTCCCGGAGACGAGGGGTGGGGAGAAGAAAAATCAGAGGAATATGGTGTGCTCACTAATGAAGATGGTGAGCACATCATCCCATCGTTACCAGGGTCTTATCAAACGTATTACAAAGAATTGTATCAAGCGCTGATACAAGCCAGTGCTTTACCGGTCATGGCTGAAGAGGCACTGGATGTCATTAAAGTAATTGAGCTTGCCTTAAGAAGCAGTGAACTGAAAAAGATGATGTTGTGGGAGTAAGAAAAATCGGCTCAAAGTCGCCCTTGTTCAATACGCTATTTCTTAGAAAGCAAAATAAACGTAGAAGATCAAAAAAAGCTCTGCCGATGAGGCAGAGCTTTACGTTAGGCATGAGGTAGGAAAGCCAGCTGATAGAAGAACAGTACAGCGAAAAGGTAAAGAAGCGGATGAACGTCACGCCATTTTCCTTTTACAATTTTTAAGATCGGGTACGTAATAAATCCTAACGCAATACCTGTTGCAATACTTGCGGTCAGCGGCATCGTAAGGATGATTAAGAAAGCAGGGAATGCCTCGTCGAACTCGTTCCAATCAATTTTACCAACGGCGCCAATCATTAAGCTACCAACAATAATTAACGTAGGAGCTGTAATCGCCGAAAGACCTGATAGAGAACCAACGAGCGGACCAAAGAACGCTGAAATAACGAAAAGTACGGAAACGACGACAGAGGTTAATCCCGTTCGTCCACCAGCTGCAACGCCGGCAGAGGATTCAAGATAAGCACTCGTAGGACTTGTTCCAAAAATCGCCCCTACGGTTGTTCCGATTGAGTCAGCGAGAAGAGCCTGACGCGCACGAGGCATCTTCTTCCCTTTCATTAAACCAGCTTGTTCGGCAACGCCTACCATTGTGCCGGTTGTATCAAATAAAGTAACGAGTAAGAAGGAGAACACAACAGCATATAAGCCGTATTCGATCATATCTTTAAATGCTTGAAGCGGGCTGCCGAAGATAAAGAATTCGGGAGCAGATGGGGCTTGCATAAAGCCCTCTTTGAATTCAAGCTGTCCTGTGAAGATCGCGATAATCGCCGTGATAATCATTCCAAAAAAGAGTGCCCCTGGAACGTTGCGAGCCATAAGAATCAGCGTAATGATGAGCCCAACAAGCGCTAAGAGAACTTCAGGTGAATGGAGATTACCAAGGCCAACCAGGTTCTCTTCATCTGCGACGATAATGCCCGTCATTCGCAGACCAATAAAGGCAATAAACAATCCAATCCCAGCTGTAATCCCTAGCTTAAGGTTGGCCGGAATCGCTTCAATAAGCTTTTCGCGGAATGGAGTTAAGGATAGAATAATAAATAATAATCCTGCAATGAAAACTGCGCCAAAGGCAACTTGATAGGATACGCCTGCGTCTCCACCTACAACGGAAAAGGCGAAGTAAGCGTTAAGCCCCATACCAGGCGCAATCGCGATTGGGTAATTTGCGAATAGACCCATCCAAAGTGTTCCAACAACCGCCGCAATAATCGTTGCGATAAAGACTGTGTCAAACGGAACCCCTGTTGAGGATAGGATAATTGGGTTAACAATAACGATATATACCATAGTCAGGAAAGTGGTTAATCCTGCAAGAAATTCTGTTTTAACGTTTGTTCCATTTTCTTTTAAGCGGAAAAAGGAGTTAAACATGGTAAGACCTCCATTAAATACGAACGTTTTTTAAACACAAATACTATAATATTCGTAATAAACGCGTTTGACAAGGGGTAATCTAAAATCAATTGCGATAAATGCTTGAATGGCTGTGACATGAATCCTTACAGGTAATTGTGATAAAATGATAGCGGACAATTGTGATTGAAGGAGGTACAAAGAAATGGCAAATGAAGAAGAAAAGAAGCCGGAAAAAAAGCCTTCAACAGGTTTTAACATTTTAAGTGGTGACTCTACAGACGGACACGGAGGTTACGGAGTCGGTACGATTAACCTCGATAACGTTTCGCCTGTGATTATCGATCCAACGACGGACGAAATCTATGTTGATGTCGGTGCGCTTCATGCACGTAGTGCGCTTGAAAAGCGTAAGAAGCTTGTAAAAACGCGCGAAGAAGTACCAGATGGTCATACAGCCTGGATCGTATGGGTGACGCTTCAACGTAATGAGGAAGGGCCATACTATCACGGTATTGGCGCATGTGAATTTTTCTTGAATGCAGAGGCGAAACGCGCATGGAAAAGCATGCCGGAGCATGTGAACAATATGGATAAATCCATGAAAGGCAAGGTCGTGGTCGATCATATGGATGCAAAATCCAAAGAAATGCTTCGCAATTATTTAATTGAGTTTGATAAAGACGTCTATGAACGTTCAAGTGATGAAGTGAAAGCAGGACTTCAAGACTAACTTTCAATTGTTTTCTGACTAATTGATAAAATCCCTTGAGGTTTCCAGAAACTGAGCGTAAACTTATGAGTACGCAACACATATAGCTAGGACCCAAAACAGCCCGGGGAATTTTCCCCGGGTTGTTCTGGTTCTAGGGAAAGATCGCAAGCGTTTTCCTGACAAAGAAAGGGTGAGCATCGTGTATCAAATGCCACGTGAGAAAAAGAAAGAGCTAATTGAACGCATCCAGACGTACTTCTATGAAGAGCGAGACGAAGAAATTGGTGAACTAGCTGCTGAAAACGTCTTACATTTCATCATGTCCGATATTGGTCCAACACTTTACAATGCAGGTATATCGGATGCGATTGGGATGACGGAACAAAAATGGATGAGCATTGAACAAGACCTCGAAGCTTTAAAGAAGCCGGATCCAGAAGTGAATCGCTAGATAAAAGACGGGTGTTGCACCCGTCTTTTATCTTATCCATTGAAAGAACCGATCGAAAAACCCTTTTCTCTCTTTTACTTTCTCTGAAGAAGGCGTGCCGGGATGGTCTTTACAAAGGTGGGACGGCTCAGTTCCTTCTATATAATACGTTAAACGCTTGACTGGACAATTTTCAGTAGCGATCAATCCTGTTTGAGGATCGACCTCTATCCCTATAACGTTTTCTGGCTTCTTAAAATCAGCCGCCTTCTCATTAGCTAGTGCTTCTTCAATAAAGTTTGCCCAGATCTTCTTCGTATAGGACCCATCATTTCGATGATTCAGGGTCTCTCCTCTATCATAGCCAACCCAAACCGCGGCGGTAAGCTGTGGCGTAAAACCAACCATCCAGCTATCGGTTGACGTTGATCCGGTTTTTGCAGCTGCAGGGCGTGTGAGTAGGTGGTCAACCCCAGATCCCGTAACGCGCGTGTAGTCATTGAGTGATTCATCAAAAACCCCTGTCATCATACTTGTTGTTACGAAAGCGGCATCAGGATCTAATACAAGCTCAGATTGCGAGGCATGCTCATAAATCACTTTGCCGTCACGATCCGTTACTTTCTCGATGTAATAAGGAGAAACGCTGTAGCCGCCATTTGCCAGCATGCTATAAGCTTCCGTCATCTCCATCATCCCGACAGGCTTTGTTCCAAGAGCGAGAGACGGGATCGCCGATAATTTACTTTTGATTCCGAAAGATTTTGCGGTATTGACGAGCGTTTTTTCTTCTAAAAACATATGCGTTTTCACTGCAACCACGTTATCTGAGAGCGCTAAAGCCTGCGCGAGCGTAATTTCGTCATTCGCATACACGTCTCCAAAATTGTGCGGAGAGTAGGTTTTCTGTTCGTTGTCATAGTAGAAGGTGGTTGGCTCACTTCGTACGAGCGTTGATGGAGTGAAGCCATTTTTAATGGCCGCATAATATAACAACGGTTTAAACGTCGACCCCGGCGTTCGCTTCGCCATCGTCGCACGGTTAAATTTACTGTCTGAATAATCCCGGCCTCCAATCATCACCTTCACAGCGCCTGATGTTGGCTCCATCGCAACTAGCGCGGCCTGAATGTCACTTTTTGGATCAATGGTCGAGTCAACCCACTTTTCTGCTGCCTTTTGCATGGTTGCGTCAAGTGTTGTATAGACGTGAAGACCTCCCAGCTCGATAACACGCTCATCAAGTGAAAGAACTGATTTTAATTCTTTTTTCACTTCTTCAGCAAAATAAGGCGCGATTTCAGACTTCGTTTCTTCTGTAAATGTTTGAAGAGCCATGTTTTCTGCTTTCGCTTGTACCGCTTCTGTTTCAGTGAGCGTCTCATTCGCTACCATTGCTTGAAGAACGGTGCTTTGGCGTTCCTCTGCCCGCTCAGCATCAGCATAAGGAGAATAATAGCCAGGTCCTTTCGGAATACCAGCAAGCATTGCTGCTTCAGCAAGAGAAAGATCCTCCGCTTTTTTGCCAAAGTACGTTCTTGCGGCAGACTCAATGCCGTAAGAGCCGTGTCCATAGTAAATGGTGTTTAAGTATCCCTCAAGAATCTCTTCTTTTGAATAATGCACTTCAAGTCGATATGCATAAAAAGCTTCAGCGATTTTTCGTTTCCATGTTTTATCATGTTCTAAAAAGAGATTTCGTGCATATTGCTGTGTAATGGTACTAGCTCCCTGAACTTTAGCCATTGCTTTAAGATCAGCCAGAATCGCTCCACCAATTCGTTTAAAATCAAACCCCATATGTTCATAAAAATGCCTATCTTCAATGGCAATGGTTGCATCAATCACGTAAGGAGAAATATGTTCAAGATCAACCCAATAGCGGTTCTGGCCATCCTGGTTTGATTCGCTAATCACTTGTTCATCACGGTCATAGTAAATGGTTGTTTGTGGTACTTGAAGTTCCGGGGGACCCATGAACACTGTTACCAAATACAGAAGCCCCATAGACAACCCGATTAGCACTATGCCGATCATCATTAGTTTACTTAGAAGCATTGTCCACCGCTTCCAATAATGGAATCGCTCATCATTGAGCCATTTCATGTGGTTCACCCCCACATCGTCTTAAATCTAGTATGTGACAATCTAGAAACTCTTAAACACGTTTCTCGGTGAAATCGTTCTATTTTCTATAACAGAACGACGGAAGCAATCAGTTCGAAAAATAGTTGTCCAGTTTTTGAATAGGATAAATTATAATCATTTTTATGGAGAGCGGGGAGAGAAACGTATGGAGATCATCATTGCAATCATTCTTGGAATTGTAGAAGGATTAACGGAATTTTTACCAGTTTCCTCAACAGGGCATTTGATTTTAACCGGGTACTGGCTCGGTTTTACTGGTGAAAGAGCCAAAACGTTTGAGATTGTGATTCAACTTGGATCCATTCTTGCGGTTGTGGTGATGTATCGAAAAAGATTTGTGGCGTTAGTATCGCCGAATAGAGCGAGTGGATTAACGATGAGTCATCTCATTTTAGGGATGATTCCGGCGGTGGTAGCAGGCTTTCTTTTGCACGGGTTTATTAAAAGTTATTTATTCTCGCCTTATACCGTTGTGATTGGCCTTGTTGTAGGCGGGGTGCTGATGATTTTCGCTGATCTAAAAAAACGAGTGCCTGTTACGTCAACATTAGATGACTTAACGCTTAAGCAGGCTTTCTCCATCGGCCTCTTTCAATGCCTGGCACTTTGGCCGGGATTCTCACGATCAGGTGCCACGATTTCAGGCGGTGTTTTACTCGGAACAAATCACAAAACAGCGGCTGAGTTTTCATTTATTTTAGCGGTTCCGATGATGGTAGCGGCAAGCGGTTATGATTTATTGAAAAGTTATCAGTTTTTATCTGTGGCTGATCTCCCCGTTTTCGCAACAGGCTTTTTAGCCGCCTTTTTCGTAGCGCTTTTCGCTATTGTAACATTTATTAAATTTATTGAACGCGTCCGGCTAATCCCATTTGCAATCTATCGATTCGTGCTCGCGCTTTTTGTGTGGATGGTCTTATTCTAGGGGGAAGAGAAGCCGGCATGAAAAGAACGTTAAGAAACAAGAAATGAAAGTACAAATTTCTCTTGCTTTTTACACAGAGTCGACTATACTTTTCTTGTACTTTAAGAATAGACAAAGGGACTAAAAGTATAAGGGGGAACAATGGCTTCCGATTGGTTGCAAGTTTTCCTGATGCTTAGATACATTTTTTTGCTACATACTAATGGTGTTTGGACCTTTGTGGTTCGGGAACGGACTTAGTGTAGCAATTCGATATAGAGGAGTGGTTGAAATGGAATTATGGTATACAGAAAAACAAACAGAACGCTTCGGCATTACGGCGAAAATTAAGCAGACGTTGCACACGGAGCAAACGGACTTCCAACGTCTTGATATGATTGAAACAGAAGAATTCGGTAACATGCTCGTTCTTGACGGAATGGTGATGACAACCGAAAAAGACGAGTTCGTCTATCATGAAATGGTTGCACACGTGCCACTTTTCACACATCCAAATCCGAAACACGTATTAGTCGTTGGCGGAGGAGATGGCGGTGTTATTCGTGAAGTGTTGAAGCACCCATCTGTTGAAAAAGCAACGCTCGTTGAAATTGACGGCAAAGTAATCGAGTATTCGAAAAAGTACTTACCTTCAATCGCAGGAGCACTTGATCATGAGCGCGTTGAGGTGCTTGTTGATGATGGCTTCATGCATATCGCAAAAAGCGAAGGGGAATATGATGTGATTATGGTTGATTCAACTGAACCTGTTGGCCCAGCTGCAAAGCTATTTGAACGCGGCTTCTACGAAGGGATTTCAAAGGCGCTTAAAGAAGACGGTATTTTCGTTGCGCAAACGGACAACCCGTGGTTTAAAGCGGACTTGATTACACAAGTATCTAAAGATGTTAGAGAAATCTTCCCGATTACGCGCGTCTATACAGCGAACATTCCTACGTATCCAAGCGGTCTATGGACATTTACCATTGGTTCGAAAAAGAATGACCCGCTTGAAGTACCAGAAAGTCGCTTCCATGAAATTGACACAAAGTATTATACAAAAGAACTTCACAACGCTTGCTTCGCACTTCCTAAGTTCGTACAGGATCTCGTCAAATGAGCATGAAGTTTGATGAAGCTTATTCAGGTAATGTTTTTATTCTAAGCAACCCGTCTTTTGATGACAGTAATGTTGTGATTTATGGCATGCCAATGGACTGGACCGTGAGCTTCCGTCCAGGTTCTCGCTTTGGTCCTGGTCGTATTCGTGAGGCATCGCTCGGTTTAGAAGAATACAGCCCTTATGCGGATCGTCATCTAGAAGAAATTCGTTATTTTGACGCTGGAGATATTCCGCTTCCATTTGGTAATCCGCAGCGAAGCATCGATATGATTGAAGAATACATCGATTCGTTGCTTGAAGCTGGGAAGTTTCCACTTGGTATGGGGGGCGAGCACCTTGTGACGTGGCCGATCCTTAAGGCATTCCATAAAAAGTATGACGACCTCGCATTGATTCACATCGATGCGCATGCTGATTTACGTGAAGAGTATGAGGGTGAACCGCTTTCTCATTCCACACCCGTTCGTAAAATTTGTGGATTGATTGGTGCGGAGAACGTATACTCCTTTGGGATTCGCTCCGGCATGCGAGAAGAGTTCCAATTTGCGAAGGAATCAGGCATGCATATGCATAAATTCGATGTAGCTGAACCTTTGAAAAAAGTTCTGCCAACGCTAAACGGGCGCAATGTGTACGTGACGATTGACATTGATGTTCTTGATCCAGCGCATGCCCCTGGGACAGGCACGGCTGAAGCTGGCGGCATCACTTCAAAGGAGTTACTTGAGGCGATCTCAGCAATTGCAGGTTCTGAAATCAACGTTGTTGGCGCTGATCTCGTTGAAGTGGCGCCAGCGTATGACCCATCTGAACAAACGCCAATTGCGGCTAGTAAATTCATTCGTGAAATGCTGCTAGGCTGGACACACAAGAAATAAGGCAGAGAGACTGTATTCCAATTGAATACAGTCTTTTCTTATTGGAAAGAATGGAAGAACTTTTAGTAGGCGTTATTCCAAAGCCTACCCCCTCGAGGTCTTAAGCCCCCGCTCATTGTGACAAAGAACGTCACATTGAGCGGAACCTTAAGCTGGTCGGGGGTGGACAAGGCACCTCCGCTTTTCTTATAATAAGTAAGTTAATGATTTAGTGAGGACGTGAAGTGATGAGTGATCATCCGATTGAAATAACGATTGATTCCCGGATTCAGTCTGGGAAAGAGAAAGAATCTACAAATTATTCCGTTCAGGGAAATCTTGTTGAAAAAGGCAACGCGCTCTATTTGCGTTATGAGGAAAGCCTCGAGATTGGGAAGGTTTCAACAACGGTGAAAATAGATCAAGAACAAGTGACTGTGATTCGAAGAGGGGCCCTTTCCATGCGACAGCAATTTGCGCCAGGACAGGTGTCTGAGTCTCTTTATAAAACGCCGTTCGGAGCAATGCCGATGCAAATCCGAACAGAACGTATTGAGCAGCTAGTGGATATGGAGAAACATAAAGGCCGTTTAACACTTCGCTATTTGCTTTACCTTGAAGAAGATGAAACGCAGCGACATGAGCTGTCGCTAAGCTGGAAAGGAGCAAGTCAATGAACAGTGTAGAACAAAAGAAAGAGCAGTTAAAAGAAGAGATCAAACAGGCCGTCCTAAAGGCGAACCTTGCATCCGAAAGTGAGATGCCAGAAGTGATTTTGGAATCACCAAAGGACAAGGCTCACGGTGACTATGCCACAAACATGGCCATGCAACTTGCTCGCATTGCCAAGAAAGCACCGCGTGCGATTGCAGAAGATTTAAAAGCCAATCTTGATATGACAAAAGCAGGAATCAAGCAGATTGATATTGCAGGTCCAGGATTTATTAACTTTTTCATGGATACGGCGTATTTAACAGAGCTTATTCCAACGATTCTTGATAAAGGGAACAGCTACGGTCGTTCAGCGGACAAGAATGAAAAAATTCAGGTAGAGTTCGTTTCAGCTAACCCAACTGGAAGCCTGCACCTTGGTCACGCACGAGGAGCGGCAGTAGGTGATACGCTTTGTAACGTACTCGATCGTGCCGGATATGACGTGTCACGTGAGTATTACATTAACGATGCCGGTAACCAAATTCATAACCTAACCGTTTCTCTTGAAGCACGCTACATGCAGGCACTTGGAAAAGAAAAAGACATGCCGGAAGATGGCTATCAGGGTCAGGATATCGTGCAGTTCGGGAAAGATCTTGTTGAAAAAGAAGGCGACCGCCTGCTTCAGCTTGATGAGAAAGAGCGCTACGCATATTTCCGCGAGTACGGTCTTGAACGTGAGCTTGAAAAGCTTAAAAAAGATTTGAAAGAGTTTGGCGTTGAATTTGATGTTTGGTTCTCTGAAACCTCTCTTTATCAATCCAACAAGATCGATAACGTTCTTGCGAAGTTGAAAGAGCGCGGTGAAACATTTGAGCAGGATGGCGCGACATGGTTCCGCTCCACCACGTACGGCGATGACAAAGATCGCGTCTTGATTAAAGGTGACGGTTCTTATACGTACTTAACGCCAGATATCGCTTACCATCAGGATAAGCTATCACGCGGTTTTGATAAGCTGATCAACATTTGGGGAGCAGACCACCACGGTTACATTCCAAGAATGAAAGCAGCGATCGAAGCACTCGGCTATAAGCGTGAGCAGCTAGAAGTGGAAATCATTCAGATGGTGAACCTCTTTAAAGACGGCGAAAAAATGAAGATGAGTAAGCGAACAGGGAAAGCTGTTACTCTTCGTGAATTGATGGATGAAGTGGGCATCGATGCGATGCGCTATTTCTTCTCGATGAGAAGCTCAGATTCACATCTTGATTTTGATATGGATCTCGCTGTTTCTCGTTCGAACGAAAACCCTGTCTATTACGTGCAGTATGCGCACGCTCGCGTATGTAGCATTCTTCGCCAGGGAGAAGAAATGGGCTTAACAGAAGACGCGGACCTTTCTCTTATTACATCTGAGAAAGAAATGGATCTTCTGAAGAAGCTCGGTGAACTTCCTGAGGCGATTGCAGAAGCAGCGGAGAAGCGTATGACGCACCGTATCACGAACTATGCCTTTGAGCTTGCCCAAGCGTTACACAGCTTCTATAATGCAGAGCGCGTTCTAGATCCAGAAGATCTTGCGAAAAGCGCGGCGCGCTTTAAGCTTATGAAAGCCGTTCGCCAAACGATTCAAAACACGCTTGAAATCATCGGTGTGACAGCTCCAGAAAAAATGTAAGAAACGAAGTCCTATCGCTTTTGCGATGGGGCTTTTTTTAGATTGAATGACAAAATCGAGCATCGTTTTATAATGAATCGTTCATTCGGTCATACTTTAAAGAAGAGGTGATGGGATGAAGACGGTATTAATTGCGACATTAACGGGGTTTTTAGTAGGGCTTATTTTTGCTTTCTTAAAACTTCCGATTCCGGCTCCGCCTGCGTTTGCTGGAATTGCTGGGATTATTGGTATCTACCTTGGGTTTAAGGCTTATGAGTGGTTGACGGGTCTTATTTCTTTATAAAGAAAGTGGCGCTTCTTATGCCCAAACAAAACGCGCTCTTCGTTAGAGCGCGACTATTTTGAAAGGTATCGATACGATCTCCCGCAAAGAGCGACAATTAAAAGTAGGCATCACATTGCTACTTCCATTCAATGGTGCCACCATTAAGTCGTTTTACACCGCGAACGGCTGAAAGATCTTCGACAAGCTGAAGTGCTGCGAGGTCTTTTTTCTTTGCTTCAATCATTATGTCCGCATCTTCTCCGTGTTCCTTTAACATGTTGAGAAAGGGTATCGCAAATTCGCTGTCCACGTAATCCGCATGACTCCGATAGGCACTATTTGATTTAGGTGAAGAGAGATGGAATTTTGGTCGAATGTTGTGTGATTCCCACGTCTTATAAACTCGCTCAAAAAAGCGATCCGGAAGACCGTCGCCTGGATTGGCCATATGGTGGTGATAATCAAAGATGAAAGGGACACCGGTTTGCTCGCAGGCTTCTAGCGTTTCTTCCGCTGTATAGGTTTTGTCATCATTTTCAAGCGTCACATGAGAACGAAGGTTTTTTGGAATCGTATCAAAGTTTTTGTAAAACCGTTTCAGCGTTTCCGTCTTATCTCCATATGCTCCGCCGATATGAATGTTCACAATTGAGCGAGTGTCAAGCCCCATTGCTTCTAGCATGGCGACATGATAATGCAAATCACCAATGGCATTTTCAGTTACATGGGGCTTCGGGCTTGTAAAAAGCGTGAATTGGTTCGGATGAAAACTAACACGAAGACCGTGCGTCTTAACAAGGGTACCAATTTCTTGAAATAGCTCTTGAAAAGGCGAGATATAATCCCACGTTGCTTTAGGGTGCGTCGCAAGTGGCACAATAGAAGAAGACATGCGATAAAGATCAATTTCATGCGCTATATTGTAGTGAAGTGCTCGAAGCGTACTCTTTAAATTCGTTTCTGTAATGGTGTGAAGCTTGGCATCTCGCTCTTCTTTTGATAGCTTTGACCACGTTGCAAACGTCATCGTTCGCGCTGGTGAAGCTTCATATAAGGCAAGCGCATTCGAAACATAACCGAACCGAATTTGCATAGGGAGGTCGACTCCTTTCAAAAAGATCTGAACATGTTACATTCCCTTCTCGTTGCAATTAAAACAGAACGTAGCACACTTACAGAAAAGGACTAAGCAAGCGTGCAATAGGAGAAACGAAACGGTTTCCAATGGTTCGATCTTGTAGTCGTTTTAAATCAAGCCGCTCCGACTGAAGCAGATCCGTTTGAATGACTTGTTTCATTTCGGCTACAAAAGCAGGAGAGTGTAAGAGGCAGTTGATTTCGCCATTAATATGGAAGCTCCGCTGATCAAAATTTGCAGTGCCTATATCACAAAACGTATCATCAATAATCATCACTTTTGCATGATAAAATCCGTTCATATACTGATACACTTCACAACCAGCCTGAATCAACTCCACCAGGTAGTGATAAGAGGCTTCTTTGACGAGCGGATGATCCGCCCGCATTGGCAAAATGATTTGAACAGACACGCCGCATTTTAGCGCGCGTAATAAACTCGTTTGAACCGTTTGACCGGGGATGTAGTAGGGTGTGCCGATTTTGATAGATGTGGTCGCTTGATTAATGTAGGAAACAAATGCTTCTTCAACTTCATTTCCATTTGTAATATGAAAAGTGATCGGTTCAGTCCCTTTTGAAAGGATGGGTTCAATGGATTCGGTTGGGGAGGAATGGTTTTCCTCCCAGTCAAGAACAAATTGTTCTTGTAACCCTCTCACAGCTTCTCCAGTTAGCCTTAGATGGTAGTCGCGCCAGTAACCGAATTTTGGATCTTTCCCTGCATATTCGTTTCCAACGTTAAAGCCACCCACATAGCCGATCTTTCCATCGACTACCGTTATTTTTCGATGATTGCGTTCATTTAAAGAGGTAAACAGTTTTGGGAAAGATATTTTTCTAGAATAGGAAAAATGAATGCCGCATGAAACCATTTTAGTAATGGTCGCTTTTTTTAATCCATGACTACCGCCATAATCAACGAGGAGATAGACGGGAACGCCTGACTTCGCTTTTTGGCAGAGATGATCAATCACTAAATGACCAGTTTCATCATCTCGAAAAATATAAAACATCATCTGAATCTGATGAACCGCAGCGTCTACATCCGATAAAAGCTTTCTGAAAAAGTCGTCTCCATCCCCAATGAAAGTGACGTTACCGGTCATCTGCAATTGCGAAGACAGAGAATTGTTCCTTTTTTTACTCCCTAAATGAAGGTCAATGACCATCCATAAAAGAAGGACGAGGAGAATCATCAAAAAGAACCCCATGCATTTCACCCCTTTCCAACGTTGGTATGGCCATAGTTTGTCCTAAACTTAAAAAAAGTAAAAAAAAATCTCTGACTGAATGCTCATTCATTTGTTTTTGTGTTATACTAAAGTCAGAAAATTACTTTCATTCTGACTTAAAAGCGTTTTCATAAATCGTTTGGACAATCGGGGAGCACCATCGTTCAAACATCTCAGAAGCGGCTAAGAAGGAATGACTCGAAAGGAGAGGTTTGCCAACATGGATGTTTTATTGATCGCTAACTGGATTGCTTTCATTCTTGTAACCGCTTACGCTTTGTTTTTGTTTGGTTATGTCGTTAAAACAAGATACGAATACATTAAGCTTGGAAAGAAAGCAGAATTTGATCATTCCATGAAAGAACGACTAGAAGCGATTCTAGTTAAAGTATTTGGGCAAAAGAAATTATTAAAAGATAAGAAGAGTGGAACCATCCATGTGATGATGTTCTACGGTTTCCTTCTCGTTCAATTCGGTGCGATCGACATGATTGTGAAAGGATTATCACCGGAGTCACATCTTCCTCTTGGACCGCTTTACCCAGCGTTTACGTTTTTCCAGGAGCTCGTGACGCTTATGATTTTAACGGCGGTTGTTTGGGCTTTCTATCGCCGCTATATTGAGGCCATTGCTCGCTTGAAAAAAGGGTTTAAAGCAGGACTTGTCCTCTTGTTTATCGGCCTCCTAATGATTTCTGTTCTATTTGCAGGTGGTATGGAAATCATCTGGCATGATGCAGGTTATTCATGGAGTGCACCAGTGGCTTCAGGGATTGCATTCCTGTTTTCATGGATCAATGAAACAGCAGCGATTGCGCTATTCTTCTTTTTCTGGTGGATTCACCTGCTCGTGCTATTAACGTTCATGGTGTATGTCCCACAATCGAAGCACGCGCACTTAATTGCTGGACCAGTGAATGTTTTCCTTGGTCGTACGCACAAAGTTGGGCAGCTATCATCCATTAACTTTGAAGATGAAAGTCAAGAAACATACGGTGTCAACACGATTGAAGATTTTAACCAGAAGCAGCTAGTTGATCTTTATGCTTGCGTGGAGTGTGGACGCTGTACGAATATGTGTCCGGCTACCGCAACAGGAAAAATACTTTCTCCGATGGATCTGATCGTTAAATTACGGGATCACTTAACAGAGAAGGGCGCTGCCGTCACATCAAGAACACCTTGGGTTCCAGCTTACGCTTTTTCAAATACAGCTGGAAATCAAATTGCTTACCAATCACGTGCACAGCAGGAAACAGCTGCTGCAGCAGAAGGTCTAGTAAGCGGAGACTTAATAGGGAACGTCATTACCGAAGAGGAAATTTGGGCTTGTACAACGTGCCGTAACTGTGAAGATCAGTGTCCGGTTGAGAACGAGCACGTTGATAAAATCATCGACATGCGTCGTCACCTTGTCTTAATGGAAGGGAAGATGGATAGCGATGTTCAGCGAGCGATCACAAACATTGAACGTCAGGGCAACCCATGGGGCATTAGCCGTAAAGAACGTGAAAACTGGCGCGATTTGCGTGACGATATCGTTGTTCCAACAGTAAAAGAAAAAGAAAAAGCAGGCGAAGAGTTCGAATACCTCTTCTGGGTTGGCTCAATGGGCTCTTACGACAACCGTAGCCAGAAGATTGCCGCTTCCTTTGCGAAGATTATGAATGAAGCAGGCATCTCCTTCGCGATTCTCGGTAACAAAGAAAAGAACTCTGGCGATACGCCAAGACGTGTTGGGAACGAATTCTTATTCCAGGATCTTGCTCAAAAAAATATCGAAACGTTCCAGAAGCATAACATCACTAAAATTGTAACGATTGACCCTCATGCTTATAACTCACTTAAAAATGAGTATCCAGAGTTTGGGCTTGAAGCAGAGGTTTATCACCATACCGAATTATTATATGACTGGATTAAAGAAGGAAAACTGAAGCCGAAGCACGAAGTAAACGAGAGAATCACGTATCATGATTCCTGTTACCTCGGACGTTACAACGAGGTGTATGATCCACCACGTGAAATTCTTCGCAGCATTCCAGGCGTTGAAGTGATCGAAATGGACCGAAACCGTGAAAACGGCATGTGCTGTGGTGCAGGTGGAGGATTGATGTGGACAGAAGAAGACACTGGATCCCGTATTAACGTAACGAGAACCGAGCAGGCACTAAGTGTGAAACCTTCCGTTATCGGAAGTGCATGTCCATATTGCTTAACGATGATGAGCGATGGGACGAAAGCAAAAGAAGTAGAAGAAGAAGTAGCAACACTTGATATCGTCGAGATTTTAGAACGCTCGATTGTGCAAAAAGAAGCCGTTGTTCAATAGACTGTTTGGCAAAGGGTTAGCTTATGCTGGTTTTTACGACCGGCATGAGCTCTTTCCTTTGTTACTTTGTCGGTAAGGTGAGCGAGCGTTCAGTCGCATTTTACACAATTATGATAGCGTTTTCAAAAAAGAGAGGAGCGATTTTTGTGGGCAAAACGGTCATCGTTAGTGGAGTTAGAACACCATTTGGAAAATTTGGAGGAGCTTTAAAGTCAATTGAGGCATCGAAACTTGGTGGAACAGCGATTAAAGAAGCATTGATTCGAGCGGGTGTTGAGCCAGCCGATGTTGGTGAAGTCATTATGGGATCAGTTCTTCAAGGAGGTCAGGGTCAAATTCCATCACGACAGGCCGCAAGATACGCTGGCATTCCATGGGAAGTGAAAACAGAGACGATTAACAAAGTATGTGCATCAGGTCTTCGTAGCGTAACGCTCGCTGATCAGATTATTCGTTCTGGCGATGAAGATGTGATCGTGGCCGGTGGTATGGAGTCAATGAGCAACGCGCCATATATCATGAAGGACGCGCGCTGGGGCATGCGTATGGGCGATAAACAGGTTGTGGACCTTATGGTACATGATGGATTGACCTGCTCCTTTGACGGGTGTCATATGGGCGTTTATGGAAATACGACAGCTGAAGAATTTGAGATTTCGAGAGAAGAGCAGGATCGCTGGGCAACAAGAAGTCAGGAGCGAGCAGTAAAAGCGATGGAAGCAGGCATTTTTGCTGAGGAAATCATTCCAGTTGAGGTTCCACAGCGAAAAGGAGACCCTCTTGTCGTTGAACATGATGAAGCGCCAAGAAAAGGCACTACGGAGGAGCAGCTCGCGAAGCTGAAGCCTGTGTTCGGGGCTGACGGTACGATTACTGCTGGGAATGCACCTGGTGTTAACGACGGAGCCGGAGCGCTTGTCCTGATGTCGGAAGAACGCGCTTCGAAAGAAGGAAAAGAAGTGATGGCAACCATTCTTGCGCATACCGCTATTGCAGTTGAAGCAAAGGACTTTCCGAAAACGCCGGGTCTTGTCATCAATGAACTTTTAAAGAAAACGGGGAAATCACTTGAAGAAATTGATCTTTTTGAAATCAATGAAGCGTTCGCAGCTGTCGCACTAACGAGCGGGAAAATTGCTTCTCTTGATGAAGAAAAAGTAAATGTACACGGCGGTGCAGTGGCACTTGGGCATCCAATTGGCGCAAGCGGTGCACGCATTTTAATAACGCTTATTCATGAATTAAAGCGATGCGGTGGCGGCATTGGCGTAGCAGCAATCTGCAGTGGCGGCGGTCAAGGCGACGCTATTATGGTTCAGGTATAGGAAGGGAGTATAACGATGGAAATCAAAACGATTATGGTAATTGGTGCAGGGCAAATGGGGGCAGGAATCGCGCAGGTATGCGCCAATTCTGGCTATACCGTGTATTTAAATGATTTGAAACAGGAATTTATAGATAAAGGACTTGCACGAATTGAAAAAAATCTGTCAAAACAAGTTTCCAAAGAGCGAATCACGCAGGAAGACTTGAACGAAACGATGGAGCGTTTGAAGGCAACGACAGATCTTCAGGATGCTAAGCACGTAGATCTTGTCATCGAAGCAGCAGTGGAAAATATGGAAGTGAAATGTAATTTATTCGCACGATTGGACGAAATCGCTCAGGATCATACAATACTTGCGACAAATACATCCTCTCTTCCGATTACCGAAATTGCAGCAGCGACAAAACGTCCTGGAAAAGTGATCGGCATGCATTTTATGAATCCGGTTCCTGTCATGAAACTTGTTGAAATCATTCGGGGCTTAGCAACGACCGATGAAAGCTATCAGTCAGTTGAAAAGCTTGCAGTAGATCTTGGAAAAACAGCGGTGGAAGTAAACGACTTCCCTGGATTTGTTTCCAACCGAATTTTGATGCCAATGATTAACGAAGCAATCTACACCGTGTATGAAGGCGTGGCATCACCTGAAGATATCGATAGCGTGATGAAGCTCGGCATGAACCATCCGATGGGACCATTAACGCTCGCTGATTTTATAGGGCTTGATACGTGTCTATATATTATGGAAACGCTTCAAGACGGATTTGGCGATGACAAATACCGCCCATGTCCGCTACTACGAAAGTATGTAAAAGCTGGCTGGCTCGGACGTAAGACAGGAAGAGGCTTCTACCAATACCAGGATTAACACCACGAGGAGGAACGAGCATGGAGCTTGTATTTACGGAAGAGCAGAAGATGATGCAGAAAATGGTGCGTGACTTTGCGGAAAAAGAAATTGCCCCGATCGTTGAGGAAATGGAAGAAACAGATCGTTTTCCTCGCGAAGTGATCAAACGAATGGGCGAGCTCGGCTTGATGGGGATTCCGATTCCAGAAGCTTATGGCGGGGCTGAGATGGACTATACGTCTTATATTATCGCGATCCATGAGCTATCAAAAGTGAGCGCGACCGTTGGCGTCATACTTTCGGTTCATACATCCGTTGGCACGCTACCGATTTTGGCGTTTGGAACGGAAGAGCAGAAAAAGCGCTACATTCCAAAGCTAGCAACGGGGGAATACCTCGGTGCCTTCGCCTTAACGGAGCCGAGTTCAGGCTCGGATGCGAGCAGTATGAAAACACGTGCTGTTTTAGACGGTGATCATTACATTTTAAACGGCTCGAAAATTTTTATTACAAATGGAGGCGAGGCAGATACGTACGTCGCCTTCGCTAGAACGAATTCGGATGAAAAAGGTAGCAAAGGTGTGACGGCCTTTATTATCGAGCGGGATATGCCAGGCTTTAGCGTCGGAAAAAAAGAAAAGAAAATGGGGTTGAATGGCTCCAATACCGTTGAAATCATATTCGAAGACTGCCGTGTACCAGTTGAGAATCGTCTTGGCGAAGAAGGACAAGGATTTAAAATTGCGATGGCGAACCTTGAGAGCGGCCGCATTGGGATTGCTGCCCAGTCACTAGGTATTGCAGAAGCGGCGCTGAACTATGCGACGGCTTACGCGAAAGAGCGCCACCAGTTTGGCAAGCCGATCGGGCAGAATCAGGGGCTTGGATTCAAGCTTGCAGATATGGCAACGGAAGTAGAGGCAGCAAAGCTATTAACCTACCGTGCTGCAGACTTAAAGAATCACGGCATCCCTTGTATGCAGGAAGTATCGATGGCGAAGCTCTTTGCTTCTAAAGCTGCCGTGAAAGCATCGATTGAAGCGGTTCAAGTATACGGTGGGTACGGCTATACGAAAGATTACCCGGTAGAACGCCTCTTCCGCGATGCAAAAGTATGTGAAATCTACGAAGGTACGAGCGAAATCCAGAAAATCGTCATTAGCCGAAACCTGATGAAATAAAGAAAAGCGGAAGTGACCGTTTAGACCCGTCAGGCAGTGGAGGCTTCTAAACCGAACACGTTCTTTGTGTTCGAGTTGGAAGATGAAGTGACAGAGGGTCTGGTCACAGCAGCTGGATCAGAAAAGCGGAAGTGACCGTTTAGGCCCGTCAGGCACTGGAGGCTTCCAAACCGAACACGTTCTTTGTGTTCGAGTTGGAAGGAGAAGTGACCGAGGGTCTGGTCACAGCAGCTGGATCAGAAAAGCCGGGATCCCCGGTATATTGGCCAAACTTCATTTTTTTATTAGCCAAATTCGAAATCTATTGTCCAAACCACCAAAAAGGGAGAGAAACAGGATGAACTTTCAACTATCAGAAGAACATGAAATGCTACGGAAAATGGTGCGTGACTTTGCGAGGAAAGAGGTTGAACCAACAGCAGCTGAGCGTGATGAAGAAGAGCGCTTTGATCGCAAGCTTTTTGATCAAATGGCGGAGCTTGGCTTAACGGGAATTCCATGGTCAGAAGAGTATGGCGGCATTGGCTCTGATTACTTAAGCTACGTGATTGCGGTGGAAGAACTTTCGCGTGTATGTGCGTCTACAGGCGTAACGCTTTCTGCTCATACATCTCTAGCCGGTTGGCCGCTAAATGCTTTTGGTACAGAAGAGCAGAAGCAGAAGTTCTTACGTCCGATGGCAGAAGGCAAGTTAATGGGAGCGTATGGGCTCACGGAACCAGGATCAGGTTCTGACGCGGGTGGAATGAAAACGACAGCGAAGCTTGATGGCGACCACTACATTTTAAACGGTTCAAAAATTTTCATTACAAACGGCGGCGAAGCGGAGATTTACATCGTCTTTGCTCAAACGGATAAGGAAAAGCGCCACAAAGGAATCACGGCATTTATCGTTGAAAAAGGAACCCCCGGTTTCTCGATGGGTAAAAAAGAGAAAAAGCTTGGCATTCGTTCCTCTCCAACGCTTGAAATTATTTTTGAAGATTGCCGTGTCCCGGTTGAAAACCGTCTTGGTGACGAAGGACAGGGCTTTAAAATTGCGATGAAGACGCTTGATGGAGGACGTAACGGAATCGCCGCGCAGGCAGTTGGTATTGCGCAGGGTGCGCTTGATGCAGCAACCGCTTATGCGAAAGAGCGCAAGCAGTTTGGGAAGCCGATCGGCGAAAATCAAGGCATTGGTTTTAAGCTTGCCGATATGGCAACAAAAATTGAAGCTGCGAGACTGCTAACTTATCAGGCCGCTTGGAAAGAAAGTCAGGGTCTTCCGTACGGCAAGGAATCGGCGATGTCGAAACTTTACGCTGGCGATATTTCAATGGAAGTAACGACCGAAGCGGTGCAAGTCTTCGGTGGCTATGGCTATACAAAAGATTATCCGGTTGAGCGCTATATGCGTGATGCGAAGATTACGCAAATCTATGAAGGAACAAATGAAATTCAGCGTCTTGTTATTTCAAGAATGCTGATGGCTGACTAAGTAGCCCATGCATCCACTCGCAGAACGACTTTCAAATCAGGATGAGCGAGCGCTCGCAAAAGCCATTAGTCTTGTTGAAAATGATGCTGAAGACAAACTGGAATTGCTAAAAGATATCCATCCAATGACAGGGCGAGCCCACTATATCGGTATGACTGGGTCACCCGGGGCTGGGAAAAGCTCGCTCGTCAACAGGCTGATTACGTACCTTAGAACGTTGAATCTCACTGTTGGCGTCGTTGCAGTTGACCCAACGAGTCCGTTTAGCGGGGGTGCTCTTCTAGGAGATCGCGTCAGGATGGCGGAGCATTTTACTGACCCTGGTGTCTTTATTCGAAGCATGGGAACACGAGGGAGCCTTGGAGGGCTTTCTCGAACGACGAAAGAAACGGTTCGGTTAATGGATGCCTTTGGATTCGATGTCATCTTAATCGAAACGGTTGGGGTTGGCCAATCGGAGCTTGATATTATGAAGATTGCCGATACGATAGCGGTCGTTCTTAACCCTGGTAGTGGGGATGTTGTGCAAGTCTTTAAAGCTGGCATTATGGAAATTGCGGATCTCTTCATCGTTAATAAAGCAGATTTACCAGGTGTCCCGAAGCTACTTGCTGAGCTTGAAAGCATGCTCGATCTCGTAAAGCACGATGCGCCGTGGCGTCCACCAATCGTGAAGGCAATTTCTGTTCAGAATCTAGGGCTTGAGAATGTGTGGAAACGAATGCAGGAGCATATTGAATACAGTAAGGCGTCTGGTGAGCGCGATGCGAGACGGAAGACGTCACTTGAACGGGAAGTTATTGAAGTCGTGCATGCTGAAATGATGAAGAAGCTTGTGGAGCGTGAGGAGGCCGAGGAGAAAGGTTGGGTTGAGGAAGTGACAAGTGGATCCATTGACCCTTACTCCGCTGCAGTGAAGCTGCTTCAGGATTATGTGGGCGGCCTTGAGAGGAAGGGGATGGGAAGGTGAAGAAAAACGTTCCTTCGATGGTGAAAGATGAGAAGTTAATCCAGAAACGACGCGAACAAATGATTAAAGCAGCGGTCTCTCTTTTTAAGGAAAAAGGATTTCATCGGACGACCACGAGAGAGATCGCCCGGGTCGCCGGATTTAGTATAGGCACGCTTTATGAATACATTCGAAAAAAGGAAGACGTGCTGTATCTTGTTTGCGATAGCATCTATGACGAAGTTCGTGAGCGGCTTGAGGAGCAGCTTAAGCCTGATATAACAGGGATCGAACGGCTGAGGCAGGCCCTTCATGCGTTTTATCATGTGATGGATGATATGCAGGATGAAGTGCTTGTCATGTACCAGGAAGCCAAGTCACTCCCGCGAGAAACGCTACCATACGTTTTAAAAAAAGAACTAGGCATGGCAGAAATTTTTGAGCGACTGATTGAAGAGTGCGTTAAGGAAGGGAAGATGAGCCTTACACAAGGCGAAATCTACGGTGCTGCGCATAACATCCTTGTGCAGGGACAAATGTGGACTTTTAGACGCTGGGCACTGCATTCACATTATTCAATTGAAGAATATACCAAAATGCAAGAAGGGTTTTTGATGCAGGCGTTAAATCCAATCGAAGCTAAAAACGTATAGAGGAGGAACTGCAGTGAGTGTAGTTGAAACGTATAAACCGGTTAACCACGTTCGTTTTGTAACCGCTTCAAGTTTATTTGACGGTCATGATGCGTCTATTAACATTATGCGTCGTATTTTACAGGCAAGCGGTGCAGAAGTGATCCATCTGGGTCATAATCGCTCTGTTGAAGAGGTTGTGAATGCTGCGATTCAGGAAGATGCGCAGGGAATTGCGATTTCTTCTTACCAGGGCGGACACGTGGAGTATTTTAAATACATGTATGACCTCTTGAAAGAAAAAGGCGCTTCGCACGTCAAGATATATGGCGGTGGAGGCGGCGTTATCATACCGAAAGAGATTAAAGAGCTTCATGCTTATGGCATCTCCCGTATTTTCTCCCCGGATGATGGGAGCGACCTTGGACTTCAAGGCATGATTGATTTAATGATTAAGGAATGTGATTTTCCAACTTTTAAGCAAATCGATAATCAGATCGATCGTCTCCATGAGCGTGATCCTCAGGCTGTTTCTAGTTTGATTACGCTTGCTGAAAGCTATGGAGGAGAGCGTACCGAAGAGACGGCAGCCGCTGCTGAGCAAGTATTCGATAAGCTGAAAAATATGGCGACCGACGCACCTGTTCTTGGGATTACGGGGACGGGGGGAGCGGGGAAGAGCTCTTTAACAGATGAGCTTGTGAGACGCTTTATTAATGAATTTGATGATAAAACGGTCGCCATCCTTTCGATTGATCCGACAAAACAAAAGACAGGCGGCGCTCTTTTAGGTGACCGCATACGCATGAATGCGATTCACAATGATCGTGTTTTTATGAGAAGCCTGGCAACGCGTAAGTCAAAAACGGAGCTCTCTCTTTCCATTCGTGAAGCATTAACTGTCGTAAAGGCCGCTGGATATGACTTGATCATCATTGAAACTAGTGGAATCGGCCAGGGGGATGCCGAGATCGTTGAAATTTCCGATGTTTCCATGTACGTCATGACAAGTGAATTCGGCGCGCCTTCACAGCTTGAGAAAATTGATATGATTGATTTTGCAGACCTGATTGTTATTAATAAATATGAGCGAAAAGGGTCTGAAGACGCTTTGCGCGATGTGAAGAAGCAATATCAGCGTAGTCATATGCTTTTTGAACAGAGCCTTGATCAAATGCCTGTCTATGGTACGATCGCCAGTCAGTTCAATGACCCGGGAACAAATACGCTCTTTAAAGCACTTATTGATACGATTCATCGCAAATGTCGAAATGATTGGGCAACCAATATTGAAACGAGTGAGATTGTTGAAAAGCTGAATTTGATTATACCGCCACAGCGCCAACAATATTTACAGGATATCTCCGGATCTGTGCGACGCTATCATGAATATGTTGACAAACAGGTTCAGCTTGCGCGAAAAGCATTTCAGCTACAAGGGACGATTGAAATGCTTGAGGGTACGGCGGACAATGATGAGACAATTGCCATGCTAACGAAAATGAAAAAACAAAATATGGACGATATGCATGGGGAAACGCGTAAAATCATTGAAAACTGGCCTGAAGTGAAGGAGAAGTATAGCGGAAAAGAATTTGTTACGGTGATTCGAGATAAGGAAATCGTTACGGAGCTTACGACTAAGAGTCTGTCTGGCTTGGATATTCCGAAAGTCTCTCTTCCGAAATATGAAGACTGGGGAGAAATTGTTCGCTGGGTATTAAAAGAGAACGTCCCAGGGTCCTTCCCGTATACAGCCGGTGTTTTTCCTTTTAAGCGGAAGGGCGAAGATCCGAAGCGTCAATTCGCAGGCGAAGGCACGCCGGAGCGCACAAACCGCCGTTTCCACTATCTTTCTGAGAACGAAGATGCGAAGCGCTTAAGTACGGCGTTTGATTCGGTTACACTTTACGGAGAAGATCCTGACTATCGACCTGACATCTATGGAAAAGTAGGCGAGAGTGGCGTAAGCATTTGTACGCTTGATGATATGAAAAAGCTTTATGCAGGCTTTGATTTATGTGCGCCGTCGACTTCGGTTTCAATGACAATTAACGGCCCGGCGCCAATTATTCTAGCTATGTTTATGAACACGGCGATTGAGCAGCAAATACAGCGATTCGAAGAAAAAGAAGGCCGAAAAGCAAATGAACAGGAGCTTGGGGAAATCAAGGCAAGCACACTGAGCACCGTTCGTGGTACGGTTCAGGCCGACATTTTAAAAGAAGATCAGGGTCAAAACACGTGTATCTTCTCAACGGAATTTGCGCTACGAATGATGGGAGATATTCAGGAATACTTCATTCGTGAAAACGTGCGTAACTACTATTCTGTCTCTATTTCGGGTTACCATATTGCAGAAGCAGGTGCCAATCCGATATCGCAGCTGGCATTTACGCTTGCCAATGGCTTTACGTATGTTGAATACTATTTAAGCCGCGGTATGGATATCGATAAATTTGCGCCGAATCTATCGTTCTTCTTTAGTAACGGGCTGGATCCGGAATATACGGTGATTGGAAGAGTGGCGCGCAGAATTTGGGCTACGGTGATGCGAGAGAAGTATGGTGCTAATGCGCGTAGTCAGAAGTTAAAGTATCACGTACAAACGTCAGGTCGATCCTTACATGCACAGGAAATGGACTTTAACGATATTCGTACCACGTTACAGGGTTTGATGGCGATTCATGATAACTGCAACTCGCTTCACACGAATGCGTACGATGAAGCAGTGACAACGCCAACAGAGGAATCTGTTCGCCGAGCGATGGCGATTCAAATGATTATTACGAAAGAGCATGGGCTTACGAAAAACGAAAATCCACTACAAGGTTCCTTCATTATTGAAGAGTTAACCGATCTTGTAGAGGAAGCGGTCCTTAGTGAATTTGAGAAAATTAACGCGCGTGGTGGCGTGTTAGGGGCGATGGAAACGCAGTACCAGCGTGGTAAAATTCAAGAAGAGTCCATGCACTATGAAATGTTAAAGCATAGCGGTGAACTTCCGATCGTTGGGGTGAATACGTATAAAAACCCAAATCCACCTGCAGAAGAAGAGTGGAACATGGAGCTAGCGCGAGCGAGCAAGGAAGAGAAGGAACAACAAATTGCAAACTTAAATCTCTTCCAAAAAACGCATTCAGAAAAGACAGAAGAAGCGCTTAATCGCTTGAAGCGTGCTGCTTTAAGTAAAGGCAATATTTTCGAAGAGTTAATGGAAACAGTGAAGGTTGCAAGTCTAGGTCAAATTACGAGAGCCCTTTATGAGGTAGGCGGGAAATACCGTAGAAATATGTAAACAGTAAAGAACTTGTCAAATGCAAGCGTTCATATTATTGTAGGAGGAAGGACTTCCCTTCCTCCTTTTCGTTCGAAAGCGATTGGGCTAAGGAAGGATCAATCCTTATTATTTCAATAGATTTGTTTAAAAATCGTAGCATAGATTGTGTAAATTTGTTTATAATGAATGGTATGTTTTGCATTAGGATCGCTTAGCGAAAAGCTAGTTTTTACATTAACAGCTATTATTCATAGGAGATAATTGAAAGGGAGTGCCGATATCGTGAGTAGCTTAAAGCAGTTGTCTGCTGAAGACATTCAAGAAACATCCATGATTGATATTATGTATTTCATCCTGCAGGACGAAAAGAAACCCGTTTCTTTCTATACGCTGATGGATCAGATCGGAAAGATGAAAGGTCTATCTTCTCAAGAGCTTCAAGATATGCTTGCAGAAGTTTATACAAACCTGAACACAGATGGTCGTTTTGTAACGCTTGGGGACAACCAGTGGGGTCTAAAAGGCTGGTATCCAGTTGAACAGTCACAAGAAGAGCTTGCCACAACAATCAAGCCGAAGAAACGCAAGAAGTCTGATGACGATGATCTTGGCTTCGACGAAGATGATGAAGACGATCTTGAAGATCTTGAGGTCGATGATCTTGACGATTTTGATGACGATGACTTCGATGATGATACAGAAGATTTGGATGATGAAGACCTTGACGATGACGATGATGACGATTTGGAAGACGACGAAGAGGAACAGAAATAATTTCTGTCGCTTCTTGACTTTCAGTAGCGAAATCGGTAGAATCATTTTTGGGCTTCACCAAAATACTAAACTAATTTATAGATACGATATAAAAACAAAAGTGCCCCCCATTTATGGGACAGGTGCCACTTTTGTTTTTTTTGTTTTTATACTCATATTGAGAAGTTGGCATTTATCCAGTGCGAGTGGACCTTCCGTTTAAGTTAAGAAAATTGTAACCATCTGCATGGATTTTATGTAAAAAATAAAATCTCTCGTTTCAGATGAATCCTCTCCCTTTCTAAAAGGGCAGAATACAAACCATGAGGGGGCAGAAAGATGACAGCAAAACATAAGAAGTACATCTTCGTAACAGGCGGCGTAGTTTCGTCACTTGGTAAAGGAATCACAGCAGCTTCACTAGGACGTCTTTTGAAAAACCGTGGCGTGAGCGTAACAATTCAGAAGTTCGATCCATACATTAACGTTGACCCGGGGACAATGAGCCCTTATCAGCACGGAGAGGTATTTGTAACAGATGATGGCGCTGAAACGGATCTTGACCTTGGTCACTATGAGCGTTTTATCGATATCAACCTTTCAAAAAACTCAAACGTAACAACAGGTAAAGTCTACTCAACCGTTCTTCGTAAAGAGCGTCGCGGTGACTATCTTGGTGGAACGGTTCAAGTGATTCCGCACATCACAAATGAAATCAAAGAGCGCATTTTCCGCGCTGGAAATGAAACAAATGCTGATGTCGTTATTACTGAAATCGGTGGAACGGTTGGGGATATCGAAAGTCTTCCATTCCTTGAAGCCATTCGCCAAATCAAGAGCGATATCGGTAAGGAAAACGTGATGTATATTCACTGTACGCTTCTTCCTTATCTAAAAGCAGCAGGCGAAATGAAAACAAAGCCAACGCAACATAGTGTGAAAGAACTTCGTAGCCTTGGCATTCAGCCTAACGTCATCGTTGTACGTGCAGAACAGCCTGTTCCACAAGAAATGAAAGACAAGATTGCTTTATTCTGTGACATTGATGAACACGCCGTTATTGAAGCACAAGATGCAGATACGCTTTATAAAGTACCTCTTGCTCTTCAAGCACAGAAGCTTGACGAAATCACTTGCCAGCACCTGAAGCTAAACTGTCAGGAAGCGGACATGGACGAGTGGAACGAACTTGTTGATAAGGTTCAAAACCTTTCAAGAAAAACGAGAATTGCCCTTGTTGGTAAATATGTAGCTCTTCAAGATGCTTACATTTCTGTAGTAGAATCTCTCAAGCACGCTGGTTATGCATTTGATGCAGACATCGACATTAAATGGGTTAACTCTGAAACCGTGACACAGGAAAACGTGAAAGAGCTTCTTTCAGATGTCGATGGCATCCTTGTTCCTGGTGGATTCGGCGATCGTGGAATCGAAGGGAAAATCACAGCTATTCAGTATGCGCGTGAAAACAAAGTACCTTTCCTAGGAATTTGCCTTGGTATGCAACTTGCTTCTGTTGAATTCGCTCGTAACGTCCTCAACCTTGAAGGCGCGCATTCAGCTGAAATTAAGCCAACAACGAAATACCCTGTCATTGACTTGCTTCCTGAACAAAAGGATGTAGAAGATCTTGGTGGTACGCTTCGTCTTGGTCTTTATCCTTGTAAACTGACAGAAGGCACAAAAGCATACGCTGCTTATAACGACGAAGTCGTCTATGAGCGTCATCGTCACCGTTATGAGTTCAGCAATCAGTATCGTGCGGAAATGGAAGAAGCAGGATTTATTTTCTCTGGTACGAGCCCTGATGGTCGTCTCGTGGAAGTCGTTGAAGTGAAGGATCACCCATGGTTTGTGGCATCACAATTCCACCCTGAATTCACATCACGTCCAACTCGCCCACAGCCGCTCTTCAAAGAATTTATCGGTGCTTCAATGGCAAATAGCTAAATAAAAAAAGACATCCTTTCTAACCAGAAGGATGTCTTTTTTATTTGGCTTTAAAATTCGTATCCATGCTCTTCTAATATTTCGCGAGTCGTTAAATAGAGGGCGTGGTACACGTATAACGAAGTGAGGAGAGAAGGATAGCCAATGCGCTCTCCATCATCGTTTGGAACGAGCCCCGTCGTTAACCCAGTGTTAATATGAAAATCAGTCGTTTGTTCAAGGAGAGGGTCTGCTTCTTTTCGCGTAGCGGAAATACCGACTACCTTCGCTCCAGTTGCTT
Organism: Guptibacillus hwajinpoensis; assembly: GCF_020524165.1. Taxonomy (GTDB): domain Bacteria; phylum Bacillota; class Bacilli; order Bacillales; family Guptibacillaceae; genus Guptibacillus; species Guptibacillus hwajinpoensis_D. The sequence continues at coordinate 246,519 of NZ_JAIVKU010000001.1, forward strand.
TAAACGCTTTGGCATGTTCGGCTGCTGCCTGGTCTTCACTTAGCCTTGAAAATAACAGAACACAATCGTTTTCTGTTAAATCGGCAGGATCATGAAGGATGGCGCTTGAAGGTAGCTTCTCAGAGCCATAGACAGCTTCAAGTGCCGCCCCCTGAAGTTCATTCTCTCCATAAAAATAAACGGTCCCTCCGCCTGTAATGACTTGAGCAAACAGGCGTGAACTATCTTCAATTACCATTTCATGCTGATCTTGAATTCCCTTAAACTTTCCCATCAGCTGAGTTGTAAAAATTTTAAGCATTTGATCACGGCCTTTCTTTAATTATGAATCATTTAGGGTAAAATGTTGTCTGAAGTTAGATATCGATAAATAAATTTCATTCTCGATATCGCCACCACTTATGCGCCACAATTGCGTTCCTATTATAACGAAACTGGCTAACACTTGCGAATTAGAGCTCTCAATGTATAATCAGGAAGGGATTCGCGATCTTTAAGCGAATTTAAACATAAGACTAACGGAAAAGTAGGTGCTCACACATGAATGAAAAAATCTTAATCGTAGACGATCAATACGGCATTCGCATCCTTCTTAATGAAATTTTTCAAAAAGAAGGGTATCAAACGTTCCAAGCAGCAAATGGCGTTCAAGCACTCTCCATCGTAAAAAGTGAGGATCCCGACTTAGTTATTCTCGACATGAAAATTCCTGGAATGGATGGACTTGAGATCTTAAAGCGAATCAAAAAAATGGAAGCAAGAGCGCTCGTCATTATTATGACGGCTTACGGCGAATTGGACATGATTCATGAAGCAATGGACCTTGGAGCAGTGACGCATTTTGCGAAGCCTTTTGACATCGATGAGATCCGAGCAGCTGTCAAAAAAGAATTAGCATCGCTTTCATGAACAAAGGTAACGCTTACATAAACAAATCCTATTAAATCAAGCTTTTTCCCCTTCTTTTATAGAAGTGATATGCTATAATAGAACCGTGTTTTTGGAGAATTTGTAGAGGAAATAAATTCAGATCAGTGGAAAATTCTTAGGCAGTGGCATACATAAAAACATCGTGTTTGTGCCATCTTGAAGAAGACAGTTTTTTCTGGATGCATCTGCATGCTTCAATAACAGGTATTCGTTATTAAGATGTTCCAGGTCAGACCTGGCAATTTTAAATTAGATTGAGGAGGATTTATCATGCCTTTAGTTTCTATGAAAGAAATGCTCGAAAAAGGTAAAGCAGAAGGCTACGCAGTTGGCCAATTTAACCTTAACAACCTTGAGTTTACTCAAGCAATCCTACAAGCTGCACAAGAAGAACAATCACCAGTTATCCTTGGTGTTTCTGAAGGTGCTGCTCGTTACATGGGCGGATTCAAAACAATTGTTAAGCTTGTTGAAGCACTTATGGAAGAGTACAAGGTTACAGTACCAGTTGCGATTCACCTTGACCACGGTTCTAGCTTCGAGAAGTGTATGCAAGCGATCAACGCTGGATTCACTTCTGTTATGATCGATGGTTCTCACTACCCACTAGACGAAAACATCGCTCTTACTACAAAAGTAGTAGAAGCTGCACACGCAGTTGGTGTTTCTGTTGAAGCTGAGCTTGGCCGCATTGGCGGACAAGAAGACGATCTAATCGTTGACGATGCTGAAGCTGCATACGCGATTCCTGAAGAGTGTGAGCGCCTTATCAACGAAACTGGTGTAGATTGCTTCGCTCCTGCACTTGGTTCTGTACACGGCCCTTACAAAGGTGAGCCTAACCTAGGATTCGACCGCATGGAAACAATCAGCAAAATGACTGGTGTTCCTCTCGTACTTCACGGTGGTACTGGTATTCCAACTGCTGACGTTAAAAAAGCGATCAAATTTGGACATGCTAAAATCAACGTAAACACTGAGAGCCAACTTTCTTCTGCTAAAGCAGTTCGTTCTGTACTTGAAGAAAAGCCAGAACTTTACGATCCTCGTAAATACATGGGACCTGCACGCGATGCAATTAAAGAAACAGTAATCGGCAAAATGCGTGAATTTGGTTCTTCAAACAAAGCATAATCTTCCTAAAAGATCGGATAATCAGAAACCGCTCAATCTGAGCGGTTTCTGATTTCCATTTTTATTATCCCCCAACCACTGCAACTATTTTTCAGTTATTTACAATCAAATCAGCTAACGTAAAACAAAATATGTTAAAATTTTTCTCGTAACCGCTTTCTAAAATCAAAGGAGGACGAACGTAATGAAAATTTTCATAGATTCCGCTAACTTAAATGACATCAAAGAAGCACACGAAATGGGCATCGTTTCTGGTGTAACGACAAATCCATCCCTCGTAATGAAAGAAAACGTCGATTTTCATGATCGTCTTCGTGAAATTACTAGCCTAGTATCCGGATCAGTTAGTGCCGAGGTTGTTTCAACAACAGCTGAGGAAATGATTGAAGAAGGAAAACAGCTTGCTGAAATCGCTCCGAACATTACTGTGAAAGTTCCGATGAACCGTGAAGGCATGAAAGCTGTAAAAGCATTCTCTGAAGCTGGTATTAAAACAAACGTAACGCTTGTGTTCTCTGCGAATCAAGCATTGCTTGCAGCTCGTGCTGGCGCATCTTATGTTTCACCATTCCTTGGCCGTCTTGATGATATTGGTCAGAATGGGCTTGATCTTATATCAGAAATCTCTGAGCTGTTTGCGGTCCATGGCATTGAGACTGAAATTATTGCAGCATCCATTCGCCATCCAATGCACGTAACAGAAGCGGCGCTTCGTGGTGCTGATATTGGCACAATGCCACTTAAGGTCGTTCTACAAATGCTAGAGCATCCACTAACAGATAAAGGGATCGATCAATTTCTTTCTGATTGGGAAGAAGCGAAGAAAGCAAACAAATAGTCTTATTAAATTGGCATGAACTTCCTGTTTTTGCCCATACTATTCTTATGAAGTATCATGACAGAATGAGGAACAGGAATACGATGCGGACGAAGAAGGGAGACCGTTATGGAAAAGTTGATGATCGCTGGAGGCCACCGTTTAAGTGGAACCGTTCAGGTGAGCGGTGCCAAGAATAGTGCGGTTGCATTAATCCCGGCGGCTATTCTAGCAGATTCCACTGTCACTATTGATCACTTGCCGAACATTTCTGACGTTGGAATTCTCCGTGATTTGCTTGAAGAAATCGGGGGACAAGCTGAGCTAAATGGAAATACATTAACTGTAAATCCACAGGATATGATTGCAATGCCGCTGCCGAATGGCAAAGTAAAGAAGCTTCGTGCTTCCTATTATTTAATGGGTGCGATGTTAGGTCGTTTTAACAAAGCGGTTATTGGACTACCAGGCGGGTGCAATCTTGGACCACGTCCGATTGATCAGCATATTAAAGGTTTTGAAGCACTTGGTGCAAAAGTAACAAATGAGCAGGGTGCCATTTATCTTCGGGCAGATGAACTGAAAGGCGCTCGTATTTATCTTGATGTTGTGAGCGTTGGGGCAACGATTAACATTATGCTTGCAGCGGTTCGTGCGAAAGGGCGTACCGTTATTGAAAATGCTGCTAAAGAACCTGAAATCATTGATGTTGCCACACTGTTATCAAGTATGGGTGCCAAGATTAAAGGGGCTGGAACCGACGTTATCCGAATTGATGGAGTGGACGAGCTCACAGGCTGTTACCATTCGATCATTCCTGACCGTATTGAGGCAGGGACATATATGATTATGGCAGCTGCGATGGGTGATGAAGTTGTGATTGATAACGTCATTTCTCAGCACCTTGAATCCCTTATTGCAAAACTTCGTGAGATGGGTGTGCAAGTGGAGACGAATGAAGATCAAGTCTACATTCGCTCTCCGCGTGAAGGCTGGAAAGGCGTTGACCTTAAAACCCTCGTCTACCCAGGATTCCCGACCGATCTTCAACAGCCGTTTACATCGCTCCTAACGAACGCTGAAGGTAGCAGTATTGTAACCGATACAATTTATGGCGCGAGATTCAAACATATCGATGAACTTCGTCGAATGGGTGCGAACGTCAAGGTTGAAGGACGATCTGCAATTATCAACGGTGCCGTTAAACTCCAGGGAGCAAAGGTGCGCGCTTCGGATTTAAGAGCCGGTGCAGCTCTTGTTGTAGCTGGTCTGATGGCTGAAGGGATAACGGAAGTCTCAGGTCTTGAACACATTGATCGCGGCTATGAGCGACTCGTAGAGAAGCTCAGTAATCTTGGAGCGCGGGTTTGGCGTGAGAAATTGGATCAAGAAGAGCTAAAAGAGGTAGAAAGTACTTAAGGTGAAAGGCAGAAAGGCGGTGAAAACCGCCGTTCTGTTATCTTTTTTGAAAGCGTTTTATTTAAGTTGCGTACCCCGGGGGAGGAAAGCATAATGGAAAGAAGTTTAACGATGGAACTTGTGAGAGTTACGGAAGCTGCTGCTCTAGCATCAGCACGTTGGATGGGGAGGGGCAAGAAAGAAGAAGCAGATGACGCAGCGACCACGGCGATGCGAGATGTGTTTGACACCGTGCCGATGAAGGGAACAGTGGTTATTGGGGAAGGCGAGATGGATGAAGCCCCAATGCTTTATATTGGTGAAAAGCTGGGAACTGGTTACGGTCCACGCGTAGACGTTGCCGTAGATCCATTAGAAGGAACGAATATTGTAGCAGCAGGAACGTGGAATGCTCTGGCCGTATTAGCTGTAGCGGATCATGGGAATCTGCTTCATGCGCCTGATATGTACATGGACAAAATCGCGGTGGGACCAAAAGCCGTTGGCAAAGTCGATATTAACGCTTCCGTCCTTGATAACCTGAAGGCTGTCGCTGAAGCGAAAGGAAAAGAAATTGAAGATTGCGTGGCGGTCATATTGGATCGGGAACGTCACGAAAAGATTATAGAAGAAGTGCGTTCTGCAGGTGCAAGAATTAAACTTATTTCTGACGGGGATGTGGCAGCGGCAATTAACACAGCCTTCGATGACACCGGTGTTGATATATTATTTGGTTCCGGTGGTGCCCCTGAAGGTGTACTTGCAGCTGTTGCATTGAAATGTCTTGGTGGAGAAATACAGGGGAAACTTCTCCCTCAAAATGAAGAAGAGTTAAAGCGATGTAACGAAATGGGAATTGAGGATGTTTCACGCGTCCTTTATATGGAAGATCTCGTAAAAGGTGAAGACGCCATATTTGCAGCAACCGGTGTAACCGATGGCGAATTGCTAAAAGGTGTCAGATTCCAGGGAACTTCTGGTACAACCCAATCGGTTGTTATGCGTGCGAAGTCTGGAACCGTTCGCTTTATCGACGGGAAACACAGCTTGAAAAAGAAACCAGACCTCGTTATCCGATAGAAATGTTCACAAACGGCACTTCATTCTCACACGCATGACTCATTTCATGTTGAATATTTTTTAGGAATCTGGTAAAACTATAAGGTGCTGTATTATTTCCTATTACTATTCGCTCAACATCGTTGAGTTGAAAAGTTGATTTTTGGCTCAAATGTCGTCATTCGCTTAGTGGACGCTCGTTCCACTTGTTGATAATGGCGAAAATGAGCCAAAAATCATGAAAGAAACGTATATAAGAGTAACGATTGTTAAGCAACACCTTCGTTGTGCACTTCCTCTACTCTCACTTAAGAGATGCCTGAATGGATCACATACTAGCCTCTCACAGGATCTCAACAAACTCTTTCTCTCTTTCTTTTTTCTAAAACGGATACCTATAAGCAACTTCTCTTTGTTGTTTTTATGAATCTTCTTGCACTTATTTCATTTCCAGTCGGGGAAAACCCATAATCATTTAAAAAGTGTGGTGTCAACATGGCAGTAAATATATCAGAATTAGAACAAATGACATTAAAAGAGCTTTATGAACAGGCAAGACTGTACAAAGTCTCTTATTATAGTAAGTTGAACAAACGAGAGCTTGTTTTCGCAATTCTAAAAGCACAGGCAGAGCAGTCGGGGCTTCTTTTTATGGAAGGAATCCTTGAAATTATTTCATCTGAAGGATTTGGCTTCCTTCGACCGATTAACTACTCGCCAAGCGCAGAAGACATTTATATCTCGGCTTCTCAAATTCGCAGATTTGATTTGCGTAACGGCGATCGTGTTTCGGGTAAGGTGCGTCCTCCAAAAGAAAATGAACGCTACTACGGCCTCTTACATGTGGCGGCAGTTAACGGGGAAGACCCTGATTCTTCGAAAGAACGTGTTCACTTTCCAGCGCTAACACCGCTATATCCGGAGAAGCGAATGAATTTCGAAAATAAATCAGGCAATCTTTCTACTCGAATTATCGATATGATTTCACCGGTAGGGTTTGGTCAGCGTGGATTGATCGTTGCACCGCCAAAAGCCGGGAAAACGATGCTTCTGAAGGAAATTGCAAATAGCATTACAACTAACCATCCTGAAACGGAATTGATCGTACTTCTTATCGATGAGCGTCCTGAGGAAGTAACGGATATTGAGCGTTCAGTTGATGGTGATGTCGTTCACTCAACGTTTGATGAAACGCCAGATAATCATATTAAAGTAGCTGAGCTTGTCCTCGAACGTGCGATGCGCTTAGTTGAGCATAAAAAAGATGTGGTGATTCTTCTTGATAGTATTACACGTCTCGCTCGTGCTTATAACCTTGTTATTCCTCCAAGTGGACGTACACTTTCTGGTGGTATTGATCCTGCTGCTTTCCATCGTCCAAAACGATTCTTTGGTGCTGCAAGAAACATTGAAGAAGGCGGGAGTTTAACGATCTTAGCGACAGCACTTGTTGAGACAGGCTCGCGTATGGATGATGTCATTTATGAAGAATTTAAAGGAACGGGTAACATGGAGCTTCATCTTGATCGTCGTCTTGCGGAACGTCGCGTCTTTCCTGCAATTGATATTCGTCGCTCAGGTACGCGTAAAGAAGAGTTGCTTCTTCCGAAAGAACAGCTTGAAATGCTTTGGACAATTCGTAAGAGCATGGATGATTCCTTTGAATTTGTCGATAATTTCTTGAAACGTCTTAAGAAAACAAAAGAAAATCGCGAGTTTTTTGATCTGTTTGAGAAGGAAAAAAGCGGTTCATCCAGGTAAGTTCTGAAAGGGCTTCGTCACAAGATGATCAATTGCATTGTCTTAGACAGCCTGCTATAATACGTCTATGTGTGCAGAAGCTAAAAGGCACTGCCTTTTAGCTTCATTTAACTCTGGTTCCTCAGGAATCAGGGCGGAAGGAGATGAAATTCATGAAACAAGCGATTCATCCTGGTTATGAAACCATTAAGGTAAGATGTGCTTGCGGTAACGAATTCGAAACTGGTTCTACAAAACAGGACGGCGTGAGCGTAGAGGTATGCTCTGAGTGCCATCCATTCTATACTGGTCGTCAGAAGTTTAATGACGCTGGTGGACGTGTAGATAAGTTTAGAAAAAAATACAACCTAAAAGGTTAATGATAGAACAGGCAAGTTTTTACTCCTTGCCTGTTTTTTAACTCAATTGAAGCAAAGAAGGCCAAATTTGTAGGAAGAAACGGTTCGAGCAAACAGATTTGTTCACCCGTTTCTTCCTATAATGGATGATCTTTAGATGAGGCGAAGCATGTCGATTAAGAAAATGGGTGAGTGTGTCGTGTGATACCCTTGCCATCAATAATAGGATGAAAGTATACGCAAAATAAGGACTGCGCTGATCAGTCATTTTTTTATGCTTATGCTGGGAAAGGAGAAGCGGTTGAATGCATGTTATGAAGTACAGCGGCTGGATTGAGGTTGTATGCGGGAGTATGTTTTCTGGAAAGTCTGAAGAGTTAATTCGTCGTGTTAGACGAGCGACATACGCCAAGCAAAAAGTCCAGGTGTTTAAACCAAAAGTGGATAACAGATATAGCGAAGAATCTGTTGTATCTCATAATGGAATGTCCGTCATCGCTGTTCCGGTTGATCATTCACAGGCGATCCTGGACCGCGTTTCAGAAGACACGGATATGGTTGCGGTTGACGAAGTGCAATTTTTTGATGAGGGCATTGTGGATGTCGCTCAGCAGCTTGCGGATGAAGGTGTTCGAGTGATCGTAGCAGGGCTGGATCAAGATTTCCGTGGGGAAGCATTTGGACAGGTTCCAAAGCTCTTAACGGTAGCTGAATCGGTTACAAAGCTTCAAGCGATCTGTGTCGTGTGTGGTTCTCCAGCAAGTCGTACGCAGCGCCTCATTGATGGTAAGCCTGCTCATTATGAAGATCCAATTATTCTTGTCGGTGCATCAGAGTCGTATGAGCCTCGCTGCCGTCATTGTCATAAAGTGCCAGGGAAGCCAACGGCACGAGACAACAAAGAACAAGAAATCTCTAAGTAAGTCCGGGAAACCGGGCTTTTTTTGTTCTTTCGAAATATTGTTTTTCGTAACGAGGGGATAAGAAAAGCACTGGTTTGAATCTAACCATCATTTGTTGGGCACCTTAAAAACAGGAGGTGACCGACTGATGAGAAAGATAACTTGGATGATGCTAGCGTTTGTGTTGTTTGTATCAGCCTGTTCGCCACTCAAACCGCCAGAAGCAAATGGACAGGCGGGAGAAGGGCAAAATTTAAATACCGATATTAACTTAAACCCACAGTCCTATCGAAATATGAGTGTGGATAAGCCGACGATCAGTGACGATCAGGATAAAATTCGAGAGGTTGTCGAAGCGGAAGGTTTCGATGCTGGATTGATTTCAATTACAGGGAATCATGCATGGGTAAATGTAAAGTTCACAAATAAACAAGAAGCAGAATTAACGAATCAGAAAAAAACGCTTGCGGCTAAAATTTATCAAGCCGTACCAAGATACAAAATCCACGTCCGAGCAAGATAAAACCCTCTCACCAACGAGAGGGTTGTTTTGATTAATGCTGCGCTCGTCTTGCTGCTTGTTGCAAGGGATCCCAAACGCTGTTATAAGGAGGGGCGTACGCCAAATCGAGGTCTTCGATGTCATGAAGCGTCATCTGGTGATAGAGAGCGGTTGCGAGCACATCGACGCGCTTATCTACGCCATACTTCCCAATGAATTGTCCGCCAAGAATGCGTTCGTTATCATCTCTGAAAATGATTTTGACACAAAGTTCACGTGCTTCAGGATAGTAACCAGCGATGTCTGTCGCTTCAGTAGAGCAGCTAGCGAACGGTAAGTTCAGTTCTTTTGCTTCATTTGTTGAAAGGCCGGTGCGACCGAGTGTTAACCCAAAGAATTTAATCACAGAAGTGCCGACAATTCCTTTAAACGTGTTTGGCTGGCCGACCATATTCAGTCCGGCAATTCGTCCCTGTTTATTAGCCGTCGTACCAAGAGGAACGAAATCATCGCGTTCTTTGACGCGATGGTAATGGGTGGCGCAGTCTCCAGCCGCATAAACGTCTTCCTTGCTCGTTTGCATGTAGCGGTTTACCTGAATCGCCCCGTTAGAGGCGGTATGAAGCCCACATTCCTTAAGGAAGCCTGTATTAGGCTTTACCCCAACAGAAACGAGAACAAGATCTGCCTCATACTCTCCCTGATCTGTTACAATTTTTTCGACGCGCTTTTCACCTTTAAATGATTGGACACCTTCGTTTGTATGAACAGCCACCTCGTTACGCTCGGCTTCATCATGAATCATCTTCGCCATATCTTCATCAAAAATGCTGGCGAGGTGCGGACCAAGCTCAATGATGCGCACCTGTTTACCGAGCTCACGGAACGTTTCAGCCATTTCAAGTCCGATATAGCCGCCTCCAATGACGGCTACGTTTTTCACTGTTTCATCTAAATCTTTTATAATCTTTTTAGCATCAGGTATCGTTTTTAATGTATGTATCCCTTCAAGATCGATCCCTTCCCAGTCTGGTTTAACAGGACTAACCCCTGTGGCAATTAGGAGCTTATCGTAAGATTCGGTGAAGTGATCGCCTGATTTTAAATGTATTCCTTTTACTATTTTTTTTTCGGTATCCACGTTTGTTACTTCATGGTACACGCGAGCATCAATTCCATACTTCTCTCGAAACGTGTCTACGGATCTGGCGATAAGTTTATCAGTGGATTCAATTTTTTCACTAATGACATAAGGTAGTCCACACTGCCCGTAAGAGTAAATTTCTCCCTTCTCAAGTGTGACGACTTCTGCTTCCTCATCATTTCGAATTATTTGCATCGCTGCACTCATACCAGCGGCATCTCCACCAATAATCACAAATTTCATCTATAAACAGCCCCTTCCGGAATCGTTCATTATTACTAGCCTACTCCCAGTTTACCCTGAATGAAGGATGTTAAAGCTATTTTTGCTTTTGACCTGTGAAATGTCCTATACTATAATTAGAATGTTATGCAACGAAAACGAGGTGAAAGATCTTGTTAGACCGTTTAGAAATTGTAGAAGAACGTTATGATAAGTTAAATCAGTTGTTGAGTGATCCGGAAGTCATTAATGACACGACGAAACTCCGAGAATATTCCAAAGAGCAAGCAAGCCTTGAGGAAACCGTTCAGGTGTATCGTGAATATAAGGAAATTCTCGAAGGCATTCAAGATGCGAAAGCGATGCTTGAGGAAGAAAAAGATGCTGAAATGCGTGAAATGGTGAAGGCAGAGCTTTCCGAGCTTACACCTAAAGAAGAAGAGTATGCAGAGCGCTTACGAGTACTACTTCTTCCGAAAGACCCCAATGATGATAAGAACGTTATTATCGAGGTTCGCGGAGCAGCGGGTGGAGACGAAGCCGCTCTATTTGCCGGTGACTTGTACAAAATGTACAGCCGCTTTGCTGAAATGCAAGGTTGGAAGTCTGAAGTGATTGAATCAAGTTCAACTGAGCTCGGTGGTTTTAAAGAAATTATCTTTATGATCAACGGTGCCGGCGCTTATTCAAAAATGAAGTATGAGAACGGGGCACACCGTGTTCAGCGCGTTCCGTCAACAGAATCAGGTGGTCGTATTCATACGTCTACGGCAACAGTTGCGGTGCTACCTGAAGCAGAAGAAGTAGAAGTTGAGATTCACGACAAAGATATCCGCGTGGATACCTTTACGTCTAGTGGACCGGGTGGACAGAGTGTAAATACAACGATGTCAGCCGTTCGTTTAACGCACTTACCAACAGGCGTTGTTGTGTCTTGTCAGGATGAAAAGTCCCAGATTAAGAACAAAGAAAAAGCGATGAAGGTTCTTCGTGCTCGTGTTTATGATAAGTTCCAGCAGGAAGCACAGAAAGAGTACGACGATAACCGTAAATCAGCTGTTGGTACTGGCGACCGTTCTGAACGTATTCGCACGTACAACTTCCCGCAAAATCGCGTAACGGATCACAGAATTAACCTGACGATTCAGAAACTTGACCAGATTCTTCAAGGTAAACTTGATGAGTTCATTGATGCGCTGATTACTGAAGAGCAAACGCGCTTAATGGCGGAAGCTGGAGAGTGACCTTATGATGACTGTATTCGAAGCCCTTAAATGGGCTTCTTCTTTTTTAGAGAAGCACGGACGTGAAGCCTCGGCTGCTGAGTGGCTGATCAAGCATGAGTTAAATGTTTCAAGAACGGAACTTTTACTTCAAATGCAGGATGAAATGCCGAATTTCCCAAGTTTTGAAGCGAAAATAAACGAGCATGCGAGCGGTATTCCCGTTCAGCATATTGTTGAGAAAGAAGAGTTTTACGGAAGAACGTTTCGCGTGAATCATCATGTGCTTGTGCCAAGACCTGAAACAGAAGAGCTTGTGCAAGGCATTCTTACTCGAGCAAAAGCGCTGTTCTCAGATCCAGCAAAAGCAACGATCGCCGATGTTGGCACAGGAAGCGGAGCCATTGCCATTAGTCTTGCTCTAGAACTTCGCAATCAAGACGTGACAGCTGTTGATATTTCAGAGGATGCGCTTAAGGTAGCGAAGGAAAACGCGCGCCGGTTAGAGGCTCCAATTTCATTTCTTCACGGTGATTTACTTCAGCCGCTAGAAGGGCGAAAGCTTGATATTGTCGTTTCCAATCCTCCTTATATTTCGGAAGAGGAATATGCGACCCTAGATCCGTTAGTGCGTGATCATGAACCGATTCAAGCGCTTGTAGGAGGAGAAAATGGTTACGAGCTTTATCGCCGACTTGCGGAAGGCCTGCCGAAGCTAATCTCTTCTCCAGGCTTAATTGGATTTGAGGTAGGGGAAAAGCAGGCAAGAACGGTTGCTCGGATGCTGGAAGACTCTTTTGGTGAGCGTATCCAGGTTGACGTGGTGAAAGATATTAGTGGGAAAGAACGGATGGTCTTTGGTGTTGTGAAATAGCCCTGTCGATTCTACTCGCATTCTGGTGAACAGTTCTACGTTTAAAACGTCTGATTCTGGCCAGAATGAGAGCTAGAAGGGACGGGATACAAGATGAATCAAAGAGGACTTATTAATCTATTAATCTCATTTTTTATTCTTGCTTCAAGTCTCCAGGGTTCGGGTATTGTAAAAGCAAATGAGCAAGTGATTCCAGACGAAGCGATTCGTCTTCGCATTTTAGCAAATAGTAATAGTGAAGAAGATCAGTCAGTAAAGCGTAGCATTCGTGATGAAGTGAACGAATCGATTAATAAGTGGGTTGCTGATTTAACATCCATTGAAGCATCGCGTCGTGTAATCAAAAGTCATTTAAATGAAATTGAAGCGATTGTAGAAGAAGAGCTTAATCAGATTGGGAGTAGTGAATCATTTTCTGTTTCGTTTGGAGAAGTCGCTTTTCCGACAAAGCTGTATGGAGATTTTGTTTATCCAGCCGGTGATTACGAAGCTGTCTTAATCACAATTGGGGAAGGGCTTGGGGATAACTGGTGGTGCGTTTTATTCCCGCCGCTTTGCTTCCTTGATTTCTCAAATGGAGATGCTGTTCAGGCGGAAGGTGACGCGCCGGCAGAAGAGCCGGCAGAAGAAGTGGAAGTCGACTTCTTCCTGGTGAAAATCATCGATACGATTGTGGACTGGGTAAAAGGAATTTTCAGCTAATCGGTCTATTCTCCTCCTTCAACGCATAAGACCATAATAGAACGGTTTTATGGACAACGTGAAGGAGGAGATTCATTTGTTTCTTGTTAGAAAAGCAACGCAGGAAGATGCCGCAGCGGTTTGGGATTTTGTCTCACGGTCCGGACTAAAGGTGGACGGGCTCCCTGCTATTGAGTCGTTTCTAATCGCTGAATCAGAAACGAAAGAATGGCTTGGTGTGATTGGACTTGAAACAATAGGTGCATCAGGTCTCTTAAGGGCACTCGTTTTGAATCGTTCTGGATCGACCTCTGAACGGCTATTACGCTTTTTTGATCAGGTTGTTCTTTTTGCGAAAGAAGCGAACTTGGACGAGTTGTTTCTTACTTCAAAAGAAGAGTCATTTTTCTTTCAAGTTTTCGGTTTCTCGACAATTTCCCTCGCAGAGGTTCCGGAGTTAGTAAGGGAAAATGAGCTATTTTCCAATCAGTCAGATCAGCGAATCATCATGAGAAAACGATTGATCTAGGCATTCTCATCAACAAGGTTATGCACAATCCGAACATACGTTATCCACATTGTGTGGATATATTTACGATTAGCAGAAGGAAGCGTTTTTACGAATTGTGTAGAATCCTGTGGAAAGATCATATATTTTCCCGAAATAAGCGGGTTTATGAGCATTTTTAGAATAAGAAGGTGAAGAAAGTGGAAGGTATCCACACAAATGTTTGGTATGTGGATGAAAATGTGGATAGTGAAAATGATTATCCACAGATTGTGGAAGCTGCCGAATGTTTACAACGTAATGAAGTTGTCGCTTTCCCGACTGAAACCGTCTATGGACTAGGGGGAAACGCGCTATCAGAAGAAGCTGTAGCAAAAATATTCCGAGCAAAAGGTCGTCCTGCCGATAATCCACTGATCGTTCACGTGGCGAGTCGTCCACATGTGGAAAAGTTAGTGACGCATATTTCTAAACAAGCAGATGCTTTAATGAATGCGTTCTGGCCAGGACCGCTCACGATTGTATTTCCTGGTGGAGAAAGTGTCGCTCAAAATGTAACGGCTGGCCTTGATACGGTAGCGATTCGCATGCCAGATCATCCAGTTGCACTCGCGCTGTTAAAGGCTGCGAATTTACCCCTCGCTGCACCAAGTGCAAACTTATCCGGTAAACCAAGTCCAACCACAGCCCAACATGTGATTCATGATTTAAGTGGCAAAATCGCTGGTATTGTGGACGGTGGTTCAACAGGAGTGGGACTAGAATCTACTGTTGTGGACTGTTCCGGCGATCGCATAACCATTCTTCGTCCTGGTGGGGTTACGAAAGAACAGTTAGAAGAAGTCGTTGGAGAAGTGAAAGTCGATCCAGCACTAAGCGATGATGGCCATAAGCCTAAATCTCCAGGTGTAAAGTACAAGCATTATGCCCCAACGGCGCCGGTCACGCTTGTGGATGGCTCGATTTCATACTTGCAGTCGATTGTGGACAAGCGTAGAGCAGAGGGAGTAAAGGTCGGGGTTCTTGCGACTGAGGAATCGAAAGCGACGTATCGGGCCGATGTCATTATCCCGTGCGGTACGAGAGAAGACCTCATCTCCGTTGCGAACCGTTTATATGATGTCTTACGTCAATTTGATGAAGCCGATGTGGATGAAATATATAGTGAAGTGTTTTCACAAGAGGGCGTGGGAGCAGCCGTGATGAACCGGCTATCAAAAGCCGCCAGCAATCGTGTGATCAAAGAATAGCAGAAAACCCGCTCAAGGATGAGCGGGTTTTCTTATACCTCATTTGCGCTTCTTCTCTACGAATTCTTCTACCATCTGTTCTGTAACGTACGTACGCGTAGGGATGCTTCCCTGTTTGGCAAGTTCATTAATTTGAAGAGAAAGCTCATTAATACGGTCCGTTGAATATGGTTGATTTGCTTCACACAATTCGACAGCATGAGCAATAGCGGCTTCTCTCTCTTTATCTAACTGAATAAACAAGTTAATTTCACGGTTTTTTTGACTAAGCTGATTCGATATCCCTTTGTGAACGCTCATAGTATTAGTTCCTCCAATTTGGCTCAATCATTACTAAAACACTACCCTTAAAGAGCCTTACGTAATCTATTATTCATTCTTTCCCTTCTATTTTCAAGAGGACGTGCATAAAAGTTGAATAGCACGTCCCGGGAGGAGATGGAATGATTTCCACTGCGTTAATAGGAGAGCTGGCAACTTTAAGCATAATGGCATTTGCTCTCGGTATGGATGCTTTTTCAGTTGGACTTGGCATGGGCATGATTCCGCTTCGTCTCCGCCAAATTGCTAAAATTGGCGTAGTGATCGGGCTGTTTCATATGGGAATGCCGCTTGCTGGGATGATCATTGGCCGCGTCCTTTCAGAACACTTTGGCACGGTTGCAACAATGGTTGGCGGCGCTCTTTTGCTATTACTTGGTATTCAAATGGGACTTTCCTCGCTTTCATCGAGCGATAAGCCGTTTGTAACTCCGGTTGGCTTTGGTTTGCTTGTTTTCTCGTTAAGTGTGAGCCTCGATAGCTTTTCGGTTGGTTTAAGTCTAGGAATCTACGGGGCTAGAGTTTTCGTCACGATTTTGTTATTTGGCCTAATCAGCATGCTCTTAACCTGGTCAGGATTAATGATGGGTCGGAAGTTTCAGCGCTTGATCGGATCGTACAGCGAACTTCTCGGCGGTTGCATCTTATTTGGATTTGGGTTGAAGCTGTTGATCCTGTAATGTGGGATGCACGATGACAGGTTGACCAATAAACACTTCTAGAGAGGCCGCTCACGTAATCGAAAGGGCCTCCCTGGTAAGATTTACTCTGTAATTCCCTGTAAAAGTCTCGCATAAGGCGAATCTGCTGGCAGCATGATTACCGTTTCGTCATTCAACGTTGTTTTATAAGACTCAAGCGTGCGGTAAAGCTCGTAAAATTCTGGATCCTTGCTGAATGCTTTGTTGTAAATCTTCGCCGCTTCCGATTCGCCTTCTGCTCGAATTTCTTCCGCATCCGCATCGGCTTTGGCGAGAATGGTATCTACCTCTTTATCCGTTTCAGCTTTAATTCGATCCGAGTCGGCATCCCCTTGCGATAAATATTCCTGGGCTTTTGACTCACGCTCTGAAATCATACGCTGGAAAACGGACTGTTCGTTTGCATCAGGAAGGTCGGTTCGCTTCATACGTACATCCGTTACTTGAATTCCGTATGAATCGCGTTCAAGTAATTCATTCACTCGCTCACGCACATTGTCATTAAAACTTCCTCGATTGGATTTTTCCTCATTAATAATCTGATCGTACTCCAGTTGACCAAGTTCTGAGCGAATAACGGAGAAAATAAATTCACCCATTTTGGCTTCAGCGTTTTCAATCGTCCGTGCGTTTGAAATCATATCTTGTGGATCACTGACTGACCAGACCGCATAGTTATCAACCGTCATGCGCTTCTTATCTTTCGTGGTAATTTCTTCTGGATTCACATCATAAAGCATTTGGTATTTTGGAAGTGTCGTAATGGATTGGATAAAGGGCACCTTTACCTTTAATCCAGGCTCTGTTTCAATCTTTACAACGTCCCCAAATTGGCGAATCACTTTGTACTCACCTTCCTTCACGACAAAGAGGGTGCTGAAGATCCCGCCAATGATCACGAGAAGGAGAACGATGAGCAATACGCTTTTTACGATTTTACTTGGATTCATCTTACGGCGGTGTTCATCCATATTAAAAACGTTCTCACTCATTCTTTTCACTCTCCTTTGGCTTTTCGCTCGTTTTCTCCTTCGCTGGTTGAATTGGTAAATATTTCACGGTGTCTCCACCTTCATCGGTAATATAGATCTTAGTATCAGGCAGCACTTCTTCAAGCGTTTCTAACACCAGGCGCTGTCTTGTGATATCTGGATTATTTTTGTATTCATTGTAGAGAGCGTTAAATGTAGCAACATCCCCGCGTGCCTGCTCAATTCGCTGCGCTTTTTCACCTTCTGCTTTAGAAATACGCGCATCTTTTTGACCTTCCACAACATTTAGTTCCTGGTTTTTATACTTCTTCGCTCCGTAAATCGTCGTTTCTTTTTGTTCACGAGCATCTACAACGTTCGTAAACGCTTTTCGTACTTCATCGTTTGGTAACTCCACGTCTTGAAGCTTCACATCAAGTATCGAAATACCAATTTCATAGCGATCAATTAGTTTAGTAAGAATGTCTCGGACATTTCCTTCAATCTCGGCTTTTCCTGACGTGAGAGCTTCGTCAATTTCGGAGCTACCGATCACACCTCTTAAGGAAGAAGAAGTTGCGTTATAGAGAATTTCTTTCGGTTCATCTGAGTAGTATAAGTATTGTTTTGGATTCGTGATGCGCCACTGAACGACGAGATCAGCGAGGACGATGTTTTCATCTCCCGTTACCATTTTCGTCTCCTCTGGATAATCCACGATCTTGCCATCTTCCTCATCGTATCCAAACGTTAAGCTGAACGTTTCTCTCGGTAGAATGTCTACCTGTTGAATCGGCCATGGAAGTTTAAAATGAAGTCCAGCATCGCTAATTTCTTCATCCACTTTACCGAATGTCATAATAACCGCTTGTTCAGACTCATCAACGGTATACCAGCTCGTAACGAGGATAACGCCAAGAATAAGAAATAGAACAATGGAGCCAGATAAAAGGACGATTTTTCTTTGAGACATGCGACTTTCCCCCCTTGATTTGCTTCTAACAAGTATTACGTTCAGATGACAAAAAGGTTTCAGAACTTCCATTCTTTTTCTCTGAAATTGTTCCCTGAGTGAGGGGTGGATTTATCCCGTTTCATCTCTCATAATAAGAAGAGAAGGGAAGTGGACAAGGTGAGAGTAGTATTTGTGTGTACAGGTAACACATGCCGCAGTCCAATGGCGGAAGTGATTTTAAAAAATAAAAGCAAAAAAATCGAAGCGAAATCAGCAGGCGTTTTTGCGGCGAATGGCGCACCGGCAAGTCGTCAGGTTGAAATTCTTTTAGAAGAGAAAAACGTCCCCTTTACGCATACGGCAAAAATGCTGGATCGAGAGCTCGCCGAATGGGGCGATCTTCTTTTAACGATGACGAGTAGTCACAAAGCGCTCGTGTTACGGGATTTTCCAGAACTCGCTCATAAGGTGTATACCTTAAAAGAGTATGCCGCAACTGAAAATGAAAAAAAATATGATGCTTATCAGGAGAAGGCAGCAGAAATTGAAATGAAGCGAGCGGCTTTTCTTCATGACATTACAAAGCTAGATACAGAAAAACAAGTGGAAAAGCGTCAGCAATTCGAATCAGAAATGAGAAAAGAGTTAAATGACTTGCAAGCGCTTGAACAAGATCTGCCTTCAATGGATATATCTGATCCGTTTGGCGGTACCATTGAGCAATATCGAGTAACATATCGTGAAATTGAAGAAGCGATTGAGCGGATGATTGAGCGTCTCGATCAAGAAGAATTGGAGGGATAACCGTGAAAGTAGCCGTAGGTGCTGATCATGCGGGTGTAAAGATTAAGGAAGACATTCTTCATGTCATTAAAGAGCTAGGAATGGAGGCGATTGATTTAGGTTGTGATTGCCATGATTCAGTTGATTATCCTGACTATGCGATTCCTGTAGCAGAGAAAGTAGCGACCGGAGAAGCGGATCGCGGCATTTTAATCTGTGGTACAGGAATTGGGATGTCGATTGCAGCAAATAAGGTAAATGGCATTCGCTGTGCGCTTGTTCATGATCTTTTCAGTGCAAAAGCAACGAGACAGCACAATGATTCAAACGTTCTGGCAATGGGGGAGCGGATCATTGGACCGGGTCTTGCAACAGAAATTGCAAAGGTATGGCTTGAGACGGAGTATGAAGCAGGTCGCCACGCAAAACGAGTCGGTAAGATTACGGAATACGAAGCGAAGGGATAAGGAGGCGTTATCTGTGAATGAACAAACAGCGCGTCAAATCACCCGTCATACGTTAGAAGCGCTTCAGGATCTTCAACAGGATGCGCGTCTTTCCAATCGTCACCTGCTTGTGATTGGAATGAGTTCAAGCGAAGTCATCGGTCAGCGAATTGGAACGGCTGGTACGATTTCAGCAGCAGAGGCAATTTATGAAAGTGTGAAAGTCTTTCAACAAGAAACGGGTGTTCAGCTTGCTTTTCAATGCTGTGAGCATTTGAATCGAGCACTTGTTGTTGAGCGTGAAACGGCTGAAGCGAGAGGATACGATATCGTAGCCGCGATTCCGACAACACGAGCAGGTGGTTCGATGGCAACCCATGCTTATGCAAATATGAGTGACCCTGTACTTGTGGAGTTCATTTCTGCAGATGCTGGGATTGATATTGGTGATACGTTTATTGGTATGCACATACGCCATGTCGCAGTACCTGTGAGAGGAAGACATACGTCGATCGGCGAGGCTCACCTCACCATGGCACGCTCAAGACCAAAACTTATCGGTGGAGAACGGGCATCATATCCAGGGAAGAATGAACACTGCTTTTAGGCTTAAAACCGAACAATAATTTAGTTCGTTTATCTAATATACGGATACGAACTTCTGTGGTACAATGCAATCGAGATGAAATACGAACTGTTCGTGTTTGCGAATGGTAATTTGTGTGGGATGGAAAGGGGATATCAATGCAAAACCTAGCAAAGCAGGATCAAGAACTTTTACAGGCAATGAAAGACGAGCTTGGCAGACAGCGCAGCAAGATTGAACTTATCGCATCAGAGAACTTTGTATCAGAAGCCGTGATGGAGGCGCAAGGGTCTGTTTTAACAAACAAGTATGCGGAAGGCTATCCAGGCCGACGTTATTACGGTGGCTGTGAATATGTCGATGTCGCTGAAAATATTGCAAGAGACCGTGCCAAGCAGTTATTTGGTGCAGAGCATGTGAACGTTCAGCCTCACTCAGGCGCACAAGCCAACATGGCGGTTTACTTCACCATTCTTGAGCAGGGTGATACGGTTCTTGGCATGAATCTTTCTCACGGCGGTCATTTGACGCACGGAAGCCCTGTGAACTTCAGTGGCGTGCAATATAACTTCGTGGAGTACGGCGTCGACAAGGATTCACACCGTATTGACTACGAAGATGTTCTTGAAAAAGCAAAAACCCATCGTCCAAAACTAATCGTTGCAGGTGCAAGTGCTTATCCGCGCGAAATTGATTTTAAACGATTCCGTGAAATTGCGGATGAAGTAGATGCGTACTTGATGGTCGATATGGCCCATATTGCAGGTCTTGTTGCTACAGGACATCATCCGAATCCAGTGCCACACGCCCATTTCGTAACGACGACTACCCATAAAACACTTCGTGGACCGCGTGGCGGCATGATTCTTTGTAAAGAAGAATTTGCGAAGAAAATTGATAAGTCGATTTTCCCTGGTATTCAAGGGGGACCACTGATGCACGTGATCGCTGCAAAAGCGGTAGCCTTCGGAGAAGCTCTTTCTGACGATTTTAAAGCTTACTCAGAAAAAGTTGTAGCGAATGCTAGAAAACTTGCTTCAGCGCTTGAAAAAGAAGGCATTAATCTCGTTTCAAACGGAACGGATAACCACCTTGTACTTCTCGACTTACAAAGCCTTGATTTAACAGGGAAAGTCGCTGAAAAAGCGCTTGATGATATTGGTATTACAACGAACAAAAATACGATTCCATTCGATCCACAAAGCCCATTCGTAACGAGCGGCCTTCGTATCGGTACAGCAGCCGTTACGTCACGCGGATTTGGGGAAGTAGAAATGGAAGAAATCGCAAGTATCATTGGCGATGTATTGAAGCAGCACGAAAACGAAGATGCTCTTCAAAAAGCAGCGAAGCGTGTTCAAGAGCTTACTGACAAATTCCCGATGTATGAAAACCTTTCTTATTAAATAGACACTGACGCCGGGAGATGCTTATTTCCCGGCGTTTTTCTAAAATGATGGCCGTTCGTCATTAGATCGGAAGAGCGTGAATATTTCATCATCTTAGAAAGCCTTGAATCAATCCACGTTTTTCTGTAAAATTGCGAAGAAGATTTAGGAACGAAACCAAAACGAAAAGGGGAGTGCATACGATGGGTAAAGTATACGTGTTCGATCATCCGTTGATTCAGCATAAGCTTACATACATTCGTGATGAGAAAACTGGAACGAAGGAGTTCCGTGAACTTGTGGATGAAGTAGCAGCATTGATGGCTTACGAAATTACAAGAGAGCTTCCAACTGAAGAAGTGATGGTGAAAACGCCTGTAACCGAAGCGAAATCAAAGGTACTTTCTGGTAAGAAGCTTGGACTAGTTCCAATCCTTAGAGCTGGACTTGGCATGACAGACGGGATTCTCAAACTGATTCCTGCTGCTAAAGTTGGCCACGTTGGTCTTTACCGTGATCCTGAAACGCTTCAGCCGGTAGAATACTATGTAAAGCTTCCTGCTGACATTGAAGAACGTGAATTCATCGTGATTGATCCAATGCTTGCAACGGGCGGTTCTGCTGTTGAAGCAATCAATTCCCTTAAAAAACGTGGAGCAAAAAACATTAAAATGATGTGTCTGATTGCAGCACCTGAAGGCGTAGAACTTCTAAACGAGGCGCATCCTGATGTAGACATTTACATTGCAGGTCTTGATGAGAAGCTAAACGAAAAAGGATACATTGTTCCAGGTCTTGGCGATGCCGGAGACCGTCTATACGGAACAAAATAATAACGAAAAAACTCTTCCTTAAATGGAAGAGTTTTTTTGTTGCAACGTCCTAAAATGTGATAAAAAAGTGACAAATTCCGTCTTAAATGACAGGGAATGATTCCCTGTTTTCTCTGATTAACACAACTCTGCTCGTGTAAGCGTTACTATCCTTGGTATTACTGGGTTTTTTAAGTGTTTTTCTATTTGTGAATTTGATCACACCATTTCCTCTAAACGCATTGACATCAAGTACACCCTATTGTAGACTTACAAAGGGTATAGTGATAAGGTTTTCATTTGCTCGATACATCCTTTTCAATGACTCACCTTTATAGCAAAGGGGCGCTTTATTTGAAGGCGATGGCACTCTATACAACAATCCTTTCTTATCTTGTTGGATCGATCCTTGCGGGGGTATTTTTGGGAAGATGGATGGATCGTCTATTCGACACATTTCCACTTTTTCTCATAATTGGTCTTTTGCTCGGTTTGGGCGGAGGAATTTATGGATTGGTTCGTCTTCTACATAAGTTTACAGGGGAAGATTAAATGACAGAATATACTCAAAGTTTTCGCCGCTACATGCAATTTACCCTGTATTTGCTCGCCATTTTCGTAATGGGTTGGGGAATTACCTCCTATAAAGCATTATTCCTCGGGTTAATTCTTGGCACCATTTTCAGTATTTACAACCTATTTAATATGTTCCGTAAGATCAATCGTCTTGGAGAAGCTGCTGCAGAAGGTAAAAAGGCAAAATCGCTCGGTTTTTTAACAAGACTGGCCGTTGCTGGACTAGCCGTAGCCATTGCGACAAGATATCCGGAACACTTCAGCTTGCTAGGTGTGGTAATTGGGTTAATGATCACCTATATTATCATTCTCATAGATTCAATATCCAAAATACGCTTTAAGTAGGAAGAGAGGTGAAAAGCTGTTGGAACATCATGCACCTACACATGACTTTCTAGGACTTACTTTCAACCTTTCCAATGTTCTTATGATTACAATTGCTTCTGCTATTGTTTTTATTCTTGCTGTTGTAGCAACTCGTTCGTTAGCAATGCGTCCTACGGGATTGCAGAACTTTATTGAGTGGGTAATGGACTTTGTTAAAGGGCTTATTGGAAGTACGATGGACTGGAAAACCGGTGGGCGCTTCCTGTTTCTCGGGATGACGCTACTCATGTATATTTTCGTATCAAATATGCTTGGTCTTCCATTTGCCATTACAATCGATCACGAATTATGGTGGAAGTCTCCAACTGCAGACCCGACAATCACGCTAACTCTAGCAACGATGGTCGTGGTGCTTACACACTATTACGGTGTGAAAATGAAAGGGCCAAAGGAATATGGAAAAGGGTTTATTAGCCCGCTAAAATTCTTATTCCCGTTTAAGTTAATTGAGGAATTTTCCAATACATTAACGCTTGGTCTTCGTCTTTACGGAAACATTTACGCTGGTGAAATTCTACTAGGCCTTCTAGCTGGTCTTGGTGCTAGTGGATTTGGCGGAGCGCTTGGAGCCTTTCTTCCTATGCTCGCATGGCAAGGATTCAGTATCTTTGTCGGTACAATTCAAGCGTTTATTTTTACAATGCTAACGATGGTTTACATGGCACACAAAGTGGCAGATGACCACTAAACACTGGGTACAATGAGTTTTGATTATATAAAAACTATTTTATGAATTATAAGGAGGAAGTTTAGCATGGGTTTAATTGCAGCTGCAATTGCAGTAGGTTTAGCGGCAGTAGGTGCCGGTATTGGTAACGGTCTTATCGTAGGACGTACAGTAGAGGGAATCGCTCGTCAACCAGAACTTCGCGGAACTCTTCAAACAACAATGTTCATCGGTATCGCACTAGTTGAGGCATTGCCGATCATCGGTGTTGTTATTGCCTTCATCGTACTAGGTCAATAATTTAAGAACTTTATAGTGATGTTGGATCGTTTCATGATGGCGAAGAAAGTTTCGAAATGAAACCTTCGCCATTCGTTTTGTATGACCTCTGAAGGGAGTGAACACGGTGTTCAATAGTTTAATTCTAGGAGCAGGATTTGCTGCAGGAGATATCATTTATCAGCTTGTCGCATTTATTGTCCTTCTTGCGCTACTAAAGAAGTTTGCATGGGGACCTCTTATGGGCATCATGAAAGAGCGTGAGCAGCACATTGCGAACGAAATTGATGCAGCTGAGAAGAATCGTAAAGAAGCGGAAGCATTTTTGAATGAGCAGCGCGATGAAATGAAGCGTGTTCGTCAGGAAGCAAAAGCAATGCTTGAGAACCAAAAGCAAATGGCTGACCAAAAAGGTCAGGAAATGATCGAAGCGGCTCGTCTTGAGTCTGAACGTTTGAAAGAAGCAGCTACTGCTGAAATCAAACGTGAGCGTGAAAGTGCAGTTGCCTCATTACGAGAGCAGGTTGCCTCACTATCCGTTATGATCGCTTCAAAAGTTGTTGAGAAGGAACTGGATGAGCGAGCTCAAAAGCAGCTGATCGATGAGTACCTTGATCAGGCAGGCGATCAGAAATGAGTAGAGATCTTGAAGTAATCGCAAAGCGTTATGCCGGTGCTCTTTTTGACATCGCTCGTGAGAACGATAACGTCGAGCAGGTCAAGAATGAGCTTGTCATCGTAAAGGATGTCTTTCATCAAACGCCGGATCTGATGAACGTGTTTGAACATCCGAAATTTACGACAGCACAAAAGAAAGAAATCGTCCAAACAAGCTTTGGGTCTTCTTTATCACCGACGGTTATGAATACGCTTCTGACACTGATTGAAAGAAAGCGTGTGGCGATCGTTTTTGATCTTGTGAACCAATTTGAAAGACTGACGTATGAACAACAGCAAACAGCAGCAGCGAAAGTTTATTCTGTGAAGCCTCTAACGGAAGAGGAGCAGATGAGAGTTTCGACTGTATTTGCGAAAAGAGTAGGCAAAACAACGCTTCGCATTGAAAATGTGATCGACCCTACGTTAATCGGTGGGATTAAAGTACGTGTTGGCAATCGCATTTTTGACGGAAGCATTAGCGGAAAACTTAAACGCATGGAACGAGAATTAGTTTCAGCGAAGAGCTAGAAGATAGGGGTGAATATGCATGAGCATCAATGCTGAAGAAATCAGTGCGCTGATCAAGCAGCAAATCGCAAATTATCAAACTGATATTAAAGTTGATGATGTTGGTACCGTTATCCAGATTGGTGATGGTATTGCTCGTGCCCACGGTCTCGATAACGTGATGGCAGGAGAGCTTGTTGAATTTTCAAACGGTGTTATGGGTATGGCTCAGAACCTAGAGGAGAGCAACGTTGGTATCATCATCCTTGGACCATACACTGAAATTCGTGAAGGCGATGAAGTACGTCGTACTGGACGCATCATGGAAGTTCCAGTCGGTGAAGAGCTTCTTGGCCGTGTTGTAAACCCACTTGGACAACCTGTTGATGGACAGGGCCCACTTGGTACAACAAAAACTCGTCCGATCGAAAGCCCAGCTCCAGGGGTTATGGATCGTAAATCAGTACATGAGCCACTTCAAACAGGAATCAAAGCAATTGACTCTCTTATTCCAATCGGACGCGGACAGCGTGAGCTTATCATCGGTGACCGTCAGACGGGTAAGACATCCATTGCGATCGATACAATCCTAAACCAAAAAGACGAAGATATGATTTGTATCTACGTTGCGATTGGTCAGAAAGAATCTACGGTACGTGGCGTTGTTGAAACGCTTCGTAAGCAGGGTGCCCTTGATTACACAATTGTTGTAACAGCTGGCGCGTCTCAGCCATCTCCGCTTCTTTTCCTAGCACCTTATGCTGGTGTCACAATGGGTGAAGAATTCATGTATAACGGCAAGCACGTTCTTGTTGTATACGATGACTTAACAAAGCAGGCTTCTGCATACCGTGAACTTTCCCTACTACTTCGTCGTCCTCCAGGTCGTGAAGCATATCCAGGGGATGTATTCTATCTTCACTCACGCCTTCTTGAGCGTGCAGCGAAGCTTAGTGATGCAAAAGGTGCAGGTTCACTAACTGCCCTTCCGTTTATCGAAACACAAGCTGGTGACGTATCAGCTTATATCCCAACTAACGTAATCTCCATCACAGATGGACAGATCTTCCTTCAATCTGATCTCTTCTTCTCGGGTGTACGTCCAGCGGTTAACGCCGGTCTTTCCGTATCCCGTGTAGGTGGTTCCGCTCAGATTAAAGCGATGAAGAAGGTTGCGGGTACACTACGTCTTGACCTTGCATCATACCGTGAGCTAGAAGCATTCGCTCAGTTCGGTTCTGACCTTGATAAAGCAACTCAAGCGAAGCTGAACCGTGGTGCTCGTACGGTTGAAGTTCTTAAGCAGGGACTAAACAAGCCACTTGCAGTTGAGAAGCAAGTTGCTATTCTTTACGCACTAACTCGTGGATTCCTTGATGATATCCCAGTTGGCGACATTCAGCGTTTTGAATCTGAAATGATGACATGGATCGAACACAATAAGAAAGAAATCTTCAATACAATTCGTGAAACAAAAGCTCTTCCTGATGAAAAAGAATTCAACGGTGCAATCGAAGAATTCAAAAAGAGCTTCGCAGTATCTGAATAAGAGGGATGCGGCGGAAACGCCGCGGCCAGCTTAAAAGGTGGTGAAATGAGTGGCATCTTTACGCGACATTAAGTCGAGAATTACGTCGACGAAGAAAACAAAGCAGATTACAAAAGCGATGCAGATGGTTTCCGCTGCGAAATTGAACCGTGCTGAAATGAATGCAAAGTCATTCGTTCCATACATGGAGAAAATTCAAGAGGTTGTTGGAAGCATTGCAAATGGATCGAGCGGCGTACGTCATCCGATGCTAGAAAGCCGTGAAGTAAAGAAAACCGGTTATGTGGTAATCACATCAGACCGTGGACTTGCTGGGGCATACAATAGTTCGGTACTACGTCATGTATATAGAACCATTAATGAGCGTCATAACTCTACAGATGAGTATGCAATTATCGTAGCTGGTAAAGTAGGACTTTCCTTCTTTAAAAAGCGCGGAATGCCTGTTGTTGAAAGCATTGTTGGTCTTTCCGATCAGCCATCTTTCGCAGACATTAAAGACATTGCATCTCGAACAGTAGGAATGTTTGAAGATGGAGCTTTCGATGAGCTTTATCTTTATTACAACCACTATGTAAGTGCCATTCAGCAGGACTTAACAGAGAAGAAACTTCTTCCGTTAACCAATATTGAGACAGGCGGAGGCAAATCACTCGCAAGCTATGAGTATGAGCCGTCTGAAGAAGAAATTCTTGAAGTACTCCTTCCTCAATATGCTGAAAGCTTGATCTACGGAGCGCTTCTTGATGCGAAAGCAGCCGAGCACGCTTCCCGTATGACAGCGATGAGAAGTGCGACAGATAACGCGGACGACCTTATCGGCGACCTTACACTATCCTACAACCGTGCTCGTCAGGCTTCGATTACACAGGAACTAACTGAAATTGTGTCTGGGGCAGCGGCGTTAGAATAGAAACGGAATGAAATAGATAGTCTTAATTGCCAAATAAGGACGATTCTTGTTTTGGCAGCTTAAAGCAAGTTAGGAGGGAACAGGATGAACAAGGGATACATTACCCAGGTTATGGGTCCGGTTGTAGACGTTAAGTTTGAGAGCGGAAAGCTTCCAGAAATCTACAACGCCCTTAAAGTTAACTATATCGCTCAAACCGGTGCTGAAGAGAGCATCGAATTGACGCTTGAAGTCGCGCTTCACCTTGGCGATAACTCTGTTCGTACCGTAGCAATGGGTTCAACAGACGGTCTTGTACGTGGAGTTGACGCTCTCGATACAGGTGCACCAATCTCCGTTCCAGTTGGAGATATTACACTAGGACGTGTATTCAACGTACTAGGTGAGAAAATTGACCTTAATGAAGAGCTCGGCGAAGTACGCCGCGATCCGATTCATCGTCTAGCACCAGTATTCGAAAACCTTTCAACAACAACGGATATCCTTGAAACGGGAATTAAAGTAGTCGATCTTCTTGCACCATACGTTAAAGGTGGTAAGATCGGTCTCTTCGGTGGTGCCGGTGTAGGTAAAACGGTACTGATCCAGGAACTGATCAACAACATCGCACAAGAGCACGGCGGTATCTCTGTATTCGCAGGTGTTGGTGAACGTACGCGTGAAGGTAATGACCTTTACTACGAAATGACTGATTCTGGCGTTATTAAGAAAACGGCAATGGTATTCGGTCAGATGAACGAACCACCAGGTGCACGTATGCGTGTTGCCCTTTCAGGTCTTACAATGGCAGAATACTTCCGTGATGAGCAAGGACAAGACGTTCTTCTCTTCATCGATAACATCTACCGCTTTACACAAGCTGGTTCTGAGGTATCGGCATTGCTTGGACGTATGCCATCAGCAGTAGGTTACCAACCTACACTTGCGACTGAGATGGGTCAACTTCAAGAACGTATCACTTCTACAAATAAAGGTTCTGTTACTTCAATTCAAGCAATCTACGTACCAGCCGATGACTACACTGACCCGGCTCCGGCAACGACGTTTGCTCACCTTGATGCAACAACAAACCTTGAGCGTAAACTATCTGAGCAAGGTATCTACCCTGCGGTGGATCCACTTGCTTCAACTTCTCGTGCGCTTTCTCCGGAAATCGTTGGAGATGAGCACTACAACACAGCGCGTGAAGTACAACAGACGCTTCAGCGCTATAAAGAGCTTCAAGATATCATCGCAATCCTAGGTATGGATGAGCTTTCTGATGAAGATAAGCTAACTGTTTCGCGCGCTCGTCGCATTCAGTTCTTCCTTTCTCAGAACTTCCACGTAGCTGAACAGTTTACTGGACAAAAAGGCTCTTACGTACCAGTTAAAGAAACGATCAAAGGTTTCAAAGAAATCCTTGATGGTAAACACGATGATATTCCAGAGGACGCATTCCGTCTTGTTGGAACAATTGAAGAAGTGGTTGAAAAGGCTAAACAAATGGCGTAAATCAAAAGTAGTGCGGAGACCAAACGCGTCTACCGCACGAACTTTTGATTTAGTGGCGATTAGCTAAATTTCTTTTACTTTCTCTAATTACGATCACCACACCCAGGGAGGGGTACAATGAATACATTGGATGTCAGTGTAGTCACCCCTGACGGCCCGGTATACGAAGGGGAAGCTGAAATGGTCAGCGTAAAAGGAACGAGCGGTGAGCTCGGAATTTTACCTGGACACATTCCGCTTGTTGCCCCTCTTACAATCAATGCGGTTCGCTTCAAAAATGGAGCGGATACACACGTACTGGCCGTTAGCGGTGGGTTTGTTGAAGTAAGACCAAAGCAGGTAACGATCCTTGCTGAGTCTGCTGAGTTACCTTCCGACATTGACGTGGAACGCGCACGTGCAGCGAAGGAACGAGCAGAACAACGCTTGAATCAAGCGAAGCAGGACAACGTTGATTTCAAACGTGCTGAGCTAGCGCTTAAGCGCGCAATCAACCGCCTGGATTTGGCAGGTAAATAAATGGAAAGCACCGGCGGGATGTTCCCGCTGGTGCTTTTTTTGTATTTAAATCTGTACATTCGGTAGCATGTGATCTATTTTGTTAATCGTTTTCCAATTCCGCACCGTGGCGTACTCGTTTGAACGCGTTACGTAGCTCGCAAGTTTTGAGTTTCGAATGCTATCATAAAAAAGTAGATAAATTTCTCTGCCTCTAATCTCACATTTTTCTGTTTCAGATACATAGGTAAGAAGCTTTTGTTCAGATTCTTTTAAAAGAGGCTCTGCTAACATCGCGACATAAAAACTTTCCCCAGTGGCCACTTCCTTCGCTTTTGAAATTTGTTCATCATGAAAAGGGGAGTTTTCGATGATGTTCTTCCACTCTATCGCAGTTCTTAAAACGATAGGGACTTTTAATCCGAACTGTTTCGCGATGATCTCTTCCATCTTTTTTCTTAAAAGGTTTTCAGCTTCTTCAGATTCAAACAAAACATTCCCGCTTTGAATATATGTTTTCACATTCTGAAACCCATCACTTGAAAGGGCATCCCGCAATTCGGCCATTTTGATTTTGTTTTTTCCACCAACGTTGATTCCTCTTAATAATGCGATATAGTTTGTCATTTTCGTCCCACCTTCTTTTGTTGGTTAACTACGGGAAGTTAAGGTAGTAATCCTTCTATTTTCTACTACTTTCTTTTAGATAATCTTCTCTTAAGACAATCCGCAACTGTTTTTGATCATACACCTCATTCCATTTCCTCTGTGGTTGAACAAAGCTACTTTGTAACAAATAATCAGACGGATAGGTTTCAAGCAGCTTCCAAATCTGCTTTTGAATCACTTCAATGTTGTGATCGGTTAAGGGGTTTAAATCAGTTAGTTGCTCATTCATAACGGCAATAAATTCTTCTTTTTCCTCGCTTGTTGCCCTTTTTTTGAAATAGCCCCACATATGTTGGAGTGTTGTCCGCATACCCTTTTTAGTATAGGGGAGAGTTAAGGTTTTCTTTAGTAAGTCATAGACATCAAGCAGCTCTTCAGGTGATTGCGCTTTTTTTAACGCTTCTCCTATGTTTTTGTAATGCTCATAGCCTTTCGCCATCACCGTATATTTATTTCTTGCCCACAGCTTTTCTGTTATCGGTCGGATTCGTTTGTTGCTCATTCGATCACCTCTGTTCGAAATTTAAAAAAAACTTACAAATAAAAGCAAGAATAAGAGTGGGGATGTTGAATTAGTATACAAGACTAGCAACTTTACAGCACGATGAGAGGAGAGACCTTCATGGGTGAATCGCTTAACGTGTACCAAAATAGTTACCTCTTCGTAATCATGTTCCTTTTCCTTGGCCTTCTCCTTCCAACTGTTGCCCTAACAGCAGGAAGATTCCTTCGTCCCTCAAAACCAACATCTGAGAAACAAACAACCTATGAAAGTGGCATTGAGCCGTTTCACCAAAGCTGGATTCAGTATAACGTTCGTTATTATTTATTTGGATTGCTTTTTGTCATCTTTGATGTCGAAACCGTTTTCTTGTATCCATGGGCGGTAGCCTATCAAAAGCTTGGTTTCTTTGCGTTCATCGAAATGATGATCTTTATTGTCATGCTATTAATTGGCTTACTATACGCTTGGAAGAAGAAGGTGTTGAAATGGATTTAAACTTAGAAAATATAACGCCGGAAGAATATGAGGAAATGAAGCACAATGTTTTCCTTGCAACCCTTGAAAATGTAAAGGCCTGGGCACGAAGCAATTCGCTCTGGCCGTTAACGTTTGGTCTCGCCTGCTGTGCCATTGAGATGATGGGTTCTGGTGCTTCTCACTATGACTTAGACCGCTTTGGAACGTTTTTTCGAACGTCCCCAAGACAGTCTGATGTGATGATTGTATCAGGAACCGTAACGAAAAAAATGGCTCCTGTATTAAAACGTCTCTATGATCAGATGCCAGAACCAAAATGGGTCATTGCGATGGGTTCATGTGCGACAGCGGGCGGTCCATATATTAACTCCTATGCCGTTGTAAAAGGAGTGGATCAAATTGTCCCCGTTGATGTGTATATCCCTGGCTGCCCGCCAAATCCAGCAGCCCTTATATACGGAATCAACAAACTACAAGAAAAAATCCGCTATGAAGCGCGCACCGGAAAGCGGGTGACGAATCGATGAGCGATCAAACACCTGAAGAGCTGGCGGAAGCAAAACGAAAGGCCGTAGAAGAAGCAAAGCGGAAGGCGGCTGAGTTACGGAAAAAGAAGGCGGAAGCCGAGAATCCTGCTGATGACCTTGAACTTCAAAAGAAAAAAGCGGTCGCAGCAGCTAAAGCAAAAGCCGCAGCGCTTAAAAAGCAAAAAGAAATGGAGAAAAGTGAAGAGAATAGCGTAGCGGAGGAAGAAGACGTTGCGCTTGCGAAAAAAAAGGCAGTCGCTGCCGCAAAGGCGAAAGCGGCGGCATTGAAAAAACAAAAAGAATTGAAACAAAACGAAACAGACGAGGAAGCATCGGAAGAAGACATCGCACTTGCGAAAAAGAAAGCGGTTGCTGCCGCAAAGGCGAAGGCAGCTGCGTTGAAAAAGCAGAAAGAAATGGAGAATGACGGTGGCGTTGAGGAAGAAGCTACTCTTGCGAAAAAGAAAGCTGTAGCGGCGGCAAAAGCGAAAGCCGCAGCTCTAAGAAAGCAAAAAGAGGCGGGTAATTCCGAAGCTGCTGATCAGAAAGAAAAAGCGATTGCAGCTGCAAAGGCAAAAGCCGCTGCAGCTAAAGCGAAAAAAGCAGCTACAGAAGAGGATGAGCCGGCAGCCCCTTCACCCAATCAGCCCGTGCTTGATCGCTACCTTCATATCATTCAAGAAAATCTCGGAGACGACCTTCTTGAAGAGGCGTACATTAATCGGCTCGCAAAAGATGTTCCAACGCTTGTTGCAAAGAAAGAGACATACCTTAAAGTGGCGCAGTTCCTTAAATATAATGAGCTGCTCGCTTTTGATTATCTTTCTGAAACGCACGGCACCGATTTTGAGACGCATATGGAAATTTACAACCACCTATACTCGTATCAAAATCACCAGAGCGTCGCACTTAAAGTGAAAATGGACCGAAACGAACCGGTCATTGATTCGCTCACATCGCTGTGGGCTGGGGCAAACTGGCCAGAACGAGAAGGGTATGACCTGCTCGGCATTATCTTTAAAGGACATCCGAATTTAACGAGAATCATGATGCCAGATGATTGGGTCGGTCATCCGCTTCGAAAAGATTATGAGCCTTATGATGTGGAGGTGTAGCGATGATTCGGACAGAGGAAATGCTATTAAATGTAGGTCCACAGCATCCGAGTACGCATGGCGTCTTTCGCATCGTGCTGAAAATTGATGGAGAAGTCATCAAAGAAGCAAAGCCTGTCATTGGCTACTTGCATAGAGGCACAGAGAAAATTGCTGAGAACTTGCAATATACACAAATAATCCCGTACACGGATCGAATGGACTACCTCGCAGCCATGACGAATAATTATATCCTTTGTCATGCCGTTGAAACAATGATGGCTATGGACATTCCCGAACGCGCAGATTATCTTCGCGTTATTGTGATGGAGCTCGGAAGGATCGCGAGTCATCTTGTTTGGTTCGGAACGTACCTTCTGGATATTGGCGCGATGAGTCCATTTCTTTATGCTTTCAGAGAGCGAGAAGTGATCATTAATTTGTTGACGGAGATCTCGGGTGGACGATTGACATTTAATTATATGCGCGTTGGTGGGGTGAAGTGGGATGCGCCTGAAGGCTGGCTCGACAAGGTGCGGGAATTTGTGCCGTATATGAGAGAGCAGCTTGCTGGCTACCATGATCTTGTAACAGGGAATGAAATTTTTATGGCGAGAATGAAGGGGGTGGGCGCATATTCCAAACAAAAAGCGCTTGCTTACTCGTTGAGCGGGGCCAACCTTCGCTGTACAGGCGTGCAGTGGGACCTCAGGAAAAATGAGCCTTATTCCCTTTACGATCGCTTTCAGTTTGAGGTCCCGGTTTTTCCCCAAGGTGATGCTCTAGCCCGCTACAACTGTCGCATGGCTGAAATTGAAGAGGCACTGAAAATTGTGGAACAGGCTGTGGGGCAAATTTCTGACGGACCGATTATGGCAAAAGTACCGCGGATCATTAAGCCCCCTGCTGGTGAGACTTATGTTCGCATTGAATCGCCCCGCGGAGAGATTGGCTGCTATATTGCTTCAAAAGGAAAAAAAGAGCCGTACCGTCTGAAATTTCGTCGGCCATCCTTTTATAACCTTCAAATCCTACCTGAGTTACTCGAAGGAGAAAACATTTCGAATTTAATCGCGATTCTCGGCGGTATCGATATTGTGCTCGGGGAGGTGGACGGCTAATGATCAATGATATGCTTGCTTCCCAACCAGGTTACTGGCAGACGCTAGGTTTTTTCCTTGTCAGTGCCGCCATGTTAATGGTTGTACTCGGATTCGTTACGTACGCGATTTTAGCCGAGAGAAAAGTACTTGGCTTTATGCAGCTACGTCATGGGCCAAATAGAGTAGGTGGCCGGTTCGGTTTGCTACAAACGGTTGCTGACGTATTAAAGCTACTACTAAAGGAAGATACGATTCCACGCGATGCGGATCGCCCACTCTTTATCATTGCACCAGTGGTTGCCTTTGCGCCAGCTTTTATCGTAATCGCCGCCCTTCCGCTAACTGAACAGGTGTCCTTTGCGAATATCGGCGTTGGCTTGCTTTATTATATTGCGATTTCTGGTATTTCTACGATTGGCATTCTTGCGGGGGGATGGGCATCAAACAATAAATACGCACTGCTTGGTAGTATGCGATCAGCGGCTCAGATGATTTCCTATGAAATTCCGCTTGTGATGAGTGTTGTAGGAATTGTGCTCTTAACAGGGTCGTTAAATCTTAACACCATTATTGCGGAACAGGAATCCGTTGCATTTCTTTTTAAACAGCCGCTTGCGTTCTTCATTTTTTTGATTGCATCGGTTGCGGAACTGAATCGTACCCCATTTGATTTACCAGAAGCAGAATCAGAGCTCGTTGCAGGTTATCATGTTGAATACTCAGGGTTTCGGTTTGCTTTCTTTATGCTAGCGGAATACGTTTACTTGTTTGCGATGGCTTCGTTAACGACCATTCTGTTTCTCGGAGGCTGGCAGGCGATTCCATTCTTAACCTTTATACCAGGTGCAGTCTGGTTCGCGCTTAAATTTATCGCGATTGTCTTCCTAATGATCTGGATTCGCGGCACATTTCCTCGTCTCCGAGCTGATCAGCTTATGTCTTTCGGATGGAAAATCCTTTTGCCGCTCGCTTTAGTAAATATTTTTCTCACGACCGTCGTGATTGAAATCATTCGCTCATTCTAAACAAGGGAGGAAGCCAACATGCGTGGATTAGCGAAAGGCTTAGCTTACACCCTCAAAAATATGACAAAGGAAAAAGTGACGTATCAGTATCCTGATCAGCCACTTGCCTTACCCGATCGGTTTCGCGGCATTCAAAAATTTTATCCTGAAAAGTGTATAGTTTGTAATCAATGCGTCACGATTTGTCCGACTGACTGCATCTCCCTAACAGGAATCAAACATCCTGATCCGAATAAAAAAGGAAAAATCATTGATACGTATGATATTAATTTCGAAATTTGCATACTGTGCGATCTTTGCACAGAGGTATGTCCAACGGAAGCAATTATCATGACTAATAATTTTGAGCTTGCGACTTACAGCCGCGATGATCTCTTTAAAAATTTAGAGTGGCTCGATGAAAATGATACGAACCTTCGGAAGGAAAATAAAGTATGAACGGGGAGCTGCTTATTTTTCTTTTCCTATTTCTTGTGACGATCACGGGTGGCTTACTCATGATTAATCTATCAAAAGTCATTCATATGGTGATGGCCCTTGTTCTCACGTTTCTAGGTATTGCCGGGCTATATGTGATGCTTTCTGCTGAATTTGTAGCGGTCGTTCAAATTTTAATTTACTCTGGAGCGATCACGATCATTATGCTTTTTGGGATCATGCTGACAAAACATACGGAAGAAGAGGTGAAAACAAGCTGGGCGAAAAAAGGCATTGTATTAACCGTGATCACTGCATTCTTCTTAGTTGTATTTAAGGGCATCCGAACGATGTCGCTCGGTCCGCAGGCGGAGAAGCTTCATGAAAACAATACCGAACAGGTAGGGT
Organism: Guptibacillus hwajinpoensis; assembly: GCF_020524165.1. Taxonomy (GTDB): domain Bacteria; phylum Bacillota; class Bacilli; order Bacillales; family Guptibacillaceae; genus Guptibacillus; species Guptibacillus hwajinpoensis_D. Next base: position 281,980 of record NZ_JAIVKU010000001.1, read on the forward strand.
TAATGCTATTCACAGATTACGTGATTCCATTTGAACTTGTGTCGGTTGTGCTTCTCGTTGCCCTTGTTGGGGCCATTATTCTTGCGAAAAAGGATGAAGAAGAAGGTGAGAAGCGATGAGTTCGATTCCACTTTCCGCCTATTTATTAACCGCTTTGCTTCTGTTTTGTATTGGACTATACGGAGCATTAACGAAACGCAATGCGGTCATCGTGTTAATTTCGATTGAATTAATGCTGAATGCTGTTAATTTAAACCTAGTCGCTTTTGCAAAATATGGAGTAGGCGCATCGATTCGTGGTCAGGTATTTTCTCTTTTTACGATTACAGTTGCAGCAGCGGAAGCGGCTGTTGGGCTTGCTATTTTGATCGCGCTTTACCGAAACAGGGCTACCGTTAATGTAGATGAAATGAACACACTTAAAAAGTAGCGAAGGGGGTAGAAACGTGGACGTTGTCTGGCTTATCCCGATATTACCGCTTCTCTCATTTCTTATCATTCTGTTCACCAGGCCGATTCTCTATCGAAACGCCGGGTTTGTTGGGACCATTTTTACTGGAGCTGCCTTTGGCTGTGCCCTTCTTGTGCTTTTCAGCCATTTCGCTCAGGGGAATCAGCTTGTAGAAGCCAATTGGTTCTCAATCGATTCAGTCGTTCTGACAGTAGGCTTTGAAGTGACTCCGCTCAATGCGTTAATGCTTGTTATCGTGACGCTTGTCAGTTTTCTCGTACATATGTATTCCATTGGGTATATGGCGAATGATGAGCGCATTGCGACTTTTTTTGCATACCTTGGTCTCTTTACATTTGCGATGACAGGGCTTGTTCTATCGCCTAATCTTCTGCAACTCTATGTGTTTTGGGAGCTTGTAGGCGTTTGTTCCTTCTTACTCGTTGGTTTTTATTTCTATAAGCCTGAAGCAAAAGCCGCGGCTAAAAAAGCATTTATTGTAACAAGGATAGGGGACATAGGACTACTTGTTGCGATTTTTTTACTGTTTTGGCAAACGGGTAGCTTTGAGCTTGATGTCATTTTTGAGTCAGTACTAGCCGGTGACATCACTCCCTCTATGGTTACGATGATTGCGATCCTGATTTTTATTGGAGCAGTTGGGAAGTCAGGACAGTTCCCGCTACATACATGGCTTCCTGACGCGATGGAAGGACCGACGCCAGTCTCCGCATTAATTCACGCGGCAACCATGGTTGCTGCTGGAGTTTATCTTGTTGCCGTCATGTATCCTCTCTTTTCAAGCTCTGAAACAGCGATGACGACCGTAGCCATCACAGGTGGGTTTACCGCGATTTTTGCAGCCACCATCGCTCTCGTGCAGCGAGACATTAAACGAATTCTTGCTTACTCGACGATTAGTCAGCTTGGCTATATGATGCTTGCCCTTGGTGCTGCAGGGTACACAGCAGGCATTTTTCATTTAACGACCCACGCCTTTTTTAAAGCGCTTTTGTTTCTTGCGGCAGGAAGTGTCATCCATGCCGTTCATGAGCAAGACATTTTTAAAATGGGTGGACTCAGAAAACAGCTTCCGGTTACGGCAGCATTATGCTTAATCGGGTGCTTGTCGATTTCAGGATTTCCACTTTTGTCAGGCTTTTTTAGTAAAGATGAAATTCTTGTTTCTACTTATGCAGACGGTCGGTACGTGTTATTTTCAATGGCGTTACTTACCGCTTTTCTCACAGCTTTTTATATGTTCCGTCTTTACTTTCTTGTGTTTGCTGGCAATCAATCAAGTGAAGCGAAGGAGTCTTCACGTGTCATGCTCATTCCGATGCTCACTCTTGGGCTTCTTTCCATCGTAGCAGGTTATATACAAACCGCCTGGTTTGGAACGTTTCTTGGCGACTGGTTAGAGACGAGTCCTTATCCGATCACAGTGGCTCATCACACGGCACCATCGTGGGTACCGATTAGCGCCATTCTTTTATCATTAGCGGGCATTGCGCTTGCTTGGACGTATGCGAAAAAGCCGCGGTATGCTGGAGAGAGATTGAACCCGGTGCATCGCCTTTTAACACATAAATACTTTATCGATGAGGTTTATCATGCAACTGTTGTCAAAGGAACGCGAGTCATTGGCTACTTCTGGATGTACTTTGAACGTTTCATTATCGAAGGAGGCACACAGGCGCTTACAGGGCTTGTGAAACGAATGGGTAGAGCGGGATCAGACATTCAGTCCGGCCAGGTGCAAACATACGGTACAGTGGCATTCTCAGGTCTTGTCGTTGTCATCCTGCTTATTGCGGTATTAGGGGGGTATTTCTAATGAGTGGCTTACTGACAATACTAATTCTCTCCCCACTACTTGGCGTTATTGTGCTAATCCTTATGCCTGAGAATCACCGTTCTATTAAAGTGATTGGCGTTCTTGGTACAGTTTTACCGCTAACGTTAACCATTGTTGTTTTTAGCTTGTATGATCGCACGCTTTCTGGTATTCAATTTGTGGAAAGCTATCGGTGGTTTGAGTTGATGACGGCAATCAGTCCGAATGAGCCCTATCCGGTCACCTACGACCTTGGGATCACCGGGCTATCGCTACTGTTTTTGATGCTATCAGCTCTTATCACTTTTCTTGCTTCGCTCGCTGCCTTTCGCATTCAAGAGGGAGTTAAAGCGTTCTATATGCTCTTTTTACTACTCGAATTTGGCATTCTAGGAGTCTTTTCTAGTGAAAATTTATTTCTATTTTTCTTGTTTTTCGAAGTGACGCTTGTTGCCATGTTTTTACTCATTGGAAAATGGGGAGGATTCGAGCGAGAAAAGGCTGCATTTTCATTTCTCGTCTATAACGGCATCGGCTCGATCTTACTTTTAATTGTCATCATTGTGCTATTCGTCGAGTTGCGAACGATGAATATTAGTGAACTAACTTCCATTTTGCAGGATTCCGATTCTTATGAGTTTCTATCAGGAAATACAAGAATGTGGCTCTTTCTCCTTCTTCTTCTAGCATTTGGAACGAAGCTTCCGATCGTGCCGCTGCATACGTGGATGGTTCGTGTTCATATTGAGGCTCCTATTGCGGTGGTGATGATTCACGCAGGTGTTTTATTAAAAATAGGCGCTTATGGCCTTATTCGCTTCGGGGCAGGTTTTTTCCCAGAGCAGTTGAAGGAAACAGCTGTTATCCTCGCGATTTTAGGGGTCATTAATTTACTCTACGGTGCCTTCATCGCTCTTGTTCAAACTGAGCTCCGTGCTGTACTTGCATACTCGTCTATCTCCCATATGGGCATTGTGATCATTGGCGTCGCATCATTTAATACGGCTGGTTTTCAAGGGGCTGTCTTTCAAACCATTTCACACGGCCTGATCGCAGCGCTGCTTTTCCTACTTGTTGGGGTGATCGTTGATCGCTTCCAAACAACAAAATTGGCGGACTTAGGCGGAGTGGCGAGTCAGACGCCGCTTTTTGCAGGTTTCTTTCTCGCGGCAGGACTTGCTTCACTCGGATTACCTGGAATGAGTGGATTTATAAGTGAATTTCTTGCGTTTCTCGGTTTGTTTGAAGCGATGCCCGTGATTGGAAGTGTGGGCGTTATTGGCTTGATTCTAACCGCAGTATATATGCTGCGCGCTGTGCTTGCAGTGACGTTTGGAGAAAGAAAACCTCAATTTGATCAGCAAAAAGATCTATCGTCCGTTGAACTTGTTTCTTCCGCTATTCTGCTCAGTCTCATTATCTGGATTGGTGTCTATCCTGCAGTGTTATCCAACACACTTCAAATGGCGCGTACACTCGGGATCGGAGGTTAAGATATGGAAATCAATCATTTACTAGACTACCAATGGAGCAGCATGATGCCAGAGTTTACGATTCTGCTGACGGCAGTGGCACTTTCACTAGTTGATTTATTTATGCCGAAAAAAAGGGATCGAGCCATTCTCATCTGGTTTTCCCTCGCAGGCATTGCGCTTGCGATCATCTTTCTTATTTTTCAGCTTGATGGTGGCGTTGAGACAATCGTAAATCAAACGTATCGGCTTGACTCGTTCGCAAAAGCATTTAAGCTGCTGATGCTCCTTGGAACGGGACTCGTATTACTGCTAGGAATAAAAGCAAATGACCTTGATGAGGTGAAAGGAGAATATCCCTACCTTCTGCTAACTGGCCTTCTTGGTGGGATGATGATGGCTTCGAGTGCAGATTTAATCACACTCTTCGTTGGTCTGGAGCTTCTTAGTCTTTCATCCTACATTCTTGTCGGCATTCGAAAAAAGAATAAACTAGCGAATGAAGGCGCCTTTAAATATATTGTTAATGGTGGAATTGCCACAGCGATTACATTGTTTGGGATGAGTTACTTATTTGGTCTCACCGGTGAAACGAACATTTATGAAATTCAAGCATTAATGGGAAGCGATGTTGTTACAGAGAATCGGTACATCGCCGTGTTTGCATTTCTTATGATTTTTGTTGGTCTTGCCTTTAAAATAACGGCCGCGCCGTTTCATATGTGGGCACCGGACGTTTATCAAGGGGCCGAAACGCCAATTACGGCTTACCTTAGCGTTGTCTCTAAAATAGCGGGATTTGCGATCATGCTCAGGCTAATCATGGTTCCGTTTGTTTTTGCCCCTGGTACTGGAAAAGTGATTACGCCTGATGGGGTAAGCTATGAAACGCTGCTTATCTCGGTTCGCCCCTACCTTGTGCTACTCACTGTTCTAACGATTCTGATTGGCAACCTCATTGCGTTAAGACAGGTAAATGCAAAGAGGCTGTTCGCTTATTCAAGTATTGCTCATGCTGGCTATCTTCTCGTTCCATTAGCTGCATTATCAGAGCTTGTTTTTGATGCCGTATGGTTTTATCTCGCCGCTTATTTGCTAATGAATCTCGGGGCATTTGCGGTCATTCATGCATTAGGCGAAGAGAATAATGAAGTAACCGTCGCGTCATTTGCTGGTTTATTTAAACGCTCTCCTTACGTCACTATAGCCATGACAATCTATCTTTTGTCGCTCGCTGGTATTCCACTCACGGCAGGATTTATCGGGAAGTTTGAAATTTTCATGAGTGCACTTGGGACAGAGCCTAAGCGATACATTCTAGCGCTCGCGATGTTAGCTGGAACGGTCCTTTCGTACATTTATTATTTTGGCTTGTTTGTTCAAATGTATTTCCGAAAAGCGGAAATCAAAACGCCGCTCCTGGCTTCAAATGGACTCGTCACTGTATTGACAATAACAGCAGCCGGAACCGTTTTACTTGGCGTCTTTCCTTCTATTGCACTAACCTTTATTCACGACCATTTTCAATTTCTAGAAATTTTCAATCCATGAAACAGCAGACAAGTCTGCTGTTTTTTTGTTTAAAAGAAGTAGACGAGGAAAAATATGACGGAAATGACTTATTTTAAGCAGAAAAAAACGGGTATATAGGGGGAAAGTAGGATATTCAATTGAGTTGAAATCTTTTATAATAGGCTATTAGATGGAAAAATGTACGTTTGTCGAATGGTGCACTTGCAGATAGGGGGGTAGATAAGATGACAGAAGCACTGGCGCAACAATCGATTTTAACGATTGTGATCAACCTGGTTTTCATTATGATAACCTGGTGGGCGTTACAAACCGTTCGGTTCGATGTCTTTTTCAAAAAACCGAACAGTCCACAGGCGAAAGTCCTCATGATCTTGCTAACCCTAAGCATCGGTTCCCTCGCAAGCAGTTTCTTCCTAGATTACTACAACTGGTCAATCCGTCTACAGTATTTCTTTTAAAAAGTGAAAAGCGGAATCCCTCGATTAGTCCCGACAAGTGCTGGAGCCTTATAGGATGAACACGGTCTTTGTGTCAATCTGGAAGGTGAAGCGATCGAGGGACTGGGGGTTGAAGCTAGACAATGAAAAGCGGAACCCCCCGATTAGTCCCGACAAGTGCTGGAGCCTTCCAGAATGAACACGGTCTTTGTGTTCAATCTGGAAGGCGAAGCGACTCAAGGGGCTGGGCGTAGCAGCTAGACAAATCTAAAAACAACTCACATATAGGAGCGTCGTACGGAATTTGTCGGGATCTGACTACAACTTCCATGTATGCCTTCCCCTCCCATGGTCACACTGAAAGATAAGAAGACCAGAACGGGGAGAGGGTTAAGATGAGGCTTCTAATCGCAGTACTGTCCATTTTACTTCTAGCGAGCTTTTCAAATGGTACATCAGTCTCAATTGAAGATGAAACGGAAGTAAAGACTGCCGATATGGCGAATGTTTTATTGACCCACAATTATTCTATACAAAAGTGGTCTCTTTACACACGAGAAAAAGTGAGTTTCATTCCAAAGTCGTTAGGGTACAAAGGTATTATGTCCGAGCTTTCCAAAAGAGCACCCGGCTTTCAATGGGGTGACATGGAAAAAAGTGATGGTAATGTAAAAGTAAGTGGGACAAGAATCGATTCAGAAGTGGGTACGAAAGAAACTTTGACGCTTGTGTCTTATCCAGAAGCAAATCGCATTAGCTCTTATCTTATTTATAACATGGAAATTAAAGGATTTTCTCAGGAGGAATGGCGAACAACGTACGAACAATTTAAGGCGCAAAAGTCACAATTAGTCACGCAAGATGCCCCAGTTTTCTCTTGTTTTGTGGGCGAGAAAAATGATACAATGAACATTGTTTTGTACAATGAAGCAGACAAGCTGTTAGGGGCTTTTTCCGCTTCAAAAGTAGAAGAAATCAATGAAGAGACGTTTGTATCTCTTTCCGCATACCATGAAGAGTGGGAAGAAGATCTTGTAACGAACAACCAGAGAATGAACATACAAATAGCATTACGGAATACAGGAATAGGCGGCGGAATAACCGCTACAATTGGCACACCAATAATTACGACTGAATATTAATATACAAATAGGACGCGGAGGGGAATACGTTGGAAAAAATCATCGTCCGAGGTGGCAGGAGATTGTCTGGCTCTGTGAAAGTTGAAGGAGCTAAAAATGCAGTCTTGCCCGTCATCACAGCATCTATTTTAGCAGGTGAAGGCACGAGCACGTTAAATGATGTGCCTGCCCTTTCAGATGTACACACGATTAGTGAAGTATTAAGCTATCTTAATGTTGAGACGCAAATAGAAGGTAATACAATCAAAGTAGACGCAACAAAACCTTTGGAAACAGAGGCACCATTTGAAGCAGTACGTAAAATGCGAGCTTCGTTTCTTGTAATGGGACCACTTTTGGCCCGCGTGGGTCATGCTCGTATAGCATTACCTGGTGGTTGCGCAATCGGCTCAAGACCGATTGATCAGCACCTTAAAGGCTTTGAAGCAATGGGTGCAGAAGTCACAATTGGTAATGGCTTTATTGAAGCTGGTATTAAAGGAAGACTTCAAGGGGCAAAGATTTATCTTGATTTCCCAAGTGTAGGCGCCACAGAAAACATTATGATGGCAGCTGTACTTGCAGAAGGTACAACGGTAATGGAAAACGTTGCTCAAGAACCTGAAATCGTTTGTCTTGCGAACTACCTCAATGCAATGGGTGCGAAAGTACGCGGCGCAGGTACTGGTACGATTCGTATCGAAGGCGTGGAGAAGCTTGTTGGTGCAGAACACGCTGTTATTCCAGACCGTATTGAAGCAGGAACATTCATGGTAGCTGCTGCAATTACAGGTGGTAACGTATTGATTGAAAATGCAGTTTCAGAACATCTTCGTCCATTGATTGCGAAGATGGAAGAAATGGGCGTTGAGATTACAGAAGAAGGCCAGGGACTTCGCATTATTGGGCCTGAAACATTGAAGCCAGTTGACTTGAAAACAATGCCTCACCCTGGGTTCCCGACGGATATGCAATCTCAGATGATGGCGCTGCTACTTCAAGCGAAGGGTACAAGTGTCATTACAGAAACAGTCTTTGAAAATCGCTTCATGCACGTGGAAGAATTCCGTCGCATGAACGGGAACATCAAGATTGAAGGACGCGCCGCTATTATTGAAGGACCTTCTACACTTCAAGGTGCAGAAGTATCGGCTACTGATTTGCGCGCTGGAGCTGCTTTAATCCTTGCTGGACTTGTGGCTGATGGCTACACTCGTGTGGATGAATTGAAGCACCTGGATCGCGGTTACGTTAACTTCTCCGGTAAGCTTGCAAGCCTTGGAGCTGACGTTGAACGTGTAACAGTGGATGAAACAGAAAAGCCTGCAACAGAAGCAACGGATGAGCAAGCTGTCAATATGAAACCAAAATTCGCATAACGTGAATCCAAAAAAGGAGGCCATTGCCTCCTTTTTTATATGCACAAAAATAGGATTTTTAGTGATGTTCTTTACATATATATGGTAAAAAAACTCCGTGTCTCCTCTCCATTTCTGTTCTAAATGGTTGTCCAACTCCATACGATGATAGGGGTAAGCAATCGAGAAGGAGGCATGTGAATGAGGCGAATTGTTGGCTCACTGATTCTGTTTGCGACGATTCTAATCCTTCTCCCATCAATTCTGGTTTTGCCTTATGGAACAACGGAGATGAGACCGGCGCCGGCTAGTGAAGGGAATCAGATGACGAAGGAGAAAGTAACAGAAGCGGTTGAAGTGGACGTTCCGGTCTTTCGATCAGCACAAGAAAAAACAATGAACATCCCAATCGAAGACTATGTGAAAGGCGTGGTAGCTGCTGAAATGCCTTCAGACTTTAATATGGAGGCGTTGAAGGCTCAGGCGCTAACGGCAAGAACGTTTGTCGTAACAAAGCTCAAAAACCCTTCTACAGACCTTCCTGATCAAGCGGTCGTAACGGATACGATCCAAGATCAGGTCTATAAGGATGAAGCTCAGCTGAAGAAAGCGTGGGGAAAAGAATTTGACGAAAAGTTTGCAAGGATTGAAGAAGCGGTTCAAGCAACCGCCGGTCAAATTTTAACCTATGATAATAATCCAATCTACGCTTCATTTTTCTCAACAAGTAATGGTTATACCGAGAATTCAGAGGACTATTGGGAAAACAAAGCCCCTTATTTAAGAAGTGTCGAAAGTCCTTGGGATGTGGATTCTCCTAAATATGAAGACAAAGAGACATTTACCGTAGCAGAATTTGAGCAAAAACTTGGCGTGAAGCTTTCTGGAAGTTCGATCGGTACGATTAAAAACTTAACAGAAGGAAAAAGAGTAGCCGAGGTTTCGGTGGGTGGAAAAACGTTTACCGGGAGAGAAATAAGAGACCTTCTTGGACTTCGATCTTCCGATTTTACATGGGAACGAAATGGCGATGCGATCAACATTGTGACAAAAGGGTATGGTCACGGTGTGGGAATGAGCCAATATGGCGCAAATGGCATGGCCGAGGATGGAAAAGAATACTCAGATATCGTGAAATATTATTATCAAGGTGTAGCGATTAGTGATATGGAAAACTACGTGACAGATTATACAGCACAACGATAAGAAAAGGCCGCTATTAGCGGCCTTTTCTTATCGTTAATTAAAAAATGGAAGCTTAAACTTTTTCTGGTGAGTGCCAAGGATGGCGCTCCAATTTGAGACAAAGGCTTTTTCACGGAATTCTTTATCGACCTCAATCGAGCCGAAATCCATATCCTTTACTTCAATCATAGCGTTTGATAATGCTTCAATATTATTTTTCTCAACAATGAGCCCATTTTCATGATCCTTTACTAAATCTCTTGGACCATATTTAATATCATAAGCGACAACAGGACAGCCGTTATTAAGACTTTCCATAATCACAAGTCCAAATCCTTCATACTGACTTGGGAGGAAGGAAGCTTTCGCCGAGGCAAAGACGCTTTCTGGATCATCCGTTAATCCCTTTAAGGTGACGCGGCCTTCAAGCTGGTATTCTTTAATTTGTTCTTCAAGTTTTTCTTTTACTGGTCCTTCACCATAAATATCAAGCGTAAAATCGGATAGCTGTTCTTTCGCCATTTGATACGCTTCAATTAAATGGTCTGGCTGCTTTACATCCGTTAATCTACCAATAAAAACAAATTTATTTTCCTTTTGAACATTCTTGTTTCGAGTAGAAGGCGCAATAGAATGCGGAATGATACTGATTTTTTCATTGTTAAAGATGTGATGAGAAAGATCTTTTTTCTGTTCATGAGTTAACGCAACGATATGGTCAACGTCATCCGCATGCTCAATCAAATACTGGTAAGACGATTTAAGGTCATGAAGATCTTCGCTTTGAAGATGTGTGTTATGAAGGATAGCAATTTTCGTTACGTCATTCCCCTTCATCTCACACATTGGTTTATCAAGAAGGCGAGCATCATTAATAACAGTAGATCCATCCTCAATCATGTGCTCAAGGCAATAGCGGAAGAAGTCTTTTTCCGTTTTAAATTCTAGAATGTCTTGTCCGCTAAAGAGATGCATGCGAATCAATTTATTTTCACTTGAGCCGTCATATGTTTTATTTACATAGGCGTAGCCAGCGTCATCATAATAGATTTCTTCAAGCTTATTTGTTGTTCCTTGCTTGTAATTAATTTTTCTGTGACATTTTCCAAGGCTATTAAATTCTTTTCTGCAAGCGCGTTTGCGGTTGTAAGAATCCATAAAGTCGATAAATTTCAAAGAGCCGTCTTCTGTATCATAGTTTTTATAAAGAACATACTCACCGTTTTCGAAAAAACGATATGCTTTGTTTTTCTTTATTTCACGATACACAAGGCCTTCTTCTTCAACCGGTTGCTCTACTTTATCACCAATGTAAGAACGATTTGCGAGAAAATCGTAAATATTGATCATCTTAACAGAGCGAGGGACTTTATTCTCACGATAATACTGCTCGTATAGCTGCCCATAGTAAGGATTGTAATTCGTTGTAATAATCGTATATTCCATGTTCGCTTGTTCCACTAATTTCTTCGTACGATCAAGAAGGGACTTTGTTCTGCCTCCATACTGCTCAGGCAGTGTTGACGTAATCACGTAATTCATAACTGGTTAATCCCCTTTATTATCATTTTGATAGAATCAAAATAGATTTTGTTGTCAAAAGCGTATAAAGGTTATATACCCTATTGCTTAAGGAATCATTCTTACAAATAGATAACAAAATAGATACAAGAAACACTTACATATGGAGTCAATAATTGGTTGGAAAACCAGAGGAATCATAAAATAATTAATCAAAAGACATAACAAATAGTCAAATTCATGCATAAAAGAAACGCTGTTGTCGAAAAATAAATAGAACTTTTTTTAAGAATAGGTATATAAATCTCGCAACCTGACCACAATGTTGCTGAGGTGATGAACAAATGGGAGACGAAAAACAACGATCTCATCCTGTTGAAAAAAGCGCTTCTAAATGGCAGAAGCTAGCAAGAAAACGCTGGATTTACCCAGCAGTCTATCTTGGTTTTGCAGCAATTGTTCTTGCAGCCGTACTATGGATGCAAGGCGGGCAAGAAAATGCAAAAGATTTAAGTGGTATTGATGAAGAAAGAAGTGCCTTTGACACAAATGACGAGTCAGTTCCAGTTCTAGGTGATTCAGAAGTTTTTAAAGTACCTGCATCCGAAGATAGTGGTGTATTTGTGCAGAAACAATTCTATGACACTTCAGCTAGCACGGAAGAACAACAAGCAGCCCTTGTTTTCTATAATAATACCTACTACCAGAGCGCAGGAATCGATTATGCTAAAGAAGATGGCACAAGTTTTGATGTGAATGCCGCAATGAGTGGTAAAGTTGTGAAAGCAACAAACGATCAGCTACTTGGAAATGTTGTTCACTTAGAGCATAACGATGGTGTTGTGACTGTTTACGAATCGCTTGAAGCTCTTGATGTAAAACAAGGCGATACTGTTAAGCAAGGCGATAAGCTAGGTACAGCTGGTACAAATACGTTTGATACAGACGCTGGCGTTCACGTACACTTTGAAGTTCGTAAAGATGACATGCCGGTTAACCCGCTTGATGTCTTTAATCAACCGTCTTCAGCAGTAGAGGCTCCTGAAAAGGCGCAAACAAGTGATGAAGTTTCAAACCCATCAGCCTCAGAAGGTACTGATGTTGAGAACCAGGACAACAGTACAGAATCCGAAATGGATGCTGAGAAAGACGCCGAAAAAGATGCGAATAGTGCAGACGAGGATCAATCCGACGAGCAAAAAAGCAACGAGCAGAAATCGGACGATCAAAAATCAGATACAAAGGATTCACAATAACAGAGCCCCCCAACCGGGGGCTTTTTTATGTGTATTGAAAACGGACACAATTCGACCTTTCCCGGGAAATAGCGCTATCATTCCTTAAGGATTGAAAAAATTCGCTTTTTTGTGTCGGGAACACAGGTCTATTGTCATGTCGTTATATACAATTACTGGTAAAATGGGCTCATTGACTTCTTTTTATGGTAGAAACATAATGAGAGATGTATTTTAGAAAATTCAGATAATTAATTTAGGAGGGAGAGACTACTTATTTTATACGTGTTGCTAGCTGCTGCTATAGTCAGTCTAATCTTTACAATCAAAAAGCGAAAAGGCGTATATTTATTATTTCCAATCGCGCTAATGGGAGTCTATTTTGTTATTGAAATTGCTAGAGTTCCGCTTGGTTTTGTCGAAACAGTCGAACTTATTTTTAACTTAAAATAGTTAGGAGGTTCAATCATGAAAAAGATTGATAAAAAAATCGCCGATGCCTACTTTCATGCGAGAGTAAGGTTGATTTCCATTTTACTTCTTTTCTGGTTTGCTGTGTCTTTTGGAATGGTTCTGTTTGCTGAAACGCTTGCGGAATATACGTTTAATGGCTTCCCCCTTCATTACTTTATGGGCGCCCAAGGTTCGATTGTCGTTTTCATTATTTTATTATTTGTTAACGCTTACATATCGGACAGGATTGATCAAAAGTATGGGTTAGTTGAAAAACGAGTGAAAGCAACAAAAGGACAAACCTTACAATCATAAGGGGGATACAGGATGGATACACAATTTTTAGTATCGCTTTTACTTATTGTCGCATCATTTGGTCTATACATTGGGATTGCCGTCTTTAATCGTGCGAGACAAACATCAGAGTTCTTCGTAGCCGGTCGAGGTGTACCCGCAATTTATAACGGTATGGCGATTGGCGCTGACTGGATGAGTGCCGCTTCATTCATTGGTCTTGCTGGAACGGTTATGGTACTTGGATATGACGGGCTGGCTTATATCATGGGATGGACAGGTGGCTATTTGCTCTTAACCTTTCTACTTGCGCCTCAACTTCGGAAATACGGTCGCTATACAGTTCCGGAATTCATTGGAGATCGCTTTCAGAGTAAAACGGCTTTAGTCATTGCGGCGATCGCAACCATCATCATAAGCTTTACCTATTCCATTGGTCAGTTAGCAGGATCTGGAGTGGTGATTGGAAGATTGTTTGAAGTAGATGCCAAAGTGGGCGTGATGATTGGTGTTGTGATTATCGCCATCTATGCCACATTTGGTGGTATGAAAGGGATCACGTGGACACAGGTAGCTCAATATATCATTCTAATACTGGCCTACTTAATACCGGTTATTTTCATGTCACTTCAAATTACGAATAACCCGATACCGTGGCTAAGCTATGGAAATGTCGTATCAGAACTCGGTGAGTTGGATCGCGAACTTGGTATTTCTGAATATTTTGCGCCATTCGAATCCGCTTCAAAGTGGCAGTTCATTGCCCTTATGTTTAGCTTAATGGCTGGAACTGCTGGTCTTCCTCACGTAATTGTTCGCTTCTATACGGTATCAACGATGAAAGCAGCGCGCTGGAGCGGCGCCTGGGCATTATTATTTATTGGACTACTCTATTTATCTGCTCCTGCCTACGCGGCTTTTTCAAGGTTTATCTTGATGAAGCAAGTAGCAGGTAGTCCGATCGATTCATTGCCTGGCTGGACCGATAAATGGGTGAACACCGGACTTCTAACGATGGCTGATACGAGTGGGGATGGGATTCTTCAGTGGAAAGAGATTGCGATCAGTAACGATATTGTCGTGATGGCAACGCCTGAAATTGCTGATCTTGGTGTATTTGTCATTGGTCTCGTCGCAGCAGGAGCGATGGCAGCTGCGCTCTCCACGGCTGGAGGGTTACTGATTGCGATTTCTTCTTCTTTTTCTCATGATATCTACTATCGCATTATTAATCCTAGAGCAACGGAACGGAAGCGCATGTCAGTTGCGCGCTGGTCGATTCTGATTGCGACGATCGTAGCGGGAGTTGTGGCACTAAACCCACCCGGTGTAATCACGCAGATTGTGGCATGGGCTTTTGCACTTGCTTCAGGAACGTTCTTTCCAGCACTTATTCTTGGGGTATGGTGGAAGAGAGCGAATGCGCCAGGTGTTATTGCCGGGATGATCGTAGGATTAGTGGTCACCTTAACATATATTTTCCTAGCGAAATATGGTGGCTTTACGATTTTAGGGATTATTGACACTGGAGCAGGCATTTTCGGAGCTATTTCAGCCATTTTAACAAACGTGATCGTGTCATTGAGTACAAAACCACCTTCACAGAAGCTTCAGGATGAGGTAATGGATCTCAGGTACCCTGAACAGCTTACTTTCAAAGATGGAGAAGTATGGAAAGATGACCGTGTGATTTGATCGGAGAACCTCCTATTTTACATTAAAAATAGGAGGTTCTTTTTTCATGCAAGGTTACATACAAAAGACGAATGAGATCAATTTGAAAGAAAATTTAAATAAAATCCCTTGTCCCTCTTGACTTTTTGGAATATAACCACCTCTGCTTTAATAAAATGTTACAAAACTTAGTAAATGAGGGGCAGAGGTGAGAAGTTGTGGTAAGGCTTCGAAGTATTCTTGCATGCAATACTCCTGACATCATGTAGGTCACCTGATGACTAGAGCTTCGTAGCATGATCACTTTATCAGTCTCATTTCGCATCTCTCACATCCAATTTAGGGAGGCGAGTGGTGTGCACGATTACATCAAAGAGCGAACCATCAAGATTGGAAACTACATCGTGGAGACTAAGAAAACGGTGAGGGTGATCGCAAAAGAATTTGGCGTTTCTAAGAGTACCGTTCATAAGGATTTAACAGAACGACTTCCCGAAATTAATCCGGACCTCGCCAATGAGGTGAAGGGGATTCTCGAGTATCATAAATCGATACGCCATCTCCGCGGCGGCGAAGCGACGAGAATAAAATATAGAAAGGATACGGAAAAAGAGGAAGCTGTCAAATAATACGCCTAAAAACGACAATTTTTTCTAAATACTTTCTTCCTGTTTCTTAATTTATGGTACAATATACTAATGGATACGTAGTTTAAACATACTAGGACTGAAACTATAGATGAGTGTTAGAATACAGGGAGGATACGTCATGTTTTCACGTGATATTGGGATTGACTTAGGTACGGCGAACGTACTGATTTATGTGAAAGGGCGAGGCATCGTTTTGGATGAACCGTCTGTTGTAGCACTAGACACTGGAACTGGAAGAGCACTTGCTGTTGGTGAAGAAGCAAGGCAAATGGTTGGCCGGACTCCTGGAAACATCGTTGCAACACGTCCACTGAAGGACGGCGTGATCGCAGACTTCGATATTACAGAAGTGATGCTAAGACATTTTTTGAACAAAATTAATGTAAAAAGCTTTCTTTCGAAGCCGCGTATTTTAATCTGTACGCCAACGAACATTACATCTGTTGAGAAGAAAGCGATCAAAGAAGCTGCTGAAAAAAGCGGCGGAAAACAAATTTTTCTTGAAGAAGAACCAAAAGTAGCTGCAATTGGCGCTGGCATGGATATTTTTCAGCCAAGCGGTAATATGGTTGTGGACATTGGCGGTGGAACGACTGATATCGCAGTTCTTTCAATGGGCGATATTGTCACCGCCTCTTCCATTAAAATGGCAGGGGACAAGTTCGATTACGAAATCCTGGATTACATCAAGAAAACGTATAAGCTTCTTATAGGGGAGCGAACAGCAGAACAAATTAAGATCAATGTAGCAACGGTATTTCCAGGCGGCCGGAATGAAGAACTTGATATTCGTGGACGAGACATGGTGTCAGGACTACCACGCACGATCACAGTGAAGTCTGATGAAATTCAGCAGGCGCTCCAAGAGCCAATCTCCCACATGGTGATGGCAGCAAAAAGCGTTCTTGAACGAACGCCTCCAGAACTCTCAGCGGACATTATTGACCGCGGAGTGATTATGACAGGGGGAGGCGCATTGCTTCACGGCATCGATCAACTATTTGCTGAAGAACTTATGGTTCCAGTCCTTGTAGCGGAAGAGCCGATGAGCTGCGTAGCAAAAGGAACGGGTCTGATGCTTGAACATATTGACAAGATTGCAAAGAAAAAATTAATCTAAACTAGAACGGAAACTATTCGTAAGGGTGTAATCATAATGGCGAACAACCATGAAAAGGTGAACCAGGCCTCCGAAGAAAAAGTCATTCTTAAGAAAGAGGTCGAACAAACGAATAAGAATCACGATGAGAAAGAGCGTAAGCCAAAGGTTCGGTTAATCCCGATTTGGCTACGCCTTCTTCTCGTTGCCTTATTGCTCATGGCATCACTTCTAGCAGGTGCAATGATCGGTTACGGCGTAATCGGTGACGGTAGCCCGGGAGATGTGTTTAAGAAGAGCACATGGGTAAAGATAAGTGATATTGTGAAAAAAGAAGAGTAACAGATAGGAGAATGAGATATGTTAGATAGTCAGGATATTAAAAAGATTATCCCGCATCGCTACCCTTTCCTTCTTGTTGATCGTATTCTTGAAGTCGAAGAAGAAGTACGAGCGGTCGGTATAAAGAACGTAACAGCGAATGAAGAATTCTTTAATGGGCATTTCCCAGACTACCCGGTAATGCCAGGCGTTCTCATTGTGGAAGCACTTGCTCAGGTAGGTGCTGTAGCGATGTTAAAGAAAGAAGAGAATCAAGGCAAGCTGGCTTTCTTTACGGGGATCGATAAATGTCGTTTCAAAAGACAGGTGAAACCAGGTGATCAGCTCCGTCTTGAAGTGGAAATTATCCGCATTAAGGGACCGATTGGTAAAGGAAAAGCAACTGCTACTGTTGAAGGTGAAGTTGCAGCTGAAGCTGAAATTATGTTTGCGTTGAAATAGGACGAGTATAAAGCAACGAATCCTCACCACAAGTGGTGAGGATTATTTTTTTAGAACCAGAACTGAATTATTGTCTGCATGTTAACAACTTTTAAGTATTGTAAAACCAACATAGAGACTATGTAAATTTCAACATTTTGCCTTTTTGACCTGATATGATGAACTCAACCGTTCATTAGCGGTAAAACTTATTGAGTTCAGGGAGGAATTTTGGAAATGAATAACAAGAAATTCATGCTCAAAATTGCAACTTCGTTAGTAGCTGTTATGTTAATCACAGCGTGTAACAGCGGTGAAAATGATTCAGAGAACGGCAATAACTCTATGGATAATGGAAGTAACACCGAAGAGCCTGCAGCTAACGAAAACTCCGAGAACTCTGCTGAATAAGAACTTGCTCTCCTGTCCATTCTGGACAGGAGTTTTTATTTTTCGCCACTTTTTCCATGGTGCATTTGCCACTTTTTGAACTCCAGATAATCCGCAAAATCTTCCTTCGTAATCCCTGAACGCATCGCTTCTTCGATCAACTCTTTCCATTCTGTATCAAGAGCAGGCTCTTCATGATCTTCTTCGAGGATGAATACCTCAATCGGCACCTTAAGTTCCGCTGCGATTTTTTCAAGAAATTGGATAGACGGATTCGCTTGTTGATTTCGCTCGATGGAACTTAGATATGATTTCGCAACGCCTGCTCGCTTCGCTAACTCCGTTAAAGATAACCCCATCCGATTCCGATAAAGTTTAATTTTTTCACCGATCATCCCTTTACCTCGACTTTATCATTATTTAATAATTCAATTTTATCAAGAACATTTTGTTCTGTAAACAGAACAAAAGTCATAGATTGTATGACTAGGTGTTTGATCAATATTTATGAAAAATTAAGATTGAGAGAGGAATTATTAGTAAATACAAGATATAATAGGCATTATGAGTGAAAACAAAGAATTTTCACTCTTTTTAATCTTCCAAAATAATACTATATTAGATGTACATTCTAAATAAAGAACGAAACGTTCTTTATTAGTGTCGGTTATTGCTGAATTTGATAAGGGGGATGGGGAATGAGAACGTATACTGACGAAAAGTTGGACGAGGAATGGGTGACCCTTATGTCAATCGCAAAAAACATCGGTTTATCTAAGGAGGAAGTGAAGCGATTTTTAATCAATTCCTCAAAAAAGTAAGGAGGAATGGTGGTGATCAAGTTAGGTGAGGGAACTTTTGTATCCTATATCTTAGGGAAAAGGATTAAAGTAATGGCAATAGATGATCAAATTGCTAAGCTTTATATCAATGATGAATACAAAGGTAAATGTGATCTTTCTTTTATTCTGGAGAAAATTCATAGCCTTGAATATAAAGAACAGGATATAAAAGGCCTGATGGAAGATGAGCAAAAGATGTATGACGAACTGAGTCGCATCATAAAAAATCAAACCATATCTCAGCATTATGAGTAAAGGGAAAAGGATGAGATCGTTTTTGGTTATTTAACTTGGAAGCAAGAATCGACTCGATGGATGATGCATGACGTACAGATGGGGTCTTCAGAATATGTGAATTGGGGAAGTGAATCCAATCATGCGGGGCTTTCATTTAATGTATAAAATCGTTGATTCTCTTATTATTTGGAATGCTGGTCAAGATTGAACAATTAAAATCCAATTTAATACGAGAATTGGCTAGTGCTTTTGTTAACAAATTAAATAAGAGCCTAACAAAATGTTGGCTCCTGTATGAAGCTTTACTGATTTGGCCCCTGTTTCGCTCGCCATTTATTAAATTCAAGAAATTCCTTGAATTGGTCTTTGCTTACGCCAGATTCCATGGCTTCCTTCACTAGTTTTTTCCACTCGGAGTCTAGTTCACTTTGATGAATGGGATCATCCCCCTGAAGGAGTACTTCGACTGAAACATCCAAAACATTTGATATTTTGTCTAAGAATTGAATAGAGGGATTTGATTGTATATTACGCTCGATAGAACTTAAATATGATTTTGCGACATTGGCACGTTCTGCTAACTCTGAAAGTGATAACCCTTTACGTAAACGATACTTTTTAACTTCTTCTCCGATCACGTTTATCCCTCCGATGCTTCGACAAAATTCTTTGTTATCAATAATTATACCAGTATGTTTTTGTTCCGTAAATAGAACGAAAGCGGCATATCATGATATGCCGCTTTCGCTTCATCTGCTTTGATGACGAAGAAAAGACTGAATCTCGGAAATCGAGATACCAAGTTCCTTCGCTTCCTTTATTAATTCCACCCATTCGTCATCAAGTTTTTCCTCAATATGTACGCCCATGTAACTCCTCCTTCAAATCTTTCCAGGTAGTTCAGCCATCATAGAAGTTCTGCAAAGATCTTCCTTAGATCTGTTTACTTTGCGTCCACTTTTTTTCAAAAATGGTTGCCCTTTTCTGGAGGATACGCTGTACGCTTAACGAGTAATAACAAAATAACTACTTTCATCATAGGACATTCAACCTACGAAAGGTGTAGAATTTTGGAAAAAATAACAATTTATTATGACTTATTTTGTAGGGACACGCGGAAACTGTATCCTTTCTAACTTATATTAAAATGGGTAGCTACATATTTTCCAAAATGATGGCAAAGATACCACTATAACACCTACGAGGAGGAAATGATTTGAAAAAGTGGATGCTATCCTTTTTCACCTGCTTACTTGCTTTCAACCTGACAGCGTGCTCTGATGCAAATGAAGAAGAAGGCCCTGTTGAAGATCCAGAAATGCAGGAAGATTCGCCTGAAGATGAAGAGAACGTAAATGAAGATGACGGAACCATTGATCAGGAAGATGACGACACGATGAATAAGGATGGCAAGCAAGAAGGCGATCCAGATGAAGATGGCAATATGGAAGAAGGCGATATGGACGATATGGAGAAACAGCCGAATGATGAAACGAAAGATCAGCAGTAAGGGACCTCAGAAGGTCTCTTTTATTTTGAAAAAATTGTCTAAAAAACGAGTGATCGGGAATAAGCAGAAAAAAGGAGGCTGAGAAGATGAAAAAAGTAGCTATTGTGACTGGTGGAGGCTCTGGAATTGGAGCAGCAACAGCAAAGCGGTTTGCGAAAGAAGGAATCGCAGTCTGTTTATTTGATCTAAAAGAAAGTCGCGCTGAAAAGGTGAAAGACGAGATTATCAATGATGGAGGCGAAGCGCTGGTATTAGATGTGGATGTGTCTGATGAGAAACGAGTTACATACGCTTTGGAAAAAGTGATAGAAGAATGGGGACGTATTGATATTCTGTTTAACAATGCCGGGATTAACGGGACACTCAATCCGATTGAGGAGATGAAGGTAGAGGAATGGGATCAAACGATTGAAACAAACTTGCGCAGCACGTTTTTAATGGTAAAGCACACCATTCCTTATATGAAAGAAAACGGAGGCAGCATGATTATTACAAGCTCAATCAATGGGAATCGAACATTTTCAAATTTCGGTATGTCAGCTTATAGCACATCAAAGGCAGGGCAGGTTGCTTTTATGAAAATGGCTGCGCTTGAGCTTGCGCAATATCACATTCGCGTAAACGCCATTTGTCCTGGAGCCATTGATACAAATATCGATCAAAATACAGACAAGAAAGAAAGTGTGGAAGACATCGAAATACCGGTAGAGTTTCCGGAAGGAAGTCATCCCCTTGAGCAAAAGCCAGGCTCACCAGAGCAAGTAGCCGATGTCGTTTATTTTCTAGCTTCTGATGCATCGAGTCACGTTACAGGCACGGCCATGTATGTCGATGGAGCGGAGTCATTATTATAAGGAGGATTTTTGATTGACTCAGGCCACTGGTAGGAATAATGTTTAGGTTGAGGTGAAGAAAATGTTTGCAAAAGTGCACCATGTGGCCATTATTTGTTCAGATTACGAACGATCCAAGGAATTTTATACGAAGACGCTAGACCTAAAGATCATTGAAGAAACCTATCGGAAAGAACGAGATTCCTATAAACTTGATTTGGCAGTAGGGAATCATACCCAAATTGAATTGTTTTCATTTCCTAATGCTCCTGAAAGACCAAGTTATCCTGAAGCAAGAGGGTTAAGACACGTTGCTTTTGAGGTAACGGATCTGGAGGAAGCTGTCCAACAGTTATTGAAAAAGGGCGTCTCCTCACTTGAAGAGATTAGAGTGGATGAACTCACAAATAAGCGATTTACATTTTTTGAAGATCCAGATGGTTTACCGATTGAATTATACGAGAAATGAAACAATATTCTAAAAATAAGTTGATTCCTTCCAATTCCTGTGGCAAAATAGAGCGTGAAAACGTTTGCTTAGTTTTGGAAAAATTGACTTATTTTTTGTGAGACAAACGGTTTCCTTACTTTTATGATTTTGTGCAAACGTTTTCACATTTCGTGTAAGGGGGAAAAGGATGAAAAGGGGTAATCGAAGAAAACTTTCACTGTCACTTGTTCTTGTACTTGTTCTTCAACTGCTTGCTGGGTTGATTCCAGTAGCTGTGAAGGCTGCAACTAGTCCTGTCATAGACGGATCGTCAGCAACATTTATTTTTGAAGGGGATGGAAGCGAAGAATCCGTCCTTGTTGCCGGTGATTTTACAAATTGGCAGGAAGGAGCGCTACCGTTAGAGAAGGTAGAAGGCGTCTGGAAGGTAACGGTAGATGACTTAACCGATGGCCTTCATCAGTACAAATTTATCGTGGGGGATGAATGGATGAAAGATCCTTTAAATCCAAATGGCAGCGATAACAGTACGTTTACCATTGGTGAAGTGTCAGATGACCGCATCGTCACATTAGTAGGAGATTTACAGGACGAGCTTGGTGCATCGAAGGAATGGGATCCAGCAGCAATAGAAACGGTGATGGAAGCAAAAGGAGACGGCTTTTATGAATTCTCTGGTGAACTTCCGGCTGGGACATATGAATATAAAGTAGCGATCAACCAGTCTTGGGGGGAGAGTTATGGTGACGGTGGAAATAACCTTAAACTAACGCTTCCTGAGAAAACAAACGTAACGTTTTATTATCACGATGACACCCACGCGATTGCAAATTCAACAACATATACGCCTAGCGAAAAGCAGCCACGCCTTGTTGGTTCCATCCAGCCTGCTATTAATGCTGGAGCAGAGTGGAGTCCGGATCAGTCAACGGCGCTTTTCACTGATGATAATTTTGATAACATTTATTCCTTTTCAACAAATGTTCCAAAAGGAAACTATGAATATAAAGTCGTACTTGGAAATCAATGGGGAGAGGAATATCCAGCAGACAATGCAAAGCTGAATGTGATTGAAAAAGCGGACGTTACGTTCTTTTTTAACACAAAGACGAAAGAAGTCAGCACAGATTACAGTGCTGCTGGATCAGATGGGGCGGTTTCTAAGGCAAGTCTTCTACATAACTCATGGGAAGAAGCTTATCGTGCTCCGTTCGGTGCTGTGCAAGTAGGAAAGACGGTAACATTGCGTCTAGCAGCGAAGAAAGATGATCTTACGAAAGCCGATCTTTATATGAAGAATCAAAATACAGGTACGAGTAAAGTGATTTCAATGGAAAAAGCGGCTACTTCTGAAGGGAATGATTACTGGGAAGCAAAAGTAACGCCAGAAGAAAAAGGACTTTACGGTTATAAATTCATTGTCCGTGACGGTTCAGCTAAGGCGGAATACGGAGAAGATACGAAACAGGGGGAAGCTGGTAAAGCAGTTGATGCCAATGCAGAACTCTATCAATTAACAGTCTTTGATCCAGGCTATGAAACGCCAGACTGGATGAAAGAAGCTGTGGTGTATCAAATTTTCCCGGATCGATTTAACAATGGAAATAAAGACAATGATGATGCGAAGGAAACGGCGCGAGGCCCTGAACCAATTGAGCACCAGGAATGGGGAGATCTTCCGGATAATCCGAGGCTTGCGGATAGCGCAGATTACGAGGGTGATGGCATTTGGAGCAATGACTTCTTTGGTGGCGATCTTAAAGGAATTCAGCAAAAGCTCGACTATATCCAATCCCTTGGTGTCAATACGATCTATTTAAACCCAATAGCGAAGGCTGCGTCCAATCACAAATATGATGCAACGGACTGGAAAACGGTTGACCCGATGTTTGGTACACCGGAAGAATTTAAAGCATTTACGGATGAGCTCGAAAAACGTGACATGCATCTCATTATGGACGGGGTATTTAATCACGTTGGCGATGACTCCATCTATTTTGACCGCTACGGGAAATATAAGGTAGTTGGTGCTTATGAATATTGGTCTCGCATTTATGACCTGATGAATGATGAGGGCATGAGTGAAGAAGACGCAAAAGCAGAAGCGCGTAAACAGCTCGAAAAAGAAGGACAAACGTTTAACGATGAGTATGGCTTTCATAACTGGTTTAACATTAAAAATGAAAAAGTTACGGATGAAAATGGGAAGGAACGTTATGATTACCAGGCATGGTGGGGGTACGATTCCCTTCCTGAAATCAAAAGCATTGAAGGCGATGCTGTTGATTATGATAGCGAGTTAAATAATGAAAAATTTGCCGATTACATTATGTATGACAACGATTCCGCATCCAAGTCATGGTTAACTAACGGCGCGTCTGGCTGGCGCCTTGATGTGGCGAATGAAGTGGATATGGAATTCTGGCGTGAGTTCCGTGATGAATTAAAGTCTGATGACATGGCCGGTGCCGGAGCAACGTTGAAAGACGGGGAACAGCCATTGATCCTGGGGGAAATTTGGGATGATGCTTCAAAGTACTTCCTTGGCGATCAATATGATTCCGTGATGAACTACCGATTTGAAGGAGCGATTCTCGATTTCTTAAAGAACGGGAATGCAGCGAGTGCAGACGAGAAACTGATGGCCGTACAGGAGGATTATCCTGATGAGGCGTTTCATGCGCTCATGAATTTAATGGGTTCCCACGATACGCCGCGAGCGATTTACGTTCTTGGTGGCGGAACAGATACGTATGAGCGAGCAGAGTTTGATCCGAATTACGATCATGAGCTTGGCGTGCAGCGTTTAAAGCTAGCTGCCGTGCTTCAAATGGGTTATCCGGGTGCCCCAACGATTTACTATGGCGATGAAGCTGGCGTAACGGGTTCAAAGGATCCAGATGATCGCCGCACTTATCCGTGGGGTGAGGAGAATGCAGACTTAGTCAAGCACTATCAAACTGCAGGTGCAGTTCGTACGGAACATGCCGATCTTTTAGCCTATGGAAAGCTCACAACGCTACATGCAGATGGCGATGTCTATGCAATTGCGCGTACGAGTAAAGACGGTGCAGCCATTATTGCAGTGAACCGCGGCAATAAAGCGCAAACGATCGAGCTCGATGTAAAAGACGTTGTGAAAAATAAGATTTCGTTTACGGATGGTCTCATGAAGGATTACAGCGTAACCGTGAAGGATGGCAAGGTTTCTGTGACAATTCCTGCGATGACGGGTCGTATGCTCGTCGCGGATCAAGGACAGAATTTTGAACTTCCGAAAGCAGCGACTGACTTAAAAGCCACTGCCGGAGAGGGAAGCGCTAACCTTTCATGGACAGGCGATGCGGCAAAATACAAAGTGTATCGCTCAACGCTTCAAGGAGCGATGTATGAAGAAGTGACCGTAACTGATCAGAAAGAAGTCACGGTCGATGGATTAACAAACGGTCAGTCTTACTTCTTTGCCGTAACGGCGCTTGATGAAGATGGAAATGAATCGGTGAAGGTAGAAACGGTGGAAGCAACCATTCCACACATCGAATGGAAAGATGGAAAATATGACATTTCTTATGTCAATGCCATCGAAGACCAGGTACTCGATCTAGCAAATACATTTGAAATGGAAGCCAGTGTAAAAATTGACGGAGCTACGGAATCAGGGCTTGCAGAAGGCTTAATTGGCAAGCTTCAGGTGAAGCGTGGTGACGGCGAGTGGCACGAGACGAAGGCCACATACACAGGACAGGATGGCGCATTTAACAAATTTAAAGCAGATTTCCGTCCGATCGAAAAAGGTACGTATGCGTATCGACTTGCTTTTTCAACTGATCGTGGCGGGACTTGGAAAACGACGAACACGGAAGAAGTAACGTTCACGCAAAATCAGGACGATACGAAAGCCCCTGCAGATGCTGTGCAACTGGAGGAGCCACTAAAAGAATCCGGTCAAGTGACGTTAAACTGGAAACTTGAAGGTGCTGATGGTGCCTATCTTTTAGCGGTAGAGCGTAATGGCGAAACACTTGAACGAATTGAAGATGCAGAGGCAAGCACCTATACCGATTTTGCTGTAGAGAACGGGAAGGCCTATACGTATCGGATCGTGGTGTATGATCAAGCTGGAAACCAAACTGCTTCAAATGAAGTAAAAGTAACGCCGGATATTGTCATGGTCGACGTCACATTTAAAGTGCACGCCCCGGACGATACACCACTTAGTGCGAAAGTAACGATGCCTGGCGATCAAAATGGCTGGAGCACGAGCGCGTGGGAGATGTCTCGTAACGGAGCGGTATCCCCCGACTGGGAGATACAAAAGTCGTTCCCAGAAGGCACGATTTTAACTTACAAATATGTGAAAGGGGAGTCGTGGGACCAGGAGGGTCTTGCCGATCACACGCGTAACGATCAGTCAGACGATGATGTGAGTTATTATGGTTACGGAGCGGAAGGCACAGATCTGAAAGTCACGGTAACCAACCAGGGTAGCAATAAAATGGTCGTTCAAGATGAAATCCTTCGCTGGATCGACATGCCAGTGGTCGTCAATTCTCCGGAAGATGGAGCTGTCGTGGAAGGTGATACGGTTACGTTTAAAGGAAATGCCATCAAAGAAGGAAACCTCACGATTAATGGTGAAAAAGTGACTGTAAATGATGATATGACATTCACCCATGAAGTAAAGTTAGAAAACGGTGAAAATGAAATTCCAATTACCATCGAACCATCAGAAGAAAATAAATCTGCGATCTTTAATAACGATGGTGGAGCGATTGGAAAGAATACGAAAAAATATACGTGGAACGTAACTTCAAATACTGGGGAAGCAGAAACAAAAGAGCCTGTGCGTTTGTTTGGAGACGATCGTTATGCGACAGCTGTCGAGATTTCAAAAGAAGGCTGGGAAGATGCGGATACTGTCGTGATTGCACGAGGGGATAACTTTGCCGATGCATTAGCAGGAGCGCCGCTCGCGTATAAAGTAGATGCACCAATTCTGTTAACTAAGGAAAAAGGGCTTGAGAAATCGGTTATAAACGAAATTAAGCGCCTTGGTGCAAAAAAAGCGATTATTCTTGGCGGAACATCAGCCGTACCGAAGTTTATTGCTTATCAGTTAGAAGGACTCGATTTGAAAGTAAAACGAATCTACGGTGAAGATCGTTTTGAAACAGCAGCTAATATTCAGGCAAGCCTTGGTGGGAGCCCTGATAAAGCGATTGTTGCAGATGGAATGAATTTCCCGGATGCTCTTTCTGCCGCATCCTTTGCAGCAGAGAATGGTTACCCAATCTTATTTACAAAACAGGATGTTATTCCAAAAGCAACTAAAGTAGCACTTCGTAGCGTTGATCACACGATTGTGGCTGGTGGTGAGGCCGTCATTAGTAAAAAGGTGATGGGTGAGTTACCGAATGCAACACGCTATGCTGGTGAAAATCGCTTTGGTACCGCCGCATCGATTGCTACGGAATTGAATCCATCCACACACGTCTTTGTGGCAACAGGCATGGATTTCGCTGATGCCTTAACAGGTTCCGTTCTTGCAGCCAAGCAAGATGCGGCGATGCTTCTTGTGAAACCGAATGAACTACCGGCAGAAACAGCAGAAGCATTGAAAGCGTTAAAAGCAGATACGTTCACAATCCTTGGTGGCGAAAGTGCTGTAAGTGAGAAGGTTGTAAAAGGGATGAAGTAACAGTACGAGTACGGGGGTCAGGCTCGTGCCTGACCCCCTCAAAAGACAAAGCCCTAATAGTGTCCGCCTCAGGCGGACACTTTTTTTGTTATGATCTTTCTTTAAAACGCTGGAGAAGCTAGAAGGAATAGGGGTTTGAGAGGATAGAAGGGCAAGGGGGTCAGCTGCGTATCTGCCCCCCTCCACAACGCCCTATTAACTCTCTCTTCAAATTCCTTCCGAAACAATTAAAAAATATTTCTGAATAATATATTAATTAACTATTCCCAAATTCTTGAAAAGTGGTATACTACAATTATCAGCCTCGCTATAGTAGAAATTCCCCATTTTCCTTGCCAAAGGAGCAATTCGAATGCCTCGTAAGAAACGAACCTGGTTTCCTGGTGCAAAGTATCATATTATCTGCCGTGGAAATCGAAAAGCACCACTGTTTGAAGAACAAACCGATCGTTTCAAGTATTTTCAAATTCTAGAACACGCTCGTCTCGCTTTCCCGTTTCGCCTACACGTATACTGTCTCATGACTAACCATGTGCATCTCTCCATTGAAACCTTCGATCATCCCCCTGGTGAAATCATGAAAGTGATCAACTCCAACTATGCTAGATATTTCAACGACAAATATGAGTACACAGGCCATGTCTTCCAAGGTCGCTTTAATGCTGAACTGCTTGATTCAATTGATTATGAAATTGACGTAAGTAAATACATTCACCTTAATCCAGTTAAAGCCCGAATGGTGGCCAAACCAGCGGACTATTTGTGGAGCAGTTATCGTGCCTATATTTCATATCGAAAGAATCCACATGCTTACCCTGATTACATACTCTCACTGTTCCAAAAACCTTCACGGGAAGCTTATCAGCGCTATGTCGAAAGCGAAGACCCATTGTTACCACCAGAACTTATAAAACAACTGCCAGAGTGGAAAGGGAAAAAAGTTTATTTGCTCTCAAATTTGCCGAAGTAAAAACGCTGAAATTACTAACGAAAGAGAAGTGAATGAATGGAGTATTGGATCTGGCTAAGTTCCCTTCCTTACGTGGGTCCGGTTACACAAAAGAAACTACTGGCCACTTTCGGAAGTCCGGAACGAGTCTATGATGCCTCTCCGTCTGAACTCAAGGAAATAAGGATTTCTCAACGTGCATTTGAATCCATTCTAACGGCACGATCGCTTGAGAAACCAAAGCGCATTCTTGAACTCGTTCAGCAAAAGGAGATCTGGCTACTACCCCGGGATGACCCGCTTTACCCAAGTTGCGCCAAAAATGTTGCTGAATCGCCCGTTCTTTTATATTACAAAGGCCGAATTAGGCTGAATCTTCCTTCTGTTGCCATCGTCGGTTCTCGCTCTTGTTCCAATTACGCACGACGTGCTGCAAAAGAGTTATCCACCAGACTCTCAAGCCTGAACATTCCTGTTGTTAGTGGACTCGCGAAAGGAATCGATGAGGCTGCTCACACTGCCTGCCTCGCAAACTGTGGGCACCCGATTGCTTTTGTTGCAAATGGTGTTGACGACTGTTACCCGAAAGAGCACCGCTCGCTCTACGAAGCAGTTATAAATGAAGGCGCTGTCATCTCGCAGTATCCACCTGGCACAGCACCTACACCAAAGCAATTCATTCAGCGAAACGCATTAATCAGTGCATGGTCAAGTCATGTGGTAATCATGGAAGCTAACGTGAAAAGTGGTGCGATGGCGACCGCTCACTTCGCTCGAAAGCAAGCAAGAGAAGTCTTTGTACTCATAAGTAATGATGCTCGATTTAGGCAGGGAACAAACTGTCTAAGAAAACAAGGTATACGCCCTTATCATAGCTTTCAATCAATTGAAAAAGAATTCAACAAACTCTCTTAAATCGTTAAGATCCCTCGCAAGTTTTCCGTGATTTAATCCCTCAAGGATCTTCAAGAACCTCTCTCCCGACTAGAGCATGATGGATTCCAACCCATCAGGGAAGAGAAGTAAGAAAGAAGAAGATAAACCTGCCTCTAAACTACCTAATCGAGCCATCGATCGGGTAGTTTTTCTTATGGAAAAAGAAAGATAGAAAACTAGTTCTTTAGTCTAGCAAATGAGCGAAGAGATGAGGGGCGGCGACAAACTCATAAATCTATCGTCATATATTAAATTTAAACAATCTTTACAAAGACAAATGTCAGATAAAGGTCTATGTTACAAAAAATGTGTCCCGTCAGCGTGGACAAATGCAGTGAAATTAGCGGTGTTGTCTTTAAGGGGGGTCAGGCTCGAGTTTGACCCCCTTCAATAAATGTAAGCGTATTCAAAAATTAGACAATTTACGCTATTTTTACACATATGAGTCAAAAGTTATTGTATACTGACAATTGGTGGGACTCTCACCAAAATTCGACTACATATCCGGGGGGATGAAATTTGAAACGAAGGTCAACCAGTCGTTTTATTAGCTTTGCGCTAATATTCTCAATGGTTCTTAGTTTTTTCGCATTACCAGTTTCACAGCTTTCAGCTTCTGCTGAAGACGTGATTTCTGTTGGAGAAGCGATCGCTAACAATACTGGTTCTGCAACAGTAGAAGGGTATATTGTAGGAACAACTTCAAGCGGCCCTTCTTATAACTTAGATGGCGCAAATGGAGTAGAAACGAACATTGCCATTGCAGATTCTTCAAGTGAAACCGAGTCCGACAAGATTATGCCGGTTCAACTACCTAAAGGATATTTAAGAGATGAGCTCAATTTAGTAGCGAATCCCGCAAACAAAGGTAAGAAGATCCAAATTACTGGAGACCTCGCAGCATACTTCGGTGTACCAGGTCTGAAAAGCCCAACAGCTTACACTTTTTCCGACGGCACAACTCCAGACCCAGAACCTATCGAACTCTCAACCATTACAGATGCTAGAAAAGTAGCAAACAATACACCAGTGAAAATTAAAGGAACGGCAACTGCAGCCTTCGAAGCAGGCGGTCAAACCAACCTATTTATCCAGGATGATACAGCAGGTATTATCGTTCGTGCTGCAGGCATCACTGCTAAGATTGGTGATGAAGTCACTGTAGAAGGAACAATGTCTGACTACTATGGCATGCAGCAAGTCATGACAAGTGCTTCTGATGTGGTCATCACCACAGAAAACAAAGGCATTCCGTCCCCACAGTCCCTTACATCAACTGATCTTTCCAAAGAAAATGGTGAACAGCACGAAGCTGAATTCACTCAATTTCATGACGTTACGGTTAAGTCAGTCGACAGTAACGGAAACTTTACAGCCGAAGATGCTTCAGGTGAATTTCTCATAAAGCCAGCCGACAAATCGCTTCTTGAAGTAGGCCAAAGCTATGAAATTCTTAGAGGCGTCATCGACTACAACTATAACGAATACAAACTTGTGCCTCGTAGCGCAGCTGATGTCATCGAAAAAGCTTTTTCAGTGACAGCTAATCCATCTTCAGGATCTGTTCTTGAAGGCACGATGGTTAAACTTGCGACAGCAGAAGAAGGCGCAACGGTTCATTACACAACAGACGGTAGCGAACCAACTGCTGACAGCACAGAATATACAGCTCCTATTGAACTAACAGAGGATACAACAATTAAAGCGATTGCAGCAAAAGATGGTCAAACAAGTGAAGTAGCTACTTTTGACTACGCTGTTCTAAAATCTGCTGATGGCATTAGCATTCACGACATTCAAGGTGCTGGCCACACTTCACCTTATGAAGGAAAAGCGGTTACGAAAGTTGCTGGGATCGTGACAGCAAAACACGGTAACAACGCATTTTACATGCAAGAAGAAAACCCTGACGACAACATTGCCACTTCAGAAGGCATCTATGTTTACAAAAGCGGCGGCGCTGGCGTTAATGTTGGCGACAAAGTAGAAGTAGACGGTCAGGTAAAAGAGTGGAGAGAAGATGGTTATAGCGATGCAAAAGACCTTTTAACCACTCAAATCACAGCTTCAGACGTTTCAGTCACTTCTTCAGGCAACCCATTACCAGAAACAATTGTTATTGGAGAAGATCGCACGCCTCCAACTGAAATTGTAGAAGACGATGAAATGAAGACGTTTGATCCTGAAACAGATGGACTGGATTTTTACGAAAGTCTTGAAGGGATGTTAATTGAGATTCCAGATGCAACGGTAACAGGTCCAGTGAAATACGATGAGCTTCCTGTTTACGTAAACACAAGTGAAGATCAACTGTTCACTCGTGCGAACGGACTTCTGCTGACAGCAGACGACCCGAATCCTGAGCGTCTTTTAATCGACGTTGATGGCATTGATATTGACGTCACGACTGGTGATCGACTTGACGGATCGGTTACTGGAAACATGAGCTACGATTACAGCAACTTTAAAATTCGTCCAACTGGCACGTTCCCCGCTGTTATTGATGGGGATACAGAGCGCGAAGTCACGACATTAGAATCGACAACTGGTGATCTAACGATTGCTTCTTACAACATTGAAAACTACTACCCTGGTGTTGGGGAAGAGAAAACAGGCAAAATTGCTGAATCGATTGTAAAGAACATGAAAACTCCAGACATTGTCGGTTTGATTGAAGTACAAGATAACAACGGCCCAACAGATGATGGCACAACAAAGGCAAACGAGTCTTATGAAGCGATTATTAAAGCGATTGAAGAAGCAGGCGGCCCAACGTACAAGTTTGCTGATATCGCACCAGCAGATAAAACAGATGGCGGACAGCCAGGCGGAAATATCCGTGTCGGGTTCATTTATAATCCTGATCGCGTAGATTTCCCTGAGAAAAAATCAGGTGATGCCACAACTTCAGTTGGCGTAGATGTAAATGGCCTAACGCTGAACCCAGGTCGCATTGATCCAACGAATGAAGCATTTGACGATTCTCGTAAACCACTTGCAGCTGAGTTTGAATTTAACGGTGAAAAAGTGGTTGTTGTTGCGAATCACTTCAACTCAAAAGGTGGAGACGGTGCCCTATTTGGCGCGGATCATCCTGTCGTTTTAGGAAGTGAAGTGCAGCGCATGAAGCAGGCATCAATCGTAAACAACTTCGTAAATGACGTAGTGACGAACATGGAAGATAGCAACGTTGTTGTTCTTGGTGACTTGAATGACTTTGAATTTTCGAAGCCAATTCAAACGCTTGAAGGCGACGTACTAACGAATATGGTCAAAAAGCTTCCAACAGAGCAACGCTATTCCTACAACTATCAAGGGAATGCGCAGGTGCTCGATCATATTCTCGTATCGAACAATCTAGCAAACCGCACGATGATTGATAGCATTAACATTAACTCTGATTTTAGTGAAGCTGATGGACGCGCTAGTGACCATGATCCAATGCTTGCGAAGATTCAAATGGAAAACAGCGTGGACCGTACTTCAGGAGCAACGCGTTATGAAACAGCGGTTGAAATTTCAAAAAAAGGTTGGGAAAAAGCAGACACTGTCGTGATCGCAAGAGGCGATGAGTTCCCGGATGCCCTTGCAGGAGCACCACTTGCTTACAAATACGATGCGCCAATCCTTTTAACCGAACAAAACAAACTAAACGCAGCTGTTAAGAAAGAAATTGAGCGTCTTGGTGCGAAGGAAGCGATCGTTCTTGGTGGAACATCCGCCATTTCTTCTTATACGGAATATGAACTAAAAGGTCTTGGACTGAAAGTAGATCGTATTGGAGGCGCAACACGTTATGAAACAGCTGTGAACATCGCAGCGAAGCTTGACGGAACGCCTGAAAAATCGATTCTAGCGAATGCCTTTAACTTCCCAGATGCACTATCTGTTGCTTCTTATGCAGCAAAAAATGGTTACCCAATCGTGCTAACAGATGACGATCAGCTTCCTGCTGTTTCGAAGAAAATTTTAAACACAACAGATGAGCAAATCGTTGTTGGCGGAGAAAGTGCAATCAATGAAGAAATCAAAGATAGTCTTTCCAATGCCGTTCGTATTAGCGGAGATGACCGCTATGCAACGTCAGCATCGATCGCAACTGTTCTAACACCTGATTCAGATACAGCGATTGTTGCTACTGGTGTGAAATTTGCCGATGCGCTTTCTGGTTCAGTCCTTGCAGCGAAAGACGATGCAGCTATTCTTCTTGTGAAGAAGGATGAAATTCCGGAGAAGATTGCAGAGGCTATTGATGAAAATAACATTCATAACTTCCACATCCTCGGTGGCCCTAACGCCGTGAGTGATGACGTTATGAACGATCTAAAGAACAACTAATAGTGAGGAAAGGGCGGGAAATCTCCGCCTTCTCCTTTTCTATGAAACTAGTTATAAAGTATTATTTTGAATTTGTTAACTATTGTGACAAAAAGGACCATTCACCTAGTAGTCTAGTATATAATGAAAATCGCGGAGACATTCCGACAAAATCTGAGTTTTCGAAAGGGAAGGGATTACGTACATGAATATGAAAAAACCTCTTTTCGGCGTTCTATCAACAGCTGCACTAGCAATGGGGATTGCGGCAGCATCACCGTCAACTCCTGCAGAAGCGGCAGCGGGTGATTTTGATCTTACAATCATGCATACAAACGATACACATGCGCATCTTGATAATGCGCCAAGACGCCTAACGGCTGTCGAGGAAATTCGTGCGGCTCGTGAAAATACGATTCTATTAGACGCTGGAGATGTTTTCTCTGGTACGCTCTTTTTCAATAAATACAAAGGCCTTGCTGACGTGCAGTTTATGAACATGATGAAATACGATGCCATGGTTCCTGGTAACCATGAATTCGATGAAGGTCCTAAGACGTTCTCTGAATTTGTAAAGCAAACGAAATTCCCAATCGTAAGTGCAAACATTGACTATAGCAAGGATCCCTACCTTAGCCCGTTATACAAAAATGAAATGGCGATGACTGGTGACGATGGCACAATTTATCCAGCTGTTATTCTTGATGTGAACGGAGAAGAAGTTGGTGTCTTTGGACTAACGATTGAATCAACAGACGAGCTTTCAAGTCCTGGTGAAACAATTTCTTTCCAAAACCATCAGGAACAAGCAGAGAAAATGGTGAAAATGTTCCAGGATAAAGGCGTTAATAAAATTGTTGCGCTAACTCACCTTGGAAAAACGGTTGAAGTTGAGCTTGCTGAATCTGTAGAAGGCATCGACGTTGTGGTTGGTGGGCATAGTCATACGAAACTTGAAGATGCAGTGGTCGTTAACGGTGATAAGGAGCCAACACTTGTTGTACAAGCGAATGAATACAGCAAATACTTAGGTGATCTTGAAGTGACGTTTAATGCGGACGGCGTGCTAACAGATTGGGATGATGAATTACTGGACCTTAGTGAAGGAAAAGGTTTTGAAGCAGATCCAGAAGCAAAAGAGCTTTACAATGACTTGAAAAAGCCACTCGAAGAAATTGAGAAAGAAGTGGTTGGACAATCAGACGTTTATCTTGACGGAAAACGAGCGTCCGTCCGTACTGGTGAAACGAACCTTGGTAACTTAATCACTGACGGTATGCTGAACAAAGCTCAAGAATTTACAGATGCAACAATTGCGATTACAAACGGCGGAGGAATCCGAGAATCAATTGATGAAGGCCCAATCACGCTAGGTGAAGTATTAACAACAATGCCATTTGGAAATAACCTTGTAACGCTTGATCTGACTGGTCAAGAAATTATTGATTCATTAGAACATGGGGTAAGTGGAGTTGAAACCCAAGAAGGCCGTTTTGCTCAAGTAGCAGGACTTCGTTATTCTTTTGATAAAGATCTTCCTTCTGGTGAGCGAATTCTCGATGTAAATGTGAAAACGGAGAACGGCTATGAAGACATTGACCCTGAAGCAACATACACAGTTGCTACAAACGCTTATATCGCACAGGGTGGCGATGGCTATGACGCAATGGGCGCAGCAGCTGCTGACGGTCGTATGGAAGAACTATTTTTCGTAGATTTTGAAGTGTTTACAGAGTATCTCGATGAAATTGGAACAGTTAAAGCGAAAGACGAAGCCCGTATCGTTGAAGCAGATGCTGAACGTATTCAGGGTGAAACGCGCTATGAAACATCTGTGAAAATCTCACAAGAAGGCTGGGACTCAGCGGATACCGTTGTTCTTGCACGCGGTGATTCTTTCCCCGATGCACTAGCAGGAGCACCACTGGCTTATAAATACGATGCGCCAATTCTTTTAACAGAAAGCGGTTCATTGAACAAAATGGCGAAAGAAGAAATTGCGCGACTTGGTGCGAAAGACGTGATTATTCTTGGTGGTACTAGCGCGGTAAGCAACTATGTCGAGTTCCAGCTTGAAGGGATGGGTATCGAAGTGGAGCGTGTTGCTGGAGACAACCGTTTCGATACTGCTGCAAACATTGCAGCACGTCTCGGTGGATCACCTGATAAAGCCATCGTAGCAAATGGAATGAACTTCCCTGATGCCCTCGCGATTGCACCATATGCAGCGCAGAAGGGTTACCCGATTCTTTTAACAGAAGCGGATGAAATTCCATCAGCAACGAGCAATGCGCTTAAAGGCATTGATGGATCGATCATCGTTGGTGGCGAAACAGCTGTTAATGGTAAGCTAGACAAGAAGCTCCATGCGGAAGATCGCTATGCAGGAGACAACCGTTTCGGTACAGCAGCTGATATTGCTACAAGCCTTAACCCTTCTGCACGCGTTTACGTTTCAACTGGAATGAACTTCGCGGACGCTCTTTCCGGATCCGTTCTTGCGGCGAAACAAAATGCAGCGATGCTTCTTGTAAAACCAGATATGCTTCCGAAAGAAACAGCAGAAGCAGTTGAGGAAATAGAAGCTTATGACTTCAATGTTCTAGGTGGAGAAAATGCCGTTAGCCAGAAAATTGTAGACGAATTGAAAAAATAATGAGGTAAAGCGTAGGGGGCGCCCCCTGCGCTTTTTTTGATTTATTTTTAGTATAGGCAGGTATTGAAGCATGGAAAGCTAAATGTATTATAGTATTATGCGTTATAACGAATTTGATCTGAGGGAGGGTTCTGATTGAAGAAATTAGGTGAGCGAAAAATCAGTCCACTGTTACTGCTCATTCTCGTGATCACCATGTTCCTACCGTCTCAAGCGTTTGCGATTGCGAGCGTCGATGAAGAAAAGAATGCAGTGCATTACGCTGCGTTTGGGGATTCATTGGCAGCTGGCGTTCTGTCAGATAATACAATTGGTTTAAGTTATGCAGACTACATAGCTCAAGATCTACAGCGGGTGGATCTATTAGGAAGCTACGAAAAGCCTTATGCTGTGCCAGGTGCTACGTCTCAAAATATGCTGGATGCTCTAATGGATCGGGATATGCAAATCAAAATCGCATCGAAAGATATGATCACGATAACGATCGGGGCCAATGATTTTCTGCAAGTGCTCAGTAAGGAACCAGAGCGCCTACAAAACCCAGAAGAAGTCGAAAAGATCATCGCTGAGCTCTCTGAAAACTACGTCTTCATCATGAGCATCATCCGGAATGTTAACCCTTCGGCCGAGATTTATTTAATGGGCTATTACAACGGTTTTTACGCTTTCCCTGAGGCCCAACAGCGTCCTCTTGTGGAGATTATGCATACAGTAAATAGCATCATTAAACAAATTGCATCCGATTCAAACAGTCATTATGTTCCGACGTATGATGCCATTTCGACTGATTCATTAACGTATTTGCCAAATCCTAAAAATGTCCATCCTTCGCCAGCTGGTTACATGGCGATTGCAGATGAATTTTGGAAAAAAGTGAAATTGAATTTGCCAACCAATGTGACTCGTATAGCTGGAGTTAATCGCTACGAAACGGCAGTTAAAATTTCTCAGGAAGGGTGGAAGGAACACGCTCAGGGAGTTGTCATCGCGCGCGGTGATGATTTTCCAGATGCCCTGGCTGGTGCGCCGCTTGCCTACGATTTGGATTCGCCAATTCTATTAACGCATTCGAACGCTCTTGATCAAATCGTGAAGGATGAAATTGAACGACTCGATCCAGAATTTGCTATTCTTCTTGGAGGGGAGAAGGCGCTCTCTAAAGACGTTGAAGATAAGCTGGATAAAATGGGGATCCCTGTTGAACGAATTGCAGGAGACAACCGCTATGAAACGGCTGCGAAAATTGCCGGAACCTTACCTCATGCAGAAAAGGCCGTTATTGCGAACGGAACAAAATTCCCTGATGCCCTTTCCATTGCTTCGTATGCGGCGGAAAATACGTATCCCATTTTACTCGCAAAACAAAATGAGATACCAGAGGATACGGCAGAGGTTTTAAAACGTTATCCTGAAAGCATTGCCGTTGGAGGGATGGCCGTTCTCTCAGAAAGTCTCGTTGAAAAGTTACCGAAAGCCAAGCGCTATGGCGGAGAAGACCGTTATGAAACAGCTTCGATTATTGCGATGGAGTTAAACCCTTCGCACAAAGCCTTTATGTCTACTGGATTAGAATTCGCGGATGCGCTAACCGGTAGCGTTCTAGCCGCTAAAAGAGACAATAGCTTTCTACTTGTTGATCCGAATAAGATGCAGGATGCTGTAATGGACGCTAAAGAAAATCTTGAAATCTATCATTTTACGATTCTAGGTGGACCAAAAGCCGTTAGTCCAACGATCGAAAGACAGCTGATGGGCGTTAAATAAAATGTGATTCAAAAGGGAGCAGCTCGTTGCTGCTCCCTTTTCACATGAAAAATATGCAGAATTATGGCAAATTTTAACTCGCTAGTGATAGACTTGTAGAGTATGTGAAGCTCGAGCTTAGGGGGAAGATGATGAAAAAAAGCATCTATGGGTTTGGATTACTTCTATTTAGTTTATTGATGGTTTTTGGAACGAATGAGGCAAATGCCATGCCTGCACTAGAAAAAACGCAGAAGCTTGTTCAGCCGTCAGGAGAAACATTTAACGCTTCACTCAGTGGAAACGAAAGTCTGAACTGGTGGACGGCATCAGGTGATGTGATTAAAAGAGGAGACGACGACTACTGGTATTACGCTAAAATCGTCGGTCAGCATCTACAAGTAACGAATGCGAAATATGCGATTGATAACAAACCTTCTGAAGCAGCAAAACTCGAAGAAGTCCTACTGCTTCAACCGGCTGATACAAAGCCAAAAGAGATACCGAATCCAAATGATAAATTTGATTTATTAAGCGTCGGGAAGCAAGAGAATACGCTAGTTTTATTAGTAGAATTTAGCGATGCGAAAACCACCTATTCCGATGAAGAGTGGCGTAATCGTTTTTTTGGAGCACAAGGAAGTACGCTCAATGCTTACTATGAAGAAGTATCAAATGGTAAGTTAGGATTTAAAGGGGCCGTTGAATCCAGTGGAACGAATGATGGCATCGTGAAAGTTACGCTTCCTTATGCTCATCCTCGTCCTGAATCGGCCTATAATCCGGATAGCACGTACTCACAAATTGTGAAGGATGCTCTTAAAGCATCTAATGCAAAGGTGAACTTTGCGCAATTTGATCAAAATAAAGACGGTTCCCTTACTTCAGAAGAGTTACATATTGTGGCGATCGTTGCTGGTGGCGAAGCAAGCTATGGCGACACGGGAAAAGTGGTTTGGGGCCATATGTCTAGCTTATATGAGAGTGAGGCTCCTGTACTTGATGGGGTGAAAGTTGGCTCGTATCAGGCTGGCGGCGGCTACACGATGTTTGGGGAAAAACATGGCGGTCACATGGCAACGGTTGGGATCATTGCACACGAAATGGGACACGACCTTGGTTTACCAGATTTATATGATACGGACGGCTCTTCAGAAGGCGTTGGCATTCATAGTTTAATGGGTGGTGGCTCCTGGACAACCCACGACAATCAATATGAAGGGTCCATTCCAACGCATTTGGATCCATGGTCTAAGATGGTGCTTGGATTTATCCGCCCTATCGAAATTCAAAACAATGGCACGTACGAAGTGGCAAATTTTAAAGCGGATCAACCAGCCGTATTGAAATTAAAGACGACAGATGAATCGGAATACTTTTTAATTGAAAACCGACAGTTTACTGGATTTGATCTAGGATTAGCAGATGAAGTTGTCTCTCCTGGAATAGCCATTTGGCATATTGATGAGCAGCAGTTGAAGAATCGCCAATATAATACGAACGAATCTCACAAAGCAGTTGACCTGGAAGAGGCCAATGAAAGTAGACTTGGTTACGCAGAGCTGGATCAGCAGCATATTTTCCGTCTGTATTATGATCATTATTTTAGTGGAAATGGCTATGACCGCTTTACGACCACGTCTTCTCCAACGAGTAAAGTGTATTCTGGGGCAAGTTCAGGTGTCGCGGTGACCGTACTTGATCCGAACAGTGAGGCGATGACGGTTTCAGTTAAAGTACCTCAGGGAGACGATCAGCAGCCGCCACTATGGCCAAAGGCAGAACTTAACGCGACAACGATCCAAAATGATCGCCTGACGTTAAACTGGTCTGAAGCAACAGATGATTCAGGCATTGCCTCGTACATCGTCTATAAAAATGGAACGCTTTTAAAAGAAGTTGATGGCGCAACGAGAAAGCTCACGGTGAAAGGACTTGCGACGGATAAAGAGTACAATTTTAAAGTAGAAGCCGTTGATAAAAAAGGGTTTGCTACCTCAAACGGACCAGAATTAACAGTAAAAACGTCCGCCAACACCGTTGAGCGAATCGAAGGACTGAATCGTTTTGAAACGGCAGCAAATGTCAGTGCCAAAACGTATACTCAAGCGGAGACGGTCGTGATCGCAAGGGGTCTTGATTTTCCGGATGCATTGTCAGGCGCACCGCTTGCGTATCAGTTACAAGCACCGATCCTGCTCTCAAAAACAAATGAACTTCCAACAGAAACAAAAAAAGAAATGGCGCGACTTAAAGCAAAGAAAGCGATCATTCTTGGTGGAGTAAATGCGATTTCTCTTTCGACAGAAAAAGCCATAAAGGCACTCGGATTAGAAGTGGAGCGAATCAGCGGTGATAATC
Source organism: Guptibacillus hwajinpoensis (assembly GCF_020524165.1). Taxonomy (GTDB): domain Bacteria; phylum Bacillota; class Bacilli; order Bacillales; family Guptibacillaceae; genus Guptibacillus; species Guptibacillus hwajinpoensis_D. Next base: position 321,985 of record NZ_JAIVKU010000001.1, read on the forward strand.
GCTATGATACTTCAGCGAAGATTGCAAAGCGCATGGGAGGAGATCCAGGGAAAGCGATTATCGCGTATGGTCTTAATTTTCCAGATGCCCTTGCGATTGCCCCATATGCCGCGCAACAAGGCTATCCGATCTTATTAGTTAATAAAGACAGCATCCCGGCAGCTACAAAACTTGCGTTGAAGAACATTGACGATACGATCGTGATTGGGGGAGAAAGTGTGATCACGAAGAGCGTGTATGAAGGTCTTCCATCACCAGAGCGTATTGCCGGAATCAACCGTTTTGAAACGGCTGCGAAAGTGAAAACAACGTTTTATCCAGACGCCAAAACCGCTTATTTGGCCACTGGTTTTGGCTTTGCGGATGCACTAGCGGGTTCTGTTCTCGCAGCGAAAGAAGGCGCACCTCTTTTGTTAGTGAAGTCAAATGAGCTTCCTTCAGAAACGGTCGAAGCGATAAAAAATGTGAGGGACTTTAACTTGTTAGGTGGTCCGTCCGCTATAAACGAGAAAGTCCAGCAACGCTTATATCAGGAATAATGCGACAAAAGATGCAGGTCGTGATTAAGAGATACAGGGAATTTGACCTGTATCTCTTATTTTTTGGAAAAATTAACAGGATTTCGCTTAAACTTTGTTGAATTATAGCCGATAGTATAGGCAGAGTGTCGATATTTGGGCAGCAACTTAATTGGAATGAGGAGGATCTGGATGCAACCTTCATTGGTCAAGAAAGCAATAACGGGTTCTGCGCTCGTCGCGGGCGTCATGTTTGTTCAACCTGATGGGGCAGAAGCGGCGTTTGGAGATCAAGAGCTTAAGCTAGGCATGAACAATCAGGACGTGAAAGAGCTACAGGATGTATTGAAGGCAAAGGGCTATTTTACTTACCACACATCAACAGGCTACTACGGTCCAATTACAGAGGATGCCGTTAGTCAGTTCCAAAAGGCAGTTGGTTTAAAAGTAACGGGGGTTGCGACAACTGATACCCTTCAGAAGCTAGGGGCCAGTACGGTTAGCAAATCATCAGCTTCCACATCTTCATCCGTTTTACAAGTTGGCTCGCGCGGTCAAGACGTTACGAATCTTCAGGCCAAGCTGAAAGAAGCAGGCTACTATTCCTACAATGTGGATGGCATTTACGGTCAGATTACCCAAAAAGCTGTACAGGATTTTCAAAAGGCGAAGGGACTTTCTGTAACAGGAAAAGCGGATGCGACGACCATTAGCGCTCTTGCAAACACGAGTGCCACAAGTTCAAAATCGTCTGGCTCAACTTCTGACCTGTCAGTTGGCATGCGGGGAAGTGCAGTGACAGATCTTCAGACGAAACTAAAAGCAAAAGGCTATTATACATATACTGTTGATGGCATTTTTGGGCAAATTACGAAAACGGCGGTTCAACATTTTCAAAAGGCAAATGGGTTATCCCAAACGGGTGTGGCGGACAGCAAAACCTTATCGGCCCTGTCTGAAAGCAGCGATGCAGTGAAACCTGCAACGAGCGGACTGACTGTTGGATCGCGAGGAAGCGCCGTTACGAATCTTCAACAGATGCTAAAAGACCGTGGCTACTATTCCTATAACATAGACGGGATCTTTGGTAGTATTACGCAAAAAGCGGTCAAAGAGTTTCAAAGTATTGTAGGATTACCGGTGACAGGTGTTGCCGATGATAAAACGATTGATGCATTGAAGTCAAGAAGTTCACAGGAGACGTCGACCGTCCTGAAGGTGGGATCAACAGGCAGTGCGGTCACAGACCTCCAGAACAAGTTAAAGAAAGCCGGTACCTTCCACGCGGAAGCGACAGGATACTTTGGTCCTGTCACTGAGAAAGCGGTCAAGGACTTCCAGAAAGCAAAGAAACTGCAGGTGACAGGCACTGCGACAAAAGAAACAATGGATGCGCTTGACGGCTTAACAGAAAAAGTCGTGTCATCACCTTCTACTGGAGAAGATTACGGGGATTTATTGAAAAAAGGATCAACAGGGTCACTTGTGAAAGAACTCCAATCAAAGTTACAAGCGATTGGCTTATACAGCGGTCCTCTTGATGGCGATTTTGGAAATGGAACAGACCGAGCCGTTCGAAACTTCCAATCGCGTAACAAGTTAACGGTCGATGGCATTGTCGGACCGGCGACATGGGAAAAGCTAAAGCAATCAACGGGATATGAAGGAAATAGCAATGAGGATAGTGGAAGCGGGAGCGGAAGTTCCAATTCGGACTTTAGCGTAATGGATCTGATCGCAGACGCATCGTTATACATAGGTGTTCCTTACGTTTGGGGCGGAAACACCCCTACGCAGGGCTTCGACTGCAGCGGTTTCCTCGTCTATGTCTTTAACAAGCAGGGCGTCTCCTTGCCAAGAACGATGGCACAAATGTGGAACGTTACAACACCAGTAAGCTCACCATCCGTAGGTGATATTGTATATTTCACCACCTACAAACCAGGTGCTTCTCACGGTGGGATTTACATCGGCAACAATAAATTCATCCACGCTGGCTCATCGACAGGCGTTACCATTAGCGACATGACATCAAGCTACTGGGGACCGAGGTATTTGGGAGCGAAGCGCGCGCAATAATGGGGGGTCAGACCCCTCTTAAAGACAAAACATCAAAAGTGTCCGTCACAGACGGACACTTTTGCTATGTAAAGAACGGTATAATCCTGGAAACGACTTTTATCAACAGTGCTTTCAATCTGATAACATCATGAGGAAACGTATTAGCATCGCCATCCAGTAGACCAGGAGACCGGTAACCAATTTTATGAAATAAATTGGAATCTATTTCTAGTAATGCTAGAATGAAAGAAGTGTTCAATAAGAAGTCTATGAGGGGGATATGATGGGGAAACAATTAAAGAGTTTACTAGTAACATGCCTAACCTTAGCGCTAGTTATGCCATCGATGGCAGCAGCGGAGAAAGAAAAGGTTACTTATAATGACATGAATCGGATGCTAACAGAGAGTGCGTTAGAACATAATATTCCACCAGAAATTGCGAAAGCGGTGGCATTGAAAGAGAGCGCATGGAAGCAATGGGCGGATGACGCACAAACTGAACCATTCGTTAACTCGAATGATGGCGGAATCGGTTTAATGCAAGTCACCAGTCATGTTTGTGAAGGTGATGAAACAAAAGATTGCTATGATCCTGAAAAACTCGGAAATGATTTGCGATACAACATCGATGCCGGTTTAGATATTTTAAATGAAAAATGGAGCTACGGCGTTGATGGCATTATTCCAACAATTAATACAAATGATCGAGATATTCTAGAGCATTGGTATTTTGCGATTATGGCCTACAATGGCACTGTGCCTGTTAATAGTCCCTACTTTCGGGATTCTAATGATGGAACAAGGAATGTCGATACCTACCAGGATAAGGTCCTTGCTCTAGTTGAAAAGCACAATTATTTAGATCTGAATACTGAAGCCATTATTTTTGAGCGTGATGATTTTTCTTATGATTCTAAGGAAGATGACCCGATTGTGTTTAATAAAATGCACTTTACTGTCAATGAAGAACTGACTCGGTCAAGAACGCTTTTAAAAGAAGGCGATAAAGTTTCAACAGTAAAAGGTAAAATAATGAAAGATTCTCCAAGCGGTGCGAATGAGGTTGAAATTAGTGAATCTCAACTAGCAACTGTGTTAGATAGTCAGTTTTATGTAGATGAAACAAAAAACAGCCCGACCGAACATTGGGTTCGCTACCATGTACAACTCGCAGATGGAAGATCAGGTTATATGGCTTCAAGCAGCCTAAATCCATTAACCGAACGCCTTTCGGGTAGTAATCGTTACAATACATCCATTGAAATTTCGAAAGATGGTTGGCAGGATGGTGCGGATACCGTCGTAATTAGTCGTGGTGGTGACTTTCCAGATGCTTTAGCTGGAGCGCCCCTGGCTTATCAGGAAGATGCACCAATTCTGTTAACGCCAGATAAGAAGTTAACGGATGAACTTAGAAGCGAAATAAAACGCCTCAATCCAGAAACGGCCATTATTCTTGGAAGTGATAATGCCATTAGTTCAGCCATTGAGAAAGAACTTTCACAAATGGGAATGAAAATTAACAGAATCGGTGGCGACGATCGCTTTGAAACAGCGCAGCTAATTGCAAAACAACTTCATTCAAATAGTAAAGATGCCGTTTTAGCATTAGGCATGGACTTTCCAGATGCTCTTGCAGTAGCCCCATATGCAGCGAAAGAAGGCATACCGATTTTATTATCAAAGAAAAACGCGCTCCCAGATTCTACTAAGGATGCCCTATCTGACATCAACAAGATAATTGTTGTAGGCGGGGCAGATGTTGTTAACGCAAACGTTTATAACCAATTGTCAGATGAGCGGATTCGTCTTGCTGGCGATGATCGATTCGGTACGGCAGAAGAAATCATGAATTACTTTGGCGAAGGAGCAAAGACAGGCTATGTAGCAAATGGTCTAGGATTTGCTGACGCTCTTACAGGAGCAGTCCTTGCTGCTAAAAATGATGCACCTTTAATTCTATCAAGGAAAAATGTGTTGCCTTCTTCAATGGAAGAAGCAATCAATGACCAAGAACTTAATCGTTTTGTTCTTCTCGGAGGTTCGGATGTGATTCATGTTGATGACGACCTCGCTAAATTTGCGATAAAATAATGGTAACTGCCCTCTGATTTCGATCAGAGGGTTTTTAAATAGTGGGAAGGGGGTCAGACTCCTCTCTATCCCTCATTACAGTAAAGGAGTGAAGAATCCATGACCATAGCTGGAAAATCTCTTGAACAGTGGAAGAGTGAGAATCCACTATTCACGGATCTACTTCAATATAAAGAAGTGAGCTGGAGAAATCCGCAAAAAGGTAAGCTCCCGGAGACAGCTGACCTTTCGATGGAAGATATTCTGGAAGCCGAAGCTCGAATGAAACGTTTTGCACCTTATTTTCGAAAAGTATTTCCAGAAACGAACGGTATCATTGAATCGCCGATCTCAGATATCAGCAACATGAAAGCGAGGCTGGAAAAAGAAGAACAGATTAGCATCCAGGGTGATCTTCTCCTGAAACGCGATGATATTCTTCCGATAGCCGGTAGCATTAAGGCGCGTGGCGGCATTTATGAAGTCATTAAACATGCGGAGAAACTTGCGCTCGGCCATGCGATTTTAACGAAAAACGACGATTATTCGATTCTAGCTGATAAAAAGTTTACCGAATTCTTCTCGGCTTTTTCGATCGCCGTCGGTTCAACTGGGAACCTCGGGTTAAGTATAGGTATCATGTCGGCCAAGCTTGGGTTTAACGTCACGGTGCATATGTCGAGTGACGCGAAGCAGTGGAAGAAAGATCTCTTACGTGAAAAGGGCGTTCAAGTTGTTGAGCATCAGGCAGACTACGGAACGGCTGTAGAAGAAGGCAGAAAGCAGTGTGAGAAGAAACTCACGTGTTATTTCATTGATGATGAAAACTCGAAAGACCTTTTTCTCGGATATGCCGTAGCGGCTCTTCGCTTGAAAAAGCAGTTCGCAGATCGGGATATAAAAGTGAATGCTGAAAATCCGCTATACGTGTATCTCCCATGCGGTGTAGGTGGTGGCCCAGGTGGCATTGCATTCGGTCTTCATCAAGTGTTTGGCGATCACGTTCACTGTTACTTTGCTGAACCAACACATTCACCATCTATGCTGATCGGTTTAATGACAGGATTGCATGAGCAAATAGCTGTTCAAGACTTTGGGATCGATAATCAAACAGTGGCAGACGGACTTGCTGTTGGGCGACCGTCTGGTTTTGTTGGTCGTGTGATTCAACCAATGCTGGAAGGTGTCTATACGGTGACCGATGAGCGTATGAAGGAACATTTACGATGGGTTTACGATACGGAAGGAATTAAGCTTGAGCCTTCTGCTCTCGCGGGAATGAGCGGTCCGCTTGTAACAGCGGTAGAAGGGAAGGGTCTTCGTGGCACTCACCTTGTGTGGGCAACAGGTGGTAGCCTGGTACCGGATGAGGTGTGGGGAGAAAAGTGAAGGTATTTTTTTAGAGGGGTCAGGCTCGAGCCTGACCCCTCTAAAATACAAAATAACCAAAAAGTCCACATAACAAGGACAGTACCGCTTATTTGCTTCCAATCATTTTGAAACAATTTCACTCTTCAATCGTATCTATAGAAAGATTGGTCACGATTGTAAAATGAACTTAGTAGAGGGGTGCGAGGAGTTGGATTTGATTTTGGAGTTTTTAGCATTAGCAAGTGATTTTATTTGGTGGGGCGATCCTCCAGACGAGCAGCGGATTGAAGCGAATATTGTGGCACTGATGGCATACAGCTGGTTTGTTGAGCTTATTGAAAAGCCCCAATATGATAAGTTAGTTCGTGAGAATCCATCTGTCCGATATGTTATAGGAAAAATGAAGATGAAAAAGATGAAGCGGTCCCCGATATATGAAGAGAGGAAAGAACGGAAGTTGAAAAAAGAAATTCAAAAACAGATGGCGACGAGCGGTTGAAAGAATTAAAATCACGGCGAAGTGGCGTTTGATGGCGACTACGCCGTTACTGACTTTTGTTTCACTACGAAAGGAGAGTGACAAAGCAATTGAATTTCTACATTGCATCTAGTTTTCAAAACAAACAACACGTGCAAGTGATCGCTACTGAGCTGAAGAATCGCGGCTACAAGCTTACATACGATTGGACGAAAAATGAAAAAGCGGTTACCTTAGATGATCTTGCTTCAATTGGAGAAGCAGAACTAGAGGCAGTAAAAAAGGCAGATTTCTTGATTGTCCTTCTTCCAGGTGGGAAAGGGGCCCATGTTGAGCTTGGCATTGCGCTCGGTCGAGATATCCCTGTTTACCTCTTCAATGGAGATGGGTTTCACAGCTCAGAAGCAAGCTCCTTCTATTACACTAATGGCGTAACGAGAGTAGAAGATAGCCACGAGAAGCTCATTCAAATAATTGTAGAAAATCATGGCTTTTCTACTTAGCCTGTTCATTCATAGGCAGACTTGAAAGAAAACAAGGAGGTGTTATCTTGACGAATAAGAAAATGACCGAAGAAGAAATGGACAAGGAAATACACCGACTACACCATGTATTAGAGGAGCAAAGTGAAACCTTGAAAAAGCTTACTGGGAAAGGATTATTCGAAAGAGTAAAAACGGATGGAAAAGGAACAGTTATAGTGGATTCCGATAACATACAGCAGAGAAAGATGTGGGGCATTGATGATGAATGAGTAAGTAGGCAGGGATAGGGGTCTGGTACGTACCTGACCCCTCATAAAGACAAAACCACCAAAAGTGTCCTCCAACAAAGGACACTTTTTCATATTATTGATCGCCAGTTTTAGAGCCAATCCCTTATGGAGTAAGAGGTTATAGGCAACAGAGGCGGTAGGGGGACAGACTCGAGCCTGACCCCTAATCAAACCGCCTCCGCTCTCATCCTCCGCCCGCGCACCTCTCGCAAAACTTTCCAAATCACGAACACCCCTAGCCCAATGATTAAAATACTTAGCGTGTACGTTAACTGCACCGGTTTATCGTCTTTTACAAAGATGCCAAAGTAACCCCATAAAAACACAATAGGATAGATCAAATCGTCGTTGTAAAGGCTGAAGTAGACGGCGAGTCCTGCCCCGATGATGAGCATAATAATCGTCCAGGCGAGCTCATTCATTCCAAAAATCAGTGAGATATCATTTGCTTCGGCTACGACAAACGCATCTACGATTGTGGCAATTGATGTCCAGGCGAGGTAGAACGAGAACGGCACGCTGAAGAAAGAAGAGCGCTCAGGGTTTTTCGTGATGATCGTGTAAAGGATAGAGAGCGTAATCAGTGAACCAGCAATAAACAAAAGCGCAACCGACTCACTTACAAGCAAAGCGGTTCCTGATAACAACATGCTAGAGGCAAAAAGGTAGGAGATCTTTACATAGAGCACCTGATCACACTCACTTGCTGTAAATTGCCGAACGAGCGAAATAAGAAGCAACAAATAAATGATGATCCAAATGGCGAACGTGTAGCCAGCAGGGGCAATGAGTACTTCATTCGCACCCCTCATATCTCCTGAAAAGATGAGGGAAGAGGCAAGTAAGTACAAGTAGGCAGCAATCGTAACGAGTTTCATGGTCATGACCATTTTCCTCCTTCATAGGTCTGGTTACTCGTATGCTACCCTGATTGAAGAAATCCTATGAAAAAAGAGACAGAGAATGGCGAAAAGCCCTCTCTGTCCCTGATTTAACCTATTTCGAACTTGAAATTTTCCCTAAGAAAAAACCGTCTACTTCACTTAATTTCCCTCGCCACACGATCTTTCCCTGTGAAGGCGTTGGTTTGCTGTCGCCAAGATAAACCTTTGTATTCTTCAGGTGAATAAAATTGGTTTGGGCCTCGGCGGTATCTTCTAAAGACTGTCCAGCTTCTGCGAGTTTTTCGCTTAATTTCTGAGCGACATCATTTCCGTTTCCAATAGAGTCGCTTAACGTATCAAAATACTCTTTTGCTGAAATCGTTGTTCCAGTAATCAATGCGCCATTTATATTTAACGTAATATCGAGCGCAAAATCATGTTTGTTCGACGCGTGTGTAAAAAATTCAAGAATACTGTCTTTGCTTGATTCAGAAGCCATGTTCACTTCTCCTTTCGGCAGGTGATTAAGAAGATGTGTCGTCATTACTAGAAAGTGTCGTTACTTTCTCTTTTTCACGGTTTTGCTCATCGTTTTTATTACTCGTTTTTTTCGAACTGTTTGATTTTCGGGAAGTGCTTCGTTTCTTTTTGTTGGATGCGGACTTCGGTTCTTCCGATTCTTCCTCATCATCTTCTTCCTCGTCCTCGTCTTCATCTTCATTATTTTCATCATCTGCTTTTAACTGCTTATTTCCGGAAGCTTTCGTTTCGTTTTCTTCTTCATCTTCGTTTTCTTCATCTTCCTCGTCCCGATCGTCTTTCTTATTCTCTGGTTTACGAGAAGTTTTCTGTTTCTTCTTTTTTGAAGAAGGCTTGCTTTCTTCTTCTTCTTCTTCTTCCTCGCTTTCGTCCTCGTCCTCGCCTTCAACCTCTTCTCCAAGCGCTCTCGTTAAACGATCCAGTTTTTCTTCGATCTCGCTAAGACGATTTTGAAGTGAGTCATTTTCTTCTTTCAACGAGTTGTAGTCTTCGTTATTAGAATCCTGCTGCTGATCGGATTGAGTCTCGACTTGCTCTTCTGCTTCGATTGTTGGAGCTGCTTCGTTGGAAGCGAGAGTCGTTTCATTCGATTCTTCACTTTCTGAAGATTCTTGTTTGTCACGCTTAAAAAGATTAGCTGTTGAATTTCGAATTGAGCCTGCTGCTTGCTTTGACTTTTCTTTCGTCACTCTTCCGAAATCTTTTCCTTTGTTTTTAAGCTTTTCTTGATCGATTTTGCCAATTAATTTTTTCCCGTTCTCTGGAGTGGCGAGGTACCCTACTGTAGCACCAAGAATACTTCCAGTGACGGTTCTTGTAAGTGGTCCATTCAAACCGGCCTTTTTCTTATCCGTTCCGTTCTGCTGCTGATCCTGCTTTTCAACTTTCGTGTTTTGTTCTGTCATGATAAATCCCTCCAATAAATTATTTTTCATTTAGGTTAAGCCGATTTTGGCTTAAGTTGTTTTCAAGAGCTTCCAATCGTTCTTGTAACTGTTTGTTCTCCTGTTCAAGTGCGGCCGTTTTGTTATCTGCGGCTTTCGAGCTAAGGTAGGGGTCATTTTCCCACCAGTCCATGCCAATTTCCTTCGCTTTATCAACGGAGGCGACGATTAAGCGAATCTTAATCGTAAGAAGTTCGACATCAGCGATCCCGACCGTAATGTCTCCAGCAATCACGACACCTTTATCAAGCACTTTTTCTAATACATCGACAATCGTATTTGACTGCATCTGATGCTCAATAGCCATCTGAATGCCTCCTTTATCTGGAGCGAATTAAAGCAAGTTGCCAAGGGGGCCAAGATCAATATTCAAATCCTCTGCATCAAGGCCAAATACATCCTTTAACTCTTCCATTTTTTCTTCTAAATTCATTAACGCCACGCCAAGGTTCTCAACTTGCTCATCGGTTAAGGTACCGCCTTCGACGCGTCTCATCGCATGCCGTTCCACAATTTGTCTCAGAAGTTCAACGACGGTAAGCACAAGCTGGGCGAGTCCTTGCTCGGCATTATCAGGGTCAACGTTGATGCGACCACTCGTCGGGTTGTGTTGCTGCATAGTCCAATGCCTCCCTATCTCGATCAAATTGCTCTGAATTAATCGTGTTTCGCGTACCTTGTTTGTGCTGAACGAGTGTTTCAACAGAAGAAATCAGCACGCGCAAGTCGAGGTAGACGAGATCAACTCCGGCAATGGAAATGATTAAGTCTCCCTTAATCGCCACCCCTTTATCAAGAATGACATCTAATATATCGATTAAGGCGATGTCTTTGTTTTCAATCGTTTCTCGTACCGTCATGGAAATTCATCCTCACTGTCTTCTTTAAGAAAAGCTAGAAAAATGGTAGGGTGGCCACGGTCCAGATACTTCAAACTTCCAACCAATTTCCTGAAAGTCTCCTTCATATTGCTCGACGTTGCCTAAAAACTGCTCAACGTTAGACGTAGGGAGGAGGAAGACGCTATTCCACGCCATCTTTTCCTTGCGGCCCGTTACATCCTTACCCCAGGTTTTCTTAATACTGCCGAAGAGAGAAACGCTCTTAAGCTTTTCATGAATGTCTTCACAGAAACGATTTTTCTCATCTTCAAGTTCTTGATTAATGAGCTCGTCCATTTTCTTTTTCTCGAAAAATTGTCTGCCACGAGGTAAAGCACTAATTTCTTCTCGTTTCGCTTTAATGACCGGATTGCTTTCACTTACTTGCTGCTTAATCTGCTCATCATCGCAATAGATTTTAAGATTCCATTCTTCATTTCCATCAAGCAACTCAAACGTTTCCTTCAGCTTCACCTTATTTTTTTCAACCGTTTCTCGTAAGCTTTCTTCATTTTTATAAAGCGTACAGAATTTTAATGGCACAATCGTAAATTGTTGCGCGAGCTGTTGCACCGTTTCATGATGATGAAACGCTTTTTCTTGTAGCCATTCCATATCATTGTTGATTTTGTCGCTAATCGTTTCTTCTGAATAGGCCGTGTGATCCAGGTGACAAACGATCGCTGTCACGTCATCATTAGGAAGCATAAAGATCTCATGCTCACCATCAAACCCTTTTATAGAAGGGAGGGGGTGAGTGGCTTCATGTGTTGGGATCAAACCGTATAAGTAGAGGAGGTCCCCCATATCGTCACCTTCCATCTTTTTTCGTTAATTCTTCCCATTGCTCCATTTCTCGGCGCTTTGCGATTTCATATCGCAACAGCAATTCTTCTTCTTTTTCCGTATAAGCGTCTTCTGGTAGTTCGCCAAGCTCATACATCATCTGAAGCTGAATCAACTTCTTTTGAATGGTGGGAAGATCGTATAATTCTTTATCTGCTTCTTCTTTGATTTTTTCACCGACTTTAATGACAAGATCAAAAGGCGCGGTAACCAGTTTTTGTATCATTAAGCTTCTTCCACCTTTAAGTGAATGTTGACGAAATTATAGGCGGGCCATGGACCGGTATAGTTGAAATCAACTTTGTCTTTCCACTTCTCATGAGCTTCATTTACTTTCTGATCAAATTCTTCCTCGCGATCGCGATCAATGAGAAAGGAAGCATTTAAAAGCATTTTTTCACCAAGTGGGTCATTGGCTTTCGCTGATTCTGCGGTTTCTTCTAATGGCATAAAAATCTCCTGCTTAATATCGTTTTGAAGGGAGGCGAAGAACTTTTGTGCCATTCCCCCAAGCTGAATGCGTTCGTAATAGCCAGCCGCTTCTGATTTTCCTTTGACGGCTGCTGCCATTTTTTCAACCTCAGGATTGTCGTTGACAGCGGCTTCAAGCCAGTCTTTCTTGCCAATCACCTTTAATCCAACTTCGATTTTGCCTTTAATATTCGGAAAAAGGTTCACGAACTGCGGGTAAAGGTTCTCGAGCAGTACCTTCACATCGTCTTTCGATTTAAAAACATTTCCGAAGCTGATCGGGATGACTGTATCCTTTTCACTCATAACTTGAGAGACAGCATTCTGGTGGGATAAGAGATTGTCTTTCTTAGGATGGTAGATTTTCATCGGAACTTCAGCGGCTACCATCGCGGCATCTTTATAGCGAATCGTGAAAATATCACGCGTTTCATTTTCAAGTTCAATCGTTCCAAAATCATCATCTTGATCGGTTTGAATGGCACAAAAAATGTATATGCCTGTTGTTTCTGCTTCACTCATCATTGACACTCCTTTATTCCTCAACAACCTTCATCTTTTCACAAGCCTCAATAATCACTTGTTCTACCGTATCTTGGTTCTCTTCCATGCATTCGCTCATCGTATGAGCGGTTATATCAAGACATAGCCGTTGGAAATCAGCGTTTTCACCGTCTATCGGGATATCTGAATCAATGGCAAGCGTGGCGATCATGATTGAGGCGCGTAAACTAGGACCGTCCCCATTTGAACAGTGACTTCGTAGCGCTGCAATCAAATTGGTCACCGCACGTGCTTCGGGTATGACGAGGTTCGCCTTTTCTGAAACAATCAGCGCTTCTCGTTCAGCATCTTTATAATCGACGTTGATCGTAATCAAACGATCGAGCAAGGCATCTTGCGTTTGATAAACCCCAGCATATTCAGCAGGGTTACTTGTAAAAATAACCGAGAATGCTGGATGGACGCGGATAAAAGGTTCCGTTAGCTTAGAGCCGTATAATGGGAGGATACCTTCTTCAAGAATCGATAGGAAAAGATTATTTGTCGTTGGTTGTGAACGCGTAAACTCATCATAGACGAGCGTATAACCATTTTTCACAGCTTCCAACAAGCGACCATCCCGCCAGGTTTCCGTGACGCTTTCATCTTTCTTATAAACAGAGCGTACGTATTGATCGACCACTTTTTTACTTGTATAGCCAGTGAAATCACCAATTAAATCTTTGTTGTTTAGCTCATGATTTCCGTGGATGAGCATCACCGGTCGATTGCGCTTTTTGGCTAAGGCAAGAGCAAGAGACGTTTTTCCAGCGCCTGATGGACCGATATAGTGGACAGGATACCCGGCTTTCAGGTATTGAAGTGAACGTGAGAGAAGCTCCTTCGTGTCATCATCCTGTATTAGTGCTCGTTTATCTTTTTTCTTATGGTTTGTTAAAACGGTCACATCACAACCCTCCTGCTCGTCGCCTACATTTCTTGTCCAATTGCACTTCGATAGCGCACGTCACGTCTTGTAAAAGAGACTACTTCTTTATCATTGTTTAAGAGCACTTCATACGTTCCGAGCATTTCGTCTTTGGCATACTTTTTCATGTATTCCTTTTCTTCAATCACTTCCGCAATGACTTTCCAGCCTTCTTGTTCGTTCATTTCGACGGAAGTGATTTTATGGAGGGGAGCCACATGCTGGTTAAAAAAATCTGCGACTTGACTCATCACTTCTTTGATTTCCATACGATCCTCCTAGTTTAATAGGGGAGGTGGTGCGAAAGACCACCTCACAATTAATTTCAATTAAAGACTAAACTGGGCATTGCGCTCATTCTGCTGATTTGCGAGACCTTCTTCTTGTACGTCATCACGTAGTAGCCCGACAGCTTCAGCATATCTGAGCCATGTATCAACACTCGCAATCACGACACGGGCTTCAATTGTTAGAATTTCAATTCCTACAACAGAAACACGCGCGAAGGCGTCAATGACAATCCCCTTATCAAGAATACGGTCGATTACTTCAGCAAGACTCGAACTATCAGCACTTTTTTGAATAGCCATCATCATTCTCCTTTCATTTCTAAGATGTGATCCGTTTAATGTCTTTTGACGATTTAATATTTTCCGAGCTTTTAATTTCAGTGGAGCTTTTAATGTCGAGTGAACTTTTGATATCACTGACACCTTTAAGACTTCCAACACCTTTTACCTTTGTCTTCTTCTGATCAGAATCGGACATTTTTTTCTGGAATTCTTCACCTGCTTCTTTTGCATTTCCAAGCTTTTCGCGAACCGATAAAAGCACATCTTGTACTTTCTCTTTCGCATCTTCTGCTTTAGAATGAACGTTTTCAGCGTTCTCTTCTTTCGTTTTCTGCAATTTCTCAGAAGCGTCATTTACATTTGATTGGACACCTTCCTGCACGTGATCGCGCATATCATCAGCGAACTTTTCCTTCGCTTTGTCGATCACCTTTTCTTTCACATGCTCTGGCGTATGCTCTGCCACTTTCTTTGCGATTTTCTTGCCGACACTCATCGAATTCCCCCTTAAGGGACGTCTATTATTTCGAATCTACTAAGCTTGAAAGCATGTTTTCAATGCGATCTAAGCGTTCGTTTAACTGCTTGTTTTCTTCTTTAATTTCATCGATTTCCTCATTGGAGGAAGCAGCGGCGACTTCATCGTTCGCTTGTTGCTGCTCACTGTTGTTCTTTTTCGCCCCGGAGAGGAGACGACCCTCATATTTACTCATGTAGCCAGTCGCCGTTTGTCTTAACGTAAGCATGGCCTGTTCTGTAATGAATTCCTGCGCCGATCGTCTTAGTTCCTTTCCGGCATTTCTTACCGCTTCGGATTTGCCAAGGCTTTCAACGACTTTTTTGCCTGTTCCAGGATTTGAAAGTAAGCCAACTCCGGCACCAACCACGCCACCAATGATGGCGTAGTTCATTGATGGACGTTCACTAGATTCTTGTTGCTTCGAGCTCGTGCCGTTCTCAGGCTGGGATAGGATTTTGCCACTTGTGTGATTCACATCATTTTCACTCATGTTATTCCCTCGCTTCTATTTGATAGTGTTGTATGGATTTAAATACTAAACTGTGGTGCGCCGCGATCTTGATCTTGCTTTTCCAGACCTTCTTCTTGCACGTCGTCTCGAAGTAATCCGACGGCTTCTGCATAACGAAGCCATGTATCCACACTTGCGATTACGACGCGGGCTTCTATTGTTAGAATTTCAATCCCAACAAGAGAGACTCTCGCAAATGCATCAATCACAATTCCTTTGTCGAGAATACGGTCAATCACTTCCGCGAGACTCGAGCTATCGGCGCTTTTTTGAATACTCATGCTTTCACTCCTTTGTCCATAAATAGTTGGTATGAGACTTTTGAACTGGATTTTTTTATTGGAGTTGAACGTTGATTAATTCGGAATATACCTCGGTCTGACTCGCTTGAAACCATCACAATTGCGCAAAAATCGTAAAAGAGACATTTTTTAAACATCTTTTTGAAGTTTTCAACACTTTTGTAATAAAAGTTTCTTTATTCCATAAGGGTTTGAGCAATATTTAGCATTTTATTAAGACAAATATTACAAATATATAACAGTTGATGGACTTTTTTTGATGATTGAAATCGCTCTCAAAAAAGTAGTACAAAAGACAGAGTGGTGGGGGTTGAAGGGAAAAAAAGAAGAGGTAAATGATGGGTGAAAGAAGGAGAGGGGGTCAGGCGCGAGCCTGACCCCCCTTGCAAACAACTGTCCTCCTACAAAGAACACTCTCCATTCCTCTTGACCCTCCCATTCGTTTAAACTACACTATGTAGTGTGAGGTGGACGCGATGAAAATTCAGCAGTTCAAGATAAATGAAACAGGGTTGAATCGCTTCTTTGGTTCGCTTGAAGCGAAGATACTGGATATTCTCTGGAATGGACCGGAGATGTCGATCAAAGACGTGAAGCAAAAGCTTGATCAGGAGAAAAGCACGAATTTTAACACGGTGATGACGGTAATGAACCGTCTCGTGGATAAAGGAGTGCTTGTGAAAAGAACGGAGAAACGGTCTTCCATGTTCAAGCCGCTTTTCTCGAAGGAAGAATTTTTACAAACGCAGTCGAAGGAGCTAACGAAGGACTTGATGGATGAGTTTGGCCCGCTGGCTGTGAATCATATGCTTGATGCGCTTGATGAAGCGGATCCAGTTCTTATTGAAAAGCTTGAGCAAAAAATCAAGCAGCTAAAGGAGAAGTAGGATGAAAATTAAACGGCCAGGACTTGTTTTCACGCTGTCCTTTTTTCTCGTTGTAGCCCTGATCGTTCAAATGGCGATGTACAGTCTGCATCTGTTCTCAAACTGGAATCTGATGTTTACCGTTTTCGAAGCATGTCACAACTTGTTTCGAGCGATCGGGATATCTTCGATGAACGTGATGCTGGAAATGCTCATTCTTTCAACGGTAGCGCTTGTTTTGATTAGGCTAACGAAGCAGATTGCACGATACGTTACTTTTTCGAAGCGATTGGCCGTGCTCATCGATGAGTCGATTACGAATCAAATGGCTGACCACTATGAACTTCAGCACTCGCTGATCGTAATTATTCATGAGGCTCCGCTCGCCCTTACATATGGTTTTGTGAAACCAAAAATTGTTCTTTCAACTGCGCTTGTGAACATGCTAACGGAGGAAGAGCTACGCGCTGTCATTTGTCATGAACAATTTCATCAACAGCACCGTGACCCGTTCAAAAAGTTTCTCGTCACGCTTCTTGTCACCGCTCTCTGGTACGTGCCGATTCTGAAATGGGTATCGAAACACTATCAAACGCTAAGAGAAATTGCGGCGGATCGGTTCGCGATGCAGCAAACGAACAATAGGGTCGACCTTAGTAGCGCCCTGTTAAAATTATTGAAAAATGAGCACAGGTTGCGTCATGCATTTGCCGTTTCGTTCGCCGATACGTCGGTCAATGATCGCATTCAGCACATTCTTTCCCCTGAGAAAGAAGTGCATGCTACGCTACCTGTAGGAACGATTTGTTATTCGATTTATATCGTGTTAGGGTTAACCGTCATGTTTACGGTGGCGACACCCTAACTCTTTTATGGAAATTAGCACTACGATGTGTAGTGTGAATCAAAGGAGAATGTAAAGATGAAATTATCAACAAATGCGGCCTTTCTCGTGCTTCGTCTTGCGCTTGGCCTGATTTTTATCGTTCATGGATTTGATAAGTTTGCAGGGGGGATCGAGAATACGGCCCATTTTTTTGAAAGTATCGGGATCAGTGGTGGATTAGCTTACGTCGTGGCTACGATTGAACTGATAGGCGGTATTCTAATGATCCTTGGACTAGGAACGCGCATCGTCGCGGCGCTCTTTATCATCGTCATGCTGGGTGCTGTATTTACTGTGAAAAGCGGGACTGGCTTTATTGGAGGATACGAGCTTGATCTCGCGCTACTCGGTATGTCACTCGCTCTGCTAATAAGCGGAGGCGGTGCCATATCGGTTGAACATCAACTTTTCTCAAAACAGTCGAAAGAGGTGCAAGCATAATGGAAAATGGGAAAAAGGGTAAGAAGCAAGCACAAAAGCCGAAGTCGAAAGCGTGGATTTACGGTTTGGCGGCTGTGGTGGCTGCGGTGATCGTAGTCGTTATCATCTTGGCGACTGGCTCGAACTCGGGCGAATCGAGTGAAGAAGCAATGAACCAGCCGTTTCTTGGAGATGAAGAGGCACAGGTGGAAGTGATTGAGTTTGGTGATTACAAATGTCCTTATTGCAAGGCGTTCGAGCAATCTTTCTTTCCGCAAATTAATCAGGAGCTCATTCAAACAGGTGATGTAAAATTTACGTTCATCAACTATCCGTTTATTAATGTGGATTCCAATCGCTCGGCAGAATTTGCAGAAGTCGTGTATCAAGAGCTTGGCAACGATATTTTCTGGGAATTTCATCACTTAATGTACGAAAAGCAAACGGAAGGAACGGAGCAGGAGGATATTTATACAGAAGCTTACCTCGTCGAAACGTTGAAAGAAATCACTGATGAAGAACAAGCAGAGCAAGTGCTTACCGCCTTTCAAGATGGTGCTGGGGAAGACGCGGTGGAGTACGACCTTAAACGTGCGAAGGATCTAAACGTCAGCGGTACGCCGGCGCTATTCGTGAACAATGAGCCGTTTGAAGGGCAGACGATCGAGGATTTGAAGGAAATGGTGGAAGAAGCAAAGGGAGAGTAAGTTTGAAAACCTCAATTGTCCACGTGTGGTGGACAATTGAGGTTTTTTGTTTTTGAGTGGGGTCAGGCTCGAGCCTGACCC
>NZ_JAIVKU010000002.1 GCF_020524165.1 Guptibacillus hwajinpoensis
ATTTTGATTGTCCTGATTATTCTTCAATATGCTTTAAACAAACGATCATGGACACAAATAAAAAAGGATGAGGCTCATGAAGCCTAAATTCAGGCTCGAGCCTGACCCCACTCAAAAACTCTCCGCACCAAAACCCGGGCTATCGTCATATACTGTGCTATCACATGTTAAAAAGGAGTTCGATTATGTACCCATACTATCGTACGCTCGAAGAAGACATTGCCACCGCCATCAATGGAGAATATAGCGCCATTCAATGTTACAAAAAGTTAGCACAGCTTGCACCGAATGAAACAGAGCGAAACCGCATTATGGAAATTAGAAAAGACGAGAAAAGGCACTTTAAATTGTTTAAGTCCATTTACACCCAACTTACCGGTCAAGAGCCTTCTCCGCAGTTGATTGAAGAGTGTCCAACAAACTATTGGGCGGGACTGGATGCCTCCTTGAACGATGAGCAAAACGCAGCTGATTTCTATAGAAGAGTGGCAGATCAAACGAATAACCCCTTTATCAAAGAGGCATTCACTGGGGCAGCCTTAGATGAGCAAAACCATGCTGTCTGGTTTTTGTATTTCTTAACGAAGAGAAGATAGTAAGAAAGTTGTGCGGGGTCAGAGAGGGGGCTGACCCCATCAAAAGACAACAGTTCCCCCCACTCATACAATCATGTATAATGAACGTGTTACGAAAGTCCATAGTGATCGATTCAGGTGTCTTTTCAATAAAGACTTAATAGGGAAGCTGGTGTAATTCCAGCGCGGTCCCGCCACTGTAAATGGTCGCTTGCTGCAGAATCCACTGTTCACACAACGAATGGGAAGGAGCAGCACGCGATAACCATGAGCCAGGAGACCTGCCTGAATCAAGCGCGAACAGCCTACGAGGATAGGGATGTGCGAACGGATTCAGGTGCTATACGCACCGTTACTTCCATTCGACCATCTCCATGCCCTCCGGCGTGGGGATTTTTTTTTCGTTTAGAGACATCACACTACACTACAGGAGGAGAACCACTCATGAAAAAGCTTTATTCACTACTCATCTTACTTTTTCTCGTTACAGGAATCATCGCCGGCTGCGGTGCGAACGAGGAAAACAGTGCAACGAATGAAGGTAATGCAACAACAGACCAGGCTGAACAGTCAGAAGATAGCGCTTTCCCCGTAACCATCACCGATGCGCTCGATGAGGAAGTCACGATCGAAAAAGATCCAGAGAAAATTGTCTCCCTCATTCCGAGTAACACGGAAATTCTCTTCGACCTTGGCGCAGGAGAAGAAGTGGTCGGCGTTTCTGATTTCGCGAACTATCCGGAAGAAACGGCTGACATTGAAAAGATCGGCGGCATGGAATTTAACGTCGAAAAAATCATTTCCCTTAAGCCAGATCTAGTCCTTGCCCACGGCTCAAGCGCTCATAACTCTGAAGCAGGTCTTCAACAGCTTCGTGATGCGGGTATCACTGTCCTCGTGGTGAACAATGCAACAAGCTTTGATGAAGTGTATAAATCAATTGAAATGATCGGACAAGCAACAGGGGAAACCGATCAAGCAGAAACAACCATCAGCGACATGAAGCAGCAGCTTGAAGACATTCAAGCAAAAGCAGAAGAAATTTCGGAAGACGATGAGGAAGAGGTCTTTGTCGAAGTTGCTCCTGCACCTGAAATTTTCTCTCCAGGAAAAAACACGTTCATGGATGATATGCTGACCATGATTCACGCAAAGAACGTCACGCACGACCAGGAAGGCTGGAATCAAATTGATCAAGAAGCGATCATTAAAGCAAATCCTGACGTCATCATCACAACTTATGGTTACTATACGGAGAAACCCGTTGAGCAAGTGTTAAGCCGCGACGGCTGGCAGGACGTAACGGCTGTCAAAGAAGAGCAGGTTGTCGATGTGCACTCTGACCTCGTGACGCGCTCAGGCCCTCGTCTTGTTGAAGGAGTAGAGGAACTTGCAAAAGCGGTTTACCCGGATGTTTTTGCTGAATAAACGATTCATTGCCTACCCAATTGCCACAGCGCTGTTAATCGTCGCGATGCTACTTGGCATTTCCATCGGTACCGTTTCCGTCCCGGTGCTCAGCATTTTAAAGTTAATCGGAACCGAAGTGCTTCACCTTCCTTCTTTAGGAAAAACGGATCCGATGTTTACGACGATTGTGATGGATATTCGCCTGCCGCGCGTCATCCTGGCAGGTCTTGTGGGGGCGTCTCTTGCGATAGCAGGAGCCGCCTTTCAAGGTTTACTACGGAATCCATTAGCCGATCCATACGTGCTCGGCGTCTCATCAGGCGCATCGGTTGGCGCCGTGCTCGTGCTCTTTTTAAACTTATCGATCCCGTTTGTTGGCATGTTTACACTTCCCGTGATGAGCATCGCCGCATCGATTCTCACGATTTTTCTCGTGCTCTTCTTTGCACGACAAATTGAACGATCGATGCGCGTTGAGACGATCATTCTCACCGGGATCGTCTTTAGCTCCTTTCTAGGCTCGCTACTGTCACTTATGATCGCGCTAACCGGAGAGGAATTAAGACAGATTATCGGCTGGCTCCTTGGAAGTGTGTCCATGCGCGGCTGGGAGTATATCGGAATCATGCTACCCTTTTTCATCATCGGCTCCGGCATTCTCCTTTTTAGCACAAAAGAACTGAATGCCATGTCATTTGGGGAAGAACGCGCTCAGCATATTGGCGTCAATGTCGCCAAACGAAAGCTATGGATTCTAATCGGCGGCTCGATTTTAACTGGGGCAGCCGTCGCCGTTTCCGGAACAATCGGATTCGTTGGCCTTGTGATCCCGCACTTAACGCGCCTTCTATGGGGTCCGGATCACCGCCATTTACTTCCGCTTTCGATTTTACTCGGCGCCGCTTTTCTCATTGTAGCCGACTTGATCTCGCGCACGATCATTTCACCAACAGAGCTTCCGATCGGTGTCATCACATCGCTTATCGGCGCCCCGGTGTTTGCCATTATATTAATTAGAAGACGTAAAGAAAGTAGAGGATAAGCATGTTAAGCGTACAATCTGTTACAGGAGGATATCCCGGTCACGACGTGCTCAACGACATTTCATTTGATGTGGAAAGAGGCGAGCTGCTCGGAATCGTTGGCCCAAATGGTAGCGGCAAAACAACGATTTTTAAAATGATCAGCGGGATTCTAAAGGCAAAGTCAGGATCGATTTTGCTAAAAGAAAAGCCGATTGCAAGCTACTCAGCGAAACAGCTGGCACGCGTGCTCGCCGTCCTGCCACAGCACGCAGAACAGGCTTTTCCCTATACCGTAAAAGAAACCGTTTCGCTTGGCCGCTATGCGCACCAATCCGGCTGGTTCCAATCGTGGAGCGAGCATGACGAAGAGGTTGTGCAGCGAACGATGGCGCAGACGGGCATTTCAACATTTCAAGATCACTACGTGAACGAACTTTCAGGCGGCGAACGCCAGCGCGTCTTCCTCGCCCAGGCACTTGCACAGGAACCAGAAATCCTTTTACTAGACGAGCCAACCAATCACCTGGATCTTTCCTATCAAAAAGAACTGCTCGATTTGTTGAAAAAGTGGACACGGGAACAGGGCCTAACGGTGATTTCCATTTTTCACGATTTGAATCTTGCCGGCCTTTACTGCGACCGACTGTTACTACTTGAAAACGGGAGAATCAATCTGCACCACAAGCCGAACGATGTGTTAAATGAAGCGCGAATTCAGTCTGTTTACCGCACAAAAATTGAGAAGCATCCGCATCCGACCGTGCCAAAACCGCAAATGCTGCTTTTACCAGAGAAGCAGGCGGAGGACGAGAGCGACCTTCTCATTACGGAAAAATGCCTTACTCATGCAGAGGAAATGATTACGCTCAAGGCACCGTTTCCTCTCCGCACAATGTCTTCAGGCGTCGTTGGATCGGGAACAGGCTGGTATAGCACATTCGTTAACCGTCACGTCGATAAAACGTATGACTGCTTCGACCACAAAGGGGAAATGACGCGCTTTCTCGAAGATCACGGCATCGATCCAACAGAAACAGTCGGCATGATGACGGCCGTTCGACTAGAAGACGTTGCTTTTCGCTTCATAGAAGACGAGGGTGTTTCCGTTTTTGTCGTCGTCACAGCTGGCGTTGGCAATGCGGTGGATGCCTCGAAAAGCCGTGAACACGTCTATGAGCCGCTCCCTGGCACGATTAATACGTGGATTTTCGTGAACGGCACGCTTACAGACGAAGCATTCATCCAAAGCATCATGACGGCAACAGAAGCAAAGGTAAAAGTGCTGCACGATCAGCAAGTGAAAGACGCGGTGACAGGCACCATAGCAACAGGCACGTCAACCGACAGCATCCTCATTGCAGCCACGCAGCGCGGCGAGCACCAGGCATATGCCGGAACGATCACAACGCTTGGAAAATTGATTAGCGAAGGCATTTACGCATGTACGACAGAGGCACTTGAAAAGTATCGTGAGAGGCGATTCCGATGATGCTGAATCACCTGCTTGCGATCACCGTGGCGTTTTGTCTCGACCGTCTGATTGGTGATCCCCCCAAATGGCCACACCCGGTGAAAGGATTTGGTATGCTGATCGGCTTTCTTGATAAACGTTGGAATCACGGGAGCCGCCGCAAGCTAAAAGGTGCTTTCATGACGGGTACCATACTGATTACCGTCCTCGCGATGACTGGTCTGACGGTCTATCTCGCCTACACCGTGCACACGCTCGTCGGCATTTTCTATGAAGCGGTTCTCATCGCCACCACAATCGCTCAAAAAAGCCTGCGAAATGCGGCGCTTGACGTCTATCAGCCTCTTCAAACCGGCAACATGACGGAAGCGCGCGAAAAGCTCTCCTGGATCGTCGGGCGCGACACCGACCATCTCGATGAAAGTGAAGTGGTGCGCGGCACGGTTGAAACGGTCGCAGAAAACACGAGCGACGGCATTACCGCCCCGCTTTTCTGGGCATTTATTGGCGGTAGCATTGGGGCAATGTGTTACAGGGCAATCAATACGTGCGATTCCATGGTCGGCTATCGAAACGAAAAATACGAATCATTTGGCTACGCTTCAGCAAAGCTGGATGATGTAGTGAACTGGATTCCAGCTCGTCTCACCGGTCTATGTATGATGCTTGTCCAAAAGCCTGTGCACACATCGAGCGGTCGTGCGTGGCACGTGCTCTTTCGCGATGCGAGACAGCATCCGAGCCCGAATAGCGGCTGGGGCGAAGCGGCAACGGCCGCCATTCTTGGCGTTCAGCTTGGTGGCGTGAACTCGTACAAAGGCATCGTCTCCAACCGCGCCCGAATGGGGGACCCGATCATGAAACTGAGCGCTACCCACATTCCGAAAGCCATCTCGATTATGAATCGCTCAACCATTCTCTTTCTACTATTACTCTGGATCGGAGGGCTTATCTTTGAAGCTACCATCACATGGCGCTAACGCGCACTACTTATACGAAGCACTCCAAATCGACCAGCCTAACCGAACGATTGATTTCAGTGCGAACCTGAACCCGCTCGGACCTCCACCGTCTCTCAAAGAAAAATGGCAGGATGCTTTTCAGCTCATGACCACGTATCCTGATCCACATGCCGTTACATTAACCGAAACGCTCGCTAGTCACCATGGTGTAGAGAGCAATCAACTGCTGATCGGAAACGGCGGTGCGGAGCTCATTACGCTCGTTGGACGTTTTCTCCTCGGCAAACGCGTTTGCATCGTTCAGCCTGCTTTTTCTGAGTACGAAGAAGCGTGCCTGAGTGCTGAATGCGAAGTTACGTATCACACGCTCGAGGAAGAGGAATGGACGTTAGGTTCTCACCTAACGGAAAAACTGCCGTACGTTGATGCGGTTTTCCTTTGCACCCCAAACAATCCAACCGGTGTCACCTATGACCCGGCTTCTGTTCTTTCGGTATTGGAAGCTTCCCAACAGTACGATTGCACGGTGATTATTGATGAAGCCTTCGCTGACTTTTTATCCGATCAATCATCGTTCTCATCTCTTCTCGACACGTTTTCGAACCTAATCATCCTTCGTTCATTAACAAAAATGTACGCCATTCCCGGTCTTCGTCTCGGGTATATGATGGCGCACCCTAACGTAATCGATGCCATCAAAAAGCTTCAGCCGCACTGGAGTGTGAATGCTCTCGCGCTCAGAGCCGGTGAGCTCTGTCTTGAAGAAGATGATTATGTGACACAAACCCATCATCTCATTGAACAAGAACGAGAAAGATCCTTTCAATTTTTTAATCAGACGAACTTTGTTTACTCGAAATCAAGCGTCAACTTTTATCTCCTGCGCGATCCAGAAAGAGACGATCAAGAACCACTTATGCGCTATTTGATGGAAAACGGCCTTATCCCAAGACATACGGAAAATTTTCCTGGTCTTGATGGCAGGTGGCTACGATTTGCGGTCCGAACGCCTGAGGAAAACGATCGGTTAATGGAGGTGTTAGCAACATGGCGCAGCTCATTTTTATAACAGGTGGCGTGCGAAGTGGAAAAAGCCGCTTTGCGGAAAGGCGAGCGGCTTCGCTCCGTAAGAACGGTACGCTTCACTATCTCGCATGCGGAGAGCCGAGCGACGAGGAAATGAAGGAACGCATCAGCCGTCACCAGCACGACCGTGCCTCTAAAAATGTTCCATGGGAAACAGTGGAATGCCCAACGGATATTGGAAGCGTGGCCGCACGTTTGAACGAAAATTCGGTCGTCCTTCTTGATTGCGTTACAACGCTTCTTTCGAATGAACTGTTTCAGGAAGACGGCACGTTTCAACAGGAAACGAAACAAAAAATTCAGTCTGGCATCGAAAAACTTAGTGAACGCGCAAACACCCTGATTATTGTTAGCAATGAACTCGCACATGAGCCGTTAACAGATGGGGTCGATTTCTATGCACAGCAACTTGGCGAGCTCCATCAATGGATTGTATCGGAAGCGGACGAGGCGTATTTAGTGGAAAATGGCGTCCCGCGACTCATGAAAGGAGCAGGCGTATGAACGGCATCATGATTCAAGGAACGGCCTCGGACGTAGGGAAAAGCTTGATCGTGACGGCGTTCTGTCGCCTTCTCGTAAACGAAGGCTATGCGGTCGCCCCATTTAAATCGCAAAACATGTCCAATAACTCATACGTCACGATAGAAGGAAAAGAAATTGGCCGGGCGCAGGGCGCTCAGGCAGAAGCGGCCCGAACAGAAGCAAGCGTCTGGATGAATCCGATCCTGCTCAAGCCTCGCTCCGACCAGCATGCGGAAGTCATTCAGTTCGGGACGTCTTACAGGACCTTGTCCGGGAAAGATTACCGTCAGTCGTACTACGAGATGGGACTTGAAAGCATCTCACTTGCGCTTGATTACTTAGGGAAAGCGTACGACGTTGTCGTGATGGAAGGGGCAGGCAGTCCAGTTGAGGTGAATTTAAAAGATCGCGAGCTTGTGAACATGAAGGTGGCGGAGATGGCAGACGTTCCGGTTCTGCTTGTCGCGGATATCGATCGCGGTGGCGTGTTCGCAAGCATTGTCGGCACGCTTGAACTGCTTGAAGAGGAAGAGCGCTCACGAGTAAAAGGGATCCTTATTAACAAATTTCGCGGTGATCCCGAGCTTTTCGAAGACGGCATCACGTGGCTTGAACAACGAACGGGCATACCGATTCTCGGCGTATTGCCTTACGTCCATCATCGTGTCGAGGGCGAAGATTCGCTCTCACTTCAGGATCGCTTTTTACATAAAAATGGAACGGTTGAGATCGCCGCCATTCAGCTCCCGTTCCTCTCCAACTATAGCGACATGGAGCCGTTTAATGAGGAAGACGTCACGGTACGATGGGTTCAACATCCCCGTGAACTTGGCGAACCTGACGCCATCATCATTCCCGGAACGAAAAGCACGATGAGCGATCTCGCATGGTTAAAGGAAAAAGGGTTTGACGAGACGTTAAAAAGCTATCGAATCCGTGGTGGAAACATCGTCGGAATCTGCGGTGGCTATCAAATGCTAACAGAAGAATTAATCGATGAGCACGGATCCGATACCGGAAACCCGGGCACGAAAATGAAAGGACTTGGCCTCATTCCAGCAAAAACGTTCTTTCACGAAAAGAAAACCACGATCCGCGTCGAGGGCGCGCTTCACGAGGTAACGCATCTCGATCCGCCGATCAGCGGTTATGAAATTCATCTTGGCGAAACGGTTTTTAACGAGCCGGCAAAGCCTTTTCTCAAGCTAGGTGAGCGTTCAGAAGGTTACTTTGGAGAAAATGGTCGCGTGATTGGGACGTACTTGCATCATCTTTTTCATAATGATGAGTGGCGAACGCATTGGCTGAATGGTCTTAGAGTAGAAAAAGGCCATCCACCGCAGAAGCAAATCAACCGAAGGGAACTGAAAGAAAAGACGTACGACGATCTCGCAAATGACCTGAAGCCGCATTTAAAATGGGAGCTCATCAAAGATTTGATGTTCAAAGGTGCAGAGCAATGAACGTGTGGCAGGGAATGCTGATTAACCTTCAGTTCTTTACCATCATTCCCGTTCGGCGTGAAATCCCGATGGGGCAAAAGCAGCTAACGCGTTCGGTTCAAACGTTTCCGTTGCTCGGCCTGCTTCAGGGATTGCTTTCGTCAGGCCTTCTCTACGCGCTACTTCAGTGGACGCCGTTCTCAACGCTTTCGATCACGTTTTTTGTCTGGCTATTTATGATCGTGTTAACAGGCGGTCTTCATCTTGACGGGTGGATGGACGCAAGCGACGCGTTTTTTTCTTACCGTGACCTTGAGAAACGTCTTGAAATTATGAAAGATCCGCGTACAGGTGCGTTTGGGGTGCTTTCCGTGATCATCCTTCTCTCAGCGAAGTTTCTCTTTCTTTATGAAATCGCACAGGGAGCAAGCGGGCTCACGTATCTTTTCGTCGCACTCGTTCCGTTTTTTAGTAAAAGTGTGATGGGTGTCTTTCTCGTTTGGATTCAGCCAGCAAAAGAAGAAGGGTTGGCCGCTTTTTTTCAAAATGGGATCAAGCGGTCGAGCCTGTGGATTTATCCGGTTTACTGGTTTCTGATGATCGGATTCGTCGCCATGTTTTCATTAAAAGCGATGGGGTTAACCGTGCTGCTTAGTGTGGTGACGCTTGTCGCGGCGCTGCTGATGAAACGAAAAATTGTCAGCTGGTTTAACGGCATTACAGGAGACGTGCTTGGGGCGAGCGTAGAAGGAATGGAGGTGCTTTTATGGATGAGCATGTGGTTGTTACATTATTTCGTCATGGGGTAACGGAAGACAATAAGCGCGGGGCCTATATTGGATGGACGAATCCGCCGATCAGTGAAGACGCGGCGTTTGCGAGCATCGCTGATGACTATGATTTGATTGTGACGAGTGACCTTGAACGCTGCCTGCAAACGACAAAACGACTTTTTCCGCATCGAAAACCAATCACGATGCCGCTTTTTCGCGAAATCCTCTTCGGGGAATGGGAAGGAAAAACGTATGCCGATCTTGAACATGATAGGCAATATCGACGCTGGGTGTCCGATCCGCTTGCGGAAGCGCCACCTGGTGGGGAAAGTTTTACGGAATTTACGGAGCGAATTGATCAGGGATTTCGAGCACTTGTGGAAGAAATAAAGGTACGTTCGAGTGAAAAAGTCATTCTTACAACGCACGGTGGGGTCATTCGCTACTTGTTAATGAAATATGCGCCTGAAAAGAAATCGTTCTGGGAATGGAATGTTCCCCACGGTTCGGCGGTTGAGCTTGAATGGAAACGAGAAGATCTAAGGAGGGACGCGCGATGCACTTCGTTACGGGTGGTGCCTATAATGGCAAAACAAAATGGGTGAAGAACTTCTACGGATTAACCGAAGATCATTGCTGGAAATCCGCGTATGATCAAACTAAAATTCCGCTCAATGTGAGTCGCTTTTACGGAGATGTCGTTGTTCTAGAAGGTGTAGAACAGTGGCTCAAGGGGTTAACGGTGGAATCAGGTCTTGAAGAATGCCGGGCGATCTGGCAGTCGCTACTTGGGATCTGGCAGACGTGGGAAAGCGAGCGTCACGAGCGAACTGTCGTCATCATTGGCACGGACATTACAAAAGGAATCGTACCGATGGAAAAGGAAGACCGCGATTGGCGTGACCTAACCGGATGGGCGTATCAAGATCTCGCTGCTGTCGCAGACCGTGTTGACGTGATTTGGTATGGCCTAAATCAGCAGCTGAAATAATCAAAGGGGGACTAGGGATGAGAATTTATACGCGAACAGGTGACGAAGGAAAAACGAGCATTATTGGAGGCAGAGTCGATAAAGATGACGTGCGCGTCGACGCTTACGGAACGGTTGATGAAGTGAACGGTTTCGTTGGACAGGCGATAGTCGAGCTAAGCGAGATTGGAAATGAGTCGCTGAATGATTTAATCGACGATCTTGAAAAAATTCAGCACGAGCTGTTTGACTGCGGTGGTGATCTTGCGAACGTTTCGCCAAAGCGCGAACTGAAGCTGAAGGAAGAGTCCATCACCTATCTTGAAAACCGAATTGATGCCTTTATTGAAGAAGCCCCGGCACTTGAAAAATTCATCTTGCCAGGCGGCAGTAAGCCGTCTGCGACGATCCATATCGCGCGAACGATCACACGTCGCGCTGAGCGTCATGTTGTTACGTTGATGAAGCAAGCAGAAAACGTACCAACGGTTCCAATGAAATACTTGAACCGCTTATCCGACTACTTTTTCGCACTCGCACGCGTGATCAACTTCCGCTTAAATGTAAAAGACATTGAATACGCAAGAAGTGCCAAGGTGTTCCGTGGCGGAAAGCGTAAAGGAGAGTAAGTCATGTCTGGAAAACGCGCAAGTCTTCTTGCGATGTTCATTGGGCTCTCCGTTGTTGGCGCCATTCTGAAAATGCCATCAGCCGTAGGAAGTATCGCGCTCGATGCATTTCCGGCGCTCATCGCGGCTGTTCTTCTTGGAAACAGAAGTGGTGCGCTGATCGCAAGCTTCGGGCATCTGCTGTCAGCGCTTATCGTGGGATTTCCGCTTGGGCCGATGCACCTTGTCGTTGCGGGGGAAATGGTCGCGCTCGTTTGGCTGTTTGGAAAACTATATGAAGCGAATAAAAAGAAGGTGGCCGCTGTCACGTTTGCACTTGGCAATGGACTGGTCGCTCCGCTTCCGTTTTTATTCCTTCTGGGTACAGGGTTTTACGTGGCGATCGTTCCGAGTTTGATGATTGCGTCTGTGCTGAACCTTGCTCTTGCGCTCATTTTGATTCCGAGGCTTGTGCCGCTTTTTGAAAAAAGGGGACTGGCAAGCTTATGAGAGATGGAACAGTCATTGGATTAGGTGACGAAACGCTTATCATCACAAGCGACAACAGCGGCGCGATTGGCCTGAAAGAACAAGATCATGTAGCGGTTCCTTACGACGTTGTTTCTTACTATGCATTTCGCGTTGCGGCGATGGAAAACATCGCGCTTGGCGGTCATCCCGTTTCCGTTGTGATGCATAACTTTTGCGGAGGTTCAGAGTGGGAAGCGCTCGTGAGTGGCGTGGAATGTGGAAAACGAGAGCTTGGCTTTAACCAAGAAATCAAGATTACAGGAAGCTCGGAAACAAATATGCCGTTACTTCAGTCGGCGCTCGGGGTAGTCGTGCTCGGGAGGCAGAATCGCACGTTACCGGAAGTTCGCTTAGATGATGCTACGAAATTCGCCGTGATTGGCAAACCGCTTGTTGGAGAAGAAGTGGTGAACGAAGAGGTAGCTATTGCCCCGCTTGAACTGTTTCGCTGGATGAGTGAGCAAATGGGCGTTCAGTCTGTGCTTCCTGTTGGTTCAAAAGGGATTCTTTATGAGTTGAATGAGCTTGTGGATGGAGTGGAAGTTGAGGAGTGTAAGGTTCGGGCTGAACTTGATCTCTATAAATCTTCAGGGCCGTCTACTTGTTTTATAGTGGCTTACGATAGAGTCGTGGAAGAGCAACTGTTAGAGCGAGCGGGGCCGCATTTTAATAGAGTGGAAATTGAAAGGGGTCAGGCTCGAGCCTGACCCCTACAACAAACAAAAACAGGGCATTGTCCGCCTCAGGCGGACAATGCCCTGTTCCTTATCTATTAAACATCATCTACTACTACAATGCTTGTTTACGGTTATCATTCGCATACATCTTCTCAAGCTCAGTTAACGTGAGCCCGTGTAACTTACTAAGATCATTTCGGTTATCAGGTGAGTTTAGTAGCTTACGAATTAGGTAGGTTCGACGATCAATCATGCCTTTACGGAGTTGGACTCCCATGAACACAACCTCCTTCCTTTACTATACCATTTGACTCTAGCATAACGTGTTTTGGCTCTTGTGTGTGTTAAGAAATTGTGAAGAAATTAACAAAGAATGTGGGAAGAAGTGAAGAAGGGGGTCAGGCTCGAGCATGACCCCCTCCACACACAAAAAAGCGATAAAGTCCGCCTCAGACGGACTTTATCGCTTTCACTCTCTCATCTTCTACCTCGCATACACATGCTGCCCAATCGTCTTAATCACGGCACGCGAATAAATCCACTCATCCGATACACCGCTCGGATTGTAGTAATACGTCGCGCCATCAGATGGATCCCAGCCAAAGTACGCATCCTTCGCAGCTCGGTATGAAGACGCATCAGGCGTGAGCCAGTACTGCCCATCATTCAGCGCGGTAAAGGCATTTTGCTGGTAAATCACCCCGTATGTACTCCCAGGAAATGCGGAAGATTGAACGCGATTTAAGATCACAGCCGCTACCGCAACCTTGCCTTCATAAATCTCACCACGGGACTCGCCGTGAACAACGTGGGCAATCATTTCAAGGTTATTCAGCATGTTCAGTGTATTTGTTCCCGCAACGCCATCCGCGCTCAGTCCAAAGTCTACCTGAAAATCACGAACCGCTTGTTCCGTCACTGAACCATAATAACCCGTGGGCGTCGTATGGAAGTAATCGAGCTTTTCCAACACCCTCTGCATGTGCTCAACTTCTGATCCTCTCGAACCGGTGTCCATCATCGCAGCTGCATTGTCCTCTAAGAAGAATAAATAAATGCAGGAAGCAAGAACAAGAGAACCAAGTACATGTACAAATTTCATTCACAAGCCCCTCTCAACTAAGTTAATCCCCATTATAATACAGGGAATCCAGGGAAGATATGGAACAGAGTACCTTTCTTCATGAACAGCAAATCCAATCAAAAGTCTAGTTTTATCCAGTTTCTAACTTTCATTAAGGCACATGTACCCAAAAAAATCACAGGCTTTTGATCCCTTCACGAAACACATTCCCTTGATTCCGTACAAACAGCTCTCTAATCCAATCTTCTCCATCAGCACCTGGATTCGCACAAACAAATTCCTGCCCAATCCCAGTTGAAACGGTACACCCGTCACGATCCTGCAACCACGTACGATGGTGAACCTGACTAATGTTCTTATACAAAAACGAAGGCAACCGCCACGTGCCATGCTTCCCATCCAGTCGCTCAGACAACCGCAACCCTTCATTTAACGTCTTGAAATACCCACACCCAGGTATCCCAAGATCTTCAAACAACCACTCATCCGGCACGTACACATAATTTAATTTGGAAAAAGCATTCTTGGTCACATGAGGATGGCACCCTAGCCCATACTGATCTGTAGCTGCCTGTGCATCCGCATACGTTTCAATCCGCTTCTTCACCTTCATCCACCCATATAAAAAGTGGGCTTTCCGAGCTTTTCCAATCGCCTTAAACCCTCCAAAGAACAGAAACAAATTTCCATCTCCCACATTCAAATTCCCCAAATGTGGCGCTGCATTCGCCTGTCCAAATCCTCTCCCGATCTGAAGTAGACTCGTTTCTGGAACCCAGGGCGGTCTTCCAAGCATCGGGTCAAAATGCGCATGAATATCCGGGTCGTCGATCTCCCGCTTATCATCACCAACCTTAATCTTCGAATTTCGGTAAATCTCCTGATAAACATCACTCACATTCGTCCCAACGCAAGACCCCAAATACCCTCGCTCCACTGGAATCTCTTCATACCGAATGCTCGCCTGAAAGATCGCTTTCCGCTCAGGAATAGGCAGCCAAACGTACTTACCCGTCTGTTCATCATACGGCGATAATCTCCCGCCGCTCCCTGCATCAAATCCTTTTCGACTTAGCACAAGTTTCATTTATAGCGCTCCTTTTTTGGAAGTGACTGGATACTCCTTTCGTCATTTTCCTCGATCTTCCTCTAAAAAAGGGTAAAAATAGTGCTTGAAAATTCAAAACGGTAGTTCAATAGAAATGGGTAGAGGGATCGGACGGAATAAAAACTACCATTCGACAAAAAAATCGATAGCTATACAAATCATTTCTGTATATAATCCTCTTAGCGTAAGTAACGGAGAGGTGATGAAGGAGCAGGGGACATGCTCGTTTTTGTAGTAGAAAATGAGAATGATAGGGGAAAAAGAACGAATGAAAAAGGCAATTGGACTATTATCAACCGCAATCCTAGCAGGAAGTATACTGAGCGCTCCTGCTGCTTCAGCTTCCACCCATGAGGCTCTTGCTCAGAAAGCGCATAGCATTTCTATGAACGGGTATGACGATTACGGTTTCTTTAATGAAGTTGAACCCAATAATCGTTTTGACCAGGCGAACGTGATTCAAAATGATGACGTAGCCATTGGAAAACTGACAAACAATGATAAGGATTATTACAAACTTGTGATTGATGCGAATCAAGATGTTTTCTTCGACTTTTTTGCTGTAACGGATGAAGACAAGCCGTCACTTGCGCTCCAAGTCGACATCTATAACAGTTCGCAGAAAAAAATCACGCCTGACTTCACCGATAAAGACGGTGGGTTTTTCGCTGGTTTTGAAGCGCTTGCTCCTGGAACGTATACGTTTGTCGTATCCGATACGTTAAACAAAAATAACGGCGTGGAGTATTTCTTCTCCGCCTCGGCTTATACAGGTGTACCTGAAATCACACGCATTGCTGGTGCTGATCGCTATGAAACGGCGGTTAAAATTGCGAAGGCTGACTACCAAAAAGGAGCTGCATCTGAAGTTGTCCTTGCGACTGGCCTCGACTTCCCAGATGCCCTTGCTGGAGCACCACTCGCTTACCAGTTGGATGCGCCAATCTTATTAACAAGTCCCAAGTCGCTTCCGAAATCTGTGAAAGACGCGTTCACTTACTTTGGTGTTGAGCACGTAACGATTCTTGGAGGCACAAAGGCGATCTCCAAAGACGTTGAAAATGAACTGAAGAACATGAACATCTCGTTCGATCGCATCTCTGGCGCGAATCGCTATGACACGGCTGCCAAAATTGCGGCTGAACTCGTACCTGGGATTTCTGATACAGCATTCGTCACTTATGGAGGTAACTTCCCGGATGCGCTGTCCGTCGCGTCCATTGCAGCACTTGAAGGAAGTCCAATTCTTCTAACGAATACAAAATCCCTTCCAGCTGAAACAGCGAAAGCGCTAAAGGATTACAAAAACGCGTATGCGATTGGTGGCCCGGCTGTTATCAGTGGCGACGTTGTGAAAAAGCTTCCGAATGGCGAACGCATTTCAGGTGAAAACCGCTATGAAACATCCGTTGCGGTCATTGAAGCATTCGACATGCCGGTCTTTGGCGCAACGCTTGCAACAGGACAGGACTTTGCTGATGCCTTAACCGGATCCGTCTATGCTGCAAATAACTATGAACCAGTCGTTTTAACGAAAAAAGATGGCTTGTCCACGCCGGCCGCTAATCTTTTCCTAGATTATGAAACGATGGATTACACCATCCTTGGCGGGAAAAACGCCCTTGGAGTCGGTGTTGAAAACGACATTAAACACTTATTTGATTAATCCTTCCGAAAGGCTCAGACACCCATCTGAGCCTTTTTGTATTTTTACCCCATTCGACAAAAACAGCCTATAGCCGAACCCCTATTTCTCCTATATAATCCTCTTAGTGTTAAGAAATGGAAGGGTGATGAAGGAGCAGGGGACATGCTCGTTTTGCTTTAAAAATGAGATTGATAGGGGAAACGATACGAATGAAAAAAGCACTTGGACTATTATCAACTGCCATCCTTGCAGGAAGCCTAATGGGGGGACCTGTTGCCTCTGCTTCCACTCACGATGCATTTATGAAAAAAGCACAAAAAATGACGATGAATGATGATTACGATGACTGGGAATACGTTCAGGAAGTAGAACCAAATAACAGTTTCAAAGAAGCGAACCTCCTGATGAGCGATGACGTAGCCACTGGGAAACTAACCGATCAAGATGAGGATTTCTACAAGCTTGAAGTGGAATCAGACGAACCGATTTCTCTCTCTTTCGGAGCGGGTACAGATGAAGAAGAACCAACGATGGAGCTTTGGGTTGATCTTTACGATGAGAATCAAAACAAACTAACGCCAGATTTTGAAGATGGCGAATATGGCTATTACGGCGCAATCGAAGAGCTTGAGCCCGGTACTTACTATTTCCGAGTAACGGATATGGCGAATAAAAACAATAATGTCGACTACTATTTTTCGGCGTTTACGTATTCAAATGATCCGGTCGTCATGAGAATCGCAGGGGAAGACCGCTACGAAACAGCGGTTGAAATCGCCAAAACAGGATTTGAAGAAGGCTATACACCGGAATTAGTGCTTGCAACAGGACAAAACTTCCCTGACGCGCTTGCCGGGGCACCGCTTGCTCTCCAGTTAGGAGCGCCAATCCTTCTTACTCCAACAAAAGAGCTACCTGCTTCGGTGAAAGAAGCAATGACATACTTGGGAACTGAGCACGTAACGATCCTTGGGGGAAAAACGGCTATCTCAACAAACGTTGAAAAATCGCTCACGAAGATGGGGATCGCTTTTGATCGTATTGAAGGAAAAGATCGCTATGACACGGCTGCCAAAATTGCGAAACACATCGATCCTTATTTCAGTGATACTGCATTCGTCACGTACGGAGGCAATTTCCCAGATGCCTTATCTGTCGCATCGATCGCTGCAACACAGGGAAGCCCGATTCTTCTAACAAAAACAAAAGAACTCCCAGCAGTCACAGCGAAAGTCTTGAAAAACTATAACGATACGTACGTCATCGGCGGAACAGCCGTCGTCAGTAACACGGTCTTCAACAAGCTCCCGCATCCAAAACGAATTGCTGGAGACAACCGCTATGAAACGTCCGTTCAGGTGGCGAAGCAGCTGGATATGCCAGGCTACGCGGTTAACCTTGCGACAGGTGAAAACTACGCCGATGCCTTATCCGGCTCCGTACTAGCCGCAAACTTTTACGAGCCCGTTCTCTTAACGAAAAAGAACGAGCTACCTGAAGAAGTAAAAGAATATTTTGTCCGAAAAGAATCCTTCTTCTTCACAATCTTCGGTGGACCGAATGCGATTAGTGAAGATGTAGAGGATGAAATTTGGGAGATGTTTGAGTAAGGGCTGAACGGTCAGCATGAGCTGACTGTTTTTCTTTTGTCGTTTTTTTGTCTTTGTTTTTTATCCTTTGTCTTTGAAAGGGGTCAGACTCGAACCTGACCCCTTTCAAAGACAAACTCCTCACAAAATCCACCGCACGCGGACATGTTAAAGCGCACCCTCACTGTTAAGTGCTATCTCTACCAAATGTCCCATATACTGGTTGAGGGAAATTGACATGCAACTTGTTAAGGGGGCGAAAAGAGTGGATCATTGCACCAACTGTGGGAAGAAGTTAGAAGAAAAGCGAGAATTTTGTACAGGTTGCGGCCAGCCGGTCCAACAAGTGAAGGAGGTAATGACGCCAACGGGAGAGACATCTCCTTAGGCGAATGGGAAATCACAAAGAACGTTGGAAAACTCTTAATTCAAGCGAATGAAATCCCATCTGCTAACCAGCCGATCCTGTGTTTGATTATATCGAGAGCACTAATTCCTATCTTCTACCTCACAGTGATGTGATTAAACTATCTGAAAGTGAACTCACCGAAATGAAATCTTTGCTCGACACGGATATGTGTTCAAATCAGATGAATTAGAAAGTTACTTCGCGGAAAAAAAACTGGTATTTCCCTGATCCTTACTACGATGGCTCCTTAAATAACGTCGAAGAATAAAACGTGAAATTGATTGAGGATTTGGAGGAACTTTATTAGTGAGAGGGAGAAGAAAAAAGTCAATTATCATTGGTACGTTTATTCTTCTTTGCCTATACCTATCCTTTTTAATCTTCCATAATGCGCTGGAGGCTAATCAAGTTGAAGAGAGGCTAGTGTTATCACAGCCAGCTGTTAACGATGGCCAAACAAAAAGTACATTAGCACTGGAAAAAGGAGCTAAACCCAAAAGAGCACTCCCTTCTAACAGTACCAAGAACAACTTCACCATCGTCATTGATCCCGGCCACCAGCACCCATGCCAATAACGATCAAGAGCCGGTTGCACCTGGCAGTAAAGAAACGAAGGGGAAGGTGTCTTCAGGCACCAGTGGGATCAAACTAACGCTCAAAGCAGCTCTGATTTTAGAAGAATTACTGAGGGAGCGTGGCTTTAACGTTTTTTAACGAGAAAAGAGAACGAAGTTGATATTAGTAACAAAGAAAGAGCAGAAATAGCGAACGACCATCAAGCAGACTTGTTTATCCGGTTACACGCAGATGGATCAAAGGATAGCAGCGTAAAAGGATTTCATATTTTCACTCCATCTCAGGGTCATCCCATGTTTAAGCAAAGTCTTCAAGCTTCTAAAGTCATCTTCAGCGCTGTACAACGTGATCAGTCAATCGTCACGAACGGTATTTCATTTCGAAGTGATATCACAGGATTTAATTGGTCTCATGTCCCGTCTACGCTAATGGAAATGGGTTTTATGACAAATACTGAAGATGACCAAAAACTCTCAGATCCAAATTACCTTCGCAAACTTATGACGGATGTAGCGGAAGGCATTGTTGCTTATAAGAGATAAGGTGACGTGACGGTCTAGCGATCCGTCCTTTTTTAGTTTTTATTACGATTTACAAAATCATAACTCAAACATCTAGGGTAACCCGAAGAAGAACTTATAATCTTTAACAATCACGATCGATAAATTCTTCAATTTAAATTTACAGAAAATTAACAATCGATTAATACGATTCCTTTCAAAATAATGGTATAATCGCGAAATAGTTTCATAGAATATGGAGGGTGTCGAATGATCGGGCAAGATCAACAGAACGTAATGTGGAAAGAACTACAAGACTTCGTTAAGCAAGTAGAAAAAGAAAATACTCTTCAGCCAGAGAATGCAAAACCTTATATTGATCAAATTAAATCCATTCTTATGAGACAAATCTGTCCAGTTGATAAATAAACCATTTCTCTTTTCATAAAAATAGGTAGTGACTTTCAATTGTTATGGTAAATTATTCATTAAAATGATATTTTTTCTTAATAACGCTTTCAAAAACACTCCTTATATGGGTATAATAAAAAATGTGATAATTTTACCATTATTTACAGGGGGAATTGGATGAAGGGGACCTGGCTAACACCAGAAGAGATTGCTTGGAGAAAAAATAGAAATAAGAATATTGGATACGCATTAATACCTGTTTTCGCCATAATGATTGGCGCACTAATCACCTTAATCGCAAATTAAAAGACGGATCTTCATGGAAGATCCGTCTTTTAATGATCTATTTCACTTCAGTAAAAGTTAGCTTATCACACTCATCGCAATCTTCGCCCACCCAAATACTGCAATCCAGAGAGGAATACTTAACGAAACGGCCCATACAAAACCTTTAGCAAAGTTGCCTTCTTCCTCGTAGTACATGTCCTCATCTCCCTCATACGAGTTATCAATCAGTTAAATCAGGTTGACTTCCTTCTATTATAATTGAAAGCGCTTACGAAATCTGTCGTTTCTTGAAAAATATTTTCATACCCACTGTTAGATTTTGGCTTCGCCTTACTAATCTACCCGAATAAAGGAATTTTATTCATATGTACAGGTATCGAAGCCTTTTAAAACTACTTGACCGTCATACTCACTAGTGAATTAACGAATTTATTACATAATTTAGGTTGAAAGCGAAAGAAATGGGGTAAAGAACGAAAAGAACTTAACTAGAAAGGAACCTAGTGATGAAAAACCAAAGTGAGTTATTTCCATGGGATGACCTTAAGCAATTTATTGAACGAGTTGAAGAGGAAAAGCAGCCAGTGGGAGAAGCCAAGCCTTACATAGAACAGATTAAACAAATCCTATTAAGTCACAGAGCAGATCATTCGGCGGGGATCGAATAAAAAAGCCATGCTCATCAACCGAGCATGGCTCATTTTATTAACTTAATTCAAGATGTTCTTTCAATTTCTGCGTAATGCTTTGCTTCTCTTCGTCAGAAACAATGTAGTACCAAAGGCCGTCAATCATTTCGCCACTTCCTTGAATTTCAAACGTCGTCATATTGTTACGAGCCCCTCGGTAGTTCTTGAAAATATCATTCATTTCTTCAAACGTCATATTCGTCTTGACGTTACTCCCAACGGCTTTTAAGAGATCGTCAATCTTGTTGATGCTTCCAACACTTGCGCCTTCATCAATAATCGACTTAATGATTTCACGCTGGCGATCATTTCGTCCAAGATCACCTTTTGGATCTTCATAACGCATTCGAGAAAAAGCGAGCGCCTCTTTGGCATTTAAATCAATTTCGCCTGCAGGGAAGGAGTATCCCTCGTAGTCAAATGCAAATGGATTGTCTACAGTAACACCATTAAGCGCATCAACAACATCTTTGAACGCTTCCATGTTCACTTTAAAATAATAATCAATCGGAACATCAAGGAAATTCTCAACTGTGTCCATCGTCATCTCTACACCACCGTAGGCGTAAGCATGATTCATCTTTTCAACCGTCCCGCGACCGATAATTTCAGTACGTGTATCACGTGGAATGTTAAACATGTACATCGAGTCATCGTGAGGATTCAAGGTAATCATAATCATCGTATCGGAACGCCCCTGATCATTCTTACGCTCATCGACACCCATCAATAAAATAGACACGGGATCCTTCTCTTCCATATTCACTTTTTCAGTACGCTTGTCTGACGTTTCTCTGCTAATTGGCTCATGCATGTCACTCGCGGTATCCTTCACTGAATCATAGAGATAATACGCATATCCTCCACCAGCTAGAAGAACAACACCAGCAATAATACCTAGAATAATTAAGAATTTTTTCATACGCTCATTCCATCTTTCCGTAGAATAATAGACTTGCTTTTCTTCAAGTGAAATCCTAACCCCTATTATATGTCGAACTATTTCGTAAAGTAAATACCTTCCAAAGCATACTT
Source organism: Guptibacillus hwajinpoensis (assembly GCF_020524165.1). Taxonomy (GTDB): domain Bacteria; phylum Bacillota; class Bacilli; order Bacillales; family Guptibacillaceae; genus Guptibacillus; species Guptibacillus hwajinpoensis_D. The sequence goes on from NZ_JAIVKU010000002.1 coordinate 21,394, forward strand.
GGAAAAGTTCAATAAGTTTAGGTTCTTCTAAAGATCTAACTTAAAGTGGACGATATTAACGGAAGAGAAGTACAAATCAGAGTGTAGAGTATGCTAATCTAGAAGAATAGCAAAAAGCTGGTTATAGGAAGGAGAAAGAGAGCATGATTGATATTCATTCACACATAATACCGGGAATCGACGATGGAGCTAAGAACATCGAGGATAGTCTAGCGATGGCACGACAGGCGTTCAATCAAGGAATAACGAAAGTAGTAGCGACGCCTCATAATAAAAATGGCACGTTCGACAATGGGAGAGAGCTAATTCTTCAAGAAGTAAGGATACTGAACAAAGAACTCCAATTAGAAGGCATTGATCTAGAGATTCTTCCAGGGCAGGAAAATCGGATTTATGGCGAACTAGTCAAGGAGTTGGAGGGGAGCGACTTATTAACCGTTAACGAAAATGGTGTCTATATGTTAATTGAGTTTCCCTCAAGTCACTTACCACGCTACGCAAATAAGCTCATGTTTGACCTTCAAGTAAATGGGATTGTGCCGATCATTGTGCACCCTGAGCGTAACCGCGAAATTATGGAGAATCCTGAACGTCTCTATAATCTTGTAAAAGATGGGGCGTTAAGCCAGCTAACAGGCACAAGCGTGACTGGGAAGATGGGCAAGAAGATTCAAAAGTTTTCACTGGATTTAATTCAACACAACTTAACCCATTTCATCGCATCAGACGCTCATAATACAACTTCCAGACCGTTTGACTTGCTAGAAGCATTTGAAACGGTAGAAAAAGAGTTTGGGATTTCGACAAGATACATGTTGCAGGAAAATGCAGAGGACATGATCATAGGAAGGATGGTGTCGAAAGAAGTACCGCAGCAGGTTCGTAAGAAGAAAATACTAGGATTGTTTTAATTCCATGAGAACATGAGAAAGAGGTCCTGAATTAAAAAAAGGATCTCTTTACAATTCCTTAACAGAAAAATTTTCGTCAAAAAATGTAGATAAAAAACAGTTGAAAGCCTTTTCTTCTACAAATTTCGACACGGAAATATAGTATATTCGTACCACGACAAATTTCATGTGGGTATTAGTGAAAAAAAAGGCTAAATTTTACTTAATTTCTGTGTTATAGTGAAATCTGTATTGAAATTAGTTACGTATTAAAAATAATTTATGATCGCGTTGGAGGCATTTATGGAAGAAACAATTAGTTTAAAGGAAATTTTCACGGTTCTCAAAAAACGTCTTACTCTTATTCTATTAATTACACTTCTAGCAACAGCAACGAGTGGTGTTGTCTCATATTTCCTACTTACCCCAATTTACCAAACTTCAACCCAAATTCTTGTCAATCAAAAAGCAGATTCTGAGAATGCTTTTGATTATAACCAGGTCAGAACGAATGTTGAACTTATTAATACATATAGTGTCATCATTAAAAGTCCTAAAATTCTTGATGAAGTTGGAAAAGATCTAAACCTCGAACTATCAACGAGTGAATTAAATGAAAAAATCGCTGTGAGTAATGCTCAAAACTCTCAAGTAGTTTCTATTGATGTGAAGGATCCCGATCCAGCACTAGCTATAAAAATTGCGAATACAACTGCTCAAGTATTTGAAAAAGAAATCAGTAATATTATGAATGTCGATAATGTTAGTGTGCTTTCAGAAGCGAACTTTGAAGGAACGCCAAGCCCTGTTAATCCGAAGCCAATCCTCAACATGGCGATTGCACTTGTTGTTGGTTTAATGGCTGGTGTTGGTCTTGCCTTCTTATTGGAATATCTTGATAACACGATTAAAGATGAAAATGACATTGAAAATCTCCTTGGATTACCTGTACTTGGAACGATTGCAGTCATTGAAGATAAAGAAGTAGGTTCGTCAAAAGGCCATGCAAAAAAGTCAGTAAGGAGTGAAACGGTTGAGTCGTAAAAATAGAAAATCCGTACACGTGGATAAAGAAAGAAGTCTCTTAACACACCAAAATCCGAAGTCACCTATTGCTGAGCAATACCGAACGATCAGAACGAATATTCAATTCGCCTCTATAGAAGAAGAGATTCGTACAATTATGGTTACTTCTTCTGGACCGATGGAAGGTAAATCAACAACCATTGCTAACCTTGGAGTAGTTTTGGCTCAACAAGGAAAAAGTGTTTTAATTGTTGATGCGGATTTGCGTAAGCCAACGGTCCATTATACTTTCAGAACAATGAATACGAGAGGGATCACCAATATCCTCACCCGTCAGGCTGAGTTGGTAGAGGTTACACAGGAAACAGAAGTTCCCAATCTAAATGTATTAACAAGTGGACCTGTTCCACCAAATCCATCTGAACTACTTGGCTCCAAAGGGATGGATAACCTTATTGAAGAAGCGCTTCGTAATTATGACATCATACTATTCGATTGCCCTCCTATTCTTGCGGTGGCTGACTCGCAAATTGTAGCGAATAAGGCGCAGGGGACTGTACTTGTAGTTAGTAGTGGGACTACTGATAAGGAAGCTGCAGTAAAGGCGAAAGAGAGACTTGAAAGTGTAAGTAGTAAGCTGCTTGGTGTTGTACTAAATAGAAAGAAAATGAAAGACGGTAGTTACTACTATTATTATGCCCAATAGACGAAAACCTTTAGAAAGAACAGTTGAAAGATGAAAGGAGGAATAATAGTTGAATCTTTCCAAATATAGAGAAGGAACCTTGGGGGAAAATCATACTTTGTATCCTTCAGATAAGATAGAAGTGAATGATAGGAAAGTTTATTTATTCCTAAAGCGGCTTGTAGATGTATTGGGGGCAGCATCTGGAATTTTATTATTGGCGCCAATTTATATATTTGTGGCTATACTGATAAAAGTTGAAGATTCACAAGGTCCGGTGTTTTTCAAACAGAAAAGAATCGGAAAAAATGGAAGTGAATTTAATATGTATAAATTTCGCTCAATGGTCTCCAATGCTGAAGAATTGCTAAATGATTTATTAGAGCAGAATGAAGCTACTGGAGCAATGTTTAAAATGAAAAACGATCCACGAATCACCAAAGTAGGACGGTTTATTAGAAAGACGAGTATTGATGAGCTACCACAGCTCTGGAATGTCTTAAAAGGTGAAATGAGTTTAGTGGGGCCTCGACCTCCCTTACCAAGAGAAGTTGCCGAATATACCGAGTACGATCGGAATAGATTATTAGTAGTACCAGGTTGTACAGGATTATGGCAAGTAAGTGGTAGAAGTGATATTGGGTTTAAAGAAATGGTTGAATTAGATTTATTATATATAAAAAATAGAAGTTTATTTTTTGATATGAAAATTATGTTTAAAACTCTTTATGTTCTTGCAGGCTCAAAAGGTGCATTTTGAAATTATTTACATTGTGTTTATTAACCTAAAATATAACAATTGATATTTATTTACAATTTATAAAGGAGCTACAATGGGAAATATTCTATTAATTCACCCTCATGAAAAGGATAAGGTTACTTTTTTCAGTAGTATATCAAAATTTTTGAATCAAAAAAATTTTAATACGAATCATCTAGCATTCAGTAGATTAGAGAAAGAAGTTTATAATAAATATGGTATAAAAAATGTCTATTTTATGCCTAGAAAACTTCTAAAATACTCTTGCCAATTAAGTAGTAGCGTAAAAAAATTCTATGATATAGAGCAGGCTTTGAAATACACTATTGAATTTAATGAGATTAATGGATATACATATAAAAAAAATCAGTTGTATAGCATAGCTGCTAAATATATAAATTTTTTGATTGATTTAAATAAAACCCAAAAGATCGATATGGTTATTACTTGGAATGAAACATTTATGTTTGATAGTTTAGCTAAGCAATTTGCTCAAATTAATGGCATAGAAATTAGAATGTTTGAAGCAGGTATTTTCAGGCCACATACAGTTACAATAGATCCACAAGGTATCAACTACGGTAACTCTATACCTATGGAAAGAGACTTTTACTCCAAAAATAAGCAAAGTTATGAATTTGGATCTTTTGATAACATTGCTGATTTTGAAATTAATGGAAATGAATATCATTCAATACAAATACCAAAACTTAAAAGATATTTTTTGAAAGAAAGGTTAAAAGACAAATTACATAATCAACTTCTTAAAGATGAACTGGAATTAGAAGTTATTAAAGAGGGATTCTTAAAAAAAACAAAGAAAATAATCAAAAAGAAAGCTGAACTTCCTAAATTGGGTAACAAAGAGAACAATGTTCAGATAGAGGGAAGGTATATTTTTGTACCATTCCAAGTTCATGACGATTCCCAGATTGTTCTTAATTCCCCCCAAATAAAAGATATGGAAGATTTAGTTAGAGTAATGAGTGGTGCAATAAAAAACCTTAATAAATCAAATGGTAGTGATTATAAAGTTGTGTTTAAAGAGCATCCTGCTGATCAAGGAAGGGTAGACTATTCGGATTTATATAAAAAACACAATCATAATGAAGATCTTATTTTTCTGACATCTGGTAATACTGATGATTTAATAGAAAATTCAGACCTTGTAATTACAGTGAATTCAACAGTTGGTATTGAAGCATTGAAACATCATAAACCCGTAATTACACTAGGTAACGCTTATTATAATATAGAGGGTATTGCTCATTACTGTGGAAACTTAAGCACTCTTCATCTTGTAATAGAGAAAGCAATAAAAGAAGAAGTAGATGTGAACTTAGTAAATAGTTTTTTGAACTATTTGAGATACGAATATCAAATAGAAGGAGATTTTAGGAAAGGAATACTTAATAAAAAACAATTAGAGTATAAAATGTTAGGTTCTACAATAAATTAAGGTTACATTTTAAGTGTTCTTTGATAATAAAAGGATTAAAACCTATGAAATTAGGTTTTAAGAATGAGGATTTAATAAATGAATGTCACAAGAGTTTCGAATATAATTTGGATTTTAATCAGTAATTTAATTCTCTTATTAGCAAATTTTGGGGTTAGTATTTTACTTGCAAACTATTTGGGAGTAAATGATTTCGGGATATTCATGCTTGCATATACAGTTTTTAATTATCTAATTGTATTCAATAATTTTGGATTGAAGAAATATGTAGTTGCTAAGTTAAGTTCGAACCAGCTAAATATCAATGAAATTTACTCAAGCTCAATTATAATAAGAGTTTGCTTATCGTTTGTTGCTGGTATTATATTATTGATCATATTAGATCTATTTAATGTGGATACCGAGAAGAAAATATCTATTATGATTTTTTTCATAGCTGCGTTTTTTATAGTATTTGATTTGCAAGCTTTTTACGATTCTTACGAGAAATCAAAAAATGATTCTATGTTCTTAATAATAAGAAATGTTCTGTATTTTACTTCTACTCTAGCATTAGTATATATAGATAAGGCAAGTGTTATAAAAGTTAGTGTTGCATTTTTAATCTCTACTTTTCTATACATATTTATGCAATATTTTCACTCAAAGAAAGTACTTCCTAGATTGAAATTTGTATTTAATATTAATCAATTAAAGGTAATTTTTTTAGGCGCCTTTCCCCTTTTTTGGTCTGAGCTTATGATTAATATATATGATAAGGCGGATATTATAATGCTTTCTATCTTAAAAGGTGATCAAGAAGTTGGTATTTATAGTGTTGCAGCAAGATTAGTAGCAGCTATTATACTTTTAGTAGGAGCAGCTTACCGCATAATATTACCGACTTTATCCAAAGAAGTGAACTTAACACAGAGAAATGAATATATTGAAAATGCGGTGAAATATTTAGGTGTTATAACAATTCCTCTTACTGTCGGCGGTATAGTGACTGCCGATCAAATTATTACTATATTTTTTAGTGATGATTACCATAATTCCATTTTACCTTTTCAATTACTAATACTTAATGTGTTAATAGTAGGAATAGGCTCTGTATTTGGTACGCTTTTGTTGGCTATTGGAGAAATAAAATATTACACGCTTGCCATAACTTTTGGAGCAATTATTAATACTGTAGGAAACTTATTTTTGATCCCAAAATATAGTTATATTGGAGCTAGTATTTCTACTATAATAGCTCAGTTGGTGGTAAGTGGAGTAGGTTTCTGGGTATATAAAAGAATATGCAATCCGAAATTTAAATTAAAATTAGGTAAAGTTGTATTTATTTCCATGTTAATGGGCGGAGTTGCTTTTTGTACAAGCTTAATAGCAAACTTATTAGTGGTAGTGTTAGTAAGCATGATTTTTTATTTGCTATTTCTACAAATTTTTAAAGTGATAAATTTGAAAGAGCAAATAATTAAGGTATTTATTAGTTTGAGATAAAAAAATTAAATAGAGATCTATAAAATAGATGGAAAAGTTAATTAGGAAGAATAAAATTTAATCAGTTTATTGTAGCATTAAATTGCAAAGTATATATTTTATTTTCAATAAAAATATAAGGTAAGTGATTGATAAACTCTTGGTGAATAAGAGGAACGGGGTCAGCTATGGATGTTTTTATTAATGGTCGGTTTTTAACTCAGTCAGTGACAGGGGTGCAGAGATATGCACGTGAAGTTGTTAAGGCTTTGGACAAGTTAATAGATATTGGTTATATAGATAGGAGTAAGTATAGTTTTTATATACTCACTCCTAACCTATCTATTAACGAACTTCATCTAAATAACATTACAGTAAGGAAAATCGGTAAATTCAAAGGACATTTGTGGGAACAAATAGAACTCCCGATTTATGTGAAAGGAGAAATGCTTCTTAATTTGTGCAACGCGGGTCCAGGATTAAAGAAAGAACAAATTACTGTAATACATGATGCGGCTGTTTTTGCCAATAGTAGCAACTTCTCATTTATATTTAGAAATTGGTATAAAGCTATGTTAAGTGCACAAGCGAAATTTTCAAAGAAAATCGTTACTGTCTCAGAATTTTCTAGGGATGAGATAACTAAGTATTTAAAACATGAAAAAGAAAAAATAAAAGTTATTTATGAGGGTAACGAGCATATAACTTTTGGAGAAGAAGCAACTGATTACATTGAAAATAAGGGGTTAGATAAAAAACCATACATTTTAGCAGTTAGTAGCTTGAATCCTAATAAAAATTTTAGTGCAATTGTAAAAGCGATGACATATTTAGAGTCAAATGAATTTAACATAGTAATTGCAGGTGGGACAGACCCTAAAGTATTCAGTCAAGATGGCATTGACCTACCTGATAATGTTATACACTTAGGTTATGTAAGTGATTCAGAATTAAAAGCTTTATATAGAAATGCTTTTTGTTTTGTTTATCCTTCATTTTATGAAGGCTTTGGTTTACCTCCGTTGGAAGCTATGAGCTTAGGGTGTCCAATAATTCTTTCTAATCGTGCTTCGTTACCAGAAGTGGGCGGTAAAGCAGTTTTATATTGTAATCCTGATAAGCCTAAAGATATTGCTGATGAAATACAAACATTATTATCAAATAGAGATTTGAGAAATGAACTTATAGAAAAAGGATTGGAACAATCCTCAAAATTTTCATGGGAAAATTGTGCTAAGGAACTATTTAATTCAATAAATGATTAATCCATTATGCAAATAAAGGAGTGCTCCCATTGAAAGTATTGCATGTAGGAGAATACGTTAAAGGAGGAGTTTCAACTTATATAAATGAGGTTATCTCCTATCAAAATAACCATAATGATATTAGCGAAGTCTATTTAATGGTTAGTAAAAACTATTCAGATAAGGAATACGCTTTAAATAGAGAGAAAGTAATATTTTATGATTACTGGAGAAAACCTCTATATATACTTAAAGCGATTTTTGAAGTTAATAAAACGATTAATCAAATTAAACCAGACATAGTCCATGTTCACAGTACATTTGCTGGAATATTCGTAAGGTTTCCTTTTTTTTTGAAGAAAAACAAGCCTAAAATTATATATTGCTCACATGGTTGGTCATTCCTAATGGATGTATCAAAAAAAAGTAAAATCTTTTACTCAATAATTGAACGAGCGTTAGCTAGAAAAACAGATTTGATAGTGAATATATCAAAAAATGAGCAGAATAAGTCACTTCAATACAAGCTTCCTATAAATAAGTCAATTGTTATCTACAACGGCATCTCCGATAAAGTTAGTATGAACGCTGATAGTTTAGAAATATCAATTGATCCTCTTAAAATAAATGTTTTGTTTGTTGGTAGGTTTGATAAGCAAAAGGGATTAGATATCTTGATAAATTTCTTTAATAAGTATCCAAATAAAAAAATAAGACTATACTTAATTGGCGACGGAGTTCTTGATAATCAGCATTTAGATATTCCGGAAAATGTAATCAATATAGGCTGGGTAGATAACTGTAAATTAGACTCTTATTATCAAATGTTTGATGCCATTATTATGCCCTCAAGATGGGAAGGCTTCGGTCTAGTTGCCGTGGAAGCAATGAAAAACAAGAAACCGGTAATTGTGAGCAACATTGGGGCATTACCTGAACTTGTGAAAGAAAAAGTAAATGGATATGTATTTGATCTTGATAATTTTGAAAGCTTAAATGAAATTTTTAATAGTATGAATAAGGAAACTCTAATACGTCTGGGTGAAAATGGATATCGGATTTATAAGGATAATTTCACAAGTGAAATAATGAATAATAAAATTGTAAAGGAGTATAAAAACCTTCTTGGAATAAGTATTAAGCAAATTGAAAAGGAAAGAATTATTTAAAGTAATTGGAGTGATGTTTGTGAAGCTTGTTATGCTTTCTGGTGGTTCTGGTAAACGCCTTTGGCCTTTGTCTAATGACTCCCGTTCTAAACAATTTCTAAAAGTACTTGAAAATAAAGAACTCGAACTAGAATCAATGGTACAAAGAGTATGGGGTCAACTTAAAAAAGTGAATTTAGTTGATTCTACAGTAATTGCAACAAGTAAATCGCAAGTAGAAATGATGAAGAATCATTTAGGAAATGAAGTACCATTAATTATAGAACCAGAACGTCGTGATACATTTCCTGCAATAGCTTTAGCAGCTACTTATCTCTACTCAGTAAAGGGAGTAAGTCTTAACGAGGTTGTAAGTGTTTTACCAGTTGACCCTTACGTAGAGGAGGAATTTTTTAATCGGGTAAAGGATTTGGAAGTAGCATTGGAAAATTCATCTGCTGACCTAGCTTTAATGGGCGTAGACCCTACATATCCTTCCTCAAAGTACGGGTACATTGTACCTGGCTGTGTAAAGAAAAATTATATTGAAGTAAGTCATTTCAAAGAGAAACCATCCGAAGATGAGGCTAAGAAGCTTATTTCGGATAAGGCATTGTGGAACTGTGGTGTCTTTGCGTTTAAGCTAGAATATATTATTTCTATTTTACAAGATAAGAATCTACCAATTCAATACGATGAACTATTAAAGCAATACGATAGACTCCCCAAAAAAAGTTTTGATTATGAAGTTGTAGAAAACACAAAAAAAATAGCAGCTATTTCTTACAATGGATATTGGAAAGACTTAGGTACATGGAACACGCTAACAGAAGAAATGGGTACCAACCTTATAGGGAAGGGAACTATTAGTAGTGATTCCGTTAATACCCATCTAGTAAATGAACTAGATATCCCAGTAACAATTTTAGGTGTCTCAAATTTAGTGGTAGCTACAAGTCCAGATGGTATATTGGTCTCTGATAAAGAAGCAAGTCCACGTATTAAATCAGTACTCCAGGGATTCGAACAACGACCAATGTATGAAGAACGGCGTTGGGGATGGTATAAAGTATTGGATTATACGAAATTTGATAATGGCGATGAAGTGCTTACTAAGAAAATTTGCATTAAACCAGGTAAGAATCTCAGTTATCAAAAACACTTTAAGAGAAATGAAACATGGACAATTGTAAAAGGTGAAGGAGAATTTGCTTTAAATGGTAAGGTCAGCAAAATTAAATCTGGCGATATAATTGAAGTCCCCGTTGAAGCTGAACATGGAATTAAAGCAGATACAGAACTAGAATTTATTGAAGTTCAAACTGGATCAGAACTCATAGAGGAAGATATTATTCGTATTTTTATGACGTGGCAAGAAGTTGAAAAAGAATTTTCTGTTGTAAATTGATCCGCTTATAAAAAATAATGAAAGGTCGGAGACAATGAAAGTAGTTGCAGTTATACCTGCGCGCCATGGGTCAACACGCTTTCCCGGAAAACCAATGGCTTTAATCTCTGAAAAACCTATGATTCAACATGTATATCAAAGAGTTAAAGCCTCTAATAATATTGATAGTGTAATAGTTGCAACTGATCATGACGATATTTATCAAGCTGTCATTGAGTTTGGTGGAGAAGCTATTATAACAAGAGAAGATCATGAATCAGGTTCGGATCGTATGGCTGAAGTAGCCAGTAAAGTAGATGGTGATCTTTTCCTAAATGTCCAAGGAGATGAACCTCTTATTAGAACGGAGCTTATTGATCAAATTGTTAAATTAGCTCTTGATAATGAAGAAAGTGTAGTGACGGCTAAAGTGAAAATTGAGAACATAGAGGATTTGAATAGCCCAAATGTAGTTAAAGTAGTTGCTGACAATCATGAAAATGCAATGTATTTTTCTAGATCCCCTATTCCATACAATCGTTCTATTGAACCCATTCACTATTTCAAACACCTAGGCATTTATTGTTTTCCCAAAAAGACACTTGAGCAATTTGTAACTCTTCCTAAATCTATATTAGAGAAAACTGAAATGCTGGAGCAATTAAGGTTGTTGGATAATGGTATAAATATTAAAGTGCTTGAAACAAACTACGATGCTATCGGTGTAGATACACCAGAAGACATTTTGAAGGTAGAAAGAATATTGGAGGCCCAACATGGTTAAAGAGATTAGACTAAATGATCAGGTTAAATTTGGCGGTAATAATCCGTTTGTATTAGTTGCAGGTCCTTGCGTGATTGAAAGTGAAGATCTTGTTTTTGAAATAGCCGGTAAAATGAAAGAAATTACTAGCAAACTTGGTATTCCATATGTATTTAAAGCCTCTTTTGATAAAGCTAATCGCTCGTCTATTCATTCTGAACGTGGTCCTGGATTGGAAAAAGGTCTTGAGATCTTATCTAAAGTGAAAAAAGAATTCGATGTACCTGTCACTTCTGATATTCATGATTATACCCAGGCAGAAGCAGCAGGGGAAGTTCTGGACATTATCCAAATCCCAGCGTTTTTATGTAGACAGACTGACTTATTGGTAGCTGCTGCTCAAACTGGGAAAATCATTAACGTAAAAAAAGGTCAATTCCTTGCTCCCTGGGATATGAAGAATGTAGTGGTAAAGCTTAAAGAAACTGGTAATGAAAACATTTTACTAACGGAACGTGGTTCGACATTTGGGTATAATAATCTGGTTGTTGATATGAGATCGCTTATTACTATGCGTGAGCTTGATGTTCCGGTAGTATTTGATGCAACACACAGCGTGCAGATCCCTGGGGGCCATGGGACAAGCACTGGCGGTAAAAGAGAATATGTTCCTTATCTCTCACGCGCTGCGGCCGGTGTTGGAATGGATGCTCTATTCACAGAGGTTCATCCTAATCCGGATCAGGCGCTTTCCGATGGTCCTAACACGCTTAAGTTAGATGAAATTGAAGAAATTCTAAAGCCAATTGTTGAAATAGATCGTCTAGTAAAAAGTTTATAAGTGATGGAGGCTAGTATGACTACATCTGTTGAGAATAAACAGGATTACCTTGGAAGTGTAAAGGAAGTACTTGAGATCGAGGCAAATGCTATTTTATCTTTAAGTGAAAGATTGAATGGCGAAATTAATCAAACGATAGAGATGATTCTCAAATGTAAAAACCGTGTAGTGGTTACTGGAATGGGGAAATCTGGACTTATTGCTCAAAAGATAGTGGCAACATTAGCTAGTACAGGAACTCCTTCTTTATTTCTTCACCCAGCAGAAGGACTCCACGGAGACCTAGGTATGGTAACAAAAGACGATGTAGTTATAGCTATATCGAATAGTGGTGAGACTGATGAAATATTAAATATCTTACCATCATTGAAACGCATTGGGCCAAAAATGGTTGCACTCGTAGGTAAGGAAAAATCGACTCTTGCTGAAAAGTCTGATGTTATTCTCAGTATTGGAAAAGTTGAAGAAGCTTGTCCACTAGGATTAGCCCCTACTACTAGTACAACTGTGACATTAGCCATAGGTGATGCAATTGCAATTGCGTTATTAAAAGCTCGGGATTTTCAACCTGAGCACTTTGCTCTTTTTCATCCTGGTGGTTCATTAGGACGAAAGTTATTACTTACTATTCAAGACGTTATTGATTCAAGTACTAATAATCCGGTTGTTTACGGGGATGTAGAAGTCAAAGATGTTCTGTTTGAAATGACAAAATCAGGACTTGGAGCAATTTCGATTATTGGAACTGATGGTACGCTTGAAGGTATTTTAACTGATGGAGATATTAGAAGAGCACTTATCGAAGGAAATCATATTTTAGAGACCCCAGTAAGTCAATTATATTCTAAAGATCCAGTCACAATAACCAATACAATCCTTGCAGCGGAAGCTTTGAAGATCATGGAAGACAAAAGGGTTAATGTCTTACCTGTTCTGAATGATAAGAATGAACCTATTTCTATGGTTCATATACATGATCTTACTAAGATGGGATTATAAATGAAGTCTCAAATTAAATTAATCGTATTAGATGTTGATGGGGTTTTAACTGATGGTAACTTGTTAATTGGTTCAGATGGAATTGAGTATAAAGGATTTAATACTCAGGATGGAATGGGAATTAGTCTTGCGAGGTACACAGGAATTAAAATAGCTATTATTACAGGTAGAATTTCTAAGGCTGTGGAAAAACGTGCTTCTGAGTTATCAATTGATTTTCTATATCAAGGCATTCATCACAAAGTAGAGTGTTTAGAAGAAATGATATCTGAGTTGGGAATTCAGTTAGAAAATGTGTGTTATGTAGGCGATGATCTAAATGATATTCCAATTCTAAATATTGTTGGTTTTCCTTGTGCCCCTTCAAATGCAGTGGAATCTGTTAAAAGACGTTCTAAGTACATATCTTCTACGCAGGGTGGTTATGGTGCTGTAAGAGAAATAGTAGATTATATTCTAGAAGAACAATATAACTATGATCAACTAATAGAAGAGTTTGTAGGGAGAAAAAATGAATTAAAACAATAGGCTAGCACATGCTAGCCTATTGTTTTAAAGTGGGGTGTCAATTTGGAGAAATGTGTTATTTGCGAAAAGCATAATCAGAATTTAAATTCTGATATGAAAATATATGAAGATGATTATTCTAATATATTCCATGGTCCTTTAACTTCTGGTATATTAGGATACCTTTATATAGAGCCCAAAAGACATGTAGAAAATTATTATGAGTTCAGCGATCAAGAAGTAGTTGAAATAAACTCACTTGTGAAGAAAGTAACAAAAATGTTAACTGAATTACTTGAAGTAGATAGAATTTATACAGTAATCATTAGTGAGGCAGTAAGACATCAACATTTTCATCTCATACCTAGAACATATGAAATGGAATTAAAAGGGTTGGATTTAATAGAACAAGCTACTCAACAAAAATCCATCAAACCATTAGATAAATTAAGTGTAGATAAATTAATTGAAAGTCTAGTAAACAAACTTAATACATAAATTAAAGTGAAGTCGGGGGGAAAAATGGACTGGAAAATAGAATATAACAGATGGAAAGATAGTAAAACCCTAGATGAATCGTATAGACAACCACTTGAATGTCAAGTAAACGAAAGCGTTTTAGAAGATTCTTTTTACAAAAACCTAGAATTCGGCACAGGCGGTATGCGCGGCGAAATCGGCCCAGGCACAAACCGAATGAACATCTATACAGTCCGCAAAGCCTCTGAGGGATTAGCAAGATACATAGAAGAAAAAGGGCAGGAAGCAAAGTTGCGTGGCGTTGTTATTGCATACGATTCAAGACACCAATCTCCTGAATTTGCTTTAGAAACCGCAAAAACGCTTGGGTTCCATGGTATTCAAACATACTTATTTGATGCACTTCGTCCAACGCCACAACTTTCATATACAGTTAGATATCTACATGCCTATGCTGGAATTGTCATTACAGCAAGTCATAATCCACCGGAATACAATGGGTATAAGATCTATGGTCCTGATGGTGGGCAAATCACTCCGAGTGTTGCTGATGAAATTATTCATCACGTGAATACCGTGGAAGACGAACTAGCAGTTAAAGTAGCAGATCCTGAGGAGTTACAAAATACTGGATTTCTAACAATGTTGAATGAAAAAATGGATAACGCGTATATCAACCAGTTGAAATCAATCTCACTTAATCAGGAAAAGGATAGTCAAATCAATAAGGACCTCAAAATAGTATTCACTCCACTTCATGGGACGGGTAACCTTCCAGTGCGTGCTGGTTTAAAAGCGTTAGGATTTGAAAATGTCACGGTTGTCAATGAACAGGAACAGCCTGACCCTGAATTTTCAACGGTTGCGAGTCCTAATCCTGAAGAGCACGCGGCTTTTGAACTTGCTATTCAGTATGGTGAGGAATTAGATGCCGACATTCTTCTGGGCACGGATCCAGATGCTGACCGTGTAGGTGTAGCGGTTCGCAACCTTGAAGGGAATTATGAAGTATTAAGTGGAAACCAACTGGGTGCTTTAATGGTGGACTATCTTCTCTCTACTAGAAGTAAGAATGGGACTCTTCCGGAAAATGGCGCAATTCTTAAAACAATCGTTACTTCTGAGATTGGGAGATATATCGCAGAAAGTTACGGGTTAACAAGTATTGATACCTTAACGGGCTTTAAGTTCATTGGGGAGAAAATCAAAGAGTTTGAAGAAACCGGTGAGCACACGTTTCTTTTTGGTTATGAAGAAAGCTATGGCTATCTAATTGGAGACTTTGTGCGGGATAAAGATGCTGTTCAATCATGTCTTTTCGCGGCAGAGATGGCAGCCTATTATAAATCAAAAGGGAAAACGCTCTATGAAGGGCTGCTAGATGTCTTTGTTAAGTATGGTTATTACCAGGAGGCGCTCGAGTCTCTTACCCTAAAAGGCAAATCAGGTGCAGAGCAAATTACGACCATTATGGATGAATTCAGACAGAATCCTCCTGAACATATTGCCGATCAAAAAGTTGTAAGGGTTGAAGACTATCAACTGAGCGAAGCAACAAGAGTACTTGAAAACGTAAAAGAAGAAATCGTGCTACCTAAATCGAATGTCATTAAATACAAGCTTGAAAATGGAGCATGGTTTTGTCTCCGTCCTTCAGGAACTGAGCCAAAGATGAAACTCTACTTTGGTGTGAAAGAAGATTCATTAGAAGCAAGTCAACGAATGCTTAAGCAAGTAAAGAATGAAGTAATGAGCCTAGTTGATCAGATTCTTACTGTCAGAGTTTAAAGATGTAGCCCTCTTTAAAAGAGGGCTAATAGCAACGATAAGTGTCGGGGGTTACCAGTTATGTATGAAATCAAACAGTCAGTTATGGATGGATACACAATCTATCAACTGTTCAACTGTGAAACCAATTCAGTGGTGCGAATCGCTCCTGAACGTGGCGGTATGGTGGCTGGATACAAATCAGAGGGCGAAGAACTTTTATACCTTAATGAAGAAACATTTAGTGATTCGGAATCCAATGTTCGAGGGGGGATTCCAGTTCTCTTTCCGATCTGTGGCGAATTAGAAGAAAAGCAGTACCGTTTGAACGGGGTAACATACACCATGAAGAATCATGGATTTGCACGGAACTTGCCATGGGATGTTGTCGAGACAAGTACAGAAGATGGCGCACAATTAACGTTACAACTGAAGAGTAAGCGTGAAACAAAAAAATCCTTTCCATTTGATTTTGAGTTGCGTTTTACGTACATATTAAAAAACAATGAATTGATCATCAAGCAAAGCTACAGCAATCATTCTAGTGAAATCATGCCCTTTTATGCAGGGTTCCATCCTTACTTTCATTCAGAGGATAAGAATTTAGTTTATCAAGCGGATGCAAAGGACTATTTTGATTACAATGATGGGGAAGTAAAGCCTTTTCATGGTGAAGTTAATTTAACCGAGAAGCGTGAAGCAGTTGCTTTGAAACATGTAGACAAACATCAAATTAAATTCGATTTAAAGCAAATGAATCAGCGGATAACAATTTCTTATGGCAGTGAGTTTAAATATGCGGTGCTTTGGACTGAGCAAAATAAGGGGTTCGTTTGCATCGAGCCATGGATGGCCAAAATGAATGATTTTAATGAAAAAGAAGATCTTCAATTTGTTAAACCGGGTGAAACAATGAATACATTCGTCACGATTGGAACAGAAACAATTTGTGAAAGTAGGTAAGCTGGAGGAGTATATGTACGAACGTCAACCAATCTTTTTAAAACCGAACTTTAAAGATCGTATCTGGGGTGGAACGAATCTGCGTGAGAAATTTGACTATGACATCCCAACAGAAACGACTGGCGAATGCTGGGGGATATCAGCTCATTCAAATGGACCTTCTGAAATCCTGAATGGTCCGCTTAATGGAAAAACGTTAGATATCATATGGAAAGAAAATCAAGACCTTTTTCGGAATGAAGGTGGAGAACACTTCCCACTATTAATTAAAATTCTCGATGCGAACAATGATCTTTCCGTACAAGTTCACCCCGACGATTCCTATGCAAGAGAAGTAGAGAATGAGGCGTATGGAAAAACAGAATGCTGGTACATCCTAGATTGTGAAGAGGATTCTGAGATCATTTTTGGTCACCATGCTCAATCAAGAGAAGAGTTCCAGCAATTGATTGAAGAGGGCAAATGGGATAGCTTGTTAAGAAGCATTAAGATTAAACCTGGTGAATTCTACTATGTGCCAAGTGGTACGATACATGCGATCGGAAAAGGCACGATGATTCTTGAAACACAGCAAAGCTCAGACACAACTTATCGGGTATACGATTATGATCGAACGGATTCAAATGGGAACAAACGTGACCTTCATATTGCGCAGTCAATCGAAGTATCAACCGTTCCTCACGAAGATCCCGAACTTCATCCGAAACGTGAAGTGAAAGAAGGGCTAGTCCAAACAGAGCTAGTGAAAGAACAGTACTTTACCGTTTGGAAATGGGAAGTAAACGGACATGTTCAACAAGCAACAAATGGCGACTATTTGCTCGTTAGTGTTCTAAGTGGTGAAGGCAGCATTGGTGTGAAAGATGAGGATGCTCTTTCCATTATGAAAGGCGACCATTTTATCATTCCGTCTACAATGAAAGAGTTTGTAGTGGAAGGCAAATTAGAAATGATGGTTTCAAAGAGTAACGGATAAAGAGAGAAAACACGATATCACCGTAATTTGGCGGTTGAGATTTTATTTTTTTATTCGGTAATACCTTTTATTTCTTTAAATGGTATTTATAAGAATCGATATGCTATGTATACTAGTCTTATAGATATAGGACTGCAGAACTATGTACATAATGAAAACTTAAATAAGAGAGGAAGATGAATTATGAAAGTAAGAAAGGCTATTATCCCAGCTGCGGGTCTAGGAACGAGATTCCTTCCTGCGACAAAAGCGCAACCAAAAGAAATGCTACCGATCGTGGACAAGCCAACGATCCAATACATTGTCGAAGAGGCAGTGCGAGCAGGGATTGAGGACATCATTATCGTCAGCGGTCGTGGAAAGCGCGCAATTGAAGATCATTTTGACAAATCCTATGAGTTAGAAGAGACGCTCACGAAGAAACAAAAGCATAAAATGTATGAAGAAGTGCAAAAGATCTCAAATCTAGCAAACATTCATTACATTCGTCAGAAAGAGCCAAAAGGACTTGGACATGCGATTGGATGTGCGAAGAGCTTTATCGGTGATGAGCCATTTGCGGTTTTACTCGGTGATGATATTGTACGTTCTGAGCAACCATGTATTGGTCAGTTGATGGACGTATATAACCGCTACAACAGTTCTGTAGTTGGTGTTCAGCAAGTTGAGAAGGAAAACGTTTCGAAATATGGAATCATTGCACCAAAAGACGGCATGTTGGAGGAAGGTGTTATTCCTGTAGAAACATTTGTTGAAAAGCCTTCGATCGAAGAAGCGCCATCCAACCATGCGATTCTTGGTCGTTACGTGCTAACGCCTGAGATCTTTGAAATTCTTGAAACGTTACCTACAGGTGCTGGTGGTGAGGTGCAACTGACGGATGCAATTAAAGTATTGAATGAGTCGCAGGCGGTTATTGCTCATGAATTTGAAGGCGATCGTTATGATGTTGGGGATAAGTTCGGGTTTATTAAAGCAACGGTTGATTTTGCTTTGGGGAGAGAGGATCTTCAGGGTGAAGTAATGGGGTATTTGAAAAGCGTGTTGGAGAAGGAATTGTCTTATTCTTAATATTTTTGAAAGAGATAAATTTATATATTAAGGTCCTAAATTGCTAGTTCCGTTAACACTGAATATTGGTTATTTAATGTCTAAAGGATTCACAAGCTATTCATGGTAAAGAGTTCAAAACTAAAAGGATTTCCAAATAAAGTATTGCTCTAGTTAGAAGAGTATATTAGAGTGTTATAGTGTAGTTAATAGCCCAATAAGGAGCCGATAATGAGAGATATTAGTTTTGAAAAAAGACTTCCAAGTTCAATAATAAATACTACTCCCAATATATTTAACATATATTTGTATTTAATATTCTTCTTCATAATTTTTTCAAGTGGAGCAATACTTGATCAAAAATATTTAAATTTTTCACAAATAATTGTATTAGGTCTTTGTATACCGATATTTTTCTTGAGTAGAAATTTTAATTATAAGCAATTATTTTTCTTAACATTAGTGATTCCATTTTTCATTGTAATTAATTTTTTTAATTACGATGATACTATAATAAATTATCTTCTTTTTATTATTAAATTTATATTTATTTTCTTTTTAGTTAGATACTGTATAATCAAAAATATTGATATATTTAAAATAATAAATAATTTAATAATAGGAATTTGTATTTATTCTATATTTACATATGTTTTTTTAGATATTATGAAAATCTTTCCTTATTATATGGAAGTGATAAATGAAAAACCATATAAAGTTTTCATGGGATTTCATTTTCACTGGCAAGAAGTTAATTGGTTTTCATGGAGAGTAGTAAGAAACAACTCAATATTTTGGGAACCTGGTGTTTTTCAAATATATATTAGTTTTTCTTTATTTTATCAACTTTTTATAAAAGAAAAAATTAGAAAATCAGTGTTAATTTTATTAGTTCTTAATATGTTTACAACCTTTTCAACTACAGGTTTTTTAATTGTTTTGACGTTACTCACATTTAAATACTTAAAACAAAAACCTAAGACAAATATAGGCTTGATCTTTAAAATATATATAGTTCCAATTATAATAATTACCGCTATAATTATAGGGTTACAAATTTTTAACCAAAAAGTAAATAATGGGACTGTTTCGTACGATTTACGAACTAATGATTTAAACATTGGTATAGACTTGTTTTTTCAAAAACCGTTTTTAGGTTGGGGATATTTAAATAATAATGAATTTAAAGCTTTAACAGGTACAAGTAATAATAGTAACGGATTAGTATCCATGATGTTTCACCAGGGGATGATGGGATTAGTATTCCATACCTTCCCAATTTTGGTGTTGATATTGAGTTTGTTTAAGAATAAAGGACTTATGGTAGCATTATCTTTTGGTGTTTTTTATTTTGTATCTGCTGCAACTGAACCGCTAATGTATGCAAATTTCTTTAATGTTTTTATTTCCATGGGATTTATTGCCATTTTCGAACGGAAGCTATTTTATTCTTGGACAAAAAAAGAAAACGTTCTAATGGAGTATTAAATGAATCGTTTTAAAACACTCAAAACCTCCGAAAAATTAATGATTATTATTGTAGTGATTCATCTGATTGTTATACTAGTACTATTTTTGAAACAGGAAGGGAAAACACCAAAAGAACCTCTAAGACCACTACCTACTTTTTCAAAGAGTATAGGGGTTAGTATACACCCTGGTTTAACAGAACAAGATATTCAAAAAATCAATGATGCAGGAATTAACATTGTGAGGATTGACATATTTTGGTCGAGTGTTGAAAAAACAAAAGGCATATATGATTTCAAAGGTAGTGGGTACGATCAATTAAATGATTTATTAACAAAGTATGATATAAGACCTTACTACATTTTGGCTTATGAAAATCCATTATATGAAAGACAAAGATCTATAGTAACAGATGAAGGTAGAACTGGATTTATCAATTTTGTGGCAGCTACTGTTGATAGGTATAAAGGACAAAATATAATTTGGGAAATTTGGAATGAACCTAATTTAGAAACATTCTGGAAACCACAACCTAGTATTGATGAGTATAGTACTCTAGTAAAAGAAGTAAGTCCTATTATTCAACAAAAAGATCCTACAGGAGTAATAGTTGCCCCTGCTTTGGCAGGAATACACGAAAAATCTATGGAATGGTTAAAGCAGTTGTTTGAAGAAAATATACTAAACTATATTGATGCAATTTCTGTTCATCCATATCGAAATAATCATCCAGAGTCTGCATTATATGATTATCAAGTATTAAGAAATCTCCTCAGTGATTATTCGGATGAGGATATTCCTATCATTTCTGGTGAATGGGGTTATTCCATGCATCAGAAAGATAATATCTCAATTAATGAAATAGAACAAGCATCCTATCTTGCAAGAACTTTTCTTATTAATTATATGTTTGAAATTCCAATTAGCATTTGGTATGACTGGAAAAATGATGGAGTAGATAAAAATAATAAAGAGCATAATTTTGGATTGTTATGGTATGATTCTACTCCAAAATTATCTTTCTTATCCATTCAAACATTATCTAAAACTTTAAATGGTTTTAAATACATTGAAAGAATACATACATCTAATTCAGAAAACTATATAATAAAATTTAAAAATAGTAATGGGAAAAATATTATTGTTTTTTGGACCACTAGTAAAAACAAACAAGATATAAAAATTCCTCTGAAATCGGGAAACGGGGAAGTTGTTTCGATGCTAGGGGCCGAACATAGATTGAAATGGGAAAAAGAGGTTGATTTGACTCTCACGTCTAGACCTAATTATTTATTAATAGATTGAATAATTATATGGAACCACGTTGACAATTTGTGAAGTTGAAAATGTCTGAAGAGGATTGCCGATAGTATAATAGATATGACATTGCCCCATTAGAGCTCCGCCAACGCCTGGACCGATCTCAGTTGCCTCGATCTTTAGGCTGGGTGATTTTATTCGGTGCACTGGCAGGTTTGCCCGCAATGATTATTGCTGGTCCTATTTTCGGTAAATACATCGGAAACAAAATTCACGTTAAGGTTCCTGACTTTGTAACGCAAAACGAAATGGAACAGCCAAAAAACGAAAAAGAACTTCCAAGCTTTTTATCAATCGTTATTTTAATCCTTATTCCACTTGTCCTTATCCTAGTAAATACTGTCTCAGGTCAGATCTTACCGGAAGATAGTTTTACAAGATCATTCTTAACCTTTGTTGGACATCCTTTCATTGCCTTAACCCTTTCGACACTCCTCACGTTCTATTTCTTAGGAACAAAACGAGGGTACACGAAAGAAGAAGTGCAAAACATTGCAACAAAATCACTAGAACCTGCCGGAATCATTATCTTAGTAACAGGTGCTGGTGGCGTCTTCAAACAAACGCTCATTAACAGTGGCGTTGGTGATATTCTAGGCGAAATGATGGCAACTTCCAGTTTACCAATCGTTCTATTAGCCTTCCTAATTTCCACTTTCGTCCGAGTGGCGCAAGGATCTGCAACGGTTGCCATGATTACAGCAGCTGGTCTAATGTCACCAATCATCAGCATGATGGACGTTTCTGAACCAATGCTTGGACTACTGGTTATTTCTATTGCGAGTGGGGCAACCGTCTTTACCCACGTAAACGACTCCGGCTTCTGGTTAGTCAATCGATTCTTTGGCTTAACAGAGAAACAGACGCTCCAGACGTGGACAGTTATGGAAACGCTGATTGGATTTATTGGATTTGGGGTTGTATTTGTGATTAGTTTTTTTGTGTAGGGTAAATGGTAGATTACAATTATATGAATAATAGAAGGCTGGGAGACTATTCGAGAGGGATTGGTTTCCTGGTTTTTTTATTTGTGGAGCTGTGAGCGATAGAGGGATTATAGAAATGCAGAATCACATGAGAGCAGTAGAATTTTTTGTTTTATTTTATATTAGCTGCGATTAGGATTTGCCCCAATGAGCTAAGTTATGTCTATTTAGCTATAAGAGCCACAGCATACCAAAAGTCTGTACAATCTTTAGATTAGCTCATCTGTTTTCTTTTGCAAAGCTAGTAAAATAGTCGATCTGTTCCAGTAATTGAGGATAACTGGTAAGGAAATGTGCGTTATTTGGTAGAAATAAACAATTCATGATGTATAATAGTAACTGTTAGTTTTATACGGGAGAGGGGAATTTTTTTTGGGGAAGTTAGTTAAAATATTAATGGTATTATTATTGGTTCTGGGTATTTTTCCAACTGATTTTGTTTCGGCTGAAGCGGATGTTATCGCACCTGAGCTCGAGAGTATTACAGTAGATAAAGAAAAAGCAACAGCTGGCGATCATGTAAAAGTAAGTGTAAAAGCAACAGATGATGTAAGTGTAACGCATATTAGTGTTTATTATGAAAAGCCTATTACAAGAAAAAGTTTTAATGTGCGTATGACATATAATCAGCAAACTGATCAATATGAAGGCACGATTCCAATTGAAACCAATAGCGAATCAGGAGTTTATAAAGTAAGTTCGTTATACGTGTATGATAGCTCCGATAACATCTCTAGTTATTATTTATCAAGTGATGATGATGGGAAGTTAAAAGAAGGAGAGTTCACGGTAAGTGGAACAAGTGGGGCAGATGTAACAAAACCAACTCTCGGAAGTATTACAGTAGATAAAGAAAAAGCAACAGCAGGAGATAATGTAAAAGTAAGTGTAAAAGCGACAGATGATGTAAGTGTAACGCATATTAGTGTTTATTACGAAAAGCCTATTACAGGAAAAAGTTTTAATGTGCGTATGACATATAATCAGCAAACTGATCAATATGAAGGCACGATTCCAATTGAAACCAATAGCGAATCAGGAGTTTATAAAGTAAGTTCGTTATACGTGTATGATAGCTCCGATAACATCTCTAGTTATTATTTATCAAGTGATGATGATGGGAAGTTAAAAGAAGGAGAGTTCACGGTAAGTGGAACAAGTGGGGCAGATGTAACAAAACCAACTCTCGGAAGTATTACAGTAGATAAAGAAAAAGCAACAGCAGGAGATAATGTAAAAGTAAGTGTAAAAGCGACAGATGATGTAAGTGTAACGCATATTAGTGTTTATTACGAAAAGCCTATTACAGGAAAAAGTTTTAATGTGCGTATGACATATAATCAGCAAACTGATCAATATGAAGGCATGATTCCAATTGAAACTAATAGCGAATCAGGAGTTTATAAAATAAGTTCGTTATACGTGTATGATAGCTCCGATAACATCTCTAGTTATTATTTATCAAATGATGATAAGGGTTTATTGAAGAATGGTGAATTTTTCGTTTACACCGAATCCAAATTACCTGTATTCTCTTCAATCTCTACTAACAAACAAAAAGTAGAAGCAGGAGATTCAATTTCACTATCAATAGATGCAACAGATGATACTCACTTAAAGGATGCAACAATCAAGTATACTTCTCCTGTAAGCAAAGAAGAATTCTCATATTCTCTTAGCTACAATTCAGAGAATGGCAAAATGGAAGGATCAGTTCCAATCGAACAAGGAAAAGACCTAGGATTATGGGAAGTGAAGTCTCTAGAAATTAGAGATACAAATCTAAATGTCTTAACAATCAATTCTAGTGAGAAAGACCTTAGCGCAGGGAACTTTACTGTTATCAAATCGGTAAAACCTCTTAATGCGTATGTCATAACATCAAATACTTCTTGGTCAAATAAAACGATTGATTCTGATGTCTATATTGCGGAGGATGCGGTCTTAACGGTTCAAAACAATGTAACGATTAATGGAGATGTCTATACGCTTGGCGGTTTACGAAGTTATGATGGTCTACGAATCAATGGTAGTCTTATCACAAACAGCATTACAATGGGATACTATACACCTTCGAATGGACAGGCCGTTTTATCAGGCTCAAATTCCATTTCTAGCATGGTGGCATCGAATCGTGTGCTAACAGAAATTCCGTTTGATATGTATGGTGCACCATTAGTAAGCCGTGATGGAAAAGTGAGATTAACTGGAGCAACGCTTCCTTTTGTATCAGTTAAAATCAATGGCCAACAGGTTGACTTAAAAGATAATGGCACATTTAAGCTAGAGGAATTCGAATTAGGCTCTAATGAAAGCATCAACGTCGTCATCACAGATCCAGATGGTTATACTTATACAAAGAGTTATGAAGTGAAAGACCTTTATGTAGATGGTCTTACTAAAGATTCTAGTAGTGTGACAGGAAAATCACTTCCGAATATGACGATTACATTAGCTCGTTCTGGAAACGAAGTAGGCAAAACAACTGCAGACGAGGATGGATTCTTTGAAATTCCAGTTAGTGATTTAAAAGAGAATGAAACGCTGACTCTTCAAGTGTATGATTCGGAAATGCTTGTTACGGAAAGGAAGATCACTGTAAAAGATGAGACAGCCCCTGCATCACCAGTGGTGGATGACGTTTCTGATCAATCAACGGAAGTGACTGGAACGGCAGAACCAGGTTCATCCGTTTATGTTAAGGCAGGAACAAAGGAACTAGGTCATAGTAAAGCTAACGAAAGCGGAGCGTATACAGTTTCGATTGCTAAACAAAAGGCGGGAACCACATTGCATGTACGTGCAGTTGATGCTGCAGGAAATGAAAGTGATCCTGTTTCCGTTTCCGTTCTTGATCGAACAGCACCGACACAACCAGAGGTAACCCTCTCCACACAAACAAACGTAAGTGGGAATGCAGAACCAGGGTCTATTATTACAGTGAAATCAGGAGCAGAAGAGCTAGGGAAAGCAACAGCAGATCAGTCAGGTGTTTTCTCAGTCAACATTCCTGAACAAGTTGCTGGTACAGAGCTAGTTGTTACTGCTGTAGATACGGCTGGCAATCAGAGTGAAGCCGCAATTGTCATTGCGGAAGATCAAATGTCTCCTGCAAAACCAAATGTCTCTCTTACAACCGAGACGAAAGTAACTGGGAAAGCAGAAGCAGGATCAACCGTTTATGTAAATGCCGATGATAAAGAACTAGGTAATGGAAAAGTATCCAACTCTGGAGAATTTTCAATTTCTTATTCTAAACAAAAGTCAGGTGTTGAACTAACGGTATACGCGGTTGATGAAGCGGGCAATCAAAGTGAAGCAATAAAGGTAACAGTAGAAGATCATTCTGCTCCATCACCTCCTGTTATCTCTATTGCGACAGAAACTAGTGCTAAAGGAAAGGCTGAATCTGGTGCTCAAATCCAGGTGAAAGCTGGAACTAAAGTTCTTGGCACAACGAAGACGTCGAATAATGGCGATTTCGAAGTTACCTATGAAAAGCAAAAACCAGGTACAGAAATTAGTGTAACTGCGACAGATAGCTCTGGTAACAAGAGTAAGTCAACAACAGCTGTTGTGGTTCAAAAAACAAATCGTATTTCTGGTAAAGATCGCTACAAAACAGCTGTTGAAATTTCAAAAACAGCTTTCGAAAATGGATCAGAAACAGCTCTGCTCGTTAGGGGAGATGACTTTCCAGATGCGTTAGCTGCCGCTCCATACGCTCATCAATTAGGTGCACCTATACTATCAACACAGAAAGAAACATTGACGGCTGTGACGAAAGAAGAGCTAAAGCGTCTTGGTGTCAAAAAAGTGGTGATTATTGGTGGTAGTAGTGCCGTTTCTGGAGACGTTGAACAAGAGCTTAAAGCGATGCACCTAACTGTTGATCGCATTAGTGGAAAAAACCGATATGAAACGGCTGCGAAAATTGCAAGTAAGTTGGAAAGTGATCAGGTTATCGTATCTTATGGCGGTAACTTTGCAGATGCGTTAGCTATTGCACCATTTGCAGCGCGAAACGGCATTCCAATTGTCTTAACCGGAACTAACAAGCTTCCATCTGAAACGAAAGCAACTCTAAAGAAACAAACGATTGTTGTAGGTGGAACGGCCGTTGTTTCTGATAAGGTGATGAATCAATTACCTGATCCAATTCGCTTATCTGGAAGTAATCGTTATGATACAAATAAAGCTATAGTAGAACATTTTGATCATGATACCTCTCGTGCCTATGTGGCAACAGGAAAGAATTATGCAGATGCGCTAACAGGATCAATACTAGCGGCTAAGAAAAATGCGCCTATTCTTCTAGTAGAACCTGATAATGTACCTGATCCTATTATGGATCTTGTTAAAAAGAATGATTACGATCAGTATTCTATTCTTGGTGGGAGTGCCGTTGTGGAAGATCGTATTATTGTAGAATTGGATTAGAGATTTTTGTTATTTAATTAGAAGCTAGCAATAAGTGAGGCAGCCCTTCCTAAAATTATCGTTACTTCTAAAGAAAAATGGTTTTTTTCTTGCTTTTCAGACAGTGGTATTACCAATATGTAAGTGGCTTACTTTATGAGAAACGATGAAGTAAGCCACTTTTTATTACAACTAGTTGATAAAATTATGGATGTGTAGAACGAGATGCTAGATAGCTTGAACTTTATGAAGCTCCGGAGAAATAGACGCTCCAGATATGGACAGAGACGGAAACGCTGATTGGATTTAGAGGTGGGTTTGTGGTTAGTTTTTAGAGTAAGCAGATAATAAGAGTTAATAGAAAACTAGGAGACTAATCGAGAGAGAGTGGTTTCCTGTCTTTTTATTTGTGGAGAGATGAGTGATAAAGGGAGTAAAGAAACACAAAATCACGAGGACGGTTAAAGCCCTCGTGATTCCCATTGACACGTTTTTTGTTTCTTATTTTAATAAATTCAGCACTTCTCCCGCTTGCTGATTCGCATGAAGTAACATGGCTTCAGCTGATTGATTTAATATTGAACTTTTTGCTTGTTTCATTGCTTCTTCAGCTAGGTAATCTTCAATACGCGATGCGGATGCCGTTAAGTTCATGCTTGTTGTTTTATTAATGTGAGAAATTCGCTCAAGTTCATTTTGGTAAGAGCCAAGGTCTCTCCTCATACGGGCAATGGAATACCAGGGCAAGCTGATATTGTATTCGTCGTCGATAATACGGGTAGCATGAACTCCATACAGAGAGAAGTTGCTCAAAATGTGGCTTCCTTTTACGATGAACTCGATTCACATGGGGTGTCTGATGTAAGGGTAGGCATCATGGAATACTGGTATGACCAGTTTAGCTTTAAAAATTTTGGTGATTCTTTATGGAGTGGCGACTCAGCTGAGATTGAGGATGCCCTTGGAAACTTTCCAAATCGATCAGCTGGAATCGAAAATACGATGACCGCTATAGAACATGTTGTGAACAACTATGATTTTAGGAATAATGAAGACACTGGATCGATCAAACATATTGTCCTGGTAACGAATGAGCCCGGTGATGACTTATCAAAGCTTCAAGCCACGAAAGACATTCTTAATGAAAAAGCGATCGTCGTTCATGGCGTTTATTCTTCAGCACCGCAGATAGCTGATCTTATTAACAATCGCCATGGAACTTCAGTGGATCTCTCTTCATCAAACTGGGAAAAAGAACTTAGTACCAAACTAGCAAAAGGGATAGGAGAACTGGCCTCCGAAGAGAGGAATGAGAGTACCTCACTCACACTACAAGTTGGACCTAATAGCGGAGACACTTATCACAACCGTTATGGATAAAAGGGAATATAAGGATTTAAGATAATCAGGTTAGAGACTCTTCGCAAGAATGGCATCCTTAGCAACAGCATGCTCCAACAAATGGGAAATGCTTGATTAGTTTCGGGAAATAATAATTTCTATTAAGTAATATTTTGGAGAAGAAGGTGAATCTCCAAAAAAATAACCGTTAGATAAAGAATAATGTGTTTAATATACATATATTGGTATGTTATAATGTTACTTTAATATACAAAGGGGGAAACGGGAATGGCAAAGAAACAAAAACAGAAAAAGCCTTTCTATAAAAGATGGTGGGTTTGGATCATTGCAATTATTATTATTGTGGCTGCTGTGAGCGGTGGCGATGATGATACAGCAGAGGGAAACAAAAAGGAAAGCGAGCCTACAGCGGCCGAAACAACGAACGATCAGACAAAGGATGATAACGAAGAAGCATCAACTGAGGAACCTCAAGAAGAGGCTAAAGCGGAAGAGGACATTCCTGCCGAGTACCAGTCTGCTTTGAATAAAGCTGAATCATATGCTAAAACAATGAACATGTCTCAAAGTGCCATTTACGATCAACTGGTTTCAGAGAACGGGGAAAATTTCTCTGAGGAATCGACTCAGTATGCCATTGATCTTCTTGAATATGATTGGAAAGCAAACGCTTTGAAAAAGGCAGAATCCTATTCGAATACAATGTCCATGTCCAAACAAGCCATTTATGACCAACTGACTTCTAACAGCGGGGAAAAATTCACCGAGGACGAAGCTCAATATGCGGTAGACAATTTGAAAGCCGATTATAAAGAAAACGCCTTGGAAAAAGCAAAAAGCTACCAGGACTCAATGAGTATGTCACCAGAAGCGATCAGAGATCAATTGACTTCTGGAAGTGGAGAACAATTCACACAAGAAGAAGCTGATTATGCTATCGAAAATTTAGATAAATAAAACGTAACAAAAGAGGCTCGTTTTATCACGGCAACTTTCAGCTTGTAGAGGCATCTATGTTCCTCTACAAGCTTTTTAGTTGTTCAAAATATGGAGCAACATCTCGGTAATTTGCTTTGCTAGAACAAGATAACTGTCTGACAATCAAAAAGGTAGGATGGATCAACTAAATGAAACGTCCTTCCTTTAATTCGCAAAGACATAATGAAAGGAAGAGGATTTATGAGAAAAATCACTTATACAATTTTAGTAATATTGCTAACGTTCCTAGCAGCATGTTCTTCAAATGAACAGAATGGGAATAGTGAATCGTCAGCAAACAAAACTGAAAAAGAAGAACAAGGTAAAGAGGATAAAGTTGAGGTTGATAAAGGCCTTCTAAATGTTGAAATCACCATTCCAGCTTCTATGCTAGAAGATGAGAACCCTGAAGAGGCAATCGCTAGTGCCAAAGAGCAAGGAGTAAAAGAAGTAACCGAAAATGAGGATGGCTCACTTACATATAAAATGTCAAAATCAGTTCATAAAGAAATGATGAAGGAAATAACAACCACAATCGATGAAACCGTTGAAGAAACGAAGAACAGTGAAGACTATGTTTCCATTAAAGACATTACTTACAATGATTCTTTTACAAAATTCACGATAGTTGTCGATCAAGAAGCTTATGAAAATAGTTTAGACGGCTTCGCCACATTGACGTTGGGCATGTCAGGTATGATTTATCAAATGTATGATGGAGCAGACCCGGAGAAGTATACCGTAACCATTGCTTTAAAAGACGAAGCGTCTGGGGAAATCTTTGATGAAATTTTATATCCAGAAGCATTAGAAGAGGAATAGTAAAAGGGGATATAAGCAAAGCTTAAAACCGTTGTTCATTCTCAAGGCACCCTGGATCAGCTAATCATATACAGATGATGCATCCCAGTTTCTTTTTCGGGGAAAGAAGTACCACGTCTTTACATGATTTCAATTACTAATTCAAAAGGAGATAGGCATGTGAGTGATGCCATCTCCTTTTCTTTCATTCATTTGTTATGATTTAAAGTCCCGTATGGTAGTGAATCTTATAAGAGATTCACTAAATTGTTTTAAATACCTTTTAAAAACTGTATTTAGTCAATCATCAACCATCGTTTCCAATCAATTTTTAGAAATTGTGCTAACTCCTCAGGAGATTGAAACTTAAATGAATAACCATAATGGATTAGCTCTTTCCCCTTATTCTGTTTTTTAGGAAAATGTTGAAAAGAAGTGTTATGATTCGTTTTAAAAGAACGGTCAAGTAGGTATTGATTACCTTCTACTACTTTGGGGTTTAAAACGATGGTGATTTCCTTATTATGTAACAGGTATACAATCTGTCCATTCTCATGTTCAAATTCAATTGATTTTGCTGTTTCTTTCGTTAATGTGAAATGATTTTGAGTGAACTCTATTTTTAAAGCTTCCATAAATCCTCCTCGTGTATTCAATAATAACAAGATAGTTTTTGGTAATCTTTTATTTTGTTGAAGGGACCATTATATGGTGGATTGATAAAGAATTCTTCTTACAGTCTATCATAGTGAGGGTACTTGTACTTGGTCTGCCAAATGAATCTGTTACATCTTATTTCTCTGTAATGGTGATATGGATATTAACTAAACTGGCTAATAAATATTCAATTTGAAAAGCTGCTTGTAAATGAGATGGTTCTTCTTTAGGGAGAATGTCATTAATTAATATGGTAAAGCGTCGTCTAGCAATAAGCGCTTCGTTCATCAATTTTTACCATTCGGTGTCTTCAGGATTAGTAAGGACAAGCTGCAATTAGTAGGTTGTTCTGGCCAAATCGTTAAGCTCATTGACGGGCAGCTATATGTGAATGATTTGATTGAATTTCCAGAGAATCGCATAGAGTAAGTAAAAGCCCTTTCCTCGCTGAGGTATGGGCTTTTTGTTGTTGTGTTTTTATCAAACACTTCCTTAAAAGTTTATAGGCATAAAATCCTAATTAATAATTGTGTTTTCACCTGTTTTCCTTAACAATAACAATAATGGGATATTTTTCTGCAATGTATGAAAGTTAGGTGGAAGACGATGTTTGAAGCAATTTCACTCTTGATTCTATTATCCGTACTCTTACTAATTATTGGGACGATCAAGCCAAGTTATGTTTACTTGTGGAATGGAAAGAAAGCCAAGGGGCGGTGGAAGGTGTTTTTGTTCTACGGTGGTGTGATCTACTTACTATGTGCGTTAGGGATGGGGGCAATCACCAGTTGGTTATTCGCTCTAGCTTTAATTGGGTTGTTGACCACTGGCTTGAGTCTTATTTTACTACTCATTGGATTAGTCAGACCGAGAATCGTTCTTCCGATGAAGAAGAATACGAGACGTAAGGTCGTTTCTATTTATAGCTTCGTTTTCATCACAAGTATGGCCATCGTTATCTCGGCTTCTATGTCAGAAGATGAAGGGGCGGTTTTACCGTCTGCACGTTATGATGGTGAACGTCTTAACGGTGAAAAGCATGGAACAGGAAAAACATTTAACCGCTCAAGTTATTATGAAGGGGAATGGGTTCATAATGTGCGTGAAGGATACGGGACTGAGGTAACAAGCTTTGGTAGCGTACTCGATATGAGATATGAAGGTGAATGGAAGGAAAATCTTCATGATGGGTACGGAACTGAAGTGGTTTCCCTTTTTGGGGTGGAAACCACTTATGAAGGAGATTATAAAAACGGAGTAAGACATGGCTATGGGAAGTTCACTGATCGGAGTGGTAGTAGTTATGAAGGAGATTGGAAAGAGGATGCGCCGAATGGGTCAGGCGAAATCCGAACAAAAGATGGTGAGATTTACGTCGGGGAAGTGATGGACTGGGAACGACATGGGCGTGGGAAAGCAGTCACGGCTGACGGTAAGGTGACTGAAGGCATTTGGGAGAACGGGGAGTTTGTGAAATAACAATTTAGGACTATAAACAGGGGGAAACATGGATATTTTATTCTTTATTACATTAATGATTTCGGTATGTGCATTGATAATAGGAATGATCAATCCACGTTTGGTTTTACCGTGGATAACGAAAAAAATGAGATCAAGGTTAAAGGTGTTTAAAACGTATAGCACGACGTCGATTTTATCGATTTGTCTTGGAGCTTTCATATTTAACCCAAATGTAAGCTATATCGATAAGTTTTCTGGATCACTTCTTTTTATAGGGATTTACTGCAGCGCGATGGCTTTATTAGCGCTTATTAATCCGGCCATACCTATTTATTTTTCTAGAGCTGAGCCGACGAAAAAGCGATTGTTTCTAGTCTATTTTGGTGGAATGCTTGTGCTACTCATGATTTGTAGTTTGTTTATGCCCGGGTTATCGCTACTGGATAAATTATTACAGGTTGTGTTATTTATCCTTCTTTATAGCATCTCAGCTATATTGCTCAGTTTCATTAAACCTTCGTGGGGACTATTTTACATAAAGGAAGAGAAGCGAACAAGGAAGCGAGCGGCTTTCTATTATGGGAGCCTCTCCTTCGTCATGCTTTTATTAATAGGAATATATGCGCCACCTGCTTCTGAAGAACTTGCTGAAGCAAAGGAAAGTGGAGTGAAGGCGGAATCATCTGATCGGTGGGAAGATGAAGAAGATTTGAAAGTTGAGGAACCAGCTGTAGAAGAAGCTGTAAAACAGGAAGAAGAGAACGATGAGATTCCAGAGTCTGAAGACGATGCTGAAGAGAAAGAAAAAGAGAAAGCAAAAGAAGAAGAAAAGAAAGCTGAGAAGCAAGATGAATCACCTTCTAACAATGAAGCGGAGCTGAAAAATGAAGAGGAAATAGAAGGGGACCAAGCTGAAGAGGTGAAAGAAGAAGACGGCGGCTTCAGCTTCAAAAAGGTGTTTGCCAATATTGAAAATGCTGTCACTCAATATCAGTTGAAAAAAGCAAAACAAAAGGAAGAGGACAGAAAAAAAGCTGATAACCTGTATGTAAAAGCAGTTGCCTCATTAGAAGCAGGCAATTATCCAGAGGCACAGAAGATAATCGATGACTCGATCGATTTGTATGATGAAAACGGTGATGCGTTCGCTTTACGTGGATTAGTTACTTATTACAATCTCGGTTTTGAAGAAAGAATGAGAGAGTCTGCAAAGATAGGGCAGGGAGCAGAGGAGTTAAACTTAATCGGAGTGCAGTCCCAAGATGAAATGGCTTTAGTGATTGAGCAGAAAATCGCTAAACACAAGGAACGGTACAATTGGTTAAGAGAGATCGAGGATACGATTCACTCGATAGAAAAGGATTTCAAAAAGGCAGATAAGCTAGATGCTGATGTGCAGGAAGCTGGTCATATGCATGATCGAATGAGAGCCATTAATGACTTTCTAGATATTGGACAGAATTTAGAAAAGACTGAAAAGAAAATTGGCAAAAAGCTAGAGGATCAGCTTCAAACCAAGGTTAAAGCAGGAGAACTATTTGAAAACCCTGGAAAGTATGATGCATGGAATCGTGCTTTTCATAACATGGTGGATTCTTACAGCAACAAGTTAGACGAGAAAGTCGCTGAAGAAAGTGATGAGCGGAAGTTTCTATGGCACCATAGTCGTAAGGACAAAAAAGTTTTGGCAGACATGGAAGAGAAATATTCGAATAGAGTTAATCACCTCCATGATTTAGTCGAGTTTTTCGTAGATACCGATGCTGAAAAGCTTGAGGGCTATCAGGACAAGATGAACGATCTTTCGAAAGATCTTATCCAATTAGAAGAAACGAAATGGGAGTTAGGAAAGAAACTTGATGAAAAGTCGGAGCCTGTTTTTATGGGGCTAGAAGAAGAGGTTATTACGATAGAGGAGAAGAAGTATCAGTTAGGTAGCTAATCCTTTTCTATTACTTCAATAATGAAAAATGAGGAGCCATGTTATGAAACGTATATTTGTAGTTTATTCCTATTTAATTGTAGTTGCCTTATTAGCATTGGGATGTGCTTCAATTAGTAATGACGAAAAAATAAACGAAGATACTATTTCTGTGGCTGAACAGGCAATCGACCAGGGGAAATTAGCTTTAGCTAACGGAGAGATTGCGAAAGCAAAAAGTAATTTCAACTTGGCTGTAAACGAAGATACGAAAAATAGTGAGGCAAAAGAATGGGTTGAATTAATCGACGACTACGAACAATTTATTACCCACATGGAAGAGAAAGAAGTTGAAAAAGCTTCAGAAACGTTAAATGAACTTAAGGGTAATAGTAGGTATGAATCTATTGAAGTGGTTATACAAGAAGACGCGGATAACCTTAATGAGATGGTTGAAGAAACAAAAAAATTAACTCGTGAAATTGAGGATTTAAAAAAACTATATGATCCTCATGATGAAAATGCAATGCCGGATGAAACTTACTTAGTCGCATCCGACGAAATTTTATCAAATGAATACATTTCTGAAGAACAAAGAGATGTTGTGAAAAAATTCAAAAAGGATGCTACGGATAGAGCGAATCAAATCTTGGCAGCAGAAGAAGAGAAAATGAACGCAGCGAATTCAGAAGCTCAGCAAGACGATGACCCATATGAATGGGCTCCTGGAGTAAAAGAGACATTTGAAAATGAAATGATCGAAAGTGGATACGCGGATTCAATCGAAACCATTAGATATGAAAAATTTCAAATATACAACAATCAAGGGTTTTTAGAAGTATACGCTGAGTTGGATGGAGTAGAGTATCGAATAGTTAGTGTTAATGTAAAAACCGGGGATTACCATGGGTAGGAACGCTAGTTGACTAGTATCAGCAGGACGTACGGTTCTTCTCATTCAGTCGCTTACTAACAAAGAAAAGCAGGGGAACTAGATCATTGAATGTATTAGTTCTCCTGCTTTTTTATTAATGGAAACTCAATTAATTAATGAATCACGAGAGTCATCCTCGTGATTCCCATTGTAATCTCTATTATTTCAAGATAACATCACGAGACCATCCCAATTATTCTAGTAATTATTTTAATTCATCTACAACCTTCTTACCAACAACGTTTTCTCCTCCTAGAAGTACAAACGATTTATAAGAAGAGATCAGACTTTTAGTTGAAGGTGGAATCTCGTTTGTTTTCACTAGAAGAATCGGACTGTTATTTGTAGCTGCAAGAGCTGAGCCAGCGAGTGCATCTGGGAAGTTTGCACCTGTAGCAAGATAGGCTTGTTCAGTACCCATTTTCAAGTTTTTGACGATTTCTTTTCCAGTTTCATAACGATTTGCACCACCATATCGAACTTTCTCGGAGACTGGTAGTTCTTTTGCTACTTTTTCACTTACAACGGAAGTGCTACCAACGATAATTGCACTTTTCTTACCTGTCAGTTCTGCTTTGGTTTGTGGCGGTAATTGGTTTTGCTTCGTTAATAGGATTGGAATCCCATTTTTTGCTGCATAAGGGGCAATAGCAAGAGCATCTGGGAAATTAAGACCATAGGCAACCACGACTTTATCGCTATTTAACTTATGCGCAATTAAAGCTGCTGTTTCAAAACGGTCTGCTCCACCAATCCGTTCAACTGATAGCCCCAGGGTTTTAAGCTTGTTAGAGACCGTTTTGGAAATAGCATTTTCACTACCTAGGATAATCACTTTTTTGGCTTTAAGACGCTCAATTTCCTTCGAAGTAACATCTACAAGTTCATTTGATTTTGTTAAGAGGATTGGTGCTTTTTCTTTATAGGCAAGAGGTGCTCCTGCTAATGCATCAGGGAAGTCGCTCCCTTTAGCAAGGATGATAGTATTAGACGTTTGCCAACCATTTTTTGAGATCTCTACTGCCGTTTTGTATCGGTCCTCGCCCTGGAGTCGCACGACTGATTGAGAAGAGGTGGTCACTTCCAAGCTATAAATCATATTATCGTTATCGTCTCCTGAAACCTCTACATAATAGGTTCCAGCAGATAATTGACTTTCAAAACTATTATTTTCTGTTTTTGTTTTATCTGAATAGGTATTTAAATAATTAATTGTATCGCCATTAGAATCTAATAAATAAACTTCTTTATTGATTCCATTATCTAAGTTAAGTGTCACTTTTTCTGGCTTAGATAATTGAAATGTATAGTAATCTTCATCATCCCAATCTGAAATAACACCATTGTATGTTTTGTTTAGATCAATTGAATTTGCCGTAGCAAAGGTATTATTAAATTCTTGTTCAAAAACTGTACTTTGTTCGAAATTCACAGTTAAATTATATGGGGTTTCTTCGCCACCGCCACTTTTTAATTTAATATAAAAATCCCCAGCAGGGAGGCCTACTGTCATTTGACTATTACCTGGAAAATCAGAATTTGTATAAAGAGAATCAATAATATCTCCATCTTTTGTCGTAATATAAACTTGCTTTTGCTCGCTTCCTTTATTATCTACAATAATGGTATATTTTCCTGATTGACTGTTACTGATTTTAAAATAGTCTTCTTCATAGTAGTCTTTTGCTAAGAAACCTTTATACGTTTTATTAAGTTCTAACTTATTATTTTCTGCTTCTGCATAACTATCATTCGGTTCTTTTTCATAAAAAGAAGAGGCCAGAAATTCCACTTTGAATTTATATGGATTTTCAGTATAGGAGCTATCAACCTTAATATAATAAGTACCTTTTGGTAAGCCCATCTCTAGTTGAGAAGTACCTGAATAATCATGATTTGTATTTAAATAGTTTGCGAATTCTTCGGTCTCATTGAAAATATCAAATCTAGTATCCTCTCCTGGACGATTATCAGCTACTAATCTAACATACCCATCTTTGGAGAGCGTGAATTTAAAATAATCTTCTTCATAGTAATCATCAGTAACGCCTGTTATGTATTCGTTAACTGAGATCCCATTAGCTTCAGCGATAGAATTATTTGGTTCATTTTCCGAACTGTCTGCGTACGTATTTGTTGGAGAACTAAAGAATAATAGAAATAATACAAAAAATACTGTAAAAAATAATCCGACTGATTTTTTCAATGATACACACCCTTAATAGAATATTTAAAAGCAATGAAACAAAGAACGATGTAAATGAACACCTCCCAAATTGAAGACTAAAGAATCCATTTAAAAAATTTGGAATAATACTAGGTATTATATACCATTAGTATAATACCATTAAAATACAATCAATGGGCAAATAAACAATATATGTAATATTTTTAATTTGAAAAGATCAATTGGTATGTTAGATTTAGTGAATCTAAAAAAGCGTTATCCCAATGGTAGTTGACTAGGATAGAGGGGGTTTCTCAGACGTGGATTTGTAGAGCGTGAGTGGAGTAAGATTCATTATTTATGGTCAATTATTGAGTAGTCAAAAGATATGTAGATTAAAGAAGTAGTGAATAACGTCGGAATTTATTTCGACAATTTCACAAATAATACGGGTGGTGACAGGCACTTTTCAATTTTCCATTTTTATAATACTAATTGCCTAAATGGCTGAAGTAATATTATAATGAATATGGTATTCTAATTTTCCAAATTAAAGAATTTAAGTAATTTAGTGGATGGATAAAGTGGTTTTGCTTATGTCTAGTATTTCATTAATAACATCATCCGATTTGGTAGAAATAGAAAATAGTAGTTTAAATAAAGGATGTAAGAACTGAGTTGCAAGTTTTGAAATTTAACGTGTGTCTAGGATGAGGAGTTATAAGTTATGAAGAATATCTATATAGATTACAATCAAATTTCTTTATCACTTGAAGCATTAGCAAAAGAGGTGAAGAAAGAGAAGTTTGGTGGAATTGTTATTGTTTTAAGAGGGGGTTCTTTTCCAGGCATCCACTTAGCCTTTCTTACTGGCCTTCCGTTTTATTATTTACGCTATAATCGTTCGGAAGAAACCATTAGTTGGTTGGGAGATATTCCGTCTCCCATGAATGTTCTCCTAGTTGAAGACTTTGCTGGTATGGGCAAAACGTTAACGAATTGTATACGTTTTTTACTAGAACAAAGTTTTGAGGTGAAAACACTAGTTGTATGCAAAGATGTAAAATCTTCTTCAATTCCTAACTACTCATGTTTCGAAACAAAGGATCCTAATGCTAGATACATTCTCCCGTGGGAAAGATACAGAATTAATCCAATCGCTGATCAACACTCCGAACAAGAGCGAAAAGCAGATGATCAATACTATTGTACGATGTGGGATCATTCTTTAAGTCGCTATGCCAAAGATGGTGATGGCATTGCATTTCCTAATGGTAATAAAGGCGACATGGCAATAAAATCAGGCTACACTCACTTAGTTCTTAGTAACGTAGAAGAGGCCATTCTTGTTTCTGCGGAATATCCAGAGTTAAGCGTTTCCTGGTTAAATGGAGAGAAGTACTACCAAATATCATCAAGAGAGACTCATTACGGTTAAGGTTAGAGGAAGAATGATCAATCAAGTTCATATCACAGGAGAAGACCCAGTTAATCAAACGTTTGATTAACTGGGTCTTCTAATTCAATTAAAATAATTAACATCACTAAATAGATTAATGGGAAACGAAGTAGTCTGAAAGTATTTGGATCCTTTTTTATAAATTAGAAATATTTCTATAAACATGTTATTAATTACCAATAAAATGATATAATATTCCTAGTCTAAAAGGTCTTTATGTTCTCATCAGAAAAGTGGGAGGAGGAAGTTGCATAAAGAGGCTAGTACCCTATTCATTTCTAGCATGGCAATATCCTAGTTTAATGTGAATTACCATAAGTAAGAGATCGAATTGAAAATCTCTATTGAAGTAGTCCAAGATAGCTAAAGAACATTGGAAATAAAGTCTAATATTAAATTAATTCAATGAAAGAAAGAGGTTATGAACCAAATGAAAAAATATGCCTTTTTAGTTATGTTAACGTTATTTGTACTCATATCGAGCTCAAAGATCACGCTAGTCTCCGCTCAAGAAACGGATGAAAACGTTTTTACATCCAGATTGTCTGGATCGGATCGTTATGAAACGTCGTTAGAGATTGCTCGTAATGGATGGACAAAAGCTCCTAACGTCATTATTGCGACTGGAGCAAACTTCCCAGATGCTTTGTCTGCGTCTGCTTTATCAAAGTCGCTAGATGCTCCAATTATCCTTACTAAACCAGATCTTCTTAATAAGGATGTGGTTGGAGAATTGAAAAGCCTGGGTACGAAAAAAGCGTACCTGATCGGTGGCGCTAGTGTTATTAATTCTTCAATTGAATCCCAGCTTAAAAGTCTTGGAATTAGTACAAAACGTCTTGGCGGTAAAGATCGTTTTGAAACATCCCTAAAGATTGCGAAAGAAATTGGAGTGGAGAATGGGATCATTGTGGCTACAGGAATGAACTTCCCAGATGCTCTTTCCATCGCACCGATTGCTTCTTCTCAAGAAATGCCTATTTTGCTTTCAAGAAAGTCTGGTTTAGATGAACAAATGAAATCTTATTTAAACGATAAAAAGGTACCGGTTTCT
Organism: Guptibacillus hwajinpoensis; assembly: GCF_020524165.1. Classification (GTDB taxonomy): domain Bacteria; phylum Bacillota; class Bacilli; order Bacillales; family Guptibacillaceae; genus Guptibacillus; species Guptibacillus hwajinpoensis_D. The sequence continues at coordinate 60,795 of NZ_JAIVKU010000002.1, forward strand.
TATCTTATTGGAGGAGAAGCAGCTTTGGATTCATCATTAGACAAAAGTCTTCCTTACAGTAAGAGATTAAGTGGTAATACAAGATATGAAACAAATCTAGCAATCAATCAAATGTTCAAAGATAAAATCGATTTTAATAGAGCCTATATTGCTACAGGAACTAGTTTCCCAGATGCTCTTAGTGGATCGGCCCTTGCTTCGAAAAATGATGCCGGCATTTTCTTAACGAAAAAAGAAGAGATGGCCAAAGAAGCTATTGACTTTATGAGCGATAACGGTGTTAATGAAGCGGTTATTCTAGGTGGACCTAATGCAGTCAGTACTAAAGTTGAAGGACAATTGGAAAAGGAATTATATGTGCACGTTTCTTCCGTGAAAATAGAGCAGGAATCATATGATGTGCTCATAGGAGAAACGAATACGCTAATGGCTAGCGTACTTCCTAAAAACGCAACGAATCCTTCAGTATCATGGAAGTCATCAAATCAAGATGTGGCGATCGTAGATGAAAAAGGAACAGTTACAGGTAAGTCAGTAGGGTCCGCAACGATTACGGTAACCTCTGAAGACGGAAAATTACAGGCTACGACTGAAATTACCGTTAAACCGATTCCAGTGACATCAGTTAAACTTAACAAGACTTCTAATACATTAAAAGTAGGAGAAACAGATGCCCTCATTCCAACCGTTTCGCCTTCTAATGCGACAAATCAATCAGTTACTTGGGATTCTTCCAATCAAGATGTGGCAAGTGTAGATGCGAACGGAAACGTGAAAGCCCTATCTGTAGGGAAGGCAACCATTAAAGTGACGACAGTAGATGGTAGTATTGAAGCTACTTATGAGTTAGAAGTCGAGCCAGTAAAAGTAACTTCGGTAACATTGAACCAATACTCGGCAACAATGATCGTTGGTAATTCAGAAACCTTTATTGCCACAGTATCACCAGAGAATGCAACAAATCAAAAGGTGACATGGACCTCTTCCAATACTGACGTAGCCAAAGTAGATACTGAGGGTACTGTTACCGCATTATCGAAAGGAACAGCCAAAATCACGGCTACTTCTGTAGATGGCGGTCAAGAAGCAACGCTCGATTTAACGGTCGAGCCGATTAAAGTAGAAAGCGTTCATGACCTTCAGAAAGATGTATATCAATGGGATGATTACACGCTGCCAGCAGAAGTTTCTGTTACGATGAACAATGGGACAGAAGAGAAGAAGTCAGTAACTTGGGAGATTGAAGGAGTCGATACTTCCGAAATCGGATCGAAGAGTTATCAGGGTACAGTTGAAGGATATGATAAAAAGGTTAATCTGTCTGTAAATGTGAAATCTTTTGAAGAAGACCTTTTTGTTACAAATAGAAGTTATGTTCTGTTTAATTCCTACTTTAATAGCTACACGATAAGCCTAAAAAATAATACTCAAAGAGAGTTAGAAGTAGATAAAGTAGAGATTTATGAAAATGGAAGACTTTTTAGTTCGTATTCAAAGCAGAGATTATCTGAAAGTAATGTTCCGACTTCCATCTATCCGTCGAATTCATGGTCAATAGGTTTCAACTTCAGGTTTGGATTGTCTAAAGAAAACTCGTACTATATCGTCTATATCCAAAACAATGGACATAGCGTGCCGTGTAAATATTATTTGACCTCTAATTAATAGCGAAAAAAAAGCTGGCCTTCAATTGAGAAGGTCAGTTTTTTGGGAATCGCTGGAATCGCTGGAATCGCTGGGACGGTTCTCATAATTCAATCTAAACTATCAGTACAATAGGACTAACAAACGCCTTCGTTGAAGGGGGGAGGCAAAAAGAGTTTCGATTTACTGCTAATCTCACAAACGTTTAGAGTACTGAATAGGGAGTTTCTGCTCAGGAGTTAGCTAACCGATTAAAGAGCCATCTAATGTAGACTTACTGAATTAGGGTTTGGGGAAGAAAAGTATGATAAGGGATATAAAAGAGGTGATGTGAATCTGTCAAGAAAAGCTGCGCGCTGGTCTAACAAATAGTGTCTTTCATATGATTTTTCATAAAAATAAAACCAGATGAATTATCCATACTTGGACAAGTTCATCTGGTTTTATAGATATCTATGTGTAAATGCTTATTTTAACAGGCTCTTCAGAAATGCTTTTAATAGTATATTGAATGGCTATGAAAGTTCCACCGTCAGAAGCTTGTTTCGTGCCAACTTCATCACGTTGTTCAAAGTTTGTAATGGTTACTTCAGATCTCTTTAAACTAACAACATCATTAAGCTTAAAAGGTTTTACTTCCTCTTTTTTCACTTCGTTTGTTTCACCTCAAACTTCCTTAGAAGCTTCTTCTGAGTCACCACCGAGTGCTTTAAAGTGCGTACTGAAGATGTTCCAAATATATATAATAAATCCATATTTTATATATTTACCCTAAAAGTCCTAGGCATTGTTACCGATATACTATAACGAGGGAATTATTGGTATATATCTAGTTCTAAAGATTCCTTATAAACTTCTGTTTCTAAGCGAAAGGAGTTGGCACCATTTCGTATTACAATTCCATAACGAAAGGAGAACAAACTAGTGAATTTTTGTACAGAGTGTGGAAAAGCACTTTCAGAAAACAGTTCCTTTTGTACTGAATGTGGTTCTCCTCAAACTCAGGGGAAAAAGCAACAAATTGAAAAGTCAGTTGAAGTACAACAGGTACCCAAAAAGCCACTTTCACGTAAACAGAAATTTAGTTTTATAGCTAGCGGAGTCGTGGTAGCGTGTTTAATCAGTGCCCATTTTATCATCACCTCAATGATTGATCCTATGAATCAAGTTCAAGCGATGGATCGGGCAATGAGCGAAGGAAAAACAGAAGCATTTCTTAAGGAGATTCATATCGATCAAACAGCACTTATTAATAAAGAAGATTATTTCCAATATATTAAAGAAAATGGGTGGGAAGATCTCCGCTACCAACTAGTTGGTATTGCAGACTCTGAGGATAAATTTGATACCTCCGTCAGGGATGCAAATGGAAACCAAGTATTTGTAGTTAAAAAGAATGCTTTCGTACCAGGGCTCTATTATACATACGAAATTGATGCCATTCCGAGTGATTTAATTGTAAGCAGTAATCTTCCAAACACTACTCTAACCATTGATAAGCAATCTGCTGAGGTGAAAGAAGCAGAAGAGGAAATGAGTTTTGGTAAAGCCTATCCCGGACAATTCGAGATAACTGGAACGGCTAGTAATGTATTTGGCGATTTCACATATAAAGAAAAGATTAATGTGCTAAGTCAGGGAGATGAGGCGATTTACCTTCCAGTTGAGTTAGAGGGCTCATACCATACATTCTATACGAATATTCCTGAATCGACCCTTTTCATCAACGGAAAAAGCACAAAGAAAAAACTGTCCGATTTTGATACACTTGGACCTTTTCCAGTTGATCAAGAAGTGAAGCTTCATGCTGAATGGAAAGATGAGAAGGGAAAAACTTACAAAACTGAGTCTGTCAATCAAGATGGAGATACTTGGGGAGCGCTCGATTTCGACTTCGATGTTGATGATACGATTGCGGCTTCAACAACAACCCAAACTAATGATGAAGACTCAATCGATGAAAGTGAAGCAGCTCAAAGTCACGTCCTCGACTTTCGTGTCGCTTATGAAGAGGCGTTGAACTCTCGCGATTATAGCATCGTTGCTCCTTTTTTACTTAAGCAGAGTGCAGCTGATAAAGAATTAAAGAAATATATCGGTGATTTACAAGATAAAGGCTACTCCTACGAATTTACTGATAATACCGTAACGGACATAGAGGATTTGGGAGATAACACGTTTACTGTATCGACAAATGAAGTATTTATTTTCACCAATCATTTAAATGAACAAACTCATTACGATCGAGAGAAGACGTATACGGTTATTAAAAATGAAGAGGGATTTAAAATTAAGAAGATTAGTATAAAAGATACCGATCGAAATGATATGTAGAAACAATAAAACAAAATAAAGGGTTGATAGAATGTATTGTTCAAATTGTGGTGCTAGTAACGAAGAAAATTCGAAGTTTTGTGGAGGATGTGGAGGTCAACTGGGGGGAAGTCATTCGAATGAAGCGACTCCCCAGCAGGTGACACAGCAAATGACAGCAGCAACTGTTGCTGCTGAACCTACGAATAACGAATATATTGAAAAAGGTAAGTTAATCAGCAAGAACTTCTTTTCATTTGCCATTCAAGCATTTAAAGGGCCGATGTCTGCCAGTCATAACGTGACGGAATCAGATAAAGTAAACGGAATAATTGCTCATCTTTTGTTCGCGTTTTTATTGCCGTTCTTTTCATATGTAACTGCAAAAAACGTAGCTCCTGATGGATTATATGATTTTCCAATTACGATTCCATTTGGATCTTTTGTCATTCAACCATTTCTTTATATCCTTATTTTTATGGCTGTTTTTATTGCAGTCAATACTGGGGTAGCGAAATTAATGCGGGTTAATCTCTCTTTTATGAACGTGATGACTCGATTAGGTGTATTAATAGTCATTCCAACAGCAGCTTTCGTGGTAGCTGTGTTGTTTGCTGCCCTTTCGGCAAATGTCATCAGCTTGCTATTCTTTTTTATTGGCACGAGTCTATTTACTGTCTCAAGTACTTCTCTTGTCTTTTCATTGAAACAGAAGTCAACAGGAGGACTAGATGTTTATTACGGTTTAATTATCACAACTGTTCTTATGGGGATTTTCTATGCAATTGTCATAGCAGTTGTTGTAGAGAAATTTACTGATCAAATAAGCAATTTGATGTTATGGGGACTTTAGAAATATGCGGGGGAGCTGCTACTTCTCTAATCCTTGTGTATTCCAAAAGGTTATAACAATACCATGTTCGTGATGAAGTGGCCTACTTAATAAATTAGTTATTGAGTAGGCCATTCTCATGGGGGAAGAGTAGATATATGAATTCTGGAAGGGGAAGAAGGATCAATGAAATTTTGTACATCTTGCGGTAAAGAAGCAAAAGAGCAGGAGTTCTGTCAACATTGTGGAGCTAAGTTAGGAAGCAATAGTTTAGTTAATAAGCCCCAAGTAAAACAATCTCCTGCAAGCTCTAAAAAAAGAAAAATTATACTAGGTAGTATTCTGGCATTAATCGTTATCGTTTTTGCTGTATTTAAAGTAGGTGAGTCCTATACAGATAGGTTCAATCAACTGGCCAAGTTTGAGGAAAATCTCAATCAAGGAAATGTAAAAGAACTAGTAGCTTTTCTTGAATCCTCAGATTCTACACTTGATGTAACGGATAAAAATGTAAAAAGTTTATTAACCTATTTAAAAGAAAATCCTGATGAGAAGGAAACATTAATTAATCATCTACGTGAAACTGCTTCATCGTTCGATATGCCGCAGCAAGTGAGTGCAGAAGTAAAAGAGGGGAGCAATCAGCTTATTAAAATGGAGAAACGAGGGAAGAAATTCTTTGTATATGAAAATTATGACTTTGTCTTACAGCCATTCCCGCTTCTCATAGATACAAATGAAGAGGAAGTAAGTTACCTTGTTGATGGAAAAAAAGTATCTCACGTTGAAACGAAAGATGGACTCATAAATCTCGGATCCTTCTTGCCTGGTGAGTACAAGGTTGAAGGGAAGCTTTCTTCTGAACTTATTGATCTATCAAAAGAAATCAAGGTAAGACACTTTGAAAAGAATAACTACTCTGTTCTTGAATTTGATGTTGAAACAATCTCCATTCAATCAAACGCAGAAAAATTTGATGTATTGATTAATGGAAAAAACACGGACATATCTTTGACCGATGGCAAACAGGTTGAAGTTGGTCCAGTAATGGTTGATGAATCTATGACTGCCCAGGTGCAACTAGATGCCCCGTTTGGCAAAATAAAGAGTTCAGAAGTAGCGATAGACGATACATATCTTGAAGTAGAAGCGGTGCTTTCTGATAAACAAAAAGATAAAGTAGCGCAGAGTTTGAAGCAACATCTAACAAATTATTCAAACGCATTAATCAACCGTGAAATCGATTTTCTAGAGGATAACTCAACAGTTGCCTCAGACTATACCTATGCAAGCTTTGAAAACTTAATAGCTTATAGTACGAACTATGCTGGATATGTAACAGATGCAAAAGTAGATTGGGATACGTTTTACATTGATGAAACAGATGGTAAGTGGACACTTGAAGTTGGACTAATCGAAAAGTGGAAAGAAAATGATGCCTATGATGGGAAGCCTTCTTCGTTAACTGAATCACGATATTCAAATCTCTATACGCTAACATACGATGGTAAAGAGAAATGGAATGTAGTCAATTGGACTTCGTATGAAGATCCTAGCAGCAATGTAAAAGACTTAGGCATGGATCTAAAAAAACAAAAGAAAGACTTTGAAGCTTCTACTGCTTTTAAAGCGAATTCTGATCTTGAAGAGGCACCTTCTAATCAAAGTACTGACGAATTAGATGTTGAATCCTTTGTTCAAACGTATGTCTCTACCTATGTAGAGGCAATCAACTATGGCGATTTCTCAATCGTATCCGGGCAAATTGACCCTTCATCTACCGGATATAGAGATGAAGTATCAAGCTATATTGATCGCCTTAATGAAAAAGGAATGACAGAAGAGGTACTAAGTTTGGATGTTCAATCAGTGAAAGCAAGTGGAGATGGATATATGGTATCGACTGTAGAGGAATACAACATTTATTACAGTGATGGCTCAGAGAAAAATAAAGCATATCGTTCCACTTATCAAGTAAATGTTACTAGTGATGGTATTAAGATGGGTAAGTTGATTGAGACTGAAGAGATATGATTTAGCACAATGAATCGTTGGTGAATCGTTGGGAATCGTTGGGACGGTTCTCATGATGCAATCTAAAAAATCTAGATGTTAAACAAACGTTTGATTGAATTCCATCTGATCGCACCGTGACTGTTCTCGTAATTCATAGCAGAGTTAAATTGCTTTCTTTATGAGGCTAACAAAAACAAGTTGAGTACTTATTTGATTAAGTAACTCAACTTGTTTTTGTTTTTAGGCGTTTGAATTACGAGAATCGCTCCATTTTCCTGTTGAATTTCTATAAATAGGGTAATAAAAGAATTAATGGGAATCGGAATCGTGAACAGTTTACTATCATCGTTACAATACTCCAAAAGGCTGAGATAGGTTGATTTCTATTAATAAGGAGATGGAAATGACTAAAAAGACTGTGACAAATAATCATAGGGAAGTTCTGTTAAGGCTCTTTTATGTTGCTCTAATAGTTAGTTTTATCGTATTAATGTTCGATTCGAACCCTGATAATAACCTTTTTGCCGCGGGCCTTTTCACGACGTACTGGTTTATACGAATTCTACGTTATGGAATGAAGGAACTGGCAGAGGGCAATAAGAATCGTGCGTTGTTTCATTTTGGACTGTCCTTTATCGCTGGGATGGCTGTTCTTGCAGTAGGGGTGGTTTATTTGTTTGAACTTTAGGAAATCAGCATAGAGTGCTCAACTATACTGTTTTTTTGATCAATATAACCATAATAACCAGTTAGCTCATTATCTCAAAAATGAGTTAGCTGGTTTTCTATTAGGAAAAGAGAGTGAATCAGTAGAACCGTCCCGTTGATTCCCGCTTCCCAATTACTGTATAATTAACAGAAAATACAGAAAACTATGGATTTCAAAGGAGGCATCCCTGCACATGGCCACTTCCCATAACCGCCTTCCATCCAAAACGTTAACTCCTCTTACGCTTCAAGATATCTGGATTGCGAAGAAGCGGATTGCATCATTTGTGAAAACAACCCCTCTCCTTTATTCAGAACGACTTTCAAGAGAAAGTGAGACAACTGCCTATCTTAAATTAGAGAGTCTTCAAGAAACGGGTTCGTTTAAATTACGTGGGGCAGCCAACAAGATTCTTAGTTTGTCAGAGGAAGAGCGGCAGAAAGGTGTTACCACTTTTTCCACCGGGAACCACGGATTAGCTGTCGCATATGTCGCGCGGCAGCTGGGGGTGAAAGCCCATATTTGCATCTCCAATCGTGTTCCGTTCAATAAAGTGAGGAAGCTGCAGGAGATGGGAGCGGTGGTTCAACGAGTTGGTCAGAACCAAGATGATGCCGAATCCTATTGCTACAACCTTCGAGATGAGGAAGGGATGACCGTTATTAAACCATTTGATGATCCTGACATCATCGCGGGACAAGGAACGATCGCACTTGAACTGCTTGATGAGCTTCCGGACATTGATACGTGCGTGATTCCGCTCTCGGGTGGTGGACTTTTATCAGGCGTTGCACTCGGCTTGAAAGCGGCGAATCCAAATATTCAGGTAATCGGGGTTTCAATGGTACGTGCTGCTGTCATGTACGAAAGCATTCGGGCGAATCGGCCAGTGGTAATACCTGAAGAAACAACTCTTGCTGATAGTTTACTAGGGGGGATTGGACCTGATAATCGTTACACTTTTTCGATGGTAAAAGATTATGTGGATGATATCGTGTTACTTTCAGAAGAAGAGATTGCTCGGGGGATGTCCTTTTTATTTCGACACCATCAGATTGGGGTAGAAGGAGCTGCAGCAACAGCTGTTTCGGTCCTATTACATAAAAAAACGAGAAAGATCGGGTTGAGAACAGCCGCGATTGTGAGCGGATGTAATGTGGATGCGGACCGATTGCTAGAGATTATTTCCACACATAAGGATGATGAAGATGACGGTTAATCTTGGCGAGATTACAACACTACCAATGTTTGCGGAGGCAAGAGTCCTTGCTGGAAAATCTTTTCTTGAACAAAAACAAGTCGAGTGGGTTTCAGTGATTGAGACACCTGTTGAAAATTTTGTGCGCCAGCACGAGTTTGTTCTTAGTACTGGAATTGGGCTCGCCGAGGAAGACGAGGGGCTTCTTCACTTTGTGCAGGATGTCTACGAATCAGGAGCATCGGCCCTTGCTCTGGCAACCGGTCGACATGTGTATGATATTCCAAAAAAAGTGATATCCTTTGCAGAAAATAAGGGGTTTGTGCTTATTGAAATGAATTGGGAAATTCGTTTTTCTGATGTGATTCACTCCTGTATGGAGAAAATCAATCATTACCAGCAAGAAGAATTGAAGCGTTCTGAACAAATACAGCAACGTCTCTTAGAAATGGTTCTTCAAGGAGGGGGATGCTCGGATATCGCTCGGTATGTCGCGAAACAGGTCGGGTCTCCTGTCCTGATCGCTGACACGTTAGGGAGGGTGAAAGGCGAATCAGGGTGTACCACGGAACATCTTATGCAATGGAAACACCATCGTGAGAGTAGTGTGACCGTAGCTCATGCTGGGAATCTTCATCCGCTTCACAAAAAAATGGAGAAAATCGTAATTGGGAATGCAGCGGGCCTGTTGATGAGGATTCAGTCTGCAGGAAAGGAACAGGGGCAAATGATGGTTTTCTCTCTCACTGACCCGGATGATAGGGAGTCAAATCTTCTAGAGCATGCGTCGACTGCTGCGGCGCTTGCTTTTTTGAAAGATAGTGCGATTGAAGAGACGGAGATGCGGTTGAAAGATGATTTTATTCTGAGTCTAGCAAATGGAGAATTTGTATCGGAAGAGCGGCTCCTATCGAGAGGGAAGCTCCTCGGATATAACCTTACACTCCCTTATGTTTGTATTGTAGGAAAGTTGGAAAACTTGGAGGATCTTTTTAGTAAAAATCAAGAAGGATTTGCTTCTTATCAACACTGGTTTGAAAGCATGATTTATTATGTGAGTGAGGAAATTCTTTTGGCAGGCGAAACGATTAATCGAAGAATTCTCACTACCATCCAGGAGTCAAAGCTGCTTATTTTCCTCGAAACAGAGCCTGGAAGGAATGACCTAGTAAACCAGTATCTCGATTTACTGGAGAGGAGAGTGAGCCGATTGCTCCCAGGCGTCGTGCTGACGTGGGGAATGGGGCAGCATGGAGACGGTGTGATTGTTTTTCCGGAGAGCTACAGTAAAGCATGCGTTGCGCTAGATCTTGGTAGAAAGCAAAGAGGGGCAGGCAGTCGAATTGATTATGAAGATACGAAAATCAATCGATTATTGCAAAGTCTCTCGCACGATAAAGATGTGCAGGAGGTGACGATGTCAACGATCTCTCCTCTAGTTGACTATGATGAGAAGCGCAACATGGACCTGATCGGGACGTTCACCGCCTATCATTTAAATAACGGAAATGTGAGTCAAACGGCTCGAAAGCTGAACCTTCATAGGCAGTCACTACTTTATCGGTTAAGAAAAATCGAGTCGCTAACAAGACTATCCTTGATGAATCCGGATGACGTGTTCCTTCTCGATTTGAGCATCAAAATATGGTCCGTTGGTTTGAAAGATGCGAACGGTTAAGTTAAGACGTTATTGGAATGAGATTGGAATTTCAAACCGAATAGAAGCTTAGGCAGTACCTGGATGATTGGGTACTGCTTTTTTTGACGTTTATAGTAGACGTTTTTTTGTTGGTCATCCTCGCTTGTCTTATAGTCGACCCCATTAGGTAAATTGTCTAAACCAACTAGGAAAACTTCATACAGTTTTGCAGATGCTTTAAAGGTCTTCAATTGAGTATGATGAACGAAAGTAATTAACGAAATGTTCTGAATTCATGAAGTGGAGGGAGAATGAACGCGATGCAATCCTTTGAGATGAGTGAATTTCAGGAGCGGATTCAGCGGACGAAGAGACGGATGGAAGCGGAAGGGCTTGAAGTGTTGTTGATTACAGATCCAGCAAATATGAATTATCTCTCAGGTTATGACGGTTGGTCCTTCTATGTTGATCAGATGGTCGTCGTCATCATTGATGAAGAGCATCCGCTTTGGATCGGTAGACAAATGGATGCGAATGGAGCGAAAGCGACGACGTGGCTGTATCGAGAGAACATCATTTCCTATACGGATGATTATGTCCATTCGGACGTCAAGCATCCAATGGATTTTGTTGCAGACATCTTGCGGCAAATCGGTCAGGGAAATCGCGTCATCGGTGTCGAAATGGGAGCTTATTATTTCTCAGCACTTGCGTTCGAACATTTGAAAAAAGGATTGCCCAATGCCGTTTGGAAGAATGCGACTCTACTCGTTAATCATGTGAGGATGATCAAGTCAGATCAAGAAATTGCGTATATTCGCAACGCAGCAAGGCTTGTTGAACGAGGCATGACAAAGGCGATACAGTCCATTGCTGAAGGCGTTCGAGAATGTGATGTAGTAGGAGATATTTATCAAAGTCTCATTCGGGGTACGCCTGAGTTCGGGGGAGATTATCCTGCCATCGTGCCGATGCTTCCTTCTGGTGAAAATACGTGTACACCGCATCTTACTTGGACGGATAAAAAGTACCGGGATAAAGATCTCGTCATCATTGAGCTCGCGGGCTGTTATAAGCGATACCACTGTCCAATGGCTCGGACGGTATCGATCGGTTCTCAGGAAGAAAGAGTGAACGATATCGCAAGGGTGGTTGTTGAAGGCTTGAACGAAGCTCTCGCATTTGCGAAGCCTGGCGTTACGTGTGAGGAAGTGGAGGGAGTCTGGCGGAGAACGATTGCAAAGTACGGCGTCATGAAGGATTCTCGAATTGGGTATTCGATGGGACTGAATTATCCGCCAGATTGGGGCGAACATACGGCGAGCATCAGGCAGGGAGATCACACCGTGTTGAAGCCGAATATGGCGTTTCATATGATTCCAGGAATTTGGTATGACGATTTTGGAATTGAAATTAGTGAATCCTTTTATGTCACGGATAAAGGTATCGAGGTGCTAGCTAATATGCCACGAAAACTGATTACCGCCACCGATCTATTTGCGATGGATAATGACGCGGTGTAGGCGAGGAGTGATGAGATGATTCTTTTTACAGAAGAAGATATTCGTAAGCACGTGAACTTGAATGCGGAAACGATTCAAGTGGTTGAAGATGCGTTCACGAGCCTTGCTACAAAGCGAGTAGAAATGCCTCCGATTATGCGTATTGATATTCCGGCTTATAACGGAGAAGTGGATGTGAAATCGGCTTATGTGGAAGGACTGGATTATTTCGCAATTAAAGTATCAACAGGATTTTTCGATAATTTTAAGCTAGGTTTGCCTAGTGGGAATGGCCTTATGATGCTATTCCATTCTCAAACAGGAAAGCCTGAAGCCCTCCTTCTCGATAACGGTTATTTAACAGATATTCGAACTGCTGCCGCAGGGGCAGTGGCGACGAAGCACCTCGCAAGACAAGACGCGCGAACAGTAGGGGTGATCGGAACAGGGAGTCAGGCGCGGTATCAGGTTCAGGCAATTGCGCGAGTACGTCCTATTGAAAGCGTATTGGTATACGGGCGGGATGAGGGAAAGGCTGCGCAATATATGAAAGACGTGGAGTCGCACCTTGGCGTAAAGGTTGAGAGAGCAAGCCCGGAAGAAGTGGTACGAAGAAGCGATATTGTTGTCACGACCACCCCCGCTACAAGCCCGATTATAAAAGAGGAATGGCTACACGATGGTCTTCATATTACCGCGATGGGATCGGATGCTGAAGGGAAGCAGGAGCTTGAAGTGGGGATTTTAGAAAAGGCGGATCTCCTTGTATGTGATGTGAAAAGTCAATCTCGTAAACTAGGAGAAATTCACCACGCACTTGATCAGGAACAAATGATGAAGAAGGCAGTAGAGATTGGTGAGATTACAGCGGGGCGAATGAAAGGCAGAGTGACGAACGAGGAAATCACGGTATGCGATTTAACGGGGACGGGTGTCCAGGATACAGCCATCGCTCTTTATACGTACAACATCCTGAAAGAAAAGAAAGCCCGTGCATCGATTCACTAGTGACGAAAAGGAGATGAAGAAAATGAAGAAAACAAACAATGGAACAACGGCGGTATGGGCAGGGGAAAAGGACTATCTTGTCCATGGGGCGACACAGGTTCCGGTCGTGCTAAGCGTTGCTTATGGGTACGACGATATGGATGAATGGTATGAGGTAGCGGTTGGAAACAAGAAGGGTCATATTTACGGACGAAATACGAATCCAACGGTTCAGGCTTTTGAAGACAAAGTGAAAGCACTTGAAGGAGCGGAAGCCGCTACTAGCTTCTCGACTGGAATGGCCGCGATCAGCAACACACTTTCAACGTTTCTTATGCCAGGCGACCGTATCGTATCGATTAAAGATACATATGGCGGTACGAATAAAATATTCACCGAGTTTCTGCCACGACTGAACATTGAAGTGGTGCTATGTGAAACAGGAAATCACGAGATGATCGAGGAGGAAGTGGCAAAGGGATGTAAAGTCCTTTATCTCGAGACCCCAACAAACCCAACGGTGAAAATAACAGACATCCAGCGTATGGCGAAAGCAGGTCACGACGTTGGTGCCCTTGTCGTGGTGGACAATACGTTCGCAACGCCAATAAATCAGAATCCGTTGGAGCTCGGAGTTGACCTTGTCCTTCATAGCGCGACGAAGTTTCTCGGTGGGCATGCAGATGCGCTTGGGGGCGTTATTTGTGGAAGAAAGGAACTGATCGAGAAAATCTATCACTACCGAGAAATTAATGGAGCAACAATGGATCCGATGGCCGCCTACCTCATATTGAGAGGCATGAAAACCCTGCATCTGCGTGTGAAGAAACAGTGTGAAAACGCGATGAAGGTAGCGAAATATCTTCAAAGCCAGGAGCTTGTCGAGGCGGTTTTCTATCCAGGACTTGAAACGCATCCAGGACATGAGATTGCGAAGAAACAGATGAAGGACTTTGGAGGAATGTTCAGTTTTTCCGTGAAAGGCGGCGTTGAAACGATGCGCCACTTGCTTCCGAAATTGAAATATGCCAACCGAGCGGCAAATCTTGGGGCGGTCGAGACAACGGTAGGACCATCGCGTACGACGAGCCACGTTGAATGTACGCCAGAAGAACGAGCGCTAATGGGCATTCCAGAAGGACTCGTCAGATATTCAGCTGGGATTGAAGACGTCGAGGATTTGATTGCGGATCTTGAACAGGCATTCCAATCGGTGACGAGTGAAGCAAAGGTGTAGAAAGAGAGCAAAGGAGGGACGAGCATGGCTCCGGAGCATACAGAAATGGAACGAGCGGAGGCGATGCAAGAAGAGTTAGTTAGGTTTCGACGGACGCTACATGCGTATCCCGAGCTTAGCTTTCAAGAGAGGCAAACGGCAAAGTTCGTTTCGACGACGCTACGTGATTTAGGTGTCACTCATATTAGAGCGTGCGGGGGATTTGGCGTGGTTGGGACTATTAGCAGTGGAGTAGGACCGACTATTGCGATTCGAGCAGACATGGATGCCCTTCCCATTCAGGAATCAGGCACTCACGCTTACCGATCGAAAAATGATGGCGTGATGCATGCCTGTGGCCATGATGCCCACACCGCCATGTTGCTAGGCGTTGCAAAGCTATTAGTTGAGGATCAGCGTAATGGAAGTCTTCAAGGTACGGTGAAGCTGATTTTCCAACCCGCTGAAGAAGCAACGGATGACAGCGGGCTTTCAGGTGCTTCTTACATGATATTGGATGGCGTGTTAGACGATGTTGAAGCTGCTGTTGCGCTTCACGTATGTCCCTGGCAACCAGTCGGTGTCATTCAAGTAAATGATGGAGAAAGCATGGCAAATGTCGACGTCTTTGAGGGAGTGATCGCTGGTTCAGGAGGGCACGGGGGATACCCGCATATGGGGTCAGATCCAATCTGGTTGTTATCTTCTGTGCTACCGGTCCTTTATAGCATTGTGAATCGTCGCATATCCCCACTTGAGACAGCCGTTGCAAGCATCGGGGAGATTCATGCTGGAAGTGCTAGCAACGTTATTCCTGATGAAGTCAGGGTAGTTGGAACGTTTCGATCGTATTCGGCAGAGGCGAGGGAGAGCTTGACCCTGGAGCTTGAGAAAGCGTTTCAGGTTGCAGAAGTACTTGGTGGAACGTATGAATTTCATGTTGAACATGGCGAGCCAGCTCTTCGAAATGAAGCTCAAGTGAATCGAATCATTGAAAGGGCAGCGGTAGAGTTAGATCCAAATATAGAAATAGCACGTGGACCATTTGGTCTAGGCGGTGAGGATTTTGCTTATATGGCAGAGCGAGTGCCGGCCGCAATGTTTTTCCTTGGTAGTGCCATACCAGACGGGACCAGTAGGGAGCTTCATACCCCTATTTTCGATATTGATGAACGCTGTCTTCCGATTGGAACAGCGCTACTAACGAAAACCGCGCACGAAATGCTGAAATCAATCTAAGGGGAGGTGTCACAAGTGGCGCATCGCATTGCCTTTATTGGCTTTGGGGGAGTAGGTCAAGGACTCGCCGATATCATTCAAAACCAGGGTGAAGAACTTTTAAAAAAGGAAGGGCTGGAGCTTCAAGTAGTGGCCATTTCGGATATGATGAAGGGTTCGCTTTATCATCCAGAAGGACTAAATCTGAAAGTCGTGCATGAGACGTTAAAGTCGACTGGATCGCTTCACTCTTATCCAGAAGAACCTGGACTCATCAGAGGACTTGATAGTATTCAAACGATCAAACAATCAAATGCGGATACGATCGTTGAAGTAACGTTTACGGATGTGAGAACAGGTCAGCCTGCGATCGATCATTGTAAGGCGGCTTTTCTATCAAGAAAAAATGTGGTTACAACGAATAAGGGGCCAATTGCGCTAGCGTATCGTGAATTAAGTAAGCTTGCGAAAGATAACGGGGTGTTTTTTGGGTTCGAAGGAACAGTGATGAGCGGAACGCCTGCACTTAGAATGCCGCGTACAACACTTGCTGGAAATGAGATATCTGAGATAAGAGGGATTTTTAATGGAACTTGCAATTACATGTTAACGCGAATGGAAGAGGGTTTATCCTTTGACGCTGCTTTAAAAGAAGCACAGGATCTTGGATTTGCAGAAGCTGATCCAACGAATGATCTTGAAGGATACGATGTTAGATATAAAGTGGTTATTCTAGCGAATTACGTGATGGGTAGCTCCCTTACTGTAGAAGAAGTCGCGTGCCAGGGAATGAGTCATATTACGACTCAGGATATCGTGGAGGCAAAGCAAAACGGGGAACGCTGGAAGCTGTTAGGAACGCTAAAGAAAGGAAAGGAAGGCATCATTGCAACCGTAGGACCAGAACGGCTACCGCTTACGGATCCTCTTGCTTCTATCAGCGGGGCGACGAACGCAATAACGTATGAGTGTAGTCTTGCGGGTCCTATCACGCTAGCAGGAGCAGGAGCTGGGATTAAAGAAACGGGCTTCTCGCTATTAATCGATTTAATTCACTTTCATCGGGAGAAAAAAGCGGTCACAACCTAATGGGAAGGATGGATGTGAGGATGACAACACAAACGGCTGTTCAGGGCATGTACCTTGCAGGGAAATGGACGATGAGAGAGGCAAAGATTGACGTGTTAGATCCGCATGATCAATCACTTATTTGCAGTGTTCCTTCTGCTTCTGCTGAAGATATGCATCTAGCCATTGACGAAGCGAAAAGAGGCATGAAAATCGCTGCCGAGCTTCCCGTTCATAAGCGAATGGCGATTCTTCACAGGGCTGCTGAGTATGTCGATGAAAATCGAACGCGTTTTGCGAGAACGATTGCTATGGAAGGTAGCAAAACGATCAAAGAAGCAAGGGGAGAGGTGCAGCGTTGTATTGAAACGTTGAAATTATCTGCTGAAGAGGCAAGGCGAATTAACGGTGAAACGATTCCATTTGATCAGCGTCCCGGTAGCGAAGATCGCCTTGGTTACTATTTCCGCTTCCCTGTTGGCATTATCGGAGCAATCACGCCATTTAATGATCCGTTAAATCTCGTGGCTCATAAGATTGGACCAGCGATCGCAGCGGGCAATGCCATCATCGTGAAACCTGCTACAGTGACCCCGCTTAGTGCGCTTCTACTAGCAGAAGCCTTTGATCATGCAAACCTTCCTCACGGAGTGCTCTCTGTGATTACCGGAAGAGGGAATGAGATTGGAAACGTGCTTGTCACACATCCGGACGTCCGAATGATTTCATTTACCGGTGGTTTGGAAACAGGTGAGCAGATTACACATCAGGCAGGTTTGAAAAAAATTAGTATGGAGCTAGGGTCGAATTCCCCGGTCATCGTATTGAATGATGCGGACCTCGAACATGCTGTCAGGGCAACCGTTTCAGGCTCTTTTTCGGCAGCAGGGCAAAATTGTATCGGCGTGCAACGCGTGTATATTCAGGAAGGGATCTATGACGCTTTTGAAGAACTGTTTGTTAAAGAGACGTTGGCTCTATCTGTTGGTGACAAAATGCTTGAAACGACGGATATGGGACCAATGATCAATGAAAGAGAAGCCAAGCGAGTGGAATCGTGGGTAGCGGAGGCATTGGATCATGGTGCGAAACTCCTGGCTGGTGGTGTGAGAGAGGGGGCTTATTATACACCAACTGTCCTGACGCACGTTCCTCAGGATTGTATGATCGCAAAGCAGGAAATTTTCGGACCCGCTGTACTTCTCTATCCTGTAAGGGATTTAGATGAAGCGATTGATCTTGCAAATGATGTGAATTATGGGCTACATGGGGGGATTTTTACTGAAAATCTCGAGAATGCTTTTGAAGCGATCACCCGGCTACAAGTTGGTGGACTGATGATTAACGATAGCTCAGATTATCGAATTGACGGTATGCCTTTCGGAGGGATCAAAGGTTCAGGAATTGGACGAGAAGGTGTAAAGAGTTCGATTCTGGAAATGACTGAGCCACGCGTCGTTAGCTTTAAGTTGAAACACCGAATGAAGGCGTAGAACACGACCATCAGAGAAGGAATTCCTTCTCTGATGGTTTTGAACTCTTCTGTCCTTAAGAGGCAGTGCCCCACTAGTTGAACGACTTGATTTTGAGTGGATTTGAAAGAGGGGGTACTACCCTTTAAGGATAGAATCGCAAGCACGATCCGCATCACAAATCCATTTAATGAAGGGGAGAAGCGTATGAGTTCGAATTACAGAAATCCAGTTTTCTGGGTATCCGCGCTTGTCATTACACTGTTTGTCGTTTGGGGTGCTGCAGCTCCAGACGGGTTTGCGAAGATTGCAGGATCGGTTTTCAATTTCACTACGAATGCATTTGGCTGGTTTTACCTCATTGCGGTTATGTTCTTCGTCTTATTTTGTCTCTATTTAGCTCTAAGTAAGCATGGGAAAGTTCGTCTCGGTAAAGAAGATGAACGTCCTAAATATGCCTATTTTACTTGGATTGGCATGCTCTTTAGCGCAGGATTTGGCGTGGGACTTGTCTTCTGGGGAGTGGCCGAACCGATGACTCACTTCGGTACACCTCCTACTGGTCTCGGAGTTGAAGGAGGCACGGAAGAGGCGGCTCGGACAGCGATGCGCTATTCCTTCTTTCATTGGGGCATCCACCAGTGGTCTGTTTTTACCGTTGTTGGACTTGTGATGGCTTACTTTCAATATAAAAAAGATCGAGGAGCGCTGATAAGCTCAACGATTACGGTGAAAACACCAAAGAAAAAGGCGAGCTGGAAAACGATCGTGAATACACTTGCTGTTATTGCCACCGTTATGGGCGTTGCGACTTCACTTGGGATGGGAATCCTTCAAATTAACGGTGGTTTGAATTATATGTATGACCTGCCACAGAATGCAGGTGTTCAGCTGATTATTACCGGAATTCTCCTTGTGCTCTATCTCTTTTCATCCACAACAGGACTTGATCGAGGGATTAAATACTTAAGCAACCTGAATCTGGGGCTTGCTCTAGGACTCATGCTTTTTGTACTTATTCTTGGACCCACTGTCTTTATATTCGAGAGCTTTACCGTTGCGATCGGTGATTACATTCAGAACTTTGTGGAGATGAGTTTCTACATGACCCCTTATCAGGGTGGATCGTGGGTCAAAGATTGGACCATTTTCTACTGGGCATGGGTCATCGCATGGTCGCCTTTCATCGGATCCTTTGTTGCGCGAATCTCTCGCGGTAGAACGATTCGCGAGTTAATCTTCGGTGTGCTCATTGTACCTCCATTTATTGCGATGGTTTGGATTGCTGTTTTCGGCGGAGCGGCCTTGAACATGGATTTATTTGGTGGTACGGCGATTACCGCTGCCGTCAGCAACGATGTCACGAGTGCGCTATTCGTCACACTTGAACAGTTTCCATTAACAACGGTTTTATCAAGTCTTTCTATTTTCTTAATCGCTGTCTTTTTGGTTACCTCAGCGGACTCAGCTACCTTTGTATTAGGGATGATGACATCGAAAGGAAATATGAACCCGACAATGGCGTCGAAGATCGTCTGGGGTACACTTATCGCCGCGATATCTGTTGTGCTCATTATTAGTAGTGGTCTTCAAGGACTCCAAACCGCTTCCCTCATCTCAGCCCTTCCCTTTACCTTTATCATGATTCTCATGTGCAGAGCGCTCTTTGTTTCACTTAGAAGGGATCATAAGGAAGAAGTGAAGAAAATGGAAAAATCGATTATTGAAACAGCTACCGCACAGATTGCAGCATCGAAGCAGGAGGGAGAGAGCGAGGAGGGGAATCGCGGGTGAATCGAATCGCTGGGGAATCGCTGGGACGGTTCTCGCGATTCACATTAAATAAGATTTGAATATCAGATAAACCAGATGAACGAGTCAATTTGAGATTCGTTCATCTGGTTTTTGTTTTGGGATAAGGAAGTGAATCAACAGAACCGTCCCACTGATTCCACTGATTCTCCAGCGATTCTGAGAATATGGACAAATCAAGTAGCGTATTCTATATCATTTGATTGCGTTATTTTAGGAAAAGGGTAGCAGAAACATTGATAACGGAATAAACGTCTAAATACAAGATCGAGGGGTGGTTATTTGTCAGCCGAAATGAAAAATAAACACTATGCTACTACTGCCTTAGTATTAGCGATTTGTTCATTTGTATTGGGTTTGATTCCAATCATAGGTTGGCTTCTTGTGATTACGGCGACTGTTTTCCTTGTATTAAGCTATTCAAATCATGAGAAAGGACCTAAGAATGTCGTTTCTCTCATACTTGTTAGTCTTACATGGGTGGGTAAAATCCTTTTTGCTAGCATCTTCTTCTTTACCGTATTTTCACCTCCTAGTGAAGAAGAAAGTGGAATTGAGGTAGAAACCGTTGGGACAATGGAGTCGGCTGACAGCAATAAGGAGGAAGAGAAAGATAAAGTTTACAAAGTAGGCGATGTTGTTCAAATGAATGATAAGGAGCTAACGGTTATAAAGGTGGAGAAATCAAACGGGAATGAATACTCGAATCTTAAATCTGGTGATGAATATGTCATTGTTTCAGTCAAAATTACAAATAACTCGAAAAAAGAAATCTCTTATAACCCTTATGATTTTGAGATGAGTAACTCGAAAGGCCAGATTTTTCAACAATCATTTTCCAGCATACATGAAGATACTGCATTGCATTATGGTGAACTTGTGCCAGGCGGAACTGTAGAAGGGACCGTCGTATTCGAACAGCCGAAAGATGATGAAAAACTGCAGTTGCAATATACGGTTAACTTTTGGAGAGATCGAATGATTCGTGTTGATTTGCAGTAGGAATCGGTGGTGGGGGGAATCGCTGGTGAATCGCTGGGACGGTTCTCATGATGCAATTTATTTATGTGGTGGAATCAACAGAACCGTCCCAGCGATGCCAGCGATGCACCGCCTCATAATAAAAAGTACCTGTTCCCAAAAAGGAAACAGGTACTTTTACACATTTATTCAGCTTTCTCAATAACCATATTCAACGTTTCTTTGATTTCTTTCAGCTCTTCCATTGCCTTTTCTTTTTCATCTGATTTAACAGCTTCTAGATAAGACTGAGCATGGGCAGAAAGGGTGTTGTAAGCTTCTTCGCCTTCCATGCGCGTGATGTCGCTTGAAATCATATCAATGAAGAGAGCACCTTCTAGAGCAGTAATCGTGGATTTATCTTCTCCCCATTCTTCTTCGCTTTCTTCATATTCATGAAGAGCTACTTTCGAGAAGCCGCGAATAAACGCATGATTGACAGCTTCAGGATCGATCTCAGCTACATCGTTTTCAAGACTGAAATTCTTCTCGATTAGTGCTGCATCTTCTTCAGCGTGGTTCGTAATGTAATTTGAGATTGATTGATAGAATGCCCAACCTTCAGCTTGTTCCACACGAGCGTGCTCAGGATCTTCTTTTGCTTCTTTAGCAGCTTTTGTTGCATACCCTTCAGGAAGAGCGCCGGTTGCAAGGTAGAACGTCTTCATCAACGTTTTATCTACCATTTGGGTAGCGAGTACAAACTGAAGGTTATCATCGTTTTCAACAGCGGTTTGCATGTCACTAAAACCACCGTCGATTTGAGAAACCATGGAAGTATCGTACGCCGCGTCACGTTTTTCGACTGTTCCTTTTAACACTTCATAGTATTCCTTCGCTTCTTCAATCTCTTTGTTCACTTCTTCTGTATTGCCCCAGTTTTCTTTCACTTCATCAAACTCATGCTTTACCGTTAAATAGAAAACCTTTTGCATCAGCTTATCGTAAATTTGTTTCACAACTTCACCATCAAGGTCACCAGATTTTCCAGCTTCTAGGGCAGAAGAGATCTGTTGATCCATGTCACCTTCTCTTTGCTCAACAAGAGGTTTTAAATCGTTATTATAAAGATCAATCACAGCCTGATAGTCAACTTCTTCACCTTCAGAAGCTTTCTCAAGCTCGGCTTTACCTTCTTCAAATGAAGAAATGAAATCAGCATCTTCTTCTTTTTCATCACCATTCTCTTCATCCGCTTTTTCCGTGCTATTTTGTTCTGAATTTTCATCAGAAGCACTTTCATTGGTAGAGTTCTCATTTGATTGTCCGCAAGCAGCTAGCACAAGGCCTAGTGCAAGAAATAAATACAAAATCTTATGCTTTAACACGTTTGATTTCCCCCTATTTTCTATGTAGTAATCGTTATCATTCCATCATTATCATATAGAGAATGATTCTCATTGTCAACCGGTAAATGAGAATCGGTGGGGAATCGCTGGCATTGTCGGGGCATCAACGGGACGGTTCGTGTGATTCATTATAAGGTGAAGACTAGAAATAAGAGTCAAAGAAAAAAGATGAGTCCTTCGTATTTAACGAGTGACTCACCTTTTTTGGTAAGAGCAACGACAAAGTTCTTAATAACTTTCAAAACATAGCAAATCCCCTTTAAACAAACGTTTGATTAACTGGATATATACAGCTTTATCCTAATATCTTCATAGAGATGAAGGGAATTTTACAAGCAAAAAGAATATGTTAACGAGCTAGAAATAATCAGGAGGTGATCTTGCAAATGAATTAAAATCCTAAGTCCATAATAACTCTTATCTAAGTACCATGACTTCATTTCCTCCAACTCTTAACTCCGTTTTACCAAAGTATGAACCTACCACTAATTAACTTATTTTCATTCCAAATTTTGATTTCATTTTCATCTACTAGATTTATATCCAAGACGTCTCTTCTGATAATCATTTCATCCTCGCGTAACCTAACTCTATCTCAACCATCTCCGTTGATTAGAGCAGTATAGAAAACCAACCTGCTCGGACAGTGATTTTAAAAATTCCGTCTCGCCAAATAGAATAGGGAGAGTAATCATGCCACGAGAAGCAAGAAAAAGAAGCAAAACATCGATTTATCATGTCATTTTTAGAGGAGCTAATCGTCAGGAAATTTTTCATGATGATCATGATCGGATTCGATTTCTTAACGCCCTTGAAAAGTACGCCCTCTTGTACGAACTGAAATGCTATGCGTGGTGCCTCATGAACAATCATATCCATCTGCTGTTAAAGGAAGGAAACGAAGAAATCTCTCTTACGTTAAAACGCCTCGCCATAAGTTATGTCCAAACCTATCATTTTAAGTATCGTACATCAGGACATCTCTTCGAAGATCGGTTTAAAAGTGAAAATGTGGAGACGGTCAAATACCTTCTTACCGTAGTGCGCTACATTCATCAAAATCCAGTGAAAGCGCGGATGGTTAGGAGTATAGACGATTGGCCATGGAGCAGTTGTTCGGAATACTATCGGGGTTATTCAGAAACGAAGTGGTTAGATTGTGATTATATCCTGAACCTCTATGGTTTTGATCGCCGTTTAGCCATTGGACATTTTAAGGAGTTTAATGAACGAGTCACTGATGATTGTTGTTTAGAAGATGTAAACGATAAGAAAAGAAGATTGACCGACGATGAAGCGAGAGACCTCATAAAAAGCAGTCTTGGTGTAGTGGAAATCGCTCAGGTAAAGAGCCTTCCTAAAGATAGGAGAGACCTGTTGATAAGGGAGGTGAAGCGAATAAAAGGGGTGTCGCAACGGCAGATGGCGAGAATATTGGGTGTTTCGCAGACTTTGATTTTTAGGGCGTGAATCGGGAGAACCGTCCCGCCGATTCCCCCACCGATTTCCGGTGATTCCAGAATTTACAGTTTTTTTAAAATGCTTTCGAACTCCCTAAACAAACTTCCTTCAGAGTATGAAAGAGACATACTCATTAGGAGGAAATCAGATTGAAAAAAACCCCGTTACTCGCAACAATTGTTTTCCTATCCCTTGTTATGCCTTTTCCATCCACTTCATTCGCTGAGAAGGAACTGACGACTTATACCGAGCAGGAGGATTTAAGTATTTCTTTGTTAGGCCGATATGAAAGTGGCGCAGCACTTGATGAAGGTGGCGCTGAGATCGTCGATTATGATAAAAAGCATCAGCGCGCGTTTGTAGTGAATGGAGCGGATCAGTCTTTAGATATTTTGGATTTGTCTTCAGCTCCAGAACAAAAGGAACTCAAGCTGTGGAAGAAAGTATCTCTCACAGACATCGATTTAGGCGCATTCGTCCCAGGTGATGTAACGAGCGTAGCGGTTCACCCTGACTCAGAATATGTTGCCGTTGCCATACCAGCGGAAGAAAAAACAGATCCAGGAATGATTGCCCTGTTCACGTCTGATGGTGATTTTATGAAAGCGTATGAGGTCGGTGCTTTGCCAGATATGGTGACCTTCTCACCAGATGGCAAACAACTTCTTGTTGCAAATGAAGGAGAGCCGAATGACGACTATACGATCGATCCTGAAGGAAGTGTTTCTGTACTCGACGTCAGCAAAGGTCCCAAGGAAGCAAAAGTAAATACGATTGACTTTGACGCTCTCGATGAAAAGAAGATCGATGAAGATGTTCGAGTGTTTGGGCCAAATGCGACAGCGGCAAAAGATTTTGAACCTGAATACATACAGGTAACAGATGATAGTCAAAAAGCATATGTTTCCTTACAAGAAAATAATGCGATTGCAGAAATTGATTTAGAAACGCAAACCATCACCAGTGTCAATAGCCTCGGTTTTAAAGATCATTCCATTGAAGGGAATGGGCTAGATGCATCAAACAAATCGGATGAAATCGATATTAAACCGATGCCTGTTCTCGGCATGTATCAGCCCGATGCCATTGCTCTCTACACGGTGGAAGGTAAAAACTATCTCCTTACACCAAATGAAGGAGACGCGAGAGATTACGATGGCTATTCGGAAGAATCTCGTGTTGAAGATCTCGAAAGGGACACAGGGCATCCGATCAAACTGAATGCGGACAACTATGAAGGATATACTCAAGCAGAACTGGATCAGCTAGTAGCTGACGGTTTGTGGGATGAGGACCAATTAGGTCGATTAAACGTGACGACTGCTAATGGATTGAATAAAGAAGGGGAATATGAAGCGCTCTATAGTTATGGTGCTCGCTCTTTCTCCGTTTATGAAACAGAGAATTTCGAACAGCTTTACGACAGTGGTGATGAGTTTGAACAAATCACTTCTCAAGCTTTACCGGAGTACTTTAATTCCAATAATGATGACAATGGTTTTAAAAGTCGTAGTGATGACAAGGGACCTGAACCAGAATCAGCAGAAGTTGGCAAAGTTAATGGCAAACAGTACGCGTTTATCGGGTTAGAACGCCAGGGTGGGATTATGGTATACGATATCGATCAACCTGAACAGCCAGAGTTTGTGACGTACTTTAGCAGTCGTGATTTTTCGGCAGAAGATGAGTCTGTTCAAGGAGATAGTGCACCTGAAGGAATCAAATTCGTGTCTGCAGAAAATAGTCCTACTGGAAAGGCGATGCTTCTTGCCGCCCATGAAGTGAGTGGCACAGTAGCAGCCTATGAGATTGAAAGTCTACTTGGTGAAAAGCGCCTTGCTGGAAATGACCGCTACGAAACAGCCGTACAAGTTTCGAAGGAAGGCTGGGAAAATGCTGATACCGTTGTGATCGCGAGAGGTGATGAATTTGCGGATGCCCTTGCAGGTGCTCCGCTTGCCTATAAAGAAGATGCACCGATCTTACTTACATCGACTGATCACTTGAATAAAGAAGTAAAGAAGGAGATTGAACGATTAGGAGCAAAACACGCGATCCTTCTTGGTGGATCTTCAGCCCTTTCTTCTTACGTTGACTATCAATTACAGGGACTCGGGTTAGAGGTCGAACGGATTGGTGGCAAAAGTCGTTTTGATACGGCAACGAATATTGCCGCTCGTCTTGATGGCAATCCTGATAAGGCTATTATTGCGAACGGTCTCACTTTCGCGGATGCCCTCGCTGCTGCTTCTTATGCTGCAAAAAACGGCTATCCCATTTTATTAACAGAGAAGGACCAGCTTCCATCGTCTACTTCCCTTGCTTTAAAGGGAATTGATGAAACCATCGTAGTAGGTGGAGAAGCCGTTGTCACGGAGGATGTTTTCTCCCATCTTCCACATGCTAGCCGTATAAGTGGTGCCAACCGTTTCGAAACAGCGGCGATCATGGCAACAACTTACGGCGGCAATGCTGCCATCGTATCAACCGGCTACGAATTTGCTGACGCGCTAACAGGATCCGTCCTCGCGGCAAAACGAGATGCGGTTTCTCTTCTTGTAAAGAAGGACAGCGTTCCTACAACGACTAAAGAAGCTTATAAGCAACTTAATTTAGAAAAGCTTTATATTCTTGGTGGAACGAGTGCGGTGAGTGATGAAGTGATGGATGAATTAAGGTTGAAGTAAGAGCCCAGCTTAATATTATAGAAAGCAAAACGAGCCTTTAGAATCGCTTCTAAGGCTCTTTTTGTGTAGATGTTATGCTCTTTCCTTATTTAATAGAGTCATTTCTTTTGAACTGGTTACGAAGCGTCCCCGCTCCACACCTCTTCTAACGTACTCCTGAAAAGCTCATTTAATTGTTCCGTTGGATCCTCTGACTCAAAGTCTAAACTTTTTGTATAGGCTTCTAATTCATCAATTTCTTTCTGTAAAAAGGAAATAATGACATCAATTCTTGGCTCGGTATTGAATTCTTCTCCCGCGATTTTCCGTTTCAATAACGTCGTGATCTCTTCATGAAGATCTGCTGAAGGGGCTGCGTCCAGAAATCTTGAAAACGAAACAGTTGAGCTTCCTTTTTTAGAAGGTGAGCTATCGAATAGCGAAAGTAGAGCTAGAGAAATGATTGCTGATCAGCAGGAGGATTTGCAACGAATTTTCGATCGTATCAGCGACATTCAACTACTGGAAGTTTTTTCTCGGAACGATGTCGATCAACAGCTTGATGAAGCAAAGGTGAAAAGAGAAAAGACGATCGAGAGCGTTGGACAATTTGATGAAGAACTAACGAGTAAGTACACGATGTTGGAAAGCGATGAGCAAGTCCTTACCGCTTTGTTCAGTGAACTAATTAATGCCTCCACTCAGGGGAATCAGGTTTCATCGATCTACTACGATGCGGCATCTTTTCATTCGAGTGATATTTATTCAGCGATTTCTGCGAGCCAAGCAGAAGCCACTAGCGTGAAGAAAGAGCACACTTCACAGCAAGTTGAAGCAAGTGTTGAGGAAAATGAGAATCCTTTTATGGAATCGGTTAATAGTTTTAAAGAGATTGGTACTGATTTCTGGGCTGGCTTTCAAGAGCGTGGCGAAAAGAAAATGGATTCTCTCTATGACTTTGGTAACTACCTTACCTCCGGATTGTTTGACGGCGTAAGAGGTGCTGTTAGTGCAATGGACGATCGTTCTGATAAAGCTATTGCTTCACCTTATGATTTTGTGAACTACTTGACGAGTGGTGGAGCGGATCTGGTGAAAGGTGCGGTAAATCCAGGAGACGATTTTTCGAAAGAGCATTGGTTGAGTAGTTTAGGGCTGGCTTCGATGGTAGCTGGGGCGAAGTTGAGTGTACCTAAAAGCGGCACGGCTAAGATGAATAGTATCAAGCATACGGTTCATCCGGAAGCTAACCAAAAAGTGATGAAGCAAACGTATCGTGCTACTATAAAGGGATCTCTTAGTAGGACAAGAGTAAATTTGAAAGAGATTGGTAGAAATATTAATAGTTATCAGTTGCCTATTGAAAAGAAATTATCGCCAGCTGGAGTTGGTGGAGTAAACTCATTAATAAAGAACACATATGAGTCTTCTACTAACAATATTGTGAATAGTGTTAGTAAAGGAAATATAGTTGCTAGGAGTTCAGAAAGGTTAAAAATCCATGGTGAATATTCAACAGCAATTGATAATGACGTAAAAGTAATTGAGAAAGCAAATTTACCAGAATGGATAGGTGAATCTTTTAAAGAAAGTAATTATAGAACTGTAATTACTGAAAAAGACATATCATTATATAGAACGTATGGTGGTGTGGCCAAAATTAATGGTTCATTTGTAACTACTACTCCAGCAGTAAATAGAATAAATGCTAAGGTTAATACTGCTTTGCTACCAGATTGGAAAAATTCTAGACAATATGAAGCAGTAATTGAAGTACCAAAGGGTGAAGTTTTAAATATTGGTAGAGTTGCGGAACAAAATACAAAAACGGGAGCACTACTGAAAGGTGATGCAGATCAAGTACTATTACCACAGGGCTGGCCTTCAGAATGGATAAAAGAAATTAGAGAGGTTCCTAGTAGGTAGGAGGATATAATGGACAAGAAAAAGCAGTTAATCGAACAAATTAAAGTTGTGTTAAACCATCTTGAAAATAATTATTCTAATAAAATTACTAGTGGAGCACTACAACTTATTTATAAAAGATATAAAGATGCACTGGACATATTAGAGAATGATAAAGACATCAAAGATATTAATATTGTTGGTGGTATTAGGGCATATTTGGATAGCTATAGCGACTATGAAAATCCGTTATTAGGAGAAATGCATAAAGCCGAAAAATTGTATCAAACTTTATAAGAGTAATCGTGTAAAAAATAGGTATCACGGGGACGGTTTAAAACTAGTGAAAACATATAAAATACCAGGTGAGCCAAGCTAATAAATTGGTCACCTGGTGTTTTAATTTTTTAATGAATTAGATGACCACGCAATTCAAAACCTTATTAACCTTCTTTCTCTTTTTTAAAAAGTAAATCAGTAGAATCTTCCATTTGGAATCACAGGGACGGTTCTCATGATTCATTATAAAGTGAAAACTAGAAATAAGCGTCAAAGAACAAAAGGCGAATCCTTCAAGTAACACAAAGGACTCGCCTTTTGTAGTCTGAACAGCGCCATCGTCCTTTTAACCTTTTTTTAATCTTGCAAAAGATAGGCAAATGCCAAGTTAAACAAACGTTTGATTAACTTGGCGGTGTCAAATATAACATAATATCTAATGAAGGAGATTTTTAAAAGGGAACGAATAATTTTTTATAGAACGAATATTTTGCCCACTATATTAAATCCCCTAAGAGATGATTTCCCCCTTCCCTAATCTTATCTTAGTAACATGCCTGACTTTTTTCTAACATTTTCTAATTCCGTTTTACACAGCCTGAATCTCCACTATATTCCTTACTTCTGTCCGATCTTTATCTACTAGATTTAGAAGCAAAACGTTGATTTATCATGTCACTTTTAGAGGAGCCAATCGCAAAGAAATTTTTCATGATGATCAAGATCGGATTCGGTTTTTTAAAACGCTTGAAAAATATGCCCTCTTGTACGATATGAAATGCTATGCGTGGTGCCTTATGAACAATCATATTCATCTGCTGTTAAAGGAAGGAAATGAAGAAATATTTCTGACGTTAAAACGCATCGCCATAAGCTTTGTCCAAACCTATCATTTTAAATATCGTACCTTAGGTCATCTCTTTGAAGATCGGTTCAAATACCTTCTTACCGTCATGCGGTACAATCCACTCAAAGCGCGGATGGTTAGGTGTGTAAATGATTGGCCATGGAGCAGTTGTGCGGAATATTATCGAGGGTATTCAGAAATGAAATGGCTAGATTGTGAATATATTTTGAATTTCTTTGGTCACGAGAGTTGAAACGAATAAATGAGGTCACACAACGGCAGTTAGCAAGGCTAGGTCGTCCTTACTTAATTGTTCCATGGACGACACCTGCTCCAATATCAGGCTTATTAACGACAGGAGATTGGCGAGGCGCTGTCTTAATGTGCATCAACATCTTGATTGCAATGGGAATTTATTATCCATTCTTCAGAATGTGGGATAAAAAATTGTACCAAGAGGAACAACAAACGGCTCCTCCAGTTACCCAAACAACAGATTACTCAATAAATTCGTAACGACTACAGATTGAACAGGAGGTTTTGCTAGTAATGGATATCGAACAAAGCTGTATGCAATTAATACTTGAAGCATCTACTGCTAAATCGGAAGCTTTTGAAGCGTTACGAAGCGCAAAAGCAGGTCATATAAACCAAGCAGGAGATCAGTTAAAAGCAGCCACAACAAGCTTATTGAAAGCGCACAAAATTCAAACCAAGTTAATCCAAAATGATTCACAAGACCGACTTGGTCATATTCCCTTACTTCTGGTGCATGCGCAAGACCATCTAATGAATGCGATGGCTCAGAAAGATTTAATCGAAGAAATGCTGGATATGGTTTACAAACAAAGAAAACTTGAAACCATGGTTCAAGAATTAGCGGAAAGGAGCGTTTGAGGTGGATGGGTTAAAAGTTGCCATTATTGGGGGAGGGAGTAGTTATACCCCCGAAATTATTGAA
Organism: Guptibacillus hwajinpoensis; assembly: GCF_020524165.1. GTDB lineage: Bacteria > Bacillota > Bacilli > Bacillales > Guptibacillaceae > Guptibacillus > Guptibacillus hwajinpoensis_D. The sequence goes on from NZ_JAIVKU010000002.1 coordinate 90,909, forward strand.
GGTCTAATCAAAAAGCAGGCTACGTTTCCTCTTACAGAATTAGTGCTCTTTGATCTTCCAGAGGCGATAAATAAGTTAACGACTATGGCAGAGCTTTCAAAGCGGATGTTCAAGCGAGCGAAGATCGATGTAAAAGTTGAACATACAACAGATCGAAAAGCAGCACTTTTAAACGCTCACTATGTGCTTAGTCAATTTCGTGCCGGAGGTTTAAATGCTCGAATCCTTGATGAAAAAATACCGTTAAAACATGGGGTAATCGGTCAAGAGACTGTTGGACCAGGTGGTTTTGCAAAAGCACTAAGGACTATTCCCGTGACGCTAGATCTGTGCAAGGATATGGAAACCTATTGTCCTAACGCCTGGTTAGTGAATTTTACAAATCCAAGCGGAATGGTTACCGAGGCAGTTATTAATCATACCTCCATTTCAACTGTTGGACTATGTAATGTTCCAATCGGTCTTAAATTTCTCTCTGCAAGGTTACTTAATGTGGACGCAGAAGAAGTATCGATCGATTACATCGGACTGAATCACCTTGTGTGGGGCGAAAGTGTTTACTTGAATGGAGAAGAAGTAACGGAGAAAGTGCTCGAATTGATGGCAAATGCGACACCAAGTATGAAGAATATTCAAGGTGCAAAATGGGATCCAGTCTTTTTGAAATCACTTGGTATGGTGCCATGTGATTATCATCGCTATTATTATTTAACTGATGAAATGTATCAAATTGAAAAAGAACAGGCTAGCCTAAAAGGAACACGTGGAGAAATTGTAAAGAAATTAGATGAAGAGTTATTTACTATCTACAACCAACCGAATTTAGATGAAAAACCAGACCAACTTTCCCAAAGAGGGGGAGCCTATTATTCTGTGGCTGCAATCAATTTAATTGACTCCATTCATAATGATCGCAAAGATATTCAGCCTGTTAACGTTAGGAATAATGGTGCTATTTCGAACTTACCTGATCATGTGGTTATTGAAACGAATGCAATTATCGGAAAAAAAGTTTTGAAGCCACTGGCTACAGGAAAGGCACCATTAAAAATATCAGGACTTCTCCAGGCTGTGAAGGCTTATGAGGAATTAACTATTCAAGCTGCCATCACTGGTGATTATCACACCGCACTTCAAGCTTTATGTGCGAATCCATTAGTTCATTCAGCAAATGCAGCAAAAAATGTACTTGATGAGCTACTTGAAGCTCATAAGGAATACTTGCCACAATACTGTAATGGCTAAAGTAATTCCTCAAAAAGATATTTATAATTATCTTTATAATCCTAGTTTCAAGGGAATTAGGGGCTTCACAGCAGTCAAAGATCATACTATTAACTTAGTAACATTAGAAGATAACATAAAAGGTGCTCGTTTGGATTACAACAATACGCCTTTTAAAATCACTAAAGGTATTGACGGTATATCTGAGTCAACTGGTGATCCAGATAGATACTTTGGGGTAATTAATTATAAAGTAAATAACCCAGAGCTTTTATCAGTTCCAGACTGGGAAGCTACTCCTGACTCTTATCCTTATACTGGGAGAGGATTTACTGGAAGTAAAGAAGTCATTCTTCCAGAGTTCTACCAAAATGAGAGGCCTTTTTCTAAAGGGGATATATTAAAAGTGGTTGATGCTAATGACGGTCAAGTATCAACAATGTTTATCTATGATAAGAAAATGGGATGGTTGTTAGTAGAATAAATGGAGGAAAATATTATGAATACGAATTATGCAAAATATAATAATAATGTTTATAAGTTAGATATGGACGATGATATTCTGGAGTTAATGAGTGAAGATCCTACAGATTTAGAAAATGGATTTTCATTTTATGTAGATGTTTTAGGAAAAAAACACAATGACTTTTTTATAAAAAGGGTCAAGATAGAAGAGTTAGATTTAGTTTTTGAGATAAAAGTGAATGCCAATTATAAAGGAGAAGAGTTTGAAACATTGTCTTTGGGACCTTTTAATATCCAGGAAAAGAAAATTTCGCTTTTTACAAATAGCTATGTAGTAGCAAAAAAATTCGACTTCTATAAGCAAGAGCAGTTCGTATTTGTAAAAGAAGTTCCACTTCAGGAAATTGAATCATTAATAGAGATTCATATTCCGATTCTCGAGTTTAGAGATTTACCGACCTCTCGAAAGGTTATTGAAAAATCTGAAATTATTAATTACTTAAGTGCAATTTGATATGTAAAACTGGACGACGGTACGAGACAGATGAAAATGTAGTTACTACTTATAAAAGAACTTTTTAAGAAGGTACTTGAATGTCTCGCCGTATAACGAACGAGCTTTAGAAGCGATTAAAGAGGCTTGTTTTCTTTTAGAATCGGCGGAACGGTTCTCATGATTCATTCAGAAATTTTAGATAGTAGATAATAAATTACTGGTGGATAGGTGAAAAATCGTCTTTGATTTCTTTAACCTCAAAGAAAAACCAGGTGATCTAATCAGTAGATTAGATCACCTGGTTTATTTAAATTTTGTGTGAAAATGAATCAGTAGAACCGTCCCGGTGATTCGCCGGTGATTCTTAGTTTACGTTAATCTCTTTTGTGCTGTTAGCGGGTACAGTAATTTCAACTTCAACATACTGCTTGTTACCAGATGTAACGTTCTGCTTCACTGTGCCTTCCGAAGCCTGATAATCGCCTTTGACTAAATACATCGGTACACTTACTGTCATGTCCTTCTTCAATCGGTTTGTAATCGTAACAGTTTGACTTGCAGCTGTTCCGTCATTCGGGTTGGTAAAAGTTGATTCTAGAGACATAACGCCGCTTTCCGTATCGCCATGTTCATAGACAGGGACGGAGTGGCCTGGTTCTTCGTAGTTGTAATCAACGATTTCTCCGTTTTTTACCTTGAATGGACGGAAGCCAACCCATGGCTTCCCGCTTAGCTCAATCGCGGTTGTTGTCGTGTAGAGAATGCCGTCTTTTTCAGTTACATTGTCAATATGCGTGTGACCGTGAAGGCTTAAGTCCACATTGTATTGCTTCATAACGTCGATTAACTCGTTCGCATTTTCCCCGTGCCACTGCTGGTCATAATCGAGCCCCAGCTTTTCTCCTAGAATGAGAGTATCCAGTTTTTGTGGATCGTGTTGCTCGTCGTACTGTTTCCAGTACTTTTGTACGTCAGGATCCTCTTGTGGCCAGATGTCACGATCCTGCCAGAGAGGATTGTGATGAGAGAACAACCCGGTGATTTGACTTTGTTGAGCTGTTTTCGCATTATCAGCAAGGTCCTCTTTAATCCAATTCAATTGTTTCTCACGGATTTGTCCACCCCAAGTTGGGACAGAGACTGTACCATTACCACTGCGGTCGAACTTATTCCAGTCGAACGAGTTATATCCGATGAAGTGGGCATATGGACCGTAATCAAACGAGAAGTACTGAGGTCCAAAATATTGCTCCCAATATTTCGCACCGTCCGTTAGTGTCGCGTCCTGCGCATAGTAATCGTGATTTCCTGGAACGAGATAAACTGGGACGTCTAGCTTTTGGAGCATTCTGTACGTTTCTTCATATTCGTAGATGTATTCTTGCGGGTTCATTTGACCGAACATCAAATCCCCTGTTACAACAACGAAATCAGGATTTTTCAAGTTCACTTCTTTAATGGCTTTTTGAAGGTAAAGCCAGCGCTTTTCTTCGTCGGGGTTCCACATGCCGGTTTCTTTCAGGCGACCTGCGCTCACGGTTGAGAGATCATCCGTACTACCCAAATTACGCGGGGAACCAACATGTATATCTGTTAAGTGTAAGAAGGTAAAATCTTTATTGTACTCTTTTATTACTTTTACTGAATGCGGTTGTTCATCAGTTTGTCGTTGACCATTTGCTGTATACGATACTTCAAGGTCATACAGTTCTTCTGGAACATTTTCAGGAATGGTAACTGCTACATCATACATTTTTGATGCCTTTTTCCAGTGGGATTGTCCTGTTGAAACATTCTCAACTGGCAATTCATATGTTTCTGTAAAGGCTGAATGGTTCGTTGGCTTAAGCTTAACACGCCATCCCCCTGCTTCTTTCCCATGACTATCCATTTTGACAGTTAACGTTTGTCCATTCTCTTTAATGGCAGGTGTTCCAAAAAGGGGGGCGATGATATCGTTCACTTTCGGATCTACTGAGATGTTAGGAGCTTCATCCATGAAGTGAGTTGTGCTTCCGATTCCCCCATCCAATTTATCCACGGTACCTAATGGGTTGTTAGCAGAAAATGCTGATAATGGCCCGATAAACATGACAGATAGGATGATAGCTGCGATCATGTTTTTATGATTTTTCATAGTTTAGTAGCCTCCTGAAGATGTCGTTACCTAGAGTGTAACGGTCCTCTATGAAGGTGGTGTTAACTTTTAATTACAAACTGTTATGCGTGAGTGTTGGATTTGTTAATTGTTTTGAGTGGTAATCAAACGTTTGTTTAACTCACCGTTTCATTGAGTCTCCCTCTTCTTATTCCTATAAAATTCCTAATTTGAGAGATGGGGACAGTTTCCTCTTCCCACTAAGAAGGGAAACATTGTAGAAAAAGTTCTTTTCTCAATGAGAAAAGAACTTTTTTAAATTAGTGGAACTGTTCTTGGAATAGGGGCAGGGCACCTAAGTTTGAGAAATTTATTCATTTATTGAAGATCAATATTACACCTTCTTTAAATGAAAGGAGGTAATTATTTATTGGGAAGTGTGCAACCTTCAGTTAATTGGCTTTTCTCAGGATTAAATGACATGCATAAATAAACTCTCTAATTTTATTAAACACCAGGTGAACCAAACTACTAGATCACCGCGCAACTCAACATCTCGTTACCTCTTCTTTTAAAGTAAATAACTCAGTAATACCTTCCATTTAATTCAGTGAATAATTTCTCTAACAAGGGGTAGATAATCAATAGAATTCCAATACAACAAGGAGTGAAAGTATGTCTGTCATTAACAACGTGAAAATCTATCAACCTGGAAAAGAAACCATTGAAAAAGGTCATCTTGTGGTCGATGACGGGAAAATTTCTTATGTTGGAGACGGGGACTATGAGGGCGATCAAACTGATGTGATTGATGGGCAAGGAAAAACCATTGCGCCTTCTTTTAATGATACGCACTTGCATTTGCTTCGCTACGGGTTAATGAAGAAAGAACTGGATTTACGAGAGGTGACGACTTGGGAAGAAATGAAACAAATTGTACGAGATCGGTACACGGAAGAGAAAATGGAAGAAAACGAGTGGGTGATTGGGAGGGGATTAATTGATAGTCAGTTTACCGATCTCGATCATCTCTTAACTGCTCAGGACCTGGATGAATTGGAATATGAGAAGCCGATGTTTTTTCTTCATGATGATGGTCATGAGTGCATCGTGAATGATCTCGCCTTAGAGATTATTAAGGAACATGATGATCTTGAAAAGAATCATGACACATTTATTGAAAAAGATGAAAACGGAAATTGGACTGGCCGATTTAAGGACTCTGCTGTTCATTTTATTAAATTTCACTTTAGACAGAAAACAGAGGATGAGGTGTATGAAGCGATATATGATGCCGTTCCTCATTTACTTAAGCACGGGATTACATCAATCCATACAGATGATTTGAATTACACCGGGGCATTTGATCGCGTCTGGAACAGCTATCGAAAACTAGAAAAAGAAGGCGACCTCCCCGTTCAGGTTCACCTCCATCATTACGTGTACAACCTTGATAATATGAAGGAGTATTTAAATCACTATGAGCGACGAACAGGCGACGGTTCTGATCGTGTTCGAATGGGCGCTTTTAAAATTTTCCTGGATGGCACTCAGCGCCTTCATACGGCAGCGTTAAGACAGGCTTATCATGATCAGCCAGAAACAAGCGGCACGTTGATTTATTCACAGGAAGAGCTTGATGAAATGGTGAAAATGGCAGATGACAACAACATGCAGGTAACCATGCATGCCATCGGTGACCGAACGGTTGAGCAGGCGATCAATGCCATTGAAAAGGTAGGGGCAGGCAAAATGCGCCATCGTATTATCCATGCCCAAATTCTTGCGCCGGACTTATTGGAGCGGTTAAAGAAAATCAAACCTTATCTTGAAATTCAGCCGGGCTTCATGATGAATGAATATGACCAAACAGCTGATTGGGTAGGGAACGAACAAGAAAAGTATTGTAATCCATGGAAAACAGTCAGCAAGATGGGTATTCCGTTTACCGGAAGCTCGGATTGCCCGATTGGCCCCCTGTCACCAATGATGCACATTTACGCAGCTGTGACACGACAGGATGAAGAAGGGAAGCCAGAAGGTGGTTGGATCCCAGATGAGCGTCTTTCAGTTGATGAAATTTACCATGCTTATACCGCAACAGGAGCAGAGTTAGAGTTTCAGGAAAAAAGGAAGGGCAAGCTTGAAAAAGGACATACGGCTGATTTTGTTGTCCTGTCCGCTCACCCAGGAGAAGTTCAACCTCAACAATTAAAAGACATTGAAGTTCTGGAAACTTGGGTGAAAGGTGAAAAGGTGATGGCTAAGCAAGAGGAGTATGCGTGATCTAGTATAAGAAGTAACCCCCGATAAACGAAAAGCTTATTCGTTTATCGGGGGTTATTTCGTGTGATTAAACTATAAAAATGATTCTTAAACAAACGTTTGATTAAGTTAAGTTTTTGGCTTGTTGGCAGTGCTTTTTATTCTATTTTGCCAATCCTGAATCAAGAGAACCGTCCCCCTGATTCTAAAATCTTATAAGGTGTGTGAGGAGTAATCTCCACAGTTTTCTCTAATCTTTCACTATTTCTAATGATGATATAGCAAATTGTTTCTTTTTCCGTTGGAGAATAGTTTACACTGTGTGATTGAAGGATTTGTTCTGATAAAAATAGGCAAGTTAAATCGTTTATACGTAATTGATAATAACCAGTGTGGTTCGGATTGAGGGTGCAATTTTTTTCATTTTCAAAAATGTCGATCTTCCCTTTCCCTTTTAGTAATAAGAGGCAATATTCTTCATTGAGAAGATAAAAGTCGTTTAATATGGCATCCTCGATTTCAAGCTTTTCAGAAATGATCCCGAAACTTTTAAACAAAACTTCATTATGAGTTCCCTTTACAACATGTTTCTCTCCATCGATAGCAAACACACTTTTTAGCACGGCGTTCCCATCACCAGCTTCAGTTTTGAGCGCGTTGATTACTTTTCCATCAATCCAGTCTTTTTTTGAAGAGGAAGGGACAACCTCAAAATATTCGATTGTTTCTTCTCCAATTCCGGCAATGAGGGTGACCGCGATTTTTCTCTTTTTTAATTTCTTTGGTTTCGAATTCAGGTTATCGAGGATGTTGTTTTGGGTTTTCATGGAATCATATGGGATGGGGGTATAACCATTCGATGATTGTTTACATAACAAATAGCTTCCAAATGAATGGCTAGGGACAATATCGTGCAGCCCTTTAAAATAGTGATGGATAGCGGTTAGCTCGTTGGTATGGTGGATCTTTGGAAGCAACCATAAGTAAGCTTCCATATAGAGCCGCACCAGATTGAACTTTTCTCCTGAAGTAATTGGAAGAGAGCCGCCAGTCCAATAGCTTAAGTTAGGGGGTGATCCTGCATTCGGCGTACACATCATAATGATTTGATCAATGTCGTTCTTGTAATAAAAGCTTTGTGCATAGGTTCTACTTACTAATCCCCCCATACTATGGCAGATGATATTCACTTTCTTTTGTTTTGATACTTCCTTTGCTTTCTGTATCGTTTCATATAAATAATGCTTTGCAGAATGACGAATCGGTTTTCGCCAATCGTAATATGAGATAAAAAGATTTGTTCCTTCAATGAGCCCTAATTCCTTTTCAAGTAACGTGATAAAAGGCTTATAGACAATTCCAGCCACACCAAAGTGCCAATCTCCGGTACCCGGAATGATGACATCACTCATTGAACCAAAAAGACCAGGTACAAAAACTACAGGATACTCATTCCTTGTTTTAAGATGACTTTTAATTATTCCTCGCCCCCTTCATGGCGTTAGATGGATTGATATTAATTTATTTTTTTGTCACCTAAAAAAGACTTGCGAATCATAACCCAAAGAAATAAAGGTGCTCGCCATTGTAGAGGTTGGCATCTTTTTTATTTGTTAATTGTAGGCGTGTGAATGGACACAACCGTTCCAGTAATTCTTAACTAATCAAGAAAAGATAGTCGGAGAGATAATGTAACATGATTGTTGAAGGCAATTTTTGTTCATGCAAAAATACTTATAATAATAAATGTCAGATAAATTAACATTTTCTAAAAACCAGTGGTCTATTGGGGTTCTGAAAAAATGAAAGGGGAAGTTGGAATGGATTCGATGTTTTTGATGAATAGTCTTTGGGTGATGTTTTCAGCAGTGCTGGTTATTTTGATGCTAGGCGGCTTCATTTTACTTGAAGCTGGTTCAACGCGAATGAAAAATGCTGGCCATATTGCTGGTAAGACAATCTTTACATTTGGGATTGCTTCACTGGTCTTTTGGGCAGTTGGATATGGGTTAATTTTCGGAGAAGGAAATGGGTTCTTCGGTTTAACAGACTTTTTCTATTCAGGTTATGAAATTGAAGGATTAGGACTTTCGGGGCCTGTTTTCTTCTTATTCCAGCTCGCGTTCGCAGGAATTTCTTTAACGATCGCGTTTGGTGGCTTTGCCGAACGTGCGAAATTAACGGCTTATATTCTGTTTGCGGTATTATTTTCCGTTCTCGTTTATCCGGTTATTGCGCACTGGATTTGGGGCGGTGGCTGGTTAGCGGAGCATGGAAAACAAGACTTCGCTGGTTCTACCGTTGTTCACTTAACAGGGGCAATGGGCGCTTTTGCCGCAACCATTCTTTTAAAACCACGAATTGGGAAATACAATAAAGATGGTTCTCCAAACAACATTGCCGGACACAACCAGGTATTTACGGCACTTGGTGTGCTTGTCTTATGGGTCGGTTGGTTCGGGTTTAATGCAGGTAGTACGTTATCCGCAGACGCTGCATTTTTCGGATTTGTTGCGATGAATACAAACTTAGCAGCAGGTGCTGGAGCTGTTGCCGCCTTATTTGTTGCCTGGGCAGTGACAGGAAAAGCAGATGTACCAACAATGCTAAACGGCGGATTAGCTGGACTAGTTGCGATTACGGCTTCCTGTGCTTTTGTTGATACGTGGGCTGCCGTTGTCATTGGACTCGTTGCCGGATTCATTGTGTTTTACAGTATGAGATTTTTTGAAAAACGGAAAGTGGATGATCCGATCTTTGCGTTATCTGTTCACGGTGTAGCAGGTGTATGGGGAACGTTATCAAACGGTTTGTTTGCAACACCTGAACTTGCGACTGTTGGGAAGCCAGGACTTTTCTACGGTGGTGGTTTCGAACAGCTAGGCGTTCAAGCGCTTGGCGTTGGTGCGAGTGGCGCATATGCATTTGTTGTTTCGTTTATTCTGCTAGTCATCATTAAGAAAGTGCTTAACGGTTTACGTGTCACAGAAGAAGAAGAGATTATCGGTCTTGATTTGAGTGAGCACGGTAGCTATGGCTATCCAGAATTCTTGGAAACGCGCCACCAGTCAGGGCAGCATGGAGAAAGCAGCTCAAAATCCGGTTAATCGAAAAGCGAAGGGGCTGTCGATATGGAAGATGGTAATACTTATGAAGATCTAAGGAACATGAGAGAACAACAAATCAAGCATGTTGCAACAGATCATTCTGAGCTGAATCATTTCCATGATCACCTGATCGGTCAAGTCGTGCATCGTGCATTAGAGAAAGTGAAAAAAGAGTGGGGGCCTCCCCCGTCTCCTTTTTCATTTTTTTTAATGGGAAGCGGAGGTCGGTTTGAACAAGCGTTATGGAGCGATCAGGATCATGGGATTGTTTATGAAATGCCGAGCAACGAGGCGCATGACTATTTTCTTAAGCTTGGAAAAGAAATATCGGATGGCCTGCATTCGGTTGGATATGAATACTGTGATGGGAATGTGATGGCGTCCAATCCACTTTGGTGTAAATCTATAGAAGAGTGGAAACGGCAGCTTGAAAACTGGATGGAGGATGAAAGTTTTGAAGCAATCCGCCACTTATTGATTTTTATTGATGCAAGAGTGTTAGTAGGGCGGGAGTCGTATATTAAAGATTTAAAACATGTTATCCACACTCAAATCGTTGAATCACCATTCTTATTAAAAAGAATGTTGAATAATACGATGCGGCTACAAAAAGGGATCGGTGTATTCGGTCAACTACTCGTGGAAACGCATGGTTCCCACACGGGAGAAATCAATTTAAAACAGACGGCTTTATTTCCGTATGTGAATGCCGTCCGACTTCTTGCCATGAAGGATGGAGTAATGAAAACGTCCACTTTATCGAGACTGGATTCTTTATCCGATGAAATGAGCCGCTTTAAACATCACGATTACAAAGATAAATTTAGGCAGCTTTTGCAGTTCCGCCTAGTCTATGGAAAACAAGAAAATTATGAAGCCGTTCATTACGTGACGATTGATTCTCTCCCGAAAGAACAGAAGAAAGAGCTTAAAGAGATGATGAAAACAGGAATTGAGCTATACAATGACACCACAAAGACCATCGAAAAAGGGTGTTCCTAAATGCGGATGAATCAAATGGTTCAATATTTAAAACAGCTGTCTGGTAGAGTGAATACGAGCATGTACGCATCGATCCAAGATCAATCAAATCCTCATCACATTTCCATGTTAAGACAGATGCAAAAAGAAATTAAAATGAAAAACACGTTGGAAGTTCCTTTAAATGAATTACGCGTTGTTGTATTTGATCTTGAAACGACTGGTTTTTATCCGAATAAAGGCGATGCGATGCTGTCAATTGGTGCTGTGAAGGTAACGGGTGAAACAATTCAGGATGAGACGTTTTATTCACTCGTTCAGTCAAATACAGCCCCATCTGAAGAGGTGACAAACTTAACGGGAATTAAAGCAGAAGATCTCGATTCAGCGCCACCCCTATCAGATGTACTCGCTCGATTTTATGAATTTATTAAAGGGCACACCTTAGTGGCGCACCATGCCAAGCATGAACAAGCCTTCATGCAGCATGCCACTTGGAGTTTAATGCGCGCCAATTTCGACCATCGCATTGTGGATACTTCTTTTTTGATTCGAATTGCTGAGCCAGAGTTAAAAGGGTTTCAATTAGAAGACTGCTGTACGAATTGTGGGATTGAAGTAAAAGATCGCCATCATGCCCTTGGCGATGCCAAAATGACAGCTGAGCTTTGGTGTCATTACCTGAAGATCATTCAGGAGATGGGATTTACGAATTTGCGTGAGGTGTATGAGCAGTTGGCTAAGATGGGGTAGGGCATCATGGGGACGGTTCTCGTGATTCTTTAAATAAGAAAGAAGAAAGTTATATGATAGTAAGTCATGATAGGGTACTAGTAAGTTTTTGATGACAACAAGACTTAAAAACCAGGTGAACGAATCGATCACATGATTCATTCACCTGGTTTTTTGTTTATATAAAGTTAGCAGAATCAGCAGAACCGTCCCGCTGATTCCCGCTGATTCTTTGCTTACTTCGCATACGTCTCCTTAATAATCGGTACAGACAATGCCCCAACCACAAGGAACACGCCAGAAAGCAAAATCATAAACGGCATAGAAGATCCAATCAGTGGGAACAGAACAAAGCTTAAGCAAGAAGCAATGATCTGCGGCAAACAAATGCTTCCGTTAAAGAGTCCAAGATAGGTTCCCATATTATTCCCTTTCAGCGCATTCGTTAGAATCGTGAATGGGAAGGTCATCATCGCGGCCCATGCGATTCCGATTAGTGTAAAGGAAATCACCAGTGCCCACTGGTTGTGAACGAAGAAGACGGACCCAAATCCGATTCCGCCTAGTAATAAGCTAATCGCATAATAGAATTTTCTTGAGTTATTAGGAATACGAGATAACGCTAGAGACCAGAGGACAGCGCCAATTGACTGAACCGCTGTTAAAATCCCAAACCAGTTTCCGGCATCTTGGTACGCCGCACTTGAAGGGTCGCTAGTATTCCAAACGTTTAACGCAATGGCACCTGTACCGTATGTCCACAAGTATTGAAAACCCATCCAGCAGAATAATTGAACGAGCGTAACGGTCCAAAATACTTTTGGAGCGCTTCCAAGTAATTTAAAAATGTTTACTTTTTCTTTCGTTGATTCTTTTGTAATGCCGTGATAAACAGCAAACTCATCTGGTGTATACTCTTTTACTTTCCATACTGTAATGAGACTGCAGACAATGAGGACACCAGCTCCAACATAAAAGGAAAGGACAACTGATTGTGGCACAACACCTTTTGGAGCGCTGTTTGAAACGCCAATCATCGTTAGGAGAAACGGGAAAATACTAGCTAACACAGCACCACTGTTTGATAGAAAGCTTTGGATCGAGTAGGCAAACCCTTTTTGTTCTTTGTTTACCATGTCACCAACCATCATTTTAAATGGCTGCATCGCCATGTTTGATGAAACATCCATAAATAGAATGGCAATGGCGCCAAACGTCATCGCTGTCACTGCAGTAAATCCAAAACTACCTGAATTGGGCAAGAGACACATCACAATGACGGCAACAACAGCTCCAACGAGGAGATAAGGAATTCGGCGACCAAGCCCTGGTATCCAGGTTCGATCGGAGAAATAACCTACTAAAGGCTGGACGACTAATCCTGCAAGTGGTGGTAGGATGAAGAAGATTCCCAGATTGTGAGGATCGGCACCAAGTGTTTGGAAAATCCGTCCCATATTGGCGCTTTGCAATGAAAAGGCCATCTGAACGCCCAAAAATCCGAAGCTAATTAACCAAATTGTCGTAAGTGGCAGGGCAGGTAATTCTTTTTGATATCGTTTTTCACTGGTTGTGGCAACTTGTTCTTGTAACATCGTACTCCTCCTGTAAGTATGTATTGAGACGTGAATCATGCGATTAAATTGATTAAAATGTGCAATCGCTTGCATTTACGATAAAAAATATTTTCTGTTCGTGTCGTGACTTGTATGTTCCTTTGATAAGGGTAATTACATCATGATAACGCTTTATAAATAAGGCTTTCTTCCTTAGTGATAGTGAGATACTAAAGGAATGCTTCATTAATAAGATAAAGCGTTTTCCTTGAATAGTATATACTACTACGAAACATTTACGCAACCGTTTGCATTAATTTTTTCTTCTTTTGACAAGAGAATATGGTATGAAAAAACTCACTAGTTTCCAATTGATTTGTAACTTTTCTCCTATTTCTCCGTATATAGAGTGAAAGTATTGCAGGTGCAAAACGTATGGGAAAGAAGGGTAAGCCTATGAAAAAAATGCTAGGTTTGTGTATTTTTCTATTTCTATTACTTATTCCAACAAATGCATGGGCCGTTGCGTTTTCGATTGAATCAACGGATATTACTGCCCAGTTGCGCCAGGATGGTCAGGTAAATGTCACCGAAACCCATACGTATCAATTTGATGGCGATTTTAACGGCATGACGAGAACCCTGATTCCGAAAGAGAAGACAACGATAAAAAACGTTCAAGCTTCCGAAAATGGAGCGAAACTTAAGGTGAAGAAAGAGGGAGACCTGTATAAAGTTTACCGCGGGGGCTCTGATGAGACCGTTACTGTCGATCTCACTTACACGATCAGTCAAGGTGTGGAACGGTTTGAAGATGTGGCTCAGTTTTATTATCCTTTTTTCGATGATAGCAATGAAAGTACTTACGAAATGATGACGATCACCGTTGTCCCTCCTGAACCTGCAGAAGTGAAGGCAGCGTACGGCTATGATGAAGCTTATGATTCGGTTGAATCGATTGATGATGGGACAGTGGTATTCCACCTGGGTAAAGTCCCAAGCGAAGAGAAAGGGGATATTCGCGTTGCGTATGATGCATCGCTATTTCCTGATGCCTCTCTGACAGCTGAAAAATCGGTGCTTGATAAGATTCTTTCGGATAAAGAGAAAATGGATGCAGAAGTAGCCGCAAAAACAGCAGGGAAAGAGCAATGGAGTGACGTTGCCCCCGTGATTGTTGGGGTGCTGCTTCTAATTGCAACTGGATTGATCGTTCAGGCAATCATGAGAAAAAGGCAGACTGGCAATGAAGTGAAACGACAGCTTAGCGGTAATGGACGGTTTCCTGATACGAATATGAGTTTACCTGCAACGCTTTTATTTACATCTGGAAACCTGAAAACATCTGCCATTATCGCTTCTCTACTCGAGCTTGTGAGAAAGGGCAAGATTGAGAAAATCTCCGATAATGAATTTGAGCTTGTGAGTAGAAATACGGATTATGAACACGAAACGAGATTAATTGAATGGTTGTTTGATGACATTGCTTCCAGTCCTATTTTTCACATCGATGATTTGGAACGTTATGTGGAACAGAAGAAAAACCATGAGAAGTACCAAAGAAGTTTCTCAGACTGGAAGGAAGCAGTACGAAGAGAGTATAAGCACTATATCCTGACTGAAAAAGCGGTGAAGACACGCTGGATTTCAGGTGTTGCCGGATTAATATCTTTTGCAAGCATCTTTTTGTTTGCTTACCATGAACTGTTTTTCTGGATGTTTTCGGTTACGTTGCTTTTTGTTTTCTTCCTTATTTTTGCCGTTGCGTATCGTCCATTAAATGAAGAGGGAAGAAGATTGAAGGAGGAACTGACTCCGCTCAAGCTAAGCGATGAGTGGAAATCGTGGGAAAAAGAAGAACAAGTGCCTGCTTTGCTGTATCAAATCGGGGTGGGGAAACGTAAGATGTCCACTTACGCCTCGCCCAATAATGACTGGATGGTTTACCTTCTTCTTGCTGAAACCTTTCAATCAGGTTTTGATCAAGCAGATCAACATACCGCCGTATCGGCTGCTAGCAGTGCTGGTGGGGGAACAGGCGCAGGTGGGGGTGGCGGAGGATCTGGGGCGTTTTAGAATAGGACCGACAATAAGCTTATAAGAAAAAAGGAAAACCAGGATCTAATCTTTTCTGTGATTAAGTTACCTGGTTTTTTTCTTTTGTATTGATTAATAAAACATCGGTATAAAAATGACCTGCATTCCAATATGCGCAACCATATGAGCAAGGACGCTAAACACGAATCCATGCTTCCAATAAAGGTAACCGAAAAACATGCCACCGATGCCATTTAGAATTAGCGCTCTAGTCGTAACAACGAAGCTTAAATCGCCAAATATTAATGCATTTGCAGGTAAATGTCCAACTGCAAACAGCAAGCTTGTAAGGATAATGGCGATCCAGTAAGACTTGTTGGCTGGCTCTTTCCCTTTTCGGATTTTGCTAATGAGAAAAATGATGAGCGTCATGCCGAGCAGGCGCATCATCACTTCTTCGACAATTCCTCCATAGAATACGCCCCCGAGTAAGCCGGACAACGAAAATGTTGGGGGATTCGTTTCTAACTCTGGCAGAAGTTTTGAAAAAAGCGCAGCGTCGCTTGCGATAATCGTGAATCCTGTGATGAGTCCGAATAAGAGGGCAAGACCTGCGCCTCTTCGTGCCTTTGTTTTATCGATTAATTGAAAGGGCGTCTTTTTTTGTAGTAGCAAGCCAATTAGACTGAGTAGAAAGGTTAAGACGCCTGCTTGAATCGTTAGGGCCAGGCTAAGCACGCTTTCATCAGGCAGATCGATACTGCCGCTGAGAGCCAAACCTTGTGCCACAAAGTATCCCCCGATTGCGCCGAGCAAAGCGAATAATGCACTTAATAATAAGGCTTTTTTCATGGTGCACTCACTCTCCTTCGTTCCACTTTTCGCCAGGTTCCGGTAGAAAAATTTGTACCATATGAATGGTGCGCTGGTCCTTGTTCGTTCTTCTCGCATTGTATTTCTTATAGACGTCGATGAGGTCTTTGCGCATGCAATGAAACTCGTCTTCCGTCAAGTGAAGTTCCACCTTGTTGGAACCAAAAGGATTTTTTTCAATCGTGTGATCACTTTTAATGTATGCTTCCGTTTTGTTTAATAAGTCAAAATAGAGGGTGGTTAGGAGCTGCATTTGCTCATCTTCGGTCATGGTCTTGAAATCACCCGCATTGATTCTCGGTCCATCCTTATGGAGCGAATACGCCTTTTCGACAGCACCCCGAATTTGCTTTTCATCAATGACAGCAATGATGTTTTCTTTCTTTAAGAAGATATTCAGATGGCGATAGAGCGTTGCCTGTGGAATTTGAGGTAGACCGGTTACCATTTCATAGCCGGTTGCATTGCCTTTCGCAAGATATTGGATGATTTTCATTCGAAAAGGATGCAAAATGATATCTGCTTTAGATTGACGCATATAATCTCCTCTTTTTTGCTAAGAAGTTGTTTGCTCCATTTCTTCCTCCTGTGTAGCTCCTCTAAATTTATGCCCTCGGTTCAGTCCTTTGTGGTTAGAAAGTAGGAGCCAACTTTATTTTATTTTGTGAGATAAGTCTCTCCGTCAAATGTCCTTTTCTTTTGAACAGCGAGTTAAAAAAACTCCGTGTAAAACGACCTATTTTTCCTAAATATGTTAGTTCAAACGTTTCGTTTTCGCTAGACATTAGAGGGAAGGTGACGAAAAGCGAGAATGACAGAATGGTAAAGTCTTTTAAATTAGAGGAGGAATGACGTGAAGAAAAAGGTATCGTTGTTGTGCAGTACGCTATTATTGTCATCTGTATTTAGCCCCACGATGGCAGCGCCGAACGATAAGCCTGTTCAGGCACAAAGTCAAGAATACGCCATTTCTGGATTTATTAGTCATGCGGAGCTCAGTAAAAAACTTCAGCAAATTGATCGGAACAGCCAGGGACAGGTGAATGTAGAAGTCGCTGGATATTCGAATCAAGGTCGCGAGATTTATAAAGCGACGGTAGGATCAGGCGAGAAAGTCATTCTCGTGCAAAGTGAAATTCATGGAAACGAAAAGACGGGAACGGCGGCTCTGTTGAATTTACTTCAGCAGCTAGGATCGAATTCACCTGAAGCAAAGAAGATTCGAAGTGAAGTGACCATCGTTGCGATGCCGATGATTAATCCAGATGCGACTGAGTTAAATCGTCGTGGAAATGACATGTCGTGGAGTGAAGTGGTGAACGATTTTCCTCAGCTATCTAGTGCGTCGCCGTCCTGGAACTATTACACGTATACGAATCAATATTGGGATTATGCTTCAAATCCAGGTTTTGACGTAAATCGAGACTTTAATCCTGATCTAAATTATGTGCCGCAACCAGACGATTTTCCTAATGATTCTTCTAATCCTGGCTGGTACATTACCCCAGAAGCGCAAACAGTTCGAGATGTGTACAAAGGGTTGTTGAATGAGTTTGGCAAAGTGGATGTGTTCGTCGATTTGCATCATCAGGGTGAGTATTTTGTTGAGGGAACCGATGATAAAGTGACGCTTTCCATTTCAGGCGATTTTGTTCCAGATCCTAATAGCGAAGAAGGAGCAAAGTACAGGGAGTATGCTGATACATACGATGGTGACTTTTCAAAACAGTTAAATGTTGCGGCTTATAACGCGCTACAGGAACGAGGCAATTCGCCATTTGATCACATCACGCTGTATCCGCAAGATCTTGATTTACCTGGTACCGCGCTCGGATCGTTTGCCCTTAATGGAAGTGGCGCTGTGCTGTTTGAAGTGACAGGGCAAACGCAAAGCTACGGTCAAAAAGAAAATGGCAGACTCATTAAAGCGGTTGAAATCGGCCTTTATGGGATTATTAATGGCGTGACGAGCGGGGATGTGTATGAGATTGATCCTAATGCGTATGACGATATTCCTTTAACCGAACGTTAAGTTTATAGAATTGTAAGCGGGTTCAAAAATAGTGAAAACCATTTTAGGAGGATAACAGTGAAGAAACAAATTCTAACGTTAACAGTGGCAGGAACAATGCTCGTATCTGGATCTTTTTTAACAGGGAATACCGTTTTAGCTGGCGAGAATGGACCGAATGGACCGAACTATGGTGGCAATGAAACGATCAAAAATGAGCGTTTGCATTCATATGAAGAAATGGTGAGCTTTTTAGAAAAAATTGAACAGCGATCAGATGCGCTGGAACTTGAGGTGTACGGTCAGTCGGTGAAAGGGAGAGATCTTTACCTCGCGAAGTTTGGTAGCATGAATCCGGATAATCCCACGATTCTGTTCTTAACGCAGCAGCACGGGAACGAAACGTTAACGACAGAAGGCGCACTTGAAATGATTAAATATTTATCGTCGAATGGAAAAGATGTGCAGAACATTCTAGATAACGTGAATGTGCTGATTGCGCCGCGACTTAATGTGGACGGGGCAGAAGGGGATGTGAATTTCTCCTTAGAAGACTATGTTTCCGGCACGCATACGCGCTATAACGCCAACGAAGTTGATTTGAACCGTGATCACGTCGATCGCGAGCAGCCTGAAACAAAGGCACTACACGAAAATGTGCTGCAGAAATACTCGCCGGATTATATGATCGATCTGCACCATCAAGGAACACAAACGACGCTAGGTGACACAGGTGAACTTGTCTCAGGATCAATTCTGTATCCGACTAACGAGAATGTTGATCCGGAAGTCGTAGAGCAGTCTAAGGAACTCGGTGCAGTCGTGTACAACGCGGTTGAAGCGAAAGGATACGGACTGCTTTCGAAATATCCAGGCGGAAGTGCGCCAACGATCAGCCGAAACGGACTCGCGATGGAATATGGCATTGCAACGCTTCTCTTTGAAATGCGCGGCATGGCCGATCATTATCGCGATGATTATGTGCTCGGACAGAAGAGCAATGGCTACTTGATTCAACAGGCCGTAACAGCCATGAAAGCGAGCCTAAATGCGCTAGCAGACGATTCCATTGATTCAGCGGATACGTCTTTCTGGGATACACTTCCTGATAGCAATTATGATGGGGAGTAAGTAAGAAGCGATGCTCAAATGAAAAACATTATCTGAAAAGCGACTACTCGGTTAACGTTTTAAGCGAGTAGTCGCTTTTTTTATGATTACAATAGGGAGTTTTGAAAAGGAAATAAGCTTTTGTTTTTAATGATTCATAGGAAAATTTTGTTTACTGAAACCAAGGAGAATAGGGCAACGATCATGCTGGTTTTAGAAGAGTATGTGAAAATGCTAAATTTGATGGCGGCCGATATTTTTTATTTATCAAAGTTTCACCAGGATAGTAGCGCGCTTCTCTTGAAAATTTCAGCGTTCCCCGAGTTATTTCCGTTTCTAGTTATCAGCTTAATATTTCCTATCCTTCGACAGAACCTCTCATGGTTTCTGGTTCCTAGTACCTATATAATAGAGTAGTGTTATGACACAATTTGGGAAAAATGGGGGATGGATGCATGAGGAAAGCGTTACTTTATTTGTTAGTGGCTTTATTGCTTGGGGGACTTTCGCTACCTGTGAATGGGTATGCAGCAAGTGATGAACACGGTGAATTGAAAAATGAGATTAATAAGGTGAGGCAGGAGAAGGGAACGACTTTTTCAAAAGAAGAATTGGACAAAATTCAGACACAGGTAAAAGAAAAACTTGCTACTGATCCTAATAAAGTAAAAACGCTGACGGATTATTGGGAGAATGAACCGAATGATTCGTTCAATCAAGCGAATCTACTAAATCTGGATGATACCGTGTACGGCACGTTCGAATGGGAAGATGTCGATGTCTATCAAGTTGAAGTGAAAAATCCGATGGAATTGCTCGTCTCTGGTACGGCGCAGAGAGGGATTGATCTTGGGTTTTTACTTGCAGATGGCTATGGGAATTGGTTGGAGCCAGATGGTTCTGATGTCTACGACGGCATTCAGGTTCAGCTCTACGTGATTCCTGAAGGAACTTATTATATTGGCGCTCTTGATTTAAATGGCGGCGGCTCTGATAGCATGTATGCCCTATCCGCTATGAATATGGAATATATTCAACGTATTTCAGGTGATGATCGCTATGAAACGGCAATCGAGATTGCGAGAGCTGGTTGGCCTGATGGAGCAGATAACGTTGTGCTTGCGACTGGCACGACTTTTCCAGATGCGTTAGCAGGAGCCCCTCTTGCATTTCAAATGGATGCTCCGATTTTATTAACACCAAAAGCCAAGCTTGATAATCGGGTCAGAGATTTAATGAAAGAGTTTGGCGTGAAGAAGGTTACGATTCTTGGTGGACCGAATGCTGTTTCATCAGCAGTAGAAAATGAATTAAAACAAGAGTTGAAGTTAAGTGTGAATCGCATTCAAGGAGAAAATCGATATGAAACGGCAGCAGCAATTGCGGAGACGCTTCTTCCTAATCGAACGGCAGTTGTAGCGTACGGAGGAAACTTCCCGGATGCCCTTTCCATGGCACCTTATGCGGCGATGTACGGTCATCCGATCTTTCTAACGGATCAAAATGAGCTATCTCAAGCAACTAAGAAAGCCATGTCCAATTATACGAAAACGTATGTCATTGGTGGTCCGAATGCAATCAGTGAGAAAGTTGCGAGACAACTTCCTGGACCAACAAGAATACAAGGGAATGATCGCTATGAAACTTCGATTGCTGTGGCTAAGAAGCTTGATCTTCCAACAGGTTTTGTCTTTATCGCTACTGGTGAAGGGTTTGCTGACGCGTTAACTGGCTCTGTTTTAGCTGCTAAATTTGGTGCACCAACGATCTTAACGAAAAAGAATCAGCTCCCTGACTCTACTTATCAGTTCTTCAAAGAAGAGCAAACCACTGATTACATTATTTTAGGTGGGGAAAGTGCTGTAGGAACGGGTGTAGAGAATGATATTTTTTCAGTGGAGTGATTGATTGGTGCCTGTCACCACCCGGTATTTGTCACTAATTGTCGTTTTGTTTAGAGATGATTCCAATCAGCTTTATCTACTTGGTGGAGAGTCAGCGATAAGTGAGAAAGTGAAGCGCCAGTTATTAGAGAATTAGGATATAGAATGATGGAGAAGCTCGGGGGAGACCCGGGCTTTTTTGTATGGTGCATAGTGCCTGTCACCACCCGAAGTGTGTCACTATTTGTCGAAGTAGCGTTTAGAGTTGGAATCATAGGTTTTGGGGCCATTCATGAACGCTTCCTTTACGAAATACACTTATAGTATAGCCTGCTGCATAATTGGGAGGAGATTCTATGGCGGTTCATACGGTGGTAAGTGGGGATAATCTCTGGCGCCTTTCATCGGCTTATGGTGTGCCGATATTAACGATAAAGACGGTGAACGGACTTATCTCTGATCGGCTTGTTCCAGGATTAAACCTGTATATCCCGGATCAGGATCTACCCGAACGATTTTATCAGCTTAAACAGGGCGACACGTTTTGGAATCTCTCTCAACAATATAAAACTTCGGTTCAAGCGATTGTTGCTGCTAATCCGACATTGAATCCGAGCGCTCTCCCAGTAGGCGCGAGAATTCGAATTCCTACATTAGAAAAGTATGAAATGAAAACGCTGCTCTTTTTTGATGCGATCGAAGGTTCTTCTTATCTTGAAACGCTGAAGAATCTGGCTGCTTCCATTACTTATTTAGCGGTATTTACGTATTCCTTTACACCGACAGGAGAGGTTATTCCCATCAATGATGAAGAGATTTTAGAACAGGCAAAAGTCCTCGACATTAAGCCGTTGCTTGTTATTAGCAATTATGAAGGACAGATGTTTAGCCCTGAATTAGCTGACGTCGTTCTTCAAAGCAAAGAAAAAAGAAGCACGCTTGTACAAAGTCTTGTAACAAATGTGAAGAAAAAGGGATATGCAGGCGTTAGCGTTGATTTTGAATTTGTGCCACCAGAAAGAAGAAAGGATTTCACCGCATTTATGCAGGAGTTAAAGAAGGGACTTGGCAATCTAACGCTTCAGCTTAATGCGCATGCGAAAAGCAGCGATATGCCAACAAATCGACTCGTTGGCTTTCTTGATTATCGAGCTGTTGGTGAGATCGTCGACATCGTTTCCGTTATGACAATCGACTATGGTTATGCGATTGGACCACCTGCACCGATCGCACCGGTCTGGTGGGTAGAAGAGATGTTAATGTATGCAATAGGTCAGATTAATCCCCGCAAAGTGATGATGGCGATGAGTCTTTATGGATACGATTGGGCATTGCCCTCGCAGAAGCCCGCTGAAATGATTCCGGTGCAAAATGCGCAAAATCGTGCGATTAGTGGTTGGCTACCCATTCAATACAATCAGACCGCACAGGCCCCAACTTACAGCTATAATCTGTTAGATAAAGAACATATCGTGTGGTTTGAGGACATTGAAAGCATGAAAGCCAAGTATAAACAAATGCAAGCCTATGATCTGCTTGGCGCTACTTATTGGCGATTGCGTTTTCCGTTTCCGCAGAATTGGGCGTATGTGGAGAAGAATATGCAGGTTTTGAAGGGTTAAACAAACGTTTGAATAAATTTCATAAGTAAGGTCGTACGATTAGAATCACAAAGGTGCATTTTGTGATTCTTTTTTGTGTTATAGTTTTGAATCTAAACCATTTTACGGTAAAATTCGTTATTTTTATCACTAAAATGTTAATTTTTTGAACCGATCTTGGGAAGTAGGTCGTCTATCTTACAGGGAAATTCAGGGGGGAGCTCGTTGGGGGAAAAAAAAAGAGAGAAAGAGTTTGAGAGAAATGAATTACTCAGAGAGTTGATTGATGACTTTGCAGAACCGATCAAGCGCCTTGCTTTTACATATGTGAAAAATTGGACGGTGGCTGATGATATTACACAGGAAGTGTTTATTTCTTGCTTTAAAAACATCGAACGTTTCAGGGGAGAGAGCACTTATAAAACTTGGCTATTCAAAATTACTGTCAATCGCTGCAAAGATTATTTGAAGAGTAAATGGTTCAGGTCGATGATTCCTTTTCGTGGGGACGAAAAGGTGGAGATCGGCACTGGGCTTGATGAGATACTCGTTCAGAAAAGCGAAGGGGAAGAGATTTCTCAGAAGGTGCTTTCGCTTTCACTGAAATATCGAGAAGTCATTATTTTGTTTTATTATGAGGATTTAAGTCTTCAGGAAATAGAAGAATTAACAGGTATTAAAACAGAGACGGTTAAAACAAGATTAAGGCGTGCCAAATTACAACTTCGTGAGCTTTATAAGGAGGTTGAGTAGATGGAGGACAAGCTGAAAAATCTCCGGAGGGACATGGATGGATCGGTTTTGAAGAAGGGTGAAGTGAGTGAGAAGGAGAAGGAGCGGATTTATTTAAAGGTAGTGCAAAAAAATAAGTCGCAACGTTATCCTATAAGAATTTTTCCTGTTTTTTCTATATCTCTCTGCATGATATTAGTATTAATTTTAAGTTCGCCATACTTATCTAACTTTTATAGTTTAGGTCAGGAAGAAAATCAGGTAACAATCGGGGATATGGACGAGAAAAGTAGAGTTGATCATGTAATGTCCGTTGATAAGTCAGAAGTTGCTGAAGATGAAAAAGAACATTTAACTAAAGACATAATTATTCCCCCTGAGAATGAGTTCATGAATAATATATATGGAATGACAAATCAAAAGGTTTTCGTTGAAAGTGATCCTGTTTATGAAGTACATGAAGATTATATAGAAATAACCGATGAACGTATTGAGTACATGTTAGCTATTCTTGAGAAAGCAAAAGAAAAAGACCAATATCAAAATTATGAGTTCTATTACAATACCTTGAGTGAATGGAAAAAAGGTAACTTTGAAAATACAGTAGACGTTCACAATCAAATTGGAGAGTTCAATGGAAGGTATGGAAATAAGGCAATACGATTATTAACCAAGGACGAAGAGAAAGAATACATTGATAAGCATTTTGATTAAATATATTACATACCCAATTAATTAAGGAGTTGTCCAAACCATGCCATCCACTAAAACACTACTTATTTCAATCACATCAATCGTTGTTCTCACTTTAGGCCTTGCCTATTGGTTTATTTCGGACATCAATGCGAATTTAATAGGAGAAAATGATACAACAGAGACCTCAGCAGAGAGTAGAGAAGAAGAGATTGATCCAGAACGCTACATTGATGACGGATCAAATTCTACAGCGAATGATGATATTCCGAGTGAGCAACATTTTATGAACACGCTTCACGGGATGACGCATCAAAAAGTACATGCTGATGAAAAGTGGACGCTTGTTGAAATGACAGATGCACGTATTGACGACATGCTCGACATTCTGGAGCAAGTAGAAGGTTCAGGAGAATATGAACATTACGATTTATATGAGCAAGCGTTAATGAAGTGGAAGAACGGAAATTTTGAAAATGCGGTTTACGTTCATAACGAGCTCTGGAGCTTGAATAACGGATCAGTCGGAAAGGCGAGTCGGTTATTGTCTGCTGATGAAGAGCAGGCATTTGTTAATGAGCATTACTAATGAAGGGATTGAGAGATCATTGATGAAATTAGAAGTTTCGGAAACAGAAAAATCCGTTTTTCTAGATGGATTACGATTGTGGTATAACAAACAAAGTGGGGCTATCCACTTGAAAGTGCCAGGCGTTAAGGAACTTCATTACGTGAAAAAAGGTTCGGATCTATACGAACCATTGCTTCAAGAGGTTATGCGAGTTTCGAAAACGGTTGAGTGATGCAGCGTTTCGGATTTAAACAAACGTTTGATTAATTAACTTTCTAGAAATTCGAATGCTATTTTCAGACTAATCGAAAAATAAGTAAACCGCTGCTCTGAAGTCGGCGGTTTATTTATTTGGTTAATCCTTACATCTATTTTAAAATATGAGATAATAAAAGGAATGAGAACCAAATTATGGAGGGTGGCTTGGGCGCGTTGAATTATGAAAAGTATTATAGTAGAATCCCCCTCCCGTTATTCGTAGTAGATTTAGAGGGTACTGTGATTTACTGTAACGAAGAAGGGAAAACGATTCTTCCAGATGACGGTAGAGATTGTGACGATATTGAACACATTTGGATGATGAATGATCAACCTTCTCTTCCACATTTTATAAAGGAACTAAAGCGTTGTTCATTAACAAAATCGATTGAAGTTGTTTTCACTTCGATTTCAAACCAGGAAGCTCATCTCATTGAAGTTTCCTATCTGGAAGACGATCTTTTGCTGTTCGTTTGTGTGAAAACCTTAACCTCAAATCACGAAGATATTATGAGGAAAGAGTTGAGTGAACTCCATTTGAAGCATGATTTTTTGATTGCTGAAAACCCTGACGGTATCATTTTCGTTGATCCAGATGGGCAAATTACGGACATTAATCAATCCCTTCAATCTATGATTGGCTATGAGAAAAGTGAAATTATCCATACATATGAACAGAATATCTCATTTAGAGAATTAAAAAAAATCAAATACTATACTGATAGAGCGCTCGAGGGAAAGATGCAGGTTTATGAAACAAACCTTACGCATAAAAATGGGGATGTCATTTATATTGAGGTTAAAACGATTCCGGTTAAACTCAATCAATCTTATATCGGCGTATATAATATTTTAAAAGATATTAGTGCTTATAAATGGGCGCAGCATGAAGCGTTTAAACAAGAAGAGCTTCTTCGTTCTCTGATCAATGCCATGCCAGAATTTGTGGTTTTTCAAAATCAGGATGGACAGATATTAGAAATGAATCACTATGCGAAGAAACTTTTTAATCTAGAAGGACGAGATGTTGTAGGCAAAACTTTTTCTGAACTTGGTAGCCCTGAATGGGATGCTATTCCCCTTTTAAAAGAAGGCTTTCCGCAGAAACTAGGCGGTCAAACATCAAACATTCATTTTGAACAGCAGCTTTTTCATAATGGAGAAGAGCGAACATTTGATATTGTAAAAGCAACTGGTCCATTAGGGAAAGAAGAAAGAGGGTATCTCATTTCGATTGGTCGCGATAGCACCCACCGCAAGAAGGTAGAAGAGGATTTGCTTGAAACGAAGGAGCTTTTAGAATCCATTTTTTCAAATAGCGCAGATGGCATTTCTGTCATTAACTTAAATGGTAAAATTCTAAAAACAAACCTGGCCTTTCAGCGACTATATGGGTATTCTGAAGAAAACATGCCACAAAATATGATTGATCTTTATCCAAATGGCCATTATGATGAAGCATCATTCATTTGTAAGACTGTTTCTGACGGCAATGAAATCGTGGATTATGAAGCGCTTCGAAAGCATAAGGATGGCAGGTTAATTGAAGTTAGCGTCACCTACTCTCCCCTTAGAGATAAGGATGGGGAGGTGCTGGCGATATCAGCGATTACGCGAAACATTGGGGATCGAAAACGGACGGAAGAATTGTTATTGCGCTCCGAAAAACTGTCTGTGATTGGTCAACTGTCGGCCGCTGTGGCTCATGAGGTGCGGAACCCCTTAACGGCCGTAAAAGGATTTATTCAATTATACAAGGGGAGAATCGATGGCAAAATTCATGAGTTAATGATGTCTGAAATGAATCGAATTGAAAATATTATTTCAGAGTTTCTATCTCTTGCAAAGCCACAAGCTGTGACGTATCAGCTGGCCAAACTCTCAACGCTTCTCTGTGATACGTTATCGATTATGGAATCGCAGGCCCGTATGAGTAATGTACGTATCGAAAAAGATTTCGGAGAACAAATTAATGGCGTTCAATGTGAAGTGAATCAATTGAAACAAGTGTTGATCAATTTAATTAAAAACGGGATTGAGTCCATGCCAGATGGAGGCAAACTCACGATTCAAACAAGAGAAGAGGGAGAAATATTTCGCCTTTCAATCTCAGATCAAGGGGTGGGCATTTCGGAAGAACGCCTAAAGCATCTCGGTGACCCTTTCTTCTCTAATAAAGAAGGGGGTACAGGACTCGGATTAGTAGTTTGCTACAAAATCATCCATGAACATGGCGGTCGGATTGAATTTGAAAGTGAACTAGGCGTAGGGACTACGGTGAGTGTGCTACTGCCTTGTTGATCGGGGATAAGGGTGCCTGTCACCACCCGGTATTTGTCGAAGAGTGATAGAGGGAGAAGCGAGCTCCATTATTGAGTGGGAATGAACCTTTTGTAAGGATCATGTCAGCTCTATTAATCTTTTGTAAAGAATACCCATTACCCCTTCAGATTGAGAATGACATCCTTATAATGGAGGTATCAAGACAAACCAAAACAGGATGTGAGCATATGCAAAGGATGAATCAAGGTCAAAGCGAGATTATTTTTTTAAGTGCGATTACTTGTTTATTTCTAATACTCGTTCATGTTTTGGAAATGTTTTTCTTTGGAGAGGGACAATTATTAAATGAAATAAGTTCGATTACATATCAACTCAGTCAATTTGGAATCGCGATGTTTGCGGTGATTGTTGGCCTTTATTTATTTAGAAAATCGGGGGTTAAGAAGAAAGAGAAGCGGTTAGGTTCTCTTGAGGTTTCTAAGGTTGTTCTTCTATTCGTTCTTTGGAGTCTTGTCTATCTTATACTTACTAAAATTGTTTTAAATGTAGAGATATTTACCGGTTGGAAAGATTCTTTTATTCACATCGCGCTAGGAAATTCATTTTATCACTTGTCTTTTATTTCGGTCGTCCTTCAATTTCTTCTGTTTCTTCCTTTGTTGAAAATTGTTCAAAATAAAATGGGATGGCCGTTTCTATTCAGTATTTGTGGAATAGTTCAGTTTTTTTTCCTATCATCATCCTTAACAATAGGGAATGAATTTTTCGCCCAAGATGGTTTACTTCCAAAATGGATCTTTTTCTTCGTAGTAGGAGGAATCTTAGCTCATCAGTGGGAAAACATACAGAGCTTTCTAAAGAAATTCAATCAGTTAGGATTTGTCCTATTTATTGGATTCATTGGATTTGAAATTCTCTACTATTTGAATTTCGGCTTTATTTATCAGAATAAATGGTCACTTATGATTACAGTGCCGATCTTAGTCTTATCATTACTCGGGATCTATCATTCAGTAAGAAAAGTCGTTCTACTTGATATTTTTCTCAAGGCCATTGGTGAAAGCACAGTAGGAATTTACTTTGTGTACCCGTTGACTATTTTCATTTATTCATGCTTTCTACCAGATTCCGTATGGGAAAAAGAGTATTTTCTACTTGTCTTCACGTTAGTTCTTGGAACGTCAGTATTTATTAGCAAAACAGTAAGGATATTTTTGATTAACATTGATATGATGAAATACTCTGTTGGTAAAACAAAAATCATGAGCCAACAACAAAATTTACGAATTAATTAAACGTTTGATTAAAGAAAATGAATGAATGTAAAAAGCCTATCATATTTAAATGATAGGCTTTTTAGGTAGAGGAAGAAAGAGATAGATGCTTGTGAAACGTAACCAAGTGGAAAAAATATATTGAAGTAAACGATGTAACTATAAAGTTATGAGTCAGGCTAAATTGCTAAAAGATTAATAGCCAGTTGGAATTAGGTGCGATCTCCCTTAAAATCAAATTAGTTGATTGTTCAATAAGCAGTGGACTCTGTTTATTAGACATCATAAAGGTATCTCCAAAAATAAAAACTAAAAATAAATAATTTTCAAAAAAACATTGAAATTCTTCAAAATCTTCTCTATAATGGGCATCAACAACAGCATTTGACAAGCTAAAATGTAATCCATTACATTTTAGCTTGAATTATTTCCTTGTGCCATTTATAGTTTGAAATAGAATAAGTATTTTAAACACTAGGAGACAATTAGAATGGCGAATATGACAGATGTAGCGAAGCTTGCGAATGTTTCAACGGCTACTGTTTCCAGGGTAATTCAAAACCCTGAAGCCGTTAAAGAGAAAACGAGAGTAAAGGTGCTTCAAGCGATTGAAGAACTTAATTATCAGCCCAATATTTTAGCGCGTTATTTTAGGAGGACGGAAACAAAAACAATTCTTGTGGTTGTGCCTTCGATTATGAATAATGTTTTCCCGCAAATGATTGCAGGGATAGACCTTGTAGCGAATCAATCTGGGTATAAGGTGCTTCTTGGCAATACTTATCAAGATCCTGAAAAGGCATACAGTTATATTGAAGAGCTAAAACAGAAGCAAGTAGACGGTATGATTTTATTAACGACAAGGCTTGATAATGATGTCATTACGGATATTGCGGATCGCTATCCAGTTGTTCTAACGTCAGATTTTATCGAAGGTCTCAACGTTCCTACTGTAGCCATCGATAATATTAGTAGTTCGCGTGAAGCAGTCGAACATTTGCTTCGTCTTGGACATTGTAGAATTGGAATGATTACCGGCCCGTTAAATAGTTTGCTTAGTAGAGATCGGTTAAAAGGTTATAGGCAGGCGCTGCTTGCGAATGACATAGCGATCGAAAGTGTGCTCATCCAGGAGGGGGACCACACCTATGAATCAGGATATAATCAGATGAATAAGTTCCTGGCGCTGGAGAAACCGCCGACTGCTATCTTTGCTGCCAATGATAGCATGGCGATGGGAGCAATCAAGGCAGTTAAAGACCAAAACATGAAGGTGCCTGAAGATGTTGCGGTTGTTGGTTTTGATAACATTCAGTTCTCAGAGATCTTTGAACCAGCCCTTACAACAATTGCTCAGCCTTTAATTGAGATGGGAAAGCAATCAATGGAGCTTTTATTGAAACAAATTAAAGGCGATTCGTTGAAGAAGAAACAGCTAGTTTTAGATACAAAACTTATTATCCGAGATTCGTGTGGCTCTAAACAGGTTTAGTCTCATAGGCTATTCCGTTATTAAAAATGTAATCGTTTACTTTACTATTAAGGATTTGCTTAATTCGGTATTGATTTAAAGGTGCTTCCAAGTTCAAAAATGTAATCCATTACATTTTGTTGTTCGACTATTTCTGGGAGGTGAAGGGCGAGTTATAGGCTTAGCAAATTCAATCAATTTTGCAAAGGAGAGAATCGTATGGTGAATATACCTGTTGCAGTACAGATGTATACGTTACGAGAAGAAAGTGAGAAAGATTTTGTTGGGACTTTAAAAAAAGTTGCAGAAATTGGTTATCAAGGCGTAGAGTTTGCCGGCTATTATGATATGTCTGCGAAAGAGTTGAAGAAGGTTATGAATCAGGTTGGACTTAAAGCGGCTTCTAGTCATATTCCTCTTGAGGGGCTTAAGAACGACCTAACTAAGGTTATCACTTACCAAAAGGAAATTGGAAGCAGCAAAATCGTTTGTCCGTTTCTGGCACCTGAACAACGAAATGAAAAAGGTTACGCAGAGCTTATTCAGACATTAAATGATGTCGGAAAGGAATGTGCAAACGAAGGACTTGCCCTTTGCTATCATAACCATGATTTTGAATTAGAGAATTTGTCCAATGGTAAAACTGCACTTGAAACAATTTTAGATGAAACGAATCCGGAATGGGTAAAAGCAGAGTTTGATATTTATTGGTTAACACGTGCTGGCGAGAATCCTGTTGATTGGATGAAGAGATATCAGGATCGAACCCCTCTTGTTCATTTAAAAGATATGACAACGGATGGTGAGAAGTTTTTCGCTGAACTTGGAACAGGCGGCGTTGATCTTAATGCGGTTCTTCATCAAGGTGAGCAGTCTGATGTTGATTGGTGGATTGTTGAACAGGATAAATGTAAGCGCTCTCCTTTCGAGAGTATTGAGACGAGTTTGAACTATTTCCTTAGTCAGCATTCTTAAAGGTTTTCTTTATAATCAGGACGACTATATGAGGGGGTAAAGCATGAAGAAAGTTACGGCTTTATTATCAGTTATGGTGTTGTTGCTGTTAGCGGCATGTGGAGGAAATCAAGGTGCTTCAGGGAGTTCGGGTAGTGGAGACGAAAAAGTTATTGAGGTTTGGCACATTGAAACAGGTGAACGAGAAAAGCTTTTCCAAGAAGTCGCAAAACAGTTTGAAGAGGATCACGATGGCGTTAAGGTAAAACTGCTTCAAACGCCAAACGATGCATACAAGCAAAAGTTAGCTGTCTCAATGTCAGGAGGTAATCCCCCGGATGTTTTTCAGAGTTGGGGTGGGGGGTGGTTGAAGCATTTCGTGGATCAGGGAAATGTGCAAGATATTACAGAGAATGTTGATCAAGATCATTACTTAGAAATGGCGTTAAATAACGGTACTTTCGACGATAAAGTGTATGGCGTGCCGTTAGGTTTATCGCTGGATGTCATTTTCTATAACAAAGAAATCTTTGAAAAATATAATCTTGAAGAACCAAAAACATATGATGAATTTACTGAAATCATTAAGACATTAAAAGAAAATGACGTCACACCGCTTGCTTTAACAAACAAAACGAAGTGGCCAGGGGCATATTATTTAATGAATTTTGCAAGTCGAATAGGTGGTCCAGATTTATTTGAAAGCGCATTTAATCGAGAAGGGCGCGGGTTTGATGACCCAGCTTATGTGGAAGCGGGCGAATACATTCAGGAACTCGTAAAGATGGATGCTTTCAATGAAGGTTTTAACGGAATTCCATACGATGAAGGACGCGGTCGCCAGCTAATGTATTCTGGCCAGGCTGCCATGATGGATATGACGATTTCCTTTTTAAATAACGTCAGAGAAGAAGCGCCACAGTTTGAAGATAAGCTCGGTTTCTTTGTGTTCCCGACGATTGCTGGTGGAGAAGGAAATGATACACAAGTTGGTGGGGCTACTGGGCCGGTTTGGTCAGTTGCGAAAGAATCCAAAGATCCAGATTTAGCTGCTGAATTTATCCAAGCTTTAACAAGTAAAGAAGCCGCACAGAAATTCACAGATCGTACAGGTACATTGGCTGCAGTAAAGGATGTTGTCCCTGAGGATGAATTTGTTAAACAATTCTATGATGTTGCGCAAAATGCCTCCCATATTCAAATGCCTTATGACCAGACACTTCCTCCAGAGCTTGCTGAACTTCATAAAGATACAACCCAAGCACTATTCGGTCTATCGATGACTCCTGAAGAAGCTGCAAACAAAATGGAAGCAAAGGCAGAAGAGCTGCTTGAATAAGTGAAGGAGGGGCAATCCCCCTCTTTCTTATCAACAGAAGGGAGAGCATTGTAGATGGAAACAGTTGAGGTGACAAGAAGAAGCGAGACGGCGAAGGTTGTCCGCCAGGCAAAAAAGAGAAACATGAGAAAAGTAGTCACGATAAGTCTCTTCACAGCACCTGCTCTAATTGTTTATTTGGTCTATGTTGTTTATCCGATTCTATCTACTTTGAGCTACAGCTTCTATAGTTGGGATGGAACAAGTGATAAAACATTTATT
Source organism: Guptibacillus hwajinpoensis (assembly GCF_020524165.1). Classification (GTDB taxonomy): domain Bacteria; phylum Bacillota; class Bacilli; order Bacillales; family Guptibacillaceae; genus Guptibacillus; species Guptibacillus hwajinpoensis_D. The sequence goes on from NZ_JAIVKU010000002.1 coordinate 123,184, forward strand.
GGTTTCGAAAATTATGTTCAATTATTTCATGATGCGATTTTTTGGACTTCACTTACGAATAATGCGTGGGTGGTCATTACGTCTGTTTTTGTTCAAATACCGCTCGGGATGATTATGGCTTTAATGCTATTTGCGCCAATACGTGGCATTCGATTGTTTAGTAGCGTCTATTTCTTACCTTTTTTAATGTCGACCGTTGCGATTGGATTATTATGGGTTTACATGTTCGACCCGATTAACGGCATTATTAATCAGCTTATTAATTTTCTGGGATTTGAAAACGTGGCGTGGCTGAGTGATGAAAATACCGCCTTGATTGCAATTCTACTCGTTGTAGTCTGGCAGTTTTCGCCCTTCTATATGATTCTTTTCAAGGCTGCCATGGTTGGCATCGGAGAAGAACTCTATGAATCTGCAGAAATTGATGGAGCGAACTCCTGGCAGAAATTCTTTCATATAACATTCCCATTACTTATGCCGACTATTGTCAGCTCCTCCATTCTTGCGATAGTTGGATCGTTAAAAGCTTTCGATATTTTCTATATAATGACGGGTGGCGGACCAAATCATGCGACGGAGTTAATGGGAACGTACATGTTTAAACAAGCCTTTATTAATTTTAATATGGGTTATGCAAGTGCGATTGCCTTTATTATGTTTTTAATCGCGCTAGTCGTAACGATCCTCATTCAAGTTATTGATTTTAATCGCAAGAAGAAAGGAGCTTTCTAATGGTTCAATCACTCAGAAAGATGCCTTTGTATGTAATAGGTTTAGTGCTACTCGTGTTTACCGGTTATCCGTTTGTTTACATGATTTCGACTTCTTTAAAAGATCAGAGCACATTTTTTGAGAGACCGTTTGCGATTTTCACATCAATTGAGTGGGGGAATTATGCGGACGTTTTTCAGATGGGTTTAACGCGTTATTTTATAAATAGTATTCTTGTGTCGGTAGCAGCTGTTGTGGCTGTGATGCTGATTGCAGCGCTGGCAAGCTATCCGTTAAGCAGAATGAATTTTCGTTTTAATCGTGGACTCTTTCTCCTATTCATCTCTGGGATGATGCTTCCGATTCATGCGACATTAATTCCAATCTTTAAACTATCTCAAAATATGGGGTTGTATGATTCGTTACTAGCATTGCTTGGTCCGTACATTGCCTTCAGTCTACCTATTTCTATTTTCATATTAACGCAGTTTATGCAAGAAATTCCGAAGTCACTAGAAGAAGCGGCGAAGATTGATGGGTGCTCTCATTTCGGTATCTTTTGGCGCATTATTCTTCCGATGTTAACACCCGCCCTCATGACGGTTTTTATTTATAACTTTATTCATCTTTGGAATGAATTTATCTTTGCGCTTGTTCTCGTTTCAAGCCCTGAGAACATGACGCTTCCACTTGGATTACAAGATTTCTATGGGGAGTTCTCAGTCAATGTACCTGGTTTAATGGCAGCATTGACACTCGCGAGTCTACCAATGCTAGTAGTCTACCTGTTCTCGCAAGAAAAGGTTGTTAAGGGCTTAACGGGTGGTGCTGTTAAAGGTTAGAGAGATAAAAGGAGTGAGAGAAAATGGAAAGGATTCGGATAGGAGTCATTGGTTGCGGCAACATTAGCGATATTTACTTAACGAACCTTCGTGAGTTGGAAAGTCTCGAAGTCGTTGGGGTGGCCGATTTGAACCATAAAAAAGCGGTTGAGAAAGCAGAGAAATATGGAATTTCTCATGTTCTACGTGTAGATGAACTTTTGGAAAATGAAGCGATTGATCTCGTGCTGAATTTAACCATACCGGCGGCACATGCGGATATAAGTCTACGTGCTCTAGAAGCAGGAAAGCATGTATATTCAGAAAAACCGCTCGCAATAACGCTTACGGATGGAGAGAAGGTTTTAGCTAAAGCAAAGGAAAGAGGACTTTTAGTAGGCGTTGCTCCTGATACATTTCTCGGTGGTGGTCTTCAGACATCCAAGAAGCTGATTGAGGACGGTGCGATCGGTGAACCAGTTGCTGCGACTGCCTTCATGATGGGCCATGGACCGGAGAATTGGCACCCTGATCCGGAATTTTTCTATCGCTCCGGTGCAGGACCGATGTTTGACATGGGTCCTTATTATTTAACGGCGCTAATCCATTTAATTGGACCTGTTCGTCGTCTAACTGGTTCAACGAGGATAACGTCACCTGAACGAACAATTACAAGTGAACCGAAGAACGGGCAGAAAATCAAAGTGGAGACACCAACGCATGTTACGGGTATTCTAGATTTTGAAAATGGTGCAATTGGCACGATAATTACGAGCTTTGACGTATGGGGAACGAAGACACCATTTCTAGAAATCTATGGATTGAATGGTTCGTTAAGTGTGCCAGATCCGAATACCTTCGGCGGTCCGGTGCTCTTAAGAAAACCTGGTGAGACGGAGTGGACGGAAGTTCCTTTTAGCCATGGATCGATAGAAAATAGTCGCGGGATTGGTGTGATTGACATGGTGGACGCTATACGAGCTGAACGAGATCTCAGGGCAAGTGGCAACCTCGCTTATCATGTACTTGAAATTATGCACGGTATTCATGAATCTTCAATAAAGGGTATGCATTACAAGATGACAAGTACGTGCAAACAACCTACGGGATTACCGAGTGAAATTTTATCTTGAAAAAGATGCTGGAGGGATAGAAGATGCAGAAATTGAAAGTAGCGGTTATCGGATGTGGAAGTATTGCGAGGCGTCGTCATTTGCCAGAATATCGTGATGAAGAGAATGTGGAAATTGTAGCGGTATGTGATGTTGTGAAAGAACGGGCAGATGAAATGGCGAGCTTATATGGTGGAGTAGCCTATACGGATTACCTCGGTTTACTTGAAGATCAGGAGATAGATGCAGTAAGTGTGTGTTTACCGAACGCATTGCACGCGCCTGTCTCCATTGCGGCATTGAATGCTGGAAAACATGTTCTCTGTGAGAAGCCGATGGCGACTTCGCGCGAGGAGGCGGAAGCGATGAATCGAGCAGCTGAGGTAAACGGCAAAAAGCTGATGATTGCGCATAATCAGAGGTTCGTCGCATCGCATGTAAAAGCAAAGGAATTAATCGAGAGTGGTGAAGTTGGGAAGATCTACAGCTTCCGCACGACATTTGGTCATCCTGGACCAGAGCAGTGGAGTATTGACGGTGCAGGGAGCTGGTTCTTTGATAAAGAGCGAGCGTTTATTGGTGCGATGGGAGACCTTGGTGTACATAAGTCAGATCTCATGCGCTACTTACTGGGAGAAATTGTCGAGGTAGGCGCGTTTGTAGAAACGAATGCGAAGGAAAACATAGATGTGGATGATAACGCTGTGTGTATTCTTAAGACGGAAAATGGAATAATTGGGACCCTGACTGCAAGCTGGTCTTACGTCTCTGGCGGTGATAACTCGACCGTGATTTATGGGGAAAATGCAGTGCTTCGTTTAGAGGATGATCCGGAACATTCACTGATTGTTCAATATAAGAATGGTGACGTCCTGAAATACGAACTTCAGAAAATCCAGACGAACGAAGCGGGAGGACAGCAATCTACTCACGTGATCGAGAAATTCGTGGAATGTATTATGAACGATACGATTCCAGCCGTTAGCGGGGAAGAAGGAATGAGGTCGTTGCAAGTGATTTTATCTGCACTAGAAGCGAATGAAACAAAGCGGGTGGTTGAAATAGGAATTGAACAAGTGATTAAGTAGCTTGGTGTATTTACTAGTTCGGAAACGGTGATCGCGTGGTTCGCGTGGTGCCTGTCACCACCCGGTATATGTAACCAAATGTCGAACAGGCTGGCGAGGTTAATCGTCAGCCTGTTTTTGTGGTGATTTTTCTAGATAGTGAAATGAGGTGACGCCGAAGTTCGATGGTCAACGATGCGTTTTGCTTTTCCTTCAGAACGAGGAATGGATTTTGGTGGTTTTAAGTTCACATCTACAGATATAAGCGCTTTCATTTTTAGTGTCTTGCTAATACGATTTGTGAGGTCGATGGCCAGGGGGTGTGTAAAGTCTTCCTTTCCTGACAACCTTCCATAGAATTCTTCACATACCTCAACATGCAAAGTCACATGATCCAGATGCCCTTTTTTCTGCAAGTGAATTTGATAATGAGGAACGAGTTCATCCAGGTCACAAATATATCGTTCAATCTCAGAAGGAAACACATTGATACCACGGATAATGAGCATATCATCAATCCGCCCCTTCACTCGACTCATTCGTGTAGTCGTTCTCCCGCAGAGACACTGGTCTCTTGTAATGGATGCGATGTCACCTGTGCGATAGCGAATCGTTGGCAGGGCTTCTTTCGTAAGACTTGTGAAAACAAGTTCTCCATATTGCCCGTCATCAAGTGATTCGAGCGTTTCTGGATTAATCACCTCAACTAGAAAATGATCATCGGCGATATGGAGTCCGTCCTGACATTCTAAGCATTCCATCGCAATGCCGGGTCCCATGACTTCGCTGAGACCGTAAATATCAGATGCTTTTAACTGGAATAATTTTTCGATTTGAAACCTCATTTCTTCAGACCAGGGCTCTGCTCCAAGGATGGCATATTTTAAAGAAGTTGTAGCTGGATCAATCCCTTGCAGCATCATTGCTTCACCTATATTTAGGAGATAAGAAGGCGTGGAGCATATGATCTTAGGATTGAAATCTTGGATGAGGGTGATTTGATTGGCGGTATTCCCACCTGAAATCGGAACAGTTGCGCAACCGAGTTTTTCAGAACCTGCATGGAGTCCGAGGCCACCTGTAAAGAGGCCATAACCGTAGGCGTTATGAAGAATATCTCCTTTTTGGCCGCCTGCGAGTGCGATGGACCTTGCGACGATGTCTGCCCAGTTTTCAATGTCGTTCTTTGTGTATGCGACTACAGTTGGTTTTCCGCTCGTTCCGGAAGAAGCATGGATACGAATGATGTCTTCCATGGGGCAAGCGAGCATATTGAAAGGGTAGTTCTCTCTTAAGTGTTGTTTTTTGGTGAAAGGAAGACGGCGCAGGTCGTCTAGTGACTGGATATCATCCGGGGTCATATGTACCTCTTTAAACGCTTCATGATAGAAAGGGACGTTGTGATAAGCATTTGTAACGGTGCGTTTTAAGCCTTCTAATTGGTGGGCATACATTTGCTTCGTATTCCACGTTTCTCGTTCTGAATAAATTGCCATACGGTTGCCTCCTTGTATGATACAAATTAAACGACTGTGAGAATTAGTGTCATATTAAAGGTACCTTTTTATGGAAGAGGGGTCAATGGGAGTTAGCGGAATTGTGTCTTTGGTCGTAGGTTCGCGAGTCGCGGGTGCCTGTCACCGCCCGATATTTGGCTTTATTTGTCGAGTGATTTCTTCCTCTTATTTCGAGCATAATGGATGTAAAAAGAGGGGTTTGCAAAATGGTAGCGAACTTTGTAGTGGATACACCATAACAAAATTCATATTAAGGGAGAGGGTTACCCGTGTCGTTTATTGAAGTGAACGAAACACCGCTCTATTATGAAGATTATGGTCCAAAGGATGCACCAGTTTTGGTTTTTAGTCATTCGCTGTTTTTTAACTCGGACATGTTTCAACATCAGGTAGAGCATTTTTCAAAAGATTATCGAGTGATTTGTTATGATCACCGCGGGCAGGGGAATAGCGGTCGTTCTTCTTTAGAGTACCTCGAAATGGATACGCTTACAAATGATGCGGCAGCGTTGATTGAAGGTCTTGGTATTGAGAAGTGTCATTTTATCGGAAACTCAATGGGAGGCTTTATTGCGCTAAGGTTGGCGGCAAGAAGGCCGGACCTGCTTCATTCGTGTGTCGTTCTAGGGAGCTCTGGTGAAGCTGAATATAAGAAAGAAGAATTCCAGCCGCTCGTTACTCAGCTTCAGAAGAACGGTGCGGAAGAAGTACTTGATACATTGATGTACATCATGTTTGGTGATGCCTCGCTTGGCTCGATGGCGTTCGAAAGGGAACGAAACACTTGGCGTGATTACATGAAGAAACTTGATTCATCGATTGGTGACGCAGCTCACCAGGTGATTCATCGAAAGAGTGTGCTTGAAGAGTTAGAAGGCGTCACGGTACCCGTTCTCGCGATTGCTGGAGAACAGGATCATGCCTATTCGATTCAGCTTTCTGAAAACATTGCGAAGAAGGTTGAGAATGGACGTTGTGAAGTCGTTGGAAAAGCAGGTCACTCCGTAGCACTTGAGAAGCCTGAGGAAGTGAACAAACGTCTCGAAAGGCATTTTGTTAGGATGAAATCCAAGCTCGAACGAAGGGCTAGAATCTGATAATTGACCTTGTGAAGAGGCATATTGAAAGCCTTCTATCTCGTTAAGATAGGAGGCTTTTTATGTTTGAGGAGAACCCAGATAAGAACCATTCATTTTTGTGCCCGCCACTGTTTAACGTGCATCACTAGAAAAAGAAGAAGGGGAATCCCTACCTGAAAGGGAAGATGGAGATAATATGGTACGACATTTAATCCGACCTGGATATGCTCTAGATAATTTCTTTCGATTAAAATGGAAGTAACGAGCGCTGCGCACGTAATGATCACCGTTAGCGTTTTCCATCTTTTTATTGAAAAAGCGGTGGAAAGACTGATGGCAGATCCAAATAAAAAGACGATGATTTTGATAAATCCACCGATCATTAGGATCAGAATGGCGATGGGATCAAGACGTTGAATAATGTCCTGGATATTGATTTTTCCGACCGTGTCCAGTAGGGGGAAAGTGGAACTTGCTGCTTGAAAGGCGCCCATTACGCCGATTTGAAAAATGATCGTGATGGTAAGGATGATGCCACTTAGAAGGATCGCGTACATACCTATTTTTTGACCCTCACTTTTTTCGTATAAAAAAGGTAGAAACATCGTGAACACAACCATTTCTCCAAATGGAAAGGTGAGCACCAGTGGAAAAGCGGTTTTGAGTACGGGGCTCCATCCATCCTCAAGAACGGGGAGCAAATTTTCGATGTGAAACAGGTTGGACACTAAGATTAACCCAATAAAAACGACACCTAAAGACATGACGATGGCAAAGAAAATTTCTGCGGAGCGTCCAATTACTTCAATACCTAGCAAGCCTCCATAAAGAATAATCACGCTAATGAGAAGGTTGATAACGAACAAAGGGGTTTGGCTCAACGTTGAGGTGACAATGAGCTCCCCAAAGTCTCTTAGTACTCTTGCTCCAATATAAATGAAATAAAAGCTATAAAGAATTGCGATGATTTTACCCGGCCATTTACCAAGAATTTTTTGTGCATACTCGGATAAGGGGAGATCAGGGTAACCTTTAAATAATGAAGCGTATATTAAAAATAAAAGAAATCCTCCACTCATTCCTAATAAAATGGTTATCCACGCATCTTGTCTCGCCTCCATCCCAAGGCCGACGACAATCGAGCTTCCTAGTTCAAATAACACCATTATGGAAAATAATTGCTTGGATGATAATTTCACGGTCCCCATGATGATCCCCCTTCCTTACACTTTATGAGCTTTCTTTTTGACCCTGGCGATAAGGATTAATAGGAGTGGAAGTATGATACAGATTGTAAAGCTATATGGAATCCAGGAGGTTGTTGCAATTTCATTCGCATAGGTATCGTTGGGAAAGACAACTAATGATAGAACGAGCAGGATGATGCCCAGTGGAAAGGTCAGGATGCGGTATTCTTTCACACCAAGGACCTGTGCAAACCCTATCGTTGAGGCGTAGAAAAGCACAACCAGTTTAAAAAAGATCGTTAGCATCCAAATAATCGCCACAATTACTTCAATGCGTTGAACAAAGTTGCCGAAACTAATCTTTTTTCCAAGAATGTAACTTGGATGCGATTGAATAATGGTTCCGTTCACACCGAGAACGAGAAGGCAGGCAAAAGTGATTGTAAGTAAGATGAGTCCCCCGACTAATGTCCCTAAAAAGAGACTTTTTCCTGTTTTTTTTGAACGGATGGCAGGAGAAATCATTAAGAAAACAATGAGCTGCAAATAAGGAATGCTCATTGAAAGAGTTGCCCCGTTCCAGATTGGTTTTACCCCATCTTCCATAACCGGTAGTAAATTCGTGAATTTGACATCTGGTAAAGTGAAAAGCATCCAAAGAAAAAATAGTCCAATGACCCAGGGAAAGAAAATTTCTCCGCATCGAACAATCGTTTCAAGACCAAGTCGCGTTGCGAAAATAACGAGACTGATAAAGAGAATGCTAATGACTTCGATCGGTGATTCGATTAGGATATGGGTCGTTAAAAAATTGACTAAATCCCAGACGACCGTAGAAGCGAGGATAAAAAAGAAGCTAATATAAACGAGTGACAAAGCTTTTCCTAATCCTTTTCCGAGAATGACTTCACAACTTTCAAGTAAGGTTAACGAAGGGGTTTGTTTTGAGAGCGCATTAAATAATAGGATAACAAGAAGACCTCCAGTTAGGCCAACGATTCCAGCGATCCATGCATCTTGTTCCGATGCTGCGGCTAGTCCTGAGGGGATGATGAGAATGGAACTCCCGATTGTAAATAGAATCACGATAATGGTGAATTGTGTAGCTGATATTTTTGGAGGTTCCACATTTTTCACCATCCCTTTTTGAGTTGATTATTGAAAAAGAAATTGAACCGGTTTAAAAAGAACCGTAATAAAATCGAAGGGTGTTGGCAGCTCATATTCAAGGATCTGAGCAATGGATAATCCGAATGCGATGACGAGGGTGATGGAGAAAATCCAGCTATCCTTCTTATGTTTTTTTAATAGAGGGCGCTCGAACAATACGATTGCTACGATGGCGACACATAGACCAATGATCTGCCACATGTTATTTTTCCTTTCGAGGGAGATGACGTTTGGAAACTCAATTGGATTCAGGATTAGGCTGCTTTTCTCGAACTTTGTCCTTGGGTTTTAGAAAGGTTGGTCGTGTAAACATTCGAGACATGGGCGTACGGAAAATAACATCCTTTTGGTCTTTTAATTTAAATGGTGCCATTGGCGACATATAAGGGACCCCGAATGAGCGAAGGCTACAGAGATGAAGAATGATGGCAATCAAGCCTATAATCATACCGAACAATCCAAATGTTGCTGCAAGAAACATGAGAGGAAAGCGCAACATTCGAACGGAAATCGCCATGTTAATCGCAGGCATAACGAAATTACTGATGGCCGTTAAAGAAACTACGATAATCATGGCAGAAGACACAATGCCAGCTTCCACGGCAGCTTGTCCGAGTACAAGCGCTCCAACGATGGAGATGGCAGATCCAATGGCTCGAGGCATCCGTACACCTGCTTCACGTAAAATCTCGAAGGTTAGCTCCATCAATAGTGCTTCGATTAACGCCGGGAAAGGTGTTCCTTCCCTTTGTGCAGCTAGACTAATGAGAAGTTGGGTTGGAAGCATTTCTTGATGGAAAGTTGTGACGGCGATATAGGCTGATGGTGTAATTAAAGCTAGGAAAAATGAAAGGAAGCGCATCATTCGAATCAGAAAGCTCACATCGAAGCGCTGATAATAATCTTCGCTAGATTGGAAAAATTGAACAAAAACAGCAGGCACCAGGAGAGCAAACGGCGTGCCGTCAATAATAAGTCCAATGCGTCCTTCCAATATTCCGGCTGCTAGTGTATCAGGACGCTCTGTATTAAAGATTGTAGGGAATGGGGAATACGCCTTATCTTGAATGAGTTCTTCAATATAGCCACTTTCAAGAATGGCATCGATGTCTATTTGGTTCAGACGTTGCCGAACTTCTTCCACGATCTTATCGTCAGCTACACCATTTAAATAAATGAGTGCGACATCTGTTCTCGTCTTCTTTCCAATAGGTTTTGTTTCAATCCAAAGATTTGGATCCTTGATTTTCCGACGAACTAAAGCTGTATTTGTACGAAGGGTTTCAGAAAAGCCATCTTTAGGACCCCGAATGACCGTTTGGGAAGAAGGTTCGTTTATTCCTCGATCTTCCCATCCTTTTGATCCAATTGAAAATCCTTTTGTATACCCTTCTAAAATAAGCACCGTATCGCCAGAGAGAATGTGTTGAAAAAGGGAGTCAAAGTCTCCTATTTCGTTTATTTCGCCGTTTGCAAGAGCGAAATTTTTTAAAATCGTCTTCGTGTCCAAATGTTCGGCACCTTGATCGGAAATCTCAGTATCTCGAATCGTAAGCATTAGGGGTTTGATAATAAAGTCCTGTACGAAATTTTTATCAGCTAACCCTTCTGTGTAGATTACGGCGAGAGAAATGGTGCCATCTGTTCCTGCGACTATTTCTCGAATTACAATGTCGGTACTTCCACCTAATGTTTCTTTCACTTCTTTTAGATTTTCTTTTAGGTTAACGGACAAGTAAGTTGTCTGATTCGTAGGCTTAGAATCAGGCTTTTCTTTCATGTTCGCTCTCTTTTTCTTCATATCTGTTAATTTACGTACATATCTCATTGTAAAAAAACCCCTCAATTGCTCTCTTCGGTCTATTTTTCAACTTCTTCGTTCATTTTATTCAGATAGAAGCAAACAATTAGATGAATGTAAATGCCTCTTTTAGAAGACGATAACGGTTAAAGCAGGCTCGCGATAGGAGACATTCTATGAAAAGGACCCTATATCAATTAGTTAGTGGGAGTTTGATTCTTTTTCTACTTAGTGGCTGTTGGGATGCGAATGAATTGAATGAGCTAGCGATTGCGGTCGCTTATGGCATTGATAAAGTGGATGAGGATTATCTGGTAACAGCACAGGTAGTTAATCCTGGAGAAATTGAACAGGCTGGTGGATTCACAACCCCGGTCACAGTTTATCAAGAAAATGCAGACACCTTACTTGAAGCATTTAGAAGAATGACAACCATTGCCCCGCGAAGAATTTATGGTTCGCATTTACGGATACTAGTCATTGGAGAAGAACTTGCGAAAGAAGGCATTGGAGATGTCATTGATCTGTTGTCACGAGACCCGGAGATTCGGAATGATTTTTATATCGTTGTGTCTAGAGATGTGATGGCTGGTGACACGCTTCAAGTGTTAACCTCGCTTGAAGATATCCCGGCGAATAAACTATATGCGGCGTTAGAAACGTCTGAGAAAAATTGGGCCCCGACGCTAACTGTGACGCTTGATCAGCTCTCAGCGCATTTAATGGAGGGAGGGATGGAGCCGATGTTAACCGGAGTTGAAGTGAAGGGGAAGGTTTCTACGGGTGAAAGTAAAGAGAACGTGACTCATATTCAGCCTCAAACCCAACTGCAATATCATGGCACAGCGGTTTTCAGGGAGGATAAGCTGGTTGGATGGTTAAATGATCCTGAAAGTAAAGGAGTTCACTATGCCCTGAATCGAGTGAAAAGCACAATTGTCGTCGTTCCTTGTGAAAATGGAGGAAAAGCGGGGATTGAATTGATTGATACAGACGCAGAATTGAAAGCGAAGGCCATCAATCACCAACCTTATGGAAGTATCAAGGTTCAAGTAGAAGGGAAAGTTTCTGACGTTGAATGTCGGCAGCTAGATTTATCGAAAAAGGAAACCATTTCTGACCTAGAAAAGAAAACGGAAAAAGACATTGAGGGAAAGATACACGAGGCATTAACCGTTACGCAGGGCGAGTACGAGTCGGATGTTTTCGGATTCGGAAAAGCGATTCACCGGTCAAGTCCAGCATATTGGAAAACGGTTGAAAAGAATTGGGATCAACACTTTAAGGATATGCAAGTAGATGTAAACGTGGACGTGACAATTCGAAGAACGGGAACCATCGGCAATTCTCCTCTTAAACGGATTGAGGAGTAGCAGTCTGAATAACTTTGCGCTTCTTGTTCCATACTAGATCCAAAGTAAGGCAACTTGTCAGGAGGGTACTGTGCATGTGGAAGATGCTAACAAGTGGTTGGAGTTTAGTGATAGCGGCGATTCTGTTACTCACTTTCTCCTCAAGAGCAAGAACGGGAGCAAAACAAGCGATCGTGAAAGGGGCAGGGGCGACAATTGATCTTTCCAATCAATTCAGAGGAAATGGATCAAAAGCGGGAAAACCAGCCAGTGCAGAGGATAATGAAGTAAGATACCCTCCGTATGTTGGTTATGAAACAAGTAAGGGTTTAACTGAAAAAGCGGGTAAAGCCACTCCGATTCGCAAAGTGAATCCAACTCGGTTTAAGAACGCAAAGAATGTGATGAATGATGAAAAAATGCCTCATCAAATGGCTGAGATCGCTGAGGAGTTTGATTTGTTTTAATGGTGCCTGTCACCGCTCGGTTTATGGGTGGATTTGTCGTATAATGAGGTTAGAATGAAGGGTCACCAGCGCCACTAAGAAGGAAAAATCACTAAAAATATGATTGAAACTTGTTAATCAAACGTTTAATTAATAGTGAAAGCAGTTGAGGAGCCTTCAGTTATGGAGGCTCTATTTTGATAAGCAAATTTAGCATTTAGAGGGGATTCAAACTAATCTTCATATCAGTGATCAGGACATAGATAAGATTAAAACAATTAGTATGTCATCTCTAATTGCACAAAAATTCGAGCTGTTTTATTGATTCAACCTTGTTGAATACGGAGGGAAACCAACGATCGAAGATTGTCGAATAAATATGATGAGAGTCCTTTAAAAGTAGAGCTCTATTATGTTGTTTATCAATAATGTACTACCCACTTTGATTGAAATAATTACATGCAATCAAGTCGAGAAAAACGAATACAAAATAAATAATTAGAAAATTTGAAATAATTTGTTGACATGCAATGGGATCTTCATTACCATAATTACCAAGAGGTTTCAAAACTAAGTTTTATAATATAAAACAAATGGTTTATCGGCGGATAAAATGTATCCGCTTTCATATTGCGGATAAATCAAAACTGCGTTTTATAATATAAAACAAAATGGAGGTTATAGGGTTGAACAAATGGTTGGTAGGGGTAGGGTCAGTTGTTTTCTTATCTGCTATGTTTTTGACTGGGTGTAGTGAAACAGAAGTCGGGAGTAAAGGTGAGGAAGTTAAAACGATAAAGGTAGCTAATTATTTTGCATCAGACCATCCACAAAACATCGCTTTAAAAGAAAAATTTAAACCGATCGTCGAGGATGAAACAGGTGGGGCATTGAAGGTAGAGATTTACGATAATAGTCAGTTAGGTGCTGAACAGGAGTTCTACGATGGAGTTCGTAATGGAACGATTGAAATGGGAATTCCAGGGATGATAATGCAATCATCTATTGAGAAGCTTGGAGTGACGGAATGGCCATTTTTGTTTAAGGATTATGAGCATACCAAAAAAATATTGAATGGGCCGATTGGTGATGAATTGCTAGAGGATCTCGAAAAAGAACATGGTGTTCACCCACTTGCGTGGAGTGCTAATGGGTTTCGAATGTTTTCAAGTAATGAAGCAATTGATTCTTTGGAAGACTTTGAGGGAATGCGTCTTAGAATGCCCAACATTGAACACTACATAAACCTTGGAAAAGCCCTTGGTGCTACGGTAAGTCCGATGCCTATATCAGAGGTTTTTACTGCACTTGAACAAGGAGTTGTAGATGGACAGGATAATCCGATAGCTACACTAAGAGCATCAGGATGGTATGAAGTACAGGACTATGTGCTTGAATCACGCCATATGTTTAGCCCGAATCTCTATATTATTAATAGCGAAGTTTGGGAAGGTTTGACAAAAGACCAGCAAACAGCTGTTGAGAAGGCAGCAAAAGAAGCGGCTGCATATGAGTTCAATCTGATGGAAAAGCAATATGATGAAAATAAAAAATTCCTTGAGGAAAATGGCATGACGTTCGTTACTCCTGATGAAGCATTTAAGAGTGAAATGGAGAAAGCGGCAGATCCGCTATATGACGAGTATTACGAGAAATACCCATGGGCTGAGGATCTGGTGAACAAGATCAAAGCAGAAGTGAAATAAGAAGGCGGGATGAATGATGAAGAAAGTAGGAAATATTTTCAACCATATCTTGAGTATAGGGATTTCATTTTGCTTGATTGGGATGGCCGTTCTAGTTTTTGGAAACGTAGTACTTCGATACGGATTTAATTCAGGGATTACCTGGTCTGAAGAAATGTCACGATTTCTATTTGTTTGGCTCGTCTTTCTTGGGGCTATCGCAGCCTTTAAAGATAACATGCATTTAGGAGTCGATCTGGTGATAAACCTGCTGCCTGAAAAGGTAAAAAAAGTAGTTTTTGTAATCGGTAATGCATTGGTCCTATATGTTCTCTGGCTCCTACTGAATGGTAGTTGGAAAATGACACTATTAAATATGGAAAGTTTAGCTCCTGCGACTAAGCTACCGCTAGGTGTTGTGTATGCTGTAGGAATTGTAACGAGTATCGTGATGGCGGGAATTGTCTTTAGGAACTTGTATGTCGCCTTTTTCACCAAAGACAAATCAAATGCCTTTGCATTAGTTCCTGATCATGCCAGTGAAGATATAAATAAGCAGAAGATAGAAAACTTATAAGTAGGAGGTAGACTATGGCCCTGGGAGTTTTTTTAGGATCCTTATTCGGTGCTCTTGCTCTGGGTGTACCGATTGCATTTGCTCTGATTCTTAGCGGTGTCGCGTTAATGTTTATGATGGGAAGTCTTGATAGTCAAATCATTGCTCAGAACTTAATTAATGGAGCAAATAATTTTGCATTAATGGCCATTCCGTTCTTCATTTTAGCTGGTGAATTAATGAACGCCGGTGGCATTTCAAAACGAGTTGTTAACTTTGCTATGACATTAGTAGGCCACATTCGTGGAGGATTAGGATATGTTGCCATTATTGCAAGTGTTTTATTTGCTGGGTTATCGGGTTCAGCAGTTGCCGATACTGCAGCACTTGGGGCGATCTTAATCCCAATGATGATTGCTAAAGGATATAACAAAGGGCAATCGACGGGCCTTATTGCTTCTGCTGGAATTATTGCTCCTGTCATTCCTCCGAGTATTCCGATGATTATTTTTGGAGTAGTGAGTGGTGTATCAATTACAAAGTTATTTATGGGAGGAATTGTACCAGGCATATTGATGGCTACTGGATTAGTAGTTGTTTGGACAATAATGTCTAGAAGAGATAAAAGTGAGCTTCCAAAAAGGAAGAGTACGAAAGAAATATTAGTTGCAATTCGAGAAACTAGTTGGGCTTTAATGCTACCCGTTATTATTATAGGGGGAATTCGAGGAGGTATTTTCACACCGACTGAAGCATCAGTCGTAGCGGTCTTTTACGCATTGTTTGTAGGAATGGTCGTCTATCGAGAGTTAAAAGTGAAAGAGCTCTATAATGTATTCCTTGCATCTGCTAAAACAACAAGCGTCGTTATGTTTGTAGCAGCGGCAGCGATGGTGTCAGCTTGGTTAATTACAGTAGCTCAAGTACCAATGGACATGGCGAATATGCTGGGACCATTAATCGATAAGCCGATGTTGTTAATGTTGTTGATTACGCTATTGATTCTAGCAATCGGCCTTGTTATGGATTTAACGCCTGCGATCCTGATTTTTACCCCTGTGTTAATCCCTGTAGTGAAAATGGCAGGAATTGATCCAGTCTATTTTGGCATCGTCATGGTTATCAATCTTTGTATTGGTTTAATTACCCCGCCAGTTGGAACTGTGCTTTATGTAGGTTGTGGGATTAGTAAGATAGGCATTTTGGAATTAACAAGAGGGATATGGCCATTTCTATTAGTTCATGTCATCGTCTTAATCCTACTCGTACTATTCCCAGCGATCGTAACCGTTCCACTTGAATGGTTTATGTAGTCTTTTTTTGAAAGCGCTTTATTGATTATGAGGAAGGAGAAGGTTACTTGAAAAAGTTTAAAGTGGTTGTCACGGATTGGGAATTTGAAGATCTACGATATGAAGAAGCTATTCTAGATCATGATGATATCGAACTTGTCCGAGCGAACTGTCAATCGGAAGAAGACGTGATTGATGTATGTAAAGATGCTGATGGGATCATAAATCAATATGCTCCGATCGGAAGAAAAGTGATCGAGAAGCTCGATAAATGCAAGGTGATCACGAGATATGGCGTCGGTATTAATACGATCGATAGCGAGGAAGCAACAAAGAAAGGGATCTGCGTAGCAAACGTTCCTGATTATTGTATAGACGAGGTTTCAGATCATGCACTTGCCCTTCTTTTAAACTGGTCAAGACAAATTACGTGCGCTCATCAAAATGTGAAAAATAAGAAATGGGACTTCAAATTAACTAAACCGATTTATCGTTTGAAAGGGAAGATTCTCGGATTAGTAGGGTTCGGGAAAATTCCTCGCGCTCTTGCTGAAAAAGTGAAGCCCCTCGGTCTACGAGTTATTGCCTATGACCCCTACTATCCAGAGGATAAGGCAGCCGAAGATGGAGTTTCTTTAGTGTCATTAGATCAACTTTGTAAAGAGTCAGACTTCATTTCGATTCATGCTCCTCTAACAGAACAAACACAGGGGTTAATGAGCAAAAACGAGTTTGGAACGATGAAAAAAACCGCGGTGATCATCAATACTGCGAGAGGACCTGTCATCGATGAAGAAGCTTTGATTGACGCTCTTTCCAGTGGTGAAATTGCCGGAGCGGCACTCGATGTGATTGAAAATGAACCGATCGATCATGATCACCGCTTACTCTTGTTGGAAAATGTCATCTTGACCCCACATATGGCGTGGTATTCCGAAGAATCCGAAATGGAGATGCGTTCAAAAGCCGCATTAGGAGTGAAGGAAGTATTACTTCATAATCAATACCCCAGATACCTTGTCAACATGGAAGTGAAAAACAAACTTGGTTTGAACGAGTCTGAGAATGAAGATTCGTATGCACTGTTATCTAAATAATAATAACAATTGGGAGGAAACAAAATGAAAAACTGGGCCAAAAAAGTGACGATCGGGTTGTTGAGTGCTAGTTTACTAGCGTTGGGTGCCTGTAGTGGGACGGAAGATTCAGCATCATCAGGAAACGCGGCAAGCGATGGGATACAGGAACGTGTAATAAAAGCAGGAATTGGGCTGAATGAAGATCATCCAGAAGGTCAGGGTCTGATAAAGTTCAAAGAACTAGTTGAGGAAAAATCTGGTGGGAAAATAACGGTTCAGAATTACTTTGCGGCGCAGTTAGGTGATGATATGCAGATGACTGAAGCGTTAAAGGCAGGTACTCAAGAAGTCACTATCCCTTCTACATCACCTCTAGTTGGGATGGTAAAAGAATTTGGAATTTTCGACTTTCCATTTATTTTTAATTCGGGAGAAGAAGCTGATGCTGTGCTTGATGGTCCAGTTGGTGACCAGGTACTTGAAAAGCTAGCTGAACATAACCTGGTCGGATTAGGCTATTGGGAAAACGGATTTCGAAATTTAACAAACAGTAAACACCCTGTAGAAAAAGTAGAAGATTTTGAGGGGTTGAAAATCAGAACGATGCAAAATGAAGTGCATCTGGATGCATTCAAGGAATTAGGAGCGAACCCTACTCCGATGGCGTTTTCGGAAGTTTTTACAGCTCTAGAAAGTAAAACGGTTGATGGGCAAGAAAACCCTTTTGCGACGATCGAGTCTAACAAGTTCAATGAAGTACAGGAGTATTTATCAGTTACAAATCATGTCTATACGCCATTTGTATTCCTGATGAGTAAGAGTTTCTGGGATAAACTTTCTGACAAGGAAAAGGAAATCGTACAAGATGCAGCAATAGAAGCTGGACAGTACCAGCGTAGCTTGAATCGAGAAGAAAACCAGAAATCTCTTGAGCATTTAAAGGAAGCTGGAATGAAAGTGAATGAAGTTAGTGACGATGAAAAGAAAAAAATTCAGAAGAAAATTCAGCCTGTAATTGATAAGTACGCTGATAAATTCGGAAAGGATCTTTTTGAAGAAATGAATACGCAGCTTGAGGAAATAAGAAGCGAATAATGGAGGGGATTTAAATGGAAGTTGTCAAACAGTTGCTTCAAGATATTAAGCTTCCTTCCATGGTAAAAGTGAGGCAGCATTTCGATGCTCCAGAAATCGAGGATGTTCAAAGTGAAGTACACAGAGCCATAGGCATCGCCGATGTGTTAGCAAAGATTGACAAGGGAGATGAAGTCGCGATTGCTGTAGGCAGTCGAGGTGTTGCTGATATTCCTCTGCTCACAAGAGAAGTAGTAAATGCTGTGAGAAGCGCAGGTGGACATCCATTTATTGTTCCAGCAATGGGGAGTCATGGAGGAGCAAGGGCGGAGGGGCAGAAGAGTGTACTTGAACACCTTGGGGTGACAGAGGAATTTAGTGGAGCTGAAATTCGCTCTAGTATGGAAGTGGTAAAGATCGGCGAGCTTTCAAATGGACTTCCCGTATACTTTGACAGGCATGCTTATGAAGCAGACAAGGTTATCGTGATCAATCGTATTAAACCTCACACTGCTTTTAGAGGCGATATTGAGAGCGGTTTGCTGAAAATGATAACAATTGGACTCGGTAAGCAAAAGGGAGCTGAAGCGGCTCATTCATATGGATTTAAATATATGGCTGAACACGTTCCGGCGATGGCGAAGATCGCGCTTGAGAAGTGTCCGATCATATTCGGACTCGCCTCGATCGAAAATGCGTACGATCGACCGGCGAAGATCATCGCTATTCCATCCGAGCGTTTATTAGATGATGAACCAGAGTTGTTACTTGAAGCGAAGCGTTTGATGCCGAGAATTAAGTTCGATCCATTGGATGTGCTCGTCGTCGAAGAATTAGGTAAAGATATTTCTGGAGATGGAATGGATCCGAATATCAGTGGACGGTTTCCTACCCCATATGCCAGCGGTGGCGTCCTGGCATCTCGTGTCGCTGTCTTAAAATTAACGGAGAAAACGCATGGGAATGCGAATGGAATTGGGCTTGCGGATGTGATTACGAAGGAAGCGTTCGAACAGATCGAACTTGAAAAAGGGTATGCGAACGCTCTGACGAGTACGGTTGTTGATACGGTGAAAATACCGATGATGCTTGAGACCGAAGAGCTTGCGATTAAAGCCGCAATAAAAACGTGTAATGCATTTGATTTAGAGGCGATCAGGATGGTTCGTATAGAAAATACTTTGGAACTACAAGAAATCTGGATCTCAGAGTCTCTCGTGCCAGAAGCAGAAAAGATGAGAGATATTACGATATTACAAGATAGTATCTCTCAGGTAAATTCTTAATCAATAATAGGAGTGGTTAGATGGTTGCGAAGTATCCGAACATCACAAACTCGGTGAACCCTTACCGAGATAACGTTCAAGGTAAAGCAAATGAGCCGATTACCGTCGCTGGTATTCTGGATCGAGCTAAACAGATTGCTGGAGCGTCTTATACTGGATCCCCTGATTGGACATTAGAAAATATCTATAACCGACTTGAAGAAAATGCTCCAAGAATCGCGATAATCGGCGGTTCGCCTGATCATCCGGCACACATCATGGATTATCAGACTTCCTCATTCGCTGCTCTAAGAATCTGGGAGAATGGCGGGGTTCCCTTTTATTTCTCTACACCAGTGATGTGTGACGGCACCGCCCAGAGTAACCAGGGGATGAGCTATTCGCTTCAAAGTCGAAACGCTGTTGCTCAGATGGTTGTCAACCAGCTTGAAGCTCATAGCTATCATGGAGCTTTCGTGATTCAAGGGTGTGATAAACAGCCACTCGGCGTCGTTAGCGCCCTCGCTCATGTGGACAGAGTCAGACAGATCAGAGGAGAAGCACCATTCTTTGCAACATTTGCCCCGGCCCATGTTCTTCAGGGGGGAACGATCCCTACCGATCTTTATGAAGAGCTTGAAGAAATCGCTGAGAAGTCACAGCGGGGCGGTGACCCTGACATCGCTAACGATATTAAAGATGCCATGGCTTATATTCTTCAGTGTACGAGTAATACTGCTTTTCAAGGTGTGCTTGGGAGAGCGGTTGAGAGAAATATCATTTCGAAAGAGCAACATAAGGAATTTGAGCGTAGGCTTGCGGTAGCAACATGTGACGGCCAGGGTGGCGTTTGTGCATTCAATGGGACAGGCAATAGTTCTAGGCATCTCGTTGCGGGAATGGGACTAGTTCATCCTGCATTGGAACTTTTGACTGCACCTCCAACGGCTGATCAAGTAAACGAATCACTCGATAGTTTAAGTGTCATGATTAACAAAAAGGAATTTGGGGCGGCAAATATCTTGGCGGCAAATATTAAAAACGCCATTCGAATTCATAGTGCCTCTGGAGGATCTACTAATCTCATGATGCATATCGTGGCAGGCATGCTTTATGGAGGATATAAATTCAGCCTTGCAGAACTGGATCAGATCCATCATGAACATCCGATTCCGGATCTATTCAATTATAGTCTGACAGAAGATAGGGATATTTTTTCACTCGCCATGCAATGTTGTGCCGGTGATAGCCGAGGGATGGAAACCTTATTCTATGAACTGTTAGAAAACGGTGTGCCGATGGACGTAGATGCACCTACTGTTGCAGGAACGACTTGGAGGACACGATTATCAAATAAAGATGGACTTCCTGCTGAGAATGCTGGGGATAACTCAGTCATCCTATCAAAACCGCGCAGACGCTTTAGTGGTGTCGATGTATTGACTGGAAATTTCTTTGAAACTGCAGTAGTGAAAATAAGTGGCATGGCGACGCCTCAACTAAATAGTTTTGATAAAAAATCAGCATTTGTTCTTTACTATGAAAATGAAGAAGATGCCAATAAGAACTTGTTAGATTCTAGTTTGATCACGAACTTAAAAGAATCGAAAACGTTTGAACATGAAAGTATGCTGGGAATGGTCAGATTCAATGCACCCGAATTTTATGAGGACTGGAAAAATGAACCTTATGACAACCTTTTTGACCTTATGGTAGAAAAAGAGGTTTTGAAACTTTCGGTCATCCTTTCCGGGCAGGGTCCAGTCGCATATGGTATGCCGGAGATGTTTACGCCGATGCAACATATTAACACCAATCGAAAATTGAAGAGGCTGGCAACTGTCATAAGTGATGGGCGCTATTCTGGGGCAACATATGGCGCCGCGATCGGCCACATGACACCTGAAGCGATTGATAATGGTGGAATCCTTTACTTAAAAACTGGTGATTTACTTTACCTTTCATTAAGAGATGGTGAGATTCAACTTTTCGACAAAGAGGCATTCCAAAATGGCGAGACGAAATATGAATTCGAAGCGATTAAACAAGAGCGGGAAGGGCTAGCAGCAGAAAGAATTTTAACTTTAAGAAAACGTCAAAAATCGGTCGCGTCAAGCAACAGAATTTATGGGCATACAGATGCGAGTAACGGTGTAGTTCCAATCCCAATTTATGAAGAAGCAGAGCTGAATTATAAGGACGCCATCATGTTGTCAGATGAAGTAAAAGAAAGGAGGTAGTCAAATGGAAGATACACGAAGAATCATTCAGGATCTTGGCTTTCCCAAAAGTGAAAATTACGAATTACCCAGTTCTTCAAAGACTTTTCCTGATGGCGCACAGTATCGAGTAGAGATCCCTAGTGTCGAAGGACCGGCTTCATTTCAAGAGGTGCTTCAGGCATGTGAGGAATATAATGTTTCGATCCATCGTGTTTCACAGGGAAGTGGTATTATGCTTCTGACTGATGATGAGCTAGAAAAGATGGCCGATATTGGGAAGCGGGAGTCACTCGAGGTAAGCTTATTCGTTGGCCCCCGAGGTACATGGGATGTTACCGCGATGCCATGGTCCAGTGGCGGCAAATCCGCTGGGTTAAGAGTGCAGGGCATGGATCAGCTTGTGTATGCGATTGAAGACATTAAGCGTGCGTGTCGCTTTGGAATAAGAAGTATCCTTGTTGCGGATGAGGGTTTGCTATGGTTGGTAAATGAATTCAAAAAGAAAGGGGAGCTACCTGAAGATTTAGTTGTGAAAATATCTGTACAAATGGGGCATTCCAACCCTATTTCAATCCGATTGATGGAAAGTATAGGTGCCGGCACTTATAATGTTCCGACTGACCTCACACTCCAGAGGCTTTCCGCTATTCGGCAGTCGGTTGATCTACCAATCGATATCTATGTGGAAGTACCTGATGACATTGGAGGGTTTGTTCGCCACTATGAGATTCCAGAAATCATAAGAGTGGCTGCACCGGTATATATCAAATTTGGGTTAAGAAATTCGCCAAATATCTATCCTTCCGGCACACATCTTGAGGACACATCAATCGCGTTATGCAGAGAGAGAGTTCGCAGGGCGAAGATTGGATTGGACATGATTCGTCGTTATGCACCCGAGTTAAAGACCTCAGAACGTGGAGCTGAAGGATTAGCAGTTCCAGAAAAAGTGACTGAAACGCTTTATAAATAATGCGGAGAGAGCGCGATGCTATTTTTCCCACCTTGTATGCTCTATAATAATACTAGAAAGCGTTTAATTATTTGAACCAGTACTCTTTAATGAAAAGGAATGAATGACATGCCGATCATCCAATCTGTAGAACGCGCATTGCGTATCATGAATTTATTTGATGAGCATACAAAGGAATTAAAAATCACTGAAATCAGTAGCTTACTTGGGTTAAATAAAAGCACCGTTCACTCTTTATTAAAGACGCTCATTAGCTACAATTATATCGAGCAAGATATGGAAACTGGAAAGTATAAACTTGGTATGAAGTTATTTGAACGAGGAAATGTTGTAGCTCATGGTCTTGATCTTAGAGGAGTCGCAAAAAAATATCTCAATGAATTATCAACGAAAACAGGTCACACGCTTCATCTGGTTGTACTAAGCGGCAAAGAAGGAGTTTATATTGATAAGGTTTCAGGAACGTCCGCTACGATTGTCTATTCTCGCATTGGAAAAAGGATACCTCTTCATTCAAGCGGTGTAGGTAAAGTCTTGCTCGCTTATAAAGAGGAAAGAGAAATAGCTGATATCCTTAAGGATTATCACTACGTTAAACAAACGGAGAATACGATTACGAACGAACATGATTTTAAGAAGGAATTACAAAAAGTAAAGGAACAAGGCTTTGCGATGGACGATGAAGAGAATGAACCTGGAGTTTGCTGTGTCGCCGTTCCTGTTCGAAATCATTCAGGCGAAGTTATCGCAGCTGTCAGTTTGTCGATGCCAGAACCAAGAGCAAAAACGGAAGAATTAGACCAAGTGATCGAGTATATGAAAGATTTGAGTTCCAACGTTTCAACGGAGCTGGGGTATGACTCGTTAAAATTTGGAAAAGCCTCACATCTGTGAGTGTTTTTTTACCTAGTTATCAGAACGATGTTTTATAATATAAAACGATTGGAGATCTAGATATGAAAATTATTCGTTATCAAAAAGAAGATAATCTTGCAATTTTAGCAGCGGTCGACCATAAGGAACTGATTTACGATTTACCTTTTGACCATTTCGAGGAGGTTTTAAATGAAGCAAAGCGAAGAGGTTGTAAGGTTGTCAAAGTTATAGAAAGTGAAATTGCAACCATCAGTCCATTAGATGTAAAGCTAGAATCACTTCATTTGCTTGATCCAATTAAAGCGAAGGAAGTATGGGCGTCAGGTGTCACTTACGAGCGAAGTAAAGAGGCAAGGAATTATGAGGCAACAGGGGGAAAGCTGGATGCTACAACGTTTTATGACAAAGTTTATGATGCCAAAAGGCCTGAAATCTTCTTTAAATCCACAGATGCAAGGACAATCGGTCCAGGGGAACCAGTGTTTTTACGAAGTGATTCTAACTGGCAAATCCCTGAACCTGAACTTGGACTCGTATTAGATTCAGATGGAGAGATCATCGGATATACGATCGGGAACGACATGAGCTGTAGAGACATTGAAGGTGAGAATCCGCTTTATTTGCCTCAAGCAAAAATATGGAAGAATTCTTGCTCGATCGGGCCGGCGATTCGGCTAGCAGAGACTGTAGAAGATCCTTATCGTTTTGAAATTACTTGTAGCATTTATCGGAATGGAGAAAAGGTTTTTGAAGGTTCTGCACCAGTAAGTCAATTGAAACGAAAATTGGATGAACTGACAGAATATCTGGTTCGAGACAACATCGTCTTTCCAGGGACTGTTCTCCTGACTGGCACCTGTATCGTTCCTCCGAATGATTTTACTTTACAAGAAGAAGATCAAATTGAAATTGAGATTCCTGGGATTGGCGTTTTGAAGAATGGTGTTAAAAATCAGGTGGATCAGAATACTGTCGTTCAGTAAAACATGGAATTCAATGATGGAGGTCATGATATGGAAAATGTCCATCGTACGTTGATGATGAAGCCTTCTGATAAGGTGGCGGTGGCTTTATCGAAAATCGAGAAGAATACAATCGTACAGGTTATCTCACAGACAACAAAATATGTGATCGAACTTCAGGATGACATTCAATTCGGACATAAGTTCGCTGTCGTTCCTATTAAAAAGGGTGAAGATATTTTGAAGTATGGCGAAGTGATCGGTGTGGCATCTGAAGATATTGCAGAGGGAGAGCATGTTCATATTCATAATTTAGAAGGAAAACGTGGACGGGGGGATAAAAATGACAGAGCTAAACAAACAACTACTGGGATATAGACGCCCGGACGGAACAGTGGGTATTCGTAATCATGTTCTCATTCTACCTACTATTACGTGTGCAACACAAACGGCTCAGCGGATCACTGAATTAGTAGACGGTACCGTTACATTCATTCATCAACACGGTTGTGCCCAGGTTGGAGAAGATTATGAACAAACATTTCGTACTTATGTAGGGATGGGTGCAAACCCAAACGTGTATGGTGTAGTCGTATTAGGATTGGGGTGTGAAACGCATCAGGCTAAAAGTGTAGCTGGGGAACTGAAAAAAACCGGAAAGCCTGTTGAGGTTGTATCAATTCAGGATCATGGAGGTACGCTTACTACGATTGCAGAAGGAGCCAAAATAGCCGCGAAAATGGTGCAGGATGCATCGATGGAAATGAGAGTCCCATTTGATTTTAGTGAATTGATCGTCGGTACAGAATGTGGCGGTTCAGATGCGTGTTCAGGTCTTTCTGCTAATCCGGCCGTTGGGGCTGTAAGTGACAAGATTGTGGAACGTGGTGGAACGGCGATTCTAGCAGAAACAACTGAGCTGATCGGAGCAGAGCATTTACTTGCAGATCGAGCCGTCGATGACCACGTCTCAAAGAGAGTTTACGAAGTTATCAATGCAATGGAAAATCGAGCGATCAAGATGGGCGTCGATATCCGAACAGGTAATCCGAGTCCAGGTAATATTGAAGGCGGTTTAAGCTCATTAGAAGAAAAATCTCTCGGAGCTTCTACAAAGGCAGGAAGTAGTCCTCTACAGGAACTTGTGAGTTACGCAGAGAGACCAACGAAAAAGGGTCTGGTTTGGATGGATACTCCAGGTCATGATATTGAACAGCTGACGGGAATGGCTGCAGGTGGTGCTCAAGTCGTGTTGTTTACAAGTGGTCGGGGAACACCCACAGGCTCTCCAATCGTACCAACTATAAAAATATCAACGAATAGCATGATGTTTGAAAGTATGCAAGAAAATATGGATATCAATGCCGGTACGATCATTGAAGGTCAGGAAACAGTCGATGCGGTGGGTGAACGGATTTTGAATGAGGTTGCACTCACATGTAGAGGAAAGAAAACGAAAGCGGAAATTTTAAAACAGCATGACTTTGGGATCTGGCGCATCGGCCCTACTTTTTAGTCATTACTATTAATCACTTAAAATGAATGCGATTACAGAAGAATTCAATATGAAAGGATGAGAGAATTATGGCTGTACAAACACAAGTGGAAACGTACCAAAACTTGATTAATGGAGAATGGGTAAAAGCGACTTCTGACGAGGTGATCACGAGCATAAGCCCGGCGAATCGACATCATATTGTTGGTTATATGCAGAAATCGACTGACAAAGATGTTGATGAAGCTGTAGAAGCAGCACAGAAGGCGAAGAGAGATTGGAAAAAACGTTCAGGTGTAGAAAGAGGAAACTTCCTCTACAAAGCAGCCAGCTTAATCGAAGAACGTGTTGAAGATATCGCAAAGACGATGACAGAAGAGATGGGAAAAACTTTGCCAGAAGCAAAGGGAGAAACGATGCGGGCGGTAGCGATTCTTCGGTATTATGCTGGGGAAGGCATGCGAAGTATAGGTGATGTGATTCCAGCTACGGATGGCGGTGCACATATGTATACGACTCGCGTACCTCTAGGAGTTGTAGGTGTGATCACGCCGTGGAATTTCCCAGTAGCGATTCCTGTTTGGAAGATGGCGCCAGCCTTGATTTATGGAAATACGGTCGTCATCAAACCGGCGACTGAAACAGCCGTTACCACAATTAAAGTGATGAAATGTTTTGCGGATGCTGGTTTTCCAGAAGGCGTAGTAAATATGGTAACAGGTTCAGGTTCTATCGTAGGACAAAGACTGATCGATCATCCTGAAGTGAACGCTTTAACGTTTACTGGATCGAATCAAACTGGTAAACGAGTAGCTGAAGGTGCACTGAACCGAGGTGCAAAGTATCAGCTTGAGATGGGTGGGAAGAATCCGATCATCATTGCAAACGATGCAGATCTTGATTTAGCTGTTGAAGCAACGATCAGTGGGGGACTGCGCTCTACAGGACAAAAATGTACCGCGACAAGTCGAGTGATCGTTCAGGAAGGTATTTATGAAGCTTTTAAAGAAAAGCTAGTTGCTGAAGTATCGAAGCTTAAGGTTGGTAATGGAATGGAGGAAGGCACCTGGATGGGGCCATGTGTAAGTGAAAATCAATTGAACACTGTACTCTCTTATATTGATAAAGGGGTAGCTGAGGGAGCCACGCTTCTATACGGTGGAAGGAAACCAGAAGATGAGCGATTAAAAGATGGATTCTATGTAGAGCCGACTGTTTTTGAAAATGTTGAATCCGATATGGTTATCGGCCAAGAAGAAATATTTGGACCAGTGCTTGTCCTGATAAAAGTTGATTCGGTCGAGCGGGCACTTGAACTTGCGAATGATGTGAAGTTCGGATTAAGTGCTTCGATCTACACGCAAGACATTAAGAGTGCCTTCTCATTCATCGATGAAATTGAAGCTGGACTCGTTCGTGTCAATGCTGAAACAGCGGGTGTCGAGTTACAGGCTCCATTTGGTGGAATGAAGAACTCGAGCTCTCATTCACGAGAACAGGGACAGGCAGCAAAAGAATTTTTCACAGCGACAAAAACGGTTTTTATTAAGCCATAATAATGAAAGAAAGACATTTTGAAAAAAATAAGCTATTTAATACCATGGCGAGGGGCGGACGTATACTAGTCGCCCCCTTTCCATTTTAGAAGTGAAGGAGTTGTCTTATGAGAACGCTAACGTATCGCAAAAATCATCAATTGAAGCTGGGAATAAAGACAGAAAAGGGTATTCTGGATGTGGAGAAAGCGGTAGGGTCATTTCCTGACATGACTGTTGTACCTCGTACGACCTTTGAACTGATTCAAGCTGGTTCTAAAGGAATTGATAGATTAGAGACGCTCGTCGAGCTAGCGGTAAAGTCAGGTGAAGGTGATTTGTTTAACCTTGAAGAAAACCTTGAATTTGGCCCATGCGTCGATCAACCGGGAAAAATTATCTGTATCGGACTTAATTATCGAAAGCATGCTGAAGAATCTAACATGGAGATACCGGAGTTTCCAATCGTATTCAGTAAATTCAATAATGCGCTTGCAGGTCATCATCAACACATCAAAATTCCGAAAGCTTCAGATAAGGTGGACTACGAAGCCGAATTAGTCATCATCATCGGAAAAGAAAGCAGTAACCTTTCTAAAGAGGATGCATTGTCTTCTGTTTATGGATATTGCACTGGTAACGACCTCTCAGCAAGAGATCTTCAGTTTCGATCGGGTCAGTGGCTGATAGGTAAAACACTTGATGGTTTCTGTCCGATCGGCCCTTATCTAGTAAGTGCAGATGAAGTTGAAAACCCAAATAACTTAATCATCTCAACCAGGGTTAATGGCGAAGAGAGACAAAATTCGAATACATCCGATATGATCTTTTCCTGTGAAGAAATTATCTCGTATTTATCAGAGTATATGACCCTATCACCTGGCGATATTATTATGACCGGAACCCCTGAAGGAGTTATGATGGGATACGCGAAAGAAGCTCAGAAGTGGATTCAGCCTGGAGATGATACAGAAGTAGAAATAGAAGGTTTGGGTACACTGAACAACCGATTTGTCACATGAACTTGTGGATTGAAGAGTAGTTGAAAACAATAAAAGTGAGGCGAATGAATTGGGTAAACCCCTATTTCACGGTGTGATTCCACCGATATCTACTGTTTTTAATGAGGATTATCGATTAGATCAGGTAGGAATGGGAAAATTGATAGATTATCTAATTGAGAATGGTGTAAACGGGCTATTCTTTCTTGGTACCGGAGGAGAGTTTTCTCAACTATTATTGCAAGAGAGGAAAGAAATTGCAGAATTCGCAGTCGAATATGTCAATCATAGGGTGCCGGTATTAATAGGAACGGGGAGTACATCTACACATGAAGCGGTGGAACTCAGTCAGCACAGCGAGAAAATTGGTGCAGATGGAATCGTCGTTATCAATCCCTACTATATGAAACTCTCTGAGGATAATTTGTATAGACACTATCAAGAGGTTTGCGATGCAGTAGCATTGCCGATTCTACTATATAATTTTCCGGCATTTACTGGACAAGATTTAACACCTGATTTTGTTTTGAGGGCTGTTAAGGAACATCCAAATATTGTAGGGATCAAGGAAACAGTAGATTCGGTTGGGCATATTAAAGAAATGATTCTAACAGTTAAAGAAAAGTTTCCTGACTTTCTCGTTTTCTCAGGTTTTGATGATCATTTTCTGCAGAATCTTTCTTTAGGTGGAGATGGAGCGATATCATCGAGCGTGAATTTCGCACCGCATTTAGCTGTAGGGCTCTATGACGCATTTACAGGAGGAGATTTAACAAAAGCGGTTCATATCCATAGACAGCTTGCTATCCTCTCACGTCTATATCAATTAGATCAACCCTTTACAAATGTTATTAAAGAAGCAACGAAGCTCTGTGGAATAGGAATTAATACAGCGGTTTTGCCACCGGGACGCCCCTTAGAGCAGAAGAAGAAGAAAGAATTGCTGAGGACTTTAGAGAAAGCAAGCTTAAGCTTGAGAACTTAGTGTCTAAACTTCTTTCTGAATTTAATCAAACATTTGAGTAACAGATATTACTGAAAACGAAAACAGAGTCCCTCGATAAATAAGGTGACTCTGTTTAATAATCCTATTGAATTCCTGTTATTCTACCTCCACCGCAACCGCCCGCACCGGTGATCCATCCAATCCTTCAAGCTTTAAAGGTAGCGCAATGATCAGCGGATTATCAAAGTCGATCTTTTCAAAGTTGCAGAAGTTTTCTCCAATGATGCCGTTAACTGACGTGATGGCTTCATGAACAGGAAAGGCGGATCCATCTGGTGGATCGACGTTCAATGCGTCGATGAAAAAGGTGGTTACTCCCTTTTTAAGCAGATCGTTAATGATAGTCACACTTAGGTAGGGATGATTGAAATAAATTTCTGATCCAGCATGTTTTGACCATCCAGTGTGAAATAGCACAATTGTGCCAGGAGCGACGTGTTCAATCTGATCCTCTACGTCTGACATCCTAATTTCTTCACCGGGTTCTTTACCGGTTACATCGATTACAATTCCAGGAGCCATAAACTTCGTTAAGCTTGACTGATCGATTCGATCACCTTCTTTTTGAAAGTGATAGGGAGCATCCACATGAGTACCTGTATGTGAACCGATATTGAGCTGCGTCACCTGGTATCCGTCTTTATCTAGCTCCGCAGCGGGATGGATATCTGGCTTTGGATCGCCAGGATAAATTGGTGTCGCTGATGTGATTGGGATCGATAAATCGATGATCTGTTTGAATTTCAAAAGGTAGCCTCCTTAGCTGTAGATATCGGTTCTTCGTTCTTCTAACATCGAGAAGAACGATTGTTTTATTTCGTTCCGCCAATCATAATCAATGGTTGCCGTAATCATATCATATTGTTTCTCAGCTGATGCCATGACCTGTCCATCTGGCGCAAAAATCGAGGATTTGCCGAAGAAGGTAAGGTCTTCTGACTTTCCTGTATGGTTAGCAGCTACAAGATAGACGGAGTTATCGATCGCGCGTGCCCCGCTAAACTGAAGGAAAGGAGCGTCGTAAGGTTCTTCCCACGCTGATGGAACGAGAAGGATATCAGTGCCCATTAAAGTAAGTTTCCGAGCTAGCTCTGGAAAGGCAAGGTCCCAGCAAATCATCAGGCCGATCGTCCCGACATCTGTTTCCACAGTAACTGGCTCGGAACCGGCTTTGAATACACCTCTCTCCAGGGGAGTGAGGTGTATTTTTCTATAATTTGCGTTGTTCTTGCCGTTTGCATCAATGTATTGAATGGAATTATAGATGTTGCCCATACCGTCAATTTCAACATATCCATATACAATTGAAACAAGGTGGGATATCGCCATCTTCTTCATTGTTTGAAAAATCGGTCCATCCCTTTTTTCTGCTAGGTCTTTGATGCCTTCGGACAAAAAGTAGCCTGTCGTACACAGTTCCGGAAAAGTGATGATTTTTGTGTCAGGATGCTTCTTGAGAACAGTTTCAATAATAGTTTCCATTTTTGATAGATTCGTTTTAACCGCCCCATTTTGAAAACTTCCCTGGACAGCGGAAATGTAATGTTTCACTTTTATGCCTCCAATTTCACATCGATTTCTTCGTTTGAAGCCGTTTTTATCCCGAGTTGTTTTGTTGCTGCCATTAAACCAAAGTAACAGCCACCAGACAAAACAAAGGTAAGGATTGTTGCTCCGATAGACAACGGATGAACGTAAGTGAAGTAATAAGCGAAAAGAGCTCCAGCCACATAAGTTACGACAGCCACAATGTTTACACCGCGCTGGTATCGGTAGAGGCCTTTATGATCGAATGCTACATCTTCTGCATCATAGTACGCTTTTTTAACAAGGAAATAATCCACCAGCACGATGGCGAATACGGGAATAAATAGCGTCGCGATTAAGAGAATGAAGTTAAAAAAGTTTACCATTAATGCTTCTTTTAATAGGGCGCCGAGTGTACAGACGATTCCAAGTGCAAGAACGGGTTTCCAGAATCCTGATTTTGGGAAGACGTTCATAAATGACATCGTCGCACTATAGAGTGCCATGACATTTGTGGATAGTACAGAGAAAAAAACGACGATTGAAGCGATGAATCCAAATCCGTAAGCGGAAAGAAGAACGGTAGGGTCATACGTTTGTTCCATGTTATTTAAAATACTAAATCCGCTGACAACGGCGCCGAGCCCCATAGCAATAAGAGAGGCCACAATGTATCCGAGGTAGGTGCCAAGCATGCCGCTTTTTTCAGATTTACTATGACGATTAAAATCACAAACGCTGGACATCCAGGAGAAAGCTGTCGCAACGACAATATCAAAAGCAATAATGCCTGAAATAGCTGGATTTTCACTCGCTTTCAACTCGATTAGCGATGAAACGCTATAAGTTGTAAATAGCTTATAGAACACAAGAACCGATAGGATGAGCATGGCAACAGAGACCCATTTCTCAATGCTTTCCACACCGTGGTGACCGTAAATCGTAATCGCAACAACAAGAATTTCAGTAAGAATGACAAATAAATTGATGTTGCTGTAGCCAGTTGTGTAACTGATGGCGTAGTTAAGAGAAAGACCGGCCATGTAAGCCTGAATCCAGCTCCAGCCAATGAGTACGATCGTGTTTACGAGTGCGGGAAGAATGGCTCCTTTTTGACCAAAAGCCGCTCTTGTCATGACCATCGTCGGCAGTCCAGTTCGAGTTCCGATGTTACCTGTTAGAGCCAGTGGAATGGCCCCAATAGCTGAGCCAATTAGAATAGCAAGCATCGCTTTTTCGATTGATATATCCGGTACGAACATCATGCCTGTCATAACGGACGTGATCACGACGTTTGCTGCAAGCCAGAGAGCAAACGTTGAGAAGAAATTCATACTTCGCTTGTCCTTTGGGGTCGGGCTAATCGTGTCATGACCTAAACGTTCAGTAAGTTGACTCATGTTATTTCCCCCTATTTTTCGTTTTCAATATTCCGAAAATTATTGGTGCACTGAGCCCCTACCAGGGGGAGCTCAATACGTGTACCAGCCTGCTTTTTGGAGTTGTTGAGAGGTGTTGACGTGCTTCACTTCAGTAAAACCGGCAAGACCATGTGGTCCAAGTTCACGTCCGATACCGCTTTCTTTATATCCTCCCCACGGTGCTTCTACATAAGGTGTGTGATAAGAGTTAATCCAGACTGTACCTGCTTTCAGTAGTGACGCCACTTGTTCAGCTTCAGAAACGTTCGTTGA
Source organism: Guptibacillus hwajinpoensis (assembly GCF_020524165.1). Classification (GTDB taxonomy): domain Bacteria; phylum Bacillota; class Bacilli; order Bacillales; family Guptibacillaceae; genus Guptibacillus; species Guptibacillus hwajinpoensis_D. The sequence goes on from NZ_JAIVKU010000002.1 coordinate 155,689, forward strand.
CAGAACACCTGCCGCAAGCCCATATTTCGTACCGTTCGCTAGTTGAACCGCTTCCCTCTGATTTGAAAAAGGTTGAACCGTCATCACAGGTCCAAAAATCTCTTCTTGAACAATACGCATCTCTTGATGAACATTTGTAAAGATAACAGGGGTTTGATAAAACCCTCCATCAGGATGTTGCCCCCCATAGTGAACAGATGCGCCTTCTTCTTTGCCAAGATCGATATAGCTCTTTACTTTCTGAAGGTGAGTTCTGCTAACCAGAGGACCCATTTCCGTTTCCTCGAGAGTGGGGTCACCGATTTTTATTCGAGACGACTCATGAACAAGTTTGTCTATAAAAGCTTCATAGAGAGACTCATGAACAAGAATACGAGATGAAGCCACACACACTTCTCCCTGGTTAAAGAACCCGCCGAATATCGTCCATTCAACTGCAGACTCAATGTCGGCATCTTCTAAAATAATAAGAGGTGATTTGCCACCGAGCTCAAGAGAAACGAGCTTCAGGTCTTTGGCACATTGCTGATTAATCCGTTTTCCGGTTTCTGAACCACCTGTAAACGACACCTTGTCTACTTCAGGGTGTGCAACTAGTGTTTCACCTACCGGATTGCCTGCACCAGGTACAAGATTGAATGCCCCAGGTGGAAACTCGCACCGGTCGATTAATTCGGCTAGTTTGATAGCCGTAATCGGGGTCAGTTCTGATGGCTTGAACACGACAGTGTTTCCTGCTGCGAGTGCTGGGGCGATCTTCCACATGCCGAGAAGGAGAGGGAAGTTCCATGGCACAATGAGAGCACACACGCCGATCGGTTCATTGATAATTTTGCTCGTCGTTCCATCGGCCATCTCGATCGTGGTAGATTCTCGCTCATCGATCAGGTTGGCGTAGTAACGCAGGCAAGCGACGGAGTCACTGATATCAAGCATGGCTTCCTTGATGGGTTTTCCAGTATTCTCTGTCTCCGCCATTGCGAACTCTTTTTCATTCTGTTCTAGCAAATCTGCTAGTTTATGCAGAGCGAGTACGCGTTTTTTTACATTCGTTGCCCATTCACTTTCGTCAAATGCAAGACGAGCAGCATCGACTGCGGCGGATGCCTGCTCCCGAGAAGCTTCTTTTATCTTCCTAATCGTTTCTGCTGTTGCTGGGTTAATAAGATCACGCTCGTATCCTTCACCTTGCTGCCAGGCGCCATTCATGTAGAGGTGCTGATTCGTCATGAGATATGGCTCCTTTCTTGAATAGTGTCTGTCATTTCAGTAGCATCGTTTTCTGTTATAAGTGATACGCCGATCATGACAATAAAGCTGGTCAATATGCCATACATGATTGGATTTGTTGAGTGAAGACCTTCGATAGCAAGGCCCCCGATAATCACAAGAATGCTACTAATGATGGAGTAAAAGGCCGCTTTTGACGTTGCTTTTTTCCAGAAAAAACCGAGTAAAATAGGAACAAAGATTGCTCCAGATAAAATAGCGTAAGCGACATCGAGTGCCACAAGAACGTCTTGAATCCATATAGCAAAAATAATGGTAATAGCCCCAATGATTGTTGTCGTTATGCGAGAGACGATGAGACTTTGCTTTTCACTTGCCTCTTTTATAAAATACCGCTTCACGATATCGTTTGAAATTAATGTTGAAGAAGCAAGAAGTGTGCCCGAAGCCGTAGACATAAGAGCAGCGATGACGCCTGCCAGAACGAGACCGAGAACTCCAGTCGGTACGGTTTCGATTGCCATGCTGGCAAAAGCATTCTGAGAATCTCCTAGATTCGGAAGGACGATAAAGGCGCACATTCCAATTATGCTGACAGCTAGTCCATAGAGTAGGCTATAGATGCCAGCGATGATGGTACCAAGGCGAGCGGTTTTGTTCGTTCTGGCTGTGAAGATGCGCTGCCAAATGTCTTGAGCTACAAGCATACCGAGACAGAAGAGAAGGAAGTATTGGAAGACTTGACTGCCCCCAATCCCCGTGAATGAAAAATAGCTGTCTGGAAGTTGTTGCGTTAAGGCACTCCATCCGCCAGCCTTCGAGAGACTTAAAGGGAGCATAATGAAAAATACACCAACCGTCATAATCACAAACTGGACAATATCAGTCATTGTAACGGACCACATTCCGCCAAGAATCGTATAGAAAAGGACAATCCCGCCTCCAAGCAGCATAGAGCTTGTCAGATTCCAACCGAGCAGCACGTTCATGACAGTACCAATCCCAATCACTTGAGTGACAGCAACCATTAGGGCATAGATGGAAGCCACTAAGGCGCTGAGTAGGCGGGCTTGATTCCCAAATCGTTTCCCTAGAAATTCACTAATGGTAAGCACCTTAAAACCAGCAATTTTTTTGAGGAAAAAGATCCCGAGTCCCATAATGCCAAGACCGAGCATGAAGACGAGCCACATACCCGATACACCAAATTCATAGCCAAGCTTTGTGGTGCCGATTGTCGAAGCGCCGCCAAGGATCACGGCTGATAGGCACCCAAAATACATGAAGAAGCCCAGGTTACGGCCTGCCAGTGCATAATCCTCTATCGTCTTGGCTTTACGTGATCCAATGACGCCGATTCCGATGACGATTAAGAAGTAAACGATAATAATGCTGATATCCAGAAATAACACGAAATTCCTCCTTACAAGTAGCGTTCAGGTTTAATCGTTTTAAAATTCTGATAAATTAACAGGTACTTCTCTATACCTAAGACTGACTCGCTTTTTCTTCACTTGTGGTTAGAAGGCTATTTCTTTTCTTTAATGCAATGAGCGTAATCATTTCATACATAATCGAAGACGCTAGTGCAGCTGTAATTTCGTTGTGGTCGTATGTTGGAAGGACTTCGACTAAGTCAAATCCTACAACATTTAGTCCATCAAGTCCGCGAACGTATTCAAGTGCCTCGTAACTGTTCGGACCTGCGACTTCTGGCGTTCCAGTTCCAGGCGCGAAAGCAGGGTCTACAAAGTCGATGTCATATGAAACAAATACTGGTCGATCACCTGTTCTCTGATGGATGCGTGAAATCACTTCATCAAAACCGAGTTTACGAACATCTTTCATTGGAAGGACTTCGAATCCGAGATCCCTTGCGTCATCAATATCACCTGGACCATACAACGGACCTCTCATTCCAACCTGAATGGAGTGGTCGGTATCGATTAATCCTTCTTCAACCGCGCGTCGGAAAGGTGTGCCGTGCATGTATTTCTCTCCATAGTAGTCGTCCCATGTATCCCCATGTGAATCAAAGTGAACAAGGGCAACTGGTCCATACTTATTGTGGAAGGCGCGCAGATTTCCTAATGAAATGGAGTGGTCACCACCCATGATAACTGGTGTCACATCTGCCTCTAGAAGTGGGGTCAATCCTTCTACCATGTTGTCGTAAGTGCGATGAATATTTCCTGGAATGACATCAATATCACCATAATCAACGCCAGAGCAGTAATCGAAAATGTTAATCTCCATGTCGGGATTGTATGGACGAAGTAGCGTCGAGAAGTTACGAATATGCTGTGGCCCTAGACGCTGACCAGTACGGTTAGATGCAGCCGTATCAAACGGAACACCAAGGACAGCGAAATCAACATGTTTAGTCGTTTGAATTTGTTCTAATCTCATAAACGTTCTTACACCGCAAAAGCGCGGGGATTTGGAAGAGTCTTTAGGTTGATACATAGTGGAACCTCCTGTGATTGTTAGTCTCACAGATATTTATTGCAAGTTCCATGCCAACTTTAAGGGCAGGAGTGCAACACTTTTGACACTTTTCTCATGCGTAAATGCATCGATGCGCTTTCTTTTGATGCTGAAATGCATGATTAATGCGATTTTGCATTGATTTTGTACTTTTTAAGCTTACGTACGACTGTGGATTGATTCATCCCGAGGTAATCCGCCATTTCATAAGTTGTTTTGTATTGTTTGAAAGCACGTTTTAACCATCTGATTTCAACTTCTTCTAAGGCTTCCTTTAGTGTCGTTCCTGTTTCCTCTTCAACACCTGGTATAAAGGTCGTTCGATTTTGCGCTGTATCCTGCTGAATGTAAGAGGGAAGAGACTCAGGATAAATCGTCCTTGCGTCTGCTGTAATGACAAGTCGCTCGACGATGTTTTGAAGCTCCCGCACATTTCCTGGCCACGAATATTCTGACAAGCTTTCTATTGTGGCGGCGTGGAAGAACTTGTTTGTTCGATATTTCTCATTTAATCCTTTGAGAAAATGCGCTGCGAGTGTTGCGATATCTTCTTTTCTTTCACGAAGAGGTGGAATGGTAATCGGAATGACATTTAATCGATAAAAAAGATCTTCTCGAAATGTGCCTTTTTTCACCATATCCTCAAGGTTCTGATTCGTAGAAGCAACTAACCTGAAGTCAATCGTCTTTGGCTTTGTACCTCCGACCCTTGTAATCGTTTTTTCTTGTATCGCTTTTAAAAGCTTAGCTTGAACAGCAAGGGGGAGTTCTCCAACTTCATCAAGAAAAAGCGTGCCCTGATTAGCAAGTTCAATCATGCCGGCTTTCCCTTTCTTACCTGCACCTGTAAATGATCCTGGCTCGTAGCCAAACATTTCTGATTCAAAAAGCGTTTCTGGTATCGCCCCACAGTTTACTTCTATAAAACTACCATTTCGGCGCTCACTACCTTTATGTAATGCGCGTGCGAATACATTTTTTCCTACCCCTGATTCTCCTAGGAAAACAACGGATGCATCCGAATTTGCTACACGCTCAACCAGTTGCCAGATGAGTTGGATGGCTCTGCTTTTGATCACGAATTCGCCTGGAAGTTTCTCCTTGTCGCGCAGTTCTTGAATTTCAGTTTCATAAACTTCCATTTGGGCACGCAATTCCTCATAGTCTTCTTTTAAATGCTGAAGCTCAGTTAAATCATGTGAGAAACTAATAACTCGGATAATTGTGCCACTCTCATCGTAAACCGGCAATCCAGTAGCCATTACGACACGTCCTGTAGTCGTCTTTTGCATGATTTGAAGCTCTTTCTTTTCTGCTAAGACACGTCTTGTGATAGAAGGTGAAAAAATGCCTTCTTTTTCAAGTTCTTTCACGGACTTTCCAATAAGAAAAGAGGCTTTCCTTCCATAGACGGCTTCACAGTTTTGACTCACTCTTATCACAATGCCGTCCCCATCTGCGATCACAATGTTATCTTTCGATGCATGTAAGATGGCATTTAATTCATACTCTAAGTAATCTGATGAAGACATGTTGAATCCTCCTTCAATATTCGTACAAATCTGACTATTATCTAAGGTTATCATATCGCAAAATTAACCCTCAAAACCATCTTTCTGAAAAAGTTGGTACGAAGCTTGCATGTATAGAAGGTGAATAAGAAAGAGGGAGGCAGTTAGATGCAAACAAAGCAGAATGAAAAAAGTATTAAGTTGAAAACCACGATTCCGGGGCCGAGAGCATCAGAGCTATTAGAGTTAAAAGAGCAGCACGTGCCGCGCGGTCCTTTTAATACGATGTTGACCTTTGCTGAAAAAGGTGAAGGGGCATTACTAACAGACGTCGATGGAAATACATTTATTGACCTTGCAGGTGCGATTGGAAGTATGAATGCGGGGCACTGTCCTCCGAAAGTTGTTGAAGCACTGAAGGCTCAGGTCGATCAATACCTTCATACGTGCTTTCATGTGATGATGTATGAGCCTTATATTCAGCTTGCGAAAAAATTGAATGAAATGACACCTGGCAATAGAGAGAAGAAAACCTTTTTCTTAAATAGTGGAGCCGAAGCAGTGGAAAACGCAGTAAAGATTGCGCGAAAGTATACAGGACGGAAATCAATTATTTCATTCGAGCGAGGCTATCATGGAAGAACGCTGTTAGCGATGTCGTTAACCAGTAAGGTGAAACCATATAAATACGGTTTCGGACCGTTTGCTCCTGATACGTATAAAATGGCCTATCCGTATTATTACCGGAAGCATGCGAGTATGACGGAGGAAGAGCTGGATCAGGAAGTGCTTAAGCGTTTGGAGGATTTCTTTCTTGGTGAAGTACCGTCAGATGAAGTAGCGGCGATCATTATGGAACCGGTGCAAGGAGAAGGTGGATTTGTTGTACCATCAAAAGGATTCGTACAAGGCGTGAAAGCGATCTGTGAAAAGTATGGCATTCTTTTTATAGCAGATGAAGTGCAAACCGGTTTTGGACGAACAGGAAAAATGTTTGCGATTGAGCACTTTGACATTGAACCTGATTTAATGGTGATGTCAAAATCGATTGCAGCAGGGTTGCCAATCAGTGCGGTAACAGGGCGAGCTGAGGTTATGGAAGCACCGAGTCCGGGAGAAATTGGTGGCACATATGGCGGGAGTCCGCTTGGTTGTGTTGCGGCTCTTGAAGTCATTGAAATGATGGAGGAAGAAGGACTTGTCGAGCGGGCAAATAAAATTGGGAAAGTAGCTTTGGAACGTTTTCAAGAAATGCAGGATTCTCATCCTGTGATTGGCGAAGTTCGTGGACTTGGTGCCATGTTAGCGATTGAGATTGTGAAAGATCCGGTTACGAAAGAGCCAGACAAGGAATTAACGGGACGAATTTTAAAAGAATGCCATAACCGTGGTGTCATTGTGATGGGGGCAGGCTTATATGGAAATGTGATTCGTCTCTTATCGCCACTTGTGATTACGGATGATCAATTAAATGAAGCACTTGATGTCATTCAAAATGTCGTGTCAGAGTTAGCACCGGTTCATCAATAAAAGGAAATGAGGGATGAGAATGCAGGCGACGATTCAGAAGAAGAAATTTTACATTGATGGCGAGTGGCAAGAGGGCGTTTCTTATAAGGATTTAAGCTCGCCATACTCAGGCGATGTTCTGGCAGAGATTCCGATGGCGACTGAGGGTGATGTTGATCGTGCCATTGAAGCGGCTTATCGTGCGAAGCAAGTAATGAGAAAACTACCAGCGCACGAGCGAGCGGCGATATTGGAGAGGTTTGTTCAGAAGTTAAGTGAACGCTCGGATGAGGCAGCGGAAATCATTGCGCTAGAAGCAGCTAAGCCGATCGCGACAGCAAAAGGTGAAGTGGCGCGGACGATTGCAACGTATCAATTCGCCGCGGAGGAAGCTAAGCGAATACAAGGGGAGACGATTCCGTTTGACGCAGCCGTTGGTGGTGAAGGAAGGGTAGGCTATACGGTGCGTGAGCCGCTTGGTGTCATAGGAGCGATTACGCCGTTTAATTTTCCTATGAATCTAGTTGCACATAAAGTCGGTCCAGCAATTGCGGCAGGGAACACGATTGTGTTGAAACCTGCGAGTCAAACCCCGCTCTCTGCTTATTTTATTGCTGAGCTGTTTGAGGAGGCTGGACTGCCAAAAGGTGTGCTGAATGTCATTACGGGAAGTGGAAAGACGGTTGGCGATCAAATTGTGACGGATGAGCGTGTGAACATGGTGACCTTCACTGGAAGTCCAGCTGTTGGCATTGGCATTCGGAACAAGGCGGGTTTGAAAAAAGTGACCCTAGAGCTAGGTTCTAATTCGGCTTTAATTGTGGATAAAGGTGTCGATGTTCGAGGTATTGTGGATCGTGCTGTCATGGGCGCATTCGCTTACCAGGGGCAGGTGTGTATTTCGCTTCAGAGAGTGTATGTTCATCAATCGAACTATGACGCTTTTGTGGAAGCATTTGTGGAAAAGGCGAAGACGCTCCAGTGCGGAAATCCATTGGATGCTGAGACGGATGTTTCGGCATTGATTTCAGGTGCTGATGTTGAGCGAGCAGTTTCCTGGATTGAGGAAGCGAAGAACGGTGGAGCTACTGTCGCTTTAGGTGGACGAGCTGATGGAAATGTTTTGGAGCCAACTGTCATTTTAAATGCCGCTCTGGATATGAAAGTTTCTTGTCAGGAAGTGTTTGCGCCGATTGTTTTGATTAGTCCATTTCGATCGATGGAGGAGGCGTACGATCTTGTAAACGATTCGGCTTATGGGTTACAGGCTGGTATTTATACGGACAATGTCCATACGGCTCTTGAAGCCGCAGATCGTCTTCATGTTGGTGGTGTGCTGATCAATGATATTCCAACGTTTCGTGTTGATAACATGCCATATGGTGGAGTGAAGGAAAGTGGGACTGGAAGAGAAGGCATAAAATATGCGGTAGAGGAAATGACAGAGATGAAGTTAGTGGTGTTTAAGAGATAGGTGGTTGAGGTGGTGCCTGTCACCACCCGAATGATGCAACTATTTGTCGAATGATGAAAATAACGCGATAAAGCACAAAGAAGGCGGCCGCTTAGTAATGAGTAGGCGCCTTCTTTATTTTGCTATTTTATTTATTTGAGAGTAAATGATTCAACCTCCACCGCAATCGCTCTCACGGGTGAGGCATCCAGACCCTGAAGCTTAATCGGAATGGCAATAATGAGTGGATTTTCGAAATCAATCTGATCGAAGTTAGAGAAGCACTCTCCAATAATGCCGTTCTTTGATGTGATTGCTTCATGTGCTGGGAAAGATGTGGCACCAGGAGGATCGACACTAAAGGTATCGGTGAAGAAGGTGGTGATTCCTTTCTCTAGCAGACTATGTACAACCTCGCTAGACAAATAAGGAAAGTTGAAATAGGTCTCGGTCCCTAGATGCTTTGACCAGCCTGTATGAAATAGCGCAATTGTTCCAGGAACAATGCTTTCGATTGCGTAGGATACGTCTTCTAATGTGATTGCTTCTCCTGGTTCTTTTCCGGTTACATGAATCATGTGTCCTGGGGCCATTAATTTTGTCAATTTCAACTCATCAACCGATGCTCCTTCTTTTTGAAAATGGAAGGGAGCATCAAGGTGAGTGCCAGTGTGGGTTCCAATATTCAGCTGGGTAACCTGATAGCCGTCTTTGTCGTGCTCTGCAATGGAATAGATATCTGGTTTTGGGTCCCCTGGATAAACAGGCGTTTGGTTGTTAACCGGGATAGAAAGATCAATTACTTTTTTGAAAATCATGAGGTCGTCCTCCTTTTTAAACAAACATTTGATTAAATTCGTTAATAAAGGGATACCTCTTCATTGTTTCCATAATTTAATTTGTCATGAACTTTTCAACACTCTCAAGCTATCCCACGTTTGAGTCTCCCCCAACATTCCTGTAAAATACCTAATCAGACAAACGACGAAAAGGTGTAAGAAATGAAAGAAATCATTGTAATCGGCTCAGGTATTTTAGGCGCGTCAACGACTTATCATCTCGCGAAGCAGGGAGCGGACGTGATGCTGGTTGATCGGAAAGACGCGGGACAGGCGACAGAAGCGGCGGCTGGGATCGTATGTCCCTGGCTAACGAATCGACGTGGTGGGGCTTTTTATCGGCTCGTTGAAGCTGGAGCTCGATATTATCCGGAGTTAATTAAAGAGCTGAAGAAGGATGGAGAGACGGAGACGGGCTATTCGCGCGTTGGCGCGATTAACATTTACTCGGGTGAAACGAAGCTTGAGCGAAAGCTTGCGCTTGCGATGGAGCGGCGGAAGGATACACCAGAGATGGGTGAGGTTTCGCGGCTTTCTGCTACAGAAACGAATGCGCTGTTTCCTCCACTTTCTGATCATTATTCGGCCGTGCATGTGAGTGGAGCGGCGCGAGTGAATGGAGCTGCGTTACGAAATGCACTTATTCGAGGAGCGGAAAAGCACGGTGCGAAGGTGATCCATGGGGATGCCTCGCTATTATGGAATGAGTCAAACGTAAATGGCGTCTCGGTGAATGGCGAGAACTATTTTTCGAGCAATGTGATTGTTACGGGAGGCGCATGGGCGCGGGAACTGCTTCAGCCACTTGGGATGAAGTTCCTCGTTACTCCTCAAAAAGCCCAGATTGTTCACCTCGATTTACCGGAGACGGATACCGGAAAATGGCCAATCGTGATGCCACCCTTGATTCAATATTTCCTTCCGTTTGAAAATGGTCGGATTGTTGTAGGTTCAACACAGGAAGATCAAGCTGGCTTTGATTTACGCGTAACGTTGGGCGGCGTTCAACATATTATTGATCGTGCCTTGAAGGTGGCGCCGGGTCTAACGAATACCACCTATGTGGAGACGAAGGTAGGCTTTAGGCCGTTTACACCTGGAAATGTTCCGATTGCTGGAGCTGTTCCTAATGTAAAGGGACTACTTGTAGCAAATGGACTTGGGGCTTCAGGATTAACGAGCGGTCCGTTTCTTGGTGCGGAGCTTGCGCGATTCGTACTTGGGCAGCGAAATGAATTGGATCTTGAGGAGTATGATCCTGGGAGTGCGTTTGGGTAGGTAGTTTAAACGTCTTTAATAAATGACGGAAAAATGTAAATATTCTAAAGAAAGCCTTTTCATGCAAGGAGGATTCCTATATAATGGGAAAATCTCTGAGGTGTGAAGAGGTTTCTTTTTATAGCATTTCAGATTCAAAAAAATTCTTCTCTGGATAGATCGAAAGGAGACTTTATAACGATGCCAACTGACTACTTACATTATCCATACGCTTCCCAACGCATGACAACGGTAGCGAACAAAGGAATGGTCGCAACGTCTCAGCCATTAGCGGCACAGGCGGGATTAGATCTATTGAAAAATGGGGGTAATGCAATTGATGCGGCGATCGCAACGGCAGCGGTACTCACTGTAGTTGAACCGACGTCAAATGGAATCGGCGGTGATGCATTTGCTCTTGTGTGGACAAAGGGTAAATTGCACGGGTTAAATGGTAGCGGACCATCGCCGCAATCCATCTCCATTGATTCAGTCAAAGAACGTGGTTATAATGAAATTCCAAAATACGGCTGGATTCCTGTTACCGTTCCTGGTATTCCGGCATCATGGGCGGCTTTGTCGAAGCGATTTGGGAAGCTTTCATTAAAAGAAACGCTGGCGCCTGCGATTCATTATGCTGAGGAGGGATTCCCAGTATCTCCGACTCTAAGTAAGTATTGGAACGATGCTTACGCTAAATTTGAAGAAGAGTTAAAGGGAGAGGAGTTTCAGCACTGGTTTGATACGTTTGCGCCAGATGGTCGTGCGCCTGAAGTTGGTGAGGTTTGGAAGTCGACAGGTCACGCAGAAACGTTACGGAAAATCGCTGAAACCGATGCGACGTCTTTTTATCAGGGAGAAATCGCTGATCAGATTGATGCTTTCTCAAAAGCATATAATGGGTATTTGACGAAGGAAGATCTTTCGGCATTTGAGCTTGAGTGGGTCGATCCGATTTCGGTTCAGTATCGTGGTTATGATGTTTGGGAGATCCCGCCTAATGGGCAGGGACTGATTGCATTGTCTGCGCTAAATATCGTAAAAGGGTTTACATTAGATCATAAAGATTCTGTTGATACCTATCATAAGCAGATTGAAGCGATGAAGCTTGCTTTTGTTGATGGGCAGAAATACATTACGGATGAATGTGAAATGTCCGTTGCTGTACAGGATTTACTATCACCTTCTTATGGGGAAAGTCGCCGTGCGTTAATTGGAGATGAAGCGCTAATGCCGTCACCAGGACAGCCTCCTAAAGGTGGAACCGTTTATTTAGCAACAGCTGACGACGAAGGGAACATGGTGTCGTTTATACAGAGTAATTATATGGGGTTTGGTTCAGGATTGGTGGTGCCTGGCACCGGGATTGCGCTTCAGAATCGCGGACATAATTTTTCGATGGATTCGGATCATGATAATGCGCTAAAAGGTGGAAAGCGGACGTATCATACGATCATCCCTGGATTTCTTAGTAAAGATGGTGATCCGATTGGACCTTTTGGCGTGATGGGTGGATTTATGCAGCCGCAAGGTCATTTACAGGTGATTACGAACCTGATCGATTTTCATTTGAACCCGCAATCTGCCCTCGATGCGCCAAGGTGGCAGTGGGTTGAGGGGAAACGAGTGTGGGTGGAGTCTACGTTCCCGCCTCATCTTGCCGAAGCGCTTACTCGAAAAGGACATGAAATTGAAGTTCAGCTTGAAAAAGGGGCGTTCGGTCGCGGACAAATTATTTGGCGCGATCAGCAGTCGGGCACCTTATTTGGAGGGACAGAATCAAGAACAGACGGAACGATTGCCGCTTATTAAAAGCGGAGTGACAGTCCGAAAGGTTGGTGGAACATGCAGCAGTGGCATCTTTTCCTCGCTTTTTTTAGAGTGGGCATGCTTGGATACGGTGGAGGCCCTTCGTCTATCCCGCTAGTACATAAAGAAGTTGTGGAGAAATACAAATGGATGGATGACGATGAGTTTGCGGATATTCTCGCTTTGGGAAATTCACTTCCAGGGCCAATCGCGACGAAAATGGCGGGGTACATTGGTCATCGAGTGGCAGGGATAACGGGCATGTTAAATGCCGTACTGGCAACCATTGTGCCGACGATTGCGATTATGATTTTCTTGTTAACGTTTCTCTCTACATTTCGCGAGAAGGCGTGGGTGCAGGGAATGACGCAAGCGGTCGTTCCAGTTGTTGGGGTTATGTTAGCGGTGTTAACCTATGATTTTTTTAGAAAAGCTCAGGGGAATTTAGGGTGGATTCTGACGATCACGTTGACGGTTGTTTCCTATTTATTTATTGAAATCGCAGGTGTTCATCCGGGAATTGTTATTGGATGTTTGTTGCTTTACGCACTGTTGAAACCGACTGGTAAGGGTGGGAAGCATGAAGAGGCAGAGGCGAGAAAGGAGCCATCCTCATGATTTATTGGGATATTTTTGTAGCTTTTTTCATACCTGGTATCGTCGGTTACGGAGGAGGCCCTGCGTCTATTCCTCTTGTTGAGAACGAAGTAGTTGGTCGATTCGGTTGGATGAGCGTGAATGAATTTAGTGAAATGCTCGCGATGGCGAATGCACTACCAGGGCCAATTGCGACGAAAATGGCCGGGTACATCGGCTTTCAGCAAGGAGGAGTTCTTGGCGCATTTGTTGGTGTGTTTGCGACAGTAGCGCCATCACTCTTGCTAATGATTGTATTGCTGAGTCTTTTGAATCGTTTTAAAAACTCACCAAAAGTAAAGAAGATGACAGCTCTCATTCGCCCAACCATTGCCATCTTACTTGGCGTGATGGCGTTTCAGTTCTTTGCTAGTTCTTATGAAGGAGCGGGGCTCGTTCAAACGATCTTCCTGATTGTAACTAGTTTCGTTCTGATGGAGAAAATGAAGGTGCATCCGGCGTTTGTGATTGTTGGGGCACTGGCGTATGGAGCGGTGTTTCTGGGATAGAGTTCGCGGGTGCGCGAGTTCCGCGAGTTCGTGAGTGCCTGTCACCACCCGGATTAGATCGAATGATGTCGAGTTATGCGGTGGAATGTTCCTCTTTAGGAGAAATCATTCCACCGCATTTTTTTAGTGTGAACGCTGAAAATGAGGGAGTCATCCCACGTGAGGTTGCGGATTTGTGCGAATAGGATTAAAATATGAGTGTACTCATAAATGAGCTTAGTCATAAATTAATTTAGATAGAAGGAGGCTATGATGAGCGGACTACGTGAACAAAAGAAGCAGGCAACGAGGAAGACGATTATGGTTGTTGCAAAAGATCTTTTTCTTGAAAAAGGTTATGAAGCAACATCAACAGAGCTAGTAGCTAAGAAGGCTGGAATTGGTTCAGGTACGTTATTTAATTATTTTCCTTCTAAAGCAGAGCTTCTTGTTGAAGTCATGCGGGCAGAATTTTCAGGTATGGAAGAGAAGGAGGACATGAGTTTAGAAATTCTGGAGACAGCTGAAGCTACAGTTCGAGATTATTTAACGAAGCGTTTGGAAGGCTTTAGTTTGCTAGAAAAAAAGCTTTTTCGAGAATTAATTGTGGCGTCATTAAATGCGTATCAAAGCAAACCAGAATTCCTAAACAGCTTGATGGAGCTCGATTTTATGTTTATAGAAGAGTTGGAGGAGCTGCTCAAGGAAGTAAGAAATCTAGGCATGCTACCGAAAAACTTCGAAGTAGAAATCGCAGCAGAGCTTATTTATAGCTCAGTCATGTTTGAAACACTCGTTTATCTTTATCAGGAAGGTCGAAGTCTTGAAGAAGTGTTGGAACAAACGGGGCGTAAGCTTACATTTATTTTGAAGTGAGGTGAATCAAGATGGACGTATGTATTGTTGGTGGCGGGATTGCAGGATTAACCCTTGCTTATTGTTTAAGTGAGAAAGGAAATCACGTCACGATTGTTGAGAAATCTCCCTCGATACGGACAGAAGGCTACATGATTGATTTTTTCGGAGCGGGTTATGATGTGGTTGAAAAACTTGGGATGATTGATGATTTAAGGCGTATTCATTATCCTATTGAGTCGCTTGCTTTTTTGAAGCCAAATGGTTCGGAGAAATACAGGATTTCCTATCAATCTCTTCGTGAGTTATTAAATCAAAGGCACTTCAATTTTATGCGTGGCGATCTTGAAACAGTGCTTTATGAGAAGGTTCGAGAACAGGCTACGTTTCGATTTGGCGCATCTCCAGAGCAGATTGAACAAGATGCCGAAAAAGCGCATGTGAGTCTCTCTGATGGTACGAGGCTTACATGTGATTTGGTTGTAGGAGCAGACGGTATGCGATCGAAGGTGCGCGCTCTCTCATGTAAGGAAGAGCAGGAGCCAATCCGTTATATGGGTTATTATACTGCGGCTTACATTATTGAAGATCCAGCTTTTCTTGAGAAAATAGATAAAAATTTTTATACGTATTCGGAGCCAAATCGTCAGGTTTCTGTATACCCGATTCGCGGTAATAAAGTGGCAACCTTTTTCTTATATCGCTACCCGAAACAGCAGGGACATGTGGAAAAAGAAAAAGCGCTGGAGCAACTGAACGAATATTTTGGTCATATGAATTGGATTGTTCAAGATTTGCTTGAAGCTGGCAAAGAGGCGAAGGATTTTTACTTTGATGAGGTGTCGCAAGTTGAATTACCTAAGTGGCGGAATGAGAAGGTTACTTTTGTGGGTGATTCCTGTCAGTGCATTTCGTTACTTGCCGGGCAGGGGGCTTCGTTGGCCATGGCGGGCGCTTATACGCTTGCGAAATCGCTTGAGGAATACCCGGATAATCTTGAAGCTGCGCTTGCTGATTATGAACGATCGCTTCATCCGGATATTGTGAAACTTCAGAAGTCAGCAAGAAGATTCGCAAGCTTCTTCTTACCTTCTTCCTGGTGGGGGATTTTAGTAAGAGATGGATTGACGAGAGTATCGGTATGGCCGGGAGTGAGAAAGGTCGTGAATTTCAGCACGGTGCGGCTGCCGAAGTAGCAGGTGCCTGTTGTAGCAGTGCCTGTCACCACCCGGTTATGATCGAATGGTGTCGAATGAACAGTTCTTACCTCTTGTGAGGAAAGGGCTGTTTTTGTTTTGTCTATGAAAGGTTTATCGGGATGGTAGGACTAACAATCCTTCTGCTGTTTAGAAAGTGGAAATCGTATAGACCAAAAGGTTTATTTTGTCAGAAAATATTGAAAATGTTGTCAGTTTCATCTAAACTATCAGATAAATCAATAAATTGTATACAATCTTTGGACACAATAGGTGGTTTAAGATGACAACTAAAAAACGAAATGAAGAGTTAGCTTATGAAAAGGTGAAGCGTGCCATTATGTTACGGAGGCTTTTACCAGGACAGCGTGTGACAGAGGAGTGGGTGAGTGAAGAGATTAACATGAGTCGGACTCCTATTCGAGCAGCGTTTAAGAGAATGGGAAATGAAGGGTTATTAGAAGTTGTCCCTCATCGAGGCGCTTTTGTGTATAACCCCTCGGATAAGGAAATTGCTGATGTATTTCAATTACGAGTCGTACTTGAGAGCTATGCTGCTCGACTAGTTGTTCCGAAAGTTACTCAAGAGAACGTTCGCTACATGGAAGAGTTGTTAGCGGAGGAAATGCGGGCATATCAAGCAAAGGATTTTGAAGAGTTTATGAGGGTGAACGGACTTATCCATACCTATCCCGCAAAGCTGTCAGAGAATAAGTTCTTACTTCAACAAGTGGAAACGCTCAATCAATGGTCTGATTGTTACCTGATTCTAAAAGATGAATTTTATACGGTACCGATTGAAAAGGTGAAGTCGATTCCAGAGCATCAATGTATGCTGAATGCTTTTCGTGATGGAAATATTGAAGGGATGGCGGAAGCGATTGAAGCTCATCTTCTTTCCACATTGAGTGATTTATCTGGGAAGCGATCAGTTTTTAATTAATTTAAAGGAGTGATGGATCATGACAAAGAATGCTTCGATTCAAACAAGTTTACCGGGACCTGTTGCTAGTCAATTGTTAGAGCGACGAGAGAATATTGTACCTAACGCTGTAAGCTGTGGCATTCCGACTTTTGCTAAGGAAGCTTCTGGCGCAAGAGTAACAGATGTTGATGGGAATACGTTTATTGATTTTGCTGGTGCGATCGGAACGATTAACGTTGGACATTGCCATCCAAGAGTGAAGGAAGCTTTGCATGATCAAGTCGATAAATACATTCATACCGGGTTTAATGTGATGATGTATGAGCCTTATATTGAATTAGCTGAAAAGCTTGCAGCGTTAGCACCTGGCGATCATCAGAAGAAAGTCTTGCTTCAGAATAGCGGAGCTGAAGCAGTAGAAAATGCTGTGAAAATTGCAAGGAAATTTACCGGGCGTCAGGCAATTGTTACCTTCCAGAATGCGTTTCACGGTCGCACATTGATGACGATGTCGATGACAAGCAAAGTGAAGCCGTATAAATTTGGATTTGGTCCGTTTGCTCCTGAAGTTTACAAGGCACCTTTTCCGTATGCTTACCGGAAGCCTGAGCAAATGAGTGAAAGTGCGTATACGGACTTCATGATTCAGCAGTTTAACGATTTTTTGTTAAAAGAAGTAGCGCCGGAAACGATCGCAGCTGTGGTGATGGAACCAGTCCAAGGTGAAGGTGGTTTTATTGTACCTGATCAGTCATTTGTTCAGGCGGTTAAATCAATTTGTGAAGAGCATGGCATTCTATTCGTCGCAGATGAGATTCAAACGGGATTTGCACGTACAGGGAAATATTTTGCAACCGAGCACTTTGGCATCGTGCCTGATCTTGTCACTGTATCGAAATCGTTAGGAGCAGGGACGCCAATTAGTGGGGTGATTGGTAGGAGAGAAGTGATGGATGCAGCGGATCAAGGAGAGCTTGGTGGAACGTATAGTGGAAGTCCGCTTGGATGTCGTGCAGCGCTTGCTGTTCTCGATGTAATTGAAGAGGAAGGTCTCAATCAGCGTGCGCTTCAAATCGGTGAGAAAGTAAGAGAACGATTTACTTATCTCTCGAAGGAGTTTCCTTTTATCGGAGACGTTCGCGGGTTAGGTGCCATGAATGCGATTGAGATTGTTGGGGAAGGAAAGGTACCAGATAAGGACTTAACGAAAAAGATATTAGCAGAAGCTCAGCAGAAAGGACTCCTTTTACTTGGTGCTGGCGTCTATGGAAACGTTATCCGATTCTTAATGCCTCTCGTGATTACAGACGATGAATTAGAAGAAGGGTTATTTATCATTGAAGAAGCCATGCGGAAGGTTTCAGCTCACGCGTTGCATAAAGGAGTTTTATAATGGAGGGGGAAAAGAAGAAACTGAAAAAGGTATTGTCGAAATTCGACCTGCTCTTTTTAGCCCTCGGTGCGATGCTTGGTTGGGGCTGGGTGGTCTTATCCGGAACGTGGTTAACATCTGCTGGATCCTATGGAGCCGTTCTTGCTTTCGCGATCGGTGGGTTTCTTGTCATTTGTGTTGGACTAAACTACGCTGAACTTGCCTCTGCGATGCCGCGAGTAGGCGGGGAGCATGAGTACGTCCATCGCGCCCTCGGTGAAAATGCCTCTTTTGTTGCATCCTGGGCGATTACACTGGGGTATGTTTCCGTTGCAACATTCGAAGCGGTAGCTTTGCCTACTGTGATTGATTATTTATTACCAGACTATCAAGCGGGCTACCTTTGGACAATTGCCGGCTGGGATGTGCATCTCAATTGGGTATTGATTGGTTCAGCCGGTGCAGTCATTATTACGCTCATTAATTATATCGGACTTAAACAAGCAGCCGTATTGCAGACGGTTTTCACTCTTGTGATTGTGGCAGCTGGATTGTTATTAATTTTTGGAGCGGGAATGAACGGGGAGCCTGCTCATTTAACACCACATTTTATTGGCGGAATGGGTGGCATCATGACCGTGCTTGTGATGGTTCCGTTTTTGTTTGTAGGGTTTGACGTGATCCCTCAAGTTGCTGAAGAAGCCAATCTACCTCATGCTCAAATTGGAAAATTTCTTGTTATTTCTGTGATAGGGGCAATCATCTTTTACATAGCGATTGCCATTGGCGTGTCACTCGGGATGAGTCAGGAACAATTGGGTTCAACGGAGCTGGCAACCGCTGATGCAATGGGAAATTTATTTGGATCTGCGCTTTTTGCGAAGTTATTGATTCTTGGAGGAGTTGCCGGGATTATTACAAGCTGGAATTCATTCGTGATCGGCGGCAGTCGCGTCCTCTATGCAATGTCGGAATCTGGTATGCTACCAGCATGGTTTGGTCGGCTGCATCCTAAATTCCACACACCGTCGAACGCTATTATCTTTATTGGGATTCTCTCGATGTTAGCCCCACTCCTCGGAAGGTCGGCTCTTGTTTGGATCGTCGATGCTGGAGGCCTTGGGATTGTCGTCGCTTACTTTCTTGTAGCCTGGTCATTTATTAAACTTAGAAAAACAGAGCCAGAGATGAAGCGACCGTTCCGAGCGGCTAAATCGCCAGTTTATGGCTATCTAGCACTTATTTTAAGCTTTGGATTTATCGCACTCTACTTACCAGGAATGCCGGCCGCATTGATCTGGCCTTATGAATGGATCATGATTGCTGCCTGGTTCTTTATCGGACTGTTTTTCTTTATGAGAATGAGGAAAGGCGTCTATAAAGATAGTGGGGTTGGGATGTAGTGGACGGTACGCGGTGCACGGTTGCACGGTGCCTGTCACCACCCGAATGGCGTTACATTATGTCGAAACTCCCTGGTCTATTGGCCAGGGAGTTTTTTCTCTTATTCCACTGGAATTAACTTCACCGGTCCCAGCGTTTCAATCATATCGCCATCAGAAGTGAAGAAAACGAAATCACCGGTTCCAACAATGCTGTCGCCAAGTATGGTGTTTACCGTAGGCAAGCCGCTAGAATCATAGACGAAGAAGTTCGTACCTTCACCGATATTTGTCACCTGATACCGTCCTTCTGGAATATCACTGCCCACAATGTATTGTCCGGAAGTGAGTTTGATCGGTTCTTCTTTTTTCTTTACGATCGTATCTTCGAGCTGATCAATCTCTTTTTTCTTCGCTTTGATTGTGTCATCTAGTTTGCTAGCTTGGTCTTTTTTCGCTTTTATGTCATCTTTGAGTTTGCTCATTTCTTTTTTCGTGCTTTCACGTTCTTTTTTTAGCTTATCAACGTCAGCCGAAACACTGTCTTTCTCATCAATTAATTCTTTAACTTCTTCAGCTTTTGCTTCAGCCTCCTCCAACTTTTGAGCTTCATTTTCAAGCTGTTCTTTTACCGTACTGATCTCTTCTTGAATGGATAAAAGCTTTTCTCCCTCTTCTTTTGCTTCCTTCTCAGCGGAAGTGATCTCTGCTTTGATTTTCTTCAAGTCTTCCGTGTAGTTCTCTTCAAGATCAGCATTTCCAATTAACACACCGATCAAGACGCTGACAAGGATCGTTGCGATTGCCCCACCTATGGAAAGGGTAAGAATTAGGCCTTTTTTCATCACACATTCCTCCGAACCTGTCTTAGTAAGCTACCACCTTATATATATTGTGAGGATAGGTCATTTATCACAGAAAATCGGGCGGTGACAGGCACTCCCCGATGTGTGTCCTTATTTGTCGAATAGAGCTACCAATTGAAAATCTTCCTTGCATTTATGAATGCGCTTTCACTATAATGAGTTAAAAGGTAGTGATGTTTATCGAAACATCCTGACAAAGTAAGGCGGTTTAGAATGTGAAAGGGTTCTGTTCGCGGTGGTTTTAATCCATGAAATCATTCAAGGAGGTTTTAGTTATGGGAAAAGCAGCAAAGGAGCTAAGAAGTCGGTATATTTCTCGGAACAAAAAGTTTGATTATTTGCCAGATACGGATCGGTATCTTTCTGCACAGGTTCCGCCGTCCTATAAGTTTGCGATTATAGGCAGTGGCAATATCGGGCAGGAGCATATGCGTGTGACGATGATGGAGGGGCGTGCCACCGTTCACGGCATTTATGACCCCAATCCAAAAAGCATTGAGCAAGCGACCGCGTTATTCTCGGACTTAGCTGGTGAGTCGGCTCCGCTCACTGTCTATCCAACGTTGCAAGAAGCCTGTCACGATCCAGAAGTGGATGCGCTCATCATTTGCACGCCGAATTATACGCATATTGATATCGTGAAAGAAGCGATACCTTCAGGAAAACATATTCTACTAGAAAAACCGATGGCAACGACGTTAGAAGATGCGCATACGATCGCAGAGCTTGCTAGAGATTATGAGGCAGTGTTTCAAATCGGTCTTCAATATCGCTATAAAGCGATTTATGCTGAAGCGATTTATGAAGCGCTTGAGCGAAAGTCGCTCGGTGAAGTGAAAATGATTAACATGATGGAGCATCGCATGCCGTTTCTTGATAAAGTGGCGCAGTGGAATAAGTTTTCCAAGTATTCCGGTGGGACGCTCGTAGAAAAGTGCTGCCATTATTTCGATCTTTTGAATCTGTTTGCGCAGTCCAAGCCGGTCGAGGTGTACGCGAACGGTGGCATGGACGTCAATTTTAAAGAGTTTAAGTATCAAAGTGAGCAATCGGATATTGTGGATAATGCCATGGTGACGGTGCGCTATGAAAATGGCGTTCGCGCAAGTTTTCAGCTTTGCATGTTCTCGCCAATGTTCTATGAGGAACTCGTCGTGTGTGGGGATGAGGGTCGCCTAAAAGTATCAGAAAATGAAGATTTTCTTGGTACACACCGTCCACGAAATCAATTTGAAATTATTCTTGGAGAAGGAAAGCCTTCACGCATTGCAACACCGTGCTATCCGTCGTATATCGAAGAAAGTGGTCATGGTGGAGCTACGTATTATGAACATGTTTATTTTATCGATAACCTTGTGAAAAAGCCGACCACAACAGCAAAAGTTAACGAGGGTCTATGGTCTGTCATTGTAGGAGTTGCGGCGGAGCAGTCGATGAAGTCTGGCAGTCCGGTTCAGATAGATCAAATGCTGAAGGAAAAAGGACTTCTTGTCTAAATAGGGACTTCTCTTTTAAAGCATGCTTCTTTTTCGCTATAATAAGTGTAGGAACCGAGCCAAACAGTTGGCGGCTCAAGAGGAGAGGCTTATATGTCATCAGATAAATTGAATCATAATAAAGGGGAAGCGCTATACCTTCAAATAAAAGATGTTCTGATTAAACGAATTCAAACCGGTGCCTGGAAACCGAATACCCTTATTCCTACTGAGCAGGATTTGATAAAAGAGTTTGATGTGAGTCGAACGACGATCAGGCAGGCGATTTCGATTCTCGTGCAGAATGGCCTGTTAGAGAAAAAGCAGGGACGTGGAACGGTCGTTAAACCACAGAATTTGATCGGAAATCTTGGCAAGCTGAAAGGCTTCGCAGAGGAAGTACTAGAGCGCGGGCAAACGCCTCATTCAAAGGTGCTACGAGCGGAGTTTCGTGATGACCTTTACCATGAGAACGATATGCTGAAGGTAACGGAAGGCGAACCAATCTTACTTGTCGAGCGGATTCGCTTTGCGGACGAAGTGCCAATTGCCCTTGAGCGAACGTGTTGGCCAAAAGAGATTGGTGAGATTTTAATTAAGTATGATCTCAATCAGGCGATGTATTATGAAGTACTTGAACAGCATCAATTTTATCTTAAAAAGGCGAATGAGCGGATTACGGCGATTAACGCGACGATTAATGAAGCGGATGCGCTTGGCATTCGACCAGGGGAAGCCCTCCTTGAAATGACGCGCCTTAGTCTTGGCATTAATGATCACCCGATTGAATATACGAAAACGAAGTATCGTAGCGATCAGTATCACTATAATATTGAGCTTGAGCGATAGGCGGGGTGTTTTCCCTTGCCTTTCTTAAGGCTCTTAGTCTAGCTGAACGAGTATAAAACAAATAGTTTGAAAATTTTTATTTTTAATATTGAAAGCGCTTTAATAATGTGTATAATAAGAAATAAGTTCAATGAATTGTCACTAAATCAAATCAGTACCTCAAAGAGGTGCTTTTTTAAAGGAGGTAAAGGTCATTACGTTTTAACTATACGATATGACGTTACTATTTTAAAAATTCATTACAAGGGGGCAAAAAGAGTGAAAAAGCAAATGCTGTTGTTGATGATGGTGGTTTTGTTAATAGGTTCTGTCCTTGCAGGTTGTGGAAATGCGGATGAGACAGGTGGAGCTGAGTCAGGGGATGCGACGACAATTAACTTCCTTCATTGGCGTGGAGAGGATACCGAAGCGTTTAATGCCATTATTGAGAAATTTGAAGAAGAGAATCCAAACATTAACGTTGAAATGAATGCGCTTCCGTCAGATTCATACATTGCGAATGCTTCGGCAACGCTTCTTTCTGGAAAAGGTGCTGACGTATTTGCTAGTTTTCCAGGAAGTCAGTTTGAGGCGCTTCAAGAGTCTGGTGCTTATGTCGAGCTAGGTGATCAGGCGTTTATTGATCGATTTTCAGAGAATATGCTGGGCGCTGGTCAAAAAGATGGCAAGCAGTTAGCGGTACCGTATCAGCTTGTCTATAACATTCCAGTTTATAACAAAGGCGTTTTCGAAGAGCTTGGTCTTGAACCGCCAAAAGATTGGGATGGTTTCCTTGAAGTCAGTCAAACGTTGAAAGACAACGGATACGATCCGATTCTATTTGCAGGAGATGTTAGTCCTAGTCAGTTTATTAACCCAATGGTCATGAATAATCAGCCTTCCGATGAAGCCTTTGCGCAATTGGAAACAGGTGAAGAAAAGTTAACGAATGACTGGTTTGTCAAAACGTTAAGTCAGATTAAAGAGCTAAATGACAAAGGGTATTTCCAGAAAGATCCGCTTGGTACGAAAAAAGAAGGAGCAGCTGCGCTATTTGCTCAGGAAAAAGGCGCCATGCTTGCGCTTGGATCGTACATGATGGCAACGGTTGCGGAGCAAAATCCAGATATTGAGCAAGGATTGCTATCTCCAATCACGGTCTCTGAGGATGAAATGAAATACGAAGGGATTCATACTTCAACATTTATGCTAGGCGTTAATGCGAAGTCTGAACATCAAGACGAAGCGATGAAGTTCATTGAGTTTCTAACAAAGCCAGAAATTGCTTCTGAATATGCAAATGCTACAGGTCAGTTGCTTACTGTGAAAGATGTCGAGTATGATTCTCCAGAACTAACCGAAACAGCAGCATGGCTAGATAAGAAAACGTTGTTCCAGCCACGCTATACGCTTTCAAAGGAACAAGTAAGTAAAGCGATCGAGACAGCCATTCAAGATGTTCTATCGGGAGTAGAACCTGAAGAAGCTGCGAAAAAAGCACAAGAAGAGGTTGACCGTGCAATCAAATAACAATGTGGAGCGAGTAGGGGGAGCGAGCGTCGCTTCTCCCTACGTTGCTTCAACGGCGAAAAAGCGGAAAAAGAAGTGGAACTGGGCGCTGTTTTTCTTCGTACTCCCGGGCTTTATTATTTACAGCGTGTTTTTCGCTGGCCCAACGGTTGCCGCGCTTTTTCTAAGCTTAACGGATTGGAATGGGATTGCGCCAACGTTTAATTATGTAGGCTTCTCGAACTATACGAATATGCTTACCGATGATCCGATTTTCGTGCAATCGCTCGGCAATAACTTGAAATTTACGCTTGGTGTATTAATTTTTCAAACCGTCCTAAGTTTGTTCTTTGCGATGCTGCTTGTGAAAAATACGAAAGCGAACATTTTTTACCGGGCGGTTTACTTTTTCCCAACGATTGTCGCTTCGGTGTCAGTAGCGTTCGTTTGGACGTTTATGTACGACCCGAATATTGGGGTAATCAACAATATTCTTTCAGCAGTTGGTTTAGAAAACCTCGCAAAATCATGGCTTGGCGATCGGAATATCGCAATCTATAGTCTCGCATTCGTTCAATTCTGGGCGCATACTGGGCAGATGCTAATCATTTTTGTCGCTGGTCTTCATGCGATTCCGAAAGAGCTGTACGAAGCAGCTGAAATCGAAGGCGCAAGCAAGTGGCAAACGTTTAAAAGTATTACGTGGCCTCTTTTGGCACCATCAGCCACAATTGTTGTCGCGTATACAACGATTCAAAGTTTTAAAGCCTTCGATCTTGTTATAGCGATGACCGGCGGTGGTCCGTCTTATGCCACAGAAATTCTCTCAACGTTCTTATATCATGAAGCGTTTATTAACTTTCGATTTGGCTATGCTTCAGCCGCAGCGGTTATTTTTATGATCATTATCGCGATCGTTACGGTACTGCAGTTTAGATTGCTAAAATCAAACGATGTGAAATTTTAAGAAAGAAAGGAGGAACGTTCGATGAAAAAAATACCTCAACAGCTTGTTCTCTTCATTTATGCGGCAATTATTATCCTACCGTTTAGCATGGTCTTGTTTGCGACATTTAAAACGACACCTGAGCTTTATAAAAATCCGCTTGGCATGCCGGAGAGCTGGTCGTTTGCCAATTACCAGGACCTTTTTCTAAAAGAGTCAATGGTCACGTATTTTATGAACAGCGTCATTGTTACTGGTGTGAGCGTCGTGTGCATCATTTTCTTTGCAAGTTTGATTGCTTACGCGATTATTCGAATGCCTAAGAAAGCAGGTCTTGCGTTGTTCGGATTTTTCGTCGTCGGCATGATGGTGCCAACGCAGGTGAACATGATTCCGATCTACTTACTTGTGAATAAGCTTGGCATGCTTGATACGCTACGGGGCGTCATTTTCGTATCAATCGGCTTTCTTATTCCGATCGCTGTTTTTATTTTAACTGGATTTATGAAGACACTGCCTGATGGACTGATTGAGGCTGCAAAAATTGATGGAGCAAGTGAGTGGCAAACGTATCTGCGTGTTGTCATGCCACTATCACTGCCGTCGGTTGCTACGGTTGTCATTTTTGCATTCGTCATTGTTTGGAACGATCTTCTTTATCCATTACTTCTACTGAAATCGAGCGAGGTCAAAACACTTCCGATTGCACTACTTGATTTTCAGGGACAGTATTTAACAAACTATCCGATGATTTTCGCTGGGGTGATCATTGCCTCTATTCCGATGATCGTAGCGTACGTTTTCTTACAGCGTTACTTTGTTGCTGGGATGACGGCTGGTTCAGTGAAAGGATAAACGGGTATGGCGTTGGTGGATAGAGAGGTTGGTGCTAGAAAATGAAGAAAATTGCGATTGGTCAGGCGGGTGGACCTACTGCCGTACTGAATGAAAGTCTTGTAGGGTTTTTGGAGCAAATAGATCAAGAGGTGACAGGGATTCTTCAGGGGTTCCAGGGACTAGTGGAAGGGCGTTTTATCGACATGGGTCCTTCTGTACGAAATCGTGCAAGAGCGAGTCGAAATGTATCCGGTGCCTGGCTTGGCGCTGGACGCTATACGATGAGCGAAACGGACATGGCTCGAGCTGTTGAAAATTTGAAGGTAGCACAGATTGATACGCTTGTGTTCATCGGTGGAAACGGAACGATGTGGACCTTACAGGCCCTGTCGAAAATGGCATCGCGAATGAATGTGGACTTACAGGTGATAGGCATACCGAAAACGGTCGATAATGATCTTGCTGAGACCGATCATGCGCCTGGGTTTGGGAGCGCAGCACGGTATGTGGCTCATGCTACACGTGATATGAGTAAGGACCTTGAAGCGATGCAGAATTTTGAGCAGGTTCGCATCATTGAAACGATGGGAAGAAATGTTGGCTGGCTTGCGGCGGCAAGTGGTTTATTGAAGGTCCATGAGAATGAGGGTCCGCATTTCATTTGCTTACCTGAGCAGAAACATGATGCTGTTGGATTAGTAGAAGGAATTCGTGTGGCAATTAAGGAATATGGCTTTGCTTCAGTCGTTGTGAGTGAGGGAGTGAAGCTAGCCGGGGGCACTGCTGTTGCTAAAACGGTGAATGGACGCGAAGTGCTTGGTGGCATTTCGGAACAGCTTGCCGCTCTCGTAGAAGCAGAGCTAGGTGTCGTAGCCCGTGCCGATATTCTTGGAATGAATCAGCGCGCAAGTCAGCTTGCTTGTTCAGATCAGGACCGAATGGAAGCGTATCAAGCTGGTAAAAAAGCGGCTGAGCTTGTGGGAGAATGTATTTCAGATGTGATGGTCATGTTTCGACGAGCAGCTGGGGCGAAATATGTGTACGCCCTTGATACAGTAGGCCTGGATCAGGTCGTTGCAGGTGGAGAACGGGCTTTGCCTGAATGGTTTCAGAAAGCACCGGAAGCTTATTATGACTGGTTGAGACCGCTGATTGGTGATGGGAGTAGGGCGAGTAGCGTGGAAGGCACGATTGGAGCGAATAGCGCGAGTGCCTGTCACCACCCGAAGATTGGTGGTATAAGTCGAAACTTGGAGAAATGAAAAAGCGGTTCCCTTCGATAGTGAGGGGAACCGCTTTGTAGTTACTGTAGTGCAGAATGGATATTAGTTGATTTGTTTTGCAACATGATCTTCATCAAGTTCTTCAAGATGCATGAGTTTTTGTAGCTTCTTAGATAGAAGTAATAATATGATTCCTAGTCCTAGAGCTGCAAATCCTAAATACATGAAGATTTCAAGATATCCTGCTGATGTTGTCAGTGAAGCAATGTGGCCTGCAAGATAGTTTGCAGCAGCATTACTTAGGAACCAAACACCCATCAATAATGAAGCGATCTTTACTGGAGACATTTTACTCACTAAAGATAGTCCAATTGGTGAAAGGGATAGTTCACCAAGCGTATGGAAGAAGTAAGTCACAACCATAAAGAGCATGCTTGCTTTCATTGCAATGTTTCCTTCATCACTTCCTGTCATCATAACGGCAGGAACCATCACCATAAATCCGACACCAAGTAAGATTAAACCAAATGCCATTTTTGTAGGAATTGCAAAATCACCACGCTTTGATTTCGCTAGTTTTAGCCAAATTGCTGAGACGATCGGTGCTAGCAATAGTACAAACATCGGGTTAAGTGATTGGAAGAAGGATACCGGTACTTCATAACCAAAGATCGTTCTGTCTATGAAATCTCTCGTATAAAGTGTGAAGGAAGCACCTGCTTGTTCGAAACCAGCCCAGAATGTAACGGTAAATACAGCAAGAATTAGAATAACTGCAGTACGTTGTTTCTCCACCTTTGTAAGTGGTTTGGCCTTTCCTTTAACCGTTGGCGTAACTCGGTTGCTTGAAGGAGTACGACCAATATCACCTAGATATTTTTTGGATAGAAGATTAAAGGTGATCTGTCCGATAATCATTCCGATTGACGATGCCAGGAATGCATATTTGAAACCAAATGTTTCAACGCCACCTGTATTAGAATAGAAAACATTCGCGTATAAAAGACCAGCGATTAATGGTGAAATTAAGCCACCGAGGTTAATTCCCATATAGAAAATGGTAAACGCTGAATCTTTTCGCTTATCGTTCTTACTGTATAGCTCTCCAACAAGAGTGGAAATATTGGGTTTGAAAAATCCGTTACCGATAATCAGTAACAATAACCCGGTATAAAGGCCCCATTGTTCTTGGACAGCAAACAGTGTAAAATCACCGATGGCCATGGTAATACCACCGATGGTTATGGCGGTTCGTAACCCAATAAACTTATCGGTTAAATAACCACCAATTAATGGTGTGAAATAGACAAGACCAGTGTACATGCCGTAAAGTTGAAGCGCTCTGCCTTGGTCCATCCCTAATCCACCGCTGATTAACTCAGCAGTTAAATAAAGTACAAGAATTGAACGCATACCATAATAGCTATAGCGTTCCCACATTTCTGTGATAAACAGAAGATACAAGCCAGGAGGATGTTTAAGCTTCCCCTTTTTCGTTGGCTTTTCGTCTATGGTGGTGTCCATAATCAAAACCTCCAATTTTTTATAACTTCCCCATTTTAGCAAATTATTTGTCAATTTAAAGCGGAATAGAAAAAGTGCACCTTTTTAAAATGTTTGTAAATTTGTAAAAATTACAGGAAGGTATCATGAGAATGATGTCGAAATTTAGAGAGATTTGTCTTCTAAACGCTTACAAACCGTACGTTTGTTGATTGTGTTGAAGTGATTGATTGATATTGAAAAATAGACGAAGCATTCCAACGATTACAATTAGATTAATAAAAATAAGGAGAACGACCTAGTCGTCCTCCTGGTAAAATGATCTAGCTGACAAGCTCGATGTCATACTCATCTAGCCATGCATTTACTTGAATCAAATAATCGAGCAGTCCTTTTATTTGATCGGTATTCAATCCTTCTACCTGGTTTGAAGCAATCGCTCGAACTTTATCAGCATCGATGAGTGAAAGAATTGGAGAAGTTGGATCATCGAGAATTTCGAGCATCCATTTTTGAACCCCTTTTAGATAAACAGGATCTTTGTCACTTGGATAGGCACTTTTCTTCCGATACAGAACATCATCTGGAAGGGTGTCTTTTAGAGCACGACGTAGAATGCCTTTCTCGATGTTATCCACATTTTTATAATCAATTGGCACATTCCATAAGTATTCAACGATCCGATAATCACAGAATGGCACGCGTACTTCAAATCCCGTTTTCATACTCGCACGGTCTTTACGATCAAGCATAAACGGCAAGAAACGCGTGATGAAGAAGTAAGACATTTGTCGCTGCTTCGCTTCAAAGTCGCTTTCGCCATTAAGAAATGGAATCTCTTCATACGCTTCAGCAAAACGCTCTTTTTGATATTGCTCAGGCTGAATTTGTTTTTTCATTTCATCAGACAGCACAGATGAGATTCCCTTCAGATTCACAAGCCATGGATACACCTTGGCATCAAGGTATTTTTCCTGATGGAACCATGGATAACCTGAAAAGACTTCATCGGCAGACTCACCAGAAAGGGCAACAGTGGCATCTTTTTTCATTTCTGTGAAAAGAAGATAGAGCGACGTTTCGATTTCACCAACGCCTGGTAGATCTCGTCCTCTCATTGGTTCAAGGAGATTCGAAAGGAGCTGGTTTGCTCCGAATGTTACCGAATGATGACTTGTTCCAACATGATCAGATACCCGTTTAACCCATGGCTCATCCATATCGTGTCTGAGGAAATCTTTTTGAAAATGATCCTCGTTTTGATCAAAATCAATGGAGTAGGTGCCGAGTGTTTTATCTGATTGTTTGAATTCCTCAGCTGCAAGGCTTGTGAGACCACTCGAGTCAAGTCCGCCAGAAAGCATTGAAACAACCGGCATATCTGAAATGAGCTGACGTTGAACAGTATCTGTTAAAAGCGTGCGAATCGTTTCTGTTGTCGTCTCCACGTTATCTGTATGAGGTTTAGATTTCAGCTTCCAGTAACGGTGCTCTTGGATGGAGTTAGCGGTAGCAATCACATAATGGCCAGGGCGAACTTCATCAATTCCTTTGAAAATCGCCTGTCCTGGCGTTCGCATCGGACCCATTCCAAAGATTTCGGCAAGGCCTTTCCGATCGACTTGTGGTTTTATTGAAGGGTGTGCGAGAATCGCTTTGATTTCAGATCCGTAAAAAAGTGAATCTCCTTGTTTTGAGTAGAAAAGCGGTTTGACACCGAGATGGTCACGGCCTAGGAAAAGCTGCTGTTCCTTTTGGTCCCAGATCGCAAAAGCGAAAATGCCGTTAAAATGCTTCAGGCATTCTTCTTTCCATTCCATATAAGCGTGCAGGACAACTTCTGTATCTGAGTTTGATGTGAAAGTATGTCCCTTCTGCAGTAGTTCTTGTTTTATTTCTCGATAATTATAGAGTTCCCCGTTATACGTAAGAACAAGTTGTTGATCTGATGACGTCATTGGCTGTTTTCCGCCACGCGGATCAATGACAATCAAACGACGATGAGCAAGTGCCGCCTGTTCTGAAAGCCAGAAACCTTCTTCATCCGGACCTCGGTGAGCAATGGAATCTGCCATTTTCTTTAGCGTATCTTGTTCCGTTGAAAGGTCACCAGACCAATTAATCCAACCTGTAATGCCACACATAACAATTCCTTCTTTCTGAATAGATTGCTTAACATTCCTAAATCTCGAAAGCACTTTCCAATCGTATTCCTCTTACTCGGGGAGGGTCAACATGTGAAAGAGACTGTAAAAATGGTTATAATTACCTTAGTTGGAAAATCGATAGTTTAATAGTCTTGCTATTTAGGAAGATGTGGGAAAAAATGGTGGGTGTTAAATGGTGCCTGTCACCACCCGAATAAGCTCAGATTTTGTCGATTGAACTGGCATGCCTTTGGCTCCTTGTGGACAATTATTTTCTTACAGTGATAAAATTATTAAGATGTGGATAAGTATGGTAGCGGAAGGAGGAATTGCGGTGAGATATTTACTATTAGTAGTATTGTTCGGTTTTCTTGTGTTTGTTTATCCGGCACAGGAATTAAATCAATATGATTATCATTCTGCGGATAAGCCGACAATCTCAGAATTCGCTTACCTTCCAGATGCCAAAATGATCTCTTCTCCTTCTTCGGTATCTCTTCATAAACATAAGATCTTCGGATTTTTTATTCCTTTCACAAGTGAGTATGAGGTAAAGCCTCGTCTGACATACCCAGAGAAAAATTTGATGCTGGTTGAGATTTTTCCCGATGCCAGGGGTTTTCTGAATGTATTTGCTGTCCACTCGAATTACCTCTAGAACCTCCATTAAAAAGCATATTGTTTATGTATAAAAAGGTAACAGCTATGTCATTTTCTTGATTGCGTTCGTACAATTTGTCATTGTGCTTGGATCAGATTTTATAGCTGAGGTGAAAAAAGTGATGGAAAAAACATCATGGTGGAAAAATACGCTTGAATGGTTTGGGTGGAGTGCTCTTTTGGTACTTCCTTTTTGGGGAATGATCGTGCTCTCATCAGAACTCTCAGGTCACCATATGGTACATCTCATTTTGTCTTATTTTAAATAAAAACAATTGATGTGATGGAAGATGGAGGAGGCAGTATTTTGAGTGATAGTAAGCCGTTAGAAGAGTTAATAAATGAAACGAAAATTCATAAGAAAACACCGCTTCAAGAGAAAGCAAAAAGAACATTTATGATTACATTAGGGGCCGTGATTATGGCTGTCGGGCTTGAAGTTTTTCTCGTACCGAATCAAGTTATTGACGGAGGAATTGTCGGGATTTCCATTATGCTCTCGCATTTAAGTGGGATTAGCCTCGGGATTTTCTTATTCCTTTTAAACCTGCCATTTATTTATATAGGCTACAAGCAAATAGGAAAAACCTTTGCATTTTCCACGCTTTACGGCATTGTGATTTTATCTATTTCAACTGCTTTGTTGCACCCTGTTCCAGCCTTTACAGATGACATTCTCTTAGCCACTTTGTTTGGTGGCGTTGTCCTTGGTATTGGTGTCGGCATGGTCATTCGTTTTGGTGGTTCCCTTGACGGGACGGAAATTCTCGCGATACTGGCGAGTAAAAAACTCCCTTTCTCAGTTGGGGAAATCATTATGTTTGCTAACCTCTTTATTCTTGGTAGTGCTGGATTCGTTTTTAGCTTTGATCGTGCGATGTATTCCCTTCTTGCTTACTATGTCGCTTATAAAATGATTGATATTACAATCAAAGGGCTAGATGAGTCGAAGTCGGTTTGGATTATTAGTGACAACCATAAAGAACTCGGCGATGCGATCCTAAGCCGTCTAGGTAGAGGCGTGACGTATTTGCACGGGGAAGGTGCTTTTTCTGGTGATGATAAAAAAGTGATTTTTTGCGTTATTACAAGATTAGAAGAAGCAAAATTAAAAGATATCGTTGCAGACCACGACGATTCTGCGTTTCTTGCGATGGCAGATATCGCCGAAGTTCGAGGCGGTCGTTTCAAGAAAAAAGATATTCACTAAGCGGAATAGATGTGGATCAAGAGTTGCAGAGGTTTTCCTCTAGCAACTCTTTTTTTCTCGATCAAATCCTAGGGTAGTCGCTATTCTCTTTGATCCATCGATCCTTTTACTGGTAAAATAATAGAAATATCTGTTGGAGGGCGGTTGTCGTATGGTGGTCGTAATCGTAAAGCTTTGTATATCAGCTTGTTTGGGACTTATGATTGGGATTGAAAGAGAATTAAAACATAAACCACTCGGTTTAAAAACGTGTATGGTCATCGCAGTGAGCAGCTGTTTATTAACGATCGTTTCGATTGAATCTGCAGAAACTTTTTCTGAAATCTCACAGAACATCCGAACGGACCCCATGCGACTAGCAGCGCAGGTCGTTTCTGGGATTGGTTTTATCGGGGCTGGGGTTATTTTAAGACGAAATAATGATGCCATTTCAGGATTAACAACTGCTGCCATTATCTGGGGGGCTTCGGGACTTGGTATTGCAGCGGGCGCTGGCTTTTATTTTGAAGCATTTGTTGGGGCGAGCTTAATCTTGTTTAGCGTAAATATTCTTCCATGGATTATTAAGAAAATCGGTCCGAGTCAGCTTAGACAGCGTGAGATGAGAGCGAAAATCACGCTAAAAAAAGGAACGGATATCACATCATTCATGAAAACGATCCAGGCGAAAGATTTTGAAATTAAGCACGTTAGGGTTCGCGATACGAAAGAAAAGGATCATCAAATCGATCTCCGCTTGCTTACCTTCGAAGCGAACCACACAACGAGTATTTATCAGCAGTTAAGAGATCTAGATGGCGCCACGTTTGTGGAGGTAGAGGGGTAATGGTGCCTGTCACCACCCGGTTTTGCTCATAATTTGTCGAAAGACCACCAGCTTTCAAAGAGGTGGTCTTTCGTCTCATTCTAATGTTTCTAGCAGATGAATAAAGTAGGAATGAGGTGCGATCTTTCACACTACAACGTTGGAGTTGACGAGCGATGGTGATTGTCCTAATTAAACTATGTATTTCTGCTTTGCTCGGATTACTAATTGGAATTGAGAGAGAGTTAAAGCATAAGCCACTTGGATTAAAGACGTGTATTGTTATTGCGGTAAGCAGCTGCTTGTTAACAATCGTTTCGATTGAATCTGCGGAGACGTTCGCGGAGCTTTCTCCAAATATCCGCACAGATCCGATGCGGTTGGCGGCACAAATTGTTTCTGGAATTGGTTTTATTGGTGCTGGCGTAATCTTGAGGCGAAATAATGACGCGATTTCAGGATTAACGACGGCTGCGATTATTTGGGGAGCATCTGGATTAGGCATAGCTGCGGGCGCGGGTTTTTATTATGAAGCATTCGTTGGGGCAGGATTGATTCTATTTAGCGTAAATATTCTTCCCTGGATCATTAAACGCATCGGACCAAAAGCATTGAGGCAACGTGAAATGCGGGCGAAGTTAACGCTCAAAAAAAGTGTGAATGTGACAAATTTTATGAAAGCCATTGTAGCGAATGATTTTGAAATTCGTCACGTGCGTGTCCGTGATACGAAAGAAAAAAATCCACAGATCGAGCTTAAACTAATGACGTTTGAGAAAAATCATACGACGGACATTTATGAACTGCTTCGAAAAGTGGATGGTGTGAATGAGGTAGAGGTGGAGGGGTGAGTGGATCAATCTCTTAAAATAATGAATCTCTTTACTGCAGTTCTCACTGAATTTCTTGGTGAAGAAAAAGAACGATTGAATATAATTGAGAAGTTATTAAATATCGCAACATAAGAAGACCCGCCTGATACACTTACTTTCTCGAACTTCTATTTGAAAGAGAAAAGTGAACGTATCAGGACGGGTTTTTTGAGTGGAGAGGCGTTGGATAGTGCCTGTCACCACCCGTTATATGTCAAATGTTGTCGTATTTGTTAGTAGGCTATGGAAAACACGGATGTTCTGTTTGGTCATACTCTTTATTTGTTGACTAAAAGGTAAGGGATGTGAGAAGTATGGTGGGGTTTTTTCGAAGATTAATTGGTTTAGAGAGATGTATGATTTGTCATAAGAAGCCGGCAAGTCCTCGTTATTATCTGGATGATGAAGGGAACCGGAAGCCTGTTTGTTTTAAATGTGTGTCCTATGCGGAGAGAAGAGCGTATCGTAAAGCTTAAGAGGTGTTAAATAAACGTTTGTTTAATAAGATTAAACAAGTAAAGCGCCATGGGATTATGGCGCTTTTAAATATCCTAAGTAAAATAATTCTTAGCATCGAAATACACCTGTTATTCGGGAAAAAGCTATTTCAGTCTAACGTTTGATATATATGGAGTAGTGGCAACTTGTTTTAGTTTCTTGTATTCTTATAACGGATTCAACGTTTTGTTAAGGGAAGCAAAACAAAGGGAAATCTTATCACTATAGTTGAAGCTTTCCTTCTGGTTATAATAAAACGAGGTTTGTTTTGAAGGAGGAAAAGCATGAAGCAACACGAAAAGACGCTAAAAGATGACCCGCGCTATCGAATCGCGAATCGTGAAGCACTCATCGGCGTCGTACTTGTTATCATTAATTTTATTCTATGGTATGGTTTTGCATATGGATTTGGGTCGAAACCAGTTGATGAATATAGCTATGTTTTCGGATTACCTGCTTGGTTTTTCTACAGCTGTATTCTTGGGACAGTAATTGTACTTACCCTCGTGGTTTTTGCGGTGGTCTTTTTATTTAAAGAGGTTCCGTTTGATGAGGAGGATGAACAATGAACTGGGAAGTAGTCATTCCTCTCATTATTTTTCTCGTGATCATTTTCCTAATCGGGTTCTACGCGTCCACTCATTTAAAAGGAACATCGAACTTTTTGCAGGAATATTTTCTTGGAAGCCGTGAACTCGGTGGCTTTATTCTTGCGATGACGATGATTTCTACATATGGAAGTGCGAGCAGTTTCATTGGTGGACCGGGCGTGGCATACACGATGGGGCTTGGCTGGGTGCTTTTGTCCATGACGCAGCTTGCAACTGGTTATTTTGTATTATCTGTTCTGGGCAAAAAATTTGCGATTATGGCAAGGAAAATTCGAGCGGTCACGTTAATTGATTTTCTAAAAGAGCGATACCAAAGCAAAAGCGTTGTCATTTTATCAGCACTTAGTATTATTATTTTCTTATTTTCTGCGATGGCGGCTCAATGGGTTGGAGGAGCAAGGCTAATTGAGTCATTAACAGGCTTATCCTATACGGGAGCACTCTTTATTTTTGCTGTATCGGTTCTTGTGTATGTCATCATTGGTGGTTTCCGAGCGGTTGCAATTACCGATACGGTTCAAGGCATCGTGATGTTTAGTGGGACTCTCGTCATTCTGATTGGGACGATTATCGCGGGTGGCGGCGTAGAAAATATCATTACCACGCTAAGCACTGAAAATCCAGATCTTATTTCTCCTTTTGGAGCTGACCGATCGCTGACGCCGCTCTACGTATCATCGTTCTGGATTCTTGTAGGGGTGGGCGTAGTCGGTTTACCTCAGGTTGCCGTTCGAGCGATGTCATATAAAAGCTCTAAAGGAATGCACCGTGCGCTTATTATTGGGACGGTCGTCGTAGGTGTGATTATGCTCGGCATGCATTTAACCGGTGTCTTTGCACGAGCAGTTTTACCTGGAATTGAAGTGGGCGATACCGTTATGCCTAGAATTGCATTAGAAGTGCTGCCGTCCTGGCTAGCGGGAATTGTTCTAGCAGCACCGATGGCCGCAATTATGTCGACAGTGGATTCACTGCTACTTCTCGTTAGCTCGGCGATTGTGAAGGACGTTTACTTAAATTATGTAAAACCAGACGCAAGCGATCAAACGATCAAGCGATTTAGTGTTAGTGTCACAGCGGTGTTAGGCGTATTGGTTTTTGCAATGGCTGTAAACCCACCTGACCTTCTGATTTGGCTGAATTTGTTTTCGTTCGGTGGACTTGAGGCCGCCTTTATCTGGCCGGTTGTGATGGGCCTTTACTGGAAACAAGGAAATGCAAGTGGTGCGATGGCTTCTATTCTAGTTGGCGTTGGTAGTTATATCGGCTTTAATACATTTATGCCAAATGCCTTTGGGATGCATACTGTTGTATTACCAGTTTTGCTCTCGTTTCTTAGTTATGTGAGTGTCAGTTTGATGACGGTGCGGAAACATGCAGAGGTTCAGCAAGAGGTGGTATTGCGGTTGTGGAAGGCATAACGGTGCCTGTCACCACCCGATTTGTGAAAGAATTTGTCGAATGATTATGAATGGAATATTACGTAAGAGCTCTTCTTTCTAGGAGGGCTCTTTTAATATTTTTTGAAAGCGTGCTTTTGTAGGTGAACAAATACCTACAATCGTACGGTACTTAAATGGGTTTTACGAATAAAAAATAAAAACTGTAAAAATGATCGGGAATGCTCATTTTCTCTACACTTATAAACAAATTTCGACTGAAAAAGGTTGAGAATACTCACTTGTTTGTAGGTTATAAGTCGTTATTTTGGCTTTTTAAGCTTTTGTCAGGGTTAAACTTACAATTTACTAAACATTCAATTAATGGAATAATTAGGCTGATCACTCACCTTAAGGAGGAAAACTGTTTGAAAAAGAAAGCGCTAACAATTACTCTGGCAACAGGTCTGGTTCTTAGTCCAATGTCTTTCACGGTTGATGCAGCGAAGCCCGCTCCAAATGAACAATCTGATCATGCGTTTGATAACAAGGTGATCAAGAAAATCAGCAGTGAAAACATGTATAACAATATTGCCTTATTATCAAAGCAACCTCGTGCAGCAGGTACAGAAGGAGAATATCAAGCCGTTCAGTACATAAAAAGCGAATTTGAGCGCTATGGCTATGAAACGGAGCTACAGCCTTTTACCATTCAGGAGTGGGATGGTGGAGCTTCATCAATTTCTCTTAATGATCAAGTCTTTCCTGGCGATGTTCATACGTTTGAAGGATCCATTAACGATCATGTGACAGGATCTCTTGTTTATGTAGGACTTGGTTCTAAGGATGAAGTAGGTGAAGAAGTTGCTGGGAAGATCGCATTAATTGAGCGCGGCACGTATAGTTTTTATGAAAAAATTCAGAACGTCTACGATAAGGGAGCAATTGGCGTCATTATGTTTAACGGCGAAGGCCGCTCTGGCAATTCATTTGGCTATGCTTATGAAGGACAGGATATCCCCGCAGTAGCGATTACGAGAGAAGCTGGCCTTCAACTTGTGGAGCAGCTGAATAATGAAGACGTGCAAGCTACTGTAAGCGTAGAAAATGCTGGGACAATTGATAAAACCTCTTATAACGTCGTTGCGAAAAAAGAGCCTCACCCGAATAAGGATAATGGACAAATTGTCAGCATTGGCGCGCATCACGATTCCGTCCCTAATGGACCTGGAGCAAACGATGATGCTTCTGGAGTAGCGGCGACGCTAGAATTAGCAAGGATTATGGCGAAAACACCTACGGATACAGAACTTCGATTTGTCACTTTTGGTGCTGAAGAAAAAGGATTGATCGGATCGTACTATTATGCGGACTCATTAACTGATGAGGAAATAGAAAACACAGTCGCTCATTTCCAGATGGATATGGTGGGAAGTCGTGATGCGGGAGAATTAATCATGTTCACACCTGATGGAAATAAAAATCTCGTCACCGATCTTGGTGCTTCAGCTGGAGCGAGGATTTCAGGCGCAGTTGATTATGGAGAACTCGGACGAAGTGATCACGTGCCTTTCTTTCTAAAAGGAATTCCGGCTGCGCTCTTTATTCACGCGCCTCTTGAGCCGTGGTACCATTCTCCTGAGGATACGATTGATAAAATAAGCAAAGAAAAACTTCAAAATGTCGCAGAAATCGTAGGAGCAGCCGTCTATCAGGTTGCACGTCCAGACACGCCTGCACTTGAGAATGCTCGCGTGGCACCAAATCCTGCAGATTATGATTTCGATGATCGACCATTGTAAGAAAAAAGGTTTGAAGTTGGGGCGTTTGCCCTTTCTTCAAGCCTTTTTGATTGGGGATATGTATTGAACAAACATAGGTAAATGGTCTATCCAATTCTAATGGTGGTCTATGATAAGATGGTAAGTATCAGCTGCAAAGCAGGGTGGGCGGCGGTACCCCGTTGATGAAAGGGGGTGCTGCCTATAATGATGAGCACATTTGAGGCGCTTGTTTTGATGATTAGTTTTGCTTCTCTCGTGGTCACAATTATTACGGTTTCTAGTAATAAAAAGAAGTAACCCACCCTGCCCCGGCCAAGGATTAAGGTGAGTTACTTTTTTGCCTTTTGAGCCGCCGCTCGTCATGCGGAGCAGCTGTATGGACGCTGGTGCGAAAGCACTGGCGTCTTTTTTTTACCTTATGTTCTCTAGCTATATTATATGCAATTAGGGTGATTGTGGCAAGAGGATCATTCGGGCGGTGCCTGTCACCGCCCGCTTTTTGGATGATTTTGTCGAAGGAATTCCATGTCATTTGCGTCATGATGCATTTTAAATAGACGAAATATATATAATAATCAGTCAATAAGCTACATTTTGTATAATGTCCGTTCAAATCTGCTTTGGTATAGTAAACAAAAAGTTGAAAAGGGTGAGGGTGAATGGGAATTAATCGTAGTCGTTTACAGAGTCATCTTGAAGAACTGGCTAATATCGGAAAGATTGGTGAGACGGGCGTTTGCCGTCTAGCGCATTCGAAAGAAGATCGAGAAGCGGTGGAAGTTGTAAAGGGATGGATGGAAGAGGCTGGGCTAGAGGCTCATATTGATGGTTTCGGGAATTTAATCGGAAGGATAGAGGGAGTGAAAAAAGAAAAGCCGATTCTAATGCTCGGATCTCACATCGACTCGCAACCCTATGGCGGGCGCTTTGACGGAACAGCGGGGGCTCTTGGAGCAATAGAGGTCGTACATACGATGAAAGATAACGGCATCACACCGAACCGGACAATTGAAGTGATTTGTTTTTCAGATGAAGAGGGTTCCCGTTTTAATAAAGGAGTCTTCGGTGTGAGAGCACTTGCTGGCTTGCTAGAGGAAGGGGAGCTTGAACGAAAAGACAAGACAGGGATGACGAGAAAAGAAGCACTGAAAGAATTCGGTGTCGAGCCTGATCTTACGGAAAGTCCCGTATACAAAGAAGGAGATATCAAAGCTTTCTTGGAACTTCACATTGAGCAAGGCCCGGTCCTTGAATCTAAAGGTAAACCTGTTGGAATTGTGTCGGGAATTTCTGGCCCCATCTGGCTAACTGTTACGCTTGAAGGTTTCGCAGGACATGCTGGCTCGGTTCCAATGCCTTTACGAAAAGATGCGATGGTTGGAGCAAGTGAAATCATTACGAAGTTCGATCAACTTATTAAAAAAGAAGGTTTAGAAACAACGGTCGGAACCGTAGGAAGTGTTCAGGTATTTCCGAACTCTCGTAACATCATTCCTGAAAAAGTGGAATTTACGATGGATTTACGTGATATCGATCTTGAGCATCGCACCATGCTTGAAAAAAAGCTCTACACGATCATTGAAGAAGCAGCATCCACTTACAAACTCACGTACACGATTACGGAAGACACTAGAAGTGAGCCTCGCTATTGTGCAGACTGGATCAAAACGATCATGAGTGAAGAAGATAAAAAGCTCGGTTATGAATCACCTGTTTTAATGAGCGGTCCATTTCACGATGCTCTATTTATGTCGTATATCAGTGACTACGGAATGATTTTCGTTCGATGTGAGAAAGGGATCAGTCATAATCCGCTTGAATTTGCTGAAATGGATGATATTGAGAAAGGCGTTCAATTGCTTTATCAGACGGCAGTGCGGATTGTACAAGATGAGGAGGGGTGATTAGTTGCTGGCAGATACAATTTTTTTCAATGGAGAGGTTATTACAGTCAATGAATCGTTCTCGATTAAAGAAGCTGTAGCGATAAAGGGAAATCGTATTCTTGCCACTTGTTCAAATGAAGAAGCGACACTATATCAGGATGACCATACTCAGATCATCGATTTACAAGGCAGAAGCTTGCTTCCTGGATTTATTGACGCGCATGCTCATCTTGAATTGTTTGGTACCAATCAACTTGGTGTGAACTGTAAAGATGTTAGCGGAATAAATGACATCATTAAAAAGCTGACGACTCGCGCTCTCGATACGTCAAAAGGAGAGTGGATTCGTGGTTGGGGATACAATCAGAATTCCCTTGGGCGGCACCTGACGAAATGGGATCTTGATCAAGTTTCA
Organism: Guptibacillus hwajinpoensis; assembly: GCF_020524165.1. Lineage (GTDB taxonomy): Bacteria > Bacillota > Bacilli > Bacillales > Guptibacillaceae > Guptibacillus > Guptibacillus hwajinpoensis_D. The sequence continues at coordinate 196,092 of NZ_JAIVKU010000002.1, forward strand.
ACTGAGCACCCGATTATTGTCGTAAGAACGTGTGGACATCTTTCGTGTGTGAACAGCAAAGCCCTCGAAATGGCTGGAATAACTAAGGATACCCCTGATCCTTCAGGTGGTAAGTATGGTCGAGAAAAAGGGGAGTTAACCGGAGTGTTGCTTGAATCCGCTCATATGAATTTTTTTTTAGAAGCGATGTATTCAGAAGAACAAATCCAAACCGGGTTGGCGATAGCTTCAGAACACTTTTTAAAAAATGGTATTACAAGTGTACATGATGCAGGGGGATATGGACCTTCACATATTCGCTCATTACAAAAAGCTGTTTCTTCAAAAGTCATAAAACAACGTGTTTATGCACTCTACGGTTCGCTTCACGAATCCGGGAAGATGGTAGAAAAGGGACTTGCAAGTGGAATCGTAACGGGTCTTGGCGACGAGTGGTTCAAGATTGGCCCCGCTAAAGTCTTTATTGACGGAAGTAGCAGTGGCCCAACAGCGAAAACACGAGAGCCATATACAAGTAATCCCGATGACTCCGGCATTCTATATTTGCAACAAGATGAACTTGATCAATCCCTTATAGAGCCACATCAACTAGGTTGGCAAATCACAGCGCACGCAATTGGCGATCAAGCTGTAGAAATGATGCTTGAAACGATTGAGAAAGGACTGAGGAATACATCTCTCATTAATCATCGTCACCGAATCGAGCATGCAGCGTTGACGCCTACTGATCTGTTAGAAAAAATGAGACATTTAAAGGTCACTCCGATTCCAAATCCCGCTTTTCTCTATGAATTTGGAGATGGGTATGTTCAAGATTATGGCCATAGAACAGAGAGCATGTTTCCACTAAAGGACTTTGTTCAAAACGAAATTCCTTTTGCAATTGGATCAGATAGCCCAATTACGGATGTTAATCCCCTACTAGGTATTTATGCTGCTGTTACCCGTCAAAGTAAATCAGGTAAATTGATTGGAAATAAGCAGGGTATTTCGATTCAAGATGCGATTAAAGCTTATACATGGTCGGGCGCATATGCGAGTTTTGAAGAAAGCGAGAAAGGCAGTATCGAAAGTGGAAAGTTAGCTGACCTGGTCATCCTTAATGAAAGTATTCTTGCGTGCAAATCAGAGAGGTTAAAGGATATCCGTGTCGATCTTACGATGATCAATGGAGAATTTGTCTTTTCAAAACAAAAGGAGGGCGTTCTGTGAGTAAAAAGAAATTTACAACGATATATTGTCTATCATTAGTCATTCCCCTACTTCTTCTAATCTTTCCTCTCTTTTCACTTGGAAATCGTAGTACACCATTTATCGTTGGGCTCCCCTTTTCGGTATTCTGGGTAATTGCTTGGATTATCGTTACCTTTTTAATTGTGCTAGTGATGTATAGTCTGGATCCGGATAAAGACGAAGAGGAGGTGCAATAAATGGCAGCATGGCAAATTGCAATGATCATAATGATTGGGTACCTTGTGATTGCTCTTGTGATTGGTGTTTTAGCTGGGAGAAATCAAGATAAAAGCTCTCTAGATGAATTTGCAGTAGCAGGTGGGAAATTAGGCCTTTTCGTTATGTGGTTCTTAATGGGTGGGGCCGTATTCAGTGCCTTCTCCTTCCTTGGCGCTCCAGGCTGGGCTTACTCGAAAGGTGCTCCAGCTCTTTATATACTTACATACACTGCTTTCGCCATTCTCCCATGGTATATTATTGGGCCGAAAATTGGTAAAATCGGGCGAAAGTATAGCATTTACACCGTATCAGGCTTTTTGAAAAAGAGATATAACAGTCGAGTCCTTCCTATCTTAATCGGCTTGATTGCGGTGCTTGCTTCTATTCAGTATTTGGCCACACAAATGAAAGGGATGGCTTACATATTTAACATTATGACGGAAGGGAGAATTCCTTTTTGGCTTGGTGCCCTTGTTTCTTATGGAATCGTTGTTGTGTATGTTGCAACAGGGGGATTACGAGCGGCAGCCTGGTCAGATGTTTTTCAAGGTTTACTCATGATCATCATCTCCTGGGTGGTTGGACTCGCCATTGTGAACCAACTTCACAATAGTGTATCAGGGATGTTTACAGATCTTGTAGCTGCAAAACCTGGTTTTCTTGAGATTGGCAATCAAGGGTCAGCGATGTCACCAACGGCTTATACTACCACGATCCTTGTATCGGTTATCGGCTTTCTTATGTGGCCACACCTCTTTTCAAAATCCTACGCTTCGAATGCCAGAACAATAAAAAAAACAGTACTTGTCTATCCTGTATTCGCCTTGTTTCTAATTCCGTTATTATTTGTCGGGTTCGCGGCTGCCAATGTTGTAGATGCTTCACTAATCGGTTCACCTGATGAAATTCTTCCTTACTTAATCACGGCCGTACTAAGCTTGCCTGGATGGGTGTATGGCTTAGTTGGCGCAGGAGCCCTCGCTGCTGCTATGTCTTCAGCTGATGCGATTACGCATAGTGCTTCTCTTGAATTTACGGATGGCGTCATCAAAAATATGAAAACAAATTTAACGAACAAAACAACCCTATTATTGATGAGGATCGGTGTATTTGTCATTGGTGGTCTTGCATATTTTATTACCGTTTTCGGTGGGCAGGGTCTAATTGCATTACTTCTCGGAGCTTATGGATCCATTGTACAATTTGCGCCCGGCGTTTATGGCGCCTTATACTCTAGGAGAATTACAGGTCCCGCTGTGATAATCGGACTTGTCGTAGGTACATTTGTTAATTACTATTTCCAACTTGTTGCTGCAAGCACCCCGTTTGATATCCATGCAGGAATTCTTGGGTTAATCAGTAACATTGTTCTTGTTGTCGTTATCTCAAGTTTTACTCAACCAAAAAGCATGCAAATGGCAGATGAGTATCGGAAAATTGGTTAATGAAAAAGGCGGCATACTGGAAGGTATCCCGCCTTTTTGCGTTGTACGGAACTTAAATCGAAGAGTGACTCAACTTTTCATATTGAATGAATGCTTCTTTGATTTCTGCAGGAATTACCTGCGATTTACCGCTATTTACATCATAATTCACTTGTACAACCTCGGCTTTCACGAGAAGTTCATCATCTCGTTTAATCGTATGGCTCAGTTCAAAACTCGTTTTTCCAAGCTTCGCAACACGACAATAAACATCAAGAACATCATCTAATTTAGCAGGTTTTATAAACTCAAGGATAATCTTTCTTAAGACAGGATCAAACAAGTGATCGTCAGCAAGCAGGTGTAACCGGTCGCCAAGAACGTGTCGGAAATACTCTGTTGTGGCAACGTCGATGTAAGTGGAATAATGGGCGTTAAAGACAATTTTTTGACCGTCAATCTCAGAATAGCGAACGCGAATAGGATAAGAGAAATGCTCGTATTGAGACATGATTCACCTCAAATTCTTTTTTTCTTCATATTAACACAATATTCAGTTTATAAAATGAGCATGATTGCGAAATTTCCCGGGTAATGTCTCTATGTGAAAAAGGGATTTGGACTTTTGTCGTGAAAAGTGTAGCATAGAGAAAAATAAAAGCTGGGAGTGGAGAAATGTGTTGAAACCGAAAGTCTACCTTACGCGAAAATTACCAGATGAAATTATTAATCAGCTCCGTGAGAAATGCGAGTTACGGATGTGGTCATCTGAGGAAGAACCTGTCCCTCGTGATGTTCTTGAGCAAGAAATTCAAGAAGTGGACGGGCTATTCTGCATGTTAACAGAAGAAATTGATCGTTCGCTCCTCGAAAATGCATCGAAACTAAAGGTAGTCGCGAATATGGCAGTAGGTTACAACAATATCGACATAAAAACGGCTAAGGAAAAAGGCGTTGTCGTGACGAATACACCGGGCGTGCTAACGGAAACGACAGCAGACTTAACGTTTGCCTTACTAATGGCGACTGCTCGGAGAATTCCTGAAGCTTCTACATATTTGCGTGAAGGGAAATGGGAAGCCTGGTCTCCCATGCAGTTAACAGGTCAGGACGTTTATGGGTCAACGCTTGGTATTATTGGGATGGGGAGAATCGGAGAAGCCGTAGCGAAAAGAGCCAGGGGGTTTGATATGGAAGTTCTTTATCACAACCGTCGAAGAAATCAAGAAGCTGAAGATCAGTTGGAACTTCAATTTGTAGAATTAGACTACCTATTAAAAGCATCTGATTTTGTATGCGTTTTAACACCGCTAACCTCTGAGACGAAGAACTTAATCGGACTGAAAGAACTGAGAATGATGAAGAAAACGGCTATCTTAATCAATACGGCAAGAGGCGGTATTGTAAACGAGGAAGCTCTCTATCATGCACTTAAGGAGGGTGATATTTGGTCCGCTGGGATCGATGTTTTTGCAGAAGAACCAGTATCACTCAATCATCCACTCTTAACCCTTCCGAATGTTGTAACCCTTCCACATATCGGAAGTGCAAGCGTGACGACAAGACTGAAGATGGCAGAAGTGGCTGCAGTGAATTTACTGAAAGTATTGGAAGGAGAAAAGCCCCCTCATCCAGTTGAATGATGGGGCGAGTGCCTGTCACCGCCCGCTATTTGTCGAATGGCTATTCTTGCTATCGATTTCTTTGGCTAGCTCAATTGAAGGATTTCTTTAAAGTCTTCAATCGAGTGATAAGGTCTAACCGAATTTCGATGTATTTGAAGCATGTCATCTCCTGGGGCGACATAGCCAGCTTGTACAGTGAAAGCTAAATCTATCCCTGCAAGCCTTATGGCCTCCATGGTTTCCTCATCATAGGCCCCATAGGGGTATGCAAGTGCGTTTGTACCTCCAATTTGTTCAATACTTGTTTCGACATCTTCTTCTATTTCCGGAAGCGATTTTGATATTAAAAACGCTGTCCCATCTTCTTCGTGATTGTGAAAGAGACTAGTATGACTAGCAAACTCATAAACATCATTCGCCGCATCAATTTCCTCATAACTCAAATATTGGTTTGTTATTGAATCATAAGGCTCAGTTTGATCATTGTTCCGGCTTGTAATTAAAAACTCAACAGCATAAAATCCATATTCTTTCAGTACTGGATAAGCCTCGATATAGTTGTTTTTATGACCATCATCAAACGTTAGCAAAACACTATTTTTAGGAATATCCATTTTGTTCGTTATGTACTTCTTGAATTCTTCCAATGTTAAAGTAAAGTAACCATTATCATGCAAAACTCTCATTTGCTTTTTAAAATCTTTTAATAAAACAATTGTACTTGCTAAATTTCCTTCTTCATCATAATGTCGTGCTTTCAAATCTTTTTCTTCAAGAATGTGATGATAAGTTAAGACGGGAATGTGTTTCGCCGAAGCATTTTCAGTGGCTTCTGATAGTCTTTTCTTCCTTAGCTCTTTTTCATTTAGTATTTCATCGTCGTGATCTTCTGTAATAGATGCTTCAACGGTCGAACTGCTTTCCTCTTGCGAAGGTATAAGCTCAGTCCCGCCAATCTCATTCCAGCCGAATCCTACTAAACTCCCAATAACAGCTAGTAAAACAAACAAAAGTAAATGTATTTTCCTCATATGTATCCCCCTTTTTACCCAATACTTTCCTATCCTAACACTTATTTGGGTTAATTTGGGTTATTTTTTTACAAATATATTCCAAAAGTTTCGGTGGGATTGACGAGTGCCTGTCACCACCCGCTATTTGTCGAAGAGATTCGATTGACGTGTTAGGAAAGGGAGATTATTCTTGGAGAAAGAGCAGAAAATAAGGAGAGGAGGAAGAACTTTGACGAAGCTTCTATGGGCGAAGTCGCCTTTTAATTCTCACACAACAACAATCATGAGATGGTGAGAAAACCGAGAATCTGGCTTCCAAATTATTTCTATCACATTGTAAGTCGTGGAAACCGAAAAGAACCCCTTTTTCAAGATGAGAGAGATTACCGCACGTTTTTGTATATCCTTCAGCAAGTCTTCGAAACACACCCGTTTGAATTGACATCTTATTGTTTAATGAACAACCACTATCACCTTCAGTTGCGATCAAAAGAATCCCCCATTTCAAAAATCATGGCTCTAGTGAACAAACGATATGCGACTTATTTTAACAGTCGCTATGAGTTGACGGGTCACGTCTTTGAGAAACGTTATTTTGATGAGCCGCTCAATTCCCCAACAAACATGTTGGAAGTTAGTCGTTATATCCATCTAAATCCAGTGAAAGCAAATCTCGTATACCAACCATCAGAGTATCCATGGTCTAGTTATCGCTATTATGGTGTAAGTGATTCCGTGAGAAAACCGTACATTAACGTCCTTCCACTAGTGGAAGGCTATCCAGGAACACTTCAAGAAAAGAAAAAACAATACTGTGAATATGTCACCGCACGACAGGAACTCATCATGGCTTCTCCCTTATCAAAGTAAACCAAATGAACATCAAAAAAGATGCTCCGCATAGCACCTTTTCCTTAAACAAACGTTTATTTATAATCCCATAAAACTCTAAATTCTCCTTCTTCTTTTACCACAAATACCTCCTGCACGAGGTCGAAATTCCCAAATTGATTTTGAAAATGCTGGGTGACTTTTATGACGTAAACTTTTTTCATAATGACGCTATTAACCCCGGAGCGCCAATTTTTTTTAGTTTTTACTTTACCGATGTCAAAGGTAAACGACGTTGCACCAATATCCTGCGTGATTAGTTCGGAGCGCAATTGACTGTACTGTTCATCTGAAAAACGGTTTTGTATTTCCGAATGAAACAGTGCCCAGGATTTTTTGAAATCACCGCTCTGTTCGTATAAGTAAAATTCTTTTACAGTCGCTGCTGCTCGCGCTTTTGGTTGTTGCCATATCCAAAAGGCGATGCTGCCACTGAGAAGCAATAAGACAAGTATGATCAAAAAAGCTTTTCCTGTACCTCCGCGTTTCCGCCTCGTTTTAAAATACGACAACGTCTCGTCCTCCTTGGAGCTTGACTATTAAAGTGTATGACGATTGCCCCATTCGAAGACTGGTAATATCTGATTTCACGAAACATTACTCTTTTAAAGGAGCGTTTCACGATATAATTAACATGATGATTAGAAAACACTTAATTGGAGGAGAATCATGAATCGAAAGATACTTTGGATGTTGCCAATCTTCATTTTTGCAGTGGCATGTTCTGACCTTAATAACGATCGTTCCGTTTCTGATCCACATACTGAAGCAAGTGCAGAAAATCAGGGGACATCAGAGCAATCCGAGTTGTCAGATGAAGAACAACTATGGGAATACCTTTATCAAAATAACTCTGACGAAGCTGTATTAAATGAGATGAAGAAACTTTTTAGTGAAGGTGTATCTCCCAATACCGTCAACGACGATGACATAACGCCAATCACCTATGCTGTTATGGAAGGCGATCAAAAGCTTGTTGAGTTCCTGCTTCAAAACGGAGTGGAGGTCCATGATCACGAAGAATCTGATCACCAAGAAAATGATGAATGGAACCACGAAAAAAATGAGAACCTTTTAGAAATCGCGGTCGAACAGGAAAGCAATGAGATTATTGACCTGCTATTAAAAATGGGGGCTCATTTTGAAATCGGCAATGAGCAAATGTTAGCCATTGCGGTTCAGGAAGAAAAGCCAGAGTTAATCAAAATACTTCTACATAATGGCTACAATCCAAATCTTGAAATGAGAGTAGACGAGCAAGATTTTACTCTCTTAAACTATTCCATTATGGAAGACAATGAAGAGATCACTACCTTACTTCTCAATGCTGGTGCGAATCCAAATTTCGCAGCGAATAATGGGGAAGTGAGCGCTCTAGTTACTGCCATCATCCAGGAGAAACCCACTGAACTCGTTTCGCTTCTATTAGGTAGAGGTGCTGATGCAAATGCACGTTATGAAGGAAAGCCTTTATTATTTGAAGCGATCAAACAAGATCATCCTTCTCTTGTTGAAGCACTACTCGTTGCAGGAGCTCTTCCTTTTTCGATTGAGGAAAGTGAAGCGGCCTATGAATTAGCGGAGGAGAGCGATCAAACAAAGGTTGCTGATCTCCTTCAACAATATGGCTGGTAAAATCGATCGGCATGGAAAAAAAGTCCTCGTTGCTAACTGAGCAACGAGGACTTTTTCTGTCCTAACATTTATTTGCCGTGAAGAACATCATTTAGAAGATCAGGGTAGTTTGTAAACATGCCCGTTACGCCCCAGTCTAACAGGCGCTTCATTTCTTCTTTGTCATTTACTGTGTAAGGGTGGATGAGCAACCCAGCGTTTCTTACATTTTGAACATAGGTTTGATCAATTTTTGAAGCAGACATGCCAACCCCAACGGCATATTCAGATAGTTCTTGTAGTTCGTCCTCTGAAATCGTAGCGGGTTCTTTATAAGAAATAAGCTGAATAAGCGGCAAATTTGGATTCAAGTTATGCATTTTTAATAAACTTTCTTGACTAAAAGATTGGATTAAGACTTTGCTAGATCGTTCGTTCACGCCTGTTAAATTGTATTTGTTAAGAATACGAAGTAACTCTTCTTCCATGCCAGGATAAACGTCAGGAGATTTTGTTTCAATATAATAGCGTGCGCCAGTTCCAAACGTTTGAATGACTTCTTCAAGTGTTGGTACTTGAATTCCTTCATAAGCTGGATCAGCCTTTTCAGGATATTTATCATTAAACCAGCTTCCTGCATCTAACGCTTTTATCTGTTCAAGGGTGTAGTCTTTTACGAGGCCCGTCCCATTTGTCGTCCGGTCTACTGTCTCATCATGCATCGCGATTAGCGTTCCGTCCTTCGTCATTTGAAGATCTACCTCAATGTAGTCTCCTTTCATCTCTTCCCCTAGCTTATACGATGGGATTGTGTGCTCAGGAGCATGTCCAGAAGCTCCTCGGTGAGCAACATTTAGTAGTTTACTAGTATTCATACCAGGGGTTTTCTCATTTGCATTTGCTGAAGTCGTTCCAGCGGCAAGTAGACTACCAAGCAAGACGAAACTCATGGCTAGAGTTCCTATTTTCTTTTTACACTTCATCTTTATCATCCTTTCAAAATTCATTACAACTGAAAGTATATCTGCTTAATGTAAAACTCCATTTACATTAAGCGGATGATTAATTGAAGCAGATTATGGTGGGAGAATACATAGGAAGGGAAATGAACTTAGAAATAAGGGGAAGGTCTCTTGAAAGCTATGAATATGGTAATAATCTAGTGAATTATACCGATAGGGAGCCACTTAACGAATTAGGACCTTATTCATAAAAAAGTTCATAATTTCAAAATAAACGGGGGAGGGCAAGTTCGTGGATTCGCAGGTGACAGGCACCACCCGTTATATGTCACATAATGTCATGGGTGCGAATTTTCTGTAAATAACCTCTCTAAACCCCTTTGACCAAGGAAGAAATATGATAGGATTGTGATTGAATTACATACTATTATTTGGAAGGAGAAACACGATGAAATTTGACTATCATACGCACCATGAACGCTGTGGCCACGCTGAGGCAACAATCGAAGACTATATTAAAGCAGCAATTCAAAACGATCTGCAGATGATTGGTATTTCGGACCATTCCCCGTTCTTTGCAAGCGAGAAGGATCGGGCGTTGCCGCGCATTGCAATGGCAAAGAGTGAATTTTCTTCTTATGTCGAGGAAGTTTTGAGTTTGAAGGAAAAGTATCGAGGAAAAATAGATGTTCTACTCGGGGTAGAATCCGATTTCTTTCAAGAGCATTATCCGCTATATAAAAGCATTTATGACCAGTATCCATTCGATTATATTATCGGTTCTGTTCATTTTAGTAATGGCACTAATATTTTTGATAAATCCCGCTGGGAGAATTTAAGTGAAGAGGATATTCGTAAAGAAAAAGAGCACTATTACAAGTTAATCGTGGAATCAGCGGAAAGCGGCGTTTTTGATATTTTGGCGCATATTGATGCGATGAAAGGTTTCTATCCAGATTTCACACATGTTGAAACGCCTGAAGTTGAGAAAGCGATTAAGCGACTGGGAGAGCTTGAATCAACGATTGAAATCAATACTTCAGGAAAACATAAAGACTGCGGAGGCTGGTATCCAGCGAATGATATGCTCGAAATGGCGTGTCATTATGGCGTTGGGGTAACGTTTGGATCTGATGCTCACTGGCCTTCACGCGTAGGAGAAGAATTTGAAGAAGTTCGCGCAAAGCTCAAGGAGATTGGGTTTAAGAACTGGACGGTGTTTCGAGAACGTAAGAAGGAGTTTGTTGGGTTGTAGGAGGAAGAGCAGAGAGAACAGATTAACGTCTGTTCTCTTTTTTATGAAAAAATTAAAAAATCTAACTATTTCCTCTTTTGAGGTTGTAAAACGCTTACATTCACTTTATAATACAGATAAATCGATTTACTAAATCGGTTTAGTAAACTAATTGAGATTTGGAGAATGATTTATGAAACCTGTAACGATGGCAGATGTTGCACAAAAAGCCCAAGTATCAAAGAGTACCGTTTCTCAATATTTGAATAAACGATATGACTATATGAGTGAACAGACAAAATTAAGAGTTGAAGCAGCGATTAAAGAACTAGGTTATCAACCCAATATAGTGGCAAGAAGCTTAAAACAAAAATCTACAAAGACGATAGGAGTTATTGTTGCCAACATCCTTCATACTTTTTCTACAGAAGTAAGCAGAGCGGTGGAAGATGTTTGTCACGAAGAAGATTTTCATACAATCATTTGTAATGCAGATGATGATCCGGTAAAAGAAAAGCGTTATATTGAAATGCTGCGTGCTAAGCAGGTAGACGGATTAATCGTCTTTCCGACTGGTGATAACCGAGAACTTTACAAAAGAATGTTGGATGAGAAGTATCCATTAGTATTTGTCGACCGTGCTGTGCCAGATATTCCAGCATCTTCTATCATGCTGAACAATGAAAAAGCTTCTGAATTAGCGGTTGAGCATTTCGTTCAGAAAGGCCATGAACGTATCGCCATTATGACGACTTCGTTCATAGATAAGATCACACCACGATATGAGAGAGTAGAAGGTTATAAAAAAGCTCTTCACACTAGGGGAATTGCAGTAAATGAAGAGTATATCCAATGTGTTGAGCCTGACCTTATTGCTTCATCACTTAAAGAAATGTTGACGCTATCTAACCCACCAGATTGCATTATTGCGGGAAATGATTTCGTTCTAAAGGAAGTGCTCCGTTTTTCAAAGCAAGAATCCTTAACTATCCCAAAAGACTTATCGGTGATCAGTATTGATGATGTACCGTATGCTAGCTTTTACAATCCACCTATTACGGCAGTGGCTCAGCCCACATTCAAAATGGGGAAAATGGCCGCGGAACTTTTGCTAGATAAAATCAAAAAAAATAAAGTACGAGATGATCAACCAGAATATCGCTTTGAACCAAAATTGATGATCAGAGAATCAGTTAATTAAGTAGAAGGGGGACCAGTTATGAAAAAAGATGTTGTTACGATTGGGGATGCGATGATTACATTTGATCCCTCCCACCACGGACCAATGAGGTATGCTTCCACTTTTGAACGGAAAGCAGGCGGAGCTGAGTTTAACTTCGCAATTGGATGTGCAAGGCTTGGCTTGCAAACGGGATGGATCAGCAGGTTAGGAAATGATGAGTTTGGAAAATATATACGCAATTTTGCTAGAGGAGAGGGCATTGATGTTTCGGAAGTGAAGTTGTTAGATCAATATTCTACATCATTAAATTTCAAAGAAATTAGAGAAGACGGTAGCGGGAAAACGTTCTACTATCGTCATCATTCCCCTACAGAGGCTTTAACAGAAGCGACCCTTGATGAAGTTACTTTACGGAATTGCAAGCTTTTACATATAACAGGAGTTTTTGCTGCAATTAATCCTCATAAAAACATCTCTCTTCTTAAACGAGCCGCTACAATTGCTAAGGATAATGGAGCGGTCATTACATTTGATCCTAACATTCGATTGAAATTGTGGTCACCTGAAGAAGCAAGAAGCGGCTTAACCGAGCTTCTTCCTTACGTAGACGTATTGCTTACTGGTGAAGATGAGGCTGAACTGCTTTTTGGTGTCCATGAACCAACTGAAATTGCGCAGGCTTGTCAAAAATACGATATCTCCACGATTGCGATAAAAAAAGGTAAAGACGGAGCTAGTGCTTTTCAAAATGGTGAACTGGTTCATGCTGCAGCAATCCCACCGAAAAAAGTAGTGGATACAGTTGGAGCAGGGGACGGATTTGATGCAGGTTTTGTTTACGGATTACTAAATGGCTGGACACTTGAAAGAACCCTTAAGTTTTCTAATGCCATTGGCTCTTTAGTTGTGAGTGTATATGGAGATAATGAAGGACTGCCAGAGTTGGGAGAGGTACTTACACAGCTTGGTGAAAGAGCATTTATTGAGAGGTGAACAAAGTGAAACTTCAATTAGCACTAGACAGGCTATCGTATGACGACTGTTTGAAAATCCTTGAAGAGACATCTGGGTCCATTGACTGGATTGAGATAGGGACAGGTGTCATAAAAGAATATGGGATGTCAATCGTAAGAGAAATTAGAGGGAAATTCCCTGAAACAACCATCGTAGCCGATATGAAAACCTGTGACGCTGGGAAATATGAAGCTGCTCAGGCTTATGAAGCTGGCGCTGATATTACGACTGTTATGGCTTTCGCGTCAGATCAAACCATATCTGACATGTTGAAAGTCGCTTTAGCGTATGAGGGCAGGGTTATGGTTGATTTATTGGGCGTTTCTAATAAAAATCGCATACGGCAGATTCAAGGACTAGGAGTGGATCTTGTGAGCCTCCATTTTGGGAAAGACATGCAGAAAAATGGAAGTATCACCGGTGATATTTTTGAACTTGTGAATGAAATTCAAGGTTTACAAGTCGCTGTCGCTGGTGGAATCAATCTTGAATCTCTTCCAACGATCCTTCCTTACAATCCTCATACTTTAATTGTTGGAGGAGGTATTACGAAACAGGCGAATCGTAGACACGCGGCTACACAAATAAAGGAGGCGATCCAGGAGTATGAAAGAAGTCATTCAAACTATCGTTAATGAAATGAAACAGGTTTTAACAGAAGTGAACGAAGATCAAGCGAAGCACCTTTCTTCTTACATAGAGGAAGCTAAACGAATATTTGTGACTGGAGAAGGACGCTCTGGACTGATGGGGAAAGCCTTCGCGATGAGATTGATGCACGGAGGATATGAAGTTTATGTTACGGGTGAAACGATCACTCCGAATATTGAAAAAGATGATTTGTTGCTCGCTATCTCTGGTTCAGGTTCAACTCAGTCTATTTGTTATTATGCTGAAAAAGCAAAAGAGCTTGGAGCTCGCGTTTCAGCTATTACAACGAATGAACACTCCAGGCTAGCTGGATTAAGTAATCATTTACTAGTTGTTCCTGCAGCCACTAAAAAAAGATTGCCAGAAGAGCCTGATACGATTCAACCTCTTGGAAATCAATTTGATCAATCGCTGCATTTACTCTTGGACGCCATTATTATCTACACGATCAACCAATCCAAAAAAACAGATAATGAAAAAATGACAACCAAACATGCAAATATGGAATAGAGGTGTGTAAATTGACCAGCTTACAAAAGGTACAAGAAGCAAAAATTGTCCCCGTTATCCGCAAAGCGAGTCAAGATAATATTTTACCAACAGCCCAGGCACTATTTAAGGGTGGTATTAAAGCAATTGAGATTACAGCGGAAACACCAGAGGTTGAAAAAATGATTAGGGATGTTAGAGATAAGGTTGAAGGATTGTTAGTAGGTGCAGGGACAGTATTAGATGGCGAAACAGCCAGAGCAGTCATTATGGCTGGCGCTCAGTTTATCGTTTCGCCAACGGTTAATGAGCATACAGTTCTGGTCGCAAAAAGGTATGGAATTCCGTGTATTATCGGTGCGTTGACGCCCACGGAAATGTTGAAAGCTTATGAATCTGGAGCTGATATGGTAAAGGTTTTTCCGGCTAACAGCATGGGGGCAGGTTATATTAAAAACATTCTTGGACCTCTTCCTCAACTTCAAATCATGGCAACTGGTGGAATCGATAAGGAAAATATGTTGGATTACTTTGAAGCTGGAGCGAAAGTTGTAGGGATTGGGAGTCAACTTGTTCAACCTAATCTACTATCGACAAAAGAAGATTTTGAGAGTTTAAGAGAATTGGCAAGACAATATGTTGCAAGGCTAGTAGAAGAAAATAATAACGTCGTTTTTGAAAACGAATTCATAAAATAAAGGGGGATTTTTTTATGAAGTATGTATCAACTTTATTGCTCGTTATGGTTTTATCTCTCGGTGTTCTTGCAGGTTGTGGAAATAGTGAAAATGCTGGAGCCGACGAGAATGGAAAGATTAAAATCATTGCGGCCCATAACCAAACTTCACCAGAGAACCCATATCAATTCGGAATGAAAGAGTTTAAAAAAGTAGCAGAAGAAAGTAGCGATGGAAGTATAGAAGTAGAAGTCCATGCAGGAACATTAGGTACAAGCGAATCAGAACTTGTTGAAAAACTTAAACTTGGCGGAGCGGACGTTGTCCTTGTGTCTCCTGGTTTTATGTCGAAAACGGGTATTAAAGAAATTGATTTATTCGCCATGCCTTACGTTTTTGATAGTTATGATCATTGGGAGAAAGCAGTTAGTGGAGACGTAGGTGATCAAATTGCTAAAACGATTAATGAGAAGTCAGATAACACGTTTAAAGTACTAGGGTATTGGACAGCAGGCGTACGTCACTATTATGGTAAAGAACCGTTAAATAACATGGCGGATATTGAAGGTATGAAATTCCGCACCCAAACTTCTGGGGCAATTGCAGACTATTGGGAGGAAACTGGAGCAGTACCAACATCTGTAGCATGGGGAGAGTTATATCAAGCCATGCAACAGGGAGTAGTAGATGCTTCTGAGAATGCCTATCCTTATTTTGTTCAACAAAATCACCACAAGACTGAAAACGGAAAGTACATTACAGAAACAGCTCATGACTACACGACACGCTTGCTACTAATTAATGGAGAGAAATTCGATTCTTATACTGATGAGCAAAAGGATGCCGTACTAAAAGCAGCTGAAGCTTCCGTTAAGAAAGAAGTTGAGGTTCTTCACCAGCAAGAAGAAGAGTACAAACAAAAAGCGATTGATGAAGGCGCAATCGTAAATGAAATTGACCGAGAACCTTTCATTGAGTTAGCTAAACCAATTCAGGAAAAAAATGCAGAAGAAATCGGTGCGACTGAGTTATTGAAAGAAATTCGTGATTTGAAATAAGTGAAGAAGAGGGCGGCGAGGGTATAGCTAGTATTACCTTCGCCATTCATCTAATCGCTCGTCTCAGGTTTGTAAAAGGGGGAATTTGGCTGTGCTTATTAAGCTGCTTGAGCGGATTCAATTAACAATCGGTGTTTTGTTTCTAGTAGTCTTTTTCATCACAATTGTTATTCAAGTCATTACACGGTATATGGGTGTTTCAGCTATCTGGACAGAGGAAGTTGCAACGTATTCGTTTATTTGGGCAGTATTTATGGGAGCATCTGTGATGCTTAATCGAAGAGAGCATTTTAAATTCGACCTTTTATTGAATAAATTAACTGGTAAAAGCAAAAAAAGCTTATATCTTATAAATGATTTTATCCTTCTCTTGTTTAGTATAGGGTTATGTTATTTAGGAATCGAAGCTGTGCAAAACTTTTGGAACTACACATGGGTATCTATCCCGGAATTAAAGATGGGGTATGTTTGGATCTCCATTCCAATTATGGGTGGAACAATGTTCATTTACACGCTTGCTCACATTCTCCGTAATGTAAGAAGTTTCTCCGAAAAGGAGGTAACCGAATGATTGGTATTCTGTTAGTAGGTCTATTTATTATCTTAATGTTTCTAGGCATTCCCATTGCTTTCGTCATTGGCATTGTAGCTTTGTTAGGAATTTTGAATGTTCCTTATATTCCTGAAGTAACTGTACCCGTTAAAATGTTGAATGGTTTAGATTCGTTTGTATTACTAGCAGTTCCACTCTTTATATTAGCGGCAAACTTAATGAATAGTGGTCAAATTTCACAAAAGTTAATCGATCTGGCGCTAGCGATTGTAGGTCATATTCGTGGTGGACTAGCTCATGCGAATATTCTTGTCTCTATGTTATTTGCAGGAGTTTCAGGTGCAGCTCAAGCTGACACCGCGGGAGTAGGGAAGATCTTAATCCCTAATATGAAGAAACAGGGATATGACACTGAAACAGCCGTAGGTATTACAGCAGCATCATCTACTATTGGGGTAATCATTCCTCCAAGCATCCCAATGATTATCTTTGCTGGACTTACGAATGTATCAGTTGGTGCTTTGTTTTTAGTAGGAATCATTCCTGGTATTCTCGTTGGTCTTGGCATGATGGTACTGGTTTATATTCTTGCGAGAAAGAGAGGATATCCAACCTACCAAAAAGCTTCCATGAAAAATTTTATGAAGCAGTTTATCGGTACTATACCCGCCTTAATGACTCCAATTATCTTAATCGGGGGAATCATTACAGGCATTTTTACAGCAACTGAAGCTGCTGCATTTGCTTCACTTTATACAGTTATCATTGGTCTTTTTTATTACAAGACACTAAAAATAAAAGATTTCCCAAAAATTCTAGTCGATACGCTAACACTTAGTTCATTGTCTCTATTCGCTTTAGCGGCGGCAAATGCTCTGGGTGAATTGATGAGTTACTATCAATTATCCTTATGGGCTGAGCAATTTTTTGCCAATAACATTGATAGTAAATGGGTTTTTCTTTTGATCATTATTGCTTTCTTCTTATTCATAGGAACATTTATGGATGCTATACCAGCCATGATTTTATTTATCCCAGTTATATTGCCAGTTGCGATCGGTTTTGAAATTGATCCTATTTTGCTGGGGATTGTGACAATCATGACGTTGGCTGTTGGACTGGTGACACCGCCATATGGTTTGTGTTTACTTTTAGCTGCGAAAATAGGAAAGCTACCAGTAGAGCGTTCATTAGGAGCCGTTATGCCGTATATCGCCATTGTCCTCGTAGTTCTTTTAGTCGTGGCTTTTATACCCGATGTCGCTTTTTATCTTCCAAAAGTGATTAATCCTAATTTGTTTTAAGCATGAATCCTATTAATCGGAGTTGAAGTGCGAAGCAAGAGTAAGAAATACAAAAGAAAAAGCTAACATAACTTATCAAAAATAGGGAAACGGCGGGGTGACTATATTCACCTCGCTTTTTTTCAGAATATTCATTGAAAAGTTATCAATTCTAAGTTATTCTATATAGTGAGAATACGAAAAACTGTATATTGAGGTGAGGATATGGAACGCAAATGGGAGAAATTATACAGCAAGAATGGGCTTGCAGCTAGGAGAATTGCTGCTAATTTACTAGCGATCGAGCCGGGAAACCGTATTCCTCGCGTAAGTGATTTTGTTACAGAAACATCACTTGGAAGGGGGACAATTCAAGGAGCGTTACGTCTACTTGAAGAAATCGGAGCCATTGTTCTTGAAGCGAGAGGTCACCTTGGTACGTTTCTTGTTAGAACCGATCGACAGTTACTTTGGGATATTGCAGGACTTGGATCTGTTATGGGTGCCATGCCTTTGCCATATTCGAGAAAATATGAAGGCCTTGCTACCGGTTTAGTTCAGGTGCTTGAAAGAATGAAAATTCCTTTTAATCTTGCCTTTATGAGAGGGTCATCAAATCGAATTGAAGCGTTGAAAGCTGGAAGATATGATTTTGTAATTGTTTCAAGGCTTGCAGCTGAGCTTGCTATTGAGAATGATAGTAGTATCGAAATGGTTAAAAATTTTGGAAATAACTCCTACGTCTCAGGACATGAGATTGTTTTTTCCAACCCTAATAACAAATCCATTCAAAGCGGTATGCGTGTAGGGATTGACTATTCTTCAGCTGATCAGCATCTTCTTACGGAGTATGAAACAGAAGGTATTGACGTTCAATTAATTGAAGTAAACTACATGCAGTTGATGGAGATGCTCAAGAACAATGAAATTGATGCTGCAGTTTGGAATAAGGATGAGGTCATTCATTCAGAAGAAATGGGAAAAGGATCTTTCCGCTCAAATAAAGCTCAGGAACTAAGTAAGAAAGTAAATGAGGCTACTATGCTCTTACATAGGGAGAGAGTAGAACTCAGAGAGGCCTTACTTGAGCTATCTGTCATTGACGTTCAAGAGTTGCAGATTCAAGTTGAAAAAGGAGAAATTTATCCACATTATTAAATAGGGGTTCCTATAAAATTAATATACTAAATACTGTATATTGGAGGATTGATTTTATGACGACGATTAAAGAACGATTAGATATTTTGAAAGCAGGTGATGTGATTAGTTCAGAAGCTTCAACTATCGCCGAGCAAGCCGTTCAAAGATTAAGCAGTCAGACGCAAAAGCCGCTTCCTCAAAATAAAGTAGAAATGTTTGTCACTCATCTTGCATCCGCCTTAACGCGTATCTCTCGTGGAGATTCGATCGATGCGCCCCCGGTTGAGCTCATTTCGGAAATCGAGCATTCAGATCTCATACAAGTAGCAAAAAGGGAGATTAGCTGGATTCAATCCAATTGGGCTGAAGAAATTCCACAATCTGAACTTGCCTTTTTAAAAATACACTATGTATCTATTTTTCAAGAAATCAAATAGGAGGAGATTTAAATGAAAATTGTTGTAGGTGGTCAGGTAGATAAAAAAGAAGTTGAAGCCCTTGTGAAGGAACATGGGCCAGATGGGGTGGAAACCTTAGTGAAATCAGATGTAGAAGCCGCAATGGCAGTGAAAACTGGTCAGGCAGATTACTATGTTGGCGCGTGTCACACTGGGGGGGGCGGTGCGCTAGCAATGGCGATTGCTATAATTGGAAAGCCTAGCTGTGAAACAGTTTCTATGCCGGGAAGGAAACCGAATGAAGAGAAAATTATACAGGCTGTTAAGGACGGAAAAAAAGCATTTGGTTTTACTGCAGATCATATGGAAACTGCCGTGCCGATGATTATGAGGGCAATTAAAGCACTATAATTTGGAGGGGGTTCATTACATGGAAATGGTTCTTGTCATCTTAATAGGGGCTATGGCAGCTGTTCTTGCGAATTTGAATTTGGCAGTCTTTAACGATGGCTTACGACCAATTGTACCTGAAAATACGGAAGGGCGCATGGGACGTAAAGAGCTTGGTTTAACTGCTTTTGCTATGAGTTTTGGACTTGTTGTTGGGTTTGGGATTCCGTTTACCATTACAGCAAGCATTATCCTTATCCATAGCATTTTGCTAGGAACAGATATCATTGGATTGATCACACCGCGAAATAAATGGGGTACGCCTGTTGCAGCAATTGTAGGTGGAGCTTATGGTGCAGGTTTATTAGTTGGATTAGAAGGATTTGTCACTTTATTTGAAAAACTGCCATTAAATTTTTTAGATGCAATGGGCCAAGTGGGGTCGCCTGTCGTGGTAACCTTCATGGCATTTCCAGCTCTAGCTGTGGCATTGCAATTCAGTGTTAAAAAAGGTGTTCTGACGTTTATCACTTCAGCCATTATCCGGCAGTTAGCTGTATGGTTAAATGAAAGCGGTGCCATGACTTTCGGTGATACGACGGTTACGTTAAATCAAGAAGGAATGGCTCTCATTACTGGAATGATTTTCTTAATTACATATGCTGTACGTCAAAAACCTGAAGGGGACGGAAGCGGTATTGATCTTGCTTCGGTTTTCAGTGAGAGAGTCGATCGCATTAAAAAGCATGTCGTTTATTTCATGATTATGGGTGGGCTTATTGCTGCGGCTACGAACCTTTTGATTATGGCTGGAGATCCAATATCTTTAAATTTAATTGCAGACGGAAAAATAACAGATGCTGCTATTGCTGCTGGAGCTCGTGCACTTGGATTTATCCCTCTAGTTGCTAGTACGGCGATTGCAACAGGTGTTTATAGTCCAGTTGGATTTACGATCATTTTCGTCGTTGGATTACTTGTTCCAAATGTATGGGTTGCAGCTATTATCGGTACTATTACTGTTTTTCTAGAGGTAATGCTACTAAGCCAGATTGCTCGTTTTCTTGATAAATATCCTGGTGTACGTCAATCAGGAGAAAATATTCGTACCGCAATGAGTCGAATTTTAGAAGTTGCTCTTTTGATTGGTGGTGCAAACGCAGCTAATGCTATTGCTCCTGGCCTCGGGTTCTTTATCATTGCAGGATTTTATTTGTTAAATGAGATTGCGGGCCGACCAATTGTGCGAATGGCTGTAGGACCGATTGGCGCGATCGCAGTTGGGATTTTGGCAAACATTCTTGTTGTTCTCGGACTTATGCAAATACCACAGTAGAAGGAGGAGCTAAGATGATTCAAACGGTTAGAGGACAAATTGATCCTACTGAACTCGGAGTTTGTTCCGCTCATGAACACCTTTGTATTGACCTATCACGAATCAAAAAAGATCCCGACACTATTCTTGATGATATAGGTGGAATGGAAGAAGAACTTCGCTACTTTAAAGGTTCAGGTGGACAGGCAATGGTTGAAGTTACGAACGATGGAATGGGACGTAATGCCACTCTCCTTAGGAGGTTAAGCGAAGCAACCGGTGTGCATCTTATCGCAAGTACAGGATTTTATAAAGATCCATTCCTCCCAGATCAAGCAACGAAATGGAATCGTGATCAATTTGCACAACGTATGATTGATGAAATAAAGAATGGGATTAATGGAACAGACGTTTATCCTGGTGTTATTGGAGAAATTGGGAGCAGTCATAATGAGATCAAGCCTATTGAAGAAGAACTTTTAACTGGGGCAGGAATCGCAGCAATGGAAACGGGACTTCCGCTCACCACACATACAACGCTTGGAACGATGGGCGTCGAGCAAGTTGAACTTTATGCTGCTCTTGGATTGCCAATGAAGCAATTGATTGTGGGGCATCAAGACCTTAATCAAGATGATGAACGAGTACTTGCTGTTGTGGAAGCTGGGGCGTTTGTAGGATTTGATACAATAGGCAAAATTAATTATCGACCTGATGAAGAGCGAATTAAAACGATTTGTCTTCTAATTGAAAGAGGATATGGTGAGCAGATTTTATTATCTGCTGATTTAACAAGAAAGTCACATTGGCATAAGCACGGTGGTATTGGATATGACTATGTTCTCAATGAATTTGTTCCTCGCTTAAAAGAAATTGGTTTGTCTGATGAGGATATCAGAATGGTGTTAATTGACAATCCAGCGCATGCTTTCAGTCGAAAGGGGAGCGCATAACATTGAAATATCAGGAATCTGTCATACCTCAGATGTCGGTTGAAGAAGCAACAAAAAAGCAGTTTGAAATTGTCGATTTTATTACGAAAGAATTTAAGAATAATGAAATGTTCCAGGATGGTGATCGCGGTGTGCATCCGATCTATAAGCGTCCTAGAACAACTGCGAAAGTTGAAAAAGTGATAGCGAATGTTTTTGGAGCTAATCAAGCGGTACTTGTGCGAGGATCGGGTACTGGTGCCATTCGCTCGCTCTTAAGTGCCCTCCTCGAACCGGGAGAATCCATGATTATTCACTCTGCACCTATTTATATGACAACGAAAGAAACGATTCGAATGCTTGGATTACGAACTGAAGAAGTTGATTTTAATGATTACGATGCCCTTAAACAGAATGTTACACGTTCAGAAGCAAAGGTTTTCTATATTCAACACGCAAGACAGCAACCAAACGATACGTATCAGCTTAAAGAAGTCATTCAGATAGTGAAATCAATCAAACCTGAAATGATCGTGGTTGTTGATGATAATTATTGTGCCTTGAAAATGCCTTGCATTGGGATTCAAGCCGGTGCGGATTACTCTACTTTTTCCGGATTTAAGCTACTAGGTCCTGAAGGAATTGGGGTGGTAGTTGGAGAGAGTGTAATCGAAACCATTCAGCAGCTAAATTATTCTGGAGGTAGCCAGGTTCAAGGGCCAGAAGCGATGGAGTTGCTTAGGGCATTACCTTTTGCCCCGGTCTCGTTAGCGATTCAGAGTCAGCAAGTTGAAATTTTGTGTGAGTTATTAAACAAAGGTGAAGTGTATGGAGTGAAAGAGGCTTATATGACAAACTCTCAATCAAAGAATGTCATTGTTGAATTAAAGGAGCCGGTTGCTCAAGAAGTAATTGAGCGCAGTAAGACATTTGGAGCAGCAACCTATCCAGTTGGTGCAGAATCCCGGTTTGAACTAGTGCCAATGATTTATCGAGTATCTGGTAGTTTCCTTGAGAGTACACCAGAATTATTTGACTACGGTTTACGTATTAACCCAATGAAAGCTGGAGCAGAGACCGTTCTCCGTATTCTTCAAGAAGCTTTGCGAGGAGAGTAATGAAACAGTTAAGAAAAGATCTATACGCTGTCGTTTAGGAGGCTACTACATTGTTTCTTTCACTAACAAAGAAGAGAAATCCAGAGCTCATAAAAGCGGGAGTACGTCTTCACCAATCTGGGCTTATTCCCCCTAATACGTATGTTCTCGATCTTGACACAATAGCCAAAAATGTTAGGAGCATGGCAAAGGCTGCTAAGGAGAACGATTTTGTTTTGTATTTTATGAGTAAGCAGCTTGGCCGTATTGGTGAACTTGGAAATTGGATTGCAGAACATGGAATCGAAAAAGCTGTTGCCGTTGAATTTGAAGAAGCTTTCCGCTTACATCAGTCAGGTGTCAAAATTGGTAATGTGGGTCACCTCGTTCAACCTGGGAAACATCAGTGGGGTGACATTCTTAGCTTCGAACCAGAGGTTGTTACAGTCTTTTCGATTGAGCGAGCAAGACAGGTGTCAGAGGCAGCTATGAGACTAGGAAAAAAACAGGATGTTATTCTGAGAGTTATTCATCCATCCGATACTATTTATCCTGGGCAGTGGGGAGGCTTTCAGTTAGAAGAACTTCAATCAGCTATTCCGGAGCTTAAGAAACTCGAAGGAATTGAAGTGATGGGCGTTACTTCTTTTCCATTATTGCTTATGGATAAGGAGCGGGAAGAGTTACGATTTACAGAAAATCTGAAAACCATTCTTTCAGCAAAAGAAACACTTGAAGCTTCCGGATTTCGGATACGACAGGTCAATGGGCCGAGTGCAACGAGTACAGCAACCATTCCAATGCTGCAAAAAGCAGGGATTACGCATGGGGAACCGGGCCATGCCCTGACAGGGACTACACCCCTTCACGCGGTGCGCTCACTTCCAGAGGATCCTGCTATTATTTACGTATCCGAAATCTCGCATAAAGACAAGGAGAACGTCTTTGTAATAGGAGGAGGATTTTATGAACGGGGAAATATGTCCGGTGCTTATGTAGGAAGCTCTCCTGAAAAAATTTTTGATACTTTCTTGAAAGGAAAGTCTCTTAATTCTGAGTACATTGATTACTATGGAAGACTCGAAGGTGGATCACAAATATCAATCGGAGATACTGCAATCTATGCTTTTCGGACACAAGTTTTTGTCACTAGGGCGAACGTTGCTCTTGTGCGTGGGTTACATGATGGTGTTCCAGAAATCGTTCATTTCGAAAGGAGAGGATAGAATGGGACGTATGGTAGTGCTGATTCTTGATAGTTTTGGGATTGGCGCGATGGATGACTGTGATGAGTATGAACCAGGAGACTGTGTAGCAAATACGTATGAACATATTCGGAAAAAAGTACTATTGGATATTCCAACAATGTATTCACTGGGTCTAAACCAGCTTGTCGATGAAACCGGATCGCCAAAAGGAGCCTATGGAAAAGCGCGACTTGCACACTATGGTGCTGATACTTACATGGGACATCAAGAGATTGTAGGAAGTCTTCCAAAACGTCCCGCTAAACGATTGTTGAAAGACGTTCATGAGGCTATAGGTACGAGTCTTATAAGGAAGAATTTCAAAGTAACTTATCCTTTTGAAGATTTGCCAATATTGTTAGTTGACGATGCAATCATTGTTGCAGATAACATTGAATCGACACCTGGGAATATTATTAATGTTACGGCAGACCTTACAAAAGTTTCTTTTGAGTATGCGCTTAAAGTAGGAAGCGTTGTAAGAGAAGTCGTTGATACAAGCCGAGTGATTACATTAGGCGGCCCACATACTTCGGTTGAGCGATTTTTAGCAGTAATAAAAAAGGGAGAAAAGGGACAGTGGGGAATTGATAGCCCTAAAGCAGGCGTGTATGGGGAAGACTATCACGTTCGTCACATGGGATATGGCGTGAATGTACAAAAACAATTCCAAACCCTAGCTGAATCTAAAATACCAGTTTATCGAATTGGAAAAACGGCAGATGTGCTTGAAGGAAAGCACCTAGGCTATTCTATTGTGAATACAACGGAGGTGCTTCAACAACTAAAAGAAGCATTTAGTAAAGAAAAGCATGGGGCTTTTCTAGTAAATGTACAAGAAACAGACCTTGCTGGTCATGCAGAAGATACGAATTGGTACGCATCACTTCTTGAAGAAGTAGATAATTGGCTGGAAGAGTTTATTCCTTTGCTTAACGAGGATGATATTTTAATCGTAACGGCTGATCATGGGAATGACCCTACGATTGGACACTCCAAACATACAAGAGAGTATACTCCTCTAATGATTACTGGCCCTAAAGTGAGAGCGGTATCAATTGGGACGAGAAATACTATGGCAGATATAGGCGCAACCTTGAGTGATTATTTTCGTATCGAATCCACTGAAGCAGGTACGAGCTTTCTTAATCAAATTCTTAATAACTAAGGAGGAGCATGTATGAAAAAACGAATTGTTATCATGCTGATCATGGTTCTTCTGCTGAATCTCTCTCTTTTTTCCACAGCGTCAGCTACTTCTAACGGAGAGAAGCTGAGTCATGGTAATCCGAAGAATGTAGGGATGGATGCTACTAGACTTGAGGAAATTGATGATGTAGTGCAAGAAGCTATCATTGCTGATATAATTCCTGGAGCCGTAGTCCTTGTGGCGAAAAGTGGTAAAATTGTAAAAGAGTCTGCCTATGGAGATGCCCAAAAATATGATATGGGTATGCTCTTAGAAAATCCAAGGAAAATGAAAAGGAAAACAATGTTTGACCTTGCCTCTTTAACTAAAGTTATGGGGACAACGCAAGGGATTATGAAGCTTGTCAGTGATGGAGAATTATCGGTAAATGATCGTGTAGCCAACTATATTCCCAATTTCGCCTCTAATGGAAAAGGTGATATTACAATCGCAGACCTTTTAACACACACGTCTGGTTTAACTCCATGGCAACCGACTTATTTTCATGCTAAGAATTCAAATGAAGTTCTAAACTATATCAATGCCCTTCCACTCGAATACGAAACTGGGACGGATCGCCGCTATAGTGATTTTAGCTTTATGATGCTCGGTTTTATCATTGAGGAAATAAGCGGAGAGCGACTTAATGATTACTTGCAAGAAAATGTTTATGAGCCATTGAAAATGAAAGATACGATGTTTACTCCTTCAGATCACCTTGATCGTAAAATAGCAGCTACCTCATGGGGAAACCCTTTTGAATATAAAATGGTGGATGATCCAAATTTCGGTTACAACGTTCCAGAGCGGGCTGAGGATTTCGAAAGGTGGAGAAATCATACACTTATTGGAGAAGTTAATGACGGTAATAGTTTTTATGCAAACGGAGGTATTGCTGGACACGCTGGCTTATTCTCCACGGCACGAGATCTTGCCGTGCTTGGACAGGCAATGTTGAATGGTGGGAGTTACGGAAAAGTAAATCTTTATGATAACCAAGTAATTGACTCTTTTTCACAGCCACAACGTTATGGACAGGGGTATGGTTGGGAGCTCAATAAAAGCTGGTACATGGGGGATATGCATTCAGAAAAGGCTTTCGGGCATACAGGTTTTACAGGAACACAAGTGATTTTTGATCCTGTTTATGATCTTCAAATTATTGTTTTAACAAATAAGCAAAACAATGGCCCTCTTGAGACTGGTTCTTATCCAAGTACTGGAGGACTTTCAAAGCAAATCGCGAATATCGTATATGATTCAATCCAATAACAAACGAACCCTGATTCCCCTCCTAAATTGGAGCTAATCAGGGTTCTTCCATTTCACCTAAAAGGAGAGACGCAACATGAGCGAAAAAAGAAAAGTGATTTTAGACTGTGACCCTGGTCATGATGACGCAATATCAATTATTCTTGCCGCATCAAGTGATCGAATCCAGATAGAAGGCATTACAACGGTAGCTGGAAATGTTGAAGTTGAGAAAACAACGCTGAATGCGCTGAAAGTGTGTGACTTACTTGGACTTGACGTACCGGTTGCGAGAGGTGCTGAGCAGCCGCTTGTAAAGGTACGTGAATTTGCCCCGGATATTCATGGTGATTCAGGACTTGATGGGCCCCAGCTTCCTGAGGTTCCTAAGAAACAGGTGATTGACCAACATGCGGTCGACTTCATTATTGAGCGTGTGATGGCTTCGGATGGTGAGATCACGCTTGTTCCGACAGGTCCGCTCACAAATATCGCATTAGCTCTTCAAAAAGAACCTGCGATCGTTGAAAAAATTCAAGAAATCGTTCTGATGGGCGGGGGGACGTTTGGGAACTGGACGCCTACGGCTGAGTTTAATATTTATGTTGATGCAGAGGCGGCGGAAATGGTTTTTAACAGCGGCGTTCCCGTTACCATGTTTGGTCTTGATGTGACGCACCAGGCGATCACAACCCCAGCTATACTTGATCGAATCGCTTCAATTGGAAGTCCCATTTCTGAATTTGTTGGAGAACTTCTTGCTTATTTCACTCAAACCTATAAAGACATTTTTGGTTTTGAAGGAGCTCCGATTCATGATGCTTGCACGGTTGCTTATTTAATCGATGAGTCCATCTTTGAATTTGAGACGGTTCGTGTGGATATTGAAACAAAGGGAGAATTTACATATGGTACAACGTGTGTGGATCATCTTCATGTAACGGGGAGAGAGCCAAATGTGAAGTTTGCGAATGGTATTGATCAGGAGAAGTTTTGGGGGTTATTGCTTAGCGCACTGAAGGGGTGAGTGACAGGCACCACCCGAAATTTCTCAAATAATGTCGAATGAAAGAAGGAAGGGGATGCGATTCCCTTCCTTTTGTCATAACTAGGATAATCTCTTACTCTTGTGCTCTTCTTAGGTCATCGTTAGAATAATAGTAAGACAATTCAGTCAGGAAGTGTAAGCGAATACATGAGCAGGATGAAATCAATTTCTCTTCAGACGAAACTATCGTTAATGATATTGGCACTATTATTTACAGTATTACTTATTCTTGGTTTGATTTTTACGCATTTATATTCGACAAGTGTTGAGGAACAGATGGGGGAGCGGGCGCTAAATGTAGCTCAATCTGTAGCAGCGATGCCGGCAGTAATCAATGCGATGAAGTCGGAAAATCCTTCTGCAACCATTCAGCCAATTGTCGAGGATCTTCGGTCTAAAACCGGCGCTGAGTTTATTGTGGTTGGTGATAAGGAAGGTGTTCGTGTAGCTCATCCGTTACTTGATCGCATCGGAAAACATATGGTAGGTGGGGATAGCCAACAAGCTTTGGTGGGAGGGGAATCTTATGTATCGAAAGCTGAAGGATCTCTCGGCTCGTCGCTTAGAGGGAAAACGCCTATCTTCGAGAACGGAAATATTATCGGCATCGTTTCGGTTGGATTTTTAACGGAAGATATTGAACAGAAAGTTGATCAATTTGAGTTAAAGGTTATGAGTTTAATAGGGACGATTTTATTACTGGGGATAGCTGGTGGTTTTTTTATTGCGAAAAATGTAAAAAGGTCTATTTTTGGTCTTGAACCATCTGAGATTGGGGCTATGTTTCTAGAGCGAAATACGATTCTGCAAACGATTAGGGAAGGCATTATAGCGGTTGATGAGAAGGGCGGAATAACCCTTGCTAATCAAGAAGCTCATCATATGCTAAATCGAAATGAAGATGAAAGTTTAGAAGGGGAAGACATCGTGTCCGTGCTTCCAAATACAAGAATGCCAGAAGTATTACGCTCTGGTAAGGCAGAGTACGATCAAGAAATCACCATAGGTCACAATCATGTGATTGTGAATCGGATTCCAATTATTCAGAAGGGCAAAATTACAGGTGCTGTCTCTAGTTTTAGGAGAAAAACAGAAATTGAGGCATTATCACGAGAACTTTCTCAAGTTCAAAGCTATGCGAATGTTCTTCGGTCTCAAACACATGAATACGCCAATAAATTGTATACCATTTTAGGGTTAATTCAGTTAGGGGCTTATGATGAAGCAATTGACTTAATACATAAGGAAGCGATTGGTTATCAAGAGGTTGTCCAGCTTTTGGTGAAAGCTGTGCCTAATCCCATTCTATCAGCCCTCCTTTTAGGGAAATATAACCGGGCTCATGAGTTACATATTCAATTTTTTATTGATGAGGAAAGTAGTATGAGTAATGTTCCAGAGTGGCTGGAGCAAGAAAAGCTTGTTACGATTGTTGGTAATTTAATTGATAATGCGATGGATGCCGCTCTTGAAAATCAGAGTGGAGACAAGGTTGTCCATTTGTTTATGACGGATCTAGGAAAAGACTTGATTTTTGAAATAGAAGATTCAGGAAGCGGTGTTAGGGAGGAGGAGATGGAACGAATTTTTGAAAGAGGGATAAGTAGCAAAAAGGGAGAAGATCGTGGAATTGGACTTTCTCTTGTAAAAAATGCTCTGAATTATTTAGGAGGATATCTCACCATCTCAACAAGTCGTTACGGGGGAGCCGCTTTTACTGTTGTGATTCCTAAGGGGGAAGAAAGATATGTCTGATATCGAAGTATTGATCGTAGAGGATGATCATCGGATAGCTAGAATCAATCAGAAGTTCACTGAAGCAGTACCTGGTTATGTCGTTATAGGGGTCGCTTCAAGCATTTCAGAAGGAAAAGATCTCCTTGAAATAGTAGAACCAGACCTTGTCTTACTCGATATCTTTTTTCCAGAAGAAAGTGGACTGGGATTACTTTGGCATATTCGTGAACATTACAAAGAAACAGACGTTATGATGATTACGGCTGCAAAAGAAATTGAGGCGGTACAGGAGGCCCTGCGTGGCGGGGCTATTGATTATATTATAAAACCAGTCATCTTTGAGCGTTTCAGACAAACTCTTGAAAAATTCAAAAAGACGAGAGGACAAATCAACCGTCAAACAGTGGTCAGTCAAGAGGACGTGGATCACTTATTTACAAGACAGGGAACGCGAGGAACAATCACGACCCAAGTCGCTCCAAAAGGGATTGACCCTTTAACTTTGTCAAAGATGACAGAAGTGCTTTTGCGGCATACGCCTCAAGGTATGACAGCAGAAGAAGTTGGTAGTGAGATGGGATGTAGTAGAACAACAGCGAGAAGATACTTGGAATATATGGTTTCACTTGGAAAGGCAGATGCTGACCTGTCATATGGGTCGGTTGGGCGCCCTGAACGACGCTATCATTCATTATAGAGGAAAGTTAAAAGAGCCGCTTTCAATTGAATCTTTTGAGATTCTAATTTGAAAGTGGCTCTTGGTATTAAGAGGCTAGATGTTCTTTTTCCTCTTCACCTGTTTTTTTACTGAGCTTGCTTTTTATAAAAGGGAGCGTTAGGGAAAGAAGAGAGAGAACGAGAAGGACGATGGTTACTGTGCTATCAAAAAATGTCATATAGCTCCCGTTTGATATTGTGAGCGCCTGTCTAAATGATTGCTCCATCATGCCTCCTAGAATAAAGGCAAGGATGAGCGGGGCTGCTGGAAAGTTAAGCAATCTCATTATAAATCCTATTACCCCAAATGCTAGTAAAAGATATAGATCAAAAGTGCTGAAGCTAACGCCGTAAACTCCGATCATACAGAAGATAATCACAAGCGAGATTAAGAGTGCTTTTGGAATATAAAGAATACGAGCGATAAACGGAATAAGCGGCAGGTTTAACACGAGTAAGAAGATGTTTCCGAGATACATACTTGCAATCACTCCCCAAAAAACATCAGGATGATCGGTTAGCATCAATGGTCCCGGCTGCACACCAACAACGAGAAGGGCACCGAGCAGAACAGCGGTTGTTCCAGAGCCTGGAATACCAAGTGTTAATAGGGGAACAAAAGCCCCGCTCGTTGCGGCATTGTTCGATGTTTCTGGGGCTGCGAGTCCTTTAATATTCCCTTTTCCAAATGAGGAAGGGTCTTTCGAAATCTTTTTTTCAGTAATATAGGACATGAAAGAAGCGATCGTAGCTCCGGCGCCTGGTAGCACGCCAAGAATAAATCCGAGTACAGAATGCCGCGCAATCGGTCCGGAGATTTCTTTTGCTTCTTGCTTTGTGATTTTCAAGGAGCCTACATTTGAATTACCGTCCATCATTTTTGATTTCCGGGATAGGATGAGCGAGCAAACCTCAGCAAGAGCGAAAAGTCCTAATGCAATGATTAAAAAATCGATTCCTTCAAGAAGGTTTGGGTTACCAAAAGTAAACCGCTGTGTTCCTGTCTGCTGATCTACTCCGATTGTAGCAATGATTAACCCAATTGTTGCAGAAATTAAAGCTTTTACAGTTGAGCCTTCAGACAAGCTGGCGATCGCTGTTAAACCAAGTAACATAAGGGCGAAATATTCAGTCGGTCCGAATGAGACGGCAAAGCTAGCCATTAGGGGAGCAACTAACATGAGCGCCACAACACTCACTGTTCCACCTGCAAAAGACGATATGGCAGCAATGGCAAGGGCTTTTCCAGCCTTACCTTGTTTTGCGAGCGGGTAACCGTCAAATGAGGTAGCGACAGTTCCGGATATTCCCGGTGCATTTAATAAAATGGACGAAGTGGATCCGCCAAATACGGCCCCGTAGTATACCCCGGCCATGAGAATAAGAGCGGAAGCGGGATCCATACCATAGCTTAACGGAATCATAATCGCAATTGCTGAAATAGGACCGAGCCCAGGAAGCATTCCGATTAGTGTACCAGCAAGAACGCCAATAAAGACAAAAAGGATGTTCTGGAATGTTAAAACAACTTGGAAGCCATATAACATATTTGAAATGGTATCCATCATCTTTCCTCCTTTCTAAAAGGGAAGTATCCCCTGTGGTAAATAGATTTGAAGTAAGTAGTTAAAGGAGAAGTAAAGTACAAGTGTAAAACCGATTGAAACGGCTATTAACGTTTTCCATTTTGTATAACCAAGCATACGTGACGTAACGAGTAGGAAGAAAATAGTGACAACGACAAATCCTAGAAGCTCAAACAAAAGAATATAGACGAAAATGAGGCCAGCAACAGCAAGTAGCATCAGTACTTCTTCTTTGTTCATGTCACTTTTCTTTCGATCCTCAACCGGATTTTGTATAAAAAGAAAGATCGAAAGTGCTGCGAGTAAAAATCCCAGTCCTTTCGGAAGGGCGTCAGCATCGACAATGGCGTATGGGAAAGCTGGCAACTGAAAACTAGAGATGAGATATAAAACTGATAGTACGAATAAAACGAGGGCTACTTTCCGTTCAACACTAGCGAGCATCATGAGTCACCTGCCTTTACTAGATACGAAAGGTTAGCAGATGCTAACCTTTCGTTCTCTTCTTATTTTGCGAGACCGACTTCTTTTAGGAGTGATTCCATTGTTTTGTATTCCTCGTCCAGGAATTTCTGAAATTCATCACCGGACATAAAGTTATCATTCCAGCCAAAGTTATCGCGCTGCGTTTTCCATTCGTCGGTTTCCATCATGTCTTTAACTGCCTGTTCATAGAAGGCAGCTGCTGCAGGATCCATATCTTTAGGTCCCATAATGCCTCTCCAAACGACGAACTCGTCATCGATTCCCTGTTCTTTTAGCGTTGGAAACTCGGATACAGTTTCACCTTCAAGCGGTTCAGGAGAAGTGATGGCAAGTACTTTCACTTTACCAGCGCGTGCCTGTTCCGTCGCTTCTGCAAGGCCTGTTGAATAAACATCGACTTTATTTCCAAGTAGCATACTCATCCCGCTCCCATCCTGAGCAGAAACGTATTTCAGTTGTTTAATATCAACACCCGCTGCCTTAACGGCTTTCACGAACGCCATGTGGTCCATGCTTCCTGGAGAAGAGTCTCCGACAACTGAGATGGAAGTTGGATCGTCTTTTAAGGCATCAACAAGATCATTCATACTTTCGTATGGCGAATTGGCTGGGACAACAAAAGCAGAATAGTCCGCAATCACACCCGCGATTGGCGTGAAATCGTTGTGACCAAGTTCAGATTGGCCGTTTAATGGAACAAATAAAATCGGTGGTGATGTGACGAAAAGTGTATGGTCTCCACCTTTTTTATCTACATAAGACCAGCCAACAGCACCTCCACCACCAGGTTTGTTGGCCACAGCCATACGTTCATCGATAATATTTTCTTTCTCCATTACTTTTGAAATTGTACGAGCCGTAGTGTCCCAACCTCCACCAGCTCCGGCTGGCGCAATCATTTCAATTGGTTTATTGGGCCTCCATTCACCGTCCCCTGCCGCAGAGCTTCCTGAACTTTCATTACTTCCACACGCGCTTAATAGAAGCGCGCTCCCCAATAACAGGGACATGAACATTTTGTTTTTTCGTTTCAACGTGATCACTCCTCTTTTTTGTAATCGCTTACAAGTTCGCTAAACACACTATATCTAATTGTTTGACTTAATTTAAGAAAACGGAAATAAGAAAGGTTTATTTCATTCTGTCCATTATGGTCATAAAGTTCATGGAATTTCATAGAGTGACAGGCACCACCCGGTTTCACTCGAACAATGTCGAAAAGAAAAACGCTAGGAATGCCTAACTCTTTATCCATGCTTAAACAAACGTTTGATTAAGGGACAAGAGACCTCGTTATTGGAGTAAAGCTACAAATGAACGCAATTAAAAAAGGTATAAAACTTCAAATTCATACAATTGACCCGGGTACATAGAAGGTAATTTCGTGCTGTTTTTCATCTACTCAGTACTAAAGTGGTATAGACGACTATAAAGGAAGAGGTTACGATTTGAATAGAATATTCTGAATGTTATTTCATTTATCGAGAGGAGGATCTATTCTTTTAGCGGTATTCAAACAAAAAGAGGAGGGCATTATGAGAAGAAAAACGCTGTCGCTACTTCTAACTACGGCACTAGGAATGTCATTATTAGCACCTGGATACGGTCTTGCTGCTCCAGGCCCCACAATTGAGAATGAGGGGAAGATCAATATGAATCAAAGCAAGAGCCACCCTACTTTTTCATGGGATAACCCGGGACCAACCTCACCTGTTCTTCACCCCGGCTCATATAAAGGAGCAGGAATGCGAGAAGAACCGCTTAACGAAATTGACGGATTACTTGAAAGCGCCATTGAGGATCAGGTTATGCCTGGCGCAGTTGCGTTCGTTGCGCGAAGAGGACATATCGTAAAGGAAGAAGCATACGGTTATTCAGCTCAATATACAGATGATCACTTTACTGAAATGGAAAATCCGATTCCAATGAGCGAGGATACCATTTTTGATCTTGCCTCAATTAGCAAGCTGTTCACGACAACAGCAGCGATGACGCTCTATGAGGATGGGGCTTTTCAACTTGATGACCCTGTTGCCAAGTACATTCCTGAATTTGCGGAAAATGGAAAAGAAGATGTTACCATCGAACAGCTCATGACCCACACCTCTGGATTCAAACCATGGATTCCGCTCTATACGATCGAAGGTGATCGAGAAGACCGCCTTCAATATGTTTTTCAATATCCACTTCAAGCAGAGCCAGGCACTGAGTATACATACAGCGACCTGAACATGATTACGCTTGGTGCTTTAATCGAGCGGCTATCAGGCATGCGGCTTGATGAATATGTAAAGCAGGAAATCACGGAGCCGCTTGGTATGAACGATACCATGTATAACCCGCCTGCAGAACTAAAAGAACGAATTGCCGCAACTGAATACCAGCCATGGACGAACCGCGGACTCGTATGGGGCGAGGTGCATGATGAAAGCGCCTGGTCACTTGACGGAGTCGCTGGTCATGCCGGTGTGTTTTCGACCGCTTCTGATCTCGCGAAATTTGCGCACATGTTTTTAATGGAAGGACGCTACGGCGGAACGCGTATTCTTCAACCGGAAACTGTAAAGCTTTTAACTGAAAATCGAATTCCAGAGTTTCCAGGGGACGATCATGGTCTGGGCTGGGAGCTTCAACAGGGCTGGTTTATGGATGCTTTATCTGAAAGCACGACGCTTGGACATACGGGGTATACCGGAACGTCAATCGTTGTGAGTCCATCAAATCAAACGATTGCGATTCTCTTAACGAACCGCGTTCATCCAACGCGTGAAACGGTATCAACATCACCAACGAGACGCGCATTTGCGAGACAAGTCGCGGATGCGATTCCAGTTGCGATGGATAAAAAGGCAAATCCGTGGTTCGCAGGCTATGGCAATCACGAGTCGAAGCATTTAACGGCTGAAGTTGACGTAAAAGAAGAAACAACGCTTTCGTTTGATACGTGGTACCAAATGGAGGAAGGCTATGATACAGGAACAGTTGAGGTTACAGAGGATGGCGAGAAGTGGACAGAAGTAGTGTCGCTAACTGGCGCAAGCGAAAGTTGGGAAAGAGAAGAAGTTACGATTCCAGCGAATACGACACAAATTCGGTTTACTTATCATACAGACGGATCAACGAATAAGCGCGGATGGTACGTCGATGCAGTTCGACTTGATCAAGAAAAAATCTCGTTCACAAGCAATGACTGGGTGAAGCGAGCTTATTAATTTTCAACAAACAGGAGGGGTAAAATGAAAGGACGAAGTAAACGGATCGTTGTGGGGATATTGGCGTTTGTGATGATGTTTTCACAAATGTGGCTGCCAAAGGCTGGGGCAGAAGGTGCGCCACACTTAATTTTAATGGAAAACGTTCCTGAAGTAAGCGCAACGTTTGATGGAAACACAATGACGCTTCATCCGCTTCACATTTATGAAGACGGTCATTTTATGAAAACAGATCAGAATCTAACATGGAAGTCCTCTAATAAAAATGTAGCGAAAGTGGATGATGAAGGAAAAGTGACCTTAACAGGAAAACGCGGCCGCACATTCATTAGCGTTTCCGATGGTGAAAGCAGCGACCGCATTGCGATTGATTACAAAGTGAATAAATCGAATAAAAAAACGTCCGCAGCGACAATCGTTAAGCAAAAAGGAAAGCAGTACAATCTGATTGAAAATGCGATTGCGGGTATGACAATGGAAGAAAAAGTTGGTCAAATGCTAATGCCCGATTACCGAAACTGGGATGGTCAAAATGTGACCGAAATGCTTCCGGAAATCGAAGCACAAATCAAACAATATCACCTCGGAGGCGTGATTTTATTTCGTGAGAATGTGGTGACTACTGAACAAACAACAAAGCTAGTCGCTGATTATCAAGAGGCGTCTGAAAAGTACGGCATGCTGATGACAATTGATCAGGAAGGCGGAATCGTCACGCGTCTTCAGTCTGGAACGGACATGCCTGGGAACATGGCGCTCGGCGCAACGCGTTCACCTGAGCTTGCTGAGAACGTCGGGCATGCGATTGGAGAGGAGCTAGCTTCGCTTGGGATCAACACGAACTTTGCGCCAGATATGGATGTGAACAACAATCCAGATAATCCTGTTATTGGCGTTCGTTCATTTGGAGAAGATCCGGAGCTTGTAGCGGATCTTGGGATTGCTTATACGAAAGGACTTCAAAGTACCGGCGTAGCGGCAACAGCGAAGCATTTCCCTGGTCACGGTGATACTGCTGTAGATTCTCACCTCGGCCTGCCTGAAGTACCTTATGACAAAGAGCGCCTTATGGAAGTAGAGCTTTATCCTTTCCAAAAGGCGATGGAAGCGGGGATCGACGCGATCATGACCGCTCACGTGACGTTCCCGAAAATTGATGATACAAAAGTGATTTCGAAAAAAGACGGAACAGAAATTTCCCTTCCTGCCACACTCTCTCACAAGGTCCTAACCGAATTAATGCGCGATGAGATGGGGTATGAAGGGGTCATTACAACCGATGCGATGAACATGGGCGCGATTCAAGATCACTTCGGATCTGTCGATGCAGCGATCCGCTCCGTGAAAGCAGGAACGGATATCGTCTTGATGCCTGTTGGTCTTCCAGAAGTGGCGGAAGGATTATATGAAGCGGTGAAATCAGGTGATATTCCTGAGGAGCGCATCGAAGCTTCCGTTGAACGCATTTTAACGTTAAAAGTGAACAGAAGAATCATCAAGTCTGAGAACCCTATTGATGTAGAAGACCAAATTAAAGAAGCACTTCAGACAGTTGGATCTGATGAGCATAAAGCGGTTGAAAAAGAAGCTGCCGACAAGTCGATCACACTTGTGAAAAATGAAGATGTCTTACCACTTCATGCCAATAGTGATGATCATGTTGTCGTGGTTGGAAGAAGTTTCGTATCTTCGCTAGGTGACGCTGTAAAAGCGCAGCATGCGAATACGACAGTGATTGAAGCAAATGCAAGCTACACGTTAACAGACGAACAGCGTGAAACGATCGCTTCAGCTGATCAAATTATTGTAGGAACGTATTCGTACAGTGTGGGTACGCGTTCTCCTGAACATCCACAAATGCTAATGGTAAACGCCATTATGAATGAAACAGATGCACCGGTTATTGCCGTTGGAATTCGGAATCCATACGACATTATGGCGTATCCGAACGTTGATAGCTATTTAACACAGTATGGGTTTAGAACAGCGAGTTTTGAAGCAACAGCCGCAACTATTTTTGGTGAAAACGCACCAACAGGAAAGCTACCTATTACGATTCCAGGGGAAACAGGTGGCGTCCTTTATCACTTTGGGCACGGGTTAACGTACTAAAAATGATGATCGGGAAGAAGCGCTCATTCTTCCCGATTTTAAAAAATGGGGAGGCGTTTGAAACGTGAAAAAGTGGATGATTATGCTGGTGACAATGGTGCTCGTTCTATCCTCTTTGTCAGTCGCGCTAGCGGATAACAACGGAAAAGGAAATGCGTATAGTCACGATAACAACAAAAAGAAATTCAAGCTTGGTGTGGAAGTACTCCTAGATGATCAGAAAGAGTTAATTGAAGGCAAAAGCGTTGGGCTCATTACAAATCCTACAGGTGTAGATCAAGAGCTTAACAGTATCGTAGATTTATTACACAATGACGCGGATGTTGATTTGAAAGCGTTATACGGTCCGGAGCACGGGGTTCGTGGAAGTGCACAGGCAGGAGAATACGTGGAGTATTATATTGATGAAGAAACAGGACTTCCTGTTTATAGCCTCTATGGCGCTACGAAAAAACCAACGCCTGAAATGCTAGAAGGCATCGATGTTCTTCTATTTGATATTCAAGACGTTGGGACACGCTTCTATACGTATATTTACACGATGGCTTATGCCATGGAAGCCGCAGCTGAAAATGACATTGAATTTATCGTATTAGATCGACCGAATCCTCTTGGTGGGGAAGCAGTCGAAGGGCCGGTTCTCAATGATGACTATTCTTCTTTCGTTGGAAAATATGAAATTCCACTTCGCCACGGCATGACGGTAGGAGAGCTAGCCCAACTTTTTAATGAAGAATTTGAAATTGGCGCTGATCTAACAGTCGTTGAAATGGATAAGTGGAAGCGGGACATGTACTATGATGACACGCCTCTTGAATGGGTGCTTCCATCCCCTAATATGCCAACCCTTGATACAGCTCTCGTTTATCCAGGTGCTGCTTTAATTGAAGGAACGAATGTCTCAGAAGGTCGCGGAACGACAAAGCCATTTGAACTAATCGGTGCACCGTTTATTAATTCAACAGAGCTTGCCAATGAGTTGAACGCCCTTGAGCTTCCAGGCGTAGATTTTAGAGCCGCTTCTTTTACGCCTTCTTTCTCGAAGCACGCTGGGAAGTTAACACACGGCGTTCAAATTCATGTAACGGATAAAGAAGCATTTGAACCAGTACGAACAGGACTTAGCCTAGTGAAAACCATTCATGATCTTTACCCAGAAGACTTCGAATTCCGTGCAGAAAACAGCGCGGGTGTATCGTTCTTTGATCTCCTCGTTGGAAACGGTTGGATTCGAGAAGCGATTGAAAATGGAGAAAGTGTTGACGAAATGCAGCAGCAGTGGGAATCCGATCTGGAAGACTTTAAAGAAGTAAGAGAAGAATACTTGCTTTACTAAGGGTTAAAAGCACTCGTGAAATAGCGGGTGCTTTTTTTATGTAATAAAACTTCACGAAAACACTTACATTATTAAATAAAACTTGTTAAACTTAAATTATTAGAAAATTCAATACAAACGTACTGAGAAGGGAGGATCACTCGCGCATTAGGGGGAGCCAGCTAATTACATAGCATAAGACGCCAGAAAGATGTTGAATCGTTTCATGAAATCATCAGAAGAAATGGGGAAAGCTTGTGAGAAAAGAAGAACGTTTAGCTAATGAAATTTTACCTCTTCTCGGTGGACCATCGAATATTCAATCATTAACAAGTTGTATGACGAGGCTTCGCGTAACGACAATTGATTCGTCAAAAGTAGAGCTCGAACAGTTAAAAGAAATTGACGGGGTACTCGGCGTTGTGGAGGCTGAGACGATCCAGGTGATTTTAGGACCGGGAATCGTGACGAAGGTAGCAGAAGAAGTTTCTAAGATGAGTGGCGTAGAGGCGGAGGATGACGATGAGGATATCTTTGAAGGGCTCGCAGCCCAAACCAAATCAGATCTGAAGCAAAAAAACGCGACGCCATTTAAATTGTTTTTAAGAAAAATTGCCAGTATCTTTATTCCGCTCATTCCAGCGATCGTAGCCTCAGGTTTAATCGCTGGAATTACGAATATCGTCATTCGATCAGGTGTTGATCCTGAAACGTCACTTGTCTCCATTCTTAATTTCATTGGTTGGGGACTGTTTGGGTATCTTGGTATTTTTGTTGGGATTAACGCAGCAAAGGAATTTGGTGGAACCCCTGCATTAGGTGGGATTGCGGGCATTCTGATCATTAACCCTGCCCTTGCGGATATTACGCTTTTCGATGAACAGCTCGTTCCTGGTCGCGGCGGTTTAGTTGGTGTCATGCTTGCTGCCTTTTTCATGGCCTGGACAGAACGTCGGGTCCGTCGCTTCGTGCCTTCTTCTCTTGATATTATCGTGACGCCAACGATTTCGGTGTTAATTACAGGATTTGCGACGTTAATCGTGCTTCAGCCGATCGGCGGTTTCGTTTCAGATTTAATTACAAAAGGTTTGTTAGGGTTAATAGACGCTGGAGGCATTTTCTCAGGACTGATTCTTGCAGGAACGTTCCTGCCTCTAGTTGTAACAGGTCTCCATCAGGGACTAACGCCAGTTCATATGGAATTAATTAATACGATTGGTGATGATCCACTGCTTCCAATTCTTGCAATGGGTGGTGCCGGCCAGGTTGGAGCAGCTTTCGCGATTTATTTTAAAACAAAAAATAAAAAGCTTCGAAAAGTCATTAAAGCAGGATTACCCGTTGGGATTTTAGGTATCGGAGAGCCGCTGATCTTCGGTGTGACGTTACCACTCGGTCGCCCATTCGTGACAGCGTGTCTCGGGGCAGCGATCGGAGGCGCTTTTGCGGCCTTCTTTAAAGTCGCAACCATTGCGATTGGTGTATCAGGCTTGCCGCTCATTTTTCTTGTGAATTCAAACCAAATCCTCTATTACATTATTTCACTAGTCGTTGCGTACTTCTTTGGCTTTGTTTTCACGTATTTGTTCGGATTTAAGGAAGAAATGACGGAAGCAATTGATAAAGGCGCATCAAAGACGACGGCTGCATAAAGGAGGTAAAAGCGTGCTCGGAATGTCCATTTATCTAGGAAGTGATGGTGACATGGAAGGGAAGTTAAAGAAAGCGGAGGCCTTTGGACTGAAGGTGCTTTTCACTTCCTTACATATTCCAGAAGAAGATCACTCCACCTATCAAACTCGTTTAAAAGAGCTTGGTCGTTTGGCAAGAAAGTTTGAGTTGGCACTTGTGGCGGATATTTCGCCTCAGTCCATCTCCTATTTAGGAATTGAAAACTATGAAGAGCTCATTGAGTGGGGCCTGACCGGGATTCGTCCTGACTATGGCTATACGGATGACTTAATCGTTTCGTTGTCTCAAAAAATGAAAGTCGGGCTAAACGCGAGCACTGTGACAAAAGTTGAAATTGAACGATGGATTGAGATGGGGGCAAACTCTAGGAATCTTGAAGCGTGGCATAACTATTATCCTCGTCCTGAAACGGGCCTTGATGACGCTTTCTTCGCAGAACGAAATGCGATGTTTCGCAAATATGGCATTCAAACGATGGCGTTTATTGCAGGAGATGAACAGTTTAGAGGGCCTATTTATGCAGGTTTGCCAACGCTCGAAAAGCATCGCGGTATGCCGCCACACGGCGCCTGTGCTGAACTAATTTATCGGTACAAAGTGGACCACGTACTAGTTGGGGATATTTCGATTAGCGACGATCAGCTTAGTAAACTATCCCTTCTTGCGCAGGGAGTGATTCCACTTGATGTCGAAAATCCTGATCAACAGTTTGAAAGATTCCATGTCGCAGGTCGCCACGAGAATCGCCCTGATCCTGCGCGCGATGTGATTCGTTCAATGGCTTCCCGGCGCTTTCATGATCGTCCTGACCCATTGCCTTCAGTAGAACGGAAAAGCGGTGTCGTAACGATTGATAATGCGAACTATGGTCGCTATGCTGGAGAAATTCAGTTAACAAAAAGGAGTCTTCCAGCAGACGATCGGGTAAACGTGATAGGAAATGTAACAGAGAATGATTTACCACTTTTACAATGGATCGGGGCGTCTCAGCCCTTTCACTTACAATTGAAAAATGATGCTATTTATGAAAGGAATTAGTGAAATGAATTTAAAGAACATCCAGACCGAGCAAAGAAATCAAAACACGCTTACGATTGATCAAATGACAACAAACGAGATTCTTCGCGTGATGAATGAAGAAGATCACGTTATTCCTGAAGCGGTTAAAGCAGCACTTCCCGTTATTGAACAACTTGTTGACCAGATTGTGGACGCTTTTCAACAGAACGGTCGTTTAATTTATGTTGGGGCTGGAACGAGTGGAAGGCTCGGCGTTCTTGACGCCTCTGAATGTCCACCTACGTTCGGCACTCCGTCTGAACAGGTGATCGGCGTTATCGCTGGGGGCGATCAAGCGCTTCAATACGCTCTTGAAGGAGCGGAAGATGATGAAGCGCAGGCTGTTGAGGATATGAAAAATCTCCATCTTACGCCAAACGATGTGATTGTTGGAATCGCCGCAAGCGGAAGAACGCCTTATACAGTGGCGGCCATGACGTACGCGAAAACCGTCGGTGCGACGGTTGGTGCCGTTACTTGTAGTGACAACACGAAAATGGAAGAGGTGGCTCACTATAGTGTTGTTGCGAGCGTAGGGCCGGAAGTTGTTACAGGTTCGACCCGGATGAAAGCAGGAACGGCTCAGAAGCTCGTGTTGAACATGCTTACGACGGCTTCGATGATAAAAATAGGAAAAGTGTACAGCAATTTAATGGTGGATGTTGTGCCAACGAACCGGAAACTTGTGCAGCGCGGCAAGAACATTGTTGCTGAAATTGCGGGTGTATCAATAGAAGAAGCAGAGAAATCGTTAGAAACTTACGGCTCAACGAAGGCTGCTATTCTTTCATTATTAACAGGATTAACCGGAGAAAGTGTGCACGCTACGTTAGAAAGATATGATGGTCACTTAAGAAAAGCGATTGAATCAGCAGTTGTGCCAAGCTAGGTGGAGAGGATATGCTAAAATGAAATGATTGAAAATTTATAAGATAAAGGTGGGCTAGTTATGAACGGTGGCCTGATCAGTCTTCAGGAATCAATCACTTCATTAAAACCTTCAGAACGAAAAGTGGCAGAATATATCATTCATTATCCAGAAGAGGTCATTAACCTCTCGATTCAAAAGCTCTCGAAACGAACAGAGGTCAGCGAAGCGACGATTATCCGTCTTGCTCGTACGTTGAATTATAAAGGGTTTCAAGAGTTGAAACTACGAATCGCAGGAGATCTTGCGACAAAACAAACGAGCAAGTCTTATCAAGAAATTTCGATTGACGGTACGGTTGATTCGTTTATTGAAAATGTCTCAAATAACAACATTCAATCGATCAATGATACGATCTCGGTTCTTTCAAAAGAAGAAGTCGAGAAAGCGATCACCGCTCTTAGTCGTGCACGCAAGATTGCGCTGTTTGGAATCGGGGCATCTGGTTTAATTGCACAGGACTTCAAGCAAAAGCTTTCCCGAATCAACCGCTGGTGTGAAGCGGCTGTTGATTATGATACGCAGGGTACGATCAGCGCGAATCTCGAGGAGCAGGATGTCGTTTTCGGTATCTCCTACTCAGGTCAGACGAACGATATCATTGAATCGCTTAACATCGCAAAGGATAACGGTGCGACTGTCATTACGTTAACCAAATATGGAACGAATCCGGTATCAGATCTTGCAGATATTAAACTTTTTACGAGTTCACTTGAGAAAAGCATTCGAAGCGGTGCGATGAGTTCCCGTATTTCTCAACTTAACGTGATTGATATATTATACGTTGGCATGACGAGCCGAAACTACGAGGAAAGCGTGATGGCGCTTGAACGCACCCGAAAAGCGGTGGAGGTTGCCAAAAAGCATGTCTGAACTAGAAGCCTATCTCAACGAACTTATTGCCAAAAAGGAGCTCCCTGGCGCTGTTCTTCACGTTCAACTCAAAGGGAGCACCGTTTTCCATCGTGCATACGGTGGGTTTATCGATTCGAATCATTACCCCCACAACATGAAAACATCAACACGATTTGACCTTGCTTCCTTAACAAAAGTGATGGCAACCCTTCCCTCAATCCTTTGGCTTGTTGATCATACATCTGTTGAACTTGACCACACGATTCAAACTTACAT
Organism: Guptibacillus hwajinpoensis; assembly: GCF_020524165.1. Taxonomy (GTDB): domain Bacteria; phylum Bacillota; class Bacilli; order Bacillales; family Guptibacillaceae; genus Guptibacillus; species Guptibacillus hwajinpoensis_D. The sequence goes on from NZ_JAIVKU010000002.1 coordinate 239,197, forward strand.
CCCAGAATTCAAACATTCAGAGATTACGATTCATCAGGCGCTTATGCATACAACAGGACTCCCAGCCGATCTTGCGCCACCAGTACAACGGCATGAGAAGCGCGATGTTTTGAACGAAGTGGTGAATGCAGCACTTATTCATGAACCAGGAAAAATCGTGAAGTATAGTGATCTCGGCATGATTTTACTAGGAGCAGTCATTAAAAACGTGAGTGGCCTTCCGATTTCCACTTTTGCAGAGAGAACGCTCTATAAACCGTTGGGGTTAACACAAACCAGCTTTCATCCAGATCAACCGTTGCAAATTGCTTCCACAGAGTGGACGAAAGACCGCTATTTACAAGGAGAAGTGCACGATGAAAAAGCGTTCCATCTTGGCGGCAGCGGAAGTGCCGGGCTTTTTTCTACTGCGAGTGATGTAGGGAAATTTGGCTCCTATTTTCTTTACCCAGAAACGCAAATGGTGCTATCACAATCACTCATGAGAAAAGCACGAAATCACGTAGCTGAGAATCGTGGCCTTGCGTTTGAAGTGTGGAGCGGGAAAGGCGCTACTTTATCATGCGGAAGGGGGTGGTCAGAAGGAAGCTTCGGCCACACGGGATTTACGGGAACTAGTTTATGGATTGATCCACGGGAAGAACTGATCGTCACCTTTTTAACAAACGTCGTTCAGTATGGTAGAAAACACAACATGAAGCACATCAGGCCTTATCTGCATTCTTTGATTCACGCTTATTTTACTAACTAAACGAGGGGGAAACGTTATGAACAAATTGAAAGCGTTTACTTTAACGGGGTTTTTAGCCTTTATCCTGGTATTATCCGCATGTAGCTCTGAAAGTGGAGGGAATTCGGGAGATTCTGAGGCAAGTGAAGACAGCGTCACGTTAACGATTGGAAGCTGGCGAACAGAGGATAAAGCAAGTTATCAGAAAATCATCGACAAATTTAATGAAGAAAATCCGGACATTACGGTTGAGTTCAAGCCTTCAAAAAATACGGAGTATAACACGATTTTGAACACGGCACTTAAAAGTGGAGAAGGACCTGATATCATCCACCTTCGCCCTTATACGCCTGGGATCGAGCTAGCCGATGCAGGCTATCTTGAGCCGCTTGATGATTTAGAAGGACTCGATCAATATCCAGAAGAAACGCTAGCCGCTTCAAAGGGCTCAGACGATAAGCAGTACGGTGTGCCGCTGAATATGAGCACGACGCAAATGTTTTACAACAAAAAAATGTTTGAAGAGATGGGACTTGAAGAGCCACAAACGTGGGATGAGTTCATCGCTTTGAATGAAAAAATTAAGAAAGAGGGTGTGACACCAATCGCGCTAGGTACAAAAGAAGGCTGGCTCCTATCGCTATCACATGGCATCGTTGGGCCAGCTCACTATGGCGGCAATGAATTTGTTGATCAAATTACAGCGGGAGAGACCGATTTTACAAGCGAAGAATTTCAAAGCTCGATTGACGCAATGGATGAACTGAAACAGTTTTTCCCTGAAAACTATGAAGGGCTTGGCATGGAAGATATCCGGACGATGTTCTTTACAGGTGACGCAGCGATGTTCCCGCTTGGCAGCTGGGAAATTGAAGTGCTACGTGAAATGAATCCGGATCTTGAGCTTGGCTTCTTCCCGATGCCATCTGCTGTTGGAAAAGAACCGACGATTACGACATGGGTGGATGGTTCTTATGCGATCAATGCAAGCTCTGAGCACAAAGATGCTGCGAAGAAATTCCTTCAGTTCATGACAACGGAAGAGTTTGGAACGATGTTCACAGAAGAATTTAAAATGATTAGCGCGATTCCAGGGATTGAGTCTGAGGATGAACTTGTGAATGCGCTTGGAAAAGCAGCAGAAGAGCAGTCAACGCCGTACATGATGCTCGTTCACTTTGCCGGCGGAAATCCGTCTACGAAAGCGACGATCGAAACGGAACTTCAAGGCATGTACCTTGGTGAACGTACGCCGGAGGAAGTCGCGAAGGCGGTTCAAGAAAGCGCGCAGTCCTGGTATGAGCCACTACAGAAATAAGGGGCGTAGAGTATGAAACCAGCTACGAATTCAAATGCAGTCGTGAAAATGAAGAAGGAGAGGAAGTGGAAAAGGTGGACCATCCACCTTTTTCCTATTCCCGCTCTATTGATTTATGGACTCTTCATTGTTTATCCATTATTTGCAGCGCTAACGTACAGTTTCTTTGACTGGAAAGGGATTGTCCGCGGCGAATTTGTTGGATTAAAGAACTTCAAAGATCTCTTTACACTCGAGCCATTTTCAAGTCTGTTTTGGGGAGCGTTTGGTCACAATATCCTTTATTTCGTGCTACAAATGATTTTCCAGAACGGGCTTGCCTTTATTCTGGCTTATATTATTTATAAAAAAGTAAAAGGTTCAGAGTTTCTTAAAATTGCTTATTTCCTGCCAAGGCTTTTATCCGTTATCGTTGTCGGATTTTTATGGAAGCTGATATTAAATCCAAACTATGGTGCTCTGAATGTGATTCTTGAAAAGCTCGGTTTGGAACAGCTCCAAAAAGCGTGGCTTGGTGATCCAGATACAGCGCTTATTTCGATTATTCTCGTCAACTGCTGGTATGGGATCGGATTCGGCGTGCTGATTTTTCTTGCTGGTCTTCAATCGATTCCAAAGGAACTGTTTGAAGCAGGTAAGCTCGACGGCGCAGACGGTCTTTCAATGATCCAAAAAATTGTTCTTCCATTAATGGTTCCTTCTTTTATGATTATGACGGTGCTTACGTTTATTCAATCGTTTGAGGCATTCGAACTTGTCTATGCGATGCAGGGATCGCAGGGAGAGCCTTATCATTCGACAGATACGCTCGCGATTTACTTTTATCGTCTTGCCTTTGGTGGTTCTGCTGGAGGATCGACAACGGCGGTCGGATTAGGATCAGCGCTTGCAGTCGTGCTCTTTCTCTTTATTTCATTCTTTACCGCGCTTTATTTACGCTACATGCAGAAAAAACAAGTGGACATGTAAGGAGGCGAACCGATGAACCACACGATCTGGACGAGACCGTTTTACTATGTATTTGCTTTTCTCATCGCATCAATTAGCATCTATCCGATTCTCTTAATGATTCTTTCCTCTTTTAAAACGAGCGCTGAGATCTTCACAAGTCCACTCTCCTTGCCGAAGACGTTTAACCTTGATACGTACCGGAACTTACTTGAGATGATTCCGTTTACAACGTATTTTATGAACAGCGTTTTTGTGAGTGTTATTTCTGTTCTGTTGATTTTGATCACATCTTCACTCGCTGCTTTCTATATCGCACGCTTCACATTCGTTTGGAATAACATCATTTTCTTTTTCTTTTTAATGGGAATGATGCTTCCAATCAAACTAGGGATTGTACCACTGTTTATTTTAATGAAAGATTTGAACCTATTAAACTCGCTCTGGTCGCTTATTTTTATGTATGTGGCAACGGGGATCCCCCTTTCGATTCTTATTCTGACGGGGTTCTTCAGAACGATGCCTCGCGAGCTTGAAGAAGCAGCACGAATCGATGGCGCAGGAAACCTGCGTATTCTATGGAATGTTGTTCTTCCGCTTATGCGTCCTGCACTTGGCACGGTGATGATTATTCAGTTTATCCAGTCATGGAACGACTTCTTTTTCCCACTCATTTTTATTACGGATGATCTGAGAAAAACGATTCCAGTTGGCATGCTTTCCTTATTCGGTGAATACTCTGCAGACTGGGGAGCACTTTTTGCCGGATTGACCCTCGCCTCCTTGCCAATGATCGTGCTCTTCTTCATTGCTTCGAAACAATTTATGGAGGGGCTGACGCAAGGTGCCATTAAATAAGAAGGTATATATAGGCATAGATGGTGGTGGCACGAAGACGGTTGGACTCATTTGCAATCAGGAGGGGGTCATTCTTTCAAAAAGTGTAGCCGGCTCTACAAATGTAAAATCGCGTCCGGAAGAAGACGTTCGAGCTGCGATTCATCACGTGATTTCGGAATTAATGTTAGGCGTAAAAGAAGGGGAGCTTAGTGGCGTTTTTGTTTCAACGGCTGGCGGCGATCGAGAAGAAGATCAGCTGCGCTGGAGGAAATGGTTGACGGAGGTCCTGCCAGGTTACGCAGGAGGACTTGAGGTACGGAATGATGCATACGGCGCGATGGCAAGCGGGACCTTTTCCATGGAAGGCACGGTTTTGATCGCTGGAACAGGTTCGATTGCTTATGCTTTAGACAGAAGCGATTCAAGACGAGCCGGGGGCTGGGGCTATTTGTTTGGTGATGAAGGAAGCGGCTATGATATTGGGCAGCATGGGCTTCGGACCGTCGCGATGATGCATGACGGGAGAGCGAACGTAGATGAAGCTTTTTGCAGAGAGGTGCTTTCCTTCTTAAATTTAAAAAGTGCTCCTGAGATGATTACGGCAATATATGAGGATCCGTATGCGCGTATGAAAATCGCTTCTGTAGCAGAAGTGGTGATTGCCCTAGCGGAGAAGCAAAATCAGACCGCCCTGGGCCTGGTTCAGCACGCTTTTCTGAAATTGAGCGAATTAATTGATGCCATTGAGGTTCGGAGCGGGAGGCTTGTCGTTTGTGGAGGATTGATGCAGTCGCCTTTTTTCCGGAAGGGGTTTTTTGAGGAACTGAGGGAGAGCGGAGTCAGTAACGTGTTTTTTCCGACCCTATCACCAGCAGTAGGTGCTTGTATCTGTGCCCTTATTGTTAATGGTCAGTCAATCACAGAAGAACGAAAAGCAAATCTACTGTCGTCTTATTATGTCATGAGCGGCTAGCGAGGAGAGATGCAAATGAGTGATGGAAAAAAAGCAAAGACAGAAATGAGAAATGCGAAATCAGAAAATCTTCATCAGTTTTCAACGTTAGAGATCATTGAGCTGATGAATGAAGAAGATGCAACCGTTGCTGGCGTTGTGAAGATCGCTCTCCCCCAGATTGAGAAGGTGATTAATGAGGTGGTGAGTGTGATCAGAAATGGTGGGAAACTCTTTTATTTCGGTGCGGGTACGAGCGGACGTCTTGGCGTATTAGATGCCTCTGAGTGCCCGCCTACTTTCGGCGTAGCGGAAGAGCTTGTAAATGGCGTCATCGCAGGCGGGGGCCGGGCACTTCGTTATCCCATTGAAGGAGCGGAAGATCGTGGGGATCTTGGTGCTGAAGATGTACGAAAGCATGTGAGTGAGCGTGATTTAGTCATTGGCCTTGCTTCAAGTGGAAGAACGCCATACGTGCTTGGTGCGATGGAAGCAGCGAATGAAATCGGGGCAAAGACGGCCGGGATTTCATGCAATTCGAACGCTCCGCTTTCAAAAATCGTTACATACGCGATTGAATTACCGGTCGGACCAGAAGTGGTAACAGGATCGACGCGTTTAAAAGCGGGAACGGCTCAGAAGATGGTGTTAAATATGATTACGACTGCTTCCATGGTGAAGCTTGGAAAGGTGTATCGTAATTTAATGGTGAATGTTCAGGCGTCGAATGAAAAGCTTCGGAAGCGGACGGTTTCGATTATCCAGGAGTTGACGGGAGTTAGTGAAGATGTGGCTGGACGTTATAGTGAACAGGCGGAAGGTGATGCGCGGGTAGCGGTGTTGATGGTGTTGCTGAAGGTGGATGCGGAGGGAGCGAAGCAGATGCTAGAGGAGAAAGGTGGGGATTTTGTGGCGGTGATGGAGGAAAGGGATTAGTATTCAAAGCGAAATGATCATTTCTATTGGAGCGAGATAATAATTAGATAATTAGAAGAGGGAGGTTTTAAAAAACCTCCTAAAATCTATCAAAAGGTAGAGCAAACAACAATAATCATAGCTACTTCTTTATGTAGACTTTCATCTACTCAGCTTCTAATCATTTTAATTGTTTTTAAATAAAAAGAGATTCGTTAATTGTAAAGCCTATTAAGAGAGTAGGAGGCCATTGATAGCGTAAAAGTGTATCTTTTCTTATATCTGGTCTGCCTTATTCCTCATAAAAATAATGGATTTGTCTGTTGACATGTTCTTTATATAGAACTAAAATAGTAAATAATCACAATTGTAAGAAAAAGTATAGGAGAGTTATTTTCTCGGTTAACGGAACTTTGGAATAGGGTGTTCATTATAAAGAATATACGAATTTGAAAGTAAAATCTATTAAAAAGGTGGGCCTTATGTCTAAATTTCAGTATGAAAATAACAGTAGTAGTTCTCCGGAAAAAGAAATAAATTTAAAAGAATATTTTGCTGTTATTAAATCACGATTTTGGATTGTTATAGTTCTAGCAATTCTTACGACCGCGGGAGGATACTTTTACAGTCAATACACATACGTACCACTTTATGAAACCTCTACAAGAATTATTGTTGATACAGAAAATCAGGATATGAAAACATTAATGGTTATGATCAAAGACCCTATTATCATGGAGAAGGTTATAAAGGAATTAAAGTTAGAAACCACTGCAGAAGGAATTGCAAACCGAATTACCGTTGAACAAGTGGATGAATCTCGAGTGGTTCGAATCTCAGTTATTGATACAAACCCTGAAGCAGCAGTTGCCATTGCCAATGCAACTGCTAAAACATACAAAAGCGAAGTTGTAAAACTTCTTGATTTTAAGGAAGTACAATTGCTATCTGAGGCCAAAGTAAATCCATATCCGATTAACGAATCACAAAATAAAGTCGTTTTGGCTGCTGCAGTATTCGGATTAGTTGCTGGAGTTGGTTTTATCTTCTTGCTGGATTCTTTGGATGGCACAGTAAGACGTGAAAGCGATATTGAAGCGATCCTTGGTGTACCTGTTATTGGAAATGTTTCAAATATGAATAAAAAGAAATTTGTCTCAAAAAAAAGAAAAGCGAGAAGCTACGAGGTAAGGAGTGAGTCAGTTGATCTCAAGTAAAAAGGGACGATCTACTTTAAAGAAACGAAATTTAATTACTCTTTCTCACTCAAATTCCATCATTTCAGACCAGTTTCGTACCATTCGAACGAATATGCGTTTCTTAGCAAAAGAGAATGAGGAACGCGTTTTTCTCATTACTTCTCCTGGTGTTGGAGAAGGGAAATCGACGATGACAGCTAACCTGGCTGTTTCATTAGCGCAACAAAAAGAAAAAGTGCTTTTAATTGATGCGAACCTTCGCTCTCCAATTGTCGACCAAATATTTAAAGTCTCCAATGAAGATGGTTTAACAGATGTGTTAACTTATAAAAAAAGCTTTCAAGATGCCGTTCATCATTCTGAGATAGGAAGATTGGAGATTCTTACAAGTGGTCACCATGCAAGTAATCCTGCTGAGTTACTTGGAAACGAGATGATGAGAGAGTTACTGATGAAGGCTAGAGAAAATTATGATTTTATTTTAGTGGACTCGCCCTCAGTGTTAACATCCACTGAAACAAGAATGCTCGCTAATATATGTGATGGAATTATTCTCGTTTTAAATAAAGGGAAAACAGATCTTGAGCAAGCTGCAAAAGCAAGAAGAGTGTTAGAATTGGCGCACGCTAACCTTATGGGGGCAATCATTAACAAGAAATAAGTATGTTTATTTGTTCTTTATTAAGAATATCATTTCCAATTTGAATAATCTGGCGATGCCTTCTTGCCATTATCAATGAAGGCACTCGATCATACTGTGGGTTTACGGACCTTAGACGCTAGTCGTCGATGGTGTGGTGTGAGGATGGGTTAGATGCCCATTTTTCATTTATTTAAGTGTTCTTAATAAAGTTCTAAGTATGAGGTTTTGGAGAACCTTATACTTAGAACTTTATTATCTAAGGGGGCAATGCTTGTGAAACTAACGGAAGATTATCCTAAATCGATGAAGAAAGCGATTAGATAGGTTGAACAGGATAGAATCATTGATGTTCCGATTAGAAAAGAAAGAATTTAATAAAGTAGTGAGGGGAGGAAAGATATGACCTACCGACAAAGGTTGCCTTTTTTCATTTTCATTGATTCATGTATCGTCTTAACTGCCATCTTCTTTAGTCAATTTCTAGTTGGTGCAACTATCCATGTAATCACCTTCTCAGTTATTTTAAGCTCAGCTGTCATCTTAATCAGTCATCATTTATTTTCATTTCGATTTAACTTATATAAGAAAGTTTGGGAATATGCGAGTATAGGAGAGTTAGTGGTTATCCTTCAAACGGTTACCTTTTCTATTCTAATCGCTGCTATATTCCAACAGTTTATTCTAAAGGAGATCTCATTTCGACTGTTGATGGCGACATGGATTCTTCATTTACTATTCATTGGGGGGTCACGCTTTTGTTGGCGAATGTACCGTGACACAGTAATGAACAAACCGAATAGCAAACGGAATACTCTTATCGTTGGAGCAGGATCAGCAGGAACGATGGTAGCAAGACAATTACTGAAAAACAATGACTCTGACCTTTCTCCAATAGGATTTATTGACGATGATCGACGGAAACAGAGTCTTGATGTTTATGGGATCCCTGTACTCGGTGGAATCAATTTAATTGAAAAGAAAGTAAAAGACCTTGATGTTGAGAATATTATTATCGCGATTCCATCCTTAAGTAAAAAAGAACTTCAGAGAATTTTTCAAGAGTGCGCTAAAACGGAGGCGAAAACGCAAATCCTTCCAATGCTAGAAGACCTTATGACTGGCAAAATTGCAGTTAATCAATTTAGAGATGTGAAAGTTGAAGATTTACTTGGAAGAGAGCCAGTTAAATTAGACATCGACATCATTTCAAACTCGATCACAAACAAAACTGTTCTAGTGACTGGAGCGGGTGGATCAATAGGGTCAGAAATTTGTAGGCAGATTTCACTTTTTCATCCAAAAACACTCATTCTATTAGGACATGGCGAAAACAGCATTTATGCTATTGAATTAGAATTAAAAGAAGTTTTTCAAAATACGGACATTGAGTTTGTTACTGAAATTGCTGACGTGCAAGATGCAGGGAAAATGGTCGCTGTGATGGGACTCTACCAGCCTGATGTTGTTTATCACGCGGCAGCTCACAAACACGTACCATTAATGGAAAGGAATCCTGAAGAAGCTGTAAAGAATAACTTAATTGGAACCTTGAATGCTGCCAATGCGGCTAGTTGGAGCGGTGTTAAAACGTTTGTGATGATCTCCTCTGATAAAGCCGTTAATCCTACAAGTGTCATGGGGGCTACAAAGCGCTTGTCAGAAATGGTTGTCCAAAATCTTGATCGAAAGAGTACTACCAAATTTGTTGCTGTGAGATTTGGAAATGTTCTCGGGAGTAGAGGTAGTGTGATTCCCTTATTTAAAAAGCAGATTCAAAAAGGTGGTCCAATCACCGTGACCCATCCAGAAATGATTCGATTCTTTATGACGATCCCTGAAGCATCCAGACTTGTCATTCAAGCAGGTTCACTGGCTGAAGGTGGAGAAATTTTTGTATTAGATATGGGCGAGCCAGTTAAAATCGTAGACTTGGCAAAGAACTTAATTAAACTATCAGGACATTCTGTTGATGATATCGGAATTGAATTTAGCGGCATTCGTCCAGGAGAGAAGTTATACGAAGAGCTTCTTAATAAAGAAGAGGTGCATTCGGATCATGTTTATCCAAACATTTACGTTGGTAAAACGTCCGAGCTGTACTTAGAAGAAATCGAAGAGCTGATCGAGACTTTTTCCGATATGGAGAAAGAAGCGTTGCGGAGTAGATTGTTGCAACTGGCCAACCACAAAATAGAGTCGCAACCTTTGTTGTCAGGTTAATTCTTCAGCATAAGATGTTCTTTATTAAGAATGATCTTTGAATAGGAGGTGCGTATATGCCCGCAAAAAAAGTGTTGTTTTGTGCAACGGTTGATTATCATTTTAAAGCTTTTCATTTACCGTACTTAAAGTGGTTTAAAGAAGAAGGATGGGAAGTTCACATTGCGGCAAGTGGGGAACTAAAATTACCTTATACGGATCGTAAATTCAACATACCAATTCAGCGATCTCCTTTTCAAATGAAAAACATTGAAGCGTATAAAGAGCTGAAAAGAATTATGGATAAAAATCACTATGATATTATCCATTGTCACACTCCTATGGGAGGCGTTCTTTCCCGGATAGCTGCTAGGAAAACAAGGTCCCAAGGAACGAAAGTCATTTACACAGCACATGGCTTTCATTTCTGTAAGGGATCACCACTATTAAACTGGTTCGTGTATTACCCTATCGAAAAGAAGTTAGCAAATGATACAGATTGGCTTATCACAATTAATCAAGAAGATTATCAACTTGCATTGAAGCGTTTTAATGCAACCCAAGTAGAATATGTTAAAGGTGTTGGAATTGATTCTAATGTATTCACGCCGCTAATAGAAGAAGAAAAAAGAAAACGAAAGGAATCATTTGGATACCATCCAGATGATTTTTTATTATTTTATGCAGCAGAATTTAATCAAAACAAAAATCAAAAGTATTTACTAGAAGCACTAGTCCTATTGAAAGAAAAATTACCTCAGGTGAAATTATTACTTGCAGGTAAAGGGCCACTTCTTCAAAGTTGTCAAACTCTAAGTCACACGCTTGGTATTAGTGATCATGTGGATTTTCTTGGATTTCGAGACGATTTGAAAGAATTAGTACCAATGTGCGATATAGCTGTTGCATCAAGCTTACGTGAAGGTTTACCAGTTAATATCATGGAAGCCATGTCATGTGAACTGCCGGTTGTAGCTGTTGATAATAGAGGACACAAAGAGCTTGTTGTATCTGGAAAAACGGGGTGGCTCGTTCAACCTGAAAGTCCAGAGCAGTTAGCAGCTAAAGTAAACGATTTGGCCATGGACGAAGTCACAAGAAGAGCTTTTGGAAAAAGTGGGAGAAAAAGAATACTTAGCGATTTTAACGTAGATCAAATCCTCCAACATAAAAGGATGATTTACACCTCATGTATACAAGGAACGGAGGAGGTAAATTGGGCACTCCAGTAAGAGTTCTTCATGTTGTTGTGAACATGAATCGAGGCGGAGCAGAAACATTAATCATGAACTTGTATCGCAATATTGATCGGTCAAAGGTTCAATTTGATTTTCTGACCTGTAAAGAAGGGGTATTCGACTCGGAAATAAAAGCGATGGGCGGGAAAATCTACCGCATTCCTTATGTCAGTGACGTAGGTCATAGGAGATATGTAAGAGAGCTTAATCAGTTTTTTTATCGTCACTCCGATTACCAGATTGTTCATTCACATCTGGATAAAATGAGTGGGCTTGTACTTAGGGCGGCAAAGGAAGCTGGAATTCCAAATCGGATTGCACATAGTCATAATACGAGTAGTGAAGGAGGGAAAATAGCAACACTTTATAAGTGGTATGTAGGACTACTTATCGATAAAAACGCGAATCATTTATTCGCATGTTCCCAGCTTGCAGCAAGATGGCTCTATGCTAGTAAATCTAGAAGTAGCACGATAATAAAAAATGGAATCGAGTTTGAAAAATTCTCGTTTTCTAAGGAAATTAGGAAACAAATAAGGAAAGAACTAGATATAAGCAATAAAACATTTGTACTTGGTCATGTCGGTCGCTTTGCGAAGCAAAAAAATCATCATTTTCTTATTGAGGTTTTTAGTGATTTTGTGAAACTCAAAAAAGATTCTCTTCTACTATTAGCGGGTGATGGCCCATTACGATCCGAATTAGAAAGAAAGGTGAAAAATTTACAGTTAGAAAAAAACGTTAAGTTTATTGGCATTCGTAGTGATATCCATCATGTTTTGCAAGCTTTCGATGTATTTGTATTTCCATCTTTTCATGAAGGCTTACCCGTTACACTAATTGAAGCACAAGCAGCGGGTTTGACGTGTTTCATTTCGAATAATATCACAACTGAAATCGATTTAGGAATGAAATTGATTCATCAACTCTCGCTTAAAGACAAAAGTAGTTGGGTAGATCATTTAATAGCCTTTTCGGAGAAATCGACTTCTCGTTATCAATCGCCACTTGTCTTTACTTTGAAGGGGTATAACATCCTTCAATCAGCCAGACAGCTGGAAGAGAATTACTTAAGAATGGGGGGAGAAAAGAATGAAGAAATTAACCATCTTCACCCCAACGTACAATAGGGCTTATTGTCTTTCTAATTGCTATGAGAGTTTAAAAAGACAAACAAACATGGATTTTGTTTGGTTGATCATCGATGATGGTTCAACTGATGAAACAGAGAAATTAATTTTTAAATGGATGGAAGAACGTGTAATAGAAATTCTCTATATTCAGCAGGAAAATCAGGGGATGCATGGTGCACATAACACTGCTTACGAAGTAATTGAAACAGAACTCAATGTCTGTATCGATTCAGATGATTTTATGCCTGATGATGCGGTTGATAAAATCTTAACCTGCTGGGATAAATATGGTAGTAATGAAGTTAGCGGAATCATTGGTCTTGATGCATACACGGATGGAAGTATCATAGGTACAAGATTACCTAAAGGGTTAAAACAATCAACGCTTTTCCAACTGTATCAAAAGCATAGGGTTACAGGAGATAAAAAAGTCGTTTATCGAACAGAATTAACGAGAGATTTTCCCTATCCACTTTATGAAAATGAAAAATATGTTGGTTTAGCGTATAAATATTATAAGCTCGATCAGTATTTTGAGATGATTTTATTAGATGAAGTACTTTGTTATGTAGAATATTTGGAGGATGGTTCCTCTTATAATATGTTTAATCAATATAGACGAAACCCAAGAGGATTTGCCTTTTACCGAAGAGAACTAATGAAGCTACCTTTTGCCAATTACTTATTTAAATTCAGACAGGCAATTCATTATGTTTCCAGTAGTATGATGGGAAAGAACTTGAATTACTTACGAGAAGCACCATCCAGAGTTATGACGCTAAGTGCTACACCGTTTGGAATTGTGTTGTATTTCTATATTATGTTTAAAACAAGACATGTAAAGACGATTACGTAATCAATTATTGATTTGAAAGGAATATCCTTATGACGATTCTATGGATGACACTTGCCATAGTTTTTCTTTTTGGTTATTTTGCGAGATATGCTTCTGCTACCGTCATTACACATGGATATTCGCATGTTATTCGACCAAGTAAATTGTTTGTACTTGGTTCGATGATAACGCTTGTTACTGTAGCAGGGTTAAGGTCAAACATTGGTGACACTTTCAACTACGTTAATATTTATGAAGAAAATACGTTTACCTGGGAGTACGTATTAAGTCAAAAGGATATTGGTTTCGGAATTCTCCAAATGATCCTAAAGGCAATATCAGAAGACCCACAAATTATGATTTTCACAACAGCACTATTCACAAATGCTCTAATTGTCATTATTCTTGCTATCTATTCAAAAAGGATTGAACTCAGTCTATATGTTTATATTACCGGTGGGCTTTTTCTAGTCTCGATGAACGGCATTCGTCAGGCTCTAGCAGGAGCTATTGCTTTTACAGCTACTAAGTATTTAATAGAAGGAAACTTCATTAAATATTCGTTGATCGTAGTGTTAGCGTCCTTTATTCATCAGAGTGCACTCATTTTACTTCCTATTTATTTTGTTGTTCGATTCAAGCCATGGTCGAAGGCAACAATAGCGCTCTTAATTCTTTCCATCTTTATTGTTATGGGGTATGGAAAATTTTCCTCTATCCTTTTTTCAGCTATAGAAGATACACAATACGGAGGATACGAAGATTTTAATGAAGGGGGGGCAAGTAAACTAAGGGTTCTTGTCATGGCAGCACCCTTAATCATTGCTTACCTTGGGAGAGATAAGCTTAAGAGATTGTTTCCAAAAAGTGATGTCATCGTGAATATGACTTTACTGAGCGTAGTGTTTATGATTGTCTCGACCCAAAGTTGGATATTTGCTAGATTCACCATTTATTTTGGACTCTATCAACTCATTCTGATTTCCTGGATTGTCGACCTCTTTAAGCTACGTGATCAGAAGGTGATTTATTATGGAATCCTTGTTTGCTATCTTGCTTATTATTATTACGAAAGTGTAATCAGCTTAAATATCATTTATAAGAGCAATTTTTTAACTTGGTGATAATAAAATCATAATGAAGGAGAGAGTTATGTGGAGGCACCACTAAGTATTACACAAGAAAAGCTTCAAGAAGTCTTATTGCTAGCAAGGGAGAAAGGGAATCAGGACGGAGAGTTATCTGTTTCACATTTAGTAGAGGAGATCAAAGACAACCTTTTATCTTCTAGTATGATCAACTTGAAAGAAACACCTTAGGTTAAAGGGATGAAGCGATTAATAGATGTGGCAGTCTCAACAACTTTACTCGTTGTACTATCGCCTATCATAGGCGTACTAAGTCTAAAGGTTAAGAAAGATATGGGAACACCAGTCATCTTTAAGCAACAAAGACCGGGACTAGATGAGGAACCATTTCTTTTATGTAAGTTCCGAACGATGGAGAATGTAACCGATGAGAATGGCCATTTACTTTCTGATGAGCATCGCGTGACTAAGGTTGGAATGTTTCTCAGAAAATACAGCCTTGACGAACTACCTCAGCTTCTCAATGTGTTAAAAGGTGAAATGAGTCTTGTAGGACCGCGACCTTTGTTAATGGAATACTTACCCCTCTATTCAGAAGAACAAAAGATTCGCCATCAGGTAAGGCCAGGCATGACAGGATGGGCACAGGTGAACGGAAGAAATGCTATCACGTGGGAAGAGAAGTTTAAACTAGACACCTGGTATGTGCAAAACCAATCCATGCTATTAGATTTAAAAATTTTATTGCTTACGATTATAAAGGTAGTGAAAAAAGAAGGCATTAACCAGCAAAAAGAAGTACCTATGGATAAATTCAAAGGATCGAAAGAAGTGATTTGAAATGGACGTTATCGTAATCGGTAACGGTGGTCATAGCAAAGTGATTCAAGACATGATCCGATCGCTTAATTTTAAAATCATTGCGGTTCTTGATGGCAAGTTCATTGAACATACAATAGAAAGTGGAGTTAATTATGCTCCAATTGAGTTGATTAATGAATACCTAAATCCTGATGTAAGAGTTGTAATTGCCATTGGTGATAATGCTTCCAGAAAAAAGGTTTCCGACCAATTATCTCTTCATCCAGAACAATATTTAACTGTAACGCATCCATCTTCTGTGGTAAGTTCAACCGCATGCATTGGAGCTGGAACGGTAGTCATGCCGAATGCGGTCATCAACGCAAACGCAATAATTGGTGATCAATGCATTATCAACACGGGAGCAATTATTGAACATGAGAATAAGGTTAATAACTACAGCCATGTGTCACCTAACGCAACGCTAACCGGGAACGTGTCAACTGGTGAAGGCGTACATATAGGAGCATCAGTTACCGTCATACCTGGTATATCAATAGGAAACTGGTCTGTTGTTGGAGCGGGAGCAACAGTGATTGAAGATATTCCAGCCTTTTCAACGGCTGTTGGCTGTCCTGCAAAAATCATAAGAAAAGGTGGTGATGTGATTGCACAATAAAATCTATCTTTCCCCGCCTCACATGTCAGGAAATGAACAGAAATATATTCAGGAAGCATTCGATTCCAATTGGATCGCCCCATTAGGAGCTAATGTTGACGCCTTTGAAAAAGAAATAGCCACTTACGTTGGAGCCAGTGATGCCATCGCAGTTAGTTCAGGAACTGCAGCGATTCACCTGGCTCTTTCTTTATTAAGTGTGAGCAGAGGGGATCAAGTTTTCTGTTCAACGTTAACGTTTGTCGCAAGTGCAAATCCAATTCTCTATCTAGGAGCAGAGCCTGTTTTTATTGATTCAGAACCTGAAACATGGAATATGTCTCCCGAGGCACTTGAAAGAGCTTTAGTAGATGCCGCTAGAGAACAGAGACTTCCAAAAGCAGTCATTGTCGTTCATTTATATGGTCAAAGTGCCAAAATGGATGAAATTCTTAACTTGTGTAATCGATACGAAGTGCCGGTCATTGAAGACTCAGCTGAATCACTTGGATCCACTTATAAAGGAAAGGCGAGTGGGACTCTAGGTAAATTCGGGGTTTATTCCTTCAATGGTAACAAGATTATTACAACATCAGGTGGTGGAATGCTTGTTTCGAATGACAGACATGCGATTCAACAAGCCCGTTTCCTGGCAACTCAAGCACGTGATCAAGCTCACCACTATCAGCATAGTCAACTGGGGTATAACTATAGAATGAGTAATATACTTGCTGGGATTGGTAGAGCGCAACTGGAAGTATTAAATGAACGTATCGCTTCTAGACGTAAGGTGTTTGATACGTATCTTCGTGAATTTTCTATCCTTCAAGAAGTTGAATTCATGCCTGAATTGTTAAATACAATGTCTAATCGATGGTTAACAGCACTAACGATTAATGAAAAAGCAATTTCCACAACTAACGAAATTTTGGAAGACATGAGAAATCATAATATTGAAGGAAGGCCAGTATGGAAGCCACTTCATCTTCAACCCTTATATCGTAGTGCGAAGTATTATCCACATAAGGAGAAGAATCACGTAGCAGAGAGGCTATTTCGGTCAGGAATTTGTCTTCCTTCTGGATCTAATCTGTTGGAAGATGATCAAATGTATATAATCGATAGTTTTAAGAAGGCTCTTCGTATGAAAGAACCAGTTAGGGAAATGGTATGAGTCAGAAATGAAGAGGTATATGTCATGATAGGACAAAATATCCTTAAGATTCGAAAAGCAAAAGGTCTCACATTGTCAGAGCTTGCAGAAAGGTCAAAGGTTTCAAAATCATATTTAAGTAACATTGAAAGAAATCTTAAACAAAATCCATCAATTCAAGTTATGGAAAAGTTAGCTTACGTACTCGATGTAGAGCTAAATATGTTGCTTGAAGAAGATGAGAAAAAACATCATTTATCAGATCAAGAATGGACGGATTTTGTAGAGGAATTACGGAAATCTGGTATTCGGAAAGAGCAGCTCCGAGAGTATAAGACGATTTTGGAGTTTATTAAGTGGCGGAATGAATACTGTGCACGCGAAAGCAATTAAATTGTAGATAGTGTTAGGAGGGAATAAATTGATACCTAAAATTATTCATTATTGTTGGTTTGGGGGTGAGGAAAAACCTTCTAAAATACAGAAGTGTATGAATACTTGGAGTGAACACTTATCAGATTATGAACTAGTTGAGTGGAATGAAGAGAATTTTGATTTAAACACTAACTCTTATGTAAGAGAAGCATATAATTCGAAGAAATATGCTTTTGTAAGCGACTTTGTAAGAGTTCATGCTTTATATCATTATGGAGGAATTTATTTAGATACGGACGTAGAAGTAATGAAATCCTTTGATGATTTATTAAACCATAAATCCTTTTGGGGATTTGAACAAGCGAATTATGTCGCTACAAGTACAATTGGTGCAGAAAAAAACAATGAATTAATTTCATGTTTTTTGAATTATTATACCAAAAGAAACTTTATTAACCAAGATGGTGGGAGGGATGAATTAACAAATGTAGCGATTTTGAACGGAATTCTTGAACAAAACGGTTTAAAAGCAAATGGAGAGTATCAAGAAATAAAAGGAATTGGAGTTATTTACCCACAACATTATTTTTCACCTTTTGATTATATAAACTTGAGAAATTTAAAAAATGAGGAATCCTATACACTACACCATTTTTATAAGAGTTGGCTTCCTTTAAGTGTAAGAATAAGGTCATTCATAAAAGTAGTTTTATCAAAAGCAATTGGTGGTGAAAATATTTATAGACTGAGAGAATTATTTTTTAAATGATGTGGAGGACAAGCAATGAAGCTAAGTGTTGTGTACTCAAGTGATAATAATTACGCACAGCATGTTGGGGTATCTATATTATCTGTTTTTGAAAACAACCAAGAATTTGAGGATATCGATGTATATCTTATAGAAAATAATATATCAATAATCAATAAACATAAGTTAGAAACTATATCTGAAAAGTATAATAGGAAGATTCATTTTGTTAGCTTTACGCAGTATGAAGCAAAATTAACACTTAAAATGAAGCATTCAATATCAATAAATGCATATGCAAGATTATTTATTTCAGAAATAATAGATAGTAGTGTGAATAAAGTTCTTTACTTAGATTGTGACTCAATCGTAAATGGCAATCTTACTGAGTTGTGGAATACAGATATAAGTGATTATCATGCAGCTGGTGTATTAGATACAGTAAGCGAGGATACTAAGCTAAGAGTGAACATGAATGTAAAATCCCCATATATAAATTCAGGGATGCTTCTTATTAATTTAGCAAAATGGAGAGAAGAAGCAATTAATCAAAAATTTATAGATTTTATTGAATCTTATAATGGTGACGTCTTTCATCACGATCAAGGGGTTATTAATGGTGTATTAAGTGAAAAAATTTTGATTCTTCACCCAAAATATAATGCTATGACTCCTTTTTTTACATTAAAAAGAAGTCAAATAACTAATTATTATGGAATAGAAGAATTCTATAGTGAGGCTGAATTAATAGAGGCAAAAACTTCTCCAGTATTTATACATTTCACTCCTGCTTTTATCACTAGACCTTGGATAAAAGGTAGTAAGCATCCTTTAGCAAATAATTATAAAAAATACTTGGAGATGACACCATGGAATGGAGTAAGGTTTATTGATGACAATCGAAATATAAATGAGAAATTTGTATCTTTCTTATTTAATAAGTTGCCATTTAAGGTGGCAATTAGCTTATCTAGCATAATATATAAGTGATAATGGGAGAGGTTCTATGAAAAAGAAAGTTTTAATAAGTATGTATTCATTGCATATCGGAGGAGCTGAAAGAAGTTTAATTGGTTTGTTGGAAACTTTTGATTACACAAAATTTGATATTGATTTATTTTTATATAGACATGAAGGAGAGTTTCTATCTTATATTCCTAATCAAATTAAATTGATACCACCGATAAAAGAGTACACTACCTTTGAAAGACCAATCGTTGAGGTTGTAAAAGAAGGAAATCTATTTTTAGGGAGCGTAAGAATACTCTCTAAATTGAAAGCTAATATGAAAAATAAAGGATTGAAAAAGGAACAGCGTACTTACAAACAAATGCAATATACTTGGCACTATTCATTACGGAAACTACCTGAATTTAAAAAACAATACGATATCGCAATAAGTTTTTTAGGACCTCATAATTTTATACTTGAAAAAGTACAAGCTCGTAAGAAAATTGGATGGAGTCACACGGATTATTATACAATTGTCAATCCAGATGAAAAACTAGATGAAAAAATGTGGAGTAAGTTAGACTATATAGTTAATGTATCATCAGATTGTGAGACTTCCTTTCTTAAAGTGTTTCCAAAACTTGAGGGGAAATCAGTAGTTTTGGAAAATATAATTTCACCTTCATTTGTAAGGGAACAAGCTAATGAATGCGTTATTAAAGAAATGCCCAATGATGGATCATTAAAGATCTGTACCGTTGGTAGGTATTCAAACCAAAAAGGTTTTGATATGGCAATCGTTGCATGTAAGAAGTTAATTCAATTGGGATATGATATCAAGTGGTATGTTATTGGTTATGGTGGAGAAGAAGGTTACTTAAGAGAACTAATTAGTACACATAATTTAGGAAACAAATTTATACTTTTGGGTAAGAAAAAAAATCCATACCCATATATAAATTCATGCGATATATATTGTCAGCCATCTAGATATGAAGGCAAAGCAGTTACAGTAAGAGAAGCTCAAATCCTCGGTAAGCCGGTTCTCATTACAAACTATCCAACTGCAAAAAGCCAACTGGAGAATGGATTTGATGGTGAAATTTGTGATTTATCAATTGAAGGCATTGTTAACGGTATAAAGGACTTATATGATAATTTGTCGAAAAGGAATGAATTATCGAAAAATTGCATCAATAGAGATTATAGTAATCGTTCTGAAATTAATAAATTATACGAGTTGATTAATTAACGATATATGTTGCCCCTTTGGGAGGTTTTGATGATCAATAAAGTAAGTATAATAGTTCCAGTTTATAATGGGGAAGCTCACATAAAAAAATGCTTAGAGAGTATATTGGTGCAATCATATGGGAATATAGAAATTATAATAATTGACGATGGTTCTACTGATAGAACAAGAAGCATCATTAATAGATTCTCAAAAGAAGATAGGAGAATAAAATATTTTCATCAAACAAATAGTGGACCATCTGTCGCTCGTAACAGAGGGATAAATTTATCAGTTGGTGAATTTATTGCATTCATTGATGCAGACGATACGATTGACGAAAAATATGTAGAACAGTTGGTCTCGCATATGTTAAGTTCTGGGTCCGACCTAGTTTGTTGCGGCTATAAAGACATTTCTAATCAAGGAATTTTGTTTCTTTCTGATTTTAATTTCTCGAAAAGCACTTCATTACACTCCTTCATGGACATGGTGTGTAACGGTACTGGGGGAGTTTTATGGAGCAAAATTTTTAAAAAAGAGATTATTGAAGATCACAAAATTAGAATGAAAAAAAATGTATTTATGTGTGAGGATTTAATATTTGTATTGGAGTATGTATTACATTGCAAGACATTTTCTGCAATTAATCAACACTTGTATAATTACAACAGACTCAATCAATATAGTATAAGTTCTAATATCACAAACAGTTACTTAAATAGTTTTATCACAGTGTGGAAATATGTTGAGAATATTTACCTATCAACAAATCATAGCCAGATACAAACAAATGAATTAATAAGTAGAAAAGTTCAAGAAATGACATTAACAATTATCGGACAAAATATAAAGGAAATATATAAGCTTGGAATAAGTAAAGTTATTTTTAATATTAAAGAACTATTAGAGAACCCTTACATTGAGTGCTATAAAGAAAAATTTTCAACTGAAAAATATCTTTATAAGCCATTTATATTGAGTATTAAACGAAAGTCCGTACCAATGATTATTGTGTACGGCTCTTTTTATTTTTTATTAAAAGAAATGAAGAAGATATTTAACATAAGGAAGAAAGTGACTTTATGAAGAAAAAATTATTATTTGTCATTGATTCACTTGCAATTGGAGGAGCAGAAAAGAGTTTAGTGTCTTTATTAAGTAATATAAACTCATCTATCTTTGAAGTTGATTTAATGGTGTTTAAAAGTGGGGGAGAACTTGAGAGTTATGTCCCTAATTACGTTAATATACTTCCCCAACTCGAGTATTTTAGCTTTTTAAACGGTGGATCTGTAATGTTATGGAAAAAAATTCTCTTCTCATATTACAGATGGAAAGCTTCTATAAATTTAAGGTTAAATAATTTTAGAAGAAATGCTTTACACAGTGAGCAGGTGATATATAAAAGCACTGGTAAAATATTGCTAACTGATTTAAAAAAGAAATATGACGTTGCTATTGCCTATAGCCAAGGGTTGCCGACTTATATTGTGGCTAATAAAATTATTGCTGAAAAGAAGCTTGCATGGATAAATACCGACTATTCCAACACTCTTTATAACAAGGATATAGACTACCTTTC
Organism: Guptibacillus hwajinpoensis; assembly: GCF_020524165.1. Taxonomy (GTDB): domain Bacteria; phylum Bacillota; class Bacilli; order Bacillales; family Guptibacillaceae; genus Guptibacillus; species Guptibacillus hwajinpoensis_D. The sequence continues at coordinate 260,737 of NZ_JAIVKU010000002.1, forward strand.
TTATAAAAAAATAGACAAAATTATAGCAGTATCTCAGAATACCAAAAATTCTATTTTAAAAATAAGAAGAGAATATATCAATAAAGTAGAGGTTGTCATGGATATCCTTGATCCAGATATTATATATAGTATGGCAAACGAAGAGCCTATTGAAGAATTTAGTAATGTAAATATAAAAATTCTAAGCGTTGGAAGATTGGAGTCTGTTAAATCATACGATAGAGCTATTAAAGTAGCTGAAATGTTAAAAAAATCTAATTGCAACTTTAAATGGTATGTAATTGGTGAAGGTTCTGAGAGGCGGAAATTACAAGAAATGATAGATAATTTCGGTTTGACCGATTGTTTTATATTGATGGGAAAAAAAATTAATCCATATAAATATATGAATTGCTGCGATATATATGTTCAAACGTCTCTAAAAGAAGGATTTGGACTCACAGTTAGTGAAGCAAAAATTTTAAAAAAGCCTATAGTATGTACAAACTTTCCAACAGCGAAAGAAATAATTACTCATAAAGTAGATGGACTAATTGTAGAACAAAATATAGAAAACATTTATGAAGGCATAATGAAACTAATCAATGATTCTGAGTTGAATAAAAGTATAATTAATCAATTGAATAATACGATTCCGTATAATTCCAAAAGCGAGATTGAAAAAATTTATCAAATAATTAATAAAGAAATGTAGGTGAAATTTTGAATCGGATTTTTGTAGATATTTACTTACAATATAATCTTGGAGATGATTTATTCTTAGATATTCTTGCTGAAAAATATCCCGAAACGCAATTTACTATCAATTATTTAGGAAAGAATTACAATCAATTCATTTCAAAATATAAAAATGTTGTTGCTAGAAAATATACATTTTTAAACAAAATAGGCCAGAGACTCAAGATTAAAGATTCAATTACTAATTTTGATTCTGTTGCTGATGAGCACGATGGACTCTTGTTCATTGGTGGATCTATCTTCCGTGAAGAGCATTACCACAAATCTCTGTATAGTGAAAGAATGAATTTGATTAAAGAGTTTAAAAAGCGAAACAAAGCAGTATTTATCTTAGGTGCAAATTTTGGACCTTACACATCTGATGAATTTATAGATGACTATAAAAAACTATTTAAATTATGTGATGATGTTTGTTTTAGAGATGTTTCCTCTTTTACACTTTTTGAAGATATTCCACAAGTAAGAATTGCCCCAGATATAGTTTTTCAAATGAAAACAGAGCAATACAAACCAAAAGAGAAGACGAACACAATAGGGTTTTCAGTAATAGATGTAAATCATAAGAAGGGACTATCCAGTTACAGTAAAGAGTATATAGATAGTACTGTGAAAACCATAGATATATTTGTGGGAAAAGGGTATGAATGTTATTTAATGTCATTTTGTGAGAAAGAGGGAGACTTAAAAGTAATTAAAGCTATAATGTCCTCCCTCGATTCTAAGACATTAAATAAAGTGAAAATATACAATTACAAGGGAAATTTAAAAGAAGCTATTACTTTAATAGCTTCTTTTAAATTAATTGTGGCAGCTAGATTTCATGCGAATATTTTGGGGATGTTATTAGGATCCAAAATAATACCTATCATTTATAGCGAAAAAACCTCCAATTTGCTTAAAGATTTAAACATGAGCGATTTAGGTATTGATATGTTGAATATTGAATTTCAATATGATGAAAATTATATTAGTAAAGCGCTTAATAGTAGAATAGACTTGAGCGATGTAATAATAAACTCAAGTAATCAATTTGCAAATTTGAATAGATTTCTTAAAGGTCGATACTTAGATTGGGGTGAAGTATGAAAAAGAAAGTAATTTTCATGCTAATTAACATGAACATTGGAGGCACTGAAAAAGCGTTGTTGAATATGATAAGTAAAATGTCAAAAGAAGAATATGAAATATGCGTGTTTTTATTAGAAAAGTCAGGAGGCTTTTTGAGAGATATTCCAGACCATGTACAGATAGAAATACTGGAAGAATATAAAGGAATAAAAAAAATGTATGAAAACTCACCATATTACAATGTGATTTCTCTATTCAAAGAGGGCAAATTCATCAATTCATTTATGTTATTGATATGTTACTTATTAACAAAATTATTAAAAGATAGAAGGATTTATATTAGTTATTTACTTAAGGACTGTTCAATAAAATATGGTTATGATATAGCCGTTGCTTATGCTGGACCTATGGATTTAATATCTTGTTATGTATTAAAAAAGATTAAAGCAAGAAAAAAAATCCAATGGGTTCATTTTGATGTTACTAAAATATCATTTAATAAGGAATCAGAATCTAAAATGTTTAAAAAATTCAGCAAAATATTTGTGGTGTCAGAAGAAGGTAAAACTAAATTGATTAGTATGATTCCAGCAATAAAAAATAAGGTTGAAGTATTTCCAAATTTAATCTCAACAGAACTAATAAGTAGGAAAGCTAGGATTGGGAATGGTTTTAACGATAAATTTGAAGGAATTAGAATTTTAACTGTAGGAAGACTTTCAGGAGAAAAAGGACAAGATTTAGCTATTAAAGTGCTAGCTGAATTAATGAAAAAAGGTTTTAATGTTAGATGGTATTGTATTGGTGAAGGAAATTCAAGAAATAGGTATGAAAAGCTAGTAGAAGAATATCAGGTGCAAAATGAGTTTGTTTTCCTGGGGAGAGATTCTAATCCATATCCTTATATTGAGCAATGTGATATTTATGTACAACCTTCCAGACATGAGGGATTTTGTATAACTCTTGCTGAAGCAAAGTATCTAAATAAACCTATAGTAACTACTAATTTTACAGGCGCAAAAGAACAAATAATAGACGGTGTGACAGGTTTGATCGTTAGTACTGATAACGAAAAAGAATTGTTGAATGGAATATTAAGATTGATAGAAAATCCAGATTTACGCAAAAATCTATCTCTCAACTTACGAAAAGTAATATTAGATTCAGCCCAAGAGAATAAGAATGTAAATGAATTAATTACATCATTCTAAAAAGGTGGAGGTTTCCCTTTGAAAAGTATAGTAATTGTTACCAGGAGGTTAATAGTAGGGGGGATAGAGAAAGCATTACTATCTATGCTAGAAGCTATACCTAAGGATAAATTCAAAATTACTTTGATGTTAATGGGGGCAGAGGGAGAGCTTGTGAAAGATATTCCCACGCATGTCGACGTGAAATTTATATTCGGAGAAGAAAAAACTACTCAAAAAATTTGGCGCGAATTAAAGAAAGGTAAGTTTAAAGAAATTAACAGCTTAATTAGATATAGGTTTATGTTTAAGGAATTTAAAACAATCTATGAAAGAGAGTATTATGAATCTCAAATGTTACCTATTTTAGAGGCAAAATATGATATAGCAATAGCCTATCATACACCTGCATCATTTCCGGTTGTATATGTAATGAAAAACATAAGAGCAAGTGTTAAAGTTGCATGGATTCATAGTGATGTCTCTCAGTATGAAAAAGAATTACAACCTTATAAGGATTTATATGTGAATTACGATCGAATATTCTGCGTATCAGAATACGCCCAAATGGAATTTTTGAAAATGTTCCCTAGGTTAAAAACTAAAACTAATGTATTTTACAATATTATAAATAAAAATAAACTGATATTACTCTCAGAAAAAGAAAAGGGATTCACAGATGAGTTTGATGGTATTCGTATACTAACTATTGGGCGATTAAGTGCACAAAAAGGTCAAGAAATTATACCCGAAATTTTATCTGATTTAATTTCAAATGGATTAAATGTTAAATGGTATTGTATAGGAGAAGGTGACGGAAGAAAACAAATTGAAAATGCGATTGAAAAACATGGAGTAGCTGATCATATGATTTTGTTAGGAACTTTAACAAATCCCTATCCGTTTTTAGCACAATGTGATTTGTATGTTCAACCTTCTAGACATGAGGGATACTGTATTACACTTGCAGAGGCAAGAGCGTTTAAAAAGCCGATTGTGACAACAGACTTTGTTGGGGCTAGAGAACAAATTACTCACTTACAAACAGGCTTAATAACTAATTTTGATAGTGATAAGATATTTTCATCTATTCTTAAAGTATTAAATGATAAGGAATTGGCTACCAGGCTTCAGGATAATTTAAGTAAGAAGGAATTTGTTGGAGGGCATTCAGAAATAAATAAACTTTATAAATGTATAGATTGATATAGTTACAATGAGGAGTAGTTAACAAATGAAAAGCCAACTAAAAGGTGGGGCTATTTTATCTTATTTAGGTCTCTTAATAAATAGTGCAATTTCTTTAATTTATATACCTATTATGTTGCAAGTGCTTGGTAGGGAAGAATATGGTTTATATATCTTAGCTACTTCAGTAGTAGGTTATTTAGCAGTCCTTAACTTCGGTTTAGGAAATGCAGTAATTCGATATAGTGCAAAATATAGAGCTTCTAAGGATTATGAAGGTTGTTATAATCTTTATGGTATGTGTTTCTTAATATACTCTATATTAGGTGTACTTGCATTTGGAATAGGTATGATATTAATTAATAATATAGATACTTTGTTTTCCCTTTCTTTAAGTGAAAACGAATTAAAGAAAATAAAAATATTAATGATGATTATGATAATAGGAGTAAGTGCAGAAATAACATTTGGAATATTTAATGTAATAGTTTTAGCTCATGAAAAATTCATTTTTCAAAAAACATTAGTTATTATTACCTCCTTATTAAATCCAGTATTAGTATTACCGTTGCTGTTAATGGGATACAATACAATATCAATGGCAGTAGTTACAACTTCTTTAAGTTTTTTCACCATAGTAATTAATATGTATTTTAGTTTAAGAATTATTAAGGTAAGATTTAATTTCGAAAAATTTGACAGCAATTTATTTAAAGAAATTTTAACCTTTTCAGTGTATATCTTTTTGAATTTAATTATTGATAAAATTTATTGGTCAACTGATCAATTAATTTTAGGTGTATATAGCGGTACAGCAGCAATCGCTATATACACAATTGGAACAGCATTTACAGGGTATTTCTTAGGTTTCTCTTCAGCTATTTCAAACCTATTTTTAACTAGAGTAACTACTATAGTTGTTAATGGAAAAGTAGGTGATGAATTATCAAATTTGTTTATTAAAGTGGGGAGAATTCAGTATATTATCATTTCTTTTGTACTCTGTGGATTTATAGTACTGGGGCAAGAGTTTATTAGTTTGTGGGTTGGAGAAAAATATGAGAGTTCATACTTAATTGCTCTCTTAATATTAATTCCTTTAGTATCATCACTGATACAAGGGATAGGAGGTACGATACTCCAAGCAAAGAATATGCATAAATTTAAATCAATGGTGTTTTTCAGTATAGCAATAATGAATGTAGTGTTAAGTTTGATATTTGTTCAATTTTGGGGCGCGGTGGGGGCCGCTCTTGCTACAGGCATTGCTTTTACTCTTGGAAATACTATAGTAATGAATATTTACTACTGGAAAAAAATAAAAATCGACATACCTAGATTCTGGAAAAATATATTGATGATGAGTCTGCCTATGATCATTAGTGTAATTTTAATAAATAAATTGAATAGTTTTTACACGGTTAATAGTTGGGGAATGTTAATTGTCAAAATACTTGTGTTTTCTATGTTTTACATATCTTTAATGTGGTATGTCGCTTTAAACAATGAAGAGAAAGCACTAATTTCTAACCCAGTAATAAAACTCATTAGTAAACCTTTTAATAATAGAAATGATTTTAAAATAGATAATTAGAGAAATATTATTTAATTAGAATATGAATCTCATTCTTGAAACATGGAGAATTATTAGGAATACTTTAAATCTAGCCTGCACAGATGGATTATAAATACGTATTATTTAAGGTCAGTCTTAGAAAATATTAAAGGTAAATGAATATAAAATATTAAATTACAGAACCATTCGAATTAACCCAAATTGCAGGATTTCCTTTGCAAATCCAAATCACTGTTCCATCTGTTGTGGTATTATTTAAAAGGGTGTTGAATATAGGTTTTTCATTTCCTGTAATACCAGGAGTATGACATTCGTATATTTTCCCATCTTCAATTACTAAGTGTCCTAACCTATAACCTTTATTTCTTAATACGGATTCACTTGAATATAAACCATAAGTTCCTTTTGATTTTATATAAATGGGTTTCCCTAATGTCGTATCAAAATATTGAAGCCCTTCTGTTAATCTTCTTTGAGGCCTTGTTATTGTACTTCCTGAATTATGCGTTTCTCCAATTATATGAGGTATAGGCGCAATCCCATCTATAGTATTATTATAATAAAGAGTAGGTTCTACAGTTAATTTTGATGTGAACTCCACTGCATTAACGTTTGTAGAAGTACCATAGAACTTATTACCTGCAATAATAAGAAAGGCTTTATTTAATCCACTAGATTTAATAAAAGCTCCCGAATTGGCATTTGGAGCAGAAAATTCACAATCTGAGAATAGAACCATTTTTGCATCAGTAATACTAATGAAGTCTAATGCGTTATTTTCAAAAAGTACTTTGCAACGAATTAACTTTAAATCAGAACCTGGACTGTTAAATGTTAAAAACCTTTCTGCTATTGTGAAGTCACAATTCTCGAACACTAGCTGTTTTCCTAATTCATTTCCAGTTGCCATAACAATAGGTTTAACAATCTTGCAATTTTTATATTCTAACCAGTAGGAACCACTAAATTTAGGGTTTATAAAGGTTGAGTTTTCTACTAGTGTTCCTTCACTAGCTATTAATGTAGCACCTGATTGTTCTCTTCCGATAATTGTTAAGTTTTTAAGCCTAGTTATATAATTAAAGCTTGAAATTGAACTTCCTCTATATTTATCTGCATCATTGTAAAAACTACAATTATCCACATTAATTGCATATGGCTGTTGTTGATTCAAAGCAATACTTGAATTAAAAAAAGTGCAGCAGCTAATTATTACGTTTCTACCTTTGTTAGGGGCCCCAAAAGAAAAAGCCGCATCATGAGAATTATTATTACTGAATATTACATTATCTGCAAAAATACTCCCTCCAGACTTTTGAAAGAAATTATTACTTATATTCCAATGATTACCACTACCGCTCAAGTTTGAGGTGAGTGAATTTCTTTGAACGGTAACATAATAAGTTCCCACAAAGATGATGTCATTTATCCCATGACCATATAGCTTATTTCCAAGTATATGAATATTTTGGTTAGATCTATAGCCGTCTTCAATGTCTATTCCGACACCTACATAACCATTATTGTCGTGAACAATGTTATTTTTGATGAAAAAATGTCTTATCGTTGCGCCTGTAATTCCAATTCTTCTATTATTAAATATTTCACAATTTTCAATAGTGATAAACTCTGGACGTGGTTCAGCTCTGACTTCAAAAGCAATTCCATTTAATGAAGTTTGTTTCAAAACGAAGTGCATAGATTCTGCACCTGTTGGTCTTTCTATGTCTTCGTACCAACTTTTATTTTTTAATGCTGAAATGAAATTATTATTATTGTCGTAAAAGAAGATATCAAAACTATCAGTAGTAATACCATAGAGAGTACCGTAACCATTACCTGTAAGCATAAATTTATTGTCATTATTTGTTACTCTGAAATGACTTACATCGTAAGGATTGATGGTTCTAATAGTTGTTTGCGAGGTTTGTTTGGAACCAGTAGCTTCATTAACACCACCTGCTTCAAAATTAGATGAAGTTGGGTATAACCATACATTATAAATTCCTTCCGCTATAAACCCATCACCAGTAGCATCCTTCATAATGCAATTAAATATTGTGATAAATTTACAATGACCTTTCAGCGCTATACAGTGACCCCATTCATGGGTGCCTCCTGGAGAGTAGTCATGAGCATAGCGATCACCAATAAATTCTGCATTTGAAATGGTAATATGATGTGCTTTTTTAGTAGCATCTGAAGAACCGATCTTAAGAATTGCTGTTCTCTCTTGATCATTTGGCTCCATATATATCTTAGAACTACCAAAATCGTAAAAAGTATCATTTTGTGGTTGTATACTGCTGGAAGATGGTACTAGATATTCTCCTTTAGGTAAACTAACATATGAAAAATTATTTTCGTATGCCCAAAGAAATGCATCATTTATTCCTTTTACTGTATTAATAGAATCGGTTTTATCATTTTTGATGCCCCATCGATTTAGTTCAACCAAGTAACTTGAAGAAGAAATAGTATTTGAAATTTGTGTTGGTACCCAATTAACCCCATTATAACTTAAATGATCTCCAACTGATGGTGGAATGGTATTTGTATCAATATCGGTGATGGCATTAATAGTATGATCATGAATAGCATTCGCTTTTGATTCAATTGTACTTTTAATATCCTGATCATTAAATATTCGTAGTTCTCGTCCATCAATTATGATATTTCCATTAGTAGTACTAGCTTTAATCAAATGTAAATTATCACGATCATTTATTTCATTAATTGAATTAACTAAGTTTGTTTTATTATTTGTGGTTAGACTAGATAAAAAACCTATTGCATCGTTTGGTGCGAACTGAAGATTACCTATTTCAGAACCAATAAATAGTTCATTCGTATCCGTGCAAAAACCAAATTCACCAATATCTAGAAGAGGTAGATCTGCTTTTAAGCAGCTCTTAATTTGAATCTTTTGAGCCATATAATATACCTCCATTAAAGTATTTTTATACATTAAGATATTCCGTTTTGTTCTTTTTGCTTGTACATTATATGAACTAATTGGAATTACTTTAGAATATTTAGATTTTATAAATGGTTCATATTGACAACTTCAGAATGTAATGATATCTTTTATTTATAAATGTTCTTTATAAAGAACTAAGGGTATAGAAGTTAATTATACTTAAATTAATTTTTAGTCTAGTTATTTTTTGGAACGATTGTTCTTTATAAGGAACGGATGAGGCATTGAAACTAAATTACATACTTATTATTGGAGGGTTATATGAGTGCAATTGCTGGTATATATCATCTAAATATGGAACCAATCCCTATAGAACATAGCAAGCTAATGATGAGTGCTTTTGCCAAATTCCCTTCAGATAATATTGAACTACTTCATCAAGATAATCTTTTCTTTGGATGTCATGCTCAATGGATAACCCCTGAATCAGTAGGTGAAAAACTACCCTATTCCGATTACAATTGTCAATTAACCATTACAGCTGATGCAATAATTGATAATAGAAATGAAGTGTTTAATAAACTCCAGATTGAAAATAAAGATCGTAGCACTATTTCTGATAGCCGGTTAATCTTACTTGCATATCAAAAATGGGGAGAAAAGGTAATCAATCAAATAGTAGGAGATTATGCTTTTTTTATATGGGATGCTAAAAATCAAATACTCTTCGGAGCTAGAGATTTCTCTGGAAGCAGAACTCTTTACTTTCATGAAAAGCATCAAAAATTTGTTTTTAGCACAACCATTAGTTCAATACTGCAGTTACCTTTTGTTGATAAAAAGTTAAATGAACAATGGGTTGCAGAATTTTTAGCCATACCAGATATGTTTAATACGGTTAGCTTAACTTCAACTGTTTATAAAGGGATACAACAATTACCCCCGTCTCATACAATTAGAGTAAGCAGCGATGGAGTAATACTTTCTAGGTTTAATGCTATTGATGCAAAGAGTCAAACGATTTATAAAACTAATGAAGAGTATGAAGAAGCTTTTAAAGAGTTATATAATCAAACGATTAATGAGCAGATTAGAACAATAAGTAATGTAGGCGCACATTTGAGTGGAGGGTTGGATTCAGGTTCAATCGTAAGTTATGCCGCAAACAGACTTAAGACTGAAAACAAACCATTATATACCTTTAGTTATATACCTGCAGATGGATTTAACGATTGGACCCCTAGGGGTAGAGTTGCAGATGAGAGACCCTATATTAAGTCAACTGTTGAACACGTAGGAAATATACGAGATCACTATTTGAAGTTTAATGACCGAAATCCTTTTTCAGTAATTGATGATTGGTTAGAAACAATTGAAATGCCATATAAATTTTTTGAAAACTCTTACTGGATGTCAGGAATATATGAAGAAGCAAATCGATCGAAAGTTAGCCTACTATTAAACGGATCAAAAGGGAATTATACCGTTTCATGGGGAGCCGCTTTTGACTACTATGCTGTTTTGTTTAAAAAACTAAAGTGGGTCCATCTTTACAATGAGATACAAAGTTATCATCTATTTAGAGGATTGGGTAGGAAGCGTATTATCGAAAAGGTTATTAATAAAGCAGTTAGGAAGAGTAGTAACATCAATAATTCGTTTCCTTCGGTCATCAATCCTACTTTAGCGAAACAAACAAAAGTATTGGAAGTACTGGAACAAAATAATATAGACTTTACAGGCTCTTCTATCTCTAACACATATGAAGCTAGAAATAATCAATTCCATAAGCTATATCATCGGGGGAATGGTCATACTTTAACAAATTTTTCTTTGAGATATAAATTGTGGAATCGTGATCCTACAAATGATTTAAGAATAGTTCGTTTTTGTTTATCTCTTCCAGATTCACAGTTTGTTCAAAACGGCATTGATCGATCCCTCATTCGCAGATCTACAAAAGGGTTATTGCCTGATAAAGTTAGGATGAATTATCAACATAGAGGTGCACAAGGTGCTGATGGTATTTATAGAATGTCTAATGTATGGGATAGCTTTTTAACTGACCTGCACGAAATGATAGAGAGTCCACTCCTAGCAGAGTTTCTACATATCCCGACATTAAAAAAGGTGATAAGTAAATATAAGGAAAATGAGGAACCAGCTCTGATATTTGATCCAAGTTTTAAAATGACAATGCGATGCTTGATTCTATATAAATTTATTAAGAAAAAATTTTGAAGGGGGGTGATTTGATGAAGAGAAATTGGGAAAAACCATCATTGGAAACATTAGATGTCAAGATGACTATGGCAGGTCCTGGGTTACGTTATGTAGATAACGAGCAAAATGACCCGGATGAGGAAGATGCTGATCACTACAGCTAAATACTATACCGCACTAATACTGATCTAAAGCCCTTATATTAATTAATTATAAGGGCTAATTTTCAAACTTCGTAATAGATGGAACTGAGGTGATTTTATTGGTGGAAGATTCAAAGTTAAAAAGTTATAAATCTTTCGGTCTTCAGTTTAATAGTCGTATTTATTTTCCAGAGTTAGAAGAGGTAGAGTTAACTACAAATCCTGATGTAACTATAGAGGTTTCTGACTTAACAAATTTGTGGAAGCAGGAAGGTAACGAAGGGAAATTTGTAATAAAACAAGGAAGAGTCTTATTTAAAATTGAAGATACTGGTGTTTTTTGTATTGAAGAAGGAGAAAGAGTTATTGTATCACCGTTAGAAAAAAGAAATGTGGATAAAATGAGGTTGTACATTCTTGGTAGTTGCATGGGAGCAATTCTCTTACAAAGGAAAATATTAGCTTTGCACGGCAGTGCTATAGCTATCAACGGCAAGGCTTATGCTATTGTTGGCGATTCTGGTGCTGGAAAATCAACGCTTGCAGCTTCATTTATAGCAAATGGATATAAAATTCTTAGTGATGATGTTATACCTGTTTCTCTTTCTAATCAAATTCCGATTGTTACACCCTCATACCCACAACAAAAGTTATGGTCAAGAAGCCTGGAAAAGTTCGGGATGGATAAAAAGGAGTTTAACCCGTTATTTGAAAGAGAAGATAAGTATGCCATTCCAGTTAATAAGCATTTCTTTAAAGATGCTTTGCCACTTGGGGGGATAATAGAGCTCAGTAAAAGAGAATGCGATCAGGTAGAACTTAGTTCGATTCGATCGTTGCAAGCCATTTATACATTATATAACCATACGTATCGCAACTTTTTTGTTCCTAGATTGGGCTTAATGGAATGGCATTTTAAAATAACATCTCAAATTTCTGGACAAGTTCCCTGTTATCATATCGTTCGTCCTATCTCTCAATTTACCGCAGGTGAGATTAGAGATTTAATATTATCGAAGATTAAAAAAGGAGAGAAGTTGCATGCTTAAAAAACAGACCTTTACTGCTCAACAAACCATTACACAGGCGCCAGGAAACATTGTCAGTGACATGGATGGTGAAAAGGTAATGCTGAGCATTCACAATGGGAAATACTTCAATCTTGGGTATGTTGGAGGTGAGATTTGGGACCAAATAGCAGAACCAATCCTTATTAATGTTTTAGTTTTAAGGTTGATGGAAGTTTTTGAGGTTGATCGACATACCTGTGAAGAAGATGTGTATTCCTTTCTAGAAAATTTATTGGAACAAGGACTCGTACAAGTAAATTAGTGAAAGAAAAAATACTAGAAAGGAATAATTAGCTTAATGCGAAAGCTAAAAACATATCTCTCATTGAATAAACAGACTAGAAGTCTTCTGCTAGAATCCTATTATTATTTAGGGAAAGCCCGGCTGGCCAAGGGTGTTCCATTTTCAAAAGTAGCACCTACCTTAGGCATACAGATGGAGGAGACTAATTATGAAGTAAATGAGCTACATCGCAAAACTTTAAAGAAGGTCTCTCAAACTATTCATCTTGTAAGCAAGTATACTTTTTGGGAAAGTCAGTGCCTTGTTAAAGCGATAGCGGCTATGAGAATGTTAGAAAAACGAGGGATTGAAAGTACGTTATATCTTGGGACTGCTAAAGAGGAGTCAGGAGAAATGATCGCTCATGCATGGTTACGTAGTGGACCTTACTATATTACTGGCGCTGAGGGGATGGAGAGATTCACGGTAGTAGCTAAGTTTGCTAAAAAACTTTGAATTTATAGGACAGAAGGGAAGATATATGCTATTAACTAGGGACTTAAAGTTAGAGGGCATACCTAAAGAACTGCAGTTAATTGTTACAATACTTAAATCGGAAGACATTAAAACCGAACTATATATAAATTCTAACTTATTAAGAGAAATTGATTGGGACATGTTTCTAAAACAAACAAAACACCACCGTATATATCCGTTAATATATAGTAAATTAAAAGGAACTAGTGATAAAATGATTCCGATTTTTGTCCTAGAAAGCTTGTCAAAACAGTTCAAAACAAATATATTTCAGATGCTTTATTTAAGTGGAGAGATGGAAAGACTTAGTGGATTGTTCTTTAATAAGAACATCCACTCAATATATTTAAAGGGACCAGCTCTAGCTCATGACCTTTATGGAGATGTGTCACTACGTACTTCAAGTGATTTAGATCTTCTGATATCCATTAATGATTTGGATCTTGTAGAAGACTTGTTAATTAAAGATGGTTATGAAAAAAATGATTATTTTGAAACGACATTAAGTGACTGGAAGTGGCGCCATCATCATATGACCTATTTTCATCCCACAAAAAGAATAAAAGTGGAGGTCCATTGGCGACTTAATCCTGGCCCATCTAAGGAGCCCGGTTTTAATGAGCTTTGGGAGAGAAGACGATTAAGCAGTTTAACAAAAACACCAGTTTACTTACTTAGTAAAGAAGATATGTTTTTATTTCTTGCTTCCCACGGGGCACGCCATGGCTGGTCTAGATTAAGATGGTTAGTAGATGTCGGGGAACTAATGGAAGAATCTATTGACTGGGAAAAGACACAGAAGTTACTAAAAAATAATTATTTTAAGCCGATTGGCGAACAAACTATGATTTTAGCTTCTGAAATTCTAAAAGCTAAAATCCCATCCCAATTTCCAAATTTCAGTCCTCGCTCAATAAAACTTGCGCAACAAGCAGTGTTTTATTTTGAGAATATGGTAAATCTACACACCAATCCTGTTCCTGACCATATTACAAAATATCACCAACGTTATTTATTCTCATCTATGTCATACCACCAGAAAATATTATACATGATAAGTCTTTTGCTTCCTTATCCAGAGGATGTAGAAGTACTGAAATTACCAAATGCGCTACGTTTTTTATATTACCCGCTTCGACCAGTATTGTGGTTATGGAGAAAAATAAAAGGATTATTACCCCAAAGGGGGCAGCAATATGGGTAATGTGTATTATTTCTTGAAGCAAATTCATGCATTTGCCGGTAAGATACTTTATTTTAATCTTATTGCAATGATGCTTATTGGTTTTTTAGAGGGAGCAGGTATTCTATTGTTAATACCATTGATTGGTATAACAGGTATTGTTGATATTGATGTTAACGAAATTCCTTTTTTAGCATTTTTTAAATTTTTAGAAGGCATTCCAGCTTCATGGGGATTATTAATAATACTAGGATCTTTTATTGTACTTGTCATTAGTCAACATATTATTCAACGTCAAATTACCGTTAGAAATACAACGATCCAACAGGGATTTCTTAAACATTTACGAGAAGAAACCTATAGAAGAGTTCTTCACTCCAATTGGAGCTTTTTTATAAAGAACAGAAAATCTGACCTTATTAATATTTTATTTTCTGAAGTAGGGCGAGCAAGTTCAGGTACAAATTCATTACTGCAATTTTTGTCATCCCTTATCATCACTAGCATTCAAATAGGACTCGCGTTTTTACTAGCACCAGTCATTACTACTTTTGTATTACTTTGTGGAACAGTTTTAATATATTTTAACCGCAAATTTCTTAAGCGCTCTCTTGCACTTGGTGACCGAAACTACGAACTTGCAAAATCTTATGTAGCTGGTATTACTGATCAAATTAATGGGATTAAAGATATTAAAAGTAATACCCTTGAAGAATCTCGTATGACATGGTTTAACGATGTAACTCGAAGAATGCAAAATGAACAAATTGAATATATAAAATTGAAAACAACGTCGCAATTATATTATAAAGCTGCTTCAGTCATTTTAATTGCGATCTTTATCTATATGTCTATAAGTCTTTTTAACGCTCAGGTTGGGCAGCTCACATTAATTGTTGTGATTTTTTCCAGGCTTTGGCCTAGGGTAGCGGGAATTCAAGGTGCAATGGAGCAAATTGCGACTACGCTCCCTTCATTTAAAGCTGTCAAAGCGCTACAGAATGAATGCGATTTATCGAGAGAATTTGATGTGAAAGAAAGTTTATTGCAGCCAGTGGTGATTGATAATGGTATAGAATGTCGAGATATCTTTTTTCGATATAGTCAAGAAGGAACTTACGCTTTGAAAGGGATTAATATCGTTATTCCTTCTAATAAAATGACAGCCTTTGTTGGAAGATCAGGTGCAGGAAAAAGTACACTCATTGACTTATTAATGGGGCTTAACAAACCTGAAAAAGGAGAAGTTATCATCGACGGTGTTACTTTAAAAAGCGAGCATTTATTATCATTAAGGCAATCAATCAGCTACGTCTCTCAAGACCCTTTCCTTTTTAATTCAACAATACGAGAAAATCTAATGCTTGTAGCTCCTAATTCAAAAGATGATGACCTTTGGAATGCTTTAGACTTTTCCTCTGCAGCTGAATTTGTCCGCAAACTTCCTGATGGACTTGACTCTTTAATTGGAGATCGGGGGATTAAATTATCTGGGGGGGAACGACAACGATTAGTATTAGCTCGTGCTATTCTCAGAAACCCTTCAATACTTGTATTGGATGAAGCTACTAGTGCTTTAGATACTGAAAATGAGACGAAAATTCAAGATGCGTTAGAACGATTGAAAGGTAAAATGACGATTATTGTTATTGCTCACAGACTATCAACTATTCGAAACGCAGATCAGGTTGTGGTACTTGATGAAGGAGAAGTAATTCAACAGGGTGGATTCAATCAACTCGCAAAAGAAAAGAGAAATGTTTTCAGTCAGTTATTGCAAAATCAATTAAAGTTAACGAAATAGGTTGTAGTACAGAAAATGAAACTGCTAAGGAGGAAATCATGAGTGCCATCGCAGGAATTTTTAATTTAAACGCGGAACCTATAAACCCAGCAGATGAAAATAAAATAATGCAACCTTTTGAACAGTATCCTGCAGATGATTTACATACCTGGAGTGCTCGCGGAATTTTTCTAGGATGTATGGCTCAATGGATTACTCCCGAGTCTAGAAATGAAGTAGTGCCTTTTTATGACTATAGTCGTCAACTAATTATTACTACCGATGCGATAATTGATAATCGTGATGAGCTTTTTAATCTATTACAAATTAAACAACATGCAAGAAGCGATATTGGTGATAGTCAATTGATATTACTCGCTTATGATCGATGGAGAGAGGAAACGCCAAAGTATCTATTAGGTGATTTTGCTTTTATGATTTATGACTTAAATAACAAAAAAATATTCGGTGCGAGAGATTTTTCTGGGGCTAGGACATTGTATTTTTTTTACAATGGAAATAAATTTGCTTTCTCAACTACTATAAAGCCATTAATAACTTTACCTTATGTAAAAAAAGATTTGAACGAAGAGTGGCTAGCTGAATTTTTAGCTATTCCTAACTTGGTGGAATCAGTAGACATGGGTACAACAGTTTACAAATCAGTTCAGCAAGTTCCACCTTCACACTCTATTACGATATCTAAAAAAGAAGTGAGTGTGAAAAAATATTCTACGGTTTTATCTCAAGAGAAGATGCAAATTAAGTCTGAAAAAGAGTCTGATCAATATTTCCAAGAAGTTTTTCACCAAGCTGTAAAAGCAAGAATTAGAACTCATGGAGAAGTGGGGGCTCACTTAAGTGGGGGCCTAGATTCTGGTACGGTAGTTAGTTTTGCAGCAAATGAATTAAAAAATAAATCTAAAAAGCTTCATACCTATAGTTATATTCCAGAAAGAAATTTTGAGGACTGGACACCCAAATATTATGCACCTAATGAAAGTGAATTTATTAAAGAGACTGTTAAACATGTTGGGAATGTAAACGATTCATACTTAAGTTTTGATGGAAGAAATCCTTTGACCGAAGTAGATGATTTCCTAGAATTAATGGAAATGCCTTATAAATTCTTTGAAAATAGTTATTGGTTAGAAGGAATAACTAAAGAAGCGAGTCAAAATGGAGTAAAGGTACTCTTAAATGGGGCGAGGGGCAATCACTCCATATCATGGGGATCATGGGGAGTAAATATGGAGTATTATGCAAGTCTATTAAGAAAGTTAAAATGGTTGAAGCTTTTTCGTGAGTTAGATCTTTATACTAAAAATTTCAACACTGGAAAATCAAACTTAGTACCTGCTATTACTAGAAAAGCCTTTCCTTCAATAGTAAATAGAATTTCGAAATTTGATAATGTATCTGGTCAAACCAATTCCTTAATCAATCCTTCCTTTGCGGCCCAAACAAATGTTTATCAAAAACTAAAGGATTACGGAATGGATATTTCAGGAAGAAATGTAGGCGATTTAAGTCAATATAGAAATGAATATTATCGCCAATTATATAGATGGAATAAAAGTGGAGTTGCTACAACTAAACTCTCTTTACGATATTCTGTCTGGGATCGTGACCCCACCAATGATTTAAGAGTAATAAATTATTGTTTATCCTTGCCTATAGAAAAATATGCTGAGGGAGGTATGGAGAGGTCATTCATAAGAAATGCCACTAAAAAAAGGCTTCCAGATCAAGTTAGATTAAATCATAAAATTCGAGGACTACAAGCAGCTGACACTATTCATCGAATGCTGCCTACTTGGCAAAAATTCTTGCAAGAAATTCAACAAGTAATAAATGATAAAAATGTAGAGCACCTGTTCAATGTACCTGCTATTAGACAATCTTTTAGTTTAGTAGAAAAGGAGCCTCGTCCAGACTTGAGTTTTACTAATGAATTTAAAATATTAACTCGTAGTTTAATAGTTTACAGGTTTCTTAAGTCATTTTAGTGAAGGGGGGTGATGAAATGAAGAAGGCTTGGACAAAGCCATCATTAGAAGTACTGGATGTTCGAATGACAATGAATGGACCAGGAAATGCTAACCCTGACTGCTTTGATGCATCAGAAGGAAGACAAGAAAACCATGCAGGTCAATCGAATGCTAGTTGTCGACATGATAGTTAAGGGATGTGGTCTAATTATTAATTTTAAATATTAATAGTGGTTTTGGAAATTAATTTTTTAATTACGTGGTTATTTAATTAAAATTATTCTGATGATATGAAAAATCCCCTCTTTGATCGAAAGAGGGGAGCAATTAAAGAAAACAAGTCAATATTAACTATACATAAGTAACTTAAGAAACATAGAAATCTCAATCTTAACAAAATCATTGAAGTGAGAGGTCAGTGGTATCCAGTGAGAAAACGTCATTTGAAGATTTTTTCGATCTTGTTACTACTCACTATTAGTTTAGTCTTTTATATAGTGTGGGAAAATAATCGAGTTGTTATAAAAGAGGATACAATTTTAATAGAAGGTCTAACGGATAATCAAGAATTTTCAATCCTTCAAGTAACAGACCTTCATGAAAAAGAATTTGGAGAGAATCAGAGGAGGCTTATAAAAGCTATTAATTCAGTTGAATATGATGCTATCGTATTTACTGGAGATATGTTGGATGATGCAGGTAGTAGAAACTATGATTCCTTTTATAAATTAATTGAGGGCATACAAAATAAAGAAAATGCCTTTTTTACTGAAGGAAATACAGATCCTGAAAGATATAAATTAACAGCAGAAGGAAACCTTGTGAAGAATGAATTTGTTCAAGGGATGGAGAAGCGAGGTGTGAACTTACTTGAATCAATTGTAACGATTGAAAACAAAAATTCTAACATCTATTTATTAGACTTTGAACTGTCTTTAATGACATCTGAAACAAATAGACAGGATTATGAAGGTAGAATAATGCCTAGTTATGCTGTACTTCCTGAGTATAGAGACTATGAAGAAAAATTATTAATAGAAATGAAAGCTCTTGATAAAATGACAGACTCAGATATAGTTGTTGCTCTAAATCATTATCCAGTAGCTGATGCAAGAATTGAGGCAATTCAAAATGGGGGACTCTACGAATTAAAAGATTATGACGCGATCCTTGCTGGTCATTATCACGGTGGTCAAATTCGTATACCCTTTTTAGGAGCTCTTTTTATACCAGAACCCTGGTATGATAGGAGAGGTTTCTTGCCTCCACAGGACAGAGTAAAAGGACTATGGGAGTACCAAGGGATAAAACAATATGTAAGTGCAGGACTCGGAAGTAGTGACGCAATTTCATTTTTGAATTTTAGGTTTAATAATCCTCCTGAAATTAATGTTATAACTCTCACTAATGGGCAATAGTAGGTCAACCAATAAAACTATGGAAATATGAAGAAAACTTCAATAATTAACAACAAAAATCTAAAACTAAATTCAGAAACAAATCAATATACCCATACCAAAACAGCCCCTGCAGGAAAATCCTGCAGGGGCTGTGAACGTCTATTTACATCATTAAGTCCGCTGGTGATTCATCAAAGTAGAGCCAGTGAAAATATTCTACTTCCGCATCAGACATCTTGAGAACTTCTTCTCTGTTCATTGTCGTTTTGTCGCACAAAAGATCAATAAATTGGTTTCGTGCTTGCTGGCTCATTGTAAATCCTCCCTGGTATTTTAAGCGGCTTTTCGATTTTGGTAACCGCTTTTAATTTGTTAATTCTATTATATATCTCATTATGAGATCATTCAAATACCGATTTGAGATATATCACCTGAAACCGATGTGGTTTTGGTATGAAAGTGAGCGGTGGTTCGGAGGAAATGAGCTAAAAGGGAATGTACGTTCGTTTTCACTGAGAGGAATTTTTTGGGCGAACGAAATAAATCAGGAACTACCGAAACCTTTTTAAAATCAAGTGTGCGTGTAAGACTGAACAAGCAGGAGTTTCACCTATTTAATGGAAGTAGAAATAAGAGAAGAAAGGAAGTGGAGAACTTGAAGAAGGAAATTGAAAAAGAAGTGGAAAAAAACGATCAGATGGCAGAGCTTTTATATGAGTTTACCTTTGTTGGAGATCCCCAGATTTCGCCTGATGGAAGCTACGTTGTTTATGTGAAAAAAGTGATAAATGAGGAAAAAGAGTATACTTCTAACCTCGTTATCGTGAACCGAGATACTAGAATTGAGCATGATTGGACAGCCGCAGGAGGTGAAAAGAAAGACCATTCTCCGCGCTGGTCACCAGATGGTAAGACGATTGCATTCGTTTCCGATCGATCTGGAGAAAATCAAATTTGGCTGATCTCAACGGATGGTGGTGAAGCGCGCCAGTTAACCGATTTGAAGGGTGGCGTATCTGCTCCGGTTTGGAGGCCAGATGGTACTTCTTTGCTCATTTTAAGTAAAGATAAAAAAGAAGAAGAGAAAGAGAAGGGACGAAAGCCGCTTGTCGTAACTGACTTGCAGTATAAATCTGATGGCGTAGGATTTCTGGATGGTCATCATATGCAGGTTGTATTGATTGATGTACCTTCTGGCGGACAGAAAATCGAATGGCTAACGGATGCGCCTTTTAATCATTCCAACCTTAGCTGGTCACCAGATGGTCAAGTGATTACTTATGTGCGAAATCGTTATGAAGAACAGGAGTCATATATGCGATCAGATCTATTCGTACAGCGACTAGAGGAAGGTAAGGAAGATCCAAAGCAACTCAACAGTGAAGGAGGCAGCTTTGAAGCACCAAAATGGTCACCGGATGGAGAGAAGCTCTCTTTTATCGGGCATTTCTTTCATCATGAGGGGGCTACTTTAAATAAAGTGTGGACCGTAGATATAGAGAAGAACGAGTTTACGTGTTTAACAGACTCCGTCGATCTGGAATGCTCGGATGTGTTAATTTCAGATATGCATTGGGGAGGCGCTTCGCCAGGTGCGGTTTGGAGTAAGGACGGAACGGAAGTCTATTTCCTTGCAAGCGAAAAAGGAAACACTGGTATTTACTGCGCTGATGTTACTGGCACGGTTCGACAAATAACGGGTGGTGACAGGCACTTCTATGCTTTTCACTACTTACCGAAGACGAATGAAGCGGCTGTTGCGATTAGTGATCCTGTTCAGATTGGGGACATTTATACGCTTTCGTTTCATGATGATCGAGTCAATGAAGAGCGTATTTCTCAATCAAATGATGAAATTCTACAACGATTGGAGCTCTCGTCACCAGAAAGCATAACCTACTCAGGGAAAGACGGTTTAGAAATTCAAGGTTGGATGATGCGGCCAGCTGGGTTTAGGGATGATCAA
Organism: Guptibacillus hwajinpoensis; assembly: GCF_020524165.1. Taxonomy (GTDB): domain Bacteria; phylum Bacillota; class Bacilli; order Bacillales; family Guptibacillaceae; genus Guptibacillus; species Guptibacillus hwajinpoensis_D. Next base: position 281,936 of record NZ_JAIVKU010000002.1, read on the forward strand.
AGCTATCCTTTAATACTAGAAATTCATGGTGGGCCACATATGATGTATGGAAATTCGTTTATGCATGAATTTCAACTTCTCGCATCAAAAGGGTACGTTGTCCTTTATACGAATCCGCGTGGAAGTCAGGGGTATGGGCAAGAGTTTGTAAACGGCTGTCGTGGTGATTATGGCGGTGGTGACTATGAGGATGTAATGGCTGGTGTGGATGCCGCTTTAAAGAAATATAAATTTATTGATGAAAACCGGCTCTATGTAACTGGAGGAAGCTACGGTGGTTTTTTGACGAACTGGATTGTCGGAAAAACGGATCGCTTTAAAGCCGCTGTGACGCAACGATCGATTTCAAACTGGCAGAGCTTTTATGGGGTAAGTGACATTGGGTATTTCTTTACCAAGTGGGAAGTAGGAAGTGATCTTGATGAGAATCCCAATAAACTTTGGCACCATTCTCCATTAAAATACGTCGATCAAATTCAGACGCCGCTTCTTATTCTACATAGCGAAAATGACTATCGCTGTCCGATTGAGCAAGGAGAGCAGTTGTATATTGCTTTGAAACATCGTGGAAAGGATACGATGTTTGTGAGATTTCCAGATTCTGATCACAATTTATCTCGTAGTGGTCATCCGGAGCTGCGGGTAGAAAGGCTCAAGCATCTCGGTAACTGGTTCGATCAACACGGCGGATGCGATTCGACAAATACCGGGCGGTGACAGGCACTCGCGTACTCGCGCTTTTTCTACATCTTCCCTTGACGCCTTTCAAGAAAGATACTATACTATTGAAAATAGTTAAATAATATTGAAAACTCTTATCTAGAGTGGCAGAGGGACTGGCCCTATGACGCCCGGCAACCATCTCAATTCGTGAGAAAGGTGCTAATTCCAGCAAACGAGGAATCGTTTGAAAGATGAGAGAGAGTTCAAGCACGGCTGATTTGTCATTCAAAATCACTCAACTCTCTCTGTCCTTTACAGAGGGAGTTTTTTTATTGGGAGGGATAGACCGCTAAAGGGAATTTCATGCTTTTAAATTTTAGTGCGAGAACGCTTTACATGATTACATACTACAGGAGGAGATTTACGGATGAAGAAATCATTTTACTTACTTGGTGCACTATTATTGGTCTTCTTGGCAGCTTGTTCAGGAAACGAAGCTTCTGGTGGTTCAGAAGATGGTCCACTTAAGGTTGGGGTAACGGCTGGTCCGCATGAAGATGTGATGAATAAAGTGAAGGAAGTGGCGGCGGATGATGGGTTTGAGATTGAAGTCATTGCGTTTAATGATTACGTGATGCCAAACACGGCGCTTGATGAAGGTGAACTTGATGCAAACGTGTTTCAACACGAGCCGTATTTAGATGATTTTGTAAAAGAACGTGGGTTAGAGCTTTCAAAAGTAGCGACAACGATTAATTTTCCAATGGGCATTTATTCTGATAAATACAAGAGCCTTGATGAATTGCAGGAGGGTGACAAAGTAGGATTGCCAAACCACTCAACTGGTGAGCCGAGAGCGCTTATGCTGTTTGAGGAAGCGGGCATTATTGAGTTAAAAGACGGAGTAGGCGTTGAAGCGACAATTAAAGACATTGAGAAAAATCCTTATAACCTTGAGTTTGTTCCATTAGAAGCTTCGCAGATTCCGAGACAGCTAGGTGAGCTTGCGATTGCGGCGATTAATACGAACTTTGCGATGGAAAGTGGTCGTGTTCCAAAAGAAGATTCGCTTGAAATGGAGCCGGAAGACTCTCCGTGGGTGAACGTCATCGCGACGAAAACGGAAAATAAAGATGATGAGCGGATTCAAAAGCTAGTGGACTATTATCAGTCAGATGAAGTGAAGCAGTTTATCCAGGACGAATTTAACGGATCTGTCGTAGCATCCTGGTAATTCGAAAGAGGAGTGAGCGAGATGATTCGATTAGAAAACATTACGAAAACGTATAAAAGTGGCGAGACGGTAACAAAGGCCGTCGATGATGTTTCGTTACAGGTTGAGAAAGGGAGCATCTATGGGGTAATTGGGTATAGCGGGGCTGGGAAAAGTACGCTTGTCCGCATGGTAAACCTACTGGAGCGGCCGACGGATGGAAAAGTATTTATTAACGATATTGAGCTCACTTCCTTATCAACTGGTAAGCTGCAGAAAACGAGACAGCGTATTGGAATGATCTTTCAATCGTTTAATTTGTTGAAAACGGGCACCGTTCATCAGAACATTGCGATTCCACTTAAGCTAACAGGTGTGCCGAAAAAAGAAATAGAAAATCGCGTGGATCAATATTTAGAGATTGTTGGGCTATCGGATAAGCGTGATGCTTATCCTTCCCAGCTCTCTGGAGGTCAAAAACAGCGGGTTGCTATAGCGCGTGCGCTTGCTCATGAGCCTGAAGTTCTTTTATGTGACGAAGCAACAAGTGCCCTTGACCCAGATACGACGGAATCGATTTTAGCACTGTTGGAACAAATTAATCGAGATTTTGGCATTACCATTTTACTCATTACCCACGAAATGCATGTTGTGCAGAAAATTTGTCATGAAGTGGCAGTGATGGAAAATGGCAAGGTGATTGAGCAGGGCAGGGTGGTTGATATCTTTAGTCAACCGGCCACATCCACGGCAAAACGATTTGTCCAGTCACTCTTCCAGGACGAGCTTCCAGAGTCGCTCGTTACGTGTTTGAAAGAAAGCGGTCAGATCGTGAACCTTTCCTTTATTGGTGAGCGTTCCGGAAGTCCGGCTCTTGCGCATGTTAGTAAAAAGTTCGACGTGTATCCGTCCATTTTAGCAGGGAACATTACGCAGCTAAAAGACCAGCCGTTTGGTCGACTTGTTGTCCATCTAGAAGGGGATGCGGATGAAACGGACCGAGCTGTTGCCTTTTTAGAAGAAAGTGGTGTTGTGGTAGAAGGATATGTTCAGGAGGTGGAAGCACATGTCAGCTAAAATTTCGGAATTCCTCGATCTCTGGGGAGCAGATATTTGGAAGGCGATTATCGAAACGTTTCAGATGGTTGGGATTTCCCTCCTGATCTCGGTATTAATTGGGCTTCCACTAGGCGTGTTACTCGTTTTAACCCGGCCCGAAAAAGCGCTTGAGAACAAATTTCTTTTCCGCTTATTAAATGCGGTAATTAACGTGATTCGATCGATTCCCTTCATTATTTTGCTCTTTTTCATTTTACCTTTTACGAAAATGATTGCCGGTACAACAATTGGTGTAAAAGGCGTGATTGTACCGCTCGTTGTGTTTACAGCGCCTTACATCGCAAGGCTGATGGAGTCCGCCTTACTAGAAGTGGATCGCGGTGTTGTGGAAGCCTATGAAGCGATGGGCGTCAAAACGAGGCACATCATCTGGCACGTGCTTGTCAGAGAATCACGATCCTCGATTGTGCTCGGGTTAACAATTGCTACGATCGGCTTAATTGGAGCAACGGCCATGGCTGGTCTTGTTGGCGCTGGTGGTCTTGGAGATCTTGCTTACCGCTATGGGCACTTGAGGTATGAAGTTGATGTGATGTACGTGACGGTCTTTCTGCTGATTGTCCTGGTGCAGGGACTGCAGTCGTTTGGGAATATTCTATCTGCTCGATTGAAAAAAGATTAAGTAGTAGGAGGTTGGATGAGTGTGGTTGCTGATACAATTTTTCCTGTTCGGTATGAGCAGCTTGAAGAGTTGGCGAAACAGAAGATGGCAAAAGAAGTTTTTGATTATGTACAAAGTGGCGCTGGAGCGGAAGAAACCCTACGTGCAAATCGGCAGGCGTTTGAGCAGTGGAAGATCGTTCCTCGTTTTTTAAAAGATGTGTCGAAGCTTTCAACAAAAGTGAAGGTGAATGGAACAGAATTTGACGCGCCGATTCTGCTCGCTCCAATTGGGATGCAGGGCATTGTTCATAACGAGGGAGAGCTTGCGACAGCTCGGGCCGCCGCAAAAGAAAATCTCCCGTTTGTTGCAAGCACAGTTTCTTCTTATTCAATGGAAGAGGTCGCTGCTGAGAGTAGCGGGGACAAATGGTTTCAGTTGTATTATCCGGATGACCCTGACCTCCTGAAAAGTTTGGTGGGGCGTGCTGAGAGAGCCGGCTTTTCCGCGATTGTCGTAACAGTTGATACGGGCATGCTGGGATATCGTGAGCGGGATCGTTCTAATGGTTACTCTCCTTTTCTTCTAGGGAAGGGGGGCGCAAATTATAAAGGTGATTCTGTGTTCAGTGAACGAATGAATCGATCGTCGTCTTTTTTAGAGGAAATGAAAAAGGTCTTCTATAAACCTTCTCTCTGTTGGCAAGACATCACGTATTTGAGAAGCATAACAACGCTACCGATTTACTTAAAAGGAATATTGAGTGCTGAAGATGCACGGACAGCTGCTGATTCTGGAATTCAAGGAATCGTAGTTTCCAACCATGGTGGGCGTCAGCTTGATGGCTGTCTTGCTTCTCTTGATGCTCTTTCTTCTATTAAAAAGGAAGTTGGGGATGAGTTGACCATCTTATTTGATAGTGGAATTAGACGAGGATCTGACATTGTGAAGGCACTTGCGCTTGGGGCTGATGCTGTATTTGTTGGCCGACCTTACCTTTATGGACTTGCGACGGATGGTGAAAGCGGGGTTCAGAGTGTATTAAAGCAGTTGAAGGAAGATCTCTTCATCTCATTATCATTAGCAGGTGTGGCTTCAATAAAAGAACTTGATGAGAATTGGATTCAGCAAGCTTAGGAGGAATGAAAAGTGGAACCGATACAAGTTAGAGCAACCCCAGGACATTATGAATGTCGACCGGGGGTTCTTCAGGAATTACCGCGGCTGCTTAAGGAAGGCCGATTTAAGAAGGTATTTGTTATTTCAGGAAATCGTTCCTGGGAAGCGGCACAAGATTACTTTCCAGATTTGTCTGAATTTCATACTGCTTATTCCACATACAGTGGGGAGTGCTCCGAATTAGAAATAACAAGACAATCGGAATTAGCGCGTATTCATCATGCCGATGTGATACTTGGAGTGGGCGGAGGGAAAGTGCTCGATGTAGCAAAAGCGGTTGGGAATGAAGTGAATAAAGACGTGGCGCTCGTGCCGACGCTTGCTTCTACTTGTGCTGCAACCACACCACTTAGCGTGAAATATTCCGATGAAGGCGAATTTATTACATATACTATTTTTCCAAGAAGTACATATCTTGTTCTTGTAGAGCCTGAAATTCTTTTGCGCTCGCCAATCGCTTATTTACGAGCGGGAGTTGGTGACACGCTAGCCAAATGGTATGAAGCGAGAGCTTTAATTGAAAGATTAACTTCAGTCCCTGTCTCTGTTCAATTAGCTTACGAGGTCGCGAAGAGCTGTCGTGATGTGCTCATAAAGGATGGTGATCAAGCGGTCCAAGATCAGCAAAGAGGCTATTTGAGCGATGCATTCATCCGAGTCGTTGAAACGAATCTTTTATTAGGAGGAATGGTAGGAGGACTCGGTGATCGCTATGGGCGAATTGCTGGAGCACATTCGATCCATAACGGGTTAACGCACATCGAGGAAACACATTCCTTTCTTCACGGTGAAAAGGTTGCGTACGGTATTTTAGTCCAGCTTGTACTTGAAGGAGAGTGGACGGAAGTAAGAGGACTGTTTTCTTTCTATGAGCAAATTGGATTGCCGCTTTCATTAGAGTCACTTGGTATTGCATCTGGAAGTGTGGAGAGTGTCGGTTTGGTTATTGCCGAATACGCAACGAAAGAAGGGGAGTCGATTCATTTTCCGACGACTTCACCTGTTTTGAAAAGCGATGTCGTAGAAGCCATTCGCGGATTAGAAGCTTTGCAACTGACGTTAGCCTGAGTAGGAGCTCTTTAAAATCCAGAAAAAAGTCCCCTGGCTGTTTACGCTCAACATCCAGGGGATTAGCTATAGTATAAAGGATTTGCGAGAAGATCAAGGTGGCGGTTATGGTGGTCACGTAAGTGCTGTTGCTCATGTGCATTCGTCTTAAAAACATTCTTGATAAGCAATAAGATCGTCATGGAAACTCCTCCTTAGTTGGTTTAAGTTCTAGCGTCGATTAATGATTTCTTGTTCGAGCACGTAAATGTTTTCCATGGTGATCACCTCCTCCGTTTCTTTTGTTACTTTCATTCTACGCCGCAGCGAAACGAAATAAACCGGCCAGCAGTTCGGTTTTCATCTCCTCCTTAAGAAGGAGATTTTCTAAGCCTTCTCCCCATTCGACAAATAACGGGTAGTGACAGGCACTATTCGCTTGACAGTACCACAATATGGTAGTATTTTAGATTAATGCCGACTAAACTTATAAGGATTATGTAGTTTGTCTGAGAAATTAAATTTAAGGGGGATTAGAGTATGGATACATTTTTAGTTATTGTGAATATTGCCATTTTACTTATTCTTATTGGTGTTCTCATTAAGATGCAGCAGAAGCATGTGTCTTTCAGTAAACGGGTTTTTGCCGGATTAGGTTTCGGTGTAGCCCTTGGGGTTTACTTACAAATTGCGTTTGGGGCTAGTTCGGAGATTGTAAGTCAAACATCCGATTGGTATAGCATTGTAGGTAGCGGATATGTTCGCTTGCTCATGATGATTGTTATTCCACTTGTGATGGTTTCCATTATCCAATCCATTACAAACCTTGAGAAAACATCAGAGCTTGGCAAGATGTCAGGTTGGATCATTGGCATTCTGGTCTCAACTGCAATGGTCGCCGCGATTGTTGGCGTTGGAAGCTCGCTTATATTTGATTTAAATGCCGAGCAAATCGAAGCGGGGCAGGCGGAGCAGGACCGAGGAAGCTATCTTGAAGAAACCCTTGGTAGCGTAAAAGATATGAGTACGCCGGATAAGATTCTTGCTTTTATCCCAGCGAATCCGTTTGAAGATATGACCGGGGCTCGTCCAACTTCTACGATTGCAGTCGTTATTTTCTCCGCAATTGTTGGGATTGCGGCACTGGGAGTTCGACGGAAAAATCCAGAACAGGCAGCTGTTTTTACGAAGGGTGTTAATGCCGTTTATGCCATCGTCATGCGCATTGTTACGCTTGTTCTTCGCCTAACGCCTTTTGGAATTATGGGCTTAATGGCAACGACAGTGGCTCAGACGAATGTAGGTGGCATTCTTGAGCTTGGGAAATTTGTTCTCGCCTCTTATCTCGCACTACTCGTCATGTTTATCATTCATTTGATTCTCATTGCAACGGGTGGACTAAATCCACTCACCTATTTGAAGAAGGTATTGCCTGTTCTTACATTTGCTTTTACTTCACGCTCAAGTGCTGGAACAATTCCATTGAATATTTCTGCACAGAAAAATAGCCTTGGTGTTGATGAAGGAACAGCGAACATGTCTGCTTCGTTTGGCGCTACGATTGGTCAGAACGGATGTGCAGGGATCTATCCTGCGATGCTCGCGGTTATGATCGCCCCAACAGTTGGTATCGATCCACTAAGTCCAGGATTTTTAATTCAGCTTGTGCTAATCGTAGGGATTAGTTCATTTGGCGTAGCAGGTGTTGGCGGTGGCGCCACGTTTGCAGCCTTAATAGTGCTTTCTTCAATGAACTTACCTGTTTATTTAGCAGGACTTCTGATTTCAGTTGAGCCGCTTATCGATATGGGACGTACAGCGCTTAACGTAAACGGTGCGATGACATCAGGTACGCTCACGTCTCGTATTCTTGGTAAGTTTAATCATGAGAAGTTTAACGACTCGAAAGCAATTGAAAAAGATATTGCCGTATAAGGAAAGAGGAATCCCGCTCCGATTAGGAAGCGGGATTTTTTTGATTCCGGGGCTCTGTGCTTCGTAAAAATAGCTAATGCGTATCCCTCATAATATACGTGAATGATTTATTCCCAAACTGTAAAAATGAAGGAAGTGAGACAGCCACCGTCGAAAAGAAAAAGGGTATAAATGGTCAGGGGGGAAGCGAATGTATTGGTTCAGGCTGATTGTTTTAAGTCTAGTAATCATCGTGACTGCTTCTTGTTCATCGCAGGCTACAACGGTTCAACATGAGACAACTGATACACTTCATCTTGTTCCAGAAGGGTTTGAAGGGAAATTAATTGTGATTTATAACGTAGAAGGCGCTCCAAAGTTGAAAAAAGAAAAAGGATTTACGGTGATTCCCTACGATCAAGATGGGACGTACTTAACGTCAACGGAAGATATGGAGTATGGAGCGGTGACGGATGAGTTTTATTACGTTGATCAAAAAGATAAGCGTACCCCCATTGAGACAAAGTGCACGTACCTTTTCCCAAATAGCGGCATTACAATAGCGGATCGCCGCTTACTTTATAATGCTTTTTACTTAACACAGTCACACTGCAACAACGATTTCCACGGAAAGGGTCCTGAAAATGCGGACAACCGCAACATTACAGGCAGTGTGGAAGAGAAGCTTAAGAAAGAAGGATTATTGGAATAGGCGATAAACAAACTAAAACGACGACTTGCCGTCGTTTTAGTTTGTTCTTTTCCATATTCTCTCGACATTTAGCAAGGTTTCTCCTTCAAAAGTCAGACAATAAACGTCAGGCATATCAAGACTACGCCAGAAAGTGACATCATACTGCTGATCAAAATGGCTCATGATTAAAGCCATTAAATTCCCATGCGTTGCAATGGCGATGCTTTTTCCTTGATATGCGTTGAGGATTTCCTTCAGTGCGTCGATGCCCCGGAAGCGCGCTTCTTTATTAGATTCACCGCCTGGATGAGCGAATGTTTCATCACGCCACACGGCTTCAATGGCTACATGAAAATGTTCAACCGGTTTTCCAGCAAGCGTTCTTTCTTTAAATGCCTCAATGATCCGGATTTTTTCATTGTGATGTTGAGCGATGCCTTCTACTGTTTGAATCGCTCGCTTGTAGGGGCTAGATAGGATGACGTCAACATGTCTTTCCATCATCTGTTGCGTTAACAACTTCACATCGCTTTGGCCAGCGTCGGATAGCTCCCGCCCGTATTCATCTGGTGAATAAGTCGAGTGCGCATGGCGAACGAGATAGATTTTCGTTTGCTTCATAGCTTCACCTCTTTAAAGTGGCGGGGGTCAGGTACGTACCTGACCCCTGTTATTTTCTCTCAAGCATAACACGTGTAAGCTGAGTACGATTTTTTACTCCGGTTTTCTCATAAATACGACTCAGATGTTTTTTAATGGTTACTTCACTTAAAGAAAGCGATTGGGCTAACTTAGCGTTTGAGTAACCTTGAATAACAAGTGAAACAACCTCCTGTTCGCGTGCAGTGAATTGATAGGGATGTTGAGGTGTCTCAGATAGATTTACGCCAAGGGCACTTGCGAATGTTTCAAGATAGTGAGAAAGACGAGCATTTCGTAAATCAAGCTCATAGGTTTTAGAAGGTCGATCAGGACCATAGTCAAAATGCATCGCTTCCGGTATTTCATGAAACCGAAACTGTTCTAACAAATCTTGATAGAAAGGAATGGGTGTTGAAGCAACAAGAATCCCTTCGGTTAGTACAAGAGGAAGAAGATGGTAAAGGAGAGCTTTTCGATCTTCCATCTGTTTTGGGCTTTTCACGCCAAGGTATCGAATCACCCAGCCGGATGGCGCCTCTTTAGAAAGAATGCGCTTCTCTTCAGCGAGGGAGATCCTCTTGAAATAACTTCTGGTTACGGGACTGCTTTGCAATTTTCTAAGCGTGTTTGACTGAATCGGAAGCAGGAAAGCCATTCCCCTCACACTTCCATCTCTTTGTCGTAGCAACTTCACATGGTGAACTCCCACAGACTCAATCATTTCTTTTGTCATAAAAGAAGAATCCTGTTTTTTGTGGTTTTTAGAAATAAAGGACTTGAACGTCTCTCCACTTTGATCATCCACAAACGCAGTCGGCAGATCTTCACTGACAAGAGCGTTCTCTTCTATATATGGAAGGATCTCATTCCAATCATCCTGACTTGCTGAAGTCATCGTGTATGTGGATAACGTTTCATGATCAAATAACGCAGCTCGCATCATAGGTTCTCCTAGCAGATAGAAAAATTCGCTAATTTCAGTAGAATCCGCTATTCGGTCATGGTCGAAAAAGGAACGACAATAGAGCAAAGCGCGCTTCCAGAGCTGATGATAATAAGATGGCTTCCTTCTTCTCAGGTCATCTCGCATCGCGCGTTGGAAAAGCGTATTTAACTGCCAGCCGGATTCAGTTTCTTCAAAAAAGGAAAGGGAGACGAGAGCTTCGAAATCTTTTCGCGGTACGATTCGATCAAGCATAACTTCAAGTTTTTCCTGTTGGATGTAGCGCCCAATAGAGGCTACTTCTATGTAAGGAATGAGGTGATCATCTTTAAGTTCACTAAGCCATTCCTTTACAACGGTGCGATAAATTTTTTGCTCATCTTCTCTATTCCATTCTTGCGTTTCGTTTAACTTCTGCACGCATAGTGATAGCGCATAAGGGTTACCACTTGAAAATTCCCAGGCTAGCTTTGTTAGTTCGGGCTTAAGCGTTTGAAAAGCAGAATCAAACTGGCCCATGCTGAATCCTTTTAATTCAATCGATGTGATAAAAGGGTACCAGATAGATGCTCTCCAAGAAGCATTTAGCTGCTTGCGTCCGCAGAAAATGAGGATGCTCGAAGAAGGTAAGGATGGAAGAAAAGATTGCCTAAACCATTCATCTAACTTTTCGAATCGTTCGTATGAATCAATCGCAATCACAAAACGAATGCCCTGTTTTTCTAGATGTTGAATATGCATGTGAATCGCTTCTAGTGGTGATATGTATAAATTTGAAGCGCCCATCTGATCAAGCAATAGTTGAAGAAAAGCGGCTGGTTCGGCCTTTGAATATTGCGCATTGAGAAGGTAGAAAACGACGCCGCGATCCGTCGCTTCTTTTTGATAGTGGGTCATTAACTCGCTTTTCCCTGTACCAGGTTGGCCATAAACTGACAGAATGCCGCTTCCACTTTGATCTAGTAAATGAGAGAAGGTAGCTAATTCTCTTTCTCTCGTAATATTAAATGGAAAAGCCTTCATCTGACTTTGATCATGATTGGGGTTATCTGGAAGGATCATCCGTATCACACTCCGCTATAAAAGATTACTCGAAATTTGTCTAAGTAGTATACTTTCGTATACTACCCTTAAATTCCTGCTTTTGATAAAATAAATTAATAAAATATTCTGAATATAAATGGTGAAGGAGGTATTGTAGTGGAGGCAGGAAATAATCCCGAAAAAATGACGCCAACCCCACGAAAAACGTCGAGCGGGTTGGAGGAAAACGTCGCAGGACTGTTGGCCTATGTACTGGGATTTGTGACGGGCATTATCTTTTTGTTAATTGAAAAAGAAAACAAGTTTGTTCGTTTTCATGCGATGCAGTCAATTGTGGTTTTCGGAGCTTTCTTCATTGCAAGTCTTGTATTAAATGTTATACCTGTGATTGGTACGATTGTTTCTGTTCTGATTCTACCTCCTCTTAGCTTAATTGTTTGGATTGTATTAATGGTAAAAGCGTATCAGGGAAATCGGTATAAGCTTCCCGTTGCTGGTGATTTTTCGGAAAAGCAGCTAGCAAAGATGAAATAAAAAAAGTCGCGTTTCTTTAAAGAAACGCGACTTTTAAATGGAGCAGAGCTTAAATCGCATGCCTATTTTTTTGTGGTTAACTCTTGATCAACAACTTGTTTCAAGTAGTTCATCACATCTTTTTGAAGATCTGGACGTGTTAAAGCAAAATCAACCGTTGCTTTAATGAATCCAAATTTATCGCCAACATCATAACGATGACCCTCAAATTCATGAGCAAACACAGCTTGCTGTTCATTTAGTACTTTAATCGCATCCGTAAGCTGGATTTCGCCACCTGCACCTTTAGGAAGGTTTTCAAGAATGGAGAAAATTTCAGGAGTTAAAATATAGCGTCCTAAAATGGCGTAGTTCGACGGTGCTTCTTCAAGGGAAGGTTTCTCCACGAGAGATTTAATTGGAATTATGCCATTGTCGATTTGTTCTCCTTTTGGGGCAATGATTCCGTATTTTGATACGGCATCGTCCGCTACTTGTTGAACACCAACAATCGACGTACGGTAGCGATTGTAGCTGTCCATAAGCTGGCCGATACATGGCTGCTCGGATTTCACAATGTCATCTCCAAGAAGAACAGCGAAAGGTTCGTTGCCAATAAAGCGGCTTGCACAATTAATCGCATGTCCAAGACCCTTAGGTTCTTTTTGACGGATGTAATGAATGTTAGCTAAATTAGAAATTTGCTGAACTTCTTTTAACATCTTATCTTTTTGCTTCTTAATCAGCGTTTCTTCAAGCTCATAAGATTTATCAAAATGATCTTCAATCGCGCGCTTTCCGCGACCGCTAACAATAATAATATCTTCAATGCCAGCAGCAACAGCTTCTTCGACAATATATTGAATCGTTGGCTTGTCCACGATCGGTAACATTTCTTTTGGCTGTGCCTTAGTTGCCGGTAAGAACCTTGTTCCAAGACCAGCGGCAGGTATAATGGCCTTTCTTACTCTCATGTTGAATCCTCCCAGTAACTAATTGATTTCGATCTACAAATAAGTGCTTACTAATATTAACATATTTCCCGACTTTTTTCCTGATTTTTCACAAAGACGTATAATGCTTTTAGCACTACGTATGAAGCGGAATTGCTTCTCATTCTAATGAAAAAATCCCGCTATACCAGATTTTTCGACACCAGAAGTCGGTATCCTTCTCGATTTTTCAATGTTATGATAAAACCTCATAGCCATCGTGCATCGTGCTTAGATTTTTTTCCATTCATATACCTTTTCATTGTTTTATTTATGTGATGAAGGGTAAAGGAACGATAACTATCTATTCGTTTATTGAGGGCTGGGCGGTATATATCAATCCAATGGTTCGGTGCTTCAAATGATCCTATACCCATTGTAAGCAAAAAAGATGTGTTCCTTTTTTTACCTGAGGCGAACTATTAAACTCTTTATAGAATAGCCATTTATTACAAGCCATTCGAAGGCCACAATCTTGATCAATATGACGAAGCATGTCATATGGTGTGATTATGCATTGACAGGTATTCCAATGCACGGCTCTATTAAACTGCAAGTTGCTGCTTTTTAGGGTGAAAGGTAAACGCATGTTGTTCACACAATTGAAAGAAAATATTCTGGTTTTCCCTTATTTTTACAATGATTATTTAGTCGAATTCATGTATACTTAAGTATTAGATTGAAAAGGTTTATTTAAAAATAGTCTCATAGAGAGAAATAGAGATAAGGCGAAGTTGTGAAGGGATGAAAAGAAATGAAAGAACTGTTCTTTTCCGTGCTTCTCGTCGTGAAGAATGAAGAGAGGTATATACGAAAGTTGCTTGAAGGTGTCTTGCAACAGGAGTTTCCTCAACATTCATATGAAATTCTAGTAGTTGATGGAATGTCATCCGATCGAACGAAAGATATTATAGAAGATGTTAGTTTAAAGAATCCGGGAAGAATCCGATTGTTTGAAAATCCAAAAGAAACCCTACCTACGGGATGGAATCTAGCCATCCAGAATGCAAAAGGGAAGTACATTTTGAGGGTAGACGGTCATACGATGATCCCGAAAGGTTTCCTAACAGGGTATTATGACTTAATTCAGCGCCAGCCTGATATGGACTGCGTTGGAGGCGTTATTCGAACGGAAGGAAAAGGATTTTGGGGAACGATTAATGCGTACGTATACTCACATCCCATGGGAGTGGGGAATTCGATGTTCCGCATTACAAAAAGCTCCAGCAAATGGGAAGGACTTGTAGACACTGTTCCTTACGGCGCTTACAAGCGTGAAGTATTCCAAAAAGCTGGATTGTTCAACGAAAACTTAAGAAGAAGCGAAGATATAGAATTTCACGCGAGGGTTAGAAATCAAGGCGGAAAGTTTTATTTATCGAGTGATATAGCTTCCACATATTTTGCTAGGGATAGCGTAAAAACGTTTGTTCAAAAGTCTTACGCTGACGGCAAGTGGGGTATTATTGCTTCTAGAAGTACAAAAGGCGTGATGAGGTTTCGACAGCTTGCTCCCTTAATGGCATTTCTAACTGGGACAGGCCTTGGAATTGGTGCGTTATTTAATGATGCCTTTTTAATAGGCTTACTATCGCTAGTTGCTATTTATCTGATGATGATCGGTGTTTCTTCACTAGGCGTTATCAACCAACATGGTTTCCGTGCATACTTTCCAACAGTGATGCAGTTCTTCCTCCTCCACTTTTCGCGAGGACTTGGATTAGTAGGCGGATACTTTAGCAAACAATACTGGAAGGTGAAGACCGGTCATGAAAAATGGGCAAGAATTACTACCGACCACATTTCTTGATAATGAGACCATTCTTTCTTACCGAAAACAGTCTCAAACATTAAGTTATAAAGAAGATCTATGGTCATGGTACGTACTACGGCGAATTTCAATTTACATTACAATATTGTTTATAAAAATGCGTATAAAACCAAATACGGTAAGCTGGATGAGTGCATTCTTTATGATTATCTCAGGCTTATCCCTTATGATTGCAACGCCGTTATCACTTGTTTTTGCGGCGCTGTTCTATAACATTGGTTATTTATTTGATTGTGTTGATGGCGAGGTTGCTAGAATCACAAAGCAAACGTCATCAAAAGGGTATTACATCGACATTATTATACAAGCAGCAGCATTGCCAGTCTTTTTATCGATGGTTTTAACTGTCTTAAGACAAGCTGGAATGCTTGATGTAAACATACTCGAAATGACGATCATCTATGTGACGTTTGTAGCTATTATTATGGCTTTACTCGTTCCAATTGCCTATCAACTAACGAAGCTTACGATGTCGCAATCAACCACTCAGGATCCTGTGAATTCGATTCGAGATGGTTCGTTCTTTTTTGATATTGTAGCTGTTCTGCTTGGCCTACCGGGCTTCTTTGTTGCTACTGTTATCATCGTAATAATTGAACAGATAACTGGCGCAGAATTTCTACTTTATTATATATCCTTTTTCCTTGCCATGCTTGTGATAAAGACAGGCTTGCGCGTCATCATTACATCACGCTCATTTAATAAAGGATAGACTTGTTTACAAATCTATTATAAAACAAATCAAGCATGTGTGATGTTAAGTATTATTAAAGATTGTAAATTGTATGTTAATTCGTGTCTCATGAAGAAACTATTAAACACTAATAACTGGAGGGGTCGAAATGAAGAAGGTTTTGACTTACGGTACGTTTGATTTATTGCATTGGGGACATATTAATTTATTGAAGAGAGCTAAGGATCTTGGCGACTATTTAATTGTAGCCATTTCAACTGATGAATTTAATGAAATTAAGAATAAAAAAGCATACCATAGCTATGAAAATCGCAAAATGATTCTTGAAGCGATTCGCTATGTTGATGAAGTCATTCCGGAAGAACATTGGGAACAAAAAGTGGATGATGTAAAAAACAACGATGTTGACATTTTCGTTATGGGTGATGACTGGGAAGGGAAATTTGACTTCTTAAAAGACCATTGTGAAGTGGTTTATCTCCCTCGTACAGCAGGAATTTCAACAACAAAAATCAAGAAAGAACTGCTTGTATCTAACGGCTAAGCAGTGAGAATAAATAGTTGGGGTGCTAGGAATTGTGATGGGACAAATTAGTGTAGTTTTAACCGTTTATAATAAAGAAGATTATATTCAAAAATGCCTTGATTCTTTACTAGAGCAGTCTTATCAAGATTTTGAGATTATCTTGATTAATGATGCGTCAACGGATCGTAGTAAAGAAATCATTCAGGGTTATCATGACAAGAGACTCGTTTGCTACCATTTAGACACGAATGTTGGTGTCTCAAGAGCACGCAATATGGGGATTGACCATGCTTCAAATGAGTTCATCTATTTTATGGACGGTGACGATTACCTGGCCCCGTATACACTTGAACTTCTCCTAAATCATATTGGAGAAGATCACCTGATTGGCGCTTCCATTTTTAAAGCTGGTAAAATTGAACTTCCAATAGAAATTGGGGAAGATTCCTACCACTTACGAAGGTTAAGAGGCGGCCGAAAAATTAAAGCTCTGCGACGCAGAAGTGCGACAAACTTATTGATTCGAAAAGACTTTATCGATGTTCATCAGCTTCGTTTCGATGAAGAAGCGTCGTTCTACACGGATTTATCTTTCTCTATTCCTGCTATTGTGAATACGGAAGAGATTCCGATGATTTCGGGCATTCCCACTTATTTAAAAGGGGAGTGCTACGATCCGATTGATCATCCTACATTGATGTTGCATTCGGTCGAGGAAAAGCTTCCTGATCTCTTTTACATCTATCACAAAATGAAGCTATCTTACGGAGATACAAAAAGCATTAGCCGTTATTTGGACTTGCTTTTGTTGAACTATTACTCAAAAAGCATTACAAATAAAGCGACGAAAGAATCATCTGTGTTGTTTGATCATTTTACCGCGTTAAAAAACTGTCTCGCCCTCGTATCTCCAGGAAGGATTAAGCGAAGAAATTTAATTGAGCGAAGAGAACATCGTCTTCTGCAAAAAGGTAAAAAAGAAGCTGTTCTAAAGTCAATGAAATTTCGCGTTCGCTTAAGACAGTGGAGAAGAGCATTAAGAAAGAAACATTTACTCATGAGTCAGCTCTATCGAACCGTACTTGTAAAGATGCCAATAAAAGAAAGAAAAGTGCTTCTTGAAAGCTTTGGTGGAAAAGGTTATTCCGATAGCCCGCGCTATATTTATGAAGAGTTGTTAAAAAGTGATAAAAAATATCATTATCTGTGGGTATATGACAAACAGAAAAAAGACATCCCCGGTAGTCCGAAGCAGGTTCGTCGCTTAAGCCCGGCGTACTACTATCATTTAGCTACGGCAAAATACTGGGTGTCGAATGCGAGAATGCCAAACTTCGCAATTAAACGTCCAGAGACGGTCTATTTGCAAACCTGGCACGGTACGCCATTGAAAAAGCTTGCCGCTGATATGAAAGAAGTTCGCATGCCTGGCACCACTACTGAAAAATATAAGCGTAACTTCTATAAAGAAGCTCAAAAATGGGATTATCTTGTTTCGCCGAACGATTATTCAACGAAAATATTTAGAAGAGCGTTTAAGTTTGGAAAAGAAGTACTCGACGTTGGCTATCCAAGAAACGATATTCTTTATCTAGAAGATCAAGAGAAGAACAAGCGTCAGCAAGAAATTAAGGCGAAACTGGGCATTCCGGCAAATAAGAAAGTGATCTTATACGCGCCAACGTGGCGTGATGATGAGTTTCATGGGAAAGGTCAGTATAAGTTTGATTTAAAGCTTGATCTAAGAAAAATGCAGGAGAAACTCGGGAATGAGTATGTGATTGCTTTACGCATGCACTATTTAGTAGCTGAACACATTGATACAACAGGCCTGAGCGATTTTGTGTATAACCTTTCTGACTATGGGGATATAGCCGAACTTTATCTACTGTCAGATGTGTTAATTACCGATTACTCATCCGTTTTCTTTGACTTCGCTAACTTGCGTCGCCCGATTCTCTTCTTCACTTATGACATCGAAAAATATCGCGATTCGCTTCGCGGATTTTATATGGATTTTGAAAATGAAGCACCTGGACCATTATTAAAAACGTCCGATGGTGTACTTGATGCGATCCAAAACCTTGAAAGAATTAAGGTCGAATACGAAAGTAAATTTGATGCGTTTTATGATAAATATTGCCATCTTGATGATGGTCATGCAGCGAAGAAAGTCATTAACAGGGTGTTTGAACCCGAACAAAACGAACTGTAGACTTTGAAGAAACAGGGTACTGCCGCTGATAAAGGCGATATGGCACTATCCTGTTTTTTCAAAGCCATCGGGCATTTCAAACGAATCTATTATTTGTCGGGAGTAAGGTGTCCATTTCATGAAAAAGCTATTAAAGATGTTGAAAATTTATCCCTTGATGAAGGCGTTCAGTCGAGTTCTCTTTGTTGCGCTGGGGCGGTTTCCAGCCAACAAGCGTCTTGTGATTTTCGAGAGCTTTTCTGGCAAGCAATATAGCTGTAATCCAAGAGCGATCTACGAATATCTTGTTGAGCACGAGTATGATCTTGAGATGATTTGGAGCGTGGAAGAAGCGCATGCCGAATTTTTTAGGAAAAGGGGTATACCTACTGTAAGACGTTTTTCGTTAAGATGGTTTTATTTAATGGCACGAGCACGTTATTGGGTAACGAACAGTCGGATGTCGCTTTGGATTCCAAAACCAGCTCACACCGTGTATGTCCAAACGTGGCATGGCACGCCACTGAAAAAGCTTGCGGGAGATATGGAGGAAGTGCATATGCCCGGGACAAATACGCTTTCATATAAAGATAATTTTTATAAGGAAGCTGCGAAATGGGATTACTTGATATCACCGAACCGATACTCAACAGAAATTTTTAAGCGAGCATTTGGCTTTAAGAAAAAGATGATTGAATCCGGCTATCCTCGTAATGATCGACTTCATCTTGAGAATGATCAAGAAAGAATCGCTTCATTAAAGGCGGAGTATCGCATTCCAACGAATAAAAAAGTGGTCCTCTACGCACCAACATGGCGAGATGATGAATTTTATCAACCAGGCAAATACAAGCATGAGCTAAAACTAGATTTAAACTTGTTACGGCGCGAAATCGGTGATGATTATGTTATTGTATTAAGGATGCACTACTTGATTGCCGAGCAATTTGATCTCTCACCCTATGAGGGATTTGTGTATGATTTATCCGTAGGTGTAGATGTGAACGATCTTTACTTGATATCAGATGTATTGATCACGGACTACTCTTCTGTCTTTTTCGATTATGCGAATTTAAGAAGACCGATTATTTTCTTTACCTACGATCTTGCATCATATCGAGACAAATTGCGTGGCTTTTACTTTGATTTAGAAGTGGAAGCGCCGGGTCCAGTAGTGACAACAACCGCAGAAGTGTTAAAAGCCATTCAAACGTTTGAAAAGGAAGGTTTTGGCGCGTTCGAGGAGAAATATAACGATTTCTATCATACGTATTGTTACCTCGAAGGAGGATCTGCTACCAAAAAGGTTGTTGACCAAATTTTTGTTAGTGAGGCAAAATAAGCATGAATTCGATGATTGCAGTTTTAAAAGAACAGGTAAGTAATTTTTACTTAATTAATCGGCTTTCGATTTATCAAGTAAAGAGTACAAATAGCAACAACTATCTTGGTATGGTCTGGGAAATCCTAAATCCTTTATTTCAAATGAGTATTTACTGGTTTGTGTTTGGATTTGGGATTCGTAACGGTAACCCTGTCGATGGGGTCCCGTTTGTGTTGTGGATGTCTGCTGGACTTGTTGTCTGGTTCTTCTTTAATCCAGCTGTTATTCAAGGATCAAAATCAATCTATACGCGGATATCTATGGTATCAAAAATGAATTTCCCGATGAGTACCATTCCGAGTTATGTGATCATGTCCGTTTTTTATCAGCATTTGATTCTTCTAGGAATTTATTTTGCAGCCGTGTTATTGACAGGGCAGGGAATATCGTGGCATTTGATTCAGCTGCCATATTATATGTTTTCATTAATTATTTTAATCTTTGCGATTTCTCTTATTACGTCGACGCTATCAACGATTGTAAGAGATGTACACAAAATGCTTCAGTCGTTTATACGGATGTTTCTTTATTTAACTCCAATCCTTTGGACAATTGATGATTTACCTGGATTTATCCAGATTGGAATGAAACTTAATCCGCTATACTATATAGTGGAAGGCTACAGAGATGCACTTCTCGGCATGGGTTGGGTTCATCAAACGCTTCAATACACCCTTTATTATTGGGTTGTTGTCGTGCTCTTATTGATGATTGGTTCCTACCTGCATATGAAGTTCAAAAGTCATTTCGTAGACTATATTTAATAAGGACTGTCGTCTATGAGCTATTCAGTTAAATTAAATGGGATTACGAAAAAATATAAAATGCACAGGCAGAATTCGGATAAGCTAAAAGACATTATTCTTCCAGGCGGTTACGGTGAGGATTTCTATGCCATTCGTGACTTAACCTTTGAAGCAGGAAAAGGTGATGTCGTGGGCATTATTGGTGTGAACGGATCAGGGAAATCGACCTTCTCGAATCTTGTAGCCAATATAACTCCCCCTACGAGTGGAGAAATTGACGTAAAGGGTGATGTATCCCTTATCGCGGTTTCAGCCGGCTTAAATAAAGAGCTGACAGGTCGTGAAAACATTGAGCTGAAACTTCTCATGATGGGCTATAAAAAAGACGTTATTGAAAAAATGAAGCCAGATATCATTGAGTTTGCGGATATTGGTAAATTTATTGATATGCCTGTTAAAAAATATTCAAGTGGTATGAAATCACGTCTTGGATTTTCAATTTCAATTAGCGTCGATCCGGATGTATTGATTGTCGATGAGGCGCTTTCGGTTGGGGACAAGACCTTTGCGGATAAGTGTCTTTTGAAAATGGAAGAGTTTAAAGAACGCGGAAAGACAATATTCTTTGTTAGTCATTCGAATGGGCAGATGAAGAAATTTTGTAATAAAGCAATCTGGCTTGAACATGGAACCATTCGTGAATATGGCGCGATGAAAGATATTATGCCAAAGTATGAAGCTTTTATTAAAGAGTACAAATCGTGGTCGAAGGAAGAAAAACGCCGCTTTAAAGAAGAGGGAATGAAGAAGCAGGAAGGTCTTTTAGCTTCTGATTCAGAAGAGAAGGAGAAAAGAAAGAAATCCAGGCTCTTGTTTAGATGATTTGCTTCCTTCTTTAGCAGAATCGCTCTCATAGAGAGCGATTTTTTCTTTATATGCCATGAAATGGGTCCATTGAATGTGATATGATGAGAAGGAATTTTTTGGAGACATTTTGAAGTGGGGGAATGAGAATGGCGGTTTTAGTAACAGGCGGTGCCGGATACATTGGAAGCCATACATGTGTTCAGCTACTTGATCACGGCTCTGACATTGTGGTCGTAGATAACTTTTCGAATAGTAAAATGGAGTCACTCGATCGCGTAAAAGAATTAACTGAACGAGATTTTCCAATTTATGAAGTGGATTTACTTGATCGGTCTTCTTTAGAAGTGGTCTTTGCAGAAAATGAAATTGAAGCGGTGATTCATTTTGCAGGCTTAAAAGCCGTTGGTGAATCAGTTTCCATGCCACTTCATTATTACCACAATAACTTAACAGGAACGTTCATTCTTTGCGAAGTGATGGAGAAATATAACGTAAGGAATATCGTCTTTAGCTCATCAGCCACTGTATATGGCATGCCAGACGTGATGCCAATTACAGAAGAAGCGCCACTAAGTGCGACAAATCCTTATGGCCAAACGAAGCTAATGATTGAACAAATTCTCCGTGATCTTTATGTGGCTGATTCCAATTGGAGTATAGCACTTCTTCGATACTTCAATCCAATCGGCGCTCATGTTAGCGGACGAATTGGAGAAGATCCGAACGGAATTCCAAATAATTTGATGCCGTATATTAGTCAGGTAGCCGTTGGGAAACTTGAGCAGCTTAGCGTGTTTGGGGATGACTATAACACAGCTGACGGTACAGGGGTACGTGATTACATTCATGTGGAAGATTTGGCGAACGGTCATTTAAAAGCGCTGGAGCATATTCTAGGCACGACAGGTGTTGAAGCATATAACCTGGGGACAGGAAATGGTTATAGCGTCCTTCAAATGGTGAAAGCTTTTGAAGAAGCAACGGGGAAAGAAGTGAAGTATTCCATTGCACCACGCCGTCCGGGTGATATTGGTGAATGCTATGCTGACCCAACAAAGGCTGAAACAGAGCTTGGCTGGAAAGCAGAAAAAGGCATTGAAGAAATGTGTCGCGATACGTGGCGCTGGCAGTCAGAGAACCCAGATGGGTATAAAGAAGGACAACGTAAGGGTCAGGTTCGAACCTGACCCCCATCACAAACAACTGTCCCTCTATAGAGGACACCTTGGAGCTCGCTCTTTAATAGAGCGGGCTTTTGTGTGTTGATGAACCATTCTTGTTATAATACCTGTAGTGGTATTGAAATTTAAGTGGAAATTCTAAGGAGGTTTCATGATGGCAGGTAAACGGTTCAAACCGGGGAAGGCAGATCGACTGCTGGATCCGAAACGAAAGGAAATCATCTCTCCTGGACAAGTCATTGATCACCTTAACGTAACAGCGACTGATCATGTGGCTGACCTTGGTGCGGGGAATGGATATTTTACGGTACCATTAGCTGAGGTGGCTGAGCGGATCTATGCGGTTGATATCGAGAAGCAGATGTTAGATCTTCTTAAGAAACGCGCAGTAGAAGCAGGGAATATCGATTATATTGTCAGTAGTCTTGAACAAATTAACCTGGCTGATCATGTAGTTGACAAAGCAATTGCGGCATTTGTTATTCATGAAGTACCTGATTTGAAGAAAGCTTTTGAAGAATTTAAGCGAATCATTAAACCGGGACAGCAGTTGCTTGTGTTAGAATGGGAAGCCATCGATATGGAGATGGGACCTCCCCTCCATGAGCGGATTTCTTCTCAGAAGATGAAGGAGATTTTTGAAGAGAATGGTCTTAAGCCAGAGGTGCATCATTTTCATGAGGCGGTTTATGGCGTAACAGCGGTAATGTAGTGGGGGTCAGGTACGTACCTGACCCCTCAAGAATGAGCGAAAACAAAAAGCCATCTCTCGATAAAGTAGAGAGATGGCTTTACGATTGATGTCTTTCCTTAATGGTTACTCTGTTTCTTCTTTCATTGGCGTCGAAAAGCGAAACGATTCGCCTTGAAGCATGGCATCATTATAAAGAAAAAGCACAACATCGAAATCTTTATCTGCCATATAATCTGTTAAGATCTGATCATCGTTGTAACGGATATCATAGACAGTCGTATTGGAAAAATGTTGAGCGATGTGAAACGCGATTGGATTTGCGTAAGAGTCTTTTAAAATCAGCAGGTGACTTTCTTCTTTTACTGCTGGATTTTCAATAGTAATTTCGGCTGTATTGTTCATGTAAAGCCCGCCAAAATCAATTGGATTGTTATCTCTGAATATGTCTGTTCCATAGACTTGTTTAAATTTCCGCTCTTTCCCGTTCCAAGTAATGGAATAGTCATCAAAGAGGTTATCTTTCGGTAACATATGACAGATCTTTTCTCCTGTAGTATCAACTGTTAAGTAAAGTTGATTGTTATAGCTTCCGATAAATTGTTTGTCGTTGTGACATGATAATTCATAGTCGCTCTCGTCCTCGTTCATTTTCGTATAATACTTTGAATTCTCAGAGAGAAGAGCAGCCACTTTTTGATAGCCTTCGAAAGCACCAAACATGTTCCAGTGATGGTCCGTTTTAAAGTACCGCTCTTTCAATTCCTGGTCCGTATATTCTTCTTTAAATTCTTTCCCAACATCGACCATTGGAATATTTGTTTGATCGAATTTAGAAAAGAAGTAATCTTTCTTTTCTAAACCAGTACCTTCTTCAAGGTAAGAAGGGAGAATATCGATTGTATTCACTTTATGAGGCAGCGAAGCAAAATAAACTTCTTTTCCTTCCTTTTTCATGGTTGCTGCGAATTCATTTAAGTTATTTACAGCATCATCAATGTGGCTAGAAGGCTTACTATAACTTGGTTTAGGAATAATCCAATTCGAGTCGGATACATAATAGTCAAAAATATAGGTTTTGTTCGTCATTTGCTGATATTGAAGATACGATTTCAGCCAAATGTTTCGCCCTGGAAATTGATCGAGAAAATAGGATTCAAAATTGTCCATGTACTCTCCGCTTGAAACATTTTCAATGGAAAGGTCCGGATTTTGAGCAAGTTCTCTTTTTTCAACATCAGATACTTCAATATCTGCAGAAACTGTGAGATAGAAGAAAACGGTAAATATAAACGCAAAGAATGAAATGATGAGGATCCATTTCCTTGCTTTTTCAAGTCGCTGAATCATTGCAAAGCTCCTTTATGGACATTAAAATCTAAAATAAATAAATGGATTGTAGCTTGAATTAACAAGGCGAATCATAGCAAAAATGACTAATGTCATATAGATTGCAGGTTCAGAGAAAAGAGTGACAAACTGAAGTCCCTTTACTTTGGTCGCTATTCTATTGAAAATATTTCTAATATTTGCAAGGAAAGGGGTGCTGAAAATGACGCCGGCCAGGAATAATACCCAGTTATCATTCCACTGCAACAGGAACATAGAATCTACAAAAGCGACCTGATTGAGGCCAAACATGGTTTGTAAGTAGTCAAATGAATAAGTAAAGTTGTCGGCGCGGAAAAAGACCCACCCGATCATAACAAGGAATAAGACATAAATATGTTGAAGAGGTGACCATTGTCGACTTAACCACTTGCCAAACCCGAGACTCTCAATAACGATAATGGCCCCGTAATAAAATCCCCACGCCATAAAGGTCCAGCTTGCCCCATGCCAAAATCCAGTGATCGTCCAAACAATTAAAAGGTTGCGAACCTGAACAAGCTTACCATGACGATTACCTCCTAATGGAATGTAGACGTAATCTTTAAACCATGTTCCAAGAGAGATATGCCATCTTCTCCAGAATTCTGAAATGCTCTTTGATATGTAGGGATATCGAAAGTTTTCGAGAAAATCAAAGCCAAACATTTTTCCAAGACCAATCGCCATGTCACTGTAACCAGAGAAATCGAAATAGATTTGTAGGGTGTAGGCAATCACACCAATCCACGCCATCATCACACTCATTTCTCCTGCTGGCGTGTTAAACGCCTGGTCTGCTACTACGGCAAAACTATTTGCCAAAAGCACCTTTTTTGAAAGGCCAATAATGAAGCGCTTTATGCCCTCGTGCACTTTATCGGCCGTAATGGTACGAGAGTGAATTTGTTGATCTACCGTGTTGTATCGAACAATTGGCCCCGCAACAAGCTGAGGGAAAAGCGCAATATACAAAGCAAGTGAAAAAACATTTTTCTGTACGGGTGCGTCTTGTCGATAAATATCGATTACATAGCTCATCGCCTGGAATGTGAAAAATGAAATTCCAATTGGAAGAGGGAGTTCTCCTAGTTCAAAACTTGTTCCTAAGAAAGTGTTGACGTTAGTTAGAAAGAAATCACCGTATTTGAAGTAACCGAGAATCGCAATGTTACCGATGATTGATAAAGTTAGTAAAAATCTCTTCAGTCGTACCTGATTTTGAAAATAATCGATCCCTCTACCAAAACCATAGTTCATTACGATTGAAAAAAGCATAAGGAACACGTACTGTGGCTCCCCCCATGCATAGAAAACAAGACTTGCCGTTAGTAGTACGATATTGCGAAAGCTTTTTCGAGCGAAAAAGTAAGAAAATAAGACGATTGGGAGAAATGCAAATAAGAAAACGAGATTGCTAAATACCATATAGATCCTCCAACTATTAAAAATAATTCACGTAATAACTATAGCATTTATATCTTAGGTAAATAGTTTGATTTGAATAATTTACAAAAATTTAAAATGATTTGAAAAGATTTGCAGTTAAAATAAAAGATTGAACTTCTTTCTAATTTTATTATGGAAATACAGGTTAGCACAACGGCGAGGAAGAAGTTCAGTAGTGTAAAAATAGAGGGAGTCTAAAAGTAAACTAATCAGTAAATATTTACTTGACTATTAGGCCTTTGTACCTTAATCTAACAATATGAATACGCTTTCATTTTGTGTTATTTAGTAAACAAATAGGAGGGGTTAAGGTGAGAAAGGTAATGGGTCGAGTTAGTTTCTTGCTGATTTTGATGTTAGTCCTCGGGGCTTGTTCTAGTAACAATAGCTCGAGTGAAGGATCAGGTGATGGAGAGAGCAGTGGGAAGAAAGTTACGGCATGGGCATGGAACATTAACGTTCCAGTTCTTGAAGAAGCAGCTGAGAAGTTTAAAGAAGAAAACCCTGATTTTGAGCTAGAAGTTGTAGAACTTGGTCGTGAAGACGTTTATTCGAAACTAACGACTGGTCTCCAAGCTGGAGGAAAAGGATTGCCGGATATCGTGCTTGTTGAGGATGATCGGATTCAGGGTTATATGGAAACCTTCCCGGATGCATTTGTAAATGTATCGGATAAGGGCTTTGATGAGAGTAAAGATAGTTTTCCTAGTTATAAAACAGATCTTCTTTCAAAAGACGGAGCAATGTATGGTTTCCCATTTGATGGTGGACCAACAGGCGTTTTTTACCGCACCGATTATTTTGAAGAAGCTGGTGTGAATCCTGACGATATTAAGACGTGGGATGACTTTATTGATGCTGGTAAAAAAATCAAAGAAGCGACAGGAAAAGCAATGCTTGGACTTGATTTGAACGGTGATGACGGCCTTTACCGGATGATGATGACGCAGCAAGGTACGTTCTATTTTGATGATGAAAAGAACGTGAATTTCACTTCTGAAGAATCCAAAATGGCAGCAGAGAAAGTGAAAATGATGAAAGAAGCAGGCCTAGTGAAAGATACAGTGGGCTGGGATGCCTGGATTAGTGCGATGGCTCAAGGCGATGTGGCAACTGCTCCATCTGGCGCATGGTTAAGTGGGTCAATTACACAACAGGCGAAAGATACAGAAGGCAACTGGGGTGTGTTTAAGCTTCCTGCTTTTGAAGAAGATGGAAACCGTGCAGCCAACCTTGGTGGAAGTAACTATGTGATTACAAGTGCGAGTAAAAACCAGGACATGGCTTATGATTTCATGGAATTCTTTACAACAAGTGAAGACGTTCAGTTAACGGCGATGGACAACGGTTTGTTCCCAACGCTGAACACGATTTATGAAAGTGATGCTTTCACGAAAGATGTGGCATTCTTTAACAATCAGCCGATCTGGGAGCTGTTTGCGAGCGAGATGAATGACATTCCTTCTGTTAACTACACAGGGAATTATGCGCTTGCAAGTGATGAGTCCATTAAAGCGCAATCTGAAGTCATGAATGATAAGAAATCGATTGAAGACGCCTATAAAGCAGCGGCGGATCGACTGAAAAATCGCATTCAATAGTAGAAAGGGGTCAGGTTCGAACCTGACCCCCTATAAAGACAACAAAGAAGAAAGTGTCCGTCACCGATGGACACTTTCTTCTTGTAAATAAGCCCATTAATTGGTAAGTAAATAAACTAGTAAACTTTTAGTAAACATTTACTTGACTCTGTTTACCTATTCAACTATTCTAATAAGTGTAGACGCTTTCATTGTGAATTTTGAAAGTTTTCAGTAATTAATTGGAGGGGTAGTTGATGAAGAAGGTAACGGGTCTAGTTAGTATAAGTATGATGCTTGTGTTAAGTCTGTTCCTGGCGGCGTGCGGGAATGGTGGAAGTGATAGTGAAGGATCGGGCGATAGCAACAAAGTAACAGCCTGGGCATGGAATATTAACGTACCGGTGCTTGAAAAAGCGGCCGAGAAATTTAAAGAAGAAAATCCAGATTTTGAACTCGAAGTTGTTGAAATGGGTACCGATGATGTTTACTCGAAGTTAACAACGGGCCTTCAAGCTGGAGGTAAAGGTTTACCCGATATCGTTCTTGTAGAAGATGATCGCGTTCAAGGTTATATGAGTGCTTTTCCGGACGCTTTTGTAAACGTTTCCGATAAAGGCTTTGATGAAATGAAAGATAGTTTCCCGTCTTATAAGACAGAGCTTGTTTCAAAAGACGGCGCCATGTACGGCTTCCCGTTTGATGGTGGACCAACTGGTGTTTTCTATCGCACGGATATTTTTGAAGAAGCTGGTGTAAATGCGGAAGATATCAAAACGTGGGATGACTACATCGAAGCTGGTAAAACCATTAACGAAAAAACAGATAAAGCGATGATTGGTTTAGACTTAAACGGTGATGACGGTCTTTACCGCATGATGTTAAATCAACAGGGAACATTCTACTTTGATGATGAGAAGAACGTTGCTCTTACTTCAGAAGAATCCAAAAAGGCAATGAAAGTACAACAGAAGCTTAATGAAGAGGGTCTTGTAAAAGAAACAGTTGGTTGGGACGCTTGGATCAGTGCGATGACAAGTGGCGATGTAGCTACTGCTCCATCTGGTGCGTGGTTATACGGTTCCATTACACAGCAGGGTAAAGATACTTCAGGTAAATGGGGGTTAATTGAGCTTCCAGCATTTGAAGAAGGTGGAAACCGTGCATCGAATCTTGGGGGAAGTAACTACATGATTCCTAGTGCAAGTGACAATGCTGATCTCGCTTATGACTTTATGGAATTCTTCTCTACAAATAAAGATGTTCAATTATCTGCAATGGAAGGCGGCCTGTTCCCTTCATTGAACACGATTTACGATAACGAAGCATTTACAAAAGAAGTTGAGTTCTTTAACAATCAGCCGATCTGGAGTCTTCTTGCTGACGAAATGGACAGCATTCCTGCCGTTAATTACACAGGAGACTATGCCGTAGCGAAAGATGAAGCTGTGAAAGCACAGTCTGAAATCGCAAATGGAAAAGGGATTGAAGAAGCGTTAAAAGCTTCAGAAGATCGTTTGAAAAATCGTATTCAATAAGCTTCAGAAATTATCAGGGGTTGATTCACTTCAACCCCTGTCATGTTAAGGTGGGATATTCATGAATCGAGCGAAACGTTTTCCATATTTATTCGCAGCTCCGGCCATTCTGCTTTTCTTAGCATTTACCGTTTATCCAATTATCGCTTCCTTTGTTCTCAGTTTTCAGGAACGAGTGGGTGGAGAATACGTTTTTGCAGGATTGAAAAACTATACACGCCTCTGGAACGATGATATTTTCTGGACGGCGATGCAGAACACATTCATTATCTTTGTTGTTCAAGTCCCAGTTATGATCATTCTCGCAATGGTACTAGCCAATGTGTTGAACAACCAGCTGTTAAAGCTAAAAGGATTTTTCCGAGTTTCTTTCTTTCTACCAGCTGTGACATCGCTTGTAGCCTACTCGATCTTGTTCTCAATCATGCTTCAAGAAGAAGGAATAATTAACACGGCACTTAGTTACATCGGCATTACGGCCATCCCTTGGTTATCCGATCCGTTTTGGGCGAAAGCTTCGATTATTATCGCGATGACGTGGAGATGGACGGGATATAACATGGTTATTTTCCTGGCAGCCCTTCAAAACATTCCAGAAGATTTATATGAAGCGGCTTCTCTTGATGGCGCCAACAAGTTTAAGCAATTTTTCTACATTACTGTCCCGCAACTAAAACCAGTGATTCTTTTTGCAGGTATCCTATCGACAATCGGAACGCTTCAGCTTTTCGACGAACCGTTCAACTTAACGGGCGGTGGACCGGCAGATTCAACGATGACCCTTGGACTTTATATTTATCAAAGTGGATTTGAATACTTTGACTTCGGCTATGCTTCCGCTATTGCATACGCGGTTGTTGTTATGGTAGGTATTCTCTCCATTATCCAATTCAAGATAGCAGGTGATGATTAATGGCTAAGAACCTAGAGGTAATTGAACAGTCGACAAATAAACTCACCCTTGCTGAAAGGCAACAAAAGAAACCGAAGAAAAAGAAGAATAAACTAAAAGCCGTTTGGATGTATACACTTCTTAGTATTTTCCTAGTTGTTTCCATCTTCCCGTTCTACTGGATGTTTATCGGTGCAACAAACGACTCTAGTAAAATGTTTACGAACCCGCCAACGCTTTTACCTGGCGATCAGTTTATGACAAACTTAACGAACTTAAATGAATCGATTGGTATTTTCAGAGTACTCTTTAACTCACTCTTCGTCTCAGGTCTTTATGTAGTGATTGCCCTTGCTGTTTGTGCGAGCGCAGCCTACGTTCTAGCGAAGTACAATTTCAAAGGGAAAAAATTCATCTTTACGGCCTTCTTACTTTCCATGATGATTCCTTACCAGGCAACGTTGATTCCTTTGTTTCAAATGATGTCTGACTTTAATCTATTAAACACGTACTTCGCGGTTATTGCACCGCAACTTTGTTTCCCATTTGCGATTTTCTTGTTAAGACAGAACTTCCTGGCTTTCCCAACAGAATTGATGGAGTCAGCGCGTCTTGATGGCGCAAGTGAAACCCGAATCTTTATCTCAATCGTGATTCCGTCGATGCGACCGGCTCTAGCAGCTGCATCAATTTTCCTATTCATGACACAGTGGAACAACTTCATGTGGCCGCTCGTTGTGTTGAACACGAACGACATGTACACATTCCCTGTTGCCCTATCTAGCTTAATGGGACTCTCTTATATCGACTACGGTCAAGTGATGATGGGCGTTACGTTAGCGACTGTTCCGATCATTGCATTCTTCTTAACTCTGCAAAAACAATTTATTTCAGGTATGCTCGGAAGCGCCTTGAAATAGGAGGAGGCTGTTATGCTGGAAGCGAGAAAGAACCAATTTTACCTAAACGACGAACCGTTTCAAATCCTGTCAGGAGGTCTCCATTATTTCAGGGTTGTCCCTGAGTATTGGAGAGATCGCCTTCAAAAGCTGAAGGCCCTCGGGTTGAATACAGTAGAAACGTATATTCCATGGAACTTTCATGAACCGAAAAAAGGTCAGTTTCATTTTGAAGGAATGGCTGACGTGGAGCGGTTCATAGCTGAAGCACAAGAAATCGGACTTTACGTCATTCTAAGGCCGTCTCCTTATATTTGCGCAGAGTGGGAAATGGGGGGTCTCCCTTCATGGTTACTAAAACAGGATGATATGGCACTTCGCTGTAGTCATCCTGCTTTTCTAAACCACGTAGAAGATTATTTCAATGAACTTCTTCCGCGACTGAAGCCATTTTTACAAAAAAATGGTGGACCGGTCATCGCGTTTCAAATTGAAAATGAATATGGCGCCTATGGCAATGATCAAAATTACCTTGCTTTCCATAAAGAACAATATGAGAAGCATGGCATTGATACGTTTTACTTCACTTCAGACGGACCAGATTTCATTAAGCAAGGTTCAATGGAGAATGTCGTGACGACGCTCAATTTCGGATCAAGACCAGAAGAAGCGTTTGCAGCTCTTGAAGCCATGAAACCTGATTCACCCAAAATGGTGGCGGAATTCTGGATTGGCTGGTTTGATCACTGGAGTGGCGAACATCATACTCGTGACGCAAAGGAAGCAGCTGAAGTGTTCCAGAAATTAATGGATATGGGCGCATCGGTTAATTTCTATATGTTCCACGGTGGAACGAACTTTGGCTTTTATAACGGAGCCAATCATTATGAGAAATATGCACCGACAATTACGAGCTATGACTATGATTCTCTTTTAACAGAGTGGGGAGATGTAACAGACAAATATCTCGCCATGGCGGATGTGTTGAAGCGTGTAACGGATGTTTCGGTTGAAGATGTTTCTAAAGTTGAGACGAAAAGCTATGGCGAAGTGAAGCTAACGGAGAGTGTCAGCCTATTCGATGTCCTTCAAGAGGTGGGAACCAAAGTAGAGTACGTGACACCACTTAGCATGGAAAAGCTTGACCAAAACTTTGGCTATACGCTTTACCGTACGACGATTCATGAGACGGGAGCGTTAGAGCTTGATACAACGCCCATTCGCGACAGAGCATTCATTTATGTGAATGGAAAGCATGAAGCGACGGTTTCCATAAATGATGAGAAAAAATCGGTGATGATTCCTTTTCCAGATGAGGAAAACACTTTTGAAATTCTTGTTGAAAACCTGGGCCGAGTGA
Source organism: Guptibacillus hwajinpoensis (assembly GCF_020524165.1). Taxonomy (GTDB): domain Bacteria; phylum Bacillota; class Bacilli; order Bacillales; family Guptibacillaceae; genus Guptibacillus; species Guptibacillus hwajinpoensis_D. The sequence continues at coordinate 313,700 of NZ_JAIVKU010000002.1, forward strand.
ATTACGGCAAGCACTTGTCTGATCAGAAAGGGATTGTGCAGAACCTCTGGTTAAACAATCAATATTGGTTTGACTGGGAAATGATGAAGATTGAAGGCGATCGCCTTCCTAAGACGTACACAGCAGGCGACCGTTATCCTAAATATCTTAAGGGCATATTCACGGTTGATCAATGCTATGATACATTTGTTGATTTGGAAGGGTTTACAAAAGGTAACGTGTATATCAATGGATTTAATCTTGGTCGCTACTGGCAGACGATGGGACCACAGCAGCGTCTTTATTTACCTGGCCCACTGTTACAGGAAGGTGAAAATGAAATTGTCGTTCTCGAATTAGAGGGACACACGGCAAGCGGCGTCACATTAATAAACGAACCTAAACTCGGATAAAGGATCGATGGCAATGAGTATTCTCGTTAATCAACAGCAGTTTCATCTCACAAATGGAAAAATCAGCTACATCTTTCAGGTTTTAAAAAATGGGCAGCTCGGTCATCTGTATTTCGGAAAAGCGCTTCGTGAGCGCGATTATCGTCATTTTCAGAGAACAAACAACCCAACACCGGCTAGCTGCCATACGTATGAGGACGACGCGGCTTTTTCGCTTGAAACGATTCAACAGGAGTATCCTGTTTATGGAAAAGGGGATTTTAGAGAACCTGCTTTCATGATATCGGACGGTCAAAAGCCAATTGCGAATTTTGTCTACAAATCACATGAAATTGTGAAGGGGAAACCATATTTAAAAGGCTTGCCGGCAACGTATGCACATACAGATGAAGCGGAGACGCTCCTCATAGTATTGGAAGATACTTATCAGCAGGTAGAGCTCGAGCTGAGCTATACGATTTTTAAAAATGAAGCAGTGATCGCTCGAAATGTTCGTCTTATTAATAAAACGGATGGTGCACTTTCCATCGATCGCATGATGTCCTTGTCTGTTGATTTACCTCATGCTGATATGGAAATGGTCCACCTCTCCGGTACGTGGGCCCGCGAGCGTCATGTGAAGAAGAGGAAAATCGAGCAGGGCATCCAGTCGGTTTCCAGTATTCGCGGCGCAAGCTCTCATCACCACAATCCATTTCTCGCTTTAACAGCGCTTGATGCTACAGAACATATAGGGGAAGTATTTGGCTTTCAGTTTGTTTATAGCGGGAATTTTCTTGCACAAACGGAAGTCGATCACTACGGTACTGCACGTGTGCAGGTTGGGATTCATCCAATGGGCTTTCAATGGAATCTTAGTCCGGGCGAAACATTTCAAACCCCAGAAGCGCTCATGGTTTATTCGGATCAAGGGATGAACGGGATGAGTCAAACATTCCATCGCCTGTATCGCCATCAGCTTATTAGTGAGCAGTGGAAGAACAAGGATCGTCCTGTCTTAATCAATAACTGGGAAGCGACATATTTTGATTTTAATGAAGAGAAGCTTCTTCATTTTGCGAAGGAAGCGAAAGAACTGGGAGTAGAACTGTTCGTTCTAGATGACGGGTGGTTTGGAAAGCGGAACAACGACCGTTCGTCGCTTGGGGATTGGACGGTTGACTTAGAAAAGCTTCCAGATGGCATTGCTTCTCTTGCAGAAAAAGTGAAGAGCACCGGACTTCAATTTGGTTTGTGGTTTGAGCCGGAAATGATTAGTCCTGATAGCGAGCTGTATAGAGAGCACCCTGAATGGGCGATAGGCATTCCAGGTGAACACTTTACACTTGGACGCAATCAGCGCGTACTTGATTATACACGACCTGAAGTAGTGAACTACATTTTTGAACAAATGAAAGAGATTATTGAGGCAACGAACTTGGACTATATTAAGTGGGATATGAATCGGAACATTACGGAGGCCTACTCTGCAGGTTTAGAGAACCAGGGTGAGTTTTTCCATCGCTATATTCTAGGTGTCTATGATCTTTATGAGCGCTTAACATCAGAGTTTCCAAATGTACTGTTTGAATCGTGTGCTGGGGGCGGTGGGCGTTTTGATCCGGCACTTCTCTACTACGCACCACAAGCATGGGCGAGTGATGATACAGATGCAGTAGAGCGTCTAAAAATCCAGTATGGTACATCGATGGCGTATCCTATTTACAGCATAGGCTCTCATATATCTGCCGTCCCAAACCATCAAACGCTTCGTGAGACCCCTCTTTCGATGCGAGCTGATGTTGCGTATTTTGGAACATTTGGATATGAGTTGGATCCTTCTAGCCTATCAAATGAGGAAAAAGAAATTGTGAAAGCCCAGATCAAACGTTACCAATCACTGCGTCATCTCGTTCGTGATGGCGAGTTTATCCGCTTACAAAGCCCGTTTGAAAGCAATGAAACGGCCTGGATGATTGTTTCAAAGGATCAGACTGAAGTGCTTGTTGGCTGGTATAAAGCATCAAGTACGCCAAATCCACGCACCAATCAGTTTGTGAAGTTAAGAGGTTTAGCTAGTGATCGAGGTTACAACGTTGATGGGGAAAAGTATTTCGGAGATGAACTGATGTTACACGGGCTACCGCTACCAGTTGAGTTTAACGGTGCGAATGGTGAGCAAGCTGAGCGCGGTGGAGACTTTCAATCGAAGGTGTTTTACTTAAAAGCAGAATAAAAAAGGATGATGGCCATGGCAACGATTAAGGACATCGCACAAAAAGTGAAATGTTCCACATCGACCGTTTCACGCGTCCTCAATTATGATGAAACGTTATCAGTGTCGGATGATACGAAAAAGCGAATTTTTGAAGTAGCAGAAGAGCTTTCTTACAGCAAGAAGCGTGGAAAGAAGTCGCTAACACCGAAAATTGCCATTATCCACTGGTATACGGAAAAGGAAGAGTTGAACGACCTTTATTATATGTCGATTCGACTCGGAGTTGAGCAACGCTGTCAGGAAGAGCGGCTTGAACTCGTGAAAATTTTTAAAGATAACTATGATGAATTAGAAAAAGAAAACATACAGGGTATGATTGCCGTTGGAAAATTTAGTAGTCAAGAAATTGCTTCATTAAATAAAGTTACACCAAATATCGTTTTCGTTGACTATGATCCAGATAACGAGAGGTACGATGCCGTTGTCGTTGATTTTGAGAAGGCGACAAAAAAAGTACTCGATTATTTTACAAGTAAAGGTCATGTGCGAATTGGCTATATTGGCGGAAGAGAAGCGTTTCGGGACGCCAGCGCTGAAATTGTTGATGAACGTGAGCTTACGTTCAAACGCTATATGACAGAATGCGATCAAGATCATGAAGCTTACGTTTATACGGGATCATTTACGGTTGATGACGGCTATTCCCTTATGAAGCGTGCCATTGACGAGCTTGGTGAAGAGCTTCCAACCGCATTCTTTGTTGGGAATGACACGATGGCAATTGGCTGTCTTCGTGCCTTGCATGAAAATGGGATCTCTGTTCCAGACCGCGTTAGCTTAATAGGTGTCAATGATATTAGTGTCTCAAAATATGTCTACCCTGCTTTAAGTACGGTTAAAGTGTACACCGAATTGATGGGTGAAACGGCAGTTGGACTTTTAATGGAGCGTCTATTAAGAAGAAAAGTCGCAAAGAAAGTAACGATGTCGACAAAATTAAAGCTGCGAAAAAGCAGTAAATAAACGAGGCCGGGTGAAAAAAATGAAATCGCTATATGCACAATTTCGAAAGGTGTTCGGAGACAGTGGTGAAATTAGAAGCTTCTTCTCGCCAGGGCGTGTCAATTTAATTGGCGAACATACAGATTATAATGGAGGACACGTATTTCCGTGCTCACTTAGCATTGGGACCTATGCGGTCGCTAGAAAACGAGAGGATTCTATCATTCGTTTCTATTCCATGAATTTTGAAGAGAAAGGCGTCATGACGGTTAATGCGGATAAGCTCGTCTATGAGGCTGAGCATGACTGGGCAAACTACCCAAAAGGGGTCGTATCGATAGTAAAGCAATCAGGTTATGATGTGAGCGGATTTGATGTGCTTTACTATGGCAATATTCCAAATGGAGCCGGATTATCTTCATCGGCATCCATCGAGTTAGCGACGGCCGTTTTATTGAATGAATTAAATGACATTCATCTTGAGATGGTTGAAATGGTGAAAATGAGTCAACGTGCGGAGAATGAGTTTGTTGGCGTAAACTGCGGAATTATGGATCAATTTGCGATTGGGATGGGGAAAGAAGCAGCGGCTGTTCTTCTTGATTGCAACACGCTTCAATATAGCTATAGTCCTGTTGTTCTCAAGAATGCTGCTCTTGTGATCGCGAATACAAACAAACGAAGAGGGTTAGCAGATTCAAAATACAATGAGCGCCGTTCTGAATGTGAGCGTGCACTTAGTCAGCTTCAGGAGCACCTCCAGATTGAGTCGCTTGGTGATCTGACGGTTGAAGCGTTTGAAGCGAATAAACACTACATCACGAACTCAATTGATCAGAAACGAGCAAAGCATGCGGTTTATGAAAACGTTCGTACGATTGAAGCAGCTAAACGGTTAAATGCTGGAGAGATTGACGTGTTCGGTCAGTTAATGAATGAGTCACACGTTTCTTTGCGCGATGACTATGAAGTAACAGGTCTTGAGCTTGATGCTTTAGTCGAAGCTGCCTGGGCAGAAGAAGGTGTCATCGGCTCCCGTATGACAGGAGCAGGGTTTGGAGGTTGTACAATCACCATTGTTGAAAATCAGTTTTTACATTCATTCCAAACAAATGTAGCCAAAACTTATAAAGAGAAAACGGGCTTAACACCTGAATTTTACGTTGTGGAAATTGGTGCAGGAGCAAGAGAAATCAACCAGCTTTCAGAAGCGCTGTAAATCTGGAGAGGAGTGGAGAGAAACCATGAGAAGCATCGATAAAGAGATTAACCGTCTCCTCCAATATGGATTGAATAACCATCTGATTCATGAGTGGGATTTATCATACGCGCGAAATCAAATTCTAGAAGTGCTTCAGCTTGAAGAGATCGATCCAATATATGTTCCTTCGAATATCCCTGACAGCCCTGTTACGATTTTGGATCAAATTTTAGATTGGGCCTATGAAAATGGAAGACTCGTTGAAAATACGGTCACTTATCGTGATTTGCTTGATACAAAAATCATGGGATGCTTAACGGAAAGACCATCAGGCGTGATTGAGAAGTTTGAAAAGACTTATGAACAAACTGGACCTGAAGCAGCCACGGCTAACTTTTATCAATATTCAAAAGATGTTCACTACATTCGTACGGATCGCATTGCAAAAAATGAGGAGTGGCTCACATCAACGCAGTATGGTGAGATGGAAATCACGATAAACCTGTCCAAACCAGAAAAAGATCCAAAAGCAATTGCGGCTGCGAAAACAATGAAGTCAACTGGCTATCCTGAGTGCTTGCTTTGTAAAGAAAACGTCGGATATGCAGGGCGAATCAATCATCCGGCACGACAAAATCTTCGGATGATTCCTGTCACGCTTGAAGAGAAACAGTGGTATTTACAGTACTCTCCATACGTTTATTACAACGAACATGCCATTGTATTGTACGGAGAACACGAACCAATGAAAATTTCGCGCGGCACGTTTGATCGACTGCTTGAATTTGTTGGGAAGTTTCCTCATTACTTTATCGGCTCAAATGCAGACCTGCCAATCGTTGGCGGTTCTATTTTAAGTCATGATCATTTTCAAGGAGGAAAGCATGACTTTCCAATGGCAAAAGCAGAGATGGAGCGAGATGTTAACTTAACCGCTTATCCAAATGTAAAGGCTGGCGTTGTGAAGTGGCCGATGTCAGTGCTACGTCTGCAAAGCAACAATCGAAACGAGCTTGGAGAACTGGCCGATGCGATTCTTCAGTTCTGGAAAGAGTATAGCGATGAAAGCGCCGAGGTTCATGCGTTTACAGATGATGAGCCGCATAACACGATTACGCCAATCGCGCGTCGTCACGGCGATAATTATGAGCTTGACCTTGTGCTACGAAACAATCGCACGACAGAAGAGCACCCGATGGGACTGTTTCATCCTCATGCGGAGGTGCACCATATTAAGAAAGAAAACATCGGTTTAATTGAAGTGATGGGACTGGCAGTGCTTCCCGGCAGACTACAAGAAGAGCTGCACTTACTTGGTGAATCACTGATCGGTGAAAATCCACTAGAACAAATCGAACGTGATGAGCGGATTAGCAAGCATGTTGTCTGGGCGGACTCACTTCTTGAAAAATATCCGGACCTTAATTCATCAAATGTACAGGGGCGGTTGCGGGATGAAATCGGACTTATCTTCTCTGATATCTTAAGCCATGCTGGTGTCTTTAAACGAACAGTACCAGGTCAAGAAGCGTTTGATCGCTTTACGCATGCACTTAACATCCATTTAAATCAATAAGAGCTTGCCGATCCTGGCGAGCTTCTTTTCAAATTAGCAAACACAAAACGGCAAAAGGAGCTAATGCAATGTATATAGGTGTGGATTATTACCCGGAACAGTGGCCAAAAGAGCGCTGGAGTGAAGATGTCCGATTGATGAAAGAACTCGGTGTGAACGTTGTACGTATCGCAGAATTTGGATGGCAGTTGATGGAGCCTGAGGAAGGGACGTATGATTTCGCCCTTTATGATGAAGCGATTGATTTGATGAAGAAGAACGGGATCAAGGTGGTTCTTGGCACACCGACCGCAACACCACCTGCTTGGATGGTTGAAAAGTATCCTGAAATTTTACCTGTTGATCCGAATGGTACGGTTATTTCCTTTGGAGCAAGACGTCACTATACGGTAAACAGCGAAGTGTACCGTAAGTTTTCGGCAAAAATTGTAGAAGAAATGGCAAAGCACTATGGTCAACATGAAGGGATTATTGGTTGGCAGGTAGATAATGAATATGGTCATGAAAAATCAGATCGTAGCTATGGCGATGTTGATCAGCAGGCTTTTCAAATTTGGCTACAGCAAAAATATGACAATCTTGATGCGTTAAACGAAGCCTGGGGTACCGTGTTCTGGAGTCAAACGTATACAGCTTGGTCCCAAATTCCTGTACCACGTAAAGTCTTCCAGGAGCATAATCCGAGCCTGCTTCTTGACTTTGATCGTTTCTGTGCGGACGCGTATACATCTTACAACAAGCTTCAAACAGACATTCTTCGACAGCACGTTTCTGATCAGTGGATTACGCATAACTTTGTTTATACCGATCAGGCAATTAATCAGTGGGATATGTCGAAGGAACTTGATTTCATTTCGTTCGATAACTACCCGGTTTGGGGAGGGTTACCTGAGCCAATTGCGCCGGCTGCGATTGCTCATCAGCATGATCTTTGTCGTTCTTCTAAAGACGGGAAAGGCTTCTGGGTGATGGAAGAACTTTCAGGAGCGCAAGGTTGGAGTCGCATCGGCTACTTGCCTCGTCCAGGTCATATTAAGCTTTGGACGTATCAGGCAATTGCTCGCGGAGCTGAAGCAATTGTTTACTTCCGCTGGCGCGCTGCTCGTTTTGGAACGGAAGAGTTTTGTCACGGTGTTCTTGATCATGATGGGAGACCAAAGCGTAAATACAATGAAGTGAAAGAAGTGATTGATTCCCTTAGCGTGTTTGGGGATGAGTGGATTGCGTCTGAATACAAGGCGGATGTTGCCGTTTATTATGATGTGGAGAATGCTTGGGCATGGGGAATTCAGCCGCAAAGCAATGCGTTTGAATACAAACGAGAGTTCCTTCGCTTCTATAGCCCCGCCCATCGCATGAACGCGATGACGGACATTGTAACAAAAGAAAGTAATTTGGACGGATACAAGGTGTTGGTTGTACCGGTTTATTTCCTAACCGATCCAGCTGTTAATGAAAAAATTTCACGCTTTGCGGAGCAAGGTGGAACCGTCATTCTTTCTTATCGCGCAGGAGTGAAAGAACAGAATAATTTTGTCGTAGAAGATACGCTTCCGGGTGCACTACGTGAGCTCGCCGGTGTTGAAATAAATGAATACGAATCGCTTCAACTCGGTCAAAACAATCAGGTTGAAGGCATTCAAGGTGCTCTTAAAGGTGTGAACTCTGTTGCTTCGATCTGGTGCGATCTCGTAGAGCCGACAACAGCGGAAGTACTTGCTGAATACCGAGGCTGTTTCTATGAAAAAACAGCGGCAATGACGAAAAACCAGTATGGAAAAGGAACGGTGTACTACATTGGGTCGGCTCTTGAAGAGGAAATGATGGATCGTCTTTATGCAGAAATTTTCCAAGCAACTGATGTATCTATGATCGCTTCAAGTGAAAATGTGGAAGCTGTTACGCGTACAGGAAAAGATGGGACCATTTTCTTATCCGTTGTGAATCATTCGACGGATCATAACGGTACGCTCATGCTTCCAGACGGCACGTGGATCGATGCGGTTTCACAAGAGGAATATCGTGGGGAAATGACAGTCGCACCGCTTGGTTCCTATGTGCTGAAGTTTAACTAGTATTTTCCGGGAAATAACGATCGAATTCGACGATTAATGCTTTAATTGGAGGGGAAAACATGGCGATTTTAGTCACAGGTGGTGCCGGGTATATCGGGAGCCATACGGTTATGTATTTACAAGAGCAGAATGAAGATGTGGTTGTACTCGATAATTTAACAAAAGGACATGAACAAGCTGTGCTTAACGTGCCGTTGTATAAAGGAGATTTAACAGATGGAAAAGTGATCGATCAAATTTTTGCCGATCATGATATCGATTCTGTCATTCACTTTGCTGCGAGTTCACTTGTTGGTGAGAGCGTGACAAATCCGCTTGAATATTATCGCAATAACGTAGTGGGTTCCCAGGCACTTGTTTCAAAACTCATTGAACATAATGTGAAATACATCGTGTTCTCATCGACGGCTGCCACTTACGGAAATCCAGAGAGAACGCCGATTGAGGAAAATGATGTAACAAATCCAACAAATCCGTACGGTGAGACGAAGCTTGCGATTGAGAAAATGCTGCGCTGGTGTGATGATGCGTACGGCTTAAAATCAACTTCGCTTCGCTACTTTAATGCAGCTGGTGCAGATCCAGAAGGGAAAATTGGGGAAGACCATCAACCGGAGTCTCATCTCATTCCAATCGTCCTTCAGGCGGCGCTTGGTCAACGTGAGAAAGTATCGATTTTCGGTGATGATTATGATACGAAAGATGGTACGTGTGTACGTGATTATATTCATGTGCTTGACCTTGCGCAGGCTCACTACCTTGCGTTGAAAAAGATGAAAGAAACGAATGAGAGCGGTATTTATAACCTTGGTAATGGAAAAGGATTTACGGTGAAAGAAGTGATTGATACGTGCCGTAGCGTGACAGAGAAGTCGATTGAGGCAGAAGTAGCCCCGCGTCGTGCAGGGGATCCAGCGACATTAATTGCTTCTTCTTCGAAAGCGATGAATGAACTTGGATGGAAGCCTGTTTATCCAGAGCTTTCGCAAATTGTTGCGCACGCGTGGAGCTGGCATCAAAATCATCCTGAAGGGTACGGAGAACAGTCATGAGTATTGAGAAGGTGCGTTTGTTTTTAGAAGAACAGGGTTATGATGGTGTCTTGCTTAGAAGACGGAATAATTTCTCTTGGATCACAGGAGGGAATACGAATTACATCGTTCAGACGATGGAAGCTGGCGTGGCTGACTGGATCATTACGCGTGATCATGCGTATCTTGTCACCTCAAAAATGGAAGAACGCCGCATTGTGGAAGAAGAATGTGCCGATCTTTCGTTTTCTTTTGAGGTGCTGTCTGATGATTGGTACAAACCTGCTGAGCATTTAATTGAATCGGTAACGTCTGGAAAGCGGATGGCAGCTGACATGCCTTATGCAGACTGGGATGTGGTTGATGAAGAGCTTGGGAAATACCGTTCTGTTTTGACAGCAGATGAACGTGAGCGTTATCGCAGTCTGTGTCAAAAAGCTGCCAAAGCGGTGGAAGAGACGTGCCGTGAAATTGAACCTGGTCAAACGGAAAAAGAAATTGAAGCCCATCTTGCTACGAAAATTCTTGCTGGTGGGATGTCGATTCAGGTGCTTCTCGTGGCGACAGACGAACGCATCTATCGCTATCGCCACCCGATTCCAACTGAAAAGAAGCTGGAGCGTCAGGCAATGATTGTGATTTGTGCGGAAGAAGCAGGTCTTGTTGCCAACGTTACGCGACTTGTCTACTTTGGCGAAATGCCAGAAGAGCTTCGTCAGCATAGCGCTGCGGTTGCAAGGATTGATAGCGTGATGAATCATGCGACAAAAGTGGGTGCTACGGCAGGGGATGTGATTCAATCTGGGATCGCGGAGTACGCAAAGCAAGGCTTCCCGGAAGATTGGAAACTTCTTCACCAAGGTGGTTTAACCGGATTCAATTCACGCGAATTCCTTGCGAATCCTGACACGCCAAACAAGATTGTCGTGAATCAAGCCTATGCATGGAATCCTTCATTGCCTGGCGTAAAGTCAGAAGACACGGTTCTTCTAACAGAAGAAGGGTTGGAATTTATGACTTATACTGGAGAATGGGTGTATCAGGAAGTTGAAGTAGAAGGCGTTACGTATGTGCGGAATGCGGTGTTGGAGAGGTAGAGAAGTGAAGAGGGTGAAGGGGTGAAGGGGGTCAGGCGCGAGCCTGACCCCCTTCGCAAACAAAAAACCTCAAAAGTCCACCTCCAGCGGACACTTCTCGCTGGTTCTTCGCTTCTTCCAATATGCACCGCAAATGGCGAGAAGTGTTGAGAAGATAAAGCATTTGAAAAATGTCGTGATGGCGGAGGAACCGATAAAAAGAAATGGTACGTCTGTCATGTCTTGAAACTCTCCGGCTAGGAAATCGAACGTAAACGTGAAGCCTGTATTTAAACCGGCAGCTAGTAAAGACATCATAAAAGCATATAACAAACCAAATACGACAAACCGATGAAGCTGAATGGCGCCTCCCTGGTGCATCCTATAGCCTGCCCATAAGAACAAACCAATGGGGAGAAGTAACCCGAGCATCATATAGAGTTTGAGGTTTCCTGGATTGCTTGAGAGGAAGCTAAACATTGAAAAAGGATCATTTGTTTCAATTTTTAGCCCGCCAAGTGCAGAATACATCACCCGTAGTTTCTCATCTAGCAAGTTCATATCTAACGTAAGAGAAGAAAGGTTGAGCGTATTCCATAGAAGAAATCCGCCTTGAAACACAATGATCAGAAAATAGCTTGCGGGAATATCGTCAAAGCTAAGGAAAGGGTTAGCGTCAGACATAAAACGATAGAGTAATAGAACCATGACGGCAATTGAAAGTGAAATTCCGAATAGGATCGTCCTAATACTTTCTTTTAAAGGAGAAGATGTTAATTGTTTCATCGTGCCACTTCCATACAAACTACCAATAAACGAAAAGACTGTCCCGAGGAAAAATGCAGCAAAGAAAGCTTTTATGAACGGATAGTTGTTTTCGATCGCCAAATTTGCAACCAGACCGCTATCTTGTGCTGAAGCATCGAATTGGAATCCTGCGATTAGTGCAACTACTGCCGTTAGCATGCCATAAACAAGCCCGATTAAAAGTGAAGATACCCAATAGTGTTGAAACGTTCCTGAAGCTTTACGCCCATACAAATACCCTGCAATCAGAAGTGAAATAAGGGGCAGTAAAAGTAGGATCAACAGACCAGACTGAAGCTCAAGGTCTCCTCCAGATCGCTCACCAGCTTTCGTCATATTGAAGGAAAGCGTAGAGTTAAGGAGATGAGCTGACATCCAATAATCAGTCATTCCAAAGAACGGATCGGGTAATGGAGCATTTTCAGTACCGTAGTTATAATAAAAATCGTTTACGACTTCTGTCGGCCCAACCTCGATTAGGTCATTCAAGGTTTGTTGAAAAGTCGTGGCCTGCTGCTGAAACCCTTCTGATACAACGAAGGACATGATGCCGACCACAAGAAAGGCAAGGAAGGCGCAGAGTATGGCCAATCTTTTATTGATGCCGCTTAGATCGGGAATCGTATGAGACGTCGCCACCTTTTCCTGAGTGCGTTCCACTTTAAAAGGGACGAGGGGAAGTTGAAAAGAACCACACTGTAAACAGTATTGCTGGTGACCGCTGTTCTCTGTTCCACAATCTGAACAAAATTTTGGTTTGGCGCCCGATGTAAGGCTTGGATCCGCTGCATGAAGCTGAAAAGTCCCATCAAAAGGACAGTAATTGTCGCTAACCTCGTTGCCACATGTTGTACAGTACGTGATGATCAACACCTCCTAGCCGTTTTTCAAACCGCAACAACCGCAGAATCGAGCAGACTCAGGTACTTCTTCCTTACACATTTTACACGGTTGAGTTGCAAGCGCATGAGGGGGTTCTGATATCAGGACTTTGCATCCACAGCTTCCACAAAACGTATCCTCTTCTTGAAAGGAGGCTCCGCATTCGCAAACATGTTCACTTGATTCTTTTTTCATTTGGCTGAGGGCACGATTCGCTTGATAAAGTTCCAGGTCGTATGGAAGAAGGCGTTCAATTTGTTCAGTTAAATCAGAATGCTGGATTTCTCCTTTTCGAAGGAGGCGATACGTAAGCTCTCCAAGCTGGTTGATGACTTTCATGCGATTTGAAGCAGTATCACTTGCATGTTTCTTTAGTTGTGAAACTTCCTGTGCTGTTTGGAGTTTGTTTTTTCCTTGCTGAAGGCCATCTTGAAGTTTTGATAAACCTCCACCTATTTTGGTTTGTAGATCTGACATGCCCATCTCCTCCTTGCGACTATTCGCTCTTGTCGAGGAAGAACGAGTGCTTTTCCCGACCTTTTCATAGATATGATAAAAGTTCGAAATCATGTTTAAGAAAGCGGTTCTATAAATGGTTTGGAATAGCAGGCATAAATAGAAATCTCTCCCATATGATTTGGAATAATGGGCGGAGGTGGGAAGATGAATTGGTGCAATTCCTGTCATCGAAAAGAAGCTGGTGCTTTTTGTGTAAAGTGTGGACAGCAGGTAGGGAGATCGACAAAGGTGCCAGCAGGAAAGTCAAGATGGCTGTTATGGGGGGCAATTGTTGGAGGCATTTTGGTTGTCTTAATTGGTAGTTTTCTAACGTTAAAATGGATTTCGTCTCCAGAGCGGACAGTGGAGCATTTTCGCGAGGCATTGTTAGAAGAAGATTACGAAGCGATCGGTGAAATCATTCCACACATCAATCCCTTTCTTTCACATGAAGCTGAACTCGCGAGTTTTGTTTCGTTACTGAAAGATCACCCTGAACAGCGGGCACTACTACTTCAGGATTTGGAACGACAGGCGAGGACGTTTGAGGGTCATACATTCACAAAGCCAAATGAAGACTTGTTTCTTCAAATGGATGTAAGGAAGGATGGAAAAGTCTTTTACTTGTTTGATCACTACGTTATTTCTCCAGGTCCAATCTATGTAGAGGTAGGAACACAATTCGCTAAAACTACCCTCTATATTAATCAAGAAAAGAGTGAAACGATTGGAGAAAATGGGAAAAAAATCGGTCCATTTCTTCCAGGAATCTATCATTTTGAAACAAGATTAGATCATGAAGGGTATACGATGCGAGGAGAAGTGGAAGTAGAATTGGCTACTTCTGAAGAAACATTGCAGGTCGATTTGCCTGTAAATGGCGCTTTCTTGATGGCAGATTCGAATTATGAGGATGCTCGCCTATTTATTAATGGAAAAGATACCGGTGTTACAATTGGCGACGCCGAGAAAATGGGTCCCTATCCAACTGACGGTTCTGTTGTGATGCATGCTGAGAAAGCGTTCGATGCAGGCGTTGTAAAAAGCCCCGCCGTTCACTTTGAAGGAGAAGATCTATTTTTTGCGATCGACTATAGTGAGCCAGAACCTGTTGAGGTTGAAAAAGAAGTGGTCGAGGATCAGTCAGACGTGGCGCAGGAGGAAGTGAATTCAATTCTATCTTCAGTCAATACGTACCTGAATGATTGGATCTATGCCTATGAAAATCTTGAAACAGATTACTTCTCGAATGTTACACCAGAGTTAAAAACGTATTTTGACGAACGTTTCCGGTCTGTGAAAGAAAATAACGCCGCTTTTACCGGAGAGGTTGTGGAAGCCGCTTTTGATCTCGACAGCCTTTATATCAATTCATCTGGAAAGGTAGCAGAGATCGACGTTCTCGTTACGATGGATTCAGCGAATCATGAGCAAGGAGAAACCAACGTGGAGACAGAAGTAACTTCAAGTGGTTTTCACTATAAACTAGTGAAAAGCGGTGGGAAATGGTTGATTGATAGCCGAGAAGAAGTGGAGCATGTTGATTTAACGAATGCTGTTTTCTATTAAAGTGGTAGCGTAGTGAGGGTCAGGCTCGAACCTGACCCCTACAATGAAAATACAGATAATTTCAAAAAAACTATTGCAATCATGAATGCGTTTACAATATAATGTGATAAAAGGTTATGATGTTTAATTAAACATTACTACTTATATCGGAGGTACGGATATGATTGAGGCTTTACGCGAGTTAAATCCGCATTTGGATTTACAGTCTGTTGATTCTGAAGTGTTTCGAACGTATGGCAAGGTTCTTCCTGACTTTCCATTTGAGCAGGTGGCGCAGTTAATGAGGGAAACAGAAATTCCCGAACAGGGAAATCACTATGTTCCTTCAAAAAAAGAGCTTGAAGCGGAGGCTCTTAAAGCGTTCGTTGAAAACAGCTACTATGGAGGGATGCCGGTACAGATTGGTTATTGTAACGGTAACAATTCAGCTTTAGGAGGACTGGAATTTCATAAAGGTAGTGAAATTAACATTGCCATAACAGATTTTGTACTGCTTCTCGGACATACGAATGACATTGTAAACCATACATACGATGTGAAGAAGATAAAGGCGTTTTATGTTCCAAAGGGTTCCGCCATTGAAATGTATCAAACAACTCTCCATCTTGCCCCTTGCAAAGTGAGCGATGAAGGATTTAAATGTACGGTGATTTTACCCGAAGGAACCAATATCCCATTAGAAGATACTCAAAAAGGACATGATCCACTGCTTTTTATGAAAAATAAATGGCTTCTTGCTCATCAAGAGCATGAACGATTTATGTCACTTGGCGCACACAAAGGAATTGTCGGTGAAAATATTACAGTTGCTTACAGCAAGGGATAAAGGAGGACAACCTTATGTCAGGTATCACATTCACATTAGTTTCATGCGTCTTTTTTATGGCACTAGTTGCGTGGGTTTCCTACTTAAAAACAAGAAACTCCGTTAATGACTCAGATGGTTACTTTCTTGCAGGTAGAGGGTTAACGGGAGGATTCATTGCTGGTTCTCTTTTGCTCACAAACCTATCTGCTGAACAGTTGATCGGTTTAAATGGACAGGCTTATCGAACGAACCTTTCCAACATGGCGTGGGAAGTAACAGCAGCGTTTGCCATTGTCATTATGGCGCTCATCTTGTTACCTCGCTATCTTGGCGGTGCCTTTTCAACGTTACCTGAGTTTTTAAGCAAACGTTATGATGAAAGCGTTCGCAGATACACCGTTATCTTATTTATGCTTGGTTATATGTTTGTGACGATCCCATCTGTCCTATATTCTGGGGCACTTGCGATTCTTCGTCTTTTTGATGTACCAGAGCTACTTGGGATTTCATTTGAATCATCCGTTTGGCTCGTGATTTGGGTTATTGGAATTATTGGCGCCGTCTATGCCATCTTTGGTGGGTTAAAAGCAGTAGCGGTATCCGATACGTTAAACGGAATAGGACTTCTCTTTATCGGGTTAATTGTTCCCATTCTTGGCTTTTTTGCACTCGGAAATGGCGATATGTTAGAAGGAATCAAAACGATTACGACGGAAAATCCAGAGAAGTTAAATGCGATTGGCTCGAGTACCGATTCTGTTCCATTTTCAACCATTTTTACCGGAATGATTTTTATGAACATGTTCTACTGGGGAACGAATCAGTACGTGATTCAACGAACGCTTGGTGCGAAGAACCTTGCGGAAGGTCAAAAAGGTGTTCTTTTATCAGGGTTCTATAAACTGACAGTTCCATTTATGATGATGATTCCAGGTGTTATTGCCTTCCATCTTTATGGAAGCTCAATGGATCCAGTAGATCTTGCTTATCCAACGGTAGTCTCAAATCTACTACCGACGTTTATGTCTGGTCTCTTTCTAGCAGTACTTCTCGGCGCCGTATTCTCAAGCTTCAACTCACTATTAAACAGTGCAGCAACGATGTTTGCGCTTGATGTGTATAAAGCTGGGATTAACAAAAACGCAACGGACCGCCAGCTAATCAACGTTAGTAAATATTTTGGAAGCGTTCTCGCGCTTGTCTCTTTCTTTATTGCACCAATGCTGATGAACGCACCAGATGGATTGTGGGATTTGATTCGTCGCTTTACAGGCTTCTTTAACATCCCGATCATTGCCATTGTTCTTGTTGGGATTGTTTCAAAACGGATCCCTGCACTTGGAGCGAAAATCGCGATTATCTTCCACGTCATCACGTATTACATGCTTGTGTGGGGATTGAACCAGTTATTTAACATTGAAATTACGATGAACTTTATTCACATCTCAGCGATTCTTTTCTTAATTGAAGTTGCCATCATGATGGTCGTTGGCCGTATTCGTCCACTTCCTGAAGCGTATGAATTCCGAGCGAATCCAAAAGTAGATATGGTTCCGTGGAAGTTTACGATTCCAGTATCCGTTGTGCTGATTAGTCTAGTTGTCATGGTCTACATTCTCTTCTCACCAATTGGATTTGCTTACGAGGCTGGAATGGTTTCCGGATGGTTCTGGCCATCGATCTTAGGAACGGCTGTCGCTGGAGCACTCTGCTACCTTCTTGCACTAAAATCATGGAATAAGAAATACTCAGGCTTTGTTACTAAAAAACATGAAGAAGCGGTTAACGCTGATAAAAAATTTAGAAGCGCTTAAACGAAATGAACGTAGGGGGAAATTGCATTGAATATACTATCGACTAAACCGAGTTTTGAAGTGAATCAAAATGGAGAAGAATTTGACGTTTATCTTGACCGACGCTTACTGTTTCGTCATTCACCTGCCCGCCCGTTCATTTTCGTTGGTAGCGGTGAAGAAACGATTGATATGTATAGAGGGAATTTTAAAATAAAAGACTATGTTGTTGAGCGAGTGGCTCTTCGCTATGCAACGGTCCGGTACGAAGGAGAGACGTGTCGCATCGGGTTTCGCCACTTTTCTCATGATCATGAACTGTTAACGATGGTATTAAAGCAGGATAACGAAGGCCTTCGTGTTTCTTTTGAGCTTGTTGACCCCTTGTTTAATCGGTTCTGGGTACGCGTTAACGCGGATAAAGATGAGAAGGTTTACGGCTGTGGGGAACAGCTTTCCTACTTTAATTTAAGAGGGAAAAACTTCCCGCTCTGGACATCTGAACCCGGTGTAGGACGAAATAAATCAACCTATACAACCTGGCAAGCGGATGTGAAGGATCAAGCTGGTGGTGACTATTACAATACGAATTATCCACAGCCAACCTATGTATCTACCAATAAATATTACTGTCATGTCGAGACAACGGCTTTTGCAGATTTTGATTTTCAACGTGATGATTTTCATGAGCTTCACATTTGGGAAGCACCGGCCTCTATTTTGTTTGAAACAGGTCAAACGTATAAAGATCTCGTTGAAAAACTAACGGCTCGACTTGGTAGACAGCCCGAGCTTCCCGACTGGACGTTTGATGGGATCTGGCTCGGCATGCAGGGAGGAACGGAACGCGTACAAAATAAGATTGATCGTGCGATTGAAAAAGGGATGAAAATTGGAGCTGTTTGGTGTCAGGATTGGCAAGGAAAACGAGTGACGTCATTTGGTAAACGGTTGATGTGGAACTGGAAATGGAATTCAGAGGAATACCCTGAGCTTGACCAAAAAGTGAAGGAATGGAAGGAAAAAGGCATCCGTTTTATGGGGTACATTAATCCCTATGTTGCTGTCGAAGGAGACCTGTACCGTGAAGCTTATGAAAAAGGGTATCTTGCTACCGCATTAGATGGCGGTGATTATGTTGTTGACTTTGGCGAGTTCTATTGCGGCGTTGTGGATTTTACAAACGAAGCCGCTTGTGAATGGTATGAAGATGTGATCCAGAAGAACATGATTGATTTTGGAATGGACGGATGGATGGCCGATTTCGGTGAATATCTGCCAACTGATTTAAAGCTTCATAATGGAGAAGCTGCAACAAAAATGCACAACGCTTGGCCCGTCATGTGGGCAAAGGTAAATCATAACGCGGTTCAAAAAGCTGGACGCTGGGGCGATATTGTTTACTTTATGCGTGCAGGTTACTCAGGGAGTCAGGGATATTGTCCGCTATTATGGGCTGGGGATCAAAGTGTCGATTGGAGTCTTGATGATGGTCTTGCTTCGGTTATTCCAGCCGCGTTATCTGCTGGGATGAGTGGGAATGGCGTTCATCATAGTGATATTGGTGGTTACACAAGTCTTCATGGGAACAAGCGAAACAAAGAGCTGCTGCTTCGCTGGGTGGATATGGCAGCCTTCACACCCGTCATGCGAACGCACGAAGGAAATCGTCCTGATGACTGCTTCCAGTTCGATCAAGATGAAGAAACGCTTGAGCACTTTGTGAAAATGACGAACGTATATACAACTTTGAAGCCTTATCTAAAAGCATTAAGTAAAGAAAATGCCGAAAAAGGGATTCCGATCCAACGTCCGATGTTTATGGAATATGAGCATGATCTCGCTTCTTATAACATTCAGTATCAATATATGCTTGGATCTGAATTGGTCGTCGCTCCGGTTTATGAAGAAGGAAAAGAAACGTGGTCGGTGTACTTGCCTGAAGATGAGTGGGTTCATTTATGGACTGGTCAGGAAACAAGTGGTGGCCAGGTTGAAGTGAATGCGCCAATTGGTGAAACGCCTGTTTTCTATCGCAAGCGTTCTGCTTATGCAGACATTTTCCAAAAAGCGGCCATGGCGATAAAATAAGAAAATGAAATTAAAGGTTACTACCTATTTTAAAACATAATAATGTATGGTATAGTATTACCAACAAACAGAGAAGAAAGGTTGTGACCAATCGTGCCAAAAACGAGTATTCTTTACGTACCAATTGGGAGAAAAACGTTTGATCTAGAAGCAGGAGAGCTACAGCGAAAGAAAAGTTCAGAATTTCTTCATAGCGTCACTGAAAATGTGATTGAGCCAGAGGAGATCATCACGTCGCCTGAAGACTTAGAAGCTTTTCTTGAAAACGTTAACAGCGAAGAGATTATTGCAAGTATCTATCAGAGCGTGACGTTTGCGGATGGAGAATTTGTTGAAGCGCTTATTAAAAAAGTGGAAGCCCCTGTTATTGTCTGGTCCGTTCGTGAGCCAAGTGTGGGAGGACGACTTCGCTTAAATTCATTAACTGGTGGAAACAGCACGAGTCATGTGCTTCGATGCGCAAATCATCCATTTAGCTTTGTATTTGGGAACGGAGATGAAGCTCAAGTCCAGAAACGAATTAAGGTTCAGCTCAAAGTGCAAAAAGTAATTGAAGATCTGAAAGGTCTTACAATTGGTGTGATTGGAGAACATCCACCAGGCTTTTTCTTCTCAGGAACGGATGAAGAAGCGCTTCAAAAACAACTTGGCGTAACGGTGAAAAACTTCGATTTAAACAAAGCATTTGAAGAATGCGTTAAGCTACCTCGTGAAAAATGGGAAGGCGCGATTGAACGAGCAGAGCAACAGGTGATTGGGCTAAATCGGAATGAAGAAACGGTACAGCGATTTGCTCAGTTTACGACGTATGTTCAGGAACAAATTGATGCAGAAGACGTATCAGCGCTTGCGATCCGCTGCTGGCCAGACTTTTTCAATGAGCTTGGTGCTGCGGCATGTTCAACCCTTTCTCAATTTACTGAGGACGGCGTTGTGTCATCGTGTGAATCCGATATTCACGGTTCAGTATCGATGTTTATTCTGCAACAGCTAACAGGAAGTGCGCCGTATCTTGGCGATATGGTTCACGTCAATGAAGCAAGTAATTCGGTTGTGTTCTGGCATTGCGGTGCTGGCGCTTATTCGCTCGCCCATCCTGATCAAGGTGCACGCCCAGGCGTTCATCCAAACCGAAAGCTAGGCTTTACGATGGAATTTGGATTAAAACCAGGTCGCGTGACGATGTTCCGCGTTGGCTATACGCCAGAAGGATATCGCTTGCTTGTGATGCGAGGAAACGCACTCGATACGCCTCAGCGTTTCAATGGAACGTCTGTTGAAGTGGAACTTGAAACCGAAATCAATGACACGTTATATGGGTTAATGGAAGAAGGCTTCGAACCACACTACGCCATTATTTATGATGATGTAGCCGATGAGCTCGTTGAACTTGGAAAGCAGCTTGGTCTGAAGACGACGGTCTATACAAAGAACTGAAGGGAGACAGTTGCATGAAAAAGGTCGCTATTGGTCAGGCCGGGGGACCTACGGCCGTCATAAATGCTACCCTCGCAGGGTTTGTGAAAGAGATCGAACGAGATCATTCTCTGCTGTTTATACAAAATGGTTATGAAGGATTAGCGCACGGTACGTATCTTGATGGTGATAAAGAGATGCTTGGTCGCATTCAACTTCATCGCGATGTGCCAGGTGCGTGCCTCGGATCCGGACGTTTTCCACTTACAGATGAGCAAATTGAAAATGGCGTGCGCTTGCTTCACGCCCATGGTGTTGAAGTGCTTGTTTTTATCGGAGGTAACGGAACGATGGAAGCGTTAGCGAAAGTAGAAGCGGAAGCAAGAAGACAAAACATTTCGCTTCAGGTACTCGGGCTTCCTAAAACGGTCGATAACGACCTTGGCGGGACGGATCATGCGCCTGGGTTTGGAAGTTCAGCACGATATGTTGCTCAGGCAACGCGAGATATGAGTCGGGATCTTGCGTCGATGCAAAACTTTGAGAAAGTTCGAGTACTGGAGACAATGGGAAGAAATGCAGGGTGGTTGGCCGCTGCTTCTGGCCTTCTTCAGGAATATGAAGAAGAAGGTCCTCACTTTATCGCCATACCAGAGCGGTCTATTCAGTCAGATAGACTTCTTGACAACGTAAATACGGCACTGAACCGCTTTGGCTATGCCACAATCGTTGTTAGTGAGGGCGTTAGTCTAGGCAAAACAGGTCAAGTGGCGAGAGAAAAGATCGGTGGTAGAGCAGTACTTGGGGGAATCTCAAATGAGATCGCGCGCTTTTTAAAAAGTGAGTTAAACGTGATGACCAGAGCAGAGCTTCTTGGCATGAATCAACGCAGCTTCTCTGCAGTCGTTTCGGACGTGGACAGAGAAGAAGCTTATCTAGTCGGAAGCGTTGGAGGCAAATGGATACGTGAAGGTGTTTCAAGCGTAATGGTGTCTATTCAAAGGAATAAACATTCCCGCTATTCAGTGAGAATGCGACCAATTGAGCTTAAAAAAGTGGTGGCTGCTGGAGAACGGGTCATGCCTGATGCATTCATTGAAGATCGAAAAAGGTATTTTGAGTGGCTAAAACCGCTCATTGGAGAAGAGATTATCGCATACCCTCCTCCCTTACAAAGGACTGAAGTGTATGTCGATTAATCCGGCCGGAGAGGCGCTCTACCTTCAAGTTAAGGATGTGCTCATTGATCGCATTCAGAGCGGAACCTGGAAACCCAATACCATTATTCCAACAGAGCAAGCACTGATTAAAGAATTCGGTGTAAGTCGGACGACGATTCGTCAGGCAATTACGATTCTTGTTCAAAATGGACTGCTTGAAAAAAAGCAGGGACATGGCACGATTGTAAAGCCCCATCAGCTTGTAGGAAATCTTGGCCAGCTTAAAGGGTTTGCTGAAGAAGTGATGGAAAAAGGCCAGATTCCTTCGTCTAGGTTAATAAGGGCAGAATTCAAGACGAATCTGTATCTTGAAAATGAGATGCTTCAAGTTGCTGAAGGAGCTCCGGTTCTTCTTGTTGAACGCATTCGCTTCGCTGATGAGACGCCTGTGGCGCTTGAACGAACGTGCTGGCCAGAGCCGATCGGAAAGCTTCTGATACAACATGATTTAAATGAAGCAAAATACTATGAAATTCTAGAAAACTATCAGGTTTATTTAAACAAAGCGCAGGAGCGAATTGCGGCAATTAACGCCACGATTGACGAAGCTGATTCATTGGCCATCCGCCCGGGTGAGGCGCTACTTGAAATGACTCGTCTCAGCTTTGGATTGAATGATCACCCAATCGAGTATACAAAAACGAAGTATCGAAGTGATCAGTACCATTACAATATTGAATTGAAGCGATAGAAGGGAGAAATGGTGATGCCATTTATTAACGGAAAAACAATGCTGGATCATGCTTTTCAAAATGGATATGGGGTAGGGGCATTTAGCGCACATAACGCGGAAACCGTGCTTGCCATTTTCGAGGCAGCTGCAGAGGAAAAAGCACCCATTATGATTCAAGTAGGACAAAAAGTCATTCAAACGCTAGGCATGGAAGCATTAAAAGTTCTGATTGATACGTATGAAAAAGAATTTGATGTTCCAGTCGCAATTCATCTTGATCACAGCCGTCAGTTTGAGCAAACGATGCAAGCTGTGCAAATGGGTTTCCAATCCGTCATGTTTGATGGTTCCGGTTTATCGTTTGAACAAAACACGGCGACAACGAAAAAAGTTGTCGACATTGCAAGGGCCCTTGGTATTGGCTCTGAAGGAGAAATCGGTAAAATTGGTGGCACGGAAGATGACATTACAGTTGATGAAAAGGATGCGCTGATTACAACAACCGAAGAAGCCGTAGCTTTTGTTGAAGCAACTGATGTTGATTATCTTGCGGTATCAATCGGAACGGCTCACGGGATTTATAAAGAAACACCTAACCTACGTTTTGAACGATTGAAAGAAATTGTTGATGCCGTTCAGCGTCCTGTCGTTCTTCATGGTGGATCAGATGTGCCAGATGAACAAGTGCAACGGGCGATTTCACTTGGAATTGCGAAAATCAATGTGGACACAGAGCTTCGTCAGGCATTTACGAGAGGCGTTCAAGAAGCCTTTTCAGAAAATCCGGATGATATTGTGCTCGCAAGTTCACTTGGCCGTGGTCGCTTACGCATGAAAGAAAAAGTACAAGAAAAGATTCGCGTATTTGGTAGCAGGGGTAAAGCAGAAGAACTTTTGTCAGATAAAAAGGTCGTAACGTTATAAAAAAGGAGGATGATGTTAACGTGGCTACACAAACTTCAGTAAGAACATATGGGTTATATATTAATGGGGAATGGCGTGAAAAAACAGCAACGGATGCCGTTTTAAATAAATATACGCAGGAAGTAGCAGCGAATACGGCTACAGCTGAAGAACAGGACGTAAAGGATGCGGTGCAAGCTGCTAAGACAGCTTTGAAAACCCCCTTTTCGCCTTACAATCGGTACACTGTTTTGATTAAAGCTGCCGCAACACTTCGAGCTCGTCAGGATGAGCTTGGAGAAGTGCTTGCGAAGGAAGTTGGAAAGCCTTTAGCAGAGTGTAAAGGTGAAGTAGGTAGAGCCGCTTTAACATTAGAAGTTTCGGCAGAAGAAGCAAAGCGGATACACGGAGAAGGGATTCCTGTGGAAGCTGCGCCTGGATCTGAACAGCGTCAGGCTTACACACGACGCTTTCCAATCGGTGTTGTTGCTGCAATCACACCATTTAACGTACCACTGAATCTTGTATGCCACAAAATTGGCCCTGCGCTTGCAGCAGGAAACAGCGTTGTTTTAAAACCAGCTGAAGTGACGCCGGTATGTGCGATTCTTTTAACGGAAATATTTGAAGAAGCGGGACTGCCAGCAGGACGCCTGAACTTGATTACGGGAGAGGGAGCAACGGTAGGCGAATGGCTTCTTTCGAATCAAGATGTGAATATGTTTACGTTTACGGGAAGCCCGCGTGTTGGCCAGCTAATTCGAGAAAGAGCTGGACTACGCAAAGTGGCATTAGAGCTAGGAAACAATTCAGCAACGATTGTGCATCATGACGCAGATGTTGAGACAGCCGCAACGCAGTCAGCACAAAAAAGTTTTAACAACGCAGGTCAGGTTTGTATCTCAGTCCAACGCGTCTATGTACATGAAGATATTTACGAGCCGTTCCTTGCAAAAATGAAGGAAGTAACAGAAGGACTTGTTTTAGGTGATCCAATGGATGCAGCGACTGATATCGGCCCGATGATTGCTGAGCGCGAAGCGATTCGAGTAGAGAGCTGGGTAAACGAAGCGGTTGAGCAGGGAGCTGTGATTGAAACGGGTGGAAAACGAGATGGTGTATTCTATCAACCTACTATTTTAACGAATGTAAATGATGATATGAAGGTCTGTCGTCAAGAACTCTTTGGTCCGGTCGTAGCGGTTAGCACGTACCGCTCAACAGACGAAGTGATTGCGAGAGTGAATGATTCAGAGTATGGTCTTCAAGCTGGACTCTTTACGAATGACCTCGCCTTTACGTTAAAAGCGATCAATGAGGTTCATGTAGGTGGACTGATTATTAATGATACGTCAGGCTATCGCGTTGATCATATGCCATACGGTGGGGTGAAGAAAAGTGGAACGGGCAAAGAAGGTCCACGCTATGCGATTGAAGAAATGACAGAAGAAAAAATTATCGTTTTTAACGGATGAGGGTAGACAGGGGGCCGATAAATTGAATCGGGTCCCTTTTCATCCTGTCATAGGACGCTATCGCTTTTAGAAGCTGAAGGAGAATGAAGATGTCAATCATAACCATACTGCTACCGATCTTTTTCGTATTTGGCGTCGGGTATCTTGCGCAGCACTTTTTAAAATTAGAGACGAAAGTGCTTTCGAATCTCGCTTTATATGTGCTCGTGCCGCTTCTTGTTTTTCGGACGTTCTATGAACAAGAAATTGATTCATCCTACGGGTATTTATCGATCTACATGCTTGGTCTGTGCTTTGCACTTATTGCAATTGTGAGCATTTTATCGAAAATATACGGCTATACCGAATCAGAACGGTGCGGTTTGGTTTTATCGAGTGCATTTATGAATAATGGAAATTATGGCACACCGCTTGTTCTGTTTCTATTTGGAACGGTCGGGATGGAAACAGCGATTGTGTTAATGGTGCTCCAGCAGTTGTTAATGAGCACCCTTGGCGTCTATTATGCGGCAAAAGGAAGTCCGGATCACGACGGGGTAAAAGCGGCCCTTAGAGCGGTTCGGAAAATGCCGATGGTATACGGTGCCATTGTGGGCATCTTGTTTCAATGGTTACACATTCCGCTCGGCACGATCCGTGATGGCGTGGATTTGATAGCGGACGCAGCGATTCCCGTTATTATGGTGACGCTTGGTATGCAGCTTGCCAATATTCGGTTGCGCGTGATTGATTGGCGAAAGCTCTCAACGGCGTTATCGCTTAAATTAATGATTGCGCCGCTTATTGCAGCTGGAATTGTTTTACTCATGCCGGTTGATCCATTAACGAAGCAAATTATGATCATTATGGCCGCAACTCCAACGGCTGCCAATACGACGATGTACGCGATTCAGTTTCATACGGAACCTCAAAATGTTTCAAGTGCAACGCTTGTTTCCACCGTTTCGAGCTTAGCTACGATGCCGGTGGTGATTTATTTAGCAACGACGTTTGTTTGAAGATAGGAGGTTGGAGGTTAAAGGGGGTCAGGCTCGAGCCTGACCCCCTTCACAAACAAAAAGGCGAAAGTGTCCTCCCACCGTGGACACTTTCGCCTTTTGAATCATTGTATAAAAGAAGCGATCAATAATGCGAGAAAGATAAGCGAAATAAATGCAAGGAAGATCACGCCCATTTTGCGAATCGCTGGAGGGAAGCGATCGGTTAGCGGAACTCTTATTAGAAAGATCATGATCGCAAGAGTAAGAATAAGTAATAAGAAGTAACCCAAGTATGACACCACCTAGTTCCGTTTTAAGTGGTGTTCCCTAAGGAGAGCGAAATCAATCATAACGTCCGCTAAGCAGACGTTATGATTGATTTCTTTAGGGGTGTTGAATATTCGCAAGTGACGCTTCGACAACTTTTCCATTAAAAGCAGATTGATAGATGGCACGAATATCTGCTTCGTAAAGAGGTAGAGGACTCCTAGCCAGCAATCTTTTCTGCTTCAATCCATCTTCCGTCAGGGATTCAAGAGCAGAAGTTGGAATATCGAATCCACCAAGAGTCCCTGGGATGCCTACGTCTTGAACGAGCCTTTCTAACTGACGTACACATTCATACGATGCTTCTTCTTCAGAAAGGAATTGTGAGTTACCACCAAGCGCATTTAATATATCACCCATTCGCTTCGGACAGCTTTTTCGGATATACCCCATTACGTAAGGAAGAAGAACGGCATTGGAATCACCGTGAGCGATATGAAACTGGCCACCAAGAGGGTAAGCGAGGGCATGAACGCCCGCCACACCAGCGTTAAAAAAAGCAAGACCCGCGATATAGCTTCCGTTACTCATATCGATTCGAGCTTCTCGATCCTCGCCGTTAGAAACGGCGCATCTGATGGAGCGGCTAATTAACCGGATTGCTTGTAAGGCAAGTCCATCCGTCGTTGGACTCGCGTTGACCGAGACGTAAGCTTCAATCGCATGGGTAAGGGCATCAACACCTGTTGCTGCGGTAACCTTTGCCGGAACAGAAATGGTTAGTTCTGGATCAACAATCGCTGCATCTGCGAGAAGATAGTCGTGTGTCACCACATCTTTTGAGCTTTCAAGAGAGAGCACGGCGATGTTGGTTACTTCAGAACCAGTCCCTGCCGTTGTAGGAATCAGAATTTTAGGGAGGCCTTTTTCTGTAATTTGTCTCCTTCCTGATAAATTTAGATAATCAGAAGCGGTTCCTTCATGGGCTGAAAGAACCGCCGTTAACTTGGCGAGATCTAAGGCACTTCCTCCACCAAGTCCAATGATGAGGTCGAATTTATTTTCTTTCGTGTAGTTAACGAGCTTTTCCCCGGTGGCAAGAGGCGGTT
The DNA here is from genome assembly GCF_020524165.1 of Guptibacillus hwajinpoensis. Lineage (GTDB taxonomy): Bacteria > Bacillota > Bacilli > Bacillales > Guptibacillaceae > Guptibacillus > Guptibacillus hwajinpoensis_D. Next base: position 340,741 of record NZ_JAIVKU010000002.1, read on the forward strand.
CAGGAACAATATCTGTATAAATTTCGACGGTATATCCTGCATCCGCTAATGGTATCCGAACGCGGTCAACGAGACCGATATCATCTAAAACGGGATCCGTCACAACAAGAATACGCTCCGGAGAGTGCTTCTCCACTTCAGGTAAAAGCTGTTCAAGTGAACCCCAGCCGGTGTAGCTGAGTGGCGTGAAAACAAGTTTAGAAAAAGACATACGGTGTTGCCTCCTTTTGTTTAGATAAACCTTACACGACAGAGTTTCGTGATTTAATAAAGAAATCCCTTCATTTAGAACTTAGAACGTGAAGAACTTCTCAATAGAAGATCACTTTTGTGACTATGGTAAAAAAATACTAAATTTTCTAGGTTAAATCTCATGAAAAAAGGTTATAGAAAGGTAATATAGGAGATTTGTATCTTTACCATGACTGGTTAAAAGCGAAAGGGGAGAGTAGAGTGAAACCTTTATTGTTAACTGGAATTGAACCTTTTCTTGAGCATCGACACAACCCGACCGAGCAGATTGTCATGGAATTGGATGAAGAAACGATTGGTGGATTTGAAATTATTTCGCGCGTGTTGCCTGTTGATTATGAACGAGCGGCAGAAATGCTGATTGAATATGTTGAACAGTGTGAGCCGTTTGCGGTCATTATGCTGGGGCTCGCTGCAAATCGAACGAAGATCACGCCAGAGCGGATTGCGATTAACGTCAATGACAGTGTAGAGGATAACGCAGGACATGCTCCTGAAGACCAACCGATTGTTGAAGGAGGACCAGCTGCTTATTTTTCAACGCTACCTGTGAAAAAAATGACGGATGCGCTTGTACAGAACGGCATCCCTGCAGAAATATCCAATACAGCTGGAACCTACCTCTGCAATAACGTCATGTATAGCGTGCTTTATGCTCTTGAACAAAGGAACCTCTCTATTCCTGCTGGATTCGTTCATGTGCCGCCAACTTTTGAGATGACGCTTCATCATTCCGCACATACGGGTTTTCCATTTACGAGTATTCGAGATGCTATTAAGATAATGATTCACACTCTTTCCGATTTAGAAGGACACGCACATGATCATTCTAAAAGCTGAGCCGTTCAGCTTTTTTCCATTTCGAAACCCTGGGCGAGCGACACTCGTATAAAGAGTAAGGGGGAATGAACATGGCTACCTGTCAACAATGTCATACAGAATGGACGTGGAAAGAAACATTTCGCGCGGTGATTCATTTTAAACATTACAACGTTTGTCCATATTGCGGTAGTAAGCAGTATCCTACGCGAAGGACTCGGAATAATCTGGCCGTGATCCCGAGTATTGTCGCCGTTTTCTGGCTACCGATGCTTGCATTTGGTTTCCCACTTTCCATTATTGTTCCGTTTGAACTCGCGATGGCTGTTGCTTCAATTGGCATTTTACCTTTTTTTTATCATGTTACCGATCGTAACGAGCCGATGTGGTAATCGACTCGTTATGCTTACATATTTGTTGGGAAAAGTGAAGCAGGCTGCTTTCATTTCTCAATCAGTTAAGACAAACATAAAAGGTGTAAGGAAACAGTTCATGCCTTTTAACAGTAAAAATGAGCGAATGCTTCGGCATTCGCTCATTTACATAGAGATTTGAATTGGATTGTCATTTAACGCCGGATTTTCTTTAATCATCTTAATAAATGCATGGACGAGTTCAGGATCAAACTGTGTGCCTGCACATTTCTCTAGCTCATCGATCGCTTCGCTAATCGATTTTGTTTTTTGGTAGGGGCGTTCCGTTGTCATGGCATCAAATGAATCAATAATCGTTAACACGCGTACAAGTTTCGGAATCTCTTCACCGCTTAAGCCAAAAGGATAACCTTTTCCATCATATCGTTCATGGTGGAGCTCGATGAGGGGGAGGAGGTCGTGGAGTTCGCGATTTGTTGACACAATCTCCCTTCCCCATGTGACGTGCTTTTGAACCATCTCCCATTCATCTTTCGTCAGTTTTCCCTTTTTGTTAATCACGTCACGGGGAATTTCAAGCTTCCCGATATCGTGTATCAATGCCCCCATCACAAGCGTTTTCTGATCATTCGCATGTAATGTTAATTTATTGCTAAACTCAATCGCATACTCATGGACTCTCTTGCTGTGTTTATACGTATAGACGTCTTTAGAGAGAAAGAGCTTTAATTGTTGCTCTAACAGTTCCATTTCTTTATGGTTGTAAAACGTTTTGGTAGGTACGTGATTCGCATCATAAACACAAACATAATTCTTGCCTTTTGTTTTGGCAAAATACATGGCTTGATCCGCTTTTTCGAGTACCTCTGATGAATCGTACATATCCCGGTTGTACTGAATAACACCTGCAGAGAATGATAAACAGCCATGTGGAAGAACTTCGACACCCTCAAAATAATGGTCGTTTACTTCTTTTCGAAAGTGATTGATGATGTGATAGGCTTCTCGTTCCGTTTTCTCGGGCATTAATAGTGCAAATTCTTCTCCACCGTAGCGAGCCGCCGTAAACACGTCTTGCCCATTTCTTTTCAGTTCTGCCCCGAAGTGTTTGAGAAGCTTATCCCCTTGTAAATGACCGAACTGGTCGTTGTATTTTTTGAAATCGTCAAGATCGATTAACCCGATTGATAAAGGCTGTCCTGTTGCTTTTGCCGTTTTTATTTCGTTCTCTAAAATCGATTTAAAATAGCCGTGATTGTATAGCTCAGTGAGATGATCGATGTCCGCTTTTTGTGCAACTTCTTGGTAGAGTTCGAAATACTGTTTAAAAGAAACCGACAGCAGGACGGCAACAGATAAAAATAATACCATTCCTAGAATGATCTGTTGTTGCATTAATAAAACGAGAATTAAGGAAAGAACAAGCGTGATGAAATAACTTGATATTGTCTCTTTTAACATGCCTTGAACGATCTGAACTAAGTTTTCAGTCGCGGATAAAAGAAAGAAAACACCTATTAAGAGCACATTTAAACTAAAGTAAATGAGTAGAGAGAGCATATAAGAAGCGACGTTTAAGAATGAGAGCTTGCCGATCGCTCCTCCAGAGAGAATAAAAGCTTCGTATGCTCCGATGATCATGATGCTATAAATGGCAAAGTTAAATAAATGCTTCCACCAGACAACTTTTTTGTTATATAGAGCATAGATGATCGAGGTTACAAGCAAAAGGGTTAGCGTCATATGGAGATCAAATACAAATAAGACTGCCAGATAAATCGCTGAATCCATTGATAGCGAGTTCCCGCTTGGTGGCAATAGAATTGTATAATGATTCAATAACAGGATTGCCGCAACGAACGTGAAGGCCAGACTCCAGTTAATTTGATGAAATGTCAGTAAGTACTGCGTAAGGAAAAGAGAACTTCCTGCGATTGTTGTGAGTGCAAGGTATACACTTACAACATTAGTAAATTTCTGAAAGATGCCCTTCATGTCTCGATCACTCTCATTTAAATTTAGTTTTTTTAGGAGAAGCAATGCCTCTCCTTTGTGATTAAACCAATTTAAATCCAGAAGTTAGTGCGATAACAGCAGTAGTAATAATAGCAATATTCATAAGAATGCCTGTTAGCTTAATTCCCTCTTTCCGTTCCATCAATGTCCACCTCCTTTCAAGTACTTTTTTGAGGCGCTGGCGTTTGGATGAGGTTTTCTGGATGTTTGGTCTTAACCATTACGCGCTGGATGAAAATAAAAATACCGATATTCATGATTATGTCACCAATACTGATCACCTGGTCCTTTGGATAAGGGTCCGTAATCGGAATGACGTCGCCAAGGAACCAGAATGCAGTACCTTCGGCTAGTACGGCATGCTTGCCGTATAGACCATTTTTAATTGCTTCTGCATAAGCCGGATCAAGAATGTTCGCTGCTTCAAGGGATACAGGCATCCTGCCTCCGTTAAGAGCCATGACGATAAAATTTAAGAGAACACCGATGAAAAGAATCATGATCCCAACGTTCATTTTTCGATTTAACCAAAGAAATGTTAGTCCGACGATGTAAATCAGCATAAAGAGTGGTGCGCTTAGTTTTCCAATCCATGCATAGGTAGATTGAAAGGAAAAGATAAGCACCTCAATAACAAGCAGCAGTGGAAAGATCCATCCAGCTCGAAATGAGAGATAAGCAAAGCCTTTTAAACTTCCTTTTCTTAAGTATCCGACAAGAATTGCTACTAAAATGCCGTCAAAAACCATTGAAGTCACCCGATTTGTGTCATTTTATTATTAGTTTAGCAGAGGGTTGGGAGATTAGGAAGAATTTTCTTAAAAATGACAATACTCGTTTTACTGTTCTCTTGTTCTTTCATAGAAAAATTTCGACATTCTATCATATTTTTCAACGCCTTCTAACACAAGAATTCGTGATAGGATATAAGAAAGAGTGATAGGGAGGTAGAGAAATGGAAAACGTGTATATTGGAGTAGACCTTGGGGGTACAAACCTTCGTGTTGGAATTGTCGATGGGAGCGGACGAATTCTTCAAGTGAAACAAATAGCGACAGAAGCCGAACAGGGCTACGAATCGATTATTGAGCGAATGACCAATTTAATAAAAGAAGTGAAAAAAGCGTATTCTGCGGTTTCCATTGGGATTGGTTCACCAGGTCCTCTTAATCCTTTTGAAGGAATCGTGATATCCCCACCTAATCTCCCTGGATGGAAAGATGTACCGATTACCTCACTGATTGAAGAAGCAATCGGCATTCCCACGTATCTCGTCAATGACGCCGATGCGGCTGCGCTAGGTGAAGCCTTATTCGGCGGGGGAAAGGATCGAGAAAGCTCATTTTACATAACAGTTAGCACAGGCGTTGGCGGTGGTTACGTGCAAAATAATCGCCTTATGCAAGGCGAACACGGCTATAGCGCGGAGATTGGCAATATGATTATCCAGCCTGGTGGTCAGAAGCACGCGAATATGAATGCAGGCTCTCTTGAAGCGCTCGCTTCTGGTACGTCGATTGCAAGGGAAGCAAACGCACGATTTGGCAAATCTTTAGGAGCGGAAGAAGTGTTTCAACTTGCTAAAGAAGAAAACCAAGAAGCCCAGGCGATTATTGAAGAGGCGGTAGATGCGCTTGCGATTGGGATCGCCAATCTTGTTCACACTGTTGATCCGTCTGTCTTTATTCTCGGTGGCGGGGTGATGCAGGAAAAAGAAATGCTTTTACCGATGTTACGAAAAAAGGTTGATACCTACGTGTATGAAGGACTTCGTGGGAAAGTCGCAATCGAACCCGTTCAGCTGCATGATAAAGCTGGCATTATTGGGGCAGCGATGCATGGGCGACAGAAATTTGATGAGGAAAAGCTGAAAAAAGAGTAGGAGGAAGTTAGATGTATCAACACGAACCACTTTTTCTAACACCTGAATTTAAGGATCGTCTTTGGGGGGGAACGAAGCTGAGAGATGTTTTTGGCTATACGATTCCAACTGAAACGACTGGCGAATGTTGGGGGATTTCTGCACACCAGAATGGTGCAAGTGAAGTCCGGAATGGTCCGCTTGCTGGAAGAAAATTAAATGAAGTTTGGGAAAGTCACCGTGAATTATTTGGTGACGAAGATGGCGAACACTTTCCACTTTTAGTTAAAATTCTGGATGCTGATCAGGATCTTTCGGTTCAAGTTCACCCTGATGACTCCTATGCGAGAGAAGTAGAGGGAGAGGCTTACGGAAAAACAGAATGCTGGTATATTATTGATTGTGACCCAGGCTCTGAACTGATTTTTGGTCATCACGCTCAGTCAAAAGAATCTTTCAAAGAGCTGATTACGGCTGGGGATTGGGATAACCTGCTTCGCCGTATTCCGATCGAACCTGGAGAGTTTTACTTTGTACCAAGCGGAACCATTCATGCGATCGGTGCAGGAACAATGATTCTTGAAACGCAGCAAAGTTCAGATACAACATACCGCGTGTATGATTATGATCGAACAGACGCAAATGGAAATACACGCGAGCTTCATATTGAACGTTCAATTGACGTAGCGTCGATCCCCCATGAGGATCCACCATTTTCACCTCTTGTAGCAGAAGAAGATGGATTAAAGCAGGTACAGCTTGTCTCGTCGGAATATTTTACGGTTTATAAATGGGAGCTTGATGGCACGTATTCTCTTCCGGAAGAACACCCTTATTTGCTTGTAAGTGTACTGAGCGGGGAAGGCGTGATCCTATCAGGAGATTCTTCTCAAGCTGTTCAGCAAGGCGATCACCTCATTATTCCCGCAACAATGAAGTACTGTCAGTTAGAGGGCGACCTTGAAATGATCGTATCTAAAAGTAATAAAGCCTAAATAAAAGCCAGCTCAAGATGTGAGCTGGCTTTTTGTGTTGGATGAATAAGGGCTAACACAAATCTAAAGCACTTTTTGGAAGTTCTCTAGTGAAAAAGCTCATTTTTGTTCGAGCCCCTAAATATCCTGTATAATATGTAATTAAGAAAAAAGGACGCAAGATGAGGGAGGGCGCCATGCGAAACGTATTCGCTTTTATAAAACCTTATAAAGTGGCGGCGATAATAGCAGCCCTTTTAATGCTCGTTGAATTGGCCGTTGAACTGTGGCTGCCGTTATTTATGGCGGACATTATTGATAACGGGATTGCAAAGGAAAATCTTAGCGTAATTACAGAATTGGGCATCTGGATGATTGTTCTAACAGTTATTTCTTTTGTGGCTTCGATTATTAACACCTATCTCGCCTCCTATGTTAGTCAGCATTTTGGATTCGATTTACGAAAGGCTCTGTTTGAAAAAGTACAATCGTTTGCTTTTGCAGACTTTAATCGTTTTCCAACATCGTCGCTATTAACAAGACTGACGAACGATGTAAATCAGGTGCAGCTCGTCGTTTTTATGGGCCTTCGAATTATGGTTCGAGCTCCGTTGCTTGTTGTGGGTGGCGTCGTCATGGCTTTTGTTGTCGATGTACAACTTGCTCTCCTGTTAACCGCTGCTATTCCACTCGTCATTGTTTTTCTTTATTTTGTGATGAAAAAAGGCGTTCCGCTTTTCAGCTCCGTTCAAGAGAAGCTAGACCGAGTTAACGGCGTCATGAGAGAGAACTTAGTTGGCGTTAGACTGATTAAAGCCTACCTTAGAAGTAAGCACGAGCAGCAAAGATTTAAAAAGGTGAATGAAAACTTAATGAGTCAGACCGTCACATCTCTCCGTTTAATTGAACTTGCTACGCCGGTACTCTTAATTCTAATGAATGTTGCGATCGTGGCTGTCATTTGGTTTGGCGGCGTGAAAGTTGTTGCAGGTACAGCGCAAGTAGGGGGAATTTCAGCGATCATTACATATGGAACGCGTATTACGGTGGCGCTCACGATGTTTTCGTTTATTCTTATGCTTCTATCAAGAGCAAGAGCTTCTGCCCATCGGATGCAGGAAGTATTACAGACAGAAACATATGCTGAAAATGAAGCAGGCGTTGAGCCGGACGCTTTTGAGAAACTTGAGTTTCGACACGTGAGCTTCCGCTATCCAGATTCAGAAGACGAGGTTCTTCGCGATCTTAATTTCACAGCAGAAAAAGGGCAACTTATTGGCGTCATGGGGGCCACAGGATCTGGAAAATCTTCGATGATTCAGCTTATTCCTAGGTTGTATGAACCGACAGAAGGAACCGTTTTGTTCAATGGGCTTAACGAGACGGCCATTCATCTGGATGAATTAAGGTCTCGTATCGGCGTTGTCCCGCAGGAAGTAGTTCTTTTTAGTGGAACGATTGGCGATAACATTCGCTGGGGAAAAGAGGATGCAAGCATAGAAGAAGTGGAGGCCGCAGCTAAAGCGGCTCAGATTCATTCCTTTATTCTGACGCTTCCGAATCAGTATGATACGGTTCTAGGACAAAAAGGCATTAACCTTTCTGGTGGTCAGAAACAGCGGTTATCCATTGCGCGAGCTCTCATTCGAAATCCAGAAATTTTAATTCTAGATGACAGTACGAGTGCCCTTGATCTTCATACAGAGTCAGAACTGCAAAAAGCCCTGAAGGAACAGGAAAGCATGATTTTGTTAATTGCCCAAAAGATCAGTTCGATTAAAGAAGCAGATAAGATTCTTCTTCTCGAGGATGGGGCAATTATTGGGGAAGGAACCCATGATCAGCTTCTTGATAGCAGTTCCGTTTATCGAGAGATTTACGTTTCTCAATACGGAGAGGAGGCCGCCAATGAGCTCAAACAAAAAACGCTCTAAACAGCAGAGGAAACGTCCGGATGATTTTAAAGGAACGGTCGGTCGGATATGGAGATATTTATCGATTCAAAAAGGCTGGCTTTTTCTTGTTATTGTGATGGTTGTTTTTAGTTCGGGGTTTAGTTTACTTGGCCCTTATTTAACGAGCGTTGCGATTGATGACTATCTCGTACCAGGAAAGCTAGACGGCCTGCTGCTTATTCTAGGTCTACTTGTTACCGTCTACGTGCTGCAATCCGCTGCAACCTTTTTTCAAAATTTCTGGATGATTGGCATTGCACAGAAAACGGTTTATCGTATGAGAAAAGATTTGTTTCATCATCTTCATCGTCTGCCTATTCCTTTTTTTGATAAGAAAACGCACGGTGAATTAATGAGCAGGTTAACAAACGATATTGAAAATGTCAGTCGTACGTTAAATAGTTCCGTCATTCAAATCTTTTCAAGTGTCCTTACGCTTATCGGTACGATTGCCCTCATGCTGTGGTTAAGCCCACTCTTAACGTTGATTACGTTCACCATTATTCCTCTGATGTTTCTTGGTATGAAATGGATTACGAACCGAACCGGACACTATTTTAAAGAGCAGCAGCGAAACCTTGGTGAGATGAATAGCGTGATTGAAGAAACGCTGTCAGGACAGCAAATTATCAAGTCTTTTTCTCAAGAAAAACGTGTGTTGAAGGAACTGAATGAAAAAAATGAAGCGCTAAGAACGTCGGGGTTCTGGGCGATGACGTATTCAGGTTTTATCCCGAAATTAATGAATGTTTTAAATAACCTTAGCTTCTTACTTATTGCAGCTGCAGGTGGATTGCTTTCGCTAAATGGTTACGTATCAATCGGTGTCATTGTGGCGTTTATTCAATACTCGCGACTTTTTACTAGACCGCTGAATGACCTGGCCAATCAGTTTAATACAATCCTATCGGCTGTCGCCGGTGCGGAACGCGTCTTTAACATTCTTGATGAGAAGGAAGAGCGTCCTGATGAAGGAGACGCGGTGGTACTCCAGCAGGTAAAAGGGAAGGTAGCGTTTCAGAACGTTTCGTTTGGTTATGAAAAAGACGGCGCGACACTGACGAATATTTCGTTTGAAGCGAAGCCTGGTGAGTCTGTTGCGATTATTGGACCAACCGGAGCAGGGAAAACAACGATCGTGAATCTGCTGATGCGCTTCTATGAACTGAATGGGGGCAAAATTGAAGTCGATGATCACGATGTGACAAAGGTGAAAAGGGAAAGCCTGCGGCAAAACATGGGGTTTGTGCTGCAAGACACCTTTTTGTTTAATGGAACTGTTCGCGAAAACATTCGCTATGGCCGACTAGATGCGACTGACAAAGAAGTAGAGGAAGCTGCGCGCGTAGCAAATGCGCACACGTTTATTTCACGTTTATCAGAAGGGTATGATACGGTACTGAATCAGGACGGGGGAGGCATTAGTCACGGTCAAAGGCAGCTTCTTTCCATCGCAAGAGCGGTCCTTGCCGATCCAGCCATTTTGATTCTAGATGAAGCAACGAGTAGCATTGATACACGAACTGAAATTCAAATTCAAAAAGCGCTATGGGCCTTAATGGAGGGACGTACAAGCTTCATTATCGCGCATCGATTGAATACCATTCAACGAGCCGATCAGATTATCGCTCTCGATCAGGGGAAGATTATCGAAAAAGGTACGCATGAAGAATTGTTAGAGAAAAAAGGTTACTTGTGGGGTCAGGTCGGTACCTGACCCCCTCTAAAGACAAAACAAGGCGATTGTCCACTACAGGCGGACAATCGCTTTTTTTGCGCTGAAAGATAAGATTGTAGAAATCATATTGCAAGGGAGAAACGAGTATGAGTAAACTAAGATCAGGGCTTAAATAAGGAAAATATTGTTAATCACTGGGAGTGTAAAATGAGCTAGAAAGGGAAGAGGTGTTTCTTCTTGAGCTAAAGCGACTTAGGGAAAAAGATCACATAACCTTTCAAACAAGCTTCTACGAATGGCAGAAGAAGAATAAAAACGAAAATGGAGTTACGCTGTTACAAGTGAAGAAGCAACAGCTTCTAGTGAAATGGAAGCAGTGGCGTTAAAGGAGAAAAGCTGTCTCGTTGAACGGTGGTTGATCACCGTTCAAGGGACAGTCTTTTTTTAGACTAACAAAAAACAAGTTGATTCCGCGTGGATCGTTCGATATATAATGACATAAGGGAAGTCCTCTGATGGAGGACATGTGTCTGTGGAG
>NZ_JAIVKU010000003.1 GCF_020524165.1 Guptibacillus hwajinpoensis
TCAGGTTCGCTACCGGTGACGTCACCGGTAGCGAACCTGACCCCCATCAAAAAAGGAGGAAGGTCGATGGCGCGCTGGATTTACGTGATGGGGACTCTGCTCGTGATGGTAACATTTTCTTTTTTTATCTTCTATTCTGTAAGGGCTTTCAATCTAACGCCAGATCGTCCTTCTGCTTCGTATAACGCTCCAGATTATCGATTCGTCCTCGTTACGGAAGAAGTTGATAATGATTACTGGCGACTAGTGGAGAAAGGGGCACGTGCTGCAGCTGAGAAATACAATGTTTCGTTACAGTATACCGGCCCAAAACAAGCTAATTTTGATGAGCATATGAAGATGATCGAAATGGCGGCTGCATCAAAAGTAGATGGGATTATCGCGCAAGGGTTGAATCAAGAAGTATCCCCAACGTTGATTAATCGTGTGACCGAAAAAGGAATTCCATTCTTAACCATAGATACGGATACTCCTGAAAGTAAGCGCGTGGCGTACGTAGGAACAGATAATTATTATGCCGGGTTTCTCGCAGGACAAGCGTTAGTGAAAGATACAAAAGGTGAAGTGAAGGTTGGCATCATTACGGGTCGGTTTGATTCAGCGAATCAAAAGCTTCGTGTGGAGGGATTTAAAGATGCGATTAAAGGTAGCGATCGTGTGACCGTAGTTGCTATCGATGAATCACAAATTACTAGAATACAAGCAGCTGAAAAAACGTATGAGATGATAAAAGATTATCCTGATATTAATGCCTTTTACGGAACGAGTGCCCTTGATGCAATCGGCATTGTGCAGGTTCTTGAAAGTATTGGAATGACGAATCGCGTCTATGTGATTGGGTTTGATATTCTCCCCGAAACCCTTCAACTTCTTAAAGAGGGGAAGCTCGAAGCGACTGTTGAACAAAAACCATATGAGATGGGATACGACGCTGTAGAATTAATGATTCAAGTGGTTAATGGAGAAAAGATTTCCACTTATCACCACACGATGACAGATGTAGTGCGGCAGAAAGACTTGACGCAAACAGAAACAATGACACCGGGAGGGATGAAACAACAATGAAAATTCAAGCGAGATTTATTCTCTTTTTTACATTGCTTGTTCTTTTGATGAACGGTGTCGCGTTTTACTTGTTTCATAGCAGTCAGCGAACGATTGATGATTATCACACGAGTTTTGAGCGGTTTATCGTTTTAAATGAAATCTCGCAACAAACCAATACGGTCTATGAAGCGATGAATACGTATTTAACGGCACGAACGCAAGCTGAATTAACCGCTTATGCCAATGAGCGAAAAGTTCTTTCGCAAGAAAAGGAAGAGCTCCTCGATACGGTGAAAAATGAAGGGAACGATCAAATCGTCACAAATTATGAAAACATGATTGAGAGCTTTTTACTCGAATGCGACATTACAGTGCAGGCTTTTCAGAGGCAGGAAATTAATCAATACTCAGGTCACTTAAACGAAGCGGCGCAAATCTCCGCTTTTATTCAGGAAACCACCTTAACGCTCATTAATTCTGAATTAACGGATTATCGAACCTTTTACAACGAAATGGATCAAAAAAGTTCGTACCTTCAGTGGATGGGAATTTCATTATTTGTTTCTATGATTCTATTCAGCCTCTTAATGGCCTTCTGGTTTTCGCGCGGCATTACAAAACCGATTCATGAACTTGCGTCTGCAGCCAAAAAACTATCCAAGGGAGATTTTACGGCAAGTAAGGTAGTTGTAAAGTCGAGAAGTGAACTGCGGTTGTTAGCAGAAACCTTTTATCGCATGCAGGAAAATATACAAGGGTTAATTATCGAAATGAAGCAGAAATCAGAGCTCGATCAGCTTCTAAAAGAAATGGAATTAAAAAGCTTACAAAGCCAGATGAATCCCCACTTTCTATTTAACACCCTGAACACGATTTCAAGACGTGCTTATATTGAAGGAGCTGAACAAACGAGTGAACTGATCGAATCGGTAGCTGCTCTTCTTCGTTACAACCTTGGCAATCTAGCAAAAGACGTGACTTTAAAAGATGAGCTAACGATTGTAAAGGAATACTTTTTTATCCAGAAGTCACGATTTGGTGAACGAGTGACGTTTAAGGTGATCGCAGACGAGAACGTTCTAGATTGCAAAATTCCGGTGTTAACGCTTCAGCCAATTGTTGAAAATGCCTTTATACATGGAGTGGAAACTTATGAAGAAGGTGGCGAAATTAGTATTCGTATTTATGAAGAACACGGGGATGTCGTAATCGAGGTTGTAGACAACGGGGTAGGAATGGAGACGACAAGGTTATCGCAACTGTTTTCCGATGAGGCACAATCGCCTTCAGAAAATAGACAAGGGCATTCTACGGGTCTTGGCATGCAAAATGTGAAGAAGCGAATCGAGTTGTTCTCCCATCAAGCTGGTTCCATGACGGTTCATTCCTCTAAGGAAATTGGAACAACGGTTAGACTGAATTTACCTTATAGAAAGCGGATAGGAGATGAACAATTTGCTTAAAATCATGATTGTCGATGATGAGCAGTTAGAGCGGGATGCCATTGAGATGATGATAACCCGAGAATATGGTGATAAGGTAAAACTATTAAAAGCAAAAAATGGGAGAGAAGCGATTTCATTTGTCGTCGAGTTTCAGCCACAGATCGTCTTTATGGATATTAAAATGCCCGGAATCGATGGAGTTGAGGCGGTAAAAACGATAAAAAGCAAGTACCCCCACATTCGATTTATCATGCTATCTGCTTTTGATACTTTTAACTATGCAAGAGACGTGATGCAGCAAGGGGTGAAAGAATACTTGCTAAAGCCAGGGCGTAAAAAGGAAATCTTAGCTGCTATCACACGTGTTTCAGAGGAACTTGAAGTAGAGCGAGTAGAAGCGGAAAGAAAGAAGCACGTTCAAGCGCAGCTTGCAAAAGCGGTTCATTTACTTGAAGGTGAGTGGATGAATGCGATCTTAATGAATCAAGTGACAGAGTTCAGTCCTGCAGAATGGAGCGAACTACTTGGCTTTCAGACGACAGCAGGTTATGCCATCGTTTTTAAATTTCCAAACAAACTGGATAGCTTCAATGAAATGGTTCAGTGGATCAAACGGAAAGTGAAAAGCACCTTCCCTGGGGAAGCTTTAATTGGAGTAAGAGATGAATACTATTTACCCTGCTTTCTTTTTAGTGACAGCCTTCAGGAGAAAGACAAGAAGCTAAAGGCGAAATTACAGCCTATGTTACGAAACCTTCTACATGAATTCAATCAGCATTTTGGCGTCGCGGTTTGTATTGGGGTAGGGAGACCATATAAGGAAGCCGAGCAATTTGTCGCATCTTATCGGGAAGCTCTTCATACTGTTCGTGACTTGGATTTTGAACAAGATGTCACTTATGCCTTTTATCATGAAGGGAAAAGTGCTAACGTACCTCAGCAGGATCACACACAGGAGCAGGAGTCGGTTGTGATTAATGCGATCAACAATGGTGACTTCACAAGAGCGATGAAAGAACTTGATGTGTATTTAGAAATGATTTCAATTGAACCAACATCCACTTATGTTCAAAAACTAAATGAACTTTTTCTTGTCGCGGAGCGTATCCTTCAAAACAATGGAATCGTCTTATCCTCTTATCAATACATTCAGGCGGAAAATGAGGATGACGCGACCAATCTAGCACGAGAAAAGTTGCGTAAGTTAAGTGAGCATGTCCAAGAATGGCGTACGCTTCATGGGGGAGATCGACTTGAACAGGTAAAACAATACATTCGAGCTCATTTTCATAAGCCGCTCACCCTTGAAGAAGCAGCTGAACACGTAGAGCTTAGTCCCTATTATGTTAGTAAATTATTTAAAGATCGAAGTGGCATGACATTCATTGATTACGTGACAGAAGTTAGAATTGGAGAAGCAAAACGAGAAATGCTAGATGCCTCTAAAAGTTTGAAAGAAATTTGTTTTAACGTTGGTTATAAAGATCCGAATTACTTTAGTCGAGTATTTAAACGAAAAGTCGGCTTATCGCCGTCTCAATATCGAGAGAAGCTGTTAGTATGAAATTTTTTCGAAATAAAAATAGCTGAAAAGCACCTTCTCGTGGATTGGGCGGTTTGGTTATAACAAATTTGGATCATTTCTCTATTTCTTTCTTCACCAATCTAAAGTTATACTTATGCAGTAGTCAAAAGATTTAACGATGGGACGCAACATCCCTTAAAACAGAGAGGATTTATCATCATGCTTGATTATAAGCTTTATAAAAACAAGTCGAGTGGCAGCGAAACGATCGTCTTGCTACATGGTCTTGGAGGAAACTATGGTATATTCTGTAATCAAATTGGAACATACAAAAAGAAGTATCATGTTTTAGCGATTAACTTACCGGGTCATGGTCAATCACCAAGTACGTCTAGCTATGGAAAACCTTTTACTAGTGAATTAATTGCCAATGAAATCCTTGCTCTTCTTGATAAATTGAAGATTACGAAAGTTCATTTAGTAGGCATTTCACTAGGCTCTGTTGCCGTGCATCACTTGCTACAACAAGCACCAGAACGCATTCAAAGTGCCGTCCTTGGGGGAGCGATTACACGATTCAACCCTTTAGCTTCTTTCCTACTTTTGGCTGGAAATGCAGTAAAAGCATTTATTCCGTATATGTGGTTGTACAAATTGTTTGCTTATGTGATGATGCCAAAATCGAACCACGCACTTTCTCGTAAACTCTTTATTAGAGAAGCGCTGAAAATGAATCGAAGCGATTTTCTCGCATGGTACAAGCTGGCTCCTCACGTAAAAGAAACCTATGCGGACGTCCAAGAAAATAGTAGAAATATCCCGAAACTATACATTTCAGGTGAGCAGGATCATCTTTTTGTGAAGCCCTTGCTTGAAGATACTAAAAGTGATGAACAGGCAACCCATTTAATTCTAGAGCAGTGTGGTCACGTTTGTAATGTTGAAAAACCTGGAGAATTTAATGTTGCTTCCATGGCGTTTTTCAGCGATGTTGAAACACGCATTTCCCCTGCATTATAAACGTTATTCAATCACTTTACTGCAAAGAGGATTCTTCACGACTAAACGCCCAGCCAATGTATGGCTGGGCGTTTAGCGTTTCTCTAATCGATAAAAATGCTATCCATAATTAAGTAACGCGTACATCTCCATCTTTCAGAATACCTTCCTTTACGTAACGCTGAATCGAATGTAGCTCCTTCACTATTCGCGTTTTCTCTGTTTCATCTTTCCACCAATTGTTTCGCTGTCCAAATTCTCGATCATCACTACAAAAACTATAGGAGATCCAGTCCGGCATATATGTTGTTAGTGTAAGATAACACCTTTTCATATGATAGGGGGAGCTGACGATCAGGAGTCTCTGAATATGATTAAGGCCGATGGATCGTTGTAACACCATTAGTGAGGCGAGTACATTCTCTGTTGTATTCGCGGCTTCAAGCTCTAAGAGGATATCCTTAGATGGAACACCGAGCTCGAGTAAGCGATCTCTCATCCAAATGGCTTCAGGTTCTTCATCTTCTCCCCATCGTGCAGCGGAACCAGAAACAAGAATTTTAGGAGCACGCTTATCATGGTAAAGAGCTGCTGCTTTAAGGACGCGGTGAATTGTTTTTGAACCAAAAACAAGAATACAGTCACCGCTTTGATGATCATCTATGGTGTCTTGAAACATAAACGTTGTCATTTCTTCTCTTGAGAGAGTGTCCGGATTTAATTCGGATAACTTCATTTTATTTTCACCTCGATCAGACGGATAGATCTACTTCTCTTCTCATTCTATCTTTGTATGTGAAGAACCTTCTTTTATTTGTTTTGTACTAGCTTATGAAACCGACCACAAAAAAGTGAAGATAACCACAAAAATATGAAGGCGCTTACATAACTTAGAAGCCATGAGTTTTGATAAAGTGTGAGTAACAAAAGAAATGGGGGGATCGATCGTATGAAGGGAAGGCTTAAATCATTTACCGGTTGGTTTTTAATTCTTGTGTTAGCTCTTGGACCACTTTCTGCTTGTTCGAGTTCTGATGAAACGAACAGTAGCGGCGGCTCGAGTTCTGATGAAACGCTTGATATTTTTAGCTGGTGGACAGGTGCAGGTGAAGAAGACGGATTAAATGCGCTTATTGACTTATTTAAAGAAGAGTACCCTGATATTGAAGTGGAAAATGCAGCCGTTGCTGGCGGTGCAGGAACGAATGCGAAGGCCGTACTTGCCAGTCGCATGCAAGGTGATGATCCTCCTGCAACGTTCCAGGTGCATGGCGGTTCCGAACTAAATGATGGGTGGGTCGCAGCTGGAAAGATGGAAACGCTTAACGACCTATATGAATCTGAAGGATGGGAAGATAAGTTTCCAGAGGATTTGATTGATCTTGTTAGTAAAGACGGCGATATTTATTCAGTCCCGGTAAACATTCATCGTGGTAACGTGCTTTGGTACAACACGAGCGTTTTTGAAGAAAGTGGCGTCGAGCCACCTAAGACGTTCGATGAATTCTTCGCAGCAGCCGATAAACTTCAGGAAGCAGGCGTAACACCGCTTGCCCTCGGTGATAAAGAGCCTTGGACAGCGACACATCTATTTGAAACAGCGCTCCTTGGAACGCTTGGTGCAGATGATTACAAAAAGCTTTTTACTGGTGAACTATCATTTAGTGATCCAAAAGTAAAAGAAGCGGCTGAGAATTTCAAAAAAATGCTGAGCTACGTAAACGAAGATCATAGCTCTCGTAACTGGCAAGATGCTTCTCAGCTCGTCGCAGATGGAGAAGCAGCGATGAACGTCATGGGAGATTGGGCGAAAGGTTACTTTGTGAATGATCTTAATCTGAAAGTAAAAGATGATTTTGGTTGGGTCGCAACACCGGGTACGGAAGAAATGTTTATGGTGATTACGGATACGTTTGGTTTACCAAAAGGAGTTTCTAACCCTGAAGACGTTAAGAAATTCTTATCTGTTCTTGGGTCTGTTGAAGGACAGGATGCATTTAATCCTTTAAAAGGTTCAATCCCAGCTCGCGTTGATGCGGACCTATCAAACTACGATGAATATGGAAAAGAAACGATTGAAGACTTCAAGAGTGCAAGCCTTGCACCGAGTCTTGCTCATGGATCGGCTGCACCTGAAGGTTTTGTCACAAAAGTGAACCAAGCGATTAATATTTTTGTGACGCAGCAGGATGTTGATCAATTGATCAGTTCACTCGAAGATGCTTCTGGTGACCTGAAGTAAAAATGTTGCTGGGAGAAGATTGGTTCTTCTCCCTTTTTGAATGGTAAGGGGGATGATGATGAAGACTGAAACAACGATGCGATCGGTCACAGTAACGACGCGAAAAAAACGTTCACTTACGAAGGATCACATGCTTGCGATCGGCTTTCTTATTCCATCGATTCTTTTAGTTGGTGTATTTGTTTATGGATTTATTGGCTGGACGGGTTACGTTTCGCTAAGTAATTGGAACTCACTTGTCCCAGACTTTTCATTTGTTGGATTGAAAAATTATCTCTATCTTTTTGGTGATTTCCGTTTTCAAGCAGACCTACGAAATACGCTCTTTTTTACAATTATGTTTATTTTAGCCGTGATTGTCGTTGGGCAAATTCTGGCGATCCTTTTAGACCAGAAGATTCAGCAGGAGTCGCTGTTCCGAAACATCTTTTTCTTTCCAATGGCGCTTTCATTTGTCGTTACAGGGGTTGTATGGCAGTGGCTTTTGAATCCTTCCACAGGGGTTAATTTATTTCTTGCGAAGCTCGGTCTGGATTCAAAATGGTACACCGATACTACGATTTTTCCTGCGATTGGCTGGGGGAAAATCGAATTCGGGATCCCAATCGCCATGATCGCTGTTGTCATTGCAGCCGTCTGGCAAATGACTGGTTTTTCAGTAGCCATGTATCTTGCCGGGTTACGAGGCGTTCCTGAAGAAGTAAGGGAAGCGGCTCGAATGGACGGAGCCAATGAATTCCAAGTATATTGGAAAATCATTATGCCGATCCTCCGTCCAATTACGGTCAGTGTGATTATCATTATGGCTCATATTTCACTTAAAATTTTCGATTTAATCTATGCAATGACGGGACCAGGCGCAAACTTTGTCACCGACGTGCCTGGTGTGTATATGTATGAAACAACGTTCAGAGGAAATTATTATGCAAACGGTGCAGCAATTGCGGTCGTCATGCTTTTAGCTGTTGCGATCTTTATTGTTCCTTATCTCTGGTCAAGTCGGAAGGGGGAAGCCTAGTGGCTATACGATCGTTCACACGTCCTATTCTCTATGCTTTACTTATTGCGCTTTCTTGTTTCTATCTGATGCCCGTTTACGTGATGATTATTACGAGTCTCAAACCACTTGAAGAAGTCACGTTAAGTCAAATGTGGCAGTTTCCGACATCTCTGGACTTTAGTAGCTATTCTGAGGCTTTTACGAAACTTGCGCCGAATCTATTAAATAGTTTCTATCTTGTGATACCAGCAACGTTGTTATCGGCGCTCTTAGGATCATTAAACGGATACGTCCTTTCCAAATGGAAATTCAAAGGCGCAAATACGCTGTTTACTGTCATTTTATTTGGGATGTTTATCCCGTATCAAAGTATTCTTATTCCACTGATTCAGTTTCTAAGGGAAATCGGTCTATACAATTCAATTGCTGGACTTGTATTTGTTCACGTGGTGTACGGTATTCCAATTACGACGCTAATGTTCCGAAACTTTTATGCGAGCATTCCTGATTCTATGATTGAATCGGCAAAAATCGATGGTGCTGGATTTCTAGGGGTGTACCGTTTCATTATGGTGCCGCTATCGATTACAGGCTTTGTTGTTGTCGCAATCTGGCAGTTTACAAACATTTGGAATGAGTTTTTATTTGCTGTAACGATTACGACATCGGATCAGCAGCCGGTTATGGTAGCGTTACAAAATTTATCTGGAAGTCAGATTGTCCAATGGAACGTTCAAATGGCTGGAGCCTTACTAGCTGCATTACCAACCCTTCTCGTGTATATTTTTCTCGGAAAGTTTTTTGTGAAAGGATTACTTGCGGGGTCAGTAAAAGGTTAGCGGTGAAAGAGCAGCTTATGCTGTTCTTTTTTTGTTTTTTCTACTAGAGGTTCTTCCCAAAATAGAGGGATTTCGCCTTCTTATCTTGAAATTTGTTAGAATAGTGAGAAAAATGTTAAAATTATTAAGTGATCTTACTTAAATGGAGGGGGAGTGCCGATGTTTCATGCTTATAATGTAGATGGTTACTTTGATGAGATGCTTAAGGAAGGCAAAAACCCAAGAGGACATTGTAAACCGTTCCATGAGAAATTAACCGACGTGGCGCCAGAAGAATTGCAATCGCGGTATGAACTGGCCCAGAGTGATTTTCTCAGACAGGGCATAACATTTACGGTTTATAGTGATAACGAAGGAACGGAACGAACGATGCCGTTTGATTTTGTTCCAAAAATTATTCCTCCAGATGAATGGCAGGAGCTAGAACGTGGACTCATGCAGCGTTTCGATGCCTTAAATGCATTTCTAGATGATGTGTATCATGAACAAAACATCCTAAAAGATGGCATTATTCCACGTGACCTTGTCGTAAATTGTCAGCATTTTTTCCAGCAAGTAGCAGGAATTGATCTTCCAAGAAGGCAACACATTTTTATGGCTGGAATCGATCTAATTCGCGACGATAACGGCGAGTACCGTGTTTTAGAAGATAATCTACGTAACCCCTCAGGCCTCTCCTATGTTTTTCAAAATCGGTATGTGATGCGCAAAGTGTATCCCGAATTTTTTAATCAATATTCCGTTCAATCGCTTGAACAGCAGTTTTCTTATCTTCATTCCGCGATGGCTTCGCTTGCTCCAGAAGGTCGCACATCGCCAACCATTGTCCTCTTAACACCGGGCGTTCATAATTCCGCCTATTACGATCATTCTTTCATTGCGCAACGAACAGGCATTGAGCTTGTTGAAGGAAGAGATCTTGTTGTAAGAGAACGACAAGTCTATATGAAAACAGCTCGTGGGTTAAAGCAGGTTGATGTTATTTATCGTCGCATTGATGATGAGTTTCTAGATCCGCTTGAATTTCGTGATGATTCCTTACTTGGCGTGCCCGGCTTGACCGACGTTTACCGTGCAGGAAATGTATCGATTTTAAACGGAATTGGTAATGGGGTGGCTGATGATAAAGCAATCTATCATTTTGTTCCTGACATGATTCGCTATTATTTAAAGGAAGAGCCGCTAGTCAAAAACGTTGATACATATCTTTTACGATATGACGATCAGCTAGAATATGTCCTCGATCATCTGTCAGAGCTAGTCGTAAAGCACACGAACGCTTCAGGTGGCTACAATATGCTAATCGGACCTCATGCTTCTAAGGAGGAAATAGAAGCGTATCGGGAACAGATTCTTAACAATCCGTCTGAATTTATCGCTCAACCAACAATTAAGCTATCTCGCTTACCCGCTTTTAAAGAAGACCGCTTTGCCGCATGTCACGTTGATCTTCGCGTTTTTATTTTTGGAGGAGAAAAGACGCATGTTTTCCCTGGAGGCTTAACCCGTGTCGCGCTAAAAGAAGGTTCGCTAGTCGTCAATTCATCACAAGGTGGCGGAGCGAAAGATACATGGGTGCTTGAAGAAAATCCAGTTCATATTTAAAAGGGGAGGGAGTATTGTCGATGCTAAGCAGAGTAGCTGATTCACTGTATTGGTTAACCCGAAATGTGGAGCGAGCGGAGAATAATGCACGCTTGATCGCGGTTAAATTAACAAGCCGTCTTGAAAATGCCAATCCTACTGAAGAAATGAATCAAAATTGGTATGAGCTCATTGAGATCAGCGGATTTAAAGAGGTTTTTGATGACGAATATGATCGTCCAATCGATCGAAATGTGATGGAATTTTTATTGTTTTCGATGAAAAATCCTAATTCTGTATTAAATACCATTACAATCGCAAGAGAGAATGCTCGAGCTGTTCGTGAAATTATTCCAAATGAACTTTGGGAAAGCATTAATTCGTTTTATTTAAGCTTAAAAAAACAGAGTCATGCACAGTGGACAATGGAAGAAGTGAGTGATATTTGTGAATTCGTAAAAAAGGATTCTCTTCTATTCCAAGGGATCGTTGAAGCAACAATGCCACGAGGAGATGCTTACCTTTTCATGGAAATGGGTAAACACCTGGAAAGGGCTGAAAAAGCTGCCCGCATCCTAGACGTGTATTATCATAAAAATTTAGATTGTTACCAGAACAAAGAAATTGTTGAGTATCATCACTGGTGGTCTGTTCTTCAGTCGGTTAGTGGGCACGAAGCATATATTAAAACATATCGACCGCTGATTAAAAGTCGCAATGTCGCTGAATTTTTCATTTTAAATGCTGAGTTTCCAAGGTCGATGATGTACTGTATTCAAAAAGTACGAAATGCTTTTGTTGCGCTCGAAGATGGTCACGTTGAACATTATTCAGAGTCACTTGCTCAGGAACTTGAGCACCTTGCCAATGATCTTTATGATTTTTCGATTGAAGAAATCTTAAATCAAGGTGCTCATGCGTTCCTTCAAAGCTTTCAACATCGCTGTATGACGATCGGCATGCACATTACAAAAACCTATTACTTGGGGGAAGTTGTGATACCATGAAATACGAAGTTACCCAAACGAACACTTATGAATATGAGTTGCCAGTAAGACAGAGCATTAATCAGTTCAGGTTACGGCCACTTCATGATGTGCAACAATCGCTTTATGATTATAGTGTTCGGATTCAACCTAAAAGCAAGACTTACGGGCACACGGATTATTGGGGCAACTATGTCGAGACGTTTTACCTTTGGGGCGAGCATCAAGGCCTTGAAATTGAAACCGTTTCAACGGTTGAAGTGCATCCACTCGCGCTGGATGTGACGTTACCGCTAACGGACAAGCAGCGGACAGAACTTCATTCAGAACCGTTTAAACAAGCGTATACGGAGTATTTAATTGAAACCGGATATACAACAATATCCAGACAGGTGATGGAGAAAGAAACGAAAGAACTCTGGGCAAATGCGAGAGATGAGCTTGAATTTGCTGTGAAGTTAAATGAGCATATTTATAACACGATGGAATATGTATCGGGAGCAACAAACGTGGAAACAACAGCTGAAAAAGTGCTTTCTCATCGTACTGGCGTTTGTCAGGACTACACTCACTTAATGTTGGCCTTATGCCGGCACCGCGGTATTCCGGCACGCTATGTTAGCGGGTATATTTACATTGGAGAAAACTCAGCTTATCGCGGCGATGCAGCAACGCATGCCTGGCTTGAGGTGAAAGTACCAGGTTTAGCCTGGATCGGGCTCGATCCAACGAACAATGCCATTGCGGCCGAGCAACATATTCGCATCGCAGTAGGACGAGACTATCGTGATATTTCCCCGCTAAAAGGGGTGTATATTGGCGGAGCTCAAACGCTAAACGTAAGCGTAGGAGTGAAAAATTTAGAAGAACGGGTCAGCGGGTAAGGAGCTGCCCGTTTTTTTATGGAAATGGACAAAATATGCAAAAAAATCTTTTGATGAAGTTTGAATTATTTTTAGAATCGTGTCTAAGCTAATCTGAATTAGGGTATTGAAAATAGTAGATCATTTGAAAAACAATAAAAAAGGGTGATGTCATTTGTCGGATTCCATCCACGTAACGATTAACGGCAAAAGTGTAGCCGTATCGAGTGAAAAGAGCGTGCTTGAAGCACTTAATGAAAATAGCCTGGATTTGCCTAGCGTATGCTACCATCCAAGTCTTGGCGCGATTGAAACATGTGATACTTGTATGGTAGAAGTGAACGGTGAAATTGTTAGAGGGTGTTCGACCGCGATCTCAAACGGAGATAGCATTAATACAACGGCTACACACGTAAAAGAAGCACAAACGATCGCGATGGATCGTATCCTTCACAATCACGAGCTTTATTGTACCGTTTGTGATTACAATAACGGCACGTGTGAAGTACATAATACGGTGAAACAAATGAAGATGAATCACCAGGCGATTCCATTCGAACAGAAACCAGATCCAGTGGATAACTCAAATCCTTTCTATCGATACGATCCAGATCAGTGTATTCTTTGTGGGCGCTGTGTGGAAGCGTGTCAGGATGTTCAGGTAACTGAAACGTTAACGATTGACTGGGAAAGAGAACGTCCACGCGTGATTTGGGACAATGATGTTGCCATTAATGAATCTTCATGTGTATCTTGTGGCCATTGCTCTACGGTATGTCCGTGTAATGCCATGATGGAAAAAGGGATGGAAGGAGAAGCGGGATTATTAACTAGCATTCAACAGGATACGCTTCGTCCGATGATTGAGCTAACGAAAAATGTTGAAACTGGTTATAATTCGATTCTCGCCATCTCTGATATGGAATCCGCCATGCGCGAAAATGAGATCAAGAAAACAAAAACGGTTTGTACCTACTGCGGAGTGGGCTGTAGCTTTGATGTTTGGACGAAAGGCAGAGATATTTTAAAAGTTGAGCCACAGGTGGAGGCGCCTGCAAACGGGATTTCCACTTGTATCAAAGGGAAATTTGGTTGGGATTACGTAAACAGTGAAGAACGTCTCACAAAGCCGCTTATTCGTGAAGGCGACTCGTTTAGAGAAGCGGAATGGGAAGAGGCATTGAAGCTAATTAGCCGAAAATTTTCAGAAGTAAAGGAAAACCACGGAGCGAACGCCCTTTCGTTTATTAGTTCTTCCAAATGTACGAATGAAGAATCGTATTTGATGCAAAAGCTTGGGAGAAGCGTAATCGGAACGAACAATATTGATAACTGCTCACGCTATTGTCAAACGCCAGCCACTGTCGGGTTATTCCGTACAGTTGGACACGGGGGTGACGCAGGATCTATTAAAGATATTGAAATGTCTGAGCTTGTGATTGTCATCGGATCGAATACGTCAGAATCTCATCCTGTCCTATCGACGAGAGTGAAGCGGGCGAATAAGCTGCATGGTCAAAAACTAATTGTTTCCGATCTTCGAAAACATGAAATGGCCGAGCGATCTGATTTATTCATTCGTCCATCTTCTGGCTCTGATCTCGTCTGGCTCTCTGCTGTAACAAAGTACATTATTGATCAAGGGTGGGCGGATGAAGCCTTCTTAAAAGATCGCGTTAACGGTCTTGATGATTATATTGCTAGTCTCGAAAAATACACAATGAGCTACGCATCTGAAGTAACCGGGATCGCTGAGGCGGAATTAATTCAAATCGCTGAAATGATTCATGAAGCAAAAACAACTGTTGCGCTATGGGCTATGGGTGTCACGCAACACGGAGGCGGATCAGATACGAGTACAGCGATCTCTAACCTTCTTCTTGTTACCGGTAACTATGGAAAGCCGGGTACAGGAGCTTATCCACTTCGCGGTCATAATAATGTGCAGGGTGCAAGTGACTTTGGAAGCATGCCTGATAAAATGCCAGGTTATGAAAATGTGACTGATGAAAAGGTGCGCGCTAAATATGAAAAAGCCTGGGGAACGCCACTCCCTGAAGAAATCGGCTTGAACAATCATGAAATGGTTGAGCATATCCATGAAGGTAAACTTAAAGCGATGTACTTAAAAGGAGAAGACATGGGAATCGTTGATTCAAACATCAATCATGTTCATGCTGCTTTTGAGAAGCTTGACTTCTTCGTGGTCCAAGATCTATTTCTTACAAAAACGGCTCAATTCGCTGATGTTGTGTTACCAGCAAGTCCAAGTCTTGAGAAAGAAGGAACCTTCACAAATACTGAGCGTCGCTTCCAACGTCTTTATCAGGCGCTAGAGCCACTTGGAGAATCGAAGCCAGATTGGCAAATCATTATGGAAATCGCCAATGAAATGGGTGCAGACTGGGATTATGACAGTCCGAGTGACATTATGGCTGAAGCCGTTCAACTTGCAGATATGTTTGCTGGCGTTTCCTACGAACGCCTTGAGGGATATAAGAGTCAGCAGTGGCCTGTTGCGGCAGATGGAACGGATTCACCTCTTCTCTTTACAGAAGATTTCCCGTTTCCAGATGGAAAAGCCAGATTATTCCCAGTTGAATGGACGAAACCACTTGAGTATGATGACCAGTATGACCTTCATGTCAATAATGGACGTCTACTTGAACATTTCCATGAAGGAAATATGACATATCAAAATGAAGGCATTAAATCAAAAACACCAAGTACATTCGTTGAAGTTTCTCCTGAATTAGCAAAAGAACGAGGACTTACGGATGGAACGCTTGTCAGACTGTCCTCACCATATGGCGCTGTGAAAATTAAGTGTCTCGTTACCGATCGCGTTCAGGGGAAAGAAATTTATATTCCACTGAATGACCAGGATGATGCTGCGATTAATTTGTTAACAAGTAGTTATGCGGATAAAGATACGGATACGCCTGTTTACAAAGAAGTAAAAGCGAAGATGGAGATCTTGAAAGATAAAGGCACTTCGCCACTTCCTAAGATTAATCATCGCTATGGAAATCCACAGCCACAAAAAGGTGTCATGGTTGAGAGGAAATGGGCAAGAAAAGATTACTTATTCCCTGGAGAAATGGTGAAAAAGGAGGGCATTAACTATGGCAAAAGCCATTAAGCAAATCAAGCGTATCGAAGTTTCTGAAGAAGAGAAACGAGCGAATGATCTAAAGGAAATTGAAGATGCGTTGCTTGATAATAAAGATGCCCTTCTTGAAACATTAAGTGTGGTTGGGGGAATGAAGGAACGTGGTATTCTCACTCTTTTAAATGGTCTTTTTGGGGAAGGAGATCGGGTTTTAAAAGTGATTGTAGATTTATTAAATGTTCCTGAGAATACAACGGCATTAAAAAACCTGATGCTTCTCTTTGGGGCAGCCGGTAAAATTAATGTGCAGGATCTTGAACCCTTGTTATTAAAAGTGAATTCGGGAATTGAAAATGTAGCGGAGAATTCTGAGAAAAACGAAAAGACAGGGTACCTTGATTTGCTTCGTGCCTTAAAAGATCCAGAAATTAATCGATCCCTTACGATTCTCATTACCTTTTTAAAAGGAATGGGCAAAGATACAGAGAACGAAGAGAAAGTAAACGATAAGTCTCAGTCATCTGAAATGAGACAGGATATTTAGCTTGCGATATTCAAAGAGCCCTGCCGTTCATCGGCGGGGCTCTTTCGCGTTTGCTGTTCTGGAGAAAATCGAAAAAAGAATTAAAGTGAGAACAATTCCTAATGTGTCAGGCACGAAAACATCAATTAAATGACCAGTTCTACCTTCAACTCGGCTTTGATGAAATTCATCAAATAAGGCATAAAGAAACGCAATGATTGATCCTAAGAAGATGGCATTCGATCGCTTGAATTCTTTAACTGCCTTAATACATAAAAAAGCAAGCACGGCGAATGAGGCCACATGCGCCCCTTTTCTCAGAAAAAATTCAACGTACTGGTAAGGCGCTGACGGTGTGACAAGTACACCGTCATAAGTAAAGGTAATCGGAGGCAAATCTCCCTCTTCAATTGAGATCATTCCTTTGAAAAATGGTTTCATATCCTGTTTTTGATAAGGGGTATGAGAGGATATAAATAGGATGCTCATCATCGTTAAAGCAAGAAAAGTCCATTTTCGCTTCGTTATAAATTTCATACATTTTCCACGTTCTTTCTTAAGCAGTTTAGTCCCTATCATATCGGAAATCATGCATAATAGGGAGTAGTTTCGTGAAGAAATGTTAACTTTTTGTATTGATCACGTGAATGATGCCTGAAATGATTCAGGCGCACTTATAATAAAAAGGAATTCATATTGAAAGGGAGATTTGTGATGAAAATCGCTGTAATTGGTGCTGGCTATGTTGGTTTAGTCACAGGTGTCAGTCTTGCTGAAATTGGACATCGTGTCACGTGCATTGATGTAGACCATGAGAAAGTAGCGATGATGACGAAAGGCTATTCGCCAATTTATGAGCCGGATCTGGAAGTGATGATGAAAAGGAATTTGCATTATGGTCGTCTTGATTTCACTACTTCTCATCAAAAAGCGTTTGAGGGAGTAGACGTCATCTATTTGGCTGTTGGCACACCACAACTGCCTGATGGAACAGCAGATCTACAATACATTGACCAGGCTGCCAGGACGATTGGAACGTCCCTCCAAAAAGGATGCATTGTTGTCACAAAGAGTACAGTCCCCGTTGGAACGAATATCCGAATTAAAGCTTTGATTGAAGAGAAGTCCATGAACAAGATCAAAATCGACATTGTATCAAATCCAGAATTTCTTCGAGAGGGATCAGCTGTTTACGATACGTTTCATGGAGACCGTATTGTGATTGGAGCAGAGAATCAAGAAGCGGCTGCAGTGCTAGAGCGAGTGAATCAGCCGTTCAATATTCCGATTTATCATACAGACCTCAATAGTGCTGAAATGATTAAATATGCTTCGAATGCGTTTCTTGCTACAAAGATCAGCTTTATTAATGAAATCTCTGCCATTTGTGAAAAGGTAGGGGCGAATGTAGATGATGTTGCACTTGGTATGGGGAAAGATCGGAGAATTGGTGAGCACTTTCTTAAAGCAGGAATTGGTTACGGTGGTTCTTGTTTTCCAAAGGATACGAATGCACTTGTGCAATTGGCTGGGAACAATCAACATGACTTTAAATTGCTTCAATCCGTCATCGAAGTGAATCATTCTCAGCAAACGAAACTTATTGAAAAAACGCGTGAAGCAGTGGGAGATCTTCAAGGGAAAAGAGTAGCGCTTCTAGGTCTCGCGTTCAAACCTAACACTGACGACATGAGGGAAGCTGCTTCTATTCCAATCGCGCATGCTTTAAAGGAACAAGGTGCCAATATTGTGGCTTATGACCCTATTGCCATTCAAAATGCAAAACAGCATTTACCACAAGGGATCTGCTATGAAGAATCGCTAATAAATGCCTTAACGGGAGCAGAGGTGGCATTAATACTCACAGAGTGGAAAGAAATTAAGACACTCGATTTGAGTCATTATATTAAGTGGATGGCGTCTCCAATCATTATCGATGGGAGAAATTGTTATCCGTTGAATGTGGTCGAGAAGTATCCTATTCATTACTTTTCTATTGGTCGGCCAACAGTCAATCGACGCAGTGTATCTGTTTCAGTAAATTAATGCGATAAAACAGCATCCGCTGCTTATCGTATTTTTTTTGTAAAAAAATATCTCGATTTCAGAATATTAATACTTGAAAAAACCATTCACTTTGGTAAAATATGTTTGTTGGTATACTTAAAAAGGTACGACTTGCATTGTTGAAAATGCGATTGAATGGAGTGAGAAGATGGTAGAAAAGACGTGTGACAAATGCCTAAAGTCTTCATATAGCAGTAATTATCAAGGAGAGTGGATTTGTCCCTATTGCGGAAAAGACCTTACAAAAATTCCTGTGAATAACGAAGACTATCTCTATAGCGCACAAGTAGTGAAAAATAAATCATAAGCGCCTTTGGTGAATCGATACGTGGTTTAAAAATAAGACTATCGCTGGTTCTATAATTGACTAGAATGAAGTTGCTCGAAAAGGATTGTATGGTATGGGAGATTTCATCAAGATTATTGTCGCTATTGTCAATGAGTTACATGATATATTAATTACAGTGATGGACGGGCTAGGGTTTACGGTGACAGATAAGGAACTTCATTTCTGGGTAATCGGCTTAATGGGAATGGGCGGGTTTGTAATTGTTCAATATTTATTTCGATTACTCTCAAAATGGAGCATTACAGCGATTTCGTTCATCTACACAATGACTGTACTGCTTGTGGTTGTGTTTGCAATTGAAATTCAGCAGAAAATCACTGGCAGAGGAAACATGGAATTTGCGGATGCTGTTGTTGGATTACAGGGATTTATTGTTTTATTCCTCATTTATTTAACCATACGTCTTGCGTTAAAAGGACTAAGAAGACTACATAAATCAGTCACAAACAAGAAACATACGTAGTAGATAGCCTGTTCAAGGTTATCTTTTTTTATTTAGAGCAGAACAAAAAAAGTTTTACTCAACTTTAGTTAACATAGCTATTAAAAAAAGAAGAGAAACATTGTTCTCTTCTTTCGGGTTTAGTAAGTCATTTGCGTTAGAAAAGCAATAGCCGCTCCAATGAGGATAGCAGAGACGGGTAAAAGAAGATAAATCATTTTCTCTTTACGCTGTCTACGATATTGAATTTCTTCAGGTGTTAGCCACGATTCTTTCATAAATAATTCTCCCCCTGGTTCTTGCTACAATCGCACTGGAGGCCGTATTCGGCAGCTGGCTGACTGTCGGATTAACAGTCCGTGAAGTCCCTATAGCTTTGCGTCATCACTTTTCAGTAATTTTGCCATTCTCGTACGATTTGAAGCATTTATAAATCATAATAGTTAAGCGGTGTCATGAAAAAGTAAAAATTGTCGAAAAATGACTTCAATTCTAAGTATAACCTATTCTCTTTTACGTGTATATTGGGAAAATGCAGATAATATGCTTTGATTTATTAAAAGTTTGTAAACGAGGTTTCCCAATGTCACCTCCTTTAAGTCATGTGCATGCTGATTGGTAGGTTACGAAAATTTTTTCGTTTGTTTCGCTATTTGGACACAGGCTCACGCATGAAAAAAATTTGATGGATAAGAATAAAGATAGAAAGGAGGCTGATCTTAAATGAACAAGCGCAAAGCACAATCTAATGCTGCGTTAACAAATAATCAAACTCCTAAAGAGAGTATCCCCAACCCGGAAGCTGCCAAACGATCGCGAAAAAAGGAAAGATAATTTTATCATCCTTGATTCGTTAGAAGAGCAATGCCAATGTCTAGTAAAATTGATCACAAAGGAATGGCAAGGAAAAGCATCTTTTCCTTGCGCTTTTTTTGATAAATACTTCGCCCCTATGATCATTTTTTTATTACTGTTAAGATGAAGACGCTGCACCGTTTTATCTAATATCGGTTTAAGGTTGAAAAGATTTTAGGATAATTTGTCGATTTTTAAGAAATAATCGGTAAGACCTACTTTATTTCAATTTATTGGTATTGATTTAGGTTTTAAGTTGGAGGGAGGCGCTAGCCATGCCTGTAATCTATTTGGAAACGCTCATTGATGCCCCAATTCAAACGTGTTTTGATTACGCAAGAAATGTAGATGCGCATATGAAAAGCACGGAACAAACAAATGAAAAAGCGATTGATGGAGTGACAAACGGATTGATGAAAGAAGGAGATACAGTCACGTGGGAGGCTACTCATTTTGGAATCAAGCAACGTTTAACAGCTAAAATTACAGGGATGAGCGAACCTGATTGGTTTATAGATGAAATGACAAAAGGCGCATTTAAATCGTTCGTTCATACCCATCGGTTTGAAGATCTAGGTGGTGTAACGTTAATGATCGATCAATTCGCCTATAAAGCGCCCTATGGAATTCTCGGCAATCTGGCCAACGTATTCTTTCTTAAGAAATATATGAAAAATCTACTAGAAAAGAGAGCTAGCGAGTTAAAGAAGATGGCCGAATCAACTGTATAAGCGACTTCAATTCAGGCGACACTGTAATGTGCTTGAATAGGAGGCGAACCTTTTTGCATGTTTCTCGTACAATCGTAATGGTCAGCATCCAATGCTGGCTTGCTGTCGGATTTGTTCTTTCATGTATGGCATCGCTTACGCTATTTGGTCAAGAACCTGCTCCGATTATTGTTAAAGGAATCGCGCGAATTGTCCAATCAAGGGAACTTCATTATGGTCCCTTAACAGTAAGTTTACTAAACAATGGCGAAAGTGGGTTTGCTCATTTTGTCATTCGAAAACTTGGTCACTTTTTTGTATACAGCTTTTTAACGATATTCTTGTTTCATTTAGTTAAAGCGAGCGACTCTCTTCTTCGGACGCTGTTTGTGTTGCTTATTGTTAGTATCTTTGCTGTGACTGACGAGTTTGTTCAAGCCTTTTTGCCAAATCGCACCCCGCTCATAACAGACATATTTGTTGATCTAACAGGTTGCCTACATAGTATCATTCTTATGAAAATGTGGTATATATGTCGATTACGAAAAGCTCCCGCATAGCGGAAGCTTTTTGTAATGAAAGAATAGATGAGCAGTGCTTTTATAGTAAAAATATCCTATGGATTCGACACCGATTATAGGTATTCTATGTTATTTTTGTAAGATTCGTCATTTCCCGCCTATTACAATGTCAAATTTATGCTAAAGTGTTAAAAAGGGAGAATAGAACTAATATTTTCTTAAAAAATCTTAGGGGGAAAAAGATTTGAAACTTTTGACGTCACTTTTGATTGGCATTTTAGCATTTTCTTTGTCGATGCATGGTGTCCAGGCAGCGGGGGAAACAGTTACCGTTAAACTAGTAAACTATGTGAAAGATCCGACGGCTTTAAATTTTAATGTAATAGGAAGTTATCAGATTAAAGGTAGTGAAATTAAAATTGAAAGTTCTCAAGTAGAGGAGTACAGTGTAAAAGCTGAGTCTTCTGATGTAGTCCTTTATCGAGGTAACACGAAGCTTAAGAACTTTGGAAATTCGATGACGCTGGTACCAACAATCACGAATGCAATGGATAGCTTTGTTGCAATCGGTGATAAGAAATATCTTGGTGAAATGAAATTTACAATTGAAGGGAAGTACATACGACCGGTTAATACGCTATCGATGGAAGAATACTTAAAAGGTGTTGTGCCTAGTGAAATGCCGGCCTATTGGGGAACAAACGGTGGCATGGAAGCTCTAAAAGCACAGGCGATTGCCGCAAGAACCTTTGCATTACCTCGAAAAAATTCTTTAACGGATAGCCAGTCAAGTCAAGTGTACAAAGGATATGACTGGTTTAAAACGACGAATGAAGCCGTTGACGCAACAGCAGGAAAAACATTAATGTATGATGGAAAGTACATAGGTGCCTACTATTCTTCCACAAATGGTGGAATGGTGATGTCAAATACAAATTCTTGGGGTAGTAGCTGGATTCCATATTTGCAGACAAAAGTCGATCCTTACGATGAGAGAATGATCACACGCTACGACTATTGGGATTACAGTCTTGGAAAACAGCAAATTGATTTAGAGGAATTAGACCTTAAGAAGCCTGAAGCATGGTGGTCTCAAGTATCAGAATTGAGTTCAAATGTAACAGAAATTAAAAACATGAAATCATGGCTTGTGTCAAAAGGAAAAATTAAGTCAACGGATGACATAAAAATCACGCAAATTAAGAAAATTGATTTTACTGTACCACCATTTCAATCGGATCAAGTATTAAAAGGTCTTGTCGAATTTGACTACTTTTTAAAAAACAAAGACGGTTTTGTGAAAGATTCAAATGGGCAAATCAAAACAAATACAATGAAAATTGAAGATACTTCCTACAATGTTCGATTTATGATTGGTACGACAATTATGAAAAGTCCATATGTAAAAGAGATTAAAGATACGAAGGATTCCTTCGTCGTTTCTGGAAGTGGTTTTGGACATGGAATTGGGATGAGCCAGTATGGCGCTTATCAGCAGTCTAAAGAGGGGCGCAACTTTGAGCAAATTCTATCATTCTATTATCCAGGAACTGATTTAGTCAAAGAATCAACTGAATCAAGTGTGATGACAAGACTTGCTGGTAGCAACCGCTATGAAACAAGCGTAGCCATCTCTCAAAACGGATGGAAGGAATCTTCAGATGTTGTTGTACTCGGGAGAGGGGACCTCTCTGTCGATGCACTGACAGGTAGCGTTCTAGCTAAAAAGTACAATGCACCATTACTTCTAACAAAAAGTGATGAACTTCCATCCAGTGTGGAAGAAGAATTGAATCGTTTGCAGCCTAAGAAAATTTATATCCTTGGTGGACCAGCTGCAATTACTGAGAAAGTAGTTGATCAACTTTCTACTAAAGGTTACATTTCTGATATTGAAAGGATAAGCGGCGATAACCGTTATGAAACATCGATTGCAGTTGCTAAAGAAGTTGGAAATAGCAATCAGGTCATTGTGACAACTGGAGACGATACTTCACCTGATGCACTTTCAATCGCTCCATACGCGGCATCCAAGGAAATTCCGATTTTGTTAACAAGCAGTAAGAAATTAAGCGATGCAACATCAACTTACATGAGTACCGTAAAACCAGTTACGGCTACAATCATTGGAGGAGAAAACGCAGTATCTAGTGTGGTCGAGAATACTCTAGATGGCATTTCAACAGTAAAGCGCGTAGCTGGAAGTAATCGTTATGAAACAAGTGTGAAAATCGCTGAATCCTTTGATTTTGAAAACAAAAGTGTCTTTTTTGGGAATGGAGATGTATTTATAGATGCTCTCCCAGGGTCTCCTTATGCAGCTGCTATGGGTGCTCCTGTTATTTTAACGAAACAAAGCGCACTTTCTGGAGAAGCTGAGCAGTATGTAAAGAACTCAATGAGCCGAGAATATTACTTCCTGGGTGGCGAGGCAGCTATTAGTAAATCAGTGGAAGAAACGGTCAATCAACTTTCGGAATAACATAAGACGACATAAAACCACTTCTCATAAAACGAGAGGTGGTTTTGTGTTATGATAATAAAAATGGCATTACTCAGCCAATGATTAACATATCAAGCTAGCATTCGTTCATATAAAAGAAAATGGTTATAGATAAGGATGTGGTGAAATGCATGAAAAAAAAGAAATTGAAATTCTTTGCGATGCGTTAAGAACGTATTGGAACGAGCACCCCGAAAAAAATATGGGGCAACTGTTAAAAGATTTGCATGGAAAGTATGAAGATGATGAATCATTCACCGAAACAGCTGATCAGAAATGGTTACATTGGATGCTAGAAAATAGTAAACAGCGCGATATCATTGAAAAAAAATATCGCAATCAATCCCAAATTAAAGATTTGGAGAAACATATTCGTCCAGAACTCATTGAAGTGATTCGAAGATTTGTTGATTGATGAAAAGAGCCGACCTCAAATCTGAGGCCGGCTCTTGTTTTCCTTATAATCAAAGGGGGGATTAAAGGGATTACTTAATGTTTCGGTTTATGGCCTTAACCGTTGGGGGTAGAATTAAATGTAAGCATGAGAGAATACGTGGTAAATGAATAAAGAATGAGATAGAAGGGACGTGCGTGAAATGGGATTAAGATTTGGAATTATGGGAACTGCGAATATTGCTAGAAAAGCTGTGATCCCCGCTATTCAAAATGCACAGGGTGCTGAAGTAGTTAGCGTCGCTAGTGGAAGTGGAAAAGCCAAAGAATTTGCAGAAGAAATGGGCATTCAACATTATCACGATAGCTATGAAGCGATGTTGGAAGACGATTCAATTGAAGCGGTTTATATTCCGCTGCCAAATACACTTCACAAAAAATGGACGATCGCAGCTGCAAGGAAAGGAAAGCACGTTCTGTGTGAAAAACCAGCCGCTATTACAGCTCGTGACGCCATGGAGATGGTGGAAGCTTGTGAAGAAAACGGTGTCGTATTTATGGAAGCCTTTATGTATCAATTTCACCCTCAGCATGACGTTGTAAGAGATGTGATTGCTTCAGGTGAAATTGGTGAGGTAAAACATATGCGAGCAAACTTTTCTTTTTATCTAGGGGATCGACCTGATAACATTCGTCTGAGCAGTGAACTAGGTGGTGGAAGCATCTGGGATGTGGGGTGCTACTGTATTCACTCTTCTCGTTTTATCCTAGGCAATGAGCCGTTAAAGGTCTATGCTGAAGCTACGATTCCGGAAAATGGGGGAGTGGATCTTTCGGCTTCAGGTATTTTTACATTCGCAAACGGCGTTACGGCTTCATTTGATTGTAGTTTCGAGCGTCAGATGAGTAACTCTTATGAGATTCTTGGTACAAAAGGAAGCATTTACGTTCCATATGCCTATCGTCCTGATGCAGCAGGAGCAAAAGGCGTGGTACAAGTGAAGAATAATGAAGGAGAAGTGAGAGAAGAAAACGTTGATGGCGAACAGTATACGCTTATGGTGGAACACTTTGCAAACTGTGTGGAGCATAACGAGATTCCTTCTTATTCCGGTGAAGCAACAGTAAATAACTTAAAAGCGATCGAAGCTTGCTATGAATCAATTAAGCAAAATCGTCCAGTTGAATTAGTTTAATAGAAAAGCACATTGGATTATCCAATGTGCTTTTCGAGTATTTCTTTCGTTCCTGCTGAATAGGCATTGTTACTTGAAATCGTCTTAATATTGTCTTCTTCTGGCTTTTCTCCCTCGCCAACCCAGTAAAACGTAATGTTCTCTAAATCATGTTCTCGTGCCGTCACTGCCATGACCATATCACCGTGGCTGTCTCCAAACACAAATACTTCCTCAGTTGATTTAATCTCATCAAGGATCCACGTAGCGCCAATTTTCTTGGTTAAATCCGGATGGATGACATCAACTCCATAAGTAGAAACGGCGATTTTATTGCCAGATTCAGAGGAAATGGATTCTACATCGTTTGCATACTCCTGTAGTGCTTCACGAGTTTTCTTTAAATGTTCCTTATCTCCAGGATCACCGTGAACGGCTTCAACCGTTCCCATTGATTCTTTCGTTTGATCCCATTGAATCAGCCCTTCATACTTCTCTTTTTGGCTAACTTTGTATAACTTGTCTTTCACTTCATCAGAGATCACATACTCTTCATCAAGATCCCACGAAGAAATATCTGTACCGCGTCCTTTAATGGCACCGTGTTCAGATACACAATAAAGGGAAGACCAGTCAATTTCATCATCAAAGAGCGGGAAAAGATAATCAGAAAGCCAACCTCTCGACCGACCAGTTACAAAAGAAAGGACGTGTCCGTCTTTAGCGAGTTTTTCAATTTTCTTCACAGCGTCTTCATCAGGTCTAGCGTTCTCATCCGTTAAAACACCGTCTACATCAAACATATATAAAGCCATTCGAGCACGCTCCTGTTCTAATAAGATTAGTAACTAGTATATCGCTGGGGGAGGAGAAGGGGCAAATAAAAAACCCGGCTTAGATGAGCCGGGGTTTGTTGACTAGATATGAATTTCAGTTTTTGATGGGCTTGAGTCAGGTACTCTGTCGTGAGAATCAGGTACCCTGTCATGGTTACCTAGAGTAACAACTCCTACCAAGCTAGTAATAAGTAGTGCATTTACGATAAACTTTTTCATGTTTTTCTCCCTTTCTAATTCATGATTTTTTTCCTGGCATCGTTCGCTAACCTAAAATAAAAACTTGAATTTTTATATTGGCCATTATTAAAATAATGGTCTGCCAGCAATTCGCCGTACTCTGAAACATAGTACCAACGAGTTTTTTCCTCAAAGTAGTCTACAGCTTCTTTGAGAATCATCTCTTGATTTTCGTTTTGTTTGTTACTAAGTTTCAAAATCAAGATTTTAAAATGATGGATATATTCTAAGTACTCTGCTTTAGTGACTAAATCCATACCGTCATTAATCGAATTACGAGCAAGACTTAAGTTACCACTTTTAATATATTCTGAAGCGATTAAATACAATGTTTTGGCTCGATCTTCAATCTCGTGAACTTCACTGTTTTGCAGAGCTAATTGATAGTATTTTAAAGCTAAATTCGATTCATTTTGGCAGGAGTATACATATCCTAGATCATGATAAATGATACTTTTTAATCGCTTATCATTAAAGGATTCAGCATATTTTTGAGCGTTTTGGAAATGATGTTCAGCTTCTCCGTAATTCAGAATAACTCTATTGTTCACACCTAATAGAATTTCTGTGTCTGATGCTCTCTTAAAGTTGTATTCTTTATTAAACATTTCAAGACATTTAATTGCAAGATTATTGGATAAAGTGATTTGACTAAGACGATTGTGTACAAGAGCTTGTTGGTAGTAAAACTCTGCCCATTCTGCCGAATTTGATTTCATGGAAGTAAGAAGAAAATGCGCTTTTTTATACTGTTCACCAGCTTCTTTAAATTTACTGTTTTGATAATAATATAAACCTAAAAAGTAAAAATAGTAGAATTCTAGCTGCTCAGAAAGCCTTTCCTGAACATGATATAACCTCTCTAAAATATCATTCGCTTTGTCAGTTTCTCTAAACAAAATATGATATCTAAACGTTAAGAGAAGATATTTCGTGAGCATGTCAGGGTCTTCCACACCATCAATCTCTTCATCGATGCGCTTTTTAAAGCTAATGACTTCCTCAAAGTTTCGTAGGCGCATTTCTTTATACCATGAATCGAGGTCATGATGTAATTTGTTCATCTTATCCTCATCATCAACCTGATCAAGAGAAACGCCTAACTCATTACAAAGATGTTCGACAAGTTCTTCACTAGGCTGGGCAAGGCCGTGTTCAATCTTACTTAAATACGGAATAGAACAGATACCGGAAGCAAGTTGTTCTTGGGTGATGCCTTTCATTTGTCTGAAGTATCGGATTTTTGCTCCAATCATTCTTTGCTTCCTTTCTCCTAGAACTATTTGATTACAGTTTACTAAAAATTCTCAGAAAAGAGAATAGTTTTGAGGTTGGGAAATATACACGAATTTATAGGGTTTAAATGCCTGTTTTTCGTTTGATTTTCCCAACATCGAAATGTCGAAAGAATTTTCGAACGATACTGACCATTATATGGTAAAATGATGAAAATGAAAAGGAGGTGTCGAAATTGCAAGAAGATCGTATTGAACGTGTAGAATCGATGATTACGAATTTGATTCAAATCATCGGTAGTATGAGAAAAGAACAGCACAACCTCGAAGAAAAACTTCAAACTCTTCAACAACAGCATCAGAACCTTCTCCATGAACGAGTTTAACCCCTCTTTTTACAGCTGATTTCTTAAAAAATGCGACTTACTCCCCACTTACAACCATTTTTTTCTAACTGTTAGTGTGATACTATTCTAGTGATTTGTCGAAAGATTCGTTATAAACTTAAGCGTATATGAATCATTCATGGAAGAGGTGTCACAACTGAAAAGCAAAACTATGATTCTTTTTATGTTCTTTACTTTGTTTTTTTCTTTAGGTCCTATTGTCTCTGAAGCTCAATCGGATCAAGAGAAGGAGCGTATTCTTGTTACATATGATGATGCTAAAAGTCCCTCAAGGCAATCGAACCAATCTACGAAAGTAGAAGTGATTGAAGTACCAAAACATGAAGTAGATGAAACCATTGATCGTTTGAAGTCTAGTCGTGAGGTTAAGCATGTAGAAGAAGATCAACCCGTTTATTTGATGGAGACAGAGTGGCCAAATGATACTTTCTTTTCTTATCAACAATCCTGGAGTGATCAGATCAATCTACTCAAAGGATGGCAGCGTGTCGGTAACAAATCTAGTATAGGAAAGGTAGCTGTGATTGATTCAGGTGTAGATCTCCTTCATCCAGACCTAAAAGCAAATCTAGTTGATGGAATAAACCTTGTGAATAGGACTCAAACGGTCCAAGACATTGATGGGCATGGCACAAAGGTTGCCGGCCTTATAGGAGCCGTAACCGATAATCAATTAGGTGTTGTTTCTCCAGCGCGCGGCGTTTCCATAATGCCAATAAAAGTGACAGAGAATGGAACGGGGAATTTATCAACGGTTGTCGAAGGAATTACCTATGCAATTGATCATGATGCAGATGTTATTAATTTAAGTCTTGGAAATTATAATAACTCTTTTGCATTAAGAACAGTGATTGAGGAAGCAGCCGCAAAGGATATTCTTATTGTAGGTGCAGCAGGTAACGATAATGACGCAGCAGTTGTATTTCCAGCTGCGTATCCAGAAGTTCTTGCAGTAGCTTCTGTCCAGACAGGAACTGAAGAAAAGGCATCCTTCTCCAATTACGGGTCACTTGTAGATCTCGCTGCCCCTGGTACGGATATTTATAGTACTTCTTTAAATGGGGATTACGCTTATGATAAAGGAACGAGTATGTCTGCCCCCATTGTCGCTTCTTCAGGGGTCTTATTAAAAACGTATGCCCCGTATTTAACAAATAAGCAAACAGCTAAGCTATTAAAAGAATCTACTGATCCTCTAACGGGGTCTTATGAACTAGGTAGTGGCCTCTTAAACGTGGAAGAGGCCATAAACAACGTTACAGAGTATAAACGAGTTTACGGCGAAAATTCTATTGAAACAGCGGTAGAGATTTCCCAAAATAGCTGGGATTCACTGGATCAACAGGCAGTATCAATTGATGGGAAGAGTTTGAAAGGTCGATTTGTCGTACTTGCCCGTTCAGATGAATTTCCAGATAGTTTAGCAGCTTCTCCGCTTGCTTCTAAACTTGGGAGTCCCATCTTATTAACAAGAAAAAGTGGGTTATCGATCAGTGTACTAGATGAATTAAATCGTTTATCAGCAGATCATGTTTTAATTATTGGTGGAGAAAATGCGCTTCCAGAGGCAATTATCCATCAGTTAAACTCGAATGGAATAACAACTACGAGAATTGCCGGAGAAAATCGTTATGAAACGGCTACCGAAATTGCGAAGATTGTTGAAAACGAAACTACAACAGAAGCTTTTATCGTTTCAGGAGAGAATTTCCCGGATGCTTTATCGATCTCTTCTTTTGCATCGAGGTTTGAAGCGCCTGTTCTTTTTACAAAAAGCGACGCTTTACCAGATGCTACAAAAGTTTATTTAAACGGCTTAGGTCCTAAAAAAGCATATGTTATCGGAGGTGAAACAGTTATCGGTGAAAATGTTGTTTCTAAGATCACATCCTCAAACACAGAGCGAATTGGAGGAGAAGATCGTTTTGATACAAACTTTAAAGTGCTATTAAGGTTTGGGATCGAGGAGAATAGTGACGGGATTTATTTTGCGACAGGACTTAAATTTCCAGATGCTCTAACAGGGGGAGCTGCTGCTTCACGATCAGGTCAATCGATTATTCTCGTTCATCCGAATAAAGAAAATGTAGCTTTAAATAAATCTATACTATATTTAAATAATCAAGGAGTAAGGAACTATCATGTGTTAGGTGGGCCAGCTGCGATCAGTGAAACGAAAGCCTGGCATATCGATCAACTTCTTGTTCATTAACAGATGAAGCGTCGCGTCGACGCTTCGTTTTTTTTGCAGTTTAAGGTCATATTCGTACATCTTTATCATTACGCCATTATTACGCTTTTATGGACAAAAGTCCTAAAATATCTACAAATTATCAAAAAATTTCACAATTTTAACAGTAAAAGATTGACTATTAATCTCTTTATAATTAAACTGAAAATAGTGAATTATTCTAATTATTTCGAATTAGAGGGGGATCGATTGCAGGTATTTCACAAATTATTAAGGGGGATTTTATTAAATGACGTTTAGGAAAAAAGTCCTGACAATTGTAGCAGGCGCTTCTCTTGTTGCTTCTTCATTCGCGGGGATGACGTATAATCCAGAAAAAGCTGAGGCTGCTTTGACAGAAACGAAGAAATTTAAGCTTCCAGTTACACAGGAAATTGCCTCTCTTGCTGCTAGTGAACAAGCAAAACAAGAATTGATTATTGTTGCAAACGAACACGGTGGACCTGACATTACAAAAGAACTTGAGAAACTTGGCGTGAAAGTAAAGAAAAATACAAACAACTACTTGTATCTTGCTGAAGTCCCAACTAGTAAAGTTCTTCAAGTCTATCGCCTCGATTCTGTTGGCATGTTAGGAGCGAATAATGAAATCGTTCTTGATGAAGGACCAAGTGAAGACACTGATCTTAAACCAAAAGTCAAAAACCCTGAAGATGTGGTTAAACCTGCAACCGAAGAAACTCATTCGGCAACTGGTGTTGATGAGTTTCACGATAAATACGATGGAACTGGAATCAAAGTAGGGATTATCGACACAGGTGTCGATCCTGGTCATGAAGCCTTTACTCAATATAATGAAGAAGGCGAAGTAGTTTCTTCTAAAATTAAAGGCGTCGTTGATACAGTTGGAGAAGGAGACGTTTGGTTCCAACAGGAGGCACCAGAAGGCGACTCGATTACGGTAGAAGAAGGAACATATAAAACTGAAGGTATTGATGCTGAAGACGATACATATTATTTCGGTTCGTTGCTTCCAGCATCTTATGATGTAGATGGAGAAGGAAAAAAACTGTATCGTGATTTAAATGGTGATGGTAAAGGTGACGCTCAATTTGATGTTCTTCTTGTAGATGATCAAGTCTATATCGATATGGATCAGGACAAAGATTTCACCGATGAAAAAGCATATGGTGAAGGCGATGTTGATAACATGGATCTTAACCAGGAGGACGAAGTGGCTGGTGCTAACTTTAGAATTGCAAGCCCTAGTCCTACATATCAAGGGCACCAATTCCCGAATACAACTCTGTATCCATTCCCAGTCGCGACAGTTTTCTTTGACGGCGATGGCCATGGTACACACGTATCTGGAATTACAGCTGCCAATGGACCTGAAAGTGAAAATGAAACTGGCGCTGTAGCAGCTGAAGGAGTGGCACCTGGGGCAGATCTATACGGTCTAAAAGTATTTGATTCAGCTGGTAGAACATATGGCTACAGTATTGCGAATGCAATGTACCTTGCGGCTGTACCTGAAGAATTTGGCGGGTTTGGTACAGATGTCGTTAATATGAGTCTCGGTTCTTCTCCAGACTTAAATGACGGTTCTGGCGCATACGCAAAAATTATTGAGGATATGGGTGAGCTATTCGATACCATTTATGTTACTTCAGCTGGGAATGATGGCCCTGGAGTTGATTCTGTCGGAGCACCTGGTGATGGGATGAAAGCTCTGTCGATTGGCGCGTACATTAACAGTAAAATGTGGGCAACCGAATATGGTTATTATCCATATGGTAAAAATGCAGATGGCTCTCCAGTTCAAGGTGAAGGGTTATGGTACTTCTCCGCAAACGGTCCAACTGAAGATGGACAACAAAAACCAGACTTCGTGGCCCCAGGATCTGCTTATGCATCTTTCCCAGAACACCTAGGGAATTATGAAGTGTTGCAAGGAACAAGTATGTCATCTCCATATGTCGCTGGTGCAGTAGCAACACTAAAGCAAGCTGCGCTTAAGGATCGTATTCCTTTTGATTATGAGCTTGCTCGTGAAGCACTTATTCAAACAGCTGTCCATGTGGATGGGTATAATCGTGTTCAAGAAGGTGCTGGTCTCATTGACGTACCGGCTGCCTATGAATACATTCGCAAGCATTATATCAATGAAGTAAAAGAAGTGAATGTAACAGTTTACCACGGTGAGAAAGTCTCCGGTGGACCTGGTCTATATGTTCGTAACAAAGAAGTTCCCGAAGAAGTAACAGTCATGGTAG
Source organism: Guptibacillus hwajinpoensis (assembly GCF_020524165.1). Lineage (GTDB taxonomy): Bacteria > Bacillota > Bacilli > Bacillales > Guptibacillaceae > Guptibacillus > Guptibacillus hwajinpoensis_D. Next base: position 32,366 of record NZ_JAIVKU010000003.1, read on the forward strand.
AAAACCCAACAGATGAAACGAAGAACCTTAACATTTCTTCAAATGCTGATTGGTTCACTCCTTCGGTGAAGAGTATTAAACTTGCACCGGGTGAATTTAAGGAAATGACTGTTAAGTATGATAAGAGCAAGATGGATATCGGCGTAAATGCAGGTACTCTATTAATTGATGATCCAGATACAGCTTATGCAGAAGCTCGCTCCTTCCAAACGATTGTTCTTGGAGAAGAATTTACATCTGAAGATCGTTTCCGTTTAACGCATGAAGATGAAGTTCAGTCTTCGAAAACAAAGAGCTATTTCTTTAATGTAGAAGAAGGCGCGCAAGAAGTTCGTTTTGCGTTAGAAGCTCTTAAAGAAAACGATGAATTCCAGGGACGCGTCAGGATGCTTGTTATGAATCCTGATGGGGATCAAGTTAACGCATTCCAAGGTTATGCAGGTTATGATGGTCTTGGCGTGGAAGATTATGTTGCTAAAAGTCCTAAGTCTGGTGTTTGGGAAGTAGCGGTCTATGGTACTGCAGCTCCAAAAGACGGTCTTGATATGAACAAATTTAAGTTAGAAGCATTCGTTCAGGATGTCGTAGCTAGTCCAGGTAGAATTGAACTTGGTAGTATCATGCCTGGTAGTGAAGTCTCTAAAACTGTGACCTTTGAAAACTATCTATCTACGAAACGTTCGGTAGAAGTAGTTGGTGGAGCATTTAGTAAACCAGAAACTGCTAAATCTCGTGAAACGGTAGCAGATGGCGGTGCTTATGATAAAACAATTACACTTAAAAATAATATTTCTCTTGATGTAGCCATTGGCAATACGAGTGATCCTGGTGACGATCTTGATCTTTACCTCTATCGTTCGAAAGATGGCAAAATAATTGGAGATTATATTGCCATTGATGCGGATGGTGACTCTGAAGAATCATTTACTCTGAAAAACCTCCCAGATGGTGAATATACCATTCGGGTAGATGGTTATTCTACGGTTGGAGAAACAACAGATTTTGATTTCTCAGTTACAGAAGCGAAAGTACTTGAGGCTGGCGAAGAAGGTGCTGGGAAGATTGAAGTCACTGGAAAGTCTAGCTTTGATTTGGGAGTAGGTAAGAAAGCAACTACAGACGTGAAGATCACAACACCAGAAGATGGTGGTAAGTATACAGCAGGTGTCTTCCTGAAAGATAAAGAAACTGGAGAAGTTCTTTCAATCGTTCCAGTTGAAACAGATGGCGATATGGTAGAAGTGGTAGCTGGAGATAACCGATTTGAAACAGCTATTGAAGTATCAAAACAAATGTATCCAGAAGGAACCACTGCTGATACCGTGTTTATCGCAACTGGATTTAATTTCCCTGATGCGCTATCTGCAGGGCCGTTAGCAAGTGCTTATGATGCACCAATCCTACTTGCTAATAAAGATGGTATGCTTTCAGATGATGTTTTAAATGAAATCTCTCGTCTTAAAGCGAAAAATGTCATGATTCTTGGTGGAGAAAACGCCATCTCGAAGAAAGTCAATACGCAGCTTGCAAACATTGGCGTCAGTACAGCTGATATCGAGCGCCTGAGCGGAGACACTCGTTATGATACGAACGTTCAAATTATTAACAAGCTTGCTGAAAAAGGCTCAACTAGTGAAGCTGTTTTCCTTGCAACTGGTAAAAACTTTGCCGATGCATTAAGTGCTGCCTCTATTGCTGGTGCAAATGATATGCCAATTGTATTAACTGATGGCAAAACTCTTACGGAAGATGCGAAAAAGCTTATGACTGGTAAGCAAGTGTATGTTCTTGGTGGAGATGCGGTCATTTCTAATGAAGTAGTCGATATGACTGATGAACTATCGCTTTCTACAAAACGTCTTGCTGGAGCAAACCGCTTTGGTACACTCGTTGAAATTCATAAAGAACTTGGCTCCAATACGGATCAACTGTTCGTCGCTAACGGAATGAACTTCCCGGATGCCTTAGCAGCTGCACCACTTGTTGTGAAGGATCAGGGTAGCATGTTCCTTGTGAAGAGTGATGAAATCCCTAAAGAGATTGAATCATATCTTGTTAAGTACTTTACAACAACGGATGTCTCTGGCGCGAAAGTTCTAGGTGGAGATAATGCTGTAAACAAAGATGTAAAAGCTCAATTGAACAAATGGTTAAACAAGTAATCTAGCAATAAAAGCCGCTCTCGAAAAAGTGAGCGGCTTTTTAATTTTTACTTGCAATCATTTTCCCTTTATTACAATAATATTAATAGATACCATTATTCAACAGATTTTCAGGGGGGAAGGTATGAAAAAAGCAATTTTTTTAATCGCTCTTATTGGATGCCTGGCAGTAGTCATTGCCGGGAAGTTTCATTGGGATGATAAGATTGAACAAACAGGTGCGACTGTAAGTGCAGAAGTGGATTCTGCATCAGCTACATCAAAACAAAGTGAAGGACCTAAAGAAATACCCGTTAGTAACAACGAACTCCAAAAACTTGTCACCAACTTTCCAGAGCACCTTCAGGAAAAAATGATGTCTTCTAACGAACCGATTTCCGTTGCCATTGTCGGTTCCGAATCAATTGGTAAAAGTAAAGAAGGACTCAAGCAAAGTGTTGAAAAGGGATTGGAAGATTCCTATTGGGATGGGGCTTTTACAGTGAAACAATTTACATTCGAAGAGGCCACATCGGAGTCGATCGTTGAGGAAAAATTATACGAGAATGTCATTGAAGAAAAACCAGATATCGTTCTGTTAGAAGCGTTTACGTTAAATGATAATGGTGTTGTTGTTATTGATGAAGGGCACCAACATCTATCTACTTTTATGTCGGAATTAAAAGAGGCGATCCCAGGTGTCAGCATCATGCTCATGCCTTCTAATCCGATTGCTGATCCAGGCTATTACGCTCTTCAAATCAGTGCTCTTGAAAAATATGCAGAAGCAAATGACATCGTATACTTGGACCACTGGAAAGAGTGGCCTGCAGTGGATAGTGAAGAAATAGACAATTATTTAGTCGATTCCAGACCGAATGAACAAGGTTTTGAAGTATGGGGCGATTACATCGTTGATTATTTAAGCGGTAACTAAGTGCGAGCCTTCCTATTTTGTAGGGAGGCTTTTTGCTTTTTGCTTAGTGTTTTTATAAGATGGATAGGAACGTGAGTCACCATTCGACTAAAAGGAGAGTCAGCATGGCACCTGTTAAAGTAATGAGTGTATTTGGTACAAGACCTGAAGCAATAAAAATGGCGCCACTTGTGAATGAACTAAAAAAATATCCCCAACACATTACGCCGCTTGTTGCTGTCACAGCTCAGCATCGAGAAATGCTTGATCAAGTATTGTCGATTTTTGAGATCGAACCAGATTACGATTTAAATATTATGAAAAGCAAACAGTCACTTGCTGATATTACAACGAGAGTGCTTAATGGTCTTGATCAAATTATGAAAGAAGAAAAGCCCGATCTTGTGCTTGTTCATGGAGATACGACAACGACATTTTCTGCAAGTCTTGCAGCATTTTATAATCAGATTTCAGTTGGTCATGTTGAAGCTGGTTTGAGATCACATGATAAATGGTCTCCGTACCCGGAAGAAATGAACCGAATGTTAACTGGGAATCTTGCTGATCTGCACTTTGCGCCAACGAATCGAGCATTACAAAATTTATTAAATGAAGGTAAAAAAGCAGAAAGCATTTATATAACTGGTAATACAGCGATTGATGCATTGAAAAATACTGTGCGAGAAGACTACGATCATCCCTTACTAATGAAAATGAAGGGCAACCGAATGATATTGCTCACGTCTCACAGGCGTGAAAATCACGGAGAACCAATGAAACATATTTTTCAGGCGGTTATTCGAATGGTGAATGAACATAAGGATGTTCACGTTGTATTTCCAGTCCATTTAAATCCATCCATCAGACAGTTGGCGGATGAAGTACTTGGGAACCATTCACGTGTTCATTTAATTGAGCCACTAGATGTTATTGACTTTCATAATTTCGCTTCTAGAGCAACATTAATCTTAACGGATTCAGGAGGTGTTCAAGAAGAGGCACCATCTCTAGGTACTCCTGTACTCGTTTTAAGAGAAAATACAGAAAGACCAGAAGGCGTATCAGCAGGAACGCTTAAACTTGTGGGAACGGATGAAGAAATCATCTATTCCACTGCAGCAACTCTTCTTGAAAATGAGCAAGAATATAACAAAATGTCGAAAGCATCAAATCCATACGGAGATGGAGAAGCATCAAAGCGAATTGCTGAAGCAATCTTATATTATTTTGGAATATCTGACAGAAAACCAGAAGCATTTCTTGAATAAACATCCAATGAAAACCTTTCTATTAAATATAGAAAGGTTTTTTCTATTACCCGTAATGGAAACATAGTCATATTTTCTTATCTTAAACGGATTGGTGAATAAACATAGAAGTTCTCTCCTTCCTATATTATTATGTAATAGATTGCCAAAATAGGAGAGTGGGATATGAAAAAAAGATTATGTGTTAGTTTTTTTCTTTTGATCGTTATGTTGTTACACAGTCCATCTTTTGCTTCAGCTGAAAAATACATAGTGATTGATCCAGGGCATGGCGGGAGCTTTACTGGAACATCAGGTTATTCGGGCGCAGAAACAGGCTTCTATGAAAAGGTTGGAACGCTTGAAATTGGTTTGAAGCTAAAAGAAAAGTTAAAAGATACGGATATTAAAGTTTTCATGACACGACAAACGGATCGAGATTTTGCAAATGATTCGAAAGAAGATCTTATTGAAAGAATGAAGATTGCAAACGGATACGTAAAAGGAAATAATGACAACTCGCTTTTTATTTCCATTCACCATAATGCGTATCCGTTTAGTACGCTCGTTAAAGGATATGAAACCTATTATTATAGTAAAGCCGCGGCGTGGGATGAGGAGTATCCACCAGATCCAATTCAGGTTAATTTTGAATCAGAAAGCCGCAGACTTGCTAGCATCGTTCATCCACAGGTTTTGAATAAGACCGGTTTGCTCGATAAAGGAATTCAAAATGACCAGGCTTTCTTTGTCATTCGAAATGCACAAATGCCGTCTGTACTCGTAGAACTTGGCTATATGTCGAATCCTTCAGAAGAAAATTTGATTAAAACAAGCCGTTTTCAAAGTGATGCAGCAGAAGCGCTTGCACAGGCTGCTATAAACTTCTTTAAAGTGTTTGAAGTGAAGGACAGTAACGGAAACGAAATTAAGCAATTCACTTCACGAGATGATGCGATCACTTTCGCAAAAACGCTTAAGAACGTGACGGTATTTGATAAAGATAAGCAGGAAACGATCTATGACTCTACTAAAGTAAACTATGATGTTTATATTAAAGGAAATAGTAAAGCTGTTTCTTTTACAGAGCTTTCGGATGCGATCAATTATGCTAAAGATCGAAAAAACACAAAAGTCATTGATAAAAAGAAAGGCACTATTGAATGGTCAAATTATTTAACTCGTCCTTATCAAATTCGGAGCATAGATGGCTCCAGTCAAGGGAGCTATTTTGAGAAGAGTCAGGCTATTTCAGCGGCTAAAACCATGAAGGATGTAAAAGTTGTCAATCGCTCATCTGCTGATACTCTTTGGACAAATATTTCTGGAGAACAAGTGACAAAGACTCTTAACGTGAAGGCTCTTGCTGGAAGCGATCGATTTGAAACAGCCATTAAGATTTCAAAAGAAATTTATCCAGAAGGTTTTAAAGATAATAAGAATGAAAAAACAGTCGTACTTACAAATGGATTAGGTTATGCAGATGCTCTATCTGTAGGTCCTCTTGCTGCGCAATTAGGAAATGCACCCATTCTTTTAACTAGAGACTCTTCGCTCGATCCTTATGCTGAGCAAGAAATCAAGCGATTAGGAGCTGAGAAAGTCTTATTAATTGGTGGAAAGAATGCCATTTCTGCAACGGTTGAAAAGCAAGTCAAGGGATTAGGGGTAACAGCGGAAAGGATTGGTGGAGCAAATCGCTATGAAACAAACTTGATGATTAACGAACGACTTGATCATGTTGAGGGCGTGTTTGTAGCGAATGGCTTAAGCTATGCAGATGCGCTGGCAAGCTCGCCAATCGCTTCAGCATCAGATTGGGCGATACTTCTTACCGATAAGAAAAAATTATCAGCGGAAGCTCTTTCATATGTAAAAGGAAAAGATACAGCGATACTTGGTGGAGAAGCCGTTATTTCTTCAAATCTAGAAGAGCAGCTGAAAAATTTAAATGGATCGAGTGTGAATCGTTTGGCTGGGGAGACACGATATGAAACGCTTGCTGCTATTTTAAATGAATATAGCGACGAAATGGTCTCAGATACTGTGCTTCTTTCCATTGGTCAGGATTTTCCTGATGCTCTCGTTTCTTCTTCATTAGCAGTTCAAACTGGTGCACCGTTAATTCTCGTACATGATGAATTGAATTCCTCCGTACAAGATGTTCTTTTTGATTATGGGATGGAAAACCGCGTAACCTCTTTGTTCTCAATTGGTGGAAAAGTTCAGGAGAAACCGAAAAGCCAGGTAGCTAACCGATTATATTAGGCACACATTAACTTCAGCTTGGAGGCAGGTATGAAAAAAAACACGATAATTTTCCTTTTAATGCTATTGATAGCGTCTGGGTGTGGCACAGCTGCAACAGAGGATCGTTCAGGTGAAGCTGGTGAAGCCAAAGCAGGTACGAACGAAGTAAGTGCAATGAATGAGCTGGACTTCATTCATTACCGACCCGAAACTGGTGTCACAAAGTCATTTACATCTCAAGGAAAGCAGTTGTTCACAGAGTATATTGTTGATCAAAATGCAAACTATATCCAAAGGATTATTACGCTTGGAGAGATGCAAACGACTCAGATTGTTAAATGGACAGAAGACCGAGCTGCTGTAGTAGAAGAAAGTCAATTAAGTAGTAAAGAAAGTATGCTTGAGGGATATGAATCAGTCGAGGAAGTGGAGTCTCTGTTGGATCCTACCGAGAAAAATGAAGGGCTAGAAATGTCGATTGTCGATACGGTAGAAGTTCCTTATGGAAGTTTTCATGACGTGATTAAGGTGACAAGGAAGCAAGACCAAATGATGATAACGCTCTTCTATGCAAAAGGAGTAGGAATGATTAAGCAAGTATATGAAACACAAGATAACTCAGAAAAAGAAGTAGCGGAATTAGCTGAAATTCAATAAAAAACAAAAAAAGCAGCCAATCTGGTTGCTTTTTTTCGTTTTAGAAAGCTCGAAAAAGTTGTTCGACAAAAGATGGCAATTCAGGTTGAATTATGAAAGAATAAGTTAATCGTTTCTAAATACATGAGAAACGTTAAGATTTTGTAAATTACGGTTGAATAAAGGGGGAGATTAGCGAAAAAATGTAGAGGAAAGGCGATTTATCAAGGGGTAGTACTTAAGATGACAGGCTTCTGATACTAGTAGACGGCAGAAGCGGAATTATATAAAATATAATATGACGTTTGGAAATATAAATGCAGTTAGATTAGGAGTTAACAAGCGAATGTTTAAAAAATTACTTAACGATTGGCGAAACAACAAAGATTTGCTTTACCACCTAACCGTATCGGAATTGAAATCAAATACTGCTAGAACGTACCTTGGAACATTATGGTGGATTGTCGATCCGATCCTGTATATGGCGATTTATTATTTTCTAGTTGGGATTGTTTTAAATCGCGGTGGAGATGATTACGCTGTTTACCTCTTTACGGGCTTGATCCCATTGAAATGGGCAACCGCATGCATGGTCGATGCCACTACAGCGATTTCATCAAAAGCCCGAATTCTTCAACAGGTTTATGTGCCAAAGCTTACTTTTATTCTGGTACGGCTTGGTGTAAATACATTTAAGTTTCTTGTAAGTTCAGTCATTATGGTTTTATTCCTCTATTTTAGTGGCGTTGACTTAACCATAAATGCGTTAAATTTCTTTATATTAATCGTATTTAACCTTCTTTTATTACTCCCAATCATGATAATCATGGCTCATATTGGTGTGTACTTAAAAGATATTAAAAATATGATGCAATACATTTCACGGACATTGCTCTATTTATCACCAGTACTTTTCCGAATGGAGTCGGTTCCTGCGAATATTCGAGATCTTCTATATCTCAATCCTTTTACTGACTTTCTCGTCTCATACCGTAACATTTTTCTTTATCAAGGACAGCCACTATGGGACAACCTCTTCATTATATTAGGTCTCTCATTAGTCCTCTTGTTCATTGGACTACGCATTTTGAACAAATACGACAAACAATATGCCAAGGTGATTTAATTGAAAAAGGACATCATTGAATTAAAAGATATTTGGGTCTCGTATCCTGAGCACTCTGATAATCCACTGAAACAATTGCTTAGTAAGGATAAAAAGCAGTTCTGGGCATTGAAAGGCCTTGATTTTACTGTAAAAAAAGGGGAAGTGCTTGGCATCATCGGAAGGAATGGTTCTGGAAAGAGTACGCTTTTAAAGCTAATGAGTGGCTTGATTGAACCAGATCAGGGATCTTACCAGGTGGAAGGAAAGCGACCGATGTTACTCTCCCTTGGGGCAGGTTTCCAACCAGAATTGTCAGGGATTGAAAATATTTATTTGAATGCCCTGTTGCTAGGCAATCGCAAGAAGAAAATTGATGAAAACCTTGAGGCCATTATCGAATTTTCTGAGCTTGATGATTTTATTTATAAGCCTGTCAGAACTTATTCTTCTGGAATGAGAGCAAGGCTAGCCTTTTCGACTGCCATTATGCTTGATCCAGAAATTTTATTGATTGATGAGGTTCTTGGAGTTGGGGACTCTGCGTTTCAAAAGAAATGTAAAGACGCTATTCTCGAGAAAATCCAGCAGGATCGAACGGTTATTCTCGTCACGCATTCTTCGGGGCTTGTGAAACAAATTTGCGATCGCGTTGTTTGGATTCATCGAGGCGAACAAAAAGCAGTAGGCGATACGAAAGAAATTGTTGAACAGTATGATGAGTTTATGAAGGCGAAAAAGAAATGAAGCACATCCTAATGGTTCTTTTTAAAGACATTGATTATGATGCGAGGGTTCAGCGTGAAGCCATTGCCCTCGCCGAGAGTGGCTATCAGGTGACCATTTGCAGCTTAAATGAATTTGATACGGAGCCCCCCTTTTTGCATAACTTGATTACAATTTATAAGCTAGATATTTCTACAAAGCAAGCGAAAAAAGGAATGGGTACTGGATCGTCACAAAAGCCATCTATTGTAGCAAAAATGGTTAGAAACCCACTTATTAAACTGGCAAAGGATCAATATGCCAGCTACGAATTTTATAAAAAAGTCAAGGAAACGATGGCCTCTGAAACCATTCATGCCATTCACTGTCATGATCTAAACACGCTTGATACTGGTAAACGCTTAGCAGAACATTTTCAGAGTAAGTTGATTTATGACTCACATGAACTTTTTAATGAAATGACTGGCCGAAATGCAGTTGATCGTCGTTTCGGTTATGCATTAGAGGCGAAATTAATGAGCCAAGTTGATCGATTTATTACGGTGAATCCCTATCTGATCGATAAATTTAGTAAAAGGTATGGGAAATTACCTCCTTCAATTTATTTGCAGAATATCCCGCTTCTTGGTCTTGAACAAGAGCGGAAAAATGCTCACTATTTTCATCATCTTTATGGAATTCCAACTGATAAAATTATCCTTTTATATCAAGGAGGATTCTCAAAGAACCGGGGCATTGAACTCTGTGTTAAAGCGATGAATCATTTGCCTGATCAATACCATCTCGTTTTACTCGGAGATGGTGATATCAAAAAAGCTCTTACGCAATTAGTAGAAGTTGAAATGCTTACTTCTAGGGTGCATTTCCACCCGAAGGTACCTCCTTCGGAAATCCTATCCTTAACGAAGGAAGCTGATATTGGTCTCGTTATGTATGAGAATGTGAGTGAAAATAATTATTATTCAACGCCGAACAAAATTTTCGAATATATGTTGATGGGGCTTCCAGTGGTATCTTCTAATCATCCAGGGAAATCCTATCTATTAGAAGAGTATGACTTTGGGATTGCAGTTGATGAAAATGAACAAGCGATCGTCAAAGGAATTGAAACGATTCAGCAGAGAAGAAATTATTATGTTCAAAAATGTGACGAAGCAAGCAAAGTATTAAATTGGCCAAATGAATCAAAAAAGCTAATTCACTTGTACAATGAATTATTTTCTTAATCAACAAGGAAATGTAACTACCTTCATTTCTGAAGTTACTGTGAGTGAGGAGTTGTAATTATGAAACTTGTCGTAATGGGCCTTGGATACATCGGGTTACCCACTGCCGTTATGTTTGCGAGGCACGGCGTTCAAGTGCATGGTGTGGATGTTAATGAGCACGTAATTGAGACATTAAAAAATAAGACGCTTCACATTGAAGAACCTGGGCTAGGTGACATGCTCGTTGAAGCGATAGAATCTGGCCATTTAACATTTGGAACAGAACCGGTTGAGGCAGACGGTTTTATTATCGCTGTGCCAACACCGGTCAATCCTGACAAAACGGCGAACTTAAATTATGTTCGATCAGCTGCTGAAATGATCCAGCCTTTTTTAAAGGGAGAAAATCTTGTCATTCTTGAATCAACAAGTCCTCCTGGCACAACGTTAAAGGTGCTTTCACCTATTCTAGAGTCATCAGGTCTAAAAGTCGGAAAAGACTTATATGTCGCCTATTCTCCTGAGCGTGTTTTACCTGGGAAATTGCTCGATGAACTCGTCCATAATAATCGAATTGTTGGCGGAGTAAATGCGGACTCTAGTATCAGAACAGAGGGAATTTACAAAATCTTTGTAAAAGGAATGATTCACCAGACTGATGCCACAACGGCAGAAATGGTAAAATTAATGGAGAATACGTATCGGGATGTGAACATTGCGCTAGCGAACGAATTGGCTCGTATTGCCGAGCATGTTGGCTGTGACATTTGGAAAGCAGTCGAATTGGCGAACTGCCATCCAAGAGTTAATGTCCATTCGCCAGGCCCTGGAGTAGGCGGTCACTGCATCGCGGTTGATCCGTGGTTTCTAGTGGAAGCAAGTCCAGACGATGCTAAGCTAATCCAAACAGCTCGATCGATTAACGATGATGTCCCGAAAAGGATTGCTCAACAGATTAAAGAACGATTAGAAGGAATACCAAATCCGAAAGTTTCATTATTAGGACTTGCCTATAAAGGAAATATTGGTGATGCACGTGAAAGCCCATCACTTACAATTTTGCAAGAGCTTGAAGATATGGAGATTGAATGTGCTGTTCATGATCCATACGTTGTGGATAAGCGGGTTAAACACCAATTTGAAACGATAGAAGAAACTGTCCAACAGTCAGATTGTCTCGTTATTTTAACTGATCATAACGATTACAAGGCGTTAGACCTTAAATCACTAGCCCCTTTGATGCGCCATACCTTGCTTTACGATACGAAGAATATAATTAATAAGAAGCAGGCAGAGAGTGCTGGCTTCCGATATGAAAAAGTAGGGGAATCCCCAATCAACACGAATTTATTACATTTATAAAGGATGAATGAGATGAAGGAAGCATTGTTAACAAAGTTTGAAACAGGTAATGCACGTGTAGGAGTTATTGGACTAGGCTATGTAGGACTTCCCCTTGCAGTGGAAATGGCACAAAAGGGTTTTGAAGTATATGGAATCGATGTATCTAAAGAAAAAATGGACATTCTAAATAACGGGAAGAGTTATGTGATGGATATTTCCGATGAACAGGTAGAGGCCATTATCGGAAAGAATTTCTTCCCTGGAGATGACTTTTCAGTTATTTCTAAGTTAGATGCTGTTAGTATTTGTGTCCCAACACCTCTCGCTAAAACAAAAGAGCCAGACGTTTCTTACATCAATGCTGTGGTTGAAAAATTAGTGGAGTTTATGACAGAAGGCACGCTAGTTGTTCTTGAAAGCACAACTTATCCAGGTACAACGGACGAGTTGATTAAGGCTGTTATTGAAGAAAATACTTCCTTCCGTGCAGGTGAAGATTTCTTCCTTTGTTTCTCACCAGAGCGTGTTGATCCTGGTAACCAGCAATTTAACACAAAAAACACACCGAAAGTGCTTGGTGGGGCAACGAAGCCATGTCTTGAACTAGGCGTATCTCTTTATAGTTCTTTCTTAGAGAACATCGTTCCAGTTAGCTCAACAAGCGTAGCTGAAATGGTCAAGCTTCTTGAGAACACGTTCCGAAGTGTGAACATCGGTCTTGTGAACGAATTAACGATGATGTGTGATCGAATGGGAATTAATGCATGGGAAGTGATTGATGCGGCTGCTACGAAGCCATTTGGCTATATGCCGTTCTATCCTGGTCCAGGAATTGGCGGTCACTGTATTCCACTTGATCCAGCGTATCTTTCGTGGAAAGCAAAAATGTTTAACTTCTATAACCGTTTTATTGAGCTTGCAAGTGACGTGAATGGAAACATGCCACGCTATGCGCTTAACCAGGCTGCAGATATTTTAAATGATAATGAGAAGTCCATTAAAGGATCCAAAATCTTTATTTTAGGTATGGCTTATAAGAAAAACATTGATGATCTTCGTGAATCTCCAGCACTTGAAATTTATCGCCTTCTTGAAGATAAGGGAGCACATGTGTATTATCATGATCCATTTGTTTCTAGCTTTAAGAATGGAGAAGAAGTTGTTTATTCCGTTGAGCTAAATGACCAGAATCTTGATGACGCTGATCTTGTAGTGATTGCAACTGATCATACAACCGTCGATTATGATTATGTCATTGATCGCGCGAAGCTAATTTATGACACTCGGAATGTAACAAAGAACTACAAAGATTCGAAAGGTAAAGTGACGCTACTCGGTGGTCAGCAAAACTTTGATTTACCTACGAATGTTGAAGAAAACTCAAGTGTGAACCCTAAGTAATCGAAGTAAAAGGAGAATTCTACATGAAATTTGATGTTAGCCCATTTATTACAGAAAATATTGAGGTATTTATTAATGAGGGTTGCTTAAATGACAAACTGCTCGAAAACGGAAAAAAAGCAAATTCCCTTCTAATTCTTTCTGGTGATGGGGAAACACAAGCTTCATTAGAACTTGCAAGAGTAGATCAGCGTGTGAAAGAGCTTGTTCGTTTTGATGAGGATTTACAAAAGAAAAGAAACCTGTATCGCTCCTTACCTCAGGAGCTTCAAGAGAATATAAACCTTCAAAAAGTAAATTATTATCATGCAGAAGAGCTTAAGATGTACCATTCAGATATGGTTTTGCTTGAAGGAAGCTTTACAAGAAGATTTTTCGAGGAAAGTTTTCTCGCAACCCTTCACCATCTTATGGCACAAGAATTAAACGGCTTGGTAGCAGTGAAATTTCCATTAAATGAAGAAATTACAGAAGATATCTCTGAAGTTATTCTAAGTTTGAACCAGTATTTTGTGGCAACTTCAATGGGGATTGAAGAAGGTTTTCTCTTCTTCATTGGTGAACCACGTACCGTACTTCCTGAAGAGCGAATCAATCAAGAAGTTACCAGTGGCCTGTTAGCTGCAATATTAAAGCTTGAAAAAGCTCTTCAAAAGGTAAATACCGTCCAGACTAAGCCTGATTTTGAAGCCGAAGAAGATGCGATCGCAAAAGCGGTAGCCAATCAAAACTTGGAGCAAATGATTCAACAACAGTTTCAAATTAGAAAGCTTCAGGAACAGGTGAAGCAATTTAAGAATGATTCGAAAAAGAAAGAGAAACAACTTTCTCAAGTATCAAGAAAGTACCAACGTGCTCAACACATCGTTAACCATATGGATTCAAATGCCTCGACTAGATATTTAATTGGTGATGCAGTAATGGGATCTACGAAATCATTTGGACGAGCCATTCGATTACCAAAACGATTGTTGCGCATTTATCGAGATGCCAAAAGTGGGAAAATTGGACGGATCAAAAATGGATCTGGTTCATTTGAAATTGAACCAATCGATGATGGAAATGCGATCCTCTTTGTTCCAACAAACGGAGCTGGGCTTGGCCATTTAACCAGATTGCTTGCGATTGCGAGACGAGTGAAACGAATTGACCCGTCCAAGAAAATTATTTTCCATACAACGAGTTCAGCAATGCATTTAATTTTGCAGGAAGGTTTTCTCGGATACCACCTACCTTCCAAAATGCTTTTCCCTAAAGAAATGAGCGCAAAGCAATGGAACGCCATGTTACGTGATCACCTTGAAACGGTGATTGGCATTCATCAACCTGAAACGATCGTATTCGATGGAGCTTTTCCGTATGCAGGTCTAGTTGCTTCCATGCGAAAAAAAGACGGCTTAAGAAAGATCTGGGTGAAGCGAGGTCAGCATAAGGAAGGTAAAGCTGAGCTAGTGGAATCAAAGGAAGCAGAATTCGACGAGGTTTATGTACCAGGTGAAGCTGGTGGGGAAAACAGTATGCGAAAAGAAGGCATAAAAACATACTGTGAGCCAGTTCTTTATCTGGATCGAGAAGAGTTAAAAGATCGTGAGAGTGTCCGTCGCCAGTGGAATATCCCAGAAGGTATGAAGATGGTGTATGTTCAACTCGGTGCTGGTAAAATCAATGATATTCATTCCACGATCTCCATTCTTCTGAATGAATTATTAAAAAGAGATGATGTGTTTGTCGTAATTGGTGAATCCATTATTGGAAATCGGATGGACCTTAAAATGGAACGGGTTCTTACCTTAAGAGACTATCCAAATTCGATCTATTTTAATGCGTTTGATCTGATCGTTACAGCAACTGGATACAACACGTTTCATGAAGTCATGTATTTCGGAGTGCCATCCATTTTAATTCCGAATGAAAATACAAAGACAGATGATCAAGTTGCAAGAGCCATGATTGCTGGAAATGCAGGGGCTGCTATCGTGTTAAGAGATCCTGGAGCTGCTGATTTTGAAAAAGCCATTCAAGAAGCTCTTGATGAAGAGAACAATCAAACCATGCGTAAAAGTGCTCTTTCACTAATGAAAGAAAATGGAGCGCAGCAAATGGCAGAAATGATTGTACAAAACGTACCAGCTAATCAGTAGAACTAATTGTGGGAGAGTGATGAAAATGAAACGAAAGATTTTAGTGCCAATTGCATTTAATAATTGGGCGTTAACAGACGTGAACGATAACCGTTTGACGAAAGAATGGATCGATCATCGAATGGGGATTTTTATGAAGTACACCTGTAAAAGCCTTAAAGCACAAACAAATCAAGATTTTACAACTATCCTTCAATATGATCAGCGTTCTGAAGAGCATGTAATGAACGCGTTGAAACAGCATGATCCACTTCCAGAAAATATTAAGTTTGTCCCTAAAAATGCGTATAACAAAACGTTAGAGCGTGAAATACAGGGGTATGATGAAGTTTACTTTGCCCGAATTGATTCAGATGATATGTATCATAAAGGGTACTTTGAATTTCTGAAAAATTATCAACCATCAGAAGGAACCGAAGCGCTGATCAATCAGTATGGTTATTTTTATGATGAGTATTCGGATAAAGTTGCGACGGCTAAAATCAAATCACCACCTTTTTATACGCTCATATACAATGTGGCCGAGTATTTAGATGGAAAACGTCATCCGGTTAAAGGCCATCTCTCTGTGCACAATCTTAATCATGAATTATTAGAACCGAGAAATTATGTTCAAGTGATTCACTCGAATAATATGTCCACATCATTTGAAAATCGCTATATCGACGGATTAATTGAAGATGAGAATGAAAAGAAACAGATTCTCAGCAACTTCTGGGGTTAATTCTTACTGAAAGAAAAGCTGTCGGGTCTTCCGACGGCTTTTTTTACGAGAAATATTCTTTTTCTTTAGCTTCCCTACTCATGGAATATCTTAGAAAAATGCCCCACAATCCTTTTTTGAACATATGGAATGAGCTATAATGCTAATAAATGGTATCCAATTCATTAGCTGCTTTTGCAGTGGAATCAGGAGAGTGGCATGTTAAAAAATCAGTTAGAGCATTTACAAAGTGAAACCCTCACCATTCCTGAACCTCAACGGTCAAGATTAAGGTGGTGTGGGTCTAGAGCTTCAGGAAAACATATTCTCCATATAAGCAAGACACCTGGAATTCTTTCCATTATTAATGAAGATACTCAATTAGACATGGTGAACCTTATGTCTTCCTATGACGATAGAGGAATGGTTGACCAACCAAGCTTCAATTGTACAAGCACATTTTGGGCAGTGAAGCTTTCATGTGCCATACCGTTTCCGACGAATTACTTTGATGCCGTTATTATTGAAGATACATTAGCTGAAACCCTTTCTGTGCAAAAAGATGAAGTGCAAAGACTTATAAAGCCAAATGGGAAAATTATTGTTACGGAAAAATTAAAGCGTGCCCTCCACTTAAAAGAAGAATGGGAAGCGATTTTCTTAAACAATGAACGAATTGATCACCGTGTTGATGAACATTATGTCAGTGTCGTTCTTCGAAATGTTATCAAAACGCCTGACGATTCAGAACACATGCTAAGGAATGTTTTAAATGAGATGGAAGCAGTAAATGAAAGATTAAATAAAGAATACGCTAAGGTGGTACATCAAAAGCTTGAAGAGAAAAAAACGGAAGAACTAGCAAGGTTGCAAGAAAAGAATAAATTGGTCAAAAGTCTTCCTTTTGTAAAACGAAAGCATGTGGCCCTAGTCGAGCAAGTCGAACTTTCATCGGAAGAAAAAAAGGAGCTACTCCAACATCCTCAAGATATTACTTTACATACAAAGAAATGCGACTTGGAAAATCAGCTTAGTCGTTTTCAAGCCATGGGAAACGTCACAGTGGTGTTTGGGAAAGGTCCTTTCTATCGAAAAAATAGTTTAGTATTCTCTCATCAATTAGTGGATGTGCTTGGCCATAAAGGACGAAATGTCGTTTATGTACATGAAGACGTAACTCACTCGATTACGCCACTATATAGAAATGGAGAAAATATCATTCAAATTAGCACCACAGACTTTTGGGATCATTCCCACCTATTTGTGGCACCGGATTTGTATATAAGCTTACAGGACCTTCAAATGGCAAAAAGGATCGGGCGATTTCAGTGGAAGAAGTGGAGTATTTATTATTTACCTAAAGAAATCACAGATCAAGAGGTTCACAGTTTTACGTTAAATAGCCTTCATCCTCATAGTTTCATTTCGAGAACCGCGAGCTATCTTTCATTTGTAACGGAGGCGATGCAATCTAAGAGTAGGATTAGTTCTTTCGAAGGAGAGCGGATAATTGCCGGATATATCGGGGATCTTGGAGCAGAAACCGTAGATTATCGAGCAATTAAAGAAATGCTCATTGAAAATAAGACGATGTCAATTGAACTGATCGGTTACAATCTTCCCGATGAAGCGCCAATTAATACAAAAAGACTATTGCTAAGAGAGTATACAAATGATGATGACGTAAGAAAGAGAGCAAAAAAATGGACGTTTGGGATTCTCCCTCTTCGAAATCAAGGCTTACTAGTACCCGTGCATACAATGACCACCTTTCAAGTTCCGATCTTATATACTGAAAACTGGAATGCTCCAGTGCAGGACCAAAAGATCATTTCACTTAATAAAGGAAAGTCTTTAAGTGAGCTTATAGAGGTAGCGATTTACGCATTGGAGGGAGGAGAACGATGAAAATCCTATATATATATCGCTACTTGTTACTAGGTGGTGTAACGACTCAATTAGCCAATCGACTTGGATTTCTTAAATCCGTATGTGATCCTCATTTTATTTTTCTTTCTGACCATGGTGGGAGGACAGCATTTGAGAACTACGACAAAATTACCGTGACGAGTGAGCCTGCTTCGATTCATGATTATGTGAAAGAACATGAGTTTGATTTAATTATTGCAATCGATACAAAAGAAATCACAGATTATTTAATAAACGTTCATTGTGAAGTACCCATTATTCAAGAGGTACACGGGATTTCATATAAACTAAATTATTTGGTAGAAGAGGATCAGCGTCGCTTTCTTGGGTATATCGTTCCCTCAAGCTACAGTAAAGAACGGATCATAGAGGATTATTCTGCTCCAGAAGAACGGACGTTTGTGATTCCAAATTGTCTTGATACAACGTTATTTTCTCGAAAAGAAGTTCAGCCGATTACAAACAAAAAAATTATTTGTTGGGTTGGAAAACTAAATGATCATAAGAATTGGCAAGGATTTTTAGAGCTTGCTGAAAGAATATCTGAACGCCGGGATGATTGTGTATTTTGGATTGTTGGAGGAGAAACGGCTTCAGCTAAAGCAACAAGACATCTCTTCCATGAGGCGAATAAGCGTGATCTCCGGATTCAATGGATTGATCGCATGGAATACAATGAAATGCCTGATCTCTACTCGATGGTTGCTGAGAGCGGTGGCTGCACGGTTAGTACATCAAAAGGCGAATCCTTTGGTATGAGTTTGATTGAAGCGATGGCATGTGGATGTCCAGCTATTGCTCCAACGGTTGGAGCCATTCCTGAAATTTATTTAGGATCATTGCAGCGACTAACGTATGAACTTCATGATTTGCAGGCATGTGAATCAATTGTGGATCGTCTCCTTGATGATGTGGATGAACGAAAAATTCAAATCATCAATGGGGTGGAGAAAGTACAAAAAGACTATTCTATTCACCATGTTGTTACGCAATATTTCAATTTACTTCAGAAGCTGTCTACTGCCCAAAAAGTCTGGTAATGTACCGGGCTTTTTGTATGTGCAATAGTACATCATTTTTTAGTTTGCGATAGAAAGCAGTTGTTTTATTAACGGAGTGTAAAATTTCGTTTACACTTCTAATGGTTTTCCTAATCAACTTTTCTTTCGAATCATTACGAAGTATAATGAAAGAAGTGTTTTTATGTCGTATTCTTGTTAAGAGGGAAAGGATTCATTATGAAGATTTTATATCTGTCTCAACATTTCCCGCCCGAAATAGGCGCTGCTCAGGCACGTGCTTATGATATGTCAATGAATTTGGTAGAAGAGGGCTGTGATGTTACGGTAGTTACAGCTTTTCCGAATCATGTTTCTTCCAAAAAACTATTTCAAACCAGCAAGCATCTAGGATTAAATGTCATACGTTCTTATGTTGTACAAGACACGAAGAAGAGTACGCTAAGAAGGATGTTAAATTATGTTTCGTTTATGACAACCTCGATCATAGCCGGGTTATTTGCTAAAAAGCCTGACGTTGTTTTTGCTACAACTCCACAGCTTTTCGTTGGATTATCTGGTTACGTATTAAGTAAGCTGAAACGTGCCAAATTCGTCATTGAAGTTCGGGATTTATGGGTGGATTTTGCTGAAGTTTTAAATCAAATAAATAATAAAAAGTTACTCACAATGGCTCGGAAATTAGAGTGGTTTCTTTTTAAACAGGCTGATCACATCGTTGTTGTGACTCATGGGTATAAAAGATACCTCGTTGAAAAAGGAATATCAGAAAGTAAAATTGACGTTATCACAAATGGCGTAAATCCTAGTGAAATGGGATTATTAGTACCTGAAGAAGGAATGAAAATTCGTTCGGAATACGGCCTGGAAGATCAGTTTCTTATTTTATATGCAGGCAACATGGGCATTGCACAAGGGCTTCAAACTGTGTTAGAAGCTGCTTATAAGTTGAAAGGTGTCTCTTCTATTACTTTTGTGCTTATAGGAGAAGGTGCTGAAAAAGACAGGCTACAAAAGTACAAAAAAGAACAAGATCTTCATAACGTTATGATCCTAGATAGTCGAGCAAAGCAGGAGTTGAATGGCTTTTATGCGGCGGCTGACTTATGCCTTGTTATTTTGAAAAATCATCCTCTTTTTGATATTACAATTCCATCTAAATTGTTTGATTGTCTTGCTATGAACAAACCGATTTTGTTAGGAATTGGAGGAGAATCAAAAGAAATTGTTAAAAGTTTAAACGCAGGTCTCTTTTTTGAACCAGAAAATGCGGAGTCGCTTGCGAATGTTGTGTTAGAGGCTACTTCTAATCCTGACATTATGGAGCAATTAGAAAAAGATGTTCGAAGCAAAATGTTATTAAAATATAATCGACAAGAATTATCTAGAAACTTAGCGCGGTTATTAGAATCTACTCAGGATCGCGTAAAAGGTTGGTCACAATGAAAAAAGTGTGTGTTATCACGTCTATTCATTCTCCTTATGACGGACGTATTTATCATAAACAATGTAAAAGTTTAAAAAGAGCGGGATACAACGTCGTATTAATTGCGCCTAAGCCAGAAGTGGCTGAATCGGAAGACATCCCGCTTATTCCTTTTAAACGCCCTTCAGGAGTGAAAGAACGACTTCGATCTATTTTACATCTTTATAAGCTTGCTAAAAAGACCAAAGCTGATATTTACCATTTTCATGATCCTGAATTAATGCTTGTTGGGGTGATGATTGAGTTCTTTCTTAAGAAACCGGTGATTTATGATGTACACGAGCATTATCCAAATACGATAATGGGTAGAGAGTATATCCCTTCATTAGTAAAAGTACCGATGAAGCTTGGCTATATCTTGATAGAAAAATTAGCTCTTATGAAAATTAGTGGCGTGATTTATACAACTGAAGAAATTGGATTAAGGTATCGTCATTATAATGGATGCAAAATTGAAAATTATCCATTAAAGGAAATGTTTCCAGAGCCATCAAAAGAAAAAGATGAGAACCAAATCATTTATTTAGGTGGTATTACAAAAATAAGAGGCGTTCTTCAGCTCATCGAAGGATTTGCTAAGGCGGTAGAAAAAACACCTGCGGCCAAGTTGCTTTTTCTTGGTAGTTTTGAATCAGATCATTTTAAAGAAGAAGTTCATCAGCTGATTGATCGGTTAGAATTAAATCAGAATGTAACCTTTATAAGTAGGGTACCCTACGAACAAATATCAGCTTATGTGAACCGTTCAGCTATTGGAATCTTACCTTATTTACCCTACCCAAACCACCTTGTTGCTCTCCCAAACAAATTGTTTGAGTATATGGCTGCAAGCAATGCCATTATCTCTTCAAACTTCCCACACTATGCAAAGGTGATTAAAGATAGTGAGGGGGGACTTGTCGTTAACCCGGAGGACCCTGAGGAAATCTCAGCTAAAATCCATCAGCTTTTAAGTCACCCTGTACAGACTAAAGAACTTGGCCAAAATGCTAGACGTGCATTCGAACATAAATATAACTGGACTTGTGAAGAAAAAAAACTGCTTAAATTTTACCGCACTTTGTTAAACGTGTAGCGGTGAAAAGAGAGAAGCTTGAAAGAAGCGGGGAAACAGAATGAAAAAACAATCAAGAATTAGAAGAAGGCGAAAGAAAAGCTTATTTCGCAGACTTTTAACTTTTGTCCTGTTAATTGTCCTGGTCTTAATTGGCTATGGTGCTTATCTTGCCTATAATGCTTATGATGCAGCCTCTGGTTCCTATCAAGGCCTTTCTAGAGGCGAAAAATCGGAGCTACGCGACGCAGAAGTAGCCGTTACAAAAGATCCGATTACAATCCTACTAATGGGAATAGAAGATTATTCAACTGGCGGTGAAAATGGTCGAACAGATACGCTCATGGTAGCGACGGTTGACCCTGATACGAAGAAGGTCAACTTACTCAGCATTCCAAGGGATTCACGTGTTGAAATTGTGGGGAAAGGCATTGATGATAAAATTACCCATGCGCATGCCTACGGCGGTACGGAAATGACCATTAATACTGTTGAGAATTTCTTAAATATACCAATTGATTATTATGTGAAGGTAAACTTTGAAGGATTTAAAGATGTTATTGATGAAATTGGTGGCATTACCGTTGATGTTCCATTTGATTTTGTTGCTCATACAGACGTACCAGGGGGGAGAGCGACCTTTACTGAAGGTCCAATGACCCTAGATGGAACTGAAGCGCTAGCCTACGCGCGGATGCGTAAGGATGACCCAAGGGGAGATTTTGGGCGAAGCGACCGTCAGAAACAGGTGATAAAAGCAGCGATGGATGAAGTTTCGACTGCCTCTGGTTTGCTTAAGCTTGATGACATTGCTCAACACATTGGCAATAACATTGAAACAAATCTAAAGCCAACTGAGTTATTTGCTCTTCAAAAAGCTTATTCTGATGTCAGTTCATCAGATATCGAAAGCCTAACGATTGATGGAACTGATGAACGAATTAATGACGTCTATTACTTTAAACCAGATGAAGAAAGCGTGGCTGCCCTAAGCCAGAAATTAAATGACATTCTAAATTCATCGAAATAATGAAGATCAAAAAAGCATCCGCTATTAGGCGGATGCTTTTTAACGTCTCATTGTACTTGTAAATACCAACAGTTTCTTTAACGTATTAATGAGGGGCTTTCGCTGATTGCCAATTAGCCCAATTAATTCGGCAGTAAACTGAATGACAAGGAGAACTAATAAAAGTAAGAAAAGGGAACCCCACAAAGTCGATGCTGAGAATAAAATTGCTGTAATGCCAAAGAAAAAGCTGAGAAGGTAAATAATAATAACGGTTGATTGATGTGAGAATCCTATAGCGAGTAAACAATGGTGGATATGAAACTTATCAGGCGTTGAGATCTTTTGCTTTCTCAAAACACGTCTTACGATTGCAAAGAACGTATCAAAAATGGGAACTGCTAAAATAATGACGGGTATAATCAAACTAAAGACGGTTACACTTTTAAACAATCCAAGCA
Organism: Guptibacillus hwajinpoensis; assembly: GCF_020524165.1. Lineage (GTDB taxonomy): Bacteria > Bacillota > Bacilli > Bacillales > Guptibacillaceae > Guptibacillus > Guptibacillus hwajinpoensis_D. The sequence continues at coordinate 55,142 of NZ_JAIVKU010000003.1, forward strand.
TTGAGATGACTGAAATGGCGAACCCAAGAAAGAGTGCTCCAGTATCTCCCATGAATATGCTTGCTGGATGAAAATTATAAAATAGGAAGCCGAGTGTACTACCAATTAAGATTACCGCAAGTGCAATGACAACAAGCTGTTGGTCTAGGATGGCCATTGTTAAGATTGAACCTAAAGCAATGGTCGAAACTCCAGCAGCAAGCCCATCAAGTCCGTCAATCAAGTTAATGGAATTGGTAACGCCGACGATCCACAAAACGGTGATAAAGAAGCTAAGAAACCCAAATTCAATTCGTCCAACAAAAGGCAGTGATATGAATTCTACTTGTAGTCCAGATGACGCGACAATAATCGCAGCTATAATTTGTCCAACTAACTTTACTTTAGGCGATACTGCAAAACGATCATCAAACACGCCTAAAACGATAATGAGAGTTCCAGCAACGACAATTTCGGTCATATAAGGTGAGTAAGGACTTAAATATAGGAATCCTGCAACGGTTCCAGCAAAAATGGCAAGTCCGCCGGCAGACGGCATTAGTCCTTTATGAACTTTACGTTGATTTGGTTTATCAGCTATTTTAAATTTCAATGATAAGAATTTCACGACGGGTGTAGCAAGGACAGCCACACTTATAGATATCAAAAAAGCGATCAAATACTCTGTTAACGAATACAATAAAATCCCCCTCTAACTGAGGAATAGTAATTCATTCCTTTCATATCATATCAAAATAGGTGTGTATTGCAAGAGGTTTCTTATCATGCTTTTACAGAAGTTATCCTATTGCTTTTATCTTTCCCGAATAAGGGACTTTCATGTTGAATGATAGGAGGATCTATAATTACCAATACCCTTTTGGATTAATAAGTAACCATTTTACACATCATACTCTTTATACACTTGTTCTCCAACTGTTATATTGGCTTGACCATTTACAATATTGGTCATCCAATCAATAAAATTTTCTTCTGTATTGCTGTCAACAAGAGTTCGAACTTGGACATTCTCCAAATACTCAATCTCATCTAATAAGTAATTCGAAGAACGGATTTCGTTTTCGACTTTACCTAGTAAGGAATAATCAATTTGAGTGGTTATTTTAGTCATCAATTTACGCTCGACAATTCCAGTTGCATTCAGTCCCTCTGAAACAGATTGCCCATAGGCACGAATTAAACCGCCTGCACCTAGTTTAATGCCACCAAAGTAACGGGTAACGACTACTGTTGTATCTTTTAGATTTCGTTTTTTTAGAACTTCAAGCATTGGAACGCCGGCCGTGCCCGATGGTTCTCCATCGTCGTTCGCTTTTTGAATCAAGTTCTGCTCTCCTATTAAGTAAGCGGAGCAATTGTGTGTGGCACTAGCGTGTCTTTTTTTGATGGCTTGAATAAATTCTTGAGCTTCCTCTTCTGTTGGGGTTCGTTTGACGTGAGCAATAAATCGGGATTTTTGTAAGACGATTTCGTTTTCTCCTTCGTTTTTAACGGTATAATATGAAGTAAGCATGCGGATAACCTCCAGATATTCTTTCAACATTCTAATGAATGAAAGGGATTTGTTTCTGATCATCGAATAGTACATAATGGAACACTCGTATTTAAGTTAGGAAATAATGAAGGACGTTAACGTCCTTCTTATTATAAGTTTCTTAAATTAATCCATCAAATATAGATCCTCAAGTCATAAACAGACGGTCACATACGAATTTTGTAAAAGAAGTACTTTTGGACTATCTTTTCTTAACGTCCGTCCCTTGAAGGAATGGAGGGGTAAGCTTGGATTTTCAAAAGCTTGATCCAAATTCATTAGATGTCATTCTCGACAGAACAATGGAGAGTATTAATAGTAGTAAATCGAAATTGTTCGAAATTGGAGAGCTTTCTCATGACGAGTGTCAAAAGGTCAATAATCACCTTCAATTATTAAAAGAAGAACTCAACAACGTTCATCGTCTCCGGCAGGAAAGATTGCAAATGGATCGTGTAGCCCGTGCCGAACTTGTAAAGATTAGTAAAAACTTTCAGGACTATAAAGAACCAGAAATTCGTAATGCCTATGAGAAGGCGTCAGACGCTCAAATTAAGCTTTCTGTTAGCATGGAAAAGGAAACACGGTTAAAAGATCAGATTTCGGATCTTGAACAACGGATTTCTTCTCTACAAAACACTTCGGATAAAGCGGAATCATTTATGAGCCAAATTTCAACCGTTCTTAGTTATCTTAATGGTGAATTAAGGCAGTACGGTGAAGTCATTGAGGACGCTAGGCGAAAGCAAGAATATGGACTTAAAATTATTGAAGCGCAAGAGGAAGAAAGAAAGCGACTATCTAGAGAAATTCATGATGGGCCTGCCCAGGTACTCGCCAATGTTTTATTACGATCACAGTTAATTGAAAGAATCTACGAGAAAAAAGGAAAAGATGAAGCATTTAAAGAGATTAAGGATATGAGATCTTTAATTGAAGATGCCTTAAAAGAGGTAAGGCGTCTCATATATGATCTTCGTCCGATGGCGCTTGATGATCTTGGTTTAGTGCCTACATTGTTAAAGTATTTAAATAAAGTGGATGATCGATCAGAGGCAACGATTTTCTTTGATTATTATGAAGGGATTCAGAGGCTTCACGTTCGTCTTGAGGCAGCCATCTTTCGACTTGTTCAAGAAGCCGTACAAAATGCCCTCAAGCATGCTGAAGCAACCGAAATAAGTGTTGACCTGAAACTTGATGGTGATAAGATTGTGGTAACCATTCAAGATAATGGAATCGGTTTTGATGTGAACGTACGTAAAGACCAATCATTTGGTTTAATTGGAATGAAAGAACGTGTCGGATTATTAAATGGGTCGATTCAGGTTCAATCAAAGCCCAACAAGGGTACATATATACTGATAAGAATCCCGATACATGAACAGGAGGGCGTGTAAGAGATGTATGCAGCAAAGACCAAAACTAAAATTATTATTATAGATGACCATCGCTTGTTCCGCGAAGGTGTTAAGCGTATTTTGGATATGGAAGATGACTTTGAAGTCATTGCAGAAGGTGATGACGGAGACGAGGCACTTCGTCTTGTTGAAGAAAACAAGCCCGATGTTGTTTTAATGGATATTAATATGCCGCATGTAAATGGTGTGGAAGCGACAAGACAATTGATTGAACAAGTTCCTGAAACAAAGGTGATCATTCTTTCCATTCATGATGACGAAACGTACGTGACGCATGCTGTAAAGACCGGAGCAGCTGGTTATTTATTGAAAGAAATGGATGCCAACTCTCTTGTTGAAGCCGTTAAGGTTGTTGCGTCTGGAGGAGCGTACATTCATCCGAAGGTAACGCATAATTTAGTGAATGAATATCGTCGCCTTGCGACAGAAGGCAAAAGACCATCTACTCAAATTGGGTATAAAGAAGTGGAGTATCGAAAACCGCTTCATATCCTAACACGACGCGAATGTGAAGTGCTCCAACTCCTCACAGATGGAAAAAGCAATCGCTCGATCGGGGAAGATCTTTATATTAGTGAGAAAACAGTAAAAAACCACGTGTCGAATATTTTGCAAAAAATGAACGTAAATGACCGAACACAAGCCGTTGTGGAAGCAATTAAAAAAGGCTGGGTAAAGGTGCGCTGAGGCGCGCCTTTTTTCTTTGGGGGGAGTTTTCCGTTGCTGGAAGGGAAATAGTAAATCAAAAAAGGATCTCCAAGTTGGAGATCCTTTTTCTTGATCATTATGCGCGTTTTGCTCCAAGGTAACGTGGTGCCCAGTAAGAGTTATCCATGTCACTAATTGTTACTCCGTAAGAAGAAGAAGAGTGAATGAACTGACCGTTACCGATGTAAATACCTGCGTGAGATGGGCCAGATTTGTAAGTTTCAAAGAAAACAAGATCTCCAACAGAAGGAGATGAAACTTTATCTGTTGCGTCCCAGATGCTAGCTACAGTACGTGGGATTGAAATGCCAGCTTTATTATACACGTATTGTAAAAAGCCACTGCAGTCGAATCCTGATGGAGACGTTCCTGCCCAAACATATGGTACACCCATGTATTGCTTCGCGATTGATACAACAGAAGAGTTAGATGTTGATGCACTCTTTACTTGTGAAGACGAAGATGATGTAACAGAAGAACCATTAAGAGCTGCAAATGTATTTGAGCCAGCAATTCCATCTACGCTAAGACCATTAGCACTTTGGAAATTGCGAACAGCTTGTTGTGTAATGGATCCGTAGATACCATCTACTGAATAGTTGTAGTAGCCTTTTGATTTAAGTTGGCTTTGTAGGCTTGTTACACTTGATCCGCGGTCACCATAACGAAGTGTTCCGCTATATGTATTAGAAGAACTACTTGATTTAGAAGCTGTTGCTCCTTTTAATGCGCTTACTGTTTGTGGTCCAACAACGCCATCAACGCTAATTCCTGCGCTACGTTGGAAGTCACGAACGCCATCTTCAGTAATGTTTCCGAAATATCCAGTTGCTGTATGGTAGTCAAAATAACCTTTATCGTCAAGTACGTTTTGTAGTTCAGTTACGTCAGAGTTGCTCATGCCATTGTATAGGGTACGGTCGCCTAATGCTGCTTCACTTACATTTGGTGCTAGTAAAAGAGTACCTGCGAGTGTAGTAGTGATCACGACTTTCTTAAACATAATGTAATTCCCCCTGATTTATAAGTTTAAACCTTTTATTTTCTCTATCACGATTGCTAGTTTACATGATTGAGATAACAGGATGATGAACATAACATTACAATCATGTAACAGAATACCTGTCTAATTTACTAAAACATTCATTTTACGACATTTTCATTAAAAAATATGGGGGATAATGGTTGACAAATTATGTGAAAAATACTATAAGCTTTTATTGGCACAATGGGAAAAATACTCTATCATAAACATGTGAGGGTAACTTGAATGATGTACTTAATAGATTGAAAAGAGGCGTTTAGATGAAAACAGTTGCTATTGTAACAGATAGTACCGCGTATATACCAAAATCAATGTTAAACGAGTATGAAGTAACAATGATTCCACTTAGCGTGATCTTTGGTAACGAATCTTATTTAGAAGAAAAAGAAATCCAGGCTGACGATTTTTTTGAAAAAGTGAAAAAGGAAGATGTTTTACCAAAAACATCTCAGCCCTCCATCGGAAGTTTTGTTGAAACGTATGAAAAATTAGCCCGTACGCACGATGAAATCATTACGATTACATTATCCAGTGGAATTAGCGGAACTTATCAGTCTGCCTATTCTGCAGGTGATATGATTGAAGGCGCAGATGTTTTTGTTTTTGATTCTGAGATCAGCTGTATGATGCAAGGTTTTTACGTGTTGGAAGCGGCGCGCATGGCACAGGACGGCTTTAGAAGCAAAGAAATCTTAGATCGACTTCAAAAGATTAAGAACCAGGGGACGAACGCTTATTTTCTTGTAGACGATCTTAGTCATTTGCATCGTGGTGGACGGTTAAATGCGGCACAGCTTGTGGTAGGAAACCTTCTCCAAATAAAGCCCGTACTGACTTTTGAAGACAAACGTATCGTACCTTATGAAAAAATTAGAACGCGAAAAAAAGCGCTCAACAAAATCATGACGCTTTTTGATGATGCCGCAAGCGGTGGCGATATTATAAAAGCAACGCTTATTTATTCAACAAACAAGGAAGAAGCAGTAAATCTTAAAGCAGAGCTAGAAGAAAAATATGCGAATGTCAGCATCATATTGAGTTACTTCGGTCCTGTCATTGCAACTCACCTTGGAGAAGGTGCGCTTGGTCTTGGCTGGTACCGTGTATGATACTAAAAATGAAAAAGGAAGCAAATCAATGAGATTTGCTTCCGATATGTTAAATCATCATCCGATGATCGTACCTGAAACACTTTATTGGTCCTCTCCCCTCCCACAGTTTTATCCGATTGGTCACTTCTCTTCTATACCTCCCTTACCAATAAATAAGCAATTCAAACCGAATCGCTCACTGATTGATTTTCTATCAGGGCGACATTTATTACGAGATGAACTTCCTTTTCCCCTATATGAGCTTCATACCCACTATGTAAATGGTTATCTTCAGATAGAGCCAGGTATTCAAACAATTAACGGAAAAGTAACGTGTATGAGATGTGGAAGCCATCGGTCATTACCCACCTTTTCTTGTGCTCGTTGCCAAAGTCCGAACTGTCAATATTGTCGCAATTGTATCATCATGGGGAAGGTTACCTTTTGTTCACCGCTATACTCTTCAAACTACAAGCAAAAAAGAGAGGAAACCATTACGTTACAATGGCACGGTAAGCTTTCGGAAGGTCAAAAAGAAGCCTCAAATGCTGTGATCAGGGCTATTCAAACAAATCAGTCAGTACTGATTTGGGCAGTTTGTGGCAGTGGGAAAACGGAAGTGCTTTTTCATGGCTTAGCGCATGCCCTCTCTGAACATAAATCTGTGTGCATTGCTACTCCACGAACCGACGTTGTTCTAGAGTTAGTGCCACGCTTAGAAAACGTTTTCCCCGGTCTTACGATTTCACCACTTTATGGAGGACATTCTGTACCTTCTTCTTCTTTTGTTATTTCAACTACTCACCAGCTCATTCGTTATAAGGAATATTTTGACGTCATGGTGATTGATGAGGTGGATGCTTTTCCATACAATATCGACTCTTCTCTCCAACACCATGTGGAAAAAGCACGTAAACGAAGCAGCTCACTCATCTATTTAACAGCAACACCCTCTGAAGTATTTCTAAAACAAGAAAACCTTAAAGTGGTGCGCATTCCTTCTAGGTATCACGGTTCTCCTTTACCAGTTCCTACTTTTAAATGGGTGGGAAACTGGAGAAAGAAAATTGACAGAGGAAAGCTCCCGCAAATTTTGATAGATTGGATAACAAGACAACTAGGTGCCGAGAAACCAATCTTGTTCTTTCTTCCATCTATTAAAATGACTGAAAAAGTAAAAAGCGTATTTGACTCTCACCAGCTTTCTTGTGAATTCGTTCATTCAGAAGATGAGGATCGTGCTGAAAAGGTCCTTCAGTTTCGAAGAAAAGAAATACCGATCTTACTTTCTTCTACTATACTTGAACGAGGCATTACAATTGAAAATGTCGCAGTTGCAGTATTGGGAGCGGAGGATGACGTTTTCACAGAAAGTGCGCTTGTGCAAATTGCAGGCAGAGCAGGAAGAAGTGCTTCTTTTCCTGAAGGGGACGTATCATTATTTCATTACGGGAAAACAAATGCCATGATAGCGGCAGGTCGGCACATTCGAAAAATGAATCAGGAAGCGAAGGCGAAAGGATGGCTGAAATAGCGCTATGTTTATGGTGTGGAGAAGATCTGAGTCTTCAGGTTTCATGGCAGCTTTTGTTTGGAATGAAAACCACTCATCCTTGTTGTGAAACGTGTCAAAAGCAACTCCTTCCCATATTAGGAGATGTTTGTCTAAAATGTGGGCGCTCCCTCCAACAAATTGATGAGAGATTTGTGCATGGGAAACATTGTAACGATTGTGTGAGATGGGAAGAAAGAGGGTGGAAGGATGTCCTTATACAAAATAAATCCTTGTACGTTTACAATGATTTTTTGAAAAAGATTCTTGCTCTCTATAAATATAGAGGTGATGTTGAAGTAGGAAGGGTGTTCTCAAATTTCATTCATAAGGAGATAATAAGGTCTTACTCATTTATAGATCAGGTCATTCCTATGCCGGCAAGTCAGGAAAGAATGTATGAAAGAGGATTTAATCAGTGTGAGGTTTGGATTGAGGACACGAAATATGCGGAAGTTCCTCCATTAAAGAGAATGAGAAATGAAGATAAGCAGAGTAAACGGTCGAGAGAGAGAAGAATAAATCGGAAAGAAGAGATGTTTCAACTCGTAGATGAGGCAAATGTAGCCGGGAAAAAGCTTCTTTTGCTGGATGATATTTATACGACGGGCACCACGATCCATCATGCTGCTCTCACCCTTAAACAGGGAGGAGCTTCAGAGGTCTACTCCCTTACATTATGTAGGGGATAAGCGCGTGTCGAAAAATTTATAAGAAAACGCCTTCATTCGAGTGGAATCAACAAAAAACCCCCTTTGACAGGGGTTGGAGGCACACGTATAGTTAATGTATGGCACTGCCATGAAGATTTTTGAAGGGAATGTTGAACAAGATGCAGGGAAAAGTAAAATGGTTTAACAATGAAAAAGGTTTTGGCTTTATCGAAAGAGAAGATGGCGACGATGTATTTGTACACTTCTCAGCAATCAATGGTGAAGGATTCAAGTCTCTAGAAGAAGGTCAAACAGTTGAATTCGAGATTGTTGAAGGTGCTCGTGGGCCACAGGCTGCTAACGTAGAAAAAGTATCTTAAATTAAAACAAATGTTTAAAGTCGCTATCGGATCCGGTAGCGACTTTTTTATTTTTCTCTTCTACTGAAGTGTAATGGCAGAGTAAGAAGGGATTAGTGAGAATCATTGTAAAAAAATGTCGGATTTTAAGATGTTTTGTGAAAAAAACGTAAAAATAAATGTGTTTTTTTAAAGTTTATAGAGGGGAATGAGAGGGGTATAACGAATACTATAGTTATAGCATGGAAGGAGGAGTGCCACATGATGAATTTCAACATCCGTGGTGAAAACATTAAAGTTACACCTGCAATGAGAGAATATACTGAGAAGAAGGTAAGTAAACTTGAAAGGTATTTCGATACTCCACCTAATTCTGATGTTCATGTCAATATGAAGGTCTATAATGACCAACAAATGATCGAAGTTACAATCCCAATGCCAAACCTTCTACTTCGAGCAGAAGAAGAGCATCAAGATATGTACGCAGCCATTGATTTGGTTGTTGAGAAACTTGAGCGTCAAATTCGCAAGCATAAAACAAAAGTAAATCGCAAATTCCGCCAGGAAGGTAGCGTAAAATATATGTTCCGCGATGAACTTAATCCAACAACGACTAGTGTCGCTGAAGCTGATATGGATGAAGATGACGATCTGCAAGTCGTGAAAACAAAGCGTTTTACGTTCAAACCAATGGACGTTGAGGAAGCCATTCTTCAAATGGACATGCTGGGACATAGCTTCTTCGTTTTCTCAAATGCGGTGACAGGAAGTACTGGCGTTGTTTACCGCCGTAAAGATGGAAAATACGGCCTGATTGAACAAGACTAACGAATAAAATAAATCAGGGCAGGGGAGTAACCCCTGCCCTTTCCCTATGTATAAAGAACTTTCCATTCCTTCATTAATATAGTCTTTCGGGCAGCGGGCTTTTTTTACTTTCTTGTGCCTCTAGCAACTAATTGTTAAAATAGCTACATAGTATAAAAAATTCTAAGTTTAGTTATACATTAGCACTCTACTGACAACAAAAGAGGAGCGTTTCTATGAAAGCTTTATTACGTAAGATTATACCGAATGGTAACGAGCGTCAGGTTAGCCGATTGCAAAAAATTGCCGATCAAGTGGAGACTTACTCAGATGAAATGAAACAGTTATCCGACGAACAGCTTCGTAACAAAACAGAAGAGTACAAAGAGCGAATTGAAAAGGGAGAAAAGCTCGATAAAATGTTACCGGAAGTGTATGCGACTGTACGAGAAGCGTCAGAACGTGTTCTTGGTATGCGCCCATTTCCAGTACAAATCATGGGAGCAGCCGCTCTACATGAAGGAAATATTGCGGAAATGAAAACAGGTGAAGGTAAAACACTTAGTGCAACAATGCCTGTTTATTTAAATGCATTAACTGGAAAAGGCGTTCACGTCATAACCGTTAACGAATATCTCGCGAAGCGTGATGCTGAAGAAATGGGAGAGCTTTACCATTTTCTTGGTTTAACAGTTGGACTAAACATTAGTGGACTTTCTAAAGAAGAAAAGGCCGAAGCATATGCTGCGGATATTACGTATGGAACAAACAATGAGTTTGGTTTTGACTATTTGCGTGACAACATGGTGCTCTATAAAGAAGAAATGGTGCAACGCCCTCTTCATTATTCCATTATTGATGAAGTGGACTCTGTTTTAATTGATGAAGCAAGAACACCGCTAATCATTTCTGGTAGCGCTGAGAAATCAACGACGCTATACATTCAAGCCAATCAATTTGTGCGAACGTTAAAAGAAGAAGACGACTACAATGTCGATATTAAAACAAAAAATGTTCAATTAACGGAAGATGGCATTACAAAAGCAGAAAAATTCTTCTCCATTGAAAATCTTTATGATTATAAGCATGTTCAGTTAAACCACCATATTAACCAGGCGATGAAAGCGAACTTTATTATGCAACTGGATATGGACTACGTTGTTCAGGATGAAGAAGTGGTTATCGTTGATTCCTTTACTGGTCGTTTAATGGCAGGGCGTCGCTATAGTGATGGACTGCACCAGGCGATTGAAGCAAAAGAAGGCCTGGTCATTCAGCGTGAAAGTATGACGCTTGCAACGATTACTTTCCAGAACTACTTTAGAATGTATGAAAAGCTTTCAGGTATGACGGGTACAGCGAAAACAGAGGAAGAAGAATTCCGTAACATCTACAATATGAATGTTATTGCGATTCCGACGAACAAACCGATTGCGCGAATGGATTATCCGGATCTTGTTTACAAATCAACTAATGGAAAATTCCAGGCTCTTGCTAGAGAAATTGAAGAGCGTCATAAAAAAGGACAACCCATTCTTGTAGGTACAGTAGCCGTTGAAACATCGGAATTAATCTCACAGTTCTTAAAGAAACGTGGCATTCCACATAACATCTTAAATGCGAAGAACCATGCTCGAGAAGCAGAAATTATCGAATCAGCAGGTCAAAAAGGTGCTGTTACGATCGCCACAAATATGGCAGGTCGAGGAACGGACATCAAGCTTGGTGCCGGCGTATTAGAACTTGGTGGTCTTTTCATTCTAGGTACTGAACGTCATGAAAGTCGAAGAATTGATAATCAGCTACGCGGACGGTCAGGTCGTCAAGGTGACCCTGGTGAATCACGTTTCTATATCTCGATGGAAGATGAACTGATGAGAAGGTTCGGTTCAGACAATATGATGAACATGATGAACCGCCTAGGAATGGAAGAGGACCAGCCGATTGAATCGAAGCTCGTATCAAGAGCAGTAGAGTCAGCACAAAAGCGTGTTGAAGGAAACAACTATGATGCACGTAAGCAACTTCTTCAGTATGATGATGTGATGAGACAGCAGCGTGAAATCATTTATGCGCAGCGTGCAGAAGTACTCGAATCAGATAATCTACGTGAAATTGTCGAAACAATGTTAACTTCTGTGATTACGCGTATTGTCGATGCTCATACAGGTGATGAGGACATTCAAGAAGAGTGGGATCACCAGGCAATTCTTGATCATGCCAAAGGAATTTTCCTTCAAGAAGGTCAAGTAACGGTGAAGGATATTAAAGGCCTTGATAAGGAAGAGATTGTTGAACTTCTCGTTGAGAAAATGAAAGTGAACTACGATGAGAAAGAAGCGGCGTTTGAACCAGAACGCATGCGTGAATTTGAAAAAGTGATTCTTCTTCGCAGTGTGGATCGCAAGTGGATGGACCACATTGATGCGATGGATCAACTTCGACAAGGTATCCATCTAAGAGCATATGGACAAAATGATCCTCTGCGTGAATATCAATTTGAAGGATATGAAATGTTCGAAGATATGGTTGCTGAGATTGAAGAAGAAGTAGCTACTTATATTATGAAAGCTCAAATTGAAAGCAATTTGAAGCGAGAAAAAGTAGCAGAAGGAAAGGCAGTTAATCCAAAAGAAGAGGGAAGTTCGAAGCCAAAACCTGTTAAGAAAAAACAGGACATTGGCAGAAATGACCCTTGTCCTTGCGGCAGTGGTAAGAAATACAAGAATTGTCACGGCAAAGTAGAGTAATGCCGGGCAGGTGTTCAAGGATGAACACCTGCCTATTCTATGTAAAATAATAAGGTAGAGGTGCAGATAAATGGAAATGCATGAAATTCGTAGCGAATTAAACACAATTGAAACACGATTAAACGATTTTAGGGGGTCTCTTTGACCTCGAAAATAAGAGAGCTCGTATTGATGAATTAGATATTCAGATGACAGATCCAGATTTCTGGAATGATCAGAACGCTGCTCAGAAGGTCATTAACGAATCCAATGCGTTAAAAGAAGCGGTGAATGAATTCGATTCACTTCAAGAAAGTTATGAGAACTTAGAAGTTTCATATGAATTAGTTAAGGAAGAGAATGATCAAGAGTTGTTTGAAGATCTTGAAGTTGAAATTAAAGATCTCAAAAAAGCGGTGAATCAATTTGAATTAACGCTCCTCTTAAGTGAAGAACACGATAAAAATAACGCCATTCTTGAATTACACCCGGGCGCTGGTGGTACAGAGTCTCAAGATTGGGCATCGATGCTGCTTCGAATGTATACCCGTTATGGAGAGAAAAAAGGATTTAAAGTAGAAACGCTTGATTATTTACCTGGCGATGAGGCCGGTGTGAAAAGCGTCACGCTAAACTTTAAAGGTCATAATGCATACGGGTATTTAAAAGCGGAAAAAGGCGTTCATCGCCTTGTGAGAATCTCGCCATTTGATTCAAGTGGTCGACGTCACACGTCGTTTGTATCCTGTGAAGTGATGCCTGAATTTAATGATGAAATTGAAATCGACATTCGGACGGAAGATTTAAAGATTGATACGTATCGTGCCAGTGGAGCAGGTGGACAGCATATTAATACGACTGACTCTGCTGTTCGAATTACGCACCTTCCAACAAATGTTGTCGTAAGCTGTCAGGGTGAACGTTCCCAAATTAAAAACCGTGAACAGGCCATGAAAATGTTAAAAGCGAAACTTTATCAATTGAAAATTGAGGAACAAGAAGCGGAACTTGACGAAATCCGAGGCGAGCAGAAAGAAATCGGCTGGGGTAGTCAAATTCGTTCTTACGTTTTCCATCCATATAGTATGGTGAAAGACCACCGTACGAACATGGAGGTTGGGAATACTCAATCTGTTATGGATGGAGATCTAGATCCGTTTATTGATGCCTTCTTACGTTCTCGTTTAAATGAGCAAAATTAAGGATAAGCCCTTCTGTTATATAGAAGGGCTTTTTCTATTTCATGAGAGGATAGATGATCTTATGTTTTGAATGAAATAGGGCAAAATAAACCGGAAGACAGAAGCACTTCAACATGATAACGCGCTGCTACAATGCGGTTTACACCCTATAAACCCGGTGATATACTACGAAAGGCTTTTGCTTAGAAAGAAGCAGTGACGAAAATCATCGAAGTAAGTGAGTGAGTAGAGTTATGATAGCAACGTTAGCGAAATTTACAGCAAGAAAAGTTTCACCCTACCATAGGATTCTGGAATATCTAAGCGTTATGGTTGGATCAGCCATTGTAGCGATCGCCTTTAACCTTTTCTTACTTCCTAACAGCATTGCTTCCGGTGGAGTTAGTGGAATTAGTACGATTACAAAAGGCGTTTTTGATTGGAAGCCAGCTTATGTTCAGTGGGCTTTTAACATTCCACTGTTTATTAGCGGATTGATTTTTCTTGGGAAAAAGTATGGTCCAAAAACGTTGGTTGGAACACTTTTCCTCCCATTTGTCGTAAAGTTAACGGAAAATGTTGATCCTGCAACAACAGATCCCTTATTAGGTGCGCTGTTCGGTGGACTTGGTGTAGGGATCGGTCTAGGTATTGTTTTTAGAGGGAAGGCGTCTACAGGTGGTACCGATCTTGCCGCTCAAATTGTGAATAAGTATACGGGAGTCTCGCTCGGAACGTGTGTATTTATGATCGATGGCCTAATAGTCGTGGCCTCCGCCTTTGTTTTTAGCCTTGAAGAAGCACTTTACGCCTTAATAGCGATGTATCTAACAGGAAAAACCATTGATGTGGTTCAGCTAGGTCTTGGATATTCTAAAATGGCACTCATTATTTCTGACAAAGAAGAAGAATTGCGAGAAGGCATTATTACCGTCATTGATCGAGGAGTAACAAGAATATCGGGTCAAGGTGGTTATACGAACGATAAACGTCCTATTCTTATGGTTGTGGTGGCACAAAATGAAGTTACTAAATTAAAAGAACTCGTAAAAGGCGTTGATCCTTCCGCCTTTGTGATTGTCTCGAATGCGACAGAAGTATTAGGAGAAGGTTTTAAAAGAGAATGAGCGGGATATAGTATAGAAAATAAAGTTAAAGGGTGGAGTAAATGAAGACATGGATAGGCATTTTATTTGCAGCTGTATTACTCTTTAGCCTGGTAGCATGTGGTGGAGGAAATAGTGAGAGTGAAAGCAATAATGAAGGTTCTTCCAATAGTACATCAAATGAAAGTACAGAAGAGTCGTCTGGTGATTACGATGCAAAAGCGGCAGAAGCTACATATCAAACAAATTGCTTGAGCTGTCATGGTGAAAACCTTCAAGGAAAAGTAGGGCCTCAAATTTCAGACATAGGATCTCGGTTATCTAAAGATGAAATACTAACTGTGATACAGAATGGGAAAGGTCAAATGCCGGGGAATATCTTGAGAGGCGATACAGAAAAAGAAGAAAATTTAGCAAGTTGGCTAGCGGATATGAAATAATGTGAAGAAGCACTCGATCAGAGTGCTTTTTCATTTGGATTTGAGTTTTTTTGCAAATGAAAAGAAGGCAAGATTGTGTAACAATCTATAAAATGTTAATGGATTATTGCAGAAGATGTCATATAAGGGGATCTTGAAACAAAAATGTAATAAAAATTTGTCTTAAAATAGCGAATTTGTTTGTTATAATATCTTCAGATGTAAAGGAATTAATCAATATACGAACTATCAATAAGAACCTTACTCCTAAGAATTTGCATCGAGAATTTAAGCAAGTAGGAAGTGGTACAATTTGATCGAAATGAAAGATGTTTGGAAAACCTATAGCAATGGCATTAAAGCAATCAATGGAATCGATATTAAGATTAATAAAGGCGAGTTTGTTTACATAGTTGGGCCAAGTGGTGCCGGTAAGTCAACTTTTATGAGAATGATGTATCGGGAAGAAAAGGCTACAAGTGGAACAATCATTATTAACGGTAAAGAACTTGGCAAGTTAAAGAACAAGCATGTACCTAAGCTACGCCGCGAAATCGGCGTTGTTTTTCAGGATTTTAAGCTTTTACCAAGGTTAACCGTTTATGAAAACGTCGCTTTTGCTCTTGAAGTCATCGAAGAAAGCAAAGCAAATACGCGCAAGCGAGTCATGGAAACGTTAAGTCTCGTTAATTTGAAAAACAAAGCAAGGTTCCTTCCTGATGAACTTTCTGGAGGAGAACAGCAGAGGGTTTCAATAGCAAGAGCGATCGTCAATAATCCTCACATTCTACTTACAGATGAACCAACAGGAAATCTGGATCCAGAAACAGCGTGGGGAATTATGGATTTACTTGATCAAATCAACAATCGCGGTACAACTGTTATTATGGCAACCCATAATAAGGATATTGTGAATACATTCAGAAAACGTGTTATTGCAATTGATGGTGGTTTGGTAACCCGTGATGAAGCAAGAGGTGAATACGGGTATGAAAATTAAAACATTTGGTCGTCACGGAAAAGAAGGCTTTAAAAATCTTGGACGAAATGGCTGGATGACATTCGCTTCCATTTCTGCCGTAACGGTTACGCTCCTTCTTGTCGGGGTTTGTCTTGCGCTGCTTCTAAATTTAAATGCATTTGGGGATCAGCTTGAAAGCGATGTTGAAATCAGTGCATTTATTGATTTAACTGCGAAGCAAGATCAGCAGGATGAATTAAAGTCGAGAATTGAAAATATTTCTGAAGTTGAATCTGTTACCTATCAATCCAAAGAAGAAGGATTAGATAATTTAATTGAGAACCTTGGGGATGATGGAGAAGTATTTGAGTCGCTGAAGGATGAGAATCCACTTAGTGATGCTTTTCTAGTTAAAACGAAAGATCCTCAGGATGTCACAGCGGTTGCTGAAGAAATTAAGCAGCTTGAAAACGTTCAGGATGTCGAATTCGCAGAAGATACGGTTAATCGACTTTTTAAAGTTCTTGAAATTGCACGAAATGTTGGACTAGCGCTTGTTGTTGGATTACTATTTACAGCCATGTTCCTCATTTCAAACACAATTAAACTAACAATTGTTGCCAGAAGTCATGAAATTGAAATTATGAAACTAGTAGGGGCGACCAATTGGTTCATTCGCTGGCCGTTTCTAGTAGAAGGGATTTTGATCGGTATCTTCGGATCCATTATCCCAATTGGAATTCTTATATACGGTTATTATTATTTAATTGATCTAATAGCTAACCGTTTTCCGACTTTATTTATTGATTTACTACCGGTTACACCGTTTGTCTATCAGCTATCAGGGTTGTTAATTGTCCTTGGTGTAATTATCGGAGTGTGGGGAAGCCTCACATCAATGCGTAAATTTTTAAAAGTTTAAATCAAAGAATAAGAGATAAATAGTTTGATCTATTTGGGGGAGGAACAAAGATTGAAGCATAAAATAATGGCAACGGCTCTAACACTAACGCTAGGATTAAGTGGACTATCAACTGCAGCACTTCCACAAACAGCGAGTGCGGAAAATCTTGATGACCAACTTAATCATGTAAAAGAAAAGCAATCGTCAAATGAACAAGAGTTGAAGAAAAAAGAATCTGAACTAGCTGAAGTAAAAGCAGAGCAAGAAGACGTTCAAGCCGAAATTGAACAACTTAACAAAGAAGTAGCTGAAACAGACGATAAAATTACTGCAAAAGAAAAAGAAATCAAAGATACCAATGCTGAGATCGATCAACTGAAGGAAGATATCAAAGCATTAGAAGAGCGTATTGCTGAACGTGATAAGTTACTTAAAGACCGCGTTCGTTCCATGCAACAAAACGGTGGCGGAACGGTTGACTATATGGAAGTTCTTCTTGGTGCAACGGACTTTGGAGATCTAGTTGAGCGCGTTCTTGCATTAAATACGATTGCTGATCAAGACAAGAAAATCCTTGAAGAGCACAAAGCGGATAAGGAAGCTGTAGAAGAAAAGAAAGCTCAAGTAGAAGAGAAATTAGCTTCTCTTGAAGAAAATAAAGCCGAGCTTGAGGATCTTAAACAAGAGCTTGATGCTAAAAAAGCACAAAAAGATAAGCTAATGAAGTCCCTTGAAGAAGAAGAAGGCGAACTTCATAATCATATGATGGATTTAAATGAAACAGCAGAGCTTCTTTCGGCGCAAGAAACAGCAGTGAAGCAAGAGATCAAACGTGCTGAAGAAGCAGCTCGTAAAGCAGAAGAAGAGCGTAAGGCTGCAGCTGCTAAAGCGGCAAGAGAAAAAGCCGAAGCTGAAGCGGCTGCTGCAGCAAAAGCGAAAAAAGAATCTACTTCAAGCAAGTCTAGTAGTTCAGCAAGCAGCTCGAACTCAGCGCCGGCACCGGCACCAGCACCAGCTCCTTCTAGTAGTAACGCATCATTCATTAAGCCTGCTGCTGGACCAATCACATCAGGATTAGGACGTCGCTGGGGAACTTTCCACGCAGGAATTGATATTGCACAAGGTGGTCAAAATCCAGTAGTAGCTGCTGCGGATGGAACGGTGTTAAGATCGTATAAATCAAATTCATACGGGAATGTTGTGTTCATCACACATAGCATTAACGGACAAATGTACACAACGGTTTACGCTCATATGCAAAACCGCGCGGTATCAACTGGTCAGTCGGTAAGTCAGGGAACTTATCTAGGTACAATGGGAAATACTGGACATTCTACTGGACAACATCTACACTTTGAAATTCATAAAGGTTCATGGAACTCCAGCAAGTCAAATGCCGTTAACCCAATGAACTACATTCAATAAACTGAACCCTTTGTTTCAACCAATTTATTTCTTTCTCCTCGCATTCTGAGATGGAAACATAATGAAAACAACTGAATCATATAGTACAATAAGATGAAAAGGCATCGCATCGTTATGATGGGGTGCCTTTTCCTTCAAATCAGAAGAGGTGAGTACAATGAAGATACAGGGGAAAGTTGTCGCTTTGCTTGTCGTGATCGCCCTGGTCATCGGTTCAGGTGGTACATATGCGGCATTTACGTTATTTCAGGACGAGCCTGAAGGAAGCGCTCAATCTTTAACTCTTGGATCAGGAAATAAAATAGAGTCAGAAGAATTAACGAAAATTAATAAAGCTTATGAGTTGATCAAAGATCGCTACGTAAAGGATGTTGATCAAAAGGATCTGTTGGATGGAGCCATTAAAGGAATGGTCGATACGCTAGAAGATCCTTATTCTGTGTATATGGATCCTAAAACAGCCGAGCAATTTAGCCAATCGCTTGGTTCCTCTTTTGAAGGAATTGGGGCAGAGGTCAACATGACGGATGGAAGGGTTACGATTGTCTCTCCGTATAAAGATTCTCCTGCGGAGAAAGCAGGCCTGCGTCCGAAAGACAAAATCATGACAATCGATGGCGAAAGCACTGAGGGGCTTGATTTATATGATGCGGTTTTAAAGATTCGTGGTGAAAAAGGAACGGTTGTTAAGCTAGGTGTTCAACGTCCTGGAGCTTCAGAGGTTATGACCGTGGAAGTAACGCGTGATGAGATTCCCATTGAAACGGTACATGCAAAAACAATCGAAGAAAACGGAAAGACAATCGGAGTCTTACAAGTAACGTCCTTTTCAGAAGATACGGCTAAAAGCTTTTCGAAAGAATTAGGAAAACTTGAAGATCAGGGGATCGACGGTCTTGTCCTCGATGTTCGTAATAACCCTGGTGGTCTTTTGAATGTCGTTTCAGATATGGCTGAGGAGCTTATTCCAAATGATAAGCCTTATGTCCAAATTGAAGATCGTGAAGGTGAAAAGCAGGGATCAGTTTCGTCCCTTGAAGAGAAAAAAGACTATCCAATCGTAGGATTGATCGATCGTGGTAGTGCTTCAGCTGCAGAAATCCTTGCCGGTGCACTTAAGGAAGCAGGCGGCTATGATTTAGTCGGAGAAACGTCCTTTGGTAAAGGCACGGTTCAATCGACAGTCGATCTTGGAGATGGCAGTAATATTAAACTCACCATGTTTAAATGGTTAACTCCAGACGGAAATTGGATCCATAAAGAAGGAATTGAGCCAACGGTTGAGGCGAAGCAGCCTGATTATTTCTATGTCAATCCATTATCAGCTGAAAAAACACTAACGTTTGATCAAAACAACGAACAAGTGGAATCAGCACAAGTAATGCTAAAAGGCCTTGGATTTGAACCAGGTCGTAAAGATGGTTACTTCAGTGAAAAAACAGTTACAGCTGTAAAAGCCTTTCAACGTTCGAATGATTTAAATGTGACGGGTAAAATAGACGAAAAAACAGCTCAAAAACTTCAGGAGAAGATCATAGAATCGATTCGTAATCCTGATAACGATGTGCAGCTCGAAACAGCTGTTGAACTTCTTACAAAATAATCGTAAGAAGGAATTGAACGGTTAATGTCGAAGCTATTCCGCAGGAAAACCTGCGGAATTTTTTTCGAATTCCAAACGTAGCAGGAGGTGATGAGCGATCATAACACCGCTGCCTATTAATTTTTTTCCTATTTGTTTAATAAAAATAAATAGGAACTTAAGCATGGAGGATTACTAAATGGACACTATTGGCCTATCATTACTTAAGGGGATAATGAGCTTTTTTCTTCACCCCCTTACGTATATCACCATCATCGGAGCTTTCATACTTGGCCGTTCACGAGTAAAGCGTGACCGAAGAGATTTTCATACTAGAGTTCACGATGTTTTAGACGACGTCGTTTTTGCTGTCGTCCCAAGTTTAATGATTGGAGCTGCCTTTTTACTTCTAAATCTTTTCCTAGGTTTAACAGTTCCTTTTAGTGCGACTGTCGCCATGAGCATTGCGGCACTTTTGCTTTTACTCACAGGTCAGATTCGGTTTTTATCGCCTGCCTTTGTCATGATTCTTCCAGTTTTGGCAGTAATGTTTTACACGCCCATGGACGTTGGTAACGACACACTGAATCAATTACAAAAAGGAATTGGATCGACTTCGTTCATTGCACTTGCTCTCTTAGCTGGGTTTCTTGTTTTTATAGAAGGTTATTTAATTGCCACGAACGCTGGTAAACAGACATCGCCAAGACTTGTAGAGAGTAAGAGGGGCAAAATAGTTGGATCACATGAAATGCAGAGGATATGGCTATTACCACTTTTTCTTTTTCTCCCAGCAGGCAATGTGGAAGCACTCTCGTGGTGGCCGCTTCTTCATTTTGGAGAGCAGACGTATACCTTTCTGTTATTACCCTTTCCAATAGGTTTTCGAAAGCTCATTCATCACGCGCTACCACTCCCTGAAATGAAAACCAATGGGAGACAAGTCGCTCTTAATGGTGCTGGAACGGTAATTATTGGTCTGGCAAGTTATTTTCTGGACAATCAGTGGGTCGCTTTAGCTGCAATTGGATTCGTTATTGTGGGCCGAGCGAGTATTTTGCTTCTTCATCGTGGGAAAAACAAGCCTGCCTATTTCAATGAGCGAAATGAGGGGCTCGTGATTTTGGGGATTCTTCCAGGGTCTCCTGCGGATCAAATGAGCTTACAAGTAGGGGAAGTTATTTCAAAAGTAAATGGCCTTTCGTTAGGAAAAGGCGTGGATTTTTATACAGCACTTCAGCGAAATGCAGCATTTTGCAAATTAGAGGTTCTGGACATTAATGGTGAAGTAAGGTTTGAACAAAAAGCGCTTTACAACAATACCCATCATGAACTTGGTTTATTGTTCGTGAAAGATCATCGCTTTGAGGATCAAGAAGAAGCCCAATAATTAATAAACGTAAAAGAAGAAGGTTTCCGTACCTTCTTCTTTTTTTAGCTCTGGCACGTCGTAAAAAGATGTAAAAAAATCAAACATCTTTTTACGAAAAACCATCTGAATTTCTATGCCGATTTGTTATAGGTTCTATTCAAGAAATATATGGAAGTGAAAAAAACGGCTAAATGCCTGTATGGTTGCGTTTACAGAGATTTTGACAGTCTTGTTCGTATAGAATTCACTTGCTACAATTTGATCATTCTTAACGTAAAGGAGCATGTCATAATGACTGGAGAAACTCAGCTACAGCAGCAATTGATGGATCTCAACGCGAGAGAAATGAAGTTGCTTCAAAAGTTTGAAATAGAGCGCGAAACGATTATGAGTCAAATGAATGGCAGCACTTCGGTAGTAACAGGTCCAACAAAGGAAGTTTTGGAAATTTTAGAGAGGTCACAGGTTGGCATGGGGCCACTGTATCTATCGGATTTACTAGAAAAACATTATGGGATCGCAATTTCGAAGTCATCGGTCTTTAACCTCTTGATGACGCTGGCGGATTCGACAGAATCTCCAATTGTCCGGATTAGTGAAAAATGCTTTAAATATAGTGCTAAAGTCATCTAGGTGTAAAGTGATTGTGCTGTTTGTTATTGATAGAGATGAAACAGCGGCTTTTAAAAGAAAGAGAGTGATTAGAATGAACGATGTATTAGAAAATAACAACATGAAGTCAACGAATGAGTCTAGAACAGCGAAAGCGACAGTCGTAAACCCAACTCATACGAATATTCATGGCACGTTGTTTGGAGGTCAATTAATGGCCTTTATTGATGATGTTGCTTTGATTTCAGCAACTCGTCATTCAAGAAGACCATGTGTGACAGCTTCTACCGATTCAGTCGATTTCCTTCATCCGATTCACCAGGGAGACATCGTCTGTCTTGAATCGATGGTAACGTGGACGCATAAAACATCTATGGAAGTTTTTGTGAAAGCTATTGCAGAGAAAATGTTCACAGGTGAACGTCATGTGTGTGCAACGGCGCTTCTCACTTTCGTTGCTCTTGATGAAGAAGGAAACCCGGTTGAAGTACCAGGTGTCTATCCTGAAACAGAAGAGGAAAAATTCTTGAATGAAACAGCTGCTGAACGTAAAGAGCTTCGTAAAGGAAGAAAAGGCGAGAGTCGAAAGTTAGCACGTGAATTCGGAACGCCAAAACCATGGGATGCTGCTCAATTTACTGGAGTTTAAAAAGATAAAATCCCTACTCATCATAGCTTTCTCTCCCCATCTTGTTGTAAGATGGGGAGAGAAGTGCTTAGAGAGGGGAACTTATTTTTATGCAAGGAATCCTAATTGCTTTATTCGTTCCGGCAATTATCATGGTCGTGTTTACACGAGTGACATATAACACATATGTAAGCTTTGGTTTAACGATTTTATTTATGTGGGCTGTGTTTGGTGGGATCGATCATCCCATTCACTTGATTTTATTAACGGTTCTGTCTTCACTCATAGGTTTTTATTTTTCAAGGCAAACGCAAAAACAAAACAAGAAAAAGATGAAGTAGCGTCTATTCCAAAAAGAATAGGCGCTTCTTTTTCGTCCAATACTGGTAAAGAAAGAGAACAATTAACGTCACGATATAAACGATCAGAAGCAGAAGTCCAGAGGTTGCGTGGTGGAGTAGCTTGAATAAGATACTAATCAGTGTGAAGAAATATAGCGTAGCTAACAATTTTTTCATCATATCCTCAGAGAAGGAAGCTGTCATTTCTGCGCCGAATCGCGCCCCAAGTAATGCCCCAATAACAAGAAGGGTAGCTAGTGTCAGGGGGATAGTGACAGTTTGGATATAGGAGAAGAAGCCTGTTGATACAATGAAAAAGATTGATGTTAGCGATGTGCCAACGGCTAGTCGAGCAGGTATGCGCAAAACGTTGATTAATAATGGCACCATCACAAAGCCTCCCCCTACACCAAGGATGGATGAAATAAACCCACCTAGTAAGCCGATTAAAATAGTTCGAAGAGGGGAAATGGTAGAAGTAACGTGAGCTTGTTTGTTACTCCTGGCTTTTGAAAGCAGCGAAATAGCAAAGTATCCGAGAAGTAACAGATATAAAATAGAGATAACGGTATCGTCGAGGCCATTTTCAGTTAAGTAAAGAACAACTGGCTTAGCCAGCTGTGTGCCAATCATGCCACTGATCGCTAAGAAGACCGTCGTTTTTAGAAGGACATTCTTACTTTTTATGTAGGTAAGTGCACCAGAAATCGACGTACTCATACTGTAAAGTAAACTGATTGTTATGGCCGTTGCTGGAGGATAACCAAGTAACAGGAGGATTGGTGTAAGAAGAAATCCCCCGCCTACACCGAAAAAACCTGAGATTGCCCCAATGGCTAAGCCAGCTGGTAATGCCAATAGAAATAGCAATGATAAAACTCCTTTTTCGTAAAGCCCTTATGTTGAAAGGTAGAGCTAAAATCCAGTCAATCTACCTTTAACAGCATACAACAGTTATTTCAGAAGAGAAATAGCAGCTAAAAAATAAATGCGAATATCAGTTCGCTTTAATTGAAGTTTTCACTAGTATCTGTGCTATAATAAATGACAGGAATGATAGGAACGGAGGCGAAGATGGTGGAGAAAAAATTTGAGTTGGTATCGGATTATGAGCCTCAAGGGGACCAGCCAGAAGCAATTAAAAAGCTTGTGAAAGGCGTGCAACAAAATGAGCGTCATCAAACATTGCTTGGTGCAACAGGAACTGGTAAGACATTTACGATGTCGAACGTCATTCAACAGGTAAATAAGCCAACCCTTATTATTGCGCATAACAAAACGCTGGCAGGGCAGTTATATAGTGAGTTTAAAGAATATTTCCCCCACAATGCTGTGGAATACTTTGTGAGTTATTACGATTACTATCAGCCGGAAGCGTACATACCACAATCGGATACGTTTATAGAAAAAGATGCGAGTATTAATGACGAAATTGATAAGCTTCGTCACTCGGCAACGTCCAGTTTGTTTGAACGAAATGATGTTATTATCGTTGCCAGTGTTTCATGTATATATGGTCTAGGTAATCCAGAAGAATATAAAAGCCTTGTACTCTCCCTTCGAAAAGGGATGGAAAAAGATCGTGATCAGCTACTACGAGATATGGTCGATATTCAATACGCACGCAATGATATTAATTTTACACGCGGTACATTTCGCGTTCGGGGAGATGTTGTGGAGATTTTCCCTGCCTCTCGCGATGAGCATTGCATTCGTATTGAATTTTTTGGTGACGAAATTGATCGGATTACAGAAGTAAATTCGTTAACTGGTGAAATTCTTGGAGAGCGAGAGCACGTGGCTATTTTCCCGGCCTCTCACTTCGTAACCCGTGAAGAAAAGCTGAAGATCGCTATTCAGCGCATTGAAGCTGAACTTGAAGAGAGACTGAAAGTGTTAAATGATGAAGGAAAACTTCTGGAAGCACAGCGACTTGAACAGCGAACAAGATATGATATTGAAATGATGGCTGAGATGGGGTTTTGTTCAGGAATCGAAAACTATTCGCGTCATTTAACACTCCGTGAAGCGGGGGCAACGCCTTATACGTTAATGGACTATTTTCCAGATGATTTTTTAATTATGGTTGATGAGTCACATGTTACGCTTCCCCAAGTAAGAGGAATGTATAACGGTGACCAGGCAAGAAAAGGAGTTCTAGTCGATCATGGCTTCCGACTACCATCTGCGAAAGATAACCGCCCACTTCGTTTTGAAGAGTTTGAAGAGAAGGCTCATCAATTTGTCTATGTTTCGGCGACTCCTGGGCCATATGAAGAAGAGCACTCCACTCAAGTTGTGGAGCAAATCATTCGTCCTACAGGGCTTCTCGATCCTACAATCGAAATGCGTCCAATTGAAGGGCAGATTGATGATTTATTAGATGAGATTAATCAGCGATCGGCTCGTAATGAACGTGTGCTTGTCACTACTCTTACGAAAAAAATGTCAGAAGACTTAACGGATTATTTACTTGAAATGGGGGTAAAAGTACGTTACCTGCACTCTGAAATAAAAACGCTTGAACGAATTGAAATCATTCGTGATCTACGCTTAGGTGTATTTGATGTTTTAGTTGGAATCAACCTTCTTCGAGAGGGACTTGATATTCCTGAAGTGTCACTTGTGGCCATTTTAGATGCAGATAAAGAAGGTTTCTTAAGGTCCGAACGTTCCTTGATTCAAACAATTGGCCGTGCCGCTCGTAATTCAAGCGGACATGTTATTTTATACGCTGATAAAGTAACGAACTCAATGGAAATTGCGATGAATGAAACAAGTCGCCGACGCGAAATTCAGCAGGAGTATAATACAAAATATGGCATTACGCCAACGACAATCCAGAAGAAAGTTCGTGAAGGGATACGAGCAACCATTGCTGCTGAAGAAGGCGAAGAGTATACAGTGCCTAAGCAAGGGAAAATGAATAAGCAAGAACGTGCAAAAGTGATCGAAAATGTTGAAAAAGAAATGAAGGACGCTGCGCGAGACCTTAACTTCGAACGTGCTGCTGAACTTCGTGACCTATTACTAGAGCTTAAAGCGGAAGGATGACGAACAAATGGCAAACGATGAGATCGTCGTCAAAGGGGCAAGAGCCCATAATTTAAAAAATATCGACGTGACAATCCCGAGGGATAAACTGGTGGTAGTCACGGGTTTATCCGGTTCAGGAAAATCGTCCTTGGCTTTTGACACGATATATGCTGAGGGGCAACGTCGCTATGTGGAATCTCTGTCAGCCTATGCTAGGCAGTTCCTTGGGCAAATGGACAAACCGGATGTAGATGCAATTGAAGGACTATCACCCGCCATCTCGATTGATCAAAAAACAACCAGTCGCAACCCACGGTCAACTGTGGGAACGGTAACGGAAATCTATGATTACCTTCGTCTATTGTTTGCAAGAATTGGCCGACCAGTTTGCCCACGTCACGGTGTGGAAATTACGTCACAAACGATTGAGCAAATGGTCGATCGCATTCTAGCATACGAAGAGCGGACAAAATTACAGATTCTTTCTCCTGTTGTTTCAGGACGTAAAGGTGAACATGTGAAAGTGCTTGAAGATATTAAGAAGCAGGGCTATGTTCGCGTGCGCGTTGATGGTGAAATGATGGAAGTAGCGGATGAAATATCGCTTGAGAAAAATAAAAAGCATTCCATCGAAGTTGTGATTGATCGTATTGTTGTGAAAGATGGTGTTCAATCGAGACTAGCAGATTCACTTGAAACGGCCCTTAATCTTGGAGGCGGTCAAGTGATCGTTGATGTGATGGGCCAGGAAGAACTTCTTTTTAATCAGCATCATTCATGTCCCTACTGTGGTTTTTCAATTGGGGAGCTAGAACCAAGATTATTTTCATTTAATAGCCCATTCGGTGCTTGTCCTTCTTGTGATGGTCTGGGACTGAAGCTTGAAGTAGACCTTGATCTTGTTTTACCGGATTGGGATAAATCACTACGTGAACATGCACTCGCTCCATGGGAACCTGTTAGTTCAAACTATTATCCACAGTTACTTGAAAGTGTGTGCAATCATTTTGGTATTGATATGGATACTCCTGTCAAAAACATTCCTAGATCGCAGTTTGATAAAGTGCTTTACGGCAGTGATGGGGAAAAAGTTTATTTCCGTTATGAAAATGATTTTGGTCAGGTGCGCGAAAACAATGTTCCTTTTGAAGGTGTCATTCCAAACGTAGAACGCCGTTATCGTGAGACAAGCTCTGACTATATTCGTGAGCAAATG
This sequence comes from Guptibacillus hwajinpoensis, assembly GCF_020524165.1. Taxonomy (GTDB): domain Bacteria; phylum Bacillota; class Bacilli; order Bacillales; family Guptibacillaceae; genus Guptibacillus; species Guptibacillus hwajinpoensis_D. Next base: position 81,824 of record NZ_JAIVKU010000003.1, read on the forward strand.
GAAGCGTACATGGCACAAAAACCATGTCCTACATGTAAGGGATATCGATTAAAGAAAGAAGCACGCTCTGTTTTAATTAACGGCAAACACATCGGGGAAGCAACCGAATATGCCATTAAAGATGCAGCAGGCTTTTTCGATGAATTGGAACTAACAGCTAAAGAAGCGACAATCGGAAAAATGATTTTACGAGAAATTCAGGATCGCCTTGGATTCCTTGTTAATGTTGGTTTGGACTATTTAACACTTAATCGTTCAGCTGGGACGTTATCGGGTGGAGAAGCACAACGCATTAGACTCGCGACTCAAGTAGGCTCACGTTTAATGGGAGTCCTGTATATATTAGATGAGCCTTCGATCGGTCTGCATCAACGAGATAACGATCGCTTAATTTCAACTCTTGAAAGTATGCGAGACCTCGGGAATACGCTTATTGTCGTCGAACATGATGAAGATACAATGTTAGCTGCTGATCATATTATTGATATCGGTCCTGGTGCAGGGGCACACGGTGGTTATATTACATCAGAAGGATCACCTGCTGAAATTATGGATGATGAGGATTCGTTAACTGGAGAATATCTCTCTGGTAAGAAATTTATTCCTGTGCCGACGGAGCGTCGAAAGCCTGATGGCAGATACATTGAAATTGTTGGAGCAAAGGAAAATAACCTTAAAAATACGAAAGCAAAAATTCCAATTGGTTTATTTACTTGTGTCACTGGTGTTTCTGGATCTGGTAAAAGTACGTTGATTAATGAAATTCTGTATAAAGCACTTGCTCAAAAGCTTCATAAAGCAAAGGATAAGCCTGGAGAACATAAGAAGATCAACGGGCTTGAACATGTGGATAAGGTGATTGATATTGATCAATCTCCAATTGGCCGCACGCCTCGATCAAACCCGGCTACTTATACAGGTGTATTTGATGATATTCGTGATGTTTTTGCCCAAACGAACGAAGCAAAGGTGCGAGGGTATAAAAAAGGAAGGTTCAGCTTTAATGTCAAAGGCGGCCGATGTGAAGCCTGTCGTGGTGACGGAATTATTAAGATTGAAATGCACTTTTTGCCTGATGTTTACGTTCCTTGTGAGGTCTGTCATGGGAAACGCTATAATCGAGAAACGCTGGAAATTGAGTATAAAGGCATGAATATTGCTGATATCCTTGAGATGACGGTAGAAGATGGTCTTGATTTCTTTAAGAACATTCCAAAGATTAATCGAAAACTTCAAACCCTTTACGATGTGGGCTTAAGTTACATCAAACTTGGCCAGCCAGCTACGACGGTTTCAGGTGGAGAAGCTCAGCGTGTGAAGCTCGCTTCGCAGCTCTACAAGCGTTCTACAGGGAAGACGCTTTATATCCTTGATGAACCGACGACTGGATTGCATGTGGATGATATTTCTCGTTTACTAGAAGTTCTTCAGCGGCTCGTAGAGAATGGTGATTCTGTCTTAATTATTGAGCATAATTTGGATGTGATTAAAACAGCTGATTATCTCATTGATCTTGGACCTGAAGGTGGAGATGGTGGTGGTGAAGTCATAGCTACTGGGACACCAGAAAAAATCGTAAAAGAAGAGCGGTCTTACACGGGAAGCTACCTTGCGCCAATTCTTGAACGAGATAAAAACCGGATGAAGAAAAAGTTAGAGCAAACACAATCCGTATAATTTGAAGAGACAGCGATTCGCTGTCTTTTCGTTTTTTCTTTCCCCATTTTGAAACTTTCTTTTTGACGAATCGTATAGATAGGTAGAGAATATTGAAAGGGGAAGCAATCATGTCTGTAGAAAAAGTAATGTCCTCCCTTTGTTATTTTAGTGTTTTCTTCGCACCGTTTCTTTTCCCGATCATTGTCTACTTTGTTGTGAGGGATGAGGAAGTTTCTTATCATGCGAAGCGCTCGATTGTTTCTCATCTCCTTCCGTTTCTCACAATCATTTTGGCGCTTTTAGCCATTTTTGTGATGGATGTAGGTGTGGTGATCATTTTGGGTTTTATCTTGTTTAGTTTACTTAATGTTGTGGTTTTTATCTGGAACATTGTAAAAGGAATTCAGGTTCTCCGCTGGTAATCAATCAAGTTGTTTACATCAATTAAAAAAGGAGATGTTTTGAATGAATGAAGAACGTAGAATGATTCTTAAAATGATTGAAGATGGCAAAATTTCCGCTGATGAAGGTGCAAAACTATTAAAAGCGATTGGAACAAGTGAATCAGAGGAACCGAAGCGTGAGAAGTCAACAGATTCTCATACAGATCGAACGGCTCCTGGATATAAAGTTGGCCAATTTGTAGAATCTCTTATTCAAAAAGTAAAAGATATGGATCTTGATTTTAACTTTGGTTCATCTGAAGAAGTCTCTCACGTTTATGAACAGTTAGAAGTGACGCCTGATACGCTTGATGTACATGTGCGAAATGGCGAAATTACCTTTCAAACATGGGAACGCAACGATGTGAAAATCGACTGTCGTGCGAATGTTTATCGTGTCTCAACGCAAAAAGATGCCATGGATAAGCTGTTACGAGAAACTTACTTCGCTGTAGATAATGGGAAAATGACGTTTAAGTCAGAACGTGCAGATGTAAAGGTGAATCTGGTTATTTATGTCCCTGCTTCTGAGTACGAGGGAGTGTGGATTACCACGTTTAATGGAGATGTTACAGGAGAGAGTGTCACATCGGCGAAAGCCAAATTAAAAACAGCAAATGGTAAAATCGGTATTCGAAAATCTTCTGTAAAAGTACTTGAAGCTGAAACGGGTAATGGTGCCATTGTTGTTGAAGACTCAACTGGAGAAGTTTGTGAGCTCGAAACAGCTAACGGTCCTATTACAATTGATGGCACCTTTGTTGAAACAGAAGCGCAATCAATGAACGGAACCATTCGCCATACGTTAAAGAATGCCGTAAGCGGTAGCGCAGATTTTAAAACCGTCAACGGGACGATTCAAATTGTTGTTCCGAAAGGCATGAACCTTAAAGGAGATCTTAAATCGACGATTGGAGCGATTACAACAGATCTTGATCACATGAGTATTCTTCGTGAGAAAAAAGAAATTTCTCATCGTTTAAAGAAGTTTAGAACTGAAGAAGATTCGGAGCACAACTATCGCATTGAAGCCAATTCAACAGCTGGTTCGATTTCGGTTTCCTATCTTTAGAAGTTCGAATAAGGGGTAAAGAAACGCTTATACTAAAAAGGTCAATGGATAAGGAGGGGTATGATGCGACACTGGCTTTTAAGTTTGTTTGTCAATAGCGTCGTATTAATGGTAGTAGCAGGCTATTTTGATGGTTTTTTTATTCAAGGGCTCGGGTCTGCCATTCTCGCGAGCGTTATCCTTTCGCTTGTGAATGTGTTTATTAAGCCGGTTTTAATCCTGCTTACCCTTCCTGTTACCATCCTAACTCTAGGTTTGTTTCTTGTTGTGATTAATGCCATTACGCTCATGATTACAGCAGCGTTAATGGGAGAAGCTTTCGTCATTAATGGATTTGCGATGGCTCTTCTTGCAGCGATCGTAATCGGGTTCTTAAATTTATTAATTGATAAGGTCATTATTGAACCTTTACGTCATAAAGCCTAAAAGCACGCTCTCTACTGGAGAGCGTGTTTTTTTATGCAATCCACTTCCAAGCTGTAACCCTCCTCCTCTGATGGAAGTTTCCATTAATTCTGGTATGATAAAAAGAAAAGGAGGGATGATCCATGACGTTTCATAACCAAAGCATCCTGCCGGCGGTAAGAAAAATGCGCGATTTTGAAATTTTATTAAATAGCAAGTATACCTATATTGTGCTTTTAGATACGCATATTGGACAATTGAAATCAGTCATTAGGGAGGGGAATCGAGCTGGTAAAAAGATTTTACTTCACGCTGACCTTGTTCAAGGATTACGAAATGATGAACACGGTGCTGAATTTCTTTGTCAGGAAGTAAAGCCAGCGGGCCTTATCTCAACAAGGTCCAGTGTGCTTGGAGTCGCTAAAAGAAGAGGTATTCTCTCTGTGCAGCGCTTGTTCATGCTCGATTCAATGGCGCTAGATACGAGCTATAGTATGGTGAAAAACACGAAGCCAGATTGTGTCGAAGTGTTACCAGGCATTATTCCACAGGTGTTCGAAGAGCTTCATGAGCAAATTAAAGTTCCCATCTTCGCTGGTGGGTTTATTCGTTCGGTTGAAGACGTAGAAGCCGCTTTAAGTGGTGGAGCTGCGGCGGTCACAACTTCTAAGAAAGAGCTATGGAAACATTTTCAACCGGATTGAAACCTCTTGACATCGCTTACATAAGTCTGGTTAAATAAGTATTAGGTTAATAGCTCGTGCCTGAGATGAGGAGAACCACACACCAATCCTGTCATTTGATAGGAGAGATTGCTGTGGTTTTTTTTAATTTTCCTTTTAGAATGAAAGAAAAAGGGAATAGACTCAGAGAGGGGTTTTAACTAAACTCAGGAGGAAGGTGTTTCGTTTTGTCCCCATTTATCGGTGAAATATTAGGTACAATGATTTTGATTATATTTGGTGGTGGTGTTGTTGCAAACGTTAACTTAAAAGATTCGAAAGCTCAAGGCGGGGGATGGATTGTGGTAGCCCTTGGATGGGGGCTTGGTGTTGCGATGGGTGTTTATGCAGTTGGTCAAGTGAGTGGCGCTCATTTAAACCCTGCTGTAACATTAGGATTAGCGGCAGTAGGCGATTTCCCGTGGAGTGATGTACCAGGCTACATAGTAGCACAAATGATTGGGGCATTTCTCGGAGGCTGTATCGTGTATTTTCATTTTCTTCCTCATTTTCGTAGAGAAGAAGATAAAGCGCTTAAATTAGCGGTGTTTTCTACTGATCCTGCCATTCCGCATACGTTTAGTAACTTTTTAAGTGAGTTTATTGGAACAGCGATGCTTTTGATTGGGCTTCTTGCGATTGGTTCGAATGATTTTACTGACGGATTGAATCCTTTTATCGTTGGTTTTCTAATTGTGGCGATTGGACTTTCCCTTGGTGGTACGACGGGTTATGCGATTAACCCTGCTCGAGACCTTGGTCCAAGAATCGCTCACTTCTTCTTGCCTATCCCAGGCAAAGGGGATTCAAATTGGCGATATGCCTGGATTCCGGTTCTCGGTCCTGTTTGCGGTGGAATGTACGGTGCCATTCTTTTTAAAGCGGTAACAGAAGCGACTTATAGCCTTGTTTTTTGGGTGTCTACTATTGTAGTAGCGATTTTATTTGCTGTTCTTTATCAACTTAGTGACAAACTTCAAGATACAGTTCATGCTTCATCTGAAGCGAAAAATTAAGCATTTAATTCTATTTAAGGAGGAAACAACATGTCAAAAAAGTACATCTTATCATTGGACCAAGGAACAACTAGCTCGCGTGCCATTCTTTTTAATAAGAAAGGTGAAATTGTAAACGTTGCTCAAAAAGAATTTAAACAGCATTTTCCTAAAGCTGGTTGGGTGGAACACGATGCTCAAGAAATCTGGAGCTCTATCCTTTCCGTAATGGCACAGGTTCTCTCTTCCGCTTCTGATCTATCTGCGAAAGATATTGAAGCGATCGGAATAACGAATCAGCGTGAAACAACTGTGGTTTGGGACAAGAATACGGGGAAACCGATTTACAATGCGATTGTATGGCAGTCCCGTCAAACGGCAGGAATTGTGAACGAACTAAAAGAACAAGGTCATGAAGAGATGGTTCGCAATAAAACTGGTCTCTTAATCGATGCTTACTTCTCGGGCACAAAGGTAAAATGGATTTTGGATAATGTTGATGGAGCGCGTGAAAAAGCTGAAAATGGTGACCTTCTCTTTGGAACGATTGATTCCTGGTTGATCTGGAAACTGTCTGGAGGCGAAGCACATGTAACGGATTACACGAATGCTTCACGCACAATGATGTATAACATCTATGACTTAAAGTGGGACGAAGAGTTGCTTGAAATGCTAAACGTTCCGAAGTCGATGCTTCCTGAAGTTCGTCCTTCATCTGAAGTCTATGCAAAAACGGTTGATTATCACTTCTTCGGTCAAAATGTTCCGATTGCTGGCGTGGCTGGCGATCAGCAGGCGGCGCTATTTGGACAGGCTTGTTATGACAAAGGAATGGCGAAAAACACGTATGGAACAGGCTGCTTTATGCTTATGAATACTGGCGAAAAAGCAGTTAAGTCTGAAAATGGCCTTCTTACAACAATTGCGTGGGGCGTTGATGGAAAAGTGGAGTACGCTTTAGAAGGTAGTATCTTTGTTGCAGGTTCCGCAATCCAATGGCTACGTGACGGTTTACGCATGTTTAACGAAGCGCCAGAAAGTGAGCGTTACGCTGAACGTGTTGAGTCTACAGATGGGGTTTATATGGTTCCAGCATTCGTTGGGCTAGGAACTCCGTATTGGGATAGTGACGTAAAAGGGGCTGTCTTTGGGTTAACAAGAGGAACGAGCAAAGAGCATTTTGTACGCGCAACGCTTGAATCTCTTGCTTATCAAACAAGAGATGTGCTTGATGCAATGACTGCTGATTCTGGTATTGATCTTAAAACACTCCGCGTTGATGGTGGTGTTGTAAATAACAACTTCCTTATGCAATTCCAGAGTGATCTCATTGGTGTTCCAGTTGAACGTCCAACGGTTAGTGAGACAACAGCACTTGGTGCTGCTTATCTTGCAGGACTTGCAACTGGTTACTGGAAAGATAAAGAAGAAATTAAGCAGCAGTGGATGATTGATAAGACGTTTGATCCTAAAATGAAAGAAGACGAAAGAGAAGAGCTTTATGGAGGATGGAAAAAAGCAGTTCATGCAACAATGGCTTTTAAATAATCCTTTTTTCTAGGCAGACCGTTCCGATTATGCTACAATGAACTTAAGTTAATAATGTTCTGGTCGGAGAATAGGAGAAGACCACAGCGCCCAAGCATGGACCGTCATGCTCTGGTGTGTTGTGGTCTTTTTTTGTCCTTTTAACCAGCTGTTTTTGTAGGAATGTACAAACTAATGCTTAAGAAACCATGTATTAGGGGTAAAGTACTGAAGAGAAGATTTATAAGAGCATAATTTCATTAAGCAATTGTTCATATAACAAAAAGGAGTGTTCATCTTGGTTAAACCATTTTCAGGATTGCAAAGAAGTGTTGTACTTGATCAAATCGTATCAGAGGAGTTAGATGTCCTCGTTGTTGGTGGAGGAATAACCGGTGCTGGAATTTTACTTGATTCTGCTTCAAGAGGAATGAATGCAGCTGTTATTGAAATGCAGGATTTTGCGGCCGGTACGTCGAGTCGCTCTACGAAGCTTGTTCATGGCGGTTTACGCTATCTTAAAAATCTAGAAATTGGGCTAGTTGCGGAAGTAGGGAAAGAGCGTGCGATCGTGTATGAAAACGCGCCTCACGTAACAACTCCAGAATGGATGCTACTACCAATTATTAAAGGCGGTACGTTCGGGAAATTCTCTACAGGTGCAGGACTTGCTCTTTATGACAGACTAGCAGGTGTGAAACGAAAAGAACGAAGAAGCATGCTATCTAAGAAAGAAACGTTAGATAAAGAACCCCTTCTTCGGAAGAGTGACATTAAAGGCGGCGGTTATTACGTAGAGTACCGAACAGATGATGCTCGCCTTACGTTAGAAATTATGAAAGAAGCCGTTCATCGCGGTGGGAAAGCAGTTAACTATGTGAAAGCAGAACAGCTTTTATACGAAGATGGAAAAGTCGTTGGCGTTCGTGCCAAAGACGTCGTGACGGGTGAAACGCGTGAAATTCGCGCCAAAAAAGTTGTGAACGCAGCTGGTCCTTGGGTAGACGAAATTCGTGAGCTCGATCAATCTAGAAAAGGAAAGCATATGTTCCTAACAAAGGGTGTGCACCTTGTATTTGATCAGTCTAAATTCCCACTTCAGCAAGCCGTCTATTTTGATACACCGTTTGATGATGGACGTATGATGTTTGCGATTCCGCGTGCGGGTAAGACATATATTGGGACAACAGATACGCACTATACGAAGAACCCTGTACATCCTCAAATGACAGTTGAGGACAGAGATTATATTGTTGATGCAGCGAACTACATGTTCCCTGGAATCAATGTTACAAAAGATGATGTAGAATCAAGCTGGTCAGGCGTTCGCCCATTGATTCATGAGGAAGGAAAAGATCCATCTGAAATTTCTCGTAAGGATGAAATTTTTCTTTCTGATTCTGGCTTAATTACGATTGCCGGTGGGAAGCTAACGGGCTATCGTAAAATGGCAGAAAAAGTGGTCAATCTCATTACAGATCAATTTAAAGAAGAAAAATATAAAAAGTTTCCTGCTTCAACAACGAAAAACATGGTGCTTTCAGGTGGTTACGTTGGCGGAAGCAAAGGTTTCAAAGAATACGCTACGGAACAAGTACGCCGTGGAACAACGCTCGGCTTAAGCGTGAAAGAAGCAGAAACTCTCGTACAACGTTACGGATCAAATATTGAACGTATTTATCAAATCATTGAAACGGTTGGAACAGAAGCAAGCTTCCATCACTTAAGTCTTGAAGTGTTCTCAACGCTTATCTATGGTATTGAAGAAGAAATGGTGGCAACGCCGCTTGATTACTTCAACCGTAGAACGAGTGCGCTATACTTTGATATTGATTGGGTTCGTCGCTGGAAAGAACCAGTCATTGAGTACATGGCGAAGCGACTCAACTGGTCAAACGAAATGAAACAGGCACATGTTCAAGAACTTGAAAAGCAAATGCATGATGCGGTAGTACCGTTGAAAGTAAAATAAGCCTATAGAAAACCGGAGCAAATGCTTCGGTTTTTTTTGTTTTGATGGGGGGCAGGTACGTAATCCTCCATCACAAAAATGGTTTTAATCTATATGTGCTTTGAAATAGGAAATGGTACAATAGGGGAAGTTGAAATGGAACCGTCGCTTTGGTTCTTACATAGGAGGTTTACGAATGGTTAAAGTTCGTATGAAAGATGTTATTGAAAAATTCAATCTGGAGCTTGTGAGCGGTGAAGAAGGGATTCACCGTCCTATTACGACAAGTGATATTTCGCGTCCTGGCTTGGAAATGGCAGGTTTTTTCACTTACTATCCAGCAGAACGTTTACAGCTTCTTGGGAAAACGGAAATGTCGTTCTTTCACGGTCTTCCTCAAGATCAAAAGGTGGAGCGAATGCAGAAGCTCTGTACAGACGAAACACCAGGCATCGTGCTATCAAGAGATATGGAAGTTCCTGAAGAATTGATTCGTGCGTCGAAAGAAAAGGACGTTCCCATTATACGGTCAACGATGACAACAACCCGTTTGAGTAGCCGTTTAACAAACTATCTTGAAAGTCAGCTTGCGCCTAACACAGCGATTCACGGTGTACTTGTTGATATTTATGGTGTCGGTGTTTTAATTACTGGATCAAGTGGTGTAGGAAAAAGTGAAACGGCTCTTGAGCTTGTTAAACGCGGTCACCGTCTTGTAGCTGATGATTCGGTTGAGATTCGTCAAGAAGCGGAAAATACGCTTGTGGGAAGTGCCCCTGAATTGATTCAACATCTACTTGAAATTCGTGGGCTTGGAATTATTAACGTTATGACGTTATTCGGTGCAGGAGCCATTCGAAACTACAAGAAAATTTCTCTTGTTATGAATCTGGAACTATGGGATTCCAAAAAAGTGTATGATCGTCTTGGTCTTGAAGAAGAGTATATGCAAATCATTGATTCAAATGTACCGCGTCTTGTTGTGCCAGTTCGGCCGGGGCGTAACCTTGCCATTATTATCGAGGTTGCTGCGATGAACTTCCGTTTGAAAAATATGGGGATGAATGCAGCGAAGCAATTTTCAGAAAGACTAACGAGAGAAATTGAAGATGGAGATGAACACGATAGCATCTAGTCTAATGTAGGATATGGATAAAGGAGAGACAACAATATGTTAGCCTCAATACAGCCTCTTGATCGTGTCGCGCTAGAGCTTGGACCGATCTCAATTTACTGGTACGGCATCATCATTGCTTTAGGTGCATACCTTGGTTTACTTTTAGCCATCAGGGAAACACAACGCCAGGGATTACCGAAAGAAACGTTTGTTGATCTTATTTTATGGGCTGTTCCGATTGCGATTATTTCAGCTCGTATTTACTATGTAACATTCCAATGGAGCTACTACAAAGATAATCCTGGTGATATCTTTGCGATTTGGGAAGGGGGTATTGCGATTCACGGTGCCTTAATTGGATCTGTGATTACAGCCCTGATCTTTACTAGAAAACGCGGTCTTTCATTCTGGAAAATTGCAGATATTGCTGCACCAAGTATCATTCTTGGTCAAGCCATTGGTCGCTGGGGGAACTTTATGAACCAGGAGGCACATGGCGGACCTGTCACAAGAGCGTTTCTTGAGAACTTAATGCTTCCTGATTTTATTATTAATCAAATGTACATTGATGGGACTTATTATCATCCGACATTTCTTTATGAGTCACTTTGGAATTTAATCGGTGTTATCCTCCTGGTTATTCTTCAACGAACATCAGTGAAGCGAGGAGAAGTTTTCCTCTCTTACGTCATTTGGTATTCATTCGGACGTTACTTTATTGAAGGTTTGCGAACAGATAGTCTCATGTTGACAGAAACATTGAGGATCGCTCAGGTTATATCGATCGTACTGATCATTGTATCGATTGCATTAATCATTTATCGTCGTATGGTTATGAAAGCAAAGCCTTATAACGAAAAAGGATAGGGGGCGCGGCTGTGGGTATTTTGCGACGTGGTTTAAAAGCAGGACTAATGACGACGTGGGAGCTTGGAAAAATCATTTTTCCAATCACCTTAATTATGACCCTTCTTCGCTATACACCTGTCCTCGAATGGATCGTCACCCTAATTGCCCCTATCATGAAATGGATTGGTTTGTCAGGCGATGCAGCCATACCTTTAGTTCTAGGTAATTTCTTGAATCTTTATGCAGGTATTGGTGCCATTTTAACACTGGATTTAACGGTTAAAGAGGTTTTCATTTTGGCTGTTATGCTATCCTTCTCACATAATTTATTGATTGAGTCAGGAGTGGCGGCAAGAGTTGGTGTAAAACTATGGGTCATTCTTGCTGTAAGAATTGGACTTGCCGTGCTATCTGCTTTTGTGATTAATCTTGTTTGGCAAGGTGGGGGCGAACAAGCGGCTTACGGACTTGTTTCTCAAACGAATGAAACGGTTAGCGGCTTCTGGCCGATTGTTCTTCAAGGGTTAGAAAAAGCGTCACTAGGCATTCTTCAGCTTGCTTTAATTGTCATTCCGCTGATGATTTTTATCCAGGTGATGAAAGATTTGTCATGGCTTAAGACTTTCTCGCGTTGGATGGCGCCTGTGACAAGAAGCCTTGGCATGAAAGAAAATACTTCGACAACGCTTGCCGCTGGTCTTGTGTTTGGGCTAGCTTACGGGGCTGGTGTAATGATCCAGGCTGTTAAGGATGATGGCGTAGAGAAAAAAGATCTTTATTTAGCGTTTATTTTTCTCGTAGCGTGCCATGCTGTCATTGAGGATACTCTAATTTTCATTCCACTTGGGATTCCGGTCATCTGGCTACTTCTCGTTAGACTGGTGACAGCGATTCTTCTCACAATCATCATCTCAATCATATGGAAACGACGTGAATTAAATGCTTCAAAAAGAAAGGAACCATCGTATGAGTATTAACACAATTTTATTTGACTTAGACGGAACATTGATTAATACAAATGATTTAATAATGGCCTCATTTAAACATACCTTTGATCATTTTTATCCTGGTCGTTACGAGGATGAAGAATTAAAACAGTTTATTGGAGAGCCTCTTTACTTAACGTTTGCCAAGCATGATGAAAGCCGTGCAGAAGAAATGGTTGCTTTTTATCGTGACCATAATATTACAAATCACGATATGCTCGTCACAGAATTCGAAGGCGTGTTTGAAACGGTGAAGATGTTGTCTGAAAAGGGTTATAAGCTTGCGATCGTCACCTCGAAAATGAGAAATACGGTGGAAATGGGATTAAAGCTAACGAACCTTGATCAATTTTTCCCTGTGGTTATCACGGTGGATGAAGTCGATCATCCTAAACCACACCCTGAGCAGCTTGAAACAGCTATGAACAAACTCGGTTCTGTTCGTGAAGAAACGCTGATGGTGGGAGATAGCCAATATGATATTCTAGCTGGACAAAATGCAGGTGTAACGACGGTCGGTGTTTCTTGGACCATTAAAGGGTGCGACTTTCTTGCTTCATTTAAGCCAGATTACCTGGTTGATCATATGGGAGAAATTCTTGCGATTGCTGGAGCTGACAAGTGAGAAACACCGAGCGGTACCCCGTTACAGGTAGCAACGCTCTCTGGCAAATTTATAAAACCGTTCCGTTTTGGAAGGTAGTTAAGAACTTTATTGTGATCCAGATCGCTCGCTATACGCCGTTTATTCCATTGAAGAACTGGTTGTATAAAACGTTTCTTGGCGTGAAAATTGGTGACCAAACAGCATTTGCCCTCATGGTGATGTTTGACATTATGTTTCCGGAAAGAATTTCAGTTGGAAAAAACGCCATTATTGGCTATAATACAACGATTCTCGCTCATGAATATTTAATTGATGAGTATCGCCTTGGCGATGTTGTCATTGGTGATCAGGTGATGATTGGAGCGAACAGTACATTGTTACCTGGCATTACGATTGGTGACGGTGCCATCGTATCGGCTGGGACGCTTGTTCATAAAAGTGTGCCAGCAGGGGCTTTTGTTGGTGGAAATCCGATGCAGGTCATTTATACGAAAGAAGAACGAGCAAAGCACGAAATATAAAAAAACCCGCAGCATGTGCTGCGGGTTTTCTTGTTATTACTCATCACCCTGATCTGTTAGAATAACAGGACCGTCTTTTGTGATCGCAAGCGTATGTTCATATTGAGCAGATGTTGAACCATCTACTGTGCGAGCTGTCCAACCATCTTCGTCAATTGTGCTAAACGGTGCCCCGATGTTTAACATTGGCTCAATTGTAATAACCATACCTTCTTTTAGTCGGGCACCAGTACCTGGCTGACCGAAATGTGGAATCATTGGTTCTTCATGGAGCGTAGGTCCGATGCCGTGTCCAGTGAAATCACGAACAACTCCGAATCCTTCTGCTTCTGCATACTTTTGAATCGCATGACCGATATCGCCAATACGATTGCCGATGACGGCTTGCTCGATGCCTAAGTAGAGAGATTTTTTCGTCGCTTCAAGCAAATGCTGCTTTTCCTCTGAGATTTCTCCTACTGCATACGTCCAAGCTGAATCAGCGAGTGCGCCATTTAAATTCACAACCATATCGATTGTAACGATGTCGCCTTCTTTAAGTTTCCTTGAACCTGGGAAACCGTGACAAATGACATCATTTACAGAAGCACATGTGGCATAAGGGTAGTCTTGGTAGCCTTTTTGCTCTGGTGTAGCCCCACGCTCTTCTAAAAAAAGTTCTACAAAGTCATCGATTTGTTTTGTTGTGATACCTGGCTTAATCATACTGCGAAGTTCTTTGTGACAGTCTGCCAGAACCTCACCTGCTTCTTTCATTAATTGAATTTCTCGGCTTGTTTTACGGTGAATCATGTTTTCGCCTACTTTCTGCGTTTTCGTTCAATCCGTTAGCAGGACATGTCTCCATCATGTGAAGTCGAAGTCCAATTTCTAACACGTTATGCGGAAGATCTTCCCTCAGTTACTGTAACAAAAAAGCCCACAAATTGCAGGCTTCTTGATTAAAGTAAGTAAAATCCAATCCCCATAATTAAGTAAGCAGCAAGTAACGTCGCTCCTTCAAACCAGTTTGTTTCTCCATCATTACTGATGACGATCGTGAGCAATACGGCTGTTACCATCGTCACAAGCTCTGGCAATGTAAAAACGAGTGACATTTGTACTGGGAAGAAAAGTGAGATGAGGACGAGAATTGGTGCGACAAACATAGCCACTTGAAGCGTTGAACCGACTGCTATTTCAACAGCTACATCCATTTTATTTTTGTAAGCCATGATGATCGCAGAAGCATGCTCAGCAGCATTTCCCACAATGGCCACAATGATGACCCCAATGAATAATTCGCTCCATCCAAATGTATCTCCAACCGTCTCGAACGTATGCACAAGACTTTCGGACACATAAGCTACTGCCGCAGTTGAAAGGGCTAACACGAGGATGGCCTTTTTGCTCGTCCACTCAGGTTCTTCATGAGTCTGTTCGTCTGCTTTATCAGAGACATGCTGATAGACACCGCGATGCGTGACAAGCTTAAAGAAAAGCGCAGCAAGGTAAAGAACGATCAGGATAATGGAGATGCCAGTACTTAATGAAATCGCTTCTGCCTCACTCATGTTCATTGAGAATACTTCAGGGATAACAAAAGCCACGATCACACCAAACATCAGAAGTCCGGAATTGTGCCTGGCATCATAAACGTTGAATTTTTGTCTTTTAAACTTTAATCCTCCAACGAAAAAAGATAGTCCAGCGACAAGTAGCAAGTTTCCTAATACCGATCCAGTTAGTGAAGCAAGCACAATTTCAATTAATCCTTCTTTTAATGCGAAAATGGAAATAATGAGTTCTACGGCATTTCCGAAGGTGGCGTTTAGTAATCCACCAATCCTTGGTCCCGAAATCACGGCAAGACTTTCGGTCGCTCTTCCCATATAAGCCGCAAGAGAAACAATGGTTAAGCAGTAGACAACAAACATTAGCGTTTGAGACCAGTGAAGAAGGCTTCCTGCAACGGATAGGGGAACTCCGATGATCACGAGGAAAAAGAAAATTTTATTAACCACGTGGCACATCCTCTCTTTTCATCATTTATTCTTTTCCTTATTATAGATTTCCTTAATTGGAAAAGAAAGTTTCTTTCATAGCTAATACCCCAATTGACGGATAAGTGATCACGATTACGAGAAATAACACCAACAATCGACATCATTCTTTAAGATGACCTAAAAAATAAAGGTAATTCACCTTGGAGTACAGAAAAGGAGTAAAGGGAATAATGCCCCTTATTGGTTGACGAAAAAAATAAAGGCGTGTAAACTACAAATAACTTCATCTTGTTAGTATGTTAGCGAACTAAAGGAAATGTGAGGTGCACAGAATGACAAGACCATTCGTATTTGAGAAACCGCTCGGTATGCGCGATACGCTACCGGTCCTATATGACTTGAAAACAAGCATTCGAGAAAAGATTCAGCGTGTAACAGAGGGATGGGGCTATCGTTTTATGAACACTCCTACGCTAGAGTACTATGAAACGGTCGGCGAAGCTTCTGCCATTCTTGATCAGCAGCTTTTTAAACTGCTTGACCAGCGTGGCAATACGCTCGTCCTAAGACCTGATATGACGGCACCAATTGCTCGTGTCGCAGCTTCAAGTCTTAAAAACGAACCATTTCCACTCCGTCTTGCCTATGATTCCAACGTGTTTCGCGCACAAGAAGACGAAGGTGGAAAGCCAGCTGAATTTGAACAAATTGGTGTCGAGTTAATCGGAGATCGAACAACTAGTGCTGATGCAGAAGTGATCGCATTAATGGCTGCTGTTTTAGAAAAAGCAGGCCTTGAAGATTTTCAGATCGCTATTGGTCACGTTGGTTTTATTCAAGAACTGTTTCTATCGATCGTTGGAAACGAAGAACGCGCGGCTGTGCTTCGCCGTTATTTATATGAAAAAAATTACGTAGGCTACCGTCAGCATGTTCGGGAAATGCCGCTATCGACCATCGATCAAAAAAGGTTAATGGCACTGCTTACGCTTCGCGGTGATGGATCAAAATTAGAAGAAGCAATTGAACTTCTTCCTAATGAAGCTGGTGAACGAGTTCTTGATGAGCTACGCACGTTATTACATACGCTCAAGGCTTATGGTGTAGCGGATCAAGTGAAATTCGATTTTACACTTGTGAGCCATATGAGTTACTACACAGGCGTTGTATTCGAAGGTTATGCGAACAACCTTGGCGTGCCTTTAAGTAACGGGGGACGTTATGATGAGTTGCTCGAGCGCTTTGATCGTCCTGCGCAGGCAACTGGTTTTGGGATTCGCCTTGATCACCTTGCAGAAGCGCTTGGCGTAACGGATAATGAGCGCCTTCCAAATGCCATTATTTTCAGTCCTGAACGAAGAGAAGAAGCCATTCAACAGGCGTCAGAACGACGAGCTGATGGGGAGAAGGTTGTTGTGCAGGAGTTAAGCGGTATAACGAATCTTGACGCTTACTCTGAGCGTTTTGATGACGTGACATATTTAATCGGTAAAAACGGAAAGGGGATGTAGTCATGCTAACGATGGCCATGCCGAAAGGGCGTATTTTTGAAGAAGCGGTTGAATTGCTTCGAAATGCTGGTTATCAACTTCCCCCTGAGTTTGATGATTCACGGAAGTTAATTATCGATATAGAAGAAGAAAACCTACGCTTTATTTTAGCGAAACCAATGGATGTTCCAACATACGTTGAGCACGGAGTAGCGGATGTTGGGATTGCGGGTAAAGACGTCATGCTTGAAGAGGAACGAAATGTTTATGAAGTGCTTGATCTGAAAATTAGTGGCTGTTATCTCGCTGTTGCCGGGCTTTCAGATGGACCGATTAAAGGGGTGGCACCAAAGATCGCGACAAAATATCCGAACGTTGCGTCAAATTACTTCCGTCAGCAAGGAGAACAAGTTGAAATCATTAAACTAAACGGATCGATTGAGCTTGCTCCACTCATTGGTCTTGCAGACCGCATTGTTGATATTGTCTCAACAGGTCGAACGCTAACAGAAAACGGTTTAATGGAAACGGCATTTATTGAGCCGATCACATCACGCTTTATTGTGAACCCGGTAAGTTATCGGACGAAAGACGCCATTATTGACGATATGGTCGAACGTCTTTCAGCGGTTGTGGAAGGAGAGAGTGCAGATGAGAATCGTTAATCGGGACGAAGATATTTCCATTAAACGATCGATTGAGCAAGGTACAGAAGAGCAGCGTCAGGCTGTTCTTTCGATTCTTTCACAAGTGAAAGCAACTGGTGATGAAGCTGTTAAGGAAAACACAAAGAAGTTTGATGGAGCAGACTTAACAGAACTGCGCGTTTCAGCTGAAGAAATCGAAAGAGCCTATGGTGATTTAACTGAAGAGCTCATTACAATGATTAAACAGGCTGCAAAAAACATCCAAACGTTTCACGAGCGTCAGCGCCGCCAGTCATGGTTTACGACGGCTGAAGACGGCACCATGCTAGGGCAAAAAGTGACGCCTCTTGATTCTGTTGGTGTTTATGTTCCTGGTGGAAAAGCAGCTTATCCTTCTTCGGTTTTAATGAACGTAATCCCTGCGATCGCAGCAGGTGTAAAGCGAATTGCGATGGTCACACCGCCTGATTCAAACGGTAACGTTCCTTCTGGCGTTCTCGTTGCAGCAAATGAAGTTGGCGTAACGGAAGTCTTTAAAGTTGGTGGCGCTCAAGCAGTTGCAGCACTCGCATATGGGACAGAAACAATTGCTCCTGTAGATAAAATTGTAGGGCCGGGTAATATTTTCGTTGCGCTTGCGAAACGAGAAGTATTTGGAATCGTCGATATCGATATGATCGCTGGCCCAAGTGAAATTGTTGTGCTAGCGGATGAAAATGCGAATCCAGCCTATGTTGCAGCAGACTTATTATCACAAGCAGAACACGATGAGCGTGCTAGTGCTGTTCTAGTAACAACGTCAGCGACTCTTGCTGAGCGTGTTCAAGAAGAAGTGAACCACCAGCTTGTTGAACTTCCACGTGCTGAAATTGCTTCAAGATCGATTGAGGATTATGGCATGATTTACGTCGTTGAACACCTTGCGGAAGCGGTTGAAGCCGTTAATGAACTTGCTCCTGAGCACCTTGAAATTATGGTCGATGAACCGATGACGCTGCTTGGAAAAATTCGTCACGCCGGGGCGATTTTCCTCGGTCCTTATAGCTCTGAACCTGTTGGGGATTATTTTGCTGGACCTAACCACGTGCTTCCAACGAATGGAACAGCACGCTTTTCAAGTCCACTCTCAGTAGATGACTTTATAAAAAAATCGAGCGTTATTTCTTATAGTAAAGAAGCAATGAGAACGAACGGTAGTAGCATCGTAGCACTCGCTAAGCTTGAAGGGCTTGATGCTCATGCAAAAGCCGTTGAACTTCGATTGGGGGATTTAAAATGAGTGAAGAGAGAAAAAGTTCCATTTCGAGAGAAACTTCTGAAACATCGATTAACCTATCCTTTGGGGTGGACGGAAGCGGAAAAACCGATTTACAAACCGGCGTACCGTTTCTTACCCACATGCTTGATTTATTTACAAAGCATGGCAAGTTTGATTTAGCAATCGCGGCAAATGGAGACATTGAAGTTGATGATCACCACACAACAGAGGATATTGGTATTTGCATTGGTGAAGCACTAAAACAAGCGCTTGGTACTAAAGAAGGCATTAAGCGATATGGGAATGCGTTTGTTCCAATGGATGACGCGCTTGCTCAGGTTGTCGTGGATTTAAGTAATCGTCCTCACCTTGAATATCGGGTAGAACTCCCATCGACGCGCGTTGGAACATTTGATACGGAATTGGTCCATGAATTTTTGTGGAAGCTTGCGATTGAAGCAAGAATGAACTTACACGTGATTGTTCACTATGGTCACAATACGCACCATATCATTGAAGCGATTTTTAAAGCACTCGGCCGTGCTCTAGATGAAGCGACGCTTATTGATCCCCGAGTAAAAGGTGTGCCATCAACGAAAGGAATGCTTTAAATGATCGGTATTGTTGATTACGGGATGGGGAATTTATACAGCGTAAGTAAAGCGCTTGAGCGCCTTGGATATGATTATTTTGTTTCAGAGGATGAAAAGGAGCTCGCAAAAGCGACGGGACTTCTTCTTCCTGGAGTCGGTTCTTTTCGAGATGCGATGGCGATTTTAACCGAAACGGGCTTAAAAGCTTTTATTGAAAAAGAAGTAGAAGCGGGTAAACCGTTACTTGGCATTTGTCTTGGCATGCAGCTTCTGTTTGAAGAAAGTGATGAAAACGGTTATGCAGAAGGATTCTCTTTTTTACCGGGGAAAGTAAAGAAGTTTCCTGGCAAAGATGCAGCTGGTAATCCCTATAAAGTTCCGCATATGGGGTGGAACAAACTAGTGATCCATCAGCCTGATTCCTTTTTAATGAATGATGTCGGTGATGAGCACGTCTATTTTGTCCACTCCTATTATGTGGATACAGGTGATCGTGATGTATTAATCTCAACAGCAGATTATGCTGAGGAAGTTCCGGCTGTCGTAGGTAAAGGAAAGGTGTTTGGCACCCAGTTCCACCCAGAGAAAAGTAGCCATGCTGGTCTTGCGATTCTAAAAAACTATGCCCAATACGTAGAAAGGAATGACGCATAAGATGCCAATTACCATTTATCCTGCTATTGATATGAGGGGCGGCAAATGTGTCCGCCTTTTGCAAGGTGATTACGACAAAGAAACGGTTTACGGCGATTCTCCTTTTGATATGGCAAAGCAATTTGCAGATGACGGCGCCGAATGGATACATATGGTCGATCTTGACGGAGCGAGAGAAGGAAAGCGCGTGAATGATCGTTATGTTCTTGAGGTGGCTAATCAGTTGTCAGCGCGTGTACAAGTTGGGGGTGGAATTCGAAGCGAAGAAGATGTTGCCTATTATTTGGGAAACGGCGTTGATCGAATTATCCTTGGTAGTAGTGCTATATCAGACCCGGACTTTGTTAAAAGAATGCTTGCAAAATATAAAGAAAAAATCGCGATTGGAATCGATGCAAGAGACGGATATGTCGCTGTTGAAGGCTGGCTAAAAACATCAGAAATTAAAGCAGTGGATCTTGGAAAAGAGCTTGCTGAGCATGGTGCAGAGGTTTTCATTTTTACAGACATCTCAAAAGACGGTACGCTATCAGGTCCTAATGTTGAAGCGATTGCTGAACTTGGTGAGGCTACAGGGAAAGAAGTGATTGCTTCAGGTGGGATCAGCAACCTTGAAGATGTGAAAAGTCTTGAACTGAGAAGTGACTCCATTAGCGGTGCGATTATCGGAAAAGCTCTCTACACGAATCAATTTACATTAAAACAAGCGCTGGAGGTCTAGCGATGCTGACGAAACGAATTATCCCGTGCCTGGATGTAAAAGACGGCCGCGTTGTAAAAGGCATCCAGTTTGTAGGTCTTAGAGATGCAGGTGATCCGGTTGAATTAGCGAGAGTATATGATGAAGAAGGGGCAGATGAGCTTGTTTTCTTAGATATCTCTGCTTCTCATGAAGGAAGAGAAACAATGGTCGATGTGGTGCGGCAGGTGGCGGCAGAACTTGCTATTCCATTTACTGTTGGCGGCGGCATTAATAAGCTTGAAGATATGAAGCGTGTGCTTCGCGCTGGAGCAGATAAAGTATCGATGAATACAGCGGCAGTTCTTCGTCCGGAATTGATCCGTGAAGGCGCCGATTATTTTGGAACACAGTGTATGGTTGTCGCAATTGACGCGAAGTGGGAAGAAGAAACAAATTCCTGGCGCGTTTATACGCACGGTGGACGCACGGCAACGGAATGGAATGCTGTTGAGTGGGCAAGAAAAGCTCAGGAAATGGGCGCAGGCGAAATTTTATTAACAAGTATGAATGCTGACGGAAGTAAAGACGGGTTTGATGTTCCTTTAACGAAAGCGATTGGAGAAGCTGTCTCAATCCCGGTCATTGCTTCTGGAGGAGCGGGATCATCGGAAGATTTTCTCGAGGTATTCCAGGATGCTTCAGCAGATGCTGCACTTGCCGCATCGATCTTCCACTATAAAGAAACCTCATTATCACACGTGAAAGATTACTTAAAACAAAACGGGGTGGCGATTCGATGAATACCGACATGATTCAATTTGATGAAAAGGGCCTTGTACCAGCGATTGTACAAGATGCCGTGAGCAAAGAAGTGCTTACGCTAGCTTATATGAACAAAGAGTCGCTAACGAAAACAATTGAAACAAAGGAAACGTGGTTCTATAGTCGTTCGCGGGAAGAACTCTGGCATAAGGGAGAGACTTCGGGAAATACGCAACACGTGTTAGATCTACGATATGATTGCGATCAAGACGCTGTACTTGTGCTTGTGAATCCTTCTGGACCAGCTTGTCATAAAGGAACGTATTCTTGCTTCAATGATTCGTTGCTTTCAGAAAAAGCATCGCCGAATGCTGATCGTTTCGCAATCCTGAATACGCTTGAACAAGTCATTGCCAAAAGAGAAGCAGAGCGTCCTGAGGGAGCGTACACAACGTACCTCTTTCAGGAGGGCGTCGATAAGATTCTAAAGAAGGTTGGCGAAGAGGCTTCTGAAGTCATTATTGCGGCAAAAAATCGTGACCATGAAGAACTTACGTGGGAATCAGCAGATCTCCTTTTCCACTTAATGGTACTTATGAGAGAGCAGGAGTGCGCGCTTGATGACGTTCTTCAAGTTCTTGAGGAACGACACGCTTCGAAATAATGAAACTTTTTTCTTTCCTGCTCGTAGATAAGAGTAAATTCGATGATGAGAAATGGAGAGAAGAAGCATGTTTGTAGGATTTATGTTTATCGGACTTGCTATTGGGTTATTTCTTGGACAGCCTGGACCTGGTGTTCTTCTTGGAATGGGTGTTGGCTTTATTGCACAGAAACTAGCAAAACACAGAAAAGATATGTGGAAATAAAAACGAGCTCATGAGCTCGTTTTTATTTTGCGCCAGATCAAAACGATTCGAAGAGTGCATATCGGGCTTTAGGTAGTTTTTTCTACTTTTTTCTTTTAGGACTGGACGGTCGATGTATGTTATACTTTTGAACGGATATGACTGGTAATAGCATTATTCGAAGCGAAATTATTGGGGGGAAACATGAGGAAAGAACTTCATGCTTCTTCGGAAATGAAAGGCCGACTGATTCCGTTCGTTCAGGACGGAGATTATTTTTATAAAAAGGCTATGAGAGCCTATCAGCAACGGAATTTGGATAAAGCAAGACAGCATCTTGAACGTGCGGTTAAACTTGTCCCCGAAGAAGTCGATTATATATGTCAACTTGCAGCGGTCCTGTCGGAATTAGGCGAATATGAAGCATCAAATGAGTGGCTGAAATTTGTACTTGACGATCTTGATCCTGAATATTATGATTGCTACTTTTTCCTTGCGAACAACTTTGCACATATGGGTCTATTTAAACAAACGGAAGAGCATGCAAGAACTTACCTTGAGCATGAACCAGAAGGTGAATTTATGGAAGATGCCGAGGAGTTAGTCGATCTGATCTTGTTCGAGCAATCCGAGGATTTACCACAGGAAATTGGAGAAGAAGAGCAGTTGATTCAAGAACATGAAGCCGCTCGTAAAGCGATTGAATCCGGGAATTTTCTTGAAGCGATTGATTTACTCGAACGAATGACAGACGTTTATTCGGAATTTTGGCCGGCATACAATAACCTTGCGCTCGCTTATTTTTATAGTGAGCAGTACGAGGAAGCCGTCCAAGTGCTCGATGACGTTTTAACAAAAAACGAAGGAAACCTAAATGCGGTTTGTAACTTAACGCTTTTCTATGATTTCCTTGGTCAACACGTTAAACGCGATGTGATGCTTGAAAGACTGAAAAACGTCTATCCGATCCATCCTGATCATTCCTATAAATTAGGGAGCACGTTTGGTTTTTTAGGTGAACATGAACTTGCTTTTCACTGGCTTCGTAAAGTGGAGAGTACAAGACATATGTGGGACGTGCCTTTCTATCACTGGATCGCTGTTTCAGCGTTTCAGCTTGATCGCCCTGACCTTGCAAAACGCTACTGGAAGAAGGTTCAACGTGTTGACGCGGCAAATGAAATGGCTTCGCGTTATCTCACAGAGCTAGAAGCAGGTACGCTTCTTAAAAGCCAGGTTAGCTATCGGTCTCAAATGCCTCAAGAAGATGAGAAGCATGACGGAAAACATGATTATCACGCCAGAATGACTCATCTCATGCTTCTCTATACGAGGCGAGATCCGGAAAGTGCTTCAATCTTACAAACGTATTGTAAACGTAAGGATGAACCTCTTCTTGTTAAGGAGCTTTCGGCGTATATTGCCATTACACTTTCTGACGATCCCGTTCAAATCGTCGATGGAGAAAAAGCGTATACCGTTCGAACGCAGACCGATTTTCCTGAGTACGTACGATCTGGGATGCGCATTATCGCTGAGCTCGAACAGGCGGATATTAGTGACTCGGATTTACATGAGCTAATTGCGATGATCTGGTTACCTTGTTATGTTAAACTTTCAGATAGTAGCAAAGCCTTTCAAAACGTGAAAGCAACGGCTGCTGCGATGTTTTACATGTGGCATAAAGTGAAACAAACAAACGTCACTCAAATCGAAGTCGCAAATGCATTCGATGTTTCTGGATCGACTGTATATGCTTATCGTAAAAAGTTAACGCACTTACTTGAGACAAATGACCTCTGAGCAGACTGGTAGACTTTTTACCAACAATCAGATATGATTCTTAATAAGAAATATTATTCTTTAATAATCAATATAATCTAACGATAGAAACGTGAAGGAAGTGAAGCAGATGAATGAAAAAATTTATGATGTCATTATTGTCGGTGCCGGACCTGCAGGTATGACTGCAGCTGTATACACTTCTCGTGCTAATCTTGACGTTCTTATGATTGAACGAGGGATTCCGGGCGGACAAATGGCAAATACAGAAGATGTAGAAAATTATCCAGGTTTTGATAGTATTCTTGGTCCGGATCTTTCTACGAAAATGTTTGAGCACGCGAAGAAATTTGGCGCTCAATATCAATACGGTGATGTGAAGGAAATTCGTGATAATGGTGACTACAAGACAGTGGTATCCGGAAATCAAGAATTCCATGCAAAAGCGATTATTGTTACGAGTGGTGCAGAATATAAGAAAATCGGTGTTCCTGGAGAAGCAGAATATAGCGGCCGCGGGGTGTCTTATTGTGCGGTTTGTGACGGAGCTTTCTTTAAGAACAAAGAGCTTGTCGTAGTGGGTGGTGGCGATTCAGCCGTTGAAGAAGGCGTGTATCTCACACGATTTGCTTCTAAAGTAACCATCGTACACAGACGTGATCAGCTAAGAGCACAGAAGATTCTTCAACAGCGCGCGTTTGATAATGAAAAGATTGATTTCATCTGGAATCATACAGTTAAAGAAATTCTAGGTGAAAATGGAAAAGTGAATAAAACGCTTCTAGTCAACACGGTAACTGGTGAAGAACGTGAATTTAGTGCTGATGGTGTCTTCATTTACATCGGTATGCTTCCGTTAAATCAGGCTGTTAGCGGTCTTGATATTACAAACGAAGAAGGCTATATCGTGACAGATGAAAACATGGCGACGAAGGTTCCTGGTATCTATGCAGCAGGTGACATTCGTGATAAAATGCTTCGTCAAATTGTAACCGCAACTGGTGATGGTAGTATTGCAGCCCAGTCGGTTCAACACTATATTGAATCGCTAGAAGACGCTGGAAAAGAAGCGCTCGTCTAACTCAAAAAACCAGAGGATCATGGGGTCCTCTGGTTTTTTATGTAAGTGGGTCTTCTGAAGGGTGGCACTTCGACAGCCTTCGAGCGTTATCGGGTGGTGCCTGTCACCGCGTCATTCGCTTTTAACTTGGCTGTAACAGCGGTGAAATACAAATGGGGTACACTAATAGTAGATTTAACCCCCTTTTAAATAGAAACACTTTTTTGCACGGGCATAACGCACCGTGCTCTTTTTTTTGCTTAGAGTAGAAGAATCTTCACAGCTTAGCCAAACCGCTCTCATTGTTCATGGTCACCAATCATAGTATACTATGGATAGAAAATCTTGAAGTCTGAGCTTCTTTCAGACTTTCGTATACCAATAGGATGATTGAATTGAGGTGACAAATGTGCAACGTGTAACAAACTGCATTTTAAATGACGAAGCAAATGATCGCGTACTCTTGCTACAGAAACCGCGCCGCGGATGGTGGGTTGCACCAGGTGGGAAAATGGAATCGGAGGAATCAATTCGTGATTCGGTGATTCGTGAATTCCGCGAAGAAACGGGTGTTTATTTAAAGAATCCCAAACTAAAAGGGATTTTCACATTCATTATTAAAGAAAATGAAGTAACAAAATCCGAATGGATGATGTTTACGTTTCTTGCAACGGAATACGATGGGGAACCGGTGGAGAAGTCAGAAGAAGGAAAAGTATCATGGGTGAAAACAGATGATGTGAGTGAACTTCCGATGGCTCCTGGAGATTATCATATTCTTGATTATATGATGAAAGGCCATGGTATCATTTATGGAACATTCACCTATACTCCTGATTTCAAACTGCTTTCTTATCGATTAGACCCGTCTTAATGAGAAGCATACCAATAAGAGAAATCGAGAAACGGAGTGGGGAAAATGACCGATTCAATCGATAAGCGCATTCATATGGTCATTATTACAGGAATGAGTGGTGCGGGTAAAACGGTTGCGATGCAGTGCTTTGAAGATATTGGTTACTTCTGTATTGATAACCTGCCGCCAGCCCTTTTACCAAAGTTCGTTGAAATGGTAGACGGATCTGAAGGGAAATTAAATAAAGTCGCGCTTGTAATGGACTTACGTGGTGGAGACTTCTTTGATCACCTTGTCGAAGCTGTTGATCACTTGGATTCCCATGATCGACTGGACGCAGAAGTGCTCTTCCTTGATTCAAAAGACTCAACGCTTGTCAGACGATATAAAGAAACGAGACGTTCCCATCCGCTTGCGCCAGAAGGGTTGCCGCTTGAAGGTATCAAGAAAGAACGAGAGATGCTGGAAGAACTAAAAGGACGCGCACAGCAAATCATTGATACGAGCGATATTAAACCTGTTCAGCTTCGGGAAAAAATTATGGATCGTTTTTCAAACAATGAAAAAGAAAACTTCGGCGTAAATGTCATGTCTTTTGGCTTTAAATACGGCATTCCAATTGATGCTGATCTAGTGTTTGATATTCGTTTTCTTCCCAATCCACACTATGTGGAGCATTTGCGTCCAAAAACAGGTGTGGAGGAAGAAGTCGCGAACTATGTATTTAAGTGGAAAGATACGCAAATCTTTCTAGAGAAATTAATTGATATGCTTGCCTATATGCTTCCTCAGTATAAGAGAGAGGGGAAAAGTCAGCTTGTTATAGGCATTGGCTGTACAGGTGGAAAGCATCGTTCTGTTGCATTTGCAGAACATATTGGTCATCATTTTGAATCAGAGTATCGAACAAATATTACGCATCGGGATATTGAAAAAGGGAAGGGTCACAAATAATATGAATGACACTAATCTGCCAAAGGCTGTCGTCATTGGCGGAGGAACAGGCCTATCGGTACTTCTACGTGGACTTAAGAAGTTTCCTGTCGACATCACTGCCATTGTAACAGTAGCGGACGACGGAGGAAGTTCAGGTCGATTGCGTGACGAGTTTGATATTCCTCCTCCAGGCGATGTGCGAAATGTCATTACAGCTCTATCCGAAGTGGAACCTTTATTAGAAGGGTTGATGCAGCATCGCTTTAAAAACGGAAATGGTCTATCAGGACATTCGCTTGGCAACTTGATGCTGGCTGCTATGACGGATATCACGGGTGACTTTGTGAAAGGTGTAAGAGAAATGTGTCGCGTTCTAAACGTGAGAGGAGAAGTACTCCCAGCATCAAATCAAAGCATTGTCTTACACGCGGAAATGCGTGATGGAACGTTTGTCAAAGGTGAATCACAAATTCCAAAGGTTAATAAAACCATTAAGCGAGTGTTTCTTTCGCCACCTGGCATTAAAGCATTACCTGAGTCAATCCAGGCCATTCGAGAAGCCGATTTGATTGTGCTTGGACCAGGTAGCCTGTATACAAGCATTTTACCGAATTTACTTGTGCCGGGCATTGCGAAAGAAATTCAGCAGGCAAAAGCAAGAAAAGTATACGTTTGTAATGTCATGACTCAGTTAGGTGAAACTGAAAATTATACGGCGAGTGACCACGTGCAGGCACTCATTGATCACATTGGCTATAAACTTATGGATACGATTATTGTAAATGAAGAAATGATTCCCTCTTTTTATGAAAAACGTTATGCACAAGAACGAGCAGAGGTTGTGCAATATGACGAAAATCGTCTGAAGAGCTTTGGTTTTCATGTAATCAGTGATAAAATTATCCAATACGATGAGAAATATGTACGCCATGATGCGAAAAAAATATCATCGATTCTTTTATCTTTATTAGACGATAAAAGACCATGATGGGTCAGTGGGGCCCCTGCATGAAAAAGGGGGGATGGCAATGTCATTTGCTGCTGATACAAAGAAAGAATTAACGCAGTTAGAAAGCAAACCTTGTTGTGCAAGATCAGAGCTAGCAGCACTTATACGAATGAACGGATCGATTTCGTTTGGTAACAGACAGTTGATTCTTAACATTCCAACGGAACATGCTGCCATTGCAAGAAGGATTTATACGCTTATTAAGCGGATTTACAATTATGATGTTGAATTGCTTGTTCGTAAGAAAATGAGATTAAAGAAAAACAATGTATACATTGTTAGGGTCTCAGCAAAAGCGAGAGAACTTCTTGAAGATCTCGGTATTATGGATAACGCATTTACGTTTACGAGAACGATTTCGCAAGATTTCACAAAAAAGGCCTGTTGCAAACGCTCTTATTTAAGGGGCGCATTCCTTGCAGGAGGTTCAATTAATCACCCTGAAACCTCGTATCATCTTGAGATCTTTTCCATGTATGAAGAGCATACAGAGTCACTCTGTAACTTGATGAATGAATTTGGTTTAAATGCAAAGATGCTCGAGCGAAAGAAAGGGTACATTGTTTATATTAAAGAAGGCGAAAAGATTACGGAGTTTTTAAGTGTAGTTGGGGCCCATCAGGCACTGCTTTATTTTGAAGATGTTCGCATTATGAAAGATATGCGTAATTCCGTGAATCGGATTGTGAATTGTGAAACAGCCAATTTGAATAAGACAGTTGGCGCCGCTTTTCGCCAGGTCGAGAATATCCGCTTCATCCAAAAAGAAGTTGGCCTCGAAATTCTTCCCGATAAATTAAGGGAGATTGCCGAGCTTCGAGTGAAGCACCAGGATGTGACGTTAAAAGAACTTGGCGAGATGGTTACGGGTGGAGCGATTAGCAAATCGGGTATCAATCATAGATTGAGAAAAATTGACCAAATAGCTGACAAACTACGTGATGGTAAACCCATTTCATAGGTCATTCACAAAAATAGCTTCCACCTAAATGGTGGGAGGTAGCTTTTTTCGCTAGTAGCAAAGTAAAGAAAAACAATCATTCCCTTGCTTGGGGAATGACGTTTTTCTAAATTTTTCACAGTCTGAGATAGCGCTTACTTAGGTTTAAGGTAAGAAAACGAGCATCTGCTGACACCTGTTTTTAGCACATGCTAAACAAAGTCCTCGATCCGTTTTTCTTATCAGCAGTTATCAATAAGGGAGGAATGAACAAGTGGTTCAAAAAGAAGTTGTTGTGACATTAGAAACAGGATTACAAGCTCGACCTGCGGCTCTTTTCGTGCAGGAAGCCAACCGATTTAATTCTGATATTTTTCTTGAGAAAGACGGTAAAAAAGTGAATGCTAAAAGTATCATGGGGATCATGAGCCTTGCGGTTGGGACAGGAGCTTCCGTTATTTTAACTGTTGATGGTAATGACGAAGAGGATGCCATCTCTTCACTCATTGATTTTGTACAAAAAGACTAAAAAAACGAAGGCTTACCGGTGAGTGCGCGCGGTAGCCTTCGTTTTTTATTATGATAACCATTTTTCATCAAAAAAAGAGCCTTTCCTAATTCAGGAAAGGCTCTTTTAAGATGACGTTATGCTTTCTTTTCCATAACTTCGTCAATTAAGCCGTACTCTTTCGCTTCTGTTGCTTCCATGAAACGGTCACGATCTGTATCGCGATCAATTGTTTCAAGTGGTTGACCTGTGCGTTCAGAAAGAATTTTGTTCAGCTTTTCGCGCATTTGAATAATGCGTTTTGCGTGAATCTCAATGTCAGAAGCCTGACCTTGTGTACCACCAAGCGGTTGGTGAATCATAACTTCACTGTTTGGTAGTGCATAACGCTTACCTGGTTCACCAGCTGCGAGAAGGAAGGCACCCATTGAAGCAGCCATACCGATGCAGATTGTGGATACTTTTGGCTTAATGAATTGCATTGTATCGTAAATTGCCATACCTGCTGTAATCGAACCACCAGGGCTATTAATGTAAAGTGAGATATCTTTATCAGGATCTTCTGCAGCTAGGAAAAGAAGCTGAGCAACGACTGCATTTGAAACGTTGTCGTCTATTGCTGTTCCTAGCATAATAATACGGTCCTTAAGAAGACGAGAATAAATATCGTACGCTCTTTCACCGCGGTTCGTTTGTTCAATTACCGTTGGAATTAAAACCATTTAAAATTCCTCCTTTATTATAATGGAATATGTAGTTGCTGTACGTTCATCATACCTAAAAGGTCAATATAGGTCAAATAAAGTGCTGTATGATTTTCGAAAAGATGAATAAGGTGATATTTTCTCCTTCTCTACCTACATCCATTTTCCCCGCCTTTCCTTATTTTAAACAGATCGAGTGCTCCTTTTTTTGAGTCGGTCATCTGCTAAGAAATAGGCTAAGATTCGTCTCTCTACCTGATTTCGTATTTGAATCGAAGAATAGCGATAGGTTTGATTGTACCCACGACAGAAGACTTTGCAAATGACAACATCTTCTTTTGTTTCTTCAATGTAGACACGAATTCCTTTTTCGTGAAGCAAGGCTTTGGCCCATTTTAAATCAGTGGAGGCAAGTGTCATAGATGATCGAATCAGTTCCATGTAAGGGCGAGGAAGCTTCATTCTAGATTGTTTTACCCAGGTTGTATCAATTTCCAGCACTCTTTTTACGTAAGGAAGTAAGAGGTAATGTCTTAATGCCTTCGTTTCTTCTTTACTTAATTGGAACACGATCATCACCGCCTAAGAGAACATATGTTTGGTTTTACTTTACTATGAGACAATTGAGACGTCAAGGACTTTGAAAACTCAAAGTTCAGGGATCAAACGAATCGAAGAACAGCTAGTCGTTTTAGGTGAAAATCACCTTGCAAAAAAAGGGAGAATCCCGTATAATAATGTTTGCGCTAATAAAGCGCGCCCGTAGCTCAGTTGGATAGAGCGGTGGTTTCCGGTACCGCGTCAGTCGGGGGTTCGAATCCCTCCGGGCGCACCAAATATATCATTCCAATCCCCTTCGCTTATACGTGAGGGGGATTTTTGCTGTTCTTTTCTATCTATATGATGTACGACACTCTTGAAAACTATAAAAGTGTCCACGTGGAGTAGAAATTGTTTATGAAAATGACTATAGGTGCTAATAGTGTTAATTTCTCGGTTTTTGTTTCATGATCAAGCAAAAATAAAAAAAAGAGTAGAACTCGTCCACTCTTTTTGCTATCAGTCGTGCCTTCTAACAATCTTGATCATCATCACGTCTATTGCTGCCTGCTCCATTCATCGTGTGTTTGAAGCCTGAGTGCATTCCAGTAGCGCATAGTCCAAGCCATAATCCGATGAAGAAGGCTTTCTTAAAATCTTCCGGTTCGACGTAGATATGACTCATCACTATTCCGATGATAATAGAAAGGATGGGTAAGAACCTTACCGGAAAACCAAACACCTTGAAGAGGTGTACTACTCCAATGATGACTGGAAGCAAAGCAATTCCATATACAGCTAAATCCATGGTATTTGCCTCCTTTTTTCTCTCTATGTAACAGTTTATGTTGAAATTTGACTAAAGGACGGGCTTTTTCATCAATTTTCATAAAAATGGTGTCAAGAACCATCTTGAAAAAACAGAAAATTCTGCTCATTTTTAGTTTTTCATACCATAAGATGAAACGATATAGTATGATGAAGGTGGAGGGATTGCGATGGAATTAGGATTGATACAAAAGCAGACAACGAAACTAGTCATGACAACCCAGTTGCATCAAGCGATTTCTATACTCCAATATTCCACAGCTGAATTACTGGAGTACGTGAAAGAACAGGCTCTTGAAAATCCACTCATTGAACTACAGTCACCATCCTGGGACGGAGGCATTCGTTCTTCTAAACGCTCTTACGATAGTGGCACGAGACAAGATCCGATCGAATATGCGGAAACAAAGAAAAGTCTGCATGATGAACTGCACGAGCAGATGAGATGTATAAGCCTACCCAAAAAAATAACCGGCATTGTCCATTATTTAATCGATAACATTGATGAAAGTGGCTATTTGCGAATAAATGAGCCAGAAGTGATGGCTTATTTGCGTGTTGACCAAATTGAATTAACGGAAGCGGTCCGACAAGTACAGTTGCTTGATCCTCCTGGTATAGGGGCTCGCTCATTGTCGGAATGTCTTTTTTTACAGATAAAAGGGCAAGGGACTGTCTTTGAACTTGCTCGCGCACTTGTATCACATGATTTGAAAGCGTTAGCAGAAAAGAAATATCGAGTGCTTTCAAAACAATATAATGTGTCAGTTGAGCAGATTCAGCAGGCAGCAGATTTAGTAGCAGACCTTGATCCGCGCCCAGGATCAAAATGGGTTGTGGAAAAGCCTACTTACATCGTTCCTGATGTGATGATCACGGAGAAAAACGGTCGGTTTATCGTTGCGTTACTTGACGATGATTTACCTGCGATGAAAGTGAGTAACACGTATCAATCGTTTAAAAATAACGAGGCGGCCGAGTACTTAAAAAACAAATATCAGCAAGTGAGCTGGTTAATGAAAAGTATTGAACAGAGAAAACAAACGTTAAGGGCGATTATGGATGTTGTGATTGTTCATCAACAGCGGTTTTTAAGAAACGGTATGAGTGAGCTTGTGCCCATTACGTTAAAGGAAGTAGCTAATGAAGCTCAAGTTCATGAGTCGACAGTAAGTCGTGCCATTAAAAGCAAATATGTTCAGACGCCGCATGGTTTGTTCCCATTAAAAGATTTGTTCACTTCAAAGCTAGCGAGTGAATCTGGAGAAGGGGCTTCTTCTTCCAGTGTGAAACTATTTATTAAAGAACTTGTGGAGAATGAGAATAAACTTAAACCGTTATCTGATCAAAAAATTGTAGAAGCCCTTCATATTCAGCGGGGAATTGATGTATCAAGACGAACAATTGCGAAGTACCGAGACGAATTAAAGATCTTAAGTTCATCAAAGCGAAAGCGATTTACGTAACAGCTGCCGAGCAGGCGGCTCTTTTTTTGCATTAGAATATCTTATTCAGTAAACTTAAAAATTGTAAGAGGGGAGGTTTAACACGTGAGTAAATCGGTTATTTTATATTCGAAAGCGACATGTCCGCTTTGTGATGAGGCGGCTCACCTTCTCGAGGAGCTTCAGAATGAAATGTCGTTCTCATTCCAGACGATTGATATATATAGCGATGAGGAACTGTTGGAAAAGTTTATGTTAATGATTCCGGTAGTTGAAATCGATGGGGATATCATTGATTATGGTCGGATTTCAAAAAAAACACTAAGAAAACGCTTACTTTAAAATTTTCAGTATAACATAGTTGCCCATGCTTTTGGCAACTGCTACAATGAAAAATGTAAGAAGTTCTTTTTGATCCAGGTGGGACTAAAAATGTCTAAGCGGGACATAATACGTCTCAGGAGATGAAGAACGACAGGGGAGACGAACTATGCGCTCATTATTATCACTTCAACAAAAATTATTGCCGGACATGCTAGAAGTTATGAATAAGCGCTATCGGGTATTGAGACAACTAAGACTAATGCAGCCTATTGGCCGCCGAAGTCTTGCGAACAGTCTGGATATAACGGAGCGAGTTCTTCGAAGTGAAGTAACGTTCTTGAAAGATCAGGGGCTACTACATATGTCTGTACAAGGTATGCACCTGACAGAAGAAGGTGAACAGCTTCTATTAGAACTAGAACCGGTAATGAATGAAGTTTCCGGTCTCGATAACCTCGAAAAACGCCTGAAAGATAAACTTGGCATACCGGAAGTATTTATTGTCCCTGGTGATAGTGATGGAACTCCCTGGGTAAAGAAAGAAATGGGCAGAGCCGCTGTGGGACGCTTGAAAAAGTTTCAGCTAAAAGATAGAGTGATTGCTGTGACGGGCGGGACCACACTCGCAGGTGTAGCCGACATGATGATTCCTTCTTCAGATATGGAAGGAACGCTCTTTGTTCCGGCCCGAGGGGGTCTCGGTGAACAAGTTGAAAATCAGGCGAACACGATTTGTGCGAAGATGGCTAGAAAAGCCCATACCGACTATCGTTTGCTACATGTTCCAGATCAGCTAAGTGAAGAAGCGTACCAATCTCTTATAGAAGAACCTGGCGTGAAAGATATCCTTGAGATAATTAAGTCAGCCGGTATTGTGGTTCATGGGATTGGGGAAGCTAGAACGATGGCACAGAGGCGTAAGTCTACGCTTGATGTTGTTGAAAAGATTGAGCGAGAGCATGCTGTTGCTGAAGCGTTTGGGTATTACTTCAATCAGTCAGGAGAAGTCGTTCACAAAGTGAAGACAATCGGACTACAGCTTGAAGATTTAGAACGTAGTGAATTAGTCATTGCGGTAGCCGGCGGCCGTTCGAAAGCAAAAGCCATCGAAGCCTATCTAAAGACAGGGATCCAAAGTATCCTTGTAACTGATGAAGGCGCCGCTAAAGCGTTATTAGAGGGAGATTCCCTTTATTAAATAAAACACACCTCGGGAAACGAGGAAATTCAAGGAGGAACTACACAATGGCAACAAAAGTAGGTATTAACGGTTTTGGACGTATTGGACGTAACGTATTCCGTGCAGCATTAAACAACCCTGGTGTTGATGTTGTAGCTGTAAACGATCTTACAGATGCAAACATGCTTGCACATCTTCTTAAATACGATTCCGTACATGGAGAACTTAATGTTGAAGTTGAAGTTAACGGTGAGAATCTTGTAGTTAACGGAACTGAAATCAAAGTTCTTTCTGAGCGCGACCCAGCACAACTTGGATGGGGAGATCTTGGTGTTGAAGTGGTAATCGAATCCACTGGCCGTTTCACAAACCGTGACGATGCTGCGAAGCACCTTGAAGCAGGAGCTAAGAAAGTTGTCATCTCCGCACCAGCTAAAGACGAAGATATCACAGTTGTTCTTGGTGTTAACGAAGACAAGTACGATGCAGCTAGCCACCACGTTATCTCAAATGCATCTTGTACAACGAACTGTCTTGCACCAGTTGCTAAAGTATTGAATGACAAGTTCGGTATTAAGCGCGGTCTAATGACGACAACTCACTCTTATACAAACGATCAGCAAATTCTTGATCTTCCACATAAAGACTACCGTCGTGCTCGTGCGGCTGCTGAAAACATCATTCCAACATCTACAGGCGCTGCTAAAGCAGTATCTCTTGTACTTCCAGAGCTTGATGGTAAGTTGAATGGTATGGCTATGCGTGTACCTACGCCAAACGTATCAATCGTTGACCTTGTAGCTGAACTTGATCAAGACGTTTCAGTTGACGAAGTAAACGCTGCTCTTAAAGAAGCTGCTGAAGGCGATCTTAAAGGATACCTTGGTTATAGCGACGAGCCACTAGTATCAAAAGACTACAACGGTAACCCGAACTCTTCAATCGTAGATGGTCTTTCTACAATGGGTATCGATGGAAACATGGTTAAAGTTATCTCTTGGTATGACAACGAGTGGGGCTATTCTAACCGTGTTGTAGATCTAGTCGACTACATCGCTGCAAAAGGGCTATAATAAGAATTGTTAATAGAGGAGGAGGAAGTCTTGGGCCTTCCTCCTTTTCCATTGTCATTACTAACGATATAGCTTTAGTTAAAAGGTAAACCTTTTAATACTTTGTGCAGAGGAGGACATGCGTGATGAACAAAAAATCAATTCGTGACGTCGAGTTAAAAGGCAAAAAGGTATTCTGCCGCGTTGATTTCAATGTACCTATGGAAGATGGAAAGGTAACAGATGAAACACGCATTAAAGCAGCACTTCCAACGATCAAGCATTTGTCTGATCAGGGAGCAAAAGTTATTCTGGCAAGTCACCTTGGTCGACCAAAAGGTGAAGCTGTTGATGAGCTACGTCTTGATCCGGTTGCAGACCGTTTAAGCGACCTTATTGGCAAAACCGTTACAAAAACAGATGCAGTGTATGGTGAAGAAGTTGACCGTGCGATTGCAGATCTTGAAGATGGCGATCTTCTTCTTATTGAGAATGTTCGTTTTGAGGCTGGAGAAGAGAAGAATGATGAAGAACTTGCGAAGAAATTTGCTGCAATGGCAGATCTTTACGTAAATGATGCTTTTGGCGCTGCACACCGTGCTCACGCTTCAACAGAAGGCATTGCTCATCATATTCCTGCTGTAGCTGGTTTTCTTATGGAGAAAGAACTTGAAGTTCTTGGAAGTGCTCTAACAGAACCTTCCCGTCCATTCACAGCAATCATCGGCGGAGCAAAAGTTAAGGACAAAATCGGTGTGATTGATCACCTACTTGATAAAGTAGATAACTTGATCATTGGCGGTGGACTTGCTTACACATTCGTGAAGGCTCTTGGACATGAAGTTGGCTTATCCCTTCTTGAGGAAGACAAAATTGATCTTGCGAAATCCTTCATGGATAAAGCAAAAGAAAAAGGCGTTAATTTCTACATGCCACAAGACGTTGTGATTGGCGACGATTTCTCCAATGATGCCAACACGAAAGTCGTAAGCATTGAAGAAATTCCTTCTGACTGGGAAGCACTTGATATCGGACCAAAAACGAGAGAAACGTACAGCAAAGTGATCGCTGAGTCAAAACTCGTTATCTGGAACGGACCAATGGGTGTATTCGAGCTTGATATCTATGCAAATGGAACAAAAGCAGTAGCTGAAGCACTTGCGAACGCAAAAGATACGTACTCTGTTATTGGTGGCGGTGACTCTGCAGCAGCGGTTGAGAAATTCAACTATGCTGATCAAATGAGCCACATCTCTACTGGTGGTGGTGCTTCTCTTGAGTTCATGGAAGGGAAAGAACTTCCTGGGGTTGTCGCACTGAACGACAAATAAAATACTTATGTTTTAATCTTATAAAGGGATGGTGAGTGAACATGCGCAAACCAATCATCGCAGGTAACTGGAAGATGAACAAAACACTTACGGAAACAAAGAGCTTTGTTGACGAAGTGAAAGGACTTATTCCTGATGGCAATCGCGTAGATTCCGTTGTCTGTGCTCCTGCTCTTTTCCTTGATTATTTAACGGATGAGCTAGAAGGAACAGCACTTCAAGTAGGTGCTCAAAACATGCACTTTGAAGAAAACGGCGCGTTTACAGGTGAAATTAGCCCTGTAGCACTTAACGATCTTGGAGTAGGCTATGTCATTCTTGGTCACTCTGAACGTCGTGAGCTATTTGGTGAAACGGACGAAATCGTGAATCAAAAAACTCATGCAGCGTTTAAACATAATCTAACGCCAATCATCTGTGTCGGTGAAACGCTTGAACAGCGTGAGAGCGACGTAACAGAAGATATTGTAAAAGGACAAGTTCAAAAAGCAATCGCTGGTTTAACAAATGAACAGGTAGCTCAATCTGTTATCGCATATGAGCCAATCTGGGCAATTGGAACTGGTAAAACAGCGACAAGCGATCAAGCAAATGATGTATGTGCATTTATCCGCGGCGTCCTTAAAGACGAAACGTCTGACGAAACAGCTAATGCGGTCCGTATCCAATATGGCGGCAGTGTGAAACCTGGTAACATTGACGAGCTTATGGGTAAATCCGATATTGATGGTGCTCTAGTCGGCGGCGCAAGCCTTGATGCGAAATCTTTCCTACAGCTTTTGGAGGCTGGTCAGAATGCCTAAAAAGCCAGAAGCTCTCATTATCTTAGATGGTTTCGGCCTTCGAGATGAAGAAAAAGGGAATGCCGTAGCACACGCAAACAAACCAAACTTTGACCGTTATTGGAACCAATATCCTCACGCAACCCTACAAGCGTGTGGGAAAGCTGTTGGTCTTCCAGAGGGACAAATGGGGAACTCTGAAGTTGGTCATTTGAATATCGGTGCAGGACGCATTGTGTATCAAAGCTTAACAAGAGTAAATCTCGCGATTGAAGAAGGCGACTTCTTTGAGAACGAAACATTTTTAGAAGCGATTGACCATGTGAAGAAAAAAGGAACAAGCCTACACTTGTTTGGACTTCTTTCTGATGGTGGGATTCATAGTCACATTAAACATCTTTTCGCTCTTCTTGAACTTGCTGCGAAGCAGGGACTTGAAGATGTGTACGTTCACGGTTTCCTTGATGGTCGCGATGTTGGCCAACAATCTGCGAAAACCTACATTCAGCAGTTAGAGGATAAAATGGAAGAAGTCGGAGTTGGTCGTCTTGCGACGCTCTCAGGCCGTTATTATTCCATGGACCGCGACAAACGTTGGGATCGTGTTGAAAAGTCTTACCGTGCCCTGGCATACGGTGAAGGCCCTTCTTACAAAGACCCATATGAGATGATTGATGATAATTACGAAAATGAAATCTATGATGAGTTCGTTCTTCCTTCTGTTATGACGGAAGAAGACGGTTCACCGATTGCGACGGTAAATGATGAAGATGCTGTCATCTTCTTTAACTTCCGTCCTGACCGAGCAATCCAGATTTCACAAGTGTTTACAAATGATGATTTCCGCGGTTTTGATCGTGGGGAAGAACGTCCGAAAAATCTTCATTTTGTCTCACTCACTCGTTTTAGTGAAACAGTTGGAGGCGACGTTGCTTTCAAACCAACAAACCTTGATAATACGCTTGGTGAAGTACTCGCTCAACAAGATTACAAGCAGCTGCGTATTGCTGAGACTGAAAAATACCCACACGTTACGTTCTTCTTTAGCGGTGGACGCGAAGAAGAGTTTCCTGGGGAAGAACGCATTCTTATCGACTCTCCGAAGGTTGCAACCTATGACTTGAAACCGGAGATGAGCGCCTATGAAGTGACGGACGCGTTGCTGAAAGAACTCGATGCCGATAAGCACGATGCAATTATCTTAAACTTTGCGAACCCTGACATGGTTGGGCATTCCGGAATGCTTGAACCAACAGTCAAAGCCATAGAGGCGGTTGACGAATGTCTTGGTAAGATCGTTGATAAAATCACTGAAAAAGGCGGACATGCCATTATCACCGCTGACCACGGGAACTCAGATGAAGTGACAACGCTTGATGGCGATGCGATGACCGCTCATACGACGAACCCAGTACCTGTTATCGTTACAAAAGAAGGTGTAGAGCTTCGTACAGATGGTATTCTTGCGGACCTTTCACCAACACTTCTCGATTTGCTTGGCGGCAAGCAACCGAAAGAAATGACAGGAAAATCATTAATTAAATAACTTACATTTAAAGGAGATGACACGTTATGCCAATCATTACTGACGTTTATGCACGCGAGGTCCTTGACTCCCGCGGCAACCCAACAGTTGAAGTAGAAGTATTTACAGATGCAGGTGTTAAAGCACGTGCAATGGTACCATCTGGCGCATCCACTGGTGAATACGAAGCAGTTGAACTTCGTGACGGTGACAAAGATCGCTACCTTGGTAAAGGTGTAGAAAAAGCAGTAGCTAATATCAATGAAACAATTGCTCCAGAACTAGTAGGAATGAGCGTTTACGACCAGCTTGGAATTGACCACATGATGATCGACCTTGATGGTACTGACAACAAAGGTAAGCTAGGTGCTAACGCAATTCTTGGCGTATCAATGGCTGTTGCACGCGCTGCTGCAGAAGAGCTTGAGCTTCCACTTTACGTTTACCTTGGTGGATTCAACGCAAAAACTCTTCCAACACCAATGATGAACATCCTTAACGGTGGAGAGCATGCGGATAACAACGTAGACATTCAAGAATTTATGGTAATGCCTGTTGGCGCACCTTCTTTCAAAGAAGCACTTCGTACTGGCGCTGAAATCTTCCACAGCCTTAAAGGCGTTCTAAAAGAAAAAGGCCTTAACACTTCTGTAGGTGACGAAGGTGGATTCGCTCCTAACCTTGGTTCAAACGAAGAAGCGATCCAAACAATCATCGAAGCAATCGAAAAAGCTGGCTACAAGCCTGGTGAAGAAGTCATGCTTGCGCTTGACGTAGCATCTTCTGAAATCTACAGCGACGGTAAATACAACCTTGCTGGTGAAGGCGTAGTGAAGACTTCTGAAGAGATGATCGAATTCTACAGCCAGCTATGTGAAAAATACCCAATCATCTCAATTGAAGATGGTCTTGATGAAAACGACTGGGAAGGTTGGGAGAAACTTACCCAAGCACTTGGTGAGAAAGTTCAGCTTGTTGGTGACGATCTATTCGTTACAAACACAAACAAACTTTCTGAAGGAATTGAGCGTAGCGTAGGTAACTCAATCCTAATCAAAGTGAACCAAATTGGTACACTTACTGAAACATTTGATGCTGTTGAAATGGCGAAGCGCGCTGGTTACACAGCTGTTATCTCTCACCGTTCTGGTGAAACAGAAGATACAACAATCGCTGATATCGCTGTTGCGACTAATGCTGGACAAATTAAAACAGGCGCACCGTCTCGTACGGACCGCGTAGCAAAATACAACCAGCTTCTTCGTATCGAAGATGAGCTTGAGCACCTTGCAATCTACGGTGGCCGTAAGAGCTTCTACAACTTAGATAAGAAGTAAGTTAAACAAACCCCCGCGTGAAGACGCGGGGGTTTTTGATGGGTTCTTATCTTTTTTAAGTCTTTGTTAGTGAACAGTGTTGATTTATGGCTCATTTGCGCGAAGTTGAGATTTCACTCAAATGAGCCATAAATCAAGAAATCAATAATATGAGATAACATAGCCTTTTTTAAAAGTGATTTTGTTTTGAGGACGGGTTTCTATGACGAGCCATACTTCGTAGCTGATTGAAGCGGAAGGTGCTCGACTCCTGCGGGATAAGCGGGACAGGTGAGACCCCACAGGAGTGTAAGCGACGAGGAGGCTCACCGCCCGCCCCGCGGAAAGCGAGCACCTGGAGCGCAAATCAGCCACCACTCTTATCGGAACAACGTCTACAAAAACAGTCGTTACCGTTCAAGAAGTGTTAACACAATGTTAAGAAGGTATGAGAATGTCCTGTATTACCGAAATAGATTGCTTTTACTGAAAAATTTATGGTAAATTTATAGTATTGGAAAGGCTATAGTCCGGGAGGTGGAATCATGCATCTTGCAGCTACAATTGCATTAGTTATCGTTTCAATCTTACTTATTACTGTCGTCTTGCTTCAGTCAGGTAAAAGCGCCGGTTTATCAGGAGCTATTACCGGTGGAGCTGAGCAACTATTCGGAAAGCAGAAGGCCCGCGGTTTTGAAGCGGTTTTAAATAGAGTAACGGTAGTACTTGCCGTATTGTTCTTTGTTCTTTCAATTCTCGTTGCGTATCTTGTGTAACGGTAATCAGAAAGCAGCAGGTGTTGAGTCACTTGCTGCTTTTTTCATTGTACTGTAAGAATTTTTAAATGACTAAAGTATAAGAAAAACTAAGGCTTCCGCTAGTACTTGGCGGCAAGCTTTTCTAAGAGGAAGCGAAAGGAAGTTTTTTGTCGAATGGAACAGGGAAATAAGCTATAAGAACGAATTCCTTTTGCCTTCCGACTGAAACAGGTAAAATGCAGATAAAGACTCCATGAAACAGGATAATTCGTTTTTGGTAGGTCAAACTAATAGGTAGATGATTTAGAGGAGGATCACATCATGAAAGTAGTAGCACCAAAGCCATTTACATTCGAGGGAGGCAATCGAGCGGTATTAATGTTACATGGCTTTACTGGTAATTCAGCAGATGTACGAATGATGGGGCGTTATTTGCAGGAAAGAGGATATACGTGCCACGCCCCACAGTATGAAGGACATGGCGTTCCACCTGAAGAGCTCGTACATACGGGTCCACAAGATTGGTGGAAAAACGTCACTGAAGGATATGAAAAACTAAAAAGCATGGGCCATGATGAAATTGCGGTTGTCGGCTTATCACTTGGAGGCGTATTTTCTTTAAAGCTCGGTTATACTGTTCCTGTAAAGGGAATCGTACCCATGTGTGCTCCGATGGATATGAAAGACGAAGAAACCATGTATCAAGGCGTCCTTTCCTATGCGAAAGAATACAAGAAATTTGAACGAAAATCCGCTGAACAAATTGAAGAGGAAATGGAAGCTTTCAAAGAAACGCCGATGAATACGCTTGGAGAACTTCGTAACTTAATCTATGATGTGCGTGATAACATTGATATGATTTATGCGCCAACATTTGTGGTACAGGCAAGACATGATGAGATGATTAATACAGAAAGTGCTCACGTGATTCATGATCATGTTGAATCGGATGAAAAGAGCTTGAAATGGTACGAGAATTCCACGCATGCGATTACGCTTGGGAAAGAGAAAGAAGAGCTTCACAAAGACGTCCACGCATTTCTTGATGGGCTTGACTGGTCTGAATAATCTATGGATATATTTTACTAGAAAGAAGGTGGAAGACAATGGCAGAAGAACATGAACAGAAAATATTGAGCTTCATGAAGGACGAGGCATATAAGCCGCTAACTGTTCAGGAGCTTGAAGAAGTATTTGGTGTAAAAGATTCAAGTGAATTTAAGGAATTTGTCAAAACATTAAACAGCATGGAAGATGAAGGGTTAATTGTTCGTACAAGAAGCAATCGCTATGGTATTCCAGAGAAAATGAACCTCGTTCGCGGAAAGTTACAAGTTCACGCAAAAGGGTTTGCTTTCCTTATTGCTGATAGCGATACTGGCGAGAAGGATGTCTACATCAATCAGGGTGATTTAGAAGGAGCAATGAACGGTGATCGCGTCATTGTAAGACTTCATCAGAAATCTTCTGGCACTCGTCCAGAGGGCACTGTGATACGTATCATCGAGCGTGGTGTAAAACGCACAGTTGGTACATATTCTGATAGTAAGCATTTTGGGTTTGTCATCGCAGATGATAAAAGAATTCCACACGATATTTTTATTCCAAAAGGAGCTACTGGCGGTGCAGTAGATGGTCATAAAGTCGTAGTTGAGATTACGAAATATCCTGAAGGGCGTATGAGCGCGGAAGGCCGTATTACCGAAATTCTTGGGCATAAAAACGATCCAGGCGTAGATATACTTTCAATTATTTATAAACATGAATTGCCAGGTGA
Source organism: Guptibacillus hwajinpoensis (assembly GCF_020524165.1). Lineage (GTDB taxonomy): Bacteria > Bacillota > Bacilli > Bacillales > Guptibacillaceae > Guptibacillus > Guptibacillus hwajinpoensis_D. The sequence goes on from NZ_JAIVKU010000003.1 coordinate 124,250, forward strand.
ATTCCCTGAAGCTGCAATGGATCAAGCTCATAAAACACCTGATCAAATTGATGAAAAAGAAATTGAAGGGAGACGCGACCTTCGCGAAGAAACAATTGTTACGATCGATGGGGCAGATGCAAAAGATCTTGATGACGCCGTTAACGTTGTGAAGCTTCCGAATGGGAACTACAAGCTTGGTGTTCATATCGCGGATGTGACGTATTACGTTACGGAAAACTCTCCAATTGATCAGGAAGCGCTTGATCGCGGTACCAGTGTGTATCTTGTCGATCGTGTGATTCCAATGATTCCACACCGCTTATCAAACGGAATTTGTAGTTTAAATCCTCAAGTGGATCGTTTAACGATTTCATGTGAGATGGAAATTACCACACAGGGTGAAGTCGTGAACCATGAGATTTTCCCAAGTGTGATCCGTACAAATGAACGCATGACGTATACAGATGTGCGTAAAATTCTTCAGCGTGAAGACGATGAAGTGTTAGAACGTTACAAATCTCTTGTTCCATTCTTCGATAGCATGGGTGAACTGGCTGAAATTTTAAGAAAAGGTCGTTTCGAACGAGGCGCGATTGATTTTGATTTTGCGGAAGCGAAAGTGCTCGTTGATGAAGAAGGGACACCACAGGAGATAGTTCAACGAGAACGCTCGGTAGCTGAACGCTTAATTGAAGAGTTTATGCTCGTTGCTAACGAAACCGTAGCGCAGCATTTTCACTTTATGGAAGTTCCGTTCATGTACCGTATTCACGAAGATCCCGATGCAGACAAGCTCAATACGTTTTTTGAGTTCATTACGAACTTTGGATACGTTGTAAGAGGAAATGCGAATACCGTACATCCACGTGCCCTGCAAAAGCTTCTTGAGGAAGTGAAGGGAGAGCCAGAAGAAGCTGTAATTAGTAAAGTGATGCTTCGTTCAATGCAACAGGCAAAATACTTCCCTGAAAGTCTTGGTCACTTTGGGTTATCGACAGATTTCTATACGCATTTTACGTCGCCAATCCGTCGTTATCCTGACTTAATCGTACACCGTTTAATACGTACGTACCTATTTGAGAAGAAAGTGGATAACCAGACAACTTCAAAGTGGGGCGAAGCGCTTGGTGAAATCGCTCAGCACGCTTCTGCAATGGAACGCCGTGCGGTTGACGCTGAACGCGAAACCGATGATCTGAAAAAAGCTGAGTTTATGAAAGACAAAATCGGGGAAGAGTTCGAAGGTGTCATTAGTGGTGTAACAAACTTTGGCTTGTTTGTTGAATTGCCAAACACGATTGAAGGTCTCGTTCACGTTAGTTATTTAACTGATGACTACTACCACTACGACGAAGGTGCTTATGCGATGATCGGTGAACGCACCGGGAACGTGTATCGCATTGGTGACGAAATCGCCATTCGCGTCTTAAATGTCAACATTGATGAGCGAGCAATCGACTTCGAAATTGTTGGTATGAAGCCACCGAAAGAGCGTCGTCGTAGAGAAAGTCCAAAGGTTATTGAAGGCGGAAAGCGCAAAAAGCGTGGAAAGTCCTCAAATAAAACAACGGATGCAGGGAAGAAAAAGCGAAAGTTCTCTCCGCCAAAGGATGGGCAGGGGACAAAAAAGAAACCGAAAAGTAAAAAGAAAAAACGTCGAAATAACAATGCTTAATTAGCGGCATTTCAAGTATGACGGTCAGAGTAAGTCATCTTGACTTATTCTGACCAAATTGATATACTAGAGTTCGACGCTTGAGAGGGGGGACGGTCATGCCAAAAGGTGATGGTGGACTCATTGCACAAAATAAGAAAGCAAGACACGATTATTCCGTTATTGAAACGTACGAAGCAGGGTTGGTCCTACAGGGAACAGAAATTAAATCCATCAGGGCAAGACGCGTAAACCTGAAAGACTCTCACGCCATTATTCGTAAAGGAGAAATCTTTCTCTTGAATATGCACATCAATGAATATGAGCAGGGAAATCGTTTTAATCACGATCCAACCCGTACTCGTAAGCTATTGATGAAGCGGAAAGAGATTGATAAGCTCATTGGCCTAACGAAAGAACAGGGCTACACGGTGATTCCACTTAAAGTTTATATCAAAAATGGCTACGCGAAAGTACTTTTAGGCCTTGCAAAAGGTAAGAAGAAGTACGATAAGCGTCAGGATTTAAAAGATAAGACGATGAAGCGTGAAGTGGACAAAGCGTTGAAAGAACGTCAGCGGATATAGTTTCCATTTGATTGGAAGCTGATCTATGTTATAATAAAAATTACCGAAACAACATATGAAGCTTAACTGCTTACCCGTTTTCGGTTCTCATTTTCTTACATGGGGACGTTACGGATTCGACAGGGGTAGGTCGAGCTTAAGTCGCGAGTCGAGTTGGCGAGCTACGTTAAAAACGCCATGCCTATAACTGGCAAAGAAAACAACAACTTCGCACTAGCAGCGTAAGCTGTTTTGCGGTTCCTCCCTCCATCGCCCATGTGGTAGGGTAAGGGACTCAACTTAAGTGGGATACGCCAACAATCCACCGTCTGAGGAAAGTTGGAAGAGATTAATCAGACTAGCTACAAGGAAGCCTGTCGTTGGGCTGAATTGTAGTGAAACGCTAATATAACGACTACACTCGTAGAAGCTTAAGTGCCGATACTTCTGGACGTGGGTTCGACTCCCACCGTCTCCACCAAATACATATTTGGTGGTTTTTTATTTGGAAAAAATCATCTCAATGAAAAAGCCCAGAGCTCTGGGCTTTTCTAGAATTAATTCACTTTTTCTGTATGCTTCCCCTGGAGACGTTTCCTAAAAGAATTGGCTTGAGGGGTAACCGCAACACGACCGAGGGCTTTACTTAATCCAAAGGGAGGCATATTGCCATAAAGGGTTTCATAGTGAGAACTCGAAAGGACATAAGTTTCATGATAGATCCCAACAGCGCGGTTATTGCCAACCTTTTGATTAAAGTTCTTCCATGCTTTCAAATGAACTTGACCATGGGCGTATTGACGAAGGTCTTCAGATGAGCGCCAGTATTGAAGAAGTAGCGTTGTTCGGAAGCTAAAGAAATTTTCCATAGAAAGGCAACCTAACTGCTTGTTGATGCTAAGCTCACGAATCATGCCAGGCATCGCAAGGAAAACAGGAAGCCACTTATGCACAGCCCACCATTGATTGACTCGCATACCTATGAGAAAGACCACAATGTCCTGCCCTTTATCTACCGTGTAGCGCCCGCTAAAGACTTGATTAGCCATTCCTCTTTCCTCCCTGAAGTGAATTTTTGGCATCATTAGCCCATTCAGAAGCTGCTTGCGTTGTCCGTATCCCATAATCTAATGTTAGCAGCCAGAATTTTGCATCTTTCTGATCCCCATATGTCCCACGTATCATTTCTTCAATTGCGAGATAAGTATTGAGACGTTCCTCTAGTTTTGTGTGGTAATGATCTAATTGGTTTAAGGTCATTTCAGTGCTCTGGTGATGACTGAAAAAAAGTTTAAGCAAAAGCTCATTTTTTTCTACGCCAATTTCCTGAATTGGCGTTTCCATCCAATTTTGAAGAGACTGCCAACCTAATGAAGTTAATTGATATTTCTTTTTATCAGGCTTTCCAGACTCGCTCTGCTTTTGCACCGTGATGAGTTCTTCATCGAGTAGATTTTTTAGCGTCGGATAAATTTGCCCGTAGCTGATTTTCCAGAAATGATTTAAACTTTCATCCATCATCTTTTTCATTGAATATCCCGTTTGACAACCGATTGTTAACAATCCAAGAATGGCATATTTCGTATGAATTTGCTTTTCCACGTATTCACACCCTATATCTATATGATACATATCATTTAGATATATCATACATGATTTTCAAAGATATGGAAAGTTTGTGTTTGGAATTGTCCGATTTTTACCCATGTTAATAAAAGAAGCCGCCCATATGGACGGCTTGTTTTATTAATCAATTCGGTGCTGCCTTTGTTACCTCTAATTCACGCTGATTAAAAACCTTTTTTGCAATCGTAAGCGCATTGTATTCCATCAATTTATCTAGCCCTAGTTTCATGCGATCATTTTCCATTGTAAAAGCCTCCAGGTGTCTATCCTTTAGTAAGATCACGTATCCTAATATAACGCTAGAAGGCTTTGGTGTGAAATCCCGATTATGAACCACGACTATGCATCATCGGTATGGAGCTAGATTGACGAGGTAATGTAGTTAATGAAAGCACGTGAAGCATAAGAAATGTATTTTTCTTTTCTTAGGATAATGCCAAGTTCCCATGGAATTTCTGGATCCACGAGTGGAATGGAAACGACATTGGTCTGATTAATTTTCGAAAGAATGGATTTAGGGAAAAAGGTAATTCCTAGATTGTGACTCACCATATCGCTAATAAAATCCCATTGTGAGCTAACGTATGAGATATGAGGTTCAAAACCAGCCTGACGACATTGCTCAATCATTTGATCGTGTAGCATAAAATCTTCACTAAATAAGATGATCTGCTCATTTCGTAAATCGCTGATTGAGACTTCATTTTTTTCTGCGAATGGATGCGTACTGTGGACAAACAGCATTAATTCTTCCTTTTTGAATGGAAGTGTTTCAAATTTTGTTTCATCGACAGGTAAGAGTCCCACTGCAAAATCCAGTTCACCGTCGAGAATTTTTTGTTGGGCAATGTTGGCACCGTGCTCCATTAGTTCAATCGTAATATCAGGATAGAGTTCTTGAAACCCCTTCAAAATTTTAGGGAAGTAGAGAGCTCCAATCAGTGGTGGAAGGCCGACTTTAATGTGTCCTTTCTTTAAATTCATCATGTCATATAAATGGGAAGAAAGATCGTCAACCATGTTCAGTATTTTTTCACCTTGCAAATACACGATTTTCCCTGCATCGGTAAGCTCACTTGATCGTGCCGAGCGATCGAGTAGCTCAACATCTAACTCAGCTTCTAAACTTTTTACCATTTTACTTAATGTTGGCTGTGAGATGTAGAGCGAGTGTGAGGCTTTTGTGAAGCTCTTTTGCTTCGCTACTTCAACGAAATAGGCTAGTTGCTTAATGTCCATTTAGAAGCTCCTGTCTCTATTCCCCATCACAATGAGAAATGCATTATGGTTTATTGTAGTCGCAAATCATAAGCGAATTCAACCATTGACGGAGATTCTCTCCCTATTTTTGCTAGATCCGTTACATATGTAAAAAAAAGGGGTATTGATAGAGGCAAACAAATTTCTGTTGGAGGTGCTTGTTTTGAGTAAAAAAGTATTAATTCTTTCAGGTGATGCTGTTGAAGCTCTTGAGATTTTTTACCCATACTATCGTTGTCTTGAGGAAGGGTTTGACGTGACGATTGCATCACCAACCGTTAAAAAACTCCAAACGGTATGTCATGATTTTACGGATGAAATGGAAACGTTTGTTGAAAAACAAGCCTATGGAATTGAATCACATGCTTCGTTTGCTGACATTAAGCCCTCAGAGTATGATGGATTAATTATTCCAGGCGGACGTGCCCCAGAATACATTCGAATGGACGAGAATGTACCAGACATCGTGAGACACTTTTTTGAAGAAAATAAACCAGTAGGGGCAATTTGTCACGCGGCTCAGGTACTGAATGTCGTTCCAGATATCATGAAGGATCGCGAATATACGGCCTATCCAGCTTGTAAACCAGATGTCACTGCTTGTGGCGCTACATATATCGATGAGAAAGTTCATACGCGTGATAATCTCGTCTCAGGACAGGCATGGCCCGATTTACCTGGATTTATGAAAGAATTTCTGAGACTAATGAAAGAGTTATCTTAATAAATTGTTGGAATTAAATACACGAACCGCTTTTCTAGCGTTTCGTGTTTTTTAATTTTAAGGATATTTTGTTTGACCAATTGCAGAAATAACCGCTCCTGTAGCCTGAATCCAACTTCCGACTATATTAATATTTTCACCATCTTCGTTTCTTAATCCTTTAGCTCCAGCATATGCTTGCAAGGAATTACCTGTAGCTTGTAGGGAATTTCCGTATATACTATAAAGTACTGCTGCACTAGGGGGTGATTCCAGTGCTTGAGCTAGAGAAGTAGCCCCTCCTAAAGCCTGAAGCAGGTTACCATCAATATCAAGTTTAATTTTTGTTTGTACATCTAAATCAAGTAGTATTCCGGAAATAACGGTAGAGTTTCCAATCGCTTGTATTTCATTTCCTATTTTATCGAGAGAAAGCTCCTTAATTGTGTCAGCCAAAATGGCATTTCCCGTTGCCTGAAGCACATTGCCTATTAAATTTAAGCTGTTTAATATTTCGGAACTAATTGTAAAAAAAGATGATATGCCAATAGCTGAAATAACTGTACCAGTAGCTTGAATCCATGATCCGAAGACAGCTTTTAGCTGATCTTGTTCATTTTCATTATTCATAGCTTAACCGCCTACTCTATTGTTCTCCGTTATTTATACTATACATTCTAGCCACTTCTTGTTAATGAATGTCAGTATGAACCTCTCTTGTTAAGACCATCATATAGCTAAGGAGGTGAAGGGAATGGCATTAGATGTGTTGTGCGAAGTCGCTAACTGCGTTCACAATCGTAATGGGAAAAACTGTGGAGCAGAGGAAATCTATGTTGTCAGTCATCAGGGGAATAAAGCACGTAATAGTGAAGAAACCGACTGTAAAACATTTGAGCCTGGCACCCTTTAAACTCTTCCAAGCATTATGGATAAAGCCGAAGCCGTCCTCTTGAGAGGATGGCTTCTATTTGTTTTGAAGCCATTATGATCCCTAAAAGCGACACTAATCCGAACTTTCGCAAAAAGTTTACAATTTAATTTCAGATAATTGTTTGCGTTAAAGTGCGAAAACTAGTATCATCAAAGAATATAAATTTTGAATTAATTAAATTGTCTAATTTTATGAGTGATTTGGAAGGGTGATTGGAATGGAAGGCAAAAAAGATCTTCGAATCAGAAGTAAAGTGATCAGTGAAGGTGTAAACCGTGTACCTAACCGCTCCATGCTTCGAGCAGTCGGTTTTACAGATGAAGATTTTAAGAAACCAATGATTGGTGTAGCGAGTACCTGGAGTGAAGTTACACCGTGTAATGTACATATTGATAGCCTTGCACGAGAAGCGAAAGCGGGTGCTAAGGATAACGGCGGCGCGCCAATGATTTTTAACACGATTACTGTTTCAGATGGGATTGCAATGGGACATGAAGGGATGTTCTACTCTTTGCCAAGTCGCGAGATCATTGCGGATTCAATTGAAACGGTTACGAATGCGGAACGTCTTGATGGTATTGTAGCGATTGGCGGCTGTGACAAAACAACGCCAGGATGCTTAATCGCAATTGGCCGCATGAACATTCCATCCGTTTATGTGTACGGAGGAACGATTCAGCCAGGAAAATTGAATGGAAATGATATCGACATTGTTTCGTCATTCGAAGCGGTTGGCCAATACCAGGCGGGAACAATTAACGATGAAGAGTTACACAAAGTTGAATGTTCTGCATGTCCGGGCGCAGGAGCATGTGGCGGCATGTATACGGCCAACACAATGGCATCTGCGGTTGAAGCACTTGGAATGAGTATTCCTGGCTCCTCATCTACGCCAGCAGTAAATGACTATAAAGAATCAGAGTGTCGTCAAGCTGGTGAGCTAGTGGTTTCACTTCTTGAAAAAGAGATCTATCCTCGTGACATTATGACAAAAGAAGCATTCGAGAATGCAATCACGGTTGTCATGGCTCTTGGTGGTTCAACAAATGCCTTCTTACATTTAACAGCAATGGCTCACTCAGCTGGTGTAGATTTATCACTTGATGATTTTGAGCGCGTTCGCGAACGTGTTCCATACATTGCGGATATGAAGCCAAGCGGTAAATATGTCATGCAGGATCTATATGAAATTGGCGGCGTACCTGCTGTCATGAAGCTTCTTCATGAGCATGGCTTGCTTCATGGCGATTGCCTTACTGTAACGGGGAAGACAGTGGCAGAAAACCTTGCTGATGCACCATCACTGAAAGAAGGACAAGAAATTATTCGCTCTCTAAATAATCCGATTAAAGCAAGCGGCCCACTTGTTGTTCTTCGAGGGAATCTAGCTCCCGAAGGTTCAGTTGCAAAAATGTCTGGTCAAAAGATTAGTCATTTTGAAGGACCAGCTCGCGTTTATAATAATGAAGCTGAAGCAACGGCAGCGATTGAAGCGGATGATATTAAAGAAGGTGATGTTCTCGTCATTCGCAATGTAGGACCTAAAGGCGGACCGGGTATGCCAGAGATGCTTTCCATCACTTCCATGATTGTGGGAAAAGGGTTGAATGGTAAAGTAGCGCTTATGACAGACGGTCGTTTCTCAGGAGGATCGCACGGATTTGTAATCGGACACGTCTCGCCAGAAGCATTTGTAGGTGGACCAATTGGCCTCTTAAAAGAAGGCGACACCATTACAATCGATAGTGAAAAGCAACAAATCAATTTTGATGTAACAGACGAAGAGCTCGAGCGTCGCCGTGCTGAATGGGTACGCCCAGAGCTTCGATATAAGACAGGTATTCTCGGTAAATATGCTCGACTCGTTTCCTCTTCTGCTAAAGGTGCAGTGACAGATCTTGATCTTGAGTAAATGTTAATGCGAAAGCCAGCTTCCTTCTATGTGAAGGAGCTGGCTTTTTTTGATGGAAGTTTATTCTAGAAAGGAGATAGCGGTTAAGTGGAGAATGAGTTTTATTAGAAAAAATATAAGGTAGAGGAGTGAGTACCAGTTTGATAAAGAAAGAACACGAGCCCCCGCTACACCTCCACAAATTAAGTACCTTATTAAATCGCCTGCCTTCCCATCATTTACGCTTTGATGAAGTAAAGGAGCAGCTTTCCATGTACCAGGCAGGAATTTCAGGTGAAAAATCTCTAAATTTCCCGCTAAGTTTTTTAGATGATAAGCGGTTTTCGATTTATCATGACCTGCGTCTTTTTGACGGCGTTCATTATTTTCAAATCGATACGCTTGTTGTGTCTCAGCACTATCTTCTCATTCTTGAAGTGAAAAATATCTCTGGGACTCTTATGTTTGATCCCTCTTTCAACCAGCTCATTCGCATTTCTGACACGAAAGAAGAAGCCTTTCCAAATCCCCTTACTCAGGTGGAGCGCCAGTGCTCCCAACTTCGAGCTTTGCTTCAAAAAATAAATATTCCAGATGTACCTATTGAAACGCTTATTGTGGTCGCTAATCGAAGAGCGGTTTTGAAAGCGACAGAGGAGGTTCAGTTCATCTCTTCAAAAGTCATTCGGAGCGAGTACCTGCCGACAAAAGTGAAGCTGCTGGATAAGCGGTATAGTGATGAGCGTTTGACGGTGAAGGAAGTACGAAAGTTAGGGCGTACTCTTGTTAAGCTACATGAGCCGCTTGACCGAGACGTTCTGAAGCGTTTTTCAATTACTCGGGAAGACTTGCTTATTGGCGTCGCGTGTCCTTCATGTGCTCGTCTTGCTATGCTGAGGCTGCATGGGAGGTGGTATTGCGAAATATGTGGCACTTATTCGCGTGATGCTCACTTAAGGGCGCTTCGAGATTATGCGCTCCTTGTGTCTAAAGAGATTACGAATCAGGAGGTGAGGCGGTTTTTGAGGATGGATTCCGGAGATGCTACTACACGTTTATTAAGATCATTAAATCTAGAGTCAACTGGATCAACAAAAGGGAGGCGCTATAAGCTGGATTTTGACGTTTCGCGGAATTAATTGAATTTCCGCGGAAATAATTCGTGTTTTCGCGGAATAAAATTGATTTTCGCGGAATTATCCAGAAAATCGCGGAATTAACAAGGTTTCCTCCACCAAACAACCACAAAAAAAGCCCCCACACGCGTGGAGACCTCACTCACTATTTAGATGACCCGGATTTCTCAAAGTTAAGATCCCAAATCACTCCATATGCATCCTTTACCTTCGCATATGTCGCTCCCCAGAAGGTATCTTGAAGCTCCATATAAACGGTGCCTTTTTCTTTTAGGCGCGCATAGAGTGACTCGATTTCTTCAGTGCTATCGAGTTCTAGGGCAAGAGAGAGGTTATTACCTACAGTGATCGATTGATTCATAAAACCATCTGATACCATGAAAAAAAGCTCGTCTTTTCTGAAACGCGCGTGCATGATGTAATTGTCCATTTCTGGTGGCGTTTCAAAATTGGCTTCTCCGAAAGTTTGGACATCGGTTACTTCTCCTTCAAAAACTTCCTTGTAGTATTCCAAAGCCTCCCGCGCTGTACCTTCAAATGTGAAATAGGGAATTGGATGGTGTTTCATCGTCTTCACTCTCCTTTAAATTAGCCTGTCTATCTAAGACTAGTATAACGTTATAACAAAGAAAGCGAAAGAACATTCGTTCGTCATGAATTGCCACATTTCTAGCAGCTTCTTTTCGGATGAGAGCGAAGGAAGAAAGCCATCTAAAAGCGAATTAGTAAAATACCAGGAGGTGCTGTATGTTTCAGAAAGTCATCGATCCAAGAGTTTCAGAAACTGATGGAGCGGGTCATATTAATAATACGGTCATACCCGTATGGTTTGAATCTGGCCGTGATCCGATTTTTCGCATGTTTAATCCAGATTTACGTTTTCACGATTGGCACTGCGTTCTTTTAAAAATGAATGCGGAATATGTTTCTCAAATCTTTTATGGAACTCAGGTAACCGTCTACACTTGGATTAAGCGAATTGGAAGAACAAGCTTTGAAGTTTATGAGGAAATCCATCAAAAAGAGAACCTATGCGTCAGAGGAAGCGCTACATACGTTAACTACCATTTTGATCAACAGAAAAGCATGCCAATCCCTGCTGAAATTCGAAGTCAGTTGGAAGACCATCTTTACGAAAACCAAAAAGCCACCAGCGAGTAACTTCGCTAGTGGCTTTTCGTCGATGAACTTAAATGTTGATTTTCACATCAGCATCTTTTTTAAGTTTGTCGATCAGTTCTTGCGTTTTCTTATTTTTCTGTTCACCTTCTAGACCTTCCTTGATCTGAGGTTTCACATCTTCATAAGCCGGCATTTCTTCAGAACTACCCTGTTCTTTTGCCTTCTCATAGTATTCTTTCATTTCTTCTTCGCTAACTTCATCAACTTTAATTTCTTGATCGATGTACTTCGTATATTGGATGTTTTTCGCGATTTCTTTCTTAAGATCTTCCATTGTCATGTCGCTTTCTTTAAGAGCTGCTTCGAATTTCTTCTCATCTTCAAAGCCTTTTTTGACATTTTCAAGTTCTTCATTGATCTTATCGTCAGATGCTTCAATACCTTCTTCTTGTGCAGCTTGAAGGATTAGCTCCTGTCCGACCATGCTTTCAGCGACTTGTTTTTTCATTTGATCTAGCTGATCTTTTGGGACTTCTTGCCCCATTTGTACATATTGCATCTGGCTTTGACTATAAAGGGCGTTGAAATCTTCTCCTTTGATTTCTTTTCCATTAACGGTAGCAACTACTTTGTCTTTATCAACTTTATCTACTTCCGGTTGCTTTTGTTCACCGGCTTTTTCTTCTGTCTTTGTATCTTCTTGTTTCTTGTCATTACTGCTTTCTTCATTTCCTCCACAGGCTGCTAATACAACGATTAATAAACCTGTTATGAGTAAGTAAGTTAATTTACGCAATTCACATGCTCCTTTCAAAAGGCTGTGTCCATTGTTCCACAAAAACCATCGCTTGAAAACCCCTAACAGTAAGTATGGGATAAAAAACACATTCTTATTACATTCTTTCATTGAGAAGGCAGAAACACTACCTTCTGATGCACATCCTGCATAGTTTAATAAGTAGTTTTATGAAAAGGGGAGACGGCATGATTAATGGTGAAGAGTATATCGAACGAATAGATGCGCTCCAAAATGAGGTGTGGATTGAAGGAGGAAAGTGTTCAGGGAAATTATCTGAGCTGGCACCTTTTAAAGGTATTATCAAGAGTAAAGCGGTCCTATATGATTATCAGTGCCAACCGGAAAACCAAAAGCTGTTTCAATATTCAACGCCTGATCGTAAAGTTGATTATGGGTTTTCTTACCATCAACCGACAACAGTGGAAGATCTCACAAAACGCCGCTTAGCAACCCAGGAGTGGGCGAGGTTAAGTGCGGGACTGATGGGGAGATCACCAGATTATATGAACACGCTACTGATGACGCTTGGTATGGCAGCGCCACATTTTGCTCAGGATCAAAAAGCTTTTGGAGATAATATTAAACGGTTATATGAAAAAGCAAGAGCTGAAGATCTTTCTATCACACATACATTTATTAATCCGCAGGTAAATCGATCCGTTGGACAGTATTTTGATGATACGAATGTAACAGCCGCCAAAGTGATTGAAGAAAATAAGGAAGGAATCGTGATTCAAGGTGCCAGGTTGTTGGCTACCCAGGGGGGATTAACAGATGAACTGCTCGTTTTACCTGCCGGGGGTTACACGTTAGACGATTCCTATTTATTCGGTTTTATGATTCCTTCGGACACAAAAGGGCTGAAATTTTTATGTAGGGAATCTTTCTGCTATCGTGATTCGCGCTTTGATCATCCACTAGCTTCTCAGTTTGAGGAAATTGATTCGATTGTTGTCTTTGATCACGTACTTGTCCCGTGGGAATGTGTGTTTCTTTATAAAAATGTCAAAATTGTTGGTGATATGGAAGAAGCAACTGGTATGTACGCCTTCTTGCAATTTCAATCTGTTTGCAGACAGGTTGTGAAAGTAGAATATATTCTCGGACTATGTGAGTTAATGGGAGAAGCCATTCAAATTCAAGAATATGAACACATTAAGTTGAAAATGAGTGAGATTATCACAACGCTTGAAATTATGAAAGCTTTGTTAATAGCGTCTGAAGTCAATAGTCAAGCGAATCAATATGGCACGCTTGTCCCGGAGAGTCAGCCGTTGAAAGCTGCTATTCAATATTTCCCTAGCGTTTATCCGAGATTGATTGAAATCATTCAACTACTTGGTGCAAGCGGATTGATTTCAATCCCTACTGAGAAGGATTTTGATTCAGATATTCAAGAGGATCTGGCGAGATATCTTCAAGGTGCGAATATCAATGCGAAAGAACGTGTGCAGCTATTTCGGATGGCTTGGGATCTTGGCATGAGTGCATTTGGATCTCGTCAAACCCAGTTTGAGCGCTTTTTCTTTGGAGATCCGATCCGTCTATCTGCGATTCATTATAACCGATATTACACTCAGCCATATGTTGACATGGTTCAAGCATTTCTAAATAACCTAGAAAAGTAGGGTCGCTGTTGAGCGACTTTTTTTATGTGGAAAAAACTTTTTGAAAGCGTTTTCTGATTAAGGTAGGAAATTACAGAGTCATTACCGAATGAAGAAAAGTACCTCATTATCATTAACAAGGAGTTGAATGTATGCTGAAATCTTCCATCGCATTATCTAATCGGATCATGCAGCGGTATTTACCTGATCCATTTTTGTTTGTGATTATCTTAACATTCGTTGTATTTGCACTTGGGATGGTTTTTACCGGCAGTTCCCCGGTTCAAATGGTTCAATACTTTGGCGAAGGATTTTGGAGTTTACTCGCTTTTTCCATGCAGATGGTGCTTGTGCTCGTCACAGGCTATGTTCTAGCAAGTAGTCCACTTTTTAAAAAAGGTCTTCGTTTTCTTGCAGAAAGAGCGAAAACTCCTGGACAGGCGATCGTATACGTTACACTCATTTCCTTAATCGCCAGCTGGATCAACTGGGGTTTTGGTCTTGTGATTGGTGCCCTTTATGCAAAAGAACTAGCAAGACAAGTAGAGAAGGTCGATTATCGTTTGCTGATTGCAAGTGCTTATAGTGGTTTTCTTGTATGGCATGGAGGGCTTGCAGGTTCCATTCCCCTTACCATTGCCACTCCTGATCATTTCACATCTGATTTAATCGGCATCGTTTCAACCAATGAGACGATATTTTCACTCTTTAATTTGATGATTGTAGCGTCCCTCTTTCTTCTATTACCTCTCATCAATTACTTCATGTTACCTTCAGAAGAAGAACGTATACATATTGATCGAACGCTGCTTGAGGAAAATCATGTAGAAGCAGCGAGTCTCGAAGGTGAAGTAACGCCAGCTGAAAGACTTGAGAATAGCCGCATTGTATCTATGGTTATATCGATTGTGGGGCTAGCCTACCTCATTTATTATTTTGTGAACGCAGGATTTGAATTGAATTTGAACATTGTAAACTTTGGTTTTCTTTTTCTTGGAATACTTTTTCATGGGACACCACGTCATTTTCTTGAAGCGGTTAGTAATGCGGTGAAAGGAGCAAGTGGGATCATCATTCAATTTCCTTTCTATGCAGGGATTATGGGAATGATGGTAGCCTCTGGTCTCGCCGCCCAACTTTCCCAGGGGTTCGTATCGATATCAAATGAGTTTACTTTTCCATTCTTTGCTTTTATCAGCGCTGGAATTGTGAATTTCTTTGTACCTTCTGGCGGAGGACAGTGGGCGGTTCAGGCACCAATTATGCTTGATGCAGCTAGGGAGTTAGGCGTTTCAATTCCAAAAACCGCCATGGCTGTCGCATGGGGAGACGCGTGGACGAATATGATCCAACCATTTTGGGCCTTACCAGCTCTTGCAATTGCCGGGTTGAAGGCAAAAGACATTATGGGATATTGTTTCATCGTATTAATTGTAAGCGGTGTGGCCATTTCGCTTGGCCTTGTCTTTATTGGGTAAGAGAGGCAGGACTTCTCATTCAAAATGTAGAGGGGGAAATGGAACAGAAGCTTCTTTCAAAGCGGCTTCTGTTCTTTATATTCAATGAAAGCTTAATGGGTTTCCTTCGTTTGAGCTAGTTTGTGATTTCGAATCATGCCGTAAATCGCGAACACAATGAAAAAACAGCCAAGGATGACAAAAGTGAAGGAATATCCTATCTGATTATCCTGATACATAGTAAATGCATACAAGCCCATAGCGATCGCGCTTATGAAAAGGTTCATGATAATTAGAATTTTAGTTTTATCCATAATTTACCTCCTTTCATTTTATTCTAACATAGCCACATTGGCATTTGTTCCGAGTTCGTCAAAGATCCTTCACTCGCCGTTTCGAAAAATATGGTACGGTAACTGGTGAAAGGATGATCTGAACATGAAAAAGGAATTCCAAGAACGAATAGAGGAATGGAAGAATTTTTTGTTCATTTACAAATTTGCACTCGATGAAATTAACACCAAATTAACGATCTTAAATGATGAATTTCAATTTGTTCATCAGCATAATCCAATTGAACATGTTAAATCACGTATAAAATCTCCTGAAAGCATTATGGCCAAACTTGAGCGGAAGGGACTAGAGATAACGACTGAAAATGTGAAGAAACATATTAATGATATCGCTGGAGTCCGAGTAACATGCTCCTTTACAAATGATATTTATCGCATCTATGAAATGATTGAAAGTCAGGATGATATACGTCTAATTAACGTAAAAGATTACGTGAAACACCCAAAGACGAATGGGTACAAAAGCCTGCATCTGATTGTAGAAATTCCTGTGTTCCTATCAAAAGGTCCGGAACTGGTAAGAGTAGAAATTCAACTGCGTACGATCGCGATGGATTTTTGGGCAAGCTTGGAGCACAAAATTTACTATAAATTTGAAGGAGAGATTCCTGACAAATTAAGTAACGAATTAAAAGAAGCGGCAGAGATTATTCATTATCTTGATGCAAAGATGATGCGAATCAAAGACGAAGTAAATGAATTTAAGGAACATGAAATTGAGGAAAAACAACTTTCAGCTAGGGGGCACATATGAAGACAATCCGTTGGGGGATCATCGGTTGTGGAAAAGTGGCAGAGAAGAAAAGCGGGCCGGGCTTTCAAAAAGCTGAGCATTCGGAGCTTGTTGCGGTTATGCGACGTGACGCAGATCTTGCTCGTGATTATGCAGAGAGACACGGCGTTCCCAAGTGGTATACAAGTGCGGAAGAGTTAATTCAAGATGACGAAGTAGATGCTGTCTATATTGCTACACCTCCATCAAGTCATAAAGAATACACGCTTCTTGCTGCTCAAGCTGGGAAACCAGTATATGTCGAAAAGCCAATGGCCTTAAACACAGAGGAATGTCAGGAGATGATCAACGCATGTCGTGAGAATGATGTTCCTTTATTCGTCGCTTTTTACCGTCGAGCGATGCCAGCTCTTTTGAAAGTAAAAGAGTTGTTGGACAATGATACGATCGGAAATGTAAGATTTGTGAGAACCGTTCATCATAAAAAAGCTTCTGAACAAGAGAAAAAAGGGGATCTACCGTGGCGGGTAAAGCCAGAAATTTCGGGCGGTGGTCACTTTTTTGATCTGGCTAGCCATACACTCGATTTTCTAGATTACCTATTTGGTCCTATTGAACAAGCGAAAGGCTTTGCACACAATCAAGGCGGTCTTTATGAAGCGGAAGATATGGTGTCCGGCACTTATGTTTTCCAATCCGGTGTACATGGTA
This sequence comes from Guptibacillus hwajinpoensis, assembly GCF_020524165.1. Classification (GTDB taxonomy): domain Bacteria; phylum Bacillota; class Bacilli; order Bacillales; family Guptibacillaceae; genus Guptibacillus; species Guptibacillus hwajinpoensis_D. The sequence continues at coordinate 140,784 of NZ_JAIVKU010000003.1, forward strand.
CCGGTCAATGGTGTTTTCAATCGTATAAAAATGAAGATTTAAATGAAATTGTCGGTGATCAAGGTTCTCTCATTTATTCAACACTCCAAGAGCGTCCAATTATTCTTAAAAATGAGGAAGGTGAACGGGAGATTGAGATCGTTTATCCTGAACATGTTCAACAGCCATTAATTCAGACTATTGTAAATCAACTTAATGGAAAAGGACAGTCACCGAGTACAGGAAACACGGCGCTAAGAACAAGTAAAGTCATGGATCAGCTTGTGGCAAATTATTATCAAGAAAGGGAAGTCTAACATAGGCTTTCTTTTTTTGGTTGACATTGATAATCATTATCAATAAAATAAGGGTAGAAGAAAACCAATTTATTCAATCGTGCCCCTAAGCAAATCTGCAGGAAAGGTGCTTGATAAATCATGATAGAGACAATTCAACAAACGATTGTTTCAAGAAGAACGATTCGAAAATTTCTGCCCGACGATATTCCATTACATACGATCGTAGAAATCCTTGAAGATGCGAAGTGGGCCCCTAATCATAAACTTAGGGAGCCGTGGGAAGTGCTGTTATATAAGGGAGACGGCAAAGTACGCCTTATTGAGCATATTCAAGAAAGTATTGCCCGAACAGAATTTAATGAAGAAAAAGTGGAAAAGAAAAAGGAAAAGATTAACCAATTCATTCGTGACATACCCATTCATCTCGTCGTGGCGGTGAAAGCGGCTGGGACTGAAAAAGAGCGTCATGAAGATTTTGCGGCCACGTGTGCGTTTATTCAAAATATACAGCTCCTCTCCTGGGCGAAAGGATTAGGCGTTGTATGGAAAACGAATGGCTTTATTTTTGATCCTTCCTTTCGAGATGAAATGGGACTAGATCCTGGTGACGTAATCGTTGGGATGCTTCATATTGGGAAACCAGCTTTTATCCCCAATCCGAAAGAACGTAAATCGATTAAAAACAAACTTACCATTTACGATACGCAACCAAAAAAGCAGCCTTCCTTTTTTTAGCTAAAAAGGGAAGGCTGCTTTTCTCTATGCCGCTTGTTCGATTGTAACCATCTTTCTTTTGCGAACTTTCCATAGTTGATAACCAAACCATCCTGCCGTTAAACAGGTAATGATCCCGCCAAAGACCATTGAGATATTGTATGGAAATTGAAACCCTTCTGGTGCAAGGAAAAGGTAGGTTGAAACGGTCATTGTCATGAATAGGGCTGGCAAGCTACAGATCCAATGGAATTTTTGTTTTTTTACAAGATACATCGCTGCTGTCCAAAGCATGACAGTAGCCACGAGTTGATTTGTAAAACCAACGTATCGCCATAGGAACGTATAATCAATCTGTGTTAATAGAAAAGTTGGTGTTGCGACAGCCGCTGTTAAAAGAAGTGTTTTTCCTTTTCCGTTCGTATCTTTTGAAGACCCTTTTTTAGTAAATAAATCTGCAAGCATCATACGAGACGACCGAAGCGACGTATCGCCAGTCGTGATTGGAAGAATAATAACACCCACAATGGCAAGAACACCACCAAATGTACCAAGTAAGGAAGAGCTTATTTCGTTTACGACTCCAGACGGTCCACCTGCAGCAAGTGCTCCTTGAAGTCCCCCTGTACTTCCAAAGAAAGTCATTCCGGCAGCCGCCCAGATAAGTGCAATCACACCTTCTGCAATCATTGCTCCATAAAAGACCTTTTTCCCATCGCTTTCTCGTTTCATCGTTCTTGCAATGATCGGACTTTGGGTGGAATGAAAACCTGAAATGGCTCCGCACGATACGGTAATCATTAAGAGTGGCCATAACGGTAAATTATCCGGATGGAGGTTTGAGAACGTTAAATTTGGGATAGGATTGTCCATAAAGAATAATCCGATTGCAATTGAAACAGCCATCACGATCAGAATAACCCCAAAAACAGGGTAAATTCGACCGATGATTTTATTTACTGGTAGAATGGCTGCTAGTACAAAATAAGCAAAAATGAGTAGTAAGCTCATCGTAAAACTAAGCGGCGTTACTTGCGCCATTAGCTGGGCAGGACCAGCTGTAAAGGCAGCAGCAACAAGGATCATCAAAACAATCGAGATAATATTGATCGTTCCTTTCGCCCCTTTTCCAAGGTAGCGTCCTACGAGTGAAGGATACTGTTCCCCATTATGTCTAAGTGACATCATACCTGAGAAATAATCGTGAACAGCTCCTGCGAAGATTGATCCAACAACAATCCAGATAAATGCAACTGGCCCGTATAATGCTCCAAGCACTGCACCAAATATGGGACCAAGGCCGGCGATATTTAAAAGCTGAATCAAGCTCCCCTTCCACCAGCTCATCGGCATATAATCCATGCCATCTTGCTTTGTATATGCAGGCGTCTCACGATCATCGTCAATGCCGAAAATTCGTTCAACCACCTTAGAATAAACGTAATACCCAACAATCAATAAACAAATGGCTCCGACAAATGTGATCATGTCTCCCGCCTCCTTTTGTATGTGTGAAAATATAACATTCATTCTACTCATCACTGAAGAAAAAAACAATAGGATTATTCAGAAAAAATATATTTTTCTATTAATTCAAACGTTTTCAAAAGAAATTAAGCCATTCGCCTCAATTTTAAGTGGTAAAAAAGTTGTGTTTCTAACGGGGAATAGCGTTAGAATATTCTTTCTTTTAGTGATATTGACAGAATTATACGATCAAGGTGCGAATAACTTACAAATATAAAGGATGAAAATATGAAATTGAGGGTATATAGAGAAAGACGGTGCCGTCTTTCAATCCTTTGAGGAGGTTGTTTTTCGTGTCAGAACGTATTGCATACTTCGATAATAGTAAAGCTATCTTAATATTATTAGTTGTTGGCGGTCACCTGCTGACGCCGTTTATTAATGATTCTCGCTTTCTATACAGTCTGTATCATGTCATTTTTATTTTTCATATGCCTGCATTTATCTTTTTAGCTGGCTATTTCACTAGAAAAGCATCTGGAACAAAATATTTTTGGAAAATATTCACGACATTTTTATTGCCCTATGTGATTTTCCAGGTCGTTTATTCCATTTATTATACAAATCTCTATCAAAAATCCTTTGCAATTGAATTTCTAACACCAAGATGGGCAATGTGGTTTTTATTGTGCATCGCTGCGTATAAGTTGATCTCACCGATTCTGTTAAAAATGAAGCCAAGCCTATTGCTTCCATTAAGTATTGGGGCTGGCCTCGCTGTTGGGTACTTTGATGTGGAAAGGTTTCTGTCACTTGATCGACTTTTCGTTTTCTTACCCTTCTTTGTCCTTGGAATGGTGATGGGGTGTCGAAAGAAGCCAATTCGATTCCCTCATATGAAGTGGATTGCTCCTGTGGTCCTTGGTGGATTGTTTTTACTGTTTTATTTATACAAAATTGAAGGACTAGCTGACCTTCTTTACGGTACGTATGTGTACGAATCAAACACAGACTTGTTCATTCGTCTTACGTATTACATTGGGACAGCAATAGTCATGTTTCTGTTCTTTTCGATGATTCCAGAAGGACCAATGGTATTTACCCCATTAGGATCAAGAACCTTTGCGATTTATTTGTTCCATGGTTTTGTGATTAAATGGTTCCTCGAACAGCAGTCTTCTGAAGTGATTGCGACTATATGGGGTATTCCATTTATCTTAATCTTTACTTTGTTTGTTTCCACCATATTTGCATTGCCGTTTTTCTCGAAATTACTGGCATTCGATCGATGGTTGCCTTCACCAGATAAGTTAACATCAGCTAAAAGATAACAAAAGGGACCGCGCGTGCGGTCCCTTTTTTCCGTTAAGCTTTCATTGTATCTCGTTCTTCTGGTTGCAACAGCACATCTTCTTTACACGGGTAAGTTTTTTCAATGTGCTGCTCGCCCCACGAGCAAAGTGAGTCCAGTATTTCTTTTAAAGACCATCCGTAGTCAGTCAATGAATATTCAACTTTTGGTGGGATTTGATTGTATACTTTTCTTAAAATGACACCATCATCTTCTAATTCTCGTAGCTGTTGTGTCAGCATTTTTTGCGTAATACCAGGCATCAATTTCTTTAGTCCACCGGTTCGTTTCGTACCTTCAATCAAGTGACAGAGTATGACGACCTTCCACTTTCCTCCAATCACTTCGAGGGCAGCTTCGACAGGGATATTGTATTTTTTCATCGTATATACTCCTTACGAAAAATTTAGTTTCGTTCTATTTTTATATCCTATCACCTATGAGGAAATTTAACCAGAAAAATGATGACACACCCGGGCGGTTTTACAGAAACTTTAAAACCGATCGAAAATCTACGATGGATCTGAAATAAGTTACACTAAAGAAGAGTTAATGAAATCGTAATACTTTCTTCAGTAATCTCTAATTTTTATTTCTTATGATGAGGATATTCTAAAAGAGAAAGGAACGATGTGGATGAGTAAGAAATGGGTTTCTCTGAGTACCCTTCTCGTCCTTATGCTCATAGTAGGCTGGTGGTTGGTTTCTCCCCTTTTTCTAGATGAAACGGTAAATGAAGAGCTTCCACCAACGATTAAAGGAGCAGAAACAGCCAGTGCTGAAGAACTGTCAGATGAGCGCTCCGAAGTAGCACAAGAAAGACATCGTTCTGGAATATTTGTAAATGCCGATGAGAAGCATCGGGCGTCAGGGGACGTGACAACGTTTCATTCAAATAACCAACAGTGGATTCGATTTGAGAACTTTGAAGTAACAAATGGTCCTGACTTATATACGGTCCTCGTAAAAGAAGGACAGTTAACAAGTGAAGGGATCATTCTTGGGAAATTAAAAGGAAATATCGGAAATCAGAATTACCGTGTGCCGTTGTCTCTAGAAGAAGGCGATCGAATTGTCATTTGGTGCAAAGCTTTTGACGTTGATTTCGGTTTTGCAGAACTGTTTCTTAAGGAATAGAGGTGAAGTGCAGTGGCAGATAAGATACTGCTGGTGGATGATGAAGAATCCATATTAGATGTTAGTAGGAGATATTTAGAGAGAGATGGGTATCACGTGATTACTGCAACAGATGGTCAAGAGGCTATAAGTAGGTGGGAAAAAGAGAAGCCAGATCTCATTGTACTTGATTTGATGATGCCTATAAAAGATGGAATCGAAGTCGCTGAGGAAATTCGATCAGTCGATGATGTTCCTATTATTATGCTAACAGCGCTAGGTCAGGAGCGAGATCGACTTTTAGGCTTAACAGTTGGAGCAGATGATTATTTAACCAAACCGTTTAGCCCAAGAGAGCTTGTTCTTAGAGTGCGAAACATCTTGCGCAGAACTAAACGACAGCATGTACCATCTTTAATAACATTTGGTGAGCTCACAATTGATGAATCAAGAAGGAAAGTAACGATTAATGGCGCCGAGGTAGAGTTGACCGTTAAGGAATTTAATCTTCTTTATTTACTTGCCAGTCACCCAAGTCGGGTTTTCCCTCGGTCGCAATTGATTGAAGCCATTTGGGGATATGAATTTGATGGTGATGTTAATACGATTAATGTACATGTTAGGCGCCTTCGTGAAAAAATAGAAAAAGATTCAGCAGCACCTAATTGGATAAAGACGGTATGGGGTATCGGGTATAAATTTGAGGGGAAATCTTCATGAAGCTTCGAACAATGTTCATGCTTGCTAATGGAATTTCTATTGCATTCATTCTTGTTTTTCTTATTATTAGTTATGTCAAAATGGTGCTTTCACCTGAATTGATTTTTACCCTTACGTTGATCACAGTGGGAGCAGGGTCTCTTTCCATGCTGGCTCACTTTCTATTTACTTCCCAAATTCTAAAATCAGTGAATCAGATGACCGAGGATACAAGTCGCATTGCAGAAGGAACGTTTGATGTAAAGGTGACAGAGAAAGGTCCGAAAGAAATACAAGAATTAGCCCACCATTTTAATGTGATGTCTGAAAAGTTGAACGGTATGTTTTCAGAGGTGAAGCGTTCTGAACGTTATAAAACAGAGTTGATTGCCAATGTTTCGCATGATCTAAGAACCCCGGTATCTTCCATTCGGTCTTTTGCAGAAGCCTTACTGGACGGGGTTGTGACTGATGAGAAAACCGAAAAGAAATATCTTGAGACAATTGAAAGAGAGACAGAGCGGTTAAGTTACTTAATTGAAGAACTCTTACATTTGTCACAACTAGAGAGCGGCACCTCACCTTACGAACCACAACTGGTTCATCCTGATGTGATTCTCGTCGAAACGTTACAGCAATTTGATCGTAAGCTTGAAGAAAGGGAAATTGAGCTTTCTGTGCACATTGATGAAGAGCTAGATGTCATTCCGATGATGCCTGATCAGATTAAACGCGTGTTAACCAATTTGATCCAGAATGCTATTGCTTTCTCGTATAATCGCTCTACTATTACCATTTCACTGAAAAAAGTTGAAGCTGCCGCTGTTTTTTTTATTAAAGATGAGGGACGCGGCATTCCAGAAGCTGAGTTAGAAAAAATCTTTGAACGCTTCTTCCGTGTAGAAAAATCACGGAATACGAAATATGGAGGATCAGGTCTTGGTCTGGCCATATCGCGCCAGCTGATTGAGCTTCATGGAGGTAAGATAGGTGTTGAAAGCTCTGTAGGAGAAGGCAGTGAATTCTGGTTTATGCTTCCATTAGAAATAAAGGAGGAATAACAGATGAAAATAACAAGGTGGATATTGTTGGCTGGTATAGCCGCTGTTTTGGTTTTTACCTTGCCGAAACTATATGATGTGATCTTTAAACGTTCATATGGGAGTGAGCCGGCACAGGCTGTCCAGGATAATGAAGCGGTAGCAACTTTTGCTGGAGGATGCTTTTGGTGTATGGAGCCACCATTTGAAAAGTTAGATGGCGTACGAGAAGCCGTCTCTGGATATATTGGTGGCGAAACGGAAAACCCTTCTTATAAAGAAGTATCTTCAGGGGGGACCGGTCATGTTGAAGCCGTTCAAGTATACTATGATCCTTCTGTTGTTAGCTATGAGACACTTTTAGATGTTTTTTGGAGACAAATTGATCCGACAGATGATGAAGGGCAGTTTGTCGATCGGGGTGATCAATACTTATCGGGAATCTTTTATCACAATAAAGAGCAAAAATCGGCTGCGATGCAGTCGAAACAGGAGATTGAGGATTCAGGAAGGTTCGATAAAGAGATTGTCACTCCGATTGAAGAAGCAACGACCTTTTATGTAGCAGAGGATTATCATCAAGATTATTATAAAGAAAATGAGTTTCGCTACAAATTTTATCGAGAAAACTCTGGTCGCGATCAGTTCCTTGAGAAGGCCTGGGGAAATGATCGCGAAGTACCCGTATCAGAACCAAAAGCATCGGTTACGTATACTGATAAAGAATTAAAGGAAATGCTCACGCCAATTCAATACAGTGTGACGCAGGAAGATGATACTGAGAAAGCATTTGAGAATGAATACTGGGATAACAAAGAAGCAGGGATTTATGTTGATATCGTTTCAGGTGAGCCGCTTTTTAGCTCGATCGATAAATATGAATCAGGTACAGGGTGGCCAAGTTTCACTAAGCCACTGGTACCAGAGAACATTATAGAAAAAGAAGATAGAAGTTGGTTTACCGTTCGCACTGAAGTAAGAAGTAAAGAGGCAAACTCTCATCTTGGTCATGTGTTTGAAGATGGTCCTGAGCCTACGGGTCTTCGCTATTGTCTAAACTCAGCTGCACTTGAATTTATACCGAAAGATGAAATGAAAGAGAGAGGATATGGTGAATTCGTACGTTTATTTGATGAAGAAGTAGAATCGTAATCGATTCTGCTTTTTTTGCTTTTAAAGGGATACAATAAAAGTGATCGATAGTTGCATATATACGCAAGGGGGTATATAATGCAGTTCAGGTGAGGTGAGGAAACATGGAAAATAAAAAAGCGGATGGACGTGTGCAGCAGCTTTTAGCAAATGAACGAACGTTTCTAGCCTGGGTTCGCACTTCGATTGCTATCATAGGTATAGGTTTTCTAACAGCGAGCTTACATTTTACTAGAGCTGCAGGAGAACGTGCTGATGACCAGGTAGCAGTCTTCATTAGTTTTTCTTCACTATTTTTCGGGTTGCTGACGATCGCGGGGGGAGCCGTGCAGTTCTATCGCACGAAAAAACGTATTTTAAAGTTCGAGGTACCTTCTTCTTCATGGATCGTTGTTTTTCTACTCGTTGTCGTGTTGTTAATGATTGCACTAATCGCTACGTACTTTATTATTCAAATCAATTGGCTTTCTTAAAACCAGGGTGTTGACATTTTCTATAGATGCGTTATAATACCCCTATAGGTATTTGAAGCACAAACCAAATTGTTTTACAGATAAATTTTTTTACTTGATTTTATACCCTTAGGGGTATATAGTTGGGAGGTAAGTAAATGAAATACGATAAAGCCGTTATGAATCGATTGAAGCGTATTGAAGGTCAATTACGCGGTGTCATCCAGATGATGGAGCAAGAGAAGAGCTGCGAAGATATTGTAACGCAACTCTCAGCAACACGTTCTGGTATCGATCGTTCCATTGGAGTCATCGTAAGTTCGAACCTTGAACAGTGTCTTCATCAACAAATCGAACAGGGAGAATCGACTGATGATGTGGTGAAGGAAGCTGTTAATCTGTTAGTTAGAAGTCGATAAAAAATTTTAATACATTATATACCCCAGGGTGTATAAGAGGAGGATATAGATAGAATGAGTGAACAGAAAAAAACAACAATCGTTTTATTTAGTGGAGATTACGACAAAGCAATGGCTGCTTACATTATCGCAAACGGTGCAGCCGCTTATGATCATGAGGTAACCATTTTTCATACTTTCTGGGGCTTGAACGCTCTTCGGAAAGATCAGCAAGTTGATGTTAACAAAGGTTTTCTTGAGAAAATGTTTGGCAAAATGATGCCACGTGGCGCTGACAAAATGGGCCTTTCCAAAATGAACTATGGTGGAATGGGAAAGAAAATGATTAAGAACGTCATTAAAAAGCATAATGTAACAGAACTTCCTCAGCTAATTGAACTTGCACAAGAACAAGAAGTGAAACTTGTTGCTTGTACGATGACAATGGATCTACTAGGTCTACAAAAAGAAGAGCTATTGGAAGAAATCGATTATGCAGGTGTTGCCGCATATCTAGGTGATGCTGAAGACGGTAACGTTAATCTCTTCATTTAAGGAGCGAATGAGATGGAACTTTTAGTAATCGCAGTTATCGTCATAGCTGCCTGGTTCATTTTCAAGAAAGTAGGACCTGGAAAAGGTGTAACCACCATCACTTCTGAACAGGCAAAAGCGAAATTTAACGAACGAGATGTTCAGTTTATTGATGTTCGGACACCTGGTGAATATAAAGGACAAAAAGTAAAGCAATTCAAAAATATGCCGCTTCACCAATTAAGCAAACGATCAAAAGAACTAGATCCGAATAAAGAAGTTGTTGTGATCTGTCAAAGTGGTATGAGAAGTTCAAAAGCCTGCGGAGAATTGAAGAGACAGGGATTTAACTCTGTTTATAATGTTCGCGGCGGAATGAATATGTGGAAATAGGGGGAGTTCTAATGTCTGGTTATGTAAAAGATGTCACACCAGCTGAAGTAAATGAAATGGTAAAAGCTAATAAATCGATTAGTATTGTCGATGTTCGCGGACCAGAAGAAGTGGCCGCAGGAAAGATTCCTGGTGCCTATAATCTTCCGGTTAATGAACTACAGGCGAGAATGAATGAACTTGATAAAGATACAGAGCATATCATTGTCTGCCAATCTGGTGGCAGAAGTAGTATGGCTTCAATGGTTTTGAAATCAAACGGGTATTCCGTTCTAAATATGACAGGCGGCATGCTTGCATGGACTGGAGAAACAGAATAACTACTACAGGAGGTAGACTTATGATACAAACTGATCACGTACTCGATGCGAAAGGGCTAGCGTGCCCGATGCCCATTGTCAAAACAAAGAAAATGATGAAGGACCTTGATTCTGGAGTCGTTCTAGAAATTCTAGCGACAGACAAAGGATCTAAAGCTGACCTTAAAGCGTGGGCTGATAAAGTTGGGCATCACTATCTTGGTACAGTGGAAGAAGGAGACGTATTAAAGCATTATGTTCGTAAGGCGTCAGATGGAGAAACGACACTTGAGAAGAGTCATCCACATGTCATTTCAAATGAAGACCTTACAGCTAAACTATCCGACGATGAAGTCACGATTGTAGATGTAAGAGAACCAGCAGAATATGCATTTAGCCACCTTCCAAATGCGATCTCAGTGCCACTAGGCGATTTGGATACACGTATGGCAGAGCTAGATAAAGAAAAGAAAATTTATGTGGTTTGTCGTACAGGTACAAGAAGTGATCTTGCTGCTCAAAAGCTAGCTGAGAGTGGCTACGATGTTATTAATGTTGTGCCAGGAATGTCCGAATGGGACGGTCCAACAACGTCTGATCTTTAATCATTAATGGGCGGGGAGTTTTTCCCCGCAACATAAATTTTTTTGGAAACTATAATACGTATGGGGGTATAAAAGTGGCTTTGAAACAAAAACAAGCAAGTGAAGTTGCAACAAAAATAATCAATCAGCAAGAGCTCTTTATTCTCGATGTAAGAAATGAAGATGCATACGGCGATTGGAAAATCGAAGGGGCTTCCGTTACGTCAATGAATGTTCCTTATTTCGATTTAATTGATGGAGTAGAAGAGATTCTACCAAAGCTTCCAAAAGACAAAGAAATTCTTGTTGTATGCGCAAAAGAAGGATCTTCCATTTTTGTAGGGGAAGAGCTTGTTGAAGCAGGACTAGAGAATGTGTCTTATCTTTCAGGTGGCATGAAGGCATGGAGTGAATACCTCGAGCCAGTTAAAGTTGGCGACCTTCCGGGAGGAGCGCTTTATCAATTTGTTCGCCTTGGAAAAGGGTGCCTTTCCTATTTGATCGAATCGAATGGTGAAGCAGCTGTTGTGGATACGAATCGCATGATTGAGAATTACACATCGTTTGCTGAGAATAAAGGTCTTGCTATTAAAGCAACGTTCGATACTCACCTTCACGCAGACCATATTTCTGGTGGTAAGACTTTAGCTGATCAGGTGAATGGAACGTATTACCTACCAGAAGAAGATGCTGGTGAAGTAACGTTCGACTATACAGCATTGAAGGAAGGAAGCACAGTAACCATTGGTGAGGTTACGATTGAACCGATTTACTCTCCAGGACACACAATTGGAAGTACGTCCCTTATGATCAATGATGCTTACCTTTTAACAGGCGACATTCTATTTGTCGAGTCCATTGGACGCCCGGATTTAGCTGGTAAGGCTGAGGATTGGGTCCAAGACCTACGCACAACGCTTTACAACCGTTACAAAGAAATGGCTGGAGAATTAGTTGTGCTACCAGCTCACTTTTCAAAAATGGCAGAGCTTGATGAAAAAGGACTCGTCTCTGCAAAGCTGCAGGATCTTTACCAAAAGAATGATGGTCTTAACGTAGAAAAAGAAGAAGATTTTAGAAAAATGGTAACGGAAAACCTTCCGCCACAGCCAAATGCTTATCAAGAAATTCGTGAAACAAACATGGGGAAAATGACCCCGGATGAAGAAACGAAAAGAGAAATGGAAATTGGACCAAACCGCTGTGCGGTTAACTAATAAGGAGGAATTACAAATGAATTCACAAAAAACATTAGACACAAAAGGGCTAGCATGCCCGATGCCAATCGTAAAAACGAAAAAAGCAATGAAGGATATGGAGTCAGGTGAAGTACTTGAGGTGCAAGCAACAGATAAAGGTGCACAAAGTGACCTTGCTGCCTGGGCGAAGTCTGGCGGTCATGAATTGATGAAGTCTGAAGAAACAGATGGCGTGTTTTATTTCTGGATCAAGAAGGCTTAGTAATGAGATAGGAGGTACTGATTCAGTACCTCTTTTTTAATGGAAGGAGTGAATAGGATGGATTTCAGCTTTATTATCACGATTTTTGCAATTGGATTTATTGGTTCCTTTATTTCAGGGATGGTTGGAATCGGTGGTTCCATTATTAAATACCCCATGTTGCTTTATATTCCACCTCTACTTGGCTTTGCTGCATTTAGTGCCCACGAAGTTTCTGGTATAAGCGCGGTGCAAGTTTTCTTTGCAACCATTGGTGGTGTTTGGGCCTACCGTAAAGGTGGTTATCTCAATAAACAATTGATCCTCTACATGGGAGTTAGCATTCTTATCGGTAGTTTTATCGGTGGATATGGGTCAACGATGATGTCGGAGCAGGGCATTAATGTTGTTTATGGACTTCTTGCAGCGATTGCAGCTGTTATGATGTTTATACCGAAGAAAGGCATTGATGATGTTCCTCTTGATCAAGTGAAATTCAATAAATTTCTTTCAGCAGCCCTTGCCTTTATTGTTGGGATTGGTGCAGGGATTGTTGGTGCAGCGGGGGCGTTTCTTCTCGTACCGATCATGCTCGTCGTGTTGAAGATTCCAACGAGAATGACGATCGCTTCTTCTCTTGCCATTACGTTTATTTCATCAATTGGTTCAACCGTAGGTAAATTGGCAACAGGTCAAGTTCTCTTATTACCAGCTGCCATTATGATTGTCGCAAGCTTAATTGCTTCGCCACTGGGTGCTAATGCTGGTAAGAAAATCAACACAAAAATTCTTCAATGGGTGCTTGCTGCCCTTATCCTTGGGACGTCCATTAAAATATGGATTGACCTTTTATCTTAAATGAAAAAGCTGTGGCATCGTTTTATAGGATGCCACAGCTTTTTTCTATTGGTTTTGCTTAATGACAAGCTCTTTAATCTGATGTCCATCTACTTCACGAACGGTAAACTGATAGTTATCGACTGTAAATGATGTACCCTGTTTAGGTTCAATGTCATGAGTGAGAATCCAACCGCCAATTGTGTCAACATCCGTATGATCGATGGATGTACCGAGAAGCTCATTAATATCGCTAATAAGTGCTTTTCCATCTACAATGGTTTGTCCGTTATCTTCTTCACGAATCGGAAGCTTTTCATCAAAATCAAATTCATCTTGTATTTCTCCAACGATCTCTTCTAGAATATCTTCCACAGTGACGAGTCCTGCTGTCCCGCCATACTCATCTACAACGATCGCGATGTGATTATGACTTTTTTGCATTTTCGCCAACAGTGTTTTAATATGAGCCGTCTCAATCACATGATTGATAGGATGGATGTAATCTTTAAGAATGAGCTCATCGCCCCATTTATACTGTGTTAAAATTTCTTTAATGTTCACAACACCAATGATTTTATCCTTATCCCCATCTGCCACAGGATAGCGTGTATACTTTCCGTTTTTCATGATTTCAAGGTTTTCTTCCGTCGTATTATCTAAAAAGAGACATGTCATTTCGGTTCTTGGAATCATAATCTCTCGAGCCATACGCTCATCAAATTCGAAGATGTTATTGACAAATTCCATTTCGGATTTATTGATTTCACCACTTTTGTAGCTCTCTGATAAAATAAGACGAAGCTCATCTTCAGAATGGGCTTGTTCGTGCTCATTAGCAGACTTAAGCCCAAATAACTTTACAACACCTCGAGCTGACCCATTTAATGCCCATATAAACGGGTACATAATTCGGTAAAACCAAATCAGGGGACCAGCAAGGAGTAAACTAATGCTTTCAGCTTTTTGAATAGCAAATGTTTTAGGAGCAAGCTCACCAAGAACAACGTGAAGAAACGTAATAATCGCAAAAGCTAGCGCAATCGTAAGAGGAGTCGCAATGGAGTCAGGTAGATTCATGAGCTCAAACAACGGATGTAAGAGTAGTTCCACTGTTTCTTCCCCGAGCCAACCTAGCGCTAGCGCAGTAATCGTAATACCTAATTGACAGGCTGACAGGTAGCCATCTAAGTTACCGAGTACTTTTTGAACGGATTTCGCTTTCTTATTTCCTTCACTAGCAAGTGCATCAATTCGCGTTCTTCTGATCTTAACAATTGCAAATTCAGAAGCTACGAAAAATGCGGTTAATACAATTAGCAAGATCACAGCAATCACTTTAATTAGTTCCAATAAGGCCCTTACAGAGTTGTAAGGGTTCACCTCCTATGTAATAGTTGTCTTATTATATCGAAGTTTTCCTCTTTTAGGGGAAGGTAAAACAAAAATATTTCCAAAGCACTTTCGATTTAAAAGAGGAATGTGCTGGTAACGTCTGCACACTATTTCAAGCATCGGTATACTCTAGTTTTTTCAGAAGAGGAGTTAATTATGAAAAAGTCAGTGAATCCATTCTTATGGATCGGAATAACCATGATCATTGTCATCATAGTTATCTTTATCATTAATCCACCGTGGTTAGCGAAAATGCGCTCTATCCTTTCACTTGAATCGCTATCTGTCCTTGCTACATACTTTCGATCTTTAGGCATTTGGGCACCGATTATTAGTATAGCGTTCATGATTGCTCAGGGGATACTTGCGCCACTTCCATCATTTGTAATTGCGGCGGCGAATGGACTAGCATTTGGCATTCCATTTGGTTTCCTCATCAGCTGGACGGGAGGAATGGCAGCAGCCATTGTGATGTTCTGGCTCGCAAGGCTTCTAGGTGCAGGCTTTGTTGAGAGAGTTACGAAGCAGAATCATCTCCTCCATCAAGCAAATCGGTACAGCGGCAAAAACGGTTTCTTTTTAATTTTTGTGGCAAGGTTAATTCCCATTGTCTCTTTTGATTTTATCAGCTTTCTTGCAGGACTTAGTCAGATCTCGTTTCGTTCTTTTTTTATAGCAACGGCTCTCGGTCAAATTCCAGGGACGTTCCTATACACACTTGTCGGGCATGACATTGCCAATTTGGATAAATATCAACAACGTTTTATTTGGACAAGTGTTCTAATTGCCTTGTTCGTTATTATTGGAAAAGTGAGGTCCGATTACAAAAAGAAAACAGCATCGAAGGGACATAGCTAAATGCATATTACTTTCCAATTAGACTAACTTAGCTTATTGTATAAGAAATAAACAAATTGGAGCGATGAATTTTGGCCAAAATTGTTGTCCTTTATCAGGAACCGAAGCAGGTAGAAGAATTTAAAAGTTATTATGAGAAGAATCATATGACTCTTGTAAAAGATGTTCCAAATGTCACTCATGCTGAAGTAAATTACGTTACAGCAGCAATGAATACCGACAAGAAATATTTCTTAACAGCAACGATTGCATTTGAATCCAAAGAGCATTTGGAGGATGCGATGCAGTCTCCAGCGTGGGCAAAAGTATCGGAAGATGGACAAAACATGATGAAATTTCTTAACGAACCGCCACTTCTGCTCATAACAGAATAATGAAGAAGGAAAACACTTGAAGCGCTATTCAAGTGTTTTTTTGATTTGAGGGCTCTTATAAATAGCATAAGGAGTTGTTTAAATTATGGAGGAAGAGGTAAAGAGATGGTAGGAATAACCAAAGTTTAGAGAGGAGCTCCATATATGAAAGCATTGTTTTTAAATTGCTCACTTAAAACGAGTGAAACGACGTCAAATACAGATGCGCTTTACAATGAAGCGGAAGTCATTTTTCAAGAAGAAGGGATTGAGTCTGAAACAATCCGGTTAGCTGATTATAAGATCGCTTACGGCATTTCAGAAGATGAAGGACAGGGGGACGAATGGCCAGTTATTTTCGAAAAGGTGAAAGCGGCTGATATTATTGTGTTAGGAACACCACTA
Source organism: Guptibacillus hwajinpoensis (assembly GCF_020524165.1). Lineage (GTDB taxonomy): Bacteria > Bacillota > Bacilli > Bacillales > Guptibacillaceae > Guptibacillus > Guptibacillus hwajinpoensis_D. The sequence goes on from NZ_JAIVKU010000003.1 coordinate 156,549, forward strand.
TGGCTAGGAGAAAAAAGTAGCATTGCAACGCTTGCGATGGAACGCTTGTACGGAGGAAGTAGTTTAACGAACGAGAAAGGCCAGTCCCTATACTATAATAAGGTTGGCGGCGTTGTGATTACAGGTAATGAAGATGGAGCCAAGCATGCGGCGGCTTCCATCCTATACGGATTTTCTCATATTGGCATTACCGTTCCGCCAAATGTGGATACTTATTGGGTAGGAGAAGCTGGACCAGGTGAGTCCTACATTGAAGCAAATGGACAGAAGAATGACTTTTCAACAGGTCATGCGAAAACAATGGCCTATAATTTAATTCACTTTGCGCGTATTTTTAACGAAAACCCGATCCCGGCTAGAGGGAATACAATGGAATAAGCATGAAGCAACAGCCTCTTCATTTAGGAAGGGGCTGTTTTTTGGTTAGTGAGGTTTCATTCACCTGGGTGCCCAAAGTTACATAAACTAGTAAACGACCGATTACGGGGGGATCTCAATGGATGAATTAATTTTGTTTCTTATCCTTTTCATTCTTCTTGTGATTATTTTACTAGCTGTAGCAGGCATTCTCTAAACGTGACAGATAAGTTGAGATGATATTTCTATCGAACTATGGACACTAGCCTAATCCTTCTTTTCCTTTACAACATATAGTGTTAGTAACCTTCCAGGAAAGGGGGTTTTCTAATGAGTGGTGGAAAAGAGCAAGTACGTGGCGGAGGCTACGGTAAAGGCTTTGCGTTAATCGTTGTATTGTTCATTCTATTGATTATCGTTGGAGCTGCTGCAGTTGGCGGAGCTAATTACGGCGGTCAGTGTGGTGGTTACGGAAAAGGTGGCTACGGCGGTTACGGCGGATATGGCTACTAAACCTTTCTTGTTACATTAGCATGAAGGGAGGGATACACATGAGTTACGGTTATGGTCAAGGCTTCGCGCTAATCGTTGTATTGTTCATTCTATTGATTATCGTTGGCGCAGTATGGGCTTACTAAAATAAGCAAAGCACCCGAATGGGGTGCTTTTTCTTATGAAAATTATTGAAAAACGATTGTTTTGTTTCCATGAACAATCACGCGCTTTTCCAAATGCCATTTCACAGCACGATAGAGGACAATTCGTTCAATATCTTTCCCATGCCTTTTTAAGTCGGTCACATCGTACCGATGATTGATCCGAGTGATATCTTGTTCAATGATTGGTCCTTCATCCAGCTTAGCATTCACATAATGCGCCGTCGCTCCAATCAGTTTGACACCTCGATCAAACGCCTGTTGATAAGGATTCCCTCCGATAAAGGCTGGTAGGAAAGAGTGATGAATATTAATGATTTCGTTGTGATAAAGGTGAATAAGCTCTTCGGGAATGATTTGCATATACCTGGCGAGAATAACCGTATCCACATCGTGCTCCTTCAGGAGGCGAAGATGCTCGGAAGTTGCCTCCGGTTTAGACTCTTTTGTAACTGGTACGTGGTAGAAAGGAATTCCAGCGTTCTCAGTCAGCTCTTTAAAGTCAAGGTGGTTACTAATGACCATAGCAATGTCTGCGTGAAGCTCTCCTAATTGCCATCTCCACAGTAATTCCTGCAAACAATGGTCTTCTTTTGTCGCAAAAATAGCGAGGCGAGATTTTTTAGAAGAAACAGTAATGGACCATTCCATCTTGAAGGGTTTTGCGGTTTCTTCAAAAGCTTCTTTTAACGCTACTAGTTGATCATTCAAGTGTGGATGACTAAATTCAATCCGCATAAAAAAATGGCCCTGAACAGGATCCGTAGAGTGTTGGTCAGAATGAATGATGTTAGCCCCATTTGAAAATAAAAAAGTTGAAACTGCTGCAACGATCCCTTCTTTATCTGGACAGGAAATTAATAAAATCCCTTTTTCTAAGTTCTCCTTCATTATTTGCCTCCTGTTATCTTGTAAATATTTAAAATAATACATTATTTCGAAGTAAAGCGCAAAAGGATTTTTTGAAGGAAGGTTTAAGAGAGGAAATAAGAATTAAATACTTACAATTACTTATCTTTAATTAAATATAATTATTAATACTTATTTACTATTGAATATATGCTTATAAAAACTTATAATGTAAGTGGTTGGAAAAGAGGTGCACCGATGTATCAAGAAGAAAGAATGCTTGCCATTCTAGATTATTTGAAAGAATATGAACGGATTTCAGTAGAGCGCATTTGCGAACTATTTCTCGTATCGAGGGATACAGCTAGACGCGATTTAGTGAAGCTTGAAGAAGAAGGAGCAGTCACGAGAACCAGGGGTGGGGCCGTACTTCCTGAATTACGTCATGAGATCCAGTCCTATCACGATCGGCTGAAAGTGGTTTCCAAAGAAAAACAGCGAATCGGAAAAATGGCATCAAATTATATTAGTCCGGGAGACGTTGTCATTCTTGATGCATCTACGACGGTTCAAGCATGCGCCGAATTTCTTGTGGAGAAGCAAGCGACTGTTATTACAAATTCTATTCACCAAGCGGACATTCTATCGAATGGAAACCAACTTGATATTCATCTTCTTGGTGGGAAACTAGAGAAGGACCATCGCTTTCTTTATGGATCTGCAGTTGTCGAAAAAGTAGGCTCTTATAATGCTGACATTGCTTTTATTGGTGTTATTGGCATATCAGATAAAGGATTAACGATTGCTCATGAAGAAGACGGCATGGTGAAAAGGAAGATGATTGAACAATCTCAGTATGTGATCGCGCTTGCTGATAATTCGAAATTTTATCGTTCTGAATTTTTTACATTTGCACAACTTGAAGACATTGATTTGATTATTACGGACAAGCTTCCAGAAGAGAATATACAGACAATGCTTCGCAATCATCAGGTTAAGCTGGTTGTTGCAGAAGAGTAAGTTTTCTGTAATAACTTTAAAATACAGCTTATTTAGATTAAAGAAACGGACTGGCGTAACCAATTGGGCGTGACAGTCCGTTTTTTTGTTTGCAAAAAGGGTAACAACTAATAGCGGACAGGCAAAATAATTGGTCTACCCTTTTTCTTTTGATAAGATCAACTGTAATGATTATTTTTACATTAAAGGAGCGACTAAAATATGAAATTAAGTGTACTTGATCAATCGCCTGTTTCAAGAGGCAATACGCCAACTGAAGCACTTAGAGAAACAACGACACTTGCAAAAGAAACAGAAAAGTTAGGCTATCACCGTTTTTGGGTTTCAGAACACCACAGTACGAAAAGTCTTGCTGGCTCTAGTCCGGAAGTCCTTATTTCGCACCTGGCAGCGAATACGGAGCGGATGCGGATCGGTTCTGGTGGGGTGTTGCTACCTCATTATAGCCCTTATAAGGTTGCGGAAAACTTCCGTGTGCTTGAGACGTTAAATCCAAACCGCATTGATATTGGTCTTGGACGTGCTCCAGGAGGGATGCCGAATGTTACAAAGGCCCTAGCAGGGGGTAACAGTATGGGGATGGACAGCTATTTAGAGCAGGTCAACGAGCTAGCCGCTTATCTAAAAGGGGAAGACCCTGAGAGAATGAACGTACGTGCAACGCCACTTGGAAGTACGACACCTGAAATGTGGCTGTTAGGTTCAAGTGGAGCGAGCGGAATGATGGCGGCTCAACGTGGACTTGGATTTACATTTGCCCATTTCATTAACGGTTATGGTGGAACAAATGTGGTTGACAAATACCGTTCTCGTTTTGTACCATCTGAATTTAATGAGACGCCTAAAACAAACGTTGCAATCTTTGTTATCTGCGGGGAAACAGAAGAAGAAGCGGAATATCTGGCCTCAAGTTTGGATTTATCAATCTTATTAATTGAACAAGGAAAATCGGGAGATGGATTTCCTTCACCCGATGAAGCACGTCGCTTTCCTTATACTGTGTTTGATAAAGAACGGATTCGGGAAAACAGAAAAAGAATGATCGTAGGTAATCCGACTCAGGTGAAACAGCTAATAGAAGAATTAGCCGATCAATACCAAACGGATGAAGTGATGATTAATACCATTACACATGATTTTCAAGCTCGACTGAAGTCATATGAACTACTTGCAGAAGCATTTCATTTAAATGATAGTGTCTCTTGACAAAATGAACTGTAATATTTAAAATTACACTATACCTTGACTCAGTTGGAACACAAACTAGTCTTCCAAATAAGGAGGTAAAATGATGATGAATCAACTACATCAACAAGAACAATACCAAAAAGGTGATTGGGTAAAAGGAAAATCTGTCCATGATGAACTGATTCATGGCTACGTTGAATCTGTTAATAATTATCTTGGAACGATTAAAGTATTCGTTCTAGAATGTGATAACCCAGAAACTGTTGGAAAAGTAATTGAAACTTTCCAGAATCGTATTTCTCAGCTGGAAGAACCTAATTTTGAGCAGGATGAATCCTTCTTGCTAAATCTTATTGAAGTTGCCTTGATCACAAAAGACAAAGAATGGTTCATGGAACTTTCGGCACAGCTAAAAGAACTTCGAAATGAGTCGGAGGAAGTAGTTCCCTGTTAAAATTTTCTTGCCAGCAATAAATGAAATACGATAGGATGGAAGTGGAAGAAAGTGTTGGGAGGCGCTGCAATTGAATAGTGATTTTACTCTCGCCGTACACAGTCTGGCTTTACTCGCAATTAAGCCAGGGCAGATGGCAACAAGTGATTACCTTGCCGGAAGTGCTTCGGTCCATCCCGTTCGTATGAGAAAAATTCTTAGTTTACTCAAGAAAAACGGTTATATCGTTTCAAAAGAAGGGGCTGGTGGCGGTTTTACGTTATCTTGCCAAGTGGAAGAAGTAACGCTTGATAAGATCTATAACCTAACGTCTATTGGCGCACTTCAACCAAGGTGCCCTGATTCAAATCAGTATTGCCTTGTTGGAGCGAACTTGGCAAATGTACTTGGCGATATTTTTACAGATGCTGAGAATCACTTAACAGCATTCTTGAAACAATATACGATCCGTGATATTATTCAAAGCCTGAAGCAAAAACAATTATAAACGATTGTTTTTGTTTTATGTTCTAACTGTAATAAAAAATATTTCAATAACCTATTGGGGGTGAGCAGACATGAGTACTAGTCTGGTGGCAAAAAACGAAAGTAAGTTTAATATGAAAGATTGGAATCGATTAGAAAGATCTGGTCAGTTAATTAAACGTAACAAAGGTAGGTTTTTGATAAAACCAGAGCATACGAATCGTGACGTTTACATCATTAGAAGTGGAAGCATCGCCATTTATCATGCTGATAATATGGAAGAACCGCTTGCCGTTCTTACGGCCCAAGATGTTTTAGGAAACCGCTCGATTTTTGTACATCAAAATTTGTATGCTAAAACGGTAACTGATGTTGAGCTCATTCAATTAGATCAAACGTCCTACCGAGCACTTTATCTAGCGTACCCTGAATTAGCAATTAAGTTAACTGCTGAATTGTCTAAGCTTAAACTAACCCTTGATTTCCCAGAACGAAAAGCACCTTCATTTATCCAACAGGTGAAGAGCGGGGTTCAAAGCTGGGTAAATAAAAACAATGGCAAGAAGGGTAGATACTGCCACAACTGCTAATAAATTTCTGTTTTCTAACTGTAATTAATTGTGTTACTGTATAATTGATGAAGTAAGATACGAATAACATAGAGAGAAATTTTGATGGATTAAAAGGAGAGAAATGAAATGTCTGTAAGTGTTCAAGAAAATCAGAGTGTTTTAGATGTAATGAAAGATCGTCATTCTGTTAGAAAGTTTGAAAAAGGCGTTAAAATCCCTGAAGTTGAGATGAATGAAATTCTAAATGCAACAATCGAAGCTCCTTCTTCATGGAATCTACAGCATTGGAAGTTTCTTGTCATTGAAAGTGACGAGCAGAAAGAAAAGCTTCTTCCAATTGCCTTTAACCAACAACAAATTGTGGATAGCTCAGCTACCATTGTTATCCTTGGTGACATGGAAGCTAACTTACATGCGGAAGAAATATACGGACAAGCTGTCGAATTAGGCTTTATGGACAATGCGGTTAAAGAAACGCTTGTTGGTCAAATTAATGGTGCATATGAACGTGAAGGTTTTGCGTTAAGTGAAGCGATTAAAAATAGTTCATTGGCGGCGATGCAGCTGATGCTTGCTGCAAAAGCAAAAGGCTATGACACCGTTGCAATGGGTGGATTTAATCCGGTTGCACTTGTTGATGAGTTCAACATTCCTACACGCTATGTTCCTACAATGCTTATTTCTGTAGGTAAAGCGGCTGTTGAAGCATATGGAACAGCACGTTTCCCACTTGAGCGCGTCGTTATAAAAGAAAGTTTCTAAGTATAGATTTAGAAAAAGGAAGGGCAGTGGCCCTTCCTTTTTCTATTGGGAACTCTTATATCATCAAATAAAAAGGATTCATCTAAAATACGAATCAAAATTCATGGTTTTACAGGTGAAGACGGTATACTAGAAAGAGAGAATAAGGGGGGATAAAATGGCACAGGCAGCCGAACAAGAGAAAAAGATGAACTGGCGTGGGTTATTTAAGTTAATTCGAGATACAAACCCGTCGAAACTTCTCGTAGCTGTAGCTATTGCAATGAGTATGATTGGAACAATCGCTGGTTTAATTGTTCCATTTTTCACAAAAAATTTAGTGGATCAGCTTTCAGATAGCACCCTTTCGTCAGGGGTTATCACGTTATTAATCGCTGCTTTTATCGTTCAAGCGATCTTTTCGGGGTTATCCATGTATTTGCTTTTATATATAGGCGAAACGGTTGTCGCTCGTTTAAGAGAGCGATTAATGAAGAAAGTACTTTCTCTTCAAATTCCGTACTTTGATCATAATCGTGTGGGAGATACGACAAGCCGAATCGTCAATGATACAGGAGTTATAAAGGATCTCGTATCAAATCATTTGATTAGTTTATTAACGAGCACGCTTTCCATTGTCGGATCAATAGGAATATTACTCTATTTAGATTGGAAATTAACGGCGATCTTACTTGCAGTGGTGCCAATTATGATGATTGGCATCCGCTTTATTGGAAAACGAATGTATAAAGTATCAAAAGGTTTGCAGGAAGAAACGGCTAAATTTACTGCAACGATTACCCAGGTGTTATCAGAAGTTCGTCTCGTCAAATTCTCAATGGCTGAGAATGTAGAAGAGGAAAATGGAAAGAACGGTATTAAAAATGTTTTTAGCTATAGTATGAAGGAAGCGAAAATCTATGCGCTTCTCATGCCTCTCATGACACTACTGTTGATGGGGGTGCTTGTCATTATTGTGGGGTATGGTGGCGTTCGCGTGTCGACTGGCGAATTAACGGCAGGAGAACTCGTTGCTTTTCTGTTATACCTGTTTCAGATCATTATTCCGTTTAGTTCGATGGCGCGTTTCCTAACAGCTATCCAAAAAGCAATGGGCGCTACAGAACGACTCCAGTTCTTACTTGATCATGATAGTGAAGACCGTCTAAAAGGGGAAGAAGTGGAAAATCCGGCCCAAGTCCTTTCGTTTAAGGATGTTCAATTTTCATATGGGAAGGAAATGGTATTGAAAAAAGCTTCTTTTGAAGTACCACCAGGGAAGGTGACGGCGATTGTTGGTCCTAGCGGTAGCGGAAAAACAACGACTTTTTCTATGATTGAACGCTTCTATCAACCACAGGAGGGTGAAATTAAACTAGGAGATAAAGAGATCACTTGTTTTTCACTTGTGTCCTGGCGGAAGCAAATCGGCTATGTGTCACAGGAGAGTCCACTCATAGCCGGGACCATTAAAGAAAATATTGTATATGGATTAGAAGAAGAAGTTTCGGATCAAGATATAGAAGCGGCAGCCAGACAAGCCTATGCCCTGCCTTTCATTCAGGATCTTCCGAATGGACTTAATACTGAAATTGGAGAAAGAGGAATCAAGCTTTCAGGGGGGCAACGGCAGCGAATTGCGATTGCTCGCGCGATTGTACGAAATCCATCGATTCTTTTGTTAGACGAGGCGACGTCGAGTCTTGATAGTACGTCAGAAGGTCAGGTACAACGTGCTTTGAACAATTTAATGAAAGATCGAACGACAATTGTCATTGCTCATCGTCTGTCTACGGTTGTGCATGCAGATCAAATATTGGTTATGGAAAATGGAAGGGTATCTGCACAAGGGACTCATGAAGAATTGTTTATGAAAAGCGATCTCTATAAGGAACTTGCGCAACAACAGTTTCAAATGGAAGAAAGCTCATAAGAAAAGGTGTCGGGGAGTGACCCGACACCTACACGTTAGTTAATTTGAAACGCCTGTGGAATGCGCCTCGCGTTTTTCTTCTTTTACTTTCTCAAGGAAACGTTTTGTCTCAGCAACCACAACTCCAGATAGACCGAGTAGGCCGATTAAGTTTGGTAGTGCCATTAAGCCATTGAAGATATCTGCAAGTAACCAAACAACGTTTAGTTTTAACGTTGTTCCTACAAAAACGGCTAATACGAAAACGAAGCGGTAATATTTGATCGATGCGTCTCCAAACAGATAAGAGAAACACTTTTCTCCATAATACGACCAGCCAAGAACAGTAGAATAAGCAAAAAGAATAAGGCCAATCGTCACAATGAGTGCGCCAGGAACGCCAAGGAACTTTTCAAATGTTGCGGTAGTTAAAGCCGCACCATTCAAGTCGCCTCCGTAAAGGTCTCCCATAACGAGCGCAATGCCAGTAATTGAACAGACAACAATCGTATCAATGAAGACTTGGGTCATCGATACAAGAGCCTGACGTCCTGGATAATCGGTTTTCGCAGCTGCAGCAGCAATTGGAGCGGAACCAAGTCCGGCTTCATTCGAGAATACACCACGCGCAACACCGTAACGAATAACGGCACCAATCGCACCACCAGCAGCTGCTTCACCTGTAAAGGCATCTGAGAAAATAAGCGATACAGCAGCAGGCACAAGATCAAGGTTCATGAAAATAACGACTAATCCCCCGATAACATAAAATAAGGCCATTACAGGAACGAAGTAAGCTGTTACTTTACCAATGCTTTTAATCCCACCAAGAATAACCATTCCAGTGAAAAGCATGAGAATCAGACCCGTAATCCATGGGGCAATTCCAAAAGTAGCGACTGCATCAGCAACTGAGTTTGATTGCACCATATTTCCGATCCCAAATGCAGCAAATGCACCAAAGAATGCAAAGATCATACCAAGCCACTTCATATTAAGGCCTTTATCAAGGTAGTACATCGGTCCACCTGACATTTCACCGTTTGCGTTCACCGAACGGTATTTAACTGCGAGAATGGCTTCTGCATATTTTGTGGCCATGCCAAAGAGCGCGCTGATCCACATCCAAAGAACGGCACCAGGTCCCCCCACAAAAACCGCTGTTGCAACACCGGCGATATTCCCTGTTCCGATTGTTGCAGCGAGAGCAGTCATTAACGCCTGGAAGTGAGAAATATCACCTTCAGATGTTTTGTCTTGCTTCTTCGTGAAGGCTTGCTTCAACGCATATGGAAGCATGGTGAATTGGAGAAAACCAAGACGGATTGTGAGGTAAATACCCGTTCCAACGAGCAGGACGAGCAGAGGCCACCCCCATACAAATCCACTAATACTACTTAATGCTGCTTCCAATAAGAACTCCTCCTTTTATGTATGTTAATACTAAATATTCTAACAAATTACCACAATAACCTTTATAATACAAAATAAATTTTTCATAAAATTGTCGAATGATAGAAAATAGCGCTTTCTAATGTGGGTTAGTGCACTTTGTTCGATTAAAATAAATTTCTTTTGTATGGTAGAGAAAGGAGAGGAGGAATAGGATATGAAGTACTTTGATCTATCAAACAAGGTAGCTGTCGTAACGGGAGGCGGAAGAGGGATTGGAAAAGCAATCGCTCATGCTCTCTCAGAAGCTGGTGCTAAAGTGGCCCTAGTAGGGCGAACATTTACGGTACTGAATGAAACCGCAACAGAAATAAGCAAAGAAACGGATGGAGAAGTTCTTCCATTTTCTTGTGACGTTACAAAGGAAGAGAGTATCAAAGAATTAGTAACGGAAATCCACAAGAAGCTAGGTTCAATTACCATTCTCATTAACAATGCCGGGAAAACGGTGCGGAAATCTATCGAGGAATTGGAACCAGGTGAATGGGATGACGTCATGGAAACCAATGTGAAATCTGTTTATATGATGACAAGAGCTGTTCTTTCTGATTTAAAAGAACAACAGGGGTCACGGATCATTAACATCGCATCCATGGCTAGTGAAGTTGGTCTGCCATTCTCAACACCTTATGGTCCAAGTAAAGCGGCAGTTGTACAATTGTCAAAGCAGCTTGCACAAGAGCTCTCTCCGCTTGGCATTACCGTGAATGCGATTAGCCCTGGGTTCATAAAAACACCATTTAACGAAAAAGCGCTCGAGAATCCGATACTTATTAATAAAATAAACGGAAGTAATCCGATGCACCGTATTGGTCAGTTGGAAGAGCTAATTCCTGCTGTTCTTTATCTTGCCTCACCGTATTCTAGCTATACGACAGGTCAGAACCTTGTCATTGATGGTGGGACGACTTCACACGCCTTTTAGATGTGGGCTTGAAAGAAGTGACGTCATCCCTTATAATATATTTAACCTGAAAAGAAAAAGGGGAAAAGTTTATGTTATCGGTGATTCTTAACTAACGTAATTTTATAGACAGTTTGGTTTTTAAAGGCGCATAGATACTATGCTTATTTAAATCTGCCTTCTGTCAAATTAGTTAAGAACACAGATTAAGCTCATGAATGTTGACGACCATTCCAGCTGCGCCTCTGTGCGCGGCTTTTTATATGCTTTTTTAAGCATGGGAATTGGGGAAGTCTACCCTTTTATAAAAGAGCTACGAGTGAACCTGTGTTCATTTGTAGCTCTTTTTTTCGTTGGAAGAAAGGTGTGTATATGTTAATTGAACGAACGCTTTATATGATGAACAAACGACTGAGGAGGAAGAAAATTGAATGAACAAACGATGGTAACTCTAGAATTTGATAAAATCCGTAGCGAGATCGCCCACTATGCGCTTTCTGAAGAAGCGAAAAGTGAGATTCAGAAAATGAAACCCTCACATGAGTCAAAAGTGGTGCAAAATAGATTAAATGAAACAACAGAAGCAAAAGCCATTATCCAAAAGAGCTCAAGCGTTCCTCTTCATGGTCTTCATGGCATTATTCAAGTGATGAAGCAACTAAACAAGGGAGTTGCACTACGACCTGACCAGCTCACAACCGTACTTGATTTGATTGCAAGTGGGAGAAAAATGAAGCAGTTCATGGCCGGGAAAGAGTGGTTAGCTCCTATAATTTCAGGCTATGTGCATTCTCTCTATGACCTTAGGGATCTTGAAGAAGAGTTAAAACGAGCGATACGAAATGGGGAGATTGACGATGCAGCAAGTAAAGAGCTTGGAAGAATTCGAAAGAAAGTCACGGTTTATGAAGAACGGGTGAAAGAGAAGCTAAATCAGCTCCTGCGCTCGTCTTCTAAGCGAAAAGCACTACAGGATACAATCATTAGTGATCGCAATGGGCATTATGTGGTTGCGGTGAAAAAGGAATATCGTAAACAAATTAAAGGAACGGTTCATGATCAATCCTCAAGTGGTTCAACGGTTTATATTGAGCCTGAGGAAGTTCAAAAAGTTCAAATAGAATTAAATGAATTAAAGGCAGATGAATACTTGGAGGAGCAGCGCATTCTTAGCAGACTAACAGGAGAAGTGGAGCGACATGCACACGAAATCGCCATTAACATTGAAACGATGACGCACTATGATTATATTTTTGCCAAAGCGAAATATAGTGTAGCGATTGATGGCAGTCAAGTTCAGTTATCACCTGAGCCAATGATCGAACTGCGCAATGGTCGCCATCCTTTGTTAGCAAAAGAAGCTGTTCCGCTAACTCTTGAACTTGGAAAAGGTTATAAAGGTTTAGTGATTACTGGGCCAAATACAGGAGGGAAAACCGTTGCCATTAAAACAGTTGGTCTTCTTGCAATGATGGTGCAATGTGGCTTACACATTCCAGCAGAAGAATCTTCTATGTTTGGAATGTTTGGCGCCATTCTTGTTGACATTGGCGATGGTCAGAGTATTGAACAGTCGCTCAGTACCTTCTCTTCACGAATTTCAAATATCATTACGATTTTACAAGACGCAGGGCCTGATGCTCTTGTCATTCTAGATGAACTTGGTTCAGGCACAGATCCTGGTGAAGGAATGGGAATTGCCGTTTCGATTTTAGAACAATTGAATCGCCTTGGTGCAACGATTCTCTCCACCACCCACTATAGCGAAATGAAAAATTTTGCATCTGCTCATCCAGATTTTGAAAATGGATCCATGGAGTTTGATCCAGAATCATTGCGTCCAACATTTAAGCTTCGCATGGGCATACCAGGTGAAAGTCAGGCATTTGCAATTGCCCTCAGGCTAGGCATGCATCCGAAGATTATTGAGCGTGCTCATGAAATTACGTATCAAGAGAAGGAAGTTTACGATAAGGGCGATCATAAAAAGCGTGACTGGCACTATGAACAACAACTCAAAAGTAAAAAAGTTGAAAAACCACGTAGTCGGCAGAAGATTGAAAAGCACTTTGAACAGTATGCTATTGGGGACAGCGTAGCGATACCTTCTATGGAGGAAAAAGGAATTGTTTATAAACCGATGGATGAGTTCGGGAACGTTATTGTCATGATTAATGGACAAAAAGAGACGATTCACGCCAAGCGCTTAAAGCTTCTTCTGCCTGCAAGCGAACTTTACCCTGAGAATTATGATTTTGACATTCTTTTTGAAACTGTTGAGAACAGGAAGAAAAAGAAATTAATGAATCGAAAGCATGTGGATGGCTTGAAAATTGATTATGAAGAGTAGTGAAAAGCATATATAAGCCGAAACCCTGCTTTGTCGCAAGAGTGAACATGTTTTTCTGTCGTTTTCATCGAAAACGGTTCCCTCCTAAAGTACCAAAAGTACCAATCTCTCTGCGTAAAATTCCGCTAAAAAGGGTAATGCATCTACTAGAACATTCTGCTCGAGCAGAAAAGATAGCAAAGTGGAGGATGAGAGAGATGCAAAAAATGAACAGAGGAATTTTAACAGCCGTATCATCGATCGCAATTGCTCAAGGGTTGAAGATTTTAACCCATAAGAAATTGACGGGAGAATGGGATTTGAAGCAAGTCGCGACGACCGGTGGCATGCCAAGTTCGCATTCCGCTGGTGTTGCGGCACTTACTTCTTACATTGCCTCAAACAAAGGATCTCGTCACACGGAAACAGCTCTAGCGACTATTTTCGGAGTAATTGTGATGTATGATGCCCAGGGAGTGAGGCGTCATACAGGAGAAATTGCTGCCCTCGTAAACGATTTAGAAGATAACCTGGCAACCATTTCAGGCGATTACCCAAGCATGCAATTCGTGGAAAGAGAAAAAGAGTTGAAAGAGCTTCTTGGACATCAGCCTGTTGAGGTTTTAGGTGGCGCACTTTTAGGAGCAGCTTTAGGCTTTCTTTCGGCTAAATATGAGAATAAATAAGAGAAAGGAAATCATAGGCGCATTGCCTATGATTTTTTTCATTAGGCAGATCACGGAATTGATCGAAAAGACGCGGTTTTATTTCAAATATCGCAGAAAAAATCGACTTTTCTCGGAATGATGATGAGTATCGCGGAATTAACAGCATTTTCAGGATCAATCACACCACAAGCACATCACACAAACAGATTGCTTTCATTTAAAATGCGATTTTGAAATAATATGAAGTGCACGAAGGATAGAGGAGGAAATCAAATTGACACATACAAAAAAATCTACCGAAGCGTTATTTAAAACGTTCAATAGCGAAAAATTGTCTTTAGAAAATCGTACGGTTATGGCACCTATGACGAGAGGCTTTTCACCAGGAAATGTACCAGGTGAAGATGTAGCCGCATATTATCGTCGTCGAGCTGAGAATGGTGTCGGATTAATCGTCACAGAAGGAACTGGCATTAACCATCCTTCATCCGTTTCCGGTGCAAGTATTCCAGTATTTCATGGTGAAGAAGCACTTAAAGGCTGGGAAAATGTTGTGAAAGAAGTACATGAAGCAGGTGGTAAGATCGCACCTCAGCTTTGGCATGTTGGGATGACTCGGAAAATGGGTGAACTACCTAACGAAGAAGCACAGCCGGTTGGCCCTTCTGGTCTAGCTTTATCCGGCGAGAAGGTAAATGAGCCTATGACAACAGAAGAAGTTGAACAGCTTGTTGAAGCATACGCTCAGGCTGCCGCAGATGCGAAACGACTCGGCTTTGATGCAATTGAACTTCATGGCGCACATGGTTATTTAATCGACCAATTCTTTTATGAACAGACAAATAAACGCACTGATCGCTATGGTGGCGACCTTGTAGGTAGAACGCAATTCGCAGTTGAAATTATTGAAGCATGCCGTCGCGAAGTTGGGCCAGACTTCCCAATTATTTTCCGTTTTTCTCAATGGAAAATGCACGACTACAAAGCGAAACTCGCAACGACACCTGAGGAGTTAGCTCAGTTTCTTACGCCGCTCGTTAAAGCTGGAGTCGATATTTTCCACTGCTCAACACGTCGCTTCTGGGAGCCTGAATTTGAAGGTTCAGAATTGAATTTAGCAGGTTGGACAAAGAAGTTGACTGGTAAGCCAGTTATTTCAGTAGGTTCAGTAGGGCTTGATGGCGAATTTACAAGCTTCGCTGGAGCAAATACAACTAGTCTTGATGGTTTGATTGAAAAAATTGAGAATGAAGAGTTTGATCTTGTTGCGATTGGTCGCTCGTTATTAATGGATCCAGAGTGGGTAAGGAAAGTGCGTGATGGACGAGCGGATGATCTCCTTCCATTTAATAAAGAAGCTTTACAAAAATTATACTAAATAAATAAAGCGATCATACCGGTCGCAAAACGTAATGAACAGGTTTAAAATCAAGTATTCCTTTACAACATGTAAAGGAATACTTGATTTTTTTATGGCTTATCTAAAAATAAACACATACTATTATTTACCAAAATACTAGGATAGGTGTAGAATCGATAAAGAACAGTCATGGAAAAATAACTTTTATGGAAGTGACACGGTCGATGGAATCATTATTAGCTAACTTTTCAATCTTACTATTTATGCACCTTTGTATCCAAAGCGTATATTATATTGCTTTTCAGAAGCGCTGGCCCAATCAAGTTGTTGCAATCGCTCACGTGCTAATTGTAGTCATTGGTATCATTTTCCTCTATCAACTTCCCGTCATTCTTAATGACTATTGGTTTGATTTACGGACAATTCCGATGGTTATTCTTGTCCTTTATCATGGATATAAATTTGGCGTCCCGGTACTCATTATCGCATCACTGGCTCGCTTCGCTTTTCCAGGAGAGTTTGTTATGTTGGAGCTTCTTTTTACCATGTTGATTCCGACAATGGTGACACTCCTTATTCGTGAGCGGCTGTTTCGAAATCTGACTTATTTAAATCTCTTTCTCTATTTTGTTGGGATTTGGTTAATTTCTGATGCAATTATCGGTTATATCATCTCAGACGGGGTTACGATCTATTCCTATTTTCTTCGTTTTCTTTCTTTTCAGCTGTCTGCTTTGATTATGTATTTCTTTATTCAAACGAGTACAAAAAACCTTGAAATGAGTGAACAACTTCGCTTTTATGCTGAACACGACTCTCTAACCGGGCTCCTAAACCTGAGAAGTTTTCTTAGGAAAGCGACAGACCATGAAAGTCACCTAAAGAAAATGGTAGCGATGCTTGACCTTGATTTTTTCAAACAAATCAATGATACGTATGGTCATTTGAATGGCGATCGTGTCCTTGCTGACTTTGCCACTTTTCTTTCAGAGCAGGATGATTGGCTTGTTGGAAGATACGGAGGAGAAGAATTCATTGTTATGCTTGAAGCTTCAACGAAGGAAGAGGCGTACCATCGCATGAAAACGTTGCAAGAAAGTTTGAGTAAACAGCAATTCATCACCGAAATGGGAGAAGAAATAAAAGATGTTTCTGTATCAATTGGACTAGCTGAACTCGACCAACAAAAGCCGTTAATGGCATCGGTTGAACGAGCAGACAAATCTCTATATAAAGCAAAGAAAAATGGTCGAAATCAGGTCTGCTTTTAGCACTTTGCACATTCGCTGGTTTAAAAAGATGAATTTGCGGAATATAACAAGTGTTAAGGTTTTTAAAGGAGGACAAATTGTCATGAAAGTACTCGTTATTGGAGCAAACGGACAAGTAGGTACACATTTAATTACGAAATTAGCTGAGCGCGGTCATGAACCAGTTGGTATGATTCGCGATACAGACCAAGTCAAGGCGATTGAAGATGCTGGAGGGAAAACCGTACTCGGTGATCTTGAGAAAGATTTCTCCCAAGCGTTGTATGGCTGTGAAGCGGTCATTTTCGCTGCAGGTTCTGGCCCACACACTGGTGCCGATAAAACGATCATGATTGACCAGGAAGGTGCAATTAAAGCTGTTAATGAAGCGAAACAACAGGGCATTAAGCGCTTTGTGATGCTAAGTACAGTTGGGTCCGATTACCCAGAAAAAGGACCAGATGAAATGAAGCCTTACTTATACGCGAAGAAACGTGCCGATGAGCACTTAAAAGCAACGAACTTAACATACACCATTCTTCGTCCAGGTCGCCTTTCTAATGACCCTGGTACAGGAAAAATTCGAGCTTCTGAAACGTTAGAAGATAAATCCGGTCAAATTCCACGCGAAGATGTAGCGGCTGTTCTGGCTGAAGTTCTAGAGAATGAGCATACGTTTAATCGTTCATTTGAGGTTCTAGACGGTGATCTCAACATAAGTGATGCAATTGGTCAGCTATAGAGTTGATTTTTGTGGGAGACTTAACGGACGTTAAGTCTCTTTTTTCTGTTGGATAATGTTACTCCTTGTATTTCTTACGTCGTTATAGAAAAATAATTAGTGACTTTTTCATCATTTTTCGACGGAAAAATTGCGATGAAAGCGAACTAGTGATAATGTGGTATAGGTCAGTGCATGAAAGCGTTAACATAAAGGAGTAGAGAGAATGAACATCTTAGAATGGCTAGAGAAAATTAACGGCGTTCTGTGGGGAGCACCAAGTCTAATTTTGTTATTTGGAACAGGTGTCTTTCTCACATTGGTTTTAAAAGGACTGCAGTTTCGGAAACTCGGGTATGCATTTAAATTAGCATTCTCAAAAGAAAAAGAAGAGGACAGCAGTGCTGAAGGTGATGTTAGTAATTATAAAGCGTTGATGACAGCCCTTGCAGCAACGATCGGAAACGGGAATATTGCAGGTGTTGCGACGGCCATTACGATCGGAGGACCAGGAGCCATCTTCTGGATGTGGGTAGTTGGCCTTGTCGGTATGGCAACCAAATATGGTGAAGCCTTGCTTGCCATGAAATACCGTGTAAAAAATGATAACGGTGAATATGCAGGTGGGCCAATGTATTATGTTGAAAAGGGACTCGGTCCAAAATGGAAGTGGCTCGCGATCTCGTTCGCGTTATTTGGCGCCATCGCTTCACTTGGCATCGGGAATAGTGTTCAATCGAATACGATTGCAAGCGTCGTTGATGAAAGTTTTCACATTGATGGTTGGGTAACAGGGGTTATTCTTGCCGCGCTTACGGCTCTTATTATTTTCGGTGGTGTGAAACGGATTAGTTCTGTAGCAGGTTTCTTTGTTCCAATTATGGCAGTACTCTACATAGTAGGAGCGGTTATCATCATCATCCTAAACTTCGATGCGGTTATTCCAGCAATGAAGTTAATCTTTACGTATGCTTTCTCTCCTCTATCTGCTGTGGGAGGATTTTCTGGTGTGATCGTTATGGAAGCTGTGAAGTCGGGCGTTTCCAAGGGGATTTTCTCTAATGAAGCAGGCCTGGGTACAGCAGCGCTGATCGCAGGAAATGCGAAAGCGGACCATCCTGTCAAGCAAGCGCTCGTTGCCATGACAGGTACGTTTATCGTGACGATTATTGTTTGTACGATGACTGCGCTCGTTCTCCTCATTACTGGATTTTGGGATCCAACCGGTGGTGATCTATCAGGAGTGGTACATGATCCAAACCTTGAGGCCGGCGCTTTAACGACCGCTGCTTTTGGATCGAGTCTTGGGATAATTGGTGAATATATTGTCACGTTCTCTGTTATTTTCTTTGGCTTCTCAACCATTATTGGCTGGTACGTGTACGGATATAAATGCTTTGAATATCTTGTTGGTACAAAAGTAACAATTTATTATGGTGCAGTATATATCTTCGCATGCTTTGTTGGAACGGTTGCGAATTTAACAACCGTGTGGGCATTTGCAGACATGGCCAATGCTCTGATGATGATTCCAAACTTAATTGCGCTATTGTTGCTTTATAAAGTGATTAAAAGTGAAACAGACGATTACTTTAATCGTTATCTCGTTGAATTTGAAATGAAAAAAGCGAGTTAATCATCTTTTCTAGATCATTATGAAAAAGCCCAGCTGAAATTCAGCTGGGCTTTTCCTTATTCATCTGGCGTTATTTTCTTAGATGGCGCCGATTCATTTCCAAAGATGTTAACCGCTGTAACATAGTAGGAAGAGGTTGATGCATCTGGATCGGCAAAGCTCTTACGTTCAAGGTTTGATACACTCTCTATTTGCTTGTATATCCCGTACGCATCGGCTTTATAAATCCGATAACCTACCACGTTTTCATCACGAACAGCGTGCCAGGATAAAAAGTTGCCGCTAACACTGAGGTTACTCGGGGCATCGGGTACTTCATCAGGGTTTACTTCTTCCTTTTTATCAAGATTGTCTTCTTTTAACTCAGTAGAGACAACGAGCCTTTCTTCATGCGTCCCTTTTGACCGATTAAAGGTTCCGACACACGTAATGAGATTCAATGTGCGTGAATCGGTTGGTCCAAAAATTTTCTCGATGGGGGAGTCATTATATGGGTATCTTTCTTTACTTGTTACAACGAAAGTCATTGTTTCACCGTCTTCACCCGTTAAACTGATTTCATCACCTTTGGAAAGTTTTTCAAGATAAAAGAAAATGGCGGGTCCCGTTTTACTATCCACGTGCCCGGCAAGAACGGCATTTCCTATAGTACCTGGCTTAAAGCCTGGCTCAAACCAGCCCACTTTGTTGATGTCCTCTGGTACACCCATTTGTCCGTTTTCTAGGACGCCTACATTCTCGATCTCAGCTTTCACATCAATGGCCGGAATTTCTAATTGAACCGGTTCAATCCCTTCTTGAACGTCTTGAGACTCTTTTGCTTCTTTAATTTTTTTCTTTTGATCATCCAAAAGTAAGAATTCATCTGATAAAACATCCGGTTTCTCAATTTCTTCTATATCTATATTCGACTGTTTTTCTTCTGCGGTGTTCGTCGCCATTTCTTGCGCCGTTTCAGGTTCAACATAATTATTGTTATACCCAGCAAGAACAAGCCAGATAATGGCACCAACGACAAGCAACAAAATCTTCCTCATCTTCTTCACCTCTTTTATTCAATTTATCTTAATCAACCTTTACTGACAACGCTCTTACACAGCTAACGAAGTGAACTGAAAAATGGATCACTCATTAGCACGAAAAATGATAAGAAAAAAGATTGACCTATATTGAGTATCGGTGTACTATGTAACTAATACACCAATACAATAAGGGGAGTTGCAAAATGATGAATTGGAGTGGGCTGTTACGAAAAGAATTTCGTGTAACAAGAACCTTACTGCTGGGCGTTGTCACATTTGATTTACTTGTGATGATCGGTTTCTTTCTGGGATCAGCAAGATGGGAAGTTCCATATTTGACGGCTATTATTGGAGGCTTACTAACAGCGTTGCACGTTTTCTTTCTACCTCTCTACTTATTAATTAGTCTGAACACGGAAGGAAGAAACTTGAATCTATGGCTCCATAATCCGCAATCAGGAGCACGTTTACTTGGAGCAAAAATAATGAATGGGTTACTAGCCCTTCTCATTTCGATTGGACTTGTAAGTGGTTTAGCCTTACTAGCATACAACCTGGAGACGAGTGTTCTTGAGCTTCCAATCGAAAATGTATGGCTGTTTGGATTCTATTTTTTAACCGTTATTGTAACTGGATCCTTTTACATGGGAACATGGCTGACTTTCTATTGGACGCTTTATCAAGTATTGAAAACGTATATCGGAAGATGGGCAGTTCTTCTTGTCCTCATCCTCATCGGTTTTATAAGTTGGTTAGGTTCATGGTTTGATGGAACAAGAATTTCCGAAGTGTTAATTGACTGGGGATATGTCCAATTGCCCTCACCGTTGAATGCGGAAGTTAGTCAGCAGGAATTTGATTTAACCGTTTCAACCTTTCCGTTTCCGATTGGAAACGTGGTGTTCGACTTAATCACAATAGTCCTCATTTTCTTACTAACATGCTGGTTACTTGATCGAAAAGTGGAGGTGTAACGGATGGGAGAAGAATTTAATCCCTCTAAGCCGATTTACCTGCAGCTAGTGGATCGCATTAGCTGGGAAATTATTAAAGGGGAACGGAAAACAGGTGAAAAACTCCCTTCAGTAAGGGAAATGGCCATTCAATCAGGCGTCAATCCAAATACAGTATCGCGAACGTACAATGAACTGGAGAGGATGGAAATCGTGGAGACAAAGCGAGGGCAAGGAACGTTTGTAACCGAACAAAAAGAAAAACTGGTCGAACTTCGAGAACAGCTCAAGATTAACCACATCCAGAATTTCATTGAAGAAATGAAGCAGATGGGGTTTTCATCAGAAGATATGATTGAAGGTATTCGAACTTACGTTACGAACGAAAAGGGGAATCAATCATGATTACATTTGAGAACGTATCGAAACGGTATCTTACAAAACAAGCACTCAGTGACGTGAACGTATCCATTCCAGAAGGAAAAATCATTGGTCTTGTAGGATCAAATGGGAGCGGAAAATCCACGTTCATGAAAATGATCGCTGGCCTTGTTTCACCATCAGAAGGAAAAGTGATGATTGATCAGGAGTCGGTTTCTAGGCGAACAGCCAACAAAGTGGCTTTTCTTTCTGAGTTAGATGCTTATTATTCTTTCTTCTCAGTGAAAGAGACAATCCATTTCTTTGCGACGCAGTTTCAGGATTTCGATATCGAAAAAGCGCACGACATAATTGATTTTATGGATATAGACGTTAATCAAAAGGTAAAGCATTTATCAAAAGGAAATCGAGGAAGGTTGAAGATCGCCCTAACATTGGCAAGAGAGGTACCAATTATTTTGATGGATGAACCATTATCAGGTCTTGATCCGATGGTACGAGATTCGATTGTGAAAGGACTGCTTTCCTATATTGATCTAGAAAAGCAAACGGTAATCATTACGACACATGAAGTAACGGAAATCGAACCGCTACTCGAAACCGTTATTGCGATTCGGAATGGAAAGGTTCTCGCGCTTGAAGATGTTGAAACAATTCGTGAGCGAGATCGTATGAGAATAGTGGAGTGGTTAAAGAAGTTGTATCAAGAGGAGGCGTAACATGGCTGTAAAACCAATTGTTCAGATTCGAGACTTAACAAAAGTAATTGGAAAGAAAACCATCATTGATCAGCTTTCGTTCGATGTTTATCCGGGTGAAGTATTTGGGTTTCTAGGACCGAACGGAGCTGGGAAAACGACAACGATTCGGATGATGGTCGGGCTCATGAGAATGACGGAAGGCGAAGTTCTCATTGATGGAAGTAGTATTAAAACAGATTATGAAAATGCGATTGTAAAAGTAGGAGCCATTGTTGAAAATCCTGAAATGTACAAATTTCTAACTGGCTACCAAAACCTCGTGCATTATGCTCGTATGGTGAATGGCGTTTCTAAAGAACGAATTCAAGAAGTGATTCAACTCGTAGGGCTAAAAGGACGCATTCATGAAAAAGTGAAAGGATATTCTCTGGGAATGAGACAACGTCTTGGACTTGCGCAGGCACTGTTACACCGACCTAAGCTACTCATTCTAGACGAACCGACAAATGGCCTTGATCCCGCTGGCATTCGAGAAATTAGACAATATTTACGAACGCTTGCAAGAGAAGAAAACGTTGCGATTGTTGTTTCCAGTCATTTATTATCTGAAATTGAACTCATGTGTGATCGAATTGGCATTATTCAGTCTGGTAAAATGGTCGATGTTCAGCGGGTGAATGAATTTGTTAAGAATGATCAGGCCGTGATGGTTTCATTTGAAGTCGATCCATTGGAACACGCGGTTCACGCTGTTAAAGCAAATTTCCCTGATTGTGACATCGAACAGTCGGACCGTAAAGTAACGCTCAAAATCGAGCATGAGCTTATTCCAGAGGTAACCGCTGTTCTTGTAGAAAAAGGTATCCGCGTTTACGGTATTCAGTCCTCTGTGAAAACATTAGAAGATGTGTTTCTTGAAGTAACTGGAGGTGAGCAAGTTGTCTAGCATATTCCATTTAGTTCAAAATGAAAACATGAAAATTTATAGACGCATTGGAACGTGGGTGATGATGGGGCTGGTGGTGGCCGCCGTTCTTGTAGCAGCGATCTTCACCAATATGAATGCAAGTGATGAGACCACAAACTGGCGCACGGATGCTGAAAGTGCAATTCAACAGTCAGAAGAAACGCTAAAAAATTCAGAGGGAATGCCCAAAACCTTCAAAGATAGTCAGGAACGTTCGATTGCAGTTAACGAATATCGTTTGGATAATGATATTCCTCCTTTAGAAAGTGATTCGATTTGGAGCTTTATGGATAGTTCAACTGGCGTTGTGAGCTTAATTTCCATCTTTACGATCATTATCGGGGCTGGCGTGATTGCGAGTGAATATTCGTGGGGAACCATTAAGCTCCTGTTAATACGACCGGCTTCACGGACGAAAATTTTAGCCTCTAAATTTATTGCAACCCTATTATTTGCACTATTCTCTCTTGTCATCTTATACATTTCCTCTTTTATCATCGGTGGGTTATTCCTTGGTTTTAATGCCGTGGCTCAACCGTATCTCACCTATTCCGGTGGTGAAGTGTCCGAAACGAGTATGGCCGTTCATTATATCGTTGAATATGCGCTTGCCAGTGTGAATTTACTTATGATGGTGACGTTTGCGTTTATGCTATCTAGTATTTTCAGAAGTTCATCCCTCGCGATTGGACTGGCGATTTTCTTAATGTTTACAGGAAGTCAGCTTACGTTTATTTTAAGTCAATACGATTGGGTGAAATACATCCTATTTGCCAATACGGATTTGAGTGTATATTTTGATGGATCGCCGCTTATCGAAAGTATGACGCTCGGCTTCTCTTTAATCACCTTGCTCGTCTACTTTATTGTTTTCTTATTCTTATCATGGCTCCTGTTCACAAAACGAGATGTCGCTGCATAGAAAAAAGCCGGTCATTGGCCGGCTTTTTGTTTGGCTTTTTTTCGAAACCGATTCAGAATGAATAAACTCATGACAAGTAAGGGGGCAAGAATGGGTGATAGACCAATTAGGACAACAATGGTTCTGGAGAAGAAAGCTAGTAATCCATTTAGTGTCCTCATAAAGAGCTTTTTAGATTCGAGTACTAGATGAAAATCCTCATCACCAATGCCAGAAACTAGCTTTTGCTGCTCCATTGAAATCGTCACAGTAGAAAAATCACTTTGATTGTCGAGATAATTAATTTGTCCTTTCAACTGCTCAATTTCTTCCTGGACTCGGGAAAGCTCATTGGATATGGCTAACAGGTCATCTGTGTTCGTAGCTTCGATTAAGAACGCTTCAAGTCTTTGCTGAACCGCTTCCTTTGCTTGTAGTCTAGATGTAAGGTCAACGTAGTTTTCCGTCATGTCTGTTCCGATGATCGATTTTTGGGGCGTACCTTCTCCAAGTGTTTCAATTTCATGGAGATATCCGTTGAATTGAGGTTGCGGTATCCGAACCGCTATCGATCCAAAAAGAGCATTGTTTTCTGAAGTTAACCTTTCTTCAACGACGTATCCGCCGTACGTGCTAGTTAATTCTTTTATTTTTTCCGTTTTTTTCGCAACACTTTCTACCGTTAAGAAGAGATCTGCGTTAAAAATGACTTTACGTTCCTGTTGCAATGCAGGCACTTCAGGTTGCACCTCAGCAGATGAACTGTTTCCTCCTGATGAATCACTATCTTTATTCTGCTCGGTATGAACAGTAGACGTATTGCGATCACTACTTTCTAAGGAGTTTCTTCCTTCATTTGAATTGCATCCAACTAGTATAAGGATAGAAGTAAAGATCAGAAGAAGCCATCTTTTCATAGCTTAGCCCCCACTATAGTTATTTACACGATAGACGAGATGAGGACTGCTTAGGTTACAGTTTCCGTGATATGATAAAAGATAACTGACTCAAAAAAGGAGTTGCCTTTTGTGCTTTCAATCTTTGAAAATGCGAATGTTGTCGATTTAGTCATAACCACCTCAGTCATACTTGGTCTTTTTCTTATTCGATTTTTAATCAAATTATGGCTTACAAAAAGAGAAAACGAAGAGAACTACCCAAATGGAATCCGTCCGGCTTTTCTTTCATTTATCAATTGGACAACAGGTTACGCCATTCTGCTGTTTGTCTTACTTTACTTCTCTGATAACAGCTGGATGTTTAGCCCTTTATTTGCCATTGGAAAGGTAGAAATTTCTCTCTTTCTGATTTTAATTGCTCTATTCATTATTACGCTTGCGAATCGAATTTCAAAGATCGCAACGTCCTTTCTCATGCCTCCCGTTTATGATCGGTACAGTTTGGATACTGGATTACAATTCACGTTTAACCGAATTTTTCACTATACGTTAATGGTAGTAGCGGTCGTTATTAGTCTAACGACAGTAGGGATTGATCTTAGTGCGTTAACCGTTTTTGCAGGTGTTCTAGGTGTAGGAATTGGTTTTGGGATGCAGAACATCGCAAATAACTTTATTTCTGGGTTAATCATTTTATTTGAAAGGCCGATTAAAGTAGGTGATCGTGTCATTATTAACGACATTATTGGTGACATTGAAAAAATCAATATGCGAGCAACCATCATCCGCACGTTAGATAACGAACGAATTATTATGCCGAATTCCTACTTTATTGAAGAGCAGGTCGTCAATCATTCCTATGGCGATTCACGATTGCGATTGGTCTTACCGATTGGCGTGGCCTACGGATCGGATGTCGAGCTTGTTCGATCACTTCTTTTACAAGTAGCTGATGAAGAAAAGGAAAACTCGATGTATGTTCTTGAAACACCGCCGCCTTTTGTGAATTTCCTGGGATTTGGTGATTCATCATTAGATTTTCAACTGTTTATTTGGATTTCATCTCCCAAGGCAGCTGTAGAAACAAAAAGCAATTTAAACTTCCGCATCAATCGGATCCTTGCAGAAAACAATGTTGAAATTCCATTTCCACAGCGGGATTTACATGTACGAAGCTTAGATGAAAAAGTCATTCAGCAATTAACAAAGCGATAGCGGAAACTCACATCGTTTTCACATCATTCTTACAAATTTCTTCGTAGGTTGTTGTCCATAATAGGACTTGTAAGAACATACCTATGAAGGGAGAATGATGAAAATGAACAAATGGATGATTGGAGTCGCATCGGTTATGCTTGCGGGAGGAATTGCTGGGGCAAATGTCTATGCATCGGATGGCGAAACTGAAATAGACGAATCAGTAGTCGGGCAAAATCAGGAACTGGCAGGTTCAGGAGGTCATCATGGAAAAAGAGGGCACTTCGAAGACCATTCTGAAGATCGTGAGCTTCGTATGGCAACTGCTGAAAAGAAAGATCAACTCATTGATCTCTTGCTTGATCAGGATGCTTCAAGTGTAGATGGTGTGGATGAGCTTCAAAAAGAGCTTGCTGATCTAAATTCTCAATTGGATGCTCTAAAAGAAAAGGCCGAAGCTGCGCATGAAGAAAAAGAAGCGAAAATGCAAGAATGGAAAGATAGTGAGGAGCGCCCTGAGTTAACGGAAGAAGAAAAAGCCGCCAATGAAGAGGCTCATAAGGAAATGGAAGCGAACAGAGATCAGGCTAACGAACTAGTTAACCAAAAAAATGAAGTACTCGATCAGCTAATTGAAAAGCTTAGCTAGTTATCAAGAGAGATAGGGAACTTCCCTATCTCTTTTATTTGCGTCGCCACTACATAGACGGATTTACTGTGTGAGATGCGTAGGATAGAATATGAAGAAAGTATGGGTGGGCTAAGAATGGGGGGAAGAAATGCCACACGTTTTTGTGATCGATGATGAACAAAACATTCGTGATATTTTAGAAAAGTATCTAAAGAAAGAAGGATTTATGGTTTCAACCTTTCAGGATGGTGCTGAAGTGTTGTGTGCTCTTGAAACGACTGAACCGGACTTATTGGTCTTGGATATTATGATGCCCAATGTCGATGGTCTTGAACTGCTTCGAAGATTAAGAAAGCATTCTTTTATACCGGTCATCGTCGTCTCGGCAAGGGATGAAGAGCTAGATCGGATTCTGGGACTTGAACTTGGTGCGGATGATTATTTAACAAAACCATTTAGCCCACGTGAACTTGTTGTGCGGATTAAGAACCTATTTAAACGAATGAATCGATTAGAACATGGAGCGACTTCTTATGAAATCAATGTAAATAATATGCAGTTGAATAAGAAAAAGCGCCAAGTATTTATAGAAGATCAGGAACTTGTATTAACACCGAAAGAATACGACGTCCTTTCATTTCTTATTCAAAACCCTGGACAGCCATTTACAAGAGAAAAGTTAATCGAAACAATCTGGGGTTATCACTATGCAGGAGATGGAAGGCTGATTGATGATCTTGTGAAACGTTTACGTAAAAAGATGACTGGTGCAGATATGAAAATCGTTACGGTCTGGGGGTATGGATATAAAATCGATGAGGAAGGTTAAAATCGGGACAAAATTATTTCTTAGCTACGTTGCTTTAATTGCTGTCATTCTTCTCATTACGACGATTTCTTTTCGCTATTTGTTTCAAGAATATCTTATTCGTGAAACAAGAGATCAGCTCCAAAAAGAAGGGCTTCAAATTAGTCATATGCTTGAAGATCGAAATTGGAAAGGCAATCAGCCTCCGAATGGTTTACTGGATCACAGAAGAATTGAAATGGCGGGTAATCTCATTTCATCTCAGTTCATTATCTACAACGAGAATGACACGGCTATTTATTCAAATGTCGATGAAGAGGTTCAGCTCGATTATGAAGAAAATAAAGGAAAGCTATTTGTCACAGAGCAAGTGCCAATCAATGCCTCACGTAAGCAAATTGGCCGACTTGTCCTTTTTACAAAGGTAGAGAGTTTGGAAGGTTTTAATCGAATTATCGAGCAGGCACAGGCTGTCAGTCTCTTCGTTTCTGCGGCAGTTGCAGTACTCTTAGCTGCCTGGATGCAAAGAGGCATAACGGGACCGATTCGACTATTGGCAGATCACATGAAACGATTTAGTATGCGAAAGCCACACTCCCCACTGAAACTTAAATCAAAAGATGAAATTAATGATCTAGCACAAACATTCGAAGAACTAACGGATCAGCTACGAAAAAATGATTTCGATCAAAAAGAATTTCTTCAAAATGCCTCTCATGAACTCAAAACCCCATTGATGGCGATTCAAGGGAATGCGGAAGGAATTCTAGACGAAGTGATTGTCGGAGACGAAGTGGAGCATAGTCTCCAAGTCATTGTGAATGAAACGCAACGACTCAAGAAGATTGTGCAAGATATTTCTTATTTAACGAGGTTAGAAACGGTAGAAGAGTCTTTTACCTATGAAATAGTTGATATAAACCGCATCCTTCAAGAAGCGCTGACAGTTATAAAACCACTAGCCTATCAAAATCAATTAACGCTCGAGTATGAAGACGATTTTGAAATTCAAGTGAAGGTGGATGCAGATAAGATAAAACAAGCCTTCTTGAATATTCTCGGCAATGCCCTTCGATTTGCCTCATCCCTTATCGAAATTCGAATACAGAGTGCGGAAAACCAAATGACGATTGAGATTCAAGATGATGGGAATGGGTTTGGAGAGAATCCCGATCGTGTCTTTGATCGGTTTTATACTGGAGATCAATCTGGCTCCGGGATCGGTTTAGCCATCACAAAAACAATTGTAGAAAAGCATCATGGCAACATTTATGCCATTAATCATAAAAAGGGAGGAAGGGTAGTCATCACACTTCCTTTACCAACAAGATAAGTTAGTAGGGTTTATGTTCACTTAATTTCTGCAGAATTTCTTTGCTTTCTTTTTCGCTTAGAAGACCAAATTTTTGACAAAGCTGTGTGTAGGCAGCTAGCTTCTTAAGGCATATCGTTTTCTTCATCACACTCACCTTTCTTTCCTTAAGGAAACTTTTTTAGGTGTTAACAATATATGCTTAAACGAAGTGATTGTGATAGGTGTTTGTCTTAAAAGTTGAAATAAATTCTCGTCAATGTAACAATAGAGCTTGTGCAAAAACGATCGGTCATGTAAGATAGTGTTATCAATATTTAGTGGTTTGAAAATGTTTAGTACACTATATATGGAGTAAATCCTAAATAATTAAATAGTTGAGTATGCGGTGTCGTAAAACGACTTAAAAGGGAATCCGGTCTGAATCCGGAGCTGTCCCCGCAACTGTCGTGTGGACGAGGCAAAAATCCACTGGAGTCATTTCCGGGAAGGTTTGCCAAGGACGAAGCACAAGCCAGTAGACCTGCCGTGTACTCAAAAACGTTTCTATTCTTCGGGGATTGAGGGTGAGAGATGGCATTCGAAATGTGTACGTATGTGCACGTCTAACTTGTCGTTTTCTCCAGGCTCACTCTGCTAAGAGTGAGCCTTTTATAATGGAATAAAAAGGAGAGAGGTTAATGAGCACAGTTGTCGATACAACGTTAACTACAATGATAGAGGAAGTAAACGTTATTCTGAATGACTATTCTTTGCAGACAAGTGAAAGCTTCCTTACGAAAACAATAGAGGGCCTCGTAGAAAATACTTCCCAAGATGAGATCGAGAATCTCCTTATCTTAAATGCTTTAGAACGAATCACTGCAGAAGAGCCTGACTGGACATATGTTGCAGCGGCTTTTCATCTTCGTACGCTTTATCGGACTTCTCTTCAAAACAGAAATGAGAAAGAAGTATATGGAAAAGGAAGCTTTTACCGTCTTCTTCAACTACTGACGCAGGAAGGCATTTATAACAAAGCCCTTCTTCAATCTTATTCGAAAAAGGAAGTCGAACAGGTCGCAAAATTAATTGATCCAACATGTGATCGTCTCTTTACATACATTGGCCTCCGCACACTTGCGGATCGTTATCTTGCTACCGATCATGAGAAGAATGTGTATGAATTGCCACAAGAACGCTTTCTTGTCATCGCGATGACGCTGATGATGAATGAATCAAAAGGTAAGCGAATGGAACTGATTGAAGAAGCCTACTGGGCGCTATCCAATCTCTATATGACCGTAGCGACGCCAACCCTTTCAAATGCCGGTAAAAGTTATGGACAGCTTAGCTCGTGCTTTATTGATACAGTAGATGACAGTCTCCGCGGTATTTATGACAGCAATACGGACGTCGCAACCGTATCGAAAAATGGTGGTGGAATTGGCGCATACCTTGGGAAAATCCGTTCGCGTGGTAGCGACATCAAAGGGTTTAAAGGGAATTCATCAGGTGTTTTACCATGGATGAAGCAACTAAACAATACGGCGGTTAGCGTGGATCAATTAGGTCAGCGCCAGGGTGCTGTCGCAGTTTACCTCGATGTCTGGCACAAAGACGTTTTTGAATTTCTTGATGCCAAGCTTAATAACGGTGACGAACGCATGAGGACGCATGATCTTTTTACTGGTTTGTGCATTCCAGACGTTTTTATGGAAGCGGTAGAAGATCGAGCAGACTGGCATTTATTTGATCCTCATGAAGTACGCCAGGTGATGGGATTCTCTCTTGAAGATGCTTATGACAAGGAAAAAGGAGCAGGAGAATTTCGCATGAAATATGCGTTGTGCGTAAATCATCCTGAACTATCAAGAAAAACCGTCCCAGCGATTGAGATTATGAAGCGTGTCATGAAATCCCAATTGGAAACAGGCACGCCGTACATGTTCTATCGTGACACGGTTAATCGCGCAAATCCAAATAAGCATGCTGGCATGATCTATGCTTCAAACCTTTGTACCGAGATTATGCAAAATATGAGTGCGACGACCGTTGAAGAGGAAATTACGAAAGACGGTAAAATTATCATTACGAAAACGCCTGGCGATTACGTCGTTTGTAATCTATCAAGCATCAATCTTGGACGTGCGGTTACAGCCAATGCCCTAGAGCGATTAATCCCGATTCAAGTAAGAATGCTTGATAACGTCATTGATATTAATACGATTGAAGTCCCTCAAGCGCAGTTAACAAATGAGAAATACCGAAGTATCGGTCTTGGAACGTTTGGTTGGCATCACTTACTGGCTAAAAAGGGAATCGTTTGGGAAAGTCATGAAGCAGCAAACTATGCAGATGAACTCTATGAAACAATTAACTACCTAACCATACAGGCGAGCCATGAACTTGCTGTTGAAAAAGGGAGTTATTCTCTTTTTGAAGGCTCTGATTGGCAAAATGGGGAGTACTTTACACAGCGCGGTTATATGAATGAAAAATGGAGCGCGCTGAAAGAAAAGGTACATTCATATGGTATCAGAAATGCTTATTTACTAGCTGTTGCGCCAAACAGTTCAACGAGCTTAATAGCTGGATCAACCGCTTCAATTGATCCGATTTTCCAAAAAGAATACTCAGAGGAAAAGAAGAATTATAAAATTCCCGTAACGGCACCTGACCTTTCCCCTGAAACAACCTGGTATTACAAATCGGCCTATCACATTGATCAGCTGTGGAGTATTGAACAGAATGCGGCCAGACAGCGCCACGTCGATCAGTCAATTTCATTTAATATATATGTGCAGAGCACGGTGAAAGCGAAGGACTTACTCAACATTCATCTAACTGCGTGGAAAAAAGGATTGAAGACAACGTATTACACAAGAAGTACTTCAGTCGAGATCGATGACTGTGAAAGCTGCGCAAGCTAAAGGAGGATCTCGAAATGGCGACAATACAGAAAAGAAAACTCTATGACGTTTCGGCACCGAATAGCTCGACGGGCATTATTAACGGTGAAAGCTCAAACGTACTAAACTGGGATGATGTCCGCTTTAGCTGGGCCTATCCGATGTATAAAAATATGCTAGGTAACTTTTGGACACCGTTTGAAATCAATATGTCAAATGACGTAAAGCAATGGGAATCATTAAACAAAGATGAGCAGGATACGTTTAAGAAAATCATTGGACTTCTCGCATTTCTAGATTCGATTCAAACCGACTATTCGAGTAAAGTGGCGGATTATTTAACGGATTCAAGTCTATCTGCGCTCATGCAGGTGCTTTCCTTTCAGGAAGTTGTACACAATCAGTCTTATAGTTATGTGCTTTCGTCCATTGTGAATAAACAAGAACAGGATCGGATTTTTGAATACTGGAAGCATGATGAGGTGCTTTTAGAACGAAATCACTTTATTGCATCAGGGTACGAGGCATTTGTTCAGAATCCCTCACCTCAAACGTTTTTTGAATCAATCGTGTATGACATTATTCTTGAAGGACTCTTCTTCTATGCTGGCTTTGCTTTCTTTTATAACCTTGCTCGCAATCAAAAGATGGTGTCAACTTCAACGATGATTAATTATATTAATCGTGATGAACAGCTTCACGTCACGTTATTCGTGAACATTGTGAAGGAGTTGTTTAAGGAGCATCCGGAGCTTAATACGAAAGAGAACCATGATTTCATAACGAACACATTTTGTGAAGCGGCTGAGCTTGAGATTAAATGGGGGGAATATATCATTGGTGATCGTTTTCCTGGTATTACGATGAGTGAGCTAAGTGACTATATTAAATTCATGGCCAATACGCGCGTAAATCAACTTGGCGTCGAACGTCCTTTTGAAGGGCATCGGGAGAATCCAATGAGATGGATTAAAGCGTATGCCGATGTGAACGCTGGTAAAAGTGATTTCTTTGAACAGAAGTCACGTCAATATACGAAAGTGTCTGATGATAATGGGTTTGATGATTTATAAATAGAGCGCAAAAGGAAGGAATCGAGGGATTCCTTCCTTTTTATTTTAATCCAAGCACGGTTAAGCTGTCCCCTTACTAATTTAATAGAGAAGCGAGTGATTCATGAAGAAAGGGAGATTGATGTTGCCAAACGATCATCAACGAATTATTTATGGCGGTGGCTCTATGATTCCAGGTGGATGGAATTTTCCACAACAATGGGTAGGTCCAGGCGGACTTCCTCCAGGCTACAATGGAGGAGGATGGGTACAGCCGTACCCCCAGCCTTATCCTCAACAACAGCCTTGGCTTGGACCTGGTGGACTGCCGCCAACCCAACACAACCTTTATCAACAGTGTTTGAATAACTGCTATCAAAATTATGGTCAAAATGATCAGATGTACCAGGCGTGTGTCTATCAATGTATGAGACAATATGGCTATCGAGATGGGGGCTGCTGTCCCTGATAAGTTAGAGGAATGGATTGCCTATGAAGATCAAAAGCGTCTGGGAGAAAAGGCATCTGTTGAGCAGTATTTTGCACCTGAGTATCGTACACACACCTGGACACTTATAGGCACACCTACGATTGAACCCTCTCACTGTTGAGCATTTTCTATAAAGGGCGCGTTGTTCAGATTTCTGCGATGCGCCTTTTTTTATTTGGCAGTTTTGTTTCCTTGTTAACAGTAGATAGCGATACATATTATGGTTTTAGTAGCATAAAGCAATACAACTTTCGCTTTTTGTGTTAAAATTTTAGAAATTTCATCAATGTTGAGATCGTGTTTAGATAAGGAGATGTAACATGGGAAAGAAGCGAATTGTTGTTAAGATTGGAAGTAGCTCATTAACAAACGGTAAGGGAGAAATTGATCTCGATAAGCTCGTTGATCATGTCAATGCGCTTGCATTACTTCGACAGGAAGGTCATGAAGTGCTACTTGTTTCGTCAGGTGCAGTGGCTGCGGGGTTTAAAGAACTAGGTTATCCTGCAAGACCGGTTACGTTAAAAGGAAAGCAGGCTGCAGCCGCTCTTGGACAAAGTTTACTCATTAAATCTTATATCGAGGAATTCAATCAGCGGAACATTTCAGTTGCTCAAATTTTATTAACACGCCCTGATTTCTCGAATCAAGTACGATACAAAAATGCGTTTGATACGCTGTCTGAATTGCTGGCAAGAGGCGTGATGCCGATTATTAATGAAAATGATACGGTCTCAACGGAAGAGTTAAAGTTTGGTGACAACGATATGCTCTCAGCCCTTGTAAGCGGGCTGGTTCATGCAGATGAGCTCATCATTTTAACCGATGTGAACGGCATCTACGATTCGAATCCGGCAACGAATCCTGCTGCAGTCAAATATCACTCTCTGACAGAGATTGATGATTCAATGATTGCTCAAGCCGGCGGCGCTGGATCAAGCGCTGGAACAGGGGGCATGAAGTCTAAGCTAATCGCAGCGAAGACTGCTTTAAACCTGAGCGTTCGCGTTTTTATTGGTCATGAAACAGGGAGCGAAAAGTTACTTCGAATTCTCTCTGGTGTAGGAGACGGAACCTATATCAGTCGAGAGAAAGCAACCTCTTTTCCAATTAAAAAACAATGGATTGCAATGCACTCTCACGTATCAGGTCACCTTTATATTGATGAAGGAGCTGAAAATGCGATTGTTCTAAAAGGGAAGAGCTTGCTTTATGGCGGAATCAAGCAAGTGGTTGGTTCTTTTGATGTTGGGGATGTTGTAGAGGTACACGGAGAAAATGGAAAACTTGGAAAAGGACAGGTTCGGTATTCGTCTACTTTGTTGGAGAACGTGATTCGAGGTCATGAGAATGAGAGCCCCACAGTTGAAGTGATTCATAGAGATCAATGGGTAGCAGGAATGATCAAATCATAAGACATCAAGAATAGAGATGCCCCGAACATGGTAGCGGGGGCATCTCTTTTTTCATTTGCAGAATCGCCAATATGAAAAAAATATGGATTTAGAACAGAAAACAAAACGATGGTAGAATATAGCTATGAATCTAATCGAAGGACTGGTATAGCATGCTATCTTTAGAAGATCGATATCGTAAATTTGAGTTTCAGTTAACGGATCTCGAAGATCAAATCATTCAATACATTCTTCAAAATAAAGCGGATGTTGTCAACATGTCAGTACAACACCTGGCACAGCAAACTCATACAGTACCAAATTCCATTATGAGGCTAATGAAGAAGTTGGACTACGAAGGGTTTACGCAATTGAAACTTAGATTGAAAGATGAAATGGTAACGAAAGAAACAAAAAGCTCATCTTTTCAATATGAAATGGAACAAACGATGGAATTAACGGATCAAAGGTTGATTCAATTAGCAGGTGAGTGGATTCATCAATCTCAACGTCTACTAGTGTTTGGTGCGGGAGCACATTCGTATATAAGTGAATTAATTGTGATGAACATTAAGCCTTTTCATAAAGATGTTACTTTCTCTGAACATCGTCATGAAAATATGGCAGCTTTGCAGCATTTCACTAAGAAAGATGTTGTCATTCTGCTCAGTCAATCTGGGGAAACACGGCAAACCCTTGATCTTGGAAAGTATGCAAAAAATCAAGGAGCTAAAATCATCGGAATGAGCCATATTGGAAAAAGTCACTTAAGTGAGCTAGCAGATATGATGTTATATTGTTATGCACCAAAAGAAGAAACAAAAGGTTACAACACAACAAACTTTGTGCCAATGGCCATGGTTGCACGGTTATTAGTTGAATCCTATCGTAAGCTCTGTGTATAAATACACAGGGCTTATCTATTTTTTATTATTTTTGTGAATGCGCTAACAAAATGGCGATCCGATCCTATGAAACATTTATGATGAATCTGTAAGCGATTACTTGATGGGGAGGTAAAAAAATGAATCTACAAAATGTCACTTCTCTCGATTTAATTAAAATTAATCAACATTACGCTACAAAACGTGAAGCGATTGAATCATTAACAGAAGCGCTAGAAGTAGCAGGTAAACTATCAGATAAAGATCAATACTTCAACGCAGTGTTAGATCGAGAAAAGCTTTCACCTACAGGTTTTGAAGGTGGACTTGCAATTCCGCACGGTAAATCAAATGGTGTGAAAGAGGCAGCCTTCGCTGTAGCAACGGTAAAAAAGCCAATAGAAGATTGGGAAAGTGTGGATCCGACAAATCAGGTTGATTTGGTTTTCCTACTGGCTATCCCTGAAGCGGAAGCAGGATCAACGCATGTCTCTCTTTTAGCAGAATTAGTCACACGCCTATCTGATTCAACTTATAAAGACCAATTAGTCAAAATGAAAACAGCAAATGATTTATATGAGGCTCTTGGAGACGCTGAAGATAAACAGGCAGAGGAAGAAGACCAAAGTGCGGAGACTCGACCGCTTGTGTTAGGTGTTACAGCCTGTCCAGCAGGAATTGCCCATACTTATATGGCAGCAGAGGCTTTAATGAAGGCTGCAAAAGAAATGAATGTAAGAATGAAAGTAGAGAAACAAGGTGCCAATGGTATTGAAGGTCGTCATTCAAAGAAAGACTTAAGTGAAGCAGTTGGCGTTATTTTCGCGAATGACGTAGCCGTGAAGGATCAAGAGCGCTTCAAACATTTGCCAATGGTAAAAACAAATGTTGCATCACCGATGAAAGATGGTAAAGGTTTAATTGAAAAAGTACTGCAAAAGAAACAATCTACCACTTCAAACACGGACCACCTAGACGATATGAGTGAAGATGAAGACCGCAAGCCTTTTAAAACAGAAATAAAAGATTCGATCCTTACAGGAATCTCGTACATTATTCCAATCATTGTTGCAGGTGGAATGATCTCGGCTTTTGCTACGCTTATTGCGCAAGGATTTGGATTAGAGGATTTACTAGCAACCGAGGGATCATGGTTATTCCAAGTTAAAACGTTAGGCGGATTGTTATTAAGCACACTAATGGTTCCAATTCTTGCTGCATACATGGCATACTCCATTGCGGATAAACCTGGTCTCGGACCTGGATTTGCAGCTGGTGTTGCAGCCAATATGATTGGTAGTGGATTTCTTGGTGGGATGCTTGGTGGTTTCCTTGCTGGTTATCTACTGAAATACATGAAGCAAAAAATTAAGCCTAGTGGTACTTTTGCAGGTTTTGTAAGTTTTTGGGTGTATCCGGTGCTCGGTTCTCTTATCACCATTTTAATTATGTTATTTGTCGTAGGAGAGCCTGTTACTTGGCTAAATGAAACGCTACTTAACTGGCTTGATGGCATGACAGGAACGAATGCGATTATTCTAGGAGCATTAATTGGAGGCTTTGTATCCTTTGATTTAGGCGGTCCAGTCAATAAAGCAGCATACACATTCTGTATTGGAGCCATGGCGAGCGGTAACTTTATTCCTTATGCCACTTTCGCTTCAGTAAAAATGGTATCCGCTTTCTCCGTTACAGCAGCTACCATCATTGCAAATAAATCGTTTAGTCAAAGTGAAAAAGCTGTTGGGAAACAGACGTGGATTCTTGGTTTAGCTGGAATTACGGAAGGAGCCATTCCGTTTATGATTAATGACCCATTACGCGTTATTCCTTCACTTGTAGCGGGATCAGCAGTTACCGGAGCGATTATTTCAGTAGCCAATATAGGATTAAACGTACCTGGCGCAGGTATCTTCTCACTTGCTCTCCTTCAAGGAGGAACGGGAGGGGTTATGAATGCAGTCATTTGGTTTGGTGCCGCAGTAATTGGTGCAGCCATTTCAACGATCCTTCTTATCTTAACGAGAAAACAAAAGATCAAAAAATATGGATATGAAAAAGCATTAAAGCAACAAGCAGCATAATTTTTGAATGAGGTGAGCAGCTATGACAAAAAACGTCCACATCGTCCCTCACATGCATTGGGATCGAGAATGGTATTTTTCAACAGAAGAATCACGCATTTTACTCGTAAATAATATGGAAGAGATTCTAACAAGATTAGAAAACGACCCTTATTATCCTTACTATGTATTAGATGGACAAACAGCGATTTTAGAGGATTTCTTTGACATTCGTCCGGAGCAAAGAGAACGCGTGAAGAAACTTGTTCAAGCGGGTAAGTTGATCATCGGACCGTGGTACACGCAAACAGATGAGATGGTCGTTGGTGGAGAATCAATTGTACGAAATCTTTATTACGGTATGAAAGACAGTGCAGAATTTGGTGAGCCAATGAAAATTGGCTATCTTCCTGATTCCTTTGGACAGTCTGCGCAAATGCCACAAATTCTGAACGGATTTGACATTAAATATTCGATTTTCTGGAGAGGAACTTCTGAACATCACGGAACTGATAAAACTGAATTCTACTGGTCGGCTCCTGGCGACTCAAAAGTTCTTGTTCAACTCATGCCGCTCGGGTACGCCATTGGAAAGTACCTACCAGAAGAAGAGGAAGCACTGCAGAAGAGAATGGACAAATACTTTACGGTGCTCGATCGAGGTGCTACTGGCGATGACGTTCTGCTTCCAAATGGACATGACCAGATGCCTATCCAGCAAAATATATATGAGGTCATTTCCGTATTAGAAAAGCTTTATCCTGAAAGAGAGTTTTTCTTAAGCCGTTATGAAGACTTGCTCGAGAGAATCGAGAAGAATGAAGGGCTTGATGAAATTTACGGTGAGTTTCTTCATGGTAAGTACCAGCGTGTCCATCGCAGTATTTACTCAACTAGGGCAGATATTAAAGCAGCCAATACACGAATTGAGAATAAACTTACCAATCATCTAGAGCCACTGGCTTCACTTGCTTACAAATTAGGGTTTGAATATCATCACGGTTTAATTGAGCCGATATGGAAAGAAATAATGAAAAACCATGCACATGATAGTATCGGATGTTGCTGTTCTGATAAAGTTCATGCGGAGATTATGGCGCGTTTCCAGAATGCTGAAGAACGGACAGATCGTTTAATCGATTTCTATAAACGTAAAATCACAGATCATATTAATACGGAGCGAAAAGAGGATCGTCTTGTTTTCTTTAATCTTCTTCCTCAGGTGCGAGAAGAAGTAACAACAACAACGGTCACTACAAAGTTTAGTTCATTTAAACTAATAGACGACTACGGAAATGAACTCGAATACGAAATTCTTTCTACAAAAATGATTGATCCCGGTTTAATTGACCGACAAATCGTGCATTACGGAAACTATGATCCATTTGTGGAATTTACAATTGAAGTGAAAACAAAACTTTCTGGCATCGGCTATCAAACTTATTATGTGGTCGAATCGAATGAAAATCAGCTCGTTCTTCCAAGTGACAACCATCATACTGTTGAAACAGCTGCATACTCTATTCAATTTGAACAAAACGGTACATTATCACTAACGGATAAAGAGACAGGTCAAACCCATGTAGGCGTTCTTGGACTTGAGAATGTTGGAGATGATGGAGATGAATATGATTTCTCACCTTTAGAAGGTGAAAAACCTCGCTTTAGTGTCGATGAAATAAAAGATGCTCAAATAAGTTTACAGTCAACCCAACAGACTCATCGTGCAACTATCACTTATCAATGGACTTTACCAGCAGAACTTGAAGCGAGGAAGCAGAATGGTAAACGTTCTGCAACGGTTGATTTTCACATTGAGCTTACAATTCCAAACAAAGGTAACGTGATAGAGGTTTCCTGTAATGTGATGAATAATGTGAAGGATCACCGAATTCGCGTCTTACTTCCAACACAGATTGCTAGCTCATTTTCCTTTGCAGATCAACAGTTTGGAACGATTGAACGAAAAGTCATTGATGATGGGATGAAAGTTTGGGGAAAGGAAGATTGGGATGAACGGCCGGATGCGATTTATCCTTTCCTTAGTTATGTTGGCCTAGAGGATGAAGAAAAGTCAGCGGTTGTGATGACAAAGAGTGTAAGAGAATATGAAATTATTGGAGAGCGCTTTGATACAATTGCGCTCACACTCTTTAGAAGCGTCGGTGTTCTTGGTAAGGAAGAGCTTGTCAGACGTCCAGGACGTCCGTCTGGAATTAAATTACCGACGCCGGATTCCCAAATGCTCGGCGAGTACCAATTTGATTTTGGCTTCGCTTATGTAAAAGGCAATCGAGATGAGGGCAAAGTAGCTCAGCTTGCGAAAAGATATGTTAGTCCTTTTATTTCATATAACAAGATTCCTCATAATGCGATGAAATTAAATCAAGAAGATATCCTTGTTCCATCTGTCTTTAGTCTATTCTCATTTAAAGAAACGAATTTGGTCATGAGTACATTGAAGAAAGCAGAGATGGATGAAGGGCTATTGATTCGCTATTATAACCCAACAGCTCGTGAGGAAATGGTACAGTTAGAGCATGAAGCTATTCAGAAAGTGAATGAAGTGAATTTAAATGAAGTAAAAACGAATGTTTCTCCAATTGAAGCATCTGTTGAACTGTCACCAAGCCAGGTGAGAAGCTTCTTAATTCAATAGCAAAAGGAGGTGGAGAAATGAATGTCTTGATTGCGATGGACTCGTTCAAAGGTTCTTTATCCTCAAAGGATGCTGGTGAGGCGGTTAAGTCAGGTGTTAAGCGAGTGTTCCCTGATAGTGTCGTTGATGTTATTCCGGTAGCAGACGGAGGAGAAGGGTCATTGGAAGCGATCCAAACATTGCCGGGACACTTTGTAACAGCGTCGATCCATCAGCTAGACGGAAAAAAACGAAGCGCGCGTTATTATCGAACAAAGCAAGCTGCTTATATTGAATCGGCTGAAGCGGTGGGGCTGCATTTGATTTCATCAGACAACTTAGAACCTTCACGTTTAACAAGCTATGGTGTTGGTGAGCTAATCCAGGATGCTGAAGAAAAAGGCGCCAAAGACATATACGTCTTCCTAGGAGGAACGGGGACCACTGATGGAGGGCTCGGGATGCTACAGGCCCTCGGATATACATGTTTCAATCATTCATGTGAAGAACTTCCTCTCCACCAGAATCCTTTGCTTCACACTGCTTCTATCCATGAAAGTAGTACTAAGCTTAAGGCTAATCTTTATATCGTGACGGATGTGGACAACCCTTATGCAGGTCAAAGAGGGGCTGCTGCTGTTTTTGGACCGCAAAAAGGTATGAAGAAAGAAGAGATTCCGAGTTATGATGATGCTCTCCACAGAGTAGCAGATCTTCTTTCTCTACCTCCTTCTCAAAAAGGAGCAGGAGCGGCAGGAGGAATCGGAGGAGCACTCTATTTTCTTGGGGCGACTTATGTACCTGGTATTGAGTGGATGCTTGAATTGTTAAAAGTCGAAGAAAAGCTATCTGTTGCTGACATTGCTTTTACTGGGGAAGGGCAAATCGATCATCAAACCGCTTATGGGAAAGTTCCGTCAGGAGTTGGAAAACTTGCGAAAAAACACCACGTCTCATGCTTTGCATTAGCAGGGCAGGTTGTTGAACCGGTGGATAACTTGTATGAAACATTATCGGGCGTACTTTCGATTCAGCAAGGGTGTCATTCATTAGAACATGCGCTTAACCCAGACGTTACAAAGTCTCAACTGGCCTTTTCAGCGGAGCAAGTGATGCGAATCTGGAGTAGTGGCAGAGGTAGCTAAAGCAACGAAAAGTCCCATTCCTTTAAGGAATGGGACTTTTCATTATTTCATCAAAGATTTCTCCATCAGTTCTTTATATGTTGAAATTTTCCTCGTTAGCATTTCATCTGTTGCGAGCAGTGTCTCAATCTGATCACGAATAAACTGCTGATGATCCTCGAGAAGTCTAAGACGTGCATTCGCAGTGTGCTCTCCTTCAAGGAATAGCCGCGTATATTCTTTGATTTGAGAGACCGGCATTTGGGTTTCTCTTAATTTCTTTACGAACTGCAACCACTTCAAATGCTGTTCGTCGAATTGTCTAATGCCTTGATCGTTACGAATCGGATCAATAATCCCTTCTTTCTCGTAATAGCGAAGAGTATGGGCACTTATATCTACCTTTTCGGCTATTTCACTGATTGAATACATCCGATCACCTCATACTTTTTGGTTATTGTTTGACTTAGAGTGCACTCAAACGTCTACAATAAGATTGTATCATAATGAATAAGTGGAGGGATTAACATGAAGTACACTGTTATTACAGGAGCAAGTTCAGGTATTGGATATGAAGCAGCGCTCGCGTTTGCGGCTCGCGGAAAAAACCTTGTGATTGCGGCGCGTCGAACTCAGAAATTGGAAGAGCTGAAAAGCGAAGTACAGAAGATTAATTCTGAACTTGATGTAATCATTCGTGAAGCGGATTTATCACTAAACGAAAATGTCTATGCTTTCTATGAAAGTCTTGAAAATATTGAAATTGAAACATTTATCAATAATGCTGGCTTCGGTAATTTTGATCCAGTCGGCGAACAAAAGCTCCCGAAAATTGAAACGATGCTTCGATTGAATAATGAAGCATTAACGATTCTTTCTTCGTTGTTTGTTCGTGATTATGCCAATGTGGAAGGAACACAGTTGATTAACGTTTCCTCTGGCGGAGGGTACACGATCGTTGCTGATGCTGTGACGTATTGTGCGACGAAATTCTTTGTCAGTGCCTTTACAGAAGGACTTGCTCAGGAGCTACAAGAACAGGGAGCAAAAATGCAGGCGAAAGTATTGGCACCTGCAGCAACAGAAACAGAATTTGCGAACCGGGCACGGGATGAAGATAACTTCGAATATGAAGGGACGGTGCCGCAGTTCCATACAGCTAAGGAAATGGCAGACTTTATGCTTGATCTTTACGATAGCAATAAAGTCGTTGGCATCGTTGATGGCAACACATACGAGTTTCAATTGAAAAATCCAATTTATCCGTATGTAACGCGTAATCCTAAATAAAATGAAAATCCTCCTGTCATAATGACAGGAGGGTTTTTTATGTAAGCTTCATACTGAATTTCTGAAGTAAATGCATTAACGTCGGTCTTTCATTTCCATCACGGCCAATCACGTGAGTAGCCGTTACTAAAGAATTAAGTATAGCTTCTTCTGTCGCTTCACCAACTGCACGAAAAGCAGTATCGATTTCTTCCTCATGAATCGTTTCTAGTGTTTGAGTTTCCGGTGCATACTGATGGGCGACTTTTTTAGCGGTGGAAAAACCAACGATAATCTCACCGCTACCTGTTGTGATGATGGAGCCCGTTCTAGAGAGCCCTGTAGACGTGCGTTTAATAATGCGATGAAGCTGTCGTTCTGAAACGGGAAGATCAGTAGCAAGAATCACCATAACGGATCCCTTGTCTTTTTCTTCCCAGGAATGAAGCAATGCTTCTTTCAACGTTTTGCCTATTTTTTTTCCGTTTACTTGAAGATCACGAAGGATACCAAAGTTTGTTACAACAAGCACGCCGAGGGTATAGCTACCGTGTTGAAGCTCTATTTTTCTAGAAGACGTTCCAATTCCGCCTTTTAACGAGTAGCACAGCATACCCCTTCCAGCCCCAACGGAACCTTCTTCAAAAGTAGTCGAAGCATTTGCGATCGCTTCATGAACATGATGCTTTTGAACGTATCGTCCTCGGATATCGTTTAAAAACATGTCGTTGCATTCGCCAATAACCGGATTAACCGTTCCAGTTGTATCGCCAATTTCATGGTTTTGATCTAGCATATAATCAAGCACGGCATCTGCAGCCGTTCCAATACTTAACGTATTCGTTAGAATAATGGGTGTTTCAAGCGTACCAAGTTCATTAAGCTGGATGGTGCCCATTGTTTTACCAAACCCGTTGAGAACATAGCTCGAAGCAATTAATTTTTGCTGAAAAAGGTTTCCTTGATGTGGAAGGATGGCTGTAACGCCAGTCTGAACCTGTCCATCACTTAAAGTAGTATGGCCGACCGTTACGCCCTCGACATCGGTAATGGCGTTTTTTTCGCCAGGCTCCATTTCCCCAATTGTTACTCCGTAATCTCGCAATCTTTTCTGACTCAAATGATCACTCCCTTTTTCTATTAGTTTACTATTATTTCTAGCTGATCCAAGTCCCTAAAGCAAATGTTAACTGTAAAATATGGTATAATTGAAGAGACGTAGAGAGAAAGTGTGAACAGATAACTAGTAGAAAAGAGTGAGATAGAATGGGTCGTAAATGGAATAACATTAAGGAAAAGAAAGCATCCAAGGATGCGAATACAAGTCGAATTTATGCAAAGTTCGGGCGTGAAATTTATGTAGCGGCAAAGCAAGGTGAACCGGATCCAGTAGCAAACCAGGCACTGCGCTTAGTTCTAGAACGTGCGAAAACGTACAATGTACCAAAAGCCATTATTGACCGTGCGATCGAAAAAGCCAAAGGCGGAGCAGATGAAAATTACGACACGCTTCGTTACGAAGGGTTTGGTCCAAGCGGTTCCATGGTGATCGTTGATACGTTAACAAACAACGTGAATCGTACTGCATCAGATGTTCGATCTACTTTTGGGAAAAATGGCGGGAACATGGGTGTAAACGGTTCTGTTGCTTACATGTTTGATTCCACAGCTGTATTCGGGATTGAAGGCAAATCAGCAGACGAAGTACTTGAACTGTTAATGGAAGCGGATCTTGATGTTCGCGACATTATGGAAGAAGATGAGGTTGTTATCGTCTATGCTGAGCCTGATCAGTTTCATGCGGTTCAGGAAGCATTTAAGAATACAGGAATTACTGAGTTTACCGTAGCTGAACTTACGATGCTTGCACAAAATGATGTAGAGCTTTCTGGAGAAGATCAGGAGCAGTTCTTGAAAATGATCGATGTGCTAGAAGAGTTGGAAGATGTACAGCAGGTCTATCATAATGTAGATCTTGGTGAAGAATAAAAAAGTCAAAAAAGGGGGCTTCCGGATATCGGAAGCCCCCTTTTTTAGAATGGCACGAAATTCGCTTATGAAAAATGTTCCTTTTTTCTTCTTTTCTTCTTTAATGCAAGAAGCGTTGTTTTTAACGATGCATAGTTTCCAATCGCCGCATATCCATAAAAGTACCCCATAAACAAACCGGCAACAAGGTGATGACGATGGCTATAAAAGACTGATATGAGAAGTCCTAAAATAATTGCAAGCGTAGGGACGAAGGTACGAGGAATAGGCGTGAAAATTTTGATTAGCTGTGTGAGTATCATGACTAAAGGGATCGCAAGAACAGCGTCCCAGAAGTTTGTATGGATAACAGGAAATGTCATAATTAAATTCCTTTCCAATCGGTAAATTCATTCCTAGTATTTGCTATCCTGGATTTCTTTAACCAATTTTTATTGTTGGTTAATGAGTTTAGTGATTTGGAGAAATTTTATTTGG
The DNA here is from genome assembly GCF_020524165.1 of Guptibacillus hwajinpoensis. Lineage (GTDB taxonomy): Bacteria > Bacillota > Bacilli > Bacillales > Guptibacillaceae > Guptibacillus > Guptibacillus hwajinpoensis_D. Next base: position 201,126 of record NZ_JAIVKU010000003.1, read on the forward strand.
ATTCGAACTAGTTAGTGATACTGAATGTTCTTTCTTGAAACATCTCATTAACCACGTTATTATAAGCGGATATTGAAAAAATCTTAGAAAGGGGTGGATAAGATGAAGCGCATAGCTCATTGAGTTTTATTAAATAGAAGGTACCGAGGGAAGCGTATCTCAATCAGAACCATGTATTACATGACAGGCATTTTAATTCTGACACTGGGTATTGCTTTAACAATTCAGTCAAAGTTAGGTATTTCTCCTTTTGACGCACTTCTTGTTATATTGGAGGGTTCGATATTCCTGATGGTTATTGAATTTTGATTTCATTGGCTTCCTTTTTATGAAATTTGGCTAAGACATTTCTTGAATCACCTATTTTTTAAAGTTGCGTTTAATAATGTTGCAAGGTCCTCAGGTGCTTCCCCTGTAATTGTTTCGATATCTTTGGTCGTCTCACCCATTAAATGAAGACTAGCCGCAGTATATAAAGAGGTAAGAACGGGACCAAATCCTTTGGGCTCATCATACGTGTTAGCAAATTCCTGGACACTCATTGGTTGATATTGAATCGTTTCCCCACTGATTTCACTTAAAAGGGAAGCTAGCTCTTCCATGGAATAAGCTTTGTCACCTGTTAACGTGTATTTTCCCCCATATAAACTTTGACGAACTGCAATTTGGGCAACCGCTCTAGCAATATCATATCTTGATACAAAGTTGATGCTGCCATTCTCCACTGGATAAGGTAATCTCTTGCGTTCGATTAATTCTGGTAAAAAAGGTGGTAAAGGATCCGCATACATCGCATTTCGGATGAGTGTATAATCTAAATTGCTTGAAGCCAATCTACGAGGTACATAGCAGAAGAATGGACTCATCTTAAACGGACTATTTTCATGATCAGCCATGAAACCCACAAATATAAATTGCTTAACCTTTGCTTTCTCAGCAGCATTGATGGCTTTTTCAAATTCAGTAATTCTAATATCACTCGGAAAAGTAAAACTGGGAATATAAATTAAGACATCTGTTCCAGTAAAAGCCTCAACCATTTCTTCCTCTATCGTATAATCGGCTTTGTGAATTTGCACATCATCACCAAAGAGTTGCTTCGCTTTCTCAGGATTACGTACAGTTATGATAGCTTCATTCTTAGAAACTAGTTTCATTAGCTCTTTCGTAATATGCGCTCCTAGCATACCTGTAGCTGCTGTTACATTGTATTTCATAATCGTTCCCTCCAATTAGTCGTGTTCCTAAGTATCAAATTTAATAATAAGCCCTCTCCAAATTTTTGAAGGAGAGGACTTAAACTAGAAATTAATCTTCAAAATTTTCAACGACGATTTTTCCGATAGAAGAGCCTGATTCAAGTAAGTGATGTGCCTGTTTCAAGTTTTCGGCATTAATTGGTGAAAGGCGTTTGTTTAAAGTGGTTTGAAGTTCACCTTGATCGATGAGCTTACCAATTTCGTTCAAGAGGTTATGCTGCTCAATCATATCTTCTGTTTGATACATAGAGCGAGTAAACATAAGCTCCCATACAAAAGTTGCGCTTTTACTTTGCAGGCGAGTGAGGTCAATTGGCTCATTTGTTTCCACAATGGAACAAATTTTTCCTTGAGGAGCAACAGATTCAGCCATGTTATTCCAATGTTTCTCTGTGGCGTTCAGACAGAAAATATATTCTACAGAATCAATACCTAACTTTTTCAGTTGAGGTGTGAACGCTTCATAGTGGGTAATCGTATAATCCGCTCCTAAGTTCATGACCCATTCTTGGGTTTCAGGGCGTGAAGCTGTTCCGACGACCGTTAGTCCGCTTCGTTTAGCTAACTGTGTAGCAATGGAACCTACTCCGCCAGCGGCACCGATAATTAAAATGACTTCGTCTTTATTATGATTTGGGTCGGAACTAATATTCAAGCGATCAAATAATGCTTCATAAGCAGTAATGGATGTAAGTGGGAGAGCTGCAGCCTGGGCGAATGATAACGATTTTGGCTTACTTCCTACAATGCGTTCATCAATCAAATGAAACTCACTGTTTCCACCTTGTCTTGTGATATCCCCAGCATAATATACTTCATCACCCGGTTTAAACAACGTTGTTTCGGGTCCTACTTCTTCAACAACACCTGCAACATCCCATCCGAGTATTTTGGGCTCTTGTTCTGGCTCACCATTACCACGTACTTTGTAATCAACTGGGTTCACTCCAACAGCCTCGACACGCACCAATAGATCTCGACCAGATGGTGTTGGCTTTTCAACTTCTAGGTCCAATAAACTTTCTTGCTGGTTAACTGGTAAATGTTCATAAAGACCAATTGCTTTCATTTTGCTCACAATGTATCACACCTTTATCTTTTTATTGAAGCTCCAGGTAAGAGTTTTTCGTTTATGAATAAATCCATCGTAATATATTTTCTCGATAGAAAGAAGTACGCACATTTTTGTGGGGGAGTATCAATTTTGATACTTAAGAGACAAGCATGAGTTATTTCTTCTGTAATCTACATAAATTCCTCTAGAATATTCATGTGGTATCATATATAGTATAACCATCGATAAGGTAACAAAGGATATTTTTTATACTAAGGGGTGTGGAAAATGAGTTCGGAAAGTAAAGGCACAGTGGTTGATAAACTCTTTTTAAATCGTTATTCCTGTCCTGTAGAAGGAACGGTCGATGTGATAGGTGGAAAATGGAAAAGTGTCATTATTTATCATCTACTTGATGGTAAAAAGAGGTTTAATGAATTAAAAAAGTTAAACACTGGGATTACGCAGAGAATGTTAACGCTGCAGCTTAGAGAGCTAGAATCCGATGGGATTGTTAACAGAGAGGTTTATCCTGTCGTCCCTCCAAAAGTGGAATATTCTCTTACGGAGTTTGGTGAAACTCTTGAGCCGATTGTCGTTTTGATGCGTGATTGGGGAATGGAGAATTTAGAAAAAGTATTAAAATACCGACAAGATGATGAATAATCATCATGGAAATAACAATGCCATATTAAGTTGCATTAGCGATATCTACTCATTTTCTCGAAAGTAATAATCTGTGTATTTATACACGGATTATTTTTTTTCTTGTTTATTATTGTGAATACGCTAACTAAATGGCGTTATTTTACCCTTTACGATTTATGCTGTTATTGGAAGCGATTACTTTAATCATTGTGAGGTGAAGAAACGTTGAAACAACCTATTTTCTTTAATCCAATTTTTAAAGAAAGGGTATGGGGCGGAGAACAGTTAAGAGCTGAATTTGACTATGAAATTCCTTCTACGAATACAGGAGAGTGCTGGGCAATTTCTGCTCATGAAAATGGCTCATCTACCGTAAGTGAAGGCGAGTACAAAGGAAAAACATTAACACAGTTATGGGAAAGTGAAAAAGAACTATTTGGAAACGTAGAAGGAGAAAAATTTCCTTTACTCATAAAAATTTTAGATGCTAATGCTGATTTATCTGTGCAAGTTCATCCAGACGATGAGTATGGTGTAAAATATGAAAACGGTGAACTTGGAAAAACAGAGTGCTGGTATATTATTGACTGTGATGAAGATGCTGAGATGATTTACGGACATAATGCGTCTTCAAAAGAGGAACTTAACGCGATGATCCAAAATAATCAATGGGACGACCTACTCCGCAGAGTGAAAATTAAGCCAGGTGATTTTTACTATGTTGAGAGCGGTACGATTCATGCCCTTTGTAAAGGAACATTAGTATTAGAAACACAACAAAATTCTGATACAACATACCGTTTATACGATTATGATCGAAAAGATTCACAAGGAAATTTACGCGAACTTCATTTAAAGAAAGCTATTGATGTAACGAAAGTACCACATACAGACCATAATTGCTCAAGTAAGATAGAGCGCGTAGAAGGTGCTGAAGTCATCACATTCGTAGAGAACAACTTTTTCACTGTTCAAAAATGGTCAGTTGATGGCAAACTGAAACGAGAACAAACCAAGCCTTTTCAATTAGTAAGCGTAATTAGTGGTGAAGGAACACTGCAAGTCGATCATGAACTATATAAAATTAAAAAAGGAAATCATTTTCTCCTTCCATCGAAACTAGGGAGTTTTGAAGTGAAGGGAAATCTAGAGATGATTGCGTCATATTGCTAAATATTTAAGATGAGGAGTATGTATATGTTAGAAAAATCGTTCGAAATCATAGAAACTTCTGGAATTCATGCACGCCCAGCTACACAGTTGGTGAATAAGGCAGGACAATTTAACTCAGAAATCAAAATTCAAATCAATGAAAAAGCTGCAAATTTAAAATCCATTATGGGCGTGATGTCGCTCGGTATTTTTCATGGAGCGGAAATTACAATTTCTGCTGAAGGTGATGATGAAGAAGAGGCGTTGATCGCTATGGAGGAAGTTATGAAAAGTGAGGGGCTAGGAAAAATAAGATAAACACTGAGAGACTGACTATTTAAAAAAGGTCAGTCTCTAAATACAAAATCTAGAAATATGGTCAACCAGATGAAATGGTTGATCGTATTTCTAGATGGGAGTTTCTCAAGGTGAGAATCTTTTTCGGACAACATGTTAAGTCTAGTTCAAGTAATGCCCCCTTGCTCAGTTAATATTTGTAAAGCATCTTTCAGTTGGTTCGATTTGAGGATAAAATAGTCCGTATTATTGGTGAAAAGTGCAAATATAAATAGATTGATTTTGGCTTCAGCAATGTTCAGTAATTGAAGATAAGATTCCTGTTAACGAAAAGTCAAAAGACCTTCTACTTTAATTCTACTCCAGGGAATAGGGCAGTTATCTGGCAGACTCAGTTTCGAGATAACTTAGTAAAAGGCATGCTTTGGAAAGTAATAAATCATGGATCTGGCTAGGTGTATGGAAAAAGAATGAAAACAACTCACTCTTTTTAGGGGATGAAGAACAAACGGATTTAATAATGACCTAAAGTCTCAGATCACTTTTTGAAAGGTGGATGATGATGTATATACCTGAACATTTTAATATAGATGATGATGAAGTAATTTATGATTTTATTGAAAAAAATGGATTTGCAACCTTATTTTCTTATCATAATGGAGAACCTTGCGCTACTCATCTTCCACTAATTTTAAATAAATCTGAAAAGGCATTATATGGTCATTTTGCACGTGCGAACGGACAGTGGAAGGATATTGAAAAGCAACAAGTCCTTGCGGTTTTTCAAGGTCCTCACTGTTATATTTCACCAACTTGGTATGAAACAACTAAAGCAGTACCTACTTGGAATTATGTAGCTATCCATTTATATGGAAAGGTAAAAGTTGTTCAAGAACGAAAGGTCATACTCGAAACGTTGAATGACCTGGTAACTAAATATGAAACTCCTGATAGTCCATACAATTTAAATGATATCGAACCTAGTTTCATCGAAGGAATGAGTAAAGGAATTGTAGCGTTCAAAATCAAAATTAGTAAAGTTGAAGCAAAAGCTAAATTAAGTCAAAATCATTCTAAGGAACGGCAAACATTAATTATTAAGCATCTAGAAAAAACTTCTCAAAAGGATAATGTACAAATAGCATCGCTTATGAAGAAAAATCTTTAATAATGCAAATAAAGATATTCATTAGATGAGTGAGGGATAGGTTATATTTATATCTTTGACAATCTCGGAGCGAATAAATGCTGATGAAGCAAAAAACTTTTGAAACCCCTAACTAAATTCCCCCTTTCATTGTAAAAGGGGGAGGTAGTTGTGCAAAATAATTTCTTATTTACTTAAAAAGCGTTTAACTCCTGCTACCGCATAATCATGGTCCATTTGAGGTGTTAGTCCAGCTACCGTCACAGTTCCAATAACGCCAACATTATTTATACGGATTGGAAGGGAGCCACCTACCGCTTGATATTCCTCCACTGATAGAAGCGAGTGGTCATGATGAGTAAGGCCACTTTCTTCAAAGCGGGCAGCAATAAATTGCGTACTGCGGTTATAATGGTCGACCACATTTTTCTTGCGGTACAGCCATTTCACGTTTTCTTCTGACGTCCCCTCCATTAAGTGAGTGAAGAGGGGAACGCGGTTGCGTTCAATATGGACAGCAACTGACTTCCCATTCTCTTTTGCGTAGTTTACTAGCTCAATTCCAAGCTGTAATGCATCTTCATTTGTAAATTGAGTGAAGACCAATTCTTCTTCAAGTTTGAGTAGTTGTTCTGTATTCATGTTATCGATACTCCTTTTAAAATAAATTTTGTTTTTTGTCGAGTTTATAATTGAGTACGGCAAGTAAGAAGGCAATCAGGACCATAACGGCTCCGATCCATGCTGTATCAAGGTAAGTCATATAATCAACGGCAAGTGCTCCGAGAGCTGACCCGCCTGCAATTCCTACATTAAATGCAGAAATATTTAGCGCTGAGGCAATGTCTTTCGCTGAAGGAACTAATTTTTCAGCGAGGGTCACGATGTATGCCTGAACCCCAGGTGATGACATGAAGGCAAATAATCCGAGAATGACCACGGATAAATAGCTCAGTGCCTTGTTTGGTAATAAAACCATCTGAAGGAGTAGAACAATCATTTGAAAGAAAAAAACAAAGCGAAGGGCTTTTACAGGATGATTGTTTGATAGTTTTCCTCCAATGATGTTTCCAACTGCAACGGCTATGCCGTAGATCAGAAGCATCCAAACGATCATATCTGAGGAAATTCCGCTCACATTTTCTAAGATAGGAGAAAGATAAGTAAAGAGAGCGAACGTTCCTCCAAAACCGAGTGATGTCATAAGCAGCGCAAGTAAAATTCTATAATTTATGATAAGTTGACCCACATCTTTCAAGGTAGGTGCACTCCGTTCACGCTTGATTCGTTCAATGGCGAATAAATTAACGAGTAGGCCAATGAGTCCTAACACGGCAACGGCTAAGAAAGTGGCTCTCCAGCCAAATACTTGACCAACAAATGTTCCAAAAGGTACGCCAACAATCGTAGCGACTGTAAGACCGGTAAACATAATGGATATCGCTGAACCTTTTTTGTTTTCAGGTACAATTTCCGTAGCGACCGTTGCTGCAATGGCAAAGAACACACCGTGCGCCACCGCCGTTATGATACGTGAGAAAAGTAATAGTTCGTATGAATGAGAAAGACTCGATAAACCGTTGCCTAAAATGAAAATCATCATTAAGATCATCAGAAGACCTTTTTTTGGTAGTTTACTAGTGAGCGTCGTAACGATTGGCGTTCCAATCGCAATAGCCGCTGCATATCCGGAGACAAGCGTGCCCGCTTTTGTAACGGATATGCTGAGATCATCGGCTACTGTTTGAAGTAATCCGACGATCACGAATTCTGTTGTTCCGATGGCAAAAGCACTAACGCCCAATGATAGTAGACCAATCATGGCTTTAGTTGACATCGACTTCATGATAGATCCTCCTTATGCTTCTAAAAGTTGAGATATTTTCTTGCTGCATGTTACTACTTTCTTACTGAATGTCTTGTCCTGCTGTTTTGGCATCCGACTTGTTGGAGCAGATAGCCCAACTGAAGCAACCACCTCTCCATTACGATAAATCGGCGCTGCAATACACCGTAAGCCAATTTCTGTTTCTTCATCATCAACGGCAAAGCCTTGATCTTGAATCGCTTTTAGATGATAAAGAAAGAGCTGTTCATCATCGAAGGTATTCTCTGTGCTTTTTTTTAACTGAAGCTGACGAAGAAACCTTTGTTTCCTATTTCCATCAAGAAAAGCTAAAATCGCTTTTCCAAGTGCGCTTCCATGAGCAAGATCACGATCACCTACATGAGTGTGAATCCGCATTGTATGCGTCCCATTCACGATTTGAGTTGTGACGACATCGGTACCGTCAAGAATCCCGATATAGACGGTTTCTCCAAGTTCCTGGCTAAGGGCATGAAGCGGTGGAACGGAAAGCCAATCGACATGTGGATCATGTTCCTGTTTAGCACCGTCTATCTTCTCAGCAATGTGGTAGTGACTTCCTCTTTTAACGATATAGTTCATATTCTCCAGTGTATAAAGCAAACGAAACGTCGTTGTTTTGTTCCAGTTGAAGTGATGCATCACTTCAGCAAATGTTAATCCATGATTTTCTATAAGCAGATCAAGAATCTGTAAACCTTTTTTCAACGTTGAAACTTCATATTGACTCATGAGTCCGTGCCTCCTTTGCACATGATTCATCTTAGTGCGATATGAAAAGAAGATCAAATAATGAAAGGATGTTTCGTTATTTGAAACTTAAAAGAACGGTAGGATTCATCTATTGATTAGGTTTAAGTCATGAAAGGGGGAAGATGATGCAGATCAAAACAATGTGGAGAAAATCGCGTTATTTGTATTCGAGACGAATATAAATGCCATTAACCCTTATCACGATCATGAATTTGTAGTAGAAGTGATCTTGAAAAAAGATAAACGCTTGTCTAATGATCAATACGACTGTAATGGGACGAGTACAAAGCGAGTAGCGTCTTTTCCATAAACGAAGGCCACCTTATCAATGGACAAGGTGGCACTTACTATTTCTTCTCTTTTTTGTTTGCTCGATCTTCTTCCTCAGTTTCTAGCATGCCGTAATCGCCATTCATTGCTTGTTCATCTAGATCTGCTCCAAATTCATTTGTGAATTTGTTCTTATTGTTTTGATTTATTTCATCTTTCTTTTGTGACTTTTTGTCCATGGTATTCACCTCCAATGAATAGGTTGGCTAATTGTGGTAAAAGTATGCATGAATAAACAAACAAGTCGTTTTTAAATAGCGAAGGTGATCTTATGCTTAGAGGCTTTTAAATGTACAAAAAGCGCCTTACCCTTAAATAAAGGGGAAAGCGCTTTTTAAAAAGACGGAGACGGGTTATTGGTAATTTATGATCGCCGGATTAGGATCAAGCTGAAGTACTTCAGCAGGTGTCAGAACCGGTTTATCTTTATTATAGAAAACTTTAAAACCACCGTACTGAACTGGCTCATTTCGAACAAATTTACGGTAAAGCGACATTTTCGTTCCGTAATCACCATAGCCATCAAAGTTTAGGGCAACCTCTACATTTTCAGTTGGTTTGATGACTTGCTTATTTGTTACGGCTTTATCCGTAAACTGGTGAACGAGCACGATTTTATCGGGTAAGTCATTTTCTTCTACAAAACTTGAAACATAGTCAACAACTTCTTGTACTTCGCTGCCATCCACACTTCCAAGATCAATGCCAGGCGTTTGGCCTTCTTTGACGTGGAACTCAGTGTCAATTGCGACATGCACGTAAGGGAGCTTTAACCATTTTTCCAAAAGCTTCACTTGATGAAGAGCTGTATCGCGACCTAGCTGAACATCTAGCATGAGAATGGCATTATGTTTTTTGGCAAGTGCTGCGTATTCATCAATATCCTCTTCAGAGGTCATGTGATAGTACTTTCCATTTGGACCCGGATCACGCTGAGCAATTGTTGTGATTAACTCAATCGTTGGAATCGCTGGACGGTCTGGATCCGCATCAGAATAAGCTTGCGTTTGTTCTTTTAATTTCGTCATCAGGGCTTCAGGTTCCATCTCACCGAGTATTCCCATTTGAGTGGAGTTCGGTTGTCCATAATAAGCAACGAGTCGGTAATCTTTTAGAATCCCATCCGTTTCATCGGTAGTACCATCCATTAACGTTTCGCCAACAGGTGTCTTTCTTGTGCGATCTTCCCCGTGCGCTTCAACGACAGGCATTTTCGCTAATTCTTCTTCGGTCATGGTTTCTTTAAGCGGTTTCGCATCTTCAGATGGAGCGAGCGGTTCAAATGGTTGAGCCACTTCTTTTTCTTCATCCTTTTGTTCAGGCTTTTTTTCGGTTTCTTTACTTTCATCTTCATTCGTTGCTTGCTGATCTGTTTTTTCGTCAGATTGCTCGTTTGTGGATGCCGAATTCGAACATGCGGTAACCAAAGCGACTAAAGCAACGAGAAGAAAAAGGAATAGTTTCCTCAAGATCTTCACATCCTTATGTAAGTTATTGAGATTCATAGTTTTGTCAAAACGACCTTCTCATTCTAACATAGGAATAGGAATACAGTATGAAATGAGACAATGAAAAGGAAAAATGAGGTAATCAGTACTAGTTTAATTGTAAAAAAGCTACTGCCCTATGAGGGACAACAGCTTTTATTGCTAGTCAATGGAGCGTACATATTCAGCGATTGCGGCAACTTCGCCCTCTGCCAATTGAGGCTTTGCTTCATATTCATGGCGTTCGATGGCTTCATCGATCGTTTTCGCACTTCCATCATGTAAATATGGCGCTGTTGCCCAGACGCCAAGTAATGTTGGAACATCAAACTGAGCAGGCGTTCTAGGATTTTGGAAATGGGCTCTTGCATCTCCGTCAGATGATTGGTCCGTTTCATTCGCTGTTCCAATATCATAAAGGAAATCGGTGTTGTCAGTTGATAGCTTTCCGTCTGCGTTAAGAGCACTCGCACTATTTGTAAATTGCGATCCGCTATGACAGGAGAGACAGTTGCCGGCCCCTTCAAAAAGTTCTTTTCCAAGCTGAGCTTGATCGGTTAAGTTCCCATTATCTGAACGATAAGGACTTTTGGGAACAGGGAATGAATCTGGCTGATCCAGGTAAGCGAAGAGCGCATCATACATGTGCTGCACATCATTAGGAAGTTCTTCTCCAGCATCGTAATCAAGCATACCGCCCATTTCTCCCTGTATTGTTAAAATATAATCTGTAAAATCATCTCGACTCCCATCCCAAAGGAACAGGCCAGTTTCGGTCGCTTTCACATTACTTGGCACATTTCGGAGACCTTTCGGAGTCGTTAAAGTTAAGCCGTTAATCTCACCGTCAGCATGACACGAAGCGCAGCTCATCCAATTGTTTCCAGTAATATCTGTTGCATAATCATCACTGTTTCCGCTATAGAAAATCTGCTTTCCTTCTCTTACAAGAGGGGAGAGGGAATCTTCTTTAATTAATGGGAGATTTTCATCGACTAGTTTTGCACGAGCATAAGCACTATCCCCACCTGTTTCAATCGTGGTAAGGTCATGGCTCATCGCATTGTGCACATATAGGTTACTTCCATCTGGCGCAATAGCAATTCCACGTGGGTTATCACCGGGAATTCGTCGCAATACCTGAGTCGCATTGCCGCCACGAGTAAGATCGAAAACAACAAGATCTTCACTACCAGCCATAATGGCGTATGCTTTCTTTCCTTCTGGATCAAAAGCAACATCGTAAGGATTCGACACAATGAGCGTTTCATTATCTACATCTACCACATTGATTTCTTCAAAAAGCTCTTTCCGTTGATCGACTAGCTCTTTATCTGTTTCAAGATCAATAACAGAGATGGCAGGGAAGACGGTTTCTTCAAAGTTAATTGGCGTATCTACATTAGTTACAAGATGAGGTACCCAGGCGGTTTTCCCATCAGGGGATATGATGAAATTCTCCAACTTATTTGGGATTCCCTGACTAACTTTAGGATCGTTCTGATCTGGTGAATTCGCAAGTTCAATAACAGAGGAGACCGTATTTTTCTGTATGTCAATGACGCTTATTTTTCCTGACAAATAGTGAGGCACATACATCTTTTTCCCATCTTTAGTCATCGTAAGCGTGCGTGGACGTTCATCGACCTGAATCGTTTTTGTCGTTTTCTTTTCTTGTAAATTAATAACAGATACAGAAGAGGATCGGTAATTGGCTACATAGAGCGTAGCACCATCAGCGCTTGTCACTAAGCCGAACGGTTCGTTCTCTGTAGGGATCGAATCGGTTACTTTCTTTTTCTGAAGATCGATGACGTCAATTTGATTGCTGTACATTGTGCTAACATAAAGTGTTTTTTCATCAGGACTTAGAGCGAGCTGCCTTGGCTCTTTGCCTACTGGTATTTCATCTTTCACTTCTTTTGTCTTAGGATCGACTATGGAAACGGTATTAACATCAATATTGGCAATATAAAGAACGTCGCCATTTTTAGCAAGAAGCGTATTTGTACTTGCACTTGATTGTTCCCTTATCACTTTAGGATCCTCACTGCACGCAGTGAGGATCAGAAGGAAAAGAAGGGAGAAGAGGAGCTTTTTCATCATCATAAACACCCTAATTTAGTTTGATTTGCTAATTTCCACCGGTACGAGGACTGGGGAAATCCCATTTTCTCCGTGGCCTGCTTGAATTTGGGGAACCATGTCGCCGTCCGTATTACCTGAATCATCATCCTTCTTATAGAAGTCACCCGTATCCCAGAACTCGCTTGCCTGCATTCCTTGATCAAGGGCTGGACCGTCAATGACTTGATTGTAGAAGTCAGTATAGCGTTGGGTGATCATTTCACGCTCGAGATTCTCAGGAGTCTCCTGATCTGAGCCAGTGTTCGTAAGTGTTAGTAAGGCGTTTCTCAAAACGGCTGAAACGGCACCAGCTGTTTTGGGGCTGTATGACATCGTATCATCAGATGTATAGTAGGCGTTTGCTTCATCATTCCATAGTTCATTATCCATCGTGACGTATAGCTGTCTCGCTGCGTCACGGTATTTCGCATCATCTGTTGCAAGGTAAGCTGCTGTTAAGCCGCGAATCGCACCAAGGTTAGCCTCAAGGGTCGTGTTGTTACTTGCTTTCTTTTCATTGAGGTCATAACTTTCTGCTGCAAGTCCTGAATCTAGAATAAGCTCATTCATAATGAACTCGGCTTGCTTTTTCATCATCTCAATCGCTCGTTTACCTTCATCCGTTCCTAACCCTTCCGCATCTTCTCCGCTCGCATATCCAACTGGAAGGCCATCAATGGCGCGTTGGAAAATACGAAGGGATTCAACTGTATAGCCTGCATCAAACGTGTGCACCGTCTGCCCTTGTTCTTGACCGTTGTTTTCACTTACAAAGGTGCCGGCTTCTTGATTAAAATGCATGGCGTCGATATTATGAAAGACTGCGAGCATAATATCACGATTCACGGTATAAGCATCATTTGAATCGACATCATTACTAGGATCGGCATCAAGGTTTTCCTTAGGTGCCGAAGTAAACGGTTCTCCGTCAAACAGTGCCTGGAATGAAGGGGCAACCTGTTTGTTTTCTGAACGCTGATCCGTCATACCAAAAAATTCAGACGTTGGCCAAAGCATCGCCCATTGATCTTCCAATAGAGAGCGTGAATCGGTTACTTCGAGACTGCCTGCATCAGGAGCTACACCATCACTGCTTTCTGTAACGCTTACCTGGTGTGGTAAGTAGATGAAACCGTTCGATGGATCATAGTTCCTAACGTTAGCAGCTTGTTTTTCTTTGCTAGAGTCATAGAATAATTGGTCATTGATAAAATTGATCTTATTCCAGATTTCATCCGTTAAGATCATCCCCTGCATGCCATCAGCGGAACTGACACCAAGAGCAATAGTGTTATCATCGTCATCTTTCGCCGTTTCACCTGCAAGTTCTTCATCTCCATCAATCGTATGGAACCCGCCAAGAAAATCTCCAGCCCATAGCGCTTGCTTTAAGAATGTTGCGCCGTAAGCCGAAGGCGTCAAGATTTTATCCATTCCTTCGCGGTCCCAGCGAAGAGAGTCAAAGTTCACCTGATAATTCGGCACGTATGTATTATCATCACCAGATGCGTATTCTTCTGTATCGACTTGTTCAGCATAATGGGGATCGCCACTTGAATATTCAATCGTTGTCGGATACATATTTCGGAAAATCTCTTCCTGTGGATAACCGACTGAGTCAGCTAGTGAAAGAAACCGTTCTGAAAGCCATTCTTCTGGTTTTTGATTCGTTTCTTTTGCAGAGGCTTTTATAACTGGTCCATTTATAAGATGTATGCCGAGTCCTGATTTTTCTACAACTTCATACATCGCTTCCTCGGAATACTCATACGATTCAATGCCGGCTGTATAATCGAATGGCGTAGGACTATCGACATTCTTTGAATCAAGAACATCAAGATCAAGGCCAAGGCTTTCAGCAAGCGGTTCGCCTGATAGTTCAAACTCCGCATAAGCAAACATGTTGCCGAATGTATCAAAATTGTAGTCAGCTACTTCAACATGATAAGCTGGTTTGGTTTCTTCTTTTGTAGTCCCACTTGATTCTTCGCTTGTATTGGACGAACACCCAGCAATCAATAGTGTAGAAGCGAGAAGAGCAGAGATCGTCTGTTTTTTATGTATCACGCTGTGCAACCCCTTTTGAGTAGTAATGATAATCATTATCACTAGTTTAGTATAAAGAAAGAGATGTTATATGTAAACCCTTTAATAAGAGGAGAATTGGAGAAGAAAATCATGTTTTCGATCGGTGCAAGGAAATGAAAAAGAAGCAATGGGGGCGTCCCATCGCTTCAAGATAACTCGTGCTTGGTATTGAAGTAATCCATGATCATTCTTCTATGGCTGCCAACCATCTGATCAGGCAGATTTGTAGAAGAGAAAGTATCAAATGCTAGACTTTCCTTTGATAAAGTGAGTTCTCCATCGTATTCATTCGTAACATAAGCGGTGGTGACGGAATAGAATTCATCTCCGTTATCCGCTTTCGTGAAAAATTCCTTGCCAGAATAAAGCTTGAAAAGTATGAGGTTCCGAATGGCTAACCCCGTTTCTTCAAGGGACTCTCTTATCGCGGTTTCCTCGGTTGATTCACCTGGCTCCATCAATCCTCCAGGCAATCCCCATCGTTTCCTTCGTTCGTTCCGCTGTTGAAGAAGGATTTCATCTTTTTCGTTCAGAATAAGTGCGACAGCCCCAACCAAAATAAGTGGCCGTTGCCCAACGAGCTCGCGCAGTTCTTTCACATAATTCATGTCGATCACTCCTTATCTTCTTTCCTATTATAATGGAAGATCTCTTTTTGAGAAGACAAGAATGGCCACTCCGTAGAGGACCGTACCTAGCAAGAAAAGGAACGTGATCATAGGCCAGACGTCGACAGTACCTCTCGCAATTTCAACGGGGCGAAAGGTTGAAAAGAGAGAAAGGTGAACCATCCAATCGAACTTATCACTCATTTTTCCGATTAAGTCCATCCCGTAGAAAACGATCGTCAGTAACCCGGAAAGTCCAAGTGCCTGTCTCTCATCATTTAACAAGGATGAGAAGAGGAAGGAGTAGCCTGATATGACGTAGAATAATAGAATTCCGACAAGGTTCACATTCAAAAACGTCATGGCTTCAAATGGTTTATCCTCAATTAATACTTCTGTGCCAATCACTCCTGCAAGTGCAGTTGTTATTCCGATAATCAGAAGCCCTGTGATTAAGACAATGGCTTGAGTGATGGCGATTTTCTTTCGAGAGTTCGGCGTAGCGAGAATATAAGCCATCGAACCACGATCAATGTGACGGGCCATTAGTTGGGAGGCAGTCATTAAACAAAAAATCGACAAAATCACAACGTATAGTAACCCATAATATTCACCTGCAATAAAGTCACTTACATGCTGAAATCCACCTTCCATCCCAAAGGCAGCCAGGAAGCTTTCTGGCATAGATTCCATTAAATCATTTAGTCCAGGCGCATCTGCGATTGATGGATAAATACCGATGATCAAAAGAAGATATAGAGCAGAACCAATCGCATAGCTCGAAATCGATTTCGCATGAACCTTTAACATTTTTGCATATAAGGTCATGTTCATGATGGGTCCGCCTCCTTGTTATAGTAATTCAGAAAGACTTCTTCAAGGTTCTGTTCATGAATATCAATGTTTCGAACCTGGTAATCTCCTAACGCACGAATAAATTGATTGTAGTCTCCTTGAACAGCAATTTCTGCGCGGTTATCAGTGGTTGACACAACGTCGAGAGGACTTTGCTTTATGCGCTTAGCTTCTTCCTCACTCGCAAATGTCACATCAAAAAGACGACGCTGTTTTTGTTGAAGATCATGGATATTTTCAACAACAACAATTTTGCCATCTTTAATAATGGCGGCTCGATCACACGTGCGTTCAATTTCTGAAAAGCTATGAGAGGACATTAAAAATGTAGTGCCTTTTTCTTTTTGTTCCATCACGATTTCAATGAATATCCGTTGCATGAGTGGATCCAGACCGGAGGTGGGTTCATCGAGTATGATCACTTCTGGTTCATGCATAAAAGCAGCCACGATACCGACTTTCTGCTTCATTCCCTTTGACATTTTCCGGATCGGGGTTTTTACATCGAACTGTAGTCGATGGATAAGCTCGTCGCGATAGGAAGTTTGCTTCATTCCTCTCATTCCCCCTACAAGATTAAGAAAAGCCATCCCGTTCATGCCATCCAGAAAAGAGATCTCACCAGGTAAGTAACCAATCTTTTCTTGGATCTTAGCCGCATCTTTCCATGTATCCATCCCGTCGATCGTTGCTTTTCCTTTTGACGGTTTTATGAATCCCATTAAGTGACGGATCGTTGTTGATTTACCGGCCCCGTTTGGCCCGAGAAATCCGAATACTTCTCCTTTTGGAATGGAGAATGTAACATCAAAAATCCCTTTTCCATTTGAAAATTTTTTAGTTAAGCCGTTTAATTCAATCATTGAGGTTCCCCCTCAGTCAAATTTTGAACTATTACTTAATATATATTTCATTTTCATCATAAATGACTGCAACAAATTAATCAATATTTACTGAACTCAAATTTAATTAATAGTTCAATAAATGCTATACTAAGAGTGGTGATGAAAATGAATGGATTTGAATTGCGAAAACAACAAAAGCGTAAAAATATTATGGACGCTGCTTTTGGGCTATTTAATAAAGAAGGCGTTAAAAAGGTGAAAATTAGTGATATTGCGAAGCATGCAGATGTTTCTCAAGTGACGATTTACAATCATTTTACTAGTAAGGAAGAACTCGTTCGAGCGGTGCTGAAGGATTACATGCATCAACAGTTTGGGGCATTTAAAGAATTAATGCAGAAAGAGCATTCGTTCGCTGAACTGATTGAGTTTATTGTTTTTGAGAAACATAAAGCTGTTCAAAGTCTGGATCCATCGCTACTTCAAGAAATGCTTACGGCGGATGAAGAATTGAAAGAGTATGTCGACCATTTCTACCGTACGCAAACTCTTCCCCTGTTCGTTCAGCTCCTTGAAAAGGCACGTGAGCGAGGAGAAATTAATGCGTCACTTTCAATGGAAGCGATTATGTTTTACCTTAATGCATTAAAAACAGAGGTACAGCGAGTTCCAGCTAAAACCTGGTCAGAGCGAAAAGATTTTCTAGATGATGTTCTGCAACTCTTTTTTTATGGTTTAAGCGGTGGTTCTGTATCCAGTAGGAATAAATCTGAATCATGATTCATAAACTGAAATGTGTGTAAATTTTCACAAAATTTTAATAGTTTGTTAACTTATCTAACGTACTCCTGTTGTATAATGAACTCATACAGAGGGAAAGTTGGTGAATTTTGTTGAAAAAGCTGAAAAAATTAACTTTTAAACAGCTCGTTGATCAAAATAAAGCAGAACTTCTTAAAAATGAAAAAGAACTTGCTGAAATAGAAAAACGAATTGATAATCGACACGTATAAATGAAAGAAAACAGCCGGCAAGCGGCTGTTTTTTTGTGTTTTAATGAACCTCTATTGAAAGTCATTTCTTATGCTAAACTAAGGAAAGGAGGGGATTTCTGTGGCGAAATTAATCAGCGTAAATGTTGGTAAACCCGTTGAAACGACTTACAAAGGAAAGCCGATTTCAACAGCTATCTACAAACAGCCTGTTCGTGAATCGGTTTACGTCTCACATGTTCAAGTTGAAGGTGATGGTCAAGCGGATCTTGTTCATCACGGTGGATCTGAAAAAGCAATTTGTGTTTACCCCATCGAACATTATGAGTACTGGGAAAAGAACCTTGGACGTGAATTGGAGGTAGGCGCATTCGGTGAGAACTTTACAGTATCCGGTCTAGATGAGAAAGAAGCTCGGATTGGGGATATTTATCAAATCGGCGGCATAAAAGTTCAGGTTAGTTTACCGAGACAGCCTTGTTTTAAGCTTGCTAAGAAGTTTGAAGTTGAGAATATGCATTTATTTGTAATGGAAAATGGTTATAGCGGGTATTATTTGCGAGTATTAGAAGAGGGGCACGTGACCGTTCAAGATGACATTATCCTTGAACATCGACCTGATCATGATGTAACAGTTGCCTTGATTAACCGAGTGACGTATAAGGATCGAACCGATCGTGAAGGACTTGAGAAAGCGCTACTTGCGAAAGAGCTTAATGAGAGCTGGTATGATAAATTAAGCAAGCAGCTAAGCGCGCTCAATTAGCGCGCTTTTATTTCTTAGCCATACGGTAGTAAAAAATAATCAGCATAATGATCGTAAGAAATGTAACGGTATATTTGACTATTTGCATAACCTCCATCGATTTCTCCTCATTTAAAAAGCTGGAACCAAATGGATCCAGCTCTGATAATGTTAAACAACCTTTTCTTTTAATGCTTTCCCGGGTTTAAAAGCAGGCGTCTTGGAAGCTTGAATATGAATCTCTTCACCAGTCTGAGGGTTGCGCCCTTTACGAGCCGAGCGTTCTCTCACTTCAAAGTTACCAAATCCAACAAGCTGAACCTTTTCTCCTTTAGCAAGTGCTTCAGCGATCGTATCCATTAATGTGTCTACCACTCTTGCAGTATCTTTCTTTGACATCTCGGCCCGTTCTGCAACAGTAGTGAGAAGTTCCGCTTTATTCATCGTGTATCATCCTTTCTAATTTTGCTAGTTTTTCATGCTATGTCACCATTTTTACCAGTCTACATCTGTTTTATACGTATTAAAGAAAATAAAAAAGAGATTCTAATCGAATCTCAGGTTGATCTAAGATATTAATAGTTGGATAGTTGTTTGTACTCTTTTTCAAGATCCGTAAGTGTACAGTGATACAGATGGTGGTCAGCGGTGGAATAGGCTCCTGCCTCAATAAGCTTTGAAATGTAATAATTTCTCCGCTGCTCTAATGCTTTTCTGAGCTGATTGGTCTCCATCAGCACACCCTCCTTAAAAATTGTTATTCCCAGTATGTCCTGGTGCTATGCGTTTTAATCACCATCAGATGTGACAAATTGGCCATATAAGGTGGCGTTGTGTTTCCAGCATCAATCAAAATCATTGGGAGAGAAATGAGATGATACATATTGAATAAAGAGCAAATCATTCGTGCGATTGAAGCGATACAATGGGATTATGAAGAAGCCTTTGTACCTGAATCTATTCACTATATTCAAAATGATGACCTCGTGATGATCAAAAATGAAAATTCAACAAGTGTCTATGCAAATAAGGTTGTTCGATTTTATCGAAGCGTGGCAGATGTAAAAGAGGTCATTGCGTACTTTAAAGGAAGTCCATTTTCATGGTGGGTGCGATCAAGCTCGAATTCTAGTGAACTAGAATCCGAGCTTAAGACATTAGGCTTTCAGCATGAAGATACATACGTTGGTTTAGCGAAAATACTGACAGAAGAAGAAATCCCTTCGATCGATTTCTCATTTCGAGAAGTAACGACGGAAGAAGATGTTGAAGCGCATGTGCAAGTCGCTGCGGAGATCTGGGGATATGACAGCGAGACGAAGCAGGCAGCCGTATATGAACGAGCTTCTTATCTAAAATGCCTTGATCGAAGAGGCGGATACACGCTTGTTCTCGATAATAATAAGCCAGTAGGATATTCGAATTATCGCTATAGTAAGGACGGGAAAGCAATTTACTTAAGTGGAGCAGCTGTTCTACCAGAATATAGAGGGAAAGGCATCTATCGTAGTTTGTTAGCAGACCGTCTAATTGAAGCGAGAAAAAGAGGATGTGAGCTAGCAGTGACACAGGCAAGAGTTGGAATGTCTGAACCCATTCTCCGAAAGTCTGGTTTTCATGAATATGCAACCTTTAAACAGTACGTGAGAATATAGCAAACAATTGATTATGAAGAAATTGTAAATTCGATGGTTTTTATGTAAAAAGGTAGGATCAAAGAGAAGAAATCGGGAATAGCTCAAAGTGAAGGGGCCTTCCTTCGCCTTCTTAAACTTTCGTTAAAAGGAGCTGTTCTGTTGTTGAAAACCTTTGTTCTAGACACCAATATTCTTTTGCATGATGCCCATTCACTCTTTCAGTTTGGAGACAATCATGTTGTCGTCCCTGCGATCGTGATTGAAGAAATCGATTCTAAGAAGCGATTAATGAATGAGGTAGGTCGAAATGCGCGAGAATTTAGCAGAATGTATAAGAAACTGCGAGACACAAACAAAGGAAAGCTCGATCAACCGATTCCGCTTGAATCAGGAGGAACATTTCGAATTGAGTTAAATCATCGCTCTTTTGATAAATTACGAAATGAGTTTAGTGAAGAATCAAATGATAATCGTATTATTGCAGTAGCCATTAATTTAAGTGCGGATTCAATAGGTGACGTGGTCCTTGTTTCAAATGATACGTTAATGATTGCAAAAGCAGATGCGCTAAAGAAGTCACTTGATTTGCCTGCATTTTTTCCAGAGCTATATGAGAATGATCGCCTCATTGAACACGTTGAGCGACTTCATCGAGGCTATCATGAAATCCTTGTGCCCCCTGAAGTCATTGATGCTCTTTATCAGAGCGGTGAACTTTCAATGGAGAGTGTGCGAGAGTATACGACCGTGGAAGTTTATGTTCAAGATTTTATCCTTCTAAAAGATGTCTTTGGAAGCAGTCATTCGGGAATTGGGAGGGTCTTAATTCGCAATCAAAAATTGGTGGTTCAGGGATTAAATCGAGAGAGTGAACATATCTGGGGAATACTTCCAAAAAACGTCCAGCAGCGCATGCTAATGGAGCTTCTTATGGACAAAACAGTTTCCCTCGTCTGTGCGACTGGAAAAGCGGGAACGGGCAAAACCTTGCTTGCACTTGCTGCTGGACTTAGCCAGACAGAAGATGAGCAGCATTATCAAAAGCTCCTTGTCTCAAAACCTGTCGTACCCGTAGGAAATGATATCGGCTTTTTACCAGGTGAAAAAGAAGAAAAACTAAGACCATGGATTCAGCCCATTTATGACAATTTGGAATTTTTGTTTGATGCTACTAACGAAGAGGAATTGAACAACATTTTATCGGGCTTAAGAACATTAAAAGTTGAAGCATTAACATACATAAGAGGGAGAAGCATCCCAAATCAATTTGTGATTATTGATGAAGTTCAAAATTTATCCCCACATGAAGTGAAAACAATTCTAACACGGGTTGGAGAAGGAACAAAAATCGTTCTGATTGGCGACCCTGAGCAAATTGATCATCCTTACCTTGATGCTGTGAACAATGGTCTAACCTATGCGGTCGAACGTTTAAAGCAAGAAGGTGAAGTTGGGATTGTTCACTTAACAAGTACAGAACGAAGTAAGCTCGCTGAAATAGCCGCTCGTCTTCTCTAAGTAGTAAAATAGAACGACGTTCAGAGAAAAAAATATGGGAAATTAGACCATATGGAACTAGACAACCCTCGTCACTTTATCAGATAATTCAGTTAAAAGAGGGGGCGTTAAACATGAGTGAAATTCGATTAATACCATTCAAAGTAAATGCAGTCGTCCAAGAAGCGGGCATTCTACCGGACGGAGTAGAAATGATTCAAGCTCCAGCCATTTGGGATGAAGCTGAAAAAGGAAAGGGACGGATCATTGCCGTTGTAGACACCGGGTGTCAGATGGATCACCCAGATCTTCAATCTCGCATTATTGGTGGTAAAAATTTCACGCAAGATTTTGAAGGAGACGCGGACCGTTACGATGATAATAATGGACACGGCACGCATGTAGCCGGAACAATTGCCGCAACGAACGGAGAAAAAGGTGTTCAGGGTGTGGCGCCAGAATCAAAATTGCTAATTGTAAAAGTACTGAATGAGGCAGGCAGCGGATCTTATCAATCTATTATTAATGGCATTCGTTATGCCATTGATTGGAAGGGACCGGATGGAGAGCGCGTCAATGTGATTTCAATGTCTCTCGGAGGACCATCAAATGTTCCTGAACTATACGATGCAATCAAAGACGCGGTGAATCAAAATATTTCGGTTGTGTGCGCCGCTGGAAATGAAGGGGATGGCAGGGAGGATACGTCTGAATACGCTTATCCAGGAGCTTATAATGAGGTTATTGAAGTAGGGGCAGCCTCTTTTCAGCGTATGCTTGCGCCATTTTCGAATACGAATAATGAGATAGATTTAATTGCACCAGGTGTCGATATTCTTTCGACTTATCCTGGAGGAAAATATGCCGTTCTTTCTGGCACGTCCATGGCTGCCCCACACGTATCTGGAGCTCTTGCCCTTCTAAAGAATGTGGCAGAAAAAGAATTTAAGCGAACGCTCAGTGAAGCCGAAATTTATTCACAGCTCATTAAGAGAACGGTGCCCATTGGATGTTCAAAGCAAGCAGAAGGGAATGGGCTACTCGCTCTTGATCTAGTCAATCAACTTGAATCGCTCTTCAATGTTTATACGACAACATGGAGTCAAACTGAAGTGAAAGCTGAAAAAGTGATTAAATAAGATCGCAATGATGATAATAAAACGCACTGAATCACATCAGTGCGTTTTTTTCTGTTCTCTTTAATGTAGTCTATGTTAGCTTATATTGTTGATTTCTCGATTTTTGGCTCATTCGAGTGAAACCTTCGTTTCACTCGCCTTTCAGCTTTGCTGAAAGGTTGTCCTGTGATGCCCAATCGCCTGAGTAAATGAATTTGCTCGAAGCGATTGGGCATCACAGGACGTAAATGAGCCTAAAATCATCATCATTCTTTAACATAGCCTTAATGTAAAAGATGGGTCACGATTTTAAATTTAACGTACACACCCGGTACAAATGCATAGGATATTTTATGATTTGGGAAGGGATTGAAAAAAATGTACACGAATGTTAATTCTTTTGGATCACAAAGTAGTCACGGGAGTAGAGAATTTAAAGATTATGGTCCGAAACCTTTCGTTGCCAATATTAATGAAGCTACATTGCAAAACGATACGTTTCGAACGGCTTTGTGGACGGGTGACCATTTACAATTGACATTAATGAGCATCGACGTTGGAGAAGATATTGGACTGGAAAGACATGCTAATTTAGATCAGTTTCTACGTATTGAACAAGGTCAGGGAAGGGTTCAAATGGGGAAACGGAAAAATGCTTTGAATTATGAGAAAGAAGTATACGATGACTATGCTGTTTTTATTCCGGCAGGAACATGGCATAACCTAACCAATACGGGTGATGTTCCAATAAAGCTTTACTCCATTTACGCGCCACCTAATCATCCGTTTGGAACGGTTCATAAAACGAAAGAAGATGCGATAGCAGCAGAAGAAGCTGTGAATAATCGAGCTGAAAAGGTGTTTGGTAAAACACCTGACGAGTGGGTTGAATATACGGAATACCTCGTAAATGAAGGGTTAGAAGATGTAAAAAGAGGCATAAATGCGACGCACATTTTGCAGGAATTCATTTTAATGGGAGTACTGGTTGGAAAGGGGTATTCGCCTGAAAAGGCATACAAAGTAGTGGAAGAATGGGAACGTACTGGAGAATCGAAACTTCTTCAAAAAAGCAAGAAATTATCTACGTAACAGTGTAGGCTACTAGGGTCATCCCCCAAAAAAGATTCATCTCTCTTTTGGGGGATTTTGCATCTCTTTTGACTGAATTATGAAGTCTGATGTTTGGAAGTTTTTTGTTCATCATCACTCTTTTTCGAGTTTTTCTTCTTCATTTCTTCAAGCTTTTCAATCATATGTTTGTAGTCAAGCTGGCTAATGTTTGGGTAGCTGTTAATCTTTCTTCGGATTTCTTCCAATTCAGAAGGAAGGTTTTTGCGGTTATGATTAGAAAACACGGCAGCAACGGTCCCTGTAATCACCCCAATGGTCCCAATTCCGACCATCATTAAAACCGCTGCAACGATTTTTCCGGCTGCTGTTTCAGGATATAAGTCACCATAGCCGACTGTTGTTGTTGTGACAACGGCCCACCAGAGGGCATCTCCGTATGTTTCAAACTCTGGCTCAATCCATTTCATGGAAAGGGCAGAAATGAAAAGGAGGGAGATGACATAAATAAAGGCGCGGTCAACTTTATATTTTGTGAGAAATAATTCAAAAACAGAGGTACGGTGATTAATGAGGGCGACTAAACGAATGACGCGTACCAGTCGGACAAGCCTTGCCGTTCGAAACAGTTGATCAAGCGGAATAATAGCAATTAAGTCAAGTGGGTGTTGTTTAATGAATTGCCATTTATTATGACTTAAGAAGAGGCGGGTGATGTAATCAATTAAGAATAGAATCCAAATAAAGAAATCGAGTGCGGCCCCTTCAGGATCTGGTAAATCAACGACGAGTGAAAAGATTAAGAGAAGGGCGAGAGTGAATTCGTAAATCATGCCAAGAAGTTGCTTTTGCAAAGAAATCACCTTCTTTACCTGATTAGTCATTAGGTTAATCATTAGTTCGCTATTGAAAAGCTAATCCCCTGCCAAAGCAAAGACAGCTCTCTATTCATTGAGAGCTGCCTTTATGAGAACCCGATGCTTCTAGTGAGTTATGATCCCCTGGTCTCTTGATTTTTTACGTATAAAGTAAGCATCTTCAATTGTGACTTCTGCTTCTTTAAAATGAGTGAATGGTTTTGAAAAATCCATATATTTAATGTAGTAATAGTCCGGTCCTCGTTTCATATGAATCACTCGTTCGGAATCTAAAGCCGTGATTTGAGAAAGGAGAATTTGACCTTGCCATACACGTAAAGGAAGCCTTGATTTCCAAAGCGGAGTAGAGCCACTAAAGATAACTTTTCCTTCTTGAAGCCAGATCACATCATCCGCAATATCTTCCCATTCGTTTAACTCATGTGTAGCGATTAGTACAAGTCTCGTTTTGGCATATCGCGATAAAAGTGACACCACATTTTTACGTTCTCGACTATCCAGATAGTTTAAGGGCTCATCCAGGAGCAAAATAGGAGGACAATCGAGAATCGCCTGTGCAAGTCCGACTCTTTGCTTCATACCTTGTGAAAGAGTCTTAATTTTAACGCGTTTCACGTCCTGAAGGTGAAGCGCGACAATCGTTTGTTCAACAGCCTCTTCATGAACGCCACCTTTTAATTCACTCATGTAGCGTAGAAAACGACTTACTTTCATTTCTTCATAAAGCTCAATGCCGGTGGGAAGAAATCCGATATTTTTCCGTATAAAGGGAAGGGCATCGTCTATTGTTTTCCCGCCGTACTTAATCATACCTCGTTGTGGCTTTAACGCAGTAGCAATTAATTGAAGTAACGTTGATTTACCAGAGCCATTTTTGCCAACTAAAATGGTGATGCCTTTACCTAAATCTAATTCTGGAATGGAAAGAGCAAATTGTTTACGAGTATGCTTCATTTTTTCGATTTGTATCATTGGCTATCCCTCACAAATAAGATAGACGTAAGCTTTTCCGGTAAGATAAGAAAAGCATCCCGACGCCTAGGCAAAGAATAATGAGATAAGAGACGATAAACAAGATGTTCTGTTGAAACGCTTCACCAGAAATAGCATAAACCGTATAAGGTAAAACGAGGAACGTCAATACCCATCCAATCAGCGCTGCAACAAATCCTGCAATAACCCCTTTATGAAAGAGCACAAAGGCGAGTAAACCTGTTAGGAAGAGAAGAGGGGCGAACCAATGTAACAGGAAAGTAGCCGGATTAATCATCGAATTATCTTTTACAATGTAAAGGGTCGATAATAGCGCAAGTCCGATGTTCATTATTAGAACAACAAGTAGTTTACTTAAAAGCAACAGGGCTGGTGGGAAGGGTGTAATCGATTCGACCATGCGCATTTCTTTATTCCACGTTTTATAACTATAAAGGACACCAAAAAGTAAATAAATTGGAACAACGATAGGAAATAAACTATCAGATTCCATACTGCCAGAAGAAATGACCGATAGCATCGCGAAAATCAATAAGCTGATCAACCAGTATGCCCAGTGATATGAACTGAATTGATTCAAACATTGTTTTGTAAGTGAAGGCTTAGTTGGTTCAGTTTCTTCATCAAAATCAAATTCAATTTCAGAAGGTTTCAATTGATCAAAAGAATCCTGTAAAGAGATAAGGAGTTTTTGTGTATCCTCTGAACGGGGCGACGTAGCCAAATAGGACTTGAGCGGTTGCTCTAAATCTTCTTCTAACTTTTCTAACTCAAGATCGATGTTTTGCATGGCTAACTTCCTCCTTTCGAGCTAGAGATGCTTTTAGTTTCTTTAAGGCATGAAATAAGTTCGATTTGACCGTACCAAGCGGCAGTTCTAATGTTTCGGCAATTTCATGATACTTTAATTCCTGATAAAAACGTAAATAGACAATTTCTCTTTGGGTTTCTGATAAGGTATCTAACTTTTTAAGAAATTCTACTCGTGATTCCTGTCGCTCAAATAGTTCAACAACAGAAGGCACTTGATCAGGCTGATCAGGTATAAAATCGAGAATTTGTTTTTCCGATTTAAATCCTGCACTCTTCCAATAGTCTCTGCACTGGTTTGTGGCTACTTGATAGAGCCAGGGCTTTATTTTTTCAGGGATTTTCTTTGAATTCAGCTGTTTGATTAACTTTAGAAAGGTTTCCTGAACGACATCCTCTGCCTTTTTTCGATCGCGTAACATTCGCTCAAGATAGCCAAGAAGCGGTGCGTGGTAGCGATGAACAAAAGCTTCAAAAGCAGCTTGATTTCCTCGAGCCATTGCCGATACTAATTCTTCATCTGTCATGAAACCTTCTCCTTTCCTTTCTGACTTTCTTGCATTATTTCATCCCATATTTGCTGCCACTCTTCATAGGAGATAAGTGTAGATGGTTCACGAAATAAAGAGAAATCGGAAGGAAATCCCGGATCAATCCATTCTTCGCTATAAATGCGATTAAGAACCTCTTTTACTTGTTTTTCTTTTCCAGATTCAATCGCAGTTTTGATCATAGTGAAAACGCGATTTGCTTTAATCTCTTCTTCGCTATAGTTCTCCATTGGAATGTCTTCTTTAAGTGTAATCACCATGCCCTTGATGGCGGAGGCTCTTTCTTCGTTGCCATGTTCTACTTCATAAAGGTAAGTGTAAGCACTAAGAATCGCGCTTGTTACCAATTCACCATCTTCGTACCCATAAATTTCTGTACTGTCATGTAAAAGGTTAATTTGAAGAAGCAGTTTCAATAAGTATGGTTCATCGAGTTGATAGAAAGATGACTCGCTTAAAAGATAATTTTGGTCAATAAACCCTTGTTGCCTCATATAATTTGCCCAGCGAATGTTTTCAACAGGTAAGATAAAGAGATGACTCATGGGTTCGATTTCTTTCGTAAGATAGTAATCGGTATATAGAAGCCGTTTGTCCAATTCGGCCATGAATGTTTGAGCACGTTTTCGATTATAACTGGTTGTGACAATCGAAAACGGAAAATGATCTGATGTGATTGCTACGAGATCGCCTGAATAAAGGTCGAGTTTGGCGGTTTTTCCATGTAGTTTGTAAGTTCCATTTGGAGATTGATGCTCTTCGATTGTTCCAAAGGTAGGTGAAGGTGTAGTCACGGTAACGTTAAAGTCCGCCCGATTGTTCAATCCTACATTCGTTTGCGATTGACCATTTATATCATAAAGATACTGATGCCCAGGCAAAGGATACCATGCTGATTGAGATGGCATGATGATCTGGTCGTGCCCCACATACCCTGGATAGAATTCTTGACCGTAGTTAGAGGCCCAAAGCTTATATG
This sequence comes from Guptibacillus hwajinpoensis, assembly GCF_020524165.1. Taxonomy (GTDB): domain Bacteria; phylum Bacillota; class Bacilli; order Bacillales; family Guptibacillaceae; genus Guptibacillus; species Guptibacillus hwajinpoensis_D. Next base: position 228,914 of record NZ_JAIVKU010000003.1, read on the forward strand.
TTCCCTCGTAATCCAATTGAATGACGGGTGTGTTTGTTTGATCAGGTAATGAAATCGTTATAAAATCATTTTCTCTTGTAAACGGAACAGGCTGATGATCGATCATCACATTTTTAACCTTAAAGGTTTGATTCAATGTGAATTTGATGACATCATTCGTTGAAAATTCAGCTTCCGGTAGGGTAAGATATGCTTCAACATAAAGAGAGTCACCTTTTTGCTGATTGATTGAAAGATCATATTGCTTAATGTCAAAGCGGTCTGGTTGATAGAGAGCTCCTTCCTTTTCCAAAAGTCCATCTGGATGAGGAAGAGGCGGGAATGTCATGTAGCTATGTTCACCGTCTTGCCCACTTGTGATAAACGGTGACTCTTCTTTTATCTCGCTAAATTCTCTCATTCTTTCATTCCAGAAAGATGCGTAGGGAAGGTAAGAAAGAATAACGAGCCCAGCACTTAGAATCAGTAACCCTCTCCATAGCCTGTCGTATTGATGAGGCCTCCGAATATTAAGGATAAAGATGATCAGTACAAGAAGAAAGGCTGCAACCGTCGTAACAAAGAGACGCTGCAATTGTATTTCCTCTTTCATCAATTGAATTCCCCACGTCCCGTTAATAAGGACAGAATCAACAAATAAGTACGTAAGGTGGAAGGCTTTTAAATAAAAAAGTTCTCCCTGGTTAATAATGAAAATCTCCATAAATAGCGTTCCAAACATCCAGGCACAGAACGCGATTAAATAGACAAACCGATTTTTAATTAGAACTGATAAAAGCATGCCAAGAGATAAGCTAATCAAAAAGGTCACTTCATATTGAATAAAGAAGAATTGTATAGTCATAGCCGTTTCTTCTATGGCGATGTTCTCGCTCGTCGCAAATAGAAAGTAAGTGGCTGACATGAGAACCGTAAAAATCGTCATATAGAGAAGGGCAGATACAAATTTAGCAGATATGAAAATAAAATTAGATACAGGAAAGGATTGATGCCATTCAAAAGACTCATTTCCCACATCACGACGAATGAGGTAGACTCCGATCAAAATACATAAGCCGGTTACAAGAATGAAAATAAGCGAGTGAGTGGTTTCATATGTCGTTCGATAGAGATTCCCATGAATGCCTTCCTGATTCGTATTCATGCTCAAAAGTAACCAGATGAAGTAAAGGGATGGAAGAGGGGTGAAAATCCAACTTTTAAACAAGAACGATAATTCAAGTTTAAATTGAACCATCCATTTTCTCATGTGCCATCACGCCCAATCAGTGCCATATATCCTTCTTCAAGAGTGGGATTGACGGCTTCCGCAAACTCAAACGGTGCCACAGGTGAAATGGCTCGACAGCGCAACCCTTCAGCTTTTCGTTTTGTTAACGTCATTTGTAGTCCTGCAAGTCGATCCCAATCCTCCTCCTCAAGATCGAATTCCCAAACAACACCGTTACCTTTACACTGTAGCTCAGAAGGTGACCCGTTAAAGATAATCTGTCCTTTATTTAAAACGATTAAGGTGTCACAACTTGATTCAATATCATCTACGATGTGCGTTGATAAAATGACGGTTCTTCTACTCGACACATCTGCCATAATATTGCGAAAACGTAACCGTTCTTCAGGGTCGAGACCTGCTGATGGTTCATCAAAGATCATGAGGGTGGGTTCACTATACAGTGCCTGGGCAATACCCAGCCGCTGTTTCATTCCATTCGAGAACGTCCTGATTTTTTGATTTTGTTGACTCCTTAAGTTAAGAGCATCGAGTAAGCGGTTCTTTTCTCGTTCATGGTCATAAAACCCATCCCGCTTTAGCTGTCCCACGTAATCAAGAAACTCGGATGCAGTAAGTTGTGGATACAGCTGAAAATGTTGAGGAAGATAGCCAATATCTTTGCGAACACTTGACGCTTCTTTTTGAATCGAATAACCATTGACAATAATATCTCCAAAAGAAGGTTTTGATACAGCGGCTAGCATTCTCATAAACGTTGTTTTTCCAGCACCATTAGGCCCAATTAGCCCAATCATTCCTCCTTCAATCGTTAAATTGAGATCGTGGAGGACTTTCTTTTTCTTAAACTGCTTGGTTAGATGAGATACTTCAATCACAGGTGTTCATCCTTTAAACATTATTCTACTGCTAAGACGATTGTTAGCGTGAAAAGGTTTTGTCAAACAAAAAACCTCTGCACAATTCGTGCAGAGGAATAGCTTTACAACGGTAAAACGTAAAACAGAACACAGAAGAAGTGAGCGAGTGTCCCGCCTACAACAAATAAATGCCAGACAGCATGATGGTATTTAAACGCTCTCCATACATAGAACACGGCACCGATCGTATACAGGATGCCTCCAATGATGAGAAGCATCATTCCGTTCGGATGTAAGTTCTGCGTAAGTGGATTCCAGGCAAGAACGATAAGCCAACCCATAAGAACGTAAAGAATCGTAGAGATGAAAAGAAATCTTTTAACAAAATAAGCTTTGAAAACTGTTCCAATAATGGCAAGACCCCACACAATTCCGAATAATGTCCAGCCAAGCCAGCCTTCAATGACGATAAATAAGAAAGGAGTATACGTACCTGCGATAAAAAAATAAATGGAAGAGTGATCAAGTATTTCAAAAAAGTCTTTTGCTTTTCCAGGAGGAAAACTATGCACGAGAGTAGATGCCGTGTATAGCAGCAACATCGTTGTGCCAAAAAGGGTAAAGCTAACAATATGCCAGGCCGTTCCGTAAAGTGATGCAAAGACAATTAGTATGACGAGAGCAGCCAGACTAATGATCGCTCCAATTCCATGAGTGATATAATTTGCGCGTTCTTCACCAACCGTAAACGTATGAGTTGTCATAAGCATCATTCCTTAAGATCAATTACTAGAAGTATACTACAGGATTCCCCGCACGTCATTGTTGTGAAAGTCTCATTTTTGATCTCTAAGTTTTTCAGCTTCTTTTAAGAGGTGATAGGTATAAAAATCTTTTTCCTTTATTTGCTCGGTGACAGCTTCCATTACAAGGAATTCTTCCGCAATTTCTTCTCGCATAGCCGTAAGAAGTTTTTCACTATCAGAAGTAACTAATTTATTCTTTTCGTTCATAACCATTCGCTCCTTTAACATGAAATGATAGTATCATTCTGCCAAAGAATACCGAATTTATTCTAATTAAGCTTTGTTTTCTTGTTATCTTTCAAAATGGATCGATAGACATGATAACCGCTCGTCGATACGCCAATCGTACCAGCACCAGGAAATACGCTGTCGCCACAAAGCCATAGGCCATCTAGTCCAGTGCGATGAGAAAGACTGTTAAACAGACTATATTCGTTTGTTTGGGGAAAGCCACCTACCATACCTTTTGGTCTTTTCGTAAAACGCTCCCATGCTCGAGGAGCTCCTGTCATCTGTAACTCAATCCCGCTTCTTATATGTGGAATGACGCGTTCAATCCCAGTTAGCATCTTTTCGGTAAGTTCTTGTTTATACTGATCATATTTCTCTTTTGTATCCCAGTGATGGAGTTCGGTATGTGTACTGACGGTTAACGTTCGAAAGCCAGCCGGTGCACGGTTAAGGTCGTTCGACTTTGATAGTGATAAAAATAGATGATTTCCCTCTGTCATGTCTCCCTCAGAGGAAAGCACCTGGCTAAACAGCGCAGTATAATTAGGAATGACTTTCTCATCCAAAGCAAGGTACATTGTAAAAGCGCCCCACTGAGATAGTTGGCTTCTCTTTAATAACTTTGAAGGAAGCTGTTTTTGAAGTGGCTCTGGGAGAAGGGGAACAAAACTCTGTACCGGTAAGTTGTTCACAAGATGATCCGCTTTCCACCGTTCTCCCTTTTGATCAATGGCCACCCAACGGTTATGTTCGCGGCGAATGGTTTGAACTTGTTTCCTGCGATACGTTTTCCCGCCGTTATTCTCAATATATTGCTGAAGGATTTCAGCAACCCGGTATAATCCCCCTTCCGTGTAATAAGCGCCTTCATGGTAAATGTCGAGAGCAAGAGCCCCCATCAGGGCCGAACAATTTTCACTTGTTGCTTGCATACTATCAATTAACTGTCCATCTATAAAATGCTTGAAACCCGTTGCCTTCATAAGGTTATGTTTCAAAAGAAGATCGCCCATTGTTTTTCTTAAGTATGGGAGAAGAAGCGGAGTGCCGGGTTTTAGAGACAGAAGCAGACCTCTCCATTCCGCGAATGTAACCGGTGGAACAACCGGAAGGGGATCAATTAGTTTTCGAATTTCTGCACCCATTTTCCATATCTCCTGGTAGAAGGAAACAATTTTTTCAGCGTAATCTGGGAATTGAATCGCACATTCTGATAAGTGACGATTTCGATCAGAATAGTAAGGCATGACCCGACTCCCCTGGTAAATTCTCATAATTTCATCCATTGCTATGGCGGGAAACGATAGTCCTAATTCTTTGAAAATCCGATGATGTAAGCCGCCTTCTTCAAAGCCCATTCCCATCGTTGCGCCAACTGGAAAAAGAAACTTTCCTCTGCTGAACTTTCCAGCAGATCCCCCCCATTCATTTGAGGCTTCAAGTATTGTCACTTGGTAACCTTCTTTTGTCAGTAAGGCTCCAGTCGTTAGTCCACCGATCCCCCCACCAATCACAATGATCTCCATTTTAATCCCTCCATCGTGCTCCACATTCCATTTCCTTCTATTATAATGGTGATCAGGATACATATCATGTTTCAGTATGTCTTACAGATAGAGAGATTTAATGAAAATTCCATGTTTGTACCGTGGTACTTGTCCAGCCAATTAGAGCGAATCGACATAAGATAATGTAAAGAGTGAGGTCAGGTCCCCCCCTTTTGTAAATACTCACTCTTTGTGACCCATAAGTTTGAGTCAGAATTTATTCTGACTCTTTTTTTGTTTCAGTAAACGTGATGTTTCTTTCGTCGGCCCTCTATCAGAGCAGTTTGTTTTCGAACCTTGTAAAGAAGGGGGAATCAGCCTTGCTTGAAATTATCGAAATTGGAACAAATGAGCATGGACGAGAGCTAACGATTCGAGAGCTTATTAAGGTTCTTGAAGAACATCCTCTTGATCCTGCCTTTGAAGAAAGCGGAAACTTTATTTTTCCATATCAGCCCGTCCGTGATGCAAAACGCTATGAAGGTTGCCGAGCTTTTTTTGGTGACTTTGCGATGATCTCCTGTCGTTTCTTTATTGTGACAGATGAGAAGGTACTGATAGACGAGTTAATTAAGGCGATCAAAGAAAATCAAGAACGTATTGATTATGGAAGATTAAGAGATGTCCAGGTGAATGGTCGAGTATCCTCTTAAATATGCTATACTTAGGATATTCTGCGTGTGATTGGAGTGAAAGAAATGAGTCTTGAAACACTTCAGGAACAAGTTGATGGCTTGATGGACAAATACACCGAACTTCTTCTTGGAGATACAAGTCCTGAGCTTAAGGAAAAAGTAAAGCTTTGGGCCATGTACACGCATCTCTCCAAAACGATGCCTCCATTAGCGAAGCACTGGAACCAAACGTATCCTGATGCAAAAGATGCCATGAAAGAGTTGGTGGCTGAAATTAAAACCATGAACGAGGAGCACCGAAAAGCTCAAGCGTCAAATAAAGAAGCTGATTAATGAAACCAGGATTTTCTCCTGGTTTCATTTTTTCGTGTAGACCCAATTTTATATGGGCAGCCATAAATGAAGAAAAGCAAAGGATCCGAAAGCCACGATCGGAAATATACTAGTGTATCGTTTATACTTTCTAATTAGTGGGGTATAGAGTAAAAAGATAGTTAAAATTTAACAGGATTAATTCGAGAGAAAATCTATCAAAACTAGCCGAATCTTTAGCATATCATGGTAGAATAGGAGAAGAGGCGAAATATGGCGGTATTTGATACTATATGCCGATTTTCTCCAAAATATATTTTTTATAACGCTTTGTATGCGTTTTCATGGAGGGGTTATGATGGAACAAGTAATGCGTAATTTCTTTTTATACATGGGGAAGAATAGAGTAGCAACAAAAGTAGCGAAGCGGTATGGTATGCGTTTTGGAGCAAGCCGATTTGTAGCCGGTGCGTCTCTTGATAGTTCCGTAAACGCGATAAAAAGGTTAAATCAAAAAGGATTATCTGTTACGATCGATCATTTAGGTGAATTTGTTGATAATGCCGCCGAGGCTGATGAAATGACAAATCATTGTATTGAAGCGATTGAGCGAATTGCAGCAGAGAAGCTGGATTCACAGCTTTCTCTTAAACTCACATCAATGGGACTCGATATTGATGATGAGATCACGATGAAAAATATGCGTCGCATTCTCGAAGCCGCCGATCGACACGACGTTTTTGTGACAATCGATATGGAAGATTTCGAGAGATGTGGGAAAACCATTGAAATTTTCACTAAGCTTAAGAAAGAATTTGCGAATATTGGAACAGTTCTGCAAGCGTATTTGTACCGGGTAGCTAACGATGTTGAGAAGCTGAATGAGCTCTCACCTAACCTGAGACTTGTGAAAGGTGCCTATAAAGAATCCCATAAAGTAGCTTTTCCAGACAAAAAAGATGTGGATGAAAATTTTAAAAAGATTATTAAAATGCATTTGTTAAATGGGAATTATACAGCCATTGCTACTCACGATAACCAGATTATTGAATACACAAAGCAACTCGTTAAAGAATACAATATTCCGCACACACAATTTGAGTTTCAAATGCTCTATGGGATCTGTGTAGAAAAACAAGAAGAACTTCTTAAAGAAGGGTACAAAATGCGCGTCTACGTCCCTTATGGAAAAGACTGGTACGGCTATTTTATGAGAAGACTGGCCGAGCGACCTGCAAACGTAGCCTTTGTGTTAAAAGGTATGATGAAATAAGAAAAGGCGGGCGATTGTCCGCTTTTACAACAAGTCCAGAAGAAGTCGTAAAATTTTGTTAAAAAAATAAGTGTGGTATATTGCTAAATTTCAGAATATATTTTATAGTAGAGACAGAGGAAATGATCTCGCTCTTTTTTTTGAGACAAAAATGAATGAGCATTCATTCAACAGGGGAGGTTCGCTATGACACGTAGCATTCATAAAGTAGCTGTATTAGGAGCAGGAGTAATGGGATCAGGCATTGCCGCCCACCTGGCGAATGTAGGAATTCCAAGTTTGTTATTGGATATTGCACCAAAAGAACCAAACGAGAAGGAAAAAGCCAAAGGCCTTACGCTAGCTGATCGCTCGGTCAGAAACAGACTTGCATCAGAAGCGATTGAGAAGTTAAAGAAACAAAAGCCTGCACCACTTTCGAAAAAAGATCACATTCAATTAATTGAAGCAGGAAATATGGAAGATGATATGGAGCGCTTGCAGGAAGTTGACTGGATCATTGAAGTGGTCGTTGAAAACCTGGAAATTAAGAAAAAAGTATATGAAAAAGTAGATCAATTTAGAAGACCCGGCACGATTGTTAGCTCGAATACGTCGGGTATTTCCGTAGAAGCAATGGCTGAAGGAAGATCAGAAGATTTCAGAAAACACTTTCTTGGTACCCATTTCTTTAACCCACCTAGATATCTAAAGCTTCTTGAAGTGATCCCTACGAAAGACACAGATCCAGAAGTTCTTTCTTATATGAAAACTTTTGGTGAGGATACTCTCGGTAAAGGTGTTGTTGAGACGAAAGATACACCAAACTTTATTGCGAATCGTATCGGGACTTATGGTCTTCTTGTAACAGTGAGAGAAATGCTAAACCGCGGGTTTTCAGTTGGTGAGGTAGATTCTGTTACTGGTCCAGCAATTGGCCGTCCAAAAAGTGCCACGTTCAGAACACTTGATGTTGTTGGGCTTGATACGTTTATCCACGTAGCAAACAACGTTTTTGAGCAGGTTGAGGGCGATGAGAAAGAAGTTTTCCGCATTCCTGAATTTATGCAGCAGATGAAAGAAAAAGGCTGGATTGGAGCAAAAGCGGGTCAGGGCTTTTTTGTAAAACAAAAAGGCGCAAAAGGTAGCGAAATTTTAGAGTTGAATCCAAGGTCGCTTGAATATGAACCAAGACAGAAATTAAAAACGGCTTCTGTTGAGGCGAGTAAACAAGCGAAGTCAAAAGCGGATAAACTGAAAGCGCTTGCTTATGCGAATGATCGCGCTGGTGAATTAATCTGGAACATTATGAAGCCTGTACTCCTCTATTCTGCTGAGAAAGCTTATGAAATTGCAGATGATATCGATGCCGTCGATCGTGCAATGAAATGGGGCTTTGGCTGGGAAATGGGTCCGTTCGAAACGTGGGACGCACTCGGAGTAGAGAAGTCGGTGGCTCGAATGAAAGAAGAAGGGGAAACGGTTCCTGAATGGGTTGATCAGATGCTGGCTTCAGGTCAAACCTCTTTCTATAAACAGGAAGGCGCCACTCAATCTTTCTATCATAAAGGTGATCAGAAAGTAGTCGAAGAGAGTAAGAAGATTATTCATCTTAAAGGACTAAAAGCTCAGAATCGTGTAATTAAGAAAAATACAGGCGCAACGCTACTTGACCTTGGCGATGGCGTGGCAGGCCTTGAGTTTCATTCTCCAAATAATGCGATTGGGATGGATATTCTCCAGATGATCAATGAAGCTGTTGATGAAACGGAGAAGAACTTTGAAGGGCTTGTGATTGGGAACCAGGGTAAGAATTTCTGCGTTGGTGCCAATGTTGCTTACATGTTAATGGAAGCTCAGGATGATAATTTCTTTGAAATTGAAATGGTTGCAAGGAAGTTCCAACAGTCAATGGGCCGTATCCGTTATTCGAAGAAACCAGTTGTTGCAGCACCATTCCAAATGACGCTAGGCGGCGGAGCGGAAGTATGTATGCCAGCTGCCTCCATTCAAGCATCATTTGAAACCTACATGGGTCTTGTAGAAGTAGGGGTTGGTTTAATCCCGGGTGGAGGCGGAAACAAAGAGCTTTATCTTCGCCAGTTAGAACAAACACCACCTGGAGTGAATGTCAATCTTACCGACATTGCAGCCAATGTGTTTGAAACCATCGCAATGGCGAAAGTGTCAACCTCGGCACATGAAGCAATGGAGAGAGGATTTATTCGGCCTCAGGATGGGATTAGTGCTAACGCGGACCACGTCCTTCATGATGCAAAGGAAAAGGTGTTATTCCTTGCTGAACAGGGCTATCAGCCGCCTGTATCTAAAAAGATCCCAGTTGCAGGCGAAGCAGGTTATGCTGCAATGCTAATGGGAGCAAAAACGATGAAGTGGAGCGGCTACTTGTCCGATCATGATTTGACGATTGCAACGAAGCTTGCTCATGTCATTGCAGGCGGAAAAGTAAAAGAAGGAACACTTGTCGATGAACAGTATCTACTTGATCTTGAGCGTGAAGCGTTCCTCAGCCTGCTAGGAGAGCCAAAAACGCAAGCAAGAATGCAGCACATGTTAGTAAAAGGAAAGCCGCTGCGTAACTAGTATGGAGGAGGGAAGTTTGATGAGAGAAGCAGTTATTGTATCTGGAGCAAGAACACCTGTAGGAAAAGCTAATCGTGGAACGCTTGCAAATATGCGTCCTGACGACCTTGGGGCCATTGCCGTTGCGGAAACGCTTAAGCGTGCAGGCGGTTATGATGGTGAAATAGATGACGTGATTATCGGATGTGCTATCCCTGAAGCGGAACAGGGGTTAAATGTCGCAAGAATGGTAGGGGCCAGAGCGGGCCTTTCGGAAACCGTACCAGCGATTACAATCAATCGCTATTGCTCTTCTGGATTGCAAAGCATTGCCTATTCCGCTGAGCGAATTATGCTTGGGCAGTCAGAAACAATTCTAGCTGGTGGCGTAGAGTCTATGAGTCTTGTACCTATGGGCGGGCATGTGATCAAGCCAAATCCTGCTCTTGTAGAAGAAAAACCTGAATACATTATGGGGATGGGGCATACGGCGGAAGAAGTGGCGCGTCGCTTTGAAATTAGCCGAGAAGATCAGGATGCTTTTGCGCTAAGAAGTCATCAGCGTGCAGCACAGGCAATTAAAGATGGTAAATTCCAGGATGAAATTGTTCCAGTAGAAGTGACAAAAAAGTGGATTGATGAGAAAAACAAGCTTCAAGAAAAGAAATTTCTTTTTTCACAAGATGAAGGAGTACGTGCGGATACATCTCTAGATGTTCTTGGAAAACTGCGTCCGGTCTTTAATGTGAGGGGTTCTGTTACAGCAGGGAACTCTTCTCAAACAAGTGATGGAGCAGCGAGCGTCCTCGTCATGGATCGTGAAAAAGCAGAGAGCGAAGGATTAGCGCCAATGGCAAAATTCCGATCGTTTGCAGTAGCAGGAGTAGCGCCAGAAATCATGGGAGTTGGCCCAATTGAAGCCATCCCTAAAGCACTTCGTCTTGCAGGCCTTGAACTATCAGATATTGGATTGTTTGAACTAAACGAAGCTTTTGCTTCTCAATCACTTCGCGTTATTCGAAAGCTCGGTCTTGATGAAGAGAAAGTGAATGTAAACGGAGGCGCCATTGCTCTTGGGCATCCACTTGGATGTACTGGAACGAAGCTAACGCTTAGTTTAATTCATGAAATGAAGCGTCGCGGAGAACAGTTTGGTGTTGTCACAATGTGTATTGGAGGCGGCATGGGTGCTGCTGGTGTGTTTGAAATTCTATAAACAATGAAAACGGAGGAATGATCAGCATGTCTAATACAATGAACAAAACAATCAAGGGTGCGAGCTTTCTAGTAGAGGACGTAACGTTTGAAGATATTTTCACACCGGAGGACTTCTCTGATGAGCATGTCATGATGGGAAAAACAACGGAAGACTTTGTATTAAAAGAAGTCGTTCCTCAACTTGAGAAGCTTGAAAACCATGAGTTCGATATCTCTCGTAAATTGCTTGAAAAAGCAGGTGACCTTGGTCTTCTTGGAGCCGATGTCCCTGAAGAATATGGTGGTCTAGGACTCGACAAAATAAGTTCTTCCGTTATAACAGAAAAATTCTCTCGTGCTCGAGGCTTTTCAGTTAGCTATGGTGCACACGTGGGGATTGGTTCCCTGCCAATCGTATTTTTCGGCGATGAAGATCAAAAGAAAAAGTACCTTCCAGGTCTAGCTACAGGCGAGAAGATTGCTGCCTATGCACTAACGGAGCCTGGATCAGGGTCGGATGCTCTTGGAGCGAAAACGACTGCGAAACTAAACGAAGAAGGAACGCATTACATTTTAAATGGTGAGAAGCAATGGATTACAAACTCTGCTTTTGCAGATGTATTCATTGTATATGCGAAAATTGATGGTGAAAAGTTCACTGCTTTTATTGTAGAGCGTGATTCTAAAGGACTTTCCACAGGTCCAGAAGAAAAGAAAATGGGAATTAAAGCTTCTTCTACAAGAACATTGATTCTTGATGATGTTATGGTTCCTAAAGAAAATCTTCTTGGTGAAGCAGGAAAAGGTCATGTGATTGCCTTTAACATTCTTAACGTGGGTAGATATAAGCTTGCTGTAGGTACAATTGGTGCCATGAAGAGAGGGATCGAACTTGCAGCTAAGTATGCTAACGAGCGTAAGCAATTCAACACGCCAATTGCAAAGTTCTCTCTTATTCAAGAAAAATTAGCAAACATGGCTGTTGCGACTTACGCTACGGAAAGTTCGACATACCGTACAGGTGGACTTTTCGAGCAAAAGCTAGGAAAACTTTCCGATGAGGAACAGAAAAATGGTGCTAAAGTAGCTGAAGCAATCGCAGAATACGCGATTGAATGCTCACTAAATAAAGTGTTTGCTTCTGAAGCACTTGATTATGTAGCAGATGAAGCTCTACAAATTCACGGTGGTTATGGTTTCATGTCTGAATATGAAGTTGAGAAAATGTATCGTGATTCTCGCATTAACCGTATTTTTGAAGGTACAAATGAGATTAACCGCCTTCTTGTTCCGGGTACGCTGGTTCGTAAGACAATGAAAGGTGAACTACCATTATTTGAAAAAGCAACGGCTCTTCAAGAAGAACTCATGATGCTTACTCCACAAGAAATTGGGGATGCGCCACTTGAGCAAGAAAAGCATCTTGTTGCGATGGCGAAGAAAATCATGCTAATGGCTGCTGGAACAGCAGTGCAAAAGTATGGCAAAGCGCTTGATAAAGAGCAAGAAGTTTTATCAAACATTGCGGACATCGTAAGTGAAATCTACTCAATGGAATCAGCTGTCCTACGCACAGAAAAAGCGATCAATAAAACGAGTGCAGAAAAGCAAAACCAAAAGCTTCTTCTCACACAAGTGTTCTGTCAGGAAGCGTTCAATCGCATAGAGGCACATGCGAAAGAAACATTGGTTGCTGTTGAAACTGGGGATTCTCTACGCATGATGATTTCGGCTCTTCGTAAACTTTCACGTTACACACCGATTAATGTGATTGCAAAGAAACGTGAAATTGCCGCTACCGTTCTAGAGCAACAGCGCTTTACTGTTTAATGTGATTTAAGATTAAGGGTAATTTTAATCACTTCCAAACCAAATTCTCTTTCATCCCTCCAACAATGGGGGGATTTTTTTCTCATGATTAGGAAAGATAAAGAGTGGTTAAATAAAGGAGTTTTCTTTTTCATGCCGAAAGCTAACTTTGTAGAAGCTTCTGTATTTGTCCTTACACTGTCATGTGGTAAACTATCCATAGAATCACATGAAGTTCTTAAGGAGGAACAATTTTGCCCATTACATTTTATGCCTATCCTAAATGCGGGACATGCCGTAAAGCCAAAAAATGGTTTGAGCAAAACGATGTGGAAGTAAATGAAATTCACATCGTAGAAAATCCACCATCAAAAAATGAATTAGCCACTATGGTTGATCAAAGTGGATTACCAATCAAGAAATTTTTTAACACAAGCGGTCAGAAATATCGAGAGCTTGGTTTAAAAGATAAAGTTGCCTCATCTTCTCAAGATGAATTGCTCGACATTCTTTCATCTGATGGTATGTTAATCAAGCGTCCGCTCGTAACAGACGGACAGAATGTGACTGTTGGGTTTAAAGAAGAGTCTTTTGAGGAAATGTGGAAACGATAAAATAGTTGCTTAATTAATAATAACTATTATACGATAGTTATTGTAATTAATATGATTGAATAACCTTAATTTAGAGGAATTATTTCAGGGAGGAATTACCAATGAACTTACCAAAAGATTTTCGCTATTCAGAAGAACACGAATGGGTGCAAGTGCAAGAAGACGGAAACATCCGCATCGGTATTACAGATTTCGCACAATCAGAGCTTGGAGACATCGTTTTTGTTGAACTTCCAGAAGAAGGCGACACCATCGAATCTGACGAGCCGTTTGGTAGTGTTGAGTCTGTAAAGACAGTATCTGAGTTGTATGCACCGATCTCAGGCAAAGTCCTCTCTGTCAATGAAGATCTAGAAGACAGCCCTGAATTCGTTAATGATTCACCATACGAAAAAGCATGGATGGTTGTTGTTGAACCTTCTGAGCCTTCTCAAATTGAAGAGCTTATGACTGCAGAAGCTTACGAAAAAATGGTAAGTGAAGACGAATAATAAACTTGCGGCATTATCTTTTGAAGAAATGAATGATGAGTGGGTAGGTTTCATCATAAACTCTAATCAATGGTTCTCTTTTGTTTAGTTCTCTATTATAGAGGCTGTAAAGAAAGATACTATATAGAGGAGATGATCCCAATGATTGATACTTCTCGTCCTATGGTAAGAATTGATATCACGAATAAAGTTTATGGTAAATTTGATCAAAAAGCGATGAACCTCTTTCTGAACAAAGAAAAAATCGGCCGTATTTTATTCTCTGATCAGGGCAATCGCTACGAGTTATCAGAAGGATACGAATTTGTTCAAGATAAAATTTACCATTACGAACAAGCCCTAGAGCAAAATGCAAAGTACGTAGAAGACTGCGACCTCGGCTGGTGTTAATAGGAAAAGCGAAAGCGCTCGTTAAGGCCCGATAAGCACTGGAAGCTTTCAGATGGAACACGGTCTTTGTTTTCCGGTTGAAAGGTGAAGTGATCGAGCGCCTGGTAATCCCCGACAAGCTTAATGTCTTCATTCAAACGACAGCATCGTGCTTCCTACCATAAAAAAACCGGCCCATTGGCCGGTTTTTTTATGCTTTGTTTTTACGAATATATTTTATGGTTTTAATAAGTCCATCTGCTGATGGGCGTCCGAATGGGCTGGACTGGAGAAACTGTGCCATTAGTTTACCGTTCTCGTCAATTAAGAAAATGGCTGGTTCGCCGTGTTCGCCATGGTCTTCATATGGAGAGTCTTCTCGATGCATCATAACCCCATATGAGTCGATTGCAGCATTTTCGTTGTCGCTCAATACTGGGAACTCAAGGGCATGCTTTTCTTTCATTTTTCGAAGAGATTCCAATTCGTCTTTCGCGATCGCAATTGGATGTACGTCTAATTTCTGAAAAGCGCCAAGATGTTCCTGAAGTTCTTCTAGCTGTTCATTACAAACGGGACACCATTCACCTCTAAAAAATACAAGCATATGCCAGCGGTTATCTTCTTGCTGGTGCTGCTCAAATTGAAAGAGCTCGCCTTCTGTGTTGATAAGTGAAAAAGATGGTGCCTGGTCTCCAAGGTTTAGTTTTGCCATTTTTATCACTCCATTCTTTAATCATATTGATTTATTTCCACCAGTTGAGCATGATAAAACATAATTGCGTGGTTTAACTGGACAGGTGTTAAGGGAAAATAGGAACTGGAAAAGAAAATGACCTATGGAGGTAATGATAATGGCTTTGTCGAAGGAAGAATTACAGCAATTTAAAAAACAGCTACTTGATTTAAAGAAAGAGCTTCTAGATAGTGGTGCAAGTCATCATGATGAAAATGCATCATTATCGGATGAAACAGGAGAATTAACATGGTACGATAATCATTTTGCGGATATGGCTTCTGAGTTGGACCAAAGAGAGAAAGATATTACGCTAGAAGATGCAGCAAGAGAGCGATTGAGTTTAATTAATACGGCACTTGACCGCATACGTGAAGGAAACTATGGCATTTGTGTGGATACTGGAGAAGAGATTGATAAGGAACGTCTTGAAGCCATTCCTTATGCGATTCGAACAAAAGAGGCTCAGGATAAGTTAGAAGAGAACAAAGAAGATAGCCGGCCAGATGATGAATCTACTTTTGAGACTTCAGGTAATCGAGAAGATGATCGTCTACGTACAGTTGATGATCTTCAAAGAGAACATGGTAATTCGACTTCTGAAACGTATTTAGAAGAAGATGATCCAGATAAAGAATCAGAATAAACGGTTATCTGGCTCAATAGCTGTTCTGTTATCACTTCGCGTTGGCGATTCTAATGATAAAATGAAACGATTTGCTTCCAACCACCATATGCTATAGCAATGCATTGATACGACAGCTTGAAATGGAGCGTTGTGCCATGAATGATAAAGTTATTATTGTTGAAGGAAAAACAGATAAACAGCAGTTGATGAGAGTATTAGATGAACCCGTTCATATTATTTGCACATATGGAACAATTAGCTTTGAGCGACTTGAGGAACTAAGTGAAGAGCTTGAAGAAAAAGATGTATTTGTTTTGGTGGATGCAGATGATGCAGGTGAGAAATTGAGGCGTCAGTTAACACGAGAAATCCCCCATGCAGAACATCTCTATATCACGATGCTTCATCGTGAGGTTGCAGAAACCCCGCTGAATTATTTAACAAGAATTTTAAGAGCAGCAAAGTTTAAAGTAGTAACAGTTTAATGTAAGAAAAGATCATAGAAGGGAAGCTTTAATAGCTTCCTTTTTGGCCTGATAAGGATTGGAGCATGCGGAATGCAAGAAATTACCGATGAAGCCTTACTAAAAAAGCACTTAAAAACAAAAGGAAGTATCCTATTCTTCTACACACCCTTTTGTCAGACGTGTAAAATAGCTGAGCGAATGTTACATATTGTTACAGAAGCAAAAGAAATGGAAGCTACGGTATTTACATGTAATTTAAATTATTTTCCATGGGTTTCAGAAGCTCTCGGAATACAAAGTGTTCCTGCATTAACAGTTATTGGTGGAAATGATGACGATCGAACGCTTTTTGCGTTTGAGTCAGTGATAAAAGTCGATGATTTTCTTAATTCAAGTAAATTCTTTTGATGTAATTTGACCATTTACTTGATATTTAAACGTTCTAAAAACCCTATATATATAGGGTTTTGCGGATGAGTAATTTGCTGAAAATTAAGCAAGATTAATAATGATAAAATAATATAACAGGAAGTAAAGAAACAGTAACATTGTCATAAAATTGTATTTTCGTTGATGCTGATTGAGTGGTATAACTGAATAGAGTCACCATTCCACTGTTTTATACGAATGGTGGCACATTTCATTTTCTAAACTATTATAGAATTTCCAAAATTAAAAAGACATCCAAGAAACCAACCCGAAAAGCAGTTAGATGAAATCAACTGCAAGATGAGAGGTGTATAACATGACAACCATTTCAATCAGCGCAATGGGAAATTTCGCTACTAAAAATGAAAATAAAAAAGAGAGTATTACTTTAGAAGATAAAGTTGACAGTATACAAAAAGGAAATCAGGCATTACGAAACCAACTTTTAGAAGACTATCAACCTTTTATTAAGAAGATTACGTCAAAAGTCTGCAATCGTTATATAAATCATTCGATGGATGAGTTTAGTATTGGACTATCCGCTTTTAATGAAGCGATGGATCAGTTTCGTAAAGGCCAGGGAAGCAGATTTTTAACATTTGCCGATATGGTTATCAGAAGAAGAGTGATTGATTATATACGAAAAGAAGCGCGACAAAACAAATACATTTACCTTGAACCTGAGGAACTTGATGAAGAAGGGCGCCTAGAAGATAGTTTTGCAGAACAGAAAGCTGCCCTTGATGTCTATGAAATTGATAAACAGCGTGAAGTGAGAATGTTTGAAATCGAGGAATACGAGCAGTTACTTAAGAAATTTAGTATTACGTTCAAGGTTCTCAGCAAAAACTGCCCAAAACATATTGATGCAAGAGAAAACGCCAAGATGATCGCAAAATTGATCGCGGATGATCACGTTCTTTCAGGATATCTATTAGAGAAAAAGCAGCTCCCGATAAAAGATTTGCTGTCACTCGTTACATGCAGTCGCAAAACGATTGAACGTAATCGAAAGTATATAATAGCAGTGGCTTTAATTCATTTAGGTGGATTTAACGCGCTGAAATCTTATATACAGTAGTTGGAAAAAAGGGGGCCAGGGGATGAAAAAAGGGGTCATTATGGACATTCGCGGAAGAAAGGCAGTTGTATTAACTCCTGAGGGAGAATTTACAACAATCAATCTCAAGCGAAATCATACGTTAACAATCGGCTCTGAAATTAAACTTACACCAAAACCACTTAATAAGAAAATAGGTTACTTTACCCCCTCTATGCCCACCCTGGCCGGTATGGCAGCAATTCTATTGTTAGTTGTCATCGTAACAGGCGTTATTCCTGTTAGACAAAATGATGCAGTTGCAGCCTATGTAAGCTTTGATATCAACCCAAGTATTGAGGTTGGAATTAATTCTGATCTTGAAGTTGTTCAATATCAAGCATGGAATTCAGACGGTGAAGGGTTGAACTTAGAACGGGAAACAATGAATATGCCACTTAGCGAATTCGGAGGCTTACTTGTTTCCAAACTCGATGAAAAAGGCTATTTAGAAGAAAATCGCAAATTACTTATTGTCGCTTCAAACGCTGAGAATAAGGGGATCAGCGAAGACCTTGAAACGATCATAAGAGGATTTGAGCAGAATGATGCACTTGTTAATCAAGCGATTGCGATAACAACCATTCTTGATGCCGATTACAGTGCTCATGAAAAAGCGAATGAACTTGGACTATCACAAGGAAAATACATGACTTACCTCGCTGCCATAGATCGAGGCGCATCTTTATCTATCGATGAAGTGCGTAATCTTTCTGTGAGTAAAATGGATGAAATGCAGTCAGAAACCATGACCGCTGTGGAGACGAATCAATCTGACAAGTCTAGTGAGTCTAAAGTGAAAGAGACGCCAAGCCCGATTGAGGATTCAGTCGTCCAATTAAACGAAAAGACAGTAGATGATCATAAGAACGAAAATGGAGAACTGATTCTCGAGAGTGAAGAAGCAGATAATAAATTACAAGATAAACAGTCTGATAAAGACGTAGAAAGTAGTACCAACCAAGAACAAAACAATTCTTCTACGGTACCTAAAGCTCAAAAAGATCATGAAAAAGAAGAAGAGAAACAAGAAAAAGCAGAAAAAAAAACGAGTACTAAACTAGCGAAAGAACAAGAAAAAGAAAAGAAGCAAGCTGAAAAGAGTCAAGAAAAAGCTGAAAAAGAAAATAAAAAAGAACAAGAAAAAGTAGAAAAGAAAATTGAAAAGGAACAAGAACAAGAGGAAAAGAAGAACGAAAAAGAGCTCAAAAAGAATGATGAATATGAAAAAGAGAAATTAGAAGATAACAAAGGCAAGTCTGAAGAAAAGAAAAAAGATAAGTAAAGCATCATGCTATCATTTATTTTATATCCAATAGTTAAGCCAGAGGGATTCCTCTGGCTTTTTTCTATGCCCCTTTAAGTCATGATCGAAGGGAGAGCTTTTGCAATATCGAGAAATGAAGACTGATCATCAAAAACGTTAACGATTTGATGGTTTTTATTGAGTAGAACCGTTGTAGGTACTCCAGTACATCCATAGTGATCATATGTTTCTCGTCCATTGTCTTCTAAAACGGGAAAAGAAAGATCGTTTTTTAACGTAAATTCTTTACCTGCTTCATCAGAGCGTTCTCGTCCAGTTACATTAATGGTTAGGAAGGCTAGTTTTTCAAGATCAGCATGTTGATAAAATTGCTCTTTCATCGGCAAATCTTTCATACAGTCCGGACACCATGAAGCCCAGAAGGTGATCATCATAGGTTTTCCAGCAAAGTCAGAGAGCTGAATCACTTCGCCACTTTTAATATCCTCTAATGCAAAGAAGGGGGCTTTCATCGTTGTTCACCTCTTTTTAATGGTCTATCGATACCTTATCAAAAAGTTCATTCTAACGAAACTTTTTTGTGATGCACTGTTCCATCAGTCTATCGTATTACATACTGAATTCATCCTAAAAAAGAATTCATAACGTTAAGTGAAAAGAAGAAAAATTCCGAAAAAATGTTTGACACTAATACGCCACCTTGCTAAAATAAACACAATTAATTAAAAAACGAAATATTCATACTTATCTAGAGAGGCGGAGGGACTGGCCCTATGAAGCCCGGCAACCGTCAAACCAATGTTGGTTTGAAAAGGTGCCAAATCCTGCAGGAGAAATCCTGGAAGATAAGCGAAGCTGATGAATGAATCAAGCCTCTCTGTCTTTCAGAGAGGCTTTTTATATTACTCAAAACGAATGCAGGAAGCTTGGATTGTTTGAAAGGAGAGATAGGGGTTTGGTTAGAGAGACGAGATACGAAGATCAGACTATATCGATTGGTTCGTTAACGCTCGAATCCGGCAATGACCTTCATGATGTCGAACTTGCCTATGAACGAGTTGGTCCTCGTGATGCACCGGTTATTCTTGTCTGCCATGCATTAACAGGAAATCAGTATACAGTAGGTCATGAGGAAACAGGCTGGTGGAAAGGATTAGTCGGAAACCGCGCTTATATCGATACGTCTGTTTTTCAAGTTATTACGTTCAATGTTCTCGGAGGATGTAACGGTTCAACAGGACCACAATCAATTAATCCGGTCACGACAAAGCGCTATCAAGCTGATTTTCCGTTTGTCTCTGTAAGAGATATGGTGCATTCACAGAAAAGAGCGCTTGAGAAACTTGGCATTCATCAACTTCATGCTGTCATTGGAGGATCTCTTGGGGGAATGCAAGTGCTTGAATGGGGACTGCTCTATCCAGATTGGATGACTCACCTTATCCCACTTGCCGTTACACCAACTCTTAATGCCTATGGAATTGCGTATAACGCTATTTCTCGATATGCGATTACGAATGATCCAAACTGGGATGAGGGCTACTACAGTGGCGATCATACACCAACAACCGGGCTAGCAACCGCAAGAATGATTGGAATGATCTCTTATCGAACGGATGAAATGTTCCACAAAAAATTTGGCCGAAGTCGTAAAGGTGCTTCACATGAGAGTCATAAAGAACCAAAGTATGATGTTGAATCCTACCTTCATTATCAGGGAAATAAACTTGTCGGCCGATTTGATGCAAATAGCTATTTGTATTTGCTTAAAGCGATGGATAATCACGATATTAGCGAAGGACGAGGCGATCTGACCTTCGTCAATAAAAGAATGAAAGCAAACGTGCTTGCGATTGGTTTTAAAGGTGATTTGATCTATCCGCCAGATGAGTTAGAGAAGCTCTTTAATCATGGGTCATCCTCTCAGTTTTATCTTGTTGATACAAAATTTGGTCATGATGGATTCCTTGTTGAGTTTGATAAATGGGGACCTCATATAAAGGAACAAATCTCAATGACAAACAAAATCAAAGGAGTGAAGTGAAAAAATGGCAGAGAAAAAATATAATCTAGAGACAATCGGGATTCATGGAGGGCTACAAGCTGATCCAGCTACAGGAGCTAGAGCATTACCAATTTATCAATCCAACGCTTATCGATTTAACAATACAGATCATGCAGCCGATTTATTTGCTTTAAAAGAAGAAGGATTCATCTATTCACGAATTGGAAACCCAACAGTCGGTACACTTGAAGAGCGAGTTGCTCAGCTTGAAGGTGGTGTTGGAGCGTTAGCCCTGGCAAGTGGAATGGCAGCGATCACCACGGCAATTTTAAACGTTGCCAATAGCGGAGACGAAATTGTTTCAGCTTCTACTTTATATGGTGGAACGTATAATCTCTTTTCGGCAACTCTTCCTAAATACGGAATCAAAACGAACTTTGTCGATCCTGAAAATATAGAATCATTCAAAGCAGCTATTACGCCTAACACAAAAGCCATCTTTGCTGAGACAATTGGAAATCCTGGACTTCATGTGCTGGATATTGAGAAAGTTGCTGAAATTGCCCATGAAGCTGGCATCCCTTTAATCATTGATAATACATTTGCAACCCCTTATCTATGCCGACCTCTTGAACATGGAGCAGATATCGTTGTTCATTCTGCTACGAAATGGCTCGGTGGTAACGGCTCAACGATGGGAGGAATTATCGTTGATGGTGGGAAATTCGATTGGAACTCACCTAAATTCCCTGGTTTCACTGAACCAGACCATACGTATAACGGTATTGTGTTT
This sequence comes from Guptibacillus hwajinpoensis, assembly GCF_020524165.1. Lineage (GTDB taxonomy): Bacteria > Bacillota > Bacilli > Bacillales > Guptibacillaceae > Guptibacillus > Guptibacillus hwajinpoensis_D. The sequence continues at coordinate 250,275 of NZ_JAIVKU010000003.1, forward strand.
GCTGAAGCTCTTCCAGAAGCAGCGTACATTGTGAAAGCGCGAGTGCAACTGCTAAGAGATACTGGTGCAGCGCTAAGTCCATTTAATGCATTTCAGATTGCTCTTGGTGTTGAAACGCTCCACGTCCGCATGAAAGAGCATATCGCCAACACACGAAAGATTGTCTCATATCTAAAAGACAATCCGGCTGTTGAGTGGGTGAGCTATCCAGAGGAGGACAATCATCCATCCAATCAACTTGTTCATAAATATCTTCCGAAAGGTGCAGGAGCAGTAGTTGTGTTCGGCATTAAGGGAGGGCGTGAAACAGGTGCCGGAATCATTAATGCTGTTAATCTCTGGTCACATGTCGCGAATGTTGGAGATGCAAAAAGCTTGATTATTCATCCGGCAAGCACAACCCATCAACAGTTAAGTGCTGACGAGCTGGTGGCCTCAGGTGTACGAGACGATTTGATTCGACTCTCTGTCGGAATTGAACATATTGATGATTTAATTGATGATTTAGATCAAGCAATCGCAAAAGCAAAAGTGGAAGCTAGCGTATAAAGAATATGAATGAAAAGCCCTTTTCTCATTTAGAAAAGGGCTTTTGCATGTTGCCTATCTTTTGTTTAAGTGAATTTTGCAACTACACGACATCTGTAAATACTCATATTAAATCTTAATAGTAACGCTTGTTAATGAGTATGTAACTTTAATAATGAAGTTTGATAAATATGCTCTATTATAAATGAACAAAATTTGCGGGTTTTTTTTATAGAAAGTAAAGGTAAGATTGTTAATAGTGTTGGGATAAAGCACATACCTTCAATTGGCAAATGATAAAATCTATCTATTTATACAAAGACGCCAACATGATTCCGTGAATTGATTTAAGTCGAAATTTTAGGGATATTAAATAATTATGCAAGGGGAACTCGGCAATCAGAAAAGAGGTGGCAATTGGCAGTTGTAAAGAAGTGTTTACACTTAATGAGAAAGGTATTGAAACAATCAACACAACGTCTATTTAACTAACTAACTCTATGTAAGCGCTTTTATTAAATTTACAATAAAAAATTTCGTGTGACCAAATCTCACGCATGAAAGGGTTGTAAGCGTTTACAAATAAACTGATATATCATAATTATCAAAAAACTTAGCTTTTAGGTGTTGACCTTACGTCCAAACCGGCGTAATATAATCCTCAATTAAACAAACAAATTATTCAAATAACTCAAACAAAAACGACAACAGGGCCTCGAAATTTCACAGGCCTATCATTAGACACTAACGCTTTACTGCGTCTAATTAACAAACAGAAAGGAGTGAACAAGGTGAGTGAACAGTGGATCTACCTTAACGGAGAATTTGTGAAAAAAGAAGATGCCAAAGTATCGGTATACGATCATGGTTTCCTCTATGGTGATGGGGTGTTCGAAGGAATTCGCATGTACGATGGGAATGTCTTCAGATTAGAGCATCATCTCCAGCGCCTCTATGATTCAGCTCATTCAATTATGCTAAAAATAACGCACACGATGGAGGAAATGACCGACATTATTGTGCAAACGTTGAAGAAAAATAACCTTCAGGATGCCTACATTCGCATCGTTGTATCTCGCGGTGTTGGGAATCTTGGACTCGATCCATTTACATGTAAGGAACCACAAGTGATCGTTATTGCAGAATCACTGGCCTTGTTCCCTAAGCGATTATATGAAACAGGAATTGATATTGTCACGGTAGCGAGCAGACGCAATCGATCGGATGTATTGAGTCCGAAAGTGAAATCGTTAAACTACTTAAATAACATTCTTGTCAAAATTGAAGCCAATTTAGCCGGCGTTAGCGAAGCATTGATGTTAAATGATCAGGGTTATGTCGCTGAAGGTTCGGCTGATAATATATTTATCGTGAAAGGTAATGTGATTAAAACACCGCCTGGGTACGTTGGGGCTTTAGAGGGTATTACGCGAAATGCCATCATGGAACTTGCAAGAAAAAAAGGGTATGACATGCGTGAAGAAACGTTTACACGTCATGATGTGTATGTAGCAGATGAAGTCTTTTTAACAGGAACAGCTGCAGAAGTGATTGCCGTTGTTAAAGTAGACGGTCGTGAAATTGGAAAAGGTAAGCCAGGTAAAACAACAAATGATCTTCTTGGAGCGTTTAGAGACATTGTCACTGTTGATGGGGTCTCTGTCTATCCTTCCAAACGTGATGTGCAAGCGGGGTAAAAAAATAAATATCCATAATCGATGACGAGGCAAAAGAAACAGGAATTGGTAATAACCAGAGAGCCGGTAGTGGTGGAAGCCGGTATTACCCCCTGTATCGACATCCCCTCCGAGTGTTGATCTGAACTTAGCAACATAGGATCAGCCAAGTGTCTTAAAAAACACTTGTTATCAAAACGAGCAATTTGCTCATGAGGCGGCAGAGATTTGTCGCAAAAGTAGGGTGGTACCGTGAAGTCTTTTCGCCCCTATAGACCGTAGAATGCGGCGTAGGGATGAGAAGGCTTTTTTTTATTAAAACCTTAGTAACGCTTCAGTAGTAAGACGGGAGCGCGCAACACAATAAAGCATTGGAGGGTATGAATATGCGGGCGAAGGCAAAACCAGAAGCCGAAGCGGTAACAGCGGAAATGACCGGGGCAGATGTATTAATCCATTCTTTAAAAAAAGAAAATGTGGAAGTGCTCTTCGGATATCCAGGAGGAGCAGTACTTCCAATCTATGACGCTCTATATCGATCACCGATTAAACATATTCTTTCAAAGCATGAACAAGGCTCGATTCATGCGGCTGAAGGATATGCAAGAGTAAGTGGAAAGCCAGGAGTTGTGATCGCAACATCAGGACCTGGGGCGACAAATCTCGTTACTGGAATTACAGATGCGATGATGGATTCCCTCCCACTTGTTATTTTCACTGGCCAGGTTGCCAGCACGGTGATTGGTACGGATGCATTTCAGGAAGCAGACATTATGGGGATTACAGCACCAATCACCAAGCATAATTACCAGGTGCGTGATGTCCAGGATCTTCCAAGAATTATTAAAGAAGCGTTCCATATTGCGACAACAGGACGTCCCGGTCCAGTTCTGGTTGATATCCCTAAGGATGTGGCGAACAAAACCATTTCACCCGACTATGATTCTACGATTCATTTACCAGGTTATCAGCCAACATTTTCACCTAACATTTTGCAAATTAAGAAACTAGCAGATGCGGTTGGATCAGCGAAGAAACCAGTGATCTTAGCTGGAGCTGGTGTCCTTCATGCGAATGCAGGAAAAGAACTCGTTGCTTTTTCTGAAAAACATCGCATCCCAGTCATTAATACACTGCTTGGTCTTGGAAGTTACCCTGGCAATCATCCATTATTCCTGGGAATGGGAGGCATGCACGGAACATACACAGCGAATATGGCCCTTTATGAATGTGACTTATTAATTAGCATTGGAGCTCGATTCGATGATCGATTAACTGGTAATCTTGATCACTTTGCGATCCATGCGACGGTGGCTCATATCGACGTAGACCCTGCTGAAATTGGGAAAAACGTTCCAACGCAAATTCCGATTGTATCTGATGCTAGAGAGGCCTTGAAGAAGCTTCTAGAGATTGAATCACCCCTTCCAGATACAGAAGATTGGCGTAAGAAGTTAACCCAAAATAGCGAAGATTTTCCACTTTGGAAGAAATCATCAGCTACTGAGTTTCTCCCTCAACGCGTCGTCGAACTCGTACATGAATATACGAAGGGAGATGCGATTATTACGACAGATGTTGGTCAACATCAAATGTGGGCAGCCCAATATTATGCATTTGCGGATGCGAATCGATGGGTCACATCTGGAGGACTCGGCACAATGGGATTTGGTTTCCCTTCAGCGATAGGAGCTCAGCTTGCTTTTCCGGAACAAACGGTTGTTTCTCTAACTGGTGACGGTGGATTCCAAATGACGTTACAGGAGCTTTCGACTCTTCAAGAGCTAAATCTTCCGGTAAAAGTCGTCATTATGAATAACCAGACGCTTGGGATGGTGAGGCAGTGGCAAGAAGCATTCTATGAAGAACGCTATTCTCAGTCGCTCATCCCGGTACAGCCTGACTTTGTGAAACTAGGTGAAGCGTATGGGATCCAATCTTTTAAAGTGACAAATGAAGAAGAAGCGAAAGCCGTTTTTGAAGAAGCATTTTCACACCGTGATCCGGTATTAATTGATTGTCGCGTTAGTGGAAAAGAAAATGTGTATCCAATGATTGCCCCTGGCAAAGGGTTGCATCAGATGATTGGGGTGAAACCATGAAACGAATTGTAACCGCAACGGTTATTAACCAGAGTGGTGTATTAAATCGGATTACAGGGTTAATGACAAAACGTCAATTTAATATTGAAAGTATTACGGTTGGTCATACCGAGAAAGAAGGCGTTTCGAAAATGACCTTCGTTGTTAATGTTGATGACAATGCCAAAATTGAGCAGCTCATCAAGCAGCTTAATAAGCAAATCGATGTATTGAAAGTAACGGATATTACGGATCAGGCCATCGTGGTTCGGGAGTTAGCCTTGATTAAGGTCATTAGTAATGCTCAAATCAGAAGCGAAATATCAGGGATTATTGAGCCATTTCGCGCCTCCATTATTGATGTGAGTCGAGAGAGTATTACGGTTCAGGTAACAGGAAATTCCGATAAGATTGAAGCGATTTTAGATCTTCTCAGGCCATATGGCATTAAGGAAATGGTGCGAACGGGAATCACGGCATTCCCTAGAGGAAGTCAAAAATCTGTAACAGATTTGAAGCAATATTCCATCTTAAATTAAAAAAATAAACCTAATTATGAAGGGATGAATGAAAATGGCAAAAGTATATTATAACGGTGATATCAACGAAGGAATGCTAAAAGGAAAGAAGATCGCAGTAGTTGGTTACGGATCTCAAGGTCATGCTCATGCACTAAATCTTCGCGAGAGTGGATTTGATGTAACAGTTGGCTTACGTAAAGGACGTTCCTGGAATCAAGCAGAGGAAGATGGATTCGATGTAAAAACAGTGAAAGAAGCAAGCGAGGAAGCAGATGTCATCATGATTCTTCTTCCAGATGAGTACCAGCCGGAAGTGTACAAAGAAGAAATCGAACCAGGTCTTCGCGCTGGAAATGCACTCGTTTTTGCTCATGGATTCAACGTTCATTTCAATCAAGTCGTTCCTCCATCAGATGTCGATGTATTCCTCGTTGCACCTAAAGGACCAGGTCATCTTGTTAGAAGAACATTTGAAGATGGCGCAGGCGTTCCGGCACTATTCGGAGTTTATCAGGACGTTTCAGGTAACGCAAAAGAACTAGCACTAGCTTATGCAAAAGGGATTGGCGGTGCACGTGCTGGAGTTCTTGAAACATCCTTTAAAGAAGAAACGGAAACAGATCTCTTCGGTGAACAGGCAGTACTTTGTGGCGGGTTATCATCACTTGTAAAAGCTGGATTCGAAACGCTTACGGAAGCGGGCTATCAACCCGAAGTGGCATACTTTGAATGTTTACACGAACTAAAACTCATTGTTGATTTGATGTATGAAGACGGCATTGCGGGTATGCGTTACTCCATCTCTGACACAGCACAGTGGGGTGACTTTGTATCAGGTCCACGTGTTGTCGATGCAGATACAAAAGCACGTATGAAAGATATCCTTGAAGATATCCAAACGGGTAAATTCGCGAAGGGCTGGATCCTTGAAAATAAACTAAATCGTCCAGAATTCCATGCAATCAACGAGAAAGAAAAGAATCATCCAATTGAACAAGTTGGGAAAGAGCTTCGTGCGATGATGCCATTTGTGAAACCAAAATCAAAGAAGGAAGTGGTTACCAGTGCAAAAGATTAATGTATTCGATACAACGCTTCGTGACGGAGAACAGTCAGCCGGAGTCAATCTGAATGCATTAGAAAAGCTGGAAATCGCAAAACAACTCGAGCGTCTTGGAGTAGATATCATGGAAGCAGGCTTTCCTGCTGCTTCCAAAGGTGACTTTCAGGGTGTGAAAAACATTGCTGAAACGGTTAGAAATGTTTCCGTAACAGGTCTTGCGCGAGCAAATATGAAAGACATTGATGCAGCCTGGGAAGCCCTCAAAGGTGGTGCAGATCCAAGACTTCATGTTTTTCTAGCCACTTCTCCCATTCATATGACACATAAGCTTAAGAAGACACCAGATGAGGTTGTTGAAACGGCTGTTGAAGCAGTGAAATATGCCAAGAAATTTTTCCCGAAAGTGCAGTGGTCGGCTGAAGATGCCTGTCGATCTGATCGTACATTCTTAGCTAAGATTATTAAAGAAGTCATTGACGCAGGAGCATCTGTCATTAACATTCCGGATACGGTTGGATACAGAAGCCCACAGGAATACGGCGAGCTTTTCACGTATTTGCGGAACAATGTTCCGAACATTGATGGCGTTGATCTATCGGCACATTGTCATAACGACCTCGGCATGGCGGTAGCGAATTCCCTAGCTGCCATTGAATGTGGTGCCACTCAAATCGAAGGAACGATTAATGGTATTGGAGAGCGAGCTGGAAATGCAGCGATTGAGGAAGTAGCCGTCGCGCTTCGGATCCGAAATGATTTTTATCAGGCAGAAACAGGCTTGAAATTAGACGAAATTAAGCGCACAAGCAACCTGGTTAGCAAGCTTACTGGCATGCCTGTACCAGGGAATAAAGCGGTGGTTGGCGCAAATGCCTTTGCTCATGAGTCTGGTATCCATCAAGACGGTGTTCTAAAAGAAAAAACCACCTATGAAATTATTAGTCCTCAGCTAATCGGAGTACAGTCGAACAGTCTTGTTCTAGGTAAACACTCTGGACGACATGCCTTTAGAGATAAAGTGAAGGAGCTAGGTTTCGAACTAGATGAAGCAAGAATCAATGAAGCCTTCGCTGATTTTAAAGATCTTGCTGATAAGAAAAAGCAAGTGACAGAAGATGATCTGTTTGCGCTATTAACGGATATTCAAACAGATGAATTTGTTGATAAATATGAGATTCATAGCATTCAAGTTCAGTATGGGACAGCGAATATCCCGACAGCCACGATTTCAATTGAGAAGCCTGATGGAACAATGATTCAGCAAGCTGGAACGGGATCGGGTAGTGTAGAAGCGATTTACAACACGCTTGAGGAAATGATTCCAGGCACGCTTCAACTGCAAGACTATCGTATTAATTCAGTTGGCGGAGGGAGAGATGCCTTAGCTGAAGTCCATGTACGCGTGATGTACAACGGTGTTGAATCGAATGGTCGAGGGACAGCGCAGGATGTTCTTGAATCATCAGCGATTGCTTACTTAAATGCAGTGAATCGCGTTCTTGCTAGAGAAAGCTATCAAGTAAAAAAACAAGCACACGTCTAACAGGGAGGTTAGAAGGATGAAGAGAAAAGTTGCGGTATTACCCGGCGATGGGATTGGCAAAGAAGTAATGGAAGGATCAATGAAAGTTCTAAATGCCGTGGCAGATCGATTTGGCCATACGTTTGAATTTCACCAGGGAAGAATTGGAGGGGCTGCTATCGATGAAGATGGCACGCCACTACCAGATGAAACGCTGCGCATCTGTAAAGAAAGTGATGCTGTTCTACTAGGTGCTGTCGGTGGTCCTAAGTGGGAAAGTCTACCTGGCCATCTTCGTCCTGAACGAGGTCTTCTTGGTATTCGTAAGGAGCTAGGCTTGTTTGCGAATCTTCGCCCTGTAACGGCTTTTGATAGTTTAATTGATGCATCTCCTCTTAAATCGGATCGGATCAAAGGGGTAGACATGTTAATCGTTCGCGAATTAACAGGTGGACTGTACTTCGGTACTCCGAGTGAGCGTCGTCAGAATGGGAAAGAAGTTGTCGATACGCTTCATTACACAAAAGATGAAATCGAACGTATTGTCGATCAGGGGTTTGAAGCCGCGAGTAAACGAAACAAGAAATTAACGAGCGTTGATAAAGCGAACGTTCTAGAATCAAGCCGAATGTGGAGAGAGATCGTGGAAGAGAAAGCGAAGAATTATCCCGAAGTTGAAGTGGAGCATATGCTTGTCGATGCTGCTGCAATGAAACTGGTTCAAAACCCGGCGCACTTTGATGTTATTGTAACGGAGAATCTATTTGGAGATATTTTGAGCGATGAAGCTTCGATGATCACAGGATCACTTGGAATGTTGCCTTCTGCCAGTCTTCGTAGCGACGGTTTTGGGATGTATGAACCGGTACACGGTTCAGCACCAGACATCGCAGGGAAGAATCTTGCGAATCCACTGGCGATGATCTTATCAAGTGCCATGATGCTGAAGTATTCATTCGATATGAATGAAGAGGCGGAGTCAATCGAAAAGGCAGTAAAAGAAGTCCTTGATGCCGGATATTATACGAATGATCTTGCAAATGGATCGCCGAAAGCTCTTGGTACAGATGCCATGATCAAGAAAGTGATTTATCAATTGGAAGAAGCGGATGCAACGGCAGGGATTATGGAAGCATACGCTTAATGACAAACAGGTAAGAGGAGGATGGGTGTGGAGCCGAAAACAATTATTGAAAAGATTTGGGATAAACACGTTGTACATGAAGAAGAAGGTAGCCCGGATCTCCTATATATAGACTTGCATCTTGTTCATGAAGTGACTTCTCCGCAGGCATTTGAGGGTCTGCGGATGAACAACCGAAGTGTCAGAAGACCTGATTTAACCTTTGCGACAATGGATCATAATGTACCAACGATTGCACGTCATATTATTAATGATCCTGTATCTAAGGTTCAAATGGAGAAGCTTGAAGAGAACTGTCATGAATTTGGAGTGGAAATTGCTGATATTAACCATCCAGATCAGGGAATTGTTCACGTTATTGGTCCTGAGCTTGGTCTAACACAGCCGGGTAAAACAATCGTTTGTGGTGACAGCCATACCTCCACACATGGTGCGTTTGGTGCCCTTGCCTTTGGGATTGGAACGAGTGAAGTAGAGCATGTTCTTTCTACGCAAACGCTATGGCAATCAAGACCTAAAACAATTGAAATCCGCGTAAACGGTCGACTTGGTGCTGGTGTAACAGCGAAAGACTTAATTCTTGCTGTTATCGCTAAATTTGGTGTTAATGCAGGTACTGGTGCGATTGTGGAGTACACAGGAGAAGCAATTCGAAACATGACGATGGAAGAACGAATGACCGTTTGTAATATGTCAATCGAAGCTGGGGCAAAAGCAGGTTTGATTAGTCCAGATGAGACCACCTTCTCCTATTTAAAAGGGAAAAGACATATTCCTGAAGATTTTGAGCGTGCCGTTGCTGAATGGAAAGAACTTGCAAGCGATCCGGGTGCAACGTATGATGAAGTGCTCGAAATTGGGGCGGACGAAATCGAGCCACAAGTAACATGGGGGACGAATCCTTCAATGGGATCTTCTGTCTATGCTCGCGTTCCTTCTCCTGAGGATTATGCAGATCCAGGTGACCAAAAAGCAATTAAGCAAGCTCTTGCCTATATGGATCTTAAACCAGGAACGCCGATTCAAAATATCAATATTCAATATGTCTTCATTGGATCGTGTACGAATTCACGATTAAGCGATTTACGCTCTGCGGCTGAAATTGTACGTGGGCGAAAAGTTCATGAAGGTGTGACAGCTCTTGTAGTACCTGGTTCTAAATCAGTGAAGGATGCTGCTGAAGCAGAAGGGCTAGATGCGATTTTTAAAGAAGCTGGGTTTGAGTGGCGTGAAGCAGGATGTAGCATGTGTCTTGCAATGAATGATGATATCGTTCCACCAGGCGAGCGCTGTGCGTCTACCTCTAATCGTAATTTTGAAGGTCGCCAGGGAAATGGGTCTAGAACACATCTTGTCAGCCCAGCAATGGCTGCAGCTGCTGCCATTGAAGGCCGATTTACAGACGCTAGAAAAATTAAACCTCTTGTAGTGTAAAAGGAGTGAAACGTCCTGGAACCGATAAATGAATACAAAGGGATCGTTTATCCCCTTGAGCAAGTTAATGTAGATACAGATCAAATCATTCCGAAGCAATTTCTTAAAAGAATTGAACGGAAAGGCTTCGGACAGTTTCTTTTTTACAACTGGCGGTTTGATGATGATGGAAAACCTCGTGAAGATTTTAATTTAAATGAAGACCAATACCAGCATGCTTCTATTCTAGTTTCGGGGAAAAATTTTGGGTGTGGGTCCTCAAGAGAACATGCGCCGTGGGCCCTTCTTGATTATGGATTTCGAATTATTATTGCGACTAGCTTTGCTGATATTTTTTATAACAACTGTGTAAAGAATGGAATATTACCTATTTCTCTTGATCAAGAAATCATATCGGAACTTTTTCAGAAAGCGAAAGATGGATATGAACTTAGCGTAGATCTTAAGAAACAGGAAGTAAGTGATGGAGAAGGACTACATGCGTCGTTTGAGATCGATCCTTATTGGAAAGAAATGCTGTTAAATGGATGGGATGAAGTATCTCGTACTTTGTCCCTAGAGGATAAAATAAAGTTATATGAAGAAAAACAACTTGTAGGAGAGTGAATGACGTTGGGAATTACCAGGAGAAATATAACGTTCATGTCGTAAAAGCAATGGAGAATTTGCTGGAGGCAGTCCACAGGACCCCACTTCAGCAATCAACAACGCTTAATGATTATACGAATAAAGATGTCTTCTTGAAGATGGAAAACCTTCAGCGAACGGGTTCCTTTAAACTTCGAGGTGCATATAACAAAGTCGCATCGTTAACAGATATTGAGGCAGCTCGAGGGATTGTAGCAGCTTCAGCTGGTAATCATGCTCAGGGAGTGGCGCTTTCCGCAAGAGAGCGTGGGATAAAAGCAAAAATCTATATGCCCATTCACACGCCAACAAGTAAAATTGAGGCGACCCGAGCTTATGGAGCAGAAGTCGTTCTTGAAGGAGAATCGTATAACGAAGCGTTTAATGGAGCAGATCGGGAGCGTGTTGAAAAAGGAGCTACATTCGTTCACGCCTTCGATGATCCTGAGGTAATGGCTGGGCAGGGAACAGTTGCGCTCGAAATGATGCAGCAATGTCCTGACTTAGATACGATTCTCGTTCCTGTTGGAGGGGGAGGATTATTAGCTGGAATGGCAATGGCGATTAAGTCATATTTTCCTCATGTGAAAATGATCGGCGTCCAGGCTTCAGAAGCATCTGCGACATGGAATCGGTTTAAAGGTACTGGTCCTCTCGTTCTTCAATCAGTGAAATCAATTGCAGATGGCATTTCTGTAAAGGAAGCAGGAACAGTAACGTATCCGATTATCGAAGAGCTTGTTGACGATATGATGACGGTTTCTGAAGAAGAAATTGCCGCTGCAATTGTCTTTATGCTCGAGAGACATAAAACACTAGTAGAAGGTGCTGGAGCAGCATCTGTCGCTGCTGTTTTATGCAAATCAAACCGTTTAGAAGGTAGTAAAATTGGTGCTGTTGTCAGTGGAGGAAACGCTGATCTTGAAAAATTATCTCTCTACAAACAGCTCTCTCAACGAGCAAAAACCATCAGGCGGATCAGCTGATGGTTTTCTCTTGTCTACACCAAACTTTAATATTTGATTATTGTGACTTTTTGCTCAGTAATTGACACTCACAAAGTACCATGCTAGAATTCAATTTAGCACTTAACCACAGTAAAGTAATCTAAATTTTATAATCTCTTATTCAGAGAGGTGGAGGGACTGGCCCTATGAAGCCCGGCAACCGTCAAACGACTCGTTTGAAAAGGTGCCAATTCCTGCAAAGCGATTGCTTTGAGAAATGAGAGGAAGACATTGATTAATGACATGCCTTTCTACTCAAAGTAGAAGGGCATTTTTTATATTGCTTTTTTAAGTGCTTAAAGGTGAAGAATAAAAGCATGGGGCTGAAGTCCTTTTTCAGGAAGCTGGTACAACATGCAAATGCATAAAGGATGTGAGACATGTGATTGAGCTAAAAGGCATTAATAAAACCTTCTTTTCAAAGTCAGGGAAGGTACAGGCCGTGAAGGACGTTAACCTTTCAATTAAAAAAGGCGAAATATTCGGTGTGATTGGATACAGTGGTGCCGGAAAGAGTACGCTAATCCGGATGCTCAACCTGCTTGAGAGGCCGACGGATGGTACGGTCACGGTGGCAGGGAATAATTTATCTTCTCTAAAAGGAAAAGATCTTCGTGCAGCGAGACAGGAAATCGGCATGATCTTTCAGCACTTTAACATCCTTTGGTCACGAACGGTTCGCGACAACATTGCGTTCCCACTTGAGATATCCGGAGTTTCTAAAGAGAAACGAATGAAGCGTGTCGATGAATTAATCAAGCTTGTAGGGCTAGAAGGGAGAGAAGCCGCTTATCCGTCACAGTTAAGTGGAGGACAAAAGCAGCGGGTTGGTATTGCACGAGCGCTCGCTAATAATCCTAAAGTTCTCCTTTGTGATGAAGCCACTTCTGCTCTAGATCCTAAAACGACAGATAGTATTCTTGAGCTTCTAACAGAAATTAATCAGAAGTTAGGTCTCACGATCGTGTTAATCACTCATGAAATGCACGTTATTCGTAAAATCTGTCATCGGGTGGCAGTGATGGAGAACGGTAGGGTTGTTGAGAAAGGTTCAGTACTTGAAGTCTTTCATCACCCACAAGAAGAGATTACGAAAGATTTCGTAAATCAGTTGAGTGAGCCTGAAGAAATGAAGGAATCGATTGCACATCTAGCTGTAAGTCAGGATGGTGAACTCGTCCAGTTCACGTTCCTCAAGGGTAAAACCGGATCACCGCTTGTGACAGAGTTAATTCGTCAATTTGATATTGAAGTGAACATTATTCAAGGGAAAATCTCTCATACGCAAGATGGTCCATATGGAAAGCTATCTGTCTTTCTTAAAGGAGAACCAGCTGTCATTGAAAGTGCGCTGAAATATGTTCGTGAGCAAGGAGTAGAAGCGGAGGTGATTACGAATGATTGAATCACTTTTTCCGAATGTGAATTGGGAATCGATGTGGGAAGCTACCGTTCAAACAGCTTACATGACGGCAATCTCCGTTCTAGCAACGTTTATTCTTGGTATTCTGCTTGGATTATTATTGTTTCTAACTGGAAGAGGTAATATATGGGAGAATAAGTTTGTGAATAGCATTATTGCTGGAATTGTAAACTTATTCCGCTCCATACCGTTTATCATATTAATCATTTTACTCATTCCGCTTTCTGTTTATATTATAGGAACGATGCTTGGAGCGAATGCAGCTCTACCAGCACTAATTGCAGGTGCAGCACCATTTTATGCACGAATGGTTGAAATTGCCCTCCGGGAAGTGGACAAAGGAGTGATTGAAGCTTCTCAGTCAATGGGCGCATCAAACGGGGAAATAATTTTCAAAGTTCTTCTTCCTGAAGCAATGCCAGCCCTAATCTCGGGTATTACTGTTACAGCGATTGCGCTTGTGAGCTACACCGCAATGGCTGGTGTGGTTGGTGCAGGTGGACTTGGGAACCTCGCTTACCTTGAAGGGTTTCAAAGAAATAATCCTGACGTAACGCTCGTTGCGACAGTTTTAATATTGGTTATTGTTGCGATCCTTCAGATTGCTGGAGATGTAGCAACGAGAGTTATAGATAAAAGATAAAAGATAAAAGATATAAAAAAGGAGAGAAAAACATGAAGAAATTTTTATCCTTAATTGCCGTACTTACTCTTGCTGTACTTGCAGCGTGTGGTAACAATGGTGGAAACAGTGAAGGTTCTGGAGACGGCGAAGATTCAAAGAAAATCGTAGTAGGTGCTTCAAACATTCCACACGCTGAAATTCTTGAAGAAGCAAAACCGATGCTTGAAGAAAAAGGTGTGGAGCTAGAAATTAAAACGTTCCAGGATTACATTTTACCGAATAAGACACTTGCGAATGGTGAATTAGATGCAAACTACTTCCAAACGATCCCTTATATGGAGTTGCAAATGGAAGAAAACGATAATTATGATTTTGTGAACGCTGGAGGCATTCACATTGAGCCAATCGGTGTTTATTCACAAGATTATAAGAGCTTAGATGAGCTTCCGGATGGTGCTCAGATTATTATGAGTAACTCTGTTTCTGACCATGGACGCATGCTTTCTTTACTTGAAGCACAAGGACTTATCACACTAAAAGAAGGCGTGAAAGCTTCGGATGCAACAGTAGAAGATATTGCAGAAAACCCTAAAAACATTGAATTTAAGACAGACGTCGAAGCTTCCCTTCTTCCGCAGATTTACCAGCAAGGTGAAGGCGACGCTGTTATGATCAATACAAACTATGCGATTGACGCAGGTCTAAACCCGCAAGAAGATGCGATTGCTCTTGAAGATTCAGACTCACCTTACGTAAACGTGATTACTGTGAACAAAGGTGATGAAGATAATGAAGCCATTCAAGAATTAGTTGATGTGCTGCATTCTGATGAAATTCAGAGCTTTATTGAAGAAGAATATGATGGTGCTGTCGTACCAGTAGACGAATAAGAAAAAAAGGTTCTCCGTCATTTGACGGAGAACCTTTTTTAATGCTGGAATACTGGCTTCATTGCTTCTTTTAGCGTTTTGGCAGAGTGGTGCAATTGATCTAGCTCAGTTTGATCAAGATCAAGTTCAATAATTTCACGTATACCGTTGTTGTTCACAATCGCAGGTACGCCGATATACAAATCATCTAAACCATACTCACCTTCAAGGAGCGTAGATACAGTAAGGATTGAGTTTTCATTTCGAATAATCGCTCGCGTTAACCTTACAAGCCCCATGGCAATGCCGTAGTATGTCGCTCCCTTACGATTAATAATATGATAAGCGGCATCGCGCACATTAACAAAGAGTTTCTCAAGGTCTTCTTTTGCCTCTGGTTTATCTTTAATGAGTGACATGACTGGTCGACTACCAATAGAGGCATGACTCCAGACTGGAAGTTCGGTGTCGCCGTGCTCACCGAGAATATAACCATGTACATTTCTAGAATCGACATTAAAATAATCACTTAGTAAATAACGGAATCGAGCGGTATCAAGAATCGTACCTGAGCCGATTACGCGTTCTTTCGGTAACCCGGAGAACTTCCATGTTGCATAAGTAAGTACGTCTACTGGATTCGTTGCGACGATAAAAATCCCATCAAATCCACTTTCCATTACGCTTGATACGATCGTTTTAAAAATGGCTGTATTTTTATCGATAAGGTCTAAGCGTGTTTCGCCGGGAGCCTGATTCGCACCTGCAGCAATCACAACGATGTCAGCGGTTTTACAGTCCTGATAGTCACCAGCCCAAATTTTCATAGGAGCGCCAAAAGGTAGACCGTGATTTAAATCACGTGCTTCTCCTTCTGCTTTTTCTTTGTTTACATCAATTAATACAAGTTCATTTACTAGTTCTTGATTCAATAACGAGAAGGCATAGCTTGTCCCGACAAATCCTGTTCCAATTAATGCAACGCGTGTTGTTTTTCCTTCGTACATCATCTTCACCTCTGCTAGTAGATATTGTCTTCATAAGCATCATAACGTATCCCTATAGGAATAAGTGTGACTTACATCACATGTAAGCGATACAAAAACATTTTTGAAGAAAAGAATGGATAGCATGGTTAGCCACTTCTCATACTAGGATGGATGATAATGATAAAAGGAGGCCTGTGTTTTGAAACAGGAACAAGAATTTAACAATTTCGCAGAAGCAGCGTTACATGATTATAAAGAAGGATTAGGAATGTTTACTGAAAAAATGCCTCAGCTCGCTAAAAAGTATTCAGCGTTTACAGAAGCCTGTTTTAAAGAGGGAGAAGTGAGTCAAAAAGAGAAGCAGATGATTGCTCTTGGAATTTCGATTTTTTCACAGGATGAGTATTGTATTATTTATCATACGAAGGGCTGTTTGGATCAAGGTTGCTCCGAGCAAGAGATCCTTGAAACGGTAGGTGTTACTGCAGCTTTCGGCGGTGGTGCTGCCATGAGTCAGGCTGTTACTCTTGTGCAAGAATGTATGAAAGATCTAAACCAGCCGAAGCACTAAGCAAATCAAGTTTCTTCCTTTATAATATGTTTGTCTTTAAAAGAAATTGTATGAGGGTGGATTTGGAAGAAAAGGTAAGAATCGATGTTTTTTAACTATTCAGAACAAGTTTCATCCTTCTTTACCTGCTCTCATCCCTTTATATGCTGTTTGTAGACTGTTGATGTAACGTGGTAAAGTATCTCTTGTAAGTAAAACGATAATTGAAAGGATTGATTCATTATTAGCCCCATGCGGTTAAACCACACACCTGAAATGGAAAAGGCGATGTACCAGTCTCACGGAGTAGGTTATGCAGAATACAGCCGTAATTTCAACAAGCGTATGCAAGTCGAACGAGAACGTGAGATGGATCACCGTCAGAGTCTCAAAATGGTTAGTGAATTCGACCGTAAACTATCTAGATGAATCAGCATCCAAAATAACGATGATATACGAAAAACCAGTCTTTCTAGACTGGTTTTTTTGTATGAAGCTTTCTTGCTCATTCCGTTGTAGGTGTCTGGATTAAATGGTAGGCTAAGGAGGGTATGAAACGAAAAAATAATCGATTCATTCTCATTTTGAATAGCAAACCAATTCGTAGCGAACGCTAGAAAGTATGATCCCTGCGTTCCTTGATAATAGTTTGGATTTGTTATAAAATAAGAATGAAAATAGATTGAGAATGACTCAGCACACATTCCTTGACATACACCTTATAGGTACTACAATAAGGAAGGAATAGTATAAACGTTATTGGAGGTATTCACAAATGGCAGCATCAACTCTAAAGATTGAGAATCTTCATGTTTCCATTGAGGGAAAAGAGATTATCAAAGGATTAAACCTTGAAATAAATGGTGGAGAAATCCACGCAGTAATGGGGCCGAACGGTACAGGTAAATCTACCTTAGCTTCAGCAATTATGGGCCATCCGAAATACGAAATCACTGAAGGCAGTGTCTTCCTTGATAATGAAGATGTACTTGAAATGGAAGTTGATGAGCGTGCAAAAGCTGGACTCTTCCTTGCAATGCAGTACCCTAGTGAAGTAAGTGGCGTAACAAACGCTGATTTCCTTCGTTCTGCAATCAATGCTCGTCGCGAAGAAGGCGATGAAATTTCTCTAATGAAATTCATCAAAAAGCTAGACGGTAAAATGGCAGAACTTGATATGGGTGAAGAATTCGCACAGCGTTACCTTAACGAAGGTTTCTCTGGTGGTGAGAAGAAGCGTAACGAAATTCTTCAGCTTATG
Source organism: Guptibacillus hwajinpoensis (assembly GCF_020524165.1). Classification (GTDB taxonomy): domain Bacteria; phylum Bacillota; class Bacilli; order Bacillales; family Guptibacillaceae; genus Guptibacillus; species Guptibacillus hwajinpoensis_D. Next base: position 267,595 of record NZ_JAIVKU010000003.1, read on the forward strand.
ATGCTTGAACCAAAGATTGCTGTTCTTGACGAAATTGACTCCGGTCTTGATATCGACGCACTTAAAGTTGTTTCTAAAGGTGTAAACGCAATGCGCAATGAAAGCTTCGGTTGCTTAATTATCACTCACTATCAGCGTCTGTTGAATTACATTACACCGGACAAAGTACACGTAATGATGCAGGGTCGTATTGTAAAATCTGGTGGTGCAGAACTAGCACAGCGCCTTGAAGCAGAAGGCTATGATTGGATTAAAGAAGAACTTGGCATTAAAGACGAAACAGTTGGTCAAGAAGCGTAAGCAGTAAGGAGGATGACAATGTCAGTGGATACGAAAATTGCATTCGATCAAGAATACATTAAAGCTTATTCAGAAAAACGTCAGGAGCCGAAATGGATGGCTGCCCTACGTTTGAAGGCGTTAGAGAAGTCAGAGAATCTTCCTATGCCGAAACCTGATAAAACAAAGATTGATAAATGGAACTTTACTTCATTTAAACATGATGTAGCTGGAGAAGCGATTTCATCACTAGAAGATCTTCCTGAAGATGTACGCGATCTTGTTGCGAAAGATCAAGAGTCAGGAAATCTTCTTGTGCACCGTAATTCAACACCTGTTTTTAGTCAGCTTTCAAATGAGCTAAAAGAACAAGGTGTGATTTTCACAGATATACAAACAGCTCTTCAAAATCATGGTGATCTTGTTGAGAAGTACTTCATGAAAGATGTTATGAAGGTGGATGAGAATCGCTTAACTGCCGTTCACGCTGCTCTTCTTAATAGCGGTACTTTCTTGTATGTACCTCGCAACGTTGAGATTGAGGTGCCAATTCAAGCCCTTTATTGGCAAGAAGATCCTGAGGCTGGTTTGTTCAATCATGTCATCATCGTAGCAGAAGACAATAGCTCGGTGACATATGTTGAGAACTTCTTGTCTTATGGTCACGATGTCGAGTCAGTTGCCAACATCATTGCTGAAGTCCACGTTGGACAAAACGCTCGCGTAACATTTGGTTCGGTTGATAACCTGGCAAAAGGGGTGACAACTTACGTGAACCGCCGTGCGAACGTAGCTCGTGACGGTAAAGTTGATTGGGCTCTCGCACAAATGAACGATGGCAATACAGTTTCTACAAACACAACTCACCTTATTGGTGATGGTTCTTACGCGGATTCTAAGACGGTTACAATTGGTCGCGGAAGCCAGAGTCAGAACTTCACAAATCAGATTTTCCATCACGGTCAAAACTCTGAAGGTGTTCTTCTTGTACACGGTGTACAAAAAGATAGTGCTAGTGCAATCTTTAACGGTGTAACAAAGATTGAACATGGTGCTAAAAAGTCAAACGGTGAGCAAACACAGCGTGTTCTTATGATGAATGAGAAAGCGCGTGGGGATGCAAACCCAATCCTTCTTATTGATGAAGATGATGTTATGGCGGGCCACGCTGCATCCGTTGGTAAAGTTGATCCAGTTCAGCTTTATTACTTGCAAAGCCGCGGAATTTCTCGTCAAGAGGCTGAACGTTTGATTATCCACGGTTTCCTTGCACCCGTCATTAACGAACTTCCGATTGAAGGCGTTCGTAAACGTGCGGTAGAGGTTACTGAAGGGAAAGTTAATTAAATGATGAATGTCCAAGACATTCGCAAGCAGTTTCCCATTTTACATCAAGAGGTAAATGGGAAACCTCTTGTTTACCTTGATAGTGCAGCAACGTCTCAGAAACCAACTCAAGTCATTGACGCAGTGGAGCGTTACTACAAGGAAATTAACTCAAACGTTCACCGTGGTGTTCATACGCTTGGAACCCATGCAACAGATGCTTATGAAGGCGCACGTGAAAAGGTTCGTGAATTTATTCATGCTTCTTCAACGGAAGAAGTGATTTTTACTCGCGGAACGACTACAGCGCTTAATATGGTTGCATCAAGCTATGGACGTGCAAATCTTCAAGAAGGTGATGAAGTTGTCATCACACCAATGGAACATCACAGCAACATTATTCCGTGGCAACAGGTTGTGAAAGCAACTGGCGCCACTCTTAAATACATTCCACTTCAACCAGACGGAACAATTGCGCTTGAAGACGTCGAGAATACTGTAACAGCAAACACGAAAATCGTTTCTGTTATGCAGGTTTCAAACGTACTTGGAACGATTAATCCGATTAAAGAAATTGCTGCGATTGCCCACCAACATGGTGCTGTTATGGTTGTCGATGGAGCACAAAGCACCCCTCATATGAACATTGATGTTCAGGATCTCGACTGCGATTTCTTTGCTTTTTCTGGTCATAAAATGTGCGGGCCCACTGGGATAGGCGTCCTTTACGGGAAGAAAAAGTTGCTCGAAAACATGGAGCCGTTTGAATTCGGTGGAGAAATGATCGATTTTGTTGGTCTGTATGATTCGACATGGAAAGAGCTCCCTTGGAAATTTGAAGGTGGTACTCCAATCATTGCAGGTGCGGTTGGTCTTGGAGCTGCGATTGATTTCTTAAATGAAATCGGTCTGGATAACATCCAACAGCATGAAACTCATCTTGCAAAATATGCCATGGAGCAGTTATCAACAATCGAAGGCGTATCCATTTACGGTCCAGAAAAACGTGCTGGGGTTGTCACGTTTAATAGTGATGACGTACACCCACATGATGTTGCAACCGTACTTGACACAGAAGGCATCGCTGTCCGCGCTGGACACCATTGTGCTCAGCCGCTAATGAAGTGGCTTGAGGTGACGGCTACTGCACGTGCAAGCTTCTATTTATACAACACAGAAGAAGACGTGGATACGTTTGTAGCCGGATTACGAAAAGCAAAGGAGTTTTTCGGTCATGTCTTTTAATAATCTAGATCAGTTGTACCGACAGGTGATTATGGATCATTATAAAAACCCAAGAAACAAAGGGGAGCTTGAAGAAGGCGACCTTAAAATAAATATGAATAACCCTACATGCGGTGACGCTATTCAGCTGCAGCTGAAAGTAGATGATGGGAAGATTTCGGATGCGAAGTTTATTGGAGAAGGTTGCTCTATAAGCCTGGCATCAGCGTCGATGATGACACAGTCAGTCAAAGGACTTGAAGTTGATCAGGCCTTAAAATTATCGGGAATCTTCTCAGATATGATGCAGGGAAAAGAATATGACGAAGAGGATTTCGATCTTGGTGATATTGAAGCACTTCAAGGTGTTTCGAAGTTCCCGGCTCGTATCAAATGTGCAACACTCTCCTGGAAGGCAATGGAGAAGGGTTTCAAGGAACAGGATGAGGCTTAACCCGCTTCCAGGTGTTGTCATCAATTCTTTTTCATACTAGAATGGTGAAAAGAGAACAACAGCCAAACACTGACATGTGAAATGTCAAGGAGGGAAATAGAATGGCTAAAAAAATGCCTGAAGTTGGCGAATACCAGTATGGTTTTAGTGATAAAGACGTTTCAATATTCCGCTCAGAGCGCGGGTTAACTCCTGAAATTGTTAAAGAAATTTCTCGCATGAAGGATGAACCTCAGTGGATGCTTGATTTCCGCTTGAAATCGCTTGAGCATTTTTACAGCATGCCGATGCCTCAATGGGGCGGAAATCTTGCTGACCTTGATTTTGATGAAATTACGTACTATGTAAAGCCTTCTGAGAAGTCTGAACGTTCATGGGATGAGGTACCTGAGGAAATCAAAGCTACGTTTGATAAATTAGGTATCCCTGAAGCAGAGCAAAAATACCTTGCGGGTGTTTCTGCACAGTATGAATCAGAAGTTGTGTATCACAACATGCAAGAAGACCTTGAGAAGATGGGCATTGTCTTTAAAGATACCGATACGGCTCTTAAAGAAAATGAAGACATCTTCAGAGAGTATTTTGCAAAAACAATTCCTCCAACGGATAATAAATTCTCTGCACTTAACTCGGCTGTATGGTCAGGTGGATCGTTCATCTACGTACCAAAAGGTGTAAAAGTGGATACACCACTACAAGCATACTTCCGTATTAACTCTGAAAATATGGGTCAGTTCGAGCGTACGCTCATTATCGCAGACGAAGGCTCATCTGTGCATTATGTTGAAGGGTGTACAGCACCTGTTTACACAACAAACTCTCTACACAGTGCGGTTGTTGAAATCATCGTGAAGAAAGATGCCTACTGCCGTTACACAACGATTCAAAACTGGGCTAACAACGTGTTTAATCTAGTGACGAAGCGTGCGGTTGCGGAAGAAAATGCAACAATGGAATGGATCGATGGTAACATCGGATCTAAGCTTACAATGAAGTATCCAGCTGTTATCTTGAAGGGTGAAGGTGCTCGCGGAATGACACTTTCTATCGCTCTTGCAGGTAAAGGACAGCATCAGGATGCAGGCGCTAAGATGATTCATTTAGCACCAAACACGTCTTCTACAATCGTATCGAAGTCGATTTCAAAGCAGGGCGGTAAAGTTACGTACCGTGGTATCGTACACTTTGGTCGTAAAGCAGAGGGCGCTCGTTCAAACGTTGAGTGCGATACGCTCATCATGGATAACGAGTCGACTTCTGATACCATTCCTTACAATGAAATCCTAAACGATAACATTTCACTTGAACACGAAGCGAAAGTATCGAAGGTTTCTGAAGAGCAGCTCTTCTATCTTATGAGTCGTGGTGTATCTGAAGAAGAAGCAACTGAAATGATCGTAATGGGCTTCATCGAGCCATTTACGAAAGAATTACCTATGGAATACGCTGTTGAAATGAACCGTCTCATTAAATTTGAGATGGAAGGTTCAATCGGTTAAGCTTCCATTCCAAACGAACCGGATTTTCCGGTTCGTTTTTTCTATTAGAACGGCGAATTTAATAGTGGTATGTAGACTTTCTCTAAAAAAAGGAGAGGGGATTTTTCCTTGCTATTTTCGGGTAATGATATGAGAATAAAGAAAGAGAATCAATGATGAGAGGAAGAATTGCATGATTTACATAGGCGTAACGGGCTGGGGCGATCATGATGATCTCTATCCACCAGGTGTAAAAAGCAATGAAAAACTTTCGATCTATGGTTCGCACTTTCCTACGGTTGAAGTCGATTCGTCTTTTTATGCGGTACAACCAGCTAGAAACTTTCAAAAATGGGCTGACGAAACCCCAGAGAACTTTCGTTTTGTGGTAAAAGCTTATCAAGGTATGACGGGTCATCAAAGAGGAGATATTCCTTTTGAGTCGCGTGATGAAATGTTTCAAGCGTATACGGAATCGCTTCGACCCCTTCAACACGCAGGGAAGCTTGCGATGGTGCTTTTTCAATTTCCACCGTGGTTTGATGTGAACAAAGATAATGTAAATATCTTGAGAGACTGCAAAGAACGAATGGGAGACATCCGATGTGCGATCGAATTTAGGAACCAGTCGTGGTATCATGATGCTTTTCGGCAGAAGACGCTTCGATTCCTTGAAGAACAAGGGTTTATTCATACGATTTGCGATGAGCCACAGGCGGGAGAAGGATCCGTTCCATTAGTGATGGAAACCCTACATGAAGACCAGGTTCTTGTACGTCTTCATGGCCGAAATACGAATGGTTGGACAAATCCTGGGAATCGTCACAACTGGCGAGAAGTGCGTTACCTGTATGATTATAATGAAGAAGAGTTGCTTGAATGGAAAGAGCGTATCCTAGAATTAGAGGGGAAATGCAAGGATGTGTTTGTTTTATTTAACAATAACTCAGGTGGTCATGCTGCAAATAATGCAAAGTGGATGATTCAAATGCTTGGAATTGAGTATACGAATTTAAATCCTAAGCAACTTGATCTCTTTGATCTGTAAGGAGCTACACTATGCTAATGTGGATATTGTTATTTTTCATTGGTCTCGCCGCTGGTACGATTGGAAGCCTGGTTGGTCTTGGCGGGGGCATTATTATCGTTCCTGTCCTTCTTATCGTTGATCAGTACACAGATTGGCTTCCTGTCTTATCACCACAAATGATTGTTGGAAGTTCAATTGTCGTACTTGTCGCTATCGGTCTTTCTTCAACGCTCGCATATATGAAAAAGAAAAGCGTGGATTATAAAAGTGGTGCACTATTTTTTCTAGGAAGTGGTCCAGGTGCCATTCTTGGTGCCTGGCTAAATAAATTTATTCAGGTTGACTATTTTTCTATTTATTTCGGGGTATTTATGGTGCTTGTCTCCATATTATTAATGGTAAGGAACCGTTTACGCCCAATGAAAGTAAATGGGCAATTTGCGCGGTCGTATACGGATTCTGATGGAGTGCAAGTAAACTATACCTTTTCTGCTCTTGCAGCTGTCCTTGTTTCATTCATTGTTGGCGTGATTTCAGGTCTCTTTGGAATAGGCGGCGGCTCCCTCATGGTGCCGGCAATGATCCTCTTATTTGGTTTTCCAACAACCGTAGCAGTTGCGACCTCGATGTTTATGATTTTTCTTTCAAGTATAACAGGGACCCTGACGCATCTAGCGCTAGGTAACATTCAGTGGTTTTTATTACTCGGGTTAATCCCTGGTGCCTGGATTGGAGCGAAGTGCGGTTCGTTTATTAACCAGAAGCTTTCGGACAATACAATTGTTATCATTTTACGATGGATGTTAATTATTGTCGGCGTCCGGCTGATCTGGCAGGGAACGATGGGGTAAGAAAGGAAGAGTGTCTTGACTTCTAGAACTTTACAATTTTATTATACGAACGATCTTCACAGTCATTTTGAAAACTGGTCCAGAGTGTCATCTTATCTAAAAGAGAAGAAGCGGATGCATGAGCTTCAAGGGACACCTTATCTTCTTCTTGATTTAGGCGATCACTCGGACAAGGTTCATCCAATGACGGAAGGAACGGTAGGAAAAGGAAACGTACAATTATTGAATGACCTTCAATACGATTACGCAACAATTGGAAACAATGAAGGCATCACGTTTTCTAAAAAAGAGCTTGAAGCGCTTTATACGGGGGCAAGCTTCGAGGTGATTGTGGCGAATCTTTATCACCAGGATGGCTCGAGGCCGTCATGGGCGGTACCTTACAAAATTCATGAGTTAAATGGAGTAAGAGTCGGGTTTATTGGTATTACAATTCCGTATGAGCAGTTTTATTCGCTCTTAGGTTGGAAAATTGATTCACCCTATGATTTTCTACAGTCTATGATCGATGAAGTTCGCCAACAATCAGATGTTGTGGTGTTGATGTCTCATATGGGATTGGGCAATGATGAGCAGATGGCGCGAGAAATGAATGGAATTGATCTGATCATTGGCGCTCATACCCATCATGTGTTGAAACATGGGATGCTTATAGAGGACACGCTCATTACACAGGCAGGGAAAAATGGGAACTATGTTGGAGAAGTGACCATTTGTTTTGATATGGAAACGAAACAGGTAAGTGAAAAAGAAGCTTATGCCATTTCCGTTAGAAATCGCAAACAAGACGAGGATACAAGAGAAATGATTGATCAATTGAGCATGAATGCCCATTCGATGCTAGAAGAAGTGGTATGTCGTCTTGAGCAGCCGCTTGAATCAGAGTGGTTTCAACGGTCGGTTTTGGCGGATGAATTAGCCGCTGCACTTCGAGAATGGTGTTCTGCAGATATTGGTATGATTAATGCCGGCATGCTGCTTGATGGATTACCTGAAGGACATGTCTCACGAGAAGATCTTCACCGCATTTGTCCTCATCCAGTCAACCCATGTAAAGTGATCTTGAGAGGGAGCGAATTACGTGAAATCATTTCCCACGCGATGTCCGATGAAATCGTCAATCTAAGTTTTAAAGGGCTAGGATTTAGAGGCGAAGTGATGGGGATTATGGCATTTGATGGTCTTGAAGTAACGACTGTCGAAATGGAAGACGGGCTTCGTCATGTAACGGACGTACTCCATAATGGCCACCCGCTCATATCTGATGAAGAATATGCTGTAGCAACAGCTGATATGTTCACGTTTGGTAAGTTTTATCCACAAATGAAGCATGCAAAAAAGAAGTATTATCTTCCTGAAATGCTTCGTGATCTTCTTGCCTGGCGCCTTGAGAATAGGCAATAAAACTTTGTACGTTTGATTGTCAAACATGCTGTTGGTCTCATATAGATATAGTGATATTCATTCAGGTCAGGAGGCGGGAATGACGTGATCACGATGAATCCAATCATGATTGATGGTCATCCATTTACAGCAGTTAGTATACAGCTTCCAAAAACAAATTTTCTAGCGGTTATGAATGACAATGGCTATATTATGTGCGGCGCACTGGATGTTGCCCTACTTAATGAGAAGTTAAGTGACCGTAAGATTATTGCAGGAAGAGCTGTAGGTGTTAGATCGATTGATCAGCTCCTTGATGCACCACTTGAATCTGTTACGCTTGAAGCAGAAGCACGAGGCATTAAGGTAGGCACAAAGGGCAGAGATGCCATGCTGAAGATGATGTGAGAAGCCATAGCAAACTTGCTTAGGCTTTTTTTCTTTAAAAATCGCTTTACTAGGGAAATGGGATTCTGGAGAAATTGTCCATACTTCTCTCTTTCATGGCATATACATGAGGAAGAGAAGGGAGGGTTCAGCTTGTTTCGAACTCGTAGAAAATTCTTTAGAAAGGGGCCACTTCCCTTTCGTTATGTGTTTGTCATCTCCTTCCTACTATTCATTTTTATGACGGTCCAGGGGCTATGGATCGTTGAAAAAGGAATAAAGCCTACTCTGATTGAAATTGCCCGTACAGAGACGAATCGGATTGCAACGATCGCTATTAATGAAGCCATCAATCAGAAGATGGCAGAAGAAGTGGATAACTATCAAGACTCATTAATAAAAGAAGTAACGGATAACGAAGGAAAGTTGGTCCGAGTTCAAATTAATCAAAGGGCCGTTACTCAGGTGCTCGCCCAATCAACTGAAAAAGTACAGCGCTTTTTAAAAAGTGTGGAAGATGGAACGTTAGATTACTGGGCTGAACAAAATGGAGTTGAACTTGAAGTGGATGATCAAACATCACTGGATAATGGCATCATTCATTATATTCCAATTGGTCAGGCATTCGATAATACGTTACTTGCGAATATGGGACCAAAAGTTCCTGTGCGTTTCACTGCGATTGGTGAAGTGAAATCTGATTATAAAAGCACGATTGAACCGGTTGGTATTAACAATATTTCTGTAGATATTCGAGTTCATATTGAAGTGAAAGTAAAAATTGTTATTCCATTTGCGACAGATTCTGATGTTGTGACGACGGATATTCCAGTATTGTTAACGATTATTCCAGGGGAAGTGCCAAATTTCTATAACAATGGTTCAGAAGGTGGCTTGCCTACTCCATCGATTCAAATTGACGACATGGAATAATCTATAATTGCAGAATGAGCCAAAGTAAGGTATACTTTAAAACTGAACTTAATATTGTTCCTTATCTTATACGATGAGGTAGAGGAGCAGATCCTCATGAGTACGTGTTGGGAGAATGACACCAATGATCAGCATCGAAAGGGAGATCTGCCGAAGCATAAATAAAGGTCATATTATTTATGTTGGGGCGGCATTGAATAAGTGTCGAACTGTCATTATAAGTCTATCTTATAATGGAGAACTACTGATCGGGGTGGACACTTAACATTGACTCGGTGAAGCGAGCAATGATAGGACCAATCCTATCATTGCTCGCTTTTTTGCGTTCAAAGACGACGAGAAAGCTGAGGGTAGGCGTCCATTCCGGTTATGATGACCAATCATTTATTAGGAGGATATTCATGGAGAATTCAATTCTATCCATTATTCCACCACTCATCGCGTTGCTGATGGTCGTGGTGACAAGGAAAGTGCTTCCTTCTCTCGGAGTAGGCATTATACTTGGTGCACTTATGATCAACAATTGGAGTGTGCCTGGATCACTGAAAGAGATTTATACAATTGTAAAAGGAATCTTTATTGATTCTGAAAGCGGCGGTTTGAATACGTGGAATATGTACATTATTTTCTTTTTACTATTATTAGGGATGATGACAGCTTTTATTTCAATCTCTGGTGGCAGTCGTGCATTCGGAGAATGGGCGATGAAACGCGTTAAAACACGGGTAGGCGCGCAAGTGATAACAGCGATATTTGGTATTATTATTTTTATTGATGATTACTTTAATTCACTCGCTGTTGGTAATGTAAGTCGACCGATTACGGACAGGCATAAGGTTTCACGTGCAAAGCTAGCCTACATTATTGATTCAACTGCAGCTCCAATGTGTATTATCTCCCCAATTTCAAGCTGGGGTGCTTATATTATCGCACTTATTGGTGGGGTCTTAGCCACTCATAGCATTACAGGCGTTGGGGCATTAGAAGCGTTTATCAGAATGATTCCAATGAATTTATACGCTCTCTTTGCGCTCGCTATGGTTTTCTTTGTTAGTTACTTTGATATTAACCTGAAAGCAATGAAAGTTCATGAAGACCGTGCGCAGAAGACTGGAGAAGTTCTTGATCCAAATCAAGGGGCTGTTCCTGGTCAAACAACGGGTCTTCCTGAAAGTGAAAAAGGAAAAGTAGCGGATCTTGCATGGCCAATTATTATGCTGATTGCAGGAACTGTGACGTTTATGATCATTACAGGCATTCAGGCGGTAAGCGGGTCAGATACAGCGGTAACCGCCTTGTCGATTTTTGAAAACACAGATGTCGCCGCCTCTCTTCTATATGGTGGATTAATTGGGCTCGCTACATCTCTTATCTTTTTCTTTAGGAAACGAATGGGTGGAGCGGTTCTTGGTAAAGGGATATGGGAAGGCATTAAATCAATGCTTCCAGCTGTATACATTCTATTCTTTGCATGGACGCTCATTGAGATTATTGGAAGTCTAGGAACAGGGAAGTACCTTGCGGGTCTCGTAAATGACCACATTATGATTGGCTTCTTGCCTGCTATCTTATTCCTACTTGCAGGCGTCATGGCTTTTGCAACAGGTACGTCATGGGGAACGTTTGGTATTATGCTCCCAATCGCGGGAGAGATAGCTGCTGCAACGGATCCAACGTATATGCTACCAGTTCTTGCAGCGGTCCTTGCTGGCGCAGTATTTGGCGATCATTGCTCTCCTATCTCAGATACGACCATTCTTTCCTCTACAGGAGCGGGAAGCCATCATATCGATCATGTGATGACACAGTTGCCATATGCGTTGCTTGTGGCGGGAATTTCATTACTTGGCTACCTTGTTTTAGGATTTACCGGTAGTGCGATTATTGGAGTTGTTGTAACAGCTATTTTCTTCGGAATTCTTATTTTTATGCTGAAAGCAAAATATGCCAACAGACCGGTTGAAGTGGCAGAATAATCATGAAACAGGAGGTGATTCCTCCTGTTTTTTTATGTTTTTCCACAAAAATAGGGAGATTTAATTGAGAAATTGAACGATTCGTACCAAAAAAGAAAAAAGTTTGTTTTGACAAGGTCATACGTACTAGATATACTATAAACAAAATAATCTGAATTTACTTAAAAGTCTTAACCTTTTTCTGGAAGGAGGCTTATGGTGAAAAGGGTTTAATTTGTTCAAGGGGGTAATTCATTTGGAAAATCGTGCGCAATGGGGAACAAGGGCTGGGTTTATTTTAGCCGCAGTTGGATCAGCAATAGGTTTAGGAAACATTTGGAGATTTCCGGCCGTTGCTTATGACAATGGCGGTGGGGCATTTTTTATACCTTATTTATTTGCATTACTAACAGCTGGAATTCCAATCTTAATTCTTGAATTTACGATGGGGCATAAGTTCCGTGGATCAGCGCCGCTTTCATTCTTTAGAATGAATAAAAAAATGGAATGGCTAGGCTGGTGGGGCGTTATTGTTGCCTTTGTAATTTCGACATACTACGCAGTCATTATTGCGTGGGCGATCTCGTATAGCTACTTTGCTTTTAATCAGAGTTGGGGAACAGACACAGAAACATTTCTCTTTAACGATTACTTAAAGTTAACGGTTGATCCGGGACAAACAGGTAGTATCGTACCTGGCGTTTTCATTCCGTTAATAGCCGTGTGGATCATCACATTAGGTGTTCTTCTTGCAGGTGTTAAAAAAGGAATTGAGCGTGCAAACAAAATTTTTATTCCTACATTAATTGTTCTTTTCTTAATTATCGTGATTCGCGCAGTAACGCTTCCTGGTGCTGCTGAAGGGCTAAATGCTTTCTTCACACCAAATTTCGATAGTATTACGTCTGGTAGCGTTTGGGTTGCAGCATATGGTCAAATATTCTTCAGTTTATCCATTGCTTTTGCTATTATGATTACTTATTCGAGTTACTTACCTAAGAAATCAGATATTACGAATAACGCATTCATTACAGGATTTGGTAACTCTGCATTTGAACTTCTTGCAGGTATTGGGGTTTTCTCTGCACTAGGCTTTATGGCTCAACAACAGGGTCTTAGCGTTGGTGAAGTTGTGAGCGGTGGGGTAGGACTAGCTTTCGTCGTCTTCCCACAAATTATTAATGAATTCCCAGCGCTGAACGGTTTGTTTGGTTTCCTTTTCTTTGCATCTCTCGTACTAGCTGGATTGTCTTCACTCATTTCCATTTCAGAAACTTACGTTGCTGGGGTTTCTGAGAAGTTCGGAATTTCTCGTACAAAAGCTGTTTTGATTGGTGGAGGAGTTTCTTCTATTATCTCGATTTTATTTGCGACACAGGGCGGATTGTTCTTCCTTGATGCAGCGGATTACTTCATTAACCAATTCGGAATTGCGTTTGTAGGACTTGTTGAAGTCGTCGTTGTGGCATGGGTGCTTCGTGAGCTTAATACGCTTGAATCACATGCGAACGGGATCTCCGACATTTCACTAAAATACTGGTGGAAAGCTTGTCTAGGTGTTATAACACCACTCGTTCTTGGATACATGATGTTTGATCTGTTTAAAACAAATCTACTTCGTCAATTCGATACAGCATCTGGTAACTATGGTGATTACTCAAATGGCTTTATCCTATATAGCGGCTGGGCTGTTGCAGGGTTCGCTCTTCTGGTTGGAATTCTATTCAGCCTAAAGAAATGGGATGCGAAAGCAGAACAGCAAAAGTACAAGGAGGTAAGCTAATATGGGTGGTAGCGCGATCTTTATGATGATTGTTGGAATGGTCATTATCTGGGGAGGACTTGCAGCAAGTATTCTAAATGCTGTTCGAGTTTCCAAAAAACAATAAAACCAAAAGAAGAACTAGCGCGCTAGTTCTTCTTTTTTTATGATTTTTTACGAGCTCTTTCCTGTCGTTCCCAAAGCCGTAAGGAAGGATAAGGATCATACGACCATTCGGTCCTGCCATTGTCTTTATAAATGCCATAATGGAGATGAGGAGGGAACTTACCAGCGGTTCCTTTAGGACCGTATCCTGAGCTACCTACATAACCAATAATCTCACCTGGCTGTACAACGCTCCCTTTTTCAATTCCTTTTTCAAAACCGTTTAAGTGCGCATAATAGTGATAATTACCATCAATGTCTCGTATACCTATACGCCAGCCTCCATACTCATTCCAGCCTTTTGTTTCAACGGTTCCGTAGCTTGTGGCTTTCACGCTAACACCGTAAGAAGCAAAAATATCGGTCCCTTCATGAATGCGTAGTCCACCCCAGCCGCGGCGGTCACCCCATGTACTTCGGTAACTGTAGTTTGCGTGCAGGGGAACTGGAAACGCATGCTTATCGAGCTTTAACGTTTCAAAGCGTTTATAGACAGCACTGTTGCTTGATATGGTTCGTACCGCCTGATCGCGATGATAAAAGTCCCATAATCCAATTTGTAGGTCTTCGAACGACGTGCCGTATTTTTGCAAGAAGTCACCAATTGTATATAGAAGATCTTCATCATTCGTGCGTTCTGCTTTTCCGTCTCCGTTCCCATCGAGTCCAATGCCGCCAAAAAATGAAATCGACTCTGTGCTCGTATCCTCTTTATTCGGATTAGCTGCGCCAGCCCATTTTTCTGGAGGGATGTAAATGGCAATCGCTCCTTTTTCGCGAGGGATATCTTTTTGGGAGCGCCTAATGCTTCTTTCATATTGATCAATAGCGGCGTAAAGATACCATGGTACCTGGGTGACAGTTTCCATCTTATGAAACAACATCATCCGTTCGTTTCTTACTTTATCTTCATCTATTTCAGCAGATACGTTAGCTGGTATGAGAAAGAAAAGAACAAGGATAAGAAAACTATATTTTCTCAATCGTTTCTTCTCCTTTCGTTATTTGTCATTACACTTAGTTTGCATTTCAAATCGCAAAACATTAGATCTAAATAATGGAAGGTCTAAAGTCTTAATCGTCAAGAGATTCACACTTTTTATGGAAATGGAAGGGTTATCTATGGTATTCTTTAATACAGAAAAGCGATAGGTGAGGTGATTGTATTGAGTAAGAAAGAAGAGTATCTAAGAAAACCGGAATGGTTGAAAATAAAATTAAATACGAACGAAAACTATAAAGGTCTTAAAAAGATGATGCGTGAGAAGAAACTACATACAGTCTGTGAGGAAGCGCGTTGTCCTAATATTCATGAGTGCTGGGCAGTTCGTAAAACAGCGACCTTCATGATTCTTGGTGATGTTTGTACACGAGCATGCCGCTTTTGCGCCGTTAAAACGGGTCTTCCTACAGAGCTTGATTGGGCAGAGCCAGAGCGCGTAGCGGATTCTGTGGAACAAATGGGCTTGAAGCACGTTGTTATTACAGCTGTAGCCCGAGACGATTTAAAAGATGGCGGCGCAGCTGTATTTGCTGAAACGGTTCGTGCTATTCGTAGAAAAAATCCTTTCTGCTCGATTGAAGTTCTTCCATCAGATATGGGTGGACAATACGAAGCGCTTGAAACGCTTATGGATGCGAAACCGGATATTATGAACCATAATATTGAGACGGTTGAGCGTTTAACGCCAAGAGTCCGTGCACGTGCAAAATACCGTCGTACCCTTGAGTTTCTTCAGCGAGCAAAGGAAATGAACCCTGAGATTCCGACTAAGTCCAGTATTATGCTGGGTCTAGGAGAAACAAAAGAGGAAATCATTCAAACCCTTGATGATCTTCGTGCACACGATGTTGATATCGTCACGCTTGGACAATATTTACAACCTTCTAAAAAACATTTAAAGGTCGAAAAATATTGGACACCTCAAGAATTTCTTGAGCTAAAGGATATCGCGTTGGAAAAAGGCTTTAAGCACTGTGAATCTGGTCCAATGGTTCGTTCTTCTTACCATGCGGATGAGCAAGTTAATGCCGCGAAACAAGCAACAAATTAAGTCACTTTTAAATAAACTTGAAAAATCGGCCTGTAAAGGGCCGATTTTTTTACTCAGACATCATTTCTTTTCCTTTTGTATCGTTTAACTCGTCATTCATTTCGCCTTTCATTTCACCATTCTCGTTCTCTCCATCACTTACTTTCTTCCCTTGTGGCGCTTTTTTCATCTTCGCAATGGTTTCTTCAATGCTTTTATCTAATTCACCGTTTGCAGTAGATGCATTCTGATATCGCTCGACCTCTGCAATCATTCCTTCTTCGTCGGAAACATAGACATGATAATATCTTGGAATAACCGAGAGAGCCGTTTTCTTTACTTGATCAGCTGTTGCATCACGATCTTTCGTAGTCGATTTATAAGCAATCAGCACTTCTTCATCCGTTACGAGTGTCGCCACATCATTTACGTATGGAAGAACGATGGCCATCGATCCGATCATATCAGATAGGCGATCACGATCAAGGTAAGCAATATTCTCAGGCTGCTTTTGAGAATTCATGTTGTTCGTATTTCTAGTGTGGCGGACGTAGCCAAATCCGCCTTTTTTGGACTTTTCCTGTGAGTCTGCGGTATTCATTCCGTACTCTTCAGGATCCGTTTTAACAGGGGTTAAATCAGCATGATCAAAGGAATCAGTCGCATTTTCTCCCTGGCAGGCAGTGATTCCTATTGCAAGCGGTAGAATAAGCAGTATGTGTTTTTTCAATTCTCTTCACCTCCATACTGTTATCATGACCGAACAGAGTTTCTTTTTTCCTGGTATTACTTGGACAATTCCAATAAAAAAGGTATCATTAGACTAATGAGCCCATTTGAAATGAGGGAAGTAGCATGATAAAAGTGAATCAACATACGTTTGAGTTGATGAAGGATGAAAGAGAAGGCTGGAATGAAGAAGCTTTTCTTGCTCGATATAGTGAAATTCTAGATAAATACGACTACATTGTCGGTGATTGGGGATACGGTCAACTTCGATTAAAAGGATTTTTTGATGATCGCAATCAGAAAGCAACCTTTGATACAAAATTCAGTACGGTGCTGGATTATTTGTATGAATACTGTAATTTTGGCTGTCCTTATTTTGTTTTAAAGAAACAGAAGAAGGAAAAACCAAAAAAGCAACAACAAGAAGCATAAGCCCTTAGTAGGCTTATGCTTTGTATGGTTTTTCCGAGTCCTTTTCTGGATCATCATGTGGTGGATGTGAGCCAGGGTCCTGACGAGGTAAGTGTTGGTGTAGGTTTTTGTTTTCGTAGTTAAACGCACTATAGGAGCGCTGTCCTTCTCGCCATGGAGTCGTTTTACCAAGCTTTTTATTTACAGGGGAACCATAAGGTCCTTCTGGTGTATCTTCAGGCAGGACATAATTTCGCCCTTTCTCTACATTGGCAAAGTCTTGATACTCTTCATCATCAAACATGAATAAACACCACCTTTAGAAGGTAGTGTATTCATTGCCTTATAAAATATTAGTGACTTAACACTTCTCTGAGGAAGTTACGGAGTTCTTCAGCATCTTCCTCATTAAGAGAGTAAGCATGCTCAAGGTTTCCTGGCTCATTTAGATCATCGTGGCCAATAATTGCAAATTTGCCTCCTTGAATATCGAGGACTAACGATTTTCCATAAAAGCGATCTGATTTCACAATACAAAGGTCAAACCGATGATTGCTTCCCATAAAGCACACGAACCTGGCTTCAGTGGCCTCCTGTTCGTCGTAGATGAGTCGTTCATCTTCCATCATAGCTCCCTCCTTTTCTAGTTAAGGCTATCATACCATCTTATGAAGCGTTCTCAAATAAGCTTTCGTTTAAAATGTAAGCTTTTGCATTTGTGGTTATGATACACTATAGAATAGGATTTCGATTGATTGGATTAAAGGCAGGTGTATTCAGATGTATTTTGTAGATCGTAAAAAAATTGAAGAACAGCTTGTTTATTTTGATAAAATGATTGGGATATTGAAAGAAAGTTCTTTTCAAACAGAACTTCACTTACTTAGCTTAGAAAGACTTCATCATGTGTTTATTGAAAGCATGATTGACGTAGGGAATAGTATGATTGATGGATTTATCATGCGCGACCCGGGTAGTTACGAGGATATTATTGAAATCTTGTCTGATGAAAAAGTAATCTCCTCCGAAAATGCAAGGATGCTAAAGAATGTTGTTAGCATGAGAAAACCGCTGATGCAGCAATATGTTCATCTTGACCACATAGCATTGGAACAAAACCTAAGGAACAATCTCAGTGCGCTTGAGCAGTTTCCTGATGATATAAGAAAGTACTTAACTCAAGAATTAGGTGCAGTTTCTGCTTTTCTTCCTGATCAAAATAGTTGAGTTTTGGGCCAGGCAATAACTAAACTAATTCTACATTTCAAAGAAAGAAAGGTGTTTTGTGATGAAAATGATTAAGAAGCAAGCTAGAACTTTTTTCATTTCAAAACATGATAATAGGAACCGCTTTCATTTATGGAAGCGGTTTTCTTATGGATTGGATAATGAATAGACTAAGGAGGATACTAAGAAAATGAAAAATTATAAAGGATATTTAATTGATCTTGATGGCACCATGTACCGTGGCACTGAAAAGATTCACGAAGCGGTAGAATTTGTGAAACGTTTAAAGGAAGCCAATCTTCCTTACTTATTTGTGACGAACAATTCATCTAAACGGAAAGAACAAGTATCTGAGAAGCTTAAGGATTTTGGTGTCCCCTGTACCCCAGATCACGTGTTTACGACAAGCATGGCAACGGCGAGCTACATTTCAAATGAGAAGAATGATGCAACGGTTTATGTGATTGGGGAAGAAGGAATTCGAGATGCTTTAACAGATGCGGGCTTAACCATTCAAGACGACAATCCAGATTACGTTGTCGTTGGGATCGACCGCTCCATCACGTATGAAAAGTTTGCGAAGGCGTGTATTGCCGTTCGAAATGGCGCTACATTTATTTCAACAAATGGCGATATTGCGATCCCAACAGAACGCGGCTTGCTACCTGGGAACGGTTCATTAACTTCAGTAGTTTCTGTATCCACAGAAGTGGATCCGATTTTTATTGGAAAACCTGAACCTATTATTATGGAACAAGCTTTGGCACAACTTGGCACATCTAAAGAAGAGACGCTGATGGTTGGCGATAATTATCTGACAGATATTCTTGCAGGCATTAACGCAGGGTTAGATACCCTGCTTGTACACACGGGTGTCACGACCAAAGAACACTTGGGGTCAGTAGAAAAGCTCCCAACGTATACCGTTCAAACTTTAGATGAATGGAACATATAAAAAACGCCCTCTGAGGGCGTTTTTATATTGGCTTATTCCGTTTTTTGTGCTCGATGCGCAAGACGACTTGAAGCAGCTGCCGCAATTGCACCAACAATATCATCAAGATAAGTATGACATTCCCCTGTCGTCTTATCATTTAATCGTTCAAGAATGCCTGGTTTTTGTTTATCAATAAATCCATAGTTTGTAAATCCTATGGATCCATATACATTAACGATGGATAAAGCAATAATTTCATCCACTCCGTATAATCCTTCATCTTTCATTAAGATATCTTGAAGCGGTTGATCCAGAAGTTTTCTCTCGGTTAATTCATCAAGCTGTATACCCGTTAATACGGCATTTTGAACTTCTCTTTTTGAAAGCACCCGCTCGACATTTTGAATACACGTTTCGATTTGAAGGTTAGGGTGATATTTTTCTTGAAGGTAATAGACGAGGTCTGCGATATCTTTAATTTCCACGCCACGTTCTTTTAATTTACTTCTTGCTGCTTTTTCGACAAGGTCCATAGATTCTTGGCCCATTCTAGTCCCACCTAACTTTATAGTAAATTGGTATTGGATAGAGTTGATTATATTAGTATATGGTGAAAGGCTGAGAAATATGACAGTAAAGTTCAAGAGAACCAATTACACCGATTGGGCGCTTTAGGCATATAGTACAAATACAAAGACGAAATGTCGGAGGGTTAGCATGTTAGAGCGCGAGATTTTTCATCAATATGGCATTGTGATTGATCTACAGAATGAGGAAAACGGTGGTTATTTACTTCGGAGTTCAGACCACTCTGAGTTTATTTTAAAACGAGCGCAAATGGAGCAGGAAAGTGAGTTTCCGTGGTATGTCATGGTGGCGAATTATTTTAATCAACAAAACGAACCGACGATGTTGCCGCTTGCTTCAAGAAGAGGGAAGTATGTGGAGACGATCCAAAATGAAGCTTATGTACTTTATCAAAAACCATATCAACGAATGAATCACACCCATTATAGTGATGGGAGTCGCCTTGCGTTACTTCATCGAAAGGGAGGAAACCTTCTAGCCGCTTATACTGAATTACCGGAAATTCAACCATGGCAGTTGAGGTGGCAGCATCGAATGGATCAACTGGAATCTTTTCGAGAAGAATTAAAAAATCAGGAACAGTCTCATCGAGAATTTGATGAATGGTTTATTGAAACCTTTCCTTATTATTCTGGATTAGCTGAAAATGCGATTCAGTATATTGTCGATTGTGGTATAGATACAGGAATGAATCCTTTTCAAGTTAGGACGCTTGCGTTTAACCGCTATACTGCAAAATATCGCAAGAATTCAGATGGACTTTTTCCGAACGATTTTATATTAGATCATCCGGCTAGAGATCTTGCCGAATGGATCCGATATGAATTAGTAGAAGGGGACGGGAATTTCGAAGCGATCAGGCAGTTTTTGTGGGACTATCATGAACGACGTACGCTGAATCAGATGGACTGGAATCTTTTATATGCCCGTTTGCTTTTCCCGCTCCCTTACGTTGAAACTATCGAGCATTATTATAGTGACGGCAATTTGAAAGAGAAAGAACGGAGCTTCTTGAATTTGAAGAAATTTGTGAGAAGAGAAGGAGAGAGAGAGGAAGTTTATCGGTTGTTACTTCAAGAGTTAATGGGGGATTACGGGAGTCAAATGAGACGAGTGGATTGGTTGAACAAATAACATAAAAAATCCCCTCCATAGCGGAGGGGATGAATGAGTTTTGTTTAAAATACTTGCTCGAGTTCAGTTACACCAGGAACTTCTTCAAGTAGTGCGCGCTCGATCCCTGCTTTAAGTGTAATTGTGGAACTAGGGCAGCTGCCGCACGCTCCCATTAGACGTACTTTCACTACGCCTTCTTCGATGTCTACAAGCTCTACGTCTCCGCCATCACGCAGGAGGAATGGACGCAGTTTATTCAATACATCTTGTACTTGCTCTTGCATCATTCATCGACTCCCTTCATACTTCCATTATACTAATGATGATGTGAAAAATCTATGTGTTATTGTGGAATGATTATTATTCTCATCTTACTTTATCATGGTATGAATTGAGATTCAAGATGGAACATACAGGGAAGCGATCGTATCGATGAAAAAAGGCGAATGGTTCTTTTCTGTCTCATTGGGATAGGTTACAATAAAGGTAAATGGATTGAATAGAAAGGACGTTTTTCATCATGGAGGAAGTACTCGTCTATGGAGCTGGCGAACGCTGTGCAAGTTGTGTGAACCTACCTTCTTCAGAAGAAACCGCTGAATGGCTAAAAGCTGCCCTTAATCGGAAATATCCAGATCGTCAAATTGCTGTTCGATATATTGATATTCATAGTCAGCTTTCGGGAACAGAAGCGATTTTTGCTGCTAAAGTGATCGACGAAGATCTGTTTTATCCAGTCATTGTCGTTCAAAACGAAATTGTCTCAGAAGGAAATCCACGATTAAAAGATCTGTATGCCGTATTAGAAGATCAATCAGCTACGGCATAAAGAAGGAACCTCGTATACGAGGTTCCTTTTTTTGATTAACCATTATGGTTCTTATACATCCATAAGATTCCTGACTTAAGTAAACGCGGCACACGACCAGTAAGTGGACGATTTGCCATAACACCAAAGCCATGCTTACTACCAAGTGAGCCTAACGTTCCTTTGATCTTAATCGGTGGAAGGGCCGGTGGTGTTTCATTCTTCCATTGTTTTTGTAAAACAAGGGCAATTTGTTCTGCCTGTTCTTCAGCAAGCTGCGCGCTTGGGGCATGTGGCAAACTGGCGCAGTCTCCTACGACAAAGGCATTTCCGTGAGTGGGTATCGAGTGATCATCATTTAGAATGACCCGCTGCTGTGGATCTTTCTCAACATCAAGATCACGCACAAGTTTATTTGGCTGAATGCCGGCTGTCCAAACGATCGAATCGCAGTGAACGGGTTCGCCGTGATTAAACAGCGTATTTGGTTCTACTTTTGTAATGTTTGATTCACTCACAACTTCTACACGTCGTTCTTCAAACCAGGATTGAACGTATTTACCAAGTCTTTCAGGAAAAGCGGAGAGAATTGTATGACCACGATCAAAGAGCTTGATTTGAAGGTCGGGTCTGCTTTCGTGCAGTTCACTCGCAAGCTCAACCCCACTCAAGCCAGCTCCAACGATTCCAACAATTGAATTTGCGCCAAGGTTGTTCAACGTTTCGTATGTTCTTCTAGAAGAATCAATGGTTTGAATGCTGAGTGTATGAATATCCGCGCCAGGTACATTATGATATTTATCTTCACAACCAAGACCAATCACAAGGGTGTCGTATGTCAGGGGTTCATCATCTTTCAGGTGAATCTCATTTGCGTCCAGGTCAATTCTCTCAATTTCACCGTATTTGATTTCAAGCTTTTGGTGAACTGGAAATTGAACGCGTATGTGATGATCACTTGCTGTTCCTGCAGCAAGTGCATAATATTCCGTTTTCATACTGTGATAAGGATTCCGGTCAACAAGCGTAATCGTGAGGTCTTCTGGTAAATCAGATGAAAATAATTTCTGTAGAATGCGCATACCACCGTATCCGCCGCCTAATAGCACTAGCCTTTTCATGATAAGAGGTCCCCTTTGATAAAATTCAATAACGCTGTCTTCCTATATAGAGTAGAAAAGCTTAAGAAGAATTGGAGATTTAGGAAGAAAAAAGGAAGCGACACGCGCTATACTATACTTATACATTTGTATTATTTATGACAGTTAAAAGTATAGCGAAACTAAGACCTATGTACAATAACAATTCTGAATTGCTTTACTGGGGAGTGGGATTAAAGTGAAAACAGTTGAATTTTGTTCTGGTAATTTAAGGGATAATCAATTGGTTTGGGAAGCCTTAGAGAAGATACCTGGAGTTGAACTAATTGATTATGGTTGTCTTGGTTATTGTGGGAACTGCTATAGTGAATCGTTTGCGATTGTAGAGGGACGGTTAATCAATGCTGAGACGTCGGAAGCTTTAATTAAAAAAATTACTCAAAAATTAAATGAGGGCAATTAAGGGCTTTCATTGTTCATATTCTGTGTTATAATGACAAAGGTTCATTGAAGTCTGGTAGAGAGAGAGCAGACTTTTTATTTTCCGCCTAACCGCGAAAAATGTCGAATTTTCAGACGATAAAAAATACTGTTTGTAAGCGCTGTATTTAGCTAGTCGCTATAATCTTTCAATTTTAAATCTGGTAATGGGGTAGCCTATGCTTATAAACGGATACAATATTTAACGAGGGGTGTAAAATATGCAAATACTATGGGGATTTGGTGGTATGGCTGTACTTTTTGCCATTGCGCTAATCTTTTCAACAAACCGCAAAGCGATTAACCTTCGTACTGTGCTAGGAGCGCTTGCGATTCAGGTCGCATTTGCATTTGTTGTACTTAAATGGGAAGCGGGTAAGGCTGCTTTAAAGCAATTATCCTTATTCGTTCAAGATATTATTGGCTATGCTAATGAAGGAATTGGTTTCCTATTCGGTGGATTAATTGGTAATGAAGATATTGGAATGATCTTTGCATTTCAAGTTCTAACCATTATTATCTTCTTCTCTTCTCTTATTTCAGTTCTTTATTATCTTGGTATTATGCAATGGGTGATTCGTATTCTTGGTGGAGCGATCTCATGGGCACTTGGAACAAGTAAAGCGGAATCACTTTCAGCAACAGCCAATATTTTCGTTGGCCAAACAGAAGCGCCGTTAGTTATTAAACCTTACCTTGATAAAATGACGAAATCAGAACTATTTGCCGTTATGACTGGTGGACTTGCCTCAGTTGCTGGTTCTGTCTTAATTGGTTACTCTCTACTTGGTGTTCCGCTTGAGTATCTACTTGCGGCAAGTTTCATGGCAGCGCCAGGTGGTCTATTAATGGCCAAGCTAATCATGCCTGAAACAGAAACACCAGAAACAGCAAAAGAGATTAAAATGGAAAGAAATGAAGATCACGTTAACGTGATTGACGCTGCGGCACACGGTGCATCAGACGGTCTAAAGCTTGCTTTAAACGTAGGAGCTATGCTTCTTGCATTTATCGCCTTGATTGCGCTTCTAAATGGTTTACTTGGTGCAGTAGGCGGATGGTTTGGCGCTGAAAGCTTAACGATTCAGCAAATTCTTGG
This sequence comes from Guptibacillus hwajinpoensis, assembly GCF_020524165.1. Taxonomy (GTDB): domain Bacteria; phylum Bacillota; class Bacilli; order Bacillales; family Guptibacillaceae; genus Guptibacillus; species Guptibacillus hwajinpoensis_D. The sequence goes on from NZ_JAIVKU010000003.1 coordinate 291,350, forward strand.
ATATATCTTCTCACCACTAGCCTTTGTGATTGGTGTTCCATGGCAGGATGCTGTTCAAGCTGGTAACTACATCGGTCAGAAGTTAATTCTTAACGAATTTGTAGCCTTTTCTTCTTTCGGTCCAGAAATTAGTGCTGGTAACCTATCTGAGAAATCCATTGCCATTATCAGCTTTGCTCTATGTGGATTTGCGAACTTCTCATCTCTTGCAATCCTTCTTGGTGGACTTGGCGGTCTTGCACCAAAACGTCGTCCGGAAATTGCAAAGTTCGGAATGCGCGCGATCCTAGCTGGTACGCTAGCAAACCTTTTAAACGCAGCAATTGCAGGTATGCTTATATTTTAAAGTTTGAAAGCCTCTTTAAAAGGGGCTTTTTTTTTTATAAACGTTTTGTTCTTATGTGAATCAATATCCAGGCAAAGCATTGTTGTTTTTTAGCTGTGTTACGATATACTTGTTTCAATAATAAAACAGGAGGGGTCACTGGTGAGTAGCTTTGAACATACATTGCCATATGATCGTATGATGGGTGATGTCTACGTTCCTAAATGCCCATTTTGTCATAGTGAAAATGTGTTAACACCTATGACAGATCGAGATTATCGGCAGGGCTGTGAAGAAATAAAAACAAGACTCGTGATGCCTTGCTGTAATGGCAAGCTCATGATTGAAAAAATTGATAGCGACTATTTTTGGACGACAGAAGCCGTTCGAAAAAACCAATAATAGAGAGAAAGAGTGACAGCATTGCAGGAAATTACTTATACGAAAATGCATGGTCTTGGGAATAACTACATTTATATCAACGTATTTGAGCAGCATTTAAATGAAGAAATGCTTCCTCAATATGCAAGAGAAGTTTCTGATGTGCATACAGGAATCGGATCCGATGGAATGATCTTAATTTGTCCGTCTGATCAAGCTGAAGTGAAGATGAGAATCTTTAATAAAGATGGTTCTGAAGGTAAAAATTGCGGAAACGGTTTACGTTGTGTAGCCAAATACGCTTATGAAAATAAGCTTGTTTCTGGAACGGAATTTGCAATTGAAACGCTAGCCGGTCTCGTTCAAGCAGAAGTTCATCTCATGAATGATGTGGTTGAAACTGTAACGATTGATATGGGCACACCTCACTGGACGAGAGGAAGTCTTCCCATGCATGGGGAAGAAGGGGAAGAAGTCATTAATGAACCGATTGTGTTTGAAAATGAAGTTCTTAGAATGACAGGTGTATCAATGGGAAATCCTCACATGGTCATGTTTGTGGATGATATCCATTCTGCCCCTCTTATGACGGCTGGACCTTATTTTACCGATCATGAGCAATTTCCTGAAAGCATTAACGTTGAATTTGTTGAGGTTGTTTCGAGTAGTGAATATCACTTCCGCGTATGGGAACGCGGTTCTGGGATCACGCAAGCATGTGGAACTGGAGCATGTGCGGCAGTAGTAGCAGGAGTACTAAATGACAAAACTCCTAAGGGAACAAAGGTAACGGTGCACCTTGCTGGTGGTGACTTAGACATTACCTGGGATATGGATGACCATGTGTGGATGACGGGACCAGCTGTCACCATTTCAACAGGCGTATACTTTGTTAAATAGTGTGTTTGTCAAAAAAAGGATGGTCATGTAGAATAATAGGAGGTTTAGAGGAGAGAGAGGATTCGGAACTTGTACGATGAAAAGATGCAGCGCTATAATGAAGAAATTGAGATTTTACGAGCAAAAATGACCCAAACAGCTATCGTGCTTGGATTAAATCATCCGGATGTACTCGCGTATAGTCAAAAACTTGATGAGAAACATAATATGATCTTACAGTTGAAATATAGAGAAGCGAGCGTCTGAGGTTCAAATGTTGAGCTCAGTTCGATGGCGCGGTATACTAGAAGTAGCATTACGGTGATTGGAGGGATTTGAATGATCCATTTATCTGAAGCTGCAGCAGCACAGGTAAAAGAAATGATGAAGCAAGAAGAAGGTGACAACCTTTACTTGCGTGTCGGTGTAAAAGGCGGCGGGTGTACTGGTTTGAGTTACGGTATGGGGTTTGATACTGAAATGAAAGCCGATGATCAAGCATTAGATCCTCAGCATGGCGTTACGATTATTATGGACAACGAAAGCGCACCGGTCTTAGAAGGTGTGAAAATTGATTATAAACAAAACATGATGGGCGGCGGATTCACAATCGACAATCCGAACGCGATCGCATCATGCGGCTGTGGTTCTTCGTTTAAAACAGCGACAAACGCTGGTTCGCCGGAGAATTGTTAAGCATTGAAAATAACTTAAGCTCCTTCATTGTTCTGTTTCTGCAGAGCAGTGGAGGAGTTTTTTGTTACAGCCAAAAAAGCATTTCCAGGTTGGGTTGTTTCTCATTATGGGAAAAGAAGGAGGGATAGGAGTGATACAATGAAGCGATCTTCGTTATCAGCAAGTCAACTCTCTATGGCAAAGTCTCTCTTGAAACAAGCGATTCACTACCAACAAGAAGTTGCAAAATCGCTTGAGCTTATTGAAAGAGCAGCTCCCGTTCTATGGCGTGGCCAAATTAAACCTGGCAATATTGTGACCATCGGAACAAATCCTTCTGCTCGCGAATTTTTAACGAAAGATCAGACGCTACTTGAAAAGGAAAGAGCCAGTCTTTATATTCGTGATACAACCGTTGCAAACGATCAAAAGGACGAAGACCACTTAGAGAACACAATTGAGTCCTACTGCACCTACTTCCAGCGAGATACAGCATATCGGCGCTGGTTCGGTAAAGAAAACGGTGGGAAGCTGGAAGCGTTTATGAATGGTCTCGGTGGTTCGTTTTATGCCTCCGATCATTATACTCCGGTCGTTCATATGGATGTCTTTCCTTATGCTACATATAAGAAAATGGGGCAAATCCCCTCTAAAGAAAAATGGCTTCAATCAGATTTTCTACATGAATTGTTAAGAGATACATTGAGATTATTAAAGCCTTCTTTATTGGTCATTCTGGGAAAAGAACATTGTCGAAGGTTATCTGAAAAAGATCACTTATTCTCCTTAAGAGAAGTAACGTTTTCAACCGAATACCCTGATGCCAGATATCAGCTTGGTTATTATTCGGATCAGCGTATTCCCCTTATTGGGCTTCACTATAAACCATCTGAACAATTTGTAGGGCTTGGAAATAAACAAGATATAAATGGCGTGAGTCACGGTACATATGGATCACGAGCTGTTCTGTATGAACTCGGTCAAGAATTGAATGAGCACCTGAAATCTCAAGAAAGATAATAAATTGTTTTTTGTCATAAAAAAGGGATTTCAGTCGTTTTATCGAAAACTAGTGGGTGGTGAGGAAGTTTTATCTCAGCAAGGTTTTAGAGAGTTTAGCCGAACAACGAGCAATGGAGTCAAACTTCGAAATGATTTTGATATAAAAGGAGTGTCACAAATGAATGAAATTGGTGTAGGTCTACAACTGTACACGTTGCGAAACGAATGTGAAAAAGATTTCTTTGAAACACTTATTAGGATTGAAGCGATTGGTTATGAAGGGGTTGAGCTTGCAGGACTTCATGGTCATGAGCCCCAAGACGTGAAAAGCAAGTTGGATGAACTAGGTTTAACAGTCATTGGACACCATGTGCCAATCGAACGAATTGAAAATGAGTTAGAAGCGGTTATCGAAGAACAAAAAGTATTGGGGAATCGTCGGATTGTTTGTCCATGGCTACCTCCTGAAAGAAGACGTGAGGAAGACTATAAGAATATAGCAGAGATTATGAAATATGCGGCGATCGTTTGTACGAAACAAGACATGGAAATCGTCTATCATCATCACGACTTTGAGCTCGGGCGCAGTATTGAAGGCAGTGACTTATATCGCATTTTGAACGCTCATCACGCCATTCAGGCTGAATTTGATATTTATTGGCTCAATCAAGTTGGGCATGATCCTGTGGAATGGATGCAAAAATTTGCGGGAAGAACGCCAGTGATCCATTTGAAAGATCGATCAGACGATGAAAGAGAAGCAACGGCCATTCTTGGAACTGGAAACATTGCCATTGAAGAAGTGATTGAGCAGGGTGAGAATAGTGGGGTCAAGTGGTGGGTTGTCGAACAGGATAACTGTGACTTCGATCCGATCGAAAGTGTGACACAGAGTTACAAGTACCTACGAGAAATTCAGCTGAAAAAATAAAGCCGTTATAATATTTTGAAAATAACGTTGAACATTCTGTGAACTTGCGTTATGATGTTTGTAATCGATTTCATGAAATCGATTACAAACGAAGGGAGGGTCTTTTGTACTTTCTGAGGAGGATGGAACATGGCTACAATTGCTGACGTCGCAAGCTACACAGGATTATCACGAGCGACGGTCTCACGTGTGATCAATGATTATCCACATGTATCGAAAGACAAGCGTGAATTAGTTCATGAGGCGATGAAGGAACTCGGTTATTTTCCGAACACCTCTGCTCGAAATTTGCGTAATCGGAGAACGAATCTTGTCGCGGTATTGATTCCAAGACTAACCAATCCATTTTTCACCCTGATCTTAGATGGCATAGAGAAAGTGGCTGAAGAAAATGGTTTTCAGCTCATTATTTGTCAGACAAAATCAAGTAAAAAAAAGGAACTTGAATTTCTCAATCTCTTGCAAACGAAGCAGGTTGATGGTGTCATCTTCACTTCAATTGAAAATAACTGGGAAGAAATTCAGCCGTATACCGCACACGGACCAATTATTTTGTGCAATGAATATCATCATGATGCAACAGTACCGATGGTTCGATTAAACCAAGTTCAGGGGAGTTATTTAGGAACAAAACATCTGATTGAACGAGGGCATCAGCGACTTGCTTACTGTATGGGATCAACAAGCGGACTATCCAATGATCGCCGTAAAGGATTCTTTCAAGCAGTTCATGAAGCTGGTCTAGAAGTAAAATCAGAGTGGATCTTCCATGATACATATACGATGGAAGATGGTGTCAAAACATTTAACAAAATTCTATCATTAACAGAACGACCTACTGCCATTTTTACTGGCGGAGATGAAGTAGCCGCGGCAATGGTGAAGGAAGCGAAGCGAAATGGGTTAGACGTTCCGGGAGAAATGGCCATACTCGGATTTGATGATCAGCCTATTGCAAGTATGATTGAACCAGAACTAACCACCATTTATCAACCTGGTGACGAAATTGGCGGTCGCGCCATGAGTATTTTTATGGATTGTTTAAAAGGAAAGCGCGATCATGTCAGTAAGAGCGTGATGGAGTTACCGTTATCACTCGTTATTCGTAAGTCGACTTAACTCACGAATAATGTAAGCGCTATCTTTATTGAAATCGATTTCAAAAATGGTATCGATTTCAACAAAACTTAAGGGGGATTTTGTATTATGCGAATATTGAAGAATAGTAAACTACTTTTTATCGTTTTGGCTCTTATTCTTGTCCTATCTGCATGTAGTTCTTCAAATAATTCTTCAAGCAATTCAAGCAACAACTCCGGTGATGAAAAGGCGAGTTCAGGTGATGGAGAAAAAGTGAAACTTGTTTATGCGCGTGGTAAAGATGCAACTGGTGCAACCGATGTCATGGTTGAGGAATTTATGAAGCAAAACCCGAATATTGAAATTGAGTTCCGTGAAATGCCAACAGACACTGGTGCTCAGCACGATGCCTATGTCACAATGCTAAACGCAGAATCATCTGAAATCGATGTATTTGATATCGATGTAATCTGGCCAGCAGAATTTGCTCAAGCCGGATATGTTCTTCCTCTTGATCGTTTTATTGAAAAAGACGGAGTAAACATGGATGACTATAACCAGGGTCCAGTGACGGCTGCAACATTTAACGGTAAGCAGTGGGCCATGCCGAAATTCATTGATACTGGGATGCTTTTCTATCGCTCTGACTTAGTATCTGAAGCTCCAAAAACGTGGGATGACTTGATGACACAGGCTTCTGAGCTAAAAGGTCAGGAAGGCACGAAATTTGGTTACTTAATGCAAGCGAAGCAATATGAAGGTCTTGTGTGTAATGCAGTTGAATTTGTCGCTTCATATGGTGGAGCTTTTATTGATGAGAATGGTGAAGTTGTGATTAACAGCCCTGAAGCCATTAAAGGGATTAGCAAGCTTGTTGAGGTTGCCAATTCTGATTTTGTTCCAGGTAACATCAATACATTTACTGAAGTAGAATCTCACACGGCATTTATTGAAGGACAAGCTCCATTTATTCGTAACTGGCCATATCAGTATGCTCTTGCCAATGATGAAGAGCAGTCTAAAATCGTAGGTAACGTTGAAGTGGCTCCTCTTCCAGAAGGTGATGCAGGTTCAGCAGCGGCACTTGGTGGCTGGATGGCTGCAATCAATAAGTTCTCTGAACATCCACAGGAATCATGGGAGTTCTTGAAATTTATGACTGGTCAAGAAGGACAAAAGATTGACGCGATTGAAGGATCTCATGCGCCAACACTTCCAGCTCTTTTCGAAGATGAAGAAATTATCGAAGCGAACCCATTCTTTGGTGAAGAAGGATTCCAAACAGCACTTGAAGCTGCTGTGTCTCGTCCTGTAGCACCAAACTATCCTGAAATCTCTGAAATCATTCAAATCCACGTATCTAAAGCGATCGCAGGAGAAGAAACTCCTGAAGAAGCTGTAGCAGCGATGGAAAAAGAAATGAATGAAAAGCTAGAAAAATAAATGAAAAGGTCATTAGCCTTCTAATTTGAAGGCTAATGTCTTTCCTATCCTTCATTGTAGAGCTGTTGGAGGATCAGAAAATGGTGTCTATCCATTAAAGCGGTTAGACACGTTTTTCTATAAGAGAGGAGCGTTGGTATGCAAACAGATATCGATCCTAAAGGGCCAGTTGAAGTAGAGAAACAGCCGAAAAAAAAGAAAAAGAAAAATGATACGCTTGTTGGATATTTACTTGTTGCCCCTGCACTTATTCTCATTTTAGCCATCTCTATTTGGCCAGTTTTTCAGTCATTTTATTTTAGCCTCTTTGACCTTCGTCTTAACGAACCAACAAAATCAGAAGTTCATCTCGATTATCAAATCGATCTTGATCGGTACTTGCAAAACTACCCTTTCCTGGTCGGAGCGATTAACTCTGAAATTGATAAAGGAAACTCAAGTGAAGAACTTACAGAAATGAAGGTAACGCTTGAAGAGCTTGACGCAAGTATAAGAAAGAATCCAAAAGCAGAAGAAAATTATGATGTGATTAATGCGAAACTTGATAGCTTTGAAAACGTTCCTGACGACATGAAGTACGTAGAAATTGATGAGAATGTCGCAAAAGATTTCACGTCTTCGGTTAAAGCAATTAACAACGACTTAATGACAATCAACGAAAATGGAGAGTTGGAAAAGGGAGATAAAATTGTTGGTTTATCCTCTGCACTAACCGAAATTGTCGTAGAACCAAACTTTATTGGATTTGCACATTACAAAGATAACTTAACTGATCAGCGTATGTGGAAATCACTTTGGAACACAACGGTGTTTACGTTTATATCCGTCCTAGCTGAGCTCATTCTAGGCTTAGCAATTGCACTACTAATTAACAAAGCTTTCTTAGGCCGAGGGTTAATTCGAGCAAGCATTCTGATTCCGTGGGCGATTCCAACAGCTGTTGCAGCTCTCATGTGGAAGTTCTTATATGATGGTCAAAACGGTATTGTAGCGAAGCTCTTTGAAGATGTCGGCTTAATTGATCGCATGGCCATGCTTCTTACGACAGACACAGGTGCGATGTTCTCAGTCATCTTCGCCGATGTGTGGAAAACAACACCATACATGGCGCTACTTTTACTAGCTGGTCTGCAAACGATTCCATCTTCTCTTTACGAAGCAGCATCGATTGATGGAGCGAATAAGTGGAAGCAGTTTGTAACGATAACATTACCACTGTTGAAAACTAGTCTTCTAGTCGCGCTTTTATTCCGTACCCTGGATGCTTTCCGCGTCTTTGATTTAATTTATGTATTAACTGGTGGAGGGCCTGCAAACTCAACTGAAACGATATCCATGCTTGCTTATACACTGATGTTCACGCAAACAAACTTTGGTGAAGGATCAGCCATCGCAGTAGTTGTATTTATCTGTGTAGCGATTATCTCGGGTATCTTTATTAAGTTACTCGGTGCTGAATTAATAAACGATGGTTCTGGAAAGAAATGAGAATGTATTTTATTATGAAGAAGGAGGGTCAGCCAGATGAATAAGAAAGCGGGACCGATGTTTTATGTTTTTCTAGTCGTGTTTGTCTTTGTCGTCATGTTTCCGTTTCTATGGATGCTTGCAAGCTCGATTAAACCGCTGTCCGAGCTCTTTGGAGACAAAGCGTTCAACCCTTTTACGAATAATCCTACCCTACAAAACTATGTATCCGTTTTCGTAGATTATCCTTTCTTGCGGTATCTCTGGAATAGTGCTGTGGTCGCAACAATCACAACCGTCTACACCGTTCTCGTTGCTTCATTCGCTGCCTATTCCATCGCTCGTCTGAACTTTAAAGGAAAATCGATTATTCTAGGTATCGTGTTATCTGTTTCGATGTTTCCACAGGTTGCGACGATTTCACCGATCTATATTTTTCTGAAAAATCTCGGACTAACAAATAGTTACCTGGGGTTAATTATCCCGTATACAACGATTACGCTACCATTATCAATCTGGATTCTCGTGACGTTCTTCCGTAAAATTCCGTTCGATTTGGAAGAAGCAGCAAAAATCGATGGCGCATCATTATGGCAAACGTATTGGAAAGTGATTATGCCGCTTGCGGTGCCAGGTATTTTCACGACTGCGATTCTCGTCTTTATTGCCGCATGGAATGAGTTCTTGTTTGCTCTTACGATTAACACGGCAGATAAGTTTAAAACCGTGCCAGTCGGAATTGCGCTTTTCCAGGGTCAATATACGATTCCATGGGGAGAGATATCTGCAGCGACTGTCGTTGTAACGGTTCCGCTCGTGATAATGGTACTGATTTTCCAACGAAGAATTGTGTCAGGTTTAACATCAGGTTCAGTAAAAGAATAGATAAAATAGGAGTGGATTTAAATGCTTAACGTAACCGTCTGGAATGAAAATCGACATGAACAGAGCAGTGAAGAAGTAAGAAGCGTGTATCCTAACGGAATTCACGGAGCGATTGCTGAATTTCTAAAAGAGGATTATGAAGTGAGAACAGCTACACTTGATGAGCCTGAACATGGCTTATCTGAAGAGGTACTAAACAACACAGACGTTCTTCTATGGTGGGGACATATCGCTCATGAAGAAGTATCCGATGAAATTGTTAACCGCGTTCATCAGCGTGTTCTAGATGGGATGGGCCTTATCGTACTACATTCCGGTCACTTTTCGAAAATATTCAAGAAGCTAATGGGGACAGGCTGCGATTTGAAATGGCGTGAAGCGGATGAGAAAGAGAGAATGTGGATTGTCGATCCAACGCATCCGATTGCAGAAGGTCTTGGGGAGAAAATCGAGCTTGAGCGAGAAGAAATGTATGGCGAGCATTTCGATATCCCGGCACCTGACGAGCTTGTGTTTGTAAGCTGGTTTGAAGGCGGAGAGGTCTTCAGAAGCGGCTGTACATATAAGCGTGGCCAAGGGAAGGTCTTTTATTTCAGACCAGGGCACGAAACGTACCCAACCTATTACCATAAAGATATTCAACGCGTCATGAAAAATGCGGTTGCCTGGGCGAAGCCTACGACGATACCAAAGCCAGTCTATGGAAATGCAAAACCGCTTGAAACCATCGCGTCTAAATAAGAGAGTGATTAAGGAGGAGAAACCATGAATGAATTAAAAATTGGTGTTATCGGATGTGGGAGTATTGCGAAACACCGTCATTTACCAGAATACGCGGCAAACAGACAAATAAAAATTGTTGCGGTATGCGATATTGTGAAAACAAGAGCAGATGAAACGGCCGTGCTTTATGGGGCGAAATCCTACGAAAGTTATGAAGAATTGCTTCAAAATAGTGAGGTTGAGGCTGTAAGCGTTTGTACGCCGAACTACCTTCATGCCCCGATTTCTATTGCTGCATTAAAAGCAGGAAAGCATGTACTTTGTGAAAAACCAATGGCAACGTCTCGTGCAGATGCCGAAGAGATGATCGAAACGGCTAGCACGAGTGGTAAGAAGTTAATGATTGCGCACAATCAACGATTCGTTCCGTCTCATGTCAAAGCAAGGGAGATTTTAGCCAGCGGTGAAATCGGCAAAGTGTATAGCTTCCGAACCGCTTTTGGCCATCCTGGACCTGAAGGATGGAGTGTGGATGGCAAAGATAGCTGGTTCTTTGAGAAGGATAAAGCGTTTATTGGAGCAATGGGAGATCTTGGCGTTCATAAGACAGATCTCATCCGCTATTTATTAAATGAAGAAATCGTCGAAGTTGGTTCATTTGTTGAAACAAGTGCGAAGGAGTTTGCAACTGTTGATGATAATGCTGTTTGTATCTTAAAGTCTGAGAGCGGTATTATCGGAACGCTAGCTGCAAGCTGGGCCTATACAGCGAAAGAAGACAATTCAACAATTATCTATGCAGAGAAAGCCATCCTAAGACTGGAAGAGGATCCAGTGAATTCACTCGTTGTGCAGTATCAGACTGGTGAAGTGGTGAAATATGAACTCGGTGGGATTCAAACAAATGAAAGTGGCGGTCAATCGAGTTCACAGGTGGTTGATCACTTTATAGACAGCATTTTACGAGACAAAGATGTTCCTGTCAGTGGGACAGAAGGAATGAACTCGCTACAAGTTGTTTTAGCGGCATTAGAGTCGAACGAAACAAAGAAAATCATTAACCTGAGGTGATCAAGTGAATAAATTACGAATGGGGATTATCGGGTCTGGCGGCATCGCTCAGTCCCGCCACATCCCAGCGTACCAACAACTCTCTGAACAAGTAGAGTTGTTTGGCGTTTATGATGTGGATATCGAGAGAGCAAAGCAGGCATCGCTTATATTTAACATTCCAAATGTGTACCAGGATGTTCAAGAACTACTAAAAGATGTTGATGCTGTGACGATTTGCACTCCGAATAAATTTCATGCAGATCTTGCTGAACAGGCTTTGCTCGCTGGTGTTCACGTTCTTTGTGAGAAACCGATGGCGATGACAGTAGAAGAATGTGATCGCATGATCGCCGCTGAGAAAACCTCAGGAAAAATTTTATCGATTGCGTATCACTATCGCTTTATGAAGGAACCGCGTGCTGCACGTCAACTTATTCAAGAAAATGAAATCGGCGATCCAATGGTCGCAAGAGTACAAGCTCTTCGTCGCAGAAAAGTTCCTGGATGGGGTGTGTTTACGAATAAACAGCTTCAAGGCGGAGGAAGTTTAATAGACTACGGATGTCACTTCCTGGATTTAAGCATGTGGTTAATGGGAAACGCAAAACCAGTTGAAGTGAGCGGAACAACGTATAATCGTCTCAGTAAAACGCCGGCGCAGGTAAATCAGTGGGGAACATTTGATCATGAAACATTTAACGTTGATGATCATGTAACTGCCTACATTCGATTTGATAACAATATTTCCATGCTTTTTGAGACGTCTTGGTCAGCGAACATTGCGGAGGATAAGGAATCTGTGAGTATTTCTGGCAGCGGCGGCGGACTTGATGTTTTTCCATTTCAGTTAAACAAAGCACAACACGGCATGCTTCTAAACACAAGCAGTCAATGGACACCGGGAGAGGAAGATCCGGGATTACCTCAAGCAGCAAACTTTGTTAATAGCTGTCTTGGACTTGAACAACCAGTTGTAAAATCAGAAGAGGCAAGACGCGTTTCTCAGGTAATTGAAGCCATCTATGAAAGTTGTTCTACTGGTCGAAGCATTCGACTTGATTAAAACTTAAGAGGAGTGATCCTATGAAACTAGGTGTATTTACTGTTCTATTCTCAGATAAATCATTTGAAGAAATGCTCGATCATGCGAAAGCGTCTGGACTAAAAGCGGTTGAAATTGGCACGGGCGGCTATCCAGGTGATGCGCATTGCAACCTAGATGAACTGTTAGAAAGCGAAGAAAAGCGCTCAGAATATCTTGATAAAGTTCATTCAAGAGGGCTGGAAATTAGTGCGTTTAGCTGTCACGGAAATCCTCTTTCACCTGATAAGAAATTTGCAGAGGAATGCCATGATACATTTGTTAAGACAGTTAAATTGGCATCAGCGATGAACGTTCCTGTCGTGAATACCTTTTCAGGCACACCAGGAGATAGTGAAGATGCCAAAAATCCAAACTGGCCTGTAACGCCATGGCCAGCTGAATACTCAGATGTTCTAAAGTGGCAATGGGAAGAAAAACTTGTTCCTTACTGGAAAGAGTGGGGCCAATTCGCAAAAGATCATAATGTGAAAATTGGTCTTGAGCTTCATGGCGGTTTTCTTGTCCACACGCCTTACACGATGCTGAAGCTTCGTGAATTAACGTGTGATGCTGTAGGAGCGAACCTTGATCCAAGTCACATGTGGTGGCAGGGAATTGATCCTGTCGCAGCCATTAAAATTCTTGGAAAAGAGAATGCAATTCACCATTTCCATGCGAAAGATACGTATATCGATCAAGATAATGTGAACATGCATGGCCTAACGGATATGCAGCCGTATGGCGAAGTGAAAACGCGCGCCTGGACGTTCCGTTCTGTCGGCTGCGGACACAGCAATCAAGAGTGGTCTCATATGATGAGTGCACTTCGTACATATGGCTATGACCACGTTGTTAGCATTGAACATGAAGATCCACTTATGTCGATAAACGAAGGCTTCCAAACAGCGGTGAAAAACCTTCAGTCAGTCTTAATTGTCGAACAGCCAACTGAGATGTGGTGGGCTTAAGGTCTATACACAAAGAACCCCCGATGCTTGTCCATCGGGGTTTCTTTCATTCTATTATTCCGTTTCCTTTTTCCACTGCTCATCGATAAGCATTTTACCTGGCCACGTATACGCCATAATGCCGCCATCAGCTGTAATATCTTCACCTGTTACATAGGAGCTATCATCAGATGCTAAGAAAAGAGCAACCTTCGCCATTTCATCAGGTCGTCCAAGTCTGCCAAGCGGAGTAACCCACTTGTTCGCATCTCTAAATTTCTGGCCCATTTCTTCTTCTTTTGTGCCGGCAAGTTCATCGATTAAAGGTGTTTCTATCGTACCAGGGGAGAGTGAGTTAACGCGAATTCCCTGTCTTGCATAGTCAATCGCCATGGCTTTCGTAAAGTTAGTAATTCCACCTTTAGCCGCATTGTAGCCAGAGCGATCAAGATCAGCTGCTCGGCCTGACATCGAAGACGTATTAATAATTGAACCGCCGTTATCCATCATTAATGGAAGTAAATATTTGCTTGTTAAGAATGTACCGCGCAGATCAACAGAAATAATGCGGTCAAACAATTCAACTGGATATTCGTGTACTTTACCGCCTTCCTGATCAACTCCTGCGTTATTAAAGAGTACATCGATCGTGCCATATTCTTCTTTCACTTTGTTAGCGAAGCTAGTCACGCTATCCTCACTTGAAACATCGACATGGAATGTCTTAACGTTCGCACCGTCGCTTTTCAGCTTATCAGCTGTTTTGTTCATCTCTTCCGTATTCACATCCGCACATAGTACGGTTGCCCCTTCTTTTGCGAAAAGCTCAACTGTTGCTTGTCCAATACCAGTTGCAGCCCCTGTGATAACAGCTGTTTTATTTTTTAGTCTATTCATAAGTCATTCCTCCTGAACGTGTATTTTGAAGTCTACTTCGGGTTTACCCACATTAAGAAGAAAATAATCATTGGGAATGTGCCGGTTAGAAAAAAAATTTCATGGAAAAACATGGTCCTGGTGTAAACTATTTGTCATATCTCATGATTTCTGACGGTGATAAAATGACTGTATAAGGAGGGGATTCTATTGTTTACAGTAAAGATACATGAAGAGGCATCTGGAGATCTGGAGGCCGAAACGTTTGATGTTCGCTATCAGGCAAATGTAGCTTTTAAAGAAAAAACGCTCGCTTACTCGAATCAAACAGGCCGGTATGAAATTTCATTGAAAGAAGATTCAGGTGAAGAGATTTTATCAACAAAAGTAGGACTTGGTTGGTAGAAAAACATACATAGTAAAACCCCCGTACATTTGTACGGGGGTTTTAACTTCCTAATGAGAAGAATGGAAGAGGTTTTTCTTCACCGTTTTCCAGTTCGGTTTTGGTGTTTCTTTTAAACTGTTATAAAGAGAATAACCAAGACCTGCGACCATAACAATGATAAAAAGAATTTGATCCATGTGTATCCAATCCTTTCGTAGAAATTACTTTTTCTTATCGAAGAGGCTTGTGCTGTGAAGCGGCTGAACCTTTGCATCAGGATCCATATAGGATTTGGCATTGTTTACAGCTGTCGGCGCTTCACCGAATCCAGAGGCAATGAGCTTCACTTTTCCATCGTATGTAGCAACATCACCTGCAGCGTAAATACCAGGAATATTTGTTTCCATCTTGGAATTAACCACGATCGAATTCTTTTCAATCTCAAGACCCCATTCTTTAATTGGCCCAAGAGAAGAAATGAAACCATAATTCACAATCACTGCGTCTACGTCTTTTGTGATCGTTTCTTCTCCTTTAACCTGCTCGAGAACGACTTGATTAATACGTTCTCCGTCTCCGATAAACTCGGTAATGTTATATGGCGTTTGAACATTAACAGAAGAGTTCATAAGCTGTTCTACACTATGTTCATGCGCTCTGAATTTATCGCGGCGGTGAATTAACGTTACCTCTTCAGCAATTGGCTCAAGCATGTTTGCCCAATCAACTGCGGAATCTCCCCCACCAGCAATCAGAACCTTTTGACCAGCAAACGCTGTCAGGTCATTAACAAAATAGTGAAGGTTTTTTCCTTCATAAAGGTCAGCACCTTCAACTTTAAGACGACGTGGTTGAAATGCGCCAACACCTGCAGTAATAATAACCGCACGCGTATAGTGCTCATCACCTGTATTTGAACGAAGATAAAGTGTGCCATCTTCTTGTGTTGAAACTTCTTCAACAGACTGTTCCAAAACAACATCTGGATTAAACTGATTGGCCTGTTCAACTAGATTGTCCACAAGATCTTGTGCGAGTACTTTTGGAAAACCAGCCACATCATAAATATATTTTTCAGGATAGAGTGCAGAGAGCTGTCCTCCAAGCTGAGGCATACTTTCAATTATTTTGACCTTAAGCTGGCGCATACCGCCGTAGAATGCGGTAAATAAGCCAACAGGACCTCCACCAATAATCGTTATATCATAAAGTTCTTGTTTGTCTGTCATAGTCAGTCCCCCTATAATTTATTCACTGTGCTTTCATTATTATAATCATTATGAAAACGGAACTAAACCCCTAAGGTGAAAACACCTCTAGAACTTTTATTATAAAGGTTGAAAAAGGAAATAAAAAAGAATATGATTAGAATGGAGCGTCAGATTTGAAAATTTTATGACAAAGTGCGTGCTGGACCCACATTTTTTTCGGTCTAGAACGTGAAATACTTAACAATCTTTCTTGATCATTTGAAGGATTGTTTCTATTGAACCAAGAAATCCCTATAATCAGCGTTTATTGACGTTTCACGATAGGACGAAGCAGGGAAATCACTAATATGTCCTAAAAAAATACCGATAAAAGGTGGATGTGATTCAAGTGAGTAGGCCAAAAATTGCAATTTTAGGTGCAGGGTACGGTGGAATTATGACAGCAGCTCGTCTCCAAAAAGAGATGGGAACAAATGAAGTGGAAGTAACGCTTGTGAATAAGCATGACTATCACTATCAAACAACATGGCTACATGAGCCAGCTGCAGGCACAATGCATCATGACAAAACCCGTATTATGATTAAAGACGTTATTGATCTAAACAAGATTAAATTTATTAAAGACACGGTGGTAGAAGTTAAGCCGGATGAAAAACGCGTGATTCTTTCAAATGGTGAACTTGAGTACGATTACCTTGTGTTAGCACTTGGTTTCGAGCCAGCTACGTTTGGGATTAAAGGTCTAAAAGAGAATGCCTTCAGTATTCGTAGCGTAAACTCCGTTCGCAAAATTCGCGAGCATATTGAATATCAATTTGCGAGCTACAACAATGAATCAGACCGTCGTGATGATCTACTAACCATTATCGTTGGTGGTGCTGGATTTACTGGAATTGAATTTGTAGGTGAACTAGCTGAGCGTGTACCTGAACTTTGTAAAGAGTTCGATATTCCACGTGATCGCGTTAAAATCATTAATGTGGAAGCGTCTCCAACAGTTCTTCCAGGCTTCGATGAAGAGCTTGTAGAATATGGCATGAACCTTCTTGAGCGCAAAGGCGTAGAGTTCCGTACGAGCACGATGATTAAAGAAGTGACAGAAGACGGTGTGATCCTCGGTGAGAATGAAGAAGTGAAAGCTGCTACAGTTGTTTGGACTGGTGGCGTTCAAGGAAATTCAATTGTTGCCAATTCCGGTTTCGAAACAAACCGTGGTCGCGTACCTGTTCGTAAAGATCAACGGACACCGGATTACGACAATGTTTTCGTTGTAGGAGACTGTGCGCTTCTGATTAACGAAGAAATTGATCGTCCGTTTCCTCCAACGGCTCAAGTTGCCATTCAAGCTGCTGGAGCTGTTTCTAAGAACTTATTAAACCTTGTACGTGGTAAAGAGCTTGAAAGCTTTACACCGGACATCAAAGGGACAGTGGCTTCTCTTGGAAAAGGTGAAGCAATTGGGAAAGTTGGAAACAAGAAACTTTATGGTAGTACAGCATCTGCTATGAAAAAAGTGATTGATAATCGCTACCTGTTTATGCTTGGTGGGCCAGGGCTTGTCTGGAAAAAAGGAAAGCTTAAGTTATTTTAAGATCATCAGATAAAGAGGGCAAAGACATGATGTCTTTGCCTTTTTTGTACTTATAGTGAACTCTTCTTTGAATAAAGAGGTTAGTTCCTTTGATAGGAGAAAAACGGAGGCTGTCGTCCTAAAGGAATTGACGATCAGCCGCGCTTTTCTCATCTATTCAATCGAATAGGGGCTATGGTAAAGCTTATGAGCGTACAACTTTATTTATACCTGGGAGGATTTTGCGTTGAGTAATCGAGGAAAAGTGTGGCTTGCTGCTGCAGGCATTGTCGAGTATGAAAGAAAATATCTTGTTGTGATGAAAAAATATGGCGGCTTAAAAGGAAAGTGGTCTTTTCCGGCTGGGTTTGTTGATCCAGGCGAAACTGTCGATGAGGCAGCTGTAAGAGAAGTTTATGAAGAAACGGGTATTGAAGCCGAAGCGATTGGAATTGCTGGAATTCGTTCTGGAGTCATTAATAACGATATTAGTGATAATTTAGTTGTTTTTCATATGAAAAGAACAGGGGGCACCGAAATAACTGAAACGAAAGAAATAGCAACATGTGAGTTTTTAACGAAAGAGGAGCTTCTTTCAGATCCACGCACTTCTACGATGATTCCCTCTTTCTTAAATGGGATGGATCAGTTTATGACAGAAATGAATCCTGGTGATCAGTTTCAGTACACGTCTTACAAATTGATGTATCACACGCCTAAATAGTAAAAAATTCATTTCTTACGAGTATTGAAAGGGAAGAGAAGGAGAAAACTGCCTTCAAGCAATTTTTCTTTCATAACGGCAGAAATGATTTGATAAATGACGGAATAATCTGATAATAGTTAATGTATCCGCTTACACAGGCTGTCAGGCTAAAATATGGTGTTTTTCTTTTTCAACGTTTCTTGGTATATTATCAGAAAATTACAACAAAGGAGTGGTTGATATGAGAAGACAACAAAATAAGGCCAAAGCAACTGACTGTCCTTATTGCCAGGGAAAGGGGTATTTTCAACTACTTCTTGGTGGATCGGAAACATGTGATAATTGTGGAGGCAGTGGAGCCAAACAAAATCCAACAAACTAAGCGCCTTGCGCTTAGTTTTTCTTTTTATTTCAGGGTACCTTCCAGCGCTTGTCGGACCTACTCGGGCGCTTACGCTTTTCATTGTTCACTCTCCGTTCATTGACTAAAAAGGGACAATCCAGTAAACTAACAATGATTACTCGGGGGTGAAACGATGGCCATTCCACAGCTGATTATTTCGATGCTGCTGTTTATTGTTCTTTTCTTTGGGATTGGATTTCTGCTTAACATGCTCCTTCGTTCAACTTGGATCATGGCAGTTGCGTATCCTGTAATCGTTATCATGATTATTGATAACGTCTCCTTTTTTCAATATTTCTCGTCACCCGGTTCTTCCTTTAAAGCACTAGGAGAAGATTTTCTCTCTCTTGGGAGCGCCGATGCGATTATCTTATCTGCTGGTCTGGTAGGAGCAGTATTCGCGGGTGTTGCAATTCGAATGCTTCGCGTTAGAGGATACCAAATGTTTTAAAAGCTTCGCCAGCTGATGGCAGAAGCTTTTTTTATGTGTTTAAATCATCTCCTCCTAAATGAATAGCTTTTCCCTTCTCTGGAAATGAATAGACCATGAGAGGAGTGGAAGATGTGCGAGTGATTCTGCTGATCGCAAAAGGGATCGTGTTTACGGGACTTTTTGCAGCAGCTTTGCTATCAACCTATTTATTACTATCTGGTTTATCGGTCAATGATGTCACAAAGTGGCTTTTTCCTGAACAGACCGTACTGAGTGAAGAGGATCGATTGACGCTGGCGACGTCTCAGGATTGGTCTCAGTATCCTGTTCACACCGTAACAGCCACTGGTTATACCGCGGGAGAAGAGTCAACGGGAAAAACACCTGACCACCCTGCCTATGGCATTACCTATTCGGGTGTAAAGGTAAAGCGCGATCTCTATTCCACGATTGCAGCTGATACGTCTGTTTTCCCGATTGGAAGTGTTCTTTTCATTCCTGAATACGGGTTTGGCGTGGTCGCGGATACAGGAAGTGCTATTATTGGAGATCGCATTGACCTTTATTACGATACCGTTCAAGATGTTTATACAGAGTGGGGAAAGAAAACACTGGATGTTTACCTGATACAAAAAGGGGACGGCACGTTATCAGAAGAAACGCTTCAAACTTTGAATGAGGAAGAATCAATGCAGGTATTTAGGCAGGAGTTCATAAGCGAAAAAGAATAAGCAATAACAAAAGGTCGGAGAACTGTTTCTCCGACCTTTTGTTAGCTCTGTAGAAATGCGTCTTCTCCTTCGAAGGAAGGATACCGGTCAGGATGAAGGATGGCAGCAAGCTTCACAAGTCCGGTTAGCAAGCGAGGAGATGGTCGACAATACAACCATTCCTCAAGGACATGAATCGGACGATCCTCTAGCTGCTCCCAGCCTGGACGTTTTTTTACGATGCTTGGGTTTACTTTGTTATGTCGCACGCCAACCCAGGCAAGACAAATATGATCTGGTTTCCGACTCACGACATCCGGCCAGTCTGTTTGCACGGAGGCAAGCTCCACATCTCGAAACGCATTCTTCGCACCAGCTAGTTCGCTGATTTCTGTTAACCAATTTGTTTTTCCCGGAGTGAAAATCGGTTTTGGCCACCATTCCCAATAAATGACTGGTTTGTCTGGAATTTGATCGCTGATTTCCCTGTACTGCTGCATTAAATCTTTAAATCGATCGGAAAGAGAAGCGGCTTCATCCGCCTTGTTTGTAAGCTTACCAAGAGTAACGATATCGATACATATGTCATCGAGCGAATTGGGATTTAAGATGGTATATGATAGCCCAAGTTCATCGAGACCTTCAATGTTTTTCTCCATTCCAGGTACACTTAGAGAAGCGAGGATCAGATCAGGCTCAAGTTCTTTTACACGATTCAAATCAATTGAAAGATCTGGACCAAGTTTTGGAAGGCTTTTCACTTGCTCAGGCCAGTCCGAAAAGTCATCTACCCCGACGAGCTGATCGGTTAAGCCAAGATAAGCACACAATTCTGTATTGCTAGGACATAATGAAACAATGCGCATGGAGGTCCTCCTTTTCTAAGCTACTTGAAAGGCATAATAAAGAATTAAAGTTGAAATAATGCCAAGCAAACCACCTACAAGAACTTCAATGGGTTTGTGACCAAGCAGTTCTTTTAATTCCTCAATCTTTTCTCGCTCTTGTTTTTGCTGCCAGTTTTTTGCTTCAGATACAAATCGATTAAAGTTCATGACAAGTTGATTCAGAACAATCGCTTGTTCCCCCGTTTGCCTACGAACACCTGTTGAATCAAACATTACGATAATGCTGAACATTGCAGCAACTGCAAAAATGGGTGAATCAAGTCCTGTTTCCAGTGCAACACCAGTTGCTAAAGAGGTTGTGGCCGCGGAGTGAGAGCTAGGCATTCCGCCTGTAGCGTTGAACAGGGACCAGTTGATTTGTTTCGTTGCAATAAAATAAATCGGTACTTTTAAGAACTGCGCAAACACAACGCCGAATAACGCAGCCCAGAGTGGGAAGTTTAACAAAATATCCATGAGTGACAACATCTTCCTTTCTACATCGTTCCTATGAATGGTGTACCCGAAGAAATGGATGTTAAATCGAATGAACAGTTGAAATTGATGCGTGGATTCACTACTTAAATGCAACACAATTTGGAGTGTATTTATTGAGATTAGACAACGTGTTCCCAAGTAAGTTGAAATGAAAAACGATGTAAATGATCAGTCAATTATACCATATTCGGCGATATTTGGTCTTTATCTCTCTCGCCTGTATTAAAACGCCAACCTCTTCCATTGACACAATAACTCTTTCGTGTTAACTTATTAGTGATTTACCAAACTAAAGGATTTACTGAAAGGTTGTTACACAATGAATGCCGTTATTCTTGCAGTTTTAATCATGTTAGGGCTTAGCCTATTTCGTATACATGTTGTTGTTGCTCTTGTCGTCGGTGCGATTGCGGGTGGTTTACTTGGAGGATTGTCACTTGATGATACGATCAATGCGTTTAGTTCAGGACTTGGAGGCGGAGCTACCGTCGCATTAAGCTATGCCTTACTTGGAAGCTTTGCGGTTGGTCTCACTCGCACCGGTCTGCCTGAATTAATCGTGGAACGTGCGTTGAAGCTCGTTAACCGTCAGGGGGGCGATCGAAAGAAAGGGCTCGCTAAAGTACTTATTCTGTTCATTATTCTACTGATTTCTTGTTTCTCACAAAACCTTGTGCCTGTACACATTGCGTTCATCCCAATCTTGATTCCACCAATTCTTCAAGTGTTAAATGAGCTTGGACTTGATCGCAGAGCCGTTGCAGCAGTACTAACTTTTGGTTTAACTGCACCATATATTCTCTTGCCAGCAGGCTTCGGTAAAATATTTCACGAAATTCTTCAGTCAAACATGGCTGATAGTGGACTGGAAATTGAACTTTCTTCCATTCCAACCGCGATGCTTCTACCAACAGCTGGACTTGTAGTAGGTCTTTTGATTGCTGTGTTCATTTCGTACCGCAAGCCAAGGACTTATAAACAGCTGTCCATTGCGCAAGAGGATACGCCTGAAACTCATAGCTATTCGAAACGATCAATCATTTTTGCCGGAATCGCTGTTCTCGTTACATTAGCAGTTCAAATTCCAACAGAGTCTATGATTCTCGGTGCACTTTCGGGTATTATTGTTCTTTATGTAACCAGAAGTATTCGCTTGTCTGAGTCAGAGGCCGTTTTAACAGACGGTATGAAAATGATGGCGTTCATTGGATTTGTCATGCTTGCTGCCAATGGTTTTGCAGAGGTGCTAAGACAAACTGGTGAAGTCGAAGCTCTCGTAACACAGGCATCCGGATTAATTGGGGATAATAAAGCATTAGCTGCTCTTCTTATGTTAATCGTCGGACTTTTTATCACGATGGGAATCGGATCATCGTTTTCCACGATTCCGATCATAGCAGCCATTTACGTGCCGCTCGCAATGGAGCTCGGATTTAGCCCAATGGCAACCATTGCACTTGTTGGAACAGCTGCCGCACTCGGCGACGCTGGTTCACCTGCATCTGATAGTACGCTAGGACCAACGTCAGGACTAAATGCTGACGGTCAGCATAATCACATATGGGACACGGTCGTACCAACATTTTTACACTATAACATCCCACTCATCTTATTCGGTTGGATCGCCGCAATGATTTTTTAAGGAAGAAAACACGGAGAGCAATCTTCGTGTTTTTTTTCGATTACGGCACATTCTATGAAAGATAAAAAGAATCAGTCTGTTACACTATAGAAAAAGTTGAAAGGAGGTGCAGCATGTACTTTGGAAAAGAAAAAGAACAAAACAGTGATCGCACGCCTCCTAATCAGCGCGTTACAACAGGGTGGCCTGTGCTTCACGTTGGGAACGTTCCTTATTATGAGAAGGACTTATCTAATTGGGATTTAAGAATTGGTGGATTAGTGGAACGTCCTACCCTATTATCGTTTGATGAGCTTCTTGGCTTACCTGAAACATCAAAAAAAAATGATATTCACTGTGTAACAGGATGGTCCAAATTCGATAACGATTGGGAAGGGATTTCTACGCGAACCATTGTAGAACATGTAGGTCTTCGGAAGGAAGCGAAATTCGTTATGATCGAAGCGGAAGAGGGGTGGACCACGAACCTTCCGCTCGAAGACTTTCTCAGAGAAACCAGTCTTCTTGCTCATAAACATAACGGAGAAGAGTTAACACCAGAGCATGGGTATCCAGTAAGGTTAGTCATCCCACATTTGTATTTTTGGAAAAGTGCTAAATGGATACGAGCCATTAAGTTTCGGTCTGAAAACCAGCAGGGATTTTGGGAACGAAACGGCTATCACATGTATGGGGACCCTTGGAAAGAACAGCGCTTTGCATGGGACTAAAAAAACTGCCGTAACGGCAGTTTTTTTAGTTCTGAAGAAAAGGCAACCTTTTTTATTAAAAAGAAAAAATGTTTCATACGAACGAACAGGGATATGGCATCAAATGTAGAAAATATAGTTTAGAATAAAATTTGTTAGAATAGGCTCAATGCTGAACAATGGGCATTCAGTGTGATGCAACTCTAGTGTAGCTGTCCTCTCCTTATCGAAACTAAGACGAAACTAATAGGAGTGATGAATTGAGTAAATTGCAGGATCATATTATGAATCATTTAACATGTGGCGTTCTCGCGATTGATCTGGATCATCGAGTCATTCAGATTAATGAAATAGGGGAGCATATTTTGAAGGTGACTCGAAACGAGATTCTCGGTGAGAGTGTATATGATATTTTTCCTTTAGCCCCAGAAGAAGTGCGTCATGTGGAGCGAACGGTTCAAACAGGAGAAGAATTTTTTATTGAAGCAATGCCATACAAGTGGGGCAACTTTAATATGTATTTAACCGTTCAAACCAAAGTGTTAATCGATTCGAACAGGATGTATGGGGCAATGGTCGAATTTCGAGATATGACACATGTTTACCAAAAGCAAGAAGAGTTGATTAATCGTATGGAAGATATGGCGGTGAACGTTATTCCACTGATGGATCAACTGGGTCTATTACCGATTCAACCAGTTGTAGAGGAAGTAGGATTTCATTATCTTATTGATATAGGACTTCAGAAAGTAGCGGATATGAAGGTCAACACGCTCATAATGGACTTATCTTCCATTACGTATTTAAATGACGATTTTACCGAAATGATTGCAAAGCTTTGCGGCGCGCTAAACCTGCTTGGTGTGAATATCATGATTACTGGCGTTAGACCTGAAAATGCACTAAGATGGGTTTCATCAGGTACCGATTACATAAAAACAACCTATCATCCTCATGTTCAGGCGGCTCTTTCAACATATAAAAAGGGTAGGTAAAAAAGCGTTCCGATGAGGGAACGCTCTTTCTTTTGACCATTAAATTTCCAAGTTTTTGATTGCAGTCTTTACCTTGATCCGTTCTTTCTCTATTTCTTTTAAAGCTGCTTCTAGCATGTTTTTGTACAGTCCGAGAATGAGTTGACCGTATGTGGTTCCAGGAACTGCCCATTTTCCATTCAATGCCTGCCAGGTTGTTGCTGAGCCACGGTTTACAAGGTCGAACCGGGGATCCACTTTTTGGTCAAAGGCAGGAATAGGTGATTTGGAGGCATAAGCATAAAGGTGTTGAATATGAGCAAGAACACCAGTCGATTCATTAGGGAAAGATGCCCCACGAGCTCCTCCGCCTGTAGCGCCAATTCCAGCAAAGTTATTTTGCTCAGGTTTAACGTCACCAGTAAAACGAAAGAAATTTGTTTCATGAAGTGCCTGCGCATAAGCAATGTCGCCACGGATGTTGTATTTTTTGCTTTGCGACAAGTACAGTTCAGCTAAATCTGGCGCACCTGGGTTAATCGATCTTGCATAAACATCCATTTGTTTGGCTGATAGAACAGCCTCTCCCTGGATTTTATTGCCTTTGTCTGCCTTAAGAGGCACAGCAGAAAGCATTGAAGGCATTCCCTCTTCAGTCAGAATAAAGGATTCAAATCCTGCGTTCATTAGCTTCGCAACAAAAGCTTCTGCATTTTCTCTGTCAGCGAATGCACCTGCCTGAATCCGGTAAAAGTTTTTGTTGTCAATGACCGTCGTTGATATAAATGCACCAAACCCTTTTTGGATCAATTTATTAAGATGGTTTTCCGCATTTTCTCGATCACTAAAAGATCCGGCAATGACTTTATACAACGTACCCTCAATAGGTTTGTACTTCAACGGAAGCTTCAAAGCTTCAGCCGTAGCGTCAGCAATGACAATTGAAACATCCATGATAAATGAAGGATTCATTAGAAGTTTAAGATCTTTTTCATTATCAACAAAAAGAACTTCAATAAGCAATGCGTTCATTTTCGTTTCACGTAAAACATGGAAATTGGCTCGCTTCTTTCCACGGTCTAATATGCCATATTTATTTAAAATATCTTTTGCAATCTTATTGTGAATGCTCGTTTGAAGTTCGATTGTTTCGTTTGGAACAGTTCCATTAAAAATAAACGTTTCAAACCCACTACCACCAGAAGCATTATGGTGAATACTTAGGAAAAAATCCGCTTTTTGTGCATTCGCAAAGTCTGTTCTTTGTTTCAATTCAATCGTCTGATCATCATCTCGAGTTAAGGCCACATCAACTTCGTACTTTGATACAAGATTATTTCGAACCATACGGGAGGTCGCCAGATTTAAATTTTTTTCCTGGACGTTTTTATAAGTAGCACCCGGATCTGTCCCGCCATGCCCTGGATCAATGACAATTAAAGTCATGTTTCTCCCTCCATTAATGTTGGATAATATATAGTATATTTGTTCCAGTTTATTTTGTCTGGACAAACTATAGAAATGGGAGGGATTCAATGAAAAATGGGTTTTAAGGGACAAGTTCATAGAGTGGTTGAACAGCAGGGTCACTTGCAATATGCTCTGGATAGATAAAACCGCGACCATCGTCTGGGAATGAGATACCTGCTTTTTGATAGCATTCTTGAATGAATTCCGAACAGATGTATTTATCGTTTGGAATCGATTCTAAATCGTCAATGACGACGCTAGCAAGAATTTTAAGAATTTCCTCAATGTCATAGAATTTCCCCGTTAAATCAGCGCCTCTTCGTAACATGGCATTTCGTTTGATTTCATCTAAATCCTTCATCTGAGAATGGCGAACGAGATATAGTTTTCCTTTATAGGGCTTGCCCGAATTACGGTAATCGCTGAAATAGTGAGAAAGCGGAACAATGCGTACCCCATAGCTTTCAACGCTTTCAAGCAACATAATGCGGTCCATCCAATGAAATAAGAGAGCTACGTGGCTAAATTTTGAGTTTGATACATTTTGTATAATTTTACTAACTGGATAGGAGCCGCTACAAAGGAGAAGGTCACCGGTTTGAATTGCGCTGCGGACAGAATGATAGTTTTTACGGGTTAAGTTAATGTAGCGATCGACTGACATCATAATCCTCCTTTTTGGGTAAGGCTACTCTTGTAGTTAGATAGTGAAAACGGAATTCCTTCTTTTAACCAATCATTCCACTAGGTGAAAAAGTTTTCATAGATCATAGAAGAAACACTTGTACTTGAGATTCAGTTGGCCCTATAGTTAATAAAGAGGTGAAGAAATATGGATTTTTTGAAAGTAGTCGTAATCCTCGCTTTTCTCCTGATGGCTGCTAATAGTGTTAAACCCTTCGTAACATCTTCGAGAAAGAGAGCCGCCATTTTTGCTGGATTCTGGTTTCTTTTATACATCGTTGTTTGGGGTATCCCGGCTTTCGTTAACTCTTCGTCAGATGAAGCGAGTGGGGGAGACGATCAAACGACAGAGCAGGTGGAGATCCATGAGGATGAGGCACCTGAAGAGGTAAAAGAAGAGGAAGCACAAATTGAAGCAGAGATTGATTTTGATCCGGCTTCCATTGAGTTAATTGTTGATGCTGAAGCTCTCCTTGGGTTGTCGCAGGAAGAATTTCTTGCTCAATTTCCGAAAAGTATTGAAGAAGATCAAAAGGACCCGATGAAAATGACGTTTGAAAACGGTGAAGTCGTATTTAAAGATCATATTGCGACCGAAATGACGTATTTTCCAGAAGGATTACAGTACCTTGAAGACAATCGGCTATTGCTTGCTAGTTTGGGGTTTGAAGTAGAAGAGCTTCGTAAAGGCTCGAATCCATTTGAAACGCCAGTCACGCTTTATCTGATTGATGGCTTCTCAGACGTTACAATCTATGGCACGGAAAATGGGGGAAAGGACACGCTTATTGAAAAGATTTATTTGAAGAAGGAATTTTATTCCACAAAAGAAGCAGAGGCGGAAGAGTAAGCCGCTAAAAGGTGATGGACACCAGTATATTGGTAAAAACTCGCTCAATTTGGAGCGAGTTTTTTACATCTTCACTGTCACACGATAAGAAAGGAATAGCATAACGGTTGAAAGAAGAATGGTCACGATCACCCACGCCCAGGCAAGATGCATTTGGCCAGAGTCAATGGCCACATAAATTGCCGTTGGCATCGTTTGGGTTTTACCAGGAAGGTTACCCGCGAACATTAACGTGGCACCAAATTCTCCTAAAGCGCGCGCAAAGCTTAAGATGATGCCAGAGATCAGGGCATTTGAGGCGAGAGGAATCGAAATCATCCGCAAAACGGTCCACCCGTCTGCGCCGTCTACGCGTGCAGCGTCTTCAATATCATGATCAACCGCTTCAAACCCCACTTTGGCAGATTGATACATGAGTGGAAAAGCAACGACACTAGCAGCGATTACACCGGCTTGCCATGTGAAAACCAGTGGATGCCGAAAGATCGATTCAATCCACTGACCAATTGGGCTAGATGCGCCAAAAAGAACGAGTAGCATAAAGCCAACGACTGATGGGGGAAGAACGAGTGGTAGCATGATGATCGTATCGATGATGCTTTTCCCACGAAACTTCCTTCCTGCCATTAGCCGACTTATCGTGATTCCTAATACCGTCACAAGGAGGCTTGCGACAAGCGAGATTTTTAGTGAGATGAGAATGGGGTCTAAGAAATTAGTCATCATCACTCACATCACTTTGGAAACCGTACGATTCAAAAATCGCTTTCGCTTCTTTGCTTTGTAGGAAGGTATAATAGGCCACTGCCTCTTCACTCGCACCTCGGATTACGCCGGCAGGATAAATAATCGGGGAATACGCTTCTTCAGGAATTTTCTCGACAAGCTCTACTTTGTTAGAAGTGCGATAATCCGTTTCGTATACGATTCCTGCATCTGCATTGCCTGTTTCAACGTACGTTAATACTTGACGGACATCTTTCCCGAAAATAAGGTTCTCTTCTAGTCTGTTCCATAGATTCACGAATTGGAGGGCTTCTTTCGCATAAGCTCCAGCCGGAACAGTCTCAGGTGTGCCGATTGCTATTCGATTCACTTCTTGTGAGCCTAGCTTTTCTAAATTCGTGATCGTCGATGAACGGCTTTTAATCAGGACCAGTTGATTTTTTAATAAAGGTATCTGATGATCGGGCTCTAGTAGATCTTGCTGTTTCACAGATTGGAAATGTGATTCAGATGCAGAAAGAAAAACATCGATTGGAGCACCCTGTTTGATTTGATTGGCTAGAACTCCGGAAGATGCAAGGTTTAAAGTAATGTCAGTACCAGGATGTTCTTTTTCATATACGCTGTTCAGTTCTTTCATTGCATCGCTTAAACTTGCAGCTGCTGCAACGGTAATACTAGCGGGCTCTGATTTATTCGATTGACATCCCGAAATGATCAAAGCGATCAAAGTGAAGAGTAATAAGCGTTTCATATGTAAAGGTCCTTTCATCTGCTAATCTTCCATCTATTATAACGAATCCTCTCTGATTTGTACGGAAAAAAGTCATAGAAAAATCGAGTGAAGCTGCTATAATAAGCTTCTTCACTCGATTTGAATATGGAAAAGGAAATTAGAAAAAGAGTTTAGGTTTTGGTTGTTTTGAATGGTGCCTTACGAATGGGTTCTTTGTTGCTGAGTCGCAAGCTCCGTCAAAGTCGTAATCAATGACCTGCTTGTATGGAGGAGGAGCCAGTTTTGCATGGAGGCTTTCCCGATATGGCACATCAATCGAATGACCTCGGCTGTTGTCTTCTTTTTCTAACTCTGATGCAACGATCGACCCAATTTGTTTCCCGAGACGAAGTCCTTGCTCATTATCGACTGGAAAATGAACACCGGCGTAGAGTCTTGAATCAGCGCATTCTTTTGCAAGTTCTCTCAATCGACGTTGTTCGGCTGGGAAAAAGTAAGATAGAATCTCAGCGGTTGCCCCTCCAATCGTCGCATGTCCGGATGGATACGTTGGGTGTCTCGGTGTACAAAGAAGGGTTTCGAACTCATGATCCAGTTGGTTAGGTCGCGCTACGTTCCAGCGGTATTTCAAATACCAGGCGGTTGTAAAAGCATCATTCATACCTGCTGAAACGGCAGCAAGAATTCTTGCGGCCCGAGGGGCTGTTACACCATACGTGTCAATTAATTTATCAATGATCGGGGTCCATTGTTTACTCGCTACTCCAGTTCCCCAGTATTCTGCTAGCGTCGCCTGTTTTGGTGTCAGGTGCTTATTGGCATGCTTCACTTTCTTAAGTTCCTGCTCCCAATCAATGGTGGAAGGTTGCTGGATATCGAGTCGAATTGGTCTTCCGCTCAGGGTAGTAAAGCGTCCCGGTGGTTTATTACGAAGGTAATAATCCGGCCATGATCCTGCATAGGGTTCCTCAGGGTTATGAGGGGGCTTTTGCTCACCTGCATATGGAAGCTCTGACCACTTTTGATATTCGTCTGCCATAGCTTGTTTCCTCCTTAAATCACTACTCGTTATAGTAAATGCGTAGTGAATCAAAGAGGTGTCAACACGAGAAGGGATTCAGCGCACCATTCCATTTCTTATCGCATATACAGCGGCCTGGGTACGATCGTGAACGTCAAGTTTTCCAAGAATGTTGCTTACATGCGTTTTGACCGTTTTTAACCCGATAAACAATTCTTCGGCAATTTGACTATTCGTTTTTCCTTCTCCAATCAAAAGAAGCACTTCTTTTTCTCTTTTTGTTAATTCTTCATGTAGGGGTTTTTTTTGTTTTGACCGCAGTTGGTTCATCATTTTTTGAGCGACTTTTTGTTCAATGACGCTCTCATCTTGAATGGCTTTTCGTATCGTTTCGATAATTTCATCGGCTGAGGCTGTTTTGAGTAAGTAGCTAAATGCGCCTGCTTCAATAGCTGGAAAAATCTGTTCGTCATCGTAGAAGCTCGTTATGATAATAATCTTTGTTTTTGGAAGAGTGGTCATGATTTCTTTTGTCGCTTCAATCCCTGTCATTTCCGGCATAATGAGATCCATTAAAATCACATCAGGATGAAGCTGGTTCGCTAAGGACACGGCTTCCTTTCCATTCGCGCTTTCACCAATAATTTGAAAGTCGGGTTCCGTTAATAGGTAAGCTTTTAACCCTTTTCGCACCATATCATGGTCGTCTACAATCATCATTTTAATTTCATTTGCCATCGTTACCCCTCCACTGGCACGCGGACTTCGACTAATGTTCCCTCATCTGGTCGCGATGAGACACGAAACTGACCGCCGATTTCATCGCTACGCTCCTGCATCGAATCGAGACCGTATGCGCCTTTTTTATTTGGGTTCATCTCAAATCCTTTTCCATTATCTTTTATATGTAATAAAAACTGCTTTTTCTTAAGCTTCACTGTAATTCGAATTTCAGAAGCTTCGGCATGACGTAACGCATTCCCAAGACTTTCTTGTACAATGCGAAATAAGTTTTCTTCAATTCCTCCAGGAAGTTCCGGTAATTCATCAAGTGCTAAGTAGAAAGTTACGCCTGATTTCTTTTCAAGTTCTTCCACGAGCTTTTTAATACCCTCACAGAGAGAATCTTCTGATAAATGAATCGGGCGGAGGTGAAGAAGGAGCGCTCGCATTTCCACTTGAGCTTTACTGGCAAGGTCTGCTACATCAAGCATCTGGGATTTGGCCGTGTCACTATCACGATCTAACATTTTTATAGATGCGGAAGCCATCATATTTAACGCAAAAAGCTGTTGACTGACAGCATCATGCAGATCTCTGGCTAATCGCTGGCGCTCCTCAATAATAGCCGCACTTCTCGCTTTTTCGGCTAAATCAGCTTTCTGATTCGCCAAATTTTGAAGAGACGTGACCTGCTTCTGAAGTTTGTCAGCTAGTTCATTTAACTCGAAGCTGATTCGTCCAATTTCATCCTCTTCGGTGAACGTCATTTTTTCAGTAAATCTTCCTCTCGATAGTGTGATGATCTGCGTGGAAATGTCTTCAAGACGGGTTCGGATGGAGAGCGTATCTTTGTAGCTAAAGTAACTTCCCAATACAATCACGAGCAACATGACGAAGAGGGGAGAAAGTAAGCTAAACCAGAGCGATACAAACCCGGGTTGAAGAAATAAACTTATTTGTATAAAGAGGAAATAAAGAATTCCTGTAAAAAGAGCTGTAAAAAGAATCGACTTCAGTAATTTCCATCGCAAAGTGGATTTGTTCACATTGATTGCACCTTCCTCTAAATCCGATCGACTCGTAAATCAAGCACGGAAAAGTCTAGATAAAATACGATGCGCTGAAGAGCATCGTTAAAATCGTCTGTTTCATATGTGATGGCGTGTCCCTTCCCAACGTTATCTTGATTGTGTTTATCGATTGTTGCAGATAGTACGTGGGCGCTGCCGTCGATTCGAAAGGGAAGATCTTCTGGAAGAATGACATTAATGTCACCGACAAAGCCGGATAGATTAATGACGACTTCTTCTTCTGGAATGAGCGTCGTTGAAAAATCAAAGTCGTAATCGCATACGAAGCTCCAATCATTCATCGAGCGAACTTCCCAATTCGGTTTATTGTATGAATGGTCCCTGACAAGACTAAACCCCTGACTCTTACGAAACTGTCCCAGTATTTTAAAGCCAATCAACACAAATATGAGTGGCCACAGTTTCCAGATGCTCCATAAACTAAACTCAATGACCTTGAAACGATCCAGCACGAGAAGAAGACCAATAATGAATAACAGGGTACCCGTTGTCCATTTTTTTCGTTTCATAGAAGGCATCAATGCTTCCAAAAGATATTTTCCTCCGAGCAGAAGCAACAAAAAAGGATAAAAAAAGACAATGGCTTCCGTCATTTCCATGGAAATAATGCCGAGATTTATAAGAAGAAGAAAAATTCCCAGACCAACAAAGAAAGTTGCTGCGAGGAATCGTCCTGTTTGAATTCGTTTCATGTGATCTCCCCAATTCCTTCTGTCTCCTATGAATGAACATATTTGACAGTAGTAAGTTTATTTCCTGCTATATTCCTGAATAAGTCTCTTTCTATGACCATTTAATAGAAAATTTATCCTTATCAGGTAAGGATAAGATAGAATGGTCTCTTTTGATACTAGTTTCAATCATGAAACACTGTTACGATATTGGCAACCTGCACCGCTTAATAATAGTGTAAAGCAAGATAAAGGGTTCTGGGAGTTGCTTACGATTGAAGTTTACTCCGACTTAAGACTGAAATTTCATGTTAAAATGGAAGCGATTAGTGGAAAGTAAAGAATAAGAGAAGGATGAAGCGCTTTTAACACGAATAGATTTAAGAAGAGTAAGGTTTATTATGAGAGAGGGAATAAAATGAAACAAAAACGCATGTTTAAACTGGCCGTTGCAGGATGTGTGCTTGGCATTATCGCAGCAGTGCTCTCAAGGTTTAATGTGATACCTCTAATTCAAGTCAAAGATATTTCGTTTTTAACTGCTTTTATTTTTCCCGCATTTGCCGTACTAGGCTGTTATTTTGTGAAAACAAGACCGATTATTGGAGGATTCAGTTTGCTTGTTTCTGCAGCAGGCGGAATCATATTTTTGTCGATTTTTTATATTATACCAGCTGCTTTTCTCGTAACCTCCGGATTCTTAAGTATCTTATTAAAAGAAGAACCGCAATTAGTTGCACATAAATAACGGTCCCCGGGGGACCGTTATTTATGTTGAAGGAAGTCTCGAATAGCATTCGACGTTTCGAGCGGTCTCTCTTCTGGTATTAAATGACCGGTATGAGAGAAAACAAGCAGATCTGCATCAGGCAGGTCTTTTTTCATACGCTCTCCCACCCGGAGGGGAACAAGGCGATCATCGCTTCCCCAAATTAGTAAAGTGGGGAAATTAATTTTATTTAGCGTCTTAGTAGCCAAATCTTCCTCACGATCTCGAATGAGGCGGCAAAGCGCTAGGAAAAAGCCTTTTTCATTAAAGCTGGCAGTATACCCATCAATCACTTGTTGCGTCAGAAGTTTTCGGTCATAAACAAGATGTTCGAAATTTTTTCGTAAATTAATCGCGCTCATTGATAAGTTAAGGCAGTAGGGAAAAAAAGGGAGATACGAACAAACTCTCAATCCTAATGAAGAGGATTTAATATAACTCGAGCTACATAAAAGAATCAGTTTCTCAATTCGTTCTGGATGTTGAATGCACGTACGTAGGGCGATTTGCCCACCCATTGAATGACCAATCAGGACGGCTTTCGCAATCTGCATTTTTTCAAGCAGGCGATTTGTAAGGGCGGCATACTCGTGTAGTGAATAATGAATATCACAGCTCTTTTCACTCTCGCCAAACCCGGGTAAATCAAAACTTAACAGGCTGTATTGATCATGAAGAAGAGGGAAAAGCTTTCGGAAGCTATAAGAAGATGAAAGAAAACCGTGTATAAAGACGAGCGTCTTCACGTGTGGGTTTGGATGTTTGTAATACTCATAAGACAATGTAACCTTGTCGATTTCCACTTTTTCTTTCTTCGTTTCAAACAAACTTTTCAGCTCCTCTCCTGCAATCGCTATTTAAAGTTTGGCTTACTTATACGAAGTTTATCCTGCTTGATGTAGGAGAGAAGAACGTTCTGAAGACAAAAAAAGAGACGAGGCATTGGCCTCGTCTATCAAAAGGGGGAATATAGATAGCTTACTACTTCTGTTATTCCCAGGTGAGATGAAAAATATACGTCTTTTTTTAAATTAATAAGAAAGTAGGGATGTAATGAGCACGATTGTAATGGCTGCTGGGACAAAATAACGAATGAGACCATACCAGATTGGGAAGATCACACGTCCTATTTTTGAAGACATCATCACTTCATCCGCTAAGATCGCTCGCTTCATTTTACGCGAAACAAAGACAGAAATGAGGAGGGCGCCAATCGGCATTAATAAGTTACTTGCCAGAAAGTCCATCGTATCAAAAATCGTTCTCCCAAAAACGGAAATGTCTCCAAGTACCCCAAATGACAGGGCGGAGGGAATCCCGAGCAAGAACACGCATAAGCCTGCAATCCATGAAACTTTTTTACGCTTTCCTTCCCCTTGCGTCACTGTCGAAACGATGATTTCCATTAAAGAAAAAGCAGAGGTTAATGTTGCAAATAGCAAAAGCGCTAGGAAAACAGTGAAAAACAATCCACCAAACGCCATTTGGTTAAACACCGCAGGAAGAACGGTGAAAATCAATCCTGGACCTTCTGTCGGCTCAAAGCCAAATGCAAAGACAGCAGGGAAGATCGCAAGACCAGCTAGAAACGAAATAAGCACGTTTAAGCTAACGACGGAAACAACTGATCCGGTGAGGTCCGCTTTTTTATCTAGATAAGAGCTGTACGTCACCATCAATGAAATACCGACACTGAGCGCAAAGAAAGATTGCCCAAGGGCATCTAACACACCTTCAGCAGACAGCATCGAAAAGTCAGGTTGTAGGAAGAAGGCAACACCTTCCATCGCGCCATCAAGCGAGAGCGAGCGAACAACAAGCACAAGAAAAAGAATAAAAAGTGCTGGCATCATATAGCGACTTGCTGTTTCGATTCCTTTTTGAATTCCGAACTGCACAATAGCTACAGTGATCGCTAAGAAAAGTGCTTGTGTCAGAAGGGCTGTCGAAGGACTACCGATTATTTCGCCAAATAGCTTTTCATAACGGCTATTTGGTAGGCCAGTAAGCGATCCAGATAAGCTTCTCCCTAAGTACGTAATGACCCATCCTCCAATAACACTATAGAAGGAAAGAATGATAAAGGATGCGATTACGCCAAGGTAGCCGAGCCATTTCCACTGATCTTTTCCCGAAATGGTTTTATAGGAAGCAACTGCATTTTGTTGAGAATGTCGACCGACAACAAATTCAGCTAGCAGCATCGGCGCACCAACTAAAACGGTGAAAAGAAGAAAAACGAGGAAAAACGCTGCCCCACCGTTTGTACCTGCCATATATGGAAATTTCCACAGTGCACCAAGCCCGATCGCTGACCCAGCTGAAGCCAGAATAAACCCGAATCTTGACGACCATTGATCATTTGATTTCATCTTGTCACCTCATACAATATAGTAAGTCCAATTGAATGGCATTTTATCACTATAGCGAGCGGAAAGAATTCAGTCAATATCAAATATTCATGTATTTATTTACCACATGCTAGAAGCGTTGGTACTACTGATGTGTCGGTCATTAACTCTCTTCGTTTTATTTTGAAAATAAATGCTTTATAATGGTTTCATGTCTTGCTATTCCTTCAATAGAAGGGTAGAATTCTTAGAAAAGGCCAGTATGATGTTTTGTCTAGATTCGACATCTATGTTATACTAGTTAAGTTGAAAAAATTTGTTAGGAGTGTTTTCATGGCAGAGCAATATAACGTCGGTGATATCGTAGAAGGGAAGGTAACTGGAATTAAGCCTTTTGGTGCTTTCGTTGCAATTGACGACCAAAAGCAAGGTCTAGTTCACATCTCTGAAATTTCTCACGGGTACGTAAAAAATATCGAAGATCAACTTACTGTAGGAGACGAAGTTAAGGTCAAAATCCTTAACATTGAAGAAGGTTCCGGTAAAATCTCTCTTTCAATCCGTGCTACTCAACCTAAACCTGAGCGTCCGGAAAGAAAGCCTCGCCCAGCAGCACCAAGCGGCGGAAACAAGAAACCACAACAAACTTCTTCTCCACAAGGCTTCAACACGCTTGAAGATAAGCTTAAAGACTGGTTGAAAGAGTCTAACGACCGTCAAGCTCAATTGAACAAGCGCCTTAAGAAGTAAGTGATGACGAAAGAAGGCAGCCAGAGGGCTGCCTTCTTTTTTTCGCTTAGAAAGGAAAATGTGAAATTCAATGAATTTAGCTCTATGTCGTTGCGCGATCTGGATCATGTGAAAGCTCTTCGGTCGGCTTGAAAAGTAATGTTAGGCAATATAGTCCACTTAACCCGACAAGGCCATAAACGATTCGAGCAAGTGCCGCATTTTGCCCTCCGAAAATAGCCGCTACTAGGTCAAATTGGAAAAATCCAATGAGTCCCCAATTGATCGCTCCGATGATAACGAATGCAAGTGCGACGCGTTGTAGTGTGCTCAAAAGACACCCTCCTTTTATTAGAAAACATAATGATTCATTTATAAGATGAGATAAATTCTGTCACATTATACATTGAATCACCACATCCTTCCTTTAAGCAGATTGCTTTATTTTTAATATGGGATGAGGCATAATAAACCTGATTTGAAATAAAGGAGGACATACCATTGAATAATTTTACTTTCCAAAATCCAACAAAATTGATCTTCGGTAAAGGGCAGCTTGAAGCGCTCAAAACAGAAGTTCCACAATACGGAAAAAGAGTCCTCGTTGTTTATGGCGGAGGAAGCATCAAGAAAAATGGTGTTTACGATAGCGTAATGAACACATTAAACGAAATCGGTGCTGAAGTATTTGAACTTAGCGGCGTTGAACCAAACCCGCGCCTCACAACTGTTCATAAAGGTGTTAACATTTGTAAAGAAAACGATATTGATTTCATTCTAGCAGTAGGTGGCGGTAGTGTGATTGACTGCACAAAAGCGATTTCTGCTGGAGCTAAATATGATGGAGATGCTTGGGACTTCGTGACGAAGAAAGCATTCCCTGAAGCAGCTCTTCCATTCGGTACAGTTCTAACGCTAGCAGCAACTGGTTCAGAAATGAACCCTGGTTCTGTTATCACAAACTGGGAAACACAAGAGAAGTACGGTTGGGGACATCCTCTAGTTCACCCGAAATTCTCTATTCTAGATCCTGAGAACACGTACACAGTGCCAAAAAACCATACTGTTTACGGCATGGTGGATATGATGTCTCACGTACTTGAGCAATACCTTCACCCTGAAACAAATACAGAACTACAAGAAAACATGCAGTTCTCTGTACTTGAAACAGTGATGAATACTGCTCCAAAACTAATTGAAGATATGCAGAACTACGACCACCGTGCAACCATCATGTTGAGTGGTACAGTAGCGCTTAACCAATCACTACAGATGGGTGTTCGCGGTGACTGGGCTTCTCATAACATCGAGCACGCGGTATCAGCTGTATATGATATTCCACACGCTGGTGGTTTGGCGATTCTCTTCCCGAACTTGATGAAACACAACCTTGACGTGGACGTTGATAAGTTCAAGCGTCTTGCTGTCAAAGTTCTTGGCGTAAGCGAAGAAGGTAAATCTGATCGCGATATCGCTCTTGAAGGAATCGACAAGCTCAGCGCGTTCTGGAGCAGCCTTGGTGCACCAAACCGTCTTGCTGATTACGATATTGACGATAGCCAGCTTGATTTGATTGCTGACCGTGCGATGGCAAATGGGCCGTTCGGTAATTTCAAGTCTCTTGAGCGCGACGACGTGATGGCGATTTTGAAAGCTTCTCTATAAGATGAAAGATAGGACCGTTCCGTATTGGAGCGGTTCTTTTTGTTTGGTTTTTAATGGGGATGATTTTTAACTCATTTTCGCAATGTGTGAGAGGGGGGTTAGAACAAATGAATTTGTTCACCGCCCTCTCACACATTGCGACCTTTCAGCTTCGCTGAAAGGCGATTGAAACTCTGGTTTCAATCGAATGAGCTAAAAATCGAGCGTTTCACTTTGTTGCCCCAAGAGAAATATAAGTTCAAGTTCTAAAGAGCATATGTAACTTTAAAAAGAAATCTTCTCAGGTAATCGCTTACATGGATCGGCGTTCTTGATTTCGACTAGGTCTTGGGCTAAAGTAAAATGTGGGTACTGAACAAAAAATGATAATTGGAGGCTAACTATGACTTCGAAAGTAAGTTTTGATTATTCAAAAGCATTGTCGTTTGTTGGCGAACATGAAGTAACATACATGGCGGATGCAGTGAAGGCTGCACACGAAGCGCTACATAATGGAACAGGAGCTGGTAACGATTTTCTTGGCTGGCTAACGCTTCCGCATGATTATGATAAAGAAGAATTCTCACGCATTCAGAAATCAGCTGAGAAAATTAAATCAGATTCTGACGTACTTCTTGTTGTTGGGATCGGTGGTTCTTATTTAGGCGCTCGTGCAGCGATCGAAATGCTAAACCATTCTTTCTATAACGTACTAACAAAAGAAGAGCGCAAAACACCACAAGTTTTCTTCGTAGGAAACAACATTAGCTCAACTTACGTGAAGGATCTCTTCAGCGTACTTGAAGGAAAAGACGTTTCCGTTAACGTGATTTCTAAGTCAGGTACAACAACAGAGCCTGCCATCGCATTCCGTATTTTCCGTAAGTTTCTTGAAGAGAAATACGGCGTAGAAGAAGCACGTCGTCGCATCTATGCAACAACTGACAAGTCAAAAGGTGCGCTTAAGACACTTGCTGACGAAGAAGGTTACGAAAGCTTCGTAATTCCTGATGATGTTGGTGGACGTTATTCTGTTCTTACGGCTGTTGGACTTCTTCCAATCGCAGCAAGCGGAATCTCGATCGAAGAAATGATGAAAGGTGCTCAGGACGCGCAAGATGACCTGAATACATCTGACATCGCTTCAAACGAAGCTTATCAGTATGCAGCGGTTCGTAATGCTCTTTACAACAAAGGCAAGAACATCGAACTTCTTGTGAACTATGAGCCATCTCTACACTATTTCTCTGAATGGTGGAAGCAACTCTTTGGCGAAAGTGAAGGAAAAGACAACAAAGGTCTTTACCCTGCATCAGTCGACTTCTCAACTGACCTTCACTCAATGGGACAATACGTTCAAGAAGGCCGTCGTAGCATGTTTGAAACGGTATTGAATGTTGAGAAAGCGCGTCACGAGATCACAATCGAAGAAGACGACAAAAACCTCGACAAGCTAAACTACCTTGCTGGTGAAACAATGGACTTTGTTAACCAGAAAGCATTCGAAGGGACAATGCTTGCT
Source organism: Guptibacillus hwajinpoensis (assembly GCF_020524165.1). Taxonomy (GTDB): domain Bacteria; phylum Bacillota; class Bacilli; order Bacillales; family Guptibacillaceae; genus Guptibacillus; species Guptibacillus hwajinpoensis_D. The sequence goes on from NZ_JAIVKU010000003.1 coordinate 330,199, forward strand.
CATACAGATGGTGACGTTCCGAACTTAATCGTGAACATCCCAGAAATGACGCCTTACCACTTCGGTTACCTTGCTTACTTCTTTGAAAAAGCATGTGCGGTTTCGGGTTACCTACTTGGCGTGAATCCATTCGATCAGCCAGGAGTAGAAGCTTACAAGACAAACATGTTTGCGCTTCTTGGTAAACCAGGATTCGAAAAAGAAAAAGCAGAGCTTGAAGATCGCCTTAAGACAAACGAATAGATGAAACAGAGAGAGCGCCGAGGCGCTCTCTTTTTTTTAGTCTCAGCCTTTACCCGCTAGTCACAAGCTTTAGCAGCTTACGCTTTTTTATCATGAAATTCCTCTGTTTGGACACGATAAGCGTAGACTACGTAAACAGGGAGGAAGCACCTATGATTCCAATGGATTCCGTGCTCAAAGGAAAAACGATTGAACTTAGTATTATGGAAGACAAGCTCCGTCAACTAGGCTATAGCTATGGTGGCGGATGGGAATATGATCACGGCTATTTTGATTACAAAATCGATGACGAAGACGGCTATCTTTTCCTACGAGTACCGATTAAAGCCGTGAAAAAAGAGCTTGATGCGGATGGCGCAATCGTAGAAATCGGCCAGCCGTTCATGCTCTCACATATGTACCAGGCAGGAGTGGATCCTGAAGGCAATATTGGGAATATCTCTGCATCGTTTAACCAGTTTCAAGAGCCATCTGATAAAGATGCTGATATTGACGAAAAGTGGATGAAATACGGAGAGCGTTACGTGAAAGAGCTTGACGCAGCACTCTCGCCTTACGTGTGAATCACAAGTAAAAGATCATCTGACTCAATAAGAAACGAAGGGGAGGGATTCATGACAAGATCACTTCCTCTTTTTACGCCAATCATCAGAATATCCTTTTCATTTAATTGCTGAGCCACATCACAAAAAGAATTCTCACTGAATGCTTCTGCACGCATAAAACCAAGCTGGTTTGGCTTTAAATGCGTCAACATTTCAAGCAATGTGGTTGAGATTCCGTGTGAAAAGACGCTATTCGTCATGACGGTGCTTAGAAGGTGAGCACTTTCAATAATTTCATCCGCACCCGCACGCTCTGCATTCACAATTTGCTCAGGTGATAGAATCTCAACGATTGTATATACGGAAGGATTGATTCCTTTTACAGTGAGTAGCGTAAGGATCGTCTGCATATCTACTTCCATTTCACTTTTATACTGATCCGCCGTTATCAAAACGGTATGAGCATCACTAACCTTTGCCTTTCGCAATGTGCTGTCTTCACCAGGATTACCTCGAATAAAATGAATGCCTTCTTTTTGTAGAGGGTTTTCCGTCAGCGAATGATCAATGAGGACAATGGATCGCTCCGGCTGATTGGATAAAAGCGCCTTGATCGTATGCCTACTCCGCGAATTCCACCCAACAACAACGACGTGATTGGCTCGTTCGTAGCTGCGCTCTCCGCGCCCAAGCGCTCCCTGTGTCATCACAAAAGAAGAGGCAAGCTTCGCCATATAAAATGTCATAAATCCAGCGCCAAACATAATAAATACCATCGCAACGGATTTTCCTCTTATCGTCTCAGGTGACGTGTCTCCATACCCAATGGTTGAAGCCGTTACAATCGCAAACCAAACGCCATCAAATACGCTTGGAAACATTTTCGGTTCGACCAGATGCATGACAAAGCCCATCGCAATAAGGATTAACACAATCAGAGCACCGAGTTGTAATACAGGGGGGTAGCGCGATATATAATAAACTAAGTCACGTATTCTCAAAACAAAACGCTCCTTTCTCTCCATCCATTATGCCCATCAATCACTGGAAAAAAACGACACGTGTGTGATCAATCGCAACAGGGTAAAGAAAGGATATGTCAGTTTAAAAAAGGGTGAAGAAACATGAGAGCATTATCCTCATTCCTCGTCTCGCTCGTACGCCTGATCTTCGGCATCATCGAAGCGATTCTCGGAATTCGCATATTGCTGAAACTATTCAGCGCAAATCCAGGTGCACCATTTGTGCAGTGGATCTATGACTTTTCAGCGCCATTATTATATCCATTTCGAAATATCTTTCCAACGACGGAATTCGCCGGTGGCTATGTTGTAGAATTTTCTGCAGTGTTTGCCCTTGTCGTGTATAGTATTGTGGCATCATTGATCGTACGCTTTGTGGCGATGGGATTAACGAGCCGAGAGAGAAGGTAAGAGAGGAGAAACGCTGGGGGACAGCGTTTCTTTTGTTGTTTGGACGTTGTTTATAGGACACGAAGAAACCCTCTTTTATCCAACAAGAGGGCTATTTTTAGGCTATCTATTTTACATACACTTCTCTTTCATTTAATGGTTGGGGCTCTCTTGCATTTCCATGAGGAAAATGTTCAGAGAAGGCCTCAATCTGCTGCTCCGATAGCTGGATTGGCTCTTCGAGAACGACCCAACGAACACCTTCTGAACAAGGTGGGGTTGTTAAGGAACCGCTGTAACGAAAAGTTGACATATCTTCTGGCAATAACAAGTCCAGCTTTATATTGCTGGAAAGCTCTTCTTTATTGTTTCCTGATGGAATGCTAGAAAAGGCTTCAGCTAAGACTGAATTATTTTTACCTTCTTCAATTAGAAAAGCGAGAACAGCCAGTTCACCCGCTTCATTTTGATGAACAAGGTGACCTTCCATTTCAAAATGGTTACCGTTCAATGAATTTTCACTTGGGGTATGGAAATGAAGTTGTTGTAAAGTGTATTCTTCTCCTTGTACTTCAAGACTGTTTTCCCCAGTTGGATCTGTGAGTTGAATAGTGTGTCCGTTGTTTTCTAATGAAAATGGAGTGGATTGGTACGTGAGATCAAGTGCTTCTAAATCATCGTTCAGTTCAACAGTAGAAACGTCAATGTTGATTGGAGACTGTTTTTCTCCTTCACCGCATGCCGCATACTCAGAGTGCAGCGTATGCCAATTGGATGGTCCTGTTTCACCTGCATATGACCATGTTACGTCTTCCGTTTGATCTTCATCAATTTTTTTCTCCGTTTCAGCGGAGCACCCCATTAGCATGGCGATTGATAAAACTCCGGCAGGATTAATCTTTTTCAACATTTGCATCCATCACCAACCTTACTTTAGTTCTTTACGAGCCTGTTGTCTCCTTAAAAACCATAGCACAACAAGCCCGCTCTCCAATTATTTCAAAGCACCTAGAATGGTTCAAAAGGATTTCGACCTAAACAGATCTTCACAAATTCCTTTGCTAACCCTTTTAATAGCACCATTGGCTTGGGAGGATAGAGCTATGTTATAAAAGTTGAGTCGCGACCTTAAGTGTAGTGATTTATGCAAGCTCACACTCGAATAGCATAATTCATGCTTAAATTTCTAAAAGGGCAATTTCCTTGATTTAAGTCAATGAAAGTCTTCCTCAGACAAAATACAATAGATCTAACATCAAAGTCGAGGAGGTTCTTATATGGGGTTAGGGAGAACAACGAATCAAAACATGCAGCAGAAAGCAGCTGTCGTTTCTGGTGTTGCCTTACTTGTCATGACAATTGCTGCATTTTTTTCTCAGGGTTATGTCCACAGTTCATTAGTCGTTGAGGGGGATGCGGCAACGACATTAAAAAACATCCAGGCCTCTCAAGCATTGTTTCGTCTTGAGGTACTTGGATGGTTTATTATTGTTATCATGGATTTAGTTGTGTCATGGGGGTTTTATTTATTCTTAAAGCCATTTCATGCTGGTTACGCATTATTAGCCAGCTGGCTTCGATTCCTTTATACGGTTATGCTAGCCACTGCGGTGTCCCATCTGATAGTAACTAACACGATTGTTCAACATTCAGTGGAAGCTACATCAGTGGATCGTGTTGCACAGCAAGTAATGGATGCCATCACAGCTTTTGAAGCAACTTGGTCATTTGGATTAATCATTTTTGGACTTCATTTGATCGCAGTCGGCGTGGTAGCATGGAATACAACCAGAATACCAAAAGTGATCAGCTTTCTTGTCGTTCTAGCCGGTTTCAGCTACTCGCTTATCCATTTCATGTACCAATTTATTCCCCAACTTGAAAACATTACTGGGCTATTAGAATTAATCCTTATGGTTCCAATGGTCATCGGTGAATTAGGGTTTGGGATCTGGTTATTGGTAAAAGGAAGAAAAGTAACGATGGACTAATCAACAACCCTGAGGTTAGCTATGGACCGTTTCTTAATCCGGCTTAGAGATTCTGGTTTGATTCCCAGGTAGCTTGCTAGTTGATACTGGGGGACTCGATCAATTAAATCTGGTCTTTTTTTCATTAAGTTCTGATAGCGTTCTTCTGGCGTCGAAGAAATGAAGGAGGAGAATTCATCCCTCATCGCACCCAGATCTTCTTCCATCATTTTGCGAGTCAGTTCTTCTAACACCGGGTGCATGTCGTAAGCTTCCTGCTCAGTCGATAAATCACCAACAATAAGCGTGCAGTCTTCCAAGCAGCTAAGAGAGTAGGGAGAAATTTTGTCAGGAGTATGCTGATTAAAAATCGTTACACTCTGTTCTTCTGTAAAGAAATTAAACGTATTCTCATTTCCATGTTCATCGACGCCATAAAGGCGTACGCACCCTTTTAACACAAAATAGCATTTGCTGGGGACTTCACCTTGATGCAAAAGGACCGTTCCTTTTTTAAACGTAGCAACAGGAATATCGATTGTTAGTTTTCTTAATTCGGAGTCACTTAGATCCGAGAAGCATTTCATATACTGGATAAGGACATCTTTCATCGTATTCATCTCCCTTCCCAATTCTCATTATTCTTTAGTATAGCATGATAAAAACAGAGACAGGTGGCGTAATAAAACTGGTTATTCGATAGTAAAATGAATATGTTGTGACTACGCACTCGTATACTTTAAAACAGTAACACCTAGGAGGAGATCAGATTGGACTTATTTTTATTTATATCCGTAATCGTTGGGATGACGTTTATTTTTTTATATTTCGTAATGAATTTTGACTTGAAAAAGAAGAAGTTAGAGGTAGAGGAGAAGAAACTGGAGTTGGAAAAGAAGAAGTTGGAACTAGAAGAGGCAGAGGAAGTAGGGGAAGGAAAGCTTTAAAAGAATTTAATAGTTAAAGACCCTCGATATACCTTTTGTACATTGGTGTTATATTGAGGGGTTTTTGATAGAAGGGAGGCGATTCCAAAATGAGATCAGTGCACTTTCGCATATTTCAAAAAATAAGTTGCCCTTATAATAAAAGCTATGGTAAAATAAATCTTGTCGACAGGAAATCGCTGTCATTATACGGGGCATTAGCTCAGCTGGGAGAGCGCTACACTGGCAGTGTAGAGGTCAGCGGTTCGAGCCCGCTATGCTCCACTTATACAAATTACTAGAAACCTTGTTATAGCAAGGTTTTTTGTATGACAGAGAAGTGATTATATACGTAGTACACTCTAGTTGGGGACAAAATGGGGACAAACTTAAAAAATGATAACAAATGATAACATCTTGAAAAGTATTTACCTTACTTTGTATCTGTTTTTTGCTTGCCTTCGAACAACGAGTCATAGTGATTAGCCGCTACCTGATCTGCTTCCTGTAAAGCATGTCCATAGATGTTCATGGTGGTTCTGATGTCAGCATGGCCTAAACGACTGCTAATTGTCTTGGCATGAACTCCTTTATTAATTAGGAGGGTAGCAGATGTATGCCTCAAAGCATGAAACTTAATGTGTGATAACTTGTTACGCTTCGTAAAGCTTCTCCACCAGGTGGTGACACTAGAAGGATACAAGGGCTTCCCATTCCATGATGAGAATAAAAAGTAATGCTCCCCACCTTCCCAAAGCTCGCCAGCTTGAATTCGCTCTCTATTGGTGTTTTTCTTGTAAGATTTCAACTCTTCTATTAAGGCTCCAGGTATAGAGATCGTTCTTCTTGAGTTGGCTGTTTTGGGTTCTCTAACTACATATTCGCCATTGGCGTGAGAAACAGTTTGTTTTATTTGTATTGTACTCTTTTCAAAATCAATGTGCTTCCATTCTAATCCAAGCAATTCACCTCTGCGAAGTCCTCCTGTAACGGCTAGCGAAATAAGCATCCTCCACATAGCTCTCTCACCTTGTAAACACTTGAATAACCTTATAACATCCGCTTCATTATATACTTGAACTTCTTTTTGAGTCACTTTAGGCTTCTTTACAGAAGCAACAGGGCTACTTTTAATCAATTGCCAATCTACTGCCCTTTGGAATATGTTCCTTAGAACACGATGATTATATTCTATTGTAGAAGAGGAGAGTGGTTTACCTGTTCCATCTTTCCGACCAGCTTTCTCCAAAGAAGCTAAGTAGTTGATAATGTGTATGGTTTTGATTTGATCTAGTCTCATGTGAGAAAAATAAGGTAAGATACGATTTTGTAGATGAGTATTAAAAGCTGCAATCGTCGTTGGCGCTAAATCTTTAAGGGCATACTTATTCATCCATTCTTCTACAAACCTACCAAAAACCATTTTTTCAGGAGCGATGTATTCTCCCGCTTCAATTTCCGTAATAAATTTAGCCAGCTCTATTCTAGCTTTACTCTTATTTTTGCATTTCACAGTTTTTGTGCGTTTTTTTCTCTTACCATTCTGGTCGTATCCGCTACTGCATACCAATCGCCACGAATTCTTTCCTCGTTTTTCAATACTTCCGCCCACATGAATACCTCCTTTCGTTTTTTACTGAAACCCCAGTAGACAAACTCTTCATGTCTATATAATTTAGGAGCGGGTTCAGTAAGTCATACGGGTCTACAACAATATTCTATTAAATAAACCCTCTCAATCTACAATAAAAAATCTACCATATAAAAAAATCTATACTAACGCAATTTTTTAATGCGTTTGTAATAGATTATAACAACAGCTCCTTCACACAATGAAAGTGGAAAATTCTACAACCCTTGATTGGCTACTTACCTTAAGTATGAGGTTGGGTGATGGTGCAGAATGAATCTAGTAGGCACTAAACTGTTGAAAAAAAGAAAAGGAGGCGAAGTGGTAGTTGAACAGAAAAACTCTAACCGTACAAGAAGCAGCTGCTTACATTGGTGTATCTAAAGACTTGATATATCAGCTGGTAAGGGAAGGAAGCATACCCTACTTCAAAGTTGGGACTAGAATATTATTAAAACAGGATTCAATAGATATGTGGATTAATGAAAAAGAGATGTCTTCTACAAGTGGTTAAGTATTACTAGGGTTTGTTTAGTTGGTTGACTTCAAGAATAGAAAGTGTGGCTTGTGAAGGAGCATACTATCTATTTTTAGGAATTGCTCTTATGTAAGTACTATTGAGACTAAAAAAACATTGAAGCAGTGGCTGATAATTATACATTGGCGACTGCTTCACAATAGGTGTTGGAGCACCTAATACGCTTACAAAATAATTTATATAACTATATTTGTAGATTTTAAGATTATGCCAATTAAATAGAGCAAGGAGATGAGCAGTTTACATTCCTGTTGATTGATATGAAAAAGACAATGAAGGTTAATATAATCTATTCCTTATTAAAGGAGGAAATGGCGTGGTTAAACCTAACATGTCGCTTAATGGAGAAGCTGCTATAGCTTATGCACGAAAATTGAATTGGGCAGTGTTCCCTCTTCATACACCAAACGGATATTTTTGCTCTTGTCATAACTCAAACTGTCAAAGTTCTGGTAAACACCCTCGTATAAAAAACGGTTTAAGAGCAGCATCAACTAATTGCGGCGAAATTAATAAGTGGTGGCAAAAATGGCCGGATGCAAATATAGCGATTGCAACAGGAAAAAAAAGCGGATTTATTGTTTTAGACGTTGATCCTCGACATGGCGGAGATGACTCGTTAAACCAACTAATTAATAAACATGCACCATTTCCGAATACCATTGAAGCTATAACGGGTGGGGGAGGTCGACATATATTATTTAAAGATCCAGGTCACGTTAAAAACCGAACTAACATTTTACCTGGATTAGACATTAGAGGAGAAGGAGGGTATATAGCCGTTGCTCCCTCTTTACACGTAAGTGGAAAAAAGTACGAATGGGAGTTATCCAGTAGGCCACTTGATGTCCCATTATCTGATATGCCGGAGTGGTTGTTAAAGATGATTGTTGAGCCCCTACATGGGAAGCCTAAGAAGCCAGACGATTATTGGATACAGCTTATTCAAGGAGTTAGTGAAGGAGAGCGAAACATGTCCGCTGCTTCTCTTGCTGGATACTTACTAAGGCATGGCATACCTTCTCAAATAGTATACGAGTTAATGCTCTTATGGAATGAGAGAAATAACCCACCAGAATCGATAAAGGTTATAGAGTCAACATTCCATAGTATCTTAAAAAGAGAATTGGAGCGGTTGAGAGGTAGGGGAAGAGCATGAGTTTTAACAATGGATTAATCGCAGAATACGAGCGGGAGAGAGCCGAGCGTAAGAAAGAACAACAGGTGGAGTGGCATACACCGATCCCGTTTGATGATTACGTGCTCCCTCCTTTCCCTATAGAAGTATTCCCAAGATGGTTAATCAATTATGTGGAAGGAGTAGCGGAATCGACTCAGACACCAATTGATGCACCAACTATGGCAGCAATATCTATGTTATCCACCTCGTTAGCTAAACGTTTTTATGTTCGCTTAACAGGAGAATGGAGCGAGCCGTTGAACACCTATACGATTCTAGCACTTTCCTCAGGTAATCGTAAAAGTTCTGTCTTCAAAGCGATCCTAGAGCCAATAATTAATTATGAAAAAGAGGAACGAGAAAGATTATCCAAGGAAGTATCTGAGCAAAAAGTGAAACTGAAGGCTAAACAAAAACGGTTAGAACAGCTCGAAAAGGAATATGCCAAGGATGGAAACGAAATCACGTTAAACGAAATGTGTGCTCTAGCAAATCAAATCGATGAGACAAAAGTGTTATCGCTACCTCGTCTTATAACCGAAGATGTCACACCAGAAAAACTTTCTGATTTGATGGCGGATAATAATGAGAAAATGGCCTTATTGTCTGCTGAAGGTGGAGGGATATTTAGTATTATGGCCGGACGGTATGCTTCCGATGGAAAAGCAAATATTGAAATATTCTTGAAAGGCTATAGTGGAGATTATTGTGCTGTTGATCGGATAGGTAGAGAAGCCAAGATATTAGATGAACCGGCCTTAACTCTCGGTCTTTTTATACAGCCCAAAGTGGTGCAAGACGTTCCTGTTATTTTTCAAGAACGAGGTTTAATGCAAAGGTTCTTATACTCCTTTCCCCGCTCATTGGTTGGTCATCGCAAAGTTACACCACAGGAAATAGAAGCAAACGTGAAAAGTCAGTATGTATTGAATGTCAAAAAGTTATTATGTAAGGAAGTTACAGAAGCAGTTCAGCTTACCCTTCTAGGAAATGCTAAACAAGCGGAAGAGGACTTAAGGGGCGAGATAGAAAAGATGTTTTTGGAGGGGGGCAAACTTGCGGAAATGAAAGAATGGGGCAGTAAGTTAGCAGGACAAATTATCAGGATAACTGGATTGCTCCAAGTAGCAGATCATGTACAAATAGTCCCGCTGGATGAACCAAACGCTGACACGATACCAAAACAAATAAATGAGGAAACAGTTATCAAAGCTCAGAAGTTAACTAACTATTTTATTGAACATGCTAAGGCTGCATATGGTTGCATGGGGGCAGATGAAGGTACACAAGATGCAAAGTATCTTCTGAAAGTGATTGAACGAATGGACAGACCTATTATCGAGTATAGGGAGGTTCAGAACCTTACAAGGAATAGATTTAAAAAGGCAATACAATTAAAAAATACATTATCGGTATTAGAGGAACGAGGGTTTATTCTTCAAAAAATGAATGGCCGGAAAAGATTATTAGAAGTGAATCCATACCTTTTAGAAAAGCAGAAAAGTACCCACAGTACCCACAATAATCTCCAAACCCTCTCAAGGAAGGACAAGAAATGTATAGGACCTGAACACACGTCTGAGCACAATACACACAATTTAAATAGGGATAAATCAAATGTGGGTAATGTGTATCCACGAGTACTCGGAGTGCCCACGCACCAAGACCATGAGTCACAACATAAGGAGCCAAAAGTGGGTAATGTGGGTCAAAATCGAAAGGCTAAAACAAATGGTGAGGATTTAATCATTTGATAGATTTTACAAGCATTATCCATTCAGTTGAGCAGTGGGGAGCAGAATTGCTTTTAGAAGGTAACAATATTCTAATTAAGAATGGTAAATCTCTACCTGAGCCCATTATTGCTAATATAAGAGAATATAAACAAGAAATACTTTCTATCATTATAAGGGATAATCTAGCTAAAAGAGAAGGGCTTATAGTAGGGGTTCCAGGAGAACTCTACACTATTACTTTAAGCCATAACACCAGCATTTATATTGAACACTTAGATAACGGATGGGAGGCATGGAGAGAAACTTATTACCCTTTACACCATAACGCGGTTAGTAGCAAGATAATAGCTATAGGTAGTACGTTCGACTTTGTTATTCTAAAAGTAAAGCAATACATTGATTTTTATATGAAGAAGAGAGGAGGATGAAGATGCTTGCTTGTATGTTGTGTAGAAGCGCGGAGGCGATAAAAAGTGGAGAAGATGGAGTTCAGTGGACGAAAAATTACAGCTATAAAAAAGGCAGCGTTTTTGAAAAGTTACTCGGAGAACGGCAACATAACAAGAAGCGCGGCACTAACCCAGATTGAACGCCAAAGTCATTACAGGTGGTTAAAAGAAGATCAGGTTTATCAAGATGCTTTTTATATTTCCCAGTTACAATACGCAGATAACCTAGAAGCAGAGGCAAGGCGGAGAGCTCACGAAGGCTATGAAGAGGCTGTGTACTATAAAGGGGATATCGTTGGACAGCAACGCAAATTCTCTGACACATTGCTAATATTTCTGCTAAAAGCGGCGAAGCCTTATCGCTATAAAGACAGATTCAAACAGTAAGAAAATGTACAAAGGCGGACTAGGTTTAGGACTGTTCTACAGAGGATTTGATGGTACGAGGGACTGGTAGCTGAAGCACTAAGAGGTAACTACAGCTTCTAAAAAAGTAGTGACTAGCGGGGTCACTACTTTTTTTGTTTTACAACTGCTTCAAGTATTAATAATCATCATATAGCTTTGCTTCTCACCTTGCATTATTGTGAGGTTTTCTCTATTTATCGTTCGTTAATGTGCTATAATCTAAGTGTCTTTTTACATAGCTAAGGAGGACTTGGTATGGGTATAAGCTATGATAAGTTATGGAAACTCTTGATTGATAAGAAAATGAATAAAACGGAGTTGAAGGAGCAGGCTGGAATTACATACAACATATTAGCTCGCCTAGGAAAATGCCAACCTGTAAATCTAGAAAGCTTATATAAAATTTGCAAGTGCCTCGACTGTAACATTGGAGACATTATGGAATTTGAAATAGAATAAGCGATTTTGAAAAATAGGGTGAAGGGGCTGAGCTAATGGGAAAGAGAAATTTATCTGAAGAAGATATCAAAGCTAGATATATCACACCGGCAATCACTAATGCGGGTTGGGACATAAATAAGCAAGTTCGACTTGAATACGCCTTTACGGCTGGTAGAATCATACTTCGTGGAAATATAACTGCCAGAGGAAAAAAGAAAAGAGCTGACTACGTACTTTTTTACAAAAATAACTTTCCTTTAGCAGTCATAGAAGCCAAAGATAATAATCATTCTGTGGGATCTGGTTTGCAGCAAGCGATTGATTATGCAAAAGCGCTGGACATATCCTATGTCTACGCTTCTAATGGAGATGCCTTTGTGGAGCAGAACTTGATTACCGGTGAAGTGAAAGAACTAAGACTTGAAGAATTTCCATCACCAGAAGAATTATATCAAAGATATTTAGTTGATAAGAATATCAATGAGGCTGAAGAAAAGGTTCTCTTAGAGCCTTATTATTATGTTCCTAATTATAAAACACCTAGATATTATCAAAGGGTCGCAATTAATCGAACAGTAGATGCGGTTGCTAAAGGACAAGAACGTGTACTTTTAGTTAGTGCCACTGGTACCGGTAAAACGTTTATGACCTTCCAAATGATCTACAGGTTGTGGAAATCTGGTTTAAAGAAAAGAATCCTTTTCTTAGCAGACCGCAATGTACTAGTTGATCAGACTATTTCGGGAGACTTCAAGCCTTTTAGCGGGAAGATGACAAAGGTGAAGAATAAAGATCTTGATAGTTCCTACGAGATTTATTTAGCTCTTTATCAGCAGCTTACTGGTGACGATGGAGAAGAGACATTCCGTCAGTTCCAACCGAACTTTTTTGATTTAATTGTGATAGATGAGTGCCACAGAGGGAGTGCAAAAGAAGAATCAGCATGGAGAAAGGTACTAGATTATTTTTCATCGGCTACTCATATCGGTTGTACAGCAACACCAATAGAAACAAAAGAAGCCTCAAGCCAGACTTACTTTGGTGAGCCCATTTATGAGTACTCTCTAAAAGAAGGAATTAATGATGGCTTTTTGGCACCTTATAAAGTCATCCGAATTGGATTGGATCGAGATCTTGAAGGCTATCGACCGGAAGCAGGAAAGGTTGATAAACATGGTTATGAAATTGAGGATCGGGAGTACAATCTAAAAGATTACGAACGATCTCTTGTGATTGATGATCGCACACGAGTCATAGCATCTAAAATCACAGAATTCTTAAAGAAAACCGGTCGCTTTAGTAAAACCATAGTATTCTGTGTGGACGTTGAACACGCCGAGCGTATGAGGCAAGCACTTATTAATGAAAATAAAGACTTGTATGCGGAAAATGATAAATACATCATGCGTATTACGGGGGATAATGATGAAGGAAAAGCACAGCTGGAATACTTTATTGATGAAGAAAGTGATTACCCGGTTATTGCCGTAACCAGTAAGCTAATGACTACCGGTGTGGATGCAAAAATGTGTAAGTTGATTGTTTTGGAAAATAACATCAATAGCATGACTGAATTTAAGCAGATTATTGGACGTGGTACAAGGCTTCTTGAAGAATACGGCAAGACCTACTTTACCATTATGGATTTTCGTAATTCCAGCCGACTCTTTGCTGATCCTGCATTCGATGGTAGACCGGAAGTGGTTATTGACCTTGATGGAAATGACCCAGTAGATGAACCAACTCCTCCGACAGACGGAGGTGAAGAAGGCGCTGGAGAAGAAGATGCCGGGAATGGTGGTGTTAAAGAAGGTAATGGCGAGTATGAAACTGGGGGCACGCCACCTTTTAATGAGGAGGGTGAAGATAAACCTAGAAAATATTATATAGGCGATGTAACTGTTAGGGTTCTTTCAGAGAGAGTCCAATATGTCGATAAGGATGGAAAACTCATCACTGAAAGTCTGACTGATTACACAAAGAAAAATATCATAGAGCAATATGCAAGGCTGGATGATTTCTTAAAAACTTGGACAGAAGCGGAGAAAAAACAAGCCATTATTGATGAATTACAAGACAGTGGTGTACTGCTAGATGCGGTCAGAGAAGAATTGGGCAAAACAGAGCTAGATGATTTTGATCTCATTTGTCACTTGGCTTACGATAAACCACCGCTGACCAAAAAAGAGCGAGCGGAGAATGTAAAGAAACGTAATTATCTTTACAAATATTCTGATGTTGCACAGCAAGTTATTGAAGCTCTTCTTGATAAGTACGCTAATGATGGAATTAAAGAGATAGAAGATACCAAAATACTTCAACTAAAGGAATTTGCCAAAATTGGTAGTCCAATGAAAATAGTCAAAGCCTTTGGTGGAAAAGCAGCATATCTGAAGGCAGTAAAAGAACTAGAAAATGAAATTTATTCCGCATAAGTAAAACAAACAATAGTAGATAAGGCAGGTATAAGTTATGGCGATTAGTAATCTGGTCAAGAGAATTCAAGATGTTATGCGAAATGACTCTGGTGTTAATGGAGATGCCCAAAGGATTGAGCAAATTGTGTGGATTCTTTTCTTAAAGATATATGATGCAAAGGAAGAAGCATGGGAGCTTTATGATGACAATTATAAGTCCATTATTCCAGAAGGGTTAAAATGGAGAGATTGGGCAGTTGATTTAAAAGACGGAGAAGCTCTTACAGGAGATTTTTTACTGGATTTTGTTAACAATAAACTGTTTCCTACGCTTAAGAATTTAGAGATTGATGAAGAAACACCGATGAGCCAAATCATCGTGAAGTCCGCTTTTGAAGATGCGAACAACTATCAAAAAGATGGGGTACTTCTTCGTCAAGTTGTTAATATCATTGATGAGATCGACTTCACGGAATATAAAGAGCGCCATGAATTCGGTGCAATATATGAATCGTTCCTCAAGGACTTACAGAGTGCAGGGAATGCTGGTGAGTTCTACACACCAAGAGCTGTTACAGATTTTATGGTTGAAGTAGTTAAACCGGTATTAGGAGAAAAAATTGGGGACTTCGCCTGTGGTACTGGGGGGTTCTTGACATCTGCCCTTAATGAACTGGATAAACAAGTTGGGAACTCTCTTGAAAATAGAAAAATTTATAACAAGTCAGTGCACGGAATTGAAAAAAAAGCGTTGCCGCATATGCTGAGTGTAACCAATATGCTGATTCATGATATTGATGATCCAGCCATCCTTCATGGTAACGCATTAGATATAGACTATAAAGAACTTCGAAAAATGGAACCTTTTGATGTGATTTTAATGAATCCGCCTTATGGAGGAAGTGAGAAAGAGAGCGTTAAAGTCAACTTCCCAATGGATTTGAGAAGTTCTGAAACTGCTGATTTATTCATGAATGTGATCATGTATCGATTGAAAAAAAATGGTCGAGCAGCGGTAATCATACCTGACGGATTCTTATTTGGTACAGATAATGCTAAATTTAATATCAAGAAAAAACTGTTCAGCGAGTTTAATGTTCATACAGTTATCAGGATGCCAAATAGTGTGTTTGCACCATACACATCAATCAGAACGAATATATTGTTCTTTGATAATACCCATCCTACCGATGAAATTTGGTTTTATCGTGTGGATATGCCGGAAGGGTATAAGAACTTCTCTAAAACTAGACCAATGAAGTTAGAACACTTTAGTGAAGCTATAGCTTGGTGGGAGAATAGAGAAGAAATCGAAGTGGATGGTTTCTCTAAAGCTAAGAAGTATTCCATCAGTGAGATTGAAGAAAGAAGCTATAATATCGACCTATGTGGCTTCCCTCATGAAGAGGCGGTTATCTTGGAACCTATGGACTTGATCCAACAGTATCAAGAAAAGCGAGCATCTCTTAATGCTGAAATTGATAATGTGTTAGACCAGATTACTTCTATGCTTGGAGGTAATTAAATGAATGCAAAGGACTTAAAAAACAGCATACTTCAACTGGCAATTCAAGGGAAATTGTTACAACAGCGAGAAGAAGAGGGTACTGCTGAAGAACTGTATCAACAGATTCAAGAAGAAAAAGTAAAGCTGATTAAGGATGGTAAGATAAAAAAGCCTAAGAAACTTCCAAAAATCCCAGAGGATGAGATTCCTTTTGATATTCCAGAAAGTTGGAAATGGGTGAGGTTAGGGGATTTATGTGAAAAAATTGGGTCAGGAAGTACACCTAGAGGTGGTAAATCTGTATATAAGGAAAATGGTATTAAATTTTTAAGATCACAAAATATTTATAATGACGGATTACGTGTGGATGGAGTTGCTTATATTTCTGAAGAACATAATAAACAAGGAAGTATTGTTAGACCAAGAGATATTCTGTTAAATATTACTGGTGGATCAATTGGACGTTGTGCTTTAGTTCCGGATGATTTCGATATTGCGAATATTAATCAACACGTAATGATTATCAGAAATCTAATTTCAGAAAATAGGTTTATGTTGCATTATACTTTAATTTCACCTTATATTCAGTCGATGATCATGAGTGTACAAGTGGGAGTATCTAGAGAAGGGTTAAGTGCGGAAAAACTAAAAAAATTCTTAATTCCTCTTCCCCCACTTGAAGAACAAAAACGCATTGTAGCAAAAATCGAAGAGATAATGCCTTATGTGGAAAAATATGATGAAGCTTTTTCTGAGGTTGAGGAGCTGAATAAGAAGTTCCCGGAGGATATGCAAAGTTCTATTTTGAAATATGCTATCCAAGGGAAGCTGGTAGAACAGCTAGAAGAAGAGGGTACCGCGGAAGAACTGTATCGGCAGATTCAAGAAGAAAAGAAAAAGCTGATTAAAGAAGGCAAGATTAAAAAGACAAAGGTACTTCCGAAGATTACAGAAGAAGAGCTTCCATGTGATATTCCTGAAAATTGGAAGTGGGTTAGATTAGGAGATATTATACATTTAACTTCTGGTCAAGATATGACATCAAGTAAATACAATGATATTTCAAATGGCATACCGTATTTAACAGGTGCCAGTAACATTCAAGGTGGAGAAATAATAATTAATAGGTGGACGCCGGAGCCTAAAGCAATAGCTCTCAAAGGAGACATTTTATTAACTTGTAAAGGTACAGTAGGTAAGACTGTAATCCTTGGTAAAGAAGAGGTGCACATAGCGAGGCAAATTATGTCCATAAGAACAATAGAAACAGATGCAGAATTTATACAATATTTTATTAAAAGCTATGTGAATATTTTAAAAGCAAAAGCAAAAAGTATGATTCCTGGGATAGAACGAAAAGATGTTCTAGAAGCACTAATTCCACTCCCCCCACTTGAAGAACAAAAACGAATTGTGGAGAAGATTAAAGAACTACTACTCTACACCAAACAACTAGTGAAGTAGACTTTTCATTGTACCCTAGTGGTGAAAGTTAAATTTCTACACCCTTCCACATGTTGACGGGCATACGCCCAACACGGGAAAAGTCAAATGATTAGATAAGTGATTCCCTTAAAATGCTAACATTAAGTCGCATAGCCTTGTAAACCATGGTATAGAAGGGTTTGCGGGGGATGTGGCTGTTTTATCCCCTCCTATCAAGCAATTGCTAAAAAGAGTCATTCAAGGAGATACTAATTATAAAGTTGTGGTTAAACAAGAAATGTGAGTAATAAGTTGTCTTAATGTTACTTTTGTTAGATGGGTAAAGGGATTATATTCGCCTTGTAGAAGTCGATTTGTATAATTTATTGGGGACAAGTTGGTGACGAAATTAAACAACCTGTCCCCGACTATCACATTTAAAAACACACCACAGCAAAAAGGAATGCTGCTATATCAATAGATACACACAAAAGCAGTTTTATTCCTAACCAATATCTTTCTCTGGCAGTGTAGAGGTCAGCGGTTCGAGCCCGCTATGCTCCATCTTACATAAACATTGATATATCAAGGATTTTAAAGAGTAGTCGTTCTGAAATATAGAGCGGCTATTTTTGTGTTGTGTGCGAATAGTGTGCCAAATCTTTTTTTTGGGTGAAAACACAATGCTAAGATTAATAATATTTGATTACTGCATTGGCATAAAATTTTTACTTTTATATAGAGAACAAAGGACTAGTAGGACTATGATAAATTAAGGATAAATATTGGATAGAAAGTACCTGTCCCTGCGTCCCTTTTTACGAATTCTATATGCTTGTTGCTTACACGCATCCGAACAGTACCCTTTACGTCCGGATTTAACAAAAGGTAAACCGCAGCTATCATTTCCGCAAATATATACATTCATATCATCGTTAATCTTTTGCCATAAATCATAATAAATAGCGGCTATCAAATAGTTTGTATACCTTTGATCTGAAGCCTTAAACCCTCTGGTTGAGGGGTTGCGAATTAGTTTACCAGTAAAAAATTAATTCCCTCTGATATCCTTGATGCCAAAAGATAAAGCCTCTTGTCCAATTTCCAACATCGACTGATCTTCCAAATCCTCCGATAACATAAATATTGGTTCTCCTTTGGTCCAGTAGACGAAATAACGATCAGTCAATAACAGTTCTATCTTCAGCCAGAGACCCAAGTCTTCCCTCAAGCATTTTAATCTCAATTAATTGGTTTATCCGGTCCTCAGAACTGTCTTTTATTACAACATCGTATAGTTTTAATATTTTTTGAACCTCCTTAGCTAAGAAATGTGGGCTTATGATTGGTATTTCAGGTAGATTGTACACGGTAACAATAAGTAAGGTGAGTAATGTATATGCGATGGTAAGTGGAAAGTATGGAGGGAAACACATTAACGATGCAGGTAAATTCACACCCCCACTACCTTCACACCTTTTTTATTCACTTATATGGTTTTATATTAGCATTTGAAGAGTTTTGTACAGAAATTTTAGGGATAAATTCAGAGGTCATGATTCAACCTTGGTATGGTTATGATGATAGGTATATTCATACCTTAAATAAAATTAAAGATTACATGAAGATAAACCAGGTGGAACCAGATGAAAAAGCAAAAAACAGTGGTTAGAAAGAGTATTTTAAAGCACTTGGGAGAATCGAATAAAACAGTAGATCATTTAAATTGAAGGAGATAAAGAGAATTAACTCGTTTAGGTCCTATTTCATTAAACTGAGACCAATTAATTGTGGGTTTACATTATTTCTAATTGTTGGAATTTCTAATTGTATGTAAGTGTAGGCAGTGTTATAATATCATATATAACTATAGCATTGCCTTTTGCTAATTAAGGAGAAAAGTAGATGGAACAACAAATCAAAAACTTTAGAGAAAAAAGAGGATGGACTCAAGAAGAATTAGCTAAAAAAGTAGGTGTGTCTAAAGGAACAATTAATCGTTGGGAGAAGGGTGCTAGTACTCCCTCTAAGTTAGCAAATGAAAGATTAACACAGCTTGGGGTTACTGAAAATGATATGAATCAGTACCAGAAAAAAGTTGATGGAAAACCATTTCATTATAACGGAGAAAGGTATGTGGTTAAACCCCAACCTTATGTTCTGAATGCCCCTACTGATCAAAATAACTTTCATGATTTATTAATAAATTTGCAGGAACATCTTAGCTGTGATATTCCTTGGGATACCTATAAAGAAAGGTTATCCTTAATAGAGTGTGTGGATACATTGACAAATCGTACATCCCAATCTTTACTTGAGAAAAGAAAAGAAAACTCCAAAAGTTGGAATTCAAATTATGGAACTCATGGTTGGCATAGATATATTGGGAGATTCCCTCCTCATTTGGTTAGAGCACTTTTAAATTATTTTAAAGCCGACTCAAATGACTTGATTCTTGATCCGTTTGCAGGAAGTGGAACCACTCTGGTGGAATGTAGATTGGTTGGTATACCCTCGATAGGAATTGAAATTTGCCCTTTATCAGCTTTAATAACAAATACAAAAAGCAAGTTCCCTAAATTAGATGAAAATGAAGTTTTTAATGTTATTTCTGAGTTGGAAATCTTCTATCTTACTGAATGGACAAACTTTCTAAATAATAGAAATTTTGATGATATTACTTATGAAGATGTTATAGGGCGAGAAGGAAATGCTATAAAAACATTTGCAAATTATGAAAGATGGTTTTCCAAAGAAGCGCTATTAGGAACTTCTATTTTAGTCCAATTTGCCAGAGAAAAAGAAGGTTATATTAGAGATGCCATATTAGTTGCATTATCTTCCAAAATGCGAAGTATTGGAAATGTCGATGTTGATGTTGTAAGAGCAGAGTACAGTAAAAAACCACGAGAAAATGTAAATGTATTAAATTTAGTAACTTCACAACTCTCAAAAATGGCAAAAAACATTAAAGAATCATATCAAACACATAAATCATTAATTACAGAAGAGAAAGTAAGATTAATAGAAGGGGATGTATTAAAAACAGATTTACCTGAGGGGTCTATATCCCACGTAATAACATCCCCTCCATATGGAATAGAATCTATTAGTTATCTTAGAACTCACTTATTATCTTATAGATCATTAGAAGAATTTTTAGGGGCGGACCCTTACAAATTTGGTGATGAAGTAATCGGTTCAGAATATTTACCGTCTGAAGAACCAACATTAAGTAAATTTGATGTTTCGGATATGAGTCAAACATATAAGGACTTTTTTAAACAATTCTTGGAACAGGATTTAACAAAAAAAATCAAAGTTAGAGTTTTAATGATGATGAAGTTCTTTGATGATATGAATAACTTAGCTATCAAATTACAAAAATGGGTTAAGGATGGCGGGAAAGTTGCTTTTGTTATTGGAAATAAAAAAATAGGTACAACAATAATTCCTACTGACCAAATTATTAGAGAAATCTTTGAATCAAATGGTTTTATTTTCGAAAATTCTATCGGTCATAAGCTGAAAACTAATAACAGTAATTCTCAGGTGCCATGGCAAGATAAAATTATTAAAGATGAATTTGTTATGCTCTTCCAAAAGGAGACCGATTAATGAAGCACACAGAGTCGTTTATTCATGTAGGAATGAGGTATTTCTTAAAAAAAGAAGGATGGCAGTTAATTTCAGGTCAATTCCCAGGGGGCTCGGATGATGAACTATATGAACTAAGTATAGTTGATCCGACAGTGGCAAAAGATAACAGCCCTGATCCAAGAAGGCATAGTAAGGATGAAATAGTTCCTGATTTAATTGCTTATAAAAACAATATGATTTTAATTGTTGAGGCAAAACCTTATTATTCTATAGAAGACAGGGATAAATTAATCTATCTTTTAAATGAAAGAAATAAGGATTTACATCAAGCTCTTAGTAAATTCATTAGAGAAAGGAAGATAACTGGTCTTCCTTCATTAAAAGAAGTTACGTTTGCCCCTGTTCTAGCTTTTTCAGCTAAAGCTAAAAAAGCTAAAAAATTTAATTTTGATAATGGTTTTTTTCATATTCGGGTTAAAAATTTAACAGAAGCTAAAATGGAAGGACCTTTTATAAAAGAAGGAGAACTAGATCTATGAGCAACCTAATAAGCGATAGTGTAATCAGCAATAAAGAACTAAAAGAAAAAGTGCTGCAATATGATTGGGAATTCGCCGAAAAAGATACACAATACTTTACCCATAATGTTCATCGTTATTCTGGAAAGTATATCCCCCAGATTCCACGTAAGGTGATTGAGCTAATAACTAATCCCTACGAGCTAATTTTAGATCCATATAATGGTTCGGGTACCACTTCCCTAGAGGCTTCCTTAGCTAATAGAAGAAGTATTGGAGTGGATTTAAATCCCTTAGCCATACTTATTTCTAAAGTGAAAACTACGCCCATTAGTAATGAAAAGTTAGATGAGTTAATAGAAACAACTGAGGATCTAATAAATAAATTAATGGAGTATGCTAAGCCGACCATATTTGGGTTTTCGGAGCAGGCAAAGGAGTTGTTTGAAAGAGCTAAAGAAGACCCGCGTTTTAACGACACTTGGTTTACAAAGTGGTTTCAACCACATGTGCTTTTAGAACTAATAGTAATTAAGAATTATATTGATTCTATTGAGGAAAATAGTTGCCGCGATTTGGTGTTAGTGGCATTTAGCAATATTTTACGAAAATCAAGTAATGCCCATAGCGGATATCCAAATGTAATGTTTGATAAAAAAGCGAAGGAAAAGCCACTCCCATCATCCAATTTTCTAAAATCATTTTATGAATGTGTAAACATGGTAAGAAGTTTATCTACCTCTGGTATGGAAATATTGCCAGAAATCAAGCATGCTGACTCTACAAATCTACCGCTATCTAAAGAATCGGTGGATGCTATTGTTACTCATCCACCTTATATAGGGTCTGTTCCTTATGCAGAATATGGAACTTTAAGTTTAGGATGGTTAGGATATGATTCAAAAGAACTGGATAAACAGTTAACTGGAGGTAGGAGGCAAACAAAAGATGTAGTGGAGCGCTTTAGGGATGGATATAGAAAAACAATTGAAGAGGCATACAGGGTATTGAAGGCTAACAGAAAAATGTTTCTAATGGTAGGTAACCCTGTTGTTAAAGGGGAAGAAATTGACTTAGGTGTAATGAGTAAAGAACTTGCATCTGAAGCAGGCTTCATTTTGGTCGTAGAAACAACTAGAAAAGGTGTAAACCGTCGTGCAAACAAAATGGGAGAAGAATACCTAATGTTTTTCGAAAAAAAATAAATTACTAATGATAGAATACATAAAAGTGATGTGCAATCCTTGGGTTACACATCACTTTTTAATAATATCAGTCATTTAATTTGATAGTTAAATTTTGACTCCTTTAAAACTTAAATAGCCATCTGCAAAAAGAATTCCATCGGCTACAGCTTTGAAGTTTCTAACATCTTTTCGGGTATCCGCTAGAGAGTTCCAATCACTTACTTTTATTAGAGGGAAATGTAAGATTAACCCTCTGCTTTTCTTTGGTTCACCGTTGATATACAAATATCTATAGAGTATAGCACTTCCTGTATAAGGATCAGACCTAAGATTCTCTATCCCTGCTTTGTAAACAACAATTTCGTCAAACTCTGATAATTCGTTTGTAGGAATAGGTAATTGTATATTTTTAGTAGGCAGTATTTCTACCGATTTTGGGGGAGCATCATAAACGGCACCTCTTTTGATTTCCCTTTCTGCAAACTTATCTCTTTCTCTTATTTCGTTTTCATGGAAATAAGAATCCTTGATAGCTTGGCATATATTGGGGGTCTGTTGATTATAATATTCTAAAAACAAGGTAATATATTCTTTTACACGCTTGTCTTTAATTGGGTCTTGACGGATTACTTCCCAATCCTTGTCAACAGGCCAATTTATAGTTGTTATAGAACCATCCAACTGATTTTCGATGATTTCTATAGTGCGGAATAAACGTAAATTGACAAATCGAGGGCCTGAAGTTTCTCCACCATGCTTCATTGCTACATAAGGAAAGAAATATACACAAGGAATTCCCTCCTCCGCTGCGCCAGCAAGTCTTCCGAATCGTTGACCTACATTATGCCCACTTGGAACCTCTACTGTTCTTTCAATTACAAGTATAGGAGTTTCATCATCCACTAATATAATATCTGGCCTATCATATTTAAGGGTTTTTTCAATTTCAGGGTAGATTTTTCGCCCCTCAGTTATACTCATTAATTCTGCATCCTCAAAATCTGGATGTAAATCTTTAAACCAAATACCTTCCTGCAGGTCATCGAAAATAATTTTGTGATTTGGCATTTTTTCCTCCTGTTTTAGTGATTTTGTACCACAATGGTAAATTAGATAAAAAATGCCAAATTCCTCCCTTTATTACACATTTTCCATTTAATGTGAACATCTTATAAAAAAACATTCTTTGTATTTCGCTAACAGACCCTTTTTAAGACGTAATACTCTTCCGCTTGCTACGCTGTTTTTTCTTTCGCCGTAAAGTGATTTATAGTAAGGGATGTTCTAAATGTTTGAAATTTTTTGTGGATGGGTCAACATATTGGAAGTAAGAGAGGATACATTTATAGGTGTTTTTTCAAAAAACGCTTTACGGAAAATCATCCAGTCAGTGCGATGTATCCCTTCTCTTGTACTGTCAGAATACCCCCTGTCCTTTAAATCATTTAAGCATTCTTGATAGCGTTTAGAGGTAATATCCTGCAACTTTAACTTTCCGATTTAATGAAGGCGTACTCGAATGGTGCCGGGTTTTACGTCTTTTGATTCGCTGTAAATGGGGCCACTCGTTTGCGAAATTACAAAAGGTCTGACAGGATTCCTCGATGTAAATCCCCTGTTCAAGTTCATGAATCAGAGCGGCAGCGGCTACCTCGGCCTCCTTATATCTACGACAAAAGACCATTTGGAGCCATAAGAGCAATTTTTCTTCTTGCACGTACAGCCCTGTCTGTAGATATGTCCTTTCATTTCATTGAATAACCTCGCTTTCATAAATATTTAAAAACAAATATATATTATCTCCAATTAGAAAGAGAGAAATTCAATATATTATGGTAAAATTAGTAAGATAAATGATTTCTTTTGTGCCAACTGAGAACGTCTATATAATAAAAAGCAACTTAGTTTTTAGAAGTATGTTGTTTTAACTCAACTCGACCTTATGTACACAAGTTTAAATAGTAGTAAGGAGTTAATCTTCCCATTAAATTCATGGGAAGATTATATAAAAAAAATAGTGTTGGAGGGACTTATAGTGAAAGAAGATTTTAAGGAGTTATTAAAACAACAGGGGATAAGCAATTTAGATAAACCAACCGAAGCTGATATAAAAAAAATATCAGAACTGTTACAGTTATTAGAACTCAAAATAAATAATAATGAGCTAGATGAAACTATTATTGCAGAATACTATAAATATGCTGCAGAGGTACTTCCTAGTACGTTAAAGACATTGAATGATTTAGCGGCACAAAATTTAGGCAAAGATGTTATAAACTCATTTAATAAAAGAATAGATGCTCTAAATAAGAGGTTTGAAACAGAACAAGATACGGAAGTGTTAAAATTAATCCAAACGGAAATTTCTGATTTATATGAAAGAATTCAAAACGAGTCTGATAAACAAAGAACTTGGTTAAAGCAAATAGCATTTGGGGCGCTGGGGGGAGCTGTGATACTGGGAGGAATTGCAATTGGTGTTAAGAATAAGGAAGCTGGTAAAAAAATTGTTGAAGAAGGATTAAAAGTAGTCAAAGGACAAGAGAGTAGTACGTGAAAATGCATTCAGATAAGTATGTACCTTGAAAGCAACAATGTGTTTTCAAGTTTTTTTATTTCGATAGTTGCGAATTAAATCGCTATATTTGTTAAAAGCATTTCTTCTTCGATGTTTTGTTACATGAAGATAAATCCTTCTGGTTGTTGATCGTCTTGATGTCCAAGCCGATCCATAATCTCATCGAACTCCACTTCAGCTTGTGCAAGAAGCGAAGTGTGAGTATGACGTAAGCTGTGAGGAGTAAATTGAGAATTTAAATCACTAAATTTCAATAGCCTTGCCATTCTATTCCGCACAAATTTCATTAATACAGGATAAACGGGATGACGATTAAAGTTTGAAAAAATAAATCCATTATTGTAGTAACTATCGCCTAGATGTGAGATTATCTCTTCTTGTTCTTCCTTATATTTCTCAAGCATTTTTATGATTTCGGAGTCAACAGTAATGACACGCTTTGATTTTTTTGTCTTTGGACGAAGTAATAAATATTCTCTTGAATTACTGATGTCTCGTCATTGGATATACTTGTTAAATAATGTAGAATTAAGTTGAGAATATAATTGAGCTGAGAGTCAATCATATTTAATAATAGGCAAAGGGCATATGGTGATTGAAATGGAACTAGAAGGAATTATTAATGAATTACAAACACAGATAACAGAAAAGAATGTAAACTTTCTTATTGGATCAGGCGCATCGGTGCCGTACTTTCCTTCTCTCGGTAATATAGAAAAAGTTTTGACTGAAAGAGAGTATAACCCTTCGGTTCGACAACTTATCTATTTACATTACTTTAATCAAGTAATTGATAAGAACCTTGATTTGATAGATGATTCCGTACAATGTGAGTATCAAGTAACAACAAAATACCGTTTGTTCATTAGAGGGCTAGTAAATACTTTGAACTACCGAAATACTAGAATCTCTCCAAAAAGAGCAAATGTGTTTACGACCAATTATGATATGTTTTTTGAAAGAGCTATCGATTATGAACAAAGAGGTAATCCATCATTAATTTTAAATGATGGTGGAAACGGGTATTTTTTAAGAACCTTGAGTTCAGAAAATTTCCATAAAACTGTATCGCGTAATGGTGCATTTGACAATTATCACAAGGAATTACCAACAATAAATTTAATTAAATGTCATGGATCTGTAAATTGGATTAGTTCATTGTTGGAGAGTCAGCAAACAATAGAAATAAGAAATGATTTAAAATTAATAAAGCAAATCAGAAATGAGGCTCAAAAGGTCAATATAGGTGATGATGAAAAGAAATTGATTGAAGATTATCTTTGGGCAGAGGAATATGATGAAGGTCTAGATATAGGAATACATGAGATTGCCGAAATGAATTTAATTTCATTAGACCGGTTTTTTCATAAATATGAACAGCTTATGATTATTAACCCAGAGAAAAGTAAATTCAAAAATACTGTTTTAGATGAACACTATTATAGTATGTTGCGATTATTAAGTTATGAATTAGAAAAGGATCAAACTATATTGATAGTGTTTGGATTCTCATTTGCTGACGAACATATAAGAAATTTAATTAAAAGGTCTTTTCATAATCCAGAGTTGCGTATTTACATATTTGTTTATAGAAATGGAATACGCAAAGAAATTATGCAATTACTAAATTGTCAATTTCAAAGAAATGTAGTAATTATTGAACCGACAGAAGAAATGCCTCCTATAGATTTATTTCATTTCAGTAAGTTACTTTTTGAGGGGGCTAAAGAATGACATTACCACTTGAGGTAGGAAATGTTATTGAAGTAAGAGGAACAAGGGTAAAGGTCCAAATTTATAAAGAGATGAATCATTCATCATTTATTTATCAAGGGGAGGTGATAAATAATATTTCAGTAAATGGTTTTATAATTATTAAAAAAGGTTTTTTAAAGTTAGTTGGAAAAATTGATGCGGAGTATATTGAAGACTTATTGAATACAAAAATAGTTCAAGAAAAAGATTTTCGTTATAACAAGGGGACGATTTCTAAAGTATTAGAAGTTCAAATTCTAGGATACATCGAAAATAAAACCTTTAAAAATGGGGTTAAACACCTGCCTATGATAGGAAATCTTGTCTATATACCGAAGAAACAAGAAATTATAGATATCTATGCTGGTAATAGAACAAGTAAGGAAGATAACAATGAATTTACTTTTTCTATCGGTAATTCTATTCACGAAGATATCTCTGTCGAATTTCCGGTCAATTCCTTTTTTGCTTCCCATATAGGCATTTTTGGAAATACCGGGAGTGGAAAGTCAAACACATTAACAAAATTATACTTTGAATTATTTAGAACCATTGGAGTTTCCTCGATAAAAAAGGCTAGTTCATTTCATCTTATTGATTTTAATGGAGAATATGCTCACAGTGGTGTGTTTGGTTTAGAGCAAAATGAAGTACGTATAGTTAAACTAAGTAACAATGAAGGAAGTCATGAAGGTAGGTTAAAAATTAATCCTAAATATTTTTACACCCCAGAGGTATTAGCTGTCTTGTTTAGTGCAAAAGAACAAACTCAAAAGCCTTTTATTAAAAGACTTCTAAAGCGTATGGAATATTCAGAGGAAAATGGTTGGGGATACAAAAACTATTTACCTAATTTGTTTGCAAAATCTCTAGTACATTCAACAAGAGACATATTTGAATTTGTTAAAGAGATAATTGGATTTTTATCAGTAGACATTAATGATCAGTCACATGAAGAATTTTTAGAATTAATTAATGCAATCGAATGGCATACACAGAATAATTACTTTTTTATAAGTGGTGTTGGTTACTTTAATACTGTGGATGACATAAAAAATACATATAGTCTTCAGACTGGCTATGATTACTTGCTTGAATGGTGTACTAGAATAGATGATGCTGGTATTGGTTGGTGTGATGAATTTATATTAAATGCCAAGTTACAATTAGTAAATGATATGTTAAATCGATATGCACAGTTTGATCATATAAACCCTTTAATTCATAGAATTGAATCTAAGGTAAAGGATCTTGAACGAATAATAGAACTTTCGGAGGAATCTACAGAACAAACGCCTGTTCTGACAATCTACTCTTTTAGAGATTGTAGTACAGATATAAAGAAGGTTATACCTTCTTTAATTGCCAAAATGCTCTTTGATAATCATAAAAAAGAAACTAAACAAGAAAATATAGAAAAGACAGTACACTTAATAATTGATGAAGCCCATAATATCTTATCAAATCAATTAATGAATGAAGGAAAAGGTTGGCATAGTTATCGCATGGAATTATTTGAAGAAGTTATAAAAGAGGGAAGGAAATTTGGATTTTTCCTAACTATTTGTAGTCAACGCCCCTTTGATATCTCACCGACAATAATTTCTCAAGTTCACAACTATTTTATACATCGGCTAGTTAATAATAAAGATTTAGAAATGATTGATAATACGATACCAACTCTAGATAGAGTTTCAAAAGCCGCAATTCCAACCTTATCAAGTGGAGCTTGTATAGTATCCGGTACTGCCTTATCAATGCCAGTATTTACTCAGGTAGAACAAATTAAGGATAAGGAACAAAGGCCAAGTAGCGACAATATTGATCTTTGTAAATTATGGATGTAGTTTACAATTAAAATAATTTATAAGGATAGTGATGAATATAATTGGAAGAAGGGATGAAAAATGCCTCCTAGAGATTATCCTAGTTCAAAAGTGACTTTACCGGCTGAAGTACATCCAGTTAATAATACAACATATAGGGTTAGAGAATCTTTAAAGGTAACTTTAAATAATAATTATTCTTCTCGTATTACCTTCATTATGATGAATCCCGCTTTTGCAAACGAAAATCACTCTGATGATACGGTTAATGGATTAATTAATTTTATATATAATAATACAATTCAAATAGTCAATACAGATGAAAATATTAATGGTGTGGGAATTTTAAATGTCGTAAATTTGTTTCCTTTATATAATCCAGATTCTAGGGAGTTGTGGGATGATATATTGAATATACGTTCTACTGATCAATTAGGTGAAGAAGCATTCGAAAATTTGTTAGACAACAATATAAAGACTATTAATGATGTAATTAATAATGATACTGATTATATTGTATTGACTTGGGGATTGCCTAATGATATTTATATTAGTTTAGCACTTTATTATAGACAAATATTTAAAATACAAAAAATTGCTAAACACTCAGGACTACCTATTTTTGTTCCACAAACTAATAATAGACCATACTTATCGAAACAGGAAACTCCTTTTCATCCAAATAAAAAACGTTTAACAGGATTAGTGAGGATCAATATAAATAACTTAAACGAAATTGTACCCAATTAATCCCTATTTCAAATTTGGTAATAAAATATACGTCTTTTCAGGCACCAAAAACTATTGAACAATAGATAATACTGACGAATAGACGATATTATAATGATTATAAGGCTATTAAAGTTGGATGACCCCTCATACAGATATGATAGCTTTTCAGCAGACTTGGGTGATATTTATTCTTTTGAAGAAATGGAAAAAGCTATCAAAAGAATTTTTAGGATAGAGGAAAATTCTGTTTCAGAATTAACTTTTTTTGAGCAATGGATTATCAGTTCTTTCAAGACCATAATAAAGATAATAAATATATAATAGAATCGGTTAAGCATTACAAAAACAATATTGATAAATTTATTAAAATATATTCTATAAAAGAAGCACTCCAAGAAAAATTAATAGACTCTAAAGTAGACTCTGTTAATAAATTTAATGAGAAGTTATCTATTAATTCAATTAAAGAGTTAATTCTTGATATAGAGGAATTTTATGAATTTATATGTATTAACAAAAATACATTAACATCCCAATATCTAAGGTATTTTAGTTCCTTACTCATACACTTGGAAAGATATACAATAAATTATGAATTTGACAGTGAGATTATAAACAAAATTGAGGAATTGTATAATTTTTTACCGGCTGATGAGTATGACGAGAACTCAGAGGAAAAAAGAACTTGGCTATGGTGTACAGTAAAGTTAGGGGAAATAAAAGAGAACCTGAAAAAACTTCAACTGCAAGAAGTTGAAGAGGCAGTTGAAGAAGATGAATCCATAGTGGATGATGACTAATCCAGAAATCTTTGAATATTCTTATTGTAATTTGCTTGTTATTTTTTACTAGGAAGTGATTATGTGAATAAATTTTGGGTGGTTAACTTAGTTATATTGTTTATTACAGCTACTTTAATTTCCCTTTCATTGCTTTTTTTGGATAACCTCAATTTTAAAGATTTTCTTATTGCCTTTTCATTAACTACAGGCATACAATTTTTAATTTCCTTAATTTACCTTACATTGAGGGGAATTAAAAGTCTTTCTTTTAATTTTAGTATGTTATTCGGTATTGTACTTATCCTTTCTGCAATTGTTATTGTGATATTTGGATGGGATAGCCCAGAATACTTATTACATAATACTATGGTTTCAATATCTCTTATTGCATATGGACTCAGTTTAAAAGATCTTGTAGACTTTGTTGATGAAGACAAAGAAGAAAATGAAAAGTATTTTAAAGGTTGGATTACAATGATTATTGTTGGTTTTATAGCTTTTATGATTGCAGCTCTACAACCAATGGCTAATTTCGTTAATGATACAAATACAGATTTATTTACATTAATCAGTTTGGGGTTAGTGTTAGTTACAATTAGTGTCAAGCAACACATTTATAATTCGAACAACAGACCAATTTTGCCACCAATTAAATTGCAAATGAAAAAGTCTATTGAGAAGTTAACCAAAGAAGAAAAAGGCGAACTTGAAGAACATATCATGAAGTTTTTAAAACAAAAGAACAAACTTTAAAGAGAGCAATATTTAAAGATGTACTTTCAACAAAATACTAACATTTTGCTAACGCCTTCCCATAAAAACGGTAAATCCCCGTTAAAGATGTTACAGTAAGAAACATCCAAAACGTTGAATTAACGCACTTTTTGCATTCAACGTTAACAATATTACACTCTAGCAACCTACGGGCGGCATGATGTAATATTATTCAAAACAATATATTTTTAGAGAACTTTGTCTTCCAGTAAGTCAACAATAAATCGCCCCCTACAGTTCAGGATTGAGGGGCGATTTTTCAGTAATAAAGCCCATTATTGTTCTTTTGTTCTATTAATGTTTGAGCTCAGAATTTTCCTATAAAAGTTCTTTCTCCAACACACTAAAAAACTGACGAAAGAGGGCAAGTCTTCCTTTTGCCTCTTTCATTCTCTGTTCTTGCTTTCCAGCATATATACAGATTTCTTCTACCACGTTAATAACTTCCTCACTAGGATTATGTTTCTTTATTTCGAATACCCATTTCTCCATTTTCTTCATCGTTTGTTCCAGTAATAATCCCCCTTGTGTATTTAAACTATGGTTATATTCTCTTAATTATAAGAATAAATGTTCGTTAAATTTTATAGGAGGGGATAGCATGAATGGAATAATGGAACATTCAGCTGGGAATAAGGAGGAACTTGAAATGATCTATGTATCTTCAAACAGTGAAATGTCCCAAAGAGTCATTCAAATTATAAAAATCGAGATCAGACTATTCTGTATTATTGTCACTCTCGTAGAAAAGTAAGAACCTGTAAGTGTGAAAACATCCATTCGTTATTTCCTTATGAACAGAAAAAACGAATGGAGGGTGTTTTTAGTCGTTTATGGGAAAAGGATAATGCTTCTGACGATTATATGGGCCAATATGAAGCCAAGATTTATTATGATCAAATTGGGGAAACTCCAAAAACATTAATTGTGCCATTCAAAGAATTTGACCAAAGATTTCAAGCTGTTTTTACACTAAAACAAAATATTTAGACGATACGCTTTGAAATCCTGGTGATCTACTATTTTCTCTTGTCACCGAATTGTTGCCCAAATTTGTTAAAAAAGCTACAGATCAATCCTATTCAAACCTAATTCAATTGGAAAAAACTATTAAAATAGGGTTTTTCTACGATCATCACGACCATTCCTATTCAATTGCCCACTCTGACAGAGTGACTTTCTAAAAAAGAACCAATTGTTCGTTGACGAATTGTTGACCGAATTCGTCAAAAGCATTCATTTTAACTCCTATTTTATCCTATATACAATTCAGAGAAAGCTATATATCAACTTTTGTGGGTGTCTATCGGTAAGATCAAACGTGGAATATTTTGAGTCAAGTTAAACGTTTTCTGACTAGAGAGAAAGTTTTTGACGTAAGAACTCTTCCATATTCTACACAGTTAATACCATTGGCTGCTACTTTTCTGTATTAAAAAATGATTGGGAAGTAGAACTGATTCGTCGAAAAATCTCACAATGGTATTGATCGGGTGTATTTGGTGAATTGTATGGTGGTGCTAATGAAAGCCGTTTTACATTTGACATGCCTGAGGTTCTTAAGTGGGTGGAAAATGATAGTGAACTGCCCAGGACACTAAGTGAAGCAAACTTTAGTCCAATTCGTCTTCTTAGTATGCAATCAAGGTTAAGTGCAGCTTACAAGGGATATCCTGGCATGAGCGTAGGGGCCCTGCCGTAAGAGTCAATAACTTCAGACCTTATTTTCCATTAGAGTTTACTCATTTGGGAAACCGACCAATTAAGTCTTCAGAACATGATGATGCAGCTCCATTTGTTTCGTTGGCAAAGCTCAATACAGAAAATGAGGATGAAATCCTTCAATTTGCGAATAAATGGGGATTGCTCGGGCTTTGGAAAGAAAAAGAATATAAAAACGCAGATAATCTTCCTCAAGTTCCTGGACTAGATTTTTCATTGTGGTTTAAAAACCAAAATACTACAGCATCTGTTCTATAAATATTTGGATTAAGAACGTCTGATATTTTGAGGTAGTATACACGGTTAATGTTTTTCTCCTTGGTAGTTTTTGTTGGCATTGCTTCTCTACTAAATAACGAAAGGTATAAATGAGGATACTGCACTTATCTTTAGATCTTCGATCCTCTTCCTCTATGCCCCTTAAGAGTATTTTTTGGAATTTAAGTTTTAAGTTAAAACGGCATTGTAGAACATCTTTTCTAAGACCTCAACTCTCAATACTTATTAATAATAAACTTATCAGAAAGAAAAATGTTTCTACTTCTCTCAACCTAAAGTATTAAAAGCTTATCAAGCCTATTCTTTATATCAATTAGTTCATTAAGTTCTAATTTGGAAATTAAATGGTTGTGAGCAATTTTATTCCTAGTTGTATTAAGTTTATAGAGACGAAGATAGAGAGTTGAAGGTATCGAAGAAGTCAAGGGTGGAACTTTCTTGTAAAAGCTTACTAGTTGGTGAAAATAGAGTTGTTCAAAAGGTGTTGTAATATACTTGAGTTCTTTAGTTATTTTTACCTGCCAGTTTAGACCATACTCTAGCTCCATTTTCAATTTAGCAAATTTCCTCATTCGGTTCTCTATTTCATATAGAGTTCCATAACCTTCTTTCATTAGTTCCAATTTACATTCTATTATCATTCTGCGTATTTCGCCTCCTGTCCTAGATATTCTCTGCAATTTTCCAATATCCTTTTTAGTTAATAGGAATCAGTGGAGACGGTACTCTGACTTCTATATTAGAATGTGAAATTATGATATGGGGTCTTGAGCAATAACTGAGTTAAACGGTGCGTGAATGAATATACAATAATTTATGAGAGCCTCTCCAGTTGAAAGATAATAATGAGTTTATAGTAAAGTCTGTTGAGCAATCCGAACTCCTTGTTTTTGCTTGGGGAGAAAAGCATTGTACGTTGCAAAATAGAGATACAGAAACAATTGAGTTACTGAGGGATTTTAATCCTAAGTGTATTAAGAAAACCGTAAGTGGAAACCATCCGAGACATCCTTTATACCAAAAAAAAGATTATTGCCCATCCCGTACCTATAATAGTGGTGGTTTTATTTAACTAAGAAAAAAGGACAGAAGGAAGGGGGGTTCCTAGCCCCTCCCCATGTGTAAAATTGATGACGTTTATAAGTGTTGACACTCCAGAGTTTTACTACCACATATTTCAGCCACTTTAATTCTGTTTATAAAAGGAATTACTCCGTGCACTATGGGTTAATAAATCATTGTTGGGGCGGTCGACCTTTCCCTATCGGGATTTACCGTAATGGTGTAAGTGCTGTTATAATATGGATAAGGATGAAGAAAAATCAATATGAATACGAGTACATTAAATGGGAACAAGGAGGAAAAAACAAAATGTCAAGTACATTCAAATTAGATGAACCCTCATTACCCCAAGTTTTGGAAGACATCCATAAGGGGAAGGTTCAACTACCAGATTTTCAGCGTGGATGGGTTTGGGATGATGAACATATTCGATCTTTAATCGCTAGTGTCTCTGTTTCTTACCCGATTGGTGCTGTTATGATATTACAAACAGGAGGGGGAGAGGTACAATTTCAACCCCGTCCTATTCAAAGTGTTAATATACCTTCAGAAGTAAAGCCTGAACACTTAATTTTAGATGGACAACAAAGGATGACCTCATTATATCTTTCGTTATTTAGTAGAGAAGCAGTGCCAACAAAAACTACCAAGGGGAAAAACATTAACCGTGTATACTACCTCAAAATATCAGACGTCATTAATCCAAATATTGACAGAGGAGATGCTGTAGTATCAATACCTAGTGAAAGAAAGATAACTAGTAATTTTGGTCGTGACATTGAATTAGATCTTAGTACAAATGAGTTAGAATATAAACAAGGATATTTTCCATTAGAAATAATATTTGACAATAAGAGATATAATCATTGGCGTAGAGAGTATCAAAGATTATTTAGATCTAATGATGATAAGTTAGACGAGTTTGATAAGTTTGAAGCAGAAGTAATCGAGCGTTTTAAAAGCTATCGTGTCCCAGTTATTGAATTATTAAAAGAAACACCAAAAGAAGCTGTCTGTCATGTTTTTGAGAAGGTTAATACAGGAGGGGTAACGTTAACCGTTTTTGAATTAGTGACAGCCATTTTTGCTGTTGATAATTTTAATTTAAGGAAAGATTGGGAAGAGCGTCAAAGTCGTTTAAAGGAACATGCAGTACTCAAGGATGTTGACTCTACTACATTTTTAACAGCAGTGACATTATTGAAGAGCTATTATCAAAATAAAAAATCTAATAAGGCTATATCTTGTAAACGAAAAGACGTATTGGATTTAACTCTTGAAGAATATGAAAAACATGCTCAAGAAATTGAAGTTAGTTTGATTCAAGTTAAACGTTTTCTGGCTAGAGAGAAAGTTTTTGACGTAAGAACTCTTCCATATTCTACACAGTTAATACCATTGGCTGCTACTTTTGCTGTATTAAAAAATGATTGGGAAGTAGAACCGGTTCGTCGAAAAATCTCACAATGGTATTGGTCTGGTGTATTTGGTGAATTGTATGGTGGTGCTAATGAAAGCCGTTTTGCATTTGACATGCCTGAGGTTCTTAAGTGGGTGGAAAATGATAATGAACTGCCCAGGACAATAAGTGAAGCAAATTTTAGTCCAATTCGTCTTCTTAGTATGCAATCAAGGTTAAGTGCAGCTTACAAGGGTTTGATGGCTTTATTAATGAAGTCAGGGAGTAAGGATTTTATGAATGATGATCCTATAGAAATAACAAACTATTTCGATTTAGCTATCGATATTCATCATATATTTCCTAGATCATACTCCCAAAAGCAAAATTTTAAGCGAAATCTATGGAATAGCTCAGTTAACAAGGCACCTTTGTCTGCTAGAACTAATCGATCAATTGGTGGCAGAGCTCCAAGTTCGTATCTCGAAAGTATTGAAAAAAATAGTGGTATTTCCCCTGATCGGTTGGACAAAACTTTAATAACACATTGTATAGATCCTGAATTATTGAGGAAGGACCAGTTTCATGAATTTATTAGAGAACGTGCAGGTCATCTTCTTGATCTTATTGAAGCTGCAATGGGTAAAAAAATTTCAGGTCGGGATTCGGATGAAGTTATTGACTCTTACGGCGGGCCACTACGCTGATGACAAGATATTTCAAATGGTTAAACACTTTTCTTACTGTATAACATTTAAGTTAATTAATGAATGGATTTTGACTGGGTAATGTTCATAAAATCTGAGGTAGTATTTAATAATAGGGAATGCCTCTTAAGTAAAAAATTGATTATCTAGGGATTTTCAACTTCTATTTGTATTTGTTATTACTGGACAAGGTATGGGCGGCATTCCACCCAACCTTATCAAGGTGATAATGGCAGAAAAATATTTAATTAGAGTTGTTGACGGATTGTTGACCGAATACGTCAACAACTACTTTTTATAATCATAATTAATCATACACCTATTTAATAAAATTCAGTTATACCGGGTTTCTTTATGCTTTATCAGTATCAATACTATTAAGAAATCGTGACTGGCAGTGTAGGGGTCAGCGGTTCGAGCCCGCTATGCTCCATCGATAAAACTTAGCATAATAGAAAGAGCCTTTCATCGTTCAAATTGAACATATGAAAGGCTTTTTCTTATTTGATCAATAACAGTCCTTATTAGCCTAACTTAGGGAATTATTGTTAAAATAAAAATTAGAATGTTATGAAAAAATTCTCGGGAACGATACATTTCTGTTAGACCGACTAAAAACGATAGTAAACATTCAGCTTTCAACAAAAGTATGAATGAGGAAAAGGAGGAAATAGTTCATGAAGCAACGGAACTTAGGAAATACAGGAATAAAAGTCTCGGAGGTTGGATTTGGGGCATGGCAACTAGGTAATGAAAAAGAATGGGGAAAGATGACAGAGGATGAAGCGATTCATTTAGTGAGGAATGCGATGGATTCCGGTTGTAATTTCTTTGATACTGCTCCTAACTATGGAGCTGGGAACAGTGAAGAACTGCTTGGGAAAGCGTTTAATGGAAAAAGAGACCAGGTGGTCATTAGCAGTAAATGTGGCCATCATTCGAATGGTGAACAAAACTTCGAACCTGAAAAATTGGTGAGATCAGTAGAAGATAGCTTACGAAGGTTACATACCGATTATCTTGATAGTCTACTTCTTCATAACCCTCCTTTCTCAACCCTTAATGGAAGCAGTCCGCAGTTTGAAGTACTGGAAAAACTTAAGAAGCAAGGGAAGATCAGAGCATATGGAGCTTCGGTAGATACTGGAGTAGAGATGGATGAACTATTAAATAAAACGGACAGTCAGATTATTGAGATTATGTTTAATCTCTTTCATCAAGAACCAGCGGCTGCGATACAATCAGCTGAAAATCAAGGGGTTGGCGTGATTACCAAGGTTCCTCTTGATTCAGGTTGGCTGACAGGAAAGTATGATGCAAATAGTCGATTTAGCGGAATCAGAAGCAGATGGAGTGCTGAAGAAATTGAACGAAGAGGAAGGTTAGTCGAACAAGTTCGTCGTATTCTTGGAAATGATCGTTCAATGGCACAAGCAGCACTGCAATTTATTCTTGCCTATCAAGAGGTGTCTACCATTATCCCTGGAGCTAAAGATAGTCAACAATTCAACCAGAATGTAGCTGCATCCGAAGGTAGTTTATCAATAGAAATGATCAATGAGTTAAAGGGTATTTGGGCAGAAGAAATAAAGGATTCGAAGCTACCCTGGTAAATGTGATCAGGCATGAATTTGGTACCTGAACATCGAAAAGATAGATTAGTAACCTATCGAGGTTCAGGCACCTTTTGCAATTAGCACTGCTGAATTCAGGGAAAAATCACTATAATAGAAAGAGCCTTTCATCGTTCAATATGAACATATGAAAGGCTCTTTTTTATATTGTCTATGGTCAATAAGTCTCCTGAATAAGCATTTATTAGATAGCAAAAAATCCAATTGTCACCTGACCATCTCCAGTACCAATACCGGGGATATTGACTTGATTGGTTCCATTGTTTTGAGAACCGCCTCCGCCACCCCCACCAATGGAATCTTCTGTACCACCTGCACCTCCGCCACTAAAGCCTCCAGCACCACCGCCTTCAGCAAAACCGCCGCCCCCGCCTCCGCCGAAGCCACCGTCAGAGCCATTGAAGCCTGTGCCGCCTGCACCTCCATTAAAGATCGATTGCCCGCCAGAACCTAAACTACTTGCGCCGTCTCCTAGTGGACTTGGTAGAATTCCTGCACCTCCGCCACCGGAGAACGCATTCGTTTCGCCACCTCTTCCATTTACTCCACCTGTGCCTCCGGGGTTGCCATCCGTTCCACTACTTGTAAGGGATGCGTTCACACCTGGTAGTCCTTCAACTGTGCTAGCACCCCCGCCACCTCCTGCTGCAATCAAAAGGTCTGAAGGAGTGACAGGTCCTGCTCCTCGCCAAACAAAACTGCCGCCCCCGCCACCTCCGTTAAATAATCCAGGGGAACTTAAAGCGGTTTTTCCTTGTTGGCCAACCAATATACTTAGTGTTTCACCAGGTGTAACGGGAAAGTCTCCTTCGATTGAAGCGCCTAGTCCTGGGGCTGAAGTTCCACCACCACCTGAAGCACCAATGGCTTGTATTTTTGCAGTAGTTGCATCTTCTGGCACAGTCATTGTAATCACTGATCCTGTAAACTCAAATGTCCGTTGCACAGTAGGGATTTTTATAAAACTCGTCACATGATTACAATCAATAACAATAGGTAAGTTATCCAAAGTTTTACCTATAATACAATCATCTTTTACAGTATCAAATCTAATGATTACCTTTCCATTTTTAAAGAAGAGCATGAGCAGCGTGTTCGTTTTTAGCTTTTTTAATTCTTCACAAATACAAGATGAGCAATGTTTTCTTAGTTTGTCCATGTATTTTTCCTCCTTCTTCTAGCAATTTCACTCATCCTATCCTATTCAAATCTTATGAGTATGTATGGTTAACTGACTAAGACGAGAGGGGGAGGGGAAGTTATGATGGAGTGACGACTGGAAATGAGGTAATGAACATATTGGATGAATATTATGGTAACAATATGAGAGATATGTACGATGTTTGGAAACGAATGAATCATTTATCTGTAGGATTGATTCATAACAAGCCTATTTTTTAGTTGTTTTTTCATAACTGGTTTATACAAAGAGGTGTCGATATGCTCTCGTTTATTGGAACAGTACTCATATTGTTTTTAGTTACCATTGTGGTCATACGATTTATGGGGAAATCCGCCTTAGCTCAATTTACTCCACATGATTTAACAGCTCTATTTTTTATTGTCACACTGGCGATTAAAGCAATTAAAGTCGAGGGAGTTTCTCAAGCATTCATTGGGATTGCGATCGTCATTCTCATACATATCTCACTATCAAAATTAAGTTTATACAAACATCTCAATCGATTTGTAATTGGAGAGCCAACGATTTTGATCAAACACGGCAAGTTAATCAAAAGGAATCTGAAGAAAAGTCGCTTTTCTTTGTCAGAATTATTATCAAGTATAAGAAGCAAAGGCTATGCTGACGTGACCAATATTCAATACGCTATTCTTGAACCAAATGGAGAAATAAGTGTACTTCCAAAAGAAGAGTCCATGCCTGTGACACCCAAGATTTTAAAGTGTCATGTCGATTATAGTGGGCTTCCTATTGCGGTGGTTATTGAGGGGAAAATACAATATAAAAATTTAGAACTCATTCATAAAGACAAAGAGTGGTTATTAAACGAAATCAAAGCAGCAGGTGTTTCAAATATAAAGCATATTTTTTATGCTTCAGTAAGAGATGATGATTACTCCTTAACCGTAGACAATGGTAGAGGAAACCTCGGAACATTAAAATAGAATAGAAAGGGATTAAACAAATTGACCATCAGCTATTAGATTATAGGGGAAATTATTGACCAGAATCAGTAAGGAAGGTTTTTTGATTCTATATAAAGAAGGAAATTAAGTGAGGGACCTGGAATACCCTATTGAAATGAAGAGTAAATCATCAAAACATGAAAGGGCTTAAACTCGTGCGAACATTCCCCACGTTTCTTGATAGTTGAATAACAGAAGGGTCTGATTCCATTTTGGGGATTAGATCCTTTTTATTTAATAGTGGTTTTGAGGTGTAGGCAAGAAAAGCGGTTTTTCACAGATCCTCACACATGCAGTAGGAATCAAATCCCCGGAATTCACCCTAAAAATACGGCAAAAAAATTAATAACAATGCTAATGTGGTTTTCTCATGTATAGTTAAAGCAATATGTAGTAAGAGTGAAGCTGAAACTAAATACATCCAAGGGGGAAATCGAATGCGAAGGATAATTTTGTCGACTGAAAGCGGTGCGGACTTACCGAGTGATTTAGCTGAAAAGTACGATATTCAAGTTGTCCCCATGCACATTATTATAGATGGTAAGGATTATTTAGACGGTTCATTGCCGGTCCAGGATATTTATGACTATTACGAACGCACGAAGAAAATCCCTTCTACTACCTCTACAAATGCTCATGAGTATCAAGCGTTTTTTTCGTCTATAAGAGAGAATTCCCCAGACTGCATCATTGTACATATTGGGTATACATCAAAAGCGTCTTCTTCTTTTCAAAATGCTGTCATTGCTGCGAAAGAATTTGAAGACTTATTTCTCATTGATGCTCTGAACGTTACTGGAGGATTAGCTTCAATTGTATTGTATGCCGCTAAAGTTTTAGAAAAAGAACCTGGCATTGAACCGGCGCGATTAGTTGAAAAAATAGAGGCAATCGTTCCTAAATCAAGACTAGCTTTTATCCCAGGTAGCCTTGATTTTCTGAAAGCGGGAGGACGGGTAAGCAATATGGCTTCACTGATTGGAGCGCTGTTGAAAATAAAGCCATGCATCGAGTTGAAGGATGGAAAGCTGATGTCTACCAAGAAGTACCGCGGGAAAATGAGTGGAGCGAGTGAAAAACTTTTGAGAGATTACTTAAATGAATTCAACATCGATCGAGAGCAGCTTTATTTTATCTACTCCATCGGACTAGATGAACGGATCAAGCAGCGGATGGATGAGGTTGCCAAAGAAAACGGCTTTCAAAACATAAGATGGATCCAAGCGGGTGGTATGATTTCGACTCATTCTGGAGCCGGGGGCTTCGGGATAGCGGGATTAGAGCAATAGTGTGACACCGACCTTGTTCAAGCTGCTATTCAGCCGCAACAACATATAATTAGTAACGAGTATAACCAAACTAGGTTATGCTCTTATTAATATCTTGCCTTTAATCATTAATGATACCATTCTTTGGAGTGAAATCAGAAAATACGCTCTAGTACAATGAGGTGAAACGATGAATAAGAGAAAGGAAGATTTTGAGTTAGAAGATGGTGCTTTTTTTCCCGGGAAAACCTACGTAGACGAGCTACTTAAACCGGTTTTTAAAGACCAGCGTGATTACTTATTTGATGCGATGTTTATGATTCATCGCGCCCATACAACGATGCTGAAAGAACAAAATATTATTACTGGTGAGGAAGCAAAAAAGATATTGGACGGTGTTAATGAAGTAGCGAAGATGGAGAAGAAACTATTAAACTATGTCCCAGAATACGAAGATTTCTTTTTCCTTGTTGAAGCCGAAGTTGCGAAGTTAATTGGTGATGATTTAGCAGGCAAGATGCATATCGCAAAGAGCCGAAATGACATGGGTGAAGCGATGTATCGGATCGTGATTCGAGATCATCTGCTTGATCTGTTGGAGAACGTAAAAAAGCTAGGGCAAGCGCTAGTTAGTCAAGCGGAAGATCATATTCATACGATTATGCCGGCCCACACGCACACGCAGCCTGCTCAGCCCACAACATTTGGTCACTATCTTCTCGCTATATCTGATAATCTATCTAGAGACGTGGACCGCTTGTGGCAGGCGTATCATACAGTCAACCGTTCCCCAATGGGAGCAGCGGCTATTACCACCACTGGTTTTCCAATTAGTCGAGAACGAATGGTCGAGCTACTAGGGTTTGATGACGTGATGGAAAATTCCTATGATGCCATTGGGACAGCAGACTATTTACTTGAAACGGCTCTTACACTCGTTAGTATGATGACGAACATGGGCCGGTGGATTCAAGAGCTTCTCCGCATGGCCTCCAATGAAGTCGGTTTACTAAAAGTTTCTGATGCTTATGTCCAGGTAAGTAGCATTATGCCACAGAAAAGAAATCCTGTTTCCCTAGAACATTCAAGAGCTCTTGCTAGCAGTTCTGTAGGGGAAGGATTAAGCGTTATTCAGATGATCCATAATACTCCATATGGCGATATCGTGGATACAGAAGATGATTTACAACCGCATATTTATAACGGATTTCATAAAGCGAATCGTGTTACAAAGCTCTTAACCGCTGTCATGACGACGATGAAATTCAACAAGGAACGAGCTCTTGAGCAAGCCAAAACAAATATGATTACGATCACTGAGTTAGCTGACGTTCTCGCTAGAGATTATGATGTGCCATTTCGAAGAGCTCACCAAATATCTAGTTCCGTAAGTAAAAAAGCAAACGATGCAAAGAAAGAGTTGTATGAAGTAAGTCTTTCTGAAGTCAATGAGTGGATTGGTGCTGTCCAGCTTTCAGAAGAAGACTGGCAACACATCTGTGACCCATCTAAGTTTATTGAGAGGAGAAACGTCACGGGTGGACCGAATCCAAAAGTTGTTGAGCGGATGGTGCGGGACCGTGAAGTGCGATGGGAAGAGTTAGGTAAGAAGATAGAGAAGTATGTGACACAGATCAATACGATTAAAGATGAATTAATAAAATTGTAAGTGGTTTAGCGGGGAATGGAACAGTCTATGTGAACAATTAGGAGATTGCTAATTGTAACGAAGTCCTTGGAAACAAGGGCTTTTTTTGTGTGCCTTGTTCAAAGTGCTAAAAGAGAAAAGTGTAACTTCGAAGCTAAGCGGGAAAAGAGAATATATAAGATTGGCAGGTTGCTTTATTCTTTTGTGAAGGCGATCAATAACTGCTGACTATTCAAAGGAGGAATCACAAATGACAAACCAACATTCAGAAAATCAGAAAACCCTTAAAAATATTAAAGATTTGATCAAAGATGAGAAAGTAGCAATGTTAACTACTATTTCTCCAGATGGCAAGCTGATGTCCCGTCCAATGCAAACACAGGAAGTCGAACTGGATCGGGAAGAGATCTGGTTTATTACCAAAAAAGATACGGATAAATATGAGGATATCAAGCTTACTCCTGCCGTAAACTTAGCATATGCAGGGTCATCTTATGTTTCGATTAGCGGTACTGCTGAATTGGTACAGGATAGCGAGAAGAAGAAAGAGTACATGAATAAGGTTGTTGAAAAACTGCTAAATACTTCTGCCGATGATCCGGATGTTGTATTGGTTAAAGTGACTCCGGAAATCGCTGAGTATTGGGAGTCAGGAGTGAATGTTAAGACGGTTAAAGAGTTTGTGAAAAAGGTGACAAGCAGTAAATCATTAGAAGAAGGCAACGATTTAAAAGATACGGTACACTTTACTAATTGATAGATCACGGATCAGTGAACAAGCAAATGAAAGTGACGGAAACCCTCTTGCGGGTAGCAAGAGGGTTTTAAATATGGATGATTTCAGAAAACCA
This sequence comes from Guptibacillus hwajinpoensis, assembly GCF_020524165.1. Lineage (GTDB taxonomy): Bacteria > Bacillota > Bacilli > Bacillales > Guptibacillaceae > Guptibacillus > Guptibacillus hwajinpoensis_D. Next base: position 373,496 of record NZ_JAIVKU010000003.1, read on the forward strand.
TTAAACCAAGGGGAAGGCTTGAGTAATACTTCCACAACAATCCGCTGGGCTTCAGTGAATCACCAGAACCGTCCCGCTGATTCTCCCGTTAACTACCCGGAAATTTTTAGTATACTTGAGTTAGTAACAAAATAGATAACATATACTCTAACGAACATGATCTTAATGTCGCACCGGAAGATAAAGGGGGGAGAAGCTATGAATTTAAAGCGTATTCATACAGGCTATTTACTTGGTTTATCACTGCTGATCAGTAGCGTACTCTATTTCTTCGCATCGAATTGGCAAGGAATCGAGCGGATTGAAAAGATCAGTCTAGCGATTGGACTGATGTTGCTGTTCTTTGTCGGAGCAACACTCCTTAGCCGTTTCCAACATTCACACCGATTTCTAGAAAGATGGCTCTGGCTGATTGGAACGATTGCGTTTGGGGTTAGCGTGGCACTTATTGGTCAAACGTATAATTCACACGCGGATTCGTATTTCCTTTATCTCATCTGGCTGGTTCCAGCTATCATTTTTGGTGCTCTTACGGGATATAAAGCGTTTTATGTATTAGGTTTTTTATTAAGTCAGCTCGCCTTTTATTTCTATGTGTTTCCGTCATCTTACTTTCCAGATTGGAAGGCTGGTACCGCACTGATCCTAATATTCATCTATTTACTTTTTACCCATGCGTGGTTTTTTCTTTCACGCTCCTCATGGCTCCGTTCAAATTGGATTATGTTTGGCAGCTTTTGTTTGATTCATCTGGTCTTTATCGCTTCAAGTTTTGGTTACTGGGAATACAGTACGTTAATAGGGTGGCTTTATGTCGGATACGGATTGATCAGCGTATTCCTTTGGAAACATCGGGAAGAAAAGGAACTGTTTATCTTAGCAGGAATTGCACTAGGGTTTTTCCTATTCGGGAAAATGGTAGCCGTGTTGGGCGATGCATTTGGTGATCTTATGCCGTTTTTCTTATTAATTGTTGTAGGAGTCATTGTATTTCTAACGATTAAGTATCTTCCTAGATTAGAACGAAGTGAAAAGGGTTCAGAAGCTTGGAAGCGCGTGTTTAAATCATCCTTACTTTTTGTGGTAACGGTAGTCAGTACAGTAATGTTAATCTCAGCCTTTTCAGGAATCATGTTTCTCATCTTCAGCTGGGATCATGCCCTTCCCTTTGTGTTTTCATCTCTTTTTCTATTGTTACTACCAGGTCTCGCACTAAAAGAGAAAATCCCTTTTTTATCAACGATACTCCTGCTGTCTGGATTATCAATCCTATCATCAGCTAACCTGATAGACGCATTTTCCAATGGTTTGCAGCCTAAAACGGTCGTTGTGATGCTCATCTCTTTCTGTATGATCGGAGTCGTACTAAAACTCACTACGAACGCATGGGTTGGTTCGTATGCCTATCTACTTGCAAACGGAGTACTTCTCTTATTTTTATTTGAAGTTGAAGAATCACTACTTGCGATAGATTCTCATGAACCGCTGTTGTTGCTCGTTCTTGTTTTCGGTAATGGGTTGATTCATATTCTTGGACGTGACGACTGGTTCAATCGCAACGCACTTGTCTATAGTATCGTGCCACTGTTTATCTTAACGTTCTTCTTTGAAGGCGAGTGGTTATATTGGCTCTTAAATAGTGTGTTTCTTCTTCTATCCACGCTTCTCGTCTTTTACAAACCATGGCAGTCTAATCCATTTCGATACTGGGTAGGACTCATTTTATGGTATGCGTTTCTGTTCTACAAATACTATGACATCGCATGGTCACTCGTTCACAAATCGATTACGCTGTTGGTTGCGGGTCTTCTTGTATTAGGAATTACAAGAATGGTATCACGAAAGTACAAAGAAACAGCTGTTGAAGAACCTACTTTCGTTGCAGGTAGATGGAAATTAATCTGGTTGGTTGTCATTCTAATGGTTTCGTTCATCGCCTATAATGGCGTGAAAAATGAGGTAGCGCTTCAATCTGGGAAAGAGGTTCGACTTGCTCTTGCGCCTGTTGATCCTCGCTCGATGTTACAAGGGGATTATGTGACGCTTCGCTATGATATCTCAACGTTGCCTGGGACCGTACTTCCATCTAATAAGAAGATAAAAGTTGTCCTCACGCCTACTTCGGAGGGATTGTATGAGTATGGAGGGTATTACAAAATCGAAGGTAAATGGAATAAATCATACGAACCTTCTGATGATGATATCGTGATGAATGGCACCACCTATTCTGATCATGATGTCCAATATGGCATAGAGAGTTTCTTTATTCCTGAAGGGGCAGGTGATTCATTCGAGGGGATAACAACTGCTATTATTAAAGTAAGTGAATCTGGAAATGCGCTACTCATAGAGTTAGAATAAAAAGAGAAAAGTCACCTTGTCTTAAGGTGGCTTCCTTACATATTTGCATATGAAACCAAGCTGTGTTGATGGAAGTTTTCGTAACTTGATTCAATTACCCAGTAATTTTTTTTTGATTGTACTTATTTGATTTTTTTAACCGATAAAGGGAGGACGAATTGTGATAGATTTACGGAGTGATACGGTAACAAAACCAAGTGAAAAGATGAGGAAAGCGATGTACGAGGCTGAAGTAGGGGATGATGTTTATGGAGAAGATCCCACTGTAAATAAGCTTGAAGAACTCGCTGCCCATATTCTTGGAAAAGAAGATGCCTTATTTGTAACGAGTGGTACCCAGGGAAATCAAATTGCTGGATTAGTACACTGTAAGCCTGGCCAAGAAGTGATCATGGAAGCCGAAGCTCATATCTTTCTTTACGAAGCTGCAGCATTGTCCGCTTTTGCAGGTGTTCAAATAAAAACCTTAGATGGTGTGAATGGTGCTATGAAACCGAGTGATGTAGAAGCTGCCATCCGAGGCGATGATATCCATCAGCCAGAAACAGGACTAATCTGTATAGAAAACACTCACAATAAAGCAGGCGGAGCTGTTGTTCCCCTTGAAAATATGGAGTTAATCTATCACATATCGAAAAAACACGGTATCCCTGTTCATTTAGATGGTGCACGATTATTTAATGCTGCTGTAGCCTCTCAAACGTCAGTGAAAGAATTTGCGAAGTATACAGACTCCGTTCAATTTTGCTTATCGAAAGGGTTAGGCGCACCGGTGGGATCAATGATTGCAGGTTCTTCTGATTTTATTTCTCAAGCGCGAAAGTGGCGTAAACGGTTAGGCGGTGGACTTAGGCAGGTGGGGGTACTTGCTGCACCTGGGATCATTGCACTTGAAGAAAACGTCAAACGACTTGAGAAAGATCATGAAAACGCAAAGCACCTAGCTGAAGGGTTTCAAAATATTGATGGATTAGACGTTAGAAATAAAGTAGAAACAAATATTATTTTAGTAGATATTACGAAATCTAACAAAACCACGGAGCACTTCATAGATCAGTTAAAAGAAAATTCTATTTTAGCAGGCCCATTCGGTCCAAATATTATTAGATTTGTAACGAACAATGGCATTACTAAAGAAGATATTGACCGAGTATTGATAACCGTTCAAAAGATGCTAAATGATAACTAAAAAAGTGAAATATATTGAACCAAACAAGGAACTTCTCTGTATAGAGAAGTTCCTTTGCACTTGCAAGTATTAACTTAAGAGCGTTAGTCACGGGTGCGAGAAGAGTGATGTCTCTCAGAGGTTCTTGTGCGCGTTCCATTTGTTCTATTGGTAAAGTTAGCATTTGAATCTTCATAGTGCGTATTATCTTTTAGTGGAGTTGTTTTTTCATCATGATTGTTTGTAGTAGTGCTGTAGTGTGAAGTGTGATTATTCTCGTGATCATGATTTTGATAATGATCATTCTCGTGATTATGGTTTTGATAATGATCATTCTCATGATTATGATTTTGGTAATGATCATTCTCATGATCATGATGTTGATAATGATCAGGATACATGGATTTGTTTTCGGTTTTATTCGATAGGAAGGTGCGATAAACCTTATCTTGTAATTTGTCTGAAGCTTCTACGATTACGATTATTTTTCCATCCTTCAAATGGTTTTCATACTGTGCTGCGTCTCTTTCAGGTATTCCAGCACCTACAAGCGCTCCGACGATTCCACCACCACCAGCACCTACTCCTGCACCAGTAAGGGCAGCGGCGATTGGACCTGCTGCTGCAAGTGGTCCGATGCCGGGGATCGCGAGAAGACCTAAACCTGCAATTAAACCGCCAATTCCACCTAAGGCTCCTCCAGATAAAGCTCCTAATCCAGCTCCTTTTCCAGCGTTTTTTCCACGCCCACCTTTATTGGATGTGACGGATGTTTCCATTTCTTCTTCTAAGACATGTACTTTACTTTTATCTTTAGCAAAAACGGATATGTCGTTGGAACCATAGCCATGATGCTGCAATTCTGTTATGGCTTGTTCGGCACTTCCTACATTAGAAAAAACGCCACCTATAATTTTGTTATTCATACCTTCAGCCTCCTTTGATTGTCTTTCAATAGTACTCACTACCCGAAGAATTAGTTAGGTAATCTTTTATCTTTGAAAGATCTTACAATCTATAGAGAGGTTGAATAAATTAAAAAATGAATAGGGAGGAATGGTGATAACCGTATCGATGATTCTCACGCTTCTCATTCATAAAAGTAAATCTCCTAAGACGATCTCTGAAAACAAAAGAAGCTGGTACCCAATAAAATGAGATACCAGCTTCTTCGATTTAAGTCTTTATTTCACCCATTCATCAATCAAATCTTGATTCTCTTCAACCCATTTTGCTGCTCCATCAGCAGGCTCCTCGCTACTTTCTACGTAGTCAATCAGCTCACCGATTTGTTGATCATTCATCTTCCAGTTTTTAAACCACTCGCTTACCTCTGGATAGTCTTCGTCAAATCCTTGTCTTGTCGCGTGGTGGATTTTTTCCACGCCACCGAATGTGTTTTTCGGGTCTTCAAGGAACTTTAAATCATATTTTGAGAATACCCAGTGTGGGCTCCAAAGCGGTGCCACGATTGGTTCTTTATTTTTAACTGCTTTTTTAATTTCAGCTAACATAGCAGATTCCGAGCTTGGGACCAGTTCAAAATCGAGATCATAGTCCTCAATTAGTTGTTCCGTCACTTCCATCGTACCTGCGCCAGGATCAAATCCAACAATTTCACTATGAAACAGTTCTTTATTTTTATTTAAGTCTTTCACGCTATTAATGTCTTCTAAATAGGTTGGAACCACAAGGCCGACTTTTGCATCGTCAAACCAGGTAGCTTCTGAAAAGTTGACCGTATCCTGATATTTTTCCAAATAATTCGCATCCTGAACGGGTAACCATACTTCTAAACTAGCATCTAAATCGCCGCTATCTAACGCCGTCATGGTAGAACCCATGTTCAAGTAGTTAAATTCTACGTCATATCCGTTATCTTCTAAAATCACTTTCCACATATTTGTGACGGCGATATTCTCAGCCCAGTTAATTTGACCTATTGATATGGTTTTATCTTTTTCCTCTGATTCTGAACCCGATTCGGCACTATTTCCGCAAGCGGTCAGTACCGCGATCATTAGGATGGCTACTATTACACTAAGTCCTTTTTTACCCTGTATCATCTCGTTGCATTCCTCCTGTATGTAAATGATTCATTTCCCCAACTTGAAAGTTTAATGTATTAAGAATTTTTTTAACTAAAGCGCAACACAAAGCCTACTTTTTATGTAAGTGTGTCTCCAAAATAACACAGGTAGTTGATCGTAGCTTAGCGATCAACTACCTGTTCACTTTTGTACTTAATCCTCTTGATCTTTCGGCAAGAATTCGAAGATCTTACCACTTCTTATGCTTTCAACTAAGTCATCCAACCAGTGATAATATTTTTTTGATTCTTCTAATTGATCATAGTGCTTCTTTGCGGTTGCTACAATTTCTGGAGTACTGGTGGAATCTTTAATCACGTCTATAAAATCTTCTTGTGCTTCCTCAATGGCTTCCAAATTCATTTTCACTTCACGTTCCCACATTTGGCAATAAAACGCCATAAAGGAGCGAAAGAAATTTTTCTCAGCTACGTAAGTATGTTTCCTAGAGCCTCGTGTAAATGTCTTTTTCACCATCTCGATTTCTTGAAGCTTACGGACGCTCGTACTCATGCTTGGTTTACTCATCCCGAGTTCCGTGCGCATTTCATCAAGAGTCATTTGGTCTTTAAAGTACATCGTCGCGTATAAATTAGCGGCAGCAGGTGTTACGCCGTATAAATCCATTGTCTCCGCGATGGCACCAATCACTTTATCTTTGGCTTCTTCAATCTTCATTCTGGGTCTTTCATTAGATTCACTCATTAGGTCGCTCCTTCGATATAAAGTAAATCGTGTTAAGTATTTATCAAATTTTCTTTACGAACTTAATGTTAACTTGTTCAGATGAAATGTCAAATATAAGATTCCTATTTTAAGCTTCCTAAATCATCACTACATTAATAGGTATAACCATTTAGGAAGATCTTAATCCTTTCTAAAATTTCCTTGTGAATTTGTTTTGACAGTCTGAAACGGACGTGTTAACGTTAAATGTGTTAAATAAATTCTTAATAAACTTAATTCAATTCGGCATTGGAGTTGATCAATTTGGATCTTAAACTACAACAATACATTAACGGTAAATGGGTTGGCGCGAACTCGGGACGTATGCGTACGATTATTAACCCATATAATCAGGAAATCATTGCGACTGTCCCAGAGGGTGACGAATCAGATGCGAAAGCAGCAATCGCGGCTGCAAGAGAAGCATTTGATCATGGCGAGTGGGCATTTACACCAGCAACTGAGCGAGGAGCAATCGTAAGAAAGATTGCTGAATTAATTGAGCGAGATAAAGAAGAACTTGCTCATCTTGAATCATTGGATACTGGTAAAACAGTCGAAGAAAGTCGTGGAGACATGGATGATATCGCAGGCGTGTTCCGTTATTTTGCAGAACTCGCAGATAAAGATGGTGGAGAGCTAATCGATGCTCCAGTAGCAAATTCAATCAGTAAAGTCGTTCATGAACCAGTCGGTGTTTGTGGGCAGATTACGCCATGGAACTATCCTTTACTTCAAGCATCCTGGAAGCTTGCTCCAGCACTTGCAACAGGAAATACGTTGATTATTAAGCCAAGTGAAATTACGCCGCTTACTCATATCAAAGTATTTGAATTAATGGAAGAGGCGGGAGTACCTGCTGGCGTAGCTAATCTTGTTCTTGGTGCTGGAGACACAGTTGGCGCAGAGCTATCAAATAACACGGATGTTGATCTTATTTCATTCACAGGCGGCATTGCGACAGGGAAGAAAATCATGCAAGCAGCAAGCGTGAATGTGAAAAACCTTGCACTAGAGCTTGGTGGTAAAAACCCGAATGTCATTTTTGAGGATGCTGATTTTGATATCGCCGTTGATCAAGCGTTAAACGGAGTATTCTTCCATGCAGGACAAATTTGTTCCGCTGGGACACGCCTGATTGTAGAAGAAAGCATTCACGATAAATTCGTTGAGGCACTTGTCGAGCGCGTGAAGAAATTCAAACTTGGAAGCGGATTTGATGAAGAGACTCAAATGGGTCCACTTATTTCTGCTGAGCATCTTGCGAAAGTAGAAAAGTATGTTGAAGCAGGAATAAAGGAAGGCGCTACTGTAGCTGTTGGTGGGAAACGTCCAGAAGATCCAGAACTACAGCAAGGGTTCTTCTACTTGCCAACGATTTTCACAGACTGCACTACAGATATGAGCATTGTTCAAGATGAAGCATTCGGTCCAATTATTACCGTTGAGAAATTCCAGTCTGAAGGAGAAGCGATTAAGCTTGCAAATGACTCAATCTACGGACTTGCTGGCGGTGTGTGGACAAAAGATATTGCGAAAGCAGAACGCTGTGCAGCGAAAATGCGCATGGGTACGGTTTGGATTAATGATTTCAACCTTTATTTCCCGCATGCCCCTTGGGGTGGATTTAAGCAGTCTGGGATCGGCCGTGAGCTTGGTAAATCAGGTTTAGAAGAATACACCGAAACGAAGCATATCTTCCAAAACCTTAAACCTGAACCGATTAATTGGTTCTAATCGAATCGTTCATCCGTACTTACTGAATCACAATAATGGGGGATTTAATTCTCCCTTAAGAGTTCAAACTCGAGCTATATATAGGAAGAAAAAATGATCTTTTAGAAAAATGGGGGATGAGACTTACAGGTAAATTCCCTATTTCAACTTCAAGGAGGAATACAACAATATGGAAAAGTACGATATTGTCATAGTTGGCGGCGGTAGTGCAGGTTCTGTACTCGGCGACCGTCTAAGCGCAGATGGCACAAAAAGTGTCTTAGTATTAGAAGCAGGACGAAAAGATTATTCATGGGATCTTTTGATTCAAATGCCGGCAGCTCTGCCGTTTCCAGCAGGAAAGAGCCTTTACGATTGGAAATATGAATCTGATCCTGAGCCATACATGAATGAGCGTCGTATTAAGCATGCGCGAGGAAAGCTACTCGGTGGTTCAAGTTCAATTAACGGTATGATTTATCAACGAGGAAACCCGTTGGACTACGAACGCTGGGGAGCAGATGATGGGATGGAAACGTGGAATTTCGCTCATTGCCTTCCGTACTTCAAGCGTTTAGAGAATGCATTAGGATCACCAGATGATGATCTTCGCGGCCACGATGGTCCGATCAAATTGGAGCGTGGACCAGCGAAAAATCCTTTATTCCAGGCATTCTTTAATGCTGGTGTAGAGGCTGGTTATTCACGTACTCCTGACGTGAACGGTTTCCGCCAGGAAGGGTTTGGTCCGTTTGATAAGCATGTATACAAAGGACAGCGTTTGTCTGCATCTCGTGCTTATTTACACCCGGCTATGAAACGCGAGAACTTAACGGTAAAGACACGTGCTTTCGTTGCTAGTATCGATTTTGATGGGACTCGCGCTAAGGGGTTGACCTATTCACAAAATGGACAAATGCATCAAGTTCAAGCTGGGGAAGTGATCCTTTCAGGTGGGGCAATCAATACGCCGCAGCTTCTTCAACTGTCAGGTGTAGGAGATGCGAAACATCTTCGCTCTCTAGGGATTAAACCAGTTGTTGACCTTCCAGGTGTAGGAGAAAACCTTCAGGACCACCTTGAAGTCTATATCCAACACGCTTGTCCGCAGCCTGTTTCTGAACAGCCTAACTTGAATAAAGCGCGTATGCCATGGATTGGTTTGCAGTGGATGCTTGGAAGAACGGGTCCGGCAGCGACGAATCATTTCGAAGGCGGAGGTTTCGTTCGTTCCAATGAGGATGTTAAATATCCGAACTTGATGTTCCACTTCCTTCCGGTTGCAGTTCGTTACGATGGCCAAAAGGCAGATACAGCTCACGGATTCCAGGTTCACGTTGGACCAATGTACTCTGACGCTCGCGGATCATTAAAAATCCGTTCGACAGATCCGAAAGAGCACCCAAGCATGGTATACAACTATCTTTCTACTGAACAGGACAAGCGCGAGTGGGTTGAAGCAGTAAGAGTTTCTCGTGAAATCATGAAGCAACCAGCGATGAAACCTTATAACTCAGGAGAAATCTCTCCAGGTCCTTCTGTTCAAACAGACGAAGAGATTTTGGAATGGGTAAGAAACGATGCTGAAACTGCCCTTCACCCGTCTTGTACGGCGAAAATGGGACCAGCATCTGATCCAATGGCGGTTGTAGATCCGAAAACGATGAAGGTTCATGGTCTAGATAATGTACGTGTGGTAGATGCTTCTGCTATGCCTTACGTAACGAACGGCAATATTCATGCCCCTGTCTTGATGTTAGCGGAAAAGGCAGCCGATCTAATCCTTGGTCGTAAACCACTGGATCCAATTGATGCTGACTTCTATCGTCATGGCGTTCATCCAGCAGATGCTGGTACAGTAACAAAATAAAGCTTTTATGAGAAGGCGTCCTTTCAACATGAGGTATGAGTGAAAGGGCGCCTTCTCTTTTTTACTTTCTATCAAGGACTACAGTGCTCCTTGATAGGTTACGTGGTTTTAAAAGTGGATGGTAAGCATTCGTTGTCGTCAGACATCGAATGTTTTTTTGATGTCTTAAATGACAGATCATCGACCTTAGAATTCGATCCATTGGTTTTTAAAAGTCCCTTAATTCCCCTTGGATAGGCTAATTAGTTTGGTTTTATTGGATTAAATGATAGTAAGTTCGATTTAATGAGGAAGTTAGATATGAGGGTGATTCAATTTAGATTGCAAGAAGCACAGGGTTGTATAAAACCGGCTATATTTTTATGTTAGGTGAAGCATTTAACGAGATTGAGAAGAGAAGAAAGTCCCTGTAGTAACTCAACTGCCTTCAGTACCGATTCTGAGGGATTAAACGAGGTGAGAAGGGGTCTTTTCCTTGAATAGAATTAAAGAAGTCTCATGCCCCCATAAGAGGCTTTGAGTAGGGTGTAAGAACATTGTTTTTTAGATTCACCTTTCTTGTACATTAGAATACAATAAGAATACTAACAAATAACAAACGGCCTCCTTCATCGATATCGATGAAGGAGGCCGTTTTCATTCGTATTGATTTATCTACGAGGCAATCTTTTCATTACCATTTTCTCTTTCAGCTGGCATCAATAGTGGTTTAGGTGGACACATCTTCTTGGTCGCTTTCGACACTACGATAATGGTTACCAAACCTGCTACCATTGCGAGTGTTCGGAACGGGAACAGGACAATGCCATCTTCAATCATAGGATAAGGGAGGAAAACTGGAAGCCCAATGATGGGTTCTCCTCCACCTATTCGAAGGATGAAAGAAACGATTAATCCTGCAATTGAACCATATTTATTCGCATCTTTAAAGAATAGAGCGGTTGTTAATTGTGGAAATAGAATGACATAAACCAGATCCGCTGCTAGATACCATAATGCATAGACGCTTTGAACATTCAATGCAATAATCGTGGCAGCAATACCAACCAGAATGATCGAGCGCTTAATCATTTTCTTAAGTTGATCACTTGATGCATCTGGCTTGAACAGTGGTCGATACACATTCCATGCTGCCATGGAAGATGCTGATAGAATGGAAGAATCCATTGATGACATGACGGCAGCTGCGAGAGCGCCAAGTCCAATCGCTCCAATCACTCCAGGCGTTAAATATTGCAAGACATATGGGAGAATCATAGATGGGTTATCAGGAGCATTTACACCTAGACTTGCCCAATCTGTATCTAATCCGATCGCTCCAATAATAACGGCTGGGATGGCTGCAATAATACAGATAAATCCAGCGATAATTGAAAGCCACATAGCTGTGTTTTCCGATTTCGCGGAAAGAACACGTTGGAAATAAACCTGCCACGGAATTCCACCGAAAATGAGTAGTAAGGCAAAATCCCACCAGTTCCAATAATAGTTTCCCCATTCAGGATCTTTCCACCCATCTAATGGAGGGAACAGACTTGCATAGCTTCCCATATCGGATTGATAGTGATTCCAAACCGAACTTAAACCGCCTACTTCTGATAGAGCATAAGGAAGCACTAAGAACAGTCCGATCATAACTGCGAGCATTTGAAAGACATCAGTAAATGCAACGGACCACATGCCTCCTACGACAGTGTACGCCACTGCAATAATGGCTGATAGAATAATAGAAGTTTGAAAATCCAATCCTAGAATTGTTCCGAAAGTTGTTCCTAAAGCTGTTAAGATGGCACCACTCCAAAAGACTTCTCCTAATAGAGCGGGAATGTATAAGACACCAGCAACTTTCTTTCCGAATCGTTGTTCAAGTGGGTCAATCATGGTCATAAATTCATAGCGACGCATTTTTCTCGCATAGAAGATACCACCAACGATTAAACTTAGCGCATACCCCCATGGAGCCTGTGCCCACACTAGTCCAAGTGAATAGGTTGATTCTGCGGTACCAGATATGTAACCGCCACCAACCCATGTGGCAGCCATTGTAAACATCGAGATCCACAATGGTAAAGAGCGTTTCGCTACCATCATATCTGATGCAGATTCAGATTTACCACTTGCCATAAACGCTCCAATATAATAGATAATTGCGTAGAATACTAACATTGCAATAAAGGAGCCCCAGTTCACATTCGAATTGGTCGTTCCTAAATAAATAAACATGACTAAAATAGCTGCTACAAATGTACCTATTTTTAATAATTTACCTTTTCCTTCACTCAAATACCTTCACCTCTAGAAAATTTTTAAGTTCAAACTTTTTTTAAACGTATCCTAGTTGGGGTACGTCCAATGTTTTGATTTTTTACATAAAGAATCAGCTTCTCAACGTGTTTTTTTACGTGGTTGCCAATTGTTCCGCTCTTCGCTTACTCGTTACGATCAGCGTTCATTTTTTGTAGGTTAACTTAAGGGAGTTGCTCCTGGATATAATCATTAGCTACATTCAAATTCTTGTACCCCTTTCACGAAAATTAATTGTGTTAAATATTTTCTTAACGTATTTAATAATAAATATTACATGATTAGATTTCCTTGTCAAATACGCTTGGAATAATTGGAGGGGGATCATTCTTTTATTCTTTTAATAGAAACATGAATATGCAGAAGAGGTACACTCATATATTCCGTGACCTTTTAAGCTGTTTTTTTAATGATTAGTTGGATATTACTCTTTCTTTATATGTAAAATATAGAAGGGGTTGGGGAGCTTTTTGACAGATCAATGCGTAAATGATAGCATTTAAGTTTGTTGGAAACGTTAAGAAAATATTTAACAAAATAAATAATGAGCTAAAGTATAAGAACGGATAAGCCTAAGATATGTTAGGAGTGACAAGGGTGTCATCTACTAAGTTGCCTATGAGTGAACGAATCGAACGAGCAGCTCTTCCATTATTTGCGAGAAAAGGTTTTGAAGGGACATCATTAAGCAAAATTGCGAAATGTGTTGGTATTAAAAAACCCTCATTATATGCTCATTTCGCCAGTAAAGAAGATCTTTTCTTCGCGATTCTTCAAAAAGTAAATCGAGATTATCGCGATTTTCTAGAAATGCAAGTTCGACAGTATCATGATATGTCAACGGAAATGCAGTTATATAGCTTATTGAAAGACCATACAATTTATCTTGAAAATGAAGATCTGGGCCTTCTGTTTAAGAGGTTCATGCTTTTTCCGCCATTAGTTCTGAAAGACACATTTAATGAACAGTTTATTCAATCAGAGGAAGCGTTAACGAACGTATTAATGGAAATGGTGAAAGAGGGGAAAAGCAGAGGAGATATTCAAGCCGATCCTGATGAGGTAATCGATGCTTATATATGTTTACTTGATGGCACGTTTGAACAGCTCTTTTATTATTCTGAAGTAGAGCATGAGCAGCGACTCCAAAATGCCTGGCGTATTTTCTGGAGAGGGATTCAAAAGTGTTAGAAATGCGGGATAAGGTGCGTGTGAATAATAAAACCGATCAAACGAACTTTTATTGAGTTCGTTTGATCGGTTTCTGCGCATTAATAACTAAAACGGTTACTACAATAGAAAAAGTTGGTTCACCGAGAGAACATCTTTTCTATAGTTACTGATAAATTTCTATATGTTTAATCTTATAATCTCCATATTCATCTGTCACGACATAATAGTCTTTGATCCGCTCGTACACGCTCCACTCCCCAGCCGCGTTCATAAAATCAAAAACCTCGTAGGTGCTAACGATAGCTTGCTCATCCTGCATGTCAATATTGGTTACATCATTTAGTGTGAATTGAAAGACCATTCCCTGACCGCTGATCTCGTCTAGGTAGTTAGCCATTTCATAATAGGCCTGACTGTCATACAATAGCTGGTCTTCAATATAACCAAAGTCTTCATTTCGCAATGCCGTTTCATAATTCCCTCTAAAATTGATAATAAAGTTAGCAAGGCTTGCTTCATCATATGGAACATCGTACGTGTCTTCTTCCTCTTCTGCATATTCATCATACGCTGAGGCTTCATTATAGAAGTTAAAGGTGCTGGCAACTTCATTTTCATCCATTGGAGACTGCGACCAGTTCGTTAATAATTTCGTCATGGTGTACATTGGGATAGAGAAGGCGATGGATTCATCGCTCGTTAACAGGGCAGAGTTAATGCCGATCACTTTTCCTGTCTTTCCATCTAACAATGGCCCTCCGCTGCTTCCGGGTGAAACTTGGGCATCGATTTGATAGACGTTTTCGTATTGAAACTCGGATTCAAATGAACGGTCAAGACCGGTGAGATATCCGATTGATGCTGTGTTTTCTAATCCTTGAGGGCTACCAAGTGCGATTACTTCTGTTCCAACTTCTGATTCTTTCATTTCTATCTCTAAAGGAGAAGTCCCTTTTAGATTCTGTACCTTAATTAGAGCGACATCATACTGATTTGAGATGCCGATCACCTTGCCATTCATTTCTCGTCCGTCCTGGTCGCGCAAGATGACATCAATATAGCCTGCCACTACATGAGCATTGGTCACAACTGTGCCGTTATCCTGAAACAGGAAACCAGATCCAAGACTATCCTCCGTTAAAATGGTATATACTTTTGTTTGCGCTTCACGTATGATTTCTTTCTTATCTTTTTCTGTAGATGTTTGAGGTGAAGGAGCTTTCTGTTCTGGCGTGCTATTTTCCTTGGCAACGTTTGGTGATGTGCTTGCATTCGCTTCTTTCTTATCTTTTGCTTCTTCCTCTAGCTTCGTAGAATCAGAGATTTTTTCGACTGGCGTTTGAATTGTCTCTTCTACTGTCGTTTCGCTATTTCGTTCTTTATCAAGAACGAAAGCGTAAATAAAGACACCGCTCATTAATAAAAAGGTAAGGATGATACCGGTCAACCACCATTTATTTCTCTGCTGATACCTCGTGTAAGAGTGACCACACTGGCTGCAAAACCGAGCATTTTCTATGTTTTTCGTCCCGCACTTTGGACAAAACATAACCATCTCCTCCTTCAGATCTTTGTTGATTATTATACCTCAACTTAAAGCTTGAGAGGGGTCTAAAATAGAATATATAGGAAGTAATGTAGAAACAGAGAAAGAGAACGGAAGCTCCTTCTATAAAGTAGTAATTTTATCACATTTTCTTCACACACTATTAGGTTATATTTCCTGTTTTTCCAGAAAGCATGATCTCCTAATTGCGGATGAAATGGAAGAGGAGTAAAGTGTCTCGATGTTAGAAGTCTTTATAAGAAAGGGTGGATGAAATGATGAAAGATGGCTTTGTGAAAGTGAATAGTGTCAACCTTCACTACGTGACAGAAGGGGAAGGCGAGCTGATGCTGTTTCTCCATGGGTTCCCTTATTACTGGTACAACTGGCATCATCAGATGGAAGAGTTTTCGAAGGATTATCGTGTTGTTGCTGTTGATATGAGAGGGTACAACGTATCTGACAAACCTGAAGGTGTTTCTTCCTACGATATGTCCATTCTAGTTGAGGATGTCAAACAGTTGATTGAAGCGTTTGGGGAGAAGGATTGCGTATTAGTCGCCCACGACTGGGGCGGAGCGGTCGCATGGACGTTAGCTTACACTGCACCTGAATTTGTGAAGCAGTTGATCATGTTCGATGCACCTCACCCGTATACATTCAGACGAGAGCTAGGAGAGAACCCAGGGCAGCGAGAAGCGAGTAGTTATATGGGATACTTTCAGCGGCCCGATTCTCATGAAGCTCTACTTGAAAATAACGCGGAGCGATTAAGAAAGATGATGACAATTCCGGGGAAGAAAAAGGGGTATTTGACCGAAGAAGATGAAGAAAAGTACATAGAGGCGTGGACACAGCCGGAGGCGATGAAGTCCATGCTTCACTATTACCGGGCTATTTCTTTCTATCCGTTCGAAGAGCATGTGCAAAAACCGCTGGAACTTCCGTATCACATGTTTGAATCACCCACGCTAATCATCTGGGGGGATGCGGATCCAGCTTTTGAAAACAGTAATCTAGACGGATTAGAAGACTACGTTCATGACCTTACGATTCACCGAATGGAAGGGGTCAGTCATGCTCCTCATCATGAGAAACCACAAGTAGTTAACCAGTATATGCGTAACTTTTTAGAAGAAAAGAAATAATGGAATAACCTAGAGGCACTGGGGTTGTTTATCTTCATAGCTTATTCGCTGGGAATATACAAATGATTTTAAAAAGGTTCCATTCATCAATCTTGATGAACGGAACCTTTTTATTTTGGGGAGGATGAATCGTGAGAACCGTCCCCCCGATTCACCCCCGATTCACAAGAAAAGGAACAAGCATCGGGATGGTTAAAACGAGAACAAGTAAGCGAATGACCTGCATGGCAGCGACAATACTTGCATCCAGCTGAAGAGATGACGCAACTGAAGACATCTGCGGTGCGCCTGCTGGAACAATGGCTAACAGGCTAGTGATGAAATCAAGTGGAGTCATAAGGTAAAACACAAATGTTACTACAAAAGTTAAGAAGAAGAACGCTAGTAAAATCCCTGCGCTTGTCCATCCAATGTTTTTGATTTCAGAAAGTGAATTTCTGTCAAAACGTGTACCGATAATGACACCTAACATGGCCATTCCTATTCCGACCCCAAGATTTGGGACTGCAGGGAGTGGCTGAAGGAATGTGTGGAAAAGAAATCCAACAATGATCGCATAGAGAAATGGAGCAATTGGAATTCTCCATTTCTTGGCTAACATCAATGTGATTCCGATCAGAAGAAGGTAAAAGACTACAGCGAGCCAGCCTGGCATGTCTACTAATGAGGCGGTTTTGACTGCTTTCCCCTGAACTTCATCTGTTGGGATAAAAGAAGTCATGAATCCAGCAACAATCGGTATTGTTGAGACAAGCATCATAATACGCACCGTTTGAAAGGCCGCAACCATGCCAAGATTGGCCTTATACTCACGACTTAGCGCCATCATTACAGAAGCTCCGGCAGGTAAACAGCAAAATAGAGCGGTTTTAGCATCAAGATTTGAGTACTTGGCTAAGATTTTCCCCAGCAGCCAACTGACAAATAATAGGGTAATGATTGAGACAAAGAGCGGTAGTATGTAACTAGCAACCTCTTTAAACATTTCTACTCTAATCGTAAGGCTAATACTTATACCGATAATCGCTAATGCGAGATCGAAAAGAAGATTGGGATAGGATATGTCATCAATGAATAATCGATAAAATGCACCAATGAGCATGGCTCCTAATAGCCATCCTGCTGGTATATTCAAAAGATCGAATAAATAACCAACAGTAAACGCCACAATAAGTAGTATTGTCTTTTTCATTAAGTAACTCCTTTAGTATTGAGATGTGTGTTCCAGGACGGACAAAGTAAGTTTAATCATTCTAGCATAGATGTAGGAGACGATTCATTGAATAGGGCTTGTGTGATTAAACGGTTAGCAACCTCTATTGGTAATAGGGGGAATGAAGTTTCATTAGTTCTTCACGTTTAGGGTGATTGATGTGTGGTGAAAATCAGAAAGTCAAAAGCCTTTTCTTAAAGGAAAATAGAGGTGACAACAAAAGCCAGGATAACAAAAGGGCAATCATTTGGTAGCAATCGCAATCTATGGTCAGTAATCCTGTTTGGAATTGGACTTGCTGCATTTTTAGATGTACCATACCGAGACTTTTAATCTCATACAGTATGATGACATGGGAGAAACATTATAGGAACATCTTGTGAATCTTGAATTTTAGGATCTTCTACTTTTTTTCAACTCTTTTTGTTTTACAACTTCAGTAGGTTCAGCTCATACATAGATAATATTTAGAGTAGAATTGGTGAACTGTGACTTATGTGATTACTACTGTTGTTCTTTCTGTCCTGAATTGCGAAATATCTGTTTCAATTTTCTAAAAACAAGTTGACACGAAATAAGAAACCGCTTACAATAAAGTCAATCAAAACATCTACGTAAACGATTAAATGAATTTTTCTTTTCATGATACGTGACTGATTAAACGAATCGCCCACAGGGAATTCATTTTTTTTACTACAAAAAGTAATCGATTACGTAAACGATTAATTATAGGTGAGGAGAGATTATGGAGACGAAACTTAGAGCGTTACCTAGAAGAAATGTCCGTAGTGTCCCAAAGGTCAACAGCTCCTGGAAAAAGGTTTTACATAACTATGAATTGTACTTATTTCTACTTCCTACGTTAATTTACTTCATTGTCTTTCACTACGTACCGATGTATGGCGTTCTCATTGCATTTCAAGATTACATGCCCACTTTGGGGGTTTCAGGAAGTCCGTGGGTCGGTTTTGAACACTTCGAACGCTTCTTCAATTCCTTTCAGTTCTGGACATTGTTAGAGAACACCCTTGAACTTAGTGTGCTACAGTTATTATTTGGCTTCCCGCTACCCGTCATCATTGCGCTTCTCTTAAATCAGTTACGAAATCAACGTTACAAAAAGTTTGTACAAACAGTGATTTATGCGCCTCACTTTATCTCGGTTGTTGTTCTCGTAGGTATGGTTTACGTGTTTTTCTCACCGAATGGACTCATTAACAATTTTCTCATGATCTTTGGTGCCGAACCAGTTCACTTTATGTCGCAGGCAGGTTGGTTTAAGCCACTCTACATTTCTTCAGGATTGTGGCAAGAAACAGGTTGGGCAGCGATCATTTATCTTGCCGCATTAGCTGGCGTTAGTCCGGAAGTTCATGAAGCAGCGATTATGGATGGCGCTAATAAGTGGCAGCGAATTCTTCATGTTGATATTCCAGCGATCTTACCTACGGCGATGATTTTATTAGTTCTCTCAGTAGGAAATCTCATGAACATTGGATTCGAGAAAGCGTATTTAATGCAAACGCCGTTAAACGTTTCAGCAGGAGAAATTATTCCAACTTATGTGTATAAAGTTGGTTTACAGGGTGCTCAGTACAGTTTTGCTGCAGCGGTTGGATTGTTTAATGCCGTCATAAACTTTATCTTGTTATGGGCAGTAAATCGAGCTGCCAAGAAGTTATCTGGTTCTGGCCTATGGTAAGGGGGAGTAAGCAATGACTCAATTTGTGATGAATCGATCGAAATTATGGTCTAGGAAATCGAAAGAGGATAAGATATTTGATCTGATTAATCTCCTCTTTCTTACAACGCTCTCACTCGTTGTTATATATCCGCTGTATTTTATCATCATCGCTTCGATTAGTAACCCGGATAGCGTCTACAATGGCGATGTATGGTTTTGGCCAAAGGGGGTTACGTTTGAAGGATATGAACGAATTTTCCAGGATAACCGGATCTGGACAGGTTATAAAAATACGGTGTTGTACACCGTCGTTGGAACATTAGTGAATGTCACGTTAACACTCATGGCAGCTTATGCGCTCTCGAGAAAAGATTTAGTCGGTAGAAATTTCTTCATGATCCTCTTTGTCTTCACCATGTTTTTCTCAGGGGGATTAATCCCAACGTATTTAGTTGTTAAAAACCTGGGCATGGTGGATACAATGTGGGCCCTCATTATTCCAAAGGCAGTTGCGGTTTGGAACCTGATTGTGGCAAGAACATTCTTTCAATCAACAATTCCAGATGAGTTGTTAGAATCAGCCAAAATGGATGGGTGCTCAAATACAAAATTTTTCTTAAAGATCGTGTTGCCGCTATCGAAACCAATAATTGCTGTAATGGTATTGTTTTATGCCGTTACTCACTGGAATTCATTCTTTGATGCTTTGATTTATTTAAATAATGAAGATAAATATCCGTTACAACTAATTCTAAGATCAATCCTGATTCAAAACGAAGCTTCTGCCAGCATGGTTGGTGATGTTGAATCGTTTGCTGCTCAGCAAAGAATTGCTGATTTAATTAAATACGGTGTCATTATTGTTGCGGCGATCCCGCTACTCATTCTTTATCCTTTCATCCAAAAGTATTTTGTGAAGGGAGCTTTAATTGGAAGTATTAAAGGGTGACCATTTGTTTTACTTCATTATTAGGAGGTGGATCGCTAATCTTATGGCTTTACTAAGTAACTTGTGCTTGAGGTGAATTAAAACCATTCGGGGGGAATTTAGTGATGGGTAAACGAAAAAGTTGGTCTTTTCCGTTCATATGTTTATTGCTCTGTTTCATTCTTGTATTAAGTGCTTGTTCTTCGAAAAATAGTAGTTCTGATGGGAAGTCTGAATCCGCTGAATTTAATAAAGAAGGACTTCCAATTGTTGACGATCAAGTCACCCTGGAATTTGTGTCACCCAAAGCACCACTTGCTCCTAAATACGACGAGATGGAGATTTTCAATACGTTAGAAGATGAGACGAATGTGAAAATTGAATGGAGTAACATTCCAGACGACGGTTATGAAGAGAAGAAAAACTTGATGCTTGCAAGCGGTGACTTACCCGATGCGTTTTATTCGGCTAAATTTACAGATCTTGACATTGTGAAGTATGGACAAAACGGTACGCTGATCCCTCTTGAAGATTTAATTGAAGAGCATGCGCCTAACATTCAAAAATTGTTTGAAAAACGACCTGATCTAAAAAGCATGGTAACTGCTCCAGATGGACACATATACACGCTACCTCGTGCAGAAGAAGCTGGACTTGGAGCTGTACCAAACTTTATGTCCATTAATAAAACTTGGTTAGATGAGCTAGGGTTGGAGATGCCAACGACGCTTGAGGAGTATCATGATGTGCTTGTTGCCTTCAAAGAAAAAGATCCTAATGGAAATGGGAAGCAAGATGAAGTTCCGTTAAGTTTTATGTTCAACTTCTGGACTGGAAACTTTGGTGATATGTTTGCGGCATTTAATATGCCAGATAACGTGGATCATCGCATTGTTAGAGATGGAGAAGTAATCTATACAGCTGTTCAACCGGAGTATAAAGAAGCCATCGACTATTATCATCAATGGATGAAAGAAGGCTTAATTGATAAAGAATCATTTACGCAAGATGTCTCTCAATACTTCGCTAAAGGGAAAAACGAAAAATATGGATCTTATATTTGGTGGGAATCTGAAGAAGTAGTTGGCCCAGAATTGAAAGATGATTATGTCCTCTTACCACCGCTTGAAGGTCCGAATGGAGATCAGGTTGTCGGTCGATCGAATTATTCTGATTACTCTCGTGGTGAGTTTGCGATCACTTCGGCAAATGCAAATCCGGAAATTACGATGCGTTGGGTTGATCAGTTATACGAAACAAAGATGTCAGCTCAAATTAACTGGGGACCAATTGGGACTATTTTTGAAGAAAAAGATGGAAAACTCGTCTTAAAAGAACAGCCTGACGATGTTGTAATGGGTGAATTAAGACAAAAGGTTGCACCAAATGGACCAGTAGCGATTTTGAAAGAAGACTTTGAAGAAACGGTTGAAATGGAACCCCGTGCAAAACAGCGTTTGGAAGATTTGAATTCGATCTATGCGCCATATCTTGAAGATGAGAATTACCCGCAAATCTTCTTTAGTCCTGATGAACTAGATGAAATTAACCGTTTAGAAGTAGATATTAAAGAATTTACAAATCAGAAGAAAGCTCAGTGGCTAATGGAAGGCGGAGTAAATGAAGAGTGGGATAGCTATAAGAAGCAGCTTGAAGACATGGGTCTAAGTCGCATAATGGAAATCTACCAGGAAGGTTTGGATCGCTTTAAAAAGAATCAATAGAAAATAGGCACAGTAAAGAAAGTTAGAACACTCGTGTTCTAACTTTCTTTACAAATTGGGAGTGTGATTGATGGCTAATATTAAGTTGAAAAAATCATTGGTAGCGCATTGGGCATTCACAGAGGGCAGTGGAAGTATTGTCCATGACGGACCTAATCAAGATGTCATTCACTGTGTATTTAATGAGCGGCGGTCCACTTTACCTGCCGATGAACCGCAGTGGCGTAGCGGAATAACTGGACACGCCCTCATGTTTGACGGCTATTCAACTTGGATTGAACGAAAAGAAGGCATTCATTCAATCGATCAAGCATTTACCATTGAAGCTTGGCTAGCACCACGTTCGTTTGGGGGAATTGAGGATGAGCGACTGGCGGGTATTGTAAATCAACATAATCGAGGATTGAATGAAGGGTTTATTTTAGGTGTTCATAAGCATGGAGAATGGGGACTGCAGATTGGTGTAGAAGATGACTGGATCGAAGTGCGGGCTGTGAATTCTCCGATACCGAAGTTAAAGTGGTCACATCTTGCGGCAAGTTTTAACGGTCATGAAGGAAAAATCACATTGTATTTAAATGGTGAAAAAGTGGCCGAGAAAACAATAGATAAGAACGTATCCATGTCTGTTAGTCATGAAGCGCTTTTGATTGGTAAAAGTAACGATGCGAAGATGATTGAAAATGTGTTTTCGTTAAATATGTTCAGTGGTTTACTTGATGATATTAAAATCTATAACCGAGCATTAAATGAAGAGGAAATATCAAAGAGTTTTACCGATTACCTGTTACCTTATAAAGGTGAAATCCCGCCACTACCTTATCGGAATATTGCGATCGACAGAAGCGTTTATGATCGTGACCCGCACCGCCCGAAGTTTCATTTAACGCCGCCTGGTCATTGGATGAATGAACCCCATGCGCCTCTTTATTTCAAAGGGCAGTACCATTTGTTTTATCAGCATAATCCACAGGGTCCTTATTGGGGCAACATCCAGTGGGGACACTGGGTTAGTGATGATCTGGTGCATTGGCGCGACTTACCTCTTGCCATTGAAACAGAAGCAGATGATTTAGCTCCAGACGGCATTTGGTCAGGAAATGCCGCTTACGATGAAGATGGATTACCCGTTTTGTTTTTTACAGCAGGCCATTCATCAAAGGTGC
Organism: Guptibacillus hwajinpoensis; assembly: GCF_020524165.1. GTDB lineage: Bacteria > Bacillota > Bacilli > Bacillales > Guptibacillaceae > Guptibacillus > Guptibacillus hwajinpoensis_D. The sequence goes on from NZ_JAIVKU010000003.1 coordinate 396,313, forward strand.
CCAATCAGATGACAGGATTAGCGAGAAGTACGTATAGGGAAAATCAAGATATCGATTTAAAGAAATGGAAAAAACATCCTGTACCCGTAATGATTCAGCCTAATCATATGGGTCTGCATCATGATGGATTTCGAGATCCCTTTGTATGGAAAGAAGGAGAGATCTGGTACCAAATTGTCGGTACTGGAATAGAAGACGTAAGTGGAGCTGCGATTCTTTTCACTTCTGATAATTTAGTTGATTGGGAATGCAAAGGATTTCTCTACGATGATAAAGAGCAGGAGTATCCTTTCTTAGGTGAAGTGTGGGAACTGCCGATTTTACTTCCGATTGGGAAAGGAAAGCATCTTTTTATCATTAGTCCTGTTGGAAGAAATGCCGATGTTGAAGTGTTTTATTGGATTGGAACATGGGATAAACAGCGTTATCGGTTTAGACCAGATCAGAAAGAACCGCAGCTCATTGATATTGGGGATTTCCATTTTACAGGACCAAGTGCCATGATTGATCCTAAAACGGGGCGCTTGCTTTTGTTTACGATCGCTCAAGGGAGGCGTTCGCTTAAAGATGAATATGAAGCAGGATGGGCACATAATGGGGGACTTCCAGTACAACTTTGGTTACGAGACGATGGAAGATTAGGTGTTAAGCCGATTGAAGAACTAACAAAGCTGCGTCAGAAAAAACTCGTTTCGTTAAAAGATCAATCCGTTGAAGAGACTAATGATATCTTAGCTCATGTGAAAGGAAATATGCTTGAGATCTGTGTTGAATTTCAAGGTGACGTTGCGCTTGAATATGGTGTAAAGGTTTTAAAGTCTGATTGTGGGAATGTCGAAACCTTCGTTTATTATAACAGTCAAGAAGAGACGTTGAACGTTAGAAAGAAAACAGAGGACTCAAACGATGACCACACTCAAAGTGGAAAGCTTCTACTAAATGGAGAGCAGTTAAAGCTCCATATTTACGTCGACTGTTCAATCGTCGAGTGCTATGCCAATGAATTAAAAAGTATAACAACGAGAGTATACCCTGATATCGAAGCATTAGGATTAGAAATATCGGCGAATGATTCGGTAACAGTGAAGTCGATGGAAGTGTGGGAAATGGAAGGTGGGTTTTAATGTTCTGTGCCCATGCTAAAAGCTTATAACGCAAATTGCCCGAATGGATAAGTCACTTATTTTGAAGGGAGCTTTATAAACTTATGCTCAATCACTGTAAGTTGAATATGGTTTCTCTGACTGTCTTATTCGTCATAAGTAGCCTGGTGCCAATCAGTATTTCGAATCCTGCTCATGCACAAACGACTATTGCAAATCCAAGTTTTGAAACTGGAGATTTAACCGGGTGGACAATTGTCAGCGGTGACGCATTCAATGAGAAAGATGTGACAGATGAAACTAGCTATTGGGATAAGCAAACATTTGATCAAAAAAACTTCTGGCATATATGGGGCGGGCGAGGAGACGACACTAAAGTTGGGGTCATGCAGTCTGAAACCTTTACTCTTGGAGGAGATGGTCAGATTGATTTTCTAACTGGAGGAGATTCCGATCCGGATCACTTGTCAATCTCTCTCGTTAGAGAATCAGATGGAGTAGAGTTAATGAAGAAAACAGGGACTGGAACAGATACATACTCCAAAAAGAGTTGGGATGCCTCCGCTCATGTAGGTTCAGTCGTCAGAATAAAAGTTGTTGATCGTACAACAACAGGACATATCAATATTGATGATGTGAATGTTCCGGCAACCCCTTCCTTACATGACCATGTGGAACCTTCCATTTATAATCATGATTTTGAATATACGGCGCTAACTCCTTATGAAATAAGGGGGTGGGAAATCGTGAGCGGAGATGCGTTTGGCCCAGAGAGCCTTGTTCATGAAGAAGAGTGGAGTGAAGGCGATGAATTTTCACATGAGGGGCGCTACCATTTATGGAGTTTTAACGATGGTGGAGATGATCAAGTAGGCGAACTGCACTCAGAGTCATTTACGATCGATCAAAATGGCGGAATCGATTTTCTTATTGGAGGAGGGAATGACGAGGAGAATCTATATGTTGCTCTCGTAAGAACGTCTGATGGAAAAGAGTTACGAAAAGAAACCGGGCGAGATACGGAAAAGTACCAGCGCGTTTATTGGGATGTTTCAGAATACATTGGTGAAGAAGTGGTTATTAAAATCGTCGATAATGCTAAAGGGGCGTTTGGACATATCAATGTTGATGACTTTCGAACAACTAGTTCTCCTTTTACTGATGGGTTAATGGCCCATTGGAGTTTAGATGAAGGTGCAGGTAAGGATACACTTGAGCAAGTCACAGGTGAAACCAATTTAATTGATTACCATCTTAGTAAGGGAGTTTTTCAGGAAGCACAGGATCCACTGTGGAAGGACGGCATTTCAAACGGTGCCTTATTATTTGATGGGTACTCTACCTGGATTAAACAGAGCCCTACGAAACTACCTGCGCCTAAAGAAGCTATAACAGTTGAAGCGTGGGTCGCGCCAAGAAATTTTGAACATGGAGACGAAGGCCGCTTATCTGCAATCGTGAATCAGCATAACCGGGAAAAGAAAGAAGGATTCATACTCGGGAATTTTCGCCACGGTACGTGGGGGTTACAGTTTGGTACTGGGGAGGATTGGCAGGAAGTGATGTCTGATACGCTTCTTCCTCTAAATGAGTGGTCATACGTCGTCGCAACGTACGATAGCACAACTGGTGAAGCAGTTCTCTACCAGAATGGTGAAAAGGTAACATCACGAAAATTTGATGCTGGATCTGCGATTAAACCGAGTGTAAGAGATATGTTAATTGGAAAGAACAATGATGGTATGTGGTTGTATGGCTTTGATTTAAATATGTTTAGCGGGCTTATGGATGAAGTGAAAATTTACAATCAGGCCTTGAGTGCTGGGAATGTGAAAGATTCCTATGAGTCTTATGTAAGTGCTTTAAATGGAAATCTGCCAACTCCTGACGTGAAAACAGATCGAAGTCTTTTAACGGATGATCAACATCGGCCCCAGTTTCATATGTCTCCTCCGAACCATTGGGGAAATGAACCAGGTGGTCCTATTTACTTTAATGGTCAATATCATGTGTTCTATCAGAGTAATCCTAGAGGACCATACTGGAATCATATTCGCTGGGGGCACCTTGTAAGTGATGATATGGTTCATTGGAGAGATGTTGACGATGCCGTTATCCCTGGGCGATATGATGTTGATCCCGAGGGGGCGTGGGCGGGTGGTGCTGTTGTCGATGATAACGGTGTGCCTGTCATCTTTTACACAGCGGGTGATGATCGTGATCAGCCTAATCAGCGCATTAATTTGGCAAGAAGTACTTTTTTGCAGGATGGGGATAACGATCTTAACCGTTGGGAAAAGAATTCAGAAGTGATTCTAGATCAAGAAAAAGGACAGGGGATCATGGGTGAATTTCGAGATCCTTACGTTTTTAAGGATGGTGATACTTGGTACATGCTAGTGACTTCTGGTAAAGAAGGATCTGATGGAAAACCCGTTGGAGGTACCGCACTAGTGTATTCTACAAAGGATGCGAGTTTTGAAGACTGGACCTTTGAAGGTGACTTATTCCTTGGAGATTATGGAGCCTATCCTGAAACAGGACGCGTTTGGGAGCTGCCGATTTTGCTGCCATTAGGAGATAGCGGGAAGCATATTTTCTTAATCAACCCTGCCAAAATGAAAAGAGAAGAGTATCAGTCGAGGTATACGTACTATTGGATTGGAACCTGGAATCCTGAGACGGCTAAATTTACGCCAGATAATGAAGCGCCTCAACTACTTGATGTTGGAGACCATTTTACTGGACCAGCTGGAATGGTAACGCCTGATGGAAGAACCGTTATTCATAGTATTACGCAGGGCAGGCGTCCAGCAAACGACGATTATGATGCGGGATATGCTCATAATTATGGTTTGCCGACAGAGGTTTTTTATCGAGATGACGGAAAGTTAGGGATGAAGCCGATCCAAGAGTTGAACGAATTACGAGGCGAAGAGCTTATTAATCTGACATCGGACACGTCCATGGAAGAAGCGAATCAACTTCTATCTAACATAGAAGGAGACATGCTTGAGATCCAGTTAGAACTAGACAATGGATCTGCTAATGAAGCGGGAATTAGCTTAAGACGTTCACCGAATGGCGAAGAAGAAACCATTGTGTATTACAAAGAAAGTAGCAAGGAATTTTGGGTGAACCGAACCAAATCAAGTCTCGATCCAGATGTGGAAAAATGGTACCAGGGCGGAGAGGTAGATACTGATTCAGAGACGATCAATCTCCATGTGTACGTGGACCGTTCTGAAATCAATGCCTATTTAAATGAACAAAAAGGGTTAACCACAAGAGCTTATCCGACGAGAGATGATGCGAAAGGTGTGCAGCTCTGGGCGAATGAGCAAAGTGAATCCGTCACCGTTAAATCATTACAAATTTGGGAGATGAACTCGGCGTACGAAAAGGTGAACGCTACTGGGGTGTCACTCAATCCAGATTCGCTAGAATTAATTGCTGGAGATACAGAACGACTAACACCTGAAGTGAAGCCAGCTCAAGCAACAAATAAAGAGGTGATCTGGACTTCAAGCAATCCAAGCGTTGCGACTGTGGTGAATGGAAAAGTAACGACTCATTCTCCTGGTACTGCTACGATTAAAGCTGAAACAAGGGACGGAGGTCATACGGCAACGAGTGCGATCACTGTCGTTGAAGAGCCCCCTCATGATGAGTTATTGAATCATGATTTTGAAGCTGGTAATTTAACGGGTTGGACTGTCATGGAAGGCGATGCCTTTAGCGATCTTGATGTCACGTCTGCTGATGATTGGGGGTGGGGAGGTCCATTTAATCAAAACGGAGCTTTTCATCTATACAGTGTTCATAACGGTGATGATGCCGAAACTGGAACGATACGTTCACAGAAATTCACGCTTGGAGGAAATGGACAAATCGATTTCCTCGTTTCTGGAGGAAACGATATTTATAACCTCTATGTTGCGCTAGTAAGAAGTTCAGATGGGAAAGAGTTAATGAAAGTAAGTGGTGGAAACCAGGAAGGTTATACACGAGTTAAGTGGGATGCTTCTGACTACATTGGAGAGCAAGTTTATCTCAAAGTTGTTGATCGTTCCAACGGTTCATGGGGACACATTAGTATTGACGATGTGAATGCGCCTGTTAAGCCTCCGAATAACGTAACGATAGCGAACCCCAATTTTGAGACGGGAGACTTGAGCGGATGGAAGGTTACCGGGGAGGCCTTTAGTGACCAGGATGTCACACAGGATGAAGAATGGGAGTGGGACTGTTGTTTCAATCATCAAGACGCCTATCACCTGTGGAACTTCAAAGATGGCGGTGACGCCGAAATAGGTGAAATGCAATCAGAGCCCTTTACACTCTATGGAAGTGGGTGGATTGACTTCTTGATTGGCGGAGGGAAAAGTAGTGAATATTTATATGTTTCTATCGTAAATGCAACTGATGGGAAGGAGCTATTTAAATCGACCGGTACAGAGAGTGAACAATATAAGAGGGTTTACTGGGATGCTTCTTCTTATATAGGTGAAGAGGTATACCTTAAGGTGGTGGACAAGGCTACCGGCGGATGGGGGCATATCAATGTTGATGATTTTCATGTGTTCAATACAGAAGAGGATCTTTTAACAAGTGAGCGATACGAAAAGTATCGTTCACAGTTTCATTATACTCCTGAAAAAAATTGGATGAATGATCCCAATGGACTTGTTTATCATAACGGAGAATACCATGTGTTTTATCAATATAATCCAACTGGCGTCACATGGGGACCAATGAATTGGGGGCATGCGGTTAGTACGGATTTAGTAAACTGGAAACGTCTGCCGACTGCGCTAGAAGAAGATGAGAACGGATTTATATGGTCAGGTAGCGTTGTCGTGGATGAAGACAATACGGCCGGGTTTGGGAAGGGTGCCATGGTGGCGATGTTTACGCATGAAAAAGGAGGGAATCAAAGTCAAAGTCTCGCTTACAGCAATGATAACGGTCGGTCGTGGCAGAAGTATGCTGGAAATCCCGTCCTCACAAACATCGACCAATTCTCAGTTTTTAGAGATCCGAAAGTATTTTGGCATGAAGAATCCAATCAATGGGTGATGCTGCTTGCATTGGAAGATCAATTTCAAAAGCAATTTGTTCGCATCTACCATTCGGAAGATATGAAAGATTGGACATTTGCGAGCGACTTTGGTGAAAATCAAGGATCACATGAAGGGGTTTGGGAAGTGCCAGATCTATTTCCATTACCTGTCGATGGTGATCCACAAAACACCAAATGGGTGATGCAGGTAAGTCTTAGTAAAGGTGCCCCTGCTGGCGGTTCAGGTGTACAATATTTTATTGGTGATTTTGATGGAACGACTTTTCGTAATGACAATCTAGCAAGTACCGTACTATATGCCGATCATGGGGCTGACTATTATGCTCCACTAACCTTTAATCATACGTCTAATGGACGCCGAATTGCGATGGGGTGGATGAATAATTGGGAGTATGGTCAGGCAATCCCAACTTCTATATGGCGAAGTAAACTAACGGTTCCAAAGGAATTAAGTTTAAAAAGCATCTCGAATTTAGGTGTGCGTCTCGTTCAAACTCCTGTCAGTGAGCTTCAGAGTTTGAGAGGGGAAAAATATCATTATACGAATGAAGTTGTAGCACCGGGGCAGAATCTATTATCGGATATAAAAGGTGATACGATAGAAATTGTTGCTGAAATTCAAACGGATAAATCAACGGCGAAAGAATTTGGTTTTAAAGTTCGGGTTGGGCATGGTGAATACACAGAAGTCAGTTACGACATGACAAATGCGACGTTATCGTTAGATCGTTCTAGGTCTGGGGATACGAGTTTTAACCAGTCTTTTGCTGCGAAGCATGAAGCAGTCATGATACCTTCTGATGGGTTAGTTACCCTCCATTTACTTGTTGATCGATCTTCTATTGAAGTTTTTGGGAATAATGGTCAGGTCGTATTCTCAGATCAAATCTTTCCACATCTAACAAGTGATCAGATAGAGCTGTACGCAATTGATGGAGAAATAAGCATGAAATCTTTAGCGATCTATCAGTTAGATAAAGCAACTATTAGTAACGGGAATTAAGATTAATTATATCGAAATAGACTCTTTTTAGATAAAGCAGAAAGTTAATTGACAGCGCTTACTTTAATAACTATAATTAATGTTATATTATACGTAATCGTTTACTTAAGCTCTATTAGGAGCTTATTTTATAAAAAGTAACGTAATCGATTACGCGACATGTGATTCGCAGCTTTAAAGGAGCAAGTAATTTGATAAGTAGGTGAAAAAGATATGGGCACCGTTAAAGATGGAAGCAATATGCGTTCAAAAATGAAAGATGTCGCTCAAAAAGCAGGTGTCTCTACGGCCACCGTTTCTCACGTGATAAACGGAACGAGGTATGTTTCTGAAAATACGAAGAAAAAGGTCTATCAGGCTATGCGGGACCTTAACTACAGTCCGAACTTCGTAGCTAGAAGTCTTCGAAGCAGCAGTTCAAAAACGATCGGTTTGATCATTCCTGCTAAAGAAATGGATACCTCGGGCTTTTTCTTTATGTCAATTGCGCACAGCATTGAGAAAAAGCTTAAGGAAATTGGCTATCAGTTAATTCTAAGTAATTCAAATGAAGATATTGAGAATGAGATTCAACAAATCAATATGTTTAAAAACCAAATGATCGATGGGCTAATTATGGCGCCAACTTATGGGGATCATAGCTATTTAAAAGAATTTGAAGATCAGTTACCCATTGTATTCATTGATCGAAAGCCAGAGGGAATTGATTGTGACTGTGTCCTTGTCGATAACTTCAAGGGAACTTATGAGGCGATGAATCATTTTATTCAGAAGGGACACCAAAGAATCGGATATATATCCGGTCCACTTGGCCTAACGACGAGTGATGAACGGCTTAGGGGATATAAGCATGCGTTATTAGAAAACAATCTTCAGGTTGATGAATCAATGATTGTGATCGACGAAGCCTCACTGGAAGCTGGCAAAAATGCGATGGCGTTTTTACTTGAGCAATCGGAGTGCACGGCGGTCATGATCGGGAACAACATTCTAACATTAGGTTCAGTCGTTACGTTAAATAATAGCAAAATTCAAGTACCTGAACAGATGGCTGTGATTGGCTATGATAACTATGAATGGACAGAAGCGACCAATCCACCGTTAACCATTATTAAACAGCCGATTAATGAAATAGGAGAAAAAGCAGCGGAATTGTTGCTCGCTCGTTTAGAAAATCCTCAGAAAGAATCTTCGTGTGTGAGCTTGCCAACAAGCTTAGAAATACGAAGTTCATGTTAGTAGTCTATAAGATGGATACGACGGGAGGAAAGGGAGTTGGGAGATCATAAATACAAGGTATTTTCTTTTTTAGAAAAAGCAGTGGATTTTCTCTTTCTCAGCTTCATATGGGCCATTATGTGCGTTCCAATCATCACGATTTTCCCTTCAACAGCGGCAATGTTTGGCGTGGTACGAACGTGGCAACTTCAAAAAGGGGAAGCGGGTGTTTTCATTACTTTCTTTAAGTTGTTTAAGGAGAATTTCAAACAAAGCTTTGGTTTATCCCTTATTTGGAGTTTAGTTGGACTTTCTTTATACCTTAATTTCCAAATCGTATCTCTATCTGGTTCAGTGCTTGAAGTTGTGATTTTTATCATAAGTGTCTTTCTAAGCATCATTTTCATTGTTGTAACCATATACTTATTTCCTATGATGGTTCATGTGAAAGCAAAGTGGCACGAACTGGTGAGAAATTCATTTTTTCTTGTTGTAGCAAGTCCGTATTCAACGATCATCATTGGTGTTGTCACCCTCGGTACAGTCTGTTTTTTGATAGATAATCCAGCAGGACTATTCTTTATCTCAAGCACGATAGCTTACTTTATTAGTTATTGGTTCCTTAAAGCAATTAGTAAACTACAAATCAATTAATGGTTTCGTTAAAAACTTTGTTGACAGAAAGGGTGCTGAATATTGGATGTTGAACAAGTGATTCCTCGAAGCAACTATTCAGAGAAGCATAGACCTCAGTTTCATTTCACTCCGGAATCAAATTGGATGAACGACCCAAATGGGATGGTTTATTTTAATGGGGAATATCACTTATTCTATCAATACCATCCTAATAGTAGCGTGTGGGGACCGATGCATTGGGGACACGCGGTGAGTAAAGATTTTATCCACTGGGAGCACCTCCCTATCGCGTTAAAGCCCGATCAAAACGGGGCTATTTTCTCAGGAAGTGCGGTTGTCGACTGGGATGATACAACTGGTTTTTTTAATGGGCAAAGTGGTCTCGTAGCAATCTTCACTCACGCGGATACATATCCTGGATCCGAGAGACCACGGCAGCGGCAGAGTCTAGCTTACAGCAGCGATAATGGGAGGAGCTGGACATTTTATAAAGGCAATCCGGTCCTGTCAGAACCTCGGATTCTAGATTTTCGAGATCCTAAAGTTTTTTGGCACAAAGAAACGAATCGTTGGGTGATGGTCATCGCTTCGGGGCAATCCATTAGTATCTACACGTCATTAAATTTAATCGACTGGGAGTTTGCAAGCACGTTTGGAGAGAAAGAAGGATCGCACCAGGGGGTATGGGAATGCCCAGATTTATTTCAACTACCAGTGGACCACGATCCATCCAAACAAAAGTGGGTATTACTCGTTAGCCTTGGCGACAATCCAGACGTTGAGAGCGGTTCAAAAACACAATATTTTATTGGTGAATTTGATGGCGAAACGTTTCGAAATGATCATCACCAAGATCGTGTGTGCTGGCTTGATCATGGTAGAGATAATTACGCAGGCGTCACGTGGTCTGATCTACCAGCTCATGATGGGAGAAGGATTTTGATTGGATGGATGAGCAACTGGCGCTATGCGAATGAAACGCCTACAAAAGGATGGCGAAGCGCGATGACAATTCCTAGAGAATTAGCCCTGAAATCCACTTCGAATGGTATCCAACTTACCCAGCAGCCTGTTGCAGAACTTGAAAAGATTAAAGAGCCTCTCGCTCTGTTTAAAGATCAAAAGGTACAATCAGGAGATAATCTACTACCAAGTATAAGTGGAAACACACTTGCGATAACCATTGATCTTGCTCCTGGTTCATCAGAAGTCGTTGGCTTAAAGGTCTTAAAGTCTGATAAAGAAGAGACTGTTATCGAATATCATACTAAAACAGAAAGGCTATTTTTTGATCGTACTCAATCAGGAGACTCATCTTTTCATGATTCTTTTGCCTGTAAGCAGACAGTAAAGATGGGGCTTATTGGAAAGCGCTTGCAGTTGACCGTGTTAATTGATCGCTCCTCTATTGAGATTTTTGGGAATGGTGGAGAAACCGTTCTGACAAATTTAGTGTTTCCTTCAGAAGATAGCAATGGTCTTGAGTTATACAGTAGCAGTGAAATTTTTATTCATTCACTTGAGGTAAATCGATTGAATTCTGTGTGGTCCAATTCATAATTTGGTTTCAAAAAGATGAGTCAGACTTTTAAAGAGGCTGGGTTTTAGGTAAAGGCCGAGTTTCTAATTGGAAACTCGTTCTTTACCTATGCTTCCTCTAAAACGTCTGAATAGAATTAGAGTGACGTGTTTTCATTTTTTTTTATCAAGTGAGCAATGTCTTCTTCTTTCACATTTAAAAACATGTTAATAACAAACAGGATGACACTTAGGACAAGAAGGTTAGGAAAGATCATGAGCAGAACGGTTAGGGAAGTATTGCCGGCAAGGAAGAAAGATAGCCCAAGCATAAATAGAGGGAATGAACAGTTATAAAGCCAGAAATGAAGTTTGGCTAAACGTGTTTCACTAGCTTTTGGGAATAGAACATAAATAAATCCAAACAAGCCCATTGAAGCCCAACCTAGTAGGTTAATATGAGCGTGAGCACCTGCCAAACTGTGATCCTCCATCATCTCCATCAATAACCCCATACTCACTCCAATTAGGAAATAAAGAGCTGCCAATTTAAGAAACCATACTCCCATTCTCATTGAATCCCTCCTATATAGGTTTGATAGCCCGTTTAAGTATATATCGCTAGAAACAGGATTATGACGAGCATGATGAAGATCTAATCCATCAATTTTACGTGAATAACCTTGTCCTTCAAACTTTTGAGTTCTCGTTTTGTTACAATAAAACCAACAAAAGCTCGCTTTCTTATAGGAAGGTAAACTCTGAAAAAAAGGTCAGGTGTCAAAAATGAACTTGAAACAAAAATGTGCCAAATCAGCGCTAGCATACATAACAGATGAAACCATCATCGGTCTCGGCGGTGGCAGTACAATTGGGTATTTGATTGAATTTATTAAAGAACAAGGCTTAAATGTAAAGGTCATTACTCCTTCGCAAAAAACAAAACTTTTATGTGTAAAGCAGGGTTTGGAGGTGCTGCCAACGTGTGCGGTTGATGAAGTAGATGTGGCTTTTGATGGGTGTGATGAGGTTGATGAGAAGTTGCATGCACTGAAAAGCGGTGGAGGCATTCATACGCAGGAAAAACTCATTGCTAGTATGGCAAAAGACTATATTTTGCTTGTTGATGATTCGAAAGTTGTGCCGGAGTTAACTTATCAGCATCCAGTCGTGCTGGAGATTTTGCAGGATTCACTAGCATTTGTATTAAAGAAATTGGGAGGGATGGGTGGAAAAGCAGAAGTGCGTTCAAGTTCTGCGAAGGATGGCTATACAGTTACCGATTATGGAAACTTTTTAGTTGATGTGTGGTTTGAGGAAGGGCAGGATAGTGTCCAACTTGAAAAAAGTCTGAAAGAAATACCGGGTGTACTTGACGTATCCCTTTTTACGAGGGCTGTTACAAAGGCATTAGTGGCAAGTGCAGAGGGGGTTTACGAGATTTCAAAATAAGATGACCATTGCTGGTGTCTGGTCCTCCTCTAACTAGTAAGGAGGACCAGGCACTTATTATTTTTGATTTTCTGTCCCCCACAAATGCATCTGCTCTAAAATTGGCATCAATGTTTTTCCTTTTTCCGTAATGGAATACTCCACTTTTGGAGGGACGGTACTCTGTTGTTTGCGGTCGATGAAGCCTTCTTCTTCTAGTTCTTTTAACTGCTGACTCATTACTTTATGTGTGACGCCTGGTAGTAACTGACGTAATTCATTATAGCGAAAACTGCCATCCACACTGAGGTGCCACAAGATCACCGTTTTCCATTTGCCACCGATTTTCTTTAATGTATATTCAATCGAGCATTTTAATTTTCCGTTTTGGTCGACTGGAGAAGTCATGTTGGGTCGACTCCTTTCTTACCTTTTGGTTAGTATCGTACAAAAAAGTGCGGTCTTACACGATGGTTTTGTTCTCCGTATAATAAACGTGTGTTGTCAGAACATAATTACTAAGGAGGAGTACAAAACTATGTTACCATATCCAAGAAGTTTTTCTCATATCGGACTATCTGTCCCAAACCTTGAAGAGGCGATTACATTTTATAAAGAAGTATTCGGTTGGTATATTTTAATGGAGCCGTCTGATGTGCAAAATGACGATTCTCCAATCGGTCAAATGTGCCGTGACGTCTTTGGCGACGACTGGGATACATTCCGAATTGCTCACCTCTCAACAGGAGATAAAATTGGTGTTGAAATGTTTGAGTTTCCAGAAAACGAAAAGCCAGAAAACAACTTCGAATATTGGAAGACAGGCATTTTCCATTTCTGTATTCAGGATCCTGATGTTGAAGGAATGGTTGAAAAAATCGTGCAACATGGTGGGAAACAACGTATGCCTATCCGTGAGTACTATCCTGGCGAAAAACCATATCGCATGGTCTATGTAGAAGATCCATTTGGCAACATTTTCGAGATTTATTCTCATAGCTATGAGCTTACTTATTCTGATGGAGCTTACTAATTCATGTTGTGAACCAAGAGAAACATTCTCTTGGTTCTTTTTTTGGATTAGATGTTTCGATATCTCCCTATTTAGACTGTGTTTTCTTGCTATAATTGGACCATAAACCAATTATAGGGAGGAATAAGATGACTGTACAATCACTTGCACTCCAAACGGGTGGCAATGCTCCAATAGCTCAAGAAGGTCAGGTTGAGGTGAAAATGGAATGGTTTCGTTCGTTACACGATGTGGACATCACGTGTTTTTTAGTAGGAGAGAATGGAAAAGTTCCGAATGATGATTACATGGTTTTCTATAATCAATCCGCTGATCCTTCACGCGCAGTTCAGTTTCAGCAGTTGAATGATAAGTCGGTTTCATTTCAGATCAATTTAGACGAACTTCCTTCTCAAATTGAAAAATGCGTTTTTACTGCCACGATTGATGGGGCGAGTACATTTCAAGACGTTGAGGGTTGCACGTTAGTCGCTTCATCTGAAGCAACAGAAATTCGTTATGATGTAACTGACGCTAAAGACGAAAAAGCGCTAGTCGTTGCAGAGTTATATCGTTATAAAGGAACATTTAAGTTGCGGGGAGTAGGAAGAGGTTTTAACGGAGGGTTAAAGCCACTCGCCGAAGCGCATGGTGTAACAGTAGAGGATGAGGAATTGGCTGAAGTAGAGGTCAAGCAGGCGCCTCCTAAAATCAATTTAACGAAAATCGATTTACTGAAGAAGCAAGTTGTGATTTCCTTACAAAAGAAAAACATTGAGCATGAGAAAGCAAGGGTGGCCGTTGTAATTGATGCTTCTGGATCGATGACGAACCTTTTCTCAAAAGGGACCGTTCAGCGAGCATTCGAACGAGCACTAGCTGTTGCAGCCTATATGGATGATGATGGCGTACTCGACGTCTGGTTTTTTGGAGATCGTTCAATGAGAGCGCCAAGTGTAACAGAAAATGACTTTGAAGATTATGTGAAGCGTACATATCCTGCACCAAAGTTCTTTCGAGGGTTAGGAGTCGGTAATAACGAACCGGCTGTTATAAAAGACATTATGAAAAAATACACAAAAGAAGAACCGCGCGACGATATGCCAACCTATGTCATTTTCTTTAGCGACGGAGGGATCTACAAGGATGCCGAGATTTCCTCGCTCCTAAAGAAAGCCTCCAGTAAAAATATCTTCTGGCAATTTATCGGGATTGGGAAAGCGAACTATGGTATCTTACAGAAACTAGATGACTTGCCTGGTAGAGTCGTAGATAACGCTGATTTCTTCCCGTTTGATGATTTAGATAAGGTGAGCGACGAGGAGCTATACAATCGTCTATTTAATGAGTATCCCACCTGGTTAAAAGAAGTGAAAAAGAGAGGGATCATCGTAAATCAATAACTTACGGTACGAATAAAAGAATGTAGGAATTGTATTCTCCCTCTGACTAACGAAGAAGAGCCATAGCGGCTCTTTTTAGTTAGTCCTTTGATAGTCATGCTCCATAGAGGCTGCCTCTTGAAACACCTCAACCAAAATCTTCATCCCGTTCTCAATTTTATCCTGAGTTGAATGCGTGAAATTTAATCGCATTGTATTTTGCTTTGCATCTGCTACATAAAAAGGTGCGCCAGGAACGTAGGCAGCCCCTTTACTTACAGCTGTATTTAATAAAAGGGTCGTATCAATGTCTTTCGGTAATTCTACCCAAAAGAACATCCCACCTTTAGGAACGGTATAGGAAAGACCGGGGAGCTCCGCTTGATCAAGCAAACGCTGCATTACCTTCATTCGATCATAATAGGTGCGTCTTAAGTTTTGAATATGACCGTTCAAATCAAAATCGGTGCAAAGGTGGTAGAGCGCATGATGGGCTAGAGAATTTGAATGCAAATCGGCCGCTTGCTTTGCTTGTGCCATGATGCGTATGATTTGATGAGGTCCTTTAATCCATCCTGTTCGTAACGCAGGCACCACCGTTTTAGAAAAGGTGCTGGTGTAGACGGTGTGCGAGCCATCGTCTAATGCCGAGATTGGTGTGTACGTTTGGCTGCTATCAAATTTGATCTCACCATAAGGATCATCTTCAAAAATAATCACTTTCTTTCGAATGGCCGTTTCTAAGAGATGCTGTCGTCTTTCTAATGACCATACCTTCCCCATTGGATTGGAGAAAGTAGGGACAACGTACACACACTTCGGCATGTACTTTTTCATTTTATAATTTAGATCCTCAGGGACCATTCCATGCTCATCGGTTTCAACCGGGATAATCTTTACTTCATACGATTGAAACACCTGAACAGCTGCAAGATAGGTAGGGTTTTCAGTTAGAACGATGTCACCGGGGTTGAACATGACCCGGGCGAATAAATCGATTGCTTGTTGAGAGCCGGTAGTGAGCATAATATCATCTACGCGTGAAGCGATTCCTTTCTTACCCATTCGATCGACAAGCACTTCACGAAGCGGGGCATAACCTTCTGTCGCGTCGTATTGAAATGCTTTTCCGCCAGACTCAAATGTCTTTGAGAATGCATTTTGTACGGCTTCTACAGGGAAAAGTTCATCATCTGGTAATCCCCCCGCAAATGAAATAACATCTCCTTTATTCGTGATTTTTAGGATATCTCGTACCGCAGATGATTGAAGATGCTGTACTCGCTTAGCAAATCCGTACCTCATGACCAAAACGCCTTCCTTTGTTTTAATATTTAAAATATTGTCATTATAGCATTTTAATGCGTTGAAAGGCTAGTGTAGATAGATCGTCTTCGAACAATAAAAAGCATCTACAAACATAGCAGATGCTTTTTCCAATCAATTCCCGCTCTCTTCTTTCAGTTTTTCCATCTTTTCAACCCAAGCTTGAATATCCTTTCGAATCTGTTCTGCCTGTGCATTTACTTTGTCGCGATTTACTTCTCCAAGCTTTTGATCGAGTTCAAAGAAGGCATTTCTTCTCTCATTATTCCAATCTTTCAATTCGGTTGCTTGTTGTTCTGTGATCCATTCTTTCTCTTCCATGATTCTGATCGATTCATCGATTCGGAAGGCTTCACGTCTTGAAATGGAACGCATTTCTTTAGGCGCTTGTTCTGCTTTCTTGTATTCATCAGATATTTCCCATCCATTGGGAGCCATCGTATGGGCCCAGGCAAGATCACCTATAGAAGGTAGCCATTCGTATTCAATCGTTTGCTTTAAGTCATCTGGACTGTCTGCTTGAAAGTATTCTCCGTTACCTGCAGCAGCCACTTCCTTTAACTGGTTTTCCGCTTCTGCATCCACATCAAAACCGATGATGTTAACTGTGTTGCCATTGGCACTTAACTTTTCACTGGCAGCTACCGGGTCACCATCACAGGTTTCAGCTCCATCACTGACGATGTAAATTGTCGTCGCTGAGTCATAAGATTGACTCATTTTATCTGCTTTTTCAATGGCAGCAGCTAAAGGTGTCCAGCCTTTACTATCAAATGCATTCACGGCTTCCTGAAATTCAGCTTTATCATAGGATCCCATCGGATAGACTTCCTCAATCCCTGAACAGGAGCGTTGCTTATCTTCATCTGCTTCAGAGCCCTTATGTCCGTAAACGACAAGCGAAATGTCACTAGATTTTCCAATCGTTTGAGCAAAGCTTTTGACAGCTTTCTTAGCAGTCGTCATTTTCTGTTCACCGTTGCTCTCTAACAGCATGCTCGAGCTTGCGTCTAGCAAAACAATCGCTTTATTAGGAGCTTCCTGATTCTCTTCCTCTTTCTGAACAGTGGGATCTGGGAGATATGGCTCTTCAAAAGGAGGTTCATAATTCTCTGCCTTGTCAATGGCCGCGGGGTAGTTTGGACTTGAGAGAAGCGTGAGAAGGCCCTGTTGGTATGCTTTCATATCCTTAGCTTCTTTTGATAGTTTTTCTAAAGCATCTGGTAGTTTTGTTGCTAATGCTGAAGGCAATTCGTGATTTGTTTTAAGCTTCGCGGCATCGTCTTCATAGTTCAAATCATTTGTGAGTGTGCCACCTGTCATATTTTTAAGAGAATCCAACGAAACGGATAGATGAATCTCTTCATTGATTATAGGCTGTTTGTTGTTTGATTCCCTGCTTTCTTTCTTAGGAGCAGACGGCTCCTCCTGAGTAGCTTCATTATTTGAGCTACACGCCGTTAGGATAAATATAAGGATGCAAATCATAAACGTTCGATACTTCATTTATTTTCTCCTTATTCAATTTGAGATGGTATAGCTACGATTTTAGAGGGATGTTTTTATAAAAGATAAACCATTTTTTTAAAAGAAATAGGAAATGAAAATATACTAGTGCACAGCCAATAAGAATACTGAAACAGATGAACCACTCAACAATTTGTCCACCTAAAAATATCAATAGAAGGACAAAGGAAAGAAAGATTCCAACAATCGTATAAGAAAGAATGTGATAAAGATACTTGTTCTTCCTCTTTCTCGTTAAATACCAGTCAATCAAAATAGAGACGGGTATCCCGATCAACAGAAAAAATGGTAGCATCAAGTAGGCATATAGCATGATATCTGAGAAAACCAATTTCGCTTTCTCAGAGTCAAAGAAATAAAAAGACGTGTTTAATAGGGTAGACATGCTAATGGCTGATAGGAAGGATGCTAAGATCCGAAAGATAAATGTCATGTTAAAATCCTCTATGTATAAGTGACCGTTTTCGCAGGAAACGATCACTTATGAACTTTCATATTTTTCCTCTAGCTCTTTCCGTTTTTTACTATAGTTCTGTCCGATCTGATCAACCTCATCAGATAATTGTTGAAGCTCTGGGTACAGTTCTTCTGTTTTTTGTTGATCTTCTTCACTAACGGGAGGGATTTGAAGCTCAAGCATGTCGGACTGTAGCTCGAACATGTCTGATAACGTAGTAACCTGATCAAGAAACAGTTGATGAAGTTCCTGAACTTCATTCGTTTCAAGCTTTTTATCAACATTATCAGCCTGGGATTTTACATCCTTTAGCAAGGGAAGAATTTCTTCATCCACGTAAGTTTGAGCTTTTTCTGGCTCCGAATACTTGTCAATCAGCTTTGCTCCCATATCTGAGATTTTTTCGGACTTCTCAAAAAGGGCAATGCGATCTTCATTGTTGTATTCATTGAACTCATCTTCAGCAGATTGCCCATTCGCATTACATCCGCCTACGATAAAAAGTGTAAGTAGTAAGAAAAAGATTTTTTTCATAAGTAAATTCTCCTGATTTAAATTGGTTTGTCCTTATCTTAGCTCTACTGTTCCATCCTTTTTTAAATAGAAAAGCTTTGTGCCGTTAATTTCTTTTCCATCTTTACTAATTTGAAGAAGGACCTGCTTTTCGCCACTAGATGGGACTGGTGCATTGACGATTTTCTCCCACCCTGGAATATTCGTTTGAAGTGTTTTTGAAGAGGTACTTGTGATTAATTCACCCGCACTTTTACCAGTTAAAGGCACTTCAGGAGTTCCTTGTAGCCAGCCATCAATATTGTCGGCTCCAGGAACGCGACCGACAGCCTCACTTATAGCTCGATTACCGGCACTTTCTGCAATCTTTTTTGCGTAATCTCCCATGTTTTGAGTTAACGCATTATGATCGATGGTCGTTTGAGAAAAATAAAGGTCAGGATTGTCAGGAATAATAACGAGGTCTCCTCCAACCACTGTGTAATTAATTGGCTGTTCATCAATGGTCGTCGTATGAATCGTTAAGCCTTCATCATTCTGGATTTGATTAAGATCATACCCACCACCAGGCGTCAGCTCCTGACTTTCTGATAAGCCGTATTTGTTGATTGCTTCCTTTTGCGTCTCGGTTATTTTCGTACTATTGTTTTCATCAACGGTGTCAGTTGCCCAGTTCCATAAATCACTAAAGGTTGTTTCCGCTTTGTCTTTCTTCACGGTTTCACTGAGTTCACCAACATACCAATCATCAATTGAAACAACTCCATCAGGGCTCATTGTGATCATCGCGCGGCGATCCCAATTTTCGCCATCTCCTCCAATATAGACAAGAACCTGTTTCGTACCAGACTTTGGTACTTCTGCTGAAACAATTTCTTTCCAGAAAGGGATTTGCTTCTGAATGGATTCCGATGCCTGTTCTTTTAGTAAATCTCCTGAATTGGCGCCAGTTCCTGGAATGTCTGGCATGTTCCCCATTTTGTTATTTAATGCGGAAGCACCAGGAATTTTCCCCGCGCCTTTTCCAATAAAGTATTCACCAAAGGCACTGGCGGTGGTTTTGCCAATCTGGCCGAAAATCTCCTCAGTTAAGCCATACTCCGTGTTCTGCGTGTAATACCACAAATCTGGTTCATTTCTAAAAATAACGAGACGATCATTGATAATGGCATAATTCATAGGAACGCCGCGCAAATTGAAAGTCTCAATTGCAACGCCATCCATTTCATCTAGCATTGATAAATCCATTTCTTTTCCTTTGGCAACCTGGTGAGTACCATCGACAAATTCTTGAGCATTAGGATGATCTGATCCACTTAGCTCAGCAAGACCAACAAAATCTCGTTCATATCCTTTTAATAGCTTGTAAGAATAAGTAGGCGAGCTTGAGATGAAGCTTTTACCGAACACATTCCAAAAAGTCGTCAAATAACTCCCGAACATCGATAGCATTTCTTGTAACTGCTTCTGCTCTAGTGAGACTTTAAGCTGGTTGTACTGCATCAGATGATCTAATTGGCCGGATTGATAGGTTGAGATGTTGATTTTACCACCGATCATTAAGCCTTTCATTTCATTAATATATTGTGTGATCTGTTGGATGTCTTGCTTCAGTTCATCTAGATGAGACGTTTGACGATGGTCAAATTGTTGCAAATCGTGAATGGTTACACCAATGTCATTTCTAGCATGCTGAACGTGGTTTAGGAAATCCTGATCATTTAGTTTTGGGACTGATACAATATCACTTACAGTTGAAAGGCTAGCATTCACATCATCTACTATACTAATTGTATTTGTCTCTGTATTTATTAAACCATTCATTAAGTTTCCGTCGAGAAAATCTTCACGTATCATCCCATCTTTTGCAGGCTCAAATGCTACCGTTGCTTGCTTTAGGTCATAAAGTTTTTGCTGGTATTGCTTTAATGAGAGTTGGAAGTATTCAACGAGTGGAACATGCCAGTCTTGGTAGAAAAGACGAATGGCTTTTCCACCCTTTCCATCAAAGGCATTCTCTAGACTAATAAAATCGTGAATACTAGTTTCGAGGTTTTGAAATTGCTCCATTTGGGTTTCAAGTTTTGTGGTGTTTTCTTCAATCGCGTTACGCAAAGATTGTGTATGTAACAGCTTCACTGATCTACCGCCCCTTTTTTATGGAATTGTCAGTTTATTTAGTGCTTTTTTACCCTGAAAAAATGGATGTTAACCCATCTTTTTACATTTTGATTTATTTATAAAAACGAGGAGCTGATGTAGTACCGATTCTTTCACTGCAGGGGTTCACTATCTAGTTTAAAGGTTGGTTTAATAGATTGAAACCTCTTTTGTAAAACAGAAGGATGGTCGTATAAAAAAAACAAGCATGAAGAATTTTTCTTCATGCTTGTTCTTTATGAATCTTGCTATTCCATAATTCCTACCGAATCAAATCCACCTTTAGCTGCTTCAACTTCAGCACTACCTTCACCATAGAGGTCAGCGGCTGATTGCACAATAGCTTTACGGGCAGCGCTAAAGTCCGATGTAGGTGTTAGATACTGTGTCAGAGCACGGTAATAAACTTGTCCAAGCTTCTCACGTCCAATGTCTTGGGCAGTTAGGTAAGCAGCGTGATTAATAATGGAAGAATTGATATGGACTCCTCCGTTATCTAGGCTAGCTGGAAGGTCGTAGAATTCATCCATATGAGAAGGATATTTTCCTTCACCATTTCCATATGGCACATAAGCAGCACCCACTGGGTATTTACTAGGATTACTTAAGCTTCTAAGAGAGGTGCGTCCATCCGCAACGGCAGCAGGTGCCATTATATCTTCTCCAATCTCCCAGTCTGAGTCATCGATTAATGCACCAAAGATATCCGAAAAGGCTTCATTTAACGCTCCTGATTGGAAACGGTAAATGAGATTAGCTGAGTTGGACGTGACGCCGTGTGTCATTTCATGTGCAGCAACGTCTAGACCCGCTGAAAGTGGGATGAAAAATTCACCATCGCCGTCGCCATAAACCATGTAAGTTCCGTTCCAGAACGCATTGTTGTAATTATCGCCATAGTGAACGACCGATTGAATCGGCATACCTTTGTCATCAAGTGAATTACGCCCGTGCTCACTTAAATAATAATCATAAACTTGTTCAGAATTATAATGAGCATCAACAGCAGGCTCAGCAAATTCAGATTTAAACGCAGCACTGTTATTTGAAAATAAATCGAGGTAATTTTTTGAGTAATCATAGGTGAGTATTCCTTCTAATCCATTGTGACTATAGTCAGCTAGTTGAAAAATTGAGCCTTCTTTTTCAGCTTTGCTTTTTGTCACGTGGAGAAGGCGATGATCGCCAAGAACTCCTGTGCCTGTTCCGGTTTGGGTTGTATAATGTCCTGCATCCATAATGGCGTTATACTGATCAACAACTTTACCAGAAGTAGCATCAACAAACACAAACCAGTTACCGGGTTCATCACCTAAGAAGTTTACATTCACTTTATAGGTAAGATGATTTTTACCTTCAAAAGGATAGATCACTAACTCAGAAGTAGGAACTTGATCTAAGTTAGAAGGAGCACTTGTAGAAGATTTTGCGACTTGCAAGGCATCTTCTGTTGAAAGGGTAGGAGATGTATCGAATTTACTTACTTCAACTTCTTCATTATAAGCCCCGTTTACGACAGTGATTTCATTGTCCTCATTGTAGTGAACAATAATCTCAGCGCCTTCTACCGGTACACCGTTCTTTGTTTGATTAAATCTAACGTGGGTCATGCCTAACTCATCTTTAACGGAATTGTTCTTTTTTAAGTTTGCTTTAGGATTTTTAATCATCATTCTTTCTTTATTTTGTTGCAGATAATTTAGGGCATCATCGGCAGAAGTGGAAGAACGTTTAACTGCTTGCTTTTCTTTTACAAATAGGGGCACGTTTGCTTTCTCGTTCCATTGCTTAACAACATGACTTTCCACTTGATGAGTAGGCTGTTCAGCTAGAACATTATGATACGGAAGTGAGGCGGTAATTAAAGCAGTTGTCACAACAAGTGGGGCAATGAACTTTTTTCTCAAATAAATTCCTCCTAATATGTAATCTATTAACAATTATAAGATGAAGTAACGTTTATCTCATGAGTCATTGTAATTATCTTAAAATATTGAAAAATTAGAATTTATGGTCATATTGAACTATTGATGAAGCGAGTAACAACTTCACTAATCTCAATTCTCCGAATAGAAAAGGGAATGGGGATTTTTAGTAGAAGGTTAAAGTTTAGTGAAAAAATGAGAAGAGGTGTGAGTGGAGTTGTTTTCTCAAGAAAATGTTCTTGACCAGATAATAAGAGATCATGGTTTTTCAGGTTCTATTTTTGTTAAGAAAGGTGAAAAAGAATACAACCAAGCTTCTGGCTATGCCAATCGTGTAGAAGAGCGATTAAATAAGGTGAATACGAGGTTTGGGATTGCCTCAGGCAGCAAACTGTTTACAGCAATAGGGATTGCTCAATTAGTAGAGAAAGAACGATTATCGTTTGAAACGAAGCTAAGTGACTGTCTGAATGTGGCTTTTCCTCACTTCCATGAGAACATTACGATTCATCAACTGTTAACACATACATCGGGTATTCCGGACTATTTTGATGAGGATGTTATGGAAGACTTCGAAGATCTTTGGAAGAAGACACCAATGTATCTACTAAAAAGTCTTCAGCACTTTCTGCCATTGTTTCAATATGATGAAATGGTAGCACGGCCTGGAGAGGCATTTCATTATAATAACGCGGGTTACATCGTGCTAGGTTTAATTATCGAGCAACAAACTGGAATGAGTTTTCAACGTTATATTGAAGAAAACATCTTTAAGCCTGCCGGCATGAATGATTCAGGTTATTTCTCTTTAGATCGTCTCCCTCAAAACACAGCACTTGGCTATATGGATGAGGATGACGGCTCTTGGCGAACGAATACATATGCTATCCCGATTGTCGGTGGATCTGATGGGGGGGCATATGTGACAGCACCTGATATGGTGAAATTTTGGGAGGCGCTAAACGATTTCCGATTATTAAGTAAGCGTTCTCTAGGTCGATTGCTCACTCCTCATGTGGATGTAAAAGAGGGGGTCAGTTATGGTTACGGGATGTGGATGAACACTCGAAACAAACGAATCGTAAAATACCATGTCATGGGGTATGACCCGGGCGTTAGTTTCCATTCCGCATACTATCCGGATAATGGTTGTAAACTTGCGATTCCTTCTAATCATAGTGATGGAGCTTATCGAGTAATGAAAGAAATGGAAGAGGTGCTACACCTAATCGATACGTAAAACGACAAAAGCAACGGTCCTTGTATAAAATAGGCCGTTGCTTTTTTGATGAGCTGTTAGCTTTTTGATGATGAAAAGCGATTATAAATCGCCAACACGATAATCAGAACGATAAAACATACACCGATTAAAATTCCAATTAAGAACTGAAAAGAGGTTGACGTCGTTTCGTTCTCTTCTGAGTTAGTTGATGTAAAAGCTGCCGTCTCTGATGCAGAGAAAAGGTTGAGGTTTTCAGCTTTATCTTTAATCGTACTGTTTTCATGACTCATTGAAAGAAATAATTTATTTCGAGTAACATCAGGATTAAAAACCTTTTCTCCAGTAAAAGAAATAGTCTGCTGTTCTTCCGATATTTCTTCCATTTCTTTCGTGTTCGATGAATCATGAATTAAGTCAGTATTTTTCTTGAATTTGTTCTTTTTATATTCATTTGGTAATAGCTCATTAATATCTGTGTTTACCTCTGCTGCTACTGGAACGATGTGACAGCAGAGGAAGATCAAAGTGAACAGTGCGATTAATTTAGGCTTCATGAGCCTCATCCTTTTTTATTTGTGTCCATGATCGTTTGTTTAAAGCATATTGAAGAATAATCAGGACAATCAAAATCGCGGATAAAATCATCGCACCTTCGGAGAATAGCGTTTGTGTACTATTCTGGATGGACATATACACGCGAGACATTGGATCAGTAAAGCTGAAATTTGGTGTTGAAAGAGCAAGTAAAGGTGTTACAAACAGTGCGACAAGGCCAACGGTAACGAGCCATCCAATTAAATGGTGACTCATAAAGGCTACCCGAATGAGCGCCGCGCAACTTAATAGTAGTAAGATCGTAAAAATGGTCCATTCCATAGAACGATCGTTTCCTAATGGATAAATCGATAAACTGTAGAGGCTAATCACAAGCCCAACGATACTTGTTAGCATTAAGAATAAAATACTTTGTAACCACCATGGACCGTGCTGGAAATAGTAGCTTGCATAACCAATTAACAAGCTGCTTAAGAGAATAATGAATAAAATCACTACTGGTGGAAGGTTCGTGTCTTTCTTATCTGTAAAGACGCTTCCTGTTACATCAATTGGGGTAGCAAGGAATTCATAAACGTAATCATTTGATTGTCCATCTACAAAGGCATTTCCCATGACATTAAAGACATCATCTCGAATCATAAGGGTTGAAGCTACGTTCGTTTCCCATTTGTTATTTAGTGTGTTAGCATCTGTCTGCACTTCAGCTACTCGAGATTGAAGTTCATCTGTGTAAGAAAGAATTTCAGATTGACTATCTTCAATTGAGTCCATCCATTCATAAAGAGAACCCATCTGACTCTTAACCTGGTCATGATTATTAATAATTTGTGTCCCTTGAGCTGGTTCATCAGGGGTTTGCTGCTGAGACTGCTGCATTTGACTTAAGACGTTGCCAGCTTCTTCTTCAATTCCGTTCAAGCTTTCAAGTAATTTTGTTTGCTGTGTGTCGAGTACGTTTTTATAGTCTGCTAAAAAGACAGTGAAATCATCTTGTAACGTCATGAGGGCGTCGCTCGTTTTAGGAACTTGAGTTCCAATGGCGTCCCATTGACCTTCTTCATTGTTCGTTAGTTCTAACATGCTATTCACTTCTTCACGAAGATCATTGTCCTGTAGAACGGTTTCCTTCACGTTGTTTTTTGAAAGCATGCTATTGAGCGTTGCTTCATATCTGTCTAAATAAGCATAGTACTGAAGAACATCCGTTAAATTCGCTCCTTTTATTGGACGCTGGAAATAAACGGATAGCGTATCTTTTCTAGCTTGTGATAAAGCGGGTGATGCTAAAATCGCATTTTCCTTTTCATTAATTCCAGAGGAAATGCGATAAATTTTATCAGATACCATCACGAGTAAATCTTTCAACTCAGTATTTGATTCTTTTAACACATCCACCTGTTCCATTAACGTTTCTTTTTGAGAAGAGAGCGTTTCGTTTTCTTTCGTTAGCTTCTCAACTTCCATTGTTAACTCTTCAATTTGTTCGAGTAAACTCTTATTCTCTTTTGTTAGGGTGTCGACTAGTTTCTGGAGTTCTTCTAATTCGCCATCTAAAGGGTTGTCGCCGCCTTCTTTAGCAAGTAACTGTTGTTCGGTTTGCTTGATTCGGTCGTTAAGCGTTAATAACGTTGTTGATGCAGTTTGTAGATCTTCTACTTTTGGTTCTTTAAGCGCAATCAACGTTTCTTGTAACGTAACAATTTCCTGAGCAATCGCTAATAGCTCATTCCGTTCTGCACTTAAATCAACTGGCGTTGGACCGTTTGTTTCTCCATCTTCATCGATCACAGGGGGCTCTTCATCCTGTAAGCTTTTTAGAAGTTTCATAAGGTCTTCGGTTGGATCTTCTTTTTCACTTGGATCTTCTGGATCAGCGGGTTCTTCTGGATCTTCAGGGACCTCAGGAAGTTCAGGATCATCAGGAATGATAATCTCATCTCCATCACCGAGCTGATTACTAAGCGTCGCGATTTCACCTTCTAGTTCATTTAAAATCATGGAGTCTTTTAGTTGCTGATAATAGTTAAGAATTCGCTCTTGTAGCGTATAGAAATCGTTAACCTGGCGTTCAACCTGTTCATAACGAAGTTCTTTTAGACCAGCAAACATTTCTTGCTGCTGCATCATCTGATTTTCTACCTGAGACATGTTTTCAAGAACGCTTTCAGATTTTCCTTCGAACAATTCTTTGTTGTTCATAAACATTGGCTGAGGCATTTCAGTAGCCTGTGAAATCGAATTGACTGAATCAGCCTGAATTTGTTCAAGAACTTCTTGCTGTTTCTGCTGATACTCACGATAGTCATTTGTATAAGTAACAAAGTTTGCTAGATTTTCTTGAAAGCCTTCTAGTGTATCGGTTTGATCTGCCGCACGTTCCTCAGCATTCTTTGAGGTTGATTGAAGATTGGCGAGCATTGAGACTTGCTGCTCCATCTGCTCGGCCAGATCTTTGGAACTTGGCGTATAAAAGGAAAGCATCGTTTGCTGGAATGCTTTCTCTTTCTCTACAATTTGATCAAACTCTTGTTGGATGTTCACAAGATCATTTGAAACATAGTTCCAATAAAGAGAAGACATCTTCGTATTGACGCGATTTGTTGCTTGTTCGAGTTCAAGCAATACTTTCTCTTTATTAATGGCGTTTAGTTGATTTTGTACCGTGTATTGTAATTTTGTTTGCTCAGGCTGGTTTTCATCGTACGTTAGAATCTTCTCAGAAAATGTGGAGGGGATGTACACAACGGCATCATACTTTTGGTTGTTTAATCCATTTTCTCCAGCACTCCGTCCAACAACTTCCCAATTGTATTCAGAATCAGATTTAAGAAGGGGAGGAACGTCATTTCCGAACTTAACGACTTCCTCGTCTTCTTCCGTTCCTGTATCTTCATTAATTACAGCGATGGTTTTCGTGGCGCTTTCTTTTGTCTTCATTGGATTCTCTCCAATAGAAGTAAAGTAAATAAGCGGAAGAACTAGAATGATCGCTGTGACAAGAATGAGTTTAAGGACGCTTTTTTTCTCTTTCACGCATGTACCTTCCTTTCTATTTGAACAAGTGGAACTTGGATTTTCTGGGCGTTTTCACTTTGTATATAATAAGCAAAACCGGCTTTGATATCGGGTTCTTTCCGGTCAAAAGGTAGATTAACGAGTGTTTGATCGGATTTCTTCATCAATAAAATAATTTGACGAATTTGCTTCAACTCGACCGTAAGCGGGTCATAGCCCTTCGTTAATTCATTGCTACTACCTGATGCAATAATACTTAAGCCGAGGTGGCTATAGTTTTTCATTAGAGCGGTTATACGATCCTGAAGAAGGTTTCCAATCGTTTGAGAAAATCTTCCATAACCATCAATGAAGAGGAAGACTCTTGTGAATTCAGGCAGCGTATCACCACTATTCATACTCTCTTGGTAGTTCATCTCGCGTGACTTGAATTCAGTTGTCACTTGTTCAATCCATTCTTCAATTTGTTCTTTTGTTTCTAAATAAGTTGTCTTTTCCTCATCTTTTAAATGGAAAAGCCCGCGATCAATTGAATCAAATACGGCAATGTGATTCCCTTCTTGCTGTAAGGCTTGCTGCGTAAGAAGACGCATCATATTGGTTTTACCTTTCTGGGCTTGTCCTAGCACAAGACAATGGGATGTCTGCGTAAAGGACAGAGAAACGGGCTTCACTGTTTCTTCATGCAGTCCAATTGGAAATAAATTTTTGGGTTTAGAAGCTTGAATGTACGTCTTGAATGTTTTAAAAGTAAGGTCATTCGGTAGCATTGGAATCGCTTCAGGTTTATTTGTACCGCGGTATTTCTCTTGTAGCATTTGAACTTCTTCTTTCAATGACGCAAGCTGTTCGTAGTCATCTTCCCCTCTAGCTGGTAGCACGATATGACCGAAGTGTGTCTTCTCCTTCTTCATAATGGCTCTACCAGGAATCGCTTCGGGAGCGAAGGGACTTCTCCCAAGAACAGTGTAAGCTTCTGAGTTATCTAATAAATAATGGACTATTTTTGTTTTAAGATTATTCATAAGCGCCTGACGAACCGAATTTAAACGAGTAGCGCTCAAGATGAGATAAATACCAAGCGACTGGCCGTCTCTCGCAAATTGAGTGAACAGCGGGTCAAGATCCATCAGCTCTTCCTTTACGAGATCATAGTTATCGATTGTGATAAAGATGAGAGGGAGCGGCTTGTCATTTAGACGATTATACATCGTAATAGAGCTCACTTCTTCGCGCTGAAAAAGTCGTTTACGCTTCGTGAATTCTTCCTGAATAAACTTCAACAATTTATTCAGTTTACGCTCCTCATCGATTAAGAAATAATCTCCCGTATGAGGTAAATTCTTAATTGATAATAAACCGCCGTTACCGAAATCGAGTAGATAGAATTGCGCTTCTTCCGGCGTGTTTTTTGCTGCGATGCTCATAAGGATTGTAAGGATGGTCTGTGTTTTCCCAAACCCTGATGATCCAAAGATACCAACGTTTCCATCTTTAATTAATTCATAACCATATGGTGATTGGGATTGCTTTTCTGGTTCATCGAGTAGAGCAAAAGTAACTTTCTTCTTGTTTGATTCAAAATCATGACGATACAATCGCTTCTCGAGTGGAGGAAGCCAGGGACTTGGCAATCTTCTAAGGCCAAGTTCTTGCTGGACATCTACGATTTTATCTACAATGACTTCAATTTCACTTTGCTTCTTTTTCTTGCTTTCTTTTGATGAAGAAAGCTCTGACAGTGGAACGAGACCAAGGTCAGTAACTAAAGCAACCTCATCTTCCATATCTGAGGTATCTTCCATGTACGTCGCTCGGCTATAGGCCGATTGGAATAAATCGTATACCTCGTTATTTCCAACCTGTAAGTAGGCGCGTCCTGTCACGGTTAATGATGCTGCATCACCGTTTTTTAAAATTTCGCGACTATCCTCTACATTCTGTACTTTTAGAGCGACGCGGAAGCGAGCGTTACTCCAGATCTGATTATCAATGACGCCACCTGGTTTTTGCGTGGCGAGGATGAGATGAACGCCTAGACTACGACCGATTCGTGCTGCACTGACAAGTTCTTTAATAAATTCAGGCTCTTCCGTTTTTAACTCCGCAAATTCATCTGAAATTAAAAAGAGATGAGGCATGGGTTCATCTGCTATGCCATTTTTATAAAGAACCGTATAGTCGTTTATGTGACTCACTTCATACTGATCAAAGATGGTTTGTCGTTTCTTTAGTTCGCTTTTAATGGAAGCGAGTGCGCGCGTACTGAAATTTTCACTACCTTCGATATTTGTAATTGTTCCTAGTAGGTGAGGAATTTGTTTAAACGGCTGAGCCATTCCGCCACCCTTATAGTCAATTAATAGGAACGCTACTTCATGTGGATGGTAGTGAACCGCGAGTGAAAGAATGTACGTTTGTAAAAATTCACTCTTACCTGATCCCGTTGTTCCAGCTAGTAAACCGTGGGGACCGTGAGCTTTCTCATGGAGGTTTAATTCCACAATATCCTGTCGTCCTTTAAGTCCTACTGGTGCTGCAAGTGATTTTGATGACTGATTCGTCACCCAGTTAGTTGAAATAGGTAGTTCGTCAATATCCTCTAAATTCAGCATTTGTAAGAAGGACACTTTATCAGGAATTGAGTTCGTAATGCCTCGCTGATGATTTAGCGTCCGAAGCATTCGAGAAAAGCGTTCATTCTCATTTTGTTTGTGATGATCTAGTTCAAATGAGATTTCGGCTGCTTTTTTCTCTTGAATAAGAATATCTCCCTCATTTTTGTTGATATAGCGGATGAGCGTATGGATATTATCGGACAGGCTCTCTTTTGCTTCAGCAACAAAAATCGTTGAAAGGCCAAGATGCGTATGCTCATTTTCTAGATACTCTAAAATGACATGGTCCGAGATTAAGTTGTGATTCGAAACCACAAATACGTAATGTGGTGAAAAACGTAGATTTTCTTTATCTTCTTCTAGATCGCGTTCGCGAATCATTTCATAGATGGAAGAAAGGAGCTGATCTCGGGTTTGCTCGTTATAAATAAACCCTTTTGAAAATGATCCAGGCATTTGAAAGTGCGGTAACCATTTCATCCATTCCCATTCCGCATATTCTTCCTCATGAAAAATAAAGACAAACCGAACATCGTGATAGCTATGAAAAAAAGCGAGCTGTCCAATAATTTGATGTAGTTCATTTTTTACAACCGCTTCTTTTCCAATAAGACCAATTGCACCTTGAAATAAGTTTGCGGTAATGGGAAGAGAGTGCAGTTCATTGTAAACTTGCTTCAGATTCTGAGATTCTTCTAAAAGCTCATCCATTTCTCGTGTCGACATGTCCGCTGAATTAACGGATATGTTATAGCTTGCCGGAACCGTGCCTGTTCCAAGACGAAATTGAAGGAAGTCAGGACTCTCAAGGTTACGCTCCCATAAGCGATCGGTAACCTGCTCCGTTAAATATTTCATGTGTTCAAAACTAGGGAAGTGGAACGTCAGCACTTTACGTTGCTTTTGAGCCAATTCATGCAGTTCATGTCGTTTATCTTCAAGATATCTTTTATAAATTCGTTTCTTCCGTGCTTTTGATTTTTTTTGATGATTTTTATCTTTGAAATATTGCACAGTTGACGTAACGAGTGTGGTTGCAAACATCACTACTGAAATAAGAATAAAGATTCCCCTAGGTATAAGAATGGCGACTAACCCCATCACGATCAGCATCATTAAAGGTGGAAGGATAATCATCCATAGGCTTCGGTTGTTTCGATCTGACTCCTGAGTAGGAAAGGAAAGGTCGATCTTATCCTCCGGTAATTCATACATCATCCTTGGCGTGCGACGATAATTCGGATATTTTTTCTTCATTTCTGAAGAAGGAATCGAAGCCTCTGGGAGAGAGGTTTCGAAGGACACGGAACTAGCTATTTCAATCATATCCTCAGCTAATAATGATACTGTCATCATCTCTAAGAAAAGTACATCGCCGACCTGCAAGGTTGACTTACTATGTAAAAGTGAACCATTATGATAAGCTATTGTCTTACTTGAAGCGGTAGCTGTCCAATGCTTCCTCCCATGGAAAAGGGTCATGCTATCGTTCTCAGGTAGGTGCTTCATTTGAACATCTGATGAAGCTCTCGAAAGAGTAATTTCTCGTTGGTCACCAACATAATATACGTGTTTCGTTGCTTTAGGTGTAATCATGATGGAAATTTCTTCTTCGCCTAACTGAAAGGTAGCACGCTCGTTTAGGATGATTGTCATCATCTCTTGATTATCTTTAAGTAACTGGTAGTTTTGTTCATTGTGCCTAATCGAGTAGACCTGTTCATCCGCTTGGGAAGAAGGGATGGTAAACGAGTGATTGATACTTGTGCCAATTGTAATCGAGTGGTTTGACTCCCTATCTAGTTCCAGCGTTTGATACGTATCACGAAAGAACACCCATATTTGTTCCATTCGTTCACCTCCGATCTACTTCTCTTCGTTTTTCTGTTCATCTTGCTTTTTTTCATCTTGTGCGTCCGCATTATTCGTCTCTTCCTGACTTGCTTTTTCTTGTTCTGCTTCCTGCTGTTTTTTTATTTCGGCTTCATATTCTTCAAATTCTTGCTCTAACTCATTGATCATTTGCTGTTTCTTCTCGCTCTCGAGATCTGAATCTGCTTTAACCTGCTCTTTACGCTTCAAGATGCCATACATTAGTAAGTCGCGATCCTCCAAATACCGAGCGATTTCTAACGCTTGTTCTGCTTCTCCGCGACCGATATGAATCCAATATTCATAATACTTTGGATCAGATTGGAGAGAGATCGTGTTACGTACACTCTCTTTTTGTTCATCCGTTAACGATTCATTAATGATGTAGGAGAGTGCAAGCTGATATTGCGTTACTTTGGGAATGTCATCAATCTCATAAGACTGAAGCGAGTTTACCACTTCACTATATTCATTTGTTAAAAAATTCTCCTGTGCCTGAACGATATTCTCCTGCTTTGGTTGAAGAAGAAATAACGAGTAAAGGGAGTAAAGTAAAGCTGGTAATAAGCAAATAGATACACCTAAAAGAACGTACCGACTTGTTTTCCATTTCTTTTTCTTCACTTTAATAAATTCAGATTCTTTCATATGTAAGTGTTCAATTTGTGATTGAATGATTGGCTGAAGCTCATGAAGGGTTTTGGCTTGAAGCACTTGTTTTAGTTCGATTGATAGTGTAAGCGTGTCAGAATAATAAAGATATTGTTCAAATGATTGCGCTGGATTCATCATTGCGGCAACAGTCGCCCGGGTTTCTTGAAGAACGCGTTCGGGATCTGCTTCATATGGCGGAAGGCTTTCTTTTACACCGTAATGAAGAAAATATGGCGTTAATCCTTGATCCAGCACCAGATTATCTGGACAAACCATTAAGTTCAAACGCGTATAGCGATGATCCTTCACTTTTTGGACTAGTTGGTACGCACTTGCAAGACGATGACTCTCACTCATTT
This sequence comes from Guptibacillus hwajinpoensis, assembly GCF_020524165.1. Lineage (GTDB taxonomy): Bacteria > Bacillota > Bacilli > Bacillales > Guptibacillaceae > Guptibacillus > Guptibacillus hwajinpoensis_D. Next base: position 428,905 of record NZ_JAIVKU010000003.1, read on the forward strand.
CCTTCAATCGGTTTGGAAGCGTAGAAATTGAAGGCGATAGCTTATGCCGGATGCTTACTTCATCCTCATTCATATCGATTGTTTTGGGAATTCCGCTATCAATTTCACTTAGGAAATGTATTTCTGTTAATTCATCAAACTTAATTTTCTCTTTCTGAAAAAGAAAAGTGATCGCTTCTTTTTTATGTATGATTTTTGCATCTATTTGGCTTTCAAGATAAGGTTCCACTTGAGTTGACATGGCAGTGATCTCCTTCAAAGTATTTCAATACGATCTCCTGTCATAATCCCAGCATCAATCAAACGTTCATTAGCGGCTACAACTTTTTGCTTATTCACCAGGCGAATCCATTGAGACTGATTAGGAGGAGTATCGATTTGTTCTGTTTGGCATACGATTTCTATAAGCTTCTTCACTGAATGGTAGTTTGATAGCCTGAGATCAAGAAAGCGACCTTGTTTGTAATGATGAAGATCGACAGTTACTTCAATGTACATGTTGTTCACCTCATAAGGAAGGAGCGCCTAAGCGCTCCCGATCAATTCATTATCGCTTATCCGCGAATTTGGTTAGCAATTTGTGCATCAGCATCTTCAAGAGATTTAGCCGTGCTTGCTAGTTGTGTAGAAATGTCAGAAAGGAGACGCTGCATGTCCACGAAAGATGGACGTAGAGATTGATATTGGTCGCTAAAAGCCTGACTTGCTGCACCTTCCCACATACCTTCTAACTCGGCAATCATTTTGTCCAAATTCCCGATTTGTTCCTCTACTTTACTTTCTTCTGTTTGATAACGTTGAGACATCGTAATAAGTTCTTCTGGTGTTACGCGAATTTGACCTGCCATTCATAATCACTCCTCTTAAATTAGTAATGCGTGCATTAATCCTATAAATATGCATGAGTCTTTCCTATATATAATTAGCATAATTTGTAATAACTTGATAGGTTTAATGCACCAATTGTCAAAAAATGATACTTATATACTATGACATAATACCCCTTAATTCCCAATAAATAAACATAAAAAATGTAAAATATGGATTGATGATATAAGATATGGAAATTTAGGGTGTCATTCCTATGAAGTATGAGATGGATATGTTGTATAAACTTAAGCGTTATGAGTTTAGCGAGTTTTGTGTAGACGAACTGCTCGTTAAATTAATCTAGCGCCAACTATCTTTTCTAGAAAGCTCGATCCTAATAGATGCTATAGCAACTAAAAAGTGTTATTCTTACAATAGTAATAGAAAAGGAGTGGAGATACTTGACTTCATCAAATCAACTCTTTCAAAGAAGCGTGAAAGATCATTGGTATGTGTCATATGAAGAAGGTCAATTCCCTGCTGTTCAGAAAGGTTGGGTACTGCCTCCGGATCGGTCAGCTGATTTTGACCCGTTTATTCTGATGGCAGAGGATTGGTTTAAAAGAGGAACTTTTTCTGACCATCCTCATCGCGGCTTTCAAACGATTACGTATGTCATTGATGGGAGATTAGAGCATATTGATAATGGCGGGGCTAGAGAAATTCTTGAGCCTGGTGATGTTCAGTATATGAATGCTGGAGGTGGAGCAAGGCATGCAGAAGAAGGCGTAGAGGATGATATAGCTCACACGCTTCAGCTGTGGCTGAATTTACCTAAGGATTTAAAAACTTCAGAATCAAGTTATCAGAATGTGTATGGGGAAAATGCACCATTAGTGAATGTTGATGGGGGAACCATAAGGGTTTATTCAGGCAATCAGTTGGGGGAAGAAGGACCGCTTCGCTCATTAGTCCCAATTACGTTAGCAGAGATTACCCTTGAAGAAGGCGTTTCTTACACGCATCATCTTCCTGAAGATCATAATGCTTTTCTTTACATTCTATCGGGTGAAGTGGATTTAGGAGTAGAGAAAGTGAATCTTAAAAAACATGGTGTTGCCACGTTAACTTATGAAGAAGAAGGAAATGCAAATCAATCAAGTCAACTGATGATTACTTCAAAAAGCCGACGTACTAGGATTTTAGTCTATTCTGGTGCTCCACTTAAAGAAGATATTGTTCAATATGGACCATTTGTTATGAATTCAATGGAAGAGATAAAAGAGGCATACCGTGATTTTCATAATGGGAAGTTTGGACCTCCTGCTGTTTAATCGGATTTAATAGAGAAGCCCCCTACCGAGAGAAACGATAGGGGGCTTTTCTAATAGGAAAGATTAAAAGCCAACTGCTAGTGATGTTGCTTTATTAAGACCATCTTCAATAATTTCCTCAGCGCGCTCAGGGTATTGGTTATGCCCTTCTATAATGATACTTGTTGTATCCTCAATGCCCCAGAAATTCATAAGCGTTTTAACATAATTAACGGCCATTTCAGAAGCCTGAGCAGGACCTTCGGAATACACGCCCCCTCTGGCATTTAATAGGGCAACTTTTTTCTCAGGCAATAATCCAACTGGACCTTCAGCGGTGTAACGGAACGTTTTACCTGCCTGACCCAAATAGTCAAAATACGTATGCAGAACAGCTGGAATTGTAAAATTCCATAGTGGAAATGCAATGACAATCTTGTCTGCTTCGAGGAATTGATTTAAATAATGGTTTACTTGTTCAGTTGCAACAATTTCCTCTTCCGTTAACTCTAGTTGTTTAGAGAACTTGAACATCCCATTAATTTGATTGGTATTATAATAAGGAAGATTTTCTTTAAATAGATCAAGTTCTGTAACCGTATCGTTAGGATGAGCTTTCTGGTAGCTTTCTAAAAACGTATGATAAAGCTTTACACTCACCGATTGATCAATCGGACGTGAATTCGCTTTGATGAATAAAACATTAGCCATAATATAAAACCTCCATCATTTTGTTGTTATAGCAACTATTAGACGAGAAACATCCAGTTTATCTGGAGTTTTGTACATTCTCATTAATTTTAGAAAGAATCCTTTCAAATTCTCGGAGCTCATCTTTGGAAAGGCCTTTGCATACAATCTTATCGAACTCCTCTGAAATAGGAAGGACCTTTTCTCCGAGCTCTTTACCAGCGGAAGTAAGGTAAAGTTGTAGAGAACGACGATCGTTGGAAGGAGTAATCCGTTTTATAAATCCCTTTTTCTCAAGATTTGTTGCCATTCTTGCGATATTTGTTTTATCCTTACCAAGTTTTTGAGCTAGTTGATTCTGAGTTAATCCGTCTTTTTCCCAGAGAAGCAGCATAATTAAATTTTGCTCAGGTGCCAGGTTAAATCCTTCTAGCTTTTGTTTAATAAAGCTAGTTAGGTTGAGATCCGTTTTATGAATTTGAATACTAATATATTCTTGAAATGATAACTTCACTTGAGAACTCTCCCTTTTAGTTGCTACACATACTATTTACTTGATTAAGTATAAAAATAGTTGCTGAAAAAGTCAATGGATGAAATGAAACGAGCTTATTTCATTTACAACAAGTTAACGTTGTTATAAAAACTCACAATATTTGAAAATATTGGTGAAAGTTTGTTACATAATTTAACAAATCAGTTGAAGGGATTAATGTAATGCTTTAACGTATGACGTAATTCAATGATTTGGAGGAATCATATGTTATCATCCAGTGTTGGTTATTTGTTGCTTTTAGTATTTGGAGTGTTTTTTACAGGTATTACGTTTTTCATGCAGCGAAAGCGAAAACAGGCCATGACGGCGGAGCAGTATAGTACAGCTGGTCGTAGCGTAGGAGTCGGGTTAACAAGCGCCTCCATTATTGCAGCTTGGACGTGGGCAGCGACTTTAATGATGTCTTCTTCCACAGGATATCAGTATGGGATTAGCGGACCTTATTGGTATGCTGCCGGTGCGTGTATTCAAGTGCTATTGTTTGCGATTGTCGCCATTCAATTAAAGCGAAGGGCGCCAAACGCACATACGTTTCTAGAATTTATTGGTCAGCGTTTTGATAAGAAAAACCACCGACTCATTATGGTCTTTGCTCTTATGACCAACATTCTCGTAACAGCAATGGTAATCCTTGGTGGCGCGATTGCGCTCAATTCCCTGACAGGTATGAATTTGTTTGTTGCAGCATTCCTGATTCCCCTTACTTTCACGATTTACACCATGATAGGCGGTTTGAAAGCTTCCTTTGTGGCTGATTACTTTAACACGGTAATGATTTTTCTCATTCTCACCATTTTCGCAGTAGCGATCTACGTGAAATTTGGAACCACCCCCATCTATGAAGGACTTCAAGATCTTCCATCTTCCACATCTATGCTCACCATGGCATCTATTCCAGGACTCTTTTTCGGTATGATTAATATAATAGGTAACTTCGGTGCTGTCTTCGTTGACCAGGCATACTGGCAGCGAGCCATTGCTAGTAAAGATACTGCCACTTCACGAGCATACATCTATGGTGGGATTGCCTGGTTCTCGATTCCTTTTGCAATTGCCACTTTTCTAGGGGTAAGTGCAGCTGGTCTCGGTGTGCCCATTAGTACACCAGACTCCGTTGCGCCTGAGATGGCTTCCTATCTTCTTGGTAGTGTAGGGTCCATTCTTTTTCTCGCAATGCTCTTTATGGCTGTCATGTCGACTGGAGCAGCAGAGTTGACGGCGATTACGAATATCATCGTAACAGACATTTACCGTCATTCGATTAATCCAAAAGCTAGCAGTCAAAAATTACTTAACGTATCCCGAAAAGTAACATTAAGCTTTGGACTAATGATGGGGCTACTGTCTATTCTCCTTTTCTACGTTGGAATTAGTTTAGGATTTGTGTACATGGCAATGGGTATTTTTGTAAGTGGTGCAGTTATTCCAGTTACACTAGGTTTACTCTGGAAAAAAGCGACCAATGAAGGGACATTTTATGGAGCATTGTCTGGTTTTATCCTTGGTGTGACAGCCTGGGTTACGTCTGCCTATGTTATGTTCGGGGAAGTGAGTGTTGATTCGCTAGGACAACTTGAATCAATGTTTTTCGGAAACATTACTGTCTTTATTGTAAGTGGTGTTATTGCCGTCGGGCACGGGCTAATGGCCAATGAAGAATTTGACTTTGATTCATTGAAAGATAAATTCAAAAGCTTTGATGATGAAGAGCTCGAAAGGGAGGAGGAGATTCAACTTGAACGAACAGCTCGATAAGGATGCGAAACTTTGTGTCAGATGGGCTATAGGATTAACCACTCTTTTCATTATTATTTTTCCAGGCGTCATGTTTATCACTGGCTATCAATATAGCTTGAGCTTTTTTAAAGGATGGACGTATCTCTCCCTAGGTTGGCTAATTATCGCAGGACTGTTTATTGCGATTCGCCCTATTCTAGAAATGATCAATGGAGGGGATGAGTCTTAAAGTCCTTTTGAATATATGAAGGGTTTGAATAGATGTGTTTATAGATAGTGTTCACTCAATTGTTGGGTGAATGCTTTTTCTTTTCTAGAAAGTAAACTCACTCTCCTGCTTACCAATATAAGGTATAATGATAGGGGGAAATATAGATGATGGGGAGGGCATCGAATGAATGTTAGTAGAGGTCAAAAGGTTCCGATTACAAAAGGGAGAAGTGTATCGGACCTTATTGTAACGCTAGATTGGCAGCATAATGATCAAGAGATCGAAGTAGATGCAGCTGCGTTTCTCTTAAATGAAACAGGAAAATGTAGTGGGGATGAGAGTTTTTTGTTTTATGGTCAGCCGGTAAGTGTTGATCAAAGTGTGAAGCAAGTCATACAGGGGAATGATCGAAATGAAACGCACATTTCCTTTAATAGGTTGTCTTCTGCTGTTAGGAAAATCGCATTTACATTAACGATTCACGAAGGGGAAGAAAGAGGGCAGAATTTTGGTCAAGTGTCTTCTTTGTCGCTTCGTATTACGGATAAATCGACTGGAGAGAATCTCGTTTCATTTACTTTTGGGAAAGAATTAACGAGAGAGACGGCAATTGTTGTAGGAGAGCTTTATATACATAATGGAGATTGGAAGTTTAGCGCGGTTGGGAGTGGTTTCTTTGGCGGGCTAGCAGCGCTTTGTGAGAATTTTGGTATTGAGGTGGAAAGTAGCGAACAACAGGTAGAAAAGCCGGAAGTCACCCCAAACCCGCCCATACAGTCACCACAGGAAGCGGTAGTTCCTCTAACGGTTACGTTAAAGAAAAAAGAGGCAATCTCCATTAGGAAGTCAGAGAAAGTGGTCGCGACGCTTGAATGGAAAAGCAAGAAAGATTTAGACTTGTATTGCTTCTATGTTCTGAAAGATGGAACAGAAGGAAAAGTGTACTACCGGACGCCCGGCCATGCGCATAAAGAACCCTATATTACATTAGATGGGGATGCACAGGGAGCAGGAAAGGAAACGGTAGTTGTACATAAACCATCAGAGCTAAAGTACGTATTATTTTCTGCGTATAGTGCGGTATCAAATGGAATAGGGAGCTTTAAATCAATGAAGGCAAAAGCGGTAGTTGATAATCAAATGGGACAAAAAGTGACGTCTCCACTTTTTGAAAAGAATAACTTCGCCTATTGGGTTGCGATTGCGAAAATTGATTTTACTGATCCTCGTGATATGAGTGTTAGTCATGTGGAGAAGTATTCGAAAAGTGGAACGGAGCGCTCACCACTTTTATATCAAGATGGGTCGTTTGAAATGAACGTTGGACCAATGGAGTTTAAATAGAAGATTATAAACGAAAACACCTCATCTCCACTAGATGAGGTGTTTTCGTTATTGTTGTTCAATTACTTTTCTGCGAGTGATGCTTAGGTTTTCGCTAAAAAGAGTTGGTAGTGTCATTCCAATAATAATGATGACAATTCCTGCTACTTGCAGGATAGATACAGTTTCACTTAATAAAATGACGGAAACCATGACAGCGATGGGAAGCTCAATGGCACTAAGGATGGAGGATTTACCTAAGCCAACCTTTGGGATCGCGATTGAAAATAAGAAAACAGGTATGATCATCCCAAATAAGCCTAATGCAATTCCGTATAACCATAATCCTTCTAGAAAGAGTGTCCCATTCCAGATGATTTCTGGAGATTGAAAAACTGCTGACACCAGGAATGCGAAAAACGACACGATCACTAATCGGTTTGACGTATTCATTTTGGCATTCGCTTTTCCATTAAAGTATAGGAAAAGTGAGTAACAAAGTGCCGCTCCAAGTCCCCATAACCATCCTTGAAATGGAATGTTGGATAAATCAGCATCAATAAGCCCTGCAGCAGGAATCGTTCCACCGATTAGAATAACAAGAGATAGTATTTCCATCCTTGTAGGTAATTGACGCTTCGTGATACTTGAGATTAGCATGCCGATCCATGTGAATTGAAAGAGCAACACTACAGCAAGAGATGCGGGTAAATAATTGAGCGATTGTCCATAGAGGATATTCGTTAAGCCCGTAAAGACCCCCGCTAATATAAGGATCTTCATCCCACTGAAATTTAGTTTCTGACGATTTGTTATTAAAAAGATGAGCACCGCGATAACAAAGCCGATAAAAAATTGGCTCGTAACGGCTTCAGATGCAGTAAAGCCACTGCCCATTGCTAATTTAATAATAGTTGAAACAACCCCATAACTGCTCGCTCCAATAATGACAAGCAGGGGATATAAATACATTTTCATTGAACGTTTGCCTCCAGTTAACTCTAGTTGCATTGCATGATGTAATCTATGAAAGCGCTTTTGATTTGAAAAACACAAAATCAAATATAACGTATATGCGTTACTTAAAGCAAGTATGAAGTGCCTGTCACTACCCGAATAATGTTTTATTTTGTCGAATAGAAACTCTTTTTTTCTTCAGTCTGTGACATCCCTCACATTTCTCCTTCTTTCTGATTCAACTGTCGAAATTCGCACACAGGACAGACAAAAACCGTTCAAATTCATTCCGTCCCTCCTTTTAACGTCTGAGGTAATCTAAGGAAGAAGCGGAAAGCGACTTTTGTCATAGGAGTAATGATCTAAACCGTGATGGTTCACACACTCCTTTTATTGTGCACGTGTGAACAATCACTTGAAAGAATGAAGGGGGATCTGGTATGAGTGAATTATTTTTAGCAAGACTACAATTCGGATCAACAACGATTTTTCACTTCTTGTTTGTTCCGTTGTCTATTGGGCTTGTCTTTCTCGTAGCGGTCATGGAGACGCTTTATGTTGTGAAAGGAGAAGACGTGTATAAACGCATGGCGAAGTTCTGGGGCCATTTGTTTCTCATTAACTTTGCTGTAGGGGTTGTAACAGGGATTATCCAGGAATTTCAATTTGGGATGAACTGGTCTGAGTATTCTCGTTTTGTAGGGGACGTGTTTGGAGCACCGCTTGCGATTGAAGCGTTGCTTGCATTTTTTATGGAATCAACATTTATTGGTCTCTGGATATTTGGATGGGATCGATTATCCAAAAAACTTCATCTGTTGTGTATTTGGCTCGTTTCGCTTGGTACTTTAATGTCAGCGTTGTGGATTCTTGCAGCGAATTCATTTATGCAGGAACCAGTAGGATTTGTTGTTCGGAACGGACGAGCAGAGATGAATGATTTCTTCGCTCTTCTTACAAATCCACAGCTATTCGTCGAGTTCCCTCACGTTATCTTTGGGGCGCTCGCTACAGGTGCTTTTTTTATCGGGGGTGTTAGCGCCTACAAAATTCTTCGTAAACAGGAAGTAGCGTTTTTTAAAAAGTCGTTTAATATTGCGATGATCGTTGCTTTTATTTCTGGAATGGGCGTGGCGTTTAGTGGTCATGCACAGGCAAAGCATTTGATGGAATCTCAGCCTATGAAGATGGCGGCTAGTGAAGCGTTATGGGATGACAGTGGCGATCCAGCAGCCTGGACGGCATTCGCATTGGTTGACTCAAAAAACCAAGAAAACTCTTTTGAAATTAACATCCCATATGCACTTAGTTACCTTGCTTATGAAGAATTCAGTGGTGAAGTACCAGGCATGAAGACCTTGCAGAAAGAGTATGAAGAAAAGTACGGAGAGGGGAATTATATTCCTCCAGTAAAAACGACTTTCTGGAGTTTCCGTGTCATGGTAGGCGCTGGGATGCTGATGATATTCACTTCATTTCTCGGACTTTTACTAAATTTCTACAAAAAGCTTGAGAGTAGTGATTTTTATCTTAAAGGAATGGTATGGCTCATATCGTTTCCTTTTATAGCGAATTCAGCCGGATGGATTATGACGGAAATCGGAAGGCAACCGTGGACGGTATTTGGATTAATGACAACTTCGGCATCGGTATCTCCAAACGTATCAAAGGCGTCATTATTGTTCTCTTTCCTATCGTTTACAACGATTTATACAATTCTGGCTATTTTACTCGTTTACTTATTCGTTCGTGAAATTAAAAAGGGATCAGAACATACCGCTCATGAGGACAAAGAAGTGGCAGTTGATCCGTTTGATCAGGGGGCCTATTTATGATTGCACTTAATGAACTGTGGTTTATTCTCGTAGCTGTGTTGTTTGTTGGCTTCTTCTTTCTTGAAGGGTTTGATTTCGGTGTAGGAATGGCCAGTCGCTTTCTTGGTAGGAATGAGTTAGAGCGTCGGATAATGGTAAATACAATCGGCCCCTTCTGGGATGCGAATGAAGTGTGGTTATTAACGGGCGGCGGTGCGATCTTTGCGGCCTTTCCACACTGGTATGCGACGATGTTCAGCGGTTATTATATCCCGTTCGTTTTTGTCCTTCTCGCACTTATTGGTCGTGGGGTAGCTTTTGAATTCCGAGGAAAGGTTGATACACCTAAGTGGATCCGATCCTGGGACTGGGTTGTTTTCATTGGAAGTATCATGCCTCCATTTTTATTCGGGGTTCTCTTTACAAGTATCTTAAGAGGAATGCCCATTGATGGACAAATGAATATCCATGCCGGGTTTAGTGATTATGTGAATGGATACACGGTGCTCGGTGGAATTACAGTGACAATGCTCTGTTTCTTACATGGACTCGTGTTTCTTACACTTAAAACAGTAGGAGAGCTTCAGAAGCGTGCGCGAGAATTAGCAAGCCAAGTGATCTATGGAGTTCTGGTTTCATTAGTTGCTTTTGTTGGACTCTCGTATGTTGAAACGGATATATTCAGTAATCGTGGGCTTGTGAGTCTTACATTTATTTTATTGATTGTACTAAGCTATGTTTTCGCGATTGTCTTTTTAAAACACCATCGCGATGGATGGGCGTTTGGTATGACTGGAGCGGGAATTGCCTTAACGGTTTCTACTATATTTACTGCATTATTTCCACGCGTAATGATTAGCTCGATCGACGCAGCTTACAATTTAACTGTGTATAACGCTTCTTCAGGAAACTATTCATTAAAAGTGATGACGATCGTAGCACTTACGCTTCTGCCCTTCGTCCTTGGTTATCAAATTTGGAGCTACTATGTTTTTAGGAAACGAGTAGATGGTAAGGATATGATTTACTAATGGGAAAAATTCTTTTTCTATTACCAAATGTTAAAAAAGTTCTGTTGTTCCTAATGCTTTTCACAGTTTTACAAGGGGTTGCGACGATCATGCAGGCAAAGTGGCTCGCTGAAGTGGTAACGAGACTTTTTGAGGGAGAGCAGATCAAGCAACTTTCATTCATTATTTCGATTTTCCTGACTGCCTTTATAACGAGGCACCTCATTAAACTTGTCCTATCGAAAACGATCGATCACTATGCTGCTCAAGTCGCTTCTTCCTTGAAAAAAGACGCTCTTGAGAAATGTTTTGCATTAGGACCACGTTATGCAGGAAAGTTTGGGACTGGTAATCTCGTGACGCTATTCATTGATGGAGCGAAACAATTCCGCTTGTATGTGGCGTTATTTCTTCCTAAATTAGCAGGAATGCTTGTTGTTCCCCCGCTTGTACTGATCTATATTTGGACGTTAGATAGAACGTCAGCAATTATTTTATTACTGACACTACCAATTTTAATCGGCTTCCTTGCTTTACTTGGTCTTGCTGCAAAAAAGAAGGCAGACAAGCAGTGGAGCACGCATCGCATATTATCCAATCATTTTGTTGATTCACTTCGTGGTCTTGAAACGTTGAAGTACCTTGGCTTAAGTCGGAAACATGCTAGAAGTATTAAGGAAGTGAGTGAAAAGTATCGGAAATCGACAATGGGTACGTTACGAGTAGCTTTCCTTTCTTCCTTTGCTCTCGATTTTTTTACAATGTTAGGAATAGCTACAGTCGCTGTTTTTCTTGGATTGCGTCTTGTTGAAGGTGAAATCACCCTTATGCCAGCCCTTACAATTCTAATTCTTGCTCCGGAAATTTTCCTTCCAGTTCGTGAGTTAGGGAACGACTACCACGCTACATTAAATGGACAAGAAGCAGGAAGAAAGCTACTTGAAATGATTCATACTCCAGATTTTCAACAGGAAAAAGCAATTGTTCCGCAGTGGTCTGCTCAAGATAAGTTAGCGTTTCATTACCTAACAGTTAACCATGAAGGGCAAGAAAAAAACTCGTTGCATCGCGTTTCCTTTTCGGTGAAAGGAAAGAAAAAGATTGGAATCGTTGGCGAAAGTGGCTCTGGTAAGACGACCTTAATTGATGTTTTGGGAGGATTTCTTGAAGGAGATGAAGGAAGCATTGAAATAAATGGAGAGGTGATGACTCATTTAAAGAAAACGGAATGGCAGAAGCAGTTATACTATATGCCGCAACACCCTCATCTCTTTCATGATACGCTAGCGAACAATATTCGTTTCTATCAGCCCGATGCTTCTATGGAAGCAGTTGAACGGGCAGTAGAAGCAGCTGGGTTAAAAGAGGTTGTTGCTCTTCTTCCTAATGGGTTAAATGAGAAAATCGGAGAGGGGGGAAGAGAGTTAAGCGGAGGGCAAGCAAAGCGGGTTGCCCTGGCGCGTGCTTTTCTAGAAGAGCGTTCCATCCTCCTTCTTGATGAACCAACAGCGCAGCTCGATGTGGAAACAGAATATGAGATTAAGAAAAAGATACTTCCTTTATTTAAGGATAAACTAGTTTTTATGGCCACCCACAGGTTGCATTGGATGATGGAAATGGATTTCATTCTTATGCTTGAAAAAGGTGAAATAGTTGAAAGTGGTACGCACCAAGAGTTAATGGCACGAAGAGGAAGCTATTATCATATGGTGTGTTTGCAGATGGAGGGTGTCTCATGATGGAGAAGGAAGGATGGATCGTTCCATATTTAAAAGAAAATGCAAAACTTTTCACGATTGTCGTCATTCTTGGCTTATTGACCGCCTTTTCAGCAGCCTTTCTTATGTTTACATCGGGGTTTCTTATTTCTAAAGCTGCCACTAGGCCGGAAAATCTTCTCTTAATCTATGTACCTATTGTTGCAGTCAGGACATTTGGTATTTTACGTGCTGTGTCAAGGTATAGTGAGAAGTTACTAAGTCACCATGTTATCTTAAAGATCCTTTCCGAGATGCGTTCACGACTATATAGAACGATTGAGCCGAGAATTCTAAAGGAAGGAGCCGGGATGAAGACCGGTAATCTTCTTGGTGTGATGGCGGAGGATATTGAATACTTGCAGGATGTTTATGTTAAAACGGTTTTCCCTTCCATTATTGGTGTTCTTTTATATGCGGGTGCGATCGGAATGCTTGGTTCGTTTTCATGGCCATTTGCAGGAATAATGGCACTCTATGGATTTGTTCTTGTGATTCTTTTCCCTATAATATCTTTATTGATGACACGTCAAACCATCACGAAGCTTAAAAGTCGGCGAAGCTCTCAATATAGTTCACTAACAGACGGAATCGTTGGAATGGGTGATTGGGTTTTTAGCGGTCAACAGAAAACGTTTCTTCAACGCTTTGAAGCGGAGGATTTGGTCATTTGTAAAGAAGAGCATCGCCGCTCTACTTTTGTTTCGTATCGAAACTTCATGGCGCAATGTGTGGTAGGAGTGATTGTCTGTGCCATGCTTATTTGGACAGGGAATCAGAGTATGGAAGGAGATGTGGCGCGGACGTTAATTGCAGCATTCGTATTGATTGTTTTTCCATTAACGGAGGCTTTTCTGCCACTTTCTGATGCGATAAGTGAACTTCCCGGATATGAAGATTCAATCAATCGATTAAACGAGTTGTCCGTAGCGCCACCTTCGACTATAAATGATGACGAAGAGAATAGTGGCTGGAGTAAAAGTGGTATTAGCTGTATTCAGGTTGGTTATCAATCTAAAGATGGACAGCAAATTCTACATGGAATTAACCTTGACCTACCTCAGGGAACGAAGCTCGCTATTCTTGGGCCAAGTGGATCTGGAAAAACGACTCTACTAAAGATTTTTCAAGGAATATATTCCCCTTCAGAAGGTAGTTTAACAAGAAATGGGATAGAGCATGTAGGGAAAGAAACGCAAAGTCCTTCAGTGAGTGTACTAAACCAACAGCCTTACCTTTTTGATACCTCGGTGTTAAATAATATTCGACTTGGCAAACCATCTGCGACAGATGAAGAAGTGTATGAGGCTGCAAAAACCGTTCATCTTCATGATTTTATTCTTTCATTGCCTGAAGGTTACCAAACTTCTATGCAAGAAGCCGGAATGAGGTTCTCTGGGGGAGAGCGTCAGCGTGTTGCCTTAGCTCGTCTTCTATTACAAGACACTTCCATTGTTTTGTTAGATGAACCTACAGTCGGTCTTGATCCAGAGACAGAACAAGCCTTGGTCTCCACAATCTTTCAAGTTCTAGAGAAGAAAACGATTGTATGGGCAACACATCATCTTGTAGGGATGAAGAGAATGGATCACATTGTGTTTATGGATGAAGGTAGAATTGCTATGGAAGGAAAGCATGAGGAACTGCTCAAGACGAGTGATCGTTACAGAAAACTTTATGAACTAGATGTGCCTTTTCAATTAAAAAAAGAAAGTGTGAGTAGAATAGGATAAAAGACCTAAATAGAGTATTTTGTTCGTTTCTTTGAAAAGGTTTCGTTTAATTTCGTTCTTTTTGAAGAACCGAAAATACGGGTTTTTACTAGTTTATTGACATAATTGTAATAAAACCCTGACGTAAATAGGCATATAGTACTATATTGTGCAAAGTTTATAAAAACCGTATTAATCTGTCATATTTATGTAACCGACTTGTTATTGGACTTAAATCGCTGTGTTATATTTGCCTGTTATCATGTGGAACATGGGTGATTGAGAGATAAACAAACCAACACCAATATTAAAACTCTCAGGAGGAATGTATACATGGTAGCTCGTAAAAACATTGTAAGAAACGTGGTTACATCCACAGCACTAGCTGGAATGATGTTTGCTAGTCCGGTAGTTTCAGAGGCGGCACTAGGAGATCAAACACTTTCTTATGGTGAAAAACACGGCGACGTTGTCGAGTTACAGGATGTACTGTCTGCCAAAGGGTATTTCAACTATGATGAATCTACAGGATACTACGGATCAATTACTGAAGGTGCTGTAAAGCAATTCCAAAAAGAACATGGTCTTGCTGTTGACGGTATCGCAGGTCCAAATACATTTTCAGCAATGCAAAGCGTAAATAATGGACAAGCTATGCGTACGCTAGTTCAAGGTGATCGCGGTCATCAAGTACAAGCGCTACAAGAAGAGCTTGGTGGTTATTATAACTATACAGTAGACGGAATCTATGGTCCGATCACTGAACAAGCCGTTCGTGCGTTCCAAGCTGATAACGGTCTATCAGTAGATGGGATTGCCGGTAAAAACACTTGGTCTGTACTAAACGGTGGTAGTGCACCTGCTCCTAAAGCACCAGCAAAGAAAGAAGCTACTAATAAGGAAGCAGTTCAAACATCTACTACTTCTAATTCCACGCCTGCTAAAGAATCAAACACTGAAAGTAAGTCTTCACAGGCAAGTGGACAAGAAATTCAAATGGAAGCAACAGCTTACACTGCATTCTGTACAGGATGCTCTGGTGTAACAGCTACTGGTATTGATTTGAGAGCTAATCCAAATCAAAAAGTAATCGCTGTTGACCCTGATGTAATTCCACTAGGTTCGAAAGTATATGTAGAAGGTTACGGAGAAGCAGTTGCTGGTGATACTGGCGGTGCAATCCAGGGTAACCGAGTTGATTTATTCATGGCTGACCAACAAGATGCATTAGATTTTGGTCGCAAGACAGTTACTGTAACAGTTCTTAACTAATGAAATGAAATAGAAGATCGCTGCCTGATGACATCATCAGGCAGTTTTTTTGTCTTTAATTTTTATTTTTCCTTTGAAAGGATCATTTCGCATCAACTTAGACATAGTAAAAACCTAGTAAACAACGTACTTTATTTCCTAGTTTACCGAGTGGTTTTTATGTTTTCCTTCCTATGATATAGTTTCAAAGGTTTGAAATTGTGTTGTTTGAGAGGTGCTTTTCAGTGCGAAATAAAATGATTCGGTGGAGTTTTTTCTTCGTAGGCCTGGCTGTACTTGGTCTGGGCATTGCCATGACGATTAAAGGAAAAGCTTTCGGAATTGGTCCGTGGGACGTGTTTCATTATGGATTATTTAAGCAGTTTGGCTTAACGATAGGAAGCTGGTCTATTATTACTGGATTTATAATACTTACTTTAACATCGATCTATACAAAAAAACTGCCGCAGTTAGGCGCTTTCCTAAACATGCTTGTTCTTGGTTTATTTATTGATTTTTTCCTATATTTTCTCCCGGATCCAGTCACGCTGCTTGCTCAGGGAATCGTATTTATAGTCGGTATTGTTGTGCTAGGATATGGCATCGGTTTATATGTAACGTCTGGGCTTGGAGCAGGACCGCGGGATGGAATCATGTTGCTCATTGTTGAAAAAACGGGGTGGCGAATCGATTGGGTAAGAAATGGGATTGAAATCGCAGTATTACTTCTAGGTTGGTTACTTGGAGGGCCAGTTGGCATTGGGAGCATTGTGATTGCTTTTATGCTAGGTAAAATCATTCAATTTTCGATGCCACAATGTAAAACATTGCTAGAAACTAGTTTAAGTTATCAAAAGCCAATGTCATCAAATGAATCTGTTTAATAAAAGCCTGCCGAATTCGGCAGGCTTTTATTTAGATATAGTTTTTCTCTTTACACCATTCAAGGAAAAGAACATAGTCATTTTTTACACATTTCTGATAATGTGTCGCCCATTCATCCACTTCATTACGTAAGTTTTTCCAGTCGTCAATCACGCGAAGAATTTCTGTTTCGCTATGGTAGGTTAAATAGTGATGATCAATATCAGAATCAGCTCGAGCATGAATTTTAGCAGAAATTTGTCCCATCGTCTTAACGGTTTGTTTAAGATCTTTATATTCTTTCATATGTTTCGGCTCTATTTCTTTTGTAAAAGGGGATTTTTCTCTTACATAAAATTCTTTATCTCCAATTGTAACGTAACCGAGATGAGGGTCTTGTTTATGATGCATGGCTTGTTGAGTTTTAATGACTCTTAAACCTTCATGCTTATTCGTATCCCAAAATGCCTGGTCATAAGGGAAAAAATAAGCCGGAATAGGCGTCCGTGCTTCCTTAACTTCAAGAATAAGATCAGTTAAATGGTCTTTGGCACTTTCACCATGAACAAGGATAAGGTAGCGACTCAACCCAGTAGAACCAATCCCTGCCCCTTTTTTCTGAACAATATCTTTTATTTCATAGTGTCTCAGGCTTTCGTCAACCTCTTCTTTGAGTGTTTCCGTGTATGCTTCCCATGCTTTTTTAACCTGAGTCTTTTCAGCTTCGCCAATCGCACTTAATTTCTCTCCAGTACGAATGAACTTTCTTTCCCCATCGCTGTTAATTCGCGTTTGCTTATTAAGTGAGTGCATAGGGGAACGATCATCTAGTTTTTTTATACGTTTCTGAATCGGGCCCTTTGTGTTTTTCTCAGTGAATTGAAATTCAACAGGTTTTTCTTCTCCATTTTCAAAAGCTTGAAGTTGCTTCACATAATTCTTAATATACGTACTTACTAGTTTTGATTGGTGACTTTCTGAATAACCTAAGTCTTCCGCATAAAGTCGAATACTAACGGTCATTCTAAGTAAATCATACAGATAAGAACCGAGATATCCCTCATCAAAATCATCTACATCGAAGACATTCTCACCATCAGCATTGCGAAAAGCACTAAAGTTATCGAAGTGAAGATCGCCCATTAACCAGGTTGGTTTGTCATCTGGTGTATGGTAACGAAAAGGTATTTGTGTAACATCATAATAATACAAATATGCGCTGCCACGAAAGAAGCTAAAAGGACTTTCGCTCATCTTACTATATTTCGTTTTACGTTCAGATTTCGTAAGTTTCATTAACGTAGAATCAAATTGTTCAATAATCATTTGTAACGTTTGTTTTCGCAGATAGTTTCTAGTGTTTTTGATGTGTTCCGTTGAGACGGATGTCATGTTGCTTCCTCCTTCGTTCGTCATAATTCTAGTGTACTTTAGTTGAAGGTCCGAACAAAATAAAAGAGGTTATAAGAGTCTTTGGGTTTGTATGGATACCGAGTTACAATCATTAGTCGTATTGTTGAAAGTGGATTAAAAGAATAATTTAAGAGATCCCACTCCATTGCAAGGAGTGAGATCTCTTAGTCGTTAGTCTCTTATAATATCTTCTTTGATTTCATGTTCTTTAATATAAGCAAGAGGAAGGAGAGTACTCTCAAAATCAAACACGTTTAATTCTTCTCCGTTAAACAGGCGATTTGGGTAATCAGGGTTAGCAAGAGCACTTGTACCAAGACTAACAAAATCCGCTTCGTTCTGTACGATAAGGTTACTTGCTTTATCAGGATCGCCTAGCTGTCCATTTGCAATGACAGGTATGGAGCTAGAGGCTTTTGCAGCAGCCGCTAATGATTTAGTACCGTCTCCAAAAGCAGGTTTAGTTCCATCAGGCTCTGTTACGTGAATATAATCAAGTTCTTTTGCTAATGTTGAAAAGATGAGCGCTGCTGATTTTTCTCCTTCAGGCCATTTATAGGCTGGGTCAGCAACTTTGATTTGAGATAAACGAATGCCCACAGTAAAGTCCTTTCCAACTTCATTTCGAACATCTTCAATCACTTCAACTAAAAGCTTTAGACGATTTTCAAGCGATCCACCATATTCATCTTCACGCTCGTTTAAATTGTCTGTTAAAAATTGGTCGAGCAGATAGCCGTTTGCGCCATGAATTTCAACACCATCAAATCCTGCTTCTCGTGCATGGCGAGCTGCTTTCTTAAATGAATGCTTTATTTCCTTTATTTCATCTAAAGAAAGAGGCTTTGGTGTTTTGAAAGAGCCTGATCCTCCATAAAATCCAAGCTGCTCTCCTTTTGGTGGGATAGTTGAAGGAGCTACTGTGACATCTGTGTAGGCATTCCCCTGACTTTGGCCACCTGCATGCATCAGTTGAGCAATGATTGAAGTTCCGTATTGATGCACGGATGAAGTTACGTTTTTCCACGTTTCTATATGATTATGGTTGGTTAAACCAGGCTGATTTAAATAGCCCTGGCTGTATAGTTCATCTATATAGATGCCTTCAGTGATAACAGCACTGAAACCACCTTTTGCAAAACGTTCATAATAATCGCGCATGGTCGTGGTTGCACTTCCGTCATCTGTTGCGGTAATGCGAGTCATAGGTGCAACGATAAACCGATTTTTTAGTGAAAGCTTTCCGAGTTTTGCTGATGTAAATAATTTGTTGTGGTTCATTCCTGTCATCCTCTCTACGATCTCATTCATGGTTATCATTATAAAGCGAAACCCTGGAATAAACGAAAGTTATGCTCAATTTAAAAGATAGTGTCGATCGGAAGGGGGATTAGCTCTATCAAAAAAAACCACCCTTTTATTAAAAGGGTGGTGGAGAATAACATTATCTAGTTTGACCAGTACCTGTCATGCAATATTTGATCGTAGTTAAAGCAGGTAATCCCATAGGACCTCTTGCATGTAACTTTTGTGTTGAAATACCGATTTCTGCTCCAAAGCCCAGGGCAGATCCATCTGTAAAGCGCGTTGATGCATTATGGTAAACAGCCGCCGCATCGACTAGGTTGCGGAATAAAGAAGCTGATTTTGCATCTTCTGTAATAATCGCTTCAGAGTGCTTTGTGCCATATTGTTCAATATGATCGATCGCTTCTTGTGTATTTTCGACCGTTTTGATTGCAATTTCAAGACCAAGGTATTCGTTGCTCCAGTCTTCTTCATCAGCGAGTACAGCGTCTTTAAACGTGTTTACAATATGTTCATCTCCGTGAACTTTAATGTTATTGTCAGCCAATGCTTTTTCGAGAATATCTTGGTTTTCTGCAAGCCATTTTTCATGAACGATAAGAGTTTCCACTGCGTTACAAACCGCAGGACGATCGGTTTTCGCATTAATTAAAATGTTTATCGCTTTTTCAACTTCCGCAGATTCGTCGAAATAGATGTGGCAATTCCCTACACCTGTCTCGAGTACTGGTACAGTTGCATTGTTTACGACTGTATTGATGAGAGCACCGCCTCCACGAGGAATGAGAACATCGATATGTTCTTTCATCGTAAAGAGCTGACTCGTTGCTTCTCGATCGGTTGTGGCGATGAGCTGAACAGCTTCTACAGGAATTTTTGTTTTTGGAAGTGCTGCATGAATAACGCGAACAATCCCTTTATTTGAATTAAGAGCGTTGGATCCACCTTTTAGTACAATCGCATTTCCTGATTTGAGTGCAAGACCAGTGGCATCAACGGTTACGTTTGGTCGTGCTTCATAGATCATACCGATAACGCCCAGTGGAACGCGCACTTGTTCTACTTGCATACCATTATCAAGTGACCAGTCCGAAATCACTTCGCCTACTGGGTCCTCAAGCTCTGCGACTTCACGAAGGCCGTTTGCAAAGTCTTTCACACGCTCTTCTGATAAACTTAAGCGATCCATGAATGCTTCTGTAAATCCTTTTTCTTTTCCGCGCTCAAGATCTTTCTTATTCTCGTTTAAAATATAGTCTGTTTCTTTCTCAAGTTCGTCTGCAATAATGAGTAATGCTTGATTCTTTTCCTCAGTTGTAAGCAGGGAGAGGGTTTTAGAAGCCCCTTGTGCCTGCTTTGCTTGTTCTTTTACATTTACTTTAATTGGATCTAGAGTAGTCATCAAACGCCTCCTATATTTTTTTATTCTTATTTTATTACGAGCCGAGTGGAATAGCTAGCTGATCGTGATAAACAAAATCATTAATATGAACGGCTTCTTTCACTGAAATATCGATAAGCTCAGATATTTCTTCAGTGGAAAGTCCTTTAATCATTTTCAAATGCTTAGAAGAGTAGTTGGTAACACCGAGACCAATTTCTTCTCCATCCATGTCTGTTAGTTTCACAACAGCTCCTGGCTTAAAGTGTCCATGTACGTAGTGCACACCTACAGGTTGTAAGCTACGTTCATGTTCAGAGATTTCAGAGCTTGCTTTATCAGTCACGATTACTTCACCTTCAGGACCTGAATTAAAGGCAATCCATTGTTTCTTATTATCAAGCTCAGCTTGACCTTCAGGTGTGAAGTACGTTCCTGTAGCGGTTTGGTGAACTGCATTATAGATGATACCTTTTGTTGTGGCGTTACCTAAGAAAGAAGGTGTACCTGATGCCATTGCAATTTTAACTGCATCAATTTTGGATCTCATGCCACCGGTACCGACAGAGCTACCAGGTTCTCCAGCGGATTCTTCAATTTCTGGTGTGATTTCAGTCACATGTTCTAAAAGTTTCGCATCCGGATTCTTTCTTGGATCATCACTATAAAGACCGTCTATATCAGATAGAATGATAAGCTGATCAGCACTTACAAGTGCAGCGACTTTAGCTGAAAGGGTATCATTGTCTCCAAATTTCAAACGTTCAACTGTTACTGTGTCATTTTCATTGACGATTGGAACAATTCCTCTTTCTAATAGAACATTAATCGTGTTGCGTGCGTTATTGTATCTTTTGCGATCAGAAAAGTCACTGCGCGTAATCAGAATTTGTGAAGCAGTATAGCCGTGAGATATGAAGCGTTCTGAATATGCTTCCATTAACAGCCCCTGACCGATTGATGCAGCGGCCTGCTTTTCTGAAAGTGATGTTGGCCGTTCAAGGCATCCAAGGCGGCGGTAACCAGCGGCTACTGCTCCTGATGAAACAAGAAGAACTTCATGACCTTCATCTTTTAACATCACAATATCGTCTACTAGTCGTTCTAGTTTTCTGCGGCTAATGTCACCTAGTCTACTCGTTAATGAGCTGCTTCCGATTTTAATTACGATTCGTTTCTTTTCGTCGTTTAGATTCATTATTTCACTCCTATATAACTTGCCGTTAAATGTGTGATTGCTTTAATCAATTGACTCTACGAGTATAACAAACCGGCATATCGTGACAACATCACATGCCCAAATAGTCCGAATACGAGGAGAATAACTACGAATACGGACGATGCTCGCTCTAAACTCGTTTCACATAAGCTTAGAAGATGAGAGGCTTCCTTATGACGGTATATAAGGACTGAAAAACAATAATAATTTACATTTTAATCCATTTTATTCGTTTCGTTGTATGGAAAAGTTTAGAGCATTCGCCTTTATGTAAGGGCTTACATAGTGGTGATGTGTATAAAAGATGAGTTTTATGCAAATGGAACACACACCTATCAGACAGTAATGAAGGAACTCTGGTATACTGCTGATAAAAGGGTGTTGAAAGGGGGATGGCATGTTCTTAATCGACGTATTTTTTGTTTTATTGACTGTTTTATGGATAAGTGAATTTGTAATGAAACGTGGTAAAAAGAATACGGAATCGACTTCTTCTGAAAAGCGATCTTTTATTTGGATTCTCATCATGATTAGTTTGTCCATTATAGGCTCTCTTCTTTTTAGTGAATTTGGAAGATTCGTCTTTAGAGAATCGCTCTTGACTCAATTGCTAGGTGTGATCCTATATGGCAGTGGGATTGGATTAAGGTATTGGGGAATTCAAGAGCTAGGGCAGTTTTTTTCAAGAAATGTGGTCGTGGAGCGAAAAGTGGATCTTGTTAGCTCTGGCCCTTATCGTTTATTGCGTCATCCTCTTTATACAGGATTACTTCTTACTTTAGTGGGGTTACCAATTTACCTGGGTACGTGGGGAGGGATGCTGTTATCTATTCTTTTGCTTGTTCCTGCCCTTCTTTACCGAATTTATATTGAAGAAAGAATGCTCTATGCTTCTGTTGGGGAAACTTATCTCGAATGGGGAAAGGAAAGGTATCGTTTAGTACCGTTTATCTATTAAACAAGGATGAGACCTAGTGGGAATATGATCCATTTTAATAAGTAGGGATTAGGATGAGTAAAAGAGGGAACAGGGGTTAGATGACATAATAGTGAAAGAGGACTTCGACAAATGAATTATTCTAAAACTTCGATTAACCTGCGTAATAGCTTCTGGTTTCTGCCAGTCGTTTATGGCCTTATTTCTTTGGCAGTAGTGGGGTTAAGCACGTGGATTGATCTTATGTACATTTCTCAGCTTAATGGAACATTACCTAAGTTGTTTCTTGCCACAGAAAAAATTGCACAGTCACTTTACGGTCCGCTCGTTACAGCCATTTTAACAATGACGACGATTTCATTCTCCTCCATCATGGTCGTCCTAACGACTTATTCATCACAATTTTCTCCAAGAACCTTACAAGATTTTATTTCAGATCGTTTTACTCAACATGTGCTTGGGGTCTTTGTGGCAGGATTTGTCTTTTCATTAGTGAATATGCTTCTTTTAACAGGAAAAGACGGCCGAGTTATTTTATCGCCACTTTTAACTGTGGTCCTTGCGATAACTTGTTTATTGTTCTTCATCTTATTTATTCATCATTCTGCCACGTTTGTTCAGGTAAACAATTTAATTGAAAAGATCACGAGAAGATCCCTCTTTCTTGTTGAAACGAAAAGTGAACTTTACGAAGGTGAGACGTTCGAAAAGTGGGATCGCTGGGAAGAAAGTGAATTGAGAGAAGAAGATGGTATGCCGATTTATAGTAATAAGATGGGCTATATTCAGAAAATCCCTTACTCAAAGTTAGTTGATCTCGCCACTCAAAATGAAAGCATTATTCGACTTAATGCTGATGTAGGGAATTATGTGAAGGAAGGTTCTAGAATCGCGACAGTTTGGATGAAAGGTTCTTCCACGTTTTCTTCTAACAGTTTTTTAAATTCAATTGCGATTGGAACGGAACGAATTAATGATCAGGATTTAGAGTTTTCTATTCAAAAGCTCGTAGATATTGCGCTAAGAGCGATCTCACCATCAGTGAATGATCCGCATACAGCAGTTAACTGTACGAACCGCATTGGTACGATCCTTTCAAAAATCGGTCATACGTATGATCCTAAAGAAGCTTTTTTTGATAAAGAAAGAAACCTTCGCGTTCTATCAACGCCAAAACCATTCTTTCAATATCTTTATAAGTCGTTCTATCAAATACGTCATTACGGTAAAGATGATGTATCGATGTTAAACGGTATACTTGAGGCGCTAATTTTAACCGCAGACGGACAACGTAAGGAAATAAAAGCAGATGTACAGCGGTTCCATCAATACTTATTAACAAGCCTTGATCTTAACGAACTTCCTGATCTTGACCGTGAGTTTCTTCTTCACACATCAGAAGTATTAAATGAAGTATGTAAATAGCTAGTAAGGCATCCGATGAAATATCGGATGCCTTTATTTTTGTTGTTCCACCTTAGCAAGTGACCCGTTTGGTAATGTGAATTCTTCAAGGATACTACTTTTTTGATTGCGAATGACGAAATTGAGGGGAAGACCTGTATCCGGTTCAATCCATAGACTAAACGTCATTTTCTCAAAATAACCTTCTGTAATTCTTCCTTGAGCGAGAATGGCAGGTTGTTCCTTGTAAACAGCTTCTCGATTGCTGATCTTCCAGTTATCGTAGTTAGCTAAGTAAGACAGGGCAATCGAGCGGATTTTCTCTTCATCGCTAGGATTCTTGATAAGTGATGCGGATTGCCACAGATTGTTATATAATTCTTCTTCAGTCATCGAGTGAACGTTGGCCGATTGGTTATCTTGTAAAATGCCACTTTCAGATGCAGCAAAAAAAACGGTACCGACTAGCAGGATGAGAAGTGTAAGATAAGTGAGGAGTGCTGGGAATTTTTTTTGCATTCCTTTACTAAAATGATCATTGATTTTCGAAGAAGTATCTCTATTAACAGCTTTCCAAACCTCATTTTTATGCATACGGGTAAAGGTTACTGCTTTTGTATCAATCATTCTGGCACGGAGATTTTTTAGCTGTTTTTCCATAGGAACCTCCCCTTAGTACATTTCTTTAAGAAGCATTCTTGCACGTCGCAACCTCGTTTTTACCGAGTTTTCCTTAATGGAAAGTAGTTCACTGATTTCTTGTACTTTTAAGTCTTCAAAATAATGAAGAAAGATAACCTCTCTATACTTAGTAGGGAGCTTAAGAATGTTTAGTGCAAGCTCCTTATTTTCTTCAGACCCGATGAGTACCATGTCGGGTTCCGAAGCATTTTGTTTAAATGTATTTAACAGAGATTGAGCAAAGATGATGTTACGATATCCCCAACTCTTAAGAACATCTTTGCATTTATTTGCGGTAATGGTTAATACCCAGGATTTTAGAGAAGCTTCCATATTAAAAGTGTCTAGTTTCGTATAGCAAGTAATAAATACTTCTTGAGCAATATCTTCTGCTTTTCCTTTATCTTTCAAATAACTAAAAGCAAGCCAAACAACACTTTCGCCATATTCATCCATAATTGTTTCAAGGACCGCTTCCTTATTGGTAAGATCAAGATAGTTGGTTGGTTCTTTGTTCCCCAAGGTTGCGTCTTCCTCCTTCGGCCCTTCAAACAAAAGACGAGTAACATGCACGAAGGGTTTCATAATATATTTCCATAATTTGTGTATGTTTCTATTATAGAATAGATTTAACTGATCTTGGTAGATTTTCCTTTAATTATATAAAAATAATTTATAAGCTCGTTTGTCGGGGAGTGAATATGAGAACAGATTGAGCGAATTGGAGACATAGATGGCTTAAGAAGGCTTAAGAAGGATATTGTTCACCTCATGTGGAACGAGTGGGTATGAGGAGTAAATTAGAATGAAAAGAGGAATAAATTGACTAAATCAACGGCAGTTCCTACACCTACAAAGGAGAGGATTCTCTCCATTGATGCAATGCGTGGTCTTGCTTTACTAGGTATTTTTTTTGTGAATATGGTAGATTTTCATTCGCCCTGGATGTACATCGATCAGCTGAGCTACTGGGGGGATCAATGGAACCAATTCGCTATGAATATAATCGATGTAATGGCACAAGCAAGCTTTTATCCTTTATTTTCGTTTTTGTTCGGATATGGTTTTATTATTCTAAACAATCGTTTAACTGCTCGTAGTGCCCCGTTTCTTCCGATTATGGTGAGACGTTTGGTATTCTTATGTCTTTTTGGTGTCATCCATTTTGTTTTGATTTGGCACGGCGATATTTTATTTACGTATAGTCTGTGTGGCTTTCTATTACTAGCCTTTATCAAATTAAACGGTAAGCAACTATTGCAAATCGGACTGGGTTTATGGCTGTTTTATGCCATTATTTTCTTTTTAATATTGTTGCCTTATGGTAGCGAGGAATTTACATCACATCAGCCTGTAGCGATTCAACAGTCACTTCTTGTATACGGGTCAGGTAGCTATGTAGAAATATTAAATCAACGTCTGAGCGATTGGACTTACGTGAATGGTGGAATAAATGGGATTTTGCTCATATTCTCGATCTTTCCCTACTTTCTAATCGGTGCGGCGTTTGCGAAAAAAGGGTGGTTTAACGGGGAACCGAACAACTTGCCAATCGTGAGAAAGTTTTTATTTGTCGGAGCAATTGGTTTTGTTGTTAAACTATCGCCTTTTCTGTTTGATTCTTATGCCTTTTCACATCTTCAAGATAGTCTAGGAGGACCGCTTCTTTCACTTTTTTATATGTCGGTCATTTCGCTCATTTATTATTCAGGAAAAACGCTAAAGCCTCTCGAATGGGTTGGGAAAATGGCGCTAACAAATTACCTCTTGCAGTCAATTATTAGTACGCTACTTTTCTATCACTATGGTTTAGGTTTATATGGAGATATCGAAGTGACAACGGGTATATTGCTACTAATAGGCATCTTTTTAGTGCAAATTGTTCTTAGTCGATGGTGGTTACTTAAATTTCGATACGGTCCGATTGAATGGATATGGAGAATGGGTACATATCGAACGCGTTTTCCATTAAAAAGAAATCAGAAAGGGGAGGTTGTCTATGAAACTGATTGAAAAAGCAGTTGCATTTTCTGCGATCGCTCACGATGGACAGTATCGAAAGGGAATATCCTTACCTTACTTTTCTCATCCGGTAACAGTCGGGTTCTACTTATTAGAAGCAGGCGCATCAGAAGAAGCCATTGCAGCGGGAATCCTTCATGATGTTGTCGAAGATACTGCAATAACTTATGAAGTGGTTAAAGAAGAATTTGGTCAAGTCATTGCTGATTTAGTTCAAGCATGTTCGGAGCCTGATAAAAGTCTCAGCTGGGAAGAAAGAAAAACTCATACGATAAGCACGTTAAGGAAAGCGTCATTTCGTGTTAAGCAAATTGCTTGTGCAGATAAACTTCACAACTTAACGACCATTAAATCCGATTACGAAAAAGAAGGAGAACAAGTCTGGGAGCGATTTAATCGTGGTAAAGAAAAGCAGTGCTGGTATTATGAATCAGTCTATAGAAGTTTAGTAGCTAATCTTTCAGTAACAGAATCTAACTTCCCTTTGTTTTCAAAGCTAAAGGACATGATTCATGCGGTTTTTGGGGATTAACGTAATGTATGTCATCTGAATTTGATGATTACATTTCCTACTTCGGGGTATTGGTAATTATATTCGAATAGAAGTAGGAGGTAGTTAAGTGGAAATGATACTTTATTTAGCTGTAGCTCTTATCGCGATTGTTTTCGCAGTACTTAGTATCTTTTTAATTAAAGTATTAAAGTCGACGGAAAAAACACTTTCCAACACGGCAGAAATGATTGATTCCCTACAGGGGCAAATTGATGGGCTGTCAAAAGAAACAACGATGATGCTTCACAAAACGAATGTACTCGCAGATGAAGTACAATCAAAAGTCGGAAAATTCTCCCCAGTTTTCCAATCCGTCCAAGAAACAGGTGCTTCCCTCCAAAATTTAACGCGTTCTTTTGCCAAATTAAGCAATTCGGTTGAAAAAGGCGTAGAAGCCAGGCAGGGAAAAGCGGCTGAAGCGGCGAATTGGGGAAGTACTGCTCTGGCTATGTGGGAGAAGTATCGAATCAAAAAATCAAACATTCAATCTGTTAAGGAGGAAGGATAAAGATGAAAGAATCGAAATCAAACCATGATGTAAAGGTTGAACACGAACCAGCACCAGAAGGGTATTCATCCTCAACAAGAGAAGTGATTCGCATTGATTCTTCAGACCCGATTAAGTCAGAAAGTCAGTTTAAAGGTCCAGCGATTGCTGCTCTAGCTGGAAGTGTCGTGGGAGCTGCAGCAGGCGTATTGCTTGCTCCAAAAGCCGGGAAAGACCTGCGAAATGATATTAGTGGCGGCGTTACAAAAGCGAAAGATAAGAGTGTTGAAGTGACTAGTAATGTGAAAAACAAATCGAATGCGTTTGCACAATCGGTTAAAACAAAGTCGAACGACATCGTGAGCAAAGTGAAAAATCGTAAAACTGATTCCGCTCCGTCAGAAGAGGAAGCGCTTGTTAGCGGATATTCGATCAAGCGAGCAGCTGAACTTGACGAGACAGAGGTACCGACATCAACCGTGGTGAATCACGATATCGAAAAGATCATTGTGGAAACGGAAGGTGCCGAGACATTTGACGATGTCATTCAACGTGATGTTGAACGAACGCTTGAAAGAGATCCGGACCATCCTGAAACCTTGGATGAAGCAGCTGAGTTAGAACTGAAAAGAACGTATAAGAAAGACTCAAAGTAAAAACCGCCTGATGGCGGTTTTTTTAGACATTAGACAAAGGAAAAGCAGAGGAGGCCCCTCTGCTTTTTTCTTTGTCTTTGTCTGAATATGAAAATTAGGACGGGTGGATCGAGTTTACTTTTGTAGCTTCTCGGACAACGCTTCTTGCTTTGGATGCTTCAAGTTGTTCTTTCTTCGCTTTGTTCTCGATTTCTTTAATGGTCTGAATGGTTGGACCAGTCATGGTTTTTAAACCCTCCTAATTTTAATCTAATTATCATTTCCCCACATGCAAAAGATAAAACGCCTTAATCGCAAAAAGTTATAAAATGGTAAAAAAGCACCTGTGTTTTCGATAAAACGCTTTCATTTCTTAATGATGAACAATAAGTAAGGCGAAAATGTGCGAGATTTGTAATCTCATGACTAGTTTCGACGAAGTTATTTTCTTTCGTGAATAGATGATGCACAATAATGATAAGAAGTCGCATGATCTGAGACTATATCGCAAAAAAGGTGGGCATACGATGAAGAAAATATTAATTGTGGACGACCAGTATGGCATTCGAGTGTTGTTAAGCGAACTATTTAAGAAAGAAGGGTACCAAACGCTACAAGCTGCGAACGGAATGACAGCCATTGAGCTTGTGAAACAGGAATGTCCGGATCTTGTAATCCTCGATTTGAAAATGCCCGGTATGGACGGATTAGAAGTGTTTAAAACGCTGAAAAAATTTAACGAAGAAGTTCAGGTTATCTTTATGACGGCCTATGGTGAATTACAGCTTGTACAAGAATTTATGAAGCTTGGTGCCATCACACACTTTGCAAAACCGTTTGATATCGAAGAAGTGTGTCGAACTGTTAAACGTGTTATACCTCTTGATACGAAAGAGGTCGTACGCACCAAATAATCTTTTACCTGCTTTCACTAGAGAGCAGGTTTTTTCTATCATGATTGAAACCTATTCCTTTCCGAATCGTATTTTAATCAATGATCGAAAGAAGGGGAGTCATAGAATGAACAATCACGAAATTGACTTTAAACTATACGGGGATGATATGCAATTTGTCGAAGTTGAACTGGATCCAGGAGAGACAGTTGTAGCTGAAGCGGGCAGTCTTATGATGATGGAAGATCACATTGAAATGGAAACGATTTTTGGCGATGGAAGCGAACGACAGAGTGGCTTAGTAGGGAAGTTGTTTAGTGCTGGAAAACGAGTTCTTACAGGCGAAAGTCTCTTCATGACGGCTTTTACAAATGAAGGAAAGGAGAAAAAGCACGTATCCTTTGCTTCGCCTTATCCGGGAAAAATTATTCCGATGGATTTAAGTGAATGGGATGGAAAAATCATTTGTCAAAAAGATGCTTTTCTCGCCGCTGCGAAAGGTGTATCGGTTGGGATAGAATTACAAAAGAAGTTAGGAACCGGTTTCTTTGGCGGAGAAGGGTTTATTATGCAAAAGCTTGAAGGGGACGGTTTGGCATTCGTTCACGCTGGTGGCACCATACATAAAAAAGAGCTTCAGCCAGGTGAAACGCTTCGCCTTGATACCGGTTGTTTAGTAGCTATGACAGGAAATGTCACTTATAATATTGAGTTTGTAAAAGGGGTGAAAACAGCTTTGTTTGGTGGAGAAGGGTTGTTTTTTGCAACCCTTAAAGGGCCAGGGACGGTTTGGGTTCAATCTCTTCCATTTAGTCGCTTAGCAAGTCGCGTATTCGCTGCAATGCCCCAAACTCCGGGTGGTAGTAAAGGGGAAGGGAGTATGGCAAAAGGACTTTTTGATATGTTTAATGGAGATTAATCCTCATTTAAATAAAGCAACCTTCCATCATTAGGTGATGGAAGGTTGCTTTATTTAAATTATGGCGGGAAGCCTTATTTGCGCTTACGAGATTTAGGAGCTGGTGCATTCTTTCTCGTTAATTCGAGATCTAGTTTTTGTGTGATTTTCTCTAGGTATTTTTCTTCGCCGGGAAGCAGGAGTGTCACAACGGAACCCTCTTTCCCCATTCGTCCTGTTCGTCCAGAACGGTGAAGATATGTTCTTGCATCCTCAGATAAATCATAGTGGAAAACATGTGTAATGTTATCAATATCCAGGCCTCTTGAAGCAAGGTCAGTTGTGAGCAATAGTTGAATTTGATCATTGCGAAAACGATTAAGCACATTTTTTCTTTCTGTTTTATTCGTTGAACTGTCTAATACGTCGAAAGAAATTTTCTTAGTTGCAAGAATATCCTTTAGACGTGAAAGGTAGTTGCTGTTATTCACAAAGGCCAGAGCTTTAACCCCGTCTTTACGTGCAAGTTTTCGAAGTAATTCAGGTTTCTCGCGACGGTTGGTTACATAATAACTGTGATCGATGGCTTTTTTTGCTTCAGCGGTAGCTTTAATGCTTAACACAGTCGGATTATCGGACAGCTTTTTCGCCTGCATGAGGACTTTATCACTAAGAGTAGCTGAGAAGAAGAGGAGCTGACAGTCTCTTAGAGCAGACTGACAGATGTAAGAGACATCTTCCATCGTAGAAGGGTGTAGCACCTGATCGGCTTCATCGGCTACGATGCTTCTTACTTCATTCATTTTAAGTTTCTTCATCTCTATTAGTTCTGCGATTCGGTTTGGCGTTCCTACAATTAGCTGTGGATGTTTTTTCAGCTTGTCCAATTGGCGTTTGATTGCAGCTCCTCCTATCATGGATGCTGCAGTCATTTCACTACCTTGTAAAAACTGCTGTGCTACTTCAAATACTTGCATGGCAAGTTCTCGAGTTGGCGCCAGTACGATTGCCTGCGTGTTTTTCTTAGTTGGATCAAGTTTCTGTATAATCGGTAATAGAAAGGCTAGCGTCTTACCAGTTCCAGTAGGTGCTTCAACAAGTAAATCCTCTCCATTCATGATACGAGGAATAGCTTGTTCTTGGACAGCAGAAAAAGTTGTAAAACCAGAGGATTTCCAGTTTTGGTTAAGGAATGGGTGTTGATCAAACATAGTCATAGGGTTACTCCTTTATTATCATATACGTTCCACCTGAAATGCAGGATTGTTTCATCAAGCTTGTTTCGGTTATCTTAGCCATATTTATTTTAACATAGTCAGGATTTTCTCATAATGCGATCGCAATCTTCTTCGTTTCGCCCTCATACTGGGGCATGTCTTAATGTTTTGTTGGATTCTGAGAGGGAATAACCAATCTAGAGGGAGGGGACAACGGACATGAATGGATACTTACTTAGAAAAATGGCAGTGTATACATTACTTACCGGAATCATCGCCGCAATCTTTATTGGGATTACGCTCGGAGACAATTTACCGAATTACGCTACGATCGAAGAACCTTATCCAATGCGTTGGCTAATTGGAATTGGTGCATTTGGCATCAGTGGCATCATTTCATCCATTCTTTATACAGGTGGCGTAATAGCGGATATTATTGCTCAAAAAAACGAACAAATTTCTCCATAAAATTGATAAAGAGCGCATCGCCTCGATGCGCTCTTTCTTTATATATAACGATCGTTATTTATTAACAGTAACTCCTTCATTGCCGCGGTAAACATACCATAGAGATCTGTTGATCTCTCAAACAACGAAAGCCCTACCTCTCTTCCATCCTTACGGCTCCGAAGCCGCGCCAGTGTGAGTGAGGAGGATCAACAGCAATTGTAGTATGGCCATTAACTTGATACAAGCCAATTAGAATCATGCTGTTCATACCTTTCCAGTTATGAATTTTAGTTCTCCTTATTTTAAAGGAGCTAGTTGTTAATATCGGGTTTTTGATACCCCAACTACACATTATACACGTAAAACTGAAGTTGTCAAACGGAAATCTGTTATTTTTTTGAAAAGTATCCGAAAAATCCAAGTGCAATGCCGAGTAAGGCACCACCTCCAACCTCGGCAGGCTGATGACCGAGCAGTTCATTCAGTTCGACATCACGTCTTGCATGAAAGAGATCGGGATAATGCCCTGATAAGAGTTCGATGTCCTCATCAAGGTCATTCACAAGCCGGGCAATTTCACCAGTGTGTCTTCTAATCCCTTGCGCATCGTACATCACAATCACACCGAAAACGACTGCAAGAGCTGTTTCAATGGAGTGTTTTCCCGTTTTTAAAGCAGTATAAGTAGCTAATGCAGATACACCTGCTGAATGAGAGCTTGGCATGCCGCCTGTCTGAAAGAGAGGGCGCCAGTCCCAATTACCTGATGTTGCTTTGTGTGTCAGAATCTTTAACCCCTGCGCTAGAACAATTGCTGAAAGTGCTAGGTTCATTCCTTTATTCATTATTCTCACCTCATTGTTATTCTGGCAAAAAAACACATGTTTATGAAAGCCACCGGAAAAAATAAGAATAACAATGAAGGGAGGGATGGTTTTGAACATTACTCAGCATGAAGCAGAGGTAATACGTTCAGCGTTGACCTCATTAATGAACGATTCAAACAAGGAAAGCTATGCGGCCGTATTAGAAAAGTTAGCTCTTACTCCTTCAGTGAATCAGCTTGGTGATTTGGAAGGATTTATGAACGCGGGAGTGGAAAACATCGATTCATCTCAATTTTGCGAGTGATGAGCACATTGAAAGCCGATTTAAATTAGGAGCAAGTCCCTTCCTACCATTACGCTAGAAGCAAAGAATGGAGGGATGGGTCTTAATGGATAAAGTTGTGATCGTGACAGGTGCCACGTCAGGGATAGGTCAGGAAACAGCTCGTTATTTTGCGGAAAAAGGAGCCACAGTCGTTGGGGTAGGGCGTTCTAAAGAACGTGGTGAACAGTTAGAACAAAGTAGTGAAGACCTGTCAGGTTCTATTGACTTCTATCAAGTAGATGTTGGGAAGGAAGAAGAAGTAGAACAGTTTATCAAAAAAATTATGACAACCTATGAAAAAGTGAAAGTTCTGTTTAATAATGCAGGCGTTGCAGATGTCGCTCTCGGCCCGCTTAGTCGCGTTTCTGATGAAGAGTGGGATCGCCTTTTTCATATCAATTTAAAATCCATCTATTATATGGTAAATCATTCCGAACGACTTTTCGGGAAAAACGCAGCTATTGTAAACAATGCAGCGATTGTAGGAACCCATAAGTATCCCTCGGCTCTTCCTGCGTATAGTGCAGCAAAAGCTGGGGTAGTGGCACTTTCGAAATCGATGGCAAGCCGATATGCCAAACGAAAAATCCGTGTGAACGCTATTTCACCAGGGCCAATTGATACCCCTCTTGCAAGAAAGTTATACGGTTCGGAAGAAGGGTTCCAGAAAGCCTTCAAACAGCATCCGAGGGGTTCTTTTGGAACGCCGCTTGAAGTTGCGAAAGCTGTTTATTTTCTATCGAGTGAAGATGCAAGCTATATTAATGGACATAATCTCGTTATTGATGGCGGGTACACGTTATCATAAGAATAGCTGAACTGCACCGAGATGGTTAGAATCTCATTCTAACGACGAAGGTGCAGTTTTCTTATATCGTTGGCACCTTTAAGCTCGGAATCCATTTGCTCATATGATTGTTAATCTCCTCTAATCGTTTAGGCTTCACTTTTTTTAATGGATGAACATGATAGTTTTTGTCAACAAAGGTTGGAGTAAAAGATGGGGAAGTGACGGAGAGCGTTGTATTACCTCTAAACTTTTCTTTCACAAATTCTACTTTTAAAATCCCACCAATATCTTTGTAATCTCCCTTTTGACCGGACAAAAAATTACCTAATGAATAAGCAACAAGAACCTTCCGATTGTCTTTTGTTTCAATCCATTCTAATGGTTGAAGCACATGTGGGTGGTGACCTATAATCAGGTCTGCTCCTGCTTCAGCTAAAAATGAACTCAACTCTAATTGCGTATGATTCGGTAAGCGTTCATATTCAGTTCCAAAATGGATACTTACTACAACACCGTCAGCTTGTTTTTTCGCATCTTGAATATCCCGGTTCATCACATTTTTATCGATGTAGTTTACGAGGTATGGTTTATTAGCAGGAGGGCGAATGCCGTTTGTCCCATACGTATAAGAAAGGAAAGCCAACGTGATGCCTTTATGCTCGATCGTTCGAATTTGTTTGCGGTCTTCTTTAGATGTGTAGCTTCCTGTATAAAGCATGTCGATTTTCTTCCAGTGTTGAATGGCGTTTTGAATCGCCTTCTCACCGCGGTCTAATGTATGGTTATTTGCCATTGAAACGATATCGATCCCTGAGTTTTTGAGGGCATCGCCAACTTCAGTTGGACTGTTGAACGTAGGATATGAAGAAAGTCCTATTGTTGTTCCACCGATGACCGTTTCTTGATTAGCAATGGTCATGTCCGCATCTTGCAGAAGGTTTTGAACGTCTTGAAGCATCGGGTTAAAATTGTATCCTCCTCCTTCCACTGCTTTTTCGTAGACGCGGTCGTGGATGAGAATATCTCCAATTGCTGCCAGTGTGACAGAACTCTTATCAAGAGAAGAATCATTTAGATGTTGTGACACGTTTCGATAAGCGAAGATGTCTGATGCGTTCTTAGGCTCTTGCTTTTGATTAGATAGATAAAAGCTAAACCCTCCAATCGAAATCAGAAGGATGATGAGTAATAGTGGCATATTTTTCATTGTTTTCACCTATATCCATTTATGAATTAAAGCGTTCTCACCGCTATCGTACCACCTTTTTATAAGAAAATCATGCCGATTTAAGAAAGGAAAAGTAATTTGTTGTAAAAGTTTTTTCTTTAAGAAAGGAATAATGGTTTATTCAAATAGACATGGCTCATGAGCCATGTCTATTTGAGGAAGAGAGGATCGGGTTCAATCAAGACTGAGGAAGTGTGAATGTTTTCTAGAAACGAAGAAGCGCTAAGCTCCTCTTTTTGAAGAAAATCTGTCAAATGTGATTTTACGCTTGTCCTGTAAACTCCTTCAAATGGTTTTAGAACGCCGTTGATAATAGGAAGGGCAGCCTCAACATCTAGTTTCAATAAGTTCTTGATCAATTTACTTGCCATACAAATAGAAGGTGCAAGGTTATCTGATTCGATGACCCATGCAACATCCGTTCTAGAAAGCGAAAGCCCAGCGTGCAGTCCCCCTAACGGTCCTTTATTTTGAAAAAAATCTGTAATGACGCGCGTATCAGCTGTTACATGTGGTAGTAACTCTCTAGGCGTATTTGTCACGACGATCATTTCATCCACGACCTTACGCATTTCTCTAATCTGAAACTGAATAAGCGGTTCACTTTGATGTGGTAGAAGGGATCTATGACGACCGTAGACATGATCATTTGGTCCTCCGGCTAAAATAACTCCTGTTAGCATGCTCTTCACCTTCCAATTCGTTTGTTAGTCTAAATGTATCCTGTGTTTGAAAAATAGACTGTAAGGAATGTCACATCTTTTTTTGGAAAATGAGCGAGGTGTGATGTTTATCACACCTGAATGAGAAGTGACCTTCTATAATAGAAGCAACAGAAGCGTTCTAGGAGGGAAAATGATGAAAATCACTTGTCCGGTTACGATGATGAATAAAGGTGGATACAATACACAGTCTTTTACGAAGGAGAATTTTATTAAACTAGAAGAGTTAATGTATGAGCAGCAGGTGAAACGTGGTGAAAAGATCTACTGGGAAGGAAATAACTGCAGTCATCTTTATTATTTAAAGAGTGGAGCGGTGAAACTTACGAAAAGTTCAGATGAGGGAAAGGACCTCGTTCTCTACCATTTTCAGGCAGGCGATCTTTTTGGAGAAATTGAAGATGACTCCCACGTTCTTAATAGCTTTAGTGCAGAAGCGATGACGGATTGCAGTCTTGGGATCATACAACAGAAAGATCTAGAAACCATTCTCTGGCAGAACGGTGACCTTGCTATTGAATTTATGAAATGGATGGGGTATATGCAGCGTTTTACGCAAACGAAACTGCGTGACTTGATGTTTTTTGGCAAACACGGTGCTCTTGCTTCTACACTGATTCGAATTGCGAACACTTATGGTATTGAGGAAGGAAATACGATCCGTTTTACGACAAAATTTACAAATACAGAAATTGCGGATTTAATTGGCGCAACGCGTGAAACAGTGAACCGAATGTTAAATCAGTTAAAAAAGGATGAAATCATTGCTTATGAAAATGGAACGATCATGATAGAGGACCTTGAAAGGCTTAAAGCAATTTGTCATTGTGAGGGCTGCCCTAAAAACATATGTCGGTTATAAAGAGATCAGGAAGTTATCCTGCTCTCTTTTTTTTGAGGTTTATTGGTTAAAAAAGGAAATATATTGAAGGAATTTCGATTCTATTAGCCAAATCCAAAACCTTCCTTTGTTTTGTGAGTTAAGTCACAGATTCTACCCTGATATTCTCCTAAACTAAATCTATACCGAGCATGTAAAGGAGGAGGAACAATGGGGGTTCTTGAGGAGAAAAAAGAAACGGCGCGAAAAATCGTTACGACAAAGGAAGGACCAAACCTGAAAGGAACGATGATCGCTGTTATGTTACTTGGGGGATTTATTGTCCTATCCTGGTTTGGAGTCTACTGGCTTTATATTGTTCGTCTTTAGAAAGGGGGAAACAGCATGCACATGCATAAATTAGAAAGGCTATGGCTTATGATCGGAAGCGGAGCGCTTATTGTTTTTTTATTGGTGATTGGTGTGAACGCTTTTGCGATGGGCCATACGCCACCAAGTGATAGTAATATTCTAGATCCAACTCAAGTCGATTTAACGGCGCCTTTCGATGATCCAGGATTAAAGAAGATTGGTGATAATGAATATGAATTAGTCTTAGTTGCTCAGGCGTTTACTTTTCAATCAAACGATGAATTGAAAATACCTGAAGGTGCAACTGTACATTTTAAAGTAACGAGTAAAGACGTGGTCCATGGCTTTCAAATTCCGAAAACGAATGTGAATATGATGATTACGCCAGGTCATGTTAATACGATTACACATACGTTTGATGAAGCAGGTCAGTTTCTCATTTTATGTAATGAATATTGTGGGGTAGGTCACCAGGCAATGGGTGTCCCTCTGGAGGTGATAAAATGATGAATCAAATGATCGTCGATCGAAATGATGCCAAACTTAGTATGGCACATCTATTTATTGCTTTTGCAGCTGTACTTTTAGGGGGGATTGCAGGACTTTTGCAAACACTTGTAAGAAGTGGAACCATTGTACTTCCTGCAGGGATAGGTTATTACCAGCTGTTAACAGCTCACGGTATCTTACTTGCACTTGTATTTACAACTTATTTTATTATTGGGTTTTTCTATGCCGGAATGAGCAGAACGATGGGGAAGTTCTATGATCAGCCTTATCGAATGGGATGGCTAGGCTACATCGTGATGACGATTGGAACGGTACTTACAACGATAATGATTTTATTAAATGAAGGAACGGTTCTTTATACATTTTATGCCCCGTTAAAAGCTTCTCCATGGTTCTACATTGGTCTTACGTTATTTATCGTTGGTACATGGTTAGCGGGCGGAGCAATGTGTCATCAATACTATATTTGGAAAAAGGTTTCGCATAAAAAGATTTCACCTTTATTTAGCTTTATGGCTGTTATGACGATGGTTTTGTGGTTTGTCGCAACGATTGGTGTCGCTGTTTCCGTTATCTTTCAGTTCATTCCCTGGTCATTCGGGTGGGTGGATGAGATCAACATTCTACTCAGTCGAACGCTTTTCTGGTATTTTGGACACCCTCTCGTGTATTTCTGGCTTCTACCGGCCTACGTGTGCTGGTATGTTATTATTCCTGAAATCATTGGAGGTAAAATTTTTAGTGATTCTTTAGCGCGGTTATCTTTTGTGCTCTTTTTATTGTTTTCGATTCCGGTTGGTTTTCATCATCAGTTACTTGAATCAGGAATATCACCTTTTTGGAAATATTTACAAGTGGTATTAACTTTCATGGTAATCGTTCCTTCTCTCATGACTGCCTTTTCTCTATTTGCTTCATTTGAAATTGCAGGACGGAAAAAGGGAGCGAAAGGATTATTTGGTTGGTTTCGTGCATTACCTTGGAAAGATGCCAGATTCTTTGCTCCGATGGTCGGTATGTTAATCTTCATTCCGGCAGGCGCTGGTGGAATCATTAATGCCAGTAACCAGATGAATCAGATTGTTCATAATACCCTTTGGGTTACAGGGCATTTTCATCTTACCGTTGCTTCAAGTGTGGCGCTTACGTTCTTCGGCATTGCGTACTGGCTAATCCCACACCTGACTGGTCGTGTGCTAACAGGAAGAATGCATCAAATCGCGAATTTGCAAACCGTTCTATGGGCTATAGGTATGTTCTTTATGTCAGGAGCGATGCATACCGTTGGGTTACTTGGTGCACCGAGAAGAACGGCTTATACAACATATCAGGATAATCCTGACGCGTTAGGATGGATTCCTTATGAGGTAACAATGGCAGTTGGTGGCTCCATTCTCTTTATTGCTATTTTACTATTAATTTACATTATAACGGATCTTGCTTTTTTCGCCCCAAAAGGGAAAGAAGATTTCCCGATCGGAGAAGTGGCAGAGGGTGCAGAGAAAACGCCAGCTATATTAGAGAATTGGAGATTATGGCTTGGGATCGCGACTGTACTTATTCTTGTAGCTTATACTGTACCCGTGGTTCATATGATCGAGCATGCTCCACCTGGTTCTCCTGGATATAAATTCTGGTAAACGCCGGCCCTTAGCCGGCGTTTTTCTATTTTGGTAGCTTTTGATATAGTTAAGGAGGAAATTGAGGAGGGATTATGTTGGAAAAACCGAATATCTTGTTTATTGGTGCCGGACGAATGGCCGAGGCTATTTTTTCTGGATTAAACCAGTCGGATGCGATTGGAAAAATTACAATTTCAAATCAGTCGGATCAAACAAAGTTAGCTCACTTGAAAGCAACGTATAAGGTGGAAACGGGTGAATGGCAAGAAGTACTTTCGAATCATGATGTTGTCATTCTAGCGATGCCTCCCGCTGCTCATCCTGATGTGCTTCAAGAGCTTTCTAGTAAAGTAACGAAACATTTTGTTATCACGGTGGCGGCTGGAATTGGCCCTTCTATATTAGAGGCTTCCTTACCAGGTCTGCCAACAGCGTGGATCATGCCGAACACTGCCGCTGATATTGGGGAGTCGATGTCACTGTTTGCTTGTGGCGAATATGTGAAACAAGAACATCGAAAAGTCCTCCAAACGATCTTAGATGCAATTGGTGAATCAGAAGAGTTATCAGAACAACAGATTCATGATCTAACAGCGGTTACGGGTAGTGCCCCTGCTTTTGTCTACCATTTTGCTGAGGCGCTCGAAAAGTCTGCCCAATCCTATGGTTTGTCATCAGAGGTGGCGAGAAAGCTCGTTGTGCAAATGATCTTTGGTTCAGCTTCCATGCTTAAAGATGGACGTGAGGCAGGGGACCTGCGTGATCAAGTAACGACGCCGGGTGGGGCTACAGCTGCTGGCCTTGAAGTTCTAGAAAAAGCTAATTTCACTAAACTCCTTCATGAAGCGGTATTAGCTGTCAATGATAAAGCTGCTGAACAAGCCAAGTAAAAAAGCATGTCCTCCAAGAGGACATGCTTTTTTAGTAGTTAGAGAATATAAGGACCTAATAGGAAGATCAAAATCCCGAGATTTAATCCCAACTGATAGGAGGTACGTTGCATGATGGTCCATTCTTGATCTTGAGCAATGCGACTAATCATATAAGAGGCAACAAAGATAATTAGCGGCCAAACATACGCTGCCCCTGCAAAGGTTAAATAGGACGGCGCAAGATACTGAAAAGGGCCATCAAGTATAGAAGGCAGGAAAATAATCTGAGATGCGACACAAAGGAGAATGATTGTCCATTCTACCCATTTCTTGTCTTGTTCGATTGCAGTCGTATTGGCGAAATAGAAGTACATTAATGCTACGGCAGGAAGGATCAGAAAGCCAAATGAGAAGGCTAACATTGCAAACATGCCGACAATGGCTGTGAACGTATAATAAAGGGCATACGTTAAATCATCGCTCGATAGTGAGCTACTCTTTTTCACAACAGTAGGATCTGTTGAGGCACCGTGTAAGATAAGTCCGCTTTTCTCTTGATCCATCCAGACGAGAGACTGATCCGTAATGGAAACAGGGCGGATGGATAGCTCTTCTGTTGTACTCCTTCGAGAGGCAACCCACTCTCCATCTTTTTGCGTAGCTTCATAAATGCTAATGACGGAGCGTTTAGGTGAAATTTCCCCGTTTGAGCTAAAAAGAAGATGGGCTTCACCGTCTTTTTCTGTTAATGAAAAGTAATTTGGTTTTTCAAAGCTGTCATCTGTTTCCGTATTTTTGATTTTTAAAAGATGAACGTCAGCTTCTTTACCACCCACACTTTCTCCAAGGTATGTATTGATAATGCGTGTACCCTGTCTTGTAGCACCAACAGTATAAGTGAATGTTAGTTTGTCCCCAAGTTCAATCATTTGAAGATTGCTGTAAATTTCTCCTGATGTAAGTGGCGTTTCATACAAAACAATTGGTTCTTTTCCTGCCTTAAGTGTTAGAAACTGATTGGCATCTTCCGATTGAACATAGAGGAATGCTAGCCCATTTTCAGTCAATGTTCCGCTTTTTATGTA
This sequence comes from Guptibacillus hwajinpoensis, assembly GCF_020524165.1. GTDB lineage: Bacteria > Bacillota > Bacilli > Bacillales > Guptibacillaceae > Guptibacillus > Guptibacillus hwajinpoensis_D. The sequence goes on from NZ_JAIVKU010000003.1 coordinate 469,581, forward strand.
TTGAGGTAGTTCGGTTTCTGATTTAATTTTGCCATCTGGTGAAATGGTGTATGCCGTGTGCCGGGACCAAGCAATCACTCCATTTTCTGATACGTTGATTCCTTCAATAGCTTTGAGAATTGGTGTTTCGTTTCCATTGGTTGCATAAATCAGTTCATCGCTCTTCTTGTAAATGGCTTGTTGATCATCGACATAAAATGAATAGCCTTCTGGAATCGCGTAGTTGAGTTTTTCTGTACTCGTCTCCAACTGTTCGTTCACGACCACTTTTCGAACGGGATCACCGCTAAAAAAGAGAGTGCTGCTATCTTCCTCACGTTGAACAAACATCTCGCTATCTTCAGCAGCCACATCTAGACTGACTGACCTGCTCCAATCCGTTGCCGGTTTTTCTTGCAGAATGGCTAGCTGATGAAGATACACCAACAGCAAAATGATAAGACCGGTGAGAATGGGTAGTCCTATTTTTTTCATTTTATTCCTCCTTGTTCCTTACATACGATTGAATTTTACACAAGTTTCAAAAAATTTACAATAGTTTTGGGGGTGAATGCTCGAAAGAGTTTGTGAATACAATACGGTAGCTTACTTCAAGGAGGAGCGTAATGAAGAAGAAGAAAATCGAACAAAAAATGAAAGAGTTAACGAGAGAAGCACTTAAACATCAACAGGGAAATGGTGCTTTTCGTTTTTGCTTTGAAAATAGTCTTTTAACAGATGCGATGATGATTGTATTAATACGGATGCTTGATCTTCCAGAAAAAACGTTATTAAATGCTCTTGTTCAACGCCTTTTATCAAAACAATCGAAAGAAGGGTATTGGAAGTTATATGAAGACGACCAGGGCGATCTGTCTGCAACCGTTCAGGCTTATTATAGTCTCTTATATTCAGGTGAAATAACCCCTGAAAAAATTGAAATGAAAAAAGCGAAACACTATATCCAAAAATGGGGAGGGATTGAAAGGGTAGATTCGATGACTGCCATTTTTCTAGCATTAAACGGTCACCTAAAATGGCCTCGCTTAGGTCATATCCCATTGCTCTTTCTACTTATTCCACAGGCTTCCCCAATCTCTTTCTATGACTTAAGCTCTTATGCAAGAGCGCATTTTGCACCTATTCTTTTATGTCAGGATCTTCGTTACTCCATTACAACGAAGTGGACGCCTGATCTTACTGATTTACTTATGAAGGATCGATCCATAACATCCAGTATCGAGCAAGCGTGGAATGCTGTGAGTCAGTTCCCTTCAAACATCCTATACACGGCAAGAAAACAAGCCGAACAATATATGCTTCAGAGAGTAGAAGAAGATGGCACATTATTGAACTATGCAACGGCTACTTTTTTTATGATCTACGCGATGTTGGCACTTGGGTATGAAAAAAACGCTCCTGCCATATTACGTGCTTTTCATGCACTGAAAGGAATGGTTTGGTATTCTGAATCTCATCTTCAAAATTCACCTTCAACAATTTGGGATACTGCTCTTCTCTCCTTAACGTTACAAGAAGCGGACTTAGCCCATACAGCACCAGCTACGTGGCTAGCTAACCATTATTTAGTCAACCATCAGCAGACGAAATATGGGGACTGGTCCATTACAAAAAGAGGAATCGCACCAGGGGGATGGGGATTTTCTGAGGGAAATACCATTCATCCAGATATAGATGATACAACGGCTGCATTAAGGGCATTAAAAGATATGAAAAATGAATCAAAACGTTGGCAACAAGGAGTCAGTTGGGTTCTGGCTATGCAAAACCAGGATGGAGGTTGGCCATCGTTTGAACCGGATCGCGAGGGATTATTATTGAAGGATTTGCCAATTGATGGGGCGAGCTCATCTTTTCCGGATGATTCATCGGCAGATTTAACTGGAAGAACGATTGAGTTTTTATGTAACTATGCCGAACTCAATCGTGAGCATCCTTCAATTAGAAGAGGGGTCAACTGGTTGATTCAAAATCAAGAAAGGGATGGCTCATGGAGAGGCAGATGGGGGATTTGTTACATCTATGGTACCTGGGCAGCTTTAACCGCATTAAAAGCAGCTGGCTATTCTTCTGATTTTCTTCCAGTTCATAAAGGGATTCAGTTTCTAAAAAAAATTCAGAGAGAAGATGGGGGATGGGGAGAGTCCTGTCGAAGTGATCGTCAAAAGAAATATGTTCCTTTACATTTTAGTACGCCATCACAAACTGCATGGGCTGTTGATGCATTATGTATTTGCAAAGAAACAGGTGAATCGCTAAATCGAGGTGTGGATTACCTCCTTAAAGAATCATTTGATATAGAAGAACGAACTTATCCTACAGGGGCGGCGTTACCAGGAAGCTTTTATATCCGGTATCACAGTTATGATGTGATTTGGCCACTCCTAGCGCTTACTCACTATAAAAAGCTACAAATAAATCTGTAAAAAAAGGTACTAGAGAGGCGTACAGTTTCGCCTCTCTAGTGCATCATGGTGATTCCACACCACTTTTTTCAATTTCTTTGACAGTGATTTCTCCTGCACCACGAGGGATTTTAACCGTGTGAATGGTTTTGGCTTCTAACGATCTTGCAATGGCATTCGCTGCTTCGGAAGGGTCAATTTTATCTCCGCAGGTATAGACGTCTACTGAAGCATAGCCATGTTCGGGGAAACTATGAATGGTTAAGTGAGATTCAGCTATAATAACGGCGCCACTTATGCCCTGTGGTTCGAAAGGATGAAAAACAACATCTCTTATCTCCGCTCCTGCTTCAAGGGCCGCGCTAGCGAATGTTTCCTCTATATAGACTAAGTCGTTTAATTTTTCTTTGTTACAGTTCCACATTTCAGCAATGATATGGTGACCAAGTGTTTCGATAATAAATAGCCTCCTTTTAAACTACATCCTTGTATAGTGTTGATTACAGGAATTGCTTTTATGCAGGATATCCCCTCAAAGAGGAAGAAATAAACCTATAGAAAAGCTTTAAGATTGACACGTTATGTTCAAATGTTTAAACTTAAGAACGATAAGAGCGATTTATAAGGAGAGTGTAAGGTGGAACATATTGCTGAAAAAATAACAATGCAAAAGGAATATTACTATACAGGAGAAACAAAATCCTATTCGTTTAGAAAGAAACAGCTTGAAACATTAAAAGAGATTATTAAGGAGTACGAAACTGAAATTTTACAAGCGCTTAAAGATGATTTGCACAAATCAGAATGGGAGGCTTATACGACTGAAATTGGTTTCCTTCTAGAAGAAATTAAGTTTACCTTAAAACATTTAAAAGAGTGGATGACGCCTGAGAAAGTAAAGTCTCCTGTTACTCATTTTGGCTCGAAAAGCATCATCCATCGAGAGCCTTATGGCGTCACCTTAATTATTGCACCTTGGAATTACCCCTTTCAACTTCAGTTAGCTCCACTAGTAGGAGCGATCGCATCCGGCAACTGTGCGGTGTTAAAGCCATCAGAATTAACACCTGCTGTCTCTACTCTTATAAGTAAAATGATTCGTGAAGTCTTTCCTGAAAAGTATATTGCTGTTGTTGAAGGGGGAGTTGAAACAAGTACAGAACTGTTAAAACAACCGTTTGATCATATCTTTTTCACTGGAAGTGTTCCGGTAGGTAAAATTGTGATGGAGGCGGCTGCCAAACAACTCATTCCTGTTACCTTGGAGTTGGGTGGAAAAAGTCCTGCGATTGTTGATAAAGATGCTGATATAACTCTTGCTGCCAAACGAATTATGTGGGGGAAATTCACCAATGCAGGTCAAACGTGTATTGCGCCTGATTATTTGTATGTTCATAGTGACGTGAAAATGGCATTAATTGAACAAATGAACAATGTGCTACTCGAATTCTATGGTGAAGATCCTATTTCAAATGAAAACTACGGTCATATTGTTAGTAAGCGTCATTTTGATCGATTAAAAAGCTTTTTAGCCGATGGAGATGTACTAATTGGAGGACAGCACAAGGAAAGTGATCGAGTCATTGCGCCGACGATTATGGACAATGTCTCTTGGGAAGATTCAGTGATGCAAGAAGAGATTTTCGGTCCGATTTTACCAGTGATGGAATTCACAGATCTTTATCAGATTATTGATGAAGTTCGTCGCCGACCAAAACCGCTTGCACTGTACTTTTTCTCTGAATCTGAAGAAAAGCAAGAAGTGATTAATTCCTCTATTTCCTTTGGTGGTGGGTGCATGAACGATACATTTATGCACATCGTCTCTCCTTATTTGCCATTCGGTGGCGTAGGAGCCAGTGGTACAGGCAGTTACCATGGGAAAGCGAGCTTTGAAGCCTTCTCACATCAGAAAAGCATTGTGAAACAAACAACGAAATTTGATTTTTCATTTCGATATCCATCTGCAAAAAATGGCCTAAAGATCATCAAAAAGATTATGGGGTAAGAACGTTTTCTTCTTTAGTGTTTTACTCTGTCATGGTATGATTACGGAAAAGCTGTTCATTTGGCGCAGCTCTATCATGGACGTAGGAGGAATAAGAAATGAGTAAAGGTGTCATTAGTCTAGGGGAAGCATTAATCGATTTTATTCCTCTTGATAAAGATAATCTGACGTATCAAAAAAGCCCGGGGGGAGCTCCAGCAAATGTAGCAGTTGGTCTTGCTCGACTAGGCGTTAACTCTACTTTCCTTGGAAAAGTTGGCGATGATGTACTTGGACGATTTCTTCAAGAAACGTTAAAAGATTATGGCGTAGATGTCTCTACCATGATTCTAACTGAATCTGCACGAACAGGCGTTGTATTTGTAACGAATGCTGAAAATGGGGAACGGAGCTTTGATTTTTACATAAATCCAAGTGCGGATCGCTTCTTGAACGTGGAAGAAATTAGCGACCAATTATTTGAGCGTCATCGAATTCTTCACTTCGGATCGATTTCCATGATTAGTGAACCATCTCGAACTGCTACGAAGAAAGCAGTTGAAAAAGCGAAGGAGAATGGGTTGCTCATTTCTTATGATCCCAATTTACGACTTGGTCTATGGGAAAGCGAAGATCGTGCAAAAGAAACGATTATTTCTATGTTATCTGAGGCTGACATCTTAAAACTCTCTGAAGAAGAACTTACTTTTATAACGGGTGAAGAAACTGTCGAAGCCGGAATTAAAAAGCTAGCTCATTACCGTATTCCAGTCATATTCATTACGATGGGTGGGGAAGGTAGTCTTGTTTATACACCCGACTATTCACTCAGGGTTCCTGCGATGAAAGTGAAAGCAGTCGATACGACAGGTGCGGGGGATGCATTCGTATCTGGAATTCTTCATGGATTCAACGAATATAAAGGCTCACTCTCAGAGCTATCGCGTGAAGAACTTGAGCGAATGACGCAATTTGCTAGCGTTTCGGGCGCTTTAGCAGCTGCAACAAAAGGAGCCATGACGGCCCTGCCATCGAAAGAAGAAGTGGAAGAAATTTTATTGAAAGAATCGAAATAAACAGGTGCCCCGTACGGTTACGGGGTGCTTTTTTGATTTAAATAGAATCAATCCTATCCAAAACTAGAATGAAAACTAGCTGTAAGATACAATGAAAAAGGAACGAATCAACTATTTGGAGGTGCTTCTTATGAATCAGGAATTTTTACTTGAATTATTATCAACTCCTTCACCATCTGGAGCTGAAATGGAAATCCAGCATAAATGGATGAACTATGTGAAGGAATTTGCTGATGAAATGAAAACAGATCATGCAGGAAATGCGATTGGCATTCTTAATCCCAATGCTGAATATAAAGTTTTACTTGCAGGGCACTGTGATGAAATTGGCTTTATGGTGAAGAAAATCGACAAGGATGGATTTATTCGTGTAGAAAAATTAGGCGGTATTAGCCATAAACCGGCTATAGGCATGAAGGTAACGATTCTTGGTACGCATGGAAAATTAACAGGGGTATTTGGTGTAAATGCTGAGCATCATGGGGGAGCAAAAGAATTCAATTTCGAAGATCTATACATAGACTGTGGTGCGACTTCGAAAGAAGAGATTGAAAAGTATGTTCAAATAGGGGATTTAGCTGTTTACAAACGAGAAGTTGAACACTTATTAAACGACAGGATAAGTGGTAGAGGTCTGGATAATCGCACAGGAGCGTTTATCGTCGCAGAGGTTCTTCGGAAAGTTGCAAAGCGAAATCCTAAAGTAGGAGTATATGCCGTTAGCACAGTCAACGAAGAAACAAACATGGGTGGGGCATATTTTGCTGGTGCAGGTATTCAGCCAACGATGGCGATTGCCTGTGATGTCACGTTTTCGTCTGACTATCCTGGAATTGATGCAAGAAAGCATACAGAGGTCAATCTTGGAGACGGGCCAGTTCTTGCAAAAGGAGCTCCAATCAATATTAAAATCAACCAGCTGCTCGAAAAAGCTGCAAAAAAGCTTAATCTTAACCTGCAGTATGAATTAACACCTAGAATGACCGGAACCGACGCTGATAAACTTCGTCTTACAGGCTACGGTGTTCCCGTTTCGCTCGTATCTCTTCCGCTACGTTATATGCATGCGCCAGTAGAGACGGTCAGTCTAAAAGACATGCAGGAAGAAATTGATTTGTTAGTCGAAATGATCGCTGATTTAACGGGTGAAGAAAGTGTTAATCCGTTAATTAAATAATAATATTGACAAAATTGTGACAATGGTGCTAAGATGACAGAGTGAAAAAATTACGGTAAAGGAGAGTGTGTGTGATGAGACATGGTTTAAAAGAAAGAGTCCAACAAATTTCATGTACTCATAGACGCACTTTGCCAGGGAAGTAACCCCTTTGTCACCAAAAGGAATCGGCACGCGTCTTAGACGTGTGCCTTTTTTATGTCTAATGTGTTGAGACATAGCCGCATGCGGTTATGTCTTTTTTAAATTTCTGAAAATGGTGACAGTGTCTTGAGATGGTTATGGAAATGGCGGTCTCTCAATCATTGAAACAATGGTGGGGAAAAGATTGGAGGGAAGAGAATGTTTTCGATTTTACGCAAGTTGAGTTGGTTTTTTAAGCAGCATTGGAAGCGCTATAGCATTGCCATCGGATTGTTAATTTTAGGTGGAATTCTAGAAGTTATTCCACCTAAATTAATTGGAATGGCGATCGATGAAATTAATGTAGGAAGTTTAACGTGGGAAAGCTTACGACATTATCTATTCTTTTATGCTGCGTTATTAATTGTCGTTTATTTGGTTACGTATGTATGGATGTACCAACTATTTGGAGGTGCTTTTCTAGTTGAAAGAATGCTTCGGTCTCGATTTATGAAACATCTCCTTAAAATGACGCCATCTTTTTACGAAAAAAACCGAACTGGGGATTTAATGGCAAGAGCAACAAATGACCTTAAAGCTGTATCGCTTACAGCGGGATTTGGTATTTTAACTTTAGTCGATTCAACGATCTTTATGTTTCTTATTTTGGTTACGATGGGTGTTTTGATTAGTTGGAAGCTAACGCTAGCAGCTATTCTTCCTCTCCCATTAATGGCTCTTGCAATGAACCGCTACGGGAAGATTATTCATAAACGCTTTACTGCTGCTCAAGATTCATTCGGGCATATGAATGATCAAGTGCTAGAGTCGATTGCAGGGGTGCGGGTAACGCGAGCTTATGTTCAGGAAAGAGCAGATCAACAAAAATTCCAAACCTTAACAGAGGATGTGTACAACAAAAACATTGAAGTAGCAAAGGTAGATGTCCTGTTTGAACCGACGATTAAAGTTCTAGTAGGTATCAGTTATTTAATTGGTTTAGGTTATGGAGCGTATCTTGTTTTTCACAAAGTTCTCACGCTAGGTGAGCTCGTCTCATTCAACGTGTATCTTGGGATGCTGATCTGGCCAATGATTGCGGTGGGCGAACTCATCAATGTTATGCAACGCGGAAATGCCTCATTAAACCGTGTGTTGGATACGTTATCTCACGAAGAAGATGTTAAGGAACATCATTCTCCGAAAAGCATTCATTCACCTGGCACTATTGTATTTGAGGAAGTGCGGTTCACGTACCCATCCTCATCTGTCACAAATTTAGATGATATTTCTTTTACCCTGAAAAAGGGGCAGACGCTAGGCATCGTTGGGCGAACGGGGAGTGGAAAAACAACTTTGCTTAAACAATTGCTAAGAGAATATCCAGTTGGGGATGGGAAGATTAGTATATCTGGAATACCGATCGAGGAGTTTTCTCTTGAAACTCTTCAAAAATGGATTGGATATGTTCCTCAGGATCAAATGTTGTTCTCTCGAACTGTGCGAGAAAATCTTCTTTTTGGTAAGAAAGATGGAACTGACCAAGAGGTTGATCGCGTGCTCCATCTGGCCGATTTTAAGAAAGACATTCACCTTCTTCCTCAAGGGCTAGAAACGCTTGTAGGGGAAAAAGGAGTGGCTCTCTCAGGAGGCCAAAAGCAGCGTGTCTCAATTGCTCGAGCACTCATGATTGACCCAGAGATTCTTATCCTGGATGATGCAATGTCAGCGGTAGATGGGAAAACAGAGGCGCAAATTCTTTCCAATTTACGTAGGGAGCGTACGGGGAAAACGACGCTTATTGCCACACATCGACTCTCGGGTGTAAAGCATGCTGATTGGATTGTTGTGCTAGAAGAAGGCAAAGTCATTGAGGAAGGCACCCATGAAGCCCTTCTTGCTCAAAAAGGATGGTACCGGGAGCAATATGACAGACAGCAGCTTGAAGATTCGCTGAAGGAGGTGCTGTAAATGAATCGACATGTAGGTAAGCGCCTAGTAAAATATGCGCTTGGATTTAAGAAAAGTATTATCATTGCACTTCTGCTCCTAACCGTTGCTGTTACAGCGGAATTATCTGGTCCTTTCATTGCTAAACGGATGATTGATGTTCATATTCTGGGAGTGGAATATCCATGGTATGAATCTGAAGAAGGAGAGGACGCTGTTCGATACGAAGGCGAGTGGTATAAACGGAGTGATCATTTTAAGGAAAATGAAGTGAAAGGAGAGGAAGTAAGGGTTCTTCAAGTTGGTCGTGAGTATTACTTTATTGATGAACCGATCGCTTTTGATGGAGAGAGAGTAATAGAGGAAGATACGCTTACGATTCAAAAAGATGGAGAACAACGATCCTATGAGGCTTCAGAAATAAGCAATGAACAGCTGCTTGCTTTTTATCAACCTCAAGTTGAACCAATGATCTGGCTCATTGCTCTTTACTTTGGACTTCTTGTTTTTGCTTCATTTTTTGAATATGGTCAGGGGCTACTCTTGCAAACTTCAGCCAACCGAATTATTCAAAAAATGAGAACAGATGTCTACGCGCAAATTCAGCGCTTGCACATCAATTACTTTGATAATTTGCCAGCAGGAAAGGTAGTGGCAAGAATTACGAATGATACAGAGGCGATACGTGAACTCTATGTCACCGTGCTCGCAACTTTTTTTACGAGTATTTTTTATATGACTGGAATTTTCATCGCTCTGTTCTTGCTGGATGTAAAGCTTGCCTTTATTACATTAACAATCGTTCCCCTCCTCTTTGTTTGGATCATTGTTTACCGCAAATACGCTTCGAAATTTAATAAAGTGATTCGGACGAGGGTAAGTGACATCAATGCAATGATTAATGAATCCATTCAAGGGATGTCGATCATCAGAGCGTTTAAACGCCAACAAATGACGGAGCAGGAATTTGAAGAGCTAAATGATAGTCACTTTACTTATCAAAATAAGTTATTAAATTTAAATTCCTTAATGTCTCATAACCTCGTAAACATTTTGAGGAATATCTCTTTTGTAGCATTAATCTGGTATTTTGGAGGTGCGTCGCTTACTACAGGTACCATGATTAGTCTTGGTGTTCTCTATGCTTTTGTCGATTACTTAAATCGATTGTTTCAACCAGTTACGAACATGGTCAATCAGCTTGCTAATTTAGAACAGGCATTGGTGGCCGCAGACCGAGTCTTTGAGCTCCTTGATGAAGAAGGGGAAGATGTAGCAGATGGGAGTTTTCCACGCTATGATGGAAATGTCACTTTTGATGATGTTTCATTTGCTTATAAAGAAGAGGAATACGTTCTGAAGAACTTGTCTTTTGAAGCGAAAAAAGGTCAAACAATTGCCTTAGTAGGGCATACTGGCTCAGGAAAAAGTTCAATTATGAATTTATTGTTCCGCTTTTATGATAATCAAAAAGGTAAGATATCCATTGATGGAGAGAACATTCAGGATATTCCAAAGCAGCAGTTAAGGCAGCATATGGCGATTGTTCTTCAAGATCCATTCTTATTCACAGGGACGATTGCGTCAAATGTCAGCCTTGATGATCCAGCGATCTCAAGAGAAAAAGTAGAAAAAGCGTTAAAAGATGTTGGGGCTGAACAGCTACTTCGTTCACTTCCTAATGGTTTTGATGAGCCAGTTATTGAAAAAGGAAGCACGCTTTCGTCAGGTCAGCGTCAGCTCATCTCGTTTGCAAGGGCATTGGCGTTTGATCCGGCAGTGCTAATTCTTGATGAAGCGACTTCAAATGTTGATACCGAAACGGAAATGATTATTCAGAACGCTCTCGATATTTTGAAAAAAGGACGTACGACCTTTATCATTGCGCACAGATTGTCAACGATTCGAGAAGCAGATCAAATTCTTGTTCTTCATCAAGGCGAGATCGTTGAGCGAGGCGATCATGACCAATTGATGCAGCAAAAAGGAAGATATTTTCAAATGTATCAACTTCAACAAGGAAAAAAGGTTGAGCAAGCCGTATAAGAGAAAATGATTAAAAGCCGTAGCTTAAAAACTACGGCTTTTGCGTTGGAGCACCTGGTGGAAGGTAGGGGGGAGGTGATTTTAGCCACCCTCTTTTTTCCATTAATGTTTTAAAATCCGAAGCAAAAAGGAGAATGTGAGTTTGGAACTCAAGAAACATTAAACCCACGTCGGTTCGTATAGACTGAGAAACGGTTGTTGCACAGAGGATATTTACAGAGGCGAGCTTCAGAGAAATCCCATTTGCAATTTCATCGTCTGTTAGCTTCACACCCATTGGAATCGTTTCTGAAGAAGAATCAGGCTTTGCTTCAGAAGTTGGTGGAAGCGGAACCCCTTCTTTTATTAGAAAATGTTTTAGTTTATTCTGGTCCTTAACAGAAGCATCAAATATCTCCTGTGTCTTTTTCTTTAATTGCTCGTCATCAGTAGTATTTAATGCCATCCGATAAAAAACTTGTGCTTCTTTAAAAATTGCAAAAGTCGTCCAACAGTTCATAACTTCCCCAACATGTAACGGCGGTTTTGGCTCATTGTCAGTATGGGATTGTAGTATGCCAAGCATTGATTTTAAAATAGATTTCATCTTCAGCTACCTCCTCTATCCTATAATGGTTCAGGAGGTAATAAATTATGTGCGTTTGTCTAAAAGGAGCTGGTAAATAAACGTTATTGCTATTTACCTAGAAGATGGACGAAAACCAGCCGCTTCTGCTTCCGTTGTGCTACAAAACATTTCTTCTGCTTTCGTCATTTCGTAATAAGAACCTTCAGGAACATGATAGATTTTTTCACCTTTTGAATTAATGTTTCCTTTGATTTGGCACTTTTCGTCTGGGTCTTTTTCTGAAATAGAAGATTCAGGTGTTTCGGTATCTTCGTTAAACCCTTCTTCCTGGACATAGTCTTCCATGCTCCAAATGCCCTTTCCTTCTTCTTGAGCTTGGCGCTGTATTTTTTGAAATTGATCGACATATTTTACGTTTGGTTGATAAATGTACGCGACCCTTGCGAGACCTTCTTCAAGAAGCATTTCGTTAAACATCTGATTACCGATCCATACGTATGCGAGCAGTCTACCGTATTTATCACGTTCTGAAACATCAATCTCGATGCCCACTTTCTTGCCTTCTAACTGTTCTTTTGCAAATTGCGATGCTTCTGGTCCAAATGGCTGAACTGGCTTACTTGGATGTTTCGTCTCTGGTGTATCAACAAGAAGAAGTCTAATCGTTTCTTCTCGATCTTCCATTGTGATCTTTAACGTATCCCCGTCAACTACGCGGTCAACTGTGGCTGGAATTGTGTTTTCTGGAATTTCGGTATTAGAAGAGCTTACAGAACAGGCAGCTAGAAATAATAACATTAAAAGGTAGGGCAATAGGTTAAGTTTCATGGTGAGTTCTCCTTTTCTTACTTTTAGGTCTTAGACATCCTGATTTGTCATATTCTAAAAGGGGGTGATCCAATTGAATCACGGATGTATTTACTGTGAGAAAGAATTGCTCTTCCCGTGGGAAAAAAGAAGAATGGTTTGCGATGCTTGTCATTATGCGATATCAGACACGTATCATGAAGATTACCGAGAAATTGGTGAACGAAAAATAGAACAGAAATCCCGTCAATCGTGACGGGATTCTTTTTGGTTTATAGGTTTGGTTAGGGGGTCCTAGCTGCAGTGGCCAAGTCCTCGATCTCTTTTCATGTCTAACGGAGATATTTCGCTCTTTCACCAGAACACAGAGAGCGTGTTCTCGTTCAAGAGCTCCAATATCTCCGTTTCTAAACGCTCGTCTCCGCTTTTGGTGTCTAGCTGCAGCCTCCAGACCCTCGGTCACTTCACCTTTTCATCTGAACACAAAAACCGTGTTCAAATGAAAAGGTTCCAGTGCCTGCCGGGTCTAAACGGAGGCTTCCGCTTTTCATGTCTAGCTGCGACTCGCAGAAACTGCGATATTTCGCTCTTTCACCAGAACACAGAGAGCGTGTTCTAGTTCAAGAGCTCCAATATCTCCGTTTCTAAACGCTCGTCTCCGCTTTTCTTAATACCTTTTAACGGCTAGGGTGCAGCGGGATATGCAGATTAATTCTTCTTGTTCGTCGACGATGTTGATTTCCCAGACCATGGTTCTTCTACCGATATGAATGGGTTCAGCGATGGCTCGGACGACGCCGTCTTTTTTACTGCGTAGGTGGTTTGCGTTGATTTCCATTCCGAAAGTTGCTTCGTTTTCTTCGTTTAGATTGAGCGTGCCTCCGATGCTAGCTGCTGATTCTGCAAGCGCAACAGATGCGCCACCGTGAAGAAAACCAAGTGGTTGGTGAGTACTTGGGCCGACTGGCATTTCAAGGACTACTTTCTCAGGAGTTAATGTAATGGCTGTAATTCCTAGTGCCTCGAGCATTGTGTTTTCGAATTCCATCAAATTCCTCCAATTCAGCTGTAGCGCCAAGCCCTTAAAGCTAACGCCTTCACTGTTTTCTATGTACTTATTTACAGTATACACGAGCGAACTACTAGAAAAAGTAAAAATTCAACAGAAAATCCGTTCAATTTCATCTAGCTGAGTTCTTCTTTTTGCTTTCGCGAATATAGGGGGAATTACTTTAATGACGTAAAAAAGCCAGAGACTGCGTTCGTCTCTGACTTGAGTGCTTATCAAATAAAGTACGCGAGCAATAAACCAACCGCCATTAATAGTCCAAACTGAGTGTGCATTTGAGCGGTCGCTTGCATAGCTGGCATCATTTGAGCCGCCTCTTTTTTTCCTTCAAACAACCGAATGGCTTTAAATGCTTTAGGTATGCTTAGAATAATTAACAGTAACCACAAAGATGAATCAATTGTAATGATAAGTGCGACAACCCATAGATAAGACACAATAAACATCCATTCTAAAAAGGTCACGGCTTTATCATGTCCAAGTAGAATCGCGAGTGTTTTACGTCCTTTTTCTTTGTCACCTTCTAGGTCACGGATATTGTTCGCCATAAGAATGCCGCCAACAAGAATGGAAATAGGAATCGAAACGAGAATACTTTCAAATGTAATGACGCCTGTTTGAATGAAAAATGAAAGTAAGACTAGAATGAGTCCCATAAAGACGCCGGCGGCAATTTCGCCAAATGGCGTATAGGCAATTGGGTATGGGCCACCAGTATAAAAATATCCTGCAGCCATACAAATGGAACCAATAACTGCAATCCACCATGTTGTCAGGATACAGATGTAAACTCCTAAGAGAATGGCCACTCCAAAGAAAATCAAAGCAAGGTTCAATACCGTTCTAGCACTAACTCCATCTCGTACGATGGCGCCTCCAATTCCTACGCTACCAGCGTGATCAAGACCCCTTTTGAAATCATAGTATTCATTAAACATATTTGTTGCTGATTGAATAAGGATAGAAGCGATCATCATCGCCATAAACAATCCAAAATGTAATGTATGACTTTGAAGGGCAAGCATTGTGCCCAGAAAAACCGGGACGAAGGAAGCTGTTAATGTGTGGGGTCTTAATAGTCGCCACCACACCTGCCATGTTGGTTTTGAAGGCGTCACTTTGTTCAGCTTATCGTTGCTGTTGTTCATACGCTCTTCCATAGAATCATGTCTCTCCCTTAAAATAATAAACTTCTTAAAAATTCCCCATGTAACCATTATAGTTTAAAAAAACGGATAAGGGGTGTCAATCCTTTTGTCAATATCAAGAAGTCTCTGTCAATAGAAAAAGGCTAATTAACTGCTGACGATTCATATGCCTTTAGCTTCTTTCGATCTGAGAAGGGGACAAAAAAAAACGATCACCATGAAGTGATCGCATTTGTGGAATTAATAATAATAGGGGTAAGGATATGGTCGGAAAAACGCGATGCTTCCTAAACCTACGCCTAATAATCCGCCAAGAAATCCGCCTGCAAAAGCGCCGAAGAAAAACATTCCGGGGCCCTCGGGATGTTGTGGTCCATCACAATTGCGATTTAAAGGGCGAATATAGACGAATTCATCATCAACGTCTTCAATATGGCCTCTGTGCAATTGACCGTCATGGCATTTGATTTCAACACATTGTCCAATATGCTGACGACAAACTCCATGATAATAGTGTCTGGACATGTGAGACACTCCCTCATCATTTAGTGTAGAGACGACAATTTCCCATCGTCTACTTTTATCAGTGTATGCTCACCAATTATTTTGCTAAGGGCACTTGCGGAGCATTAAAATGGTTTTTTTAACGCAGATGGGGAATCAATACATAAGAAGGTCGCATAAACGGTCAAACACCTTCGTTGACAGTCTTAGCTACACAGGTGTATCCTTTAATTAACTGTGGCCGAGGCTAACTCGGTCTGCTTTTGCATGGACAGAAAG
This sequence comes from Guptibacillus hwajinpoensis, assembly GCF_020524165.1. GTDB lineage: Bacteria > Bacillota > Bacilli > Bacillales > Guptibacillaceae > Guptibacillus > Guptibacillus hwajinpoensis_D. The sequence continues at coordinate 484,720 of NZ_JAIVKU010000003.1, forward strand.
TTGGGGGGAGAAGTCGGTGTCTACATTACAACATCAAGAACTATTTAGCCTGCTTCATCAAGGTGTTAGTAAGGCAGAAAAGCGGGGAACGTCTGTACTTGTTAGTCAGGTGCTATCAGTAGCTGCTGTCGATCCCCTCTCCTTTTATGCAGCAGGTTCGTTTACTTATAAACATGATCGAACGTTTTGGTCTGATCCAGAGAACGATACGACCATTGTTGGTCTCGGACGAATGAACCAATTTCAAGCCGAGGGCGATCGCTTCCGTACAATAGAAGAAGAGTGGCAGCGGTTTCTTGAGCATTCTGTTATTGAAGGGGCGCCATCACGGCCAGGCGTCGGACCTGTACTGCTTGGTGGTTTTTCCTTTGATCCTCTTGCACCTAAAAGTGGTGAGTGGCGAGGGTTTCCTGAGGGCGGTATGGTCCTTCCTGAAATTATGCTAACTTCCGCACTTAATCAGTCCTGGCTTACAATTAACGCTGTGGTAAGTAAAGACGACGATCCAGAGAAACTCTCAGATGAGCTTCTCGAGCAACATGCTAACCTGTTAAACAAAATAACGGCTGTGCACCCACAGAATGAGTGTGCATTTTCTATAGAAGAAATTAAACCTGTTCAATGGAAAGAAACTGTTCGAAGTGCGGCTCGGAATATACGAGAAGGTCAGCTGGATAAAGTAGTCCTGGCTAGAGAGATTAAGTTGCAATCCACTCAGTCATTTTCTTCTACACGAGCGCTTTCGAATTTAAAAGATCAGCAAAGCGACAGCTATGTGTTTGCATTTGAATACGGAGAAAAATGTTTTCTTGGTGCCTCACCTGAACGGTTAGTAAAACGGGAGGGACATCAGGTATATTCAACGTGCCTTGCTGGATCGATTCAACGAGGAAAATCAGAAGAACAAGATCAAGCGCTTGGACAAGAACTACTTCATGATCAAAAAAATCGAATCGAACACGATTTAGTTGTTCAAATGATTCGAACGGCAATGGAAGAAGAGTGTGAATTTGTTCAAGTTCCATCAACACCTGAAATTTTAAAAACACCTCATATTCAACACTTGTTTACCCCAGTTGTAGCAAGGGCTGGCGCAAAAACAAGTCTTCTACGGATGGTTGAACGATTGCACCCTACACCAGCGCTTGGAGGATATCCTCAGGTGGAGGCGGTAAATGAGATTAAACGAATTGAGAATCTTGATCGTGGCTGGTATGCTGGCCCGGTTGGGTGGGTTGATTATCAGGGAAATGGTGAATTTGCTGTTGCCATTCGATCAGGTTTATTACATGACGATCAGGCTACGCTCTATGCAGGGTGCGGCATCGTTGGAGACTCAGACCCTGATAGTGAATTTGAAGAAACAAAAATGAAGTTTAAACCGATGCTAACTGCACTTGGAGGTAAGAAATATGACTGATCAAGAAATTTTATCAAGCTACGTTGGTTCATTTGTTGATGAGCTTGTCCGATCAGGCGTAAGACATGCGGTTGTTAGTCCAGGATCGCGCTCTACCCCGCTTGCAATGATGATGGCCGAACATCCGTTATTAAAAGTCTGGATGCACATCGATGAGCGATCTGCTGGTTTCTTTGCCCTTGGCATGGCCAAATCGCATCAAGAACCAGTCGCTCTTCTTTGTTCTTCAGGTACAGCTGGAGCGAATTATTATCCAGCAGTAATTGAAGCTGCTCAATCCAATGTTCCATTGATCGTATTGACTGGTGATCGCCCACATGAGCTTCGTGACAATGGAGCCCCACAAGCGATTGACCAAATCAAGCTATATGGCGACTATGTGAAGTGGTTTATGGAAATGGCGATGCCTTCCTCGTCTCCAGATTTAAACCGATATGTTCGAACAGCGGCTTCTCGAGCGACAGCCGTTTCGTCGAGTGTTCCATCTGGTCCCGTGCATCTTAATTTTCCATTTAGAGATCCCTTAATACCAGATCTTGCTTATTCAGGCCTTTTTTCTCACGGCCGGGACGATCATAGTCCGTGGGTAAAGGCTACGGATCATCTACATGTTCTAAGTGAAGAGGTCATAGCAGAGTATGCAAACAAACTGGTTGGAAAGAAAGGCATTATTGTAGTGGGGCCACAAGACAGTGACGAATTAGCTGAGTCATTGTTTTCTTTTGCTGAGAGGTTAGGTTATCCCGTTTTAGCGGATCCCCTTTCAAAGTGTCGCCATACTGAGTCTCCTAACCTTATTGAAGGATATGACGCGTTTCTTAGAGGTGATGTTGATTCGCTTCTTTACCCTGAAGTGGTCATTCGATTTGGTGCAATGCCAGTTTCAAAAGCTTTTATGCTCTTTATGAAGAAAGTAGCTAGTCCTATTCAAATTGTTGTCGATGAGAGAGGCTGGAGAGACCCAACGCTTTCTAGTTCTGATATGCTAACAGTTTCTCCTAGCTCATTCGTGAACAGTCTTCTTCCTGCTGTAGGAAGGGTCGACCTTAAGGAAACAGGTTGGTTAGACAAATGGAAGACCGTTAACCAAATAACTCTTAAATTACTTCACGAAGATTTGGATACTGATGGGCTATTCGAGGGTCACGTGTTTAGAGAATTAGGGAAAGTGATGAGTGAGGGAGAGCTTCTTTTCGTAGGGAATAGTATGCCAATTCGGGACATGGAAAACTTTTTCTTACCAGAAAATTCTCGCCCGACCGTAATGGGAAATCGAGGGGCGAATGGGATTGATGGCATTGTCTCTACAGCCATTGGAGCAAGTACGGCCTATTCTTCTAGCGTTCTAGTTATTGGAGACCTTTCTTTCTACCATGATATGAATGGTCTTCTATTAGCGAAGCTATATGAAATCAACTTAACGGTCATTGTGGTTAACAACGATGGGGGAGGAATATTCTCATTTCTACCCCAACGTGAGCAGAATCATCACTTCGAGCAACTATTCGGAACGCCACATGGTCTAAATTATGAGCATGCGGCGGCTTTATATGAGGCAAGCTTTGAACGTATATCAAATTGGGACGAGTTTAAAGAGGCTTATGTAAAAAGTCAGAACCACCATGGTCTAAGCATTATAGAAGTTCCCACTGATCGTGATTCAAATCTTGTTCTTCATCGCGAAATGTTTGAGAAGGTTTCGAGAGAAACTGCCATCGTGTTACAGGAGTGTTCGAAATCATGATCTATACGATTGAAGGGCAGCCTTTTTACGTTGAAATAGAAGGTGAGGGGGAACCTCTTCTTTTATTGCACGGCTTTACTGGGTCAAGCGCGAATTGGTCTCCGTTAATGAAAGAGTTGGCACGGTACTATAAAGTGATCGCTCTAGATTTAATAGGGCATGGTGCAAGTGGAAAACCAGATGATATGACGCATTATACAATGGAGTCGATGGGAGATTACTTAAAACAGCTCTTACAGGTGCTTCAGATCGATCACGCGCATGTGCTTGGCTATTCCATGGGCGGGCGTTTTGCTCTCTCTTTCACTGTGCAACATCCTGATTGTGTTAAGACGCTTATTCTTGAAAGTAGCTCTCCTGGCCTTGTTACGAAAGAAGAAAGAGAGGAGCGAAGGCAAAAGGATGAACGGCTGGCAAGACGGATTCTAAATGATGGCTTGTCATCGTTTGTTGATTTTTGGGAGAGCGTTCCGTTATTTGCTTCACAAAAGAATCTCCCTTTACATGTTCAAGAGGAAATAAGAAAACAGCGTTTGAGCAATACTGAAAGAGGACTGGCAAACAGTCTTATTGGAATGGGTACAGGGGTTCAGTCTTCTTATTGGGAAGTGTTAGAGAATGTAGCGATTCCCGTCCTTCTTTTAGTAGGAGAGTACGATCGAAAGTTCATTTCAATTGGTAAAAGAATGAAAAATTTGTTCCCTCAAGCTGATTTTGTGCAAATAAATGACGCAGGGCATACAATTCATGTAGAACAACCTGAAATCTTTGTTAAAATGGTAGTAGCTTTTCTAAAAAAGCATGCAGATTCTTATCTGTAAATTTTGGTACATAGGAAAGGAGAATTTCAAAATGATTCAATGGAAGACTGAACGTGAATTTGAAGATATTCTTTATGAAACGTATGATGGGATCGCTAAGATCACAATTAACCGTCCAGAGGTGCGTAATGCATTTACACCAAGAACGGTTAATGAACTAATTACAGCTTTTTCATTTGCGAGAGACGATTCTAATATTGGCGTGATCGTACTTGCAGGAGCTGGAGACAAAGCATTTTGTTCTGGTGGAGATCAAAGTGTTCGAGGTCATGGTGGATACGTTGGCGATGATGAGATTCCTCGTCTAAATGTATTAGATCTTCAACGTCTTATTCGCGTAATCCCTAAACCGGTTATTGCGATGGTATCTGGTTATGCAATTGGTGGAGGCCATGTTCTACACGTTGTATGTGACCTTACAATTGCTGCTGATAATGCGATCTTTGGACAAACTGGCCCTAAAGTTGGGAGCTTTGATGCTGGATACGGCGCTGGATACCTTGCTCGTATCGTAGGGCATAAGAAAGCCCGTGAGATCTGGTACCTATGCCGTCAATATAACGCTCAAGAAGCACTTGATATGGGTCTTGTTAACACGGTTGTTCCTCTTGAACAGCTTGAAGCTGAAACCGTGCAATGGGCTCAGGAAATGCTAGAAAAGTCACCGACAGCCCTTCGTTTCCTTAAAGCTTCTCTTAACGCTGACACAGATGGTCTTGCAGGTCTTCAACAAATGGGTGGAGATGCAACACTTCTTTATTACACAACAGAGGAAGCGAAAGAAGGACGCGACTCATTTAAAGAAAAGCGTAAGCCGGACTTCAAACAGTTCCCACGTTTTCCTTAAATCGATTGTATGTAAACAGCTTGATGGGTACCCATCAAGCTGTTTTTCAAATAGGGAAAGGAAAGGATGATACAGATGGAGACGATGCCAAACTGGCTACATAAACGTGCCTCTATCACGCCTGAGCGATTGGCGCTGATTGATAACGATACACAGCTCACTTATAAGCAATTGCAAGAAAAGGCTGTTACAATGGCACATGCTCTAAAAGCTGAAGGGATTGCAAAAGGAAAGCATGTAGGCTTCTTTATGGAGAATGGGATCGAGGCAGCCGTTTGCTTACATACTCTGATGTATATAGGCGCTGTTATTGTTCCACTAAATCATCGATTAACAGGACCTGAGCTGGCGTTCCAGATGGACGATGCTGAGCTTTCTTATGTGATAACCGACCTATCACTTTCGAAAAAAGCTCACGAAGCATTGAAACCAACTACTGTGAATATCCTTACCTGGCAAGAAATTCGACCGTTTATCTATCAGTTAGAGGGATTAGAAACAACGATTGAGTTGAACCAGCTTCATACGATTATGTACACATCTGGTACAACAGGTAAACCTAAAGGTGTGATGTTAACATATGGGAACCATTGGTGGAGTGCGATTAGTTCAAGTCTTAACATGGGGTTACATATGAATGATCGCTGGTTATGTGCCGTGCCGATGTTTCATATGAGTGGCCTGTCTATTCTATTAAGAAGTGTTATTTATGGCATAACAATGGTTGTTCAAGAGCGTTTTGATCCGCATGTCGTTAATCAATCGATTCAACAAGACGAAATTACGATTGTATCGGTAGTAAGCGCTATGCTAAAGAAAATGCTCGATGACCTGGGGACAAATCAGTACCCAGACACGTTACGCTGCTTGTTGCTTGGCGGAGGTCCAGCTCCTTATCCGCTCTTATCCATTTGCGAAGAAAAGCAGATTCCTGTCTTTCAAACATTTGGAATGACGGAAACAGCATCACAAATCGTGACGCTCTCACCAGAGTATATGCTTCATAAACAGGGATCTGCTGGGAAAGCTCTATTTCCTTCAGAAGTAAAAATTAGCGATAATCATAAAGAGCTTCCAGCATTAGAGCATGGGGAAATACTTGTTAAAGGGCCAACTGTAACAAAGGGATATTGGAAACGAGGTGAAGCGACGAAAGCTGCATTGGAAGATGGCTGGCTTCATACAGGAGATATTGGTTTCCTTGATGAAGAGGGTTTTCTCTTTGTATTAGATCGAAGAAAAGACCTGATTCTTTCTGGTGGTGAAAATGTGTATCCAGCAGAAATTGAAGCGGCGATCCTCGAACATTCTGATATTGAAGATGCTGGTGTGACCGGCATCCAAGATGAGCGCTGGGGAGAAGTTCCGGCTGCTTTCGTTGTTAGTAAAAATTCGTTGTTAACGGATGAGCAATTACTCGATTATCTATCAGAGCGTCTTGCTCGGTATAAATTGCCTAAATCAATAACCTTTGTTAAGGCTCTTCCAAGAAATGGAGCGAATAAACTTCAGCGGAATTTATTAGTGGGAGAAACAGAATGATTATTGAGTCAGTGACGCTTCATCATATAAAAATGAACCTCAAGTCTCCTTTTCGAAATAGCCTTGAAACGGTGTTCGATCGAGAGTTAATTATTGTAGAAGTGAAAGACGCTGAGGGGGAAGTTGGTTTTGGAGAAGGGGTAGCATTTCAAACACCGTGGTATACGGAAGAAACCCTTAACACGTCCTGGCATATGTTAAGAGATGTCATGATCCCCCTTCTTAAATCCCGTTCCATTTCACACCCTTCTGAGGTAGATCGCATGTTATCAGGAATCAGGAGAAACCCAATGGCAAAGTTTGCGATAGAAGGGGCAATATGGGACTTATACGCAAAAAAAGAAGGCATCAGTTTAGCAGAAGCATTAGGTGGCACTTCAAAGAAAATTAAAGCAGGTGTTGCGGTGGGTGCTTCTGATCCTGACACGATGCTTGAAGAAATAAGCAATCGAATTTCGGAAGGCTACGAGCGGATTAAAGTGAAGATAAAGCCTTCTCAAGATGTTTCCATTCTAAGAGCCATAAGAGAACGCTATCCGAATTTATCTTTGATGGCAGATGCAAATTCCGCCTATTCGCTTCAAGAATTGAACCAATTAAAAGCACTCGATGCCTTTAATCTTCTAATGATTGAACAACCTTTAGCTGCTGATGATATTGTGGATCATGCTATACTCCAAAAAGAATTAAAGACTCCGATTTGTTTGGATGAAAGTATTACTTCATTCGATGATGCACGTCGAGCGCTTGATTTAAACAGCTGTCAGGTAATTAATATTAAACCTGGTCGTGTTGGTGGATTAACTGCAAGTAAAAAGATTCATGATTTATGTAAGTCAAAGGGTGTCCCGGTCTGGTGTGGCGGCATGCTAGAATCTGGGATCGGGAGGGCGCACAATATAGCTCTTTCAAGCTTATCTAATTTTATTCTCCCGGGAGATGTCTCAGCTTCTACCCGATATTGGGAAAAGGATATAATTGATCCCGAAGTAGTCGTGAAAGATGGATGCATTGACGTTCCACAAGGGAAAGGTATTGGATATGAGATGGACCGGAATGAACTGGAACGAGTAACAATAGTGAAAGAAGTTTATTGAGTTCATTGGAAAAGGCAGAACCTGTTCAAGGTCCTGCCTCTTTTTATACTTCTGAATTTTTCACAAGACGTGCGTCGAATATAAACGGTCCGAATGGAATGACGGATGAGACAACGGCAAGCGTCGCCTTAATAAAAGACCAGCGCTTTACAATGGTAACGTAAAGGATAACGGCGAGATAAAGAACAAATAATCCGCCGTGTAGCGCTCCAACAATCGATACGGCCATTGGCATGCCCATAAAGTATTTAAGAGGCATCGCGATTCCTAATAGCAATAGAAACGATATTCCTTCTGCATAACCGACCCCTCTGAATAGTTTTAACGGTTGTTTCAACAAATGGAGTTCACTCCTTTATAGTGAGCTATAGTGTCCTGATTCATAGGAACAGAATCATACAATTTACAACCAGTATATCAATCCTCGTCCCTGAATAGAAGTTGAAGTTATCTCGATTTCTTGACAGTTTTCAGTCATGAATTTCGAGTATAGTCATTTGTAGGAAAAAGTGAAATTTTAACTTTAATGAGAAATGACTTCATTTACTTTTTAAGGTTTCTATGAAAAACGTATTATCAGAACATTTAGTACTAACGCAGTGTTTTCACTTCTTTTGGAAGGGAGGATTGCTTATCGCCCTCATTATCGAGTAGAATGAATATGGACCAAAAATCAACTCTGAAGGAGATTTGTATGAACAACAATAAAAAAGCAATCTTTATATACATTCCAAAGTCCAAAGTTGATGAAGCCAAAAAAAACATGAAGAAAAATGATTAATAGATAACAAAAAAGGAAGTCGAGCCTGAGTAATGCAGGCTCGACTTCCTTTAGTTATAAGTAATAGTAAAATTTCAATTGCCTCATAAATAATAAAAAGGTTTAAATAAATGAGATGATCGCTGCGATGACGGCGATTGCGCCAATAATCATAAGGATTGTACGTACCATTGCTATTCCTCCTTGATAAAGTCAATTTAGTTTATCCATAGCTTTATGATTGTTGTCTTCTAGAATAAAGCACTAACAACAAATGCAACAACGACGACAATTCCGATAATAACTAGAACTTGTTTTAACATGTTGACTTCCTCCTTAAATATAGCAATGTTCTTTGCTACTATTGATATACCCTTTACACTTTTTATATCAAACCTTTTTTCATGAATAATAGGTCTAAAAGACTAACGAAAGGATACTGTTTTTCTAATAAGATGCCATAACGGCTAGATTCTATGCACGATTAGTTGTAAATAACTAAAAACCAGCCTTGCCCATATAAGGGGAGGCTGGTTTATATGCGATCTATTATTGATGAAGATTCACTTTCATACGCTCTTGTTGAAAGAATTCCTTTAACTCCGGGTTAAGGTAATCCGGCTCCTTATCATTTAAGTTCAGTCGAATCAGCTTACCTTCAAGGTAGTCCATTATTCCGATAATCGTACCGTTTCCAAGCTGTTTCTGAAAGATGGTTTCGTAACGAATGCTGCTCATCGGAGCCCTCCTGTTGCGCGTTTTTTTCTACTATAGCACGTTTGAAAGGCGAAATCCGTAAGTTAAACGTCTCTTAAATGATTTGTAATCAAAGCGCAACAATGCTTAACACGATGACATCATTCAGACTTATTTAACGGGCTTTTGTGATACAATCATTGGCCGATCACATAACGGACATGATTTTTCAGAAGGTTGTTTTTTCCCTTCAATCTTCATCCATCCTTTGCAGAATTCACTGCTACAAACCCATGCTTTCATTGTTTTGCCCTCTTGCGTTATTTTCTTTTTAAACGCATCTGTTAAAAAGCGAGACACTGGTGTTTGTTTGCCGAGATGTTTTTCCGGAGAACAAATATAAAGTTCTTCTTTGGCGCGTGTAATCGCGACGTAACAAAGTCGACGTTCCTCTTCAAGATCTGCAGTTGGATTTTTCATGTATAGCTGCTTTTGAGAAGCTTCTTTATCCTTCATCGAGCTAAGTGCAGAGACGTGTGGCAATATTGTTTCAGAGGCGCCAATGACATAAACAACAGGGAATTCCAGTCCTTTTGCTTGATGAATCGATAAAAGGGATAGTGCGTTCGTGGCGCTTGCCTTTTGTTTGTGTTCATTGAATCGTTGGATGATCCGATCAACATAAGCTAGAAATTCAGGTATAGTTTCAAAGCGAGAGCTTGAGAACTCTAGCTCGTCCATCATTTCTTTAAGGGTTGTTTTGTGAACCGTTAAGGCTTCGTCGTTTGCACTATCTAGGTGTTTCATATAATCATCCCGTAATAATTGAATGGCTTTCTGTGGTTGATGCCGCTTTGCTTCTTGAATCAGGCGTATACGTCGATCAATTGACTTCTTTTGGAAATCACGAAGCGTTTTCCAAGACTTTAGATGAATCAAAGGAAAATCAACCGGATCTACAAAATCTTCCATCTCAATATGACGCATGCCTGCTTCTTGATTAATAAATAAAGATGGAAGGATAGCGGCTGTTGCATCTAGATTTTGATGTTCATATGCAAGACGAAGATGTTCCATCATGCCTTTAATGACGGACTGTTCATAAAAGACCTGTTTCATTCCCTGCGCATTAAATGGAATATCCTGTTCAATTAATTGTTCAAAGATAGCTCGTGCATTCGTATAGGTTCTCGTCAATATTGCGATATCTTTCCAGTCTCTTTTCTGTTCGCGGATATGACGAAGAACGTATCCTGCTTCATCTTCTGTAGTGGCAGGTCTGAGATAAAACGGTTGTTTTCCATCTTTATTCGTCGCATTCATCGTTTTGGCTCTACGGTAGGTGTTATGTTTAATCACATGATTACCAAGTCCCACGATTGGAGGGGCGGATCGATAATTTGTGTCCAATGTCACAACTTCTGCATCTGGATAGGTTCGATCAAATTCTAAAATAATGGAGCTATTCGCACCATTAAAGGAGTAGATGACCTGATCGTCATCTCCAACGACAAATAAATTGTTCTGTGGAGCAGCGATTTGCTTAATCAGTTCGTATTGGATCGGATTCGTATCTTGAAATTCATCAACTAAAATGTACTGAAACCGATTTTGCATTTTTTGAAGAAGGGACGAGTTTTGATTAAATTCTCGATACATAAAAACAAGAATATCATCAAAATCCATATAGTGATTGGCTGTCTTCCACTCTTCGTATTCCGTATAAGCTTTTTTCAGTTCTTCCGTTTCTTTTTGATCGGGAACATCGCTCGGTTCCATCATTTTAACTTTACAAGATGAAATTGATGAAAGCATAATTTCCGGTAAAGAAGCTTCTGGACTTTTCATCTTTTTTAAAATGTTTTTCATAATGATTTGCTTATGACGATCACTATTTAATATCTTTTGATTATAGCCGAGACTTCTTAATAATTTCAGAAATATGGAATGGAAGGTCCCTGCTGTTAATCTCCCTGAGTCTTGAGGGGAGACACCTGGTAAGCGACTAATCCGCTGACGCATTTCTTCAGATGCTTTTCTGGTGAAAGTAATAAGGAGAATACTAGAAGGGTCTTTCTCCTTTACAGTCATAAGGAAAGCAGTTCGTGCTGTTAAGACGGAGGTTTTTCCGCTTCCAGCCCCTGCAATTGTTAGAAGAGGACCTTCTGTATGTTTGACTGCTCTTGTTTGAGGTTCATTTAGACGTATCCCTTTTTCTTCTAATGCATGAAAAAAAGCCTGTTCTGCTTCATCTTCCAACGGTCTGATAGACGAATGGGGTGTTAATGGAGCAGAAAGGTCCGATTCAGTCACTGCTTGATGCGGTGTTGTTGTAAAATTCATGATCATCACCTGAGTTCTTATGGATTCATCCCCTCATTTTAACACAAAATTGAGCCATTTCGTTTCTCATGAAAAGATTAATGTTGATCTGAAACGGGTAAAGTGACAAACACGATAGGATAAAAAGGAGGAAAGAGCGATGGATAAATTTATTCAGGTAGTAGTCGATCATGATAAGAAACAGTTCCATGTAGAGCCAGAAGCAACGAAAGATACAAATTACGACGAGCGTGTTGAGGAAGCGAAGAAGCAGGGCCGTGACGTGGGGTCTTTTCACTCCCGACTTGACACAGTTGAGAAAACAATTGATGCAGCTCAGCATGAATACAAAGGATATAGCCATTCGGAGGTTAGTCCTGTTTAATTTATCATGGAGGTGAGAAGCAATGGTACGTGAAACGTATTTTGTAACACCAAAAGGTGAGCTTCATGAGACAAATGTTGGTACTCAAATGAATGCATTTGAAATTAGAGCAACGAAAGAAGAAAAAATGGAAATGGAACGTGCGATTGAGAAGTTGCGCTCACAGAAATATGTCCAGCAAAATGATTTCTTTTCATTGAACCATTATAATGAAGATGAAGTAGACAGCCATCGTGATTGGACAGATGAAGCGATTTATAACCTTTATGAAATGATTCATCGGTTAGGAACAAATAAGACAAAAGCGCAAATCGATCAAATGGGTGTTTTATCTGCACTTAATCATAATACGAGAAATTAAGAGGCCAAAGCCTCTTTTTTCTTTGTGAACAACGGTGTTTTAAGTAAAGAATAAGAGTATTTTCTAGAAGAACTCCGCTCATGCCCTTCCTAAATAATCTTAGCCACATAAAGTAATAATGTAGTTAATGAATTTTAAAGAGGGGGATAAAGATGAGCGGCGGAGGATATGGTAAAGGGTTTGCGTTAATTGTTGTCTTGTTTATCTTATTAATTATTGTAGGAGCTGGCGCGTTTGGCGGCGGCTATGGTCCAGGACCAGGCGTCGGCGGAGCAAATTACAATCCTTATTGTTGTTAATGAGAAAGAGGAACTGACTAAGGAGAGTCAGTTCCTCTTTTTTTCGTTCGTTTCTTTCTCATCGTTTGTATGTAAGAAATCAGTAGCCCTTCCAAAAGAACGATGAAAGCTTGGTGAACGGTTGGAAGTTGAATAAGACTATAGAAGAAAGACTGCAAGAGCAATAAACACAAAATCATTTTATCAAAGGAATGGGACATACGATTGTTATGAAGAATGATGAGAAATGTGTCACGGTACTGTTCTTTTTTTATGGCAGTCAATTGTTGGTGGGTTGCCCATATAAACACAGGGACAAATAAATAGGATATGACCTCACTGGAAAGATAGTAAAGAAGGAGCCCACCTAGAAATAGTAATCTTATATAAATCCAGACATACGAGCCTTTACGCAAAAAAGTTCGAACCGAAAGATAAACGCGTGGATCTTTTACATTCATAAAAGTGGGGATCCACCCAAGGTATCTTCTCGTCCGTACGAGATTTTGTAACGAAGGAACGTCAACGAACAGGTTAGCAAATTGCTCAAATCGATTTTTCTGTGATGCTTCAAGTTCAATTAATTTTTCCCACTGTAGCACCATCTTCTTAGGTGAAATGAAAGGAAGAGATATTAGAATAACCAACAAGAGGAGGCAAATCCAAAAAGCTTCTTTCAAAGTAGCATAGAGTGCCACACTGTTGATGATAAACAGATAAGGTCGTACCCACTTTTTCTTTACAAAGTAAGATTGGATAATGACAAGTAAAGACAGGAAACTAAGAACGAGTAGAATGATGCTACCCCATATAAAATCATGCGTTTGAAAGTCTAACCTTATTAATAAAGGGAGAGTGAGTAAACCAGTAAGGAAGATGAGTGAAAGCCATCGTACGTAAGAATAAAAGGCGCTATATTGAATGTATTTCTTCATTCGTCCTTCATAGGCAAGTAGAAAAACCTTATCAGCTGGAAGTAGAAAGAACTTGACTTCAAGTGAACTGATCACTGCGCTAATGATTAGCGCTGTGACTAACAACGATGGAAAATCTTCTGGAATCGTTATTAGAAATCGTTGATAATAGACAGCCCCAATTCCACCTAGGAGAAGTAAGGCAATGAGAAAACCTCCTTGGAAAATATAGCTTAAATAGCTGAATCGATGGCGGAAATATTGACTAAACCTCATTTTCCATAGTTTTGTCAATGATGTTCCTCCTTTCTGTAAACTCACTAAATAAATCGAAACATTTTATTATTTTTATTCGTCTTATTAGTGTAATGGATTTCAATAAATTCGCATCCTGCTTTTTTACAATATAGTAAAAAAGACTTAAATGTCGACTAGTTTGTTTGACACTTGACTTCATGAGGAATGTGATTAATAGAGATGAAATACTACAATAATTAAAAGGATGAGTAATTTGAAAAAATACATAGGAATCGCCATGTTGGTCGGTGCGCTTACATTTACTTCTGGCTGTGGAACGAATTTATCAAAAGTTGCAGAAGAACATTCTCAAATGGTGATGTCTTCAATTGAAACAAAAGCGGAAGCAAAGACGATCTCAGTCGAAAAACCTAATGTCGAACAACTATCAACAGACCTCATGGATCGAATCGTTCAGGAAACAGACGCGAATTACAAGGTAAAGGAATTTCAGTCAATCGAGGAAGTAGAGCAACATTTACAGAAAGTAGCATCAAAAGAACTTGCTTCTCAAATTGCTGATGTTTATTTTGAAGAACGTGATGGTGCTCTTTACCTTATTCCTACAGAACTTTTTCCATGGGTTAATACAGATAAGCCTTATGAATTAAATCAAAAAAGTGAATTTGAGTATCAACTAACTCAGTCAAACGAATCGGACTTATATGGTACTTACACAATTAAGATCAATTTTGTTTATGAAAATAATCACTGGATTATTAAGAACTTTGAGATTCAATAAGACGAACGCACGGTTAAACACCGTGCGTTTTATTATGAGATCTTATAAGTGAAGCAACTCGTATTTCTCTTTTTGAACAAGGGGATTGGACAAGGGCCGGCTACTCTTTTACAATAAAGTAAGAAACTAAAGGACGAGGTTATCAAATGAGCGAATTTAAGTTTACAGACTACTATCATAATCAGGTAACTCTTTCTTTCCTGGACCACCCATACTCTTCAGCTCCTAAGCACGTCTGGGTTATTTGTCGCCTCGATAATCAGTGGTTGTTAACGGAACATGCAAGAAGAGGCATTGAGTTTCCTGGTGGTAAAGTGGAAAAGGGCGAAAATGCGGAAGAAGCTGCCGTTCGTGAAGTCTTCGAAGAAACGGGAGGCGTTGTGAAACGTCTACAATATGTTGGACAGTACCGAGTAGAGGGAAAAGGTGGAACAATTATTAAAAACGTTTACTACGCTGACATCGATCGTCTTGTGAAAAAAGATGACTATATGGAAACGAAAGGTCCTGTTCAGCTGAAATCGCTCCCAGAAGACCTCCACTTAAATGAGCGCTATAGCTTTATGATGAAGGATCAAGTCCTGACGTACAGTTTAAAACATCTTAATTATTTGTAGTAAAAGCAGTAAGTGGAAATGAGAATAGTAGCCAAAAAGCCAGTACATTGTACTGGCTTTTTAGAATAACTAGATGGTTTCTTTTCCTGGTTCCACATGAATAATCGCATTCCGAATGTCGTACTTTTTTTCCAGCTGTGCTTCAATTTTGTCAGTAATTGTGTGTCCTTCTTTAATGTTTAGATGAGGCGCTACTTCTACAACCGCATCAACGATGATCTTATTTCCAGCCATCCTCGCTTTAATATCTACCAGCGTCTCCACACCTTCAATTTCTTGAATGGTTGCTTCAATATCATTTAATTTCTCTTTATCAAAACCATCAGTCAGCATGAGGGAGGAATCCTTAAAAATATCGTAAGCAGTCTTACAGATGATAAGGCCCACAATGAACCCTGTTAAAGGGTCAAGCCAGTGCATGTTAAATCGTGCGCCAATAATTCCAATAAACGCTCCCAGGCTGACAAGGGCATCGGATAGATTGTCTTTTGCTGCAGCCATTAGTCCGTGACTTTCCGTTTTTTTAGCAAGTCTGGAATTATAAAGATAGACGCTTCCCATCACAACCATCCCTAGGAGGGCAACCCAGGCAGATGTTAGTGGCGGAGATGATACTTTCCCATTAATTAAAACGGTGGCCGTATGAAAAAGGACCTGAATACCAATCGCAAACATCACAAAAGATGCGAAGAGGGAAGAAACCGTTTCTGCTCGAGAATGGCCATATGGATGATTAAGATCGGCGGGTTTGAGAGAAATCCTCATTCCGATTAAGACGGCAACTGATGCCACAATATCCGATGCATTGTTCCAGCCGTCTGCTAACAGCGCCTCTGAACCAAAGAGATAACCAGCACCTAATTTTATGATGGAAAGGAAAAGGTAGGCGGCAATGCTAAGCCATACGCCTCTCAGTGCATTCATTTTCTTCACCTGTCTTTAATTAAGAAATATGTTCTTCTATATGCTAGCAGATGGCGTTAGGGTGGGTCTATAGCAATCATTTTGCCAAAGGTAAGACGTGTAGGAACACAACAGGTTTGTAACCTATGGCTAACTAGTTTGCCCACTTACAACAAAAAAAGCCCCTCTTGAAGAGGAGCTAATGTTTGATCAATTTCCGTTCCAGCCATTCAACACCTAGATACATGATAGACGAGAAGATCGCAATCATAAATAAACTTAGTAAAACGAGTGTGAAATTAAATACTTGAAACCCATAGATGATCATATAACCGAGTCCCTGTTTTGACACGAGAAATTCTCCAACAATGACCCCTACCCACGATAACCCCACATTGACTTTCAGTGTAGAGATGATAGCGGGAAAAGAAGCAGGAAGAATCACCTCGCGAAAAACCTGTTTTTTATTTCCGCCAAATGAACGAATAACTTTAATATAATTTGGCTCTACCGTATGAAATGAGTGAAAGATCACGAGTGTTGTGATAATAATTGAAATTGAGGCACCCATTGTAATGATAGAAATGTAGCCTGGTCCAAGTGCAACGATAATAATGGGACCAAGCGCTACTTTAGGCATGGAATTCAATACGACAAGGTACGGATCAGAAATTCTAGACGCTTTCCTTGACCACCATAGAATAGCAGCGAAAAGAGTTCCAAGTAGCGTCCCCAAAATAAATCCTGCTATCGTTTCAAGTAACGTTACCGTTGTATGGAGTACTAATGAACCATCTTGAAGCTTTGTTAAAAAGAGAGAAGCAATCTTTGTTGGATAACTAAATAATAATGGATCAACCCAGGTGTACCGTCCTGCAAGTTCCCATAGTGAGAGAAATACGAATAGAATAAAGATCTGCCAGGTTACTATTTCGTTTTTTTCTCTTTTTAACTTCTTAAGATACTGTTGATGCTGTTTCTTAAGTAGGAGATTGTTCAAGAGAATCAAGCTCCTTCCATATCAATTGGAAATTTGCAGAGAAAGTAGCATCATTTCTAGCATCAAAAGGCAGCATCGTTTGAAGTTGGGAAGGAACATGAAAAATTTTTGCGATTTTACCTGGTCTCGGAGATAAAAGGATGATGCGGTCCGACATTGCAATCGCTTCTCCTATATCATGCGTCACGAGTATAGCTGTTTTTTGATGGGCTTTTAACGTTTTGAAGACAAGATCTTCAAGTTTTAGTTTTGTTTGATAATCAAGAGCTGAGAAAGGTTCATCTAATAGTAGAAGATCTGGATTAGTTGCAAGCGTTCGAACGAGGGCAACCCGCTGTCTCATTCCGCCAGAAAGCTGATCGGGATAGGCGTGACGTACGTCAGAAAGCCCCATGCTCTCGAGTAATGCTAACGTGCTTTCTTTTTTTTCAGGAGTCAATTTGTTTAAGAGCTTTAAACCGATATAACAATTTTCTTCAATCGTTTTCCAGGGAAACAAGTAATCTTGTTGAAGCATATAGCCCATTCGCTCTCCAGGTGATTCGATCATCTTGTTCTGAAGAGAAACGCTTCCTTCTGTTGGCTGTAACAACCCTGAGATAATTGATAACAAAGTGGATTTTCCGCACCCACTGGGACCAAGTAGCGATACAAATTCACCTTCAGAAATGGAAAACGAAAGATCAGATATGGCTTCCTTGGCAGCACTTTTCGTTAAATATACATGTGAGATTGCATTCAGTTGAAGGAAAGACATCGTATTTCCTCCTATTGTTGAGCCTTTTCTGCATAGCTGTTATCGACTAGTTTACTATAATCGACACGCTTTGGAAGTTCGCCAGCTTCATCCATGATATTTTGTAGGTTATTCCACTCTTCTTGGTCTAAAATAGGGTTAGTGGCGAATGAATGTTGGCTTTTATAACGGTCGACTACTGTTGTAATCAGATCCAGGTCTGTATCTTGGAAAAAGGTTTCAATTGATTTTGCGATTTCTTCAGCTGAGTGGGTATCTACCCATAACTGAGCTTCATAAAGTGCTTCAGTAAATCGTTCTGCTACATCCGAATTTTTCGTTAAATAACTTTCTTTAGCCATATAGCTTGTGTATGGTATCTTTCCAGACTCTTTTCCGAACGACGCCACGATGTGCCCGACACCCTGTTCTTCAAAAACACTTGCAGTCGGTTCGAATAGTTGAACATAGTCCCCAGTACCTGATGCAAACGCGCTTGAAATGTTAGCGAAATCGATATTTTGAATGAGGTTTAAATCATTTTGTGGATCAATGCCTTTTTGTTTCAGCACATATTCTCCAGCCATTTGTGGCATGCCGCCTTTTCGCTGCCCTAGAAATGTACTTCCTTTTAAATCTTCCCAATTAAAATGATCGACTTTTTCTCTTGAGACAAGAAAGGTTCCGTCTGTTTGTGTAAGCTGAGCAAAATTTATAACCGGATCATCGGTGCCCTGTGCATACACATAAATGGAGGTCTCAGAACCGACTAAGGCGATATCGGCACCATTTGAAAGCAGAGTGGTCATTGTTTTATCTCCACCCCATGTTGTGGTTAGCTCGACATCAATTCCATGTTTCTCAAAGATTCCTTCTGATAGCGCCACATATTGTGGTGCATAGAAAATCGAACGTGTTACTTCAGCAATGCGTACTTGATCATTTCCAGTATGATTGCCACATGCGGTTAGAAGGAGAAGAAATACACCTATAAAAATACTGCATCGAAATATCCAGCTTTTTTTCATTGTTTAGCCCCCACAGTTGTTACATGAGATAGGCTCATGTTTAAGATACTATAGCCTATGAATTTCGTAACATTGTGTGTTTGGCAAATATAAAAATGATTGAAGAAGGCAAGAGGGAGGAGTGTGTTGTTTTGGGAGGTTTATGATTCTTTGGAAGAATAGTTCGAGCGTTTTAATAGGAAATCACTTGCGAAAAATGCTTAAACTGAAGACAAAAACAAAAAGCACCATTTAGGTGCTTTTTAATAAGTTTACACGTTAGGACCAGCATTTCTAATTTCTTCAGATACGTTTGAGAATTTCTCGAAGTTTTTAACAAATTGAGACGCAAGCTCTTTTGCTTTTACGTCATAGTTATCTTTGTGTTCCCATGTTTGTTTCGGTTGCAGTACTTCAGCTGGAACGCCAGGGCAGTGAGAGGGGATGTGCAAACCGAAAATAGGGTCTGTTATTGTCTCGATGCGATCCAGTTCACCATTTAAAGCAGCTTGAATCATCGCTCTTGTGTAGGATAACTTCATTCGCTTTCCTACGCCATAGCCTCCACCAGACCAACCAGTGTTTACAAGGAAAACCTGAACATCGTGTTCCATGATTTTCTCACCAAGCATTTCTGCATACCTGTGAGCAGGTAACGGTAAAAATGGAGCACCAAAGCAAGTGGAGAAAGTGGCTTCAGGTGAAGTGACTCCTCTTTCTGTTCCAGCGAGCTTACTCGTATATCCAGAAAGGAAATGGAACATTGCTTGTTCCTTCGTTAGCTTGCTGATTGGAGGAAGAACACCGAAAGCATCAGCAGTTAAGAAGATGATCGTATTAGGATGACCTGCTACGCTAGGTATCGCGATATTAGGAATGGCATCAATCGGATATGCCGCTCGTGTATTTTCGGTTAAACTCGTATTATCGTAATCAGGTTCACGGGAATGAGTATCCATCATCACGTTCTCAAGAACCGTTCCAAACCGAATCGCATCCCAAATTTCAGGTTCTTTTTCTTTTGATAAGTTGATGCATTTAGCATAGCAACCGCCTTCAATGTTAAAGACGCCGTTCATGGACCAGCCATGTTCATCATCACCGATAAGAGAACGATGAGCATCAGCAGAAAGTGTCGTTTTACCTGTACCAGATAAACCGAAAAATAGAGCAACGTCTCCTTCTTTACCAACATTGGCGGAGCAGTGCATTGAAAGAATATTGCGCTCAGGTAATAAGTAGTTCATCACAGTGAAAATCGACTTTTTGATTTCACCTGCGTATTCTGTACCACCAATTAACACGGTGCGTTTCTCAAATGATATGATAATAAACGTTTCAGATTTTGTGCCGTCTACTTCAGGGTCTGCTTGAAAACCAGGCGCAGAGATCACAGTAAATCCTGCTTCATGGTCTTGAAGCTCAGATTCATTCGGGCGAATAAAGAGTTGGTGTGCAAAAAGGTTATGCCAGGCATATTCATTAATCACCTGGATGGGTAGTCTTGATGACTGGTCAGCACCAGCAAATCCTTTAAATACATAAAGATCCTTTTTCTCACCAAGATAGTTCAATACTTTTGTGTAAAGGTTTTCAAAACTTTTTTCGGAAATTGACTGATTTGTTTCCCAATTTACTTTGTTCTTTACGGATTCTTCGTTTACAATGAACTTGTCCCCAGGAGAACGTCCGGTGTATTTTCCGGTTTCAACTCGAAGTGCGCCTGTTGAAGAGAGTGTCCCTTCATTTTTAAACAAAGAATGTTCAACCAGTTCAGAAACTGATAAATTCACATGTGGATTGTTCTTATTTAAGATAGCATCTAATAACGGTGAGGAGAAGGAAGCTGTTTTCATACGTTAAACCCATCCTTTATGAAAGATTTCGTTGACTGACTTGTTTAACTCAAAAATAGTATAACACATTCACATAAATATTCTATACTAATCTATGTATTTTTGCTTGAAAAGTGAAAAAAAGGTGAATAACGATTTGGTTAGGTTTAACTGCCCTCTTCTTAATGAAAGAAGGCTTTTTTTATGGGAGAAAATAAGAGGGGATGAAAATGAGCTTTTTAAGTAATTTCACCTTTCAACCTGAACATAAAGACCGTGTTCAAATTGAAAGGCTCCAGTGCCTGCCGGGTCTAACCGGAGGCTTCCGCTTTTCATGTCTAGCTGCAGTGGGCAGGGTCTCGATGGCTTCACCCTACAAAATGAACACAAAGACCGTGTTCTTTTTGTAGGGCTCCAGCGCTTGTCGACCCTAAACGCCCACTTCCGCTTTTCGTGTCTAGCTGTGCGGGCTAAATCCTCCGACTGTTTCACACTTTCGATTGAGACAAAAAGCGTCTCAGTCGAAAGGGCTCCAACATCCTGCGGATTTAGGCAGGCCCGCTCCGCTTTTCGTGTCTAGCTGCAGTGGGCAGGGTCTCGATGGCTTCACCCTACAAAATGAACACAAAGACCGTGTTCTTTTTTATAGGGCTCCAGCGCTTGTCGACCCTAATCGCCCACTTCCGCTTTTCATGTCTAGCTGCGACTCGCAGAAACTACGATATTTCACTCCTTCACAGGAACACAAAAAGCGTGTTCCAGTTCAGGAGTTCCAATATCTTCGTTTCTAACCGCTCGCCTTCGCTTTTCTTCATTGACACATCCTTTTATCTGCGTTATTATATTTCGAGAATGGATACTCTTATCCCGAGCAGGCGGAGGGACAGGCCCGATGAAGCTCAGCAACCAACTCCTATACAACAGGATTAAGGTGCTAACCTGCAAGACAATAGTCTTGGAAGATAAGAGGCGAAAGGCATGAGATACCAGCTCCTTTTCCCTCTAAATAGAAGGAAAGGGCTTTTTTAATGTCGTTGAGGTTGATGACACTATAAAAAAAGGTAAGACGATAAGATATTGAATTCGTTCTCTCGTTTCGGCACAGGATAATAGGGAAATGAGTACCGTATCCATTACAACATAATTAGATAGAACCCTTAAGGAGGTACTTGAGTGAGTAATCGTCGTTTGTTTACTTCTGAGTCAGTTACAGAGGGGCATCCTGATAAAATTTCAGATCAGATTTCCGATGCCATTCTGGATGATATTCTTGCGCATGATCCAAATGCGCGCGTTGCCTGTGAAACTACAGTAACAACTGGTCTTGTATTAGTTTCCGGTGAAATTACAACTTCGCACTATGTAGATATTCCGAAAGTCGTTCGTGAAACCATTCAAACAATCGGATATACACGTGCAAAATACGGATTTGATGCTGAAACATGTGCAGTTCTTTCTTCAATTGATGAACAGTCTGCCGATATAGCTGCAGGTGTAAATGTCGCTCTTGAAGCGCGTGAAGGCACAATGTCCGATGATGAAATTGATGCAATTGGTGCTGGTGACCAGGGACTTATGTTTGGTTACGCATGTAATGAAACAGCGGAATTAATGCCACTTCCGATTTCTCTTGCACATAAATTAGCGCGTCGTTTGAGCGAAGTAAGAAAAGAAGAAATTCTTCCTTATCTTCGTCCTGATGGAAAAACTCAGGTTACAGTGGAATATGATGAAGCTGGAAAGCCAGTTCGCGTGGATACGATTGTTGTATCAACACAGCATCACCCTGAAATTTCACTTGAACAAATTCAGCGTAACATTAAGGAACACGTTGTGAAGCCGGTTGTTCCTGCAGAATTAATTGATGAAGAAACAAAGTATTTCATTAACCCAACAGGACGCTTTGTTATTGGTGGTCCACAAGGTGATGCAGGTTTGACAGGAAGAAAGATTATCGTGGATACTTATGGTGGTTATGCACGTCACGGTGGAGGGGCATTCTCTGGTAAGGATGCAACGAAAGTAGACCGTTCTGCTGCATATGCAGCTCGCTACGTTGCGAAAAACCTTGTAGCAGCAGGTCTTGCAGATCGTTGTGAAGTTCAGCTTGCATACGCGATTGGTGTTGCTCAACCAGTATCGATTGCGATTGATACATTTGGCACTGGGAAAGTGTCAGAGGAACGACTTGTGGAGCTAGTGAGAGAGAACTTTGACCTTCGTCCTGCAGGCATTATTAAGATGCTTGATCTTCGTCGCCCTATTTATAAGCAAACGGCTGCGTATGGTCATTTTGGACGTACGGACATTGAGCTTCCTTGGGAGCAAACGGATCGTTCAGAATCCCTTAAACAGGGTGCTGGAATTTAATAAATAAAAAAAGAGGCCACTGGTCTCTTTTTTTTTGCCTTCATGTATTCAATGGGGAAAAGAATGAGAACGCCACCATATCTGGGAGCCGGAGCGGTGGCGAGAGGTGGGATTGCACCGGCTACTAGCATGCATAAATGGGAAGAGAAGGTGTGACGGAATCGTAAGGGAGGGTCTTCTGTCAGATCATCTTTATTGAATGGATTGTACTGAGATGGATCCCAATCCTTTATAAATGTTCGGTCGTCCAATTGAACAGTAAATCAGATCATAGGTGTTGGCAATGATTCGCATTTCATCGAGCGTATATAAATTATGACCGTCTACGATTAAAGGAAGGTTGAGTCCTTTAATGATCTTTCCCCAATTCAGTTGTTTAACCGATACTAGTTCACTCATTAATAAAAGGGCATCACAACCTTGGACTGATTCGTAAATGGTATTCATTTCGTTATCTTGTTTGCCCCTCGTTTTTTCAGTATCAAACTGTTGAACAAAGGCACCTTCCTCTTTTAGTTTCTTAATGACGAACTTATAAGGGGGAAGGGCTGGTAGAGCTTTCACGGTAGATGAAGTAAAAATAGCAATCTTAGCACCTTGAAGAGTACCTAGGAAATCTTTCAATTTCTGAATCAATAGTTCTGGTTGGTATTGATCGATTTCTTCAATGGCTTTAAACATTCGATTTGCGGAAGAAGATTCTTTGATCATTGAACGAAATGAAGCAAGTTCCACTAAGGTGTCGGTACCTAGAAAAGAAGAGCCGGGATGAAGAGAGTGCTCAGTAAATTGGGGTGTCTTTGGTAATGACCCCTGAATCAATTCGACGTCACCCCCATATTTTTCTGCCGCCACAGCGATCATTGTGAGACACGAGGTTTGCAACGATTGATACGTATGATAAGCGTATCTCATTAATTCTGCACTAGAATGGTCCATATATTGAAGAGACGAAGAGATCGGTTCATAGAATGTTTCCATTGCGCGACACGCTCGAAGCGAAGAACAGCCGATAATGATTTGTGAAGGGTACAAAAAATCCTTTACTGCGGAGCCTTTTCGAATAAAATCTGGATTGCTTACAACATCGAAGGAGCGATCAGATACATCCTGTTGGATGAGAATGTCTTCTACTTTTGATGCTGTTCCTGGAGGGACGTTACTTTTAATAATGAAGGTTTTATGCTTTTTAATTGTGAGGGCGATTTTTCTTATAAAACGAAAGAAACAAGTAAGATCAGGGTTTTCTTGCTCATCAACTGGAATAGGTTCTGTGAACAGAAGAATGTCTGCTTCAGAAGCGGCTGTTAATCGATTAACGGAGAAACTTAATTGACCATCTTTTTTAGCTTCTGCCAACATTTCTAACAATCCTTCTTCTTCCACAGGAATCTCACCTGAATGAAGTGCATCAATTTGACTTCGATCCTCATCGGTACAAACGACATTGTGACCATGTGAGGCAAAAATAGCTGATGCGGTTAATCCAATTTCATTTGTACCAAAAACAGCAAGTTTCATTATTTTTCTCCTTTCTATGCGTATTGAGCAAGTTTTTTAACTCCGATTGCTTTCTCATAGTCCTCTAATAATCGTCCGAAAATCGCCTCCCAAGATTGAGAAAGTGCATAACGTCGTCCCTCATAACCCATCATCCTTCGTTCCGTATCATCTGTTAAGAGTCGTTTGATTGCGTTAATGTATTCGTCCTCTTTATTAGGAGAGCAGAAAAGCCCATTTCGTTCACCCGACACAACATCGGTTAACCCTCCTGCATTTGCAGCTATAACAGGTGTTCCTGAGGCGAGAGATTCTAGTGCGACGTTTCCGAACGTTTCAGTAGCTGATGGAAAGATGAAGAGATCTGAAGTGGCGTATAGCTCTGCTAACTCTGCTCCCTCTTTATAACCGGTAAATGTAACATTTCTAGGAACGTTTTCTCTGAAGTGAGGCATGGCAGGTCCATCCCCTACTACCAACCATCTTGTTTGTTGTTTCAGTTCTTCCGGTAGTTTCCACATGATTTTTTGTAATGTTTCAAGATTTTTTTCTGGAGCTAATCGACTAACAAACAAGAGAATATACTTTTCCTGAAAGTTGTATCGTTCTCTTAGTGATTGATCTTTTCTAACCGGAGAAAAGTGTTCACAGTTAACCCCTCTTCTCCAAAGCTTTAGGTTTTGAAAGCCTTTTTCTTTTAAACGATTACGCGTTTCATTAGAAGGAACAAAGGTGCTAGAGAATGGCTGGTGAAACCACGTTATATACTTCCACATGACAGGGGAAAACCATTCAAGGTGATAATGTTTAAGATAGTCATCAAAATTAGTGTGGTAGGAAGCAACCATTGGGATATGATTCTTTTTTCCGTAGTGCAACCCGCACATGCCGATATTAAACGGTGTTGCAACATGAAGTAGGTCAGGGGAAAACCCTTGAAGCTGGTTGCGTATAAGACTTAATTTAGGAAGGGCAATGCGGCATTCGGGGTATAGGAAAAACTTCATACTTGTAAACCGATGAACATTACTTGTGAACAGGTCTTCATCAGCCTGACAGTCGGGTGCAAAAAGCATATAATCGACATGCTGACGGTCCATATATGTGGTTAACTTACCGAGTGTGCGCGAAACCCCATTGACCTGTGGATAATAAGTGTCAGTAAACAGTGCAAGCTTCATGGATGTTTTTCCCCCTTCTAACCTAATATGAGTGTTGAAAGAATGCCTGATCCACCACCAAGTAAAACACCAACGAGAACATCAGAAGGATAATGATGACCTAAGTAGATCCGTGATAAGGCAACTAGACTCCCGAGAGCAAGAAGGGGGAGAGCCAGTGAAGGAAGATGAAAGACAAACGGTGTAAGAACAGAAAATATAGCTGTTGTATGCCCAGAAGGAAAAGAATGATCTTTCAGAGGATAGACGAGCATCTTTGTTTCTGGCATTGCCAAATATGGACGGTGTCTTGGATAATGCTTTTTAATAAAATGAACAGGTATATGACTTGCAGCAAGACCAAAGGCAGCTTGCAATCCCCAGATTTTTAAAGGAGCGGGTAACAAAGCAAGTAACATAAGCGTGCTTATAATGGTTGCTTTAGCACCACCCGCATGAGTAACAAAACCAAAAAGAGATGTCAGATACCTTGAATGACATGTTAAATTCACGAATCGAAATACGGTACACTCCCGCTCATAAAGCCATCCAACCACTTTACTCAAAAAGAATCCCCCTTCAACCTATGTGTTATCTCAAGCATATAGCAGAATTTTAATGCCACTATTAACGAAATCTTAAGGTATTGTTAAATTCAAACAAAAAAAGATCAGGAATTGCTTCCCTGATCTTTTCCATCAAATTAACGTGAAATAAATAACATAGCCAATAGCTAATGCTGTTGCGATGATGTAAACAAGAAAAATGGGGTTACTAAAAAAAGAAGATTTCACTCGAGCATTTCCTTGATTATCATATTCACCTTTTTGATTTTGTCCAAGCCTGTACGTCATAAATGCGCCAATTAGCAAGGTGATGACGACGAGCACGATCAAGACCATTGTCATTTTGTACACGGAGGCCACCTCGATCCATTAGGATTGTATTGGTAACTTTCCTCAAACAAACGACAAATATGCGCGCTTTCTAGATCGGCTTCTGCTCTTTGTAGTAAGCTGCTTTTTCAACATATTCTCTTCGAATCCGGTTCATGTCTTCCACATCATCTTCTGTTAATCTTCTAACAACCTTTGCGGGTCTGCCGAAAGCCAGAGAGTGAGGTGGAATTTTCTTTCCGGGTGGGACAAGACTTCCAGCACCGATAAAAGAACCCTCACCAATTTCAGATCCGTCAAGAATGATGGACCCCATTCCAATCAGGGCGTTCTTACGAATAACACTACTATGAAGGATAACTTGATGCCCAATCGTAACACCGTCCTCGAGAATGAGCTTTTTATTTGGGCTTTGGTGAAGAACACAATTATCTTGAATATTAACACTTTTACCAATTTCTGTTGGAGCAACATCGCCGCGTATAGTGGTGTTAAACCAGACGCTACTATGTTCTTCGATTGTCACATCACCTGTAATGGTAGTATAATCCGCAATATAGACTGTTTCATGAATCTGAGGTTTTTTATCGTGATAAGCATATAGCAATACAATCCCAACTTTCATTTAGTATAGATGAAATCCTTTTCAAAAGTAGTGTATCAAAAAGACCGGACCTACATAAGGGGGCTTATTTTCATGCGTATAAAAGAAACGGAATATGCAAAAGGGGTTATTGTGTTAGTTCATGGTGCAAATGAACATCATCGCAGATATGATTGGCTCGTTTCAAAGTGGATTGAAGCAGGTTACCATGTCGTGCTTGGCGATCTACCAGGGCAAGGAGAGAGCACAAGAAGACGAGGTCATATTGATTCATTTAACCAATATATTGAAACCATTGATAAGTGGATTAAGAGAGCTCATGACTATCAGCTACCTGTATTTTTATTAGGGCACAGTATGGGAGGGCTTGCTTCCATTCGAACGATTATGGAAAAAAGACCGTCTCTTACCGGAGTGATGTTATCATCTCCTTGTATCGGTCTTATGAACCCTCCCAACAAAGGTGTTGATTTTCTATCCAAAGTATTAAATCCAATTGTTCCTTCGCTGAGATTAAATTCGAAGTTAGAACCGAATATTGGGACTCGGAATCCGGAATTTCATAAACGCGATCAAGAAGATCCTTTAATGGTTCAAAAAGTATCCGTAAGATGGTATCGTGAACTTCTTAAGGCGATGAAAATAGCCAATGAAGGCGCAAAAACGTTTCCTAATTTACCACTACTTGTTTTGCAGGGTGGCGACGATCGAATTGTCGATAAACATGCCGTTATTTCCTGGTTCAATCGAATTCCTTTAACAGAGAAAGCTTATAAAGAGTGGGATGGGTTTTATCATGAAGTGTTCAACGAACCAGACCGTGACGATGTTTTTCAAACGGCTAAATCATTCGTTGAATTAAAGCTTCAATTACTAGAGCGTAAGGAAAATAAGGTAAATAATTAATACAGGAGTGGGATCACTTGAAAGTACCAACTCAACCCTGGACGCTAATGTATAGTATTTATCGACGCGTCTTACCGAGGGTTCACCATGAATTAGAATATTGGAGGAAACGGGCTGAACAAATCCCTAATCCTGAACTTAGAAAGCAGGCGCTAGACAGTATAGATTCAAAAACGTTTCACTGTGAAGGTGGAGGCATTTATGGATTGCTTGCTGGAAAGCAGATCGATCGCTCGATTTCATTTATTGCAGCTTACCAGACGATTAGCGATTATTTGGATAACTTATGTGACCGAAGCACCTCGCTTGATCCAAAAGACTTTAGTGCGCTACATGAGTCGATGATTGAAGCTCTCTCACCTGAAATTGAAGCATCAAATACCTATTATCGATATCGTGAGGAAAAAGATGATGGTGGCTATCTATTAGAGCTTGTTCAAACGTGTCAAAAAGTTATGCGAGAATTACCGAATCAAAAGGAAGTACAGCCAGCTTTACTTGAACTTTGTCATTATTATTGTGATCTCCAGGTACATAAGCATGTGACGGAGGAAGAACGAGTTCCAAGGTTAAAATGCTGGTTTGATCAGCATAAACAACAGCTTCCAGAAATGACATGGAATGAATTCTCAGCATGTGCTGGATCGACTTTAGGGATTTTCTGTCTGGTTTCTTACTCATTAGGCGAAATGATGCCAAGAGGCGGTGCAGTCATGATAAAAGAAGGGTATTTCCCATGGGTTCAGGGCCTTCACATTATGCTGGATTACTTTATTGATCAGGAAGAAGATCGAGCAGGCGGTGATTTGAATTTTTGCTTTTATTATAGAGATAATGATGAGCTCGCCACGCGTGTTGCCCACTTTATTAAGGAAGCAGATAAAAGCGTAGAAAGCCTTCCTCATTCTTCTTTCCATCGCTTAATTAATCGAGGTTTGCTTGGAATCTATCTTGCCGATCGAAAAGTAATGGAGCAGAAAGATGTTCGTTCACTTGCTCGTAAAATCATTCGAATTGGTGGACGATCGAGCATTTTCTTTTACTTTAATGGCTGGGTTTATAGAAGACTTCACAAAGCTTCTCAATAATAAACGTATAAAAATCGCTCATTCGTGAGAAAAGAAGCCTATAGGATTTCGAAAGGGGCTCTTAAGATGAAGAAGCGTTATTACGTCGAGGTTAGTTCTGGTGAAATATTGGAAGATCAAGGCGCATCAAGCTATCATTTTGAAATTGATGCAGATGAGGAAGATATTTATGAGCTTAGTGAGCTTTTTGATGTGACTGATAAAGATAGTCGACTTTCCTTATACCGGGCTCATGTCCCTGCGATGAGTTATCATGAAGATAAAAACAATGATGACTATGATAACCACATGAAAGAAATTTACACCCTGATACACAAATTGGGTAATCAAAAAACAAGAGATCATATTGAATCGATGGGGATTTTATAAAAATAAGGACTGCGCAGAGGCGCAGTCCTTATTTTTTGCTGATAGCAAGAATATAGGGCGGATCATTGATTTGATTAATAAACTGATATTTTAGAACTTGGTAATCAGACTGATTGAGACCTGTGGTAAATTTCGTTACTTTTTCACTTTCCATTTTACCTTCTGGATGTCCTGGATAGACGACTAGAATCAGAAGACCTCCTGAGCGAAGTAACTTCAAAATATCTGATACGGCCTGGATCGTCTCTTCAGGCCTCGTCACAATGGATTTATCTCCCCCGGGAAGGTAGCCAAGATTAAAGATTGCAGCTGAAACATTCCCCACATGGTGTGAGTCAATTTGATGATTAATTGAAGCGTGACTTTCGTGGAATAAAGAAACCTGGCTAGATTGCTCAGCATCTACCAGTCTTTTCTCAGTCGATTTAATCGCTTCTTGTTGGATGTCGAATCCATATACTTTTCCTGACTTTCCAACCGATTCAGCTAGAAAGAGAGTGTCATGTCCATTTCCGCAAGTACCGTCTATCGCGATGTCTCCTTCTGTTAAGACTGCCTCCAGTAGCGTTCTTGTAAAAGGTAAAATACGTTGTAGCGTCATAAGAAGTATTCCTTTCTAACGATATCAATTATTCTTGAATAAATTGGTCTTTTGAATGAGGTTTACAACTGACTGAGGTTAGACTCGTATAAAACATAATTGTTTCTATCTAGTTATGACTTTATCACGTTCGATCTTATTCTCCAAGTTATAGGTTTGGGAATATATGGTTCGAGGTACAGAAGAGTAAACAACAAATGAGGTGATCATATGACAAAAAATGAAAAGCACAAACAAGGCGAAACCAATAATCCCGAGCAATTACCTGATAAGGAAAAGAATCAACTGGACGAGGATGTTACAGAAATGAATGTGGATGCAATCCCGCTAGAAGATTTAAAAGAAGAACAGAGGGAAGAAAAAGATAAGCCGCACTCAAAAGATGATTCGGCGAGTCAGAAAAAGCATCGTAAAGGATAACGTGCCCAGCGTGGGTGCGTTTTTTAGCTGCAGACCTAATAAAAAACAAATCGTACTTGAAATGTATAAATCACGAAAAAAGCGGCTATTCTGATAATGTTCTTGACATTTCTCACAAGTCTTCATACAATACAAATTATATACGTAATTTGTGAAGTAAAAGATAATGATAAGGAATAGTACCAGGGATTCTATTGCTAGAGAGTTAACGGTTGGTGGAAGTTAACATAGAACCTTTGCGAACTCACCTTTGAATCGGAACCTGAATGGAGTAAGGTGACCCGTACGCCTGCGTTAAAGGTCTTAAGTGAGTGCTGTTTTTAGCACTAAGCCGGGTGGTACCGCGGGTAATTGTGAATAGTAGATTCTCAACCTCTCGTCCCTGTTGATAAACAACGGGGATGGGAGGTTTTTTATTTTTCTGTAAGGACTGGAAGGAGAGAATAGAAATGGCATTTGATCACAAAGTAATTGAAAAGAAGTGGCAGCACTTCTGGGAAACAAACAAAACATTTAAAACAGAGAATGATGCACAAGGTGAAAAAGTTTATATACTCGATATGTTCCCTTATCCATCTGGAGCTGGCCTTCACGTAGGGCACCCTGAGGGCTATACGGCAACAGATATTTTATCCCGCATGAAGAGAATGCAAGGTTACAATGTCCTTCATCCTATCGGATGGGATGCATTTGGACTTCCGGCGGAGCAATATGCGCTTGATACAGGAAATAATCCACGTGATTTTACACAAAAGAACATCGATACATTCCGTCGTCAAATTAAAGAGCTTGGTTTCTCATACGATTGGGATCGAGAAATTAATACAACAGATCCACGCTACTATAAATGGACGCAGTGGATTTTTACAAAGCTTTATGAAAAGGGTCTTGCTTATGTAGACGAAGTAGCGGTGAACTGGTGCCCAGCACTAGGGACGGTCCTTGCCAA
The DNA here is from genome assembly GCF_020524165.1 of Guptibacillus hwajinpoensis. Taxonomy (GTDB): domain Bacteria; phylum Bacillota; class Bacilli; order Bacillales; family Guptibacillaceae; genus Guptibacillus; species Guptibacillus hwajinpoensis_D. The sequence goes on from NZ_JAIVKU010000003.1 coordinate 515,907, forward strand.
TGAGGAAGTAATCGACGGTAAAAGTGAGCGCGGCGGTCATCCAGTTGTTCGTAAACCAATGAAGCAATGGGTTCTAAAAATCACAGAGTATGCGGATCGCTTGCTTGAGGACCTAGAGGAACTTGACTGGTCTGACAGCATTAAAGAAATGCAGCGAAACTGGATTGGGAAATCCGAAGGTGCTGAAGTGACCTTTACGATTGATGGTCATAAGGACGCCATTGATGTTTTTACAACACGTCCAGATACACTTTTTGGCGCAACTTATATGGTTTTAGCACCTGAGCACCCTCTTGTTGATAAAATTTCAACAAGTGAGCAAATCTCAAAAGTTGAAAGCTACCGTTCAAAAGTTCAAACAAAGAGTGATCTTGAGCGCACAGAGCTTTCAAAAGAGAAGACTGGTGAATTTACTGGCGCATATGCAATCAACCCAATCAATAATGAAAAGCTTCCGATATGGGTAGCGGATTATGTTCTAATGAGCTATGGGACTGGCGCGATCATGGCTGTTCCTGCCCACGATGAGCGTGATTATGAGTTTGCGACTGCTTTTAAGCTTCCAATAAAAGAAGTTGTGGCTGGGGGAGATGTGGCGAAAGAAGCATATATAGAAGATGGGAAGCATGTGAACTCCGATTTCTTAAATGGCCTTGAGAAAGAAGAAGCCATTACAAAAAGCATTGAATGGTTAGAGGGAAAAGGTAAGGGAACGAAAAAGACAACATACCGTCTTCGCGATTGGTTATTTAGCCGTCAGCGGTACTGGGGTGAACCAATTCCAATCATTCATTGGGAAGATGGATCGATGTCTGCAGTTCCGAAAGAGGAGCTTCCAGTTGTCCTTCCAGAAACAACTGAAATTAAACCGTCTGGAACTGGTGAATCACCACTCGCGAATATCGAGGATTGGTTGAACGTTGTTGACCCTAGAACAGGAATGAAAGGTCGTCGTGAAACCAATACAATGCCACAGTGGGCTGGTAGCTGCTGGTATTACCTTCGATACATCGATCCGGATAATGATGAAATGCTAGCTGATCCGAAGAAGCTGGATGAGTGGTTGCCGGTCGATATGTATATCGGTGGTGCAGAGCATGCGGTGCTTCACTTGCTATATGCGCGTTTCTGGCATAAAGTCCTGTATGATATCGGTGTAGTGCCAACGAAAGAACCATTCCAACGCCTTCGCAATCAGGGAATGATTCTTGGTGAAAACAACGAGAAAATGAGTAAATCAAAAGGAAACGTAGTAAATCCAGATGAAATTGTTGAAAGCCATGGTGCAGACACGCTTCGTCTATATGAAATGTTTATGGGGCCATTTGAAGGGTCGATTGCATGGTCAAACAATGGTCTGGATGGCGCTCGTCGTTTCCTTGATCGTGTATGGCGTTTGTTTGGTGAAGGTGATCTAACTAAGTCTTCCATTTCTGAAGAAAATTCGGGAGAAGATATGGAGCGGGTTTACCATGAAACGGTTAAGAAAGTAACCGAAGACATGGAAGCACTTCGCTTTAATACCGCTATTTCTCAAATGATGGTATTTGTAAATGAGGCGTATAAGCAGGAAAAAGTTTCGGTTACTTTAATGGAAGGATTTGTGAAGTTGCTTTCACCTATCGCACCTCACCTTGCGGAAGAACTATGGAGTGCACTAGGTCACAGCGAGTCACTTGCATACGCAAACTGGCCAATGTTTGATGAAAGCAAACTTACAGTAGACGAAGTTGAAATTGTTGTACAGATTAATGGAAAGCTACGTGCTAAGATATCCATTCCTTCAGAAGCCTCTCGTGATGAAATGCAGGAAATTGCGTTAGAGCATGAGAAAATTAAAGGTCAACTTGATGGCAAAACACTTCGCAAAGTTATTGCAGTTCCAGGTAAACTAGTGAATATTGTAGCCAATTAACACCACGCCCTCTCCTAGATGATGGAGAGGGTTTTTTGTATGGAAATGGTGAATGAAAATGGACAGTTTTTTTAGAATAACCCTTTCCTCGAGTGGAGAATACTACTAAGATGAGTAGAAGAGAGATTTCTTGTATTGAACAAACAAATCATGTACGATTGAATTTGTTAAAGTGAATATTATTGAAAAATCATATGAGAATTGTACGAAAGGGGTATGTTTTTTATGAGTAAAGAAATTAAGACAGTTACACCTGAAGAGGTTCAAGAGCTACTTAATAATGGGAAAAACGTTTCGTTAATCGATGTACGTGAAGATGAGGAAGTAGAAGAGGGAATGATTCCTGAAGCAAAGCACATTCGTCTTGGAACACTTCCGGAACGACTTAATGAAATAAATAAAGATGAAGAGCATATTATGATTTGTCGTTCAGGACGCCGTAGTGAACGCGCGTGTGAATATTTGCAAGAAGCTGGTTATGAAGTGAAAAACATGGTTGGCGGTATGATGAAATGGGAGGGTAACGTGAAATAACCCTGCTAAAAAGGAGAGAGTTTGAATGGCGATATGGGGAATGGCTGGTGCGCTAATGGCTGCCTTGACTTTAGGATTATGGCGAGTAGTTTATCCATATTCTTATATGAAGCCGATTCAGTTAGATCGGTTTGATGATGATAAATACTGTCTCATTGATGTGAGAGATTATATTCTTTCACACCGTACGCCTTATGAAAAAGCAAAGAATATTCCGCTTTCTTATTTAGGAAGACAGACGAAAGAAAATGAAGTTTGTGATAAAGAAATCATTGTTCTTGCGGAGGATCGTAAAGCAGCACGACTCGCTGTGAAGATCCTTATGAAACAGCGCAAACAACCCATTTATTACATGACTGTTTCGTAATACTAGCGTCTTTTGGAGCTGGTCTCTAAAAGACGTTTTCCTGAAGTTTTAATCCAAGTAAGTTGATAAGTTTAATAAATCATAGCACTTTTTGATTCGTATTCCAAATAAATTGCTTTAAGAAAAAGCAATTTACTGCTACCCTCAATCTGGTATAATGATGGAAAAGACTACACCGGGGTGTTGAAATGAAGACAGATCTTATACGTGCTATGATGGACTTACAGGCTTTTCGACAGTTGCAGCCAGGAAATACAATAGGTAAGCAACCGACCACTTTTTCCTTTACTGAAATGCTTGAACAAGCTCTCTCTAACCAGATACATGGACAGGAAATCGCTCCAGAATTAACGTTTTCCTCAACCCCGGCGGAATTATCTGCTTCAACTGAATCTCCAATCTCCATGCCGTCTAACATCCCTTATTCTTCTTCATCGCTTGAAATCGATGGCTATATTGAAGAATTATCGGCGAAGTATAGCGTTGATCCTAAGCTCATTCATGCCATTATTAAACAAGAATCAGGCTATAAGTCAAATAGCGTGAGCGGTGCTGGGGCTATGGGGTTAATGCAATTAATGCCTGCGACTGCCGCTTCTCTAGGAGTGAAAGACCCTTTTGATCCCGGACAAAACATTGAGGGCGGCGTGAAGTACATGAAACAAATGATGGATAAATACAATGGAAATACTGAGCTTGCATTAGCTGCTTACAATGCAGGACCAGGAAATGTTGATCGTTACGGTGGAATCCCTCCATTCCAAGAAACGCAAAATTACGTTTCAAAAGTAATGGGGAATTATCAGACCTAATTCGCAAAAGCTGTCTCACTTGACCGCTCTTCAGCAGTCGTCAAGGAGGCAGTTTTTTTATAATAGAATTTCTTTTAACATCGTTATGTTCAGAGCGAGAGACTGGAAGCAAGCTGAAAGAAGATGCAAATTATTGATATACTAAACAAGAGGTGACTAATTTGAACGAATTTACTACATTGGGACTGGACTCACGTCTCATTAAGCAACTCGAAGCTCAGGGTATCGATACCCCAACAGACATTCAAAGAGAAACAATTCCCGTGATGCTACAGGGAAAAGATGTCATTGCGCAGGCGCAGACTGGGACAGGAAAAACATTCGCTTTTTTGCTGCCAATTCTTGAAAAAATAAATACAGAAGCACCAGAAGTACAGGCTCTCATTGTTACTCCAACTCGTGAGCTTGCGATACAAATTACATCAGAATTGATGAAGTTAGTAGAAGAGCGAGAGGATATCAATGTACTCGCTGTTTATGGTGGTCAGGATGTAGAAAGACAGATTAAACAATTGAATAAGCAAGTACACATAGTGGTGGCAACACCTGGACGTCTGCTCGATCATGTTCGCAGAGAGACGATTGATTTATCTCATACAGCTTACCTTGTCTTAGATGAAGCTGATCAGATGCTGCATATTGGCTTCCTCAGGGAAGTGGAAGATATCATTAGTGAAACTCCAGAAAGTCGTCTAACCGCTCTTTTCTCAGCGACAATGTCGAGCGATATTAAACAACTTGCCAAACGATTTATGCGTTCCCCTGAGAAGATTAGAGGGAAAGAGAAAGGGAAAACCGTTGAAGAAATTGAGCAGTTCGTCATTGAAACAACGGATCGACGAAAATTTGGTTCCCTTACTGAAACCATTGACGAAGTGCGCCCGTTCCTCGGAATTATCTTCTGTCGTACGAAGCGTAGGGTTAGTAAATTAAATGGTGATTTGAAAGCAAGAGGTTATCTATCTGATGAGCTTCATGGTGATTTATCTCAGTCTAAACGAGAAAGTGTCATCAAACGTTTCCGTGATGCGAAAATCCAGCTTCTTGTGGCGACAGATGTGGCAGCGCGAGGTCTTGATATTGAAGGAGTAACGCACGTTTTTAACTACGACATTCCCCAAGATACTGAGAGCTATATCCATCGGATTGGTCGAACAGGGCGTGCTGGTGGAGATGGTGCATCTTATACGTTCATAGCCGCCAAAGATCAATCGTTTATTCAAATGATCGAAAAAGGAATTGGTAAGAAACTTGCTAGAAAGACCGTGGAAGGTGCACTGCCAGAGCGTGAAGAGCGTCATGAAGAAAGAAGAAACGATCAAAGAGGTAGATCCGGTCATTCTTCTCGTAAAGCAGGGTCCTCGAACCGTCGAGATAGTGGGAGAAATAAGAACAAGCGATAAAGTATACAAAGAGAGGGATCGTCCATAGGACGATCCCTCTCTTGTCGTAGGTACTTCATAACTGCGGTGTCCTTTAAGTAGTAGCTACTGTTCTTTCCGCAGCGCTTTTTCCTGCTGTATATCCTGTTACAAAGGCGGATGTAATGTTGTAGCCACCGGTATATCCATGGATATCGAGCACTTCTCCGCAAAAGTAAAGACCAGTGGTGAATTTTGAAGCCATTTCTTTCGGATGAATTTCTTTTAATGATACGCCCCCACCCGTTACGAAAGCTTTATCAATAGGGAGCGTACCATCGATTGCTACTTGGAATTGCTTTAATAATCGTACGTATTCACGCACTTTCTCTTTTGATAAGTGGGCATACGTTGTATCAGGAGAAATATCTGCTTTATTAAATAAGAAAAGCATGTATCGTTCTGGCACTTTACTTTTCCAGATGTTTTTTATCGCTTTTTTAGGCTCGTCTTTTGCAAGTTTCATATGTTCACGAAACAATTCTTCTTCGTTTTGGTCCGGTACCGCATCAATTTGCAGGGGAATGTACTGGGCATTGAATTTTTTCAATGCTTTTACAACGTATTGGCTGCAGCGAAGAACGGCGGGACCTGAAAGTCCAATATGGGTGAAAATCATATCCCATCGATGTGTTTTAATCACTTTGCCTTTCGGATTGAGAACAGATAGCGCAACATCTCGAAGCGACAAACCCTGCAGTTCCTTATTTTTAATAAAAGCTTCACTAGAAGTAAGAGGGACTTCAGTGGGGTATAAATCTGTGATCGTATGCCCCCCTTCTTCCGCCCATGCATAACCATCGCCGGTTGAACCTGTATGAGGGACAGACTTTCCACCGACAGCAATGATCACGTTGGAGGAATAAATTTCTTCTTTTGTTTTAAGTCTTACCCCTGAAACGGCCCCATCTTTGTAAAGAACCTTGTCAACGGGTGTGTTTACTTGAATCGATACGTTTAAGCGTCGCACTTTATCTAGTAGCGCATTGACAACAGATTTTGCATCGTCGGTTACAGGGAACATTCTGCCATGGTCTTCTTCTTTTAATCGAATGCCCAGGTCTTCAAAAAATGCAATAATGTCTTCGTTATTAAAAATATTGAACGCACTGTATAAGAATTTTCCGTTACCTGGAATGAATTTAATCAGTTCATCAAGTGGAAGTCGGTTTGTCACGTTACAACGACCGCCTCCAGAAATCGCTAGTTTCCGCCCGAGTTTATTTCCTTTATCAATGAGAAGCACCTTTGCTCCATGTTCCGCTGCTGATACAGACGCCATGAGTCCAGACGGACCACCGCCAATCACAATGACATCGTAGTTCATACTTACACCTCTCTCATTTTGCTACACACAAACATACCACAATTCACTCCTCTTAATAAAGTTTCACAAAAATTTATATTTGTTGTTACTAGCTAAATAGCTTAAAATGGAGAAGTGTATTTATAGAACTGTTGAAAATTGTTGATAGATGACGAATGGATCTAGTTGAATGGTTAGAAGTAGGAGATGGAGAAATGTCTGATTCAAATGTGATTAGAGGGACGATGTTACTATCAGCAGCAACCCTTTTTTCTAGAATAATTGGTATGATTTATATGTTTCCTTTTACAGCTCTTGTTGGTACACAGGGTGTTGCCCTTTACACGTACGCGTATACTCCGTATACCATTATGCTCAGCCTATCTACGGTTGGAATTCCACTGGCTGTTTCAAAATTTGTATCTAAATATCATACTCTCGGTGATTATCGAACGGGTAGGAGACTGTTTAAATCAGGACTTCTTTTAATGTCTCTTACTGGGTTCATTGCGTTTTTAGCACTCTTTTTAATGGCGGAACCAATTGCTCATGTTGTCATTGATGAGGGGAACGAAGGGAATACGATTGCCGATGTGACCCTGGTTATTCGTGTTGTGAGTATGGCATTATTAATCGTTCCAATTATGAGTTTAACGCGAGGTTTTTTCCAGGGGCTGCAATCGATGGGACCGACAGCAGTGTCTCAGGTAGTGGAACAAATTTTTCGTATCGTATTTATTCTTGTTTCCAGTGTAATCATTATGAAGTTTATGGATGGAGATGAAGCAACAGCAGCTACGTACGCCACATTTGGTGCATTTGTAGGAGCGGTCGGTGGTCTGATGGTCGTTTTCTGGTATTACAGAAAACGTAAGCCTACGCTTGATCGTCACCTTGCTGAAAGTACTGTAGATCATAATGTATCCCTAAAGGATATGTACAAAGAGATTATTACGTATGCTCTTCCGTTTGTTGTCGTAGGTCTAGCTATTCCTTTGTATTTGCAAATTGATACGTTGCTGATTAACCCAGCATTAAAAAGTATCGGGTACGATAAACCTGCGTATGAAGAAGTTTTTGCCATTATCACAGGACTCGCTCATAAGTTAATAATGATTCCAGTTTCGCTTGCTACCGCTCTTTCAATGACGATTATCCCAGCTATTACAAAATCATTTACGGCGAATCGAGAAGGAGCATTGCAAAATCAGCTGACCCAAACATTCCAGATTTTATTGTTCTTAACGACGCCAGCTGCAATTGGGCTAGCTGTTTTAGCTGAACCGATTTTTAGGGTGCTGTACCCAACCGTGAATCAAGAGCTTGGTAGTTGGTTATTGATGTGGTATGCTCCAACGGCTATACTGTTTGCACTATTTTCTGTAACAGCCGCTATTTTGCAGGGGATCAATAAACAAAAATTTGCCGTATATAGCTTACTGGCAGGCCTCGTTTTAAAAGCAGGATTGACCTACCCATTTGTCACACTATTTGAAGGGAAAGGTTCTATACTTGCTACGAATATTGGTTTGCTTACGTCAGTATTGATAACGATCGTCATTATTAAGAAATATACAGATTATGAGTTTGGATTCCTTTCAAGGAGATTGTTGCTGATTGGTATCTTTGTGGCGATTATGGCAGTTGCCTCTAAATTGGCCATTCTTCCACTAGAATCCGTTATGCCTAATTTATACCTCTCCAAAAGCGAGGGAGGAAGCATGTTGTACTCTATTATTAATCTATTGATTGGAGTTACGGTAGGGGGAATCGTGTTCCTTTGGCTTTCGTACCGTTCCAATCTTGCTGGAATAATATTAGGTGAACGATTCTCATTATTAAAAAGACGATAAAAAATGAAGGCCCAATGAGGGCCTTCATTTTTCGTTAATGAGAAGAGAACCAGCTATTAATAGCCGTAATCTTCATCCCGTATACCAATTTGTCTTTCGATGCGAGTAATCCTTCTATCCTGTCGTCTCAGCTGTCTCTCTATTTCTCTTAGTTGTTGTTCAATATTTCCAGGATAGCCAGGCTGTCCTGGGTATCCTGGCTGCCCTGGAAATCCTGGCTGCCCTGGAAATCCAGGGTAACCTGGGTACATTTGGTAACCTTGCCCTTGTTGCCGATCATACACACAAAACGCCTCCTTTTATAGGTACTTGATAGTGTATGTAAAGGATGGGCAGTGTTGCTGGGCATCTATCCCGTGTTATACTGAGTTTTTCTGATACCAACTAAGTTGTTCTCCAATTCCAAGTCCTTTTAAAGGCACTTCATACACATAGTTGAATCGGTTTAGTTGAGGCTCGAGGTGTTTGCGATAAACGGATCCACCGTGTAAACAAACGAGAATATCTGTAGACGTTTCATATTGCGAGAATTGCTCAATGACTTTCTGAGCCCACTCTTCTCTTTGGTGATGGGAGAATGTTTTAATCGATACATCATAGGGGTCCATGATGTCGTCTGGTAATAAAAGACCATCTTTGGCATTATAGAAATACATGCGGTCATAATGTTGGGACGCGTATTCAAGCGTTTTTTGAAATAAAGGACTTTGGTAAAACTCTGTAACAGGTGCAGATTTAGTGCTTTTCTTGCGTGCAGTTGCTAAAAGTCCAACTTTCACAGTCATTCGATTCACTCCAAACGTGCATTTTGGCATTTATCGTTTACATACCCTTACTAAACAAAAAGTATGCTAAAAAAACAAATAAACAGTGGAAAAAATATGGAAAAGGAGAGATGGGAATGCGTTTAGATAAATTGTTAGCAAATATGGGTTACGGAACGAGAAAAGAAGTGAAAAAACTTTTGAAAACAGGTGTCGTTCGTGTCGATGAAGAAGTGACCAAAGATGCGAAGCAGCACGTTGATCCGGAAGAAAATCATGTAACGGTATATGAGGAGACAGTGGAATATCGGGAGTACATCTATCTCATGATGAATAAACCTGCTGGTGTCATTTCAGCTACGGAAGATGAAGAAGAGACTGTTATTGATATTCTTATTCCGGAAGATCAAGTGTTTGAGCCGTTTCCAGTGGGTCGCTTAGACAAAGATACCGAGGGATTACTCATTATTACAAACGACGGAAAACTTGCTCATCATTTAACGTCACCAAAGCATCATGTACCTAAAACATACTTTGCACGAGTTAAGGGTGTCGTGACCGAAGAGGATGTTCGTTCTTTTGAGAAAGGGGTTACGCTTGATGACGGATACGAGACAAAACCAGGTGAATTAGCCATCTTAAATGCTGGTGAGGAATCAGAGATTGAGTTAACAATTCATGAAGGTAAATTTCATCAAGTGAAGCGGATGTTTGAAGCTGTAGGTAAGAAAGTCATCTATTTACAACGAATTCAGATGGGGGATATTCATCTTGATCGTGACTTGGAGCCTGGCGAATACCGAGAACTAACGGAAGAAGAAGTAACCATACTCCAAAAGTGATCCATTGTTTCCTTTCTACTGACCTAGGGAATAGCATGAGTAGTCAGTTGCGAAGGAGAGGATTTTCATGATTAAGGTTGGAAAAGAAATTCAAGGTCAAAAGTTGGAAAATGAATCAACGACTGAATTTAGTGTGAAACAGGTTTACTTTGATCAAGAGCTTCGTCAAGCAACATTCGTAGAGATTGAGAAAAAAGAGGTTGCTAATAAGAAAGATGCCATTCCTGATCACCACGCGGGCGAGATGCTTCATTCGATACAAGCATCTGGGGGGCAATTTACACCAGATAATTATCCTGTGACAGACGATGATCGAAAAGAACAAGAGGCAAACGGATTGATGATTGTTTCATATGAGCAGTTGAATTGGCAACAAGATGGTCTTAGGCTTGGTGAAAACGTGGAAGAAGTTCAGACATCTGTTTTAGTAGATCAATGTTCTTATCGATCATTAATAAAAGCTGAAGTATTAACGGAAGACGGAGAGGAACTTGGTAGGGTGAAGGAGATTGTGCTTCATCCCGATGGAAGAATCGAGGGCTTTGAGCTTTCAGAAGGATTTTTATCTGATTTTCTTTCGAGTGAGCAGCCTTTTTTAAAAGTTGATGAAACAGTAAAGTGTCAACACGATAAAATTATTGTTCCAAAAGACTATCATCATTCATTAAGAAAAGCGTAATGGATAAAAGCCCTGCTTGGAAGCAGGGCTTTTTATCATAAATTGGAATACGATAAGCTTACAAACTAAATAAAGGCTTTCGTCAGATTTTTTTCGACGAAAAGCCCGTTGATGCAGGTAAATCTATTTGTGTTATCCTACTTTAACTCTCTTACTTGTGATTGTCCAGAATCCTCGGTTTGGGCTTTTGACTAATTCATTATAGGCCAGTACATTCAAATCTCTTTGAACAGTTCGCTGGGTAATCCCAAACTCTTCAACTAACTCATTTGTGCTGACAGTACCATGCTTGCTAATAAATAAATAGATAGACTTGATACGGGTCATCATACGATCAGTTGAAGTAATACTCAAAGAACCACTCCCTAACATGTAATCAATGCCTTATCCCTAGCATAATTAATGACTATTAAAACCATATGAAGAAAACGTTAAGATATACTTAATTTTCAAGCATTTCCTTCAATTTTTTTCATGAAAGTTTGGCTGAGTACTCCGATTAAGACTGGAAGTGATTTCTGGATGTGTTGGGTTCCCCAACTTGGTGTATTGACGAATAGGTCATACCACTTTCATAAGATAAGCGATTGATTGGCATTATTATTTAATTCCACTCCTACTGCCATTTCCCTTTTTTGGGCCAACGTACACCCCCTTTTTAAAGTTTATTTTACAATAATTCTGTTATTTCGGCAAAAAATTTCATTTCTTTTGGCTTATTCTTCCTTAACAAACATTCCTTTGCTATTCTTATAGTACGATTAGATAGAGGGAGGGGGGATTCACATGCTTTTTCGTCTCATTCTTAAAAATGCCATTAAATTAAATAATCGATTTATGTTAGTTGCAGCGTTCATTCTTATTTTCGTTAGTACCTTGGTCATGCGTTTCCTTGAACCAGAGACGTTTCCAACTTTGTTTGATTCACTCTGGTGGGTGATGACAACCGTCACGACAGTAGGTTATGGAGATTACTTCCCGATTACGATTGCTGGAAGAATTTATGCGATGTTTCTTTATATTGTTGGAATTGGGTTGATTGGTGTAGTCATTGGAAAGTTTGTTGATGGCTTTTCAGAACTTAAGAAGCGAAAGGAGGAAGGGAAAATGCCTTATCAGGGTCACGATCATATCGTTATTATAGGATGGTCACAAAAAGCTGCCTATGCGGTCTCGGAAATCATGGATTCTGATCAATGCGAGATTGTCATTATTGACAATTTAGCAAAAGCTCCAATTATCGAAGAGAATATTCATTATATTCAAGGTGATGCAGCGGAAGAAGCAACGCTGAAAAAAGCTGATATTATGAAAGCGAAAGCTGTGCTTATCTTCTCGGATGATGCGATTCGCGATGCTCTACTCGCAGATGGAAAGTCGCTTATTATTGCTAGCTCGATTGAGCGACTTTCAATTGATATACACACAACAGTTGAAGTGATGAAAGAAGAGCATATAAAGAATTTTACACATGTTCAGGTTGATGAGTTTGTTCTTTCACATGAAGCAGTTTCTCGAATGGCGGTTAGATCTGCCTTTACAAAGGGAATATCAGGAGTGTACTCGCAGCTATTGAGCAGGGGACACGGAGATAATTTATATGAAATTGCCGTACAGCAAGATTGGAATACATATCGAGATGCTTTTCATGCCCTCCTACAACAAGGTGCGACACTCATAGCTGATGGGGATCGGATGGATATTAATCGGCGCTTGGATGAAACGATTCCTTCGAATGCAAAACTATTTGTGATTTGTGATCAGGACGTGTATGAAGGAATAAAAGGAGTGAAATAAATTGAGTGAAGTGAACTGGAAAGAAGAAGTGCTCAATCGAAAAGAATTGTTAATCGACGACTTAAAAGGACTTTTGAGTATTGAGAGTGTCTTAGATGAAGAGAATAGTACGGAAGATGCTCCATTTGGTTCTGAAGTGAAAGAGGCACTTGATTATATGCTTGGTTTAGGGAAACGTGATGGTTATGAAACAAAAAATGTCGAACAGGTTGCAGGTCATTTGGAGTTCGGACAAGGCGAAGAAGTAATCGGTATTTTATGTCATGTTGATGTTGTGCCAGCGGGTAAAGGCTGGACCTCGCCTCCCTTCACACCGGATATTCGGGAAGGAAAGATGTTTGCTAGAGGAGCTATTGATGATAAAGGACCAACGATTGCGGCTTACTGGGCTATGAATATTGTGAAGGAACTTTATCCTGATCTATCAAAAAGAGTTCGAATGATCGTTGGTACTGATGAAGAAAGCTCATGGCGATGTGTCGATACGTATTTTAAGCACGAAGAAATGCCAACAATGGGCTTTGCACCTGATGCGGTGTTCCCAATTATCCACGCCGAAAAAGGAATTGCGGACTTTGAGTGGATCTTTCCTGTAATAGAGGAAAAGAAGGAACCGTTCATTCTTCACTCTTTCCATTCTGGTCAGCGGTTGAATATGGTGCCAGATTATGCGATCGCAGAATGTGAGAGCAGTGAAGATCAATTACTTGACGTCAAAAAGGCATTCGAGCTATTTTTAACTGATAAAGATCTTAAAGGCAATGCAACGCTAGATAAGCAGCTAACGCTGGAGATCCATGGCGTATCGGTTCATGGCTCTGCGCCTCATGAAGGGGTGAACGCAGCATTTCGTTTAGCTGAATTTTTAGATGAATTGATTCTTGATCAAGGTGGAGACGCTTATATTAGCTTCATTACAAAATGGTTAATGGATGATTTTTCTGGAGAACGATTAGGGGTTTCTTGCAAAGATCACATCACTGGAGCGTTAACCATGAATGCAGGTACCTTTGAGTACAAAGCGAATCAGCAGGGTAAAGTTGGTATGAATCTTCGCTATCCTGTCACATGTGACTTTGATGTTGTGAGGCAAACGTTTGAAAAGATAACTGCACCAATGTCAGTGAAAATGGATGTGATCGATCATATGACCCCACATCATGTGCCGCAGGATCATGAGTTAATTCAAAAACTTCAACAGGTTTATGAGAAGCAAACTGGCGAACAAGCTAAGCTTCTGTCGATTGGAGGAGGAACGTATGCACGTTCTTTACAAGCTGGAGTCGCATTCGGTGCTCTTTTTGAAGGGAAGCCCCAATTAGCTCATCAAAAAGATGAGTATGTGGAGATCGATGATTTGTTGCGAGCAGCAGCGATTTATGCAGAAGCGATCTATGAGCTTGCAAAATAAAAGAATGAGCGCCATGCCAGTACTGGCATGGCGCTCACTAGTTGGGGTTCTAGAATGTTATTTCTCCCGGCATCTTATAAAGAGCTGAATAAATCACTTGATAAATAACGTTCACCAGAATCACACGTCATTGTCACGACAACCTGGTTAGGCGATAAACGCTCAGCCACTTGCATTGCTGCAAAGACAGCAGCACCCGAAGATGGACCTACAAGCAATCCCTCATCTCTAGCTAATTTGCGCGTCACTTCATAGGCTTGTTCATCAGTAATTTGAATGATTTCATCATAAACTGATGTATTCAGAATATCAGGTATGAACCCAGGGCTTGTCCCTACAAGCTTGTGTTTCCCTGGCTTTCCGCCGGATAGAACAGGGGATCCCTCTGGTTCCACAACATGTACAGTAAGGTCAGGGAAATGTTCCTTTAGTACTTCACCTGTCCCTGTGACAGTTCCACCTGTTCCTGCAGTTGAAATAAAGGCAGCCGGAGTGACCCCAAGGTGCTTCATGGCATCTACTATTTCAAGCGCTGTTGAAGTTCGATGGGCATCTGGATTAGCGGCATTTTCAAATTGCATTGGGATAAAGCTATTTTCAATGGTTTCAGCAATTTCTTTCGCTTTTTTGATTGCCCCAGGCATTTTCTCAGAAGATGGTGTAAGCACAACTTTTGCACCGTAGGCTTTTAGAAGCTTGATGCGTTCTTGTGTTGCGTTATCAGGCATGACAATAATAGCAGGGTAACCTTTTGCAGCAGCATTCATAGCAAGGCCGATGCCGGTATTGCCGGAAGTTGGCTCAATGATTGTAGAACCTTCGGTAAGCAAGCCATCTTCTTCTGCTTTTGCAATCATATTATACGCCGCACGGTCCTTCACGCTTCGACTTGGATTAAAGTATTCGAGCTTAGCGTATATCTTGGCGCCATTAGGATTTGGGATTCGATTTAATTTGAGTAAAGGCGTATCGCCAATAAGATCGGCCATATTTTCATAGATCATGTAAGCACATCCTTTTCATACAAGTTAAGGTTAACTTTCCTAGTTTATTGGTCAGTATAGAAAGTAAAAGTGGGGAATCGTTCCCTTTAGACATTGTTTTCTAATACTGTTCCCCATTATAGCAAAAGATAAATCTTTCGTAATAAGATCGAGCTTATGAACGAAAAAAGATTAGATTATTCAGATTGTTTGGTAGAATAGAAAAAGGATAGAAGGAGTGGACAAGTTGAATACCCATTACTTTATTGCCCTCCCCATCCAACCACATCTTAGAAAGACACTTCAAGAGATTCAGATGAAGACTCGGTTAGCTTTATTTAAGCATATCGTTTATCCTGAAGATTTTCATATTACGGTGGCTTTTTTAGGCGTAGCGGATGAAAGGCAATTGACTGTGTTACATGAAGGGTTACAAAAGGTGGCAGAATTCATGCAACCTTTTAAATTAGAAGTTGAAGGGCTAAATTACTTTGGTTCCGAAGTTCGACCACGCGTGCTTTATGCTGATGTTAAACGATCGGATCAATTGGATAAGCTCCATGAAGAAATTGTCCGAATTTGTCAGTTGGCAGGATTTTCACTTAAGGAAAGTGAATACTCCCCACATGTGACACTTGCAAAAAAATGGTACGACCCTACTAAAGAAATACAGCCTAACTGGCCAACACTTAACTGTGAATGTCAGGAAGTATCGAGTGTGAATTTGTATCAAGTAGCACCCGACGAAACCCCAAGGTATAAAGGTGTTGCGACTTATGAGTTCACAACTAAATAAATACATGATTATTACATTGCAAATTGTTCTTTTGTTTGGTTTTTATCTGGTGGGGGGATTTCTCCAAACAACATTTGCACTTCCTGTGCCAGGGAGTGTCGTCGGCATGCTCCTTCTACTCATTGGACTTTATTTAAAATGGATTCCAATTCAATGGATTTCTAAAGGATCATCCGCATTATTGAATCATTTGCCGTTATTATTCGTGCCAGTCACGGTTGGCATTATGCAACACCTCGACTTCTTTAGTGGTAAGAGTCTCTGGTTAGTTCCAATTGTCCTCTTCAGTACGTGGATCGTAATGGGGATAACCGGGCTGCTTGGACAGTTTCTTGCTAATCGAAAGGAGTGGGGCAAATGATGCTACTGCAAATGGTTTTTTGGCTATTCATCACAATCTTACTATACGTTGTTTTTCGCCGACTCTATCAGTTACTACCTTATCCCTTTATGATCCCTGTCTTAACGTGTACGGTCGTTCTGGTTATTGTTTTAAAATCATTTGATGTTTCGTATGATACCTACTTCAGTGGTGGGAAATGGATTGATGCTTTACTAGGACCAGCTATCGTTGCATTAGCTTTTCCACTATACCAGCAAAGAAAATTACTTAACAAGTTTAAAGTTGAGATCCTTGCAACGGTTTTAACAGCAAGCCTTTTAGGAATATTGTCTGGATATTGGTTAGCGATTGTGAGTGGATACAATGAAAAGATTGTGTCGACCATTATTTCTAAAAACGTGACAACTCCTGTTGCGATGGAAGTGGCTAGTATGACCGGGGGAGAACCCGCTTTTGCCGTTATATTTGTGATGATTGCTGGAATTGGTGGCGCGGTAACTGGGCCATGGTTATTTCAACTCCTTGGCATATCGAACTTTCTTGGAATTGGGATGGCTTTTGGGGGGGCGTCCCATGCGATCGGTACAGCAAAAGCTCTTGAATATGGTCAGAGAGAAGCGGCAATTAGCTCAATCGGGTTAAGTTTATGTGCCCTATGTGTATCGATACTCGGCCCGATTATATTAAAGTGGGTTTCTTGAATTATTTTATAAAACAAAGGTCAAAAAGCAATTTTATAAATAAGATAGGTAAAGAAAAAGGTTGTAAGCATCTCAGCAAAGGATGGGATTCAGATGATACGAGATTATTCTGCATATAACAAAGTGAGCCAGGCTTTTACAGCCTATTGGGATGATTTTCATACCATTACGGTAATGGCTAATATCTCGTTAGATGTAAAGGATGCCTACACCCTTACTGATGGCCATTTAGACATCCCGATTGAAGTGAAAGAAAACTCAAAAATGGGTAAGAAGAGGCTGATTTCCTTACACGTCAAGCACGAGTATATTCCAGGTAATAACTACTACCTTATTCACTCTACTGGTGAAACCAGTCTTGTTTATACTGGGAAAGTTGTCAGAACTGATTTGTTTGATGAACGCTATTATTACGATGGAGAATTAGGCGCTCTATTAACTGATCGGGGCACGATCTTCCGAGTGTGGGCACCAACGGCAACAGAGGTTATTGTTAATATCTATAATGATTCCTTTCAAAAAATAAAAGAATTGCCCATGTTAAAGAAAGAGTGCGGGGTGTATGAAGGATCATCAGCTGAAGTATCGGAAGGGGCTCTATATACTTACAGTGTAAATGTAAATGGAGAATGTCGAGAAACCATTGATCCATATGCGAAAGCGGCTACTTCAAACTGCAAGTTTGGAATGGTGATCAATCCTTCTCATACGAATCCAGAGAATTGGAATCCTTACAGTAAACCTTCATTTGCGAAACCTTCAGACGCGATCATATACGAATTACATGTAAGAGACTTTAGTGCACAAGCAAAAAGCGGACTGAAAAATAGAGGGAAGTATAAGGCATTTACTGAAGAACCGGCTGATAAAGATGGTATTCCATCAGGTATTAACTATATAAAATGGCTGGGGGTTACACATCTGGAACTTCTTCCTATTCAGGATTTTGGAAGTGTAGATGAGACGAAAGTCCCTCCGTCCTATAATTGGGGATATGATCCAATTCATTATTTTGTACCTGAAGGTAGCTATTCACTAAACTCTCATGAACCATATACCCGTATTCGAGAAGTGAAAGAAATGATTCAGAACCTTCATGAAAAAGGATTAAGGGTTATTATGGACGTTGTTTTTAATCACGTCTATCAGCTCCATGCCTCTCCTTTAGAAAAACTTGTTCCTGGCTACTATTTTCGATTTGATCATGGTGGAAAGCCTTCGAATGGCACGGGGGTAGGGAACGACACGGCATCAGAAAGAAAAATGATGAGAAAATTAATTGTTGATTCGGTTGTTTATTGGGCGAAGGAATACGGAATTGACGGTTTCCGCTTTGACTTAATGGGCATTCATGATAAAGAAACAATGAATGAAGTACGATATGCTCTCGATTGTATCGATCCAACGATACTTATTTTTGGTGAAGGTTGGCATATGAACACGATTTTACCTGACCATCGAAAAGCGATGAGCGCTAATGCTCGTGAAACCCCTAGGATAGGCTATTTTAACGATCATTTTCGTGATTCTGTCAAAGGCAAGTTATTTGATACACGCTCGACTGGCTTCGCAAATGGAAACTTTTCAGTTAAAGAAGAGGTAAAGAAGTGTATAATGGGGAGTGTTGAGGATAAATTTATTACGGCATCTCAGTCCATAAATTATGTAGAATGTCATGATAACCATACGCTTTGGGATCGCTTAAACCGGAGTCATCCAGGAGTAAGCGAGGATATCAAACAGCGTATGCATCGTCTAGCGACGGCCATCACCATTCTTTCACAGGGGATTCCTTTCATTCATGCAGGACAGGAATTTTTCCGCACAAAAAATGGAGTGGAAGATAGCTATAAATCACCTGATAAAATTAATCGCTTTGATTGGCAGAGAATGAGAGCTGTTCAAGCAAACGTCAAGTATATTCGAGGTTTAATTTCAATTAGAAATCACTTTGATGCATTTCGAATGGCGGAACGACACGAAATGAATCGGATTTCTTTTATTGATTCACCAGGTCCAATTCTGGCCTATCGTATCCATCAAGAACATTCTTCAGAATCCATTGTAGTGGTTCATAACGGTGGATTCCATGACGATATTATTGATATCGGAGATGGAGAGAAATGGATTCTTGCAGATGGAGAAGAAGCAAGCGTAGAGCCGATCAGAAAAACAGGGGAAAAAGTGCTCTCTGTTGCGCCATTTAACACAATTATTTTAATAACAAATGATTAACACATGAAGATTTCGTCAACGTGTGTTATAATTTTTTATTCGTAGACGGTTTTTAGCTAAGTCCGGAGAACAAACCGCTAAAAACGCAAAACTTCCAGAATCTACAAACTAACGGAAATCGAAGGTGAATTTGTTGGATAACATTTTAGGCGAAGGCTGGCAGGTGACGCCTGCTGGCGGAGCGACAGGCGAAGCATACTTAGCTCAATATGGAGACGAGAAATTATTCCTAAAACGGAACTCCTCGCCTTTTCTGGCTGTTTTGTCGGCGGAAGGAATTGTACCGAAACTTCTCTGGACCAAGCGACTTGAGAATGGAGACGTTATTACAGCCCAAAAGTGGTTGCCGGGGAGGGAACTGAAGTCCCATGAAATGAAGCAGCCGCGAGTGGCGCAAATGCTTTATAAGATTCATCGTTCTTCAGAGCTTCGAAGGATGCTTAATCGTCTCGGAAAAAAACCCTTGTCACCAGACATTATTTATCAAGATTTGCTACAGAAATTTGAGAATCACCATCGCAGAGATGTTGAAGTCATTCGAGCGCTTTCTTATCTCGCTGCCAATAAGAATGACCTTGAGAACGTGGAGAAGGTTGTCTGTCATTGTGATGTTAATCATAATAATTGGATGTTTAGTGAGGAAGGAAATCTATACTTGATTGATTGGGATGGAGCGGTTGTGGCTGATCCCGCATTAGATATCGGGATGCTCTTATATTGGTACCTGCCTAAAGAAGAGTGGGGAGAATGGCTCACTCATTATGGATTGGAGAATACAGAAAGCCTGCGCCACCGCATGTATTGGTATGTAGTAGCACAGACCCTTCTGTCTATCTATTGGTATGATCTAAAAGGATTGAATGGGGAAGTTGAATTCTGGAAAAAAGACTTAGAAAATTTGAATCACTATCGACTTATTGATACCGATCAATAGTTTCAACCCACTGGCTAAGATGAGGCTGGTGGGTTTCAATATGGCTTAATAAATTCGATTCGGTTGCTCCAGTGGCACTATATTGTTGAATTTGACTAAGGACCTGCTTGATTTCTGGTGCAACCCCGTCATTTTGCTGTAGTGCTGTTGCCAGACGCTGAACTTGCTCACATTCTGAAGACGTTCCTGTGCAGTCAATGTGATGGTTTTTAAGTATGTCGGCCAGAATGAAAAGCTGATCTCGGTGTGAGAGTGGCATGAGTGTTCCTCCTTATTTGTACTATTAAGTAGCGTGTACATGTAAGAAGGAATTATGCTGTTTAACGCATGAAAAAACACGGATTTCTCCGTGTTTTTAATTTACTTTCATTACTTTGTATCACCTTTTGCTCCCCAGCCGAAAAGCGCAACAATGGAAACAATGATCACAATCCAGGGTGCCCACATGATAAGAAAATGTTCCATTTTTTCACCCTCCTCTCTCTCTATCATAACTGATCAGGTCGAAGTCCCTCCATTCCTTTTTAACAATCTGACTACTTTTTTTTACCCATCCCTTCATCTTTCTATTCTTAAGAATTCATGGTAAAATGTCGTTTGTGTGATTACGGTGAATAGACAATAAGGAAGTGAAAGTATGCGTCAACGCAATAAGCCGTGGGCAGCAGATATGTTTGCTGAAAACCCACAGTTCGTTCCAACTAACCCTATTGAAAGAAAAGGGAATTGGAAAGACGTTTTCCAGAATGATCATCCCATTCATCTTGAAGTTGGAACGGGAAAAGGTCAGTTTATTATTGGTATGGCGAAGCAGAATCCTGATGTGAACTTTATTGGATTAGAGTTATCGTCGAGTGTAATGGTGTCGGCTCTTGAAAAATTAATTGAAGAAGATGTGCCGAATGTTCGGTTATTGAACGAAAATGCACAGGATCTTCAATCCCTTTTTGAAGAAAATGAAGTAAGTCGAATTTATTTAAACTTTTCGGATCCGTGGCCAAAAAATCGCCATGAGAAAAGAAGATTAACATATAAGACGTTTCTGGACTTGTATCGTGTTGTGATGAGTCCAACTGGTGAAGTTCATT
The DNA here is from genome assembly GCF_020524165.1 of Guptibacillus hwajinpoensis. Lineage (GTDB taxonomy): Bacteria > Bacillota > Bacilli > Bacillales > Guptibacillaceae > Guptibacillus > Guptibacillus hwajinpoensis_D. Next base: position 536,688 of record NZ_JAIVKU010000003.1, read on the forward strand.
TTAAAACAGATAACCAGGGGTTATTTGAATACTCTCTTCATAGTTTTTCTGCATATGGTATGACGTTAAATCAGGTCAGTCTTGATTTGCATACAAGTGATATGGAAGATAATGTTATGACTGAGTACGAAGAGAAATTTTCATCAAAAGGAAGCAGGATTTATCGATGTGAAGCTAAATTCCGATTATGAGTCGTTTCGTACGGCTCTTTTTTTTATTGTTATTGAAAGCGATTTCTTTTAGTGAGAAAATAGATATTATTGTAGAAAGGGGTTTTGTCATGGAACAGTTACAAGTAGGAACACTATCAGTAACTTGGCTTAGAGGTGGTGTTACTCATATGGACGGTGGGGCAATGTTTGGAGTTGTGCCAAAACCGCTTTGGAGCAAGAAATATCCTGTCAATGAGAAAAACCAGATCGAGCTTCGAACAGATCCGCTGTTGCTTCAATGGCAAGGGAAGAATATCTTAATTGAATCAGGGATTGGGAAGGGGAAGTTGACCGAGAAGCAGAAAAGGAATTATGGCGTTGAGGAAGAGGCTGATATACATGCCTCTCTTAAAGAGCTAGCGTTATCAGTGGAGGATATCGACATGGTTCTTATGACTCATCTGCATTTTGATCATGCAAGTGGCTTAACTGAACCGGATGGAGATGGTTATAAATCCACTTTTCCAAATGCCGTGATTTATGCCACAGAAGTAGAATGGAACGAAATGAGAGAACCTAACATTCGTTCGAAAAATACATATTGGAAAGAGAACTGGGAAGTGATTCAACATCAGGTACAAACATTTAAAGAAACGTATGAAGTGCTTCCTGGTTTGAATTTGCATCATACTGGTGGGCATAGTAACGGTCATGCGATTATCACGATAAAAGAAGGGGACGAGTATCTCATCCACATGGCAGACCTTATGCCAACTCATGCTCATAAAAACCCTCTCTGGGTACTTGCATACGATGATTATCCAATGACATCCATTTATGCGAAAGAAAAGTGGATTTCTGATGCTGTATCTCAAAACGCCTGGTTTATTTTTTATCACGATGCTAGTTATCGTGCTCTTAAATGGAACGAGTCTTTTGAAATAACGAATGAAATAAAACGGAATAGCTGATTTTAAGAAAGACTGCCGAACGGGTAGTCTTCTTTTTTTTGGGTCCAACTGAATGGAGAAACGGTAATTGATGTGGTGAACAACCTGAATGTATTTGATCGCTTTTGAGTGTTTTTGAATAAAATTGAACGAAAATGATTGACTTATGAAAGTGCTTTCATTATACTGTGAATAGAAAGTAGGTGATGATTTGTTAAATGCTGAACGTCATTTCATCATTTTACAAGTTCTTAAGGAAAAGGAAACGGCCACTGTTCATGATTTAAGTGAAGCGACAGGAGCATCTGTTTCGACCATTCGACGCGATCTTGTTCAATTAGAAGAAGAGAATAAGTTGAAACGCGTTCATGGAGGAGCTTCGCTGTTTCGTTCAAAGTGGACAGAACCTTCACTTGGTGAGAAATCAACTCAGAATATGACAGAAAAAGAGAAAATTGCATCTTATGCAGCTGGATTGGTAAAAGATGGTGATTGTATTTTTGTTGATGCCGGAACAACAACTCAGAAGATGGCTCCGTTCTTACAAGATAAAGAGGTAATTGTTGTTACTAATGGTTACCAGGTCATTGAAAACCTGCTCGCAGAGGGCATTACGACTTATGTGATTGGCGGGAAATTTAAACCAAGAACAGGGGCTATGACAGGTGCAAAGGCACTTGAAAGTATTGAGACGTATCGGTTCGACAAGTGCTTTATCGGGATTAACGGCATTCATGATTCGTTAGGCTATACAACGGCGGATCCAGATGAAGCCATCATTAAACGAGCAGCGATTAAGCTTTCACGCGATGCCTATATTCTAGCTGATTATTCGAAAATTGGTGAAGCAGCTTTTAGTAAAGTTGCGGATATTGAAGCCTGTACGATTATTACAAATGAACATCCTGAAACAAATTATGATCAGGTGAGCAAACATACAACAGTAGAAGTGGTGAAGATATGATCTATACAATTACGTTAAATCCATCAGTCGACTATATTGTACGACTGGAAAATCTTAAAACAGGACTCGTTAATACGGTAGACGAAGAGATGAAAATCGCAGGGGGAAAAGGTGTTAATGTGACGAAAGTTCTAAAACGCCTTGGACATGAATCAACAGCATTAGGGTTTGTTGGCGGATTTACGGGTCAGTTCATTGAACAGTCGTTGAAAGAAGAAGCTCTTCATTCTAACTTTATTCATGTAAATGGCGACACACGCATTAACATTAAGTTGAAAAATGAAGAGGAAACAGAAATTAATGGTTTATCTCCAGAAATAACAGAAAGTAATATTGAGCAATTATTTACTCAACTTTCGCAAACTGTTGCAGGTGATATTGTTGTCATGGCTGGGAGCGTCCCTTCAAGTGTTGATCAGACGATCTATTCTCGTATTCTTCGGTCACTACCAGATGGCGTACAGGCAATTGTTGATACTAAAGGAAAAGCATTAAAGGAGGTAGTAAGAGCAAAACCGTTTTTAGTAAAACCGAACCACCATGAACTAGGCGATTTATTTGATGTTGACATTACTTCAGTAGCGGAGGCGGTCAAATACGGTAAGAAAGTTCAAGAAATGGGCGCAAAGAACGTAATTGTTTCAATGGCAGGGGATGGAGCTGTATTGCTTACAGCTGATGATGTTCTGTTTGGTAATGTCCCAATCGGTAAAGTACAGAATTCAGTTGGAGCAGGGGATTCAGTCGTAGCTGGTTTTCTTAGTAAATACATCGAAACTGAGAACTTGAAAGAAGCATTCCAATCGGGGATCGCTGCAGGAAGCGCGAGTGCATTTTCAACTGGTTTTTGTACAGCAGAAGAAGTTCAAGAGTTAAGAAAGCAAATTACGGTTCAACCATATGAAGAAATGGGAGGTAGGGGTATATGAGAATCACAGAATTATTAACAAAAGAGACAATGATTCTGAACCTTGAGGCGAATTCAAAAGATCGTGTGATTAATGAGCTGTCTGAAAAACTAGAGAGAGCAGGCAAATTGCAGGACCTTAACGCGTTCAAAAAAGCAATTCATGCGCGTGAGAAGGAGAGTACGACTGGGATTGGAGAAGGCATTGCGATTCCTCATGCCAAAACTGCGGCAGTAAAGTCACCAGCAATCGTATTTGGTCGTTCTAAAGCTGGTATTGACTATCAATCTCTTGACGGTCAGCCTGCGCATCTGTTCTTTATGATCGCTGCGACTGAAGGTGCAAATCAAACGCACCTTGAAGCACTATCAAGACTATCTTCATTTTTAATGGATAACGAATTCCGTAAAGGACTTCTTGAAGCAAGAACAGAAGAAGAGGTTTTGCAAGCGTTTGATCAGAAAGAAGAAGAAAATGCTGACGAAGATGAAGCAGAAGAAACAACTGAAGTGACTGGAAAAATCCTAGCTGTAACAGCATGTCCTACGGGAATTGCTCATACGTATATGGCTGCAGATGCTCTGAAAGCGAAAGCATCTGAAATGGGCTATAGTGTCAAAGTTGAAACAAATGGTTCAGGTGGCGTAAAAAATCGTCTGACTGATGAAGAGATTGAAAAGGCACCTGGTATCATTGTTGCCGCTGACACAAAGGTTGAAATGGAGCGTTTTAAAGGAAAGAAAGTGATCGAAGTTCCAGTAGCAGAAGCCATCCGAAAGCCGGCTGTTTTACTAAAGCAGGCAGCAAATGGTGATGCTCCCGTTTATAAATCTTCTGGATCATACGAAGATCAGATTAGTGAGAAGAAGAATGAAAGAAAAGGAAAGCAATCAGCTTTCTACAAGCACTTGATGAACGGTGTTTCGAATATGCTGCCGCTTGTAGTTGGTGGCGGTATATTGATAGCCCTTTCATTTATCTTTGGCATTAATGCTGCTGATCCAGATGATCCAAGTTACAATGCATTTGCAGCAGCACTTAGCACTATTGGCGGTGGCAACGCCTTTGCTCTTATGATTCCAGTCCTTGCAGGATTTATCGCAATGAGTATTGCCGATCGTCCTGGTCTTGCTCCTGGTCTCGTTGGTGGTTTAATGGCTTCTACGAACGGCGCGGGTTTTCTTGGTGGACTTATTGCAGGTTTCCTTGCTGGTTATGCTGTTCTTCTTTTGAAAAAGCTTTTCTCTGGACTTCCACAGTCGCTTGAAGGGCTAAAGCCGGTCCTGCTTTATCCACTGTTTGGCATATTTATCACTGGAATTATCATGATGTATGTGGTAATTGAACCTGTAGGTGCTCTTAATACAGGACTTGAAAACTGGTTAAGTGGTATGGGTACAACAAATAAGCTCCTTCTTGGTTTAATTCTAGGTGGCATGATGGCAGTAGATATGGGAGGTCCGATTAATAAAGCAGCCTTTACATTCGGTATCGCGATGATTGATGCAGGTAACCTTACGTATCATGCAGCGATCATGGCAGGCGGTATGACGCCACCACTAGGACTTGCGCTTGCTACGACACTCTTTAAAAATCGTTTTAATAAAACCGAGCGTGAAGCTGGAAAAGTGGCATACGTGATGGGGGCTTCTTTTATCACGGAGGGTGCCATTCCATTTGCAGCAGCCGATCCAGGACGAGTTATTCCTTCTATTATTGTGGGCTCTTCCGTTGCAGGGGCGTTAACGATGTTGTTTAATATTGCTTTACCAGCACCACATGGCGGAGCTTTTGTGATTTGGTCTGTTAATAACATCTCGTTAACTCATATTTTGCTTTACATCCTTGCTATTGTCATTGGTACAATTGTTACGGCTTTGATGGTCGGAATATTAAAAAAATCAAAACCACAAGTGCAAGCATAAGGTAGATAAGAGGCTCTGAATCGGAGCCTCTTTTTCCTATTTATAAATAAAAAATGTGAAGGAATCATTTAAAACACTTTCATAAGATGCGAACCTTTTTCCGCTTTATGGTAAATGAGCGCTCTTGATGAGAGAGGTTGAGAGAGCGTGAGAAGCCATATATGTCCATCTCAATCATATAGTTTACGTTGAGATTCAAATGATAACGTTTTCACTGGGTATCTTGCGCTTATGCTCATTTCTTGTGGTTTAAAGGTTGAAGGGGAAAGGATGCAGTGTTAGTATAAATGACCGTAGATGATTTTTCGGAAAACCAAAGGAGGCAATCATGCTAGAAAATAAAACCGTAACGTTTATCGGAGCGGGTTCAATGGCAGAGGCAATGGCTGCAGGAATGATTGAGTCAGGTACTATTGAACCTGAACGTATTATAATGACAAACAGAAGTAATGAACAACGTCGTCAAGACCTTATGGAGAACCACGGCGTATTGGCGACGCAAAGTATAGAATTCGCCGTTCGTGAGGCTGATGTTGTTATCCTTGCAATGAAACCTAAAGATGTTGAACGTGCACTAGAGGGGATTGAGAACTTTATCACGAATGATCAACTTCTCCTATCTGTTCTAGCTGGCGTCCCATCCTCCTATATTGAGGAGCAATTGGATGGAGAACAACCAGTCATCCGCGTTATGCCGAACACATCAAGTATGATTGGTAAGTCAATTTCTGCTCTTGCAGCAGGAAAGCATGTAAGTGATGAGCAGGTTACAATGGCTCGTGCCCTCATACGTTCAATAGGAGAAACAGTTGTTATCGAAGAAGAGCAAATGGACGTATTTACAGGCGTTGCGGGTAGCGGACCGGCTTATATCTATTATGTTATTGAAAGCCTCGAAAAAGCAGCAATTGAAGGTGGAATCGAAACGGAAACAGCACGAAAAATGGCTGTTCAAACTGTGCTAGGTGCAGGTATGATGGCCGAGCAATCAGAAGATTCTCCTTCAGCATTAAGAAAGAAAGTGACTTCTCCTAATGGTACAACTCAAGCAGGTCTTGAAGCTTTGTATGATAATGGTGGGGGAGAAGCTTTTGCAGCAGCTGTTGAAAATGCAGCAACGCGCTCAAAAGAAATAAGTACTCAATTTGATAAAAAGCCAGTAACTCAGTAAGGACCGGTGTTTACCGGTTCCTTTTTTTGTTAATAAACCTTTAAGGAGGGGTATCGTAACAAGAATGGATGATCTGTCCCCTATTTCCTCGTATTGGATGTTCTTTTCTTCAAAATGTTAGTAGAATAATAGAAGGAATATGATATGATAAGAATTGGATAATTTGTTTGATAGAGGAGGAAAAAATGATGAAAAAAGGAATTTTTGCACTTCTTGCTGTATTTTTAATCGCATTTCCTTTCGCAGGCACAGCTGCACATGCTGAAGCGGATGTCAGTAATGAAGTAAAGAAGGGCGTAGCTGGTTACCTTGGGGAAGAACACTATGACTATGACAAAGGTTCTCTTAAAGTTGTAGAAGCGGAAAATCTCGAAGTCGATAGCTCAGCAGATAAGGATTTTAGTAAAGTTTCCATGATGCTTGTCGAGTTTACAACCGTTCGTGACAACATTTTCTTTGAAGATCATACTCAGGTCCTTTTCTATGATACAGAAGCCAATGCGATCATCCCGGATTCAAAAGTATTGGATATTGAAAAAGCGAAGGAATATAAAGATAGTCATGCAGACGTTACAGGTGAGCACCTTCATATGAGCGTTATTCTTTTCCTAAGTGCGATCATGCTCGTTGGCCCGGCAATTCTTGCGTATCTGTGGTCTAAAAATAAATATTCAACGCTACGCTTTAAATTGCAAAATAACGTTTATGACACCAATACCACTTTTTAACGAACGAAAATAAAAGTAACATCCCCGTGCCTTGTGCACGGGGATGTTTATTTAGTCAGATAATGTTCGTTTGTTCTTGCAAAAGATGAACTGTTTTCTACTGAGCTTGTAATTCTACTAATGTACCTGTTTCAGCATCTACCATAAATTCAAGTTGCTGAAGTTTCCCCTCTTTCTCACAAGTGAGACCTCCCGCATATACAGTATAAGGAAGATTAAATTTCTCTACTGAATCCGTTTTCATATGAATCCAAGACCCTTTCACCGTATAAACGGGTTTAACCGCACCTTTCACTGCTTTTAATGCTTTTTCAGGTGAAATATACGTTCTTTTTGAAGCGATGGTCGATGCTGTAAGTGCGGCGGCTCCTGCTCCAATTAGGGCTCCAACTAACAAATCTTTAGTTCTCATTGATCAAGATGCTCCCTTCTTCAAATGGCCAATTTCTTTTCCTTCTTAAGTATATCTGAATTTTACCCTTGTACCAAATGTTTCTATCGAAAATCCACGACACTAGCAACAAGCAACCAGATTCGATACAATAGGAAGAGACGAACGATGGAAGGGGATACATATGAAAAAAGAAACGTTGTCACTTTTTAAAACGTTAACAGAACTACAAGGTGCACCGGGTTTTGAACATGATGTTAGAAAATTTGTGAAAAGTGAAATCAGTAAGTATACAGATGAAATCATTCAAGACAATCTTGGAAGTGTTTTTGGGGTGAAGCGGAATGACGGCCCCCGAGTGATGGTAGCAGGGCATATGGATGAAGTTGGATTTATGGTTACATCCATTACAGAAAATGGGATGATTCGTTTTCAAACCCTGGGTGGATGGTGGAGTCAAGTTCTTCTTGCTCAGCGTGTCCAGGTGATGACGAAGAACGGACCAATTCCCGGTGTGATTGGATCAATCCCACCACATTTGCTTGATGATGCGACTCGAAATAAACCAATGGCAATTAAAAACATGCTTATCGATATTGGTGCTGACAACAAGGAAGATGCCGAACGTATTGGTGTTAAACCAGGACAGCAAATTGTTCCTGTCTGTCCCTTTACTCCTATGGCAAATGAAAAGAAAATTATGGCGAAAGCCTGGGACAACCGTTACGGTGTAGGTTTAGCGATTGAACTATTGAAAGAACTTCAAAATGAAGAGCTGCCAAATGAGCTCTACTCAGGTGCTACTGTTCAAGAAGAAGTTGGTCTACGAGGAGCACAAACCGCAGCAAATATGATCAATCCAGATCTTTTTTATGCGCTTGATGCAAGCCCTGCGAACGATATGACTGGAGATAAGAATGAATTTGGTCAGCTTGGTAAAGGTGCGCTTCTACGTATTTATGATCGCTCAATGGTTACGCATCAAGGATTAAGAGATTTTATCCTTGATACTGCTGAAAGTAATGAAATTCCATATCAGTATTTCATATCTCAAGGAGGAACGGATGCGGGACGCGTTCATCTTTCAAATAATGGCGTTCCTTCCGCTGTAGTAGGGATTTGTTCAAGGTACATCCATACTTCTTCTTCCATGATCCACGTAGATGATTATGCCGCTGCAAAAGAATTGCTCATTAAATTAGTGAAATCAACAGATCAAGCAACGGTAGATAGCATTAGAAGTAACGTGTAAGTAATAGGGGCCGAAAAGGCTCCTTTTCTTATGATGGCTTTTTTCAAACAACATTAGTGGAGGCATGCTATATGAATCAAATAGTAGTCGGATCTCAGAATCCCGTAAAAATTAACGCTGTAAAAGCTCACTTTCATGGAGAGGTAATAGGAGTGGATGTTGATTCGGGCGTCGCTGATCAGCCATGGGGAGATGAAGAGACGCTTCTAGGGGCAAAACAACGGGCAAGAGCCGCACTGGATAAAGGTGAGGCTAGTATTGGGATCGGTCTTGAAGGTGGAGTTCAGGTTATAGAGAATATCTTATATGTTTGTAATTGGGGAGCTCTTGTTGATAAACATGGCGCTGAAATCATTGCTGGAGGGGCGAGGTTTCCCCTTCCAGAAAACATTAAAAAGAAGATGGAGGAAGGACAAGTATTAGGTCCAGTTATTTCGGAGTATGCCAGTCGAGCGGATGTAAGCAAAAAAGAAGGCGCCATTGGCATTTTCACTGATGGCACCGTTTCAAGAACAGACATGTATGAGCATTTAGTCTCTTTATTATTTGGTCAATATCAATTTCAACTGCGTTAATTTGTTTCAAAAATATAAGATAGTGCTTTTAAAGCCTGGTCTGTGTTTTCAACAGTAACTTGCGCTTTATTTGAGAGTTCTTTTAGTGGATGGTGAAGGGATTCAGGGCGAATAAGAATAAGTGGTTTTTGAAGTGTGATCGCCGTAGCTGCATCCATTGCGCTATTCCACTGTTTGTAATTCTCGCCAAAAAGAGAAATGACTACGTCAGATTTTTGAAGTAAGACGTGTGTTCGAAGATTGTTGATTTCAGATGCCGCTTCATCTTTGAAAATCTTATTTGGCTGCTCGCCTTTAATCTCTTCGCCGATATTATCAGATCGCTCATGATTTTCCATAGGCCCAACAAATTGAATCGGTAGTTCCATCTTAATGGCCTTTTCTTTCAGTTCGTTTCGCCAATCATCGTGAATTTGCCCAGCAAGGTAAACAGTTAATTCCATGCGTAACGCCTCCTTTAAAATGGTCACGCCATTATTGTAGCATGGTTTTTTCATTTATTCCCAGTAAAGAGATTAAAGAAGGTGTTTGACCGCTTCACCTCGTGCAAGAAGAAATAATGTGTATACTAAAACAGAACAATCCGTTTGAAGGGAGAAACAGATGAAGGAGTTATTACAGAAAAAAGGCATTACGCTTTCTCCACGTGTGTACTTCATAACAGCGCTTAGCTATATGGCGCTGGGACTTTTTTCTTCACTAATTATAGGTTTAATTATGAAAACCATAGGATCTCAAATTGCCGCGCTATCCTTCTTCATTCCAATTGGGGAGCTTGCGATGAGTTTAATGGGACCTGCAATTGGCGTTGCCGTTGCATATGGTCTAGGTGCACCTCCACTCGTTTTGTTTGCAGCTATTCTAGCTGGGGCAGCGGGGGCTGAACTTGGTGGTCCTGCTGGCAGCTATGCGGCTGCCCTAATTGCTGCTGAAGTGGGTAAACTTGTGTCGAAGTCAACTAAGCTCGATATTATTGTTACGCCATTAATGACGATCTTTGCAGGCTATGGAACGGCTACTCTTATTGGACCGGGAATCCAATCGCTTCTTACAAACTTTGGTGCACTGATTATGTGGGCAACAGAACAGCGTCCGATCATAATGGGCGTTATTGTCGCGGTACTGATGGGACTCGCCCTTACCGCACCTATTTCGAGTGCTGCCATCGCCATCATGCTCGGATTAGAAGGCATCGCAGCTGGAGCAGCGACGATTGGTTGTGCCGCTCAGATGGTAGGATTTGCAGTGAGTAGCTATCGAGAAAACGGAGTAGGCGGATTCATTGCCCAGGGAATTGGGACGTCTATGCTCCAGGTTGCAAACATTGTACGGAATCCGTGGATTCTAGTTCCTCCAACGGTTGCAGGAGCGATCCTTGCTCCGATTGGAAGTGGCTGGCTTTCACTATTAAATAATCCTTCGGGTGCCGGGATGGGTACTAGTGGTTTCGTTGGACAAATCATGACGCTAAACGAGATGGGGACGGGAGGAGATATATGGATTGCGATTCTGATGTTGCATTTTGTTGGACCAGCAATGATAAGTCTGCTAATATCCGAGATAATGAGGCGAAAAGGATTAATTCGTCCGGGAGATATGAAGATACAAACAGATTAGAACGAGGAGGACGAACATGAAGAAATTTGAAAAACATGAAGACTACTTAAATGCAATTAAAGAAGGAAAATCCGTTCTGCTTTTTTCAGCAGATTGGTGTCCTGATTGTCGAGTAATTGAACCATTTCTTCCAGAACTAGAAGAAGAATATCATGAGGTTGATTTTTATTACGTCGACCGTGATGAGCACATTGAATTGTGTCAGGAAATGGATGTGTTTGGTATACCAAGCTTTGTTGCATTTAAAGATGGAGAAGAAACCGGACGTTTTGTAAGTAAAATGCGAAAAAGTAAAGAAGAAATTGAAGAGTTTCTTACAAGCGTGAACTGATTCGTGTTAAGAACGTGGGTTGGTGATTTGAGCCGAGAATGGTAATAGATCATCACTATGATGCGTGAATAAAGTAAAGGTATCATTGAACAAAGCTATGCCTGGCATAGCTTTGTTTTTTTATTCCGTTGTTTCATGGTATGATAAGGTGACATCTTCGTATAGGGTGGTGAAAATATGGAACCAAAAGATATGAAAAAATTGCTCGAAAAACGTCTTCAGCAAGAGGATCGTGAGCTTACATACAATCAAAAAGAAGAAAAACTAAGAGTAGAAGACCGTTCTACCGGAAAAGGAATGAGTCTTGGACTTAAAGGACTCGCTGCAAAGTATGAAGAACGAGGCGAGAAGATCCTTGATGAAGTGGTCCATCATGTTGAAGAAACCTTAAAGGTAATGAATGAAAAGCATGAACTAACCGGTAAGGAGAATCAGATCTTTCCGGTCATTCGTTCAGGCTCATTTGCATCTGAGACGGAAGGTGGGGTTCCGTTTGTGTATGAGGAGCATACTGCGGAGACGCGAATTTATTATGCTCTTGATCTAGGGAACTCCTATCGACTAATTGATCAAGAGTGGCTCGAGAAAGAAGGTTGGACTAAGGAAGCCTTGCATGAAGTTTCACTCTTCAATTTAAGAGGATTGTCTACCGATGTAAAAGCAGATACCGTTGCTGGAAATACGTTCTATTTTCTAAATACGAATGATGGCTATGATGCAAGTCGGATTTTAAATGATTCTTTACTCGAACGTATGGCTAAAAAGGCAAAGGGTGAATTGGCTGTAGCCGTTCCGCATCAAGACGTCCTTGTGTTCGCCGATATTGAAAATGAACGTGGCTATGATGCGCTTGCCCAGTTAACGATGCATTTCTTTTCAAGTGGTCTCGTTCCTGTAACGGGTCTACCATTTATGTATGAAGATGGAAAGCTAGAGCCAATCTTTATCATGGCAAAAAACAAACCAAAAAAATAATGACTGTTTGAAAAAGGAGTTCAGAAAGATGAATATGTTTTACAATAAAGAAGGCGTTGGAGATACTTTAATCGTAACTTTAGGCAGTACAGAAAGAGAAGATAAGGCTGTAGAACGCAACGGAAATGTTGCTCGAATCTATAGTAAAGAAACAAATGAGACAATTGGCTATAATCTATTTCATTTTTCATCTCTTCATGAGCTATCGAGCAACGGTGTTGTGGAGGAAAGCGAGGAACTTGTTTCAACAGTTAATCGTTCCATTAAAGATAGCGGCTATCATGATGAGCTCGTTTATGACGCTTCTCCTAAGTTTGTTGTTGGTTATGTTGAAGAAATGGAGAAACACCCTAATGCTGATAAATTAAATATTTGTCAGGTGAATATTGGAGAAGAGAAGCTTCAAATTGTCTGCGGTGCACCGAATGTGGATCAAGGTCAGAAGGTCGTTGTGGCGAAGGTTGGAGCTGTCATGCCATCAGGTATGATTATAAAGGATGCGAGCTTGCGTGGGATCGAATCAACGGGAATGATTTGTTCTGCTAAAGAGCTTGATTTACGAGATGCTCCGAAAGAAAAAGGGATTCTTATTCTTCCAGATGATTATGAAGTTGGTTCTGAATTCAAAGCCTACTAGAAAATTTTCTAGTAGGTTTTTTCTTTCGAGAAAATCGGGTATAAGGAATATTGAACTTATTTTTACTGATTTAGACGAAGAACCTCTTTTTTTTACGAAAGATTTTAGAAAGAGCCTTACAATGTTAGGGAAGTTTCCGATAAAATAGAAGAATAGCGCGCTCTAAAAGGGCTTAATTAGAAAAGGTGATTGTAATTGGATAATAATTGGTTTAAGAAAGTGTGGAGTAAACTATTTGATCTTGAAGAGGAAGACGAGACAGAGCGAAGGGAAGTAGAGGAAAAAGAACCTAAATCTTTAAAGGACCGCGCAGATCGTAAACATTCGATTGGGCGGATGGAAAGTGCAAATCGAAAGAATGAAGCAAGAATTGTTCATCACTATCCGAAAGAAGGAAACTTTCGTTTTCCATTAATTCCTGATCAATCAAATAACCAAACAAAAAAAGAAGGAAGAAAAGAGTTAGACCATCAGAGAAAAGAAAAACAGAGTTCAAATAGGACAAAGTCAGAGAAAGCGACTCCAAAAATGACGCCATCCAAAAAAGAAAGTACTTCAAGGAAAACCGTAAGAGATGGACTTTCAGATAAAGAGGATTCAAGCAACAAAAAGTTTTCGGGCGTTAATTTTAAACCATCTGAAATACCTTCTCCCATTTATGGATTTAGCAAACGACCAGTTGCTGAAAAGATGGAAGACGCAGCAAAGAAGGCGAATCCTAACCCGCGTTATACACCACTTGATAAAAGTGATGTGATCGACAAACTTATTCAGGAACCTACCTCTTACTCTTTAACGGAAGAGCCAAAGAAACCATCTCTCTCAGAAGATTCAAAAATGGCGTTAGAAGCCAACTCTTTGGATGAATCGTTAGCATCCAAAGATGAAAAGACTGTTCAGCCATTGGAAGATACTACGGTATTTGAAAAAGAAGAGAAGCAAGAAGCTATTGAAGGAAATAGGTTTGGAGTACAAAGTGATGATGAACGAGATGTCGAAGAGGAAAGCGTCCACGACCTGGATCTTCCATTGATGCACAAATTAGATTACGAGCAAGAGGAATTACCTTTACTTGAAAATAATGAATCAAGGGAAAACCGTCCGTATTTTAATGGTGAAGAAGAGATCAATAAAGAGACGAAGGAAGAGTCTAACGTAAGCGCATTTGAAAATGAAATGATAGCTAGAGAAAACGTTTCTATTCTCGAAGAAGCAGATGAGCCTCATCATTCTGAGGTGAATGATGAACCAGCTGAAAATGTAGAGGAGTTAGAAGGTTCAAATTTGGACGAAGATCTAGAACCTTTAGACGATGTTGTCGAGCAGCATGACGTGACCATGCAAAGTGAAGAGAAAGTTCAAAAACAGGAAGTAGAACATCCTGCAGATCAGAAACAAGAAGCTGAAAAGCCAACTCTTCCTGTACAAGATCAGTCTCATAAGCGACCTTCTCGCGAAGAAAGTCGTCCTAAACCACAGGTACCTTATAATGTGATGATGCTTGCAAACGATCGTCGTCATGTAACAAAAAAGCCTGGAACAGGTGCTGACTATAAACTTCCTCCTATATCGCTTCTTGATATTCCCCCACGGAATGAAGGGAGTGATGATCAGTGGCTCGAAGAACAACGAGAGCTATTGGAGTCTACACTCGCAAACTTTAATGTACAGGCGAAAGTGGTTGGTGCAACAATGGGGCCAACGGTTACGCGTTTTGAAGTTCAGCCGAGTCCAGGTGTTAAGGTAAATAAAATCACGAATTTAAGTGATGATATTAAACTTAGTCTAGCTGCACGAGACATTCGGATGGAAGCGCCGATCCCAGGGAAAAATGCTATTGGAATTGAAGTACCCAATCCTACAAGTAAGCCGGTGTTCATTAGAGAAATCGTCCGGAGTGGAGCTTTTCAATCTGAAGGTTCATTATTAAATGCTGCACTTGGTTTTGACATTGCAGGAGAAGCAAAAATAACAGACATTCAAAAAATGCCCCACGGTCTCATTGCGGGCGCAACAGGCTCAGGGAAAAGCGTTTGTATCAACTCCATATTGGTTAGTTTGTTACTAAAAGCAAACCCGAACGATGTGAAAATGATGCTGATTGATCCAAAAATGGTGGAGCTCGCACCTTATAATGGCCTGCCGCACCTGGTCACACCTGTTATTAATGATGTAAAAGAAGCGACTACGGCATTGAAATGGGCAGTTGATGAGATGGAAGAGCGTTATGAGAAATTTGCTGCTGCCGGTGTTCGAGATATTAAGCGGTATAATGAGCGTGCAATAAACCACGGCGAGCCGCAACATAAACTTCCATACATTGTCATTGTCATTGATGAACTAGCCGATTTAATGATGGTGTCGCCACAAGATGTCGAAGATGCAATTTGTCGGATTGCTCAAAAGGCAAGGGCGTGTGGTATCCACTTGCTTGTCGCAACCCAAAGACCGTCAGTTGATGTTATAACAGGGCTAATAAAAGCGAACATTCCAACTCGAATTGCTTTTTCCGTATCCTCGCAAATTGATTCAAGAACCATTCTTGACACGAGCGGTGCTGAAAAACTACTTGGAAAAGGAGATATGCTCTGTCTTGAGAACGGCTCATCCAAACCTGTTCGTCTACAGGGGAACTTTGTATCAGACGAAGAAATTGAGCGTGTTACCTCCTATGTACGAAAACAGCGGAAGCCTAACTACCTAATTAAGAAAGAAGATTTAATGAAGAAACAGCAGTATGATGATCAAGAAGATGAATTGTTTGAAGAGGCATGCATGTGGGCTCTTGAACAAGGTCAGGCTTCATCATCAGCTCTGCAACGTCGTTTTAGAATCGGATTCAATCGCGCAGCAAGACTGATTGAAATGATGGAAGAGCGTGGATTGGTTTCTGAAGCGATGGGAAGTAAGCCACGAAGTATTTTGATGAGTAAAGCTGATTTTGAAGAAGCATTCTTAAAAGATATGCACGTCTAGTGCATATCTTTTCTACTTGTTTTATGTAGCCTGGTTCTATATGATAAATAGTGTTAAGCTAATGTTAAATTATAGTCAGATAAGTGAATGGTTGAACATAGAGAGCTCACATTCGAATGACGAAACTACTTGAAGGAGCCCATTATGAAAGAAATTGAACTTAAAATGCAAGGAAAAATAAAAAGACTTACGAACCGGACGTTTAAATTTGATGAGCGTGTGGGAGAAGGCTGGTTTTCTGCTGTTTATTTTCTTAAAACATGCGAGATCGTGGAAGAGTTCAAACCAGATAACATCGTTACGATGCAGTTTTTTCAAAAGCATGATGCTGTTCTTTGTGGTTCAGATGAAGCAATAGCCCTGATTAAGACATTTGCGAAGGATCCTGATTCCTTAGAAATTGAATCACTTAAAGATGGTGATAAGATCTCTCCATTCGAAACCGTCTTAAAAATTAAAGGCCCTTATCAAAACTTTGGTTTTCTAGAAGGGATTATTGATGGTATTCTGGGCAGAAGAACGTCCGTGGCGACGAATGTTTATCATGTAGTAAAGGCAGCGCGATCATCTGGCATACAAAAACCAGTTATTTTCATGGGTGATCGAGATGATCACTATACGCAACAAGCCGGTGATGGATATGCCTCGCACATAGGAGGTTCGACTGCTCAGGCTACGCATGCGATGAATGAGTGGTGGGGAAAAAGAGGAATGGGAACAATGCCTCATGCCCTCATTCAACTGTTCAAAGGGGACGTTGTTGAAGCATCGAAAGCCTATTATGCGAAATATCCTGAAGATGAATTAATTGCACTAGTCGATTACAACAATGATGTCATTACAGACTCATTAAAAGTAGCGAGGGAATTTGGAGAGACATTAAAAGGCGTACGAGTCGATACATCACGCACAATGGTCGATCAGTATTTCTGGAGAAATCCTGACGTTTTAGGAACATTTGATCCAAGAGGTGTTAATGCTGAATTAATATTTGCGTTAAGAGAAGCGCTTGATCATGAAGGATTCAATCATGTCAAAATTGTTGTTAGTGGAGGCTTTACTGAAGAAAGAATCAGAACGTTCGAATCACAGAATGTTCCTGTTGATATTTATGGCGTAGGTAGCAGTTTGCTTAAAGTGGATATTGGGTTTACTGGAGATAATGTGATTCTAGATGATGAACCCGAAGGAAAAGCTGGCAGAAAATATCGACATAATCCACGTCTAGAACGTGTTGAATAAGCAATATAAGACAGGAACACAATCCTGTCTTTTTTGCGCCCGTAGGACTCATTTAGTTTAATGAATGGTATTGTAGACCTGTCTCTCTATCTGCTATAATGTAGTATTGAAAAGAAATGCAGCGCATACTCGTAATAACATCATATACTAAAAAAAGGTTAAGCGGAGAAGAAATGAAAGTGTGGAGGTTCTGAAATGACTATATATCACTTTGTTGGCATTAAGGGATCCGGGATGAGCGCTCTTGCACAAATCCTCAGTGATATTGGATACCGTGTACAAGGCTCAGATGTAGAGAAGAGATTCTTTACCCAGGAGGCTTTAGAACAAAAAGGTATTACTATTCTCCCATTTGGAGAAGAAAATATTAAAGAAGACATGACGATTATCGCCGGAAATGCTTTTGATGATCAGCATGAAGAGTTAGTGAAAGCAAGAGAGATGAACCTTCCTGTCTATCGTTACCATAAATTTCTTGGCGACTTTATTCAAAAGTTCACTAGTATTGCTGTAACAGGTTCCCATGGTAAAACATCAACAACTGGTTTGTTATCTCACGTTGTTGGAGCAGCAGAACCAACATCTTATCTTATTGGAGATGGAACTGGAAGTGGCGTAAAGGATAGCCAATACTTTGTTTTTGAAGCATGTGAATACCGTCGTCACTTTTTAGCTTATCAGCCGGATTATGCGATTATGACAAATATTGATTTTGACCACCCAGATTATTTTGCAGATGTCGATGATGTCTTTTCAGCTTTTCAAGAAATGGCGATGCTCGTAAAGAAAGGCATTATTGCATACGGTGATGATTCGTATCTTCAGCAAATTCAAACAAAGGTACCAGTTGTCTTCTACGGCTTTGATGATCAAAATGATTTTCAAGCGACAAATATCAAAATTGATGAGAACGGTACAACATTTGACGTTCACGTTCGTGATGATTACTATCGGACGTTCCAAATTCCAATGTACGGGAAGCACAATGTGCTGAATGCTTTATCTGTAGTCGCACTTTGTCACTATGAAAATCTTCCAGGTGATGCAGTGGCTGCTCAGTTAGCGAACTTCAAAGGTGTTAAAAGAAGATTTACAGAAAAAGTAGTCGATGGTCAGGTACTCATTGATGATTACGCTCACCATCCAACTGAAATTAAAGCGACTATTGAATCTGCACATCAGAAATATCCAAACCGTGAAGTTGTAGCCATTTTCCAGCCACATACCTTTACAAGAACAAAAACGTTTTTAAATGAATTTGCGGATGTATTAAAAGAAGCAGATGTTGTGTATCTATGCGATATTTTCGGATCTGCTCGAGAAGATGCTGGGCAATTATCAATCAATCAGCTAATTGAAAAAATCCCAAATGCTCATATGATCTCAGAAGAATCCATTCAGCAGTTAAATGAACATGAAAGTGGCGTTCTACTTTTCATGGGAGCTGGAGATATTCAAAAGTATCAAGAAGCATATGAAACAGAAAAAGCATCCATCTAAAAGAAAAGGCTCTTGAGCCTTTTCTTTTTTTATGTACGATTCATTTCACTGAATAGATAAAAGAGATTATGTTATAAAAAAAATTAAAAAAGGAATAATGAGACTTGTAACGAATTTATTATGGTGTAGGGTAGTAAAGTAGACTCATTTTTCATTCATATGTGAAATGACAAACTTGTGTTTACTAAAGACAAATGAAGGGAACAGATGGAGAAAAGGGAGGTGCCAGCACATGGAGATTATTCTTTATTTAAGTGTTGCTATTATTGCGATTGCGTTTGCGGTTTTAGTTTATTTTGTAGCCCAAACGTTGAAGTCTTTGAAAGATACGCTAAGTAACACTGCAAAAACACTTGATAGCCTGGAGAAACAAATGAATGGGTTAACTACTGAAACCACAGCACTGTTACATAAGACAAATTTACTTGCAGAGGATATTCAGGGTAAATCTGAAGCTCTGGACACGGTCTTTGTGCAAGTTAAAGAAGTTGGAACATCATTAGGAAAGATGAATCATTCTTTAAAAAATATTACCGGTAAAGTAACGGATGAAGCTGAACGCCAGTCTGAACAGGTTACAAAAGTAGTTCAATGGGGCAATGCTGCTATGCAGATTTGGCAAAAGTGGCAAGTAAAAAAGAAAGCAACTGATCAATATGTTGATTCAAAATCATAGGAGGTAATGTAAATGTCTGACAACAACATTAACACAAAGGATTTTATCATTGGTTCATTAATTGGTGGAATTGTAGGAGCTGCTGCTGCACTACTATCAGCACCTAAATCTGGTAAAGAGCTTAGAAGCGACCTTAACCAACAAGCTGGAGTTGTGAAGGAAAAGACGTCACAATTCCGTGATTCTGCAGTAGAGCGTAGCACGGACTTTGCTAATCGTGCGAAAGAAAAATCTTCAACAATCTACAAGCAGGTATCTGACCAGTCAAATAACATTGTCTCAAAGATTAAAGATCGTAATCTTGAGTCCGAAGAAAATGAAGCAATTCATACTCAGGCAGACGCTGATGTGGAAAGCTTCCAGCAGGATCTTAACGACCACTTCTCTGAAGAAGAGCCAGCTTCAATGGAAAATCCAACGAAGCCTTAATACGGAAAGCAGACAGAAAAAGAAGAAGCATAATGCTTCTTCTTTTTCATTTAGGCACAAGTTCTTTATAATAAGAGTATAGCTAGATGAAAGGGGACAAATGATGGCCATTACAAAACTAACAACCTCAGATGATTTACAGCGGGTTAAAGAGGAACACACCCAATTTATATTATTTAAAAATAGTACGACATGTCCAATAAGCGCCCAAGCATTCGAGGAATTTGAAAAGTTCTCTGATGACGTGGCAGGAGAAGTATACTATTTAAATGTTCAGGAATCTCGCCCTTTATCAACTGAAATCGCAGAAACGTACGGAGTGAAGCATCAATCACCTCAGGCGCTTGTTTTTAATGGGGATGAAGTCGTTTGGAATGATTCACATTGGAGAATCACTTATACTTCTTTAACAGATGCTGCAAAGCAATTTCTTAAATAAAACGGCGACGTGAAGCCGTTTTATTTTTTGCTGACATGATTTAATGCTTAAAAGCGTTTAAGAATTAAAAGAAAAGTAGTGACATTTTATTTTTCATCGTATATAATAACCCTAATCACTTAAACAGATAGGAGTGGAGATATTATGGCTAATATCCAGATTGATGAGTTGAGAGAGAAATTAGACGAGATTAACTTGCAGCTGCTTGATTTAATTAATGAGCGTGCTGAAGTTGCGAAAGAGATAGGTAGAGTAAAGAAAGCACAGGGAATTAATCGTTTTGACCCTGTTCGAGAGCGTAAGATGCTTGATATGCTTACAGAGAAAAATGGTGGGCCATTTGATAATTCCACTCTACAGCATATCTTCAAGGAAATTTTTAAGGCAAGCCTTGAGCTACAGGAAGACGATCACCGCAAAGCGTTACTAGTTTCAAGAAAACGTCAGCCAGATAACACGGTTATTGATATTAGAGGCGAAAAAGTTGGAGATGGCAGCCAGGTTCTTATTTCCGGCCCATGTGCTGTTGAAAGCTATGAGCAAGTTGCAGAAGTGGCGAAAGCAGTTAAGAAGCAAGGATTTAAAATGTTGCGCGGTGGTGCTTTCAAACCACGTACATCACCATACGATTTCCAGGGTCTTGGTGAAGAAGGTTTGAAGATTCTTAAACAAGTTGCTGATGAGTACGATCTAGCAGTCGTGAGTGAAATTGTTAATCCAGCTGATATTGAAACAGCAGTAAAATACGTTGATGTGATCCAAATTGGGGCACGTAACATGCAGAACTTCGAGTTGCTTAAAGCGGCAGGTTCTGTTGATAAACCAGTTCTCCTTAAGAGAGGGTTATCCGCGACAATACAGGAATTCATTAATGCTGCAGAGTACATTGTTTCGAACGGAAATACCCAGGTCATGCTTTGTGAACGTGGAATCAGAACGTACGAAAAAGCTACGCGAAACACGCTGGATATTACGGCTGTTCCAATTCTAAAGCAGGAAACTCATTTGCCAGTTTTAGTTGATGTGACGCATTCAACTGGGCGAAAAGATCTTCTATTCCCGGCAGCAAAAGCTGGTCTAGCGATTGGTGCTGACGGCATTATGGTCGAAGTTCATCCAGATCCTGCGGTTGCTCTATCAGATGCAGCTCAACAATTAGACATTCCACAATACGAACAATTTGTTGCAGATCTAAAAGCTAGCGGATTATTCAATCCAGCAAAAGTTACGCCTTCTACTATTTAAGTAGAAGGTTTTTTGTTGCACTCCGTTCTTTCATATGAAAGAACGGAGTGAATTTATTTCAATAAGTGGGATTGATTGGGAATAAAAGAGCGTAAGAGTGTTATCATATGTAATAATCAAGACAAATGGTATGCTGTTATCATTTTATGTGTGAAATTTATGCTTATATGAAGCAAAAACGCTTTAAATATGCTATCTTTAATACAGTATCTACTTGTGAAATATCCTACATACCAATTGTAGACAATTTCACCCGGATAAAACAATGGATTAGTGTTAGTCGATATAAGGATTTGGTTTGCAGTCAAACGGATAGTATCGTATCATTAAGTAAATTAAAGTCCGTAAGAGCATGAAGGAGGATCATCGTGAATACAACGATTTATGACGTAGCGAAAGAAGCTGGAGTATCGATGGCAACGGTATCAAGGGTTGTCAACGGTAATCCTAATGTAAAGCCTGCCACTAGAAAGAAAGTGTTAGAAGCGATTGAAAGACTTGGATATCGTCCTAATGCTGTCGCAAGGGGACTAGCTAGTAAGAAAACGACTACTGTAGGGGTTATCATACCTGATATCTCAAGTATTTTCTTTGCAGAGCTTGCACGAGGTATTGAAGATATAGCGACAATGTACAAATATAACATCATTTTAAGTAATTCCGATCAAAACAAAGAAAAAGAAATTCACTTATTGAATACAATGCTTGGGAAACAGGTGGACGGTATTGTTTTCATGGGTGGTAAGATTACTGAGGAGCATGTAGAAGAATTTAAGCGCTCTCCTGTCCCCATTGTACTAGCCGCTACGCTTGAAAAGAGTCAGGAAATCCCTTCGGTTAATATCAACTATCAGAAGGCGGCTTATGAGCTCGTTACAAGCTTTATTGAAAAGGGACATAAAAAAATAGGTCTTGTTAGTGGTCCACTTGAAGATCCAATTAACGGGGAAGAAAAGTTCCTTGGATACCGCACAGCTCTTGAAGATGCTGGAATGAAAGTTGATGAAAACTGTGTAGCCATTGGTGACTATACGTATGATTCAGGTATTGAAGCGATGGAAGGATTCCTTGAGCTAGATGAGAAGCCTACAGCTATCTTTGCTGGTACAGATGAAATGGCTCTTGGCGTTATTCATGCTGCTCAAGATAATGGATATAACGTACCGGAAGATTTCGAGGTAGTTGGCTTTGATAACACAAGACTTGCTACAATGGTTCGACCAACACTTTCTACTGTAGTACAACCAATGTACGATATCGGAGCTGTTGCGATGCGTCTGCTAACGAAATTAATGAATAAAGAAACAGTAGAAGAGCAAACTGTTGTATTGCCGCACCGTTTGCAACATCGTAATTCAACCATTCATAACGAGGAATAGTAAAACGAGCCATTTTGGCTCGTTTTTTTATTCCTTCGTTATTTGGTAGAGGGCTCGCTCGCAAGTTAGCTTGTTTTTCTCCGTAATTTCTTGTTTTCGCGGAATGGGATCGTATAAATCATTCTCGTCATGCCAATTTTCAGGGAGAGTAAGAGGAGAAAGGGGTTTCCATCGATCTAACCACTGCTGTGGGAGTCTTCCTGTCATTGATAACCCTTTCATTTCAAGCCAAATCCTGGACCATGCTCTCGGTACCACTCTCCAAATGTCATATCCGCCTCCACCAACAGCAATCCATTTTCCATTACAGTATTCATGTGCAAGTTGATGAGCTAACTTAGGAATAAATTCGTAGCTTTTCATAGATACAGAAAGGTGAGTTAGTGGATCATAATAATGAGCATCGGCTCCATTTTGAGTTAAAATCACATCAGGTTTAAAAAAATCGATTACTTTCCTGAAGGAAGCTTCGTAAACTTCCTGAAATGATTCATCTTCAGTAAAAGCATCGATGGGTACATTAAACGAAAACCCATATCCTTTTCCCTGACCTTTTTCGTTAATGTTTCCTGTTCCAGGAAATAGGTAGCGGCCCGTTTCATGAATCGATAAGGTACAAACGTCAGGATCGTCATAGAAAGCCCATTGAACACCATCCCCGTGGTGAGCGTCCGTGTCGACATAAAGAACTCTGGCACCATATTTTTTCTTCATGTACTCTATGGCAATGGAACTATCATTATAGATACAAAAGCCAGATGCTTTTCCTCGAAAACCATGATGCAGGCCCCCTCCTACATTGAGCGCATGATCAGATTTACCTGTCATAACAGCGTCAACTGCCGTAAGCGTACCTCCAACAATGAGTGCACTTGCTTCATGCATATTTGAAAAAATCGGCGTATCTTCAGTACCAAGTCCATAGTTCGTTGCGACGGAGGAAGCGAGACTTCCTTTGCCTGCCTTTTTCACTGCGTCAATGTATGCTGGGTCATGAATAAGAGCAATTTCATCATCAGTCGCTATTCGAGGAGCAATCACATCAGTTTCATGTAAAGCTTTAATCTCTGTTAAAAGATCCTGAGTGAGTTTAACACGAATATGGTTGAAAGGATGGTCATCACTAAATTTATAGTTAAGGTAATCTGTGGAGTAAACAAAAACAGAATCGCACGTCATCTTTGAACACCCGGCATGCTTGGCCAGAGAACCTCATAACCTTCCTTTTTAATGTCATTTACGACCGAAGTTGGATTCATTGTCTGTATGCGAAAAACAATATTTTTGTATTTCTCATCATGACTGCATGGATAAACAAGTACACTGATGATGTTAACATTACGTTTTTTTATGATTTGGGTAATGTCAGCGAGCTGTCCAGATACGTTAGCGACCTGAACTTCAATATGCGAGCTCGGCTGGTGTGCCCCTGTAAGTAGGATAAGCGTATGTAACATATCCGTCTCAGTTACCATGCCAATCACTTTTCGATTTTCAACAATTGGAATGGAACTAATCCGCTGTTCGTAGAAAATGGTAGAGATTTCTTCAACGAAATCTAGAGGATGAGCCGTAATCACATTTTTCTTCATAATAGAGGAAAGCTGTGATTGTAACACTTCCTTGTTCGGATTTGCGTCAAGAATAGATGGACTAGCATCTTTAAGATCCCGATCCGAAACAATACCTACAAGTTCTCCGACAGTATTCACGATTGGCAGGTGACGAATGTTTTTCTCTCTCATAAGAATGATCGCATCCGCGATAGTTTGATTCTCTTCAAGAGAAAACACATTTCGGTTCATTATTTCTTCTATAACCAACTTCATTCACTCCTTTGCAATCTTAGTACATGAAGCGATTATGGAAACGCAAGCGATCAAATGCTTGAATGGAGTCTTGATTAATTCTAGATCCAATCCTGGCCATTAAGCAGTTTGCTGGATGAGAACTGATTTCCGGGTCATCCGTTGCATACCATTCAAGACCTCCTGCATTCATCATTTTCTCCATCACTTTACGATAATCCCAGACTGATAGCCCTGTCCCTTTAAGGTCCCAATGCCAATAATACTCAGTTGTAATCACAATATAATCGTTCATGGCATCGTCCATAAATGAGGTTTTTAAAAGGCTTTTCCCAACTTTCGCGTTACGATATTTTGGGATAACTTCAATCGCTCCTAATTCAATCAAGTCTTCCATTTTTCCTTCCGACCACCGTTCAAGAGGATCCGGATAAAGGAAGGTAACATACCCGACGATCGTTTCTCTCTCTCTAGCAACAATAATTCGGCCTTCAGGAAGACCGGCTATTTCAACTAGTGCTTTATGTTGTTGTTCAGGTGGACGAAATGCGACAAGATCCTTATGTAAATGATAGGATGCCAGGCGATTGGGACTGATTGGGCCTTCAATAATTAATTTTCCATGAGGTGTGTTCCACTCAATTGCATTATACGTTTTATGATGTTCCATCTAGTCACCACCTTTTCATAATGGTCTCTATTCTTATTATACATGAAACAAACTAAATGTAAGGGGTTTCAATCGTATTTTTTGAAGTTTTGTCATTTGTTAAAAAATTAGGAATTTATGTTATACTAACAGGGAAAGACATGAAGGAGAAGGAGGAGATTACTTATGGATTTGAAACCGCTTTCTGCTACATTGGGTAATCATAATTTGCAGGATTATGAAGCTACATATGAAAATTTTGATTGGAAAGACGTGGAGAAAACATTTACTTGGAGTGAAACAGGGAATGTCAATATGGCGTATGAAGCCATTGATAGGCACGCTGAGTCCGATCGTAAAAACAAAGTAGCTCTTTATTTTTCTGACCCAAATCGAGATGAGAAGTATACGTACAGTGAAATGAAAACAATGAGTAACAAGGCAGGGAACGTTCTAAAAAAAGTGAATGTGGAAAAAGGGGATCGCGTTTTTATATTCATGCCACGCTCTCCAGAACTATACTTCATTCTGCTAGGCACTCTTAAACTTGGTGCCATTGCTGGTCCACTTTTTGAAGCTTTTATGGAAGGCGCAGTAAGGGATCGCCTTGAGGATAGTGAAGCAAAGGTACTTGTTACCACACCTGAGCTACTTGAACGTGTTCCAGTTGAGGAGCTTCCAAATCTCGAAAGTGTTGTTCTAGTAGGAGAGAACGTGGAAGAAGAAGGTCCCTATATAGACTTTTATAAGCATTTTGAATCAGCGGAAAAGAAGTTGAAAATAGAGTGGGTTGATCGTGAAGATGGTATGATTCTTCATTACACCTCAGGTTCAACAGGTAAGCCAAAAGGTGTTCTTCATGTTCATAATGCAATGGTGCAACACTATCAAACAGCGAAGTGGGTACTTGATCTAAAAGAAGATGATGTCTACTGGTGTACAGCGGATCCTGGCTGGGTAACGGGAACGTCTTATGGCATTTTTGCTCCATGGCTTGCCGGAACGTCAAACGTCATTCGTGGTGGCCGGTTTAGTCCAGAGGATTGGTATGGGACAATCGAAAAGTATGAAGTTACCGTATGGTATAGTGCACCAACTGCTTTTCGTATGCTAATGGGCGCTGGAGATGAGATTGTTAAGAAATATGATCTTTCCTCTTTACGTCATGTATTAAGCGTAGGGGAGCCATTGAATCCTGAAGTTATTAAGTGGGGGAATCAAGTCCTTGATCTTCGAATACATGATAACTGGTGGATGACAGAGACGGGTGCACAGCTAATCAGTAATTATCCATCAATGGAAATAAAGCCAGGATCGATGGGAAAACCGATTCCAGGTGTTCATGCAGCGATCGTAGATGATCAAGGAAATGAACTTCCTGCCAATCGAATGGGGAACCTTGCGATAAAAAAAGGCTGGCCATCAATGATGCGAGCCATCTGGAATCGTCCTGAGAAATATGAAAGCTATTTCTTAAAAGGGGACTGGTACGTATCAGGTGATTCAGCTTATAAAGATGAGGACGGATACTTCTGGTTCCAGGGTCGAGTTGATGATGTGATTATGACTTCTGGTGAAAGAGTTGGCCCATTTGAGGTGGAAAGTAAGCTTGTTGAACACAGAGCGGTTGCTGAAGCTGGGGTTATTGGTAAGCCAGACCCTGTTCGAGGTGAAATCATTAAAGCCTTTATAGCACTGAGAGATGGTCATGAGCCATCTGATGAGCTCATGGAGGAGATTCGTAACTTTGTGAAAAAAGGTCTTGCTGCTCATGCAGCACCACGAGAAATTGAATTTAGAGATAAGCTTCCGAAAACAAGAAGTGGTAAAATCATGCGTCGCGTGTTAAAAGCATGGGAACTTGATTTACCAACTGGTGATTTGTCGACAATGGAAGATTAGGTAATCAAAAACAGCCTGCAGCGATTGCTGCAGGCTGTTTTCTTACTGATCATTAGCGCTTGTATTATTGGTGCTATTGGAATTATTTCCACTATCAGCACCATTTGTAGAATTGTTGTTTCCGCTATTATTTCCATTGCTCGAGTTAGTATCGTTTGTATTTCCGTCGGTATTGGTCGTTTCTTCATTTGAAGCTGAATCATCTGAATTGCTCGATTCATCATCCTCATTATCCGTAGGCGCATCATTTTCGTTTTCTTCGTTAGACGAGGCATCATTATTGTCTTCATCCGTTGAAGGTTCTGTTTCTGGCTTTTTCTTAGGTTTTGGCTCTGGTTTTTCTGACCAATCTCCACTCGTTACTTTAGCAGAAGCTCCTGATTCGTTACCAGCTACATCAACTGCTGTAACGTAATAAGCGTATGCACCAGAAGGGATGTTGAATGAGCTACCATCAGATGCTTTGATACTTCCTAGTTTGGTAAAGGAACTACTACCGTTTGAAGCTCGATAAATGCGATAACCAACAATATCGCTTTCACCGGATGCACTCCAATTTAGAGTTGATCCACTAATTGAAACGCCCCCAACAGCACCTGGTTTTTTTCCATTCTCTGAAGCAGTTTCACCTTCTGAAACAATATTAAGATTTTTAAATTCGGATGGTAAAAGTGATGCAAGATCGACTCCCGAGAAGTAATCTTCTTTAATCATTACGCCGCTAGACACAAATTCTGCTGGAGTAGAACTAAGTGCCTGATAGGTTTTACCGTTGATTACAACATAACGTCCTTCAGTCAGGCTGTCATCAACTTCTGTCGGTACGTACTTTGCATTAAAGAGGTCCGTTTGGACAAGGCCAGCCTTCTGACAAAGGTCAGATGCAAGCTTTCCTGAAATGCCACAGAATGAACGCTGCACAATACCAGTTGGCATGTTAAATGATTCTTCTGGGTCCATTATTTCGGGTTTTTTATCATAAGCAGCATTAGCAAATAATGCCCATAAGTTTTTGTTTCTGTTGGCATATTGACTATCCATACTGATTTGTTTATCGTATCCAGTCCATACACCTAGTGAAACATTAGGATTAACTGCTACAAACCATGAATCATAATAGTTCTGACCTGTTCCAGTTTTTCCTGCCCAATCAGAAGAGAATTTTAATTTGTTTGGAATGTCTTGGGCGGTCCCTTGATTAACGACGTCTCGCATCATATCAATCGTTAGGTAAGCGGTTTGTGGACTGAATACGTCAACGGGCTTTGTTTTTTGTTCAAAAATCGTATTTCCGTCACGGTCAACTATTTTATCAATTAAGTAAGCATCGACAAATTTTCCGCCATTAGCAAATGTACCAAAAGCATTCGTATTTTCTTCTACACTTACGCCACGTTGAAGGGCGCCAATTGCCATTGATGGATTGGTTCGGTCATCAAGTGTCATTGTACTAAAGCCCATCTTTACTAAATAATCTGTTGCCTCTACCGGGTTCATCTTATTATAAACTCGAACCGCTGGAACGTTATAAGATCTTTCTAACGCTTTACGTGCCGTCACAAGCCCATGATAGTTTGATGAATAGTTACCTGGATTGTAGCCCTCTTTAATTGGTAAGTCTGGGACAATATAGCCAGGCTGAACCTTTCCAATCTCCATAGCAGGTGCATAGTCAAGCAAGGGTTTCATTGTAGAACCATTAGAGCGATAAGCATCTGTCGCATGGTTCAGTTCTTCTTCAGCAAAGTCTCTTCCGCCAACAAAGGAAAGAATTTTTCCTGTTTTATTTTCGATTAAGATACTACCTACTTGCATTGGAAACTCTTTATTTTCAAGTTCCCCTGTCTCGGAATTTTGCACAGAAATTGTTTTAGAACTTTGGAAGTAACTTCCGTTTTCTAAGACTTTATCCCGAGCAGTATTCATAGATTCATAAATATCTTTGTCAATTGTTGTGTAAATTTTGTATCCATTTTTTCGAAGTTCTTTCTCTGCATTGCTCATAAATTCGAGAAATACATCAGAGTTTTCTTGAACTTCTTCCCATTTCAAATCCATTTTCTTAGCTATTTCTGTTGCAGATCTTCCAGTAACGTTAGCGTCATAAGTTATTTGGTTGTAATAGTCAACACTCTTCGCAAGCTTCTCTCCATCATATCCTTCTTCATCAGCAATCTGCTGAGCAAGAACGCGTTTCGCACGATCTTCAATTTCAAAGGTAAGATATGGATACTTTTCAACTGGTGAAGGTGAAGAGTCCGCCAGGTTTTTTTCAATATCATATTCTAGCGCCTTGTTGTACTCATCTTCGGTAATCGTTTCTTCTTGATACATGCGGTATAACACGAATTCCATCCGTTCAATTCCGGCTGAAAGATCTTCTTTTACCTCACCCGAATTTGTAAATGGGGTGTATGTATAAGGGTTTTTGGGAATACCTGCAATAAAGGCAGCTTGTGGCAAGTTTAAATCACTTGCATTGACGCCAAATATGCCCTGTGACGCGGCTTGAACCCCAGCAATATTATTACCCGATGCGTTTCGTCCATAAGGAACAATGTTAAGATACGCTTCAAGAATTTCATCTTTATTAAAAAAGTTTTCTAGTCGAAGCGCGAGCAACATTTCTTTTGCTTTTCGTTCAAATGAAACTTCTCTTGTTAAGATTTGATTTTTTACGAGCTGCTGGGTCAGTGTACTCCCACCACTGCGATCATCTGAATTCGTGACTTCTTGAAGTACGGCTCGTCCAATTGCTTTTGGAACAATACCGTCATGATCATAAAAATATTCATCTTCTGTGGAAATGACCGCCTTCTGTAGAAGAGGAGAAACGTCTTTTAACTCAACTTCTTTTCGCTCAATATCTGAGCGGAAGTTTCCAAGAAGTACGTCTCCAGCAAAATAGACTTCACTGGTTTCTTCGTAGTTATAAACGTCATTCTTCATCTCATCGTAAGAGCGAATCGGTTCATCTTTTACAAGCGATGCAAAATACCCCGCACCAACACCACCGGCGAAAAAGGCGCCCATTAGACCAAGCACTATAAAGATAAGAAAAAGATTCCAAACGACTTTATAGGCGATTCTGGAGCCGGTTAAAATGTTGTATTCTTGTAATCTATCAATGAACGCGTTCCACTTCTGCCTGATAGTAGAAAAAAGCTCTCGCATTCCTATACCCCCTCAAATTAATCCTATTTATTATAGCATATGTCGTCGAGATTTGTATAAACTGGTAGGAAGTTCAGTTAGCTTAGAATTGACATGGTTTTTGGTTTGTGATATTAATTTAAATAGCGTTTTTTAATGAACGACATGCCGTGATTGGATGAAGTAGCTTTTTTCTCCCTTTTTCAGAGAGCTGGTGGTCGGTGAGAACCAGTATAAAGGAAAATGCGAATTACCTCCATGAGCATCTAATGGGAAAGACAATGTCTGCGTAGCATTAGACGGTTCAGGCCGTTATCCTGACTGAGTGGAAGAAACCTGTTTTCTTCAACAAGGGTGGTACCGCGATCAAACTCGTCCCTTTTTAGGGATGGGTTTTTTTGTGTTTTAATAACTGTATTAAACGGAAATACTACACGATTAACAAAGGGAGTCGATGACATGCACATTTTAGATGAATTAGAAGCAAGGGGTCTATTGAACCAGGTAACAGATCGAGAAGGATTAGAAAAAGAGCTTAATGAAAATCGAATTGCTCTTTATTCAGGTTTTGATCCAACAGCGGATAGTCTTCATATTGGTCATCTTTTGCCAGTACTGGCACTTCGTAGATTTCAACTTGCTGGTCATACGCCGATTGCACTTGTTGGTGGGGCAACGGGCCTTATTGGTGATCCTAGTGGCCGCTCGAATGAACGTACTTTAAATTCCGAGGATATCGTAAAGGAATGGACAAACAAATTACAGGGGCAGCTTGCACGTTTTTTAGATTTCGAAACAGAAGCGAATGCTGCCAAAGCTGTAAACAACTATGACTGGATCGGCGAATTGAACGTTATCCCATTTCTTCGCGATGTAGGTAAGAACTTTGGTCTAAACTACATGCTTGCAAAAGATTCAGTAACGTCACGACTTGAAGCCGGGATTTCATTTACTGAGTTTACGTACATGATTCTACAATCGTATGACTTCCTTCAACTGTATCGGAAAGAGAATTGTCGCCTGCAAATTGGAGGCAGTGATCAGTGGGGAAATATTACAGCTGGTCTTGAATTGATTCGTAAAGAAGAAGGAAGTGAAGAATCTTCGAAAGCTTTTGGTGCAACCTTCCCGCTTGTGACGAAAAGTGATGGATCAAAATTTGGTAAATCTGAAGGTGGCGCGATCTGGTTAGATGCTGATAAAACTTCTCCATATGAGTTCTATCAATTTTGGATTAATACAGATGACCGCGATGTAGTGAAGTTTCTTTATTACTTTACGTTCTTAAGCATTGACGAAATTAAAGAGATTGAAAAGAAGCATTTAGAAGCACCAGAAAAAAGAGAAGCGCATCGTACGCTAGCTGAAAACGTAACGAAGCTTGTGCATGGAGAAGATAAGCTTCAACAGGCAATTAATATTTCGGAAGCTCTTTTCAGTGGAGATATTAAGCAATTAACAGCAGATGAAATCCGTTTAGGCTTTAAAGACGTTCCTTCATATCATGTAGAAGATCGTGAAAAGGGGCTTATTGATTTATTAGTCGAAGCAGGAATTTCATCTTCTAAGCGTCAGGCAAGAGAAGACGTGAAGAATGGCGCTGTTTATATTAATGGTGAACGCTGTCAGGAAATGGACAAAGTGATTTCAGAAAACGATCAAATAGAAAATCAGTACGTGATTATTCGAAGAGGGAAAAAGAAATATTTCCTTCTTACTTATTAATCTGTAAAGAGAAGACGCTCAAAGTTTGAGCGTCTTTTTGTTATCTTTAATTGATCAGTTGACATAAGAAAAACCCCGGAATAAATTCCGGGGTTTTTTGAAACAGCTTAACGAGAGTAGTACTCAACGATAAGAGCTTCAGTGATTTCAGCAGGAAGTTCAGAACGCTCAGGAAGACGAGAGAACGTACCTTCAAGCTTGTCTGCATCGAAAGTAAGGTATTCTGGAACGAAGTTGTTTACTTCGATTGCTTCTTTGATGATGTCAAGGTTGTTTGACTTCTCACGAACGCTGATCACTTGACCAGTCGCTACGCGATAAGAAGGGATATCAACGCGTTTGCCATCGACAGTGATGTGGCCATGGTTAACTAGCTGACGAGCCTGACGGCGAGTACGAGCTAGACCCAAACGATAAACAAGGTTGTCAAGACGAGCTTCAAGAAGAATCATGAAGTTCTCACCGTGAACACCTTTCATTTTACCAGCATCATCGAAAAGACGACGGAATTGACGCTCAGTCATGCCGTACATGTGACGAAGCTTTTGCTTCTCTTGAAGCTGAAGTCCATATTCAGAAAGCTTTCTACGCTGGTTAGGTCCGTGTTGACCTGGAGCGTAAGGACGCTTTTCCAATTCTTTACCTGTTCCACTTAGAGAAATACCAAGACGACGAGAAATTTTCCAACTTGGTCCTGTATAACGAGCCATAATTAGCTCCTCCTTTATACCATTATTATTGGTATAAAATAAAAACAGTGTCGTGATTCCGGTTTGCGCACATTGTGTTTTCACACGCCTTCACCTCGACAGCCGGAGGGTACGCGGCGTACCTATTAAAAGGAACACAATGAAATCGCAGCCCGTCACGCTGCTGCCCATTCTTATTTTACACAAATGCAATTGTAACTCTTTCAGTTAAAGATGTCAACTTTAGTAGAAATTAAATGAACATGAAGAACTGGCACGGACTGTAGTAATAATAAATACCTCTTCACCTTATAATTGAAAACGCTTACAATGAAAGTGTAATGTGCGATTTTATAACAGGGGGTTATGACTTTGAAAGGAAAGCATCGCTTTGAAACAAAAACAATACATGATGGATACGAATCAAAATCACATCACAATAGTCTGGCATCACCGATCTACCAAACATCCACTTTTACATTTGAAACAGCTGAAGCAGGTGAAAAAAGGTTTGCTGGTGAGGAGCCTGGATACATTTATTCTAGATTAGGTAATCCTACTGTTCGAATGTTGGAAGAGCGAATTGCTTCTCTTGAGAATGCGGAGGCAGGATTAGCTTTTGGTTCAGGCATGGCAGCTGTATCCGCGGTTCTTATGCATCTTGTGAAGTCAGGGGACCATATTCTTTGCTCTGAAGGTGTGTATGGCTGTACATTTGGCTTACTTAAAATGATAGAAGAAAAGTTTGGGATCGAGCATGACTTGCTTCCGCTCGATTCAATGGAACAAATCCAACAGGCAATCCGTTCGAATACGAAAGTGATTTATATAGAGACACCCATTAATCCAACACTCAAATTAATTGACTTAGAAATGATTTCTTCTGTTGCAAAGGAGAAAGGAATTAAGGTAGTGGTAGATAACACATTTTCAACACCCTATTTACAACGGCCATTGGAATTTGGATGTGATATTGTTTTACACAGTGCTACCAAATACATTGGAGGCCATGGTGATGTAGTAGCAGGACTTGTCGTGAGTGATCAAGGGACGATTACTTCAATTGCAAAGAGTACGCAAAAAGATATCGGAGGCATTCTTTCTCCTTTTGATGCATGGTTGCTTCTTCGAGGATTAAAGACTCTCCCTATCCGGATGGATCGTCACTGCGCGAATGCTAGAAGCGTAGTCGAAAAGTTGAATGAACATTCGGCAGTAACTAACGTGATGTATCCAGGGCAAGAAGAATCACCTTCTTTTTTGATTGCACAAAAGCAGATGAAAAGCCCGGGTGGATTAATAAGCTTTGAAATAAATGGTGGTAAACAGGAAGCGCAAAATTTTATGAATCACCTAAGAATGATTAAAATTGCGGTTAGTCTTGGTGATGCAGAAACGTTAATTCAGCATCCGGCCACAATGACACACGCAGTTGTTCCTGAAGAAGAGAGGAAAAGAATGGGAATTAGTGAATCGCTCATTCGTCTTTCGATTGGACTTGAAGCATGGGAAGACATTTGGGAGGATATCGAGCAAGCGCTTGAAAGATAAAAACAAACGTCCGTTGGAATATTCCTCAACGGACGTTTGTTAATTTGGAGGTTTTTGTAAATGGATATAAACTTCCTTTTAGAGGTAATCTTGCAATGCTACAGTGAATTTTTCTAAATACTCTTGATCTACTTCATCAAAGCGCCCCACTTTAGGGCTGTCGATATCAAGAACTCCAAGAAGGGTATCATTAGAAAACATAGGTACAACTATTTCGGATTGAGATGCGGCATCACAGGCGATATGTCCAGGGAACTCATGAACATTTTCAATTCTCATGGTTTTGCCTTCTTTGGAGGCTGTACCGCATACGCCTTTTCCATTTTGAATTCTGACACAAGCAGGTAGTCCCTGGAACGGGCCTAAAACAAGTTGATCGGATTCTTTTTCATATAAATAAAAACCAACCCAGTTCACATCTGATAAAAACTGATTTAGTAAAGCAGAAGCATTTGCAAGATTAGCAAGCTGGTTCGTTTCGCCATCAAGCAACGCTCTTAATTGTTTAATTACCATTTGATAGTCTTTTTCTCTCTTCCCTGAATAGGATTCGACTTCAAACATGTCAAAACACCTCTTCCTTAACTCGAAATTATGAATATCATATCAAATTTTGCTGATTAATACACATATTTTGTCGTACGATAATTAAAGGGATAGACGGAGTATTAACGAATCAATTAGTTATGATCGAACTCTTTGGAGGTGGTTCCTAATGAAACAGGATCGAGATACAGCATCGAAGCGAAGTGTCATCCAGGCCGCCATTCAACTCTTTAATACGAAAGGATTTCACGGTACTTCAGTTCGTGATATTGCGAGTAAAGCTGATGTGAACGTTGCATTGATCTCTTATTATTTTAATGGAAAAAAGGGATTAGCAGAGTTTTTGATGACTTCTTTTCTAGAGGGGTACGTAAGTGAGATCGAAATGGCTTATCAACAACTTGAGGGGCGTTCGGCGAAGTCCTGTTTAATTGAAGCAATTCACCGCGTGATGGAATATCAATACTTGAATAGACAATTAGCTCGATTTGTACACCGAGAAATTACTTTCGATTCTGTTCTTGTTCGTGAAATCATGACCACTTATCTTTCGAAAGAAAAGTATTATTTCACGAGGATTTTTGAAGTGGGTTTTGCAAGAAAGGAATTTCGACCTCAACCAATTGATTACCTTGTGATGCAAATGAAAGGGATGCTTTCGATGCCTTTTTTACATCCTCAATATATTCTTGAAGTGCATCACATTCAACCAAATGAACGTTATTTTATTGAAAAATATAACAAACAGTTAAATGAATGGATTCAATTAACTGTTTGTAAGGACAAGAAGTGGGACGAGCGCCCGCTTGTTATGAATGGTTGAATATATTTGGCTTTTGGAGCAAATGAGTGATCAGCCGATCTGCTCCCTGACCAATCCCTTTTGCACTATGGGCATCAGAGCCATAGACGAGAGGGATTTCTCGTTTTAACGCTTCTTGAACGACTTGATCGCTTGGATAAGGTTCGCCGCAAAGTGGCTTTACTGTTCCGGCACCATTATAGTCTAGGGAATAGCCCATCTCCTTAATCGCATCAAGGATACTTGTGATTTCTGTATTAAATTCATTTTTAAATGGATATTTTTTTTGGAATTTATTGACGAGAGTGATATGACCCATTCGTGTAGGTTTGAAATTTCCTAAATTTGAGTAAACGGACTTTAATACAGTTTCATAATATTTTTTATGAACCGTCTCAATCGATCCCAGCGAGTGAACCAAGTCATTAAAGGTTTCAGGACTATAGTCAACACAGGTATATTCATCGCCTTGTTTAATAAAGTGGACAGAAAGAATAGCATCATCTAAATATGGGCCAATCGAATCGAGTAATTGTTTTGTATCTTCCTCATACCCTTCAACATAATCGACTTCAAGTCCGCTATTAATTTCAATTAAGCCCCTATACTTTTCCTTCAGTTGTTGAATGGAATTAAAATAGCTATGGACAACTTCCCATTCCATTCCGCTGTCCTTATTTGGGACTGGATCAATGAATCTTTTTGGTAGAGGAGCGTGTTCTGTAAAGGTCATTCCTTTATAACCTGCTTGAAGTGCTGCTTCTACATACTCTTCTAATTGGTCGGTGGAACCATGTGGACAGAAAGGAGAGTGGATGTGACCATCATATGAAATACTCATTCTAAAGCACCTTCTTTCAAAAAATGAAAAAGTTTATAATATAATCAAGGATTTTAGATGTCGAATATTGAATTTATTTAGTCAAAGAGGTAATTACATGGTATCATAAAAACATTAATGAATTTCCTACATATTTGTTTACAAACGATCTATATCTGATGATTTAGACTGCTTAATGAGCATGCATACATAAATTGATGATGTGGAAGAAGGGGTGCTTCCGTTGGAGTATATTGTCATTGCGATTATTTTACTAATTGCCGTCATATTATATGGCACTTTTGCTAGAAGGAAAATATACAATGAAATCGATCGACTAGAAGAATGGAAGATTGATATTTTGAATAGACCTGTAACTGATGAGATCTCGAAAGTGAAGGGATTAACGATGTCAGGTCAAACGGAAGAGAAATTTGAAAAGTGGCGGGAAGAGTGGGACGAAATCGTTGCAGTTAAACTTCCTAATCTAGAAGAACAGCTTATGGATACAGAAGAAGCTGCTGAGAAATATCGTTTTCGTAAAGCAAAAGCTACACTCGTTGAAACTCATGAACGGTTAGAGCAAATCGAGAAGCGAATTGAATTGATGTTGGAAGATATTAATGAATTAGTTTCAAGCGAAGAACAAAACCGAACGGATATCATCTCGGTACAAGAATTATTTAGAGAAGCAAAACAGCGTCTTCTGTCGCAGAATCGTTCTCTTGGAAAAGCTTTTCCAACCCTTGATACAGAGCTTGAAGAGCTGAAACAGAACCTTAAACATTATGAACAGTTGACAGAAGAAGGAAACTATCTTGAGGCAAGAAGCGTGTTAATCGACATTCAAGAGCGATTAACGGCCGTTCAGGATAAAATCGCTATAACGCCAGAATTGATTGCCCTAGTTCATACGCAAATACCTTCTCAATTAAAGGAACTTGAAGATGGAACTGCTGCAATGGCATCTGAAGGGTATGTTCTTGATCACTTA
The DNA here is from genome assembly GCF_020524165.1 of Guptibacillus hwajinpoensis. Lineage (GTDB taxonomy): Bacteria > Bacillota > Bacilli > Bacillales > Guptibacillaceae > Guptibacillus > Guptibacillus hwajinpoensis_D. The sequence goes on from NZ_JAIVKU010000003.1 coordinate 573,789, forward strand.
GAAATTCAGGATCATATTGATCAGGTAGAGTCAGATCTAATTCGGTGGGAATCATCGATTGAGAAAACTGAAGTCGAAAACATGAAATCAGAAATCGATACAGTACGAAGAAGCATTGAAGGTCTTTATGACCAATTAGAATCTGAGGTTGATGCAAGGCATCTTGTTACTGAGAAGGTAGAAGAATTAGAGCATGAGTTGTTCAAAACCAATTCACACCTTCAAGATTTACAGGAAGAAACGAATGTGGTTCAACTAAGCTATCGGTTAGAGGAACAAGAACTAAATATGGTAAAAGATATTGAAATGAAAATTTCAGATATGCATATTCGATTTAATGCCGTTCAGGAAGCGGTGGAAGGCAATCAGCAGGCATATACGACACTAGCTGAAACAGTGCTCTCCCTGAAACAAGATCTTGCAACGATCGATCACGAAATGCAAATTCAGAAAGAAAACTTGCATATGCTTAGGCGAGATGAATTGAAAGCACTTGAGACGATCAAAGACTTGAAGCGGAAGTTAATTGAGTCGAGAAGGATGATGAAATTAAGTAATTTACCAGGCATTCCTGAATCCTATCTCGATGGTTATGAATTAGCAGAGGATATCATTATTGAATTAAGCGAACGTCTTTCAGATGTCCCGCTTGATATTTATCAAATTAACGAAGTGCTAAGCGACGCAGAACGTGCAGTTGAACATAGCACAGAAATTACGAAGAAGCTTGTGGAAGACGCTGTTTTAACGGAACGATTAATCCAGTTTGGAAATCGTTATCGTGGAAAATATCGAAGTGTGGATGAATTGCTCCAAAAAGCAGAAGATCACTTTAGGAAATATGAATATGATGATGCACTTTCCACTGCGGAAGCAGCCATTGAAAAAGTAGACCCACAGGTACTTCAATCTCTCAAAGAAGATGTAAGAGAACCTGTGAAATCTTAGCTCTCCTTTCGAGGAGAGCTTTTTTTTAGCTTCACTTATATAAATAACAACGAAAAAACGCAGGCAACTTTGCCTGCGTTTTTGAATTACGATTTTCTGCTACCTGTTTTAGAGAGTAGAAGTCCAATTCCAGCTCCCACAAGAGCTGGAATAATCCACCCAACGCCTTCACTATAAAGAGGTAACGATGCCATCATTCCCATACCTGGTAGAACAATCCCCGCTCCTTCTAGAGCATTTGGGACACTTATGAAGATTGTTAAGATTATTGCTCCCCTATACACATAGTGGTGAAGAGGAAGGACATTATTAATAAATGTGAGGAAAATTAAGACAATGGCGATCGGATAAATGGCGATCAGAACAGGCAAAGTAAATGTAATTAGCTGTGTGAGACCGAGATTAGCGACCAATGTACTAAATAGAGTAACGATTAAAATGACTGTTTTATAAGAAAGTTTTGAATACGTTTTAGAAAAATATTCTCCGCACGCTGTTACGAGACCAACTGATGTTGTTAAACAGGCGAAGGTAATTGCCGCGCCGAGTAAAAGGGTTCCGAATGTACCAAATAGGTAGCTTGCAATGCTGGATAAAATTTCTCCTCCATTATTCGCAGAGCCGACAAGGGATGTACTTGTTGCACCGATGTACGCCAATGAAAGATAAATCGCTGTTAATCCAATTGCTGCCAAAATGCCAGCTTTAAGAACAGCAATTGAAACGGTTTTACGATCAGAGATTCCTTTTGCGTTAACTGCTTGTATGACGACAATCCCGAATACAAGAGCTGCAATTGCGTCCATCGTAAGATATCCTTCAATAAAACCTTTAAAGAAAACGCCGCTTTCATAGTTGGGTGAAGGCGTTGATAAAGGCCCAGGAGGATTAATAAATGCTCCGATAATTAAACTACCTAGTACTAAAATCAACAGTGGAGTAAGTATTTTTCCAACGCGGTCTACTAATCGAGTAGGGTTTAATGACAACCAGAATGTTAATCCAAAAAAGATAAGCGTATAGAGAAACAACGGCAGGCCATTTACATTTGTTGATTCATTTAGAAATGGAACAATCCCAATTTCGAAAGCAACCGTTCCAGTACGTGGTATGCCAAAGAATGGGCCGATTGCCAGATAGAGAACCGCCGTAAATATAAGTCCAAAAAGTGGGTGGACTTTAGAAGCGATATCTCTCAAGCTTCCTCCTGTTAATCCAATTGCTGTTACGCCAAGAAGAGGGAGTCCTACGCCTGTAATAAGAAATCCAGCTGTCGCCGTCCAAACGTTTTCACCTGCAGAGTGTCCAAGCGCTGGAGGGAAGATCATATTTCCCGCTCCCAAGAAAAGCGCAAATAGCATTAATCCAATTGTGAATATGTCCTTATTAGATAATTTTAGTTTCATAATGGCCTCCTGAATCAACTGTTTAACATGTCCTAATTTTCGGACTTCATATTAACACAATTAGGCGGTGAATCATAACGTTTCTATGAATGATTAATTATTCTGACTATTTATCTCCTTTTAATATAGGGGATAACAATGTTTTGGTAATATCCCCCATGGCAGAACGCCTTGCAAATAAACGAATTCTCTCTCCTTAAGTTGGAATAATTGATTTGGTAATTGCTATAACCTATGGTAGGATTATTAGTTGGAAATAAAAGATGACTGAAGGTGTCATAATATGATTTATTTGGATAATAGTGCTACTACGAAACCTTATGAAGAAGCACTTGTTGCTTTTCGCACAGCTTCTGAAAAGTTCTTTGCAAATCCTTCTTCTCTTCATCGAAAAGGGGGGGAGGCGGAAAGACTTCTTCGTCAAGCAAGGTCAAGCATTGCAGATTTGTTGCATGTTAAAATAAATGAAATCATCTTTACATCGGGTGGAACTGAAAGTAATAACCTCGCAATTAAAGGGACAGCGTTACAGTATTTGAATCAGGGGAAACATCTGATCACTAGCAGTATTGAGCACGCGTCTACCTTAGAGGCATTTCGACAACTGGAATCACTTGGGTTTAAAGTAACTTACCTAGCTGTTGATCAAGAGGGGAAGATTTCTTTAGACGAGCTAGAAGCTGCACTTACTTCCGATACGATTCTTGTTTCGATTATGCATGTGAATAATGAGTTAGGATCGATTCAACCGATTAAAGAGATCGGACAGGTAATAAAGCAGAAATCACGTGCGCTTTTTCACATTGATGATGTCCAAGGTATTGGAAAAATTCCGCTCGATTTCGATGGCGTTAATGCTGACTTAGTTTCATACTCAGCCCATAAGTTTCACGGGTTAAAAGGCAATGGTTTACTCATTAAGCGAGAGAAACTTGTCTTATTTCCACTCCTCTCAGGTGGAGGGCAGGAACAGGAGATTCGTTCAGGAACGGAAAATGGTCCAGGTATTGTTGCAATGGCAAAGGCGCTTCGCTTGTATTTAAATAAAGCAAAAGTTCATAAAGACACACTAGAAATGCTAAGAAGGGAATTGTTTGAAGATCTATCAAAAGTAGATGGAGTCGAGTTAAATAGTACTCTCTTTGGTGCACCGCATATCGTGAATTTTTCCGTCCCCGGTGTTAAACCAGAAGTACTCATTCATACCCTCGAGGAAAAAGATATTTATGTTTCGACACGTTCAGCGTGTTCATCAAAAACCGCCGAAGCAAGCCATGTCTTAACAGCGGCTGGTCTATCCGAAATACGAGCAAAATCTGCCATTCGAATTAGTCTTTCATTTGAAACGACAAAAGATCAAATCGACCTGTTTCTTAAAGAATTGAAAACGGCAGTACCAAAACTAAAACAAATAATGAGGTAATCGCTATGTATGATCATATCATTCTTCGCTACGGTGAAATTTCTCTAAAAGGAAAAAACAGAAAAGGCTTTATTACATCTTTGAAAAAAAGAGTGAAGCAAGTATTGTCAGATTACCCGGCAATTGAAGTACATCAATCTTTTGATCGGATGATTGTAAAACTTAATGGTGAAGACCCAGAACCAATTCTAAAGAAACTTAAAACAATTTTTGGAATTCATTCTTTAAGTATTGCCATTAAAACAGAACACGACCTAAACTTAATTAAAGAAAAAGCATTACAGCTAGTAAAAGATCAAATGGGCAACGCGAGCATGACATTTAAGGTTACGGTTAGAAGACCTTTCAAACAGTTTCCACACCGTTCCCAGGATATGAACCGAGATATAGGTGGATATGTACTTAGTCACACAGAGAAATTGACTGTGGACGTCCACAATCCTGATATGGAATTGAAAGTAGAAGTGAAGCAGGACGGCACTTATCTAAGTTGCAACAATTCTGAAGGTGCAGGGGGTCTACCTACTGTGCAAGAGAATAAGGTCATGTTAATGTTATCCGGTGGTATTGATAGCCCTGTCGCAGGCTATCTTACAATGAAACGAGGCGTAAAAGTGGAGGCTGTACATTTTCATAGTCCCCCCTTTACGAGCGAACGTTCAAGACAGAAAGTGGAGGATCTTGTTAAAGTTCTTTCTCGCTATGGTGGCGACATTCGACTTCATGTTGTGCCATTTACCAATACCCAAAAAGCCATTCAAAAAGAAATGCCAGATAACTACAGTATGACGATTATGAGAAGAATGATGATGCGGATTACTGAAAAGCTTGCTGAAAATAATAATGCTCTTGCTATTGCAACAGGAGAAAGCCTCGGACAGGTTGCGAGTCAAACAATTCAGAGTATGAATACCATTAATGAAGTAACGAACTATCCTGTTTTAAGACCTCTTATTTCAATGGATAAAATTGAAATCATGAAAATTTCAAGAGCGATTGATTTGTATGATATCTCCATTCGTCCATATGAAGATTGTTGTACGGTATTTTTACCTGAAGCGCCAAAAACAAAACCTAAACGTGAGCACGCTAATAAATTTGAACAATACTTACCGGTAGATGAACTTGTCGAGGAAGCGGTAAATGGAGTAGAAACAATCATCATTAAAGAAAAAGACGATTCCTTTAGTGAGTTGCTGTAGACTTCCAGCATTTGACCACACTGCCATAAGTTAATGTGGATAACACCCACTTGTCTATCACATGATATTGGCAAGGAGGTGAATAACTCATGGCAAATAACAGCTCAAACAAACTTGTGGTACCTGGTGTACAGCAAGCTTTAGATCAAATGAAATATGAAATTGCATCTGAATTTGGCGTGAATCTTGGTCCTGATTCAACTTCACGTTCAAATGGTTCTGTTGGTGGCGAGATCACAAAGCGTCTTGTACAGCAGTCTGAACAGCAGTTTGGAGGATACTCCAAATAATTGAATAAATTGGCTCGGAGGAAGATGCACCTGCATCTTCCTCTTTTTCGGTTTGTTCATTCTTGGTGAAGTCATAGCGAGTTGTCAATTCCGTTTCATATGAATGGATTCAAAACTTTCGTACTTTTGTGTATAATATAACTATTACATAATAGAGGAGGCATACTATGCAAGACTTAATTGCACCAGAATATTATAATTTAACAAGTGAAATGGAGCGCTTCGTTTCTAACGAAGACAAGGTTGCTTTAAAATGGCGAAGCGATCAAGGTCATGAGCAGGAAATCACATACAAGCGTTTATTTGAAAAGGCGAACCGCATGGCTGGCGCTTTAACAAGTGAAGGGTTAGCACCACAAGATCGCGTTCTCATTATGATGCCTAGACTAATTGATACATACGCTGTCTACATTGCCTGTCTAAAAGCTGGTCTTGTTGTTATTCCCTCCTCGGAGATGTTGCGAAAGAAGGATTTAGTCTATCGAATCAATCATTCAGAAGCGAAGGCAGTTATCTGTGAATCACAGTTGACTGAAGCATTTGCAGGTGTAGAAGCCGAAGCCCCCTCATTAAAATATAAGTTTAGTGTAGGAGAGAAGGCGGAAGGATGGATTTCCTTACTTCAGAAATCCGAAAATGAAAGCGCTTCTTTTGAAGGTGTGAAAACATTACGTGATGATATGGCATTTCTTTCCTATACCTCAGGTACAACCGGCAATCCTAAAGGAGTGGTTCATAGTCATGGATGGGCCTATGCTCACCTAAGAACTTCTTCTTCGTCCTGGCTTGATATTCAGGAAGGGGATCATGTATGGGCAACCGCCGGACCTGGCTGGCAAAAGTGGATATGGAGCCCATTTGTTGCTACTTTAGGTAGTGGAGCTACTGGGTTCTTATACAGTGGTAAGTTTGATCCTGAAGCGTATTTAGGTTTTCTTTCTAAATATGACATTAATGTTCTATGTTGTACCCCAACAGAATACCGATTAATGGCCAAAGTAGATGGTTTGGAACGCTTTAAGCTACCTGCGCTCCGAAGTGCAGTGTCAGCCGGAGAGCCACTTAACCGGGAAGTGATTGATACGTTCAGAAAGCATTTCCAAATCGATGTAAGAGACGGCTACGGTCAAACGGAAAATACGTTGCTTGTTGGCATTCTAAAAGGGATGAAAGTGAAACCAGGGTCGATGGGGAAACCAACGCCAGGAAACCAGGTAGAAATTATCAATGAAGAGGGACAACCTGTTCAAGTTGGGGAAGTTGGAGATATTGCCGTGCATAAAGATGTGCCAGCTCTCTTCAAAAAGTACTATCAAGATCAAGAGCGCACACAGATGGCATATAGAGGAGATTATTATTTAACAGGGGATAAGGCATCTAAAGATGAAGATGGTTATTTCTGGTTTGAGGGCAGAGGTGATGACATTATCATTAGTTCCGGCTATACGATTGGACCTTTTGAAGTAGAAGATGCTCTCGTGAAACATCCAGTCGTTCAAGAATGCGCTGTTGTAGCAAGTCCAGATGAAGTAAGAGGAAATATCGTCAAAGCTTACGTTGTATTAAAAGATGCCAGTCAGGCAGGAGATGCGCTAACTCGAGAGCTTCAAGATCATGTAAAAGCGTTGACGGCTCCATATAAATACCCTCGTAAAATTGAATTTATCGAAGAACTTCCTAAGACAACGTCTGGAAAGATAAGAAGAATTGAACTTCGCCAAAAAGAAACGCAGGGTGCGTCATAAGAAAGAGTATTGAATAAGATCTTTTAGATAAGAGAAGAAGAGGACCGGTTATCGGTCCTCTTCTTCTTATTTTGCGTGGCTCTTAATTAATGCTTCGATTTTATTTGCTTGATCCCCCGCATTGTCCTGTTCCATTGCTTTTAAGTAAGTTGAGCGCTTTTCGTAGGTTTCGCGTACTAATCTTAAAAAAGAAGTGTCAGTTAAATCTTCTTCTAACAAAACGTTCGCATAGCCTGATTTCTGAAATGATTGCGCATTTAAGATTTGGTCTCCTCGACTTGCTGCTCTTGATAAAGGAATGAGTAACATTGGTTTCTTTAATGCAAGAAACTCAAAGATGGAGTTAGATCCAGCTCTCGAAACAATTAAGTCAGCCATTGCTAACAAGTCAGGGAGCTCATCTGTGACATATTCAAATTGCTTGTAACCTTTCATTTGTAGCGTTTCATCGACCTGGCCTTTACCGGTAAGGTGAAGGATATCGAATGTTTGTAGCAACTGATCAAGCTGGTGGCGAACGGCTTCGTTAATTCGCTTGGCTCCAAGACTCCCCCCCATTATGAGCATAACTGGCTTTGTTCCACTAAATTCAGCGAAGGAAAGTCCTTTTGATCGGTCCCCGCTTTTTAATTCGTCTCGCACGACAGCTCCAATATATTCGGCTTTATTTTCAGGAAGATGTTTGACCGTTTCCGGGAAAGTGGTGCACACTTTTGATGCGAAAGGAATCGCGACTTTATTGGCAAGACCAGGCGTTAAATCAGATTCATGAATAATGACAGGTACGCCGTTCATTTTTCCTGCTATGACAACAGGGACAGAAACAAATCCACCTTTCGAGAAGATAACAGAAGGTTTTTCTCGTTTTATAATGGAGAAAGCTTCTCCAACGCCTTTGACTACTTTAAAAGGATCTTTAAAGTTATTCCAATCAAAGTATCTTCTTAGTTTACCGGTAGCCACGTGATGGTACGTAACACCTTTAACAGGTTCAATGAGCTGTCGTTCAATCCCTTTTTCCGATCCGATATAATGGATATCCCAATCGTCTTCTAAAAAACGTGGAATAAGAGCTAAATTAACTGTGACGTGTCCGGCCGAGCCGCCGCCTGTAAATAATATTTTCTTCTTCAACGAGATTTCCTCACCTTCAACAATTGTCTTACTCTTTCTCTTAGTTATTCTTATTGTATCATGATTGAAAAATCAACCAAGAGTTTGAAGAAAAACCAGAAGATTCACAGTTTATAATAGGAATGATACAATAAGCTCACAATTGGCATAAAGGGGAGAACATCAGTGGGAACTCTTTGGTTTGGTGGTAAGATTTATACGCTTGAACATGAAAATGAAACAGTAGAAGCTATCTATACAGAAAATGGCCGTGTCAAAAAGGTCGGGTCTAAATCAGAACTCACTTCGATGTTCGAAAAAGAACTGACAGCGCAACATGATTTAAAAGGTAATGTCATGATTCCTGGTTTTGTAGATAGTCATCTTCATATGATTGGTCATGGAGAAAAGCTACTTCGACTTGATTTATCAGAAGCTGATTCCGCAGAAGAAATGAAAAGACTTCTTATAACTAAAGTCAGTGAGGCGGCGCCGAATGAATGGATCATCGGAGAAGGATGGAATGAAAACAACTTCCATGATCGTAAAATATTTCATCGAGACGAATTGGATGAAATTGCACCTCAACATCCAATGATGTTAACAAGGGTATGTCGGCATGCGATTCTTGCTAACTCGATTGCCCTTCATCTTGCGGGAATTACGGATGAAACCCCAGACCCCGAAGGTGGCGTTATTGTACGAGACAATGATGGTAGAGCGACGGGATATTTACTTGACCGTGCCCAGGAATTAGTAAAGGATACGATGCCAGAGGTAAGTATTGAATTTCTCGAAAAAGCACTTTCGCGTTCAGTGGATGATCTTGTAGCTCAAGGGGTGACAGGTGGTCATACGGAAGACTTAAATTATTATGGTGGCTTTACTCGAACGTATGAAACCTTCCTGAATGTCATTAATGGACAAAGAAAATTTAGAGCAAATTTACTTGTTCATCATGAAGTTATCGAAGAAATGCGCAAACAAGGACTTGGATTCGGAGATGGAACCAACTATGTTGAGCTTGGGGCTATGAAAATTTTTGCTGACGGGGCCCTTGGAGGACGTACGGCTTTGCTAAGCCATCCATACAATGATTCTCCTGACACGTCTGGGGTTGCCATTCATAGCATTGAAGGCCTTACTGAACTTGTGAAGAAAGCAAGAGCTCATGATATGCCGGTTGCCATTCATGTTATTGGAGACCTGGCGCTTGAGTATGCAATTGAAGCCATTGAACAGTACCCTGTTCCATACGGCTTAAGAGATCGTCTCATCCATACTCAAGTAGTGCGTGAAGATTTATTGACACGATTAAAGCAGCTTTCAGTTGTTCTTGATATTCAGCCAAGGTTTGTGGCCTCCGATTTTCCTTGGGTAATGGAACGACTTGGGGAAGAGAGGATGGGTCTTTCTTTTGCTTGGAAAACGCTTCTTGAAAGTGGGGTTCCCATTGCCGGTGGATCAGATGCGCCAATTGAACCAGTTAACCCATTGATGGGCATTCATGCTGCTGTTACACGTAAGCGTTCTGATGAAACACATAATGGGTATTATCCCGAACAAAAGCTGTCGGTGTTTGAGAGCGTCTGTCTTTTCACAAAAGGAAGTGCTTTTGCGATTGGAAGGGAACGTGAAAGAGGTTTAATTAAGGAAAACTTTGATGCGGATTTCACTGTTTTAGATCGAGATATCTTCCAATGTGATCCAGATCTTATTCTTCACACAAATGCTGTTATGACGGTTGTTGATGAAACAATTGTGTATGAAAAAGGATGATATAAGAGAAAAGCGCCGCGAGATGCGGCGCTTTTTGTTTATAGGAAACTTCTTTGTACTTTATGCCAAAAAGAATTGTTTTTAAGCTTAACCGTTTTAATGCGTTTTTCTGGAATGTGAATTTGAATTTCTCTAGCGTGTTGAATGCTCATAGCTTCATTATCAATGCCGATAACAGGATAGTCGTTTCCGTCCTGGATCACTTGAAGCGTAAGCGTTCTCTCATCACTTAATAGAAATGGAGAGCCGAGCGTGCGGTAATGGTTATTGTTAAGTGAAGCGAGTTCACTTACTTGCATACAAGCAAGTTTGGGGTCTACCACAGCACCATTTACGGATTTATTGTAGGCCGTACTGCCCGTTGGTGTGGAAACAATGAGACCGTCTCCACGAAATGTTTCGAAATGAAAATCTTCTACATAGACTTCCATAGCAAGTGTCTTAATGATGGACGAGCGAATTGTACATTCATTCAAGCAAAAGAAAGAGGATTCATTGTTTACTTTTACTTCAATCGTTGGATAGCGACGAACTTCAATACCTTCTAATAAAATATCGTCCACCATATTCTGTATGTTATCAATGTGGAAATCACAATAAAATCCGAGTTCTCCAGTAGAAATACCTACATAGAGACAATCTTCACGAAAGCCTGTTTTTCGAACGGCTTGAAGGAAAGCACCGTCTCCTCCAATGCTAGCAATAATGCTTGCCTCTTCAGGATTTTCTACTATATGAAAATCGTTCTTTTCCGCAAGAGTTTTTAAGGGTTCTACTTTCTCTTGAATTTCTTCTGTCTGTTTATAGAAAAAAAACAAATTTCTTCGATTTGGCATCTGAATTCCTCCCTGTCCAACTGTTAGTCTTCTTTACTTTATCATTATTTGGCTTAAGACTCCATCTCCAATCGCGATCCTAAATTTGTTTCGTTGCTTTTAAGAAGTGCGCTTCCTTATTTTGTATGGTATTCTCAAAAATATGAAACCACTCAGGCGGTTTCATCGTACATAAGAGAGCATCAGGATATAGAGGAGGCTTATCATGAATGGTAAACGATGGATTGCACTAGGAATTACAGTAGTTCTCATCATCGTGTCACTTGGCTTTAACTTTGTTTCAAGTTTGGCATTTGGCGGATGGCAGGAGGAAATGAATACATCAGACCAATTTGCTGAGACGGTTATCGAAGAAGGTAGTAGCTCGAATAAAATCGCCGTTCTTAATGTGGAAGGTGTTATTCAAGATACAGGAACAAATACTAGCTTTCTCCCTCAGGCAGGCTACAATCATGATGTGTTCATGAAACGTTTAGAACATGCTGCAGAAGATAAAAGTGTAAAAGGGATTATCTTAAGACTGAATACCCCAGGTGGTGGCGTTGTAGAAAGTGAAGAAATTCATGATAAACTTTTAGAGATTAAAGAGAAAACAGATAAACCGATCTATGCCTCAATGGGCAGTATGACAGCTTCTGCTGGTTATTACATTTCTGCTCCGACAGATAAGATTGTAGCAAGCCCTTCAACCATCACGGGTTCAATTGGAGTGATAATGCAATCAATGAACTATGCAGAATTGGCTGAGAAAGTGGGCGTGAAGTGGGAAACGATTAAGAGTGGCCCGCATAAAGATATTATGTCACCAAGCCGTGAAATGACTAAAGAAGAGCGAGAAATATTACAATCAATGATTGATAATTCTTACGATGAGTTTGTTCGAGTCGTGAGTGAAGGCAGAGGACTAGATGAAAGCAAAGTGCGAGAACTTGCCGATGGTAGAATCTACGATGGAAGACAAGCGAAAGAAGTAAACCTAGTAGACGATCTGGGGAATTTAGAAGATACGATTGAAGGCATGAAAAAAGACCTTGGTGATAATAAACTACAAGTTGTTCAATATAAGCAAAATCTTGGATTAAATTCGTTGTTTGAAATGACAGCTGCTAAGTTAATGGGTCCAGATAAAGATTTACTGGGCATTCAACAGCTTCTATCAACGCCACAATCCCCTGAGTTAATGTATTTATATTCTGAATAAGGAGGCAGGCATAATGGATGAAACAATGAGTGTGACTGCCTCTCCCGCATCGATAGACACAGAAGTAAAGCACGAACGTTTTGCGGGCTTCTGGATGCGTTTTTGGGCATATTTAATTGACATTATTGTGGTAGCAAGTTTGAACGGCATTCTCATTACACCTCTAATAAGAGGGTTTAATTTACCTGGAACAGAACCAGCTATTTTACCTTTACAGGCATTTTTAACCGGTATCGTTTACTATGCGTATTTTATATTGATGACAAAATTTTTGTCCCAGACTCTAGGAAAAATGCTTTTCGGGCTAAAAGTAGCATCACTTAAAAACACAAAGTTAACTTGGGGAACCGTTATTTTTAGAGAAGGAATAGGGCGCTTTATTAGCAAGACAATTTTATTTGTAGGTTTCCTCGTAGTGGCCTTTACAAATAAGAAACAGGGAATTCATGATTTGTTTGCCGATACAAGCGTCATTCATGAAGATTAAATATATGCATGATGAATAAACCTGTCCGTATTGGGCAGGTTTATTTTATACTCTAATTTTTCTACTCTTGCAAAAAATAAAAGGAGAGAGATGTGTTGTGATTATTGCGATCGCTGCTATTCTTTTAATCTTAATCATTGCATCCTTACCTCTTATTGTTTTTTCTACTGTAAGAGTAACGGTGATTATGGAACATTCTTCAACGGTGGAGGAACTTCAGATAGCTGTCAGAGCGCTTTTTGGACTTGTTGTTTATGAAACGACTATTCCACTAATTGATTTATTTGAAGATGGGGAAGAAACGATAAAAAAGAAGGAGAGAGAAAAGGGGTTTAAAGGTGAAACAAAAGAGTTAATTCAGGTTATTAAAAAAGCATTTCGTTCTCGAAAGTCTTTCTTATTTTTTTTGAAAAGAGTAAGGTTCAAAAACATTCAATGGGAAACCAATTTTGGAATGGGCAATGCTGCGAATACAGCCGTCTTTGCTGAGCTTGTATTGAATGCAAAGGTAGCGATTTTTGCGGTTCTGTCCCATTACTCAAACCTTCATACAATGCCGCAGCTCATTGTTACGCCAATTTATGAAATGAAAACAATTCAAACCTATATGAGATGCATGATTACGTTTAAACTGGGGCATGCTATGATCGCGGTAATTAAATTGATGAAGTCTCAGAGAAAGCTTCAGGAGGCTTAGCGGTTTAGAAAGTGAAGGAGGAAAACAAATGCCTGAACATCCAATTGAAGGGTTAATGCAAACGGCGATGGAGAACTTGAAGGACATGATCGATGTAAACACGATTATTGGGGATCCGGTCGAAACTCCAGATGGGAGTGTCATATTGACGGTTTCAAAGGTTGGATTTGGCTTTGCTGCTGGTGGTAGCGAATTTATGTTAAAACAACAGTCGAATCAGCAAGGGCAAAGTAAAGGGGAACCATTTGGCGGTGGAAGTGGTGGCGGAGTTTCCATTACCCCCATTGCCTTTCTAATTGTCAGTGCTGGAGATATTAAAATGATTCACCTTGACAATACGACGCATCTTTACGAAAGACTACTTGACCTTGCACCGCAAGCTATCGAAAAGGTACAAAGTATTCTTCAGAACATGAACCAGAATTCAAATGGAAAGAAGAGCGAGAGCCAACAGAACGGGTCTGGTTCATCAAGACAAAGCTCCCAATCAAAACATCTCTTCCGAGGTCAGCAGCGACAGGACGATCATAAGCAAGATCTCGATTTTTAAGCTACTTTTTCATGAGGTAGCTTTTTTTGATGTTGCTACTGCTGATTTCTTGAAATCTAGCGGTTTCACCTATATGATGAAATCAGTCGTACATACGACCAATTATGAAGGAGGTATGAACATGGCTAACATTACATTTAAGGAAACACCAATGACACTTTTAGGTGAAGAAGTAAAAGTTGGTGATAAGGCTCCTGAGTTTACTGTCCTAGCAAATGATTTATCTGAAAAGACGCTTGAAGATTATCAGGGTATCCGCCTTATAAGTGTCGTTCCATCACTTGATACAGGTGTTTGTGATGCACAAACACGTAAATTCAATGAGGAAGCAGCTAAGCTGGATAACGTCAATGTATTAACCATTAGTGCAGATCTTCCATTTGCTCAAAAACGCTGGTGTGGTGCTACTGGCATTGAGGATGCCATTACCTTATCCGATCATCGTGATCTTTCTTTTGGTAAAGCGTTCGGCGTTGCGATGCAGGAACTTCGCTTACTAGCAAGAGCTGTGTTTGTAGTGAATAGTAAAGGTGAGGTTGTATACACAGAGTATGTAAGTGAAGCGACTAACCATCCAGATTATGATGCAGCTTTAAACGCTGTAAAACAAGCAGATTAAACCTTTGCAAAAGGACTTCGATGATTTTCATCGAAGTCCTTTTTTACCGGTTTAAAATCTCCTGGGAGTACAATGATTTAAAGAGAAGGGGATATCCATTAGCGGTTTCATATCCACCATTGTTGCGAAAGAAGTCAAGACTGTTTACAATAGGGACGAACTGATAGGAGGTCAATTAATGTCCGAATTAACTGTAGAAAATCTATTTAACGTGTTAGATGAATCAACACTTGTCATTCAAAATAAGCTAGAAATTTCTTATCTTGAAGCGCTTGTCGAGACAGGTTTGAATTTATTTGAAAATAAAGTCCTTCAAGAAGAACTAGATGCTGATACGATCTTACGTCTTAAAAATTTATATGACTCATGCGGTCTTGACGGAGCGAAACAAGAAACAGTACGAAAAGGGATTCAACTCGCTCTGCTTAAAGGAATGAAAAAAGGTATTCAACCTCACCATGCGATGACACCCGATAGTGTTGCGCATTTAATTGGCTATCTTGTGAAAAAATATAAAGAGGTTCTAAATCTTGATCACATGAAGATTTTAGATCCTGCTGTTGGGACAGGGAACCTGCTAACTTCCGTCCTGAATCAATTGGAAGGGGAAAACGTTGAAGCGTACGGTGCTGAACCTGACGATCTGCTTTTACACCTTGGATTTGTAAATGCTAATTTGCAAAAACACCAGGTTGAATTCCTACACCAGGATAGTGTGAAGCCACTCTATATTCCTCAAGTGAACACGGTGGTGACCGATTTACCAGTTGGTTATTATCCACATGAAGAGGCAGCAGCGAATTACGAATTAAAAGCAGCAGAAGGCATGTCTTATGTTCATCATCTTTTAATTGAACAAAGTTTAAACATGACGGAGGACTCTGGCATGCTGTTCTTAATGATTCCAAATTTCCTCTTCGGTGATGATGGTGCAAAGGAAGTAAGAAATTTGCTGAACGACCGCTCGGTTATACATGGGATTATTCAATTACCAACTAGCCTGTTTGCGAATGAATCGCAAGCGAAAAGTATCCTTGTTACTCAGAAAAAAGGGGAACAGACTTTGAAGCCAAAGCAAGTTATGATGGCGAAATTGCCTTCGTTCTCAAATCGTGAAGCGATGTTAAACATGATGCAACAAATCAATGGCTGGTTTTCACAGCTTTCCTAACAAAAGTGAAACGTTTACAAATCTGAATTGGCGGAATACTTGGATGTAAGCGGTTTTCACCTTGAATAAAGTAGTGGTCGGTGTTTAAATAATAAGAGTGCTAAAGATAGAAGGGGCTTACCCTTCTATTTTCGTGTCGTATTCTAATTTTAATTTTACTGAATTAAAGGAGCTGTCACATATGGCGAAAATAATCGCAATCAACGCCGGTAGTTCTTCGTTGAAGTTTCAACTTTTAAATATGCCGGAAGAAACTGTTATCACAAAAGGACTCGTGGAGAGAATCGGCCTTGATGACGCCATTTTTACAATAGAAGTGAACGGTGAAAAGAAAGAAGAAATTACAAACATTCCTGATCATGCAGTAGCAGTTAAAATGCTATTGGACAAGCTGATTAGTTTCTCCATTATTTCTTCTTACGATGAAATTGAAGGTGTTGGACACCGTGTTGTACATGGTGGAGAGAAGTTTAACGATTCTGCTATGATCACAGATGAAGTCCTTGCTGGAATTGAGGAAGTATCAGAGCTTGCTCCATTGCATAATCCTGCAAACCTTGTGGGTATTCGTGCGTTCCGCGAGATCTTGCCAGAGGTTCCATCTGTAGCCGTATTTGATACAGCATTCCACCAGTCAATGCCGGAGCAATCGTTCTTATATAGCTTGCCATATGAATATTATGAAGACTACGGTGTACGTAAGTATGGGTTTCACGGAACTTCTCACCAGTATGTCTCAGAGCGCGCTGCAGAAATGCTTGGTCGTCCGCTTGATCAACTACGTCTTCTTTCTTGTCACCTTGGTAACGGGGCAAGTATTGCAGCAATTGAAGGCGGAAAGTCAATCGATACTTCCATGGGCTTTACACCACTCGCTGGTGTGACGATGGGAACACGTTCTGGAAATATCGATCCTGCCTTAATTCCATTTATTATGGAAAAGACTGGCCAAACTGCAGAAGAGGTTATGAACACGTTGAATAAGAAAAGTGGTCTTCTTGGTGTATCTGGTTTCTCAAGTGATCTTCGCGATATCACAAGTAAAGCAGAAGCTGGAAATGAACGTGCTGAACTTGCGCTGGAAGTATTTACTTCACGTATTCACAAGTACATTGGATCTTACGCTGCACGTATGTCCGGATTAGACGCAATTATTTTCACAGCAGGAATCGGCGAAAATAGTGACGCCGTTCGTGCACGAGTGTTACGTGGACTTGAATTCATGGGCGTTTATTGGGATCCAGCTCTAAACAAGGTGAGAGGGAAAGAAGCTTTCATTAATTACCCTCACTCACCAGTAAAAGTCATGATTATCCCAACAAATGAAGAAGTTGTGATTGCACGAGATACTGTTCGACTTTCTAAATAAATCAAGAGCACCCGAGAAGGGTGCTCTTTTTTTGTTGTGTTCTTTCACCTTTGTTGGAAGTTTTTGAAGGGAAAAGATACAATATAAAAAAGGGGTTGAAGGGAGCGATATCAATTGGTTTGGACTGAAAGAGAACAGAAAAGAATGGCCTCCATCCATTTATGGGAAGAAGTGCACTTTGCACATGAAGCAACTGACGTCGAACGAACGTTTCAGAAATACTATACCCACCGGCTTAATCAGCTGGATTCTAACGCAAAAAAACGTTTGTATGCCGTAATGGACTCGATACTTTTTCATATGCATTCGCTTATACAAAATTCCCAGTCACAGGTCGATGCTAGTCATCGACTGTTAACCGATGCGCGCTTGTTCCATCCAGAAATTGAGCAAATTCAGGATATGAAAAACTTATCTATTGACCAGCTTGTTTACATTGCTGATCAACAAATTGCTCGTCAGCGTATGGTTTCGTTAGCCCAAGGGGGACTTACGGGTACTGGGAGTTTTCTGTTACTAGGTCTTGATTTACCCGCGGTACTCGCGATTAACTTGCGAACGGTACAGCTTATCGCAATGACATATGGTTACCCTGTCAATTACCCTTCTGAAATGATGATAGCGCTTAAAGTTTTTCACATGGCCACTCTTCCTAAAGGTTTACAAGAGCGAGCCTGGCGAGAACTAGAGGAAGAGGTAAAGCAGGAACAGGCACACCCCTATTTTTATGAAGGACCTGAGGGGATTGCTGACGCTAACTGGCTACAGGGACCGATGAAGCAAATCATTAAAGGTACTGTTCTCATGATGTTACGAAAAAAAATGATTCAAGGCATTCCGATTCTTGGCATTGCGATTGGCGCAGCCGTGAACTATCGATTTACAAGGTCAGTAAGTGAAGTTGCTCATAAGTTCTATGAAAAGCGTTTTCTAAATGAACTGAGAGAGGAGTTTGGAAATGAGTTCTAGTGAACATAAATCAAGTGCACCTAAAGTGATTAATTGTTTTATTGTAACGGTTAGTGACACCAGAACAAATGAGACAGATAAAAGCGGGAAAATCATTTCTTCTTTCCTTGAAGAAAATGGTCATAAAGTGATCGAGCGAATCATTGTAAAGGATGAGCAAGAGGAAATTCGTTCTGCTATTAAGCGAGGGATTATGGCTGGTGACGTAGATGCTGTTTTATCAAACGGAGGAACTGGTATATCCAAAAGGGATGTCACCTATGAAGTTGTGGAAGCGATGCTTGAGAAGGAGCTAGCCGGGTTTGGTGAGCTGTTTCGTATGATTAGTTATACACAGGATATCGGTTCGCCTGCTATGCTAAGTAGAGCCATTGGTGGGGTTTCAGGCGAAACGGCCATCTTTGCTATGCCTGGGTCTTCAGGTGCTGTGAAATTAGCCATGTCTAAGTTGTTAATTCCAGAGCTACCTCACATTGTTAGAGAGCTTCGCAAATAGCCGTTGTGTGGTTCATACATATTTATCATCTTAAGATAAAGTTTCATTCAGTTCGTTAACAAGAAATCGTCAATCGATAAGTAACTCGCTCTGTTATTGGAAAGAATACGAAAGAAAGAACGAATAACAGGAGGCTACAGGATGACTGATAAGAAAAAGGAATTGATTTATGATGAAAATGGTGAAATGGCTGTGCATCAACAGCTGAGTGAATCGTACCAGAGTGGTGTCATTGATCAGGAAGAACAAAAAGAAGCAAAGAAGCTTCCGCGTAAAGCTGATCGAAAAAGTTATTATTAATAAAGAAAAAGCTCATGCACATCGCATGAGCTTTTTCTTTATGGCTACATAACCTGAATTTTCCCTAACTCAAATCGTTGGAAAAAAAGGTAAAGTACCCCTGTTAACAGAAACGATAAAAAGCCTGGTGAATAATCGGAAGGTAGCAGAAGATAAAGTAGAACGCCTACTAAAATAGCAAGAAATCCTGGACGATTCAATCTGTTCGTTTTCTCAGATAAAGTGTCGAGCATGGTGGAGGTAAACCTTCCTTTTTTGATAACGATGAAATCCGTCACTATGACAGCTGATAAAGGGATAACTAAAGCACCAAGAAGAGAGATATACGACTCTGCCTCATCTACAAATGCTGGAAAAGCACTTAACGCTATAGCGGCGCAACCTAACAAAATGGCGCTCTTCACTCTTCCGAGGCATGGAAACGTGTTGAGGAGGCTATATCCTCCTGTATAGGCGTTGCTAATGTTGATCATAATCATTGAACAAAGTGCGGATGCAAAAATAAGAACTAACAGAAGGTGAGACTCTGTCTGTTGGCTTGTAATTAAGAATGGGTTCCATGTTCCGGCAACTGCAGCAGTATAAGCACCAAGCAGTGCAGTTAACGTAAAGCCAAGTGTATTTCCAGAGAATATACCCCAAAAAGCATGCTGAGGAGATTTCGCATATCTAGCCATGTCTGAAGAACTACTAACTCCTGATACATATTGTACAAAAGCAAGACTAGCAAAGAAAAAGAATGCGGCGTTCGGTTCTCCTTTTAATGAAATAATCGATGAGTAACTGTTTCCATTTACAGAAGTAGTGAAGTAGACAAGGAACATCGCTACGCCTCCTGCAAATAAAAGTGGAAGAAAATATTTCGTTACTTTTTTTACAGCATCGAATCCGACTAAAGCAAGTAAGGCCATCACAGTAGCAAGAAAAAGGGACGTCGGAAGAAATGAGAGATTGATCGAAAAAGCGCGTTTCATTAATTCAACGACCATATAGGTCCCGCCAATGGTTTGAACGGAAAACCAATAAAGTGACGTGATTGTTCTTACGGGTGATGCAAAGTATTGGGCTCCCTTGACTCCAACAAATGCGCGCACAGCGTATTGGGAAGGAATTCCCCGTCGTGCTCCCGGAAAGGATAAGAATGAAACAAATAGAAAAGCGACGGTTGCTCCAAATACGGTAGCAAGTACGGCCCAAATAAAGTTAAGCCCACCTTCAAGAACAGCGAGCGCTGGCACAAGGAAATTCCCAGCGTTTACAGATACAGCCATTTGAATCATGGCATATTCGTACCAGTGAGTTGTACGTGAGGTTTCGGGGACAGATTCAAGACCATATCGTTCAATTTGGAGGGGGTTGGATGATTTTTGTAAACTATTCATAGACTCTCCTTTTACAAATCGGTTCTTCTTCTATTTTAGATGTGGGTGTAAGAGGAAGCAATTCTTAATGGTGTGTTTAAGAATAATATTGATCACTTTCAGTCAGCATAAGGGTGAGGTGATGAATCATGAAAAAACTTACAATCCTAACGTTTGCTATTTACCTATGTCTATTTACTATTCGTGCAGAAGCGTCAACGCTCCAAAATAGTTTTTCATTTAAATGTATGGTCGTCACGAACGGAGTGGAGCACGAATGGGAGTTCTCCAGTCCAGATGAATTTGAAGTCGAAGATGGAAATGTGGTTGAAAAAGGAGAGCGTGCAAAAGAGGAGGTCGAAGCCTTGTTTCAACACTTGGAAGTAACAGAAATCGCTCGCGTAGAAGAGCTTGTGAAAAAAATAGAGAGCTATGGTTATCAAAACCCTGACCGGTTTGAGGTGAAGTGGATGGATTCAAGTGGAAGATTATACACCTGGGTGTGGGATGAAAACGATCAGTAGACTTTGAATAGCGGTTTCGATAAGATGAGGAAAGACGTGAAAGGAGCCGCATTCAAGTGAAAAACAGTCTTGCAGTTATATCGGGTGGTGCCGTTGGTGCTTCCTTTAGAGGGGCGTTAGGTACGGTGTTGAATGGCAGTCCTATCGCTACTTTTTTAGTAAATGTCATTGGTTCCATTCTCCTTGGTTTTTTCTATCAACATGTGAAATCGAATGCTCGTTTATCAGATCCTTCTAAAAAATTTATTGCGACAGGTCTGTTAGGATCGTTTACAACCTTTTCAACCTATTCTCTTGATTTACTCGTGTATCTAAAAGAGGGGCGCTTTTTAGCATTAGGCCTTTATGGTGGCGGTAGTATTCTAGCTGGGATTTTAAGCGTAATCCTAGGAGTATCTTTAGCCAAAAAAGTGAGGAGGTTGTAATGGACTGGTTTATGATTGCTGTTGGTGGAGGTGCTGGGGCATGGCTACGCTATGTTACAGCACTTGGTGTTAATCGTTTTAACAAACTGTCTTTCCCAGTTGCGACTCTAGTTGTCAATCTTTTAGGAAGTTTTTTAATGGGGATGGCATATGGAGCGGGAGATTGGGGGCCAGTCGTCTCAACTGGTTTTCTTGGCGCATTAACGACCTTTTCAACCTTTATGTATGAGGCTTTTGAGCTTGCATCAACAAAGCTCTGGCTTTCTGTTGGTTATATAGTGATAAGCATAGTGTTTGGGTTGTTAATGGTGTTGGTGGGGTATATGATTATAGTGTGAAGATTCTGTAAATATCTATATAGTCTCTTTTTAATGGAGCAGCTTGGCGTATTCATTTTTTAGAGATCTAGAAATTGAGGGGGAGTATGCATGCATATCGGCATTCCTATTGAAGTGAAAAATAATGAAAACCGAGTAGCGATGACGCCTGCTGGAGTTTTGAATTTAACGCGTTTTGGCCATGAAGTATATATTGAAAAAGGGGCAGGTATTGGCTCTGGGTTTGAAGATGAGCAGTACTTAGAGGCAGGGGCTCACCTTGTGGGGACGGCGGCTGAAGCGTGGTCAAAAGAAATGGTTATGAAAGTGAAGGAGCCACTTCCTGAGGAATATGAATACTTCCGTGAAGGACTTATTTTATTTACATATCTCCATCTCGCTGCAGAATCAGAGCTAACACGAGCGCTCGTTGAAAAAAAAGTGATTGGCATTGCTTATGAAACGGTGCAGCTTCCAAATGGCTCATTACCTCTTTTAACACCTATGAGTGAAGTGGCAGGCCGCATGGCTGCACAGATCGGGGCTCAATTCCTTGAAAAACCCAAAGGTGGGCTTGGTATTCTTCTTGGAGGCGTTCCTGGTGTAAAGAGAGGCAAGGTTACCGTCATAGGGGGCGGTGTTGTTGGAACGAATGCTGCCAAAATTGCAATGGGACTTGGGGCAGATGTCACCATTATGGATTTAAGTCCAGAAAGAATGCGTCAGCTTGATGATATTTTTGGTACTGAAATTAACACAATGATGTCCAACCCTCTGAATATAACAGAAGCAGTAAAAGAATCGGATCTCGTTATTGGTGCCGTCCTTATCCCTGGAGCAAAAGCACCAAAACTAGTGACCGAAGAGATGATTAAGGAAATGAAACCGGGTTCGGTTATTGTTGATGTTGCAATTGATCAGGGGGGGATTTTTGAAACCACGGATCGTATCACCACTCATGACAACCCAACTTATACGAAGCACGGGGTTGTTCATTACGCGGTTGCCAATATGCCAGGGGCTGTTCCACGAACTTCCACAATTGCCTTAACGAATGTGACTGTACCTTATGCGGTTCAGTTAGCGAATAAAGGGTACAAAAAAGCCTGCCTTGAAAATGACTCTCTGTTAAAAGGAATTAATACAATGGATGGGTTTGTCACGTATGAAGCTGTAGCTGAAGCTCACCAGCTTGATTATAAGAGCGCTCGCTCACTCCTTGAAAAGTAAAAGAGTATAAAGCAGCAGTAGCTGCTTTATTTTTTTAGCTTATGGAAATAGTTTTATTATTTTCATGAAATATGGATGAAGTAAAGGATTTTCTTGATGAAGTACGAAACTTTAGAATTGGGAGGCGAAAACATGGCCTTTTGGAGAAAAAAGAATGATAAACATCAGGGGGAACTTCCAACAATAATCGAGGCAACTCTTCATGAAATACGACAGGCAGTTGGTACTTTTTCAGAAAAGAAACGGGATGGTATTTCATTAAAAGTTCTTGTGAAGGATAACAATGAACTTGATGCTTCTCTTCTCGTTTCTCACCTTGGAGGTATTCCATCAAAACCATTTTATATGTCAAAAGAAACATTTGAGCTTTTTGAAGAAGAACAGCGCCATATTCCATATTGGATTGATACAGTCCAGAGAGCGGTGGATGTATACATTCATTCTGAGAAAGAAGTGCCGATTATTGAAGGAGACCCGTTTCAAAAAATCAGCTTCTATAAGTTGGAAAAAAAAGCTCTTTTAACAGAACGTCCCCCATTGGATTTCTATTATACCGAGCAAGAGGGAATGGTATCACATCGAAAGCCAGAAAAATAATGGGAACATTTAGAGAGGTCATTCGTATAAAAATAGGAGGATGGGAGGCAAGAAGATGAGTTTTTTATCAAAAATCTTTGGAAAGAAGGAAGAAGAGCCGATTAAGGAAAGGACGGTTTTATCGATTCAGGTTGGGGATATTGTCACTTATGACCTTGAGGATTATGAAGTTGTCGGAACGCTCACGTATCAAAATAAAGGGTATAAATGGTACGCATACCAGCTGAAATCGGGCTCATCCTCTATTTGGCTGAGTGCCGAAATGGATGATGAACTTGAGTTAGGGATTTATCGTAACGTAAAGGAAAAGCTGGCAAGACCCATACCGGAAAAGCTAACCATAGACGATATTACGTATGATAGAGAAGAACATGGTCGAGCTAAAGTTTTTGGGACTGGGCGCGGTAGTCAGTTGAATGGCCAGGAAGTAGAGTACCACGATTTCTCAAATGAAGATGAAACAAGTTTTCTATCCATTGAAATTTGGGGTTCTGAAGTGGAAGTTAGCAAAGGTTATGCGATCGAAGAATATGAAATTAAAATTCTTGCTGGAAGCAAGTGAGAGGATGGTAGCAAATGTTTAATATGTTTAAACGAGTTAAAACAATCATGTCTTCTGAATTAAATGCTGCACTTGATAAGGCGGAAGATCCGGTTAAGATGCTAGAACAGTTTATGAAGGATATGGAAGCGGATATCCGTGAAGCAGAAACAGCGGTAGCGAAACAAATATCAAATGAAAAGATGTTAAAAAAGAAATGGGATGATGCAAACGCAATGGTTTCAAAGCGCCAGAATCAAGCTATGAAAGCGTTGGAATCTGATAATGATGATTTAGCTAGAAGAGCGCTACAAGATAAAAAAGATCACGAAGCAAAAGCGGAAACACTAAAAACTTCTTATGAACGGGCAAAGACAGATGCGGATTCTCTTCGTTCAAAGCTAGATGAGATGAAAGACGAATACCGTCAAATGCAGTTGAAAAAAGATAGCCTTAAAGCTCGTGCTGAGTCCGCAAAAACAAAGACGAAAATAAATCGTACCATGTCTGATATCGGCGGGGATGACTCGAGACGTGGGTTTGAACGTATGGAAGAAAAAGTACTTCAATATGAGGCTGAAGCTGAGACAAGTGAGGATATGCGTTCAAAAAGTCGTTCTCTTGATGATGAGCTTGATGCATTGGACAAAAATAACGGCATCGATGATGAATTGGCAGAGCTAAAGAAAAAAATGGGGAAAGAATAAGCTTTCCCCTTAAATGGGGTGGAAGAATGAAATGGCTCACAGGATTACTGGCAGCATTCATTCTGCTCTTATCGGCATGTGGGATTACGAAGGATATTCAAGAAATTGTCGAAGATCGTTATCAGCTTGAAGATGTTGTAGAGAGTAGCGTGGATTCAAGCGACGTCTCAAAGGTCTACAGTGCTGAAGAAGATATTCCTTCTGTCGCCTCTTACTTACAGGAGCAAATAAAGCCGAATGAAGTCAGTGAATTAAAAGAGGGTAAGCAAATTCTAGTTTATGATGACTATATCGTTACGTTAGAAGAGAGTGATGATGAATCAACGACTCTTGTTGAAGTGGCTACAGTCGGGTTTGTGCGCGATAACTATCGACCGAGCTTCTTTGATGGATTACTAGCTTATTATATTCTAGATGAAATTCTTGATGTAGATGACTGGGGAAAGAAACAGAAAAACCGCTGTTTAAATGCAACCGGGAATTGCTATGAAGGATATGGATCCACAGGAGGTTCCTACAAAGGGCCAACAACAATCCCATCCTTTAGAGGCTCGAGTCGCGGTGGCGGGCCAGGAACAGGAAAATAAACGTAGGAGGGTTACCATGGGACCATTTTTATTAACTTTTATTTATTTTATTGCAGCGATTGTTGTGGTAGCAGTAGGATTAATTATATTTGAATTAATTACGACGAAATACAAAGATTGGGAACAGGTTGAGAACGGAAATACAGCAGTAGCACTTTCGATAGGTGGGAAAATCATTGGGATTTGCCTTATATTGGCGTTTGCTATTTACCATAGTGCAGACGTTATTGATACAGTTATTTGGGGAGCTTATGGTGTTGTTCTTCAACTGGTCGCCTATTATATTTTTGACTTTCTTACAAGGCGCTTCTCGGTGGAACAGAAGCTAAGTGATGGTGTTGTATCAGTCGGTGTACTCTCTATGTGTGTTTCAATTGGTTTAGGACTAGTGGTTGGTGCATCGATTACGTAAAAAAGAAATGAACAGCTGAAGGTGAAGGTCATGAGCAGGACGTTTAGTAAAAGCAGTCAGTTGTACTGGGCTTCAGGAATTGTATCAATCTGCGGTATTATATTTGAAGTGCTGTTTGGCGCACTAGGTTCTTACATACTAGGTGATGGGGTAAAACAATATACGTTAACCATCTCTCTATTTCTGACTGGAATGGGAATTGGCGCATCCCTAAGTGAAAAAGTTGTCAAAAACTTAATTACAAGATTTATTACCATTGAACTTCTTATTGGGTTTATAGGTGGATTTTCTAGTTTCATAGTGTTTGGAATTATGGCTGTTGCAGGAGAAGAAGCAACTGCAATCGTGCTTTATACAATCATTCTTATGATTGGTGGTTTAACGGGTCTAGAATTACCAATCTTGATTCGAAAAGCGAACGAAATTGGTGTGGAAATGAACAAAAGCACAGCTAGAGTGCTTTTTTCTGATTACGCTGGTGGCCTGGTAGGAGGTTTGTTATTTGCCTTTTTCCTCCGACCGGAATTCGGGTTAGTAAAATCAGCCTTTCTTGTCGCTATAGTAAACATACTCGTTGCACTTTGGATGGTTTATTCATTTAGGAAAGAGATGGTTTACCCTACCATTTATACTGCAGTTGCTTTTCTTTTATTTTTACTTATGATTGTCGGTGCTATTTTTGGTGAGGAAATGGCTTTCTCCTTTGAACAGCGCCTATATAACGATCCCATTATTTACTCTGAGGAAACCACTTATCAAAAAATCACCTTAACGAGGGAACAGGGAGACCTTAGACTCTATTTAAATGGACAGCTTCAGTTTAGTTCAAGTGATGAACATCGCTATCACGAAACATTAGTTCATATTCCGATGTCAACTGTGGAAAATGCGGAAAATATTCTATTGCTTGGAGGCGGAGATGGACTTGCCGTTCGAGAGCTTTTAAAATATGATAGCGTAAAATCAATCACGGTGGTGGATTTAGATCCCGCTATGGTAAAGCTCGCAAGCGAACACCACTTGTTAACGGAGTTAAACGAACATTCACTTGAGGATGAGCGGGTTCACATACGAAATGAAGATGCTTTTCAATATATTAAAAAGGACAGAAAAGCATTTGATGTCATCATTGCTGATCTTCCTGATCCAAATAATGAATCGTTAAACAAGCTGTATACGTGGGAGTTCTATTCGTTACTACGTAATCATTTGGAAGTGAATGGCGCGTTAATGGTCCAAGCAACTAGTCCGTTGTTTGCAAGAGAAGCGTATTGGACAATTGACCGAACGATCGCAGAGACTGGATTAATTACTTCGAATTTTCATGTTGATATTCCGAGTTTTGGCAACTGGGGATTTGTGATGGGGACGAGAGATCCGGTAGATCAAGAGAAGCTAACAATCTCTGTTCAAACAGAGTATCTATCCAGTGATATGATCCCATCTCTTACGGTATTTGGAAAAGATGAAAATCAACAGATGATGCGAGAAGGTAAGAGGGTTCGGTTTGAACCGAACACGCTTATTCAGCCTCATTTGATAGAAAAATACGAAAGGGCATGGTTGTATTATTAGTTTAGATCATTACTCAAAGGGAACTTACTAACTAGAGTCAATCCTTCTGTGTTGTTGTCATGAAGGTTGAAAATTCCAAACGTTAAAGGAGCGATAACGAATGAAAGTTACATTTCATGGTCATTCAGTTGTAGAGATTGTTACGGACAAAGCCAAGATTATAATTGATCCTTTTATTTCAGGTAATGGGCAATGCAAGCTAGATGCTAATGAAGTGACGTGCGACGTTATCTTACTTACACACGGACACAATGATCACGTCGGAGATACAGTCGATATTGCAAAACGAAATGACGCTTTAGTCGTAGCTCCATTTGAACTGGCTACATATCTTGAATTTAAAGGAGTCAATGCTCATCCAATGGCTATTGGCGGTGGTCATGAATTTGAGTTTGGTCATGTTAAGCTGACACAGGCATTCCACGGTTCGAGCTATACAGAGGAAGAAAATCAACAAATCATATACACCGGCATGCCGTCAGGAATTCTGTTTAGTGTCGAAGGCAAGACAATTTATCACGCTGGTGATACAGGACTTTTTTCAGATATGAAACTATTATCCGATAAGTCAATCGATCTCGCGTTGCTACCAATAGGAGATAATTTCACAATGGGACCAGAGGATGCGGCTATAGCAGCGAAATGGATCAATGCTGATGTAACAGTGCCAATTCATTATAATACGTTTCCACTTATTGAACAGGACGGTCAGGCATTTGTAGACAATCTTGAAGGGGAAGGTAAGGTTCTACAATCAGGCGAATCAATAGAATTATAATCCAACACAAAAACCGATGCACAGCATCGGTTTTTATGTGGGATAAACGTATTAAATCAGCTGTTTTAATCATACCCTTTTAGAAAGACAGTAAGGGGGAATTGGCGTGAAACAACGATTGTTTTTATCAGTGCTGTGTATTCTGTTTTTAATGTATGATGCGATTCCACGTTTTCAAATTGATTTAACACTTGAAGGTGCTTTTTTTAGTCTATGGCTTCTCTTTGCCGTAATGGCTCTTGGAGGGAATTTAGCTGGACTGTTTTTTGGGAAAAGAGAAATCAGACGCGTGCCAGCAGAGGATTTGCAAGTCGAATCACGAAAAAAACAATACAGTCGTTGAAGTTATAGGGCTGAGTTATGTATAATGAAGTCAATTCAAACACCACTATAACAGAAGTAGTTTATCTACTGATACAGATGTGAACGGAGAAAGTATGGTGAAAGAAATTGACAACGAAACATGAACAGATTCTCGAATACATCGAAACGTTAGAAGTCGGTAGTAAGATATCTGTGCGTCAAATTGCAAGAGAGCTGAAAGTGAGCGAAGGAACAGCCTATCGAGCGATTAAGGATGCCGAGAATAAAGGAACAGTTAGTACAATTGAACGCGTAGGGACAATTCGAATTACAAAAAAAGAAAAAGAAAACATTGAAAAGCTCACTTATGCTGAAGTGGTTAATGTTGTGGATGGACAAGTGCTTGGAGGGAGAAACGGACTACATAAAACCCTTCATAAGTTTGTTATCGGGGCAATGAAGCTAGAAGCAATGATGCGTTACGTAGATCCAGGAAGTTTACTGATTGTTGGTAATCGGGATAACGTGCACAAAATCGCCCTTGAAGCTGGTGCTGCCGTCCTCATTACAGGAGGGTTTGACGCTCAGGACGACGTGAAAAGAATGGCAGACGCCTATGATTTACCGATTATTTCAACCACCTACGATTCGTTTACGGTGGCAACAATGATCAATCGAGCGATATATGATCGATTGATTAAAAAAGAAATTGCTTTAGTCAGTGATATTTTAACGCCCCTAACGAAAACAAGCTTCCTCGTAACGACGGAAACCGTAGGTCGCTGGCATGAATTAAATGAAACAACGCTTCATAGTCGCTACCCGGTTGTTGATCCTAATATGAAAGTGCAGGGAATTGTTACCTCGAAAGACATTCTTGGGGAACGACATGAAACTCCAATATCAAAAGTGATGACAAAACATCCATTAACCGTAAATGAGCAAACATCGGTTGCTTCTGCTGCTCATACGATGATCTGGGAAGGGATTGAGATGTTACCGGTTCTCGACCAATACCAGCGTCTGATCGGGATTATTAGTAGACAAGACGTTTTAAAAGCGCTTCAAATGATTCAACAGCAGCCTCAAATCGGTGAAACGTTTGATGACCTGATTACAAGTCAAATTAAAGATGTCTCAACGAGTTCAGAAAGCCGCTACAGCTGTGAAATAACACCACAAATGACGAGTCTCCTTGGGACATTATCTTATGGGGTAGTGACAACCTTAGTGACCGAGGCGGGTAGCCGAGTATTAAAGAAGTACAAAAAAGGTGATTTAGTCGTCGAAAACATTACGCTTTACTTTATAAAACCTGTTCAAATCGACCATACCATAGAAATCGTTCCTAAAGTACTTGAAGTCTCACGTAAATTCGGTAAAGTCGATGTAGAAATCTATCATGAAGGATCAGTTGTTGGAAAAGCACTCATGATGGCTCAGCTTATTGATCGATGAAGAAAAACCGCCAGTAAAGTGGCGGTTTCACTATTCACAACGTGTTTAGTTTTGTTTCATCATATTTGCTTCTTCTATGGCAAAAGGAAGGTAATGACGGTATTTTTTGTACCCGACCACAACGTTTACAAGACCAAGTAAGATAAAGACAGCAGCGACAATAAACGTAACGGTTGATAACGAAACGGTAAGTGAATTGATGGCAAAGAAGATCAAAAAAAGCCCTAGCGCAATGCTTGCTTTTGAATGAAGCCATTGAGTTGTTGCCACACCATTATGGCGAACAGCTTTCACTCGATAAAATAAGTAGAAAACAATGGAAAAGACAATTAAAATAACAAAGATAGGCATGGCAGCTTTCCTCCATATTCAGGGTTCTTTTCTATTGTATAGAAGATAATACTGAAAATCTATGTCAGAACAATAACAATTGGGAATGCAGCCGAAAGGAGAAGCTTTATGAAAGAGAAAATATTAGATGCTATCGAACAATATGAAACGATCATAATCCATCGCCACGTTCGTCCAGACCCAGATGCGCTCGGATCGCAAGGTGGACTTGCTGAGCTTATTCGAACAACATTTCCTAGGAAAACCGTATTCACTGTCGGGGAAGAAGAGCCATCACTGACCTTTCTAAATCGAATGGACAAGATCTCGGACGAGACGTATGAAAACGCCCTTGTTATTGTCTGTGATACGGCTAATCAACCGCGTGTAAGTGATGAGCGCTATCGAAATGGCAAGCTTCTTATTAAAATTGATCACCACCCAAACGAAGATCCTTATGGTGATCTTCTATGGGTCGATACGTCTTCAAGTTCTGTAAGCGAAATGATTGTTGATTTGTATCTCACAGCAAAGGAAAGAGGATACGAGCTATCTAATAATGGCGCATTTCTTCTCTATGCAGGAATTGTAGGGGATACAGGACGTTTTATGTTTTCTAATACGACGCAACGTACATTTATGTATGCCGGGGAGCTTTTAAAGTTTGGTATCGATACGGGCTCCTTATATAAGGAATTATATAAGACAGAGCAGCACATCGCTCGTTTAAATGGCTATGTTCTGCAACATTTTGAAACATCAGACACAGGTGCAGGCTGGATGAAGATTACAAAAGAAACAGTCGCGTCATACGGAGTAACTGCTAGTGAAGCATCTCAACTTGTAAATACATTCTCAAATGTAGCCGGTTTGAAAGCCTGGGTATTCTTTATTGAAGAAGCAGACCAAATTCGCGTACGTCTTCGATCGAAAGGTCCAATTGTGAATCAGATTGCAGCTCAGTTCAATGGAGGGGGCCATCCGATGGCTGCAGGGGCTACCGTTTATTCTTGGGAAGAAGCGGATGAGGTTCTTGCTGAGCTAGAAAAAGTGTGCAGCGAATAAATTCCAAGCAAAAAGACCGGGATCTTCTCTAACAAGAGATTTCCGGTCTTCTTTGTTTACACTTGTTCCTGTGATTTAGGAATAAACCATGAACCAATGCTTGTCACGTCTTCGTGTACGTCGATGTTAAGTGATTGCAATTCCTTCTTAATCAGAGCAGTCATTTCGTGGGACTCTGCGTAAGCGGATCGTCCATTCATTAAATCAGCGATTTTTGACCTCGCGATTTGTTTGCGATCAATAACCATCGCGCCACCTCCAAGTTTTCTATACTTTTATCATATACTACCGTAGTGAAAATTGCGACTTGTCTGACAAAAGGTCACAAAATAGATCTATTTTCGCTACTGGACGAGCTTGATTGCAAGCTCTACCTCAACTGTCGTCCATAGTATAAATTGCTTCACTTCAAACCCATATTTCACGTCATCAATAAGTAAGGTTTTATTTTCTAGGGAGGAAATGATAAAGCTTCTTGTTCGGGATATCGCCCCAAGATCTTTGTTGAGAAGGTCATTTAATTCACTTTGAATTTCTTTTTTTAGCTCATGACGAGTTAAGGAATTAAGTGGCAATTCTTTATCTTTTTCAAAAGTAACGTCAATGTTTTTTACTAGAAGTGTTTTCTCGATCTCGGTATTAGTGGAATTTTCTTTGTCGTCGAGTAACGTTTGATTCTGCATCTTTAAATCAGCGATTTCGATCTTTTGCTCTTTAAGTGTCGTGATTTGCTTCTCGTACATAATGCCAAAGAGCATAAGAAAGAAGAGCCATCCAAAAATTACTCCTACCGAAAGACCAGCAAGAAATCGCTGCCAGCCTTTACGAGCATAAAGAGGAGGAACTCTCATAACGATGAGCGCTCCTGGGTTAGCCAGTTAATGATTTCCATGCCAGCTTGAGCCCCGCCTAGAGCACAAAAAATCCATAAAAATTGCCGCATGATTTCGTCTGGTGAACCGCTTAGAAAGCTCCTTTCCATATTATTTATTGTATCAAATGTCCCACCGATCGCTGCTGCGATCGCCCAGATTTTTAATCGCTGTGCCACAATAAATATCCAGTGTAGCGGAGGTTCGCCGGAGAGAAAGGCCCCGATCCCTCCAATAAGAGAACCCCCGACAATCACGCCAAAGGCTACAAAAAAAGCAATAATTAAGGTGACGAGCGTTACTCTCTCCATTTTGATTCCTTCTTTCGTATCAATTTCTTTAACGCTTGTATAGCTTTCTTTCGAAAAATCGTAGGAAATGCAGTGCCGTTCCAGAAATAGTGAACGCTTTTAGTACAGCCTATGCAAATAGGAGAGAATCTTATGCTTGATAATGTTTGTTTGAGAAGCTTGAAGTATCTATAATAGAAAGTAACAGCAAATTGAGAGTGGGATTATCTATGGAATTTGTGCATCTTCGTGTTTACAGTGAATACAGTCTTCTAGACAGTCCGAGTCATATTGAATCACTCGTTGAATCAGCAAAGCAAAAAGGGTATTCCTCGCTTGCTCTGACAGATAAAGGAACAATGTTTGGCACAATCCCTTTCTACAAAGCGTGTATAGCAAAAGGGATCAAACCAATTATTGGTCTCGATGTCCGCGTGGGAAACGACGTTTCTCCTCAAGCACGCCATCAGTTTGATAACCTTGTATTGCTTGCTGTAAATAAAGAAGGGTACGAAAATCTGCTGAAGATCAGTACACTTATGCAGTGTGCAACGGGAAATGTTTCTTACATCAAAAAGGAAGATTTATATGAGAACTCAAATGGTCTTATTGCACTTTCAGGAACCCTTTCTAGCAAAATTGGGCAGGCGCTCTTACACGGTGAAGAAACAACCGCATTTGAAATGGCGATGGAGTTTCACCGCGTTTTTAAGGAAGGATTTTACCTTGAAATGCAAGATCATTCGTTACGTGAAGAAAGGCAGCTCAACCTGTTGCTTTCAACATTTGCCAAAAAGGCAAATCTCCCATTAACAGTCACAAATGCTGCTCACTATATTAACAGTGAAGATGGAATAGCCCACGATTGTTTGAGGTGTATAGACACAGGGCAGCGATTTGATGACAAAGTCCATGTTGCTTTGCCTAACCATGAGTACTATTTAACATCACAAGACGAAATGGCGAATCGATTTAAGGGATATGAAGCAGCTCTTGCCAATACCTCTGAGATTGCCGCTAAATGCTCAGTGGAATTAAACTTTGATCAAACCCACTTACCTCGTTACCCGGTACCTGATGAGTTCAGTGCGTTTGAATATTTACAACAAATTTGTTTCGACAACTTACATGAGCGGTATCCGAATCAGGATGAGCGTTTGACAAAACGATTGAATTACGAACTTTCTATTATTAACGCCATGGGATTTAACGATTATTTTCTAATTGTCTGGGACTTTATGAAATATGCACATGATCATCAGATGATTACTGGACCCGGAAGAGGCTCTGCAGCAGGTTCTCTCGTTGCTTATTTATTGCATATCACAGATGTCGATCCTATTGAACATAACCTTCTATTTGAGAGATTCTTGAACCCTGAGCGTGTTACGATGCCTGATATCGATATTGATTTTCCTGACGTTAGAAGAGATGAAGTGATTGACTACGTTCATGACAAATATGGGCATGATCATGTCGCTCAAATCGTTACGTTCGGTACACTTGCAGCAAAGGCTGCCATACGTGATGTTGGACGAGTACTGGAGGTAGATAACAAGCTTCTGGATACCATGTCAAAAGCCATTCCATCAAGACCAGGCATGACGTTAAATCAGGCAAAAGCTGAGTCGAAAATGCTTAAGGATCTCATTACTTCTTCTGAAGAAGGGCAACGTGTTTTTGAAATCGCAAGTACAATTGAGGGGCTTCCACGTCATACATCTACCCATGCTGCTGGCGTTGTAATTTCGGCAGAGCCTCTCACACGTCATGTTCCTTTACTTGGCGGTCATCACATCAATCTAACCCAATTTCCAATGAATGATTTAGAGGAGATTGGTTTATTGAAAATGGATTTCCTTGGCCTTCGTAATTTAACATTGATTGAAGGGATCTTAAATGACATTGAAGGCGAAACAGGTGAGCGGCTTTCCCTTTCAACTATACCGATGGATGATCAAGCCTCCTTCTCTCTTCTTCAAAAAGCTGATACAACCGGTGTTTTTCAACTTGAATCTGAAGGGATGAGGCAAGTTCTTCGAAGATTAAAGCCGACTGAATTTGAAGATATTGTTGCTGTCAATGCCCTTTATCGCCCCGGCCCAATGGACAACATTCCTCTGTTCATTTCCGGGAAGCATAAAGAAAGGAAAATAGATTATCTTCATTCTGATCTTGAACCCATTTTAAAATCAACGTATGGGGTTATTGTTTATCAAGAACAAATTATGCAAATCGCTTCTAAATTAGCAGGTTTTTCTCTAGGAGAGGCTGATTTATTGAGAAGAGCGGTATCTAAAAAGAAGCGCGAAGTTCTTGAGTCGGAAAGAGAACACTTTGTGCAGGGATGCCTTGAAAATGGTTATGCGGAAGAAACAGCTCTTAAAGTGTATGAGTATATCGTTCGGTTTGCGGATTATGGCTTCAACCGAAGCCATGCTGTTGCTTATAGTGTTATTGCTTATCAGCTCGCCTATTTAAAAGCCAATTATTCGCGTTATTTCTTTTCAAGTCTTCTAAATTCAGCAATCGGAAATCAGGATCGACTGGCCATGTATTTAAGTGAAGCAAGACAAAAAGGTATGACGATTCAGACTCCTTCAATCAATCATAGTCAAGAAATGTTTACTGTGGAAAAAGATACCCTTCGATTTGGGCTTCTACCTATTAAAAATGTAGGGAAAAATGCGATTGAGGAGATCGTTCAAAAACGAACGAAACCATACAAAAGCCTATTTGATTTATGTGCTAGAGTTTCGCTGAAAGTGGTAAACAAACGCGCTCTTGAATCAATGATTTTCGCAGGGGCAATGGATGAATTTAATGTAAGTCGTTCTTCGATGCTCGCTTCACTAGAAGGCGCTATGAATTACGGATCCGAACAAAGTGGTCAGGAAGGTTTTTTCCAAGATGGAGAAACAGAACCAGCATACGAAACCGTGCCGCCGTTTGATGAAAAGGAAATGCTAGATTTTGAAAAAGAAGCGATTGGTTTTTACTTAACAGCTCATCCACTTGAACCTTATTTAGAAAAGTTAAACGGGTATGTAAGGAATGTCGCGAAAGATGCGATTACGGCTGAGGATCGTGCTCCACTTAGGTTGGCTGTGGAAGTACTAAAGGTTCGAAGTATTCGAACAAAGAAAGGTCAAATGATGGCTTTTCTTACGCTTGGTGATGAAACAGGTGAAATTGAAGGGGTGGCATTCCCTGATGTTTGGGAGAAAATGGAGAGTTTGTTGACCAAAGGAGAATTCTTGTATATTGATGGCGTCGGTCAAAAACGAAATGACCAAACGAATATCATAGTATCGAGAGTCATGAAGTTAGCAGATATTAAGCCTAAGAAACCAAAACAAACGTTATTTCTTAAAATAGAGCCACATCACGAAAGTATATTAAGTATAGTGAAGGAAGTGCTTCTTCAACATACGGGAAATACTGAGGTTGTGATTTATTATAGCAAAACAGAAAGAACGGTGAAATTAGGTGATGATTGGCTAGTAAACCCTGATTCTGACTGTGTTAACGCGTTGAAAAAACTTCTTGGTGAGCGCAACGTAGTGAAAAAGCCGTGATGAAAATCTTTACAGCAAATGGTGATTTGTTATAATGGTGAAAATAGAGTGGTCTGACCACTGCCCAAATGTTCTAGGGGAATTGTTAACATAGTCTAATGCTTCTGAAAAAAGGAGAGTGGAATGATTGTCCATTACAAGAGAAGAAGCTCTACATATTCACAGAGTGAGGCAAGGAAAGCTAGAATCCAAATCGAAAGTACCGGTTCGAAATGCGACAGATCTAAGTCTGGCTTATTCACCTGGAGTAGCAGAGCCATGTAAAGAAATTTATGATGATAAGAATAAAGTTTATGAATATACGATGAAAGGTAACATGGTGGCGGTTGTATCAGATGGTACTGCAGTACTTGGTCTTGGAAATATTGGACCTGAAGCTGCTCTTCCGGTTATGGAAGGTAAAGCTGTACTTTTCAAAAGTTTTGCCGGAGTTGATGCATTTCCAATTTGTTTAAACACAACAGATGTCGATCAAATTGTGCAAACTGTTAAGTTAATGGAACCTACTTTTGGTGGCATTAATCTTGAAGATATCGCAGCTCCAAATTGCTTTGTTATTGAAGAAAGATTGAAAAAGGAAACAAATATCCCAATCTTCCATGACGATCAACATGGCACAGCGATTGTAACAGTAGCCGGACTCGTTAATGCTCTGAAACTATCAGGCAAGAAGATGAGTGAAATTAAAGTTGTGATTAATGGAGCAGGAGCGGCTGGTATTGCTATTATTAAACTTTTGAATCGTTTTGGTGTAAAAGATATTATCATGTGCGATTCAAAAGGAGCGATTTACGAAGGTCGTTCTTATGGAATGAATGATGTAAAAGCGGAAGTAGCCAAATATACAAACCGTGATAAAGCGGAAGGTTCGCTAAAAGAAGTTATTGCGAATACAGATGTCTTTATTGGGGTTTCGGTTGAAGGTGCCCTTACGAAAGAAATGGTGGAGTCAATGAATGCGGATCCTACCATTTTTGCAATGGCAAACCCTAATCCTGAAATTATGCCTGACGATGCGAGAGAAGCAGGAGCCAGGGTAATCGGTACTGGCCGTTCTGATTTCCCTAATCAAATTAATAATGTACTTGCTTTCCCTGGTATTTTTAGAGGTGCTCTTGATGTTCGAGCTACTCATATTAATGAAGATATGAAAGTGGCGGCTGTACAAGCCATTGCAGAATTAGTTGCTGAGGAAGATCTCAATGCAGACTATGTGATTCCTGCGCCGTTTGATCCTCGTGTAGCACCAGCTGTTGCGGCTAGCGTCGCAAAAGCTGCAATGGAAACAGGCGTAGCTCGCATAAAGGTTGACCCTGAAGCTGTTAAAGAAAAGACGCGGTCTCTTGCGATCATTGAAGCAGATAACGAATAAGTGGGGAAGAGCTTGACTTTCTCACTTTTTTCTTGGAGTTTAGTGATGGAGAACAATGTAAATACTGTTCGAAAGCAACGCGCAAAAGAGATTTCGAGAATTCCGGGTTACGCTAACCTTCATATGCTTTTGCCAGGAAAGGGTGTTGATGTCGAATGACAACCCAGGGGAAAGTCTATCAGAATATTCTTCAGAAGATAAAGGCGATTATCTATAATGACGGTTTACAAACCGGTGATAAGCTCCCTTCGGAAAGGGAGCTTTCTGAGCGCTTAAATGCTGGAAGATCTTCTGTACGGGAAGCACTAAGATCAATGGAAATGCTTGGTCTTATTGAAACGCGTCGCGGAGAAGGAACCTTTATTGCTAATGCGAGAGATCATCGCCTTGTTGAAGTGATAGCCTCTTTTATTTTAAAAGATACGAAGTCGAAAGAGGATTTGTTAGAAACAAGGAAGTTAATTGAAAAAGA
The DNA here is from genome assembly GCF_020524165.1 of Guptibacillus hwajinpoensis. GTDB lineage: Bacteria > Bacillota > Bacilli > Bacillales > Guptibacillaceae > Guptibacillus > Guptibacillus hwajinpoensis_D. The sequence goes on from NZ_JAIVKU010000003.1 coordinate 611,184, forward strand.
TATTTTACGTGTAGCTTGTGAACGAATATCAGACGAATATATTTTTCGTTTAAGAACTATGATGGAACATAAGGACAACTCCTCAGATCGAGATATTTTATCGACTGAGTTTGATACAGCATTCTTCCGAGTCATTGTTTCATCCTCTGGTAATCATTTGCTTATGCGCTTATGGGCAGAGCTTGCAGATTACCATCAAACGATTTGGCATCAGTTGACGTTTCGCCCCACTCATTATTATGAAGCGATGATTGATGCGCTTGCTTCTCGAAACCAGGAAGCGGCGATTAATCTTTTAGATCAGTATGAAATAAAAAAAACGGAAGAATAGCCATTAGGAGAAGTGAAAGGGATGGTCAACTTTGTTAAAAGATTTATTCAACAAGAAGAAGAAGTATGCGACGGTTCCCTCAGATAAAATAAAACAGGATGTCCCTGAAGGTATTATGACAAAGTGCCCGGGATGTAAAAGTATTATTTATACGAAAGAACTTGAAAAATCGCATAAGGTTTGTGTGAAGTGTGGCTACCACCACCAGATGTCGGCGCCGGAACGTTTAAAAGATACACTAGATCAAGGTTCATTTAGAGAACTGGATGCTGAGATGATTTCAGAAAATCCGCTCTCCTTCCCTGATTATGTTGAGCGACTTGAGAAGGACCAAAAGAAATCTTCTTTGAATGAAGCAGTGGTAACAGGTGAAGGAACAATTGACGGTTACCGAACTGCCATAGCTGTTATGGATGCTCGTTTTCGAATGGGAAGCATGGGTTCTGTTGTAGGGGAGAAAATCACGAGAGCAATTGAGCATGCACATAAAGAAAAAATTCCCTTTATTATTTTTACTGCCTCCGGTGGCGCTCGGATGCAAGAAGGCGTGTTAAGTTTAATGCAAATGGCGAAATCCAGCGTAGCGCTTAAACGCTTTAGCGATGATGGTGGTTTGTTTATTTCTATTATGACGCACCCTACAACTGGTGGAGTGTCAGCGAGCTTTGCTTCTGTAGGTGACTTTAATTTCGCTGAGCCTAAGGCTTTGATTGGTTTTGCTGGTCGAAGAATTATTGAACAAACCATTCGTGAAGATCTTCCAGAAGATTTTCAAACGGCAGAATTTCTTCTTCATCATGGTCAGCTGGATCGCGTTATTCATCGGGCGGATATGAAGAAGACACTTAGTCAGGTATTAATGATTCATGGAAATAGAGGTGGAGAATAATGGGACAAAGGCTTGATTTTGAGCGTCCGCTTCAAGAATTAGAAGATAAAATCACTGAACTCCATGCTTTTATGGAAGAAAAAAATGTTGACCTTTCTGATGAAGTTTCGCGACTTCAAAAAAGACTTTCCAAAATGGAAGGTGAAATCTACGAGAATTTAACAGCGTGGAACCGTGTTCAATTAGCAAGACACCCTGAGAGACCAACGACCTCAGATTATATCGACCGTATTTTTGAAGATTTTCTAGAATTGCACGGCGACCGTCTTTTTGGAGACGATGAAGCTATTGTAGGTGGAATTGCTACGTTTGAAGGGCAACCTGTAACGGTTATTGGTCACCAGCGTGGTAAGGATACAAAAGAGAATCTTAGAAGAAACTTTGGGATGCCGCACCCAGAGGGCTACCGAAAAGCGCTTCGCTTAATGAAGCAAGCAGAAAAGTTTCAGCGACCGGTCATCTTTCTGCTAGATACGAAAGGGGCATTTCCTGGTAAAGCTGCTGAAGAACGTGGACAGAGTGAAGCCATTGCAAGAAACCTCATCGAAATGGCTGGGTTAACCGTTCCAATTATTTGTATTGTTATTGGTGAAGGTGCAAGTGGAGGAGCTCTTGCGATTGGTGTAGGGAATCATGTTCATATGCTTGAGAATTCATGGTATTCTGTGATCTCCCCAGAGGGAGCTGCAGCTCTTTTATGGAAGGATTCAAGTCTTGCGCAACAAGCCGCAGATACAATGAAGATTACAGCTCCAGATTTGAAAGAATTAAATGTGATTGATGAGATTATACCAGAAGTAAGAGGTGGAGCTCATCGTAATGTGGAGGAACAGTCAAAAGCGATCCAAACTGCACTTGTTAAATCTCTTGAAGAACTGACACAACTTACCAAAGAAGAACTAGTTAATCACCGCTATGAAAAATACAGAAATATCGGACAATATGGGTTTGTAACCGATACCATTGGCTTAAAATAAGGAAAGTGCTTTCTCAATATAGAGAAAGCACTTTTTTGCGAGATACCTTAGCTATTGTATTAAGAGGCTGTATTTGATATTTTAATAACACAAAGAACTAATGAGGTGAACAGTTATGAAACGTATTGGTGTACTTACCAGCGGAGGAGACTCACCAGGAATGAACGCAGCTATTCGTGCTGTCGTTCGAAAAGCAATTTACCATGATATTGAAGTTTATGGGATCTACCACGGGTATACCGGGTTGATTAATGGAAATATAGAAAAAATGGAAATCGGCTCTGTTGCGGATATCATTCATCGTGGTGGAACGATGCTTTACTCTGCACGTTGTCCAGAGTTCAAAACACTTGAAGGTCAATTGAAAGGTGTAGAGAACTTAAAGAAATTTGGGATTGAAGGACTTGTCGTTATTGGCGGAGACGGTTCTTACCGAGGAGCTCAGAAATTGACCGGTCACGGATTTCCTACAATTGGAATTCCTGGAACGATTGATAATGATATTCCTGGTACAGATTTCACGATCGGCTTTGACACAGCGTTGAATACTGTTATTCAAGCTATTGATAAAATTCGTGATACGGCGACTTCTCATGAGCGTACATATGTGATTGAAGTTATGGGGCGTGACGCTGGAGATATCGCTTTATGGTCTGGACTGGCTGATGGAGCTGAATCCATTCTTATCCCTGAAGAAAAATTCGAAATGTCGGATATCTTAAGCCGTCTAAAGCGTGGCCATGATCGAGGAAAACGTCACAGCATTATTGTTGTTGCTGAAGGTGTAGGAAGCGGCGTTGAAATTGGAAAGCAAATTCAAGAAGAGATGAATATGGAAACGCGTGTAACCGTCCTTGGTCACGTTCAACGTGGCGGCTCGCCTACTGCATCCGACCGCGTTCTAGCAAGTCGACTTGGAGCACGGGCCGTGGAACTTCTTCTTGAAGGAGCGGAAGGCAGAACTGTCGGCATTCAGAATAACCAAATTGTTGATTTGGATATTAACGAAGCACTCGCTCTTCCACATGAAGTGAATCAGAAGATGTGTCAACTTGCAAAAGAATTATCGATTTAACAAGATGATATTCGGTTCACCCCTTCTTATGTAAGGGGTGTATCGTAATGTCTGAAAAAATTACATAACAATTTTGTTATGAAGAAAACTAATTGAAGCATAGCTTTTAGGAGGAGACAGACCCATGCGCAAAACTAAGATTGTCTGTACGATTGGACCAGCAAGTGAAAATGAACAAACGCTAGAGAAATTGATTAATGCAGGAATGAACGTTGCTCGTTTGAATTTCTCACACGGTGATTTCGAGGAACACGGTAATCGTATTAAATCGATCCGTTCAGTAGCTGAGAAGTTAGGGAAAAACGTTGCCATTCTTTTAGATACAAAAGGCCCTGAAATCCGTACGAATAATATGGAAAATGGCGGCATTGACCTTGAAGCAGGCCAACAGCTAATCGTTTCGATGGAAGAAGTTCTTGGTACAACAGAAAAAATCTCTGTCACATATCCAGAACTCGTTAACGATGTGCACGTCGGTTCTAAAATTCTTCTTGATGATGGTTTAATTGAGCTTGAGGTAAAACAAATTGAGAAGAACGAACTTTATACAGAAGTATTAAATAACGGTACTTTGAAGAATAAAAAAGGTGTTAACGTACCTAACGTAAGTGTTAACCTTCCTGGTATTACAGATAAGGACGCTGCGGATATTGAATTCGGTATTGAACAGGGTGTAGACTTTATTGCTGCATCATTCGTTCGTCGTGTATCCGATGTGCTGGATATTCGTAAACTTCTTGAAAAACATAAAGCAACTGATATCCAAATCATCCCAAAAATTGAAAACCGTGAAGGTGTCGATAATATTGATTCCATCCTTGAAATTTCAGATGGTTTAATGGTTGCTCGTGGTGACCTTGGTGTTGAAATTCCTGCTGAAGAAGTGCCTTTAGTACAAAAGCAGCTTATTAAGAAATGTAATGCTCTTGGTAAACCAGTTATCACAGCAACGCAAATGCTTGATTCCATGCAGCGTAACCCTCGTCCAACACGTGCGGAAGCAAGTGACGTTGCCAATGCGATTCTTGATGGAACAGACGCGATTATGCTTTCAGGCGAAACGGCTGCGGGATCTTATCCAGTAGAAGCTGTTCAAACGATGCACAACATTGCGTCTTATACTGAAAAATCATTGAACTTCCGTGAGCTTCTTTCTGTAAGAAGTAAAGAAACGGAAACTAATACAACTAATGCAATCAGTGAGTCGGTTGCGCACACAGCTTATAACTTAAATGTACCGGCTATTATTACAGCAACAGAAAGTGGCCATACGGCTCGCATGATCTCCAAATACCGTCCGAAAGCACCAATTGTTGCTGTGACAAACACAGCTAGCGTATGCCGTAAGCTCGCGCTTGTGTGGGGCGTTCACGCACAAGAAGGACATAAAGTATCAACTACGGATGAAATGTTAGAAGTAGCGGTAGACGCTTCGATCCAATCTGGTATTGTGAATCACGGAGATACTGTTGTCATCACAGCTGGCGTGCCGGTTGGAGAATCTGGTACAACGAACTTGATGAAAGTCCATGTGATTGGTGATATTCTTGCAAAAGCACAGGGGATTGGTAAAACGTCTACTTCAGGACGCATCGCTATCGCTAAAACAGCTGAAGAAGCGATCCAAAAAGCAGACGCTAATACAATTCTTGTAACAATTGGTTCAGATAAAGATATGGTTCCTGCTCTTGAAAAAGCAGCTGGGCTTATCACTGAAGAAGGCGGACTTACTTGTCATGCTGCGGTTGTTGGGCTAAGCCTTGGTCTTCCGGTAGTTGTTGGACTAGAGAATGCAACTCAGCTATTTGAAGAAGGTCAGCAAGTAACTCTTGATGCAACAACAGGAATTATTTACAACGGAAAAGCAAGCATTTTATAAGCGGATTTTAAAGTTCTTAAAAGGCTGTCGAAAAAATCGACAGCCTTTTGTTCGTTTTTTTGTAAGTGATCAACGGTAGTAATTAAGTTATGAAAGCAATTGAGTTCGAAAATGATCTTAAATCGCGTATAATAAGGTGTAACGGGACAATTTCCCGATTATGTTTGAGGGAGCTATGTCATGTTTCGTATTTTGTTGCTTTTTATTATTATCGTTCCTGCTCTAGAGATCGCTCTGTTACTTCTATCAGGAAGAACGCTTGGACTTATTCCGACGGTATTATTGATTATTGGTACAGGAATCCTTGGGGCGTGGCTTGCGCGTAAAGAAGGGGCAGAAACGATCCAGAAGGTTAACAGACAGATGCAGACTGGTCAAATGCCCGGAGATGCTATACTGGACGGTCTATGTATACTAGTAGGTGGAATCGTTCTACTGACGCCGGGATTTATCACAGATGCGGTAGGATTTTTACTTCTCATCCCGGCAACTAGAAAACCTTTCAAAAGATGGATCAAAAAATTCCTTGAACGTCGAATAAATAATGGTCAGTTTATGTTTATTAGAAGGTAAAGAACCGTTATAAATAAGACCTTAGAATTTTTAAAGAGAAATTATTAAAGAGCTTGGATATATATCCAAGCTCCTTTTATTTTTGGGGACGTAAATCATCGCATGGTATTGAAGGTTCTGAGGAAAAGTAGAGAAACAATTGACCTATCAATTAAGTGAGGTTATCTAATTGACATTCAGAAAAACATCTAGTATATTATTTGATGAGTCAACGATTGACCCATCAAACAATTGAAGGAGGAGGATGCGTTGAAGAATTCTTGCTCAGAAGAAGAGAAGATTTTATTTCAGTTAAATGAAATATACAAGCAAATGAGCCCTAAATTTGAAAGATGCACCGGTATTAGTCAGTCGCGCTTAGAACTCCTGCATAAATTATTTGAGGTTGATGAAATTAGCCAAACAGCTTTGCAGAAAGAAGTGAATATTGACAGTGCTGCTGTCACTAGACATTTAAAGCAGCTTGAATTAAAAGAAATGGTTACTCGCCGTAAGAACCCGGACGATAACCGTTTTACCTTTGTGAAATTAACAGATGAAGGTAGAGAGAAGATTGCTTCTTTTCGAAGTGAGAAAGAAGAGTTCATTCGAAAAGTACTAAAAGATTTTAGTGAGCAGGAACAAACTAAATTATCGAATATGCTTCATCGTATTCAGAATAATATAGAAGAAATTCAATACTAACAAGAATTGACATAAGGAGATTTAACCATGAATGCAACGAAAATAAATGACTTTAACGAAATTATTACTGGACGTCGCTCCATTCGTCATTATGATGCATCAGTGAAAATTACTAGAGAAGAGATGACGGAAATTCTGACGGAAGCTACGCTTGCACCATCTTCAGTTAACCTTCAACCATGGCGTTTTGTGGTTATTGATAGTGAAGAGGGCAAAGCAACATTAGCACCACTTGCGAAATTTAACCAATCACAAGTTGAAACATCTGCAGCTGTTATTGCGGTATTTGTTGATATGAACAGTCTGGACTATGCAGATGAAATTTACGATACTGCCGTACAAAAAGGATATATGCCTGCAGAAGTGAGAGATCAGCAGCTTCCAGCGATTAAAGGGTTGTTAAAGGACATGTCAACTGAGCAGTTTAGAGAAATGAACATCATTGATGCTGGATTGGTTTCCATGCAGTTGATGTTAGCGGCTAGAGCACATGGTTATGATACCAACCCAATTGGTGGATATGAGAAAGCTCAAATTGCTGAAGCCTACGGTATGGATAAAGAGCGATACTACCCAGTTATGTTAATTTCAATTGGTAAAGCAGCAAATGAAGGATATAAATCCGTGCGTTTACCTGTTGAATCGATTACTGATTGGAAATAAAAAGTAATAAAATGAAAAGAGGAATAAACGATGATTATCATCCATGCAGAATTACAAATTAACCCGGCTAAAGAAGAAGAATTTCTTAAAGAAGTGACAACTTTAATTGAAGCGGCTAGAAACGAAGAAGGCAACATTTCCTACACACTGACAAAAGAAATTGAAAAAGAGAACACGTATAAAATGATTGAAGCATATAAAGATATGCCTTCGGTTGAAGCACACAATCAAAGTGCTCATTTCCAAACTTTTGTTGGGAAAGCACCAGAATATCTAACTGCGCCATTAGAAGTAAAGGTTTATGACGCTACCGAAATACAAAAATAATTTATTATTTAAATAAAAAAGGGGAGTAACGTGCGAAATAGACGTTACTCTCCTTTTTTGCACTGCACTTATGAGAATAAATTTTGATTGTCAATGTCGTTTTTCTCTTAATCTTTCACATTGAAACTTAGGTTACTATTTAGCCGATGACCCCTTAATGTAACCCCAAACATCTTTAAAAACATTGGCATGATAAAGGGTTTTGAGAACGACAAGAAGAACTGGCCCAATAATTAGACCTATAAACCCAAATAATTGGAACCCTACGAATAATGCAATTAACGTTGCGAGAGGATCAAGTCCGATATTAGATGAAAGGACTTTTGGTTCCATTACCTGACGTTGAATCACAACGACTCCATAGAGGATAGACAGTCCAATTGTAAGACCATAATTTCCGGTTAAAAACGAGTAAATCATCCACGGTACAAAAACAGCTCCAGTACCAAGGTATGGTAACAAATCCACTAGCCCGATAATAATGGCTATTGTAATGGCATAATCCACTCTTAGAATGAGTAGTCCCACAAGGACGATCACAGCTGTCATAGAGATTAGTGTAAGTTGAGCTTTAAGAAAACCAAACAATGCTCTTCTTAAATCCACATAGACTGTCCCTATACTCCTTTGGATATCAGCTCGCACTTTCTTTTTTAACCAATTAATAAATTTATACCAGTCTTTACTAATAAAGAAAGTGGCTAACATTGAGAAAACAAGAACAGTTAATATGGTTGGTAAACTAACGATAATGGAGCGTATTCCTTCCACAAGAGATTGAAGAATGTTGGTTAGCGCTGTAGTGACGGTTGTTCCGATTGATTGAATATTATCAAGTACAGTCGTTTGCTGATCCTTATTTAAATCTTTAAATAGATCTTCTAATTGATTATAAAGTGGCATGACGTGAGACACGAATAGTTCTTCTACGAAACCGACGATTTCTTGAAAGTTTCCGGGTAATACGTTAGCAATATAAACCACGCCCTGAACGATTTCATTCACGAGAAGAGCAATGAAAGCTGCAAGAACACCAACTAGAAATAAGATAGACAGAGCTACAGCTAGTGGCCTTGGTATCTTTCCTCTGCTTTCTAATAAGTCGACAAGTGGATTGATTAAAAAAGCAAGGAGTAAGGCAATCACAAAAGGGTAAGCAAGATGCCAAATATAATAAAAGGCGATTAAGCTAATAATAATAAGGAAAATCACAAGGAGAAAACGTAAAACTCTATGTATGTATGTCCAGTTCATTTCAACCCTCCTAGGATACCTTTCCTATATTTTACACTGCTTGCTTTAGAACAAGCAATTGTTGTAAAGCTGTTTCGTGCTTATTTTCTAAAAGTTTGTTATGCTAAAAGAGTTCTGCTAATGTGAAAGAGGGAGCGTTATGACAATTATTTCTCAGCCTACTCTATTTCTTCTCATCCTACTTGGAATCGCACTTATTGCTAAAAACAGCTCGCTTATGATTGCCGTGGCTGTCTTATTGGTTGTGAAAGCGATCGGACTTGGTGATAAAGTCTTTCCTTTATTACAGTCAAAAGGAATTTCCTGGGGCGTCACAATCATTACAATTGCAGTGCTTGTTCCAATTGCAAACGGAGATATAGGGTTTAAGCAACTTGGCGAGGCAGTTAAATCTTCTTATGCTTGGATTGCAATGGGGGCAGGTATATTTGTTGCAATCATTGCCTCTAAAGGGATTATCTTGCTCCAAAATGATCCGCATATTACGACAGCACTTGTTTTTGGTACTATTCTTGCTGTAGCTGTTTTTCAAGGAATTGCCGTAGGTCCATTAATTGGAGCAGGCATTGCTTACATGGCGATGAAAGTTGTTGAATTCTTCACCTGAACGACTGCTCAGTAATGCATGAGGTTTATAACATTCACGGCTTTTTTTATCATTATTTCGACATTTGAGAAAAAAAGGAATCGACGAAATCATGCATATTCATTCACAAATATCAGAGAATTGTTTATAATGAGAACTGACGCACCATCTTGTACATAGGTTCTTATTTTTTTGGAGCGTTTTAAAAGCGTTATCAAAGCAGAATTTTTAGAAAATACTAGAGCCAATAATATGGAAAAGGAGAGGGAAACGTATGACGACTACTCGCGGATTAGAAGGCGTAGTTGCAACAACATCATCGATTAGTTCTATCGTAAATGATGTCTTAACATACAGAGGGTATAATATCGATGACCTCGCTGAAAATGCTAGTTTTGAAGAAGTAATTTATCTATTATGGAATGATAAACTTCCAAATAAGACTGAACTTGAGGAATTTACAGCGGACTTTGCTAAGAATGCTTCAATTCCTGAAGAAATTGTAAGTCAAATGAAATCGTATCCAATTGAGAAGGTGCACCCGATGGCTGCTCTTCGTACAGCTGTTTCTACTCTTGCACTGTATGATGAAGAAGCAGATGATATGAGTGAGGAAGCCAATTATCGCAAAGCGATTCGCCTTCAGGCGAAGATTCCAACAGTTGTAACCGCTTTTTCTCGAATTCGTGAAGGAAAAGCACCAGTAGAGCCTAAGGAAGATCTTAGCTTTGCTGCAAACTTCCTCTACACGTTAACAGGAGAACTTCCTGAAGAAGTGGCTGTTACTGCAATTAATAAAGCCCTTGTACTTCATGCCGATCATGAGTTAAATGCGTCAACATTTACTGCTCGTGTATGCGTCGCAACACTTTCAGATATGTATTCAGGTGTAACTGCTGCCATTGGTGCACTGAAAGGACCTTTGCATGGTGGAGCAAATGAGCGTGTAATGGCTATGCTAAGTGAAATTGATCGTGTTGATAATGTTGAACCTTATTTGCAAAAAGCATTTGAAAATAAAGAAAAAATTATGGGCTTTGGTCACCGTGTCTACAAAACTGGTGATCCGCGTGCAAAACATCTACGAGAAATGTCTCGTCAATTAACTGAACTTACTGGTGAAACAAAGTGGTACGAGATGTCAACGAAGATGGAAGAAATCGTAACAAGTGAAAAGGGTCTTCCACCTAATGTCGATTTCTATTCAGCTTCTGTTTATCATAGTCTGGGAATCGATCATGATTTATTCACACCGCTTTTTGCAGTGAGTCGTGTATCTGGTTGGATTGCTCATATTCTTGAGCAGTATAGCAATAATCGTTTGATCCGCCCACGTGCTGAGTACGTAGGAGCAACAAACCAAACGTATGTCAAAGTAGAAGATAGATAATAAAAGGGGAGGTTTCTTCCCTTTTTACTTAATATGTTAATCATTCACTAGGAGGAATACAAAATGGCTAATGGAGAGAAGATTACCGTAAATAATGGTGTACTAAACGTTCCAGATCATGCAATTATTCCATACATTGAAGGCGACGGTACGGGTCCGGATATTTGGGCAGCTGCTTCTAAAGTATTAGAAGGTGCAGTTGATAAGGCTTATGGTGGTAAGAAAAAAATCGTATGGAAAGAAGTATACGCTGGTCAAAAAGCGTTTGATAAGACAGGTGAATGGCTTCCAGCAGACACGCTAGATGCAATTCGTGAATACATAATTGCGATTAAAGGACCTCTTACAACACCAGTTGGAGGAGGCATCCGTTCTCTAAATGTTGCCCTACGTCAAGAACTTGATTTGTTTACTTGTCTTCGTCCAGTTCGTTATTTTAAAGGTGTTCCTTCACCAGTAAAGCGCCCTGAAGATACAGATATGGTTATTTTTAGAGAAAATACAGAAGATATTTATGCTGGAATCGAATTCCAGAAGGGTACAGATGAAGTAAAGAAAATCATTTCATTCCTTCAGGACGAAATGGGCGCAAAAAACATTCGCTTCCCTGAAACTTCTGGTATTGGGATAAAGCCCGTTTCAGAAGAAGGTACTAAGCGACTTGTTCGTGCTGCTATTCAATACGCACTTGATGAAGGGCGTAGAAATGTAACGCTTGTTCATAAAGGTAACATCATGAAATTCACTGAAGGAGCTTTCAAAAACTGGGGATATGAAGTAGCCGAGCAGGAATTTGGAGATAAAGTATTCACCTGGTCTGAATACGATCGAATCGTTGAAGAAAAGGGGAAAGATGCTGCGAATGAAGCTCAGTCTCAGGCAGAAGGCGAAGGCAAGCTAATTGTTAAGGATGCCATTGCAGATATCTTCTTGCAACAAATTCTAACTCGTCCAGCTGAATTTGACGTAGTTGCTACAATGAACTTGAACGGTGACTATGTTTCTGATGCTCTAGCAGCTCAGGTTGGTGGAATTGGAATCGCTCCTGGAGCAAACATTAACTACGAAACTGGACACGCTATTTTTGAAGCAACACATGGAACGGCTCCAAAATACGCTGGTCTTGATAAAGTAAACCCTTCCTCCGTTATTCTTTCAGGAGTCCTTATGCTCGAGCATATCGGATGGAATGAAGCTGCGAAGCTTGTACTTGATTCTATGGAAAAAACAATTGCAAATAAAGTTGTTACTTATGACTTTGCTCGTCTTATGGACGGCGCAACGGAAGTGAAAACATCCGAGTTTGGTGATGAACTCATCAACAATATGGACTAAAATAAAAAAGACCACTATTTTTATAAGCATGAAAGGAGTGGCTAGTAAATGACAATAAAACGCAAAAAAGTCTCCGTAATTGGTGCTGGTTTTACTGGTGCAACCACTGCTTTTCTTTTAGCTCAAAAAGAACTTGCCGACGTTGTGCTCGTTGATATTCCAAATCAAGAGGGACCCACAAAAGGAAAAGCGCTTGATATGTTTGAAGCAAGTCCTGTTCAGGGATTTGATTCTAAAATTACCGGTACTTCTAATTATGAAGATACAGCAGATTCAGATATTGTTGTCATTACAGCAGGTATTGCAAGAAAGCCGGGAATGAGCCGGGACGATCTTGTGAATACAAATGCGAAAATCATGAAGAGTGTTACTAAGGATATCGTGAAATATTCTCCTGAAACTACTATTGTGGTTTTAACGAATCCTGTTGATGCTATGACCTATACGGTATTTAAGGAGTCTGGTTTTCCTAAAAATCGCGTAATAGGTCAGTCGGGAATTCTTGATTCTGCTCGTTTTCGTTCATTTATTGCTGAAGAGTTGAACCTTTCTGTTAAAGATATTACAGGTTTTGTCCTCGGTGGTCATGGGGATGATATGGTACCGCTTGTTCGCTATTCGTTTGCTGGTGGTATCCCACTTCAAAATCTAATTTCAGAAGAACGCCTTGCTGAAATTGTAGAACGCACGCGAAAAGGGGGAGGCGAAATTGTAAGTCTCCTTGGGAATGGGAGTGCTTATTATGCTCCAGCTGCCTCATTAGTTGAAATGGCAGAAGCGATCCTTAAGGATCAGCGTCGCGTTCTTCCAACTATCGCTTATCTTGAAGGGGAGTATGGTTACGACGGTCTTTACCTTGGCGTACCTACAATTCTTGGTGGTAGCGGTATTGAAGAGATTATAGAGCTTGATTTAACCGCGGAAGAGAAGAAAGAGTTGGATAAATCAGCTGACTCTGTTCGTAAAGTTATGACGGTCTTAGGTTAATAAGTTGATAAAATAGATCCGGTGTAAGAACCGGATCTATTTTTAAAACCAAACAGAAAGCGCTTTCAAATGAGGGGGAGAAGCGATGCTATTAGGTAAGAAACGTAAACTTGGAAGAATGATCGAAGAAATATCAGTAGGTGAGAAGCTTGAAGTAACGGAAAAAATAGAAGATCGCGATCTTCTTTTATATCTTGGTCTTTCAAACGACAATAATCCTCTTTTTATTCAGCATGATTATGCCTCTATGACGCCTTTTAAAAAACCAATCGTACCGCAAATCATGCTACTTGCTATTGTAACAGGTGCTATTTCCAAGTATTTGCCCGGACCGGGAAGCAGTATCAAAAAGCAAGAAGTCACATACGAAACCCCTGTCCATCATTATGAGACCCTTCATTTTCAGTTTGAAGTGGTGGACGTACTCACAGAAGCACATGAAGTCGAAATAAGTGTAAAAGGCGTAAATGAATCAGGAGATCCTATTTTAGAAGGTACATTTACTGTTAGCCCACCCTATCCTGCAAAACCATTAACAAAGTCAACATCTTTTGATAATTTTTAGAGCCTGCTTAAGGCTCTTTTTTTTGACTTTATTTCTTCTTATTTGGAATTAAAACGCTTCATAAAGGAGAGGAACTTAAGTTTTTCTTTTGCCTTTGTAAAAATAATAGTATGATGAGGGTATTCAGGCTAAAATAAAGAAAACGTCTGGCATCGGCATTGATGAATGGGGAAATTCGTTAGGGGGATATGACAATGGCTCAAAAAATACTAGTTGTGGACGACGAAATGTCGATTGTAACTTTGCTACAATTTAACCTTGAACAGGCAGGTTATGAAGTTGTAACGGCAGAAGATGGTGCAGAAGCATTGGAAGTCGTAGAGGCGGAGAAGCCTAATTGCATTATTCTTGATCTGATGCTACCTGAAATGGATGGATTAGAGGTATGTAAGGAATTGAGGCAGCGGCATATCCATACGCCTGTGTTAATGCTTACAGCAAAAGATGATGAATTTGATAAAGTACTTGGTCTTGAGCTGGGTGCTGATGATTATATGACGAAACCGTTTAGTCCAAGAGAAGTTGTTGCCCGAGTTAAAGCAATCCTTAGACGAGTAAAACAACTTGAAGAATCAAAGGTTGCGACAGAGACAGAAGAATCAGAGAAAATTCAGGTTGGTGAACTAGAGGTTTATCCAAACAATTATGAATCATTTTTCCGAGGGGAAATGATGGAAGTAACTCCTAAAGAATTTGAACTGTTAGTGTATCTTGTACGTCATAAAGGGCGTGTGCTAACAAGAGAACAACTTTTAAGTGCAGTTTGGAATTATGATTTTGTTGGAGATACACGAATTGTAGATGTTCACGTTAGTCATTTGAGAGAAAAGATTGAAGAGAATACGCGTAAACCTGAATACATTAAAACAATCAGGGGGCTCGGCTATAAGCTAGAGGAGCCATCCGGTAAATGAAGCGTTTTCGTTCGCGCTTTTTAAATGCTCAATTTGTTATTCTTTTTCTTGTATTTTCAATCTTAGTTGTTTTCTTAGGAAATTTATTTCAAGGGATCTTATTTGATAATGCTAGCCAAGAGGCTTTATCAAACATGTGGTTAATCTTAATTTTTTCATTTGCAGGTGCTTTTTTCATTATTATTTACCTTAGTCTTCGTATCTCAAATCAGTTAACAAAGCCTTTAGAGGGAGCGTTGAATGTTGCCAATGAGCTTGCTTCGGGGAATTTTAAAGCACGAACTTATGAATATAAGCTTGATGAGACGGGGCAACTTAGTCACGCCTTAAACATTCTTGCTCGAAATTTACAAAACATGACAAATTCTTATGAAATTCAGCAAAACCGATTAATGACATTGATTGAAAATATGGATAGCGGTTTAATCCTGATCGATTCGAAAGGTCATATTAACCTCGTTAACCGCTTTTATAAAGAGACTTTTCACATCAAAACGGAAGACTATTTAGAGATGCTTTATTATGAAGCACTTCCATATAGGGAAATTATTCGATTAGTGGAAGAGACGCTGTTAGTTGAGCAAACCGTTCGAAAGCAAGTTGAGCTGCCAGTTGGAATTGAAATGCGCCATTTTGATGTATCTGGTGCACCGATTTTAAATCAGGATGAAAAGCTGAAGGGTGTCGTTCTCGTCTTTCACGATATTACAGAATTAAAAAAACTCGAACAAATGCGAAAAGATTTTGTAGCCAACGTCTCACATGAATTGAAAACTCCGGTCACTTCGTTGAAGGGTTTTGCTGAGACACTCCTTGATGGAGCTATGGAAAACAAAGCTTTCCGCACTCGTTTCCTTACAATTATATTAAATGAAAGTGATCGTCTTCAAAGTCTCATTCAGGATCTACTCGATCTATCAAAAATGGAACAAAAACATTTTTCATTAAACTGGCAAGATGTGGATTTGAAAGAAGTGATTGATGATTGCCTTTTAATGACAAAAAGCAAAGCAGATAAGAAGAACATTGAAGTAAATATTCGCTTCGATGGAGATCTTCAAATCAAGGGCGATGCGAATCGGTTAAAACAAGTGTTTCTTAATTTAATTGCGAATAGTATTACGTATACTCCAGAAGGTGGGAGCGTCACAGTACTCGTAAAGGAAGAAAGCGATGTCGTTAAGTTTACGATATCAGATAATGGAATCGGTATACGTCAAGAAGAGTTGCCGAGAATATTTGAACGCTTTTACAGAGTCGATCGCGCAAGAAGTAGGAATTCCGGTGGTACAGGTCTTGGCCTTGCCATTGTGAAACATCTTGTGGAAGCCCACCAAGGTCACATTGAAGTTAATAGTCAACCTGGTGAAGGGACAACTTTTATTATCACTTTAAATAAAGAGAGACTACATTAATCTTTACGTTTTCTTTACAGTTTGTTTATATGCCCTTTAAACTATTTCTGTAAAGTAATAGTTGACCCCTTCATCATGACGAGAGCATATTTTTGAGACGAGACTTTCTCGTCTCCTTTTTTTGTCTTTATGAACATAATAGGAGAGCCCTATTGGACGCTTGTTTTTCATTCTTTTTCCCATCGTGGTAAAATAAATGAAGCAGGCGTCTTTTAAATGGACAAAGATCGATAATATGAACGAGATGGAGGACTTCTATTGAAGAACAAGTTAGTGTTAATCGATGGGAATAGCATCGCTTATCGTGCGTTTTTTGCATTGCCATTATTAAATAATGATAAAGGTGTTTATACGAATGCCGTACTAGGATTTACGACGATGTTACTGAAAATTATTGAGAATGAGTCTCCGACACACATGCTCGTAGCGTTTGATGCAGGAAAAACAACCTTCCGTCATAAAACGTATACGGAGTATAAAGGTGGTCGCCAAAAAACGCCTTCAGAATTAAGTGAACAGTTCCCTGTCATTCGTGAAGTGCTAGACGCATTTGAAATTAAGCGATATGAAATTAAAAATTATGAAGCAGATGATATTATTGGAACAGTATCAGAGCTTGCAAGTAATGAAGATTGGGAAGTAAAAATCTATTCAGGAGACAAAGATTTACTCCAACTCGTTTCTGAAAATGTTCACGTAGCCTTAACGAGAAAAGGAATTACTGATATTGATACATATGACCCAGCTTTTCTCCACGAAAAATATGGGCTGAGTCCAGCCCAAATTATTGATATGAAAGCACTTATGGGTGACAACTCGGACAATATTCCTGGTGTGCCTGGAGTTGGAGAGAAAACAGCACTTAAGTTGTTAAAACAGTTTGGAACGGTGGAAGCTGTTTTTGAATCACTTGATGAGGTTTCTGGTAAAAAGTTAAAAGAAAAATTAGAAGAAAATCAAGATCAGGCTATGATGAGTAAAGAGCTTGTAACGATTTTTAAAGAAACGCCGCTTGAGCTAGGAATAGATGACATGGGTTATGGTGGCTATGATCAAAAAACGGTTGCTTCTCTCTTTAATGAGCTTGGGTTCAAGTCTCTGTTGAATCGAATCGGTGAGGCTGAGGTAGAGGATGAGGAGATTGATGATGTAGCTTTTGAGACGATCGACGAAATTCAATCCGAACACTTAGTTAGTCCTTCTGCGATGATTGTTGAAGTAATGGAAGAAAATTACCACAATGCAGAGATTCAGGGAATCTCCCTTGTAAATGAAAACGGCAATTATTTCATTCCAACAGATCTAGCGCTGCAATCTCAATTGTTCCGTGAATTTTTAGAAGATGGAACTCAGAAAAAATGGGTATTTGATGCGAAAAGAGCCGTTGTTGCTTTAGGGTGGAAGGGGATTTCATTAAAAGGAATTACATTTGATTTAGTGATCGCTTCCTATCTCCTAAATCCATCTGAATCGACGCATGATCTATCTGCAATTTCGAGAAGAGAAGGCTTTTCTATTGTTTCATCTGACGAGAGCATTTATGGAAAAGGAGCGAAACGCAAGCTTCCAGAAGTGGAAGAATTTGCGGATCACCTTGTTCGAAAAGCCTATGCGGTTTATCAGTTAAAAGAGAAGCTTGAAGAACAATTGAAAAACAATGAGCAGTATGAGCTTTTCCACGACCTAGAAATGCCACTAACACTTGTTTTAGGTGAAATGGAGACAAAAGGTGTTTCCGTTGATACCAAATTCCTAGAAAAAATGGGCGAAGAGTTAAATGAAAAACTGAGTAAGATTGAAGCAAAGGTTTTTGAACTCGCGGGAACTGAGTTTAACATTAACTCCCCGAAGCAGCTTGGTGAAGTCTTGTTTGAAAAGTTGGAGCTTCCGGTTATTAAGAAAACAAAAACGGGTTACTCTACCTCTGCTGATGTGTTAGAAAAACTTGAAAGCAAGCACGAGGTCATCCCTGAAATACTTCTTTATCGTCAGCTCGGGAAATTAAATTCGACGTACGTTGAAGGTTTGTTAAAAGTAATCTACTCAGATACAGGAAAAATACACACAAGGTTTAATCAAGCACTTACACAAACGGGAAGACTTAGCTCAACTGATCCAAATTTGCAGAATATCCCGATTCGCCTTGAAGAAGGTCGTAAAATAAGGAAAGCATTTATTCCATCTCACAAGAACTGGGTGATGTTTGCAGCAGATTATTCTCAAATTGAGCTACGCGTTCTTGCACATATTGCTCAGGATAAGAACCTAATTGAAGCTTTCCAACAAGATGAAGATATTCATACAAAAACGGCAATGAACGTATTTAATGTCGGTAAAGAAGACGTCACCTCTAACATGAGAAGGCATGCGAAAGCTGTTAACTTTGGAATCGTTTATGGTATTAGTGATTACGGTCTATCCCAAAGCATCGATGTTTCTAGAAAAGAAGCGGGTGAATTTATTAATCGCTATTTAGAAAGCTTTCCAGGAGTAAAGAGCTATATGGAAGACGTTGTGACAAAAGCAAAAGAAGAAGGCTATGTTTCAACTTTATTGCATCGTAGAAGATATCTTCCTGAAATTAATTCTCGGAACTTCAATCAGCGAGGTTTTGCAGAAAGAACAGCGATGAATACCCCGATTCAAGGAACGGCGGCGGACATTATTAAACTTGCGATGGTTCAAATGGATACACGCTTAAAAGAAGAAAAGTTAGAAACACGTATGTTGCTTCAAGTACACGATGAACTAATTTTTGAGGCACCACAAGATGAGATTGAAACGTTAAAACGTATCGTACCTGAAGTAATGGAATCTGCAATCAAACTGGACGTACCACTGAAAGTTGATTATGAGTATGGCTCCACCTGGTATGATGCGAAGTAGGCATCAAAGGAGAGGGAAATATGCCTGAATTACCAGAAGTAGAAACGGTTAAACGCACACTAGAAGGTTTGATTGTTGGGAAGAAGGTCACAAATGTGGTTGTAAAGTGGCCTAAAATCATTAAGAAACCAGATGATGTTGAAGCCTTCAAAATGAAAGTGATTGGTCAGAAGTTTACAGGAGTCGAAAGAAGAGGGAAGTTTTTAAAACTGGTCCTTGAAGATGATGTGATTGTCTCTCACCTTCGTATGGAAGGAAAATATAAATTGTCAGCTACTGATGAAGATTTTGATCATCATACGCATGTGTTTTTTACATTTGATGATGGAACAGAGCTGCGATACCATGATGTACGGAAGTTTGGAACAATGCATCTTTTTCCAATTGGAATAGAGGAAAAGGTGCTGCCACTCGCACAGCTCGGTCATGAACCGTTTTCAGAACAGTTTACCCCTGAAGTATTACAAAAGGGATTTCAAAAAACCTCTAGAAAAATAAAAACAGTGTTATTAGATCAAACCCTTGTTGTAGGACTAGGAAATATCTATGTAGATGAAGCGTTGTTTAAAGCTGGCATTCATCCAGAGCGCATCGCTTCTTCCCTTACAAATAAAGAAATTGATAAGCTTAGAGATGAGATCGTTCATACGTTAGCAGATGCGGTAAACAAGGGTGGGAGTACGATACGCTCTTATGTGAATAGCCAAGGAAAAGTGGGGACGTATCAAGAAAGCCTATTCGTATATGGACGTGTCGGTAAGGCATGTAAAAACTGTCAACGTGAGCTCGAGAAAATCGTTGTTGGAGGAAGAGGGACAACCTTTTGTCCAACCTGTCAGGTAAATGAGTGATTCGTAGCGTTGGATGGGCTCCTTTCATATACTATTTAAGATTTTAGTATGGAAGGAGCTCGCCTATGTACTGGGTTTCTCTTTTTTTCTTAGCGTTTGCAGTAAGTGTAGATGGTTTTGGAGTTGGCTTAACGTATGGCCTTCGAAGGATGAAAATTCCTTTTAAGTCGATTCTTATCATTTCGATTTGTTCGGCGATCTCCATGTTAATCGCAATGGGATTTGGCTCACTTTTACAGTTATGGATTTCAGATATAGTAGCTCAGCGAATTGGTGGCGGTATTCTTATCGTACTCGGTGGATGGGTGTTATATCAAATGATTCGTAACAACAAAGACGTTGAAAAAACGGTTTCTGAGCGTATTCTTCTTCATTACGAAATCCGCTCGCTCGGAGTGGTTATCAGTATTTTAAGAAAACCAACAACGGCAGATTTTGATGATTCTGGTACAATAACAGGCATTGAAGCAATCATGCTTGGAGCTGCGTTATCCCTTGATGCGTTTGGAGCTGGAATAGGTGCGTCAATGGTTGGGTTTCCTCCAATTGAAACGTCTCTATTGATTGCCTGTATGAGTTCATTGTTTTTGCTCTCAGGATTAAAGTTCGGAAACCTTACTTCGAACATTAAATGGATGGATAAACTATCATTTGTACCAGGATGCCTACTCATAATCTTAGGATTTATGAGAATGTAGGGAAGGGGGAAGACAATGGATATTGGACTTACCGGTGGAATTGCTAGCGGAAAAAGTACTGTAGCTGAGATGATTCGACGCTATGATTTACCAATTGTTGATGCAGACGTGATGGCACGAAAAGTCGTTGAACCTGGTGAGCCAGCACTTGAAAAGATCTTTCAATTGTTTGGAGAAGACATGAGAGCGGAAGATGGCGGGCTTGATCGAAAGAAGTTAGGTTCCGTCATCTTTAAAGATGAGGAGAAGCGAAAGGTTTTAAATCGAGTTCTTCACCCTGCTATTCGAAAAGAAATGCTTGATCAAGCAGCAGCTTTTAAAGAACAGGGAAACGAGCATGTTATTTTCGATATTCCGCTGTTATTTGAAAGTCAGCTAACTCATATGGTTGATCAAACCCTTCTCGTTTATGTCGATGCAAAAACCCAGCTATCGAGATTAGTTGAAAGGGATGGGAGTACCGAAGAAGAGGCTTTTGATCGCATTCAATCGCAAATGCCTATTGAAAAAAAGAAAGATCTGGCTGATGAGGTGATTGATAACACCGGTACACGTGAAAAGACGGAAGAACAGCTTAACAACATTCTGAAAAAATGGGGAATAATATGATGAAAAACACGTCTAAAACGGCGTGTTTTTTTGTTTTTTTATAGTCAAGCGCTTAGATAAATAGGATCTACAAAAATAGTGTAAATTAATCTTTTCATTTGCATATTATATGTTATACTAATTTTGTGATAGGGGAAATAAGTATAACACATATGTGGCGGGAGGAACGCTGAATGAAATCAAGAGTAGCGATTAATGGCTTTGGAAGAATTGGGCGAATGGTTTTTAGAAAGGCAATGATGGAAGATAGTTTGGAAGTTGTAGCAATTAACGCTAGCTATCCGCCAGAAACGCTCAGCCATTTAATTAAATATGATAGCATTCACGGTACATTTGATGGAGAGGTTACACCAGTTGAGAATGGAATAAAGATTAACAATAAAAAAGTGGTTGTTTTAAATAATCGTGACCCTAAAAGTCTTCCTTGGAAAGAAATGGGGATCGATATTGTCATTGAAGCTACCGGAAAGTTTCGTACGAGAGAAGAAGCTGCTTATCATATTGAGGCAGGAGCAACAAAAGTAATCATTACCGCACCTGGTAAGAATGAAGATCTGACAATCGTAATGGGTATAAATGAAAGCGAATACAACGATGAACAACATCACGTTTTATCTAATGCTTCCTGTACAACCAATTGTCTTGCTCCAGTCGTTCAGGTACTTGATAAGTCGTTTGGAATTGTTTCAGGTATGATGACTACGGTGCATGCATACACAAATGATCAAAAAAACATTGATAATCCACACAAAGATTTAAGGAGAGCTCGTGCTTGTGGTCAGTCAATTATCCCTACCTCGACAGGCGCAGCTAAAGCGATTTCAAAGGTATTGCCACATTTAGAAGGAAAACTGAATGGAATGTCGCTTCGTGTACCGACACCTAATGTTTCCTTAGTAGACCTGGTTGTAGATCTTAAGAAAGAAGTAACCATTGAACAGATAAATGATGCTTTAAAGGCTGCTTCGGAAGGGCCGCTAAGAGGTATTCTTGGTTACTCTGATGAACCATTAGTATCAATTGACTATAACGGCAATGCGCATTCTTCTATTGTAGATGGACTGTCGACAATGGTAGTTGAAAACAAAAAAGTAAAGGTGCTTGCCTGGTATGACAATGAATGGGGATATTCTTGTCGAGTTGTGGATATGGCAAAGTACGTAGGAGAACGAATTCCTGAGAGGTTGAAAGTGAGCGTATAGGTTTAAGAGGGAAGGAGTAGGAGCGATCCTGCTTCTTTTTTTTGATTAAGGGCGGCGGATGCAGGATATTTCTAGTATAAATTGGATATATTTTAAATATTGCTGATTCACTAACTATGTAAAAGAGGATGAAGAGAAGTAAGGGTAGTAATTAATTTATTCTTGCAAATCTATTTTAAAAGCCTTATACTATTTTTCGTGAACTTCTTTTATAGCAATTTGGCATTGAAAACTACTTAAAGGGTTAGGACCTCATCGGACTAACTTTCCCCCGTGGTGGATTTTCAATACCGCATGCTTTAGGCATGAGTAAATTTAAAGGGGGAATTTTGCTATGGATACAATGGGACGTCACGTCATTGCTGAACTATGGGGCTGTGACACTGAAAAATTAAACAACATGAAATTTATCGAAGAAACGTTTGTCGAAGCTGCTCTTAAATCTGGTGCAGAGGTTCGTGAAGTAGCATTTCATAAATTTGCACCACAGGGTGTAAGTGGTGTGGTCATTATTTCTGAATCACACTTAACGATTCACAGTTTCCCTGAGCATGGTTATGCAAGTATTGATGTGTATACATGTGGTGATCTTGATCCAAACGTAGCTGCAAATTATATTGCAGATGCACTTGGAGCGGATACGCGTGAAAACATTGAACTTCCACGAGGTATGGGCCCAGTAAAACCAAAAGTAAGAGAAGAACAGTCTGCGTTTACTTCATAATTATACAACGAATGAAAGGGTGCCTCAGGTGCCCTTTTTTATTTTATCCAGGACTAGTTCTCAGATCAGGATGAAGGGGAATTCCGCTCGATCTCGTTGATTTATCAGTCATTTATTGCTATCCTTAAAAAAAATAGAGGAGGACCAGGGGTGGGAATAAAAGAATTTTTCAGCAATCGTTCTGAAACAGGGGAAAGGCATCACGTTGATGCACTGAAAACGCACTATTTTAAAGCGACAAAAGAACAGGCTTTCACAGAAGCAAAAGCCATTCTTCAAAAACACTACAAAGGTGAAATCGTGACGAATTCACCCGAACGTGGAGAGTTTGTCTTTCAAGTGAAGGGGCCTAAAAAAGCATTAATCGTTGTAACTGTCGTAACCGTGCGCGCTTATAAAACAGCGGTTGATTTTTCCGTTTCAACAGAAACCCCCTTACCGGTAGATTTCGGTTTTAGCAAAAAGGTGATTGAAACCATTTATTCAGATTTGAAGAAAAAATTAACGTTGATCGGAACAGGCATTTCAGAGCAATTTTAGTGAGAGGTGTGCCATAGCACATTTTATGCTAAAATAAGAAATAGAAATCTTGTTCGTTTAGTGGAGATGATCTAATGCGCTGTCCCAACTGCAATCATAATGGTACAAGAGTGCTTGACTCCAGACCGGTTCACGAAGGCCGGTCGATCCGCAGGCGCCGCGAATGTGAATCGTGTACTTATCGATTTACAACGTTTGAAACAGTTGAAGAAATACCGCTTATTGTAGTGAAAAAAGATGGAGCTAGGGAAGAGTTTAGCCGGGAAAAGATTCTTCGAGGTTTAATAAAAGCCTGTGAGAAAAGACCTGTGCCACTCGAAAAACTTGAAACCATTGTGAACGAAATAGAACGCGATCTTCGCAACCAGGGCGCTTCTGAGATTAGTAGCGATACTGTAGGTGAGCTTGTGATGGATCAGCTTGCAAAAGTTGATGAAGTCGCTTACGTTCGATTTGCTTCTGTTTATCGCCAGTTTAAAGATATCAATGTGTTTATTCGTGAGCTTAAAGAATTAATTAACAGAGCGGAGTAGGGAAAAGGAGCTTAGTGTAAGCTCTTTTTTTGTACGTCAATAATACAAGATCGTTACGGTTCAAGCCTTGCTTGATGTTCAGTTTTAGGCTATAAGTAAGTTAGAAAATCTAAGAGGAATGTAAAGGTGAAGCATATGCATTGGAAAGAACTCCTTCCTGTTGATACGCTTCAAATCGAGGCGTGTGGAATATTGCATGAATATGATAGGAATGTCTTAACCCTGTTATATCAGCCTTTGATTGGTGCTGGTGCATATAGTCTGTATATGACAATGTGGAGCGCTCACGAACAACAGGATAGTTTAGTCACGAAAATGACTCATCACCATTTAGTGCTGATGATGAGATGGGATACAAAGAAATTGCTTGAAGAGCGCCGTAAGTTAGAAGGAATCGGGTTGTTGAAAACTTTCCTCAAAAAAGGAGAAGACCCGAGGCACTTTACTTACGAGCTTCAGCCGCCGCTAACACCTGATCGCTTTTTTAATGACGGTGTTTTAAATATTTACTTGTTCAATCGACTAGGACGTAATCGTTACCATGATTTGAAAAATTACTTTTCAGTCGAAAAGCCTGATCTGACTGAATATAAGGATATGACGGCTTCATTTAATGAAGTATACGATTCGCTCCATCCATCTGAGATGACTGCAGGGTATGAGGAAGAAGACGTTCGGGAGGTTGCTAGTCGAAACGATAACAAAGGTCTTGTCTTCACTTCATCTGCATTTGACTTTGATGTGATGAAACAGCACATCTCTGATATGATTGTGACAGAGACGATGTTTACTGATTCGGTTAAGAAAACAATTGAGCGACTCGCTTTTGTGTATAAGATTGAGCCTTACGAAATGGGACGCATCGTAGAGCAGGCGGCTATCCATCATGACGAGCTTTCGGATGATCTTCTACGGAAAGAAGTAAGTAGTTGGTTTGCTCTTGAAAATAGAGGGAAGGTACCGGCACTCCAATATAGACGCCAGCCTGCTGCCCTACAAGAATTTCATACTAGAGAACCCGTAACGGAAGAAGAAAAGGCCGCTCAGCGTTATGAACAAATGACGCCTTATGACATTCTTCAACGTGCAGCTGAAGGTGGCAAGCCATCAGAAGCAGACATGAAACTCGTAGAGCGCATCATGGATGAACAGAAGCTGACCCCCGGGGTGATGAATGTTCTTCTTGATTTTATTATTGAAACACAGGATAAGAAGCTCTCAAAAAACTACGTAGAAAAATTTGCGAGTCACTGGGCTAGGGCTAGGGTAAAGACAGTGAGAGAAGCGATGAATCTTGCCCTCAAAGAACTTCAGCAGCCAAAGAAAAAACCAGCTTCACGCGGAAAAGGAAGTTCTCCAACTCGAAAAGATAAAGTTCCAGAATGGATATCAGAGCAAAAAGAACCTGATATGTCTCATGAAGAGCGCTCAGAAAAGCAGGATCAGCTGAAAAAGATGCTAAGCAAATACAAAAAATAAAGCGGGGTGAAATGTATGGAATCCATCCAGGAATCGTTTAATAAAATGCCGGGGAATAAAAAGTTTCAGGAACAATATCAAGAAATGAAAAAAGCGATTATGGCAGATGAAGACATTCAAGCATTTATCCAGGAGCAGGATGAAGTTGATGAGAAAATGATTGATCGAAGTCTCGCAAGGTTGTATGAATACACGACGCAGGCTAAGCGCTGTGAAGGCTGCCCGGGTCTATCAAACTGTATCAATATGATGGAGGGATACGAGCCTGAGCTGTTTATCAATCGTTCCGTCATCGACATACGCTATAACCGTTGCCCAACTAGGATTGAAGAAGATAAGAATAAGAAACGGAATGAAATGATTCAGAGCTACTATATTCCAAAAGAAATTCTAGAAGCGACTTTTGCAGATCTTGATGATGAGGATCCTGTGCGGCTTGAAGCGATTGGCACTGCGATTCAATACGTCGAGGACTTTGTCCCAGGTGAAACCAAGAAAGGTCTCTACATCCACGGCGGTTTTGGCGTTGGCAAAACCTTTATTCTGGGGGCTATTGCGAATCAGTTAGCGAAGGAAAAAGGCGTTCGTTCGCAGTTTATTTATACTCCTGATTTCTTCCGACAAATGAAAAGTGCGATACAAGATCAAACGATTGACGAAAAGTTAGATTACTTAAAAGAGACACCTTTATTAATCCTTGATGATATTGGAGCTGAAAATATCTCGAGTTGGGTAAGGGACGATATACTTGGTGCCCTACTCCAATATCGAATGACAGAAGGATTACCAACGCTCTATTCTTCTAATCTAGATTATACCTTGTTAGAAGACCACCTCGCTTATTCTCATAAAAGTGGAATTGAAGAAACAAAAGCAAAGCGAATCATGGAAAGAATTAAGCACTTTACTACTCCGGTCTTTTTGCAAGGTAAAAATAGAAGAGTCTAAAGTCTTCCTTTGGAAGACTTTTTTTGTTGTTCTATACATCATTTCTGTTTTTAAGCCATATAGATTTTAGTAAGAAGGTGGACAGGGGGGGAAAAAGTGGTTTCAATAACATTTAATCAACAAGCAGATTTTCAATTTGTTTATGAACAGTTGATAAAGGTTATAAATGTTCAAGAAAAAATTTCCGTGAACGAGCCAGACCTAACTCTATCTATAAAAGTAGAGCCTTATAATTCAAAGTTGTGCCATCACATCTCCCAATGCATCGTCCGCTGTGTTAGCACAATCTATGAGAAACAGTGGATGAAAAAAATATTAACAACAAAGTACTTTTATCAAGATAAAGATGAAATTAGTGAAATTACAGCAATTGCAAAAAGTATTGGAGAGGGAAACAAAGAAGAACTTCCTGGCGCTGATCGCTACACAAATCGGATGGATTTATTGCATCGTTCAACGGTTTCTTGTATTGAACAGGGTGGAACGATCATGTTTGACTCTTATTTAAGGTTTCGAACAGGTCCATATCGTGCCCTCTTAACAGAATTGATTGGTGAAGCGATTGATGAGTATAAGCTTGAACAAGAATACCAGAACTTTGTAGAAGCGCTAAGGCAACTTCTCAAAGCACGGGAAACGGTTCAAGAAAAAGTTGTGGTTGTGTTTGATCGTAGCTATAGCTTATATGATCTTAATGGGAAAAAGCTTAATGGCCTTTACGAGCCGCTTGATCATATTCCGAATGGGCTTTCTTTGGAAGATATTGATCCTGAAATATTATTGCCGCTTTTGATTCTAGCACCAAATAAAATTTATTTGTATACTGAGGATGCGGAAGAAGGGTTAGCTCAAACTATACGAAATGTTTTTGAAGAACGGTTATGTTTTTTTCCGTTGCAGCTGTTTAAAAAAAATTTTTGAGGCAATCATTAAAATAAGCTTGATTTTCACAAGTACACTACTTATAATACCTACATACACGCATATACGTTATTGTTACGATAAGGACACGAGATGTTCTGTCTGCTTTAAGAGAGGGAAGGATTGGTGCGAACTTCCTAGCGAGACGAGCATTCTTACCACCTTTGAACTCTGCCCTGGAAATAGGGTGGCGTTTCTGCTACGTTACAGCAATCTGAGCCGTATAGGATTTTCTCTATGCGGGAAGCAGGGTGGAACCACGAGATAAACGCTCGTCCCTTTTTGGGATGAGCGTTTTTTTATATGCAAAAAAGGAGTGAAGAAGCATGGCTGAAATGGTAAAAATTACGTTTCCTGACGGTTCTGTGAAGGAATTTGATAAAGGAACTACAACAGAAGAGATTGCAAGCTCAATCAGTCCGGGCTTAAAGAAAAAAGCCCTTGCTGGAAAGGTGAATGGCGTACTTTTTGATTTGCGTCGCGAAATTGAAGAAGACGCATCGATTGAAATCGTAACACCTGAAAGCGAAGACGGACTTGAAGTTCTTCGTCATAGTACAGCCCATCTAATGGCTCAGGCGATTAAACGTCTTTATAGCGATGTGAAACTTGGGGTAGGCCCGGTGATTGATAGTGGATTCTATTATGATATTGATTGTCCTGTCTCCATTACACCTGAAGACCTTCCGAAGATCGAGAAAGAAATGAAGAAAATCATTAATGAGAATCTAGAAGTGAAGCGTATCGTTGTAAGCCGCGCTGAAGCTGAGAAAATGTTTAAAGAAATTGGTGATGATCTAAAGTTAGAATTGCTTGAAGCGATACCTGACAATGAACAAGTTACCATTTATGAGCAAGGGGAATTCTTCGATCTTTGTCGTGGACCACACGTTCCTTCTACTAGTAAAATCAAAGCCTTTAAACTACTTTCAATTGCAGGAGCTTACTGGCGCGGAGATAGTGAAAATCAAATGCTACAGCGTATTTATGGTACAGCATTCCCGAAACAATCACAGGTTGAAGAATACCTTCACCTTCTGGAAGAAGCGAAAGAACGCGATCACCGTAAACTTGGGAAAGAGCTTAAGCTATTTACCATTTCTCAAGAAGTAGGTCAGGGGCTACCGATTTGGTTGCCAAGAGGAGCAACAATTCGACGAACAATAGAGCGATATATCGTTGACCTTGAGGAACGTCTTGGTTACAACCATGTCTATACACCACACCTTGCAAATGTAGAGTTATATAAAACAAGCGGTCATTGGGATCACTACCAGGATGATATGTATCCTCCAATGAAAATGGATGAAACAGAAGAATTGGTTCTTCGTCCAATGAACTGTCCACACCATATGATGATCTACAAAAATGATCTAAAAAGCTACCGCAGTCTTCCGTACCGCGTGGCTGAGTTAGGAACAATGCATCGCTATGAAATGTCTGGTGCGTTAGCAGGACTTCAGCGTGTACGTTCAATGACGCTAAACGACGCTCATATTTTCTGTCGCCCCGATCAAATTAAACAAGAATTTATTGAAGTTGTTGAGCTGATCCAAGAAGTATATAAAGACTTTAATATTAGTGACTATTCATTCCGTCTCTCTTATCGCGATCCTGCAGATAAGAAAAAGTATATCGACAACGACGAGATGTGGGAAAAGGCGCAAAGAATGCTTAAAGAAGCAATGGATGACCTTTCGGTTGATTATATAGAAGCAGAAGGAGAAGCTGCATTTTACGGTCCAAAATTGGATGTTCAAGTGAAAACGGCTTTAGGTAAAGAGGAGACTCTTTCGACTGTTCAACTTGATTTCTTACTTCCGGAGCGTTTTGACCTTTCATACATTGGTGAAGATGGCAACCACCATCGTCCAGTTGTCATTCATCGCGGCGTCGTTTCTACAATGGAACGATTTGTTGCTTTCTTAATTGAAGAATACAAAGGTGCATTTCCAACATGGCTTGCTCCGATTCAGGCAGAAATTATTCCTGTATCTGAAGTACATTTGGAATATGCGAAGAACGTTCAGAAAAAACTTCAACGCGCTGGAATTCGAGTTGAAGTAGACGAACGCAATGAAAAGATTGGGTACAAAATTCGTGAAGCACAAATGCAGAAGATTCCTTATATGCTCGTAGTAGGGGATAAAGAGGTTGAAGGTGAAGCGGTTAATGTTCGTCGCTACAGCCAGCAGGATTCAGAGACTGTTTCTCTAAACGAATTTACTGCTCGCATTGAAGAAGAAATTAAAGACAAGAAGTAACGAAAAGCCGGCGTAGATGCCGGCTTTATTTTTTTTGATGAAACAAATTTACAAAAAACACTTGTCACAAAGCGAAAGATTCGTTATGATAATCAAGTGCACTTCGAACGAATCTTATCACCTTGACATAGATTTGGTCAGCATGGTATACTGTCTTAGGTAATTAAATATCGGAAACAAAGCAAGCAGAAGCGCCCGCTTCTCACCTGATTGACGCCTTAATTGGTAGTTTACAGGTACACTGTTCTATAAATGTGTAATGTGTGGGTGTCGTATGCGCCGACGCTTTTTTTATGCTTTGAACCGGATATAAACCATTTAATGACATCATGTGAGATGATTATCATCGAACAATAACCATGGAGGTGGCTGATTATTAGTAGAGATATGAACGTCAATGAGGGCATTCGTGCTCGGGAAGTACGTCTTGTTGGTGCGGACGGAAACCAAATTGGTGTGAAATCCAAAAATGAGGCATTAGATATGGCTCGTAATGCAAATCTTGATCTTGTTATGGTTGCTCCAAACGCGAAACCTCCAGTTTGTCGCATCATGGACTACGGAAAATTCCGCTATGAGCAACAGAAGAAAGAGAAAGAAGCGCGTAAGAAACAAAAGATTATTACCGTTAAAGAAGTTCGCTTGAGCCCGAACATTGAAGAACATGACTTCAATACGAAGCTACGTAATGCTCGTAAGTTTCTTGAAAAAGGCGATAAAGTGAAAGCATCGATCCGTTTCCGCGGTCGTATGATTACACACTCTGAAATCGGTAAAAAGGTGCTTGAGCACCTAGCAGAAGATTGCAAAGATATCGCAACTGTTGAGTCCAAACCAAAAATGGAAGGACGCAGCATGTTCCTAATCTTGGCACCTATCGCAGAAAAGTAATTCTTGAAGGAGGAACTCACTCATGCCAAAAATGAAATCTCACCGTGGAGCTTCAAAACGGTTTAAGAAAACTGGATCAGGTAAACTTAAGCGCAGCCGTGCTTACACTAGCCATATGTTCGGTAACAAGTCTCAAAAGCAGAAGCGTAAGCTTCGTAAAGCTTCTCTTGTTTCCGCAGGTGACTTCAAGCGCATTAAGACTTTAATTTACAACAAGAAGTAATCGGTTTTTATATTATTTAGACACAGAAATTAGGAGGGGTTTAGTATGCCAAGAGTAAAAGGTGGCTACGTAACACGTCGCAGACGTAAAAGAACGTTAAAACTCGCAAAAGGATATTACGGATCGAAGTCTTTGCTTTTCAAAGTTGCTAATCAGCAAGTTATGAAATCAAACATGTATGCTTACCGTGACCGTCGTCAGAAAAAACGCGACTTCCGTAAGCTTTGGATCACTCGTATCAACGCGGCAGCTCGTTTGAACGGACTTTCTTACAGCCGTTTGATGTTTGGTCTTAAAACAGCTGGTATCGACATCAACCGTAAAATGCTTGCAGAGCTAGCAATCAACGACGAAAAAGCGTTCGCTGAACTAGCATCAAAAGCAAAAGAAAACTTGAAATAAGTTTTTGAAAAACCATTCTCACTTGTTGAGGATGGTTTTTTTGTAGGAAAAGGTAAGTAAGGAGGCAATGCAATGTGAGTGGTCTTGTTTTATTTTTCATTTATTTCGTTTTGATCAATGGTTGTAGTTTCATCATTATGGGAGTAGATAAACGTAGAGCTAAGAAGAGGGGCCAAAGGATTTCGGAAAAGACGTTATGGCTTCTTACTGTCATTGGTGGGAGTATTGGAAGCTATATCGGTATGAAGCATTTTAGGCATAAAACAAAACATACTCAATTTGTTTACGGCATTCCAGCACTAATTGTTTTACACATCATTATTATTGGTTATGTTTACTTTACGAGATAGAAATAAAAAAACGCAGCGCATGCTGTGTTTTTTTATTTGATGCATTGTTACGACTCGTTTTGCTTGAGATATCTTTTATCTTTAAGAAAAAGGCGCCAGAAGTAAATAAATCCTGGTGTTAGAATGAAGAAAGCAACAATATACGTAACGATCAAAGCGCGAAATGTAGCCGGGTCTGTGAATCCAGTTTCAATTGTAACATTTGGATAAACAATATAGGGGAGATGAGCTGAACCGTAAGCGTAGCTTGCGAGTAGATACTGGGTTACGACACTAATCATAGCTAGTCTTGGAATACCGATTCCTGTTTTTCTAGGAATAAACAGAGCGAGGTACCCGATGGCAAAAGTGACGATTGAACCGGTCAGCCATGGCACATAGTCCATTAGTTCTTCGTAAAGCCAGGGGGCTTCGTTACGAATGGTGAGAACGAGTAAACCAGCCATCGCGAGTGAAATTGGCCCAACAAGAATAGCATCTCTTCTATACGTTTGATAAGCTTCTTGATCTGCGGATACATTTGAGTAATCAGAGAGTAAAAGAGACGACAGAAAGAGCGTGCTGGAAATGGCAAAGGCCATAAATGCATAAACGCTCGGACTTGTAAATAATTCACTCAATAAAAGGCGCTCTACTCCGTTGGTGGTTTGGATATATCCGCCGTGCGTAATGGGTAAAACACATATTAAGAGCGCTGGGATAAGAAATCCAGTTATTCCTGAAATTAACGTTAGGATACGTTTGTAATTTTCTGATGCTGAATGAGAAAAGACGAGAAAGGCACTGCGTAACGCAAGTAACAAAATGATTAAACTGCCAGGAATAAGTAGCACTGTTCCTAAAGTAAATGTCGCTCCAGGGAAGAAACTAAAAAGCGCTACAACAATAGCTACAATAAAAACATTCGTTACTTCCCATGATGGAGAAAGATAGCGGTTAGCTATATTTGTTGCTTTCGTATTATTGCGATTTAAATAGATCATCGACCAAAATCCAGCACCGAAATCGATTGTCGCCATAACCGCGTAAATGAAAACAAGTCCCCAAATTAATGTAATGGCATAGAATGCTTCCGACATGTCATTCACCTCTTATTTTTTAGATTAGGAAAGAGACGTACAATCCCTAGTTTAATGAAGCTCTTCACTGATGGGGTTGCGGTTAAAGTAATAGCGAAGAACGAGCACTGTTGAAATCATCAGAATAATATAGACGATGAGGAAGAGTACAAACAACAGCCCAATGTTTCCTGAAGTTGTAACAGCCTCTTCCGTTTTCATGACGTGATAAATGATCCAGGGCTGTCTTCCCGTACAAGCAAAGATCCAACCAAATTCAATAGCGGTGATGGCGAGAGGTCCAGCAGCAATAAAGGTCCACATCAGCCAACGCGGAAACTCTCTTCGTTTTAAGAGTTTGTACCATGTAAATCCAACAATCGATAACAACATTAACAGAGACCCGATGCCGACCATTGCATTAAATAACGTATGAACAAATAATGGAGGCCACTCCTCTTCTGGCCATTCTTCAAGGCCCAACACTTCAGTATCAAATGCGTCGTCAGATAGAAAACTGAGGGCCCAGGGGACTTCAATGGCCCACTTCACTTCCCGCTCCTCTTTATCGGTATAGCCGCCGATGGCGAGTGGGGCGTAAGATTGTGTTTCAAATAAACCTTCTGCTGCTGCTAATTTTTCGGGTTGGTATTGGTATAATTGCTGAGCGGACTCATGTCCATTTAGGGCAGTTAAAACAGAAAAAATGCCACCAATAACGAGTCCCATCATTAAAGCTTTGTGGTGAAACTTGTATTCACGCGTATTTCCTCGTTGACGAATCATTTTATATGCAGCAATGGAAGCAATGACGAAAGCTCCTGTCATGAGCGCAGATACGGTGACATGTCCTGCTGTCACGATGAAGGATGGATTAAAAAATGCCTCCCATGGATCGACATTAACAAACTTGCCATCGACAATTTCAAAGCCAGCTGGCGTTCCTTCAAATGCATGGACGTTTGTGATTAAAATAGCTGATGCACTCGCCCCAAAGGCAACGAGTGTGACACTCACAATCCGCATCAGAGGTGATAGGCGATCGGCTGCATAGACATAGATTGACATAAAGAGAGCTTCAAGGAAAAAGGCGTAAATTTCAATTTGAAAAGGTAGGGCAATGACTCTTCCAACCACTTCCATAAATCCAGGCCACAACAGAGAAAGCTGCACGCCTGCTATTGTGCCTGTTGGGATCGCCACTCCGAGTAAGACGGCAAAGCCCTTGGTCCATCGGTTCGCCATGAGCGCATAATCTTTATCTTTTGTTTTCTGATACATAAGCTCAGCAACGAGAACCATTAGAGGTATTCCTACGCCAAGCGTTGCGTAAATAATATGTACGCCCATTGTCATACCAAACAATGAACGAGCAATAACGAGTTCATCCATTTCTATCCCCTCCAATTACCGTTCTCATCAAATCCCTCCTTATTGTCCACGTATTACCAAAAAATATTCTCGTGAAAGGGTTACGTTTTTTGGCATAATAGCTCGTCTGTTGTCATAAGGGTTAATGGAAGGGGGGAACATCATGAATGAGCTCGTCCTGCCGCTTATTGAGGTCGTGTCGAATAGCGGAATTTACGCCCCGTTCTACTTCATTATTTTTCACTTTATTCGTCAGTTTGTTTTTGTCCCGGTTAGCGTCGTATGTGTGGCAGGAGGTGTGCTATTTGGAGCAATCTATGGAACCATTTATTCGGTTATTGGAATCACTGTCGTAAGTACTGTTTTTTATCTGGTTGTCAAACGGACGCCGGGTTTGTTTAAGAAAATTATTCGGATGAAGGAAAGATGGACTCGGAAACATATGCCGATGTCAGTGGGGCAAATTGCGATCTTAAGATTAGTGCCGTTCGTTCATTTTCATTTTATTTCGCTTTGCTTAATAGAAGTATCAAAAGACTTTCGCGATTATCTGCGCTCTTCTCTCATTTCAAACCTCCCCCTTGCCCTGTTTTATTCTTTCTTTGGAACAGCAATCAGTGGTTTTGATCCTGTACTTATTTTCTTGATGTTGTCAGCACTGGCCATTCTCTTCTTTTTGTTGAGAAGAAAAGAGTGGATTATGAAATGGGAGGATTTTTTTCAACCTGTAAGATAAAAATGGTTTAAATCAGGACACATTAAACAGCCCTCTCAACTTGGAGAGGGCTGTTACCGTTATGAGTCTTCGCGGTGACGCAAAAATTCTTTTACTGGACTTTTCCATTCGATTTTAGCGCTTGGATACCGGATGTCCATTTCCTTCTCTAGAAAATAGAAATCTTCTTTCTCCAGTAAATAAAGTTCTGAAGCATTTTTTACACCTATAGAAAGCGTGATAATATCGAAGGAATTTTCGGTTGTTCCAAGGTATTTTTCACCCTCAAAGAGTGCCCCTTTGTAAGTGACAAGAAAATTCTTTCGAACATTGGACGAGTCATCGAAAAAATAGTATTCTTTATGATCGTGGGCTTTTTCGAGCTTGCGTTTTGGATCCAAAAAAAAGCGAATGACGGAATAAGCGATTAATACCATGGCGGCGAGTATGACAAGACGAAAAAGGATAAGTATCATAATTCAGCACCTCGTTTTCACTATGCTTCTATTCTATATACGTATATGATAAAGAAAGGTTTCATAAAATGAAAAGATTTTGAAAGGACGATTGAAATGAATTTCGAGCGACTATTTACTTTACAGAAACAGCTAGACGATCGAATCGTATTAGAACACAATTTAGAGGATGTTGCTTTGTTTGAAAATAAGCTTCTTGCTTTGAAGGTTGAAGTAGGGGAGCTTGCTAATGAAACGCGCTGCTTTAAATACTGGAGTAAGAAAGCTCCTTCACCTAAAACGACAATTTTAGAGGAATACGTGGACGGTATCCATTTTATCTTATCTTTAGGTCTAGAGTTAGGCATGACCACTTTTGAAGACCTTCCTGAAAAGATGGCGGAGTCAGAAGTTCAGGCCTTTCATGAAGTCTATCGTGCGATTGATCGGCTTACTGAAAAACCAGAGGCTTACCATCGTTTAATGAAAAGTTACTTGACGCTGGGGCAAACGATTGGACTTCAGTATGAGGAGATAAATGAGGCGTATTTGAAAAAAAATAAAGTGAATCATAATCGACAAGATCAGGGATATTAAGTTTAAGAGTGCTCTGAATTGTGAAATATTTCGGAAACCGTTATAATGAACAGTGAATACATATCAAGGGGGCAATACATATGGCAAAGCTTGACGAAACGTTACAGATGCTTAAAGAACTTACGGATGCGAATGGTGTGCCAGGTAACGAACGCGAACCTCGCGAAGTAATGAAAAAGCATATTGAATCTCTTTCAGATGAAATCATGTATGATAACCTCGGCAGTTTAATTGCGGTTAAAAAAGGTAATGCAGAAGGTCCTAAAATCATGGTTGCAGGACATCTGGATGAAATTGGATTTATGGTTACACGTATCGATGATAAAGGATTCCTTTACTTCCAAACCGTTGGCGGCTGGTGGGAACAGGTTATGCTTGCCCAGCGCGTTAACGTGATGACTCGAAACGGTAACATTATGGGTGTGATTGGTTCAAAACCACCACATATTCTTCCAGCTGAACAACGTAAGAAATCAGTAGATAAGAAAGATATGTTTATTGATATCGGCGCATCAAGTCGAGAAGAAGCAATGGAATGGGGCGTTAAACCCGGAGACTCGGTTGTTCCAGTTTGTGAATTCACTGTCATGAATAATGAGAAAATGCTTATGGCAAAAGCATGGGATAACCGTATTGGCTGTGCGATAGCCATTGAAGTGCTTCGTAAGCTAAAAGGAGAAGCACATCCAAATACGGTATACGGTGTAGGAACGGTCCAAGAAGAAGTGGGTCTTCGTGGTGCAACGACTGCAACAAACATGATCAAGCCTGATATCGGCTTTGCTGTCGACGTTGGTATTGCTGGCGATACTCCTGGCGTAAGTGATAAAGATGCCCAATCAAAAATGGGCAAAGGTCCTCAAATTATTATGTACGATGCTTCAATGGTCGGTCATAAAGGTCTTCGTGATTTCGTGACAGATA
Organism: Guptibacillus hwajinpoensis; assembly: GCF_020524165.1. Lineage (GTDB taxonomy): Bacteria > Bacillota > Bacilli > Bacillales > Guptibacillaceae > Guptibacillus > Guptibacillus hwajinpoensis_D. The sequence goes on from NZ_JAIVKU010000003.1 coordinate 647,669, forward strand.
CTGCTGACGAGAACAACATTCCTTATCAGTTTGACTCGATTGCTGGCGGTGGAACAGATTCAGGTAAAATTCACTTAACAGCAAACGGTGTGCCTGCTCTTTCTATCACGATTGCGACGCGTTACATTCATACACACGCAGCGATTCTTCATCGTGATGACTTTGAAAATGCGGTAAATTTGATTGTAGAAGTGATTAAAAAGCTTGATGCTGATACGGTCAAAGAGATGATCTTTAACTAAAATACAAAATCCGGTGGCTCTTGCCACCGGATTTTGCTTGTTAATTTACACCCTGTGCCATGTAAGAGAGCATTTGCTCTCGTTCATTTTCAGGTGCTTCTTTCCATAGAATCTCAAAAAGAACACCTAGACCAGGAAGCATTTTCTCTTCTCCACTTTGCATGGCATCGAGGATCGTCGCTTCAAGCTGCTCCTCATTGTTGCCATTAATGTTGGCGAGAATTGCTTTTCGTAAGTTAAGGTCCATGCTTTCCACCTCACCTTTCTCATTCGCTTGTTCAATCAAGCATCTTTAGTATGAGCGAATGCAATAAATTTCATGAGTCCTATTGGAATCTTCCCTTTTAACCCTTTATAATAGAAACATTGAAAACCGAAGGAGAGCATAATGATTATTGAATCCGCTAAAAATCAAAAAGTGAAAGATTGGAAAAAACTTCAAACGCGTAAAGGAAGAGAGAAAGCGAATAGCTATCTCATTGAAGGACCTCATCTCGTTGAAGAGGCTGCGAAGTTTGAAGCGCCAATTATAGAAGTAATTGCTACAGAGGGGACAGATCTTTCCGCTTATCCGTTTAAAGAGCGTCCTGTGGTCTATACTGTAACTGAGAAAGTGATGCAGGAGTTAACGGATACCGAAACACCGCAGGGAATTATGGCAATATGTAAAATGGCGGAATCTCCTTTTCCTAGTAAAGGGAAATTTTTATTACTTGATGCCATACAAGATCCCGGTAATTTAGGGACAATGATTCGTACAGCAGATAGTGCAGGTTACGACGGGATTCTTCTTGGACATGGAACGGTAGATGCGTATAACAGTAAAGTGTTACGTTCCACGCAGGGATCGATTTATCATCTCCCTGTAAAAAAAGCAGATCTGGTAAAAGAAGTGCAAAAGTTCAAAGAGCTTAACATGCCGATCTACGCTACGGAAGTAAGTGGAGGAACTCCTTATCATGATGTAAAAGGACGTTCTCAGTTTGCTGTTATTCTAGGGAATGAAGCAAACGGCGTATCGGAGGAACTTCAAAACCTTGCTGATGAGAAGGTCTATATTCCGATTTATGGAAAAGCGGAGTCACTTAATGTCGCCGTTGCTGCTGGAATTCTGATGTATGGACTACTTCCTTCATAATTGTACTTGCAGATGTAGCATTTTTTTTCTATAATTAAAAGCAACTTATATATGATAAAAACAATGATAGAGAGTAGTAAGCTGCCACTGCCTATTTAGGGAGGAGATGCCGTGACTGGAAGCATTTCTATAGGGACGTTGCCGAATTCACTCTGGAGTTGCCGCTTTGTTCGTAGGAAAGCGGATCGGTTTACAAGCCGTTATTCTTTGCTTAAGGCCGATAGTGGAAATTTATCGGTGAATTAGGGTGGTACCGCGAAATCAAATCTTCGCCCCTTGCTGGGGAGCGAGGATTTTTTTATTGCCTAAAGGAAGTAACACGAATATGAAGTGGAGGTTGAAACGATGCAAGAACGTTTACAAGCGTTAAAAGAAGAAGCGCTATCGGAAATACAGCAAGCTTCTTCCATGAAGGAAGTACAGGATATCAAAGTGAAGTTTCTCGGAAAAAAAGGACCGATTACCGAAATTTCCAAAGGTATGGGGAAATTGTCAAAAGAAGAACGACCTAAAATGGGGCAGCTTGTTAATGAAATACGAACTGCGATTTCAGATCAACTTGAGGAGAAAATTGCTCGTTTAGAAAAAGCAGCCGTAGAAGAAAGATTAAAGGAGGAAACCATCGATGTTTCTCTTCCAGGTCGTCCAGTGAAAAGAGGAAACCATCATCCATTAACCAGGGTAATTGAAGAAATTGAAGACCTGTTTCTTGGTATGGGCTTCTCGATTGCAGAGGGACCAGAAGTTGAAACAGACTATTACAATTTTGAAGCGCTAAATCTTCCAAAAGATCATCCTGCTCGTGATATGCAGGATTCCTTCTATATTACTGAAGAAACGTTACTACGTACGCATACATCACCAATGCAAGCAAGAACAATGGAGAAGTTAAATGGCGAAGGGCCGGTTAAGATCATCGTACCAGGGAAAGTTTATCGACGTGATACGGATGACGCGACTCATTCTCACCAATTTATGCAGATCGAAGGACTAATGGTTGGCGAGAATGTTCGCATGAGTGATCTAAAAGGTGTTCTTCAATCGTTTGCGAAGAAAATGTTCGGGGAAGAACGTGAAATTCGCCTTCGTCCTAGTTTCTTCCCATTTACAGAACCATCTGTAGAGATGGACATTTCCTGCTTTAATTGTGGTGGGAATGGCTGTTCTGTCTGTAAGGGAACTGGATGGATTGAAATTCTTGGTGGAGGCATGGTGCATCCTAACGTGCTTCGTATGTCAGGATTCGATCCGGAGAAAGTGACTGGATTTGCATTTGGTATGGGACCTGAGCGCATTGCGATGCTGAAGTATGGTATCGATGATATTCGTCATTTCTATACAAATGATAGTAGATTTATTAAACAATTTAACTCACTTTAGAACGATTTGAAGGTTAGGAGGAGAATAAATGCTTGTATCAATGAATTGGCTACAGCAGTATGTAGATTTAGATAGTTACTCAGCTGATGAACTGGCAGACCTGATCACTAAAGGTGGTATTGAGGTTGAAACAGTTGAACAGCTTAATAAAGGAATTAGCGGAGTGGTGATTGGGCACGTTCTTGAATGTCAGCAACATCCTGATGCTGATAAGCTAAATATTTGTAAGGTTGAGATTGGAGAGGAAGAACCCGTCCAAATTATTTGCGGCGCACCAAATATTGCGCAAGGTCAATATGTTGCAGTTGCAAAAGTTGGCGCAGTCCTTCCGGGGAATTTTAAAATTAAAAAAGCAAAATTACGCGGTGAAGCTTCACATGGTATGATTTGTTCATTACAAGAACTTGGAATTGAAAGTAAACTTGTTTCGAAGGAATATGCTGATGGGATCTTTGTTTTTAGTGAAGATGTGACACCTGGGGAGGATGCCCTTGAATATTTAAATCTACATGATGAAGTTCTTGAGCTGGGTCTTACACCGAACAGAGCGGATGCGATGAACATGATTGGTGTCGCTTATGAAGTTGGTGCGGTATTGAATCGTTCGATTGAACTTCCGTCACCAGAGCTTGTTCGCTCAGATGAAGGTGTAGAAGGCTATGTGTCAGTTCGTGTAGAAAATGAAGAAGATAATCCTTATTACGGGGCTACCGTTATTAAAGACGTAACGATAAAACCTTCGCCACAGTGGCTGGTGAATCGTCTTGTTTCTGCTGGTATTCGTCCGATTAATAACGTTGTCGATATTACAAACTATGTTCTACTTGAATATGGACAGCCGCTGCACGCTTTCGATTATGATCGCTTTGGATCAAAGGAAGTCGTTATCCGCCGAGCGATTGAAGGTGAAAAAATGGTCACTCTTGATGATGTGGAACGTACGCTTTCAAGTGAACACCTTGTGATAACAAATGGTTCAAAACCTGTTGCCGTTGCTGGTGTAATGGGTGGGGCTGACTCTGAAGTGCAAGAGGATACAACAACGATCTTACTAGAAGCCGCTTATTTTAATAGTAAGCTTGTTAGAAAAGCGTCGAAAGATCTCGGCCTCCGAAGTGATTCAAGTGCCCGTTTCGAAAAAGGCATCGATCGAAATCGCGTTGTTGGTGCAAGCGAGCGTGCTGCCCAGCTTATTCAAGAAATTGCTGGAGGTACAGTTCTAAAGGGCATTGCTGAGCAAGGGGATCGAACAATTGAAGCGCTTGATGTTAGCATTGAAGTAAATCGAATTAATCAAGTTCTTGGGACAGAAATTACGGAAACAGAAGTTGCGGCTATCTTTGAACGTTTGCAATTTTCTTATCAAAATTTTGGCGGCACGTTCACGGTTCAAGTACCACCGCGTCGACCGGATATTACGATTTCAGAGGACTTAATTGAAGAAGTCGGACGTCTTTACGGATATGATAACGTTCCTGCAACGTTACCTGTTACCGAAAGTACACCTGGTCAGCTGTCTGAATATCAAGTAAAACGCCGCCACGTTCGCCGTACACTTGAAGGTGCAGGACTATACCAAACGGTAACGTATTCACTTACTTCACCATCTAAGCGCCATTTCTTTTCTAGTGACTCAGTAGAATCTGTGCGTCTTGCTATGCCAATGAGTGAAGAAAGAAGTGAACTTAGAACGAGTTTAATCCCTCACTTATTAGAGGTTGCTCAGTATAACCGAAACCGTCAGTTGGAAAATATTGCTTTCTATGAAACGGCTTCTGTATTTTTACCAGGTGACGAGCTTCCAGTTGAACAAGAACACCTTGCTGGCGTTGTGTCGGGATTATGGCAAGAGCATTTGTGGCAAAAAGAAAAGAAAGCGGCAGATTTCTTTGTTGTAAAGGGAATTCTTGAAGAACTTGCCGTTGAATTTGGGGTAGAAGAGCGTCTCACCTTCGCACGTGCAGAAGAGCCTAAGCTTCATCCGGGGCGCACAGCAGCTGTATATCTCGATGATGAGCTTATCGGATATATTGGTCAGCTACATCCAGAAGTAGAGAAAGAACTTGATTTAAGTGAAACATACGTCTTTGAAATCAATCTTGAGAAATTACTTCAAGCGGATGTTGCTCATCTTAAATACAAGAAGCTTCCTCGTTTTCCATCAGTTACAAGAGATGTTGCGCTCGTTGTGAGCGAGTCACTTGAAGCAGGTGAAGTGAAGCGCGTCATTAAAGAAGCGGGTGGATCCAAGCTAGTTGAGATTCAATTGTTTGATGTCTATCAGGGTGAACATCTTGAAGAAGGACAAAAATCACTCGCCTTCTCTCTTAGATATTACAATCCGGAACAAACGTTAACTGAAGAAGAAGTAAAGAAAGCGCATGACCGTGTTCTTAAAGCAGTAGAAGAACAGTTTGGAGCTGCACTTCGTCAATAGTAAAAAAAGCCTCCCTAGTAGGGAGGCTTTTCTAATGGACGTTTTACATAAACATCCCGACAAATATAGCAGTAATAAAGGAGGCAAGAGTTCCGCCAATGATGGCTTTTAATCCAAGCTTGGATACTTGTGAGCGCTTTGAGGGTTCAAGAGAGCCAAGTCCGATGATCAATTGACCGATGGATGAAAAGTTAGCAAAGTTACATAACGCTACAGAAAGAATAGCAACTGTTTTATCAGAAAGTTGCTCTTGGATGGCTGTTAAATTTTGAAAGGCAACAAATTCATTAATCGACATTTTTGTGCCGATAATGGAGGCAGCGCGAAAAGCTTCATCAGCTGGGATACCAACAAGAAGTGAAAATGGATAAAAAATATAGCCTAATATGGTGCTAAGATCTGTTCCTACTACACCTAACATGCCGTTTACTACAGCCAGAATACTAATAAAAGCGATCAAAAGCCCACCGATGTTCAAGGCAAGCATAACGCCACTTACCGTACCTTCCGCAATCGCTTCAAAAACGTTTGCGTGTTCTGATCTTTTCATTTTTACTTGATCGTTTGTTTGGGATACTTCAGTCTCCGGTTCCATCACTTTAGAGATCACGAGCGAGACGAAAGGTACACTGAAGACGGAGATTAATAAATATTTTAGCTCAATTCCCATAAGCGAATAGCCGACCAGAATGGCTCCACTTGCAGAAGCTGTACCACCTACCATAATGGCGAAGATCTCTGATCTCGTAAGCATCTTTAAATATGGTTTTACAAGTAAAGGTGCTTCTGCTAAGCCTAGAAATGAATTTCCGACAGCATTAAATGTTTCAACTTTTGTCGTGCCCATTAACTTCCCGATTGTGACACCAATCACTTGAACGATTAAGGGAATGACGCGCAAATAATACAGTGCTGATACAAGAGCTGAAATGAAGATGATCACGGCGAGGACATTGATCGCAAAAACAAACGTTAAATCTGTTTGTTCATATAATCCTCCAAATACAAATTGGATCCCTTCGTTACTATAATTGATAACGTTTTGTACACCCGCGGAAGCCTTTTCTAGCATAACCTTCCCGGCATTCACTTTTAATACGAATAGAACGAAAAGGCCTTCAATGAGAACACCGACCCCGATCGTTCTCCATTTTACTGCTTTTTTCTTGTTGCTCATTAACCAGGCGATTGCAAGTACGCCAATAATAGAGAGTAGTCCTGTGAAAATGCTCATGATGTCTGTTTCCCCCTGAAAATGAATTGTTGCTTCACAAATAAAAATGGGTAAATAAAAAACCCGTCCTTTATAGAAAAGTCCGAGTTTACAGGAAGAAGTCCGGCACGAAAAAAAACAGAACATACTTGTCTGATCGACGATGCCATACTTTCCCTATAGTCCAGCAATTCTCGGTTGCCGGGTAGAAACTCTTTGGACCCTATTTCCAAAATTATATAGAGATAAATGTGAAGTTGTATTCATCAATCTATCAGAAGAATTAATGGGTAGCAAGACCTATTAATAAAGTAACAATCTTGCGAATATTCCCATCCTAAGTGTAAGCGTTCGACAAAATATTACATGTTGCTTCCTTATTCACGGTCTGCTAGAGTACAAAGTGATTAAATAATGAAAACTCATATATGTCGGGAATTGGCCTGCACGTTTCTACCCTGTTACCTGAAATAACAGGACTATGAGTATAACGATTTTCATTTAAAGGGCGTTTGGTAGAGACGGTAGTAGAGGACATGAGAGTGTACACAGGGGGATATAAATGGAAAAAACGAAGGTATACTTTAATCATGACGGCGGTGTGGATGACTTAGCATCTCTGTTTCTTTTATTAAACATGGAAGAAATTGAACTTGCCGGGGTTTCAGTTATTCCAGCAGATTGCTATTTAGAACCAGCTGTTTCAGCAAGCAGAAAAATCATTGATCGCTTTGGAAAAGGGATTGATTTAAATGTAGCAGCTTCAAATTCAAGAGGGATTAATCCGTTTCCGAAAGATTGGCGCATGCATGCATTTTTCGTCGATGCTTTACCACTTTTAAATGAAGCGAACAAGGTGAATACGCCTCTATCAGACATGCCGGCTCACCTACATTTGATCGATGTTCTGGAGAGCAGCTCAGAACCGATAACGCTTCTCTTTACGGGTCCTTTAACTGACCTTGCTAGAGCGATTGAAACGGTACCAGCAATTGAACAAAAAATTGAAAAGTTAGTTTGGATGGGCGGCACCTTTTTAGAAGTAGGGAATGTAGAAGAACCTGAACATGATGGGACGGCAGAGTGGAATGCATTTTGGGACCCAGAAGCGGTCGCGACAGTTTTTGATACGTCCATTACGATCGAAATGGTGGCTCTTGAAAGCACTAATCAGGTGCCTTTAACAAATGATATCAGAAACATGTGGGCAGCACAGCGAAAGGAAATCGGGGTCGATTTTATCGGGCAATGTTATGCGATGTGTCCGCCCCTTGTTCATGTTGAAACCAACTCGACTTACTACTTATGGGATGTCCTTACGACCGTTTCTGTCATACCTCACTCTTTTATTCATTCAAGAAAAGTAACATGTCGTGTAGAAAAAAACGGGGTAAGCCAGGGGAGAACTATACTAGATGAAACTGGTCGGGAAGTCACGGTTGTCGATGATGTAGACCGCGATCTGTTCTTTAACTATTTTACTTCTATTATGCTTTTGGCAGAAGACGGGTTAGAAGCACCGCAACTTTATTTATAAGATCAAAAAGCTGGCTCATAGTGAGCCAGCTTTTGGTTTATAGAATTTCTTTAGCGACGGGCTTGATCCGCGATTTTCTTCGCTTTCAAACTGTTCGCAAAATGCATTTTAGCTATTTTTTCGAGAACGTGATCGCCATGTTTCTGAATCAATTTAGCTGCTGCCACATCTACTGCGGGTCCAGCTCCTTTAGGAAGCTTTACATTGTTTTCTTTTCCAAGCCGATCGATTTCCATCACAAAAGAGTACCTGGCAATAATGGAAGCTGCGGCAACTGCTAAATGAATCTCTTCTGCTTTTGTGGCGAAGTAGACGTTTTCTTTAATAATGGTGGATTGACCTTTTAAGTAATTAAAATAAATTTCTGGTTTTGCAAACTGATCGATTAAGATCGCATCGTAGTTGTCTACTTTTCGAGTCACATTTTGAATGGCCTGATTATGTAGAAGAGCCTTCATCTTCCCCTGATTCATTCCTTTTCTTTGCATGCTGTTGTACTTTTCGTTTGGAAGAATAAGAAGACTATATGGAATTGTTTTGATGAGGTTTCTGGCGATCTCGATGATCTCGGGATCTTTCATCCCTTTAGAATCTCTTACACCGAGTTCTTTTAAAAGTGGAATTTGCTTCTGATCAACGTAAGCAGCAACCACAGTCATTGGACCAAAAAAATCCCCGGTACCAACTTCATCACTTCCGATGGCTGATAACGTTGAGATCGTTGGTGGGGGTGCATATTGGTGATCTCCAACTGTTTTCTTTTTTGTTCCTGCGGGCTTTTTTGGACTCAGAGTTCCACTCGATTGCCATGGTTTTGCTTCTTGCTCTGCGGCTGCTCCTTGAAACATAACTTTACCAGATTTATATCCTGTAATAGTACAGTTGGGAGTTTTCGCTACAAAAACGCTCCCTGGCGGTTGTTTATCCTTTAAGTGGCTGTTGTATTTCTTTTTCATTTCATTCATAATGGAAGGTGATACAGTTAACACAACCTGTGACATAACAAAACTCCTTTTTGAACTATGCTTGCATCCTATTATATCAGAATCTGTTAACGAAGAAGAATGGTTCAGGAGCGCTGTATTTCAAAAACACTTATTTTCGTGCTATGATACAAGTTAGGATTCTTTCTCGTGATAGGAGGCTTATGGGGTGACAGACAGTCATGGAAAAGTTCGTACAACTGTAGAAATCTATGGGGAAAAATATACAATTGTCGGTGATAAAAGTCATCAACATATTCTTGAAGTCTCGAAATTGGTCGATGAGAAGATGAATGAGATTAAAGGAATGAATACTTATTTAGATACAAAGCGACTCGCTGTACTAACAGCGGTAAATATTGTGAATGATTATGTCATGATTAAGAAAGAACTTGAAGATTTAAAGAAAAAACGGAGAGAAGAGGAATAACGATAGATGGTTGATCTCATTCTTTTTATAGTACTGGTAGGGGGATTTCTTATTGGTCTTCGTAGAGGCCTAATCCTACAGGTTGTTCATTTAGCTGGATTTATCGTTTCATTTATTGTAGCTTATCTGTATTTTAAAGATCTTGCTCCACATTTGAAATTATGGATTCCATATCCATCCTTTGGTAACGAAGCTTCTTCAACTGCAATGGTCTTTGAAGCGATTAATTTAGAAGCGACTTATTATAGTGGGATTGCATTCGCGCTTCTGTTTTTTGGTACCAAGATTATTATGCAAATTATCGGATCGATGCTTGATTTTCTTGCGGATCTGCCTATTCTAAGAACTGTGAATGGCTGGCTCGGTGGGGTGTTAGGATTTGTAGAAGTATACATTGTTGTATTCTTGTTTTTATTTATCGCAGCACTTGTGCCGAATGAATCGGTCCAAACGGCCATTTCAAACTCGTTCCTGGCGGAAAGTATCGTAAAGCATACCCCGGTGTTAACAGAACAAATTAAAGATCTATGGAGTACTCATGTCGTATAACCCTTCAACTAGAAGGGTTATTTATTTGTGGCAACATATTTAAAGGTTCCATCGCTTGTCGGACCTAACCAGGCGCTTCCGCTTTTCAGTGTCCAGCTGCAGTGCCTTCCCCCTCGAGGTCATAAGCCAATCCTAATTGTGGCAAAAAGCGCCACATTTAGGCTCGTCTTATGCTTTTCGGGGGAAACCAGGCGCTTCCGCTTTTCAGTATAAAATAATTGGATTTGTTTGTAATAATGGATACGATAGTAGTAATGATCATTTAATGAAGGGTGAGGACTGGATGAATAAGAAAAATGTAATTCATTACCTTGAAGATATAGCTGTCTATATGGAGCTGAAAGGGGAAAATCCTTTTAAAATATCCGCTTTTCGCAAAGCGGCACGTGCGCTAGAAACGGATGACCGGAGCATGGAGCAGATTGACGATCCTGCTGAGCTTAATGGGATAGGAAAAGGAACAGCAGCGGTAATCAATGAGATACTTGAAAATGGTGAATCAGAAACGCTTGAGACGTTAAAAAAGGAAGTGCCGTCTGGTCTTGTGCCTCTCTTGAAATTACCAGGTCTTGGTGGGAAGAAACTTGCGAAGCTATATAAAGAGCTTAGCGTCATTGATATGGCGACATTAAAAAAGGCGTGTGAAGCGCAAAAAATTCAGGAGCTTCCTGGGTTTGGTAAAAAGAGTGAAGAGAAAATTTTAGCGGCAATTGAAGAAGCAGGCAAAAGACCTGAGCGACTATCTATTGCTTACATGATTCCACTTGCAGAAAAGATTGAAAAGCAATTAAGTGAATTTGATGAAATTGAAAAATTTGCGAGGGCAGGTAGTTTGCGAAGGGTGAGAGAGACGGTCAAAGATCTTGATTTTATTATAGCTACCACTTCTGCACCAAACGTATCTGAGAAACTTTTAAATCTAGATGGGGTTTCAAAAGTAATTGTAAAAGGGGAGACGAAAATTACCCTTGAGCTAGATGATGAGTATGGCGTTTCAGTAGACTTTAGGCTCGTGAAGCCAGAAGAATTTGCCTCAACGCTTCATCATTTTACTGGTTCACAGGCTCATAATGTAAAAATGAGACAAATCGCTAAAAAGAAAGGCGAAAAAATTAGCGAGTATGGCGTTGAGTCGATTGAAACAGGCGAAGTTTTAACATTTGAAAATGAAAAAGAATTTTATAGGCATTTTGGACTCGCGTATATCGCACCAGAAATTCGTGAAGATCGTGGCGAAATTGAAGAAGCAGCGGAAAAAGAGATTAATCTAGTGCAATTAGAGGATATTAAGGGCGATCTTCATATGCACTCTACATGGAGCGATGGCGCATATACAATCGAGCAAATGGCCGATCGAGCACGGGAGAAAGGCTATTCATACATAGCCATTACGGATCACTCACAGTATCTGAAGGTGGCAAATGGTCTTACGCCGGAGAGATTGCGTGAGCAAAGAGAAGAAATCGACAGACTGAACAAAAAGTGGACGGACTTTCAAATTTTTGCAGGTGTTGAGATGGATATTTTGCCAGATGGTACACTTGATTATGACGATGAGATGCTTTCAGAAATGGATTTTGTTATCGCTTCAATCCATTCATCCTTTTCACAAGATGAAGATACGATTATGAAGAGACTTGAGACTGCCCTTCGAAGTCACCACGTCGATCTAATCGCACATCCATCAGGCAGGCTGCTTGGAAGAAGAAACGGCTATGCTTTAAATCATGATAAACTTATTAAGCTTGCTAAAGAAACGGGTACTGCTCTAGAGTTAAATGCAAACCCAAACCGTTTAGATCTTGCAGCTGAATGGCTTCAAAAAGCACAGGAGAATCATGTTAAAATAATGATAAATACAGATGCTCACCACATGGACATGCTTGAACATATGGAAATTGGTGTAGCAGCTGGGCGAAGAGGATGGCTACGTAAAGAAAGCGTCTTAAATACGTATACGGCGAAAGAGCTGAAAGCTTTCTTTAAGCGGCATCACTAACTATATTCCGTTTTTTAGGAGGAACGACCATTGCAGAAAAGAGTGCTACGGCTACTTGAATACGATAAAGTAAAAGAACGATTAGGGAAACACGTTTCATCTTCGCTAGGAAAACAGAAAGTTGAGGAATTGACGCCTTTGTTTTCACTCGAAGACGTAAACCATCAGTTAGAAGGAACAGAAGAAGGCAGGAAAGTAATTCGCCTTCGTGGACAGGCTCCGCTTGGCGGAATACGTGACATTCGACAAAGCGTAAAACGCGCTGAAATTGGTGGCATGTTAAACCCTTCTGAGCTACTGGATATTTCAAGTACGATCTATGGGGGACGTCGCTTCAAGACGTTCCTTGAAAATATGGTAGAAGATGGGGTAGAGCTCCCTCTTCTTGGAAATTTAGTTCAGCAAATCATGCCAGAAACCGAGCTTGAAAAGGAAATAAACGCATGTATTGATCAAGATGGAGAAGTGCTGGATTCAGCAAGTGACGCATTGCGTCGACTAAGAACACAGCTTCGGAGCTTTGAATCGCGTGTGCGGGAAAAGTTAGAAAGCCTGATTCGATCATCAAGCACGAGAAAAATGCTTTCTGACGCGCTTGTTACCATTCGAAATGAACGCTATGTGATTCCAGTTAAGCAAGAGTATAGAGGTTCATTTGGTGGCATGGTTCACGATCAATCATCTTCTGGTGCGACATTGTTTATTGAACCGCAATCGGTTGTTTCAATTAATAATCAGTTAAAAGAAGTGAAAGTAAAAGAGAAACTTGAAATTGAGCGGATCTTAACCGAGTTAACAGGGCGTGTTGCGGAATCATCTGAAACGCTTCGACATAATGTTGAGGTGCTCGCTGATATTGATTTTATTTTCGCACGTGCACTTTATGCGAATGAACTAAAGGCAACAAACCCTTCAATGAATGATGAAGGAGAACTTGAAATCAAGCAGGGACGTCATCCTCTTCTACCACAAGATGAAGTTGTTCCTTCTTCTCTTTACCTTGGGAAAGACTATTCTTCACTTGTCATTACTGGCCCAAACACGGGAGGTAAGACGGTTACACTTAAGACGGCCGGCCTTCTAACGCTCATGGCTCAATCCGGCTTACACATTCCAGCTGATGAAGGATCGACGATGGCTGTGTTTCAGGATATTTTTGCAGATATAGGTGATGAACAGTCTATTGAACAAAGTTTAAGTACCTTTTCTTCTCATATGACCAATATTGTTCAGATTCTAAAAAATATTGATCATAATAGTCTTGTTCTTTTTGATGAGCTTGGAGCCGGAACAGATCCACAGGAAGGTGCTGCACTAGCGATCTCTATTCTTGACTACGTTTATAACCGAGGATCGAGAGTAATTGCAACGACTCACTATAGCGAATTAAAAGCTTATGCTTATAATCGTGAAGGTGTTATGAATGCGAGTGTAGAATTTGATGTAGAAACCTTGCGTCCCACCTATCGCCTATTAATTGGCGTACCGGGACGAAGCAATGCGTTTGAAATTTCAAGACGTCTTGGATTAATGGATGACATTATTGACGATGCAAGGTCGCAAATTTCAAGTGAAAGCAATAAGGTAGATCGTATGATTTCCTCACTTGAAGATAGTCAGAAGCAGGCAGAATTGGATCGACAGGGAGCATCTGATCTTAGAAAAGAAGCAGAGTCACTAAAGAAAGACCTTGAGACACAACTCGAGAAATTTGAAAAACAGCGTGAGCGATTATTTGAAGAGGCGGAACAAAAAGCTGCCGAAGAGGTAGAAAAGGCGCAGGAACAGGCGAAAAAGATTATACAAGATCTTCGTACTTTCCAAAAGGGATCGGTAAAAGAACATCAGTTAATTGATGCTCAGAAGCAACTTGAGGATGCAAAGCCTGAATTAAAGACGAAAAAGCCCAAATCTAAAAAAGCACAGGAGAAGAAAGCCTACGAACCTGGCGATGAAGTAAGAGTGATTAGTTTTAATCAGAAAGGACATATCGTTGAAAAAGTAGGAAAGAACGAATATCAAGTTCAACTAGGAATTATGAAAATGACAGTAAAAGCAAATGATCTTGAATCGATTAAATCTAAGCCCGCAGTAGAACGCAAACCGTTCGTTACGGTACGAGGGAATAATAGTCAAGTCAAAACGGAGCTCGATTTAAGAGGGAAAAGATACGAAGATGCACAAATGGAAGTAGAGCGTTATATTGACGACGCCTTACTTGCAGGTTATCATCAGGTTTCAATTATTCACGGAAAAGGCACTGGAGCGCTAAGAAAAGGTGTTCATGAGTGGTTGAAACGTCATTCTAGAGTGAAAAACCTTCGCATGGGTGGTATGAATGAAGGTGGCGGTGGTGTGACCGTCGTTGAACTGAAGTAGAGAAAGGATTTTACACGATGGAACAACTTTGGGATAGTGTAGCATTTCAAACCGCAGCCAATTATAGCGTTGTGATTGTTTGCATGATCGTGTTTTTATCAGTCTTTGAATTTGTGACATCTTATCGGAACTGGGAAGAAATACAAAGAGGAAATCTCGCTGTAGCTATGGCTACAGGCGGAAAGATCTTTGGAATTGCCAATATTTTTCGCTTTTCAATTGAACATAATGATTCTCTCGTCACAATGATGGGCTGGGGCGTTTTTGGATTTGTTCTATTGTTAATAGGGTATTTTACTTTTGAATTCTTGACACCTAAGTTTCGAATTGATAAAGAAATTACAGCCGATAATCGTGCCGTAGGATTTATTTCCATGGTTATTTCGATCGGACTGTCTTTTGTGATTGGGGCAGGAATTTCGTAAGAGGAGCACTTTATGGAGACATTATGGAAAGTACTAATGGTCGTATCAGGGATCTTTTTTATAGCAGGAATTGTATACTTGATTTATTTTGTATAACTTTAAAGAAGAACAGGCATCTGTGCCTGTTCTTCTTTTTTTTGGTAGTTAAACCTGACTATCGTACTAAGCTCGTCTCCCTTTTACGACGAGAAACGCCAATGTATTCAAAAAAATCAAAAAAAGATAGGATAATTGAAGCGGTTTCATTATAATTATCTTATAGAGAGATTTTTGGTTTGGAAGGAGACGTGAAAGGGAGGTTGATGAAACATGACACAAAAACCCGAAAAAGAATGGTTTCATTATTATCAAACAGGAGTACCGACTTCAATTGATTATGAGGAAAAGCCTCTCCATGCTTATCTTGTTGATGCAGCGACAAAGCATCCTAACAAAAAAGCCGTTCACTTCCTTGGGAAAGAACTAACGTTTCAAGAAGTTTATACGCGCTCAAGGCGCCTGGCAAATTCATTGCGTGAAAATGGTCTTAAAAAGGGTGGAAGAGTTTCCATTATGCTACCCAACTGTCCGCAGGCAGTCATTAGCTACTACGCTGTTCTAATGGCTGGAGGGGTCGTCGTTCAAACGAATCCCCTATATATGGAAAGAGAACTGGAGCATCAGTTAAAAGATTCGCAGGCAGATATGATGATTTGCCTTGATCTGGTATTGCCTAAAGTTTTAAAAGTAAAAGATAAAACGGTGTTGAACCATGTTATTGTAACAAAGATTCAAGATTACTTACCATTTCCTAAAAATATGCTTTTTCCCCTATTACAAAAACAGAAAAAGCAAGGTTTACTTGTAGAGATGCCTTCCACGAACCAAATTCATACTTTCCAAGAATGGGTAGCCTCAGGTAAGGACGAAGAAATAAACATAGAAGTTAACGTGAGAGAAGATCTCGCTCTCCTCCAATACACGGGAGGGACGACAGGTCTTGCAAAAGGTGTGATGCTGACTCATTACAATCTTGTTGTCAATACAATGCAATGTAAGAACTGGATTCATGATGCCAAGTATGGGGAAGAACGCGTGTTAGGAATTCTCCCTTTTTTCCATGTTTATGGGATGACATGTGTTATGAATTTATCCATTATGTATGCCGCCAAAATGATCATACTTCCTAAATTTGAACCAAAGGATACGTTGAAAACAATCCAAAAACAAAAACCGACTCTTTTCCCTGGTGCACCTACAATTTATATTTCATTATTGAATGATCCGGATATTGAGCGCTATGATTTATCTTCCGTCAAGGCTTGTATAAGCGGATCAGCTCCGCTTCCTATTGAAGTTCAACAAAAGTTTCAGGAAAAGATAAGCGGTCGCCTCGTGGAGGGCTATGGGCTAACAGAGTCCTCGCCAGTTACTCATTCCAATCCATTGGATGGCACGGTTGTCGGTAGCATTGGGCTTCCGTGGCCAGATACAGATGCGAAAATTGTCAATGCAGCAGATGAAGAGGCAGAGATTAAGGAAATAGGAGAACTTATTGTAAAAGGTCCTCAGGTGATGAAGGGCTATTGGAATCGACCAGATGAAACAGCTGCTGTGTTGAAGAATGGGTGGCTTTATACAGGAGATATGGCCTACCGTGATGAAAAAGGTTACTTCTATATTGTGGATCGTAAAAAGGACATGATTATCGCTGGTGGTTATAACATTTATCCTAGAGAAGTAGAAGAAATTTTATATGAGCATCCCGCTGTTCAGGAAGCTGTGATCATCGGTGTACCAGATGCTTATCGTGGTGAAACTGTAAAAGCATTTGTCGTATTAAAAAATACGGCCAATGTAACTGAGGATGAGTTAAATCAGCACTGCCGTCGCTATTTAGCCGCGTATAAGGTACCGAAGTTGTATGAATTTAGGGAGGAGCTTCCCAAAACAACAGTTGGAAAGATTTTGCGACGTGTGCTCGTCGATGAAGAGAGAGCAAAGGAAAACCAATCGCTTTAGCGATTGGTTCTTTGTTGTAACCGAACAAAGAGAAAATTCGTGATTATTCTGGAAAAATTCACACATTTCTGCTTTTTTGTGGTATGATTAATTTGCGAAAAAGCTCTTTATTCCAACCGAGCGCTCGTTCAGAAATCTAATGTTGACAATGTTGTGGTTATATCGCTACAATAAGATTATGAATGAATGCTCATTCATTTTGAGTGAGTGCCGGATAAAGAATAAAGGAGAACTTCATATGGTAGAAAAGGGGAAAAAGAGGGGTCCGAAATACGATAAGATCATTGATGCAGCCGTTGTCGTGATTGCACAGAATGGTTATCATCAGGCGCAGGTATCTAAAATTGCGCGTGAAGCTGGAGTGGCAGACGGTACTATCTATCTTTATTTTAAAAATAAAGAAGATCTGTTAATCTCGTTATTTCAGAAAAAAATGGGAAGCTTTATCGACAAAACGGAAGAACAAATTGCAAAGAAAGAGAATGCAATGGATAAATTGTTTACGCTGATCGATATGCATTTCAAGCACCTAGGTTCTGACTACGAACTTGCCATTGTAACTCAACTAGAGTTAAGACAGACAAACAAAGCACTTCGCGCACAAATTGGCGAAGTATTAAAAAAATACTTAACGCTTGTGGACCACATCTTGCATGAGGGAATTAAGTCAGGATTATTTATAGAGGAATTAGATATTCGCCTCGCAAGACAAATGATATTTGGAACGCTTGATGAAACTGTTACAAACTGGGTCATGAAAGATCATAAGTTCGAACTGGAACCACTTGCTAAGCCGCTTCATCATCTTTTGATTAATGGCTTAAGCAAATAAATAGATATCCCGGCTTAGACCGGGATTCCAAAGTTCTGAGAGGAGTGGAGAAGTGGAGTTCATTAACATTTCGAATGAAAACAAAGTAGCGCATGTTACGTTGAATCGTCCTCCAGCTAACGCTGTGGCTTCGGACGTTTTACGGGAATTGTCAGAGGCATTCACTCAATTTGAAGACGATCCTAATACAAAGGTCATCTTGATCTCTGGTGAAGGAAGATTCTTCTCAGCAGGTGCCGATATTAAGGAATTTACAACGGTTAGCACTGAAGAAGGTTTTGCGGATCTGGGTAGCTATGGGCAACAATTATTCGACAAAATGGAAGCGTTCTCAAAACCGATCATTGCCGCTATCCATGGTGCTGCACTTGGCGGAGGGTTAGAGCTTGCGATGGCTTGTCACATTCGCTTCGTAACAGAAGGTGCTAAGCTAGGTCTGCCTGAGCTGCAGCTAGGTTTAGTTCCTGGATTTGCTGGTACACAACGATTGCCAGCGTTGGTTGGAAAAGCAAAAGCAGCTGAAATGCTACTAACGAGCGAACCAATCTCAGGACGCGAAGCTGTGGAACTAGGGTTAGCAAATCAAGTGGTTAGCGAGGAAGAGCTTTTACCAAAAGCGAAAGAACTTGCAGAAAAAATTGCTAAGAAAAGCGCTGTAGCTGTCAGCTATGCGATGAAACTACTTACTTATTCAAAAACAGAAAAATTTGATGAAGGCGTTCAAAAAGAAAGAGAGTATTTTGGAAAGGCATTCGCTTCAGAAGATGGACAAGAAGGAATTCAAGCGTTCATTGAGAAGCGTCAGCCAAACTTTCAAGATAAATAAGGTAAATTATTTCAGGGAGGGATAAAGATATGAACATTTATGTCATTATGAAAAGAACATTCGATACAGAGGAAAAAATCGTGATTGAAAATGGAAAAATTAGCGAAGAAGGCGTTGAGTTTATCATCAATCCATATGATGAGTATGCGATTGAAGAAGCCATTCAGCTACGCGACGATCATGGTGGAGAAGTAACTGTGGTTAGCATTGGTGATGAAGAAGTTGAAAAAGAACTACGTACAGCTCTAGCAATGGGAGCAGATAAAGCCGTTCTCATTAACAACGAAGATCTTGATGACAGTGATCAGTATACGACGACTGCCCTTCTTGCAGCTTATTTTGAAGACAAAGAATATGATATTATTCTTGGCGGAAATGTATCAAACGACAACAGCACGGGTCAAATTGGTCCGCGTCTTGCTGAGAAACTTGGAATCGCTTACGTAACAACAATTACGAAGCTTGATATCGATGGAACAACAGCAACAATGGAACGTGATGTGGAAGGTGATATGGAAGTTGTTGAAGCGCAATTACCGCTACTTGTTACGGCTCAGCAGGGGCTTAATGAACCACGTTATCCATCACTTCCGGGTATTATGAAAGCAAAGAAAAAGCCTCTAGAAGAAATTGATTATGACGATCTTGATGTCGATGAAGATGAAATTGAAGCTAAAACAGAAACAGTTGAAGTTTATTTGCCGCCAAAGAAAGAAGCTGGCAAAGTACTTGAAGGTGAAATTGGAGATCAAGTGGAAGAATTAGTGAAATTACTTCGCCAGGAAGCGAAAGTTATATAGGAGGGGATCAACCATGGCCAAAAAAGTACTCGTATTTGCAGAAGCGCGTGACAATGAATTACGAAATGTTTCATTTGAAGCAATTGGTGCTGGGAAAGAAATCGCAGCTGGTGGCGAAGTCATTGCAGCAATCGCTGGGGAAAATGTGAGCTCTTTAACAGATCAACTCTTTCACTATGGTGCAGATCGTGTCATTAAAGTAGAAGATGAAAAACTTAAAAATTATACAAGTGATGGGTATGGTCAAGCATTTTTGCAAATTGTCGAGAGCATCGACCCGGATGCAATTTTATTGCCACATACATCAATGGGAAAAGACTTAGCGCCACGTCTTGCCAGCAAGCTTGATGCTGGTCTTATCTCCGATGCTACTGGTATTGAACTTGATGGAGAAACTGTCGTTTTTACACGACCAATCTATTCCGGTAAAGCATTTGAGAAGAAAAAAGTAAAAGAAGGAATTGTTATTGCTACAATTCGTCCGAATAATATTGCTGCTCTTGAGATCGATGAATCACGCTCTGGAGAAGTATTTGAAGAAAGTGTAGAAATAAAAGACCTTCGTACAATTGTTAAGGAAGTCGTTCGTAAGTCGACTTCTGGTGTTGATCTCTCTGAGGCGAAAGTGATCGTCGCTGGGGGGCGCGGCGTTAAAAGTGAAGAAGGATTTGAACCGCTACAAGAACTTGCTGATCTTCTCGGAGCTGCTGTAGGGGCTTCTCGAGGAGCTTGTGATGCCGACTATTGTGATTATTCCCTTCAAATTGGGCAAACAGGCAAGGTGGTAACGCCAGACCTTTATATTGCTTGTGGAATTTCTGGTGCGATCCAACACTTAGCAGGTATGTCTAACTCAAAAGTAATTGTT
Source organism: Guptibacillus hwajinpoensis (assembly GCF_020524165.1). GTDB lineage: Bacteria > Bacillota > Bacilli > Bacillales > Guptibacillaceae > Guptibacillus > Guptibacillus hwajinpoensis_D. Next base: position 667,708 of record NZ_JAIVKU010000003.1, read on the forward strand.
GCTATTAATAAAGATCCTGAAGCAAGTATTTTCAATGTAGCAGATTATGGAATTGTTGGCGATCTGTTCGAAGTCGTTCCACTGCTTACACAGGAATTTAAGAAAGTGTTACAAACAAGCTAAGAGAAAAGCGAGCTGTCGTAGCTCGCTTTTTTAGTGGCGTTTAATAAAGTTCTTGTTTTTCGAGTGATCGTTTTATTATGTAAAAGATAGGGAAGAATGAATGTAAGTCAAAAGAATGGAATCAGAAAGAGGATTAATGATATACTCATTCTGTGCCAGTTGATAAATATCAAGATGGCAGAGCACACTGAGGCAACCGGCCTTAACCTGGTATTCTCAAGTGATAAATGTTTAAGGAGGAAGATACAGTATGGCTATTGTACACGCAACAGATCAAAGTTTCGCACAAGAAACAAGTGAAGGTCTCGTTCTTGCAGACTTCTGGGCACCATGGTGTGGCCCTTGTAAAATGATTGCTCCAGTACTAGAAGAGCTTGATGCTGAAATGAGCGATGTGAAAGTTGTAAAACTTGACGTTGATGAAAATCAGGAAACAGCAAGCAAATTTGGTGTAATGAGCATTCCGACACTACTCGTTTTCAAAAATGGTGAGGTTGTTGACCAGGTTGTCGGCTTCCAACCTAAAGAAGCACTAGCACAAACGCTTTCTAAGCACCAATAAGGACGTGTGCTCAAAGCACCCGGATCTGATTTCTAGATCCGGGTGCTTTTTTGGTATCTTCGTTGAGAAGATATGCTATTGACACTGATAATCGTTCTCGATATAATCAGCTTGGACAATCCGGCATTTTGAAAATAGTTTGAAATTCCTTTAATGGAAACACTAGCTGCAGAACAAAGAAATACAGAATAAGAAGAGCTGAAATATTGAGATGTTTTTTTCAATAACAATGCTGAAGGATCAAAGATAGCGAACAAATTTTGAGCGCATGTAAAAGTGTAGTAGAATAGCTTTAGATTGAAATGGCCGCTAACTGCGGCCATTTCGCTTGTGATAGCGGTTCATAGATTTGAATTTAGCGGGAGTGCATAAAAATGAAAGTAGTAATTACTGGAGGAGCAGGATTTATAGGGAGTAGCCTGGCAAAGAAGCTATTAAAGGCTGGTCATCATGTTTCGATTATTGATCATTTTTCATCTTATTATCATAGTGAACGAAAGGTCGAGCATCTCAAAGAAATTAATAAAATTGGTCCTATAAGCTTACATAGATTTGATTTATTAGATGCTGAAGAGACAATGAATCATTTTAAAGTCCACAGTTATGATAAAGTCATTCATCTTGCTGCTCTTCCTGGTGTTCAGTACTCACTGAAACACCCACATGACTATATTGATCAGGATATTAAAGTAGTAGTTAATGTGTTAAGCGCAGCAGGAGAAACAGGCGTTCCTCATATTTTATTTGGTTCATCTTCTTCTGTATATGGAAATCAAGAAGAAGGACCTGTGGGAGAAGAACAAGCAAATGGACAGGTGAAATCACCCTATGCCGCAGCGAAAGCTGGAGCGGAATCTTTTTGCCACGCCTATCAATCACTTTATGGTTTCAAATTAACAATACTGAGATTTTTCACAGTATATGGACCGTGGGGACGCCCGGATATGGCGATCCCACTATTTACTGAAAAAATCTTAAAGGGCGAGGAAATTACTGTATATGATCGTAATCAGTCAAGAGATTTTACATACATTGATGATATTACAAATGGGATAATGTTAGCTCTTAAGCAGAAGGGTATATCTGAGACTTATAACTTGGCTTCAGGAGAACCTGTTTCTCTTACTGAGCTAATTGATCTACTTACTAAATATTTTCCACAAGCAAAGGTAAGGGAAGGCACGTTTCGACGAGGAGATGTTCGACATACGTGGGGAGATATTAGTAAGGCACGAAAAGACCTGGGGTATTCTCCTGAAGTTACCTTTGAAGAGGGGATAAGAAGGACAATTGAATGGGCAAAAAGCTATCACGAATAATAAAATGGCTATTTGGCTTGTTCCTAATCTCTCTCTTTGGTTTTCTACTTTTAAATAAATTTAACCTATCTACCCTAACGTCGCTTACTAACGAGTTGACTAGTCACCCAGGCTTGGTATTTGCAATGGTTATCGGATATACGTGCTCTTTTTTAATGCGGAGTTGGTGTTGGAGGTTACTTGTTGACCGGCGCATTCCCTTGAAAGTTTATTTGGCAGGAATCTTTTATAGCTTGTTCTTTAACCACCTTTTACCGTTTAAGGGAGGGGAAGCTGTACGAATGGGGGTTCTTGCACATAAACAAAAAGGACAATGGACAACTTCTGTTCAATCTGTCGTTATTCTACGAGCAATCGATCTTTTCTGGCTGGGTGTTTTTGCAATGATTGGAGCAGAAATCTTTGGAATATCAGTAAGCAAAACGTTTTTACTAGGAATGCTGGTCTTCTTTTTAGCGAGCGCTTTCGTTATTTTTTTGTATGTTAGAAAGAAATCAGATGCAGGATTTCTGTACAAACAATTCACTATGATGAAGAAACTATTAAAATCACCATACATGGTTCTTATTTTCGTCCTGTCATGTTTTACTTGGATAGCTGAAGGAATCGTGGTTTATGCTGTCGCAGGGTTCGCCCATCATTTCACCTATTCAAACGCTATGTGGGTGACGGCCTTGTCAGTAGGATCGGGCATTTTTCAGCTTGCTCCGGGTGGCTTAGCCACTTATGAAAGTGTGATGAGTTTCTCGCTTCATCAAGTTGGTTTTGGTTTAGAGGAAGCTTTTTCAATTGCGCTTGTCACCCATGCTTTTAAATATGCTTATTCTATTATCGCCGGATTAGTGGCTTTCTATCTTTACCCTCTTCGATTTCAGGAGTTGAAATCGTTTATGAAAAAGAAAGGGGAAACATCATGAAACAAGCTTCGAAATTTGAAAAAATAGCAGCAAGATGCTGGAATCTTCTGAATGAAGGTAAGCCGTTTACGCCCATTTTTGTGACGGGTACGATGGTGTTATTATCAATTACTCATTGGACTTCCATCACGTTCTGGGGAGCCTTTTTACTAGGATTTTTGGCTGTATTGCCACTTCTCGTACTTTATTATGTTTATGATTATCCGTTATTCTTACGAAATTATTTGTGGATACCTCTCGTAGGCTATTTATTGATTTTTGATCAGTTCTCATTCACAGCAGCTATGCTGGGAATCGGTCTTTATTTTTTCTTTACAATCTTTTTTTGGGGCACGTTCTATTATCATCTTCGTATTGGAACAAGCTGGCTTAATTATACTCGCTTCTGGAAGCTGGTCCTTAAGAATAGTGATTCTACGAGCGGTAACGCACAGGAACAGCTACCCAAATTCCTGTTGATTTTATCGATCTGGACAGCAGTTATTGACACATCTCTAACGAGTGGGGGTTCATTTGATTGGAGGACACTTGCGTTCTTTTATGCAGGAATCTGGTTGTTTAGCTTTATCCTTCACCGATACCTGTTTGATTGGAAGCCTTCAGTGAAGCAAGATTATACAAAACCAGTTGAAGCTACGGCGACAAATGATCGCGTTATTATGATTGTCATTGATGGAATGCGAAAAGAACGATTTCAGGAAGCGAACACTCCATTCCTTGATTCTTTAAAGAAGAATGGGACAGAATACAGTCAAATGGAAACGGTCTATCCAGCCCGTACTGTTGTATGTTTTTCTTCCATGATGACAGGTACATATCCACTTGAACACGGGATTAAGTCCAATATGGTTTGGAATCTTGGGGTGAAAGTAGAAACGATATTTGATTCGCTTCGGAAGGTAGGTAAGACAGGCAGGCTTCTCGGTATTGCCCATCTTGTTGATGCAATGGGCGATGATGTTGATACTGTAACAGCTGTCATGAACAATGAGGTAGCGGATACGAAAATTATGGAAGGTGCTCGGCAGATCATGCTTGATAAAAACCCTGACTTCTTTACGGTTCAGCTTATTGGGACAGATCAAACAGGACATGCAAGAGGTGTACTGTATGATGATTATATTCAAAAAATTGAAGAAGCGGATAAATTAGTAGAAGAGTATGTTCACTTCCTACATGAAAATGGATTTATGGAAAACACAACGTTGATTGTGTGCGCGGATCATGGACAGGCAGATGGAATCGGGGGACACGGCCATCTTGATGAAGGGGAACGTTTCGTGCCATTTTTCTTAAATGGGCCAACTATTTCCAAAGGGAAAATCGTTGAAGAAAAACATAGCCTTACGTCCGTGGCACCGACTGTAGCGCACTTACTTGGAGCTCCAATTCCATCGCATAGTAGAGGAGCCATTTTAGAAGAAGCTTTTCAAGATAGAAAGGAAGAAGTTAAGAAATGAAGCAACACGTTATTGTTTTTTTACCTGCACACAACGAAGAAGACTCTATTGGAGAAGTCATTAAACAGATCCCAAGAGATATTCATCCTACCGTTCGCGTAAGTGTACTAGTGATAGACGATGGGTCTTCTGACCAAACGGTAGAAGTTTCAAAATCAGCTGGTGCAGACTACATCTATTCTTTTGATACGAACCAGGGGCTTGGTGCGGCTGTTCGAAAAGGTATTTCTTACTCAGTTGAACTTGGTGCAGATATCGGCGTTATGCTTGATGCTGATAATGAATATCCAGCATGGCAATTACCTGAGCTTCTCGAACCTATATTTAATGGAGATGCAGACTATGTCATGGGATCACGGTTCAAAGGAACGATTGATGGCATGCGGATTCATCGCCGATTGGGCAATTATTGTTTTACTTTTTTACAATCACTTCTTTTACAGCAGTGGATCTATGATGGTCAATCAGGTATGAGAGTTTTTTCAAGGCAGGCAATGGAACATAGTGAGATTATTCATGATTATAACTATGCTCAGGTGCTTACATTAAATCTTGTTCGAAAAGGATTTAGGGTAAAGGAAGTACCTATTACGTATCAAGTTCGTTCGACAGGCGAATCCTATATTAAATTTAAAGCCTATTTAACCTCGGTTCTACCAGCTATTTTCAAGGAAATGACTCGACCTGTACAGAAAGTAGCGATTGATTTTCATGCTCATGATCTCGACCTAAATGAGATGGAAGCCATCCTGGCAGAAAAGTCGCACTAATTGCCGATCAGTTATTGACTTCAGTGATGATAATCATTATCATTATCAATGAGGAGGATTTCAAATGAAAAAACGCATTTTATCATCAGTCTTTTTGTTAACGCTTATTTGTACACTTGCTGTACCAGATCTTGCTCAAGCTTATTCCTATGGAGATCCTACCGAAGAGAAAGTAGCTGAAGCATACAGCGAGATGTCTGCTAAATTAAATGAATCTCCTCCAAATTTCGAAGAAGCAAACAAAATATTCGCTTCTGTAAAAGACGAAATTCAATTACATATGGGTGATGATGCGGTTCAAGCTGTTCAAAGTGAATTAGATAATGAGGACAAAGAAGCTGTGATAACAAACATGCAGCAAGTTCTCGTGCTGAATATTTCTAGACGACTTGAAAACGCTGAAAGTGATTTCGAAGAATACGATACAACGAGAAAACTGGTTGGAAAAGCAGATGCTACATATAAAACGCTCTCTCCAGTAGTCAAAGAAACAAACCCGGAACTTGATAAAACAATAAAAAATGAGTTTGAAGTTTTGCTTGATTCTCTCGGAAACCCAGGCCTATTTGGAGTTGGGGAGAAAGAATCAAATGAAGAACAGTTTGCTGAAAGTAAGAAAGTCATACTTGACGGACTTAAAGATCATTTTGATATGAAATCAGTAGAGAGTGGTCACTTCGGTGAAAGTGCGACAGAAGAGGAAAGTACGAGTGAAAAAACAGATTGGACTGACTTAAGTCAGCTATCAAATTGGCTTCCTCTCATTATTCTTGTCGTCGTTATCGTAGGAGTGGTGGTTTACACAAAAAGAAACCGTCGTCGCTAAGCATTTGTTTGTAGAAAGGGGAAAGTTTAATGGAAATTCAGGCATTACTGATCATGTTCAGAGAAGTACTTGAAGCACTTCTCATTATTGGAATCATAACAACCTATATGAAACGAATGGGACAGTGCCAGTATAACAAGTTTGTCTGGTTAGGGGCTGGTCTTGCAGTTGTAGCAAGCGTCGGCGTTGCCATGCTGTTTCAGGTTGTTTTCACAGGATTCGCTGCAATGGGAAGCGAGATCTATCTGAAAATTTCCATTATGCTTATCTCAGCTGTTCTATTAACGCAAATGGTATTTTGGATGGCTTCACATAGTCGAAACCTTAAAGGCAAAACCGAGGGGAAGATGACGGAATATATTACGACAGGTAATGTTATTGGTATGGTGATTCATTCTTTCTTAGTTGTTCTTCGAGAAGGTGTGGAAACAGTTTTCTTCTTTGCGGCTATTACAGGTGGCGATATTGGGAAAGGCTTTCAAGGATGGGGCGCAATTACCGGGATTTTAATTGCTTCCGCTGTTTCGTACTTCTTCTTTAAAGGTACGATGCGTATTCCACTTAAATCCTTCTTTAAAATTACTGGCATTTTCATTGTTCTTATTGCCGGTGGGTTATTTGTACAGGGAATCTCCATGATGCAAGATATTAAATTAATCGGCAGCGTCATGCCTCACGTGTACGATTTAACGTGGTTTTTACCAGAGCATCCGATCGACTATGCCCATTATGTTCGAGATCATGGGGTAGCCCCATTGCTCTCAGGTGATATCGGTATTTTCTTTAAAGCATTGTTTGGGTATTCATCTATGCCTTCAATCGAAGAAATTATCGCATACGTCGGTTATTTCGCTGTGATCTACTTGCTCGTGAATCATCAGAAAGAGCCTGTAAAAGCAGAAGTAAAAGAACCTAATAATAAAGGCGTCTTTAAAGCAACGAACGAGATGAAAGAAACTGCAGTAAAATAAGCTCATTAAGTACAAGGCGGATTGAATCGTCTTGTGCTTTTTTTCTTCATTAGTAAGCAAATAGTACGTGTGCAATTTCGGCCCCTCTTTTGAAAATGAAAAGGATGATACAAAATGAATCGATCTTCTAATAATCCTCAGGAACGTAATGGTTTGTCTATTTTGGCATGGATTGTGTCGCTCATTAGCTTAATTTTGATAGTTTGGTGTAGATTCATCTATGCAATCGAGTACCCGCGTTCCTGGGATCAGGTTGATTTTACTCTAGCCCTAAATCGTTTTGATTTATTTGCAATGCAACCGCATTTTCCTGGATATCCTTATTTCATTCTTGGAGGTATTTGGCTAAATGAGTGGATTTCAAACCCGGCTCAGGCTCTTGCAACATGGAATTCGCTTCTAATGTTACTTGCCATATACCCAATGTTTAAAATAAGTCGATCGTTTCTATCAAAGACATTCAGCATTGTAGCAGTTGCTCTTATGCAATCTATGGTGTTTATAAATGTGCTAACCGTTCAACCGATGAGTGAAGCTTCAGCGGTTGGTATACTCTGGTGGTATTTGTGGAGTTTACAAAAAGCTTTTACGAAACATTCAGCTGTTTGGGTCGTCATTTCTTCGTTTTTCTTTAGTTTATTACTGGGGATACGATTATCGTATTTGCCGTTTGGGATTGGTCTCGTGTTGCTCTTGATTCACCGAAAAAAGAATTACACAGCAAAAGAGTATCTCTCTTTTCTGATCCAGCAAGTGCTACTGGCTGCAGCTTTTCAGTTAATATGGGTCGGGGGTCTTGCTGCTTCGGAAGGAGGGGTCGCTGCTTTTCTTCAGCTCGCTTTTGGCTTCTCTGAAGGTCACTTTGAAGAATGGGGAGGAACTGCTGTTTCCGCATCGACTTCCTTTTTAGACCGTCTATCTCATTTTTTTCTAAATAATATTGTGTGGACAGGGCTTGGGGGCCAACACCTCTTCGTATTGCTATCGCTTTTGATGCTCGCTGTCTACCTCATAACAAAACGAATGAAAAGACGAATGTGGAGTAAAGAGGTTTCATGGTTTGGATGGGCATTTGCTAGCATGGTTTTTAGTTATTTTCTATGGGCTTTATTTGCACAGAATATCGATAAGCCCCGCCACATTCTTCCGCTTCCAGGAATGTTTTTGCTTGGGTTTCTATGGTTTGGATTAAATAAACAAAGGGATGTGTCGAACAGAATAGTTTGGTTGTTAATTGTCGTAATCAGTGTGCAATCAACGTATTCTTATACAACGATCAGTAAAGCGAACAATCCAGCAGCTGTTTATCAGTTAATCGACTACCTTGAAGAAAAGAATGAACCGCTTATTGTGTATACTTGGGAAGAAACAAGGGTAATGTCTTATAACCGCGTACCGTTTGAACATGAACAAGTCTTCACTTACTCAACATTTCTCGCAGATATTAACTATTATGATGATCATCGCGTGTTTTTAACCGAGCAAGTAGTTGAAGGGTTTGAAAGTCAGGGAGTAGCCATTCGAGATCAAATACAACAAATCCAAACCTTTCACTCCTCTCCACTATTTGATCCTGTTTATCATGATATTGTGCTATACGAGTTTCTAAAGTAATCAGAAAAGAGTGGTTGTGTTACAATAAAAGGGGAACATAGATACGCCTTGAAAGGGAGTAAAGAGGTGAGTCAACATGGAACAACATCTAAAAAATAAGCTAGCGATCCTTCCTGATCAACCTGGTTGTTACTTAATGAAAGATCGCCAGGGAACAATTATATATGTCGGGAAAGCGAAAGTGTTAAAAAATAGAGTGCGTTCGTATTTTAGTGGATCGCATGATGGAAAAACCCAGCGCCTAGTAAGCGAGATTCGGGATTTTGAATATATTGTCACATCAACAGACCTTGAAGCACTTATTCTAGAGCTAAACTTAATAAAAAAGCATGACCCGAAATATAATGTCATGCTTAAAGATGACAAAAGCTATCCTTATATTAAAATAACCGCTGAAGAACAACCCCGATTAATCACGACACGCAAAATTAAAAAAGACAAAGGAAAGTATTTTGGTCCATATCCTAACGCTTATGCGGCTAGTGCTACGAAGAAATTATTAGACCGCCTCTATCCGTTACGAAAATGTCGAAAGATGCCTGATCGAGTTTGTCTTTACTATCATATTGGACAATGTCTTGCCCCTTGCGTAAATGACATAACGAAGGAACAAAATAAAGAGATGATTGATGGAATAACCCGATTTTTAAATGGTGGCCATCAAGAAGTAAAAGAAGACATCGAACGAAAAATGATGCTAGCATCTGAAAATATGGATTTTGAGCGAGCAAAAGAATTCCGGGATTTGATGTTTCATATCGATAAAGTAATGGAAGTTCAGAAAATCCAATCCAATGATGGCATTGATCGAGATATATTCGGCTACAGTTTTGATAAAGGCTGGATGTGTGTTCAGGTTTTCTTCGTAAGACAGGGGAAGTTAATCGAAAGAGATGTTTCACTATTTCCTTTCTATAACGATGCTGAAGAAGATTTCTTAACCTATATTGGTCAATTTTACCTTCAGCAAAATCACCCTAAACCGAAAGAGGTTTTGCTTCCTCAACAGGTGAATGCGCAAATGGTAGAAGAACTTCTTCAAATCCCTGTGCTTCAGCCGAAGCGTGGTAAGAAGAAAGAACTCGTTGAGTTGACGATGAAAAATGCGAGCATCGCCCTTAATGAAAAATTCTCATTAATTGAACGTGACGAGAAAAGAACCATTGATGCCGTAGAAAACTTAGGTGATCAGCTAGGCATTGACGCACCACTTCGAATTGAAGCTTTCGATAACTCGAATATTCAGGGAACAAATCCTGTCTCGGCAATGGTTGTTTTTCTTGACGGTAAACCAAAGAAAAATGAATATCGAAAATATAAAATAAAAACGGTCGATGGGCCAAATGATGTTGGCTCAATGAAAGAAGTGGTTAGGAGAAGATATTCGAGAATGTTAAAGGAAAGCGGTCCACTTCCCGACTTAATTATTATTGATGGTGGAATTGCTCAAATTCAGGCAGCGAAGGACGTTCTTGAAAATGAACTTGGTCTCGATATCCCTGTTTGTTCTCTTACGAAAGATGAGAAACATAAAACGTCTCACCTTCTTATTGGTGATCCTCCACAAGGCGTATTCTTACCAAGAAATAGCCAGGAATTTTATCTTTTACAGCGGATTCAGGATGAAGTTCACCGATTCGCGATTACGTTTCATCGACAACTTAGGGGAAAATCAATGCTTAAATCTAGCCTAGACGATATCCCGGGAATCGGTGAGAAAAGAAAAAAGAAGCTACTAAATCATTTTGGATCCATTAAAAAGATGAAAGAAGCGAGTGCGGAGGACCTTTACAACGCGGGGTTACCAATGAATGTCGCGCAGGAAGTCGTAGCCCGATTTGAAAATCAATCAAATTAATTTGTAAGAACATCTTGCGGCATTTACTTAAGTTCGTTATAATGAGTGAAATTTAATAGTTCCACACTTCGAAAGTTGAAGTGATGGTAGAGGCGCAAAAACCATTAGTAAACTTGCGGGAGAGTGTTAAGACTCGTCGATCGTAGTTGAAAGGGGAATTTGCCGAAGTGGAAAGACGCTTATCCGTCTGAAACTGGATCTGTATTGAATAGGTGCAGAGCTGTCATCCAGTACCTCCCCGGGAATTGGATGGAGAACTATCTCACAAAGGGACGTTTTCTTGGATTTGTTATGAAAACAACAGTGAGGTCTTTCTCATTGTTGTTTTTTTATACTTTAATATTGGTATTACGTGATTAAAGTATAGGAAGCATCGCTTTATTGTTAACGTGCGATGTTTTATCCATTTCGACTCTTAAATTCGTGAGTATGAGTAAGGTGCGATTAAAACGCATAAGGATAACCAAGCTGTATGAAAGAAAGGATGGAGAGAGTGGGACTACGTGTATTGAAATTCGGAGGTACGTCTGTTGGAGATGTAGAAAAAATCAAAAATGTTTCCAAAAGACTAATAGAAGCAGTCAATAATGGAGACGAGGTTGTGGCAGTTGTATCCGCAATGGGGAAAACAACGGACGAACTTGTGGGGTTATCCAAAGGAATTACTGCTAAACCATCTGCAAGAGAGCTTGATATGCTTCTTACGACTGGAGAACAGGTGACGACTGCCCTTTTATCAATGGCTTTAAATGAAGAGGGATACGACGCTATTTCATTAACAGGGTGGCAAGCAGGAATTAAGACAGAGACGCTTCATGGTAATGCAAGGATTCTTGATATAGATGCATCGCGGATGAACCAACACCTTGCTGAAGGGAAAATTGTGATTGTTGCAGGATTTCAGGGGCTGACTGATACCTTTGATATTGCAACACTAGGACGCGGTGGCTCCGATACAACAGCTGTCGCAATTGCAGCCGCACTTAAAGCGGATCGCTGTGAAATTTATACAGATGTAGATGGCGTATATACGACCGATCCTCGCTATGTGAAAGGTGCAAGAAAGCTTTCGACGATTTCATATGATGAAATGCTTGAACTAGCCAATCTTGGTGCTGGTGTCTTGCATCCGAGAGCAGTTGAGTTTGCAAAAAACTACAATATCCTGCTTGAAGTACGCTCAAGCTTTACAAACGAACCAGGAACGCTTATTGAGGAGGTCGTATCAATGGAACAAAATTTAGTAGTTAGAGGTCTTGCTTTTGAAAGTAATGTCACAAAAATAACGATTTCAGGCTTACCAAATGAAATCACTACTCTCCCGTCTCTATTCTCATCACTTGCCGCGAACGGCATTAATGTCGATGTCATTATTCAAAGTACTGGGGAAAAGAATACAACGAGTATTTCATTTTCAATTGAAACAGCGTCACTTGAGTTAACGCTAGATGTACTTCGTCGTATTAAGGTAAAGCTTCCATATGAACATATCTATCATGAATCAGAGTTAGCTAAAGTTTCCATCGTGGGATCTGGTATGATTTCTAATCCAGGTGTCGCTGCCCAGATGTTTGAAGTTCTCGCTGAGCATGGAATTGAAATGAAGATGGTTAGTACATCGGAAATTAAAGTGTCTACCATCGTACCGGAAGAAAAAATGATTTATGCGATTGAGTCGCTACATGACAAATTTCAACTGGATGAAAGAACACCAGTTAATCAAATGTAATTGAAAAGGAGACCACTGCGTGGTCTCCTTTCTACTTAATTTGATCTTTGGGGTCCCATTTCACGGTAAATTGAATGTCATTCTTCTTATCGGTTTCATATGCTTCAGCAATGCACTGAAGCATATTTTGATATTGTTCAGCAAGAAAGCCTGCTTCTAGCTGATAACAGCCAATACGGCTTGTTTTCTTACGTTCTGTGATCAGGTTTGAATGAAGGTCAAATGTGACTTCATTCTTTTTTTCTTGTACAATCGACAATTTGCCCCAACCAGCACGTTGAAAAAATTCTTCGATCTCTTCTCGACTGGAGAGTGGAAACTGTCTGGCCATTTCCTTGCCAGTCCAATATAAAACAGCAGGTTGCTCACTCCCGAGAAGTTCTGGAATAAGAATTTCTCTGTAGAATTCATACCCAAAAGCAGTTGTTTCTAGTTCATGACTATAATCAATCGAGTTAGTACGCTTCTTAAACATAAATTCCTCCCAGCTTTTCTACTAAATAATTATAACGTTTAAACGTAAAATCCTCCATAGCACAATTGATAGAATTTACAACAAAGGAAGCGTATTCAATCATTAGAAATGCAAGTCTTGCAAACCAATTTTGAAAAGTCTAAATGTACGCGTTTTCTTGACGGTCCTAAATGATGGGAGTACAATGGGTATGTCACAATATAATCGACAGAAAGCGATGATTTCTGTGCATGCAAAGACTTCTTTAGTAGAAAAAATGCACTGGCAGATGGTAGCTTAACAACTTAAAAGGGGGACACACAAAACATGGCCGCAAGTCGAGACTTTGTAAGCCGAAAATTGCATTCGCTTCTAGGAGTAATTCCACTCGGACTCTATGTTACTCAGCATTTAACAGTTAACTATTTTGCAACAAGAGGGCCCGAAGCATTTAATGATGCAGCGCACTTTATGGAGAGCCTTCCTTACAGGTACCTGCTTGAAATTTTCGTCATTTTCTTACCGCTCTTATTTCATGCGATTTATGGTGTTTATATCGCATTTCAATCCAAAAATAACGTAAGCCGTTATGGCTATCTACGTAACTGGATGTTTTACTTGCAGCGGATCTCAGGCGTGATCGTATTAATCTTTGTTACGTGGCACGTCTGGCAAACGAGGTTACAGGCCGCTATGGGAGCAGAAGTGAACTTCCAAATGATGGCTGACATCTTATCAAATCCAGCAATGATGATCTTTTACATTGTCGGTGTATTGGGTACTGTCTTCCACTTCGCCAATGGACTATGGTCATTCTTCGTAAGCTGGGGCTTCACTGTGACACCAAAATCACAGCGTGCGATGACATATGTCACAATGATTATTTTCGTTGCACTTTCAGTTGTAGGAATGCGCGCATTATTTGCATTTGTTTAAGAAAGTGAACTGTCTTCACCACGTCTGATACATAATCTTTCAGACAGAGCCAGCATTTAAGGGGGAACCGTTCTTATGAGTAAAGGTAAATTAGTAATAGTTGGAGGCGGCCTGGCAGGATTGATGGCAACCATCAAAGCTGCTGAAGCTGGAATGAATGTGGATCTACTTTCCATCGTTCCAGTTAAACGATCTCACTCTGTATGTGCACAGGGTGGAATTAATGGGGCTGTTAATACAAAAGGGGAAGGTGACTCTCCCTGGGAACATTTTGATGACACGGTTTATGGAGGAGACTTCCTTGCAAATCAGCCTCCAGTAAAAGCGATGTGTGATGCTGCACCTGGTATTATTCACTTAATGGATCGTATGGGTGTTATGTTCAACCGTACACCTGAAGGTCTGCTTGATTTTAGACGCTTTGGTGGTACACAGCACCACCGTACTGCATTTGCAGGTGCAACAACTGGTCAACAACTTCTATATGCGCTTGATGAGCAAGTTCGTCGCCATGAAGTAGCAGGCCTTGTAACGAAGTATGAAGGCTGGGAATTCTTATCAGCTATTCTTGATGATGAAGGTGTTTGTCGAGGTGTAGTTGGTGAAAATCTAACCACTTCTGAAATTCGAAGCTTTGAAGCTGATGCGGTTATTATGGCAACAGGTGGACCTGGTATTATCTTTGGTAAGAGTACAAACTCTGTCATTAATACGGGATCTGCTGCAGGTGCCCTCTATCAGCAGGGAGCCATTTATTCAAATGGAGAATTTATTCAAATTCATCCAACCGCCATTCCTGGAGATGATAAGCTTCGCCTCATGAGTGAATCGGCACGTGGTGAAGGTGGACGTGTATGGACTTATAAAGACGGTAAGCCATGGTACTTCCTTGAAGAGAAATACCCGGCATATGGGAATCTTGTACCGCGAGATATCGCGACTAGAGAGATTTTTGATGTATGTGTTAGTCAGAAGCTTGGCATCAATGGAGAAAACATGGTATACCTTGATCTTTCTCACAAAGATTCAAAAGAGCTTGATGTTAAACTTGGTGGAATTATTGAAATCTATGAAAAGTTCATGGGTGATGATCCACGCAAAGTACCTATGAAAATTTTCCCTGCCGTTCATTATTCAATGGGTGGGCTATGGGTTGATTTTAATCAGCAGACGAATATTCCAGGCTTGTTTGCAGCTGGAGAGTGTGATTACTCTCAACATGGTGGTAACCGTCTAGGAGCAAACTCTCTTTTATCTTCTATTTATGGTGGCATGGTTGCAGGACCAAATGCAGTTGACTACATTAATGGATTAGAATCTACTGTGGAAGACCTCTCTTCTACTCTATTTGAGAAGCATCAGCAAGAAGAGCAGGCAAAACAAGATGCAATTATGAAGATGGATGGAACAGAAAATGCCTACCAAATTCATAAAGAGCTTGGCGAATGGATGACTGCTAACGTTACAGTTGTAAGAAACAATGACAAGCTAAAGGAAACAGATGAGAAAATCCAAGAGTTGATGGAGCGTTACGAGAACATTAATATTAATGATACATCCAAGTGGAGTAATCAGGGGGCTTCATTTACTCGCCAATTATCTAACATGCTGCAGTTGGCAAGAGTGATTACAATTGGGGCCTTAAATCGTAATGAAAGTCGCGGTGCGCATTATAAACCTGAATTCCCTGAGCGTAATGATGAAGAATTCCTAAAAACTACGATGGCAAAATACGATGCAGTTAACAACAAACCAGAGTTCTACTATGAAGAAGTTGATACATCATTAATTAAACCTCGTAAACGTGATTATTCTAAGAAGAAAGCGGGGAATAAATGATGAGTGAAAAGAAAACCGTTACTCTTAAAATAAAAAGGCAGGATGGACCTGAGTCCGCACCATATGAAGAAACATTTACGATTCCATATCGCCAGAACATGAACGTCATTTCTGCACTCATGGAAATTCGTCGTAACCCTGTTAATGCGAAAGGTGAAAAAACAACGCCGGTTATTTGGGAAATGGGTTGTCTTGAAGAAGTCTGTGGAGCTTGTTCAATGGTGATTAATGGGAAACCACGTCAATCCTGTACGGCTTTGTTGGACCAACTTGAACAGCCGATTAGTTTGGCTCCAATGACAACATTCCCTGTAGTTCGAGATTTGGCAGTAGATCGTAGCAGAATGTTTGATGCGCTTAAGAAAGTAAAAGCGTGGATTCCGATTGATGGAACGTATGATCTTGGACCGGGACCTAGAATGCCAGAGAACAAACGACAGTGGGCTTATGAACTGTCTAAATGTATGACATGTGGTGTTTGCCTGGAATCGTGTCCGAACGTAAACAGCCGATCAGAGTTTATCGGTCCAGCAGCTGTATCTCAAGTGCGACTTTTTAATGCCCATCCTACAGGTGCCATGAATAAAGAAGAGCGCCTTGAAGGTTTAATGGGAGATGGAGGACTTGCAAACTGTGGAAACTCACAAAACTGTGTACAATCGTGTCCGAAAGGTATTCCATTAACCACTTCGATTGCTGCGATGAATCGTGCAACCTCACTTCAAACATTTAAAAACTTCTTTGGAAGTGATCACTAGAAAAGATCCCCTTATGGGGGTCTTTTTTTGTGTAAAATTCTAGAAGGAACTCATACGATATTTCTCAGGAAATGATGAACAAGAACGAAGCTTGTCAGATTGTTTGCCTACAATTGTTTTAGATAGAAATGTGAATGGATGTAACACGTATGACAGAATTTCATATATTGTATGGACTATATGATTTCAGTTGAAGTAGCTTTGTTGCCCTATCGAGGAGGGTGGAATGTTGAAAGGGAACCACTACCGACCAAAGCCACTATTAACCAAAAGAGAAAGAGAAGTTTTCGAACTGCTTGTTCAAGACAAAACAACAAGAGAAATCGCAGAAGAACTGTTTATAAGTGAAAAAACAGTTCGGAACCACATTTCGAACACGATGCAAAAGCTTGGAGTAAAGGGGCGTTCTCAGGCTGTTGTTGAATTGCTTCGACTGGGAGAGTTAGAAATTTAGCTAAGCCGGCTTAGTAAAGCCGGTTTTTTCCTTTTGTTATCGGTTTCGATGGTATTTTAGAATAACACCATCACCATTGTGTATATAAAAGAGTTTCAGTATCGAACAAATGCTATGAAAGAGAAATTTTGTGACGTGTTATCGTAAATGAAGAAACCCACTCACTAATAATGTAAAAGAAATTTGAGCGATAATGGTGAAAAATGATCCTAAAACGGTTAATATGGAGGGAAGGTGGTCGATTGGAACGTTTTCTCATTGACGTAAACCTGGTAATTTACTATCATTAGTACGTTCATAATCACAAATGAAACCGGTTTAATGAGGGGAACTTGAACATGAATGGTGGATTTGAAATCAAAAAAATTCTGAATAACAACGTCGTGATTGCCATATCTGAGCAAAATAATGAAGTGATCTTAACTGGAAAAGGCATCGGCTTTAATCAGAAACAGGGTGAAAGACTCGATGAATCTAGAGTGGACAAGTATTTTGTTCTTATAGATAAACATGAACAGGAACAATATAAGTTGTTGCTTCCTCATGTTCCAGAATCATTTATTGGCATTATGAATGATACAATCTCTTTAATTAGTGATAAATTAAATGCAGAACTAGATGAGCATATTCATGTCTCATTAACAGACCACCTGTCATTTGCAATTAAACGTCTTAGTCAGGGGTTAGATGTGAAGAATCCTTTTCTAGTGGAAACACAGACCATGTATCCAAAAGAATATACGATTGCTGAAGAAGTCATTCAGCATATTAATCATAAATTAGATGTGGCACTTCCTGATGGAGAGATTGGATTTGTTGCGTTGCATATTCATAGCGCTATAACAAATCGTAGTGTAGGGGAACTCAACAAATATTCGGCTTTAATGAATCGACTTGTCAATGTCATTGAAGAGTCCCTTCACATCGAAATTGATCGTACGGGGGTTGATTATTTAAGACTTGTGCGTCATCTCAGACATGCGATTGAACGAAGTGAATCAAACCAGCCGGTTGAAGCACACGAACGTTTAGAAAAAGTATTGAAAGAAGAATATCCAATGTGTTATAATCTTTCATGGAAGTTGATTAAAATAATGCAAAAGGAACTTCGTACGAATTTTCCTGATGCAGAAGCAGTCTACTTAACAATGCACTTGCAAAGGCTTTCTCCTAAATAATTTTATACTTAACGGTAACGTGTTACTGATACGATCAGGCATGAGTGAAACCGGAATGACAATATTGAATTGGGGTATAGTATATCCTGATACAATTGTCATACCATCACTCATGCCTTTTTTATATGTAAATTCTTAGGGGGAAAATAAAAGGAGGAAAACAAATGTTTAAACAAGCTTTCGGGGTTTTACAACGTGTTGGTAAAGCGTTAATGCTTCCAGTGGCGATTTTACCTGCTGCTGGTCTGCTACTTGGGTTTGGTAACGCTTTTCAAAACCCAACATTGCTAGAAAAATTACCATTCATGTCTGCAGAATGGTTCCAATTACTTGCTACTGTTATGGAAGAGTCTGGTGGGATAGTATTTGCTAACCTTGCGCTCCTATTCGCGGTCGGTGTAGCAATTGGTTTATCTGATGGAGACGGGGTTGCTGGTATTGCGGCAATTGTCGGCTTCCTTGTTATGAATATTACGATGGGTGTACTTGAAGGCGTTTCTGCTGATCAAGTTGCTGAAAGCGCATCATATGCTAATGTATTAGGTATACCTACCCTTCAAACAGGGGTATTTGGAGGAATTATCGTCGGTATTCTTGCCTCCTATATGTATAAACGGTATTATAATATTCAACTTCCTCAATATCTTGGCTTCTTTGCTGGGAAACGTTTTGTTCCAATCGCTACGGCGGTTTCATCACTGATTCTTGGTGTGATTATGATCTTTGTTTGGCCACCTGTACAATCAGGTCTAAATGCTTTTTCACACAATATGCTTGATGCCAATCCTGCTCTCGCAGCATTTGTATTCGGTGTCATTGAACGTTCATTGATTCCATTTGGACTTCACCATATCTTCTACTCACCATTCTGGTTTGAGTTTGGACAGTATACAAACGCTGCTGGTGAAATTATCCGAGGAGATCAAAAGATTTTCTTTGAACAATTAAAAGATGGTGCTGAACTTACAGCTGGTACGTTCATGACTGGTAAATTCCCGTTTATGATGTTTGGACTTCCTGCAGCAGCACTTGCTATGTATCATGAAGCTAGACCAGAAAAGAAAGCGGTTGTGGCTGGTATTATGGGATCCGCTGCGTTAACATCTTTCTTAACGGGTATTACAGAACCACTTGAATTCTCATTCCTATTTGTTGCGCCAGTTCTTTTCGGAATTCATGCGATTTTTGCAGGACTTTCCTTTATGACTATGGCATTGCTAGATGTTAAAATTGGGATGACTTTCTCTGGTGGTGTCATTGACTTCCTTCTATTCGGAGTTCTACAAGGAAGAACAGCATGGTGGCTCGTTATTCCAGTAGGATTAGTGTTTGCTTTAATCTACTACTTCGGCTTCCGTTTTGCGATCCGCAAGTTTAACTTAATGACGCCAGGACGCGAAGAAGATGAAGAAGATGAAATTGCTGACGACGGTCAGGAAAATACGGCTCTTGCTTATAATGTGCTTCAAGCTCTCGGCGGTGAAAGCAATATTACAAGTCTAGATGCTTGTATTACACGACTTCGTGTTTCTGTTTCAGATAAAGGCGAAGTGGATAAGAAACGATTGAAACGTCTTGGAGCATCAGGTGTTATGGAAGTAGGGAATAACATTCAGGCAATCTTTGGTACACAGTCCGATGGGTTGAAGGGACAGATCAGAGATATTATGAGTGGAAAAACGCCAAAACCACTTCAAGATCAGAAGAAAGAAGAACAATCTGAAAAACCTTCTGTTGTCAAAGGAGAAGATCACCTTATTGCTCCTATAGAAGGAAAAATCATGCCAATCACAGAAGTGCCCGATCAGGTATTCTCTGGTAAGATGATGGGTGACGGTTTTGCGATTGAACCGACTGATGGCTTGATTGTCGCACCAGTTGATGGCAAAATAATGAATGTGTTCCCAACAAAGCACGCAATTGGAATTGAGTCAGTTAATGGTCGTGAAATTCTCATTCATGTTGGAATTGATACAGTTAACCTCAAAGGTGAAGGGTTCGAGGTGTTTATCAGCGAAGGCGATGACATTAAGCAGGGACAAAAGCTTATGAAAGTCGATCTTCCTTATATTAAAGAAAATGCAACTTCAACCATTACGCCTATTGTGTTCACAAACCTTGAAGAGGGAGAAACGATTGACCTTTCAAAAGAAGGTACTGTTTCTCGGGAAGACAAAGATATTATTACAATATCTAAATAAAAAAATAACAATTGAAAGAGGGAATTAAAAATGGCAGAGAAAAATTTCACAGTAACAAGCGAATCAGGTATCCACGCTCGTCCCGCAACTGCACTAGTAAACAAAGCAGGTCAATATAGCTCTGACGTAACACTTGATTATAACGGGAAGTCTGTTAACTTGAAATCCATTATGGGTGTTATGAGCCTTGGTATTCAACAAAACTCTGAAATCACAATCAAAGCAGAAGGATCAGATGCTGATGAGGCGATTGCAGGACTAACTGAAGTTATGGAAAACGAAGGTCTAGGCAAGTAATGTCTAACCAGCTGACTGGAATTGGCGCTTCTGCGGGAATAGCTATTGCGAAAGCGTTCGTACTTGAAAACCCGGCTCTTGAAATTGAACAAACTTCAATTTCTGATGCAGGTGCTGAAATCGAACGTTTTGAAGCGTCCGTTCATCGTGCCAAAGAAGAACTCGAAGTAATTAAAAACCACGCCAATGAACAGCTCGGAGAAGATAAAGCAGCGATATTCGCTGCTCATCTTCTCGTTTTATCTGATCCAGAGTTGTTAAATGCGGTTAAAGATAAAGTAAACAACGAAAAAGTAAATGCTGAAAGTGCAATGAGTGACGTGTCAAATATGTTTATTAGCATGTTTGAAAACATGGATAACGAGTACATGAAAGAACGTGCTGCTGATATTCGTGACGTATCAAAACGCGTACTTGCTCATTTGCTAGGCGTGACGTTTACTTCTCCTGGAGCAATTACAGATGAAGTGATTGTCTTAGCTGAAGATCTAACACCTTCTGACACTGCGCAATTAAATAAGCAGTTTGTTAAAGGGTTTGCAACAGATATTGGCGGTAGAACATCTCACTCTGCCATCATGGCTCGGTCAATGGAAATTCCAGCTGTGGTTGGAACGAAAACAATTACTTCTGAAGATGTTGAAGGTAAGATTGTGATCATTGATGGAATCGATGGTAATGTGATTGTTGATCCTTCTGATGAAGAAATCGCACAATATACGAAGAAAAAAGAACACTTCGAAGCCAAAAAGCAAGAGTGGGCTAAGCTTGTTAATGAGCCTACAACAACAAAAGATGAAAAACATGTTGAGCTTGCAGCAAATATCGGAACACCTGAAGATGTTAAAGGGGTTCTTGAAAACGGCGGAGAGGGTGTTGGTCTTTACCGTACTGAGTTCCTTTATATGGGACGTAATGAATTGCCATCAGAAGAAGAACAATTCAACGCTTATAAAGAGGTTCTTGAGAAAATGGACGGTAAGCCAGTTGTCATCCGTACGCTTGATATCGGTGGAGACAAAGAGCTACCATACTTAAATCTTCCAAAAGAAATGAATCCTTTCCTTGGGTTCCGTGCGATTCGTCTTTGCCTGGAAGAAACAGAGATTTTCCGTACGCAACTTCGCGCACTTTTACGGGCTAGTGTTTTCGGAAACTTGAAAGTAATGTTCCCTATGATCGCCACTGTTGGTGAATTCCGTGAGGCGAAAGAGATGCTTCTTTCTGTTAAAGAGGAGCTAATTGGGGAAGGTACTCAAGTTTCAGAAGATATCGAAATTGGTATGATGGTTGAGATTCCAGCAACTGCTGCTATGGCGGACGTATTTGCTAAGGAAGTTGATTTCTTTAGTGTTGGAACAAATGATCTTATTCAATATACGATGGCTGCTGACCGTATGAATCAAAAAGTATCTTACCTGTACCAACCATATAACCCCGCTATTCTTAGACTTGTGAAAATGGTTATTGATGCAGCTCATAAAGAAGGCAAGTGGGCCGGTATGTGTGGAGAAATGGCAGGAGATCAAATCGCGATTCCGATCCTTCTTGGACTTGGTCTTGATGAATTTAGCATGAGTGCAACGTCAATCTTGCCTGCTAGAAGTCAAATGACGAAGCTATCAAAAGAAGAGATTTCTTCGCATATTGATCATATTCTTTCACTAGCAACAAATGAAGAAGTGATTGCTTACGTACAAGAACATTTCGCAACGGAAGAGCTATAGGAAACTATAGCTCTTTTTTTCGTTTATAATCGAAAGTCGAATCATAATGGCGGATCGTGAGATTTTTGATTCTGAAATGTTTCGAATCGTGACAGGGAAATCTGGATGTGTTAGTAAATGGTTGTAACTTGCATAATAAATCATACACTCTTCTTGCATTTCAAGTCGCTTACAATCAAAATAGATTATAAGATACCATAAGGGGGAGACTAGATGTCTGAAGAATTAACGAGAGAACCAGCTTCAATTGTTGATATAGAGAAATCACTTCGAATGGTGGCTGGAATCATTAAACAAAATGGACGCGAACTTTTAAGTGAATTTTCCATTACCCCTCCTCAATTTATGGCACTCCAATGGCTTTCTGAATATGGGGACTTAACCATTGGCGAGCTATCAAATAAGATGTACCTTGCTTGTAGTACAACAACGGATTTAGTCGATCGAATGGAAAAGACGGATTTAGTAAAACGAGTGAAAGACCCACATGATCGTCGCGTTGTACGAATTCATATACTTGATAAGGGAAATGACATTATCAAAAAGGTTATTCATAAAAGACAGGTCTATTTGGAAAAGATTACTCAGACATTTTCAGGTGATCAAGTAAAAGCATTGGAAGAAAGTTTGCATTTGCTTTATGACGAAATGAAAAAGAACGAATAGGACCGGTAAGTAGAGAGGCGAATTGTTTTGAAAAAACCAATTGGGGTTATTGATTCTGGAGTTGGCGGTTTAACGGTAGCTCGCGAAATAATGCGTCAATTACCAAAGGAAGAAATTGTTTATTTAGGAGATACAGCAAGGTGCCCATACGGACCTAGATCTGCGTCTGAAGTGAAACAGTTTACGTGGGAAATGACCAATTATCTTTTAGAAGAATATCAAATTAAGATGCTCATTATCGCTTGTAATACAGCCACAGCCGTAGTGTTGAAGGAAATTCAGGATGAACTTAATATACCAGTTAGAGGTGTAATCCATCCCGGTGCAAGAAGTGCTCTTAAAGAAACAACGAGTAAATACATTGGGGTCATTGGCACGGCAGGTACAATTAAGAGCAGAGCGTATGAATATTCACTTAAAGCGATCGATGATGATGTTAAGGTTGAAAGTCTTGCTTGTCCGCCTTTTGTTCCACTTGTCGAAACGGGCAATCTCTCAAGTGAAGAAACCTATCAGACTGTTAGAAATACGCTATCTCCTTTACTAAATAAAGGGATTGATACGTTAATTTTAGGTTGTACTCATTACCCTTTATTAGAACCAGTTATCCAATCAGTGATGGGAGAAAAGACAGCGATTATTTGTTCTGGAGATGAGACGGCCTATGAAGTGAGTGGTATCCTAGAGTATAGCTCGCTTTTATATACTGGGGATCATCGCCCTTCTCACACATTTTTAACAACAGGATCGATTGATAATTTCACAAGAATCGCAAGTCACTGGCTAGATTATCCTGTGAAAAATGTCAAGCGTATCGAACTCTAATCCTTTTTGGGTTAGAGTTCTTTTTTTATGGCTCTATTCATGAAGGGTATGCATGTTTTACTTGAACGAGCTAAACACCTAGAAATCAATAACAGCTAGCGTTGCCTTTATATATAGGATGGATTGATGAAAGGGCACATATTAGGAGTCAGGTTCATTACCCTGAAATTGAGTAGTACCGCAATTATTTTTCTTATGACATGAAAGGCATACAAGTTATTGTCATCGAGAAGGTATAAATTAAAATATAACTCGTATAAATGGTAGTACAAACCATCCGGGGAGGGATAGCTATGCGTTTACGCGGAATTGGATTCGCGCTATTGTTGCTTTCATGTATATTAACAATATCTGGCTGTGGTTTCGGTTTTGAGAAGTCATTGAAGGAAATTGATCCTCCAAAAGTTGATTATGTCAAGGACGGGGAGCAAATGCAGGATAAGGAGACTGGTGCAACTAAGGAAGGGGAGGTAGAAGAGGCGACAGGAGACGAACCGTCTGAAGAAGCAAGTGGAATGACAACGCGGCAACTTTATCTACTTGATGCAAACGGAATGGTGGTACCTCAGAGTTTTCAGCTTCCGGCAGTAGAAAGTGCTGCAAAACAGGCACTTGAATACCTGGTGATTGACGGTCCCGTTACAGAGATGCTTCCGAATGGGTTTAAAGCTGTTTTACCTGCAGGAACGGTGGTTCAGGGAATTGACCAGGTGGATGAGACATTAGTTGTGGATTTTTCAAACGAATTTAAAGACTATGCCGCTGAAAATGAAAAACAAATTCTTGAAGCTGTCACATGGACGCTTACTCAATTTGATGGCGTCAAGAAAGTGAAAATTCAAATCAATGGCTACGATCAGTCAGAAATGCCCGTTAATGGTACCCCTATTGGTGAAAGTGTGAGCCGAGCTAACGGAATCAATCACGAAATGGGTAATGTTGTAGACGTCTCCAACAGCGAAGATATTACGGTTTACTTCATGGCTCAAAACGAAGACTATTCTTATTATGTGCCGGTAACAAAGCGAATGGAAGGCGTATCCAACGATGTAAGAGGCGTATTAAAAGGCTTGATGGAAGGCCCGCCTGTTCAATCTGGATTATTTAGTCAGTTTTCGAAAGATATCAAATTACTTGGCGCAAATGAAGAGGACGGATTATTAACACTTGACTTCAATGAAGCCATTTTAACTGGATCAGAAGAAATGGTTTTGCAGCAAGATCTGTTAAATAGCCTTGTCCTTTCGTTAACTGAGCAAACAGATATCAATGAAGTAGCTATAACAGTGGATGGTCATCCTGAAGTAATGGATGAATCTGGGAACGCATTGAGCGAACCCGTTTCAAGGCCAGAAGACGTTAACAAAGTGGGTTTTTAAAATAGAATATGATAGGATGTAGAGGCAGGGAAACTGCCTCTTTTCCATGTTGATAAGAGAGGTAGATGATGATTGAATTAAGTGACATCAGGTGAAAAAGCGAACGATTTGTTATTAGGAGGACAAGTATGAGAGTAGATGGGCGTCAGGAAAATGAATTGAGAGCGATACATATTGAAAGAGACTATATAAAGCATCCAGAAGGCTCTGTTTTGATAACTGTAGGCGATACAAAAGTAATCTGCTCTGCTTCTATTGAGGATCGAGTTCCTCCATTTATGCGTGGACAGGGGAAGGGATGGATTGCAGCAGAATATGCGATGTTACCGCGTGCGACTGAGCAGCGAAACATTAGGGAATCAAGTAAGGGAAAAGTGGCTGGACGTACGATGGAGATTCAGCGTTTAATCGGAAGGGCGCTACGTACCGTAGTTGATCTTGATGCGCTTGGGGAACGTACAATCTGGATAGATTGTGATGTCATACAGGCTGACGGGGGGACACGTACTGCCTCTATTACTGGAGCATTTGTGGCACTCGTCATTGCCGTTGAAAAAGGAATGGCGCGCAAGCAAATCAAGAAAATGCCTATCACTAATTTTCTTGCCGCTACGTCGGTTGGCATAGACAAAAATGGGTCAGCGTTATTAGATTTATGCTATAGAGAAGATTCTTCCGCTCAAGTCGATATGAATATTGTACTGACAGGTAGTGGAGAATTTGTTGAATTACAGGGAACAGGAGAAGAAGCAACATTCAATATGGATCAACTGAATGAAATGCTGGCCCTTGGAAAAGCAGGGGTTGAGGAATTAATTAAAATTCAAGCTGAAGTGATTGGTGACTTCGCGACGAAGATAAAGGAGGCTCCCTCATCTAATGCGTAAGCTCCTTATTGCCACACAAAATGAAGGGAAAGTAAAAGAATTCAAGCGAAGATTCGAATCAGCTGAGTTAAGCGTTCTTTCTTTATTAGATATTGAAAATGCTCCAGATGTGGCTGAAACCGGGAGCACCTTCGCTGAGAACGCCGTTTTAAAAGCGGAAGCAATCATGAAACTCACAAATCAGCCTGTCATTGCGGATGATTCGGGGCTAGTTATTGATGCGCTTGATGGAGATCCTGGCGTCTACTCTGCGCGCTATGCAGGGCCAGAGAAAGATGATGAAGCGAACATTGATAAAGTTTTACAAGAAATGAAAGATGTGCCGAAAGAAAAGCGCAACGCTTCCTTTCATTGTCTCCTAGCAGTAGCAATTCCCGGTCAAAACACTGAGATATTCTCGGGTACGTGCAATGGCATGATTACGTATGAACGATCTGGAAGTTATGGTTTTGGGTATGACCCGATTTTCTATGTTCCTTCTTATGACAAAACGATGGCTGAGCTTTCTCCTGAAGAGAAAAATGCGATTTCCCATAGGGGACAAGCGCTCGACCGATTAGAAGAGGCATTCAAAGAGTTATTTTAACGAAAAGAGGTGGCGTAAAATGAAAGTCCTTATTGTTAGTGATAATCATGGATCTGAGGAAGAATTGCAGCATCTGGTAGAGCGACATCAGCATGAAGTGGCGTGTATGATTCACTGTGGAGACTCAGAATTTGATTATGATGCAGACGAGATGCTTCCATTCGAGGTAAGAGTGAGAGGGAATTGTGATTTTGATAACCGATATCCTGATGAGTTCGTTCACACAGTAGGAAATAAAACCATCTTCGCCACACACGGTCATCTGTATAATGTGAAGATGACATTAATGAAGTTGCACTACAAAGCACAAGAAGAGCATGCTGACCTTGTTTGTTTTGGCCATTCTCACGAAGTTTTAACCGAATTTGTAGACGGGACGCTTTTCCTTAATCCCGGTAGCGTTAAACTTCCAAGAAGACCGACGATCCAAACATACGCCATTGTGGAGTGGACAAATGATACGGTTCAAGTACATTACTATGATGAAAATGGAAAAGTGATCGGGGAAATTTCTAAAACATTTTCTCTTTAAATAGGAAGAAAAACACAGCCTCTGCTGTGTTTTTTGACTTATTTCTATTGACTTTACGAATGCAGTCCGTTATATTAATAAATGTCGCTAGAAACTTAAGGAATAAAAACTTAAGGAATAAAAAAGCATCATGACACCTTTGATCATTAGCATGTCCCAGTAGCTCAGCAGGATAGAGCAACAGCCTTCTAAGCTGTGGGTCGCAGGTTCGAATCCTGCCTGGGACACCATTATATATTTTCTGTAAAGGCATTTATCCTATGTGGTAGAATGGCTTTTTTTTGTTTATCATCTATCTCTAATAAGCTGGTACAGTAACTATAAATGGAGAGGTAAAAGGATTCCACATTCCAGTAGCGTGCTTCAGCTTGAGTTTACAGGTGGATACTGATAAACTGATACCTAATCGTAGCTGCGCCTTTCCTGCTGTAAACTCTTTTAATAGAGAATATAAGAGAGTGGAGCGATTACGTCATGGATAAAGAAAAGGATGAAAGGAAAATAGTTTATTTTCCAAACGTGGCAGGCAAGCTTGTCGAAAAAGGAATGGCAGCACTTAAAGCTAAAGAAATACAAGAGGCACACGAACATTTTAGTCAGCTACTTGAAATCGAACCAGATCATCCGCAGGGGCATTTTGGAATGGTCTTGAGCCTTGTAGAGATGGGCGATTTGAATGAAGCGTCTGAACGCTGCGAAACAATGATGCAGCAGGGGATCGGAGACTATTACGACATTTTTCAAGTATACATATCAATTTTAGTTCAGCTTGGAAAGTATCAGAAAGTAGTTACGATGATTGAAGCGGTATTACAAGAAAATCAGCTTCCGTCTAATATTGCGGAGTCGCTCTACCAGCTGCTTCATTTTAGCAGACAAATGACGAGCTATGATCTTGATTCTGAGAATGATTATGATGCTGGTCAGGAGGAAGATGTTGACAAGCTTATTGCTTATCTTGAAAGCGATAAGACGGAAAAACAGTGGTTAGCTATTCAAAAATTAAGCACTGTAGATGAAAGTAAGTCTCTCCCCGTATATCTTACATATTTAAATGCAACAAACAAAGATCCCCTTCTTAAAAGTTTAGTTTTACAAGTGTTGAGAGAAAAAGAATTGGATCAAGAAGTCGTCGTACATAAGTTCGGAAGAGAGATTACAGTAAACCCTGCTACATTAAAGGATATCTTTTTACAAGAATTTTCTTTAAGTGTAAAGGCTAAACTCTCTGACGTAGTTGAACAGGGGAATCCAGCTCTTTTTGAAATGTGCATGCAAATTTGGTGGCATTATTTATTTGCGATCTCTCCCTTTGAAGCAGAGCCTTCCAATAGTTCCGTGTGGGCAGCTGCTGTTCACAAAGTAGCATCTGAAATGAATGGGGAAGATGTGTCGAATGAGGAACTTCGTACATATTACGAAGTGAAGCCTTCTGAGTTTGAAGTCGCTGCCAATCGGATCATGAACATTGAGAATCAGCCGTTTTATCGACCGTTCGAATAGTAATACATGGAAAGAAAATGGTTTTGCTTGCGCTAACGCTCCATTATCGTTAAGCTGTACTATGGCTAGACGGTTTTCGTTCACGCTGTATGTGTTGAAAACTCGCTGTTCTATGTTATAATACAATAGTTGCAAACCCATATTTACTAGTAAAAGAGACCGTTTGAAAGACTGTCGACGCTTTTATACTCCAAAAAGCGTCATCATTTTTAAACGCTCGATTAGTGGAAATATATTTATTGTTGGAGGTAATGTGTAAATGACTGCAAATTGGGAAAAGCTTGAAGGTAACCAGGGCGTTCTTACTGTTGAGGTGGACGCTGCTGAGGTAAATAATGCGCTAGATGAAGCGTTCAAAAAAGTTGTAAAACAGGTGAATGTACCTGGATTCCGTAAAGGAAAAATGCCACGTTCTCTTTTTGAAAAACGTTTTGGTGTAGAATCTCTTTACCAAGATGCTCTTGATATTATTCTACCTAAAGCTTATTCAGAAGCAATTGACGAATCTGGTATCGAGCCAGTTGATCGTCCTGAAGTTGACGTTGAGCAAATGGAAAAAGGTCAAAACTTGATTTTTAAAGCAACTGTAACAGTTAAGCCTGAAGTGAAGCTTGGCGAATACAAAGGTCTTGAAGTAGAAGAACAAGATACGAACGTTACAGATGAAGAAGTGGAAGCAGAGCTTAAATCTCTTCAAGAAAAACAAGCGGAGCTTGTTGTAGTTGAAGATGGCGAGCTTCAAGAAGGCGATACTGCCGTTATCGACTTCGAAGGTTTCCTTGGTGAAGAACCATTTGAAGGTGGAAAAGGCGATAACTATTCACTAGAAATCGGTTCTAACACGTTTATTCCAGGTTTTGAAGAGCAATTGATTGGTGAGAAAGCTGGCGCTGAAAAGGAAGTTAAAGTAACTTTCCCTGAAGAGTACCATGCTGAAAATCTTGCTGGACAAGAAGCTACGTTTAAAGTGAAAATTCATGACATTAAGCGTAAAGAGCTTCCAGAACTTGATGATGAATTCGCTAAAGATGTAAACGAAGAAGTTGAAACACTTGATGAGCTTAAGAAAACAACGAAAGAAAATCTTGAGAAACAAAAAGCAGAAGATGCTGATGTTCAAAAGAAAGACACGTTGATTGAAAAAGCTACTGAAAACAGTGAGATTGACCTTCCATCAGCTATGGTAGATGCAGAAGTAGACCGTATGCTTCAAGAATTTGAGCAGCGTCTACAGCAACAAGGTATGAACCTTGAAATGTACTACCAGTTCTCAGGACAAGATGAGAAAGCACTTCGCGAACAAATGCAAGAAGACGGTGAAAAGCGCGTGCGCACAAACCTAACTCTTGAAGCAATTGCGGATGCTGAAAATGTGGAAGTTTCAGAAGAAGAAGTGAACGAAGAACTTTCTAAGATGGCTGCAATGTATAACATGGAAGAAGAACAAATTCGCCAAATGCTTATGATGCAAGGTGGCACTGATGCACTTAAAGGTGACCTACGTATTCGCAAAGCAATCGATGTTCTTGTAGATAACAGCAAAAAAGCATAATAGAAGCGAATAAACTGGCTTATTTGAAACAAGGCGCTTACTGCGCCTTGTTTTTACAAAAAGAAGTAGTAATGAAATCACACAAAGATGCTAAACATAGTAGTAGGACAATCATTCGATACATAATAAGCTATAAAGAGTCGTTTTACTTCGTATCCTTTTGCGTTATATGATACAATTTCAATACATAAATAGGATGAGAAACCAGTGGTGGATAACCGTTTAGATTGCTTGTTTTGTAATCGAAGTTCAAATGAACAGACGGAGTTCCTTTTCCAGATAGACCTACTCGGGTTTCATCGAGATCAAAGGTTAGGGGTGAATTCATGTTTAAATTTAACGATGAAAAAGGACAACTTAAGTGTTCTTTCTGTGGTAAAACACAGGATCAAGTCCGTAAGTTAGTTGCAGGACCAGGTGTTTATATCTGTGATGAGTGTATTGAGCTTTGCACTGAAATCGTTGAAGAAGAGCTTGGAACTGAAGAAGAGGTGGACTTCAAAGAAGTACCGAAACCTCATGAAATTTGCCAGATTCTTGATGACTATGTCATTGGGCAGGAGAAGGCTAAGAAGTCACTATCAGTAGCGGTTTACAACCACTATAAGCGAATTAATGCATCTTCTAAACCAGATGATGTTGAGCTGGCGAAAAGTAATATTGCGCTAATCGGGCCAACTGGTAGTGGTAAAACACTTCTTGCACAAACGCTTGCTAGAATTCTTAACGTACCTTTTGCCATTGCAGATGCTACGTCATTAACAGAAGCTGGTTATGTTGGTGAAGATGTTGAAAACATCCTTCTAAAGCTAATTCAGGCGGCAGATTACGATGTGGAGAAGGCTGAAAAAGGCATTATCTATATTGATGAAATTGATAAAGTAGCTCGTAAGTCGGAGAATCCGTCTATTACGCGTGACGTATCTGGTGAAGGTGTGCAACAAGCGCTTCTTAAAATTCTTGAAGGTACAACAGCTAGCGTACCTCCTCAAGGTGGCCGTAAACATCCTCATCAAGAGTTTATTCAAATTGATACAACAAATATCCTCTTCATATGTGGAGGAGCATTTGACGGTATCGAGCAAATCATTAAGCGACGCCTTGGTAAGAAAATTATTGGATTCAGCGGTGAAGCCAAACAAGAGGATCTTAAACCAGGTGAATACTTAGGTAAAGTCCTTCCGGAAGATTTGCTTCGTTTTGGACTTATCCCTGAGTTCATCGGTCGTCTTCCGGTTATCGGAAGCCTTGAGCCACTTGATGAAGAAGCTTTAGTAGAAATTCTTACGAAACCTAAGAACGCTCTTGTAAAGCAATACCAAAAGCTTCTTGAGCTTGATGATGTTGAGCTTGAATTTGAAGATGAAGCCCTCGTTGAGATTGCAAAACAGGCAATTGAAAGAAAAACAGGCGCGCGTGGCCTTCGTTCCATTATTGAAGGTATCATGCTTGATGTCATGTACGATCTTCCTTCGCGTGAAGAAATTAAAAAGTGCGTATTGTCTGCTTCTACAGTAAGCGAGAAAACGACGCCAAAATTAATTCTCGAAGATGGCTCAGTCATCGATGAAGATAAGAAATCACCAAAAGAAAGTGCATAATAATGAAACCAGCCACCTGTGGCTGGTTTTTTTGCTTTTACTTGTTCATCTCGACATTTCTTTATAGGAGGGATCCGCTCCGAGCGTAGAAGCCGGATGATGAAATCAACATCTTTTCCTGAAGATCGTCTGCTCATTTTGGTGATTTCCGGTTTATGGAACCAAAGCTCAGGAGATACTAGTGCTATTGATTATTCATCAGGAGGTAGGAGTATGAATTGGACAGGGATAGCACTAGCAATACAATTATTCTTCGGGATTGTGATAGGATTATATTTCTGGAACTTACTTCGTAATCAGCGAACTCAGAAAGTTTCTATAGATAAGGAATCACGAAAAGAAATGGAGCATTTACGCCGGCTAAGAAGCATCTCTTTAAGCGAACCGCTATCTGAACGTATTCGACCTACAGGGTTTTCAGAGATCGTTGGTCAGGAGGAAGGAATTCGCACATTAAGAGCGGCGATCTGTGGTCCAAATCCCCAACACGTTCTTATATATGGCCCTCCTGGGGTAGGGAAGACGGCGGCAGCACGGCTTGTACTCGAAGAAGCGAAACGTAATTTTGGAACGCCTTTCAAACAGTCAGCTGTCTTTGTGGAGTTGGATGCAACGACTGCAAGATTTGATGAGAGGGGAATAGCGGATCCGTTAATTGGATCTGTTCATGATCCAATTTATCAAGGGGCAGGTGCAATGGGACAAGCAGGTATTCCTCAACCAAAGCAGGGTGCAGTTACCAATGCACATGGCGGCATTCTCTTTATTGACGAAATAGGTGAGCTTCACCCAATTCAAATGAATAAGTTATTAAAGGTACTAGAAGATCGTAAAGTTTATCTTGAGAGTGCTTATTATAATGAAGAAAACACTACGATTCCGAATCACATACACGATATTTTTCAAAATGGCTTACCGGCTGATTTTAGGATGATCGGAGCCACAACTAGAACGCCTGATGATATTCCTCCGGCTATTCGGTCAAGATGTATGGAAGTTTATTTCCGTGAGTTGAGTCAGGAAGAGATTGCTCGCATTGCAACAAGAGCAGCCAAGAAGTTAAATCTCACTCTTGATGAGGACGGGATTGAACGTGTCAGTCGATATGCAAGAAATGGGCGTGAGGCAGTTAACTTAATGCAAATTGCAGCAGGACTAGCCATTACTGAAAAACGTGACAGAATAACTGCTGCAGACATGGAATGGGTCGTCCATGCAAGTCGACTCACTCCACGACCAGAAAGAAAAATACCGCTTTATCCAGCAGTTGGTGTAGTGAATGGATTAGCGGTTTATGGCCCTAACACTGGTGCGTTACTTGAGATAGAGGTTACTGCTGTAAAAGGGAAAATGGATAAAGAAGGATCGGTAACGATAACAGGAATTGTAGAAGAAGAAAGCATTGGTAATCAATCTAAATCCATTCGAAGAAAGAGCTTGGCAAAATCTTCTGTAGAAAATGTGATGACTGTACTTAAGTCCATGGGCATTCCTGTAGACATTTATCAGTTACATATCAATTTTCCTGGAGGTGTCCCTGTAGATGGTCCATCTGCTGGTGTAGCTATTGCCACAGGAATTTACTCTGCCATTAAAGGAAGCCCTGTGAGTAATAAAATTGCCATGACAGGTGAAATTAGTATTCACGGATTTGTAAAACCAGTAGGCGGTGTTTTTGCAAAAGTGACGGCCGCTCGTGATGCTGGTGCTGAAATGGCGCTTATTCCAAAAGAAAACGATGAGGAAATGCTCCAAGTAATCAAGGGCATTAAAGTGGTACCCGTTACGCACCTTTCAGAAGTATTCGATGCGGCTTTTATGACGGAAAAACACCAAGAGTTTCCTTCCATCGTTATTGGAAAATCCCAGCCCGGAAGTTAACGGGCGGGGATTTTCTTTGTATCTCTTTCAATTCGTAGAAATTTATCTCAACTAGTAAAAAATGTTGAATAGAAAGAACTGTTTATTTTGCAGAAAAACAACAATTAGGATCTTTGTGTAAAATCAGTAAGCAATAAAGCGAGTTTTCTATTCTAAGTAAGTTTTTTTGCAGTTTGAGCAGGGATGATTAGACAAGTAGAAGAAACTTAGGATACAATGAAGTACAACTTATCAATAGTATAAGGTCGGATTAAAATGAACGATATAACGTTTTTATAGTTTGTTGTCTGGAGGTGCCATGATTGAAAAATGAACATAAAACATTACCGTTGCTACCTTTAAGAGGGTTGCTCGTCTATCCATCAATGGTTCTACATCTTGATGTTGGTCGAGATAAGTCTGTTCAAGCCCTTGAAAAGGTTATGATGGATGATCAAAAGATTTTTCTATCTACGCAAAAAGAAGTAGAAATTGAAACACCTGAAGTAAGTGATATTTATGAGGTTGGAACACTTGCTACTGTCAAGCAGATGTTGAAATTACCAAATGGAACAATTCGTGTGCTTGTTGAAGGACTTCAGCGAGGCAAGATTATTGAATTTAAAGATACAGAAGAGTTTTACGAAGTTGAGATTGAACAAATTGATGAAAGTGCAGATAGTAACGTGGAAGAAGAAGCGTTAATGCGTACTGTCCTTGATTTATTTGAACAATATATTAAAGTTTCTAAAAAAGTGACGGCCGAAACATTTGCCTCAGTAAGTGATATTGAACAACCGGGGCGACTAGCTGATATTATTGCTTCTCACCTATCTTTAAAAATCCGGCAAAAGCAAGACATTCTCGAAACGTATAGTTCATACGAAAGATTAAATAAATTGATTGAAATTCTTCAAAATGAAAAAGACGTTATTGATCTTGAGAAGAAAATTGGCCAGCGAGTAAAGCGCTCAATGGAAAAAACGCAAAAAGAATACTATCTTCGGGAACAAATGAAGGCTATTCAAAAAGAACTTGGAGAAAAAGAAGGCAAAACTGGGGAAATCGCTTCTTTAAAGGAAAAGATTGAGGAAGCCAACATGCCTGAAAACGTTCAGGAGATGGCCTATAAAGAGCTTGATCGCTATGAAAAAATTCCACAAAGCTCAGCTGAAAGTTCTGTGATTCGAAATTATATCGATTGGTTAATTCAAGTACCGTGGTCGAAAGAGACAACAGATAATCTTGATATTAATCATGCAGAAAAAATTCTTGATGAGGATCATTATGGCCTTGAAAAAGTGAAAGAACGGGTACTTGAATACCTTGCCGTTCAGCAGCTCACGAAATCCTTAAAAGGACCAATTCTTTGCCTGGTTGGACCACCGGGAGTCGGAAAGACATCCCTGGCAAGATCCGTTGCACGATCAATCGGGCGGGAGTTTGTTCGTATTTCACTTGGCGGAGTACGTGATGAAGCAGAAATTCGTGGACATCGTAGAACTTATGTTGGAGCGATGCCAGGACGTATTATTAGAGGCATGAAAAAGGCGGGGACAGTCAATCCAGTTTTCCTTTTGGATGAGATTGACAAAATGTCAAATGACTTTCGTGGAGATCCATCTTCAGCGTTGTTGGAAGTATTGGATCCACAGCAAAATAATACGTTTAGTGATCACTATATCGAGGAGCCATATGACCTTTCAAAAGTCATGTTTGTGACAACAGCGAATAACCTTGCAACGATTCCAGAGCCACTTCTTGATCGAATGGAAGTAATTCAAATTGCGGGTTATACCGAAATAGAGAAAGTCAACATAGCTAAGAATTATCTTGTGCCGCGACAGCTTGAAGAACACGGCTTGAAAAAAGGCAATCTTCAAATTAGAGAAGAGAGCCTTTATAAGCTTGTGCGCCATTATACAAGAGAAGCCGGTGTCCGAAATCTCGAACGACAAATCGCAACCGTTTGTCGGAAGGCAACAAAGTTAATTGTCTCAGGTAAGAAGAAACGTGTAATTGTTACTGAAACGATGCTTGAAGAATTACTCGGTCATCCGAAATTCCGATACGGCGAAGCGGAGAAAGAAGATCAAATTGGCACCGCAACTGGTCTTGCTTATACAACAGCAGGAGGCGACACACTAGCTATTGAAGTTTCTCTATCACCAGGAAAAGGCAAGCTGATTTTAACAGGGAAACTTGGCGATGTGATGAAAGAGTCAGCACAGGCTGCGTTCAGCTACATTCGCTCAAAATCAGAAGAGCTGTCGATTGATCCAACCTTCCATGAAACGAACGATATCCACATTCATGTTCCAGAAGGTGCTACGCCTAAAGACGGTCCTTCTGCTGGCATTACGATCGCTACAGCCCTTGTATCTGCGTTAACAGGTAAAGCTGTTCGAAGAGATGTAGGGATGACTGGAGAGATTACGCTCCGAGGTAGAGTTCTTCCGATTGGTGGACTGAAGGAAAAGTCGTTAAGTGCTCACCGTGCCGGATTAACTACAATCATTATGCCGAAAGAAAATGAGAAAGATCTGGATGATATTCCAGAAAGCATTCGTAAGGATTTAACGTTCCTTCCAGTGTCACATCTGGATGAAGTGTTAAATACCGCACTTGTGGGGGAGAATAAATGAAAGTAACAAAATCAGATTTTATTATCAGTGCCGTTAAACCAGAGCAGTATCCTGTAGAAGGTTTACCAGAGATTGGCTTAGCTGGACGATCCAACGTAGGGAAATCTTCTCTTATTAATACACTGATTAATCGTAAGAACCTTGCTAGAACATCACAAAAACCTGGAAAAACCCAGACGC
This sequence comes from Guptibacillus hwajinpoensis, assembly GCF_020524165.1. GTDB lineage: Bacteria > Bacillota > Bacilli > Bacillales > Guptibacillaceae > Guptibacillus > Guptibacillus hwajinpoensis_D. The sequence continues at coordinate 703,917 of NZ_JAIVKU010000003.1, forward strand.
TTAATTTTTATCTAATTAATGAACTGTTATATTTTGTTGATGTTCCTGGCTATGGATTTGCTAAGGTATCTAAAAAAGAAAGAGATGCCTGGGGTCGTATGATTGAAACGTATTTGACAGATCGCGATCAGTTAAAAGCGGTTATTCAAATTGTCGATTTACGTCACGCTCCTTCAAATGACGATGTCGTCATGTATGATTGGTTAAAGCACTATGAAATTCCAGTCATTGTTGTAGCTACAAAGTCGGATAAAATTCCTAAAGGGAAATGGCAAAAACATTTAAAAGTTGTAAACCAGACATTAAAGATTGAACCTACAGATCGACTTGTTACGTTTTCTTCTCATACTGGACAAGGAAAAGAAGATGTTTGGAGTGCGATTAAATCATATTTATAAGGTTAAGCTCGGTCACATGACCGAGCTTTTTATATGTCGAATATTTTCTGATTATTAGGAAAAAAGACGTTTTTAAATCAAATAGATAGGGAATGGGAATATATCGGAGGAAACAGAAGAATACGCATTCTCATTGGCTGTAATCAGAGCTTAGTCCAATATAGGAGGTGTAGACAGTACAAGTCAGAATTGAAAGAAATGTCTAAATATTGGTATTATAAAAGTGTTGCAGTTTACATAATTCGAACTGCATAAAGAAAAAGTCGTTTTAGGGGGACGCGTGATGATGAAGAGAAAATGGAGTTTTCTAACCGCACTAATGTTAATGTTTCTTCTTGTTTTAACAGCGTGTGGAGGGAATGAAGAAAGTAATGGATCATCTAGCTCTGAAGGAGACGACGGACTTGAATTAACGGAAGATGGAAAGTTTAGCTATGTCGTTTCAGGTGAGTTTCCACCATTTAGTACAGTAGATGCAAATGGGGATCTTGATGGGTTCGACGTTGCAGTGGGTAAGGCGATTGCGGAAAAGCTTGATCTTGAACCTGCAGTTGAAAAGTTTAAATTTAGTGGGATGGTATCCGCTATTCAGTCTGGTCGTTATGACGCAGCAGTAGCTAGCCATACGATTACAGATGAACGTAAGGAAGCTGTTAATTTTAGCGAACCATACTATTATTCTGGACCGGTTCTATATGTTCAACCTGGTAGCGATATTCAAAGCGTAGAAGATCTAGAAGGCAAAGATGTAGCTGTCTCAAAAGGTTCAACTTATGAAAAAACCGCACAAGAGTATACGGATAAGATTTCAAATTACGATAGTGACCAAACTGCTTTACGCGCACTAAGCGAAGGAAAGCACGATGCGGTTATTACAGATGATATTACAGGCAAGCAAGCTATGGAAGAAGGTTTTGAAATTGAAAAAGTAGAGCAGCTTGGAACAAGTGAACAAGCTGTCGCAATAAAGAAAGAAAACTCAAATCTTCTTGATGCTGTTAACAAAGCGTTAGAAGAGTTAAAAGAAGACGGTACGTTAACAAAACTTAGTGAGGAATACATCGGAGTCGATATCACCCAGAATCCTGAAAGTGAGTAAGAAAGAGGAATGTGTGCGGTGCGCGCATTCCTTTTTTACCTGTAATGTTACTGAATTCTAAGGAGCTGATCGCACTTGCCAACTTTTGCTCATTTTTTTGAAACGTTATTAGAAAGTTATCCGGTATTTTTTGAAGGTCTTTGGCTGACGATTCGCGTTACGTTCGTATCCGTTTTGATTGCTGTTTTTATTGGCCTATTTTTTGCTTTATTTAAAATATCACAATCAAAAATTCTGAATTGGATTGCAAATGTGTACATTGCTGTTATTCGAGGTACACCGCTTATTGTTCAAATTTTTATCTTTTATTTTGGTTTAACCGAGTTTAATATTCCGAAATTCTGGGCTGCTTCCATTGGACTCGCCCTACATAACGGGGCTTATATTGCAGAGATCTTTCGTGGGTCCATTCAATCCATTGACAAAGGTCAGATGGAGGCAGGCCGCTCTCTTGGAATGAGTCATACGCTTGCGATGCGACGTATTATTCTTCCTCAGGCATTTAGACGCGCTTTGCCGCCTCTTGGTAATCAATTTATCATTGGATTAAAAGATTCCTCTCTAGCAGCATTTATAGCCCTTCCAGAATTATTTAGCGTTGCGACTACACAGGGGGCAAGAACGTTTGATGAGATGACATATCTACTTATTGTAGCGGTATACTATCTTGTTCTTGTACTAATCTTCACGCTTCTTGTTAATCTCCTTGAAAAACGTTTATCAGCTAGTGATTAAGAACGAAAGAGGTGTTGTCCGTGGTAGAAAAATCTGAGATGATCCGTGTTGAGAAGTTGAATAAATCGTTTGGAGATCTTCACGTGCTTAAAGATATTGATCTTGAAGTAAATGAAAGTGACGTTGTTGTACTCATAGGTGCCAGCGGTTCCGGTAAAAGTACGCTACTTCGGTGTATGAATTTTCTAGAGATCAAAAACAGCGGGAATGTGATTATTGAAGGGGAAACCATAGATCCCGAAAAAAATGATTTAAATAAAGTCAGGCAGCGCGTTGGTATGGTGTTCCAACATTTTAACCTCTTTCCGCATAAATCCGTATTAGAAAATGTGATTGAGGCGCCGTTAATGGTTAAGAAAATTAAGCGGGCCCAAGCGGAAAAAGAAGGAAAAGAACTACTTGCAAAAGTAGGACTTGGTGATAAAGCGAATGTCTATCCTAATAAGCTTTCCGGAGGGCAGAAGCAGCGAGTTGCAATCGCTCGAGCGCTTGCAATGAAACCTGATATCATGCTGTTTGATGAGCCGACATCAGCGCTTGATCCCGAGCTAGTAGGAGAAGTACTATCAACCATGAAAGAGCTGGCGAAAGAAGGGATGACGATGGTTGTCGTTACTCATGAGATGGGTTTTGCACGTGAGGTAGGCGATTGGGTTGTCTACATGCATGATGGGAAAATCGTAGAAAAAGGCCATCCTAAAGAATTATTTAGTGAGCCAAAAGAACAGAGAACACAAGATTTCTTAAGTTCTATCTTGTAAAGGTAAGGAGCGTAGGCTCCTTACTTTTTTTTCGTTACAAGATAGATTCCAAGTGCAATCAATACAAGTGGCCAGAATTTTCCTACGAAGGAAAAGGTTGAATTGAGCCACATCTCTAAGCCTGAATAAAGAAGTTCAATAATCGAAAGAGCAAGTAGCAGCAAGCCAGGGACGAGGCCACTTTTTTTTGTTTTGTAGTATGTCATAAGATAAGCTGCACTTAAAATTAGTGTGTACATTCCCCAGCTATCTGGCCAAACAGCTAACTTCGTAACAAAATAGAAATGTACACCAAGTCCAAGAAGTAAAATTCCCGGAAAAAGCATATTTCCTTCTTTTGCGATAGAACCTTGAATGATCATGGCAAGACCTATGACGATTAAAATCACCTGCCAGTTCATAAGCTGATCAGAAAAAGGAAGGTTTAGCGTTTGAAATAAATAATAAAGTCCGATTCCAATAAACAAAACACCGGGAAAAACACCTTGACGTTTCAATGAAAATCCTCCTACTGTAAGAAATACACAAGTTTTGCTATACATTTGATTTTCTGGTACATTAATAGTTGTATGATTACTAATAATATGCAGAGATAATTCTTTCTTCATCATATCATAATTGCTTTCATAGTCTGTTCACATTTCGTAACTCTGTGCAATTTGTCACATGTTATACTAGTGATAGATGATAGCAAAAGATTAGGTTTGGTTAACAATTTTTTGGGGGTGGAACGATGCACATCCTGGTCGTAGGGTTGAACCACAAAACAGCCCCTGTGGAAATACGAGAGAAACTTTCCTTTCAGGAGAATGATTTGCCTGAAGCGTTAGATAAGTTGCGTCACTCTAAAAGTATTCTAGAAGCAGTGATTTTGTCGACATGTAACCGTACCGAGTTATACGTTGTAGCTGATCAGCTTCATACAGGGAGATATTATTCAAAAGCTTTTCTATCTGAATGGTTCGGAATTGAAAAAGATGAGTTTTCCCCATATCTTGTGATTCGTGAGAACGATGCGGCGACAGAACATCTTTATCGAGTTGCAGCAGGTCTCGATTCGCTTGTTATAGGAGAAACGCAAATCTTAGGACAAGTTCGCGATGCGTTTTTACTTGCTCAGAGTTCTGACACAACAGGCACGATTTTTAATCAGTTGTTTAAACAGGCCATCACGCTAGCGAAACGCTCACATTCTGAAACAGAAATTGGAGAAAATGCCGTTTCTGTTAGTTATGCTGCCGTTGAATTAGCGAAGAAGATTTTTGGTGGACTTCACAATAAACACGTAGTTATTCTTGGTGCAGGTAAAATGGGTGAGCTAACAGCGAAAAATTTGCAAAGCAATGGTGTCGATCAAGTAACGGTTGTAAATCGTACGCTTGAGAAAGCAGCGGAACTTGCTTCAAGATTTAAAGGACAGGCTCGCTCGATGGATGAGATAGAAGTGGCACTTTCGGATGCTGATATTCTAATTAGTTCTACCGGGTCTACAAATTATGTTTTAACGGAAGAAAATGTAAAGCCGTTACTTAAAAAGCGTAGAGGTCGTCCGTTATTTATGGTGGATATTGCTGTCCCAAGAGATCTTGATCCTTCGCTGAATAATATGGATTCCGTTTTTCTCTATGACATTGACGATCTTGAAGGGATTGTCGAAACAAACATTGCTGAGCGCAAGAAGGAAGCAGAGAAAATTGAGCTTATGATTGAAGAAGACCTCGTGCTATTTCGAGAGTGGCTCAATACACTTGGCGTCGTACCTATGATAACGGCTCTTCGTACGAAGGCGCTTTCCATTCAAGCTGAAACAATGAAGAGCATAGAGCGAAAACTTCCTGATTTAACGGATCGAGAACGAAAAGTATTAAGTAAACATACGAAAAGTATAGTGAACCAGCTGCTACGTGATCCTATTGTTCGGGTAAAGGAGATGGCTGCAGAGCCAAATGCAGAGGAGTCGCTCGAGATCTTCACGAAAATCTTTGCGATTGAAGAAGAAATTGAGAGAGAACTTCATAAGCAGCGAGTGAAAGAAAACGAAGAAAAAAGGCAGCATGAATCCGTTGAATACTCCACTTTATTACAGGCATCGCAGTTGCGCTCCTAGGAGAGGAGACATGATTTGTGACAAACGCCAGCTGGCTTTATGATATAACCATACTACTTTATGCCCTTAGTGTACTGGGTTATTTTATTGATTTTCTGCAGAACAACCGGAAAGTAAATCAGTTTGCTTTCTGGTTGCTTTCTATTGTTTGGGTGCTGCAAAGTGCGTTTCTTGTAACGCAGATTATTGAAATTGGCGGTTTCCCGATTTTAACACCTTTTGAGGGGTTATTTTTTTATGCGTGGGTGATTGTCTCACTATCGCTCTTGATTAATTGGTTTTTTCGAGTCGATTTTTTTGTCTTTTTTGCAAATGTACTCGGTTTCAGCATTATGGCCATAAATTTATTTGCTACTCGAGAACAGGCTTCTAGTTTGTTAACAGAACAGCTGATGTCTGAGCTATCCATTATCCATATTACAATGGCGTTTTTATCATATGGGGCATTTTCGCTTTCGTTTATTTTTTCGATCATGTATTTGATTGTTTATCAAATGTTAAAAGGGAAAAAGTGGAGTAAGCGCTTAAGAAGATTTGGCGACCTTTCGCAGCTTGAGAAGCTCTCGTATTTATGTAGCGTTCTCGGCGTTCCTCTTTTATTACTAAGTCTTATTTTAGGGATTGTATGGGCAATGCTAAAGGTGGATCAATTTAGTTTATTTGATGCTAAGGTGATTATTTCATTTTTTGTATTAGGCGCTTACAGTACGTATTTATATCAGAAAGTGGCTAGAGAAATGGAGGGGCGATCCCTCGCTTTATGGAACGTTGCAGCGTTTCTAATTGTTTTAATTAATGTCTTCCTTTCTGGAACATTTTCAGAATTCCATTTCTGGTATGTGTAAGGGAGAACTGAAAGGTTGGAGGAGTGTTCATGCGTAAAATTGTCGTTGGCTCAAGAAGAAGTAAACTAGCGATCACGCAAACGAAGTGGGTGATCAGTAAGTTAAAAGAACTAAATCCAGGAGTAGACTTTGAAATAAAAGAGATCGTCACGCGTGGTGACAAAATCCTTGACGTTACTCTTTCCAAAGTAGGTGGAAAGGGATTGTTTGTGAAAGAAATTGAAGACGCCATGTTGAAAGGTGAAATCGATATGGCGGTTCATAGTATGAAAGATATGCCTTCTGTTCTTCCTGAGGGACTCATGATTGGTTGTATTCCTGAACGTGAAGATCATCGCGATGTGATTATTTCAGAATCAAAGAAACCATTTCGAGAACTACCTGAAGGTGCCGTAATTGGAACAAGTAGTCTTAGACGTGGTGCACAATTAAAAGCCATTCGTCCGGATGTTGAAATTAAGTGGATTCGCGGAAATATTGACACGCGTATCCGTAAATTAACAGACGAAGATTACGACGCCATTGTGCTAGCCGCTGCAGGCCTTCATCGCATGGGATGGTCGAAAGAAGTTGTAACAGAGTATCTTGATCCCGACTTGTGCGTGCCAGCAGTCGGACAGGGAGCGCTTTCGATTGAGTGTCGAGAAAGCGACGATGAGTTAAGAGCGATTCTAGAGAAATTTAGCGATAAGGAAACGACTAAGACTGTATTAGCTGAACGTGCTTTTCTTCATACGCTTGAAGGAGGCTGTCAAGTACCTATTGCAGGTCACGCCACGCTTAACGGTGATACGGTTACGGTTACTGGACTTGTTGGAGAGCCTGATGGGTCAGTCATTATTAAAGAAATGGAAATGGGCACTGATCCAATCCAAGTAGGTAATAAGCTTGCGAATCAAATGAAGGAACAGGGTGCTAAAGAGATTCTTGATCGTGTGAAAGAGGAATTAGATCAATGAGTTCTCCGCTCTCAGGAAAGCGTGTAATGGTCACGAGAGCTCGGGAGCAGGCAGCTACATTTACAAAATTAATCGAGGAAAGAGAAGGGATTTCCATTGAAATCCCTCTTATTTCTTTCGAACCTCGAAAACAATTATTACACTCGCTTCGCTTGAGCGAGTATAGCTGGGTTTTATTTACGAGTGCCAATGGCGTGCGTTTTTTCTTAAATCAGGTAAAACTTCCCAAAGGTGTAAAAATTGGCGCGGTTGGAAGTAAAACAGCAAAAGCTCTTAAGCGGTATGGAATACAAATTGATCTTATGCCTGATGATTTTGTAGCTGAAGGACTTGTTGCTGCGCTAGCCAAGCAAGCTACGCCCGATGAGAAGATACTACTACCAAGAGGAAATCTTGGTCGAGCAGTATTACCAGGGCAATTAAGTGAATTAGGGTACGAAGTGACTGATTTACCTATCTATGACACGGTCATTCCATTTGAATCCAAGGCAGCTTTAATTGAGGTAGTGGAAAACCGAGCATGTGATGTGATTACGTTCACTTCTTCGTCAACAGTCCATCATTTCGTTCAACTTCTCGGTGCGAACAATTTGAAAGATCAGCTTAAAGGGATCACAATAGTAGTCATTGGACCGATTACAGAGAAGACGTTGCGATCATATGGGATCGTACCGCAGGTTGTTCCTGAACAATATACCATTGAAGGAATGCTTGAAAGCCTGGAGGATTTCTTTGATAAATAGGAGGAAGAAGATAATGGAAACAGTAAACTTTCAACGTCACCGTCGCTTAAGACGATCTGAATCAATGAGATCGCTCGTTAGAGAAACGTATTTACATAAAGAGGACTTGATTTATCCAATTTTTGCAGTTGAAGAAGAGGATGTAAAGAGAGAAATTCCTTCAATGCCTGGTGTCTATCACTATTCATTAGACCGTTTGAATGAAGAGGTTCGTGAAGTAGTTGATCTTGGTATAAAGTCCATCATGATGTTTGGCGTTCCAAATCATAAAGATGCAGTTGGGTCAGAGGCCTATTGCGATACTGGCATTGTACAAAGAGCAATTGCCCAAGTTAAAGAAGAGTTTCCTGAGTTAACGGTGATTGCAGATACATGCCTTTGTCAGTATACAGATCACGGGCATTGTGGTGTTATAGAGAACGGATACGTACAAAACGATGAGTCTCTTGAACTACTAACTAAAACAGCGATCTCTCAAGCAAAAGCGGGGGCTGACATTATTGCCCCATCTAATATGATGGATGGTTTTGTGGCGGCTATTCGTCATGGTCTTGATGAAGCTGGATTTGTTGATGTTCCTGTTATGAGCTATGCTGTGAAATTTTCATCTGCGTTTTATGGTCCATTTCGTGATGCTGCACACAGTACGCCGCAATTTGGGGACCGCAAAACCTATCAAATGGACCCTGCCAATCGACTTGAAGCGATCCGAGAAGCAGAGAGCGACATTGAAGAAGGTGCAGATTTCTTGATGGTGAAACCGGCCCTTTCTTATCTTGATATCATTCGTGAACTAAAAGATCGCTTCCCGCTTCCGATGGTTGCGTATAACGTAAGTGGGGAATATTCCATGATAAAAGCAGCTAGTCAAAATGGATGGCTGAATGAACAAGAGGTTGTTCTTGAGAAACTAACAAGCATGAAACGTGCGGGAGCAGATTTAATCATTACTTATTTTGCAAAAGACGCTGCTCGCTGGCTAGATCAATAGAACCGAAAGAGAGGGACTACAAAAATGGGTAATTATGATCGTTCCAAAGAAGCTTTTAAAGAAGCATCTAAAGTGATGCCTGGCGGCGTAAACAGTCCGGTAAGGGCATTTAAATCCGTTGGCATGGATCCGATTTTTATGGAAAAAGGGAAAGGCTCTAAAATTTACGACATTGATCAAAACGAGTATATCGACTATGTACTCTCTTATGGACCACTTATCCTTGGCCATGCTGATGAACAGGTTGTGAATCGGCTTAAAGAGGTGACGGAGCTTGGAACGAGTTTTGGTGCACCTAGTCAGTATGAAACGAAGCTTGCGGAGCTTGTTATTGAACGAGTTCCTTCAATTGAAATCGTGCGAATGGTAAACTCTGGTACGGAAGCTACGATGAGTGCATTGCGTTTAGCAAGAGGTTATACCGGCCGAAATAAAATTTTAAAGTTTGAAGGCTGCTACCATGGCCACGGTGACTCTTTGTTAATTAAAGCTGGGTCTGGTGTCGCTACCCTTGGTCTTCCTGATAGTCCAGGTGTGCCCGAGGGCATTGCGAAAAATACTATTACAGTCCCGTATAATGATCTTGAAAGTCTTCGCTATGCCTTTCAGGAGTTTGGCGATGATATCGCGGGTGTGATTATAGAGCCTGTAGCGGGCAATATGGGTGTCGTCCCACCTCAGCAGGGGTACCTTGAAGAAATTCGCAAAATCACAGAGGATAATGGAACTCTTTTGATCTTTGACGAGGTTATGACAGGGTTTCGGGTAGGTTACAATTGTGCTCAAGGGTACTATAACGTTACACCTGATTTAACTTGCCTTGGTAAAGTCATAGGTGGAGGTCTACCAGTTGGCGCTTATGGTGGTAAAAAGGAAATAATGGAGCAAATCGCTCCAAGTGGTCCGATTTATCAAGCAGGGACATTAAGTGGGAACCCACTTGCTATGACAGCTGGTTACGAAACGCTTTCACAACTTACACCAGAAAGTTATCAGGAATTTGAACGTAAAGCAGAGAAGCTTGGAGAAGGGCTTTCAAAAGCTGCAGCAAAATACAACATCCCTCACACCGTTAACCGTGCGGGATCAATGGTTGGTTTCTTCTTTACTAACGAGGACGTCATTAACTTTGAAACGGCATCTTCTTCTAACCTTGATCACTTTACAACCTATTTCAAAGAAATGCTTGCTCAAGGAATTTCACTTCCACCATCTCAATTTGAAGGAATGTTCCTTTCAACCGCTCATACGGAGCACGACATTGATGAAACAATTGCTGCTGCAGAAGCAGCTTTCTCGAAGCTCGTTTAATTCAAAGCTACTGGCAAATATGTCAGTAGCTTTTTCTAATGACCAAACAATGAGAACTTTCTCATTCTTAATCAAATTAGACATAATCCTGTGAATTACTCATACATGTGTAATGTATGGATAATGTTTGAAAGGAGGAGAAAGCATGTCTGAAGGCACATATTTGCATTTCTCCGTAGAGGAGCAGGTCTGGTTAAAGAAAGGACAGGAAGTTGAAGAAGTTCTATCTATTTCACTTGATCCTGAAATTTCAATTGAAGAGTATGAAGATTATGTAGCTGTGAAAGGCTGTTTATATTTAACTGGAGAATATTTGCAGCGTGATCAGACCAGTGAGGAAGAAATGAATGAAGGGTCTCCTTATCGCTCGATTCATGAAGTACATGTAAGAGAAGATGGAACGGCATCGATGGGTCACCGCTTTCCAGTAGACATTACCATCCCTGCTAGTCGTGTAAGAAGTCTAGAAGATATCTTTGTTACGGTCGATACATTTGACTATACGCTAGTTGAGGAAAATTGCCTTCAGTTGAAAGCTGATATTTCCATTAGTGGAATTCAGGGTGATCAAAATCGTGAAGAAGTAGAAAGTGATTCTTCGGAAGATTATGAGGTAGAAGAAAGCGAATATGTTCATGAAGAGGAGGAGAATGTTTGGGAAAATGATATTAAATATGTCGATCATCAAGAAGAATCACTAGAACAGACCTTTCATTTACGATCTCCTCAAGTAGATATGCGAGCTCAGTCGAATCAGTTTGAAGTTGATTATTCAGAGACAAGTGCAGAAAATGAAGAGCACCAGGCGTATCAGGAACCAACGTACGATTATTTAACGCGAATGGCTCAGCAATTAGAGGGGTCAACTGAATACAACAATCAGCCAATCGTGGAAGAAACGCGCTCTAGCCACAACGAATACGTGGATTATGAAGAGGAAGAGATTTACGAAGAAAAGCAACAAGCACCACGCGAAGAAAATGCTCTTTATTTAACAAGTATGCTGACAAAAGAGGAAGAGCAATTTTCAAAAATGAAAATGTGCATCATCCAACCTGGTGATTCATTAACTGAAATTGCTGAGCGATATCGTGTTCTGCCAAGTCATCTTGCTCGTGTAAACCGTCTTGAAGAAGAAGAAGTAAAAGAAGGTCAGATACTCTATATTCCTATCAATCGATAACTTCGCTTGCCCCACTGCTAATGAATTATGAAATCGGCGGGGGGAAAAGGAGTAATGAAGATGAACTTATTAACACTTATAGCAGAAAAATACGGATTTAAAGAACTAAGGTGGGTTCAAACGCCTGATGTAATTATGACACACGTAGGAAAGCGAAAGGTATCATACTGGCGGGAGCGGGATTTGCTTGAGTATCATCTCAACTTCCGTGACCGTCTTTTTTTTAACTCTGGGATTATGTGTAATCGAATGATTCGCACCCTGAATCAAGAGGCATTCATTCCAATCGATTCAGGATTTCTGACAGTTCATGATTTTGTGGAAGATGAATTCGCGTATGAGCTGTTTCCAGAAATGGTAGGGTATCTTCTATCCTCCCTCATCAGATGTGGTATAGAGCAGGACGATTCTCATACTCTTTCGCCATTTCCTTACCGGGAGACAGTAAAAGCATTATCAGCAGTTAAGACGTTAGATCCAGAGTCGTATTTTCTCCTTATTAGCCTAATTCCAGATGTGAAAAAACGACTTTGCTATCATAAAGATATACTAAATGGAATGATTCCATTTTCATCTCATTCTTTAAAAGAAGTGATGGGTCAGCTTTACTTTGAATGTAGTGATGAAGCACCTGTTTCAATGTGTAAAGTGCTCTCAAATGAAGTGCATTTGTGGTATGAAAGAAAAAAGCGTTCCGATTTTAACCACTATTTTAACGCTTTATTAAGTGAAGTGGATCGTGAACTTAGAAGTGCGCTTATCCAAACAGTCATTGCGCCGTGGGAATGGCAAACGTGTATTCAGTCGCTTCAGAATGAAGGGAGCAACGTAGATCGAGTGATGAAGGAGTTCGTTGAAAAGTGGGAAGCGATGAAGGAGATAACGGGTTTAGTGGGGCTCTCCATCTTGGAGGGGAGGGTTGCGGTTCATGAGTGATCCAGCACTTCTATTTCAATATGACTTATATCCTGAACGTGTCATGAAAATGGGGAAAGTGACTAAGATTGAAACAGAACGTGGAACGTTTGCTCTAAAGGAGACAAAGCTAAGGAAAGACCAGATGGATCGTATCTTATACCTTGAGGAACGATTTAAACAGCTTAAATTTGAAAGTTTTGTACCTCTTGAACGAACGAAATACGGTGATGCTTTTGTTTATACAGGAGATGGAGTGGCTTATTTAACTCCCTGGGTGGACGGAGGCGAAGGACACGCTGCTCAAAAAGAAGAGCGGTTCATTCTAGACCTTGCAGAACTTCATGGGTATACTGCTAGAGATCAAGCATTTTCTGAAGAAGTGATCAAACAATCTTATCAAAAGATGATTTTTATGAGAGAAAGCAGACAGTTTGAAATGGAGAAATATGTTAATGCAATTGAAAAACGTATCTATCTCTCACCTTTTGAACTCACGTTTGTGACTCACTTTCACCAGTTAATGAAATATTGTGATCTTGCTAAAACAAGATTGGATCATTGGTATGAGCAGGTCTTAGAAGCGAAAAGATACCGCACTGTGTTTTGTCATGGGAAATGTTCGCCATCACATTATGTTATGAATGGCGGACGAGGGTATTTTATTAATTTCGAGAGAGCTGTCATTGATACGCCTGTTCGGGATCTTGCCTACTTTATTCGGTCATCTGTGCATCCATTTCAGTTTAATCCGGCAACGACAACTGCACATATTGGGCGATATGAATCGCAATTTTCGTTATTAGAAGAAGAGAAAGAGCTCCTTGCAAGCTATTTATATTTCCCTGAATCTGTTTTTAATAGTGTCACCCGTTTTAATGAGAATCGCCAGTACTGGCCCCATATTAAGCATGTCCGGTTATTTACGAAAAAAATAGAAGTGATGAATGGGATCGATCATGTGTTGCAAACATTTTAGATCCATTCAAAATAAAAACACACTTCTAGTGCTACAAGGATAATGAGGATAAGCACATCGACTGAAGTTGGAAATAGAATCGTTCGAATCGTCTGAAACACAATAAAGGGCGGAACAAATTGAGCGCAGATGTCCCTGAATTTATAAACAGCCGGTGGGAGCTGATAGCGATTCATTCCCCCAAAACGTTTTTTCATAGCGTATTCCCCTTTGTTTTCATCTGCCGTTACAAATAGTCTATGTATAAAAGCGGATGGGGTGATTAAGAAGGCAGAGAACTGGCTAAGCTAAGAAAAAGGGCGCTTAGTATCTTGACGATCTTGAATCTACACGGTAAACTTATTTATACAAATAGTCGACAGGCAAAGATAGGGAGTAGTAGAATGTGAACCCTTCAGAGAGAGAAATCGTCCGCTGAAAGATTTCTCAGGATCGTAGCATTTGAAGTCGCCCTTAAGCTGTTTCTCTGAAATAGTAGTAGGAGAATCCGGTAATCCCGTTATTGGAATGAAGCGTATAGCTAACGCTTGTTTAGCTGTAAATAAAGGTGGTACCGCGAAGAAACTTCTTTCGTCCTTTTCCTAAGGATGGGGGGAGTTTTTTTGTTATTTAAAAACACCTCTTCATGAAAATGGGAATGCGACATCGGCCTAAGACTTATTGAATGGAAAGGAAGAGTGGCAATGGTGAATAAAGAGCTATCGATGCCGACGAAATACGATCCGAAGGCAACCGAGCAAAAATGGTACCCATATTGGGTAGATGGTAAGTTTTTTGAAGCAACAGGTGATAAAGCGAAAGAGCCTTATACAATTGTAATTCCGCCGCCAAACGTTACAGGTAAACTTCATTTAGGGCACGCCTGGGACACAACGTTACAAGATATTCTCTCACGTGTAAAGCGAATGCAGGGCTACGATGTTCTCTGGCTGCCAGGAATGGACCATGCAGGGATTGCCACACAGGCGAAAGTTGAAGGGAAGCTTCGTGAAGAGGGAACCTCTCGTTATGATCTTGGACGTGAGAAGTTTCTTGAGAAGTCATGGGAATGGAAAGAAGAATACGCAGACTTTATCCGCAGTCAGTGGGCGAAGCTTGGTCTTTCTTTAGACTATTCAAGAGAGCGTTTTACACTTGACAACGGTCTGTCTGATGCAGTGCGTGAAGTGTTTGTTAAGCTTTATGAAAAAGGGTTAATTTATCGTGGAGAATATATTATCAACTGGGATCCCCAAACTAAAACGGCTCTTTCTGATATTGAAGTCATTCACCAGGAAGTAACGGGACATTTCTATCATATGCGCTATCCTCTTGCTGATGGTTCAGGGCATATCGAAATTGCAACAACGCGTCCTGAAACCATGCTTGGTGACTCAGGAATTGCGGTTCATCCTAAAGATGAGCGTTACAAGCATCTTGTTGGAAAGAAAGCGATCTTACCAATAGTAGGTCGTGAGATTGAAATTGTGGCAGATGACTACGTGGATATGGAATTTGGCTCTGGAGCTGTTAAAATCACTCCAGCCCATGACCCTAATGACTTTGAAATTGGTAATCGTCATAACCTTGAGCGTATCCTTGTTATGAATGAAGATGGCTCAATGAATGAGAATGCAGGCGACTATCAAGGAATGGATCGTTTCGAATGTCGTAAAAAGCTAGTAAAAGATTTGCAGGAAAAAGGGATTCTTTTCAACATTGAAGAGCACGTTCATTCCGTAGGGCACTCTGAACGAAGTGGTGCTGTAGTAGAACCGTACCTTTCCACTCAGTGGTTCGTTAAAATGGGCCCACTTGCTGAGCAGGCGATTGCGCTTCAAAAATCAGACGACAAAGTTAACTTTGTCCCAGAACGATTCGAGAAAACTTACTTAAATTGGATCGAAAATATTCGTGACTGGTGTATTTCGAGACAGCTCTGGTGGGGCCATCGCATTCCTGCATGGCATCATAAAGAAACAGGTGAGATTCACGTTGGATTGGAAGCGCCAGCAGATATTGAAAACTGGCAGCAAGATGAAGATGTACTTGATACGTGGTTTAGTTCGGCGCTCTGGCCTTTCTCAACGATGGGCTGGCCGGACGAGGAAGCAGCAGACTTTAATCGCTATTATCCAACGAACGTTTTAGTCACAGGGTATGACATCATCTATTTCTGGGTAGCGCGTATGATTTTCCAGGGCATTGAGTTTACAGAGCAACGTCCATTTAATGATGTATTGATTCATGGTCTTGTACGTGATTCTGAAGGACGTAAGATGAGTAAATCACTTGGTAACGGTGTTGATCCGATGGATGTTATCGAGAAGTACGGTGCTGATTCGCTTCGTTTCTTCCTATCCACTGGTTCATCTCCAGGTCAGGATCTTCGCTTCTATTGGGAAAAGGTAGAGTCTACTTGGAACTTTGCTAATAAGATCTGGAACGCTTCACGTTTTGCTCTTATGAATATGGATGGCATGACGTATGAAGAGCTTGATTTAACCGGTGAGAAATCGACAGCGGATAAATGGATTTTAACTCGCTTAAACGATACGATTGAACAAGTGACGCGTCTCATTAATAACTACGAATTTGGGGAAGTTGGTCGCTACCTTTATAACTTTATCTGGGATGACTTCTGTGACTGGTATATTGAAATGGCGAAACTACCGCTATATGGCGAAGATGAAGCAGCCAAGAAAACAACGCGATCTGTTCTCGCTTATGTACTGGATCAAACGATGCGCCTTCTTCATCCCTTCATGCCGTATCTGACAGAGGAGATTTGGCAGCACCTTCCGCATGAAGGAGAGTCAATTACGGTAGCAAGCTGGCCAGTGAAGAATGACGAACTTCACTTCCCTGAAGCAGCAGCTGATATGGCGCTACTTACTGAGATTATTCGTTCCGTTCGAAACATTCGAGCTGAAATGAATGTAGCACCAAGCAAGCCGATTGAACTTCGCATTAAACCGAAGTCAGGGGAAGCACAAAAGCAGCTTGAACAAAACAGTCAATACATTGAGCGGTTCTGTAATCCTGAGACATTAACCATCTCCGCCGATCTTCAGGCACCTGAAAAATCAATGACAGCTGTGGTATCTGGAGCAGAGCTATTTCTCCCGCTGGAAGGCTTAATTAACATTGATGAAGAAATTGAGCGACTAAAAGGAGAAATGAAGAAGCTCGATGCTGAAGTCGATCGAGTACAGAAAAAGCTCGCTAATGAACGCTTTATCAGTAAAGCTCCTGAAAAAGTTGTTGAAGAAGAACGAGCGAAAGAAAAAGACTATCTTGAAAGAAGAAGTAACGTGGAAGCGCGCATAAATGAACTAAAAAAATAAGAAATTGACGAATCTCTTCTTAGAGATTCGTCTTCTTTTAAGGAGGAGCGAGAATGTTTCAGTCATATGAAGAGGCAGTAGGTTGGATACATAGTTTGTTAAATCACGGCATCAAGCCCGGGTTGGAGCGAATGGAATGGATGCTCGAACAGCTTGATCACCCGGAAAGACGATTAAAAACCGTGCATGTTGGTGGGACAAATGGAAAAGGTTCAACCGTAACTTACATGCGGACGGTGCTTGAAGAGTCAGGCTATGAAGTAGGAACGTTTACTTCTCCTTATATTGAATCGTTTTCGGAACGAATAGCTGTGAATGGACAACCCATTAATGAAGGTGACTTAATAGCTCTCTGTAATCGTGTTCAGCCACTCGTTGAGATGGCATCCGTTTCACCCCTTGGTTCTCCAACCGAATTTGAAGTGATTACAGTTATTGCCCTCATGTACTTTGGAACAATTGCCTATCCAGATCTTGTTTTAATGGAGGTTGGTCTAGGGGGGCGACTTGATTCAACTAACATTATTCATCCACTTGTTAGTGTGGTTACAAATGTTGGCTATGATCACACTCATATCCTCGGTAGTGATCTAAAACAAATTGCCTATGAAAAAGCAGGAATTATTAAGTCAGGTGTTCCGCTCGTTACAACTGCTGAAAAAGAAGAAGTACTAACGCTTTTGCATGAAACAACAAAAGTGAAAAACACGAAAATTTACCGCTTGAATAAAGAATTTTCTGTAGTCGAACATAGGAGTGACGGTAAAGGAGAGCGCTTCTCTTTTCAATCCCCATATCGTAAACTCGTTGATCTCTACATTCAAATGAAAGGTGAACACCAGGTTAAAAATGCAGGTGCAGCGCTCATGGCGCTTGAGTACTTGCGTGTTTTTTATGGTCTACATATTGAACAAGATATGGTTCAACGGGGTCTTGAAAGAGCCGCATGGCCAGGACGATTTGAGAAGCTTAGTTCCAATCCACCTATTATTGTAGATGGGGCACACAATCCTGAAGGTGTTCAAAGTCTGGCAAAAACCCTGCAACAGCATTACGCTGAGGCGAAAATTCACGTTATTTTCAGCGCACTAGGAGATAAAGATATTGAATCAATGTTAAAGCCGCTCTATTCGCATATTCATACGATTACCTTTACAACTTTTGATTTCCCACGGGCGATTTCAGCTGAGAACTTATTCAAAAGAGCGACCTTCTCACCAAAATCGTACGAAGAAGACTGGAGAAGAGCAATAGAAACAACCATTGAGCAGATGGGTGCCAATGACCTACTGTTAATAACGGGTTCTCTCTACTTTGTATCTGAAGTTCGTCGTTTTCTAAAAAATTAGAATTTAATGCAAAAAAATAGGACTTTTTCGCTACTTTTTGCTAAAATGGAACGTAACCACATGCGAATGGAAAAATATTCTTTCTTTAAAGGGAAGATGGAGGGGGAAATAATTGACGGCAACAATGAAACGTAACGTCTGGATTGTATGGCTTTTGTGCTGGCCACTACTCATTTTTGCAACGTTCTATTTCTTTCCCCCCGATTTTACAGGGAATATGGCCGATATTTTTGCGCTCTTTGTACTTCTTGCCGTTGTTGCCATGATGCCAATCAATGTGAAAGGAACGGACCTTTTTTTTATCCAGGGAATTTCATTAGCAGTCTTTCTTAGGTACGGTTTATTCGTGGAAACAATCTTAACTCAGTTAGCGATTCTCGTATTTTTGTTGAATTTGCGCGTCACGAGGAAAGATAGTCACCGCTACCCTGTTAATATGCTCATGTTTATGATTGTTTCACTCGTATCAGGAGGACTTTTCTATTTACTTGGAGGCTCTACGGGTGAATTCTCTGGGGATGCAATTACTCAACTTGTTCCCTCTATTGTTTACATTCTGTCGCTAATTGTTGTTAATCAAATACTCCTTCATTTTTTACGCATCTCTATTTATAAAGAAGCTGATACGAAATTTTTTGGGAAAGATATGCTTTGGGAAGCGATTTCCACAGGGGTAACACTTCCAGTCGGGTTCCTTTTGTATATGTTACATACCTATCTTGGCACAATTGCCATCTTCTTTGTCGGGGTACCTTTTGTTCTAGCATCTCTTATGCTCAGGTTGTACTACTCGAGTCGAAAAGTGAACGATCTGCTTCAACAAACGAGTGAAATTGGTCAGCAAATTACCCAGTCTCTTGATACGGATGAAATCCTGCATTTGTTTTTGAACGAAGTAAAGGATATGTTTGTTGTTGATTATGCCTATATCATGGATGCGGAGCAGGTAAAGAAGCTAACAATTATTAAGAGTTTTGAAAAGGGGAGAGGCGTTCGGGATAATGGAGATGATAGCCTTTTTGAGGAAGGGATTAGCTCAAGAGTCTGGCGAAGTGGACGTAGTCGATTATATACAAAGCGAGCACAGTGGAAAAATCTAACTAGAGGAATTCTTCCACAAACAGCGAACGCTGTTATATCAGTACCAATGAAGCGTAATAAAAAGGTTGTCGGCATCATCACACTAGCAACCGATCGCGTTCGGTCATATGAAAAACATCATATTCTTGTTCTTCAAATTTTGGCGAACTATTTAGCGGTTGCGGTTGATAATGCAAGACACTATGAAGAGACAAAAAGGCGAAGTGAGCGGTGCCCGTTAACGAATTTGTACAATTTCCGATTTTTTGGTGAGTTATTAGATGAGAAATATAAGCGTTTTGACGAAACCCCTGACCCATTCTCCATTATTCTTCTTGACTTGGATCATTTCAAAAAAGTAAATGATACGTTTGGTCATCACAGCGGAAATGAAGTGCTTTGTGGAGTGGCGAATCGACTGGAAGAAGAGATTGGAGAACGAGGGACTGTTGCACGGTTTGGCGGAGAAGAATTTGTAGTTCTCCTTGAAAGTCATTCTCATAATAAGAGTTTACAAGTTGCTGAAGACTTACGATGTGCTATTGCGGACCGGCCGTTTGAAATCTTTAATGATCTTGATAACGGCAATCGTCAGGTCATATACGTAACGGCAAGTATAGGTGTAGCAACCGCTCCTGAGCAAGGAGAAGATCCCCAAACGTTAATACGAAATGCAGATCGGGCAATGTATACGGGGGCAAAGCAACAAGGGCGCAATCGTGTTGCGAGCTATGTTGGATGAGTAAATCCCTATTCTTCACAGTGCGGAGGATAGGGTTTTTTGTTTCGCATTTCCTTAATCATACAATTGACAGTTTTGCAGAAATTGTGTATTTGCAGGTTTTTCTGTTTTAAATTTAAAAAGGTTGTTAGCCATAAGTTGGGAGATTAAGTTTAAAACTACCATTGCTTTTTTGAAAAATCATATGAAGAAGGATGAAAGATATGGAGGTTTGGTTACATAGTTATTTATTTCTAATTGGCCTTGCTCTTGGTTCTTTTTATAATGTTGTTGGTCTTCGTGTGCCGATCAAACAATCGATTGTCGCCCCTCGTTCATCTTGTCCAACATGTGCACGCGAGCTTTCACCATATGAGCTTGTTCCTGTTTTTTCATATTTGTTTCAGCGGGGAAAATGTAGAGGATGTTCTTCAAGTATTTCATCTATTTACGCATTTGTTGAAATTGTTACAGCTCTTCTTTTTACAGCCGCACCTTTTTTGGTAGGATGGTCAAAAGAATTGATGATTTCCTATGGATTGATTTCGCTTCTCGTTATTATCTTTGTTTCAGATACCATATATATGTTAATTCCTGATCATGTTCTTTTATTTTTTGCAGCTTACTTTGTTTTGGGGAGAATTATTGTTCCGATGGATCCATGGTATAGCCCTTTGATAGGGGCGGTAGGAGGCTTTTTATTGCTCCTGGTAATTGCTGTGATTAGTAATGGGGGAATGGGTGGCGGTGACATTAAATTGTTTGCGGTACTAGGATTTGTTTTTGGATATCAAGAATTAATCATTGTCTTTTTCTTTTCTACATTAGTTGGGACGATTATTGGGGTCACGGGGGTATTGATTGGAAAAGTAAAAAGGAAGCAGCATATTCCGTTTGGACCTTCTGTGGCGTTGGCAGCTCTTATAACGTATTTTTATGGCGAACAACTCTTACAATGGTATTTTTATTTTCTTTTATAAAGGAGTGAATACAGGCTATAAGCTTTTTCTATCTTAAACTAAAATAAGTTAGATTAACTTCTTTGAACTCCTCGCTTATGAACGAGGGGTTTTTATGTGATGTCATCCTTTTCAACTCTAGTATTTTCAGTTCTAGCATTTCGCGAGATTTCATAGACTGTAGTACAAGCCGGTACTTGAGGGGGATGGAAATGGATAAGGAGAAACGAACGATTTCAATCCGATTAAATGATGAAGTCCATAATACTCCAGAAACACATAAAGAAAGCGCAGCGGCTGAGGAAAAAGAATTCGAATGGATTTTACCTGAGCGACGCGATGCAAAGAAAATCGTAGAATTAAAAAAACGTCATAGTCAGAAAAAAGCCACAACATTTTTTGAGCAGTCAAAGAAGAGCCCGAGGTTACCAGTGGGACGCAAAAAGAAAAAGCATCTTGTTCCTCATAAGCGTGTGGTCACCTTCCATAAAAAAGTTGTCGCTTCAGCAGTCTTTGCCATTGCGCTTGGCGTTTTATTTGGATTCGGTTTACTAATGGTCTTTGGTGGAGAAAGTGTCGCCACGCCTATAGATAAATCGAACGAAGCGGTATCCGTGGCAGCAAGTCAAACAGATTTATCTCTTGACCTACACGTCGTGCAGTCCGGTGCATATGAAACGAATGAGTCTGCTAAGGAGTTTCAAGATAAGCTAAAGGATAAAGGCTTACCTGCAACGATTTTTAAAGGAGAAAAATATTTCTTACTTATTGGTGTATCGCCATCTGCAGAAGGTCAAGATGCCCTTGCGACCTACTTTGAAAGCAATGGGCAGGAGGTATATAAAAAACTATGGACGATTGAGGGGAAAAAAGTGGTGGCGAGCGCGGATCTGGCAAATCATTTGAAAGAGAGTAAGGAGTTAATTGAGGAGCTAACGACGCTTGACCTGGTTGCTTTATCAGATGGAGAGGTTTCAAGTAAAGAGGTTACGAAAGTAAAGAAAGCGGTACAAACCTGGAATGAAAAAGGGAGCGGAATAAAGGAATGGGAAGAAAGTGAGGGACAAGCCTTAGCAGAAGCCTTAAATGCTGCCTCAAAAGAAATTGAAGATTATTCGGCGGAAGAAACAGTACCCTCGTTATGGATGGCTCAGCAACATTTATTGGATGCGCTAGCAATGTATCAAGAAGTTGTGGAAGGGTTGGAATAGTCTGATATTTGCGGAGTGAATGAATAAGCGGTACGATATGATAGGAGTGTTAAGAGCGACCCTCCTGAAAGGATCGCTCTTAACGAACTAAAATAAGATTAAACAAATTTTAACTGTATGCACATACAGAATCGAAGTGAAACGAAAAATGTAAAGGAACGTTAGAAAATTAATTTGTGGAAAGAAAAGGGATTTGATAAGCTGTTATCAAGCCCTTTTCCCACTTGTGAATCTTTTACAAAAAAGGGTGGTAAAATGAAGCGCCTCGTCTTAGCCTCAGGGTCTCCACGAAGAAAAGAACTTCTAGAGCAAGTGAACCTCCAATTTGAGATTATCGTTAGCCGCTTTGAAGAACATCACTCTCAATCTGTGCCCCCTTCTGAACTTGTGAAACAGCTAGCTTTTGGGAAAGCCAATGATGTTTTGACCAATGCCTCGGACGCTATCGTTCTGGGAGCAGATACGGTTGTCACACTTGATCACGATGTACTTGGGAAGCCAGAAAGTCGCCAGCATGCGAGGCAGATGCTGAAAGCTTTGTCTGGCCGAAAGCATATCGTTTATTCGGGTGTGGTCATTCTGTCAAGCGAGCAACGTTCACAGTTCTATGAAGCAACAGAAGTAGAATTTTGGGACTTAAGAGATGCGGATATTGAGAATTATCTTGATACCGGTGAGCCGTTTGATAAAGCGGGAGGTTATGGGATACAGGGTTTCGGTGCCGCCTTTGTGAAACGTATTCACGGGGATTATTATAGTGTGGTAGGGCTTCCGATTTCCAAAACGCTTAGAGAACTTGAGGCTTTTGGAATTTTTCCGGAGATTCAGCGTTAGTCAGACACGAAGATGAATCCAGGGAGGAAGCGTGTTGCTTAAAACACCGTTAATGATTCGTGATTATCCTGAAGAGGAGCGCCCGAGAGAGCGTCTCGTGAAGGATGGTCCTGAGACATTATCTAATCAAGAGTTATTGGCGATTATTCTCAGGACCGGGACAAAGCAGGAGTCTGTCCTGCAGCTATCTTATCGCATTATTCACTATTTTGAAGGGCTGCGGCTTCTTAAAGATGCTAGTATTGAAGAATTAACCTCATTAAATGGCGTGGGTACGGCTAAAGCTGTTCAACTCATTGCGGCGATGGAACTCGGTAGAAGGGTCAGTCGTCTTCAAATGGAGGAGCGCTATACCATTCGTTCACCAGAAGACGGTGCGAATTATGTGATGGAAGACATGCGCTTTTTATCACAAGAGCACTTTGTTTGCTTATACTTGAATACGAAGAATCAGGTGTTACATCGTCAAACTGTTTTTGTTGGAAGCTTAAATGCATCTATTGTGCATCCTCGAGAAGTTTTTCGAGAAGCTTTCAGGCGGTCAGCTGCATCATTAATTTGCTTTCATAATCATCCAAGCGGTGATCCGACACCAAGCAGAGAAGATATTGAGGTAACAAAACGTCTCGCAGAGTGTGGTAAAATGCTTGGTATTGATATGCTTGATCATATTATTATCGGAGATCAGAAGTTTATTAGTTTAAAAGAAAAAGGATACGTATAGGCAGTGGAATAGTTTTCCCACTACCGTTTTCAATACTGATGCAGTATAATCATACTTATGAGTTTTGCTTGAATTGAAGGGAGATTTAACATAAATGTTTGGTGGATTTTCAAGAGATATGGGAATAGATTTAGGTACAGCTAACACGCTGGCATATGTAAAAGGAAAAGGTGTCGTCGTTCGTGAACCATCAGTTGTTGCACTTCGTACAGATACGGGATCAATTGAAGCAGTTGGTAATGACGCGAAGAATATGATTGGTCGTACACCGGGGAATATTGTGGCACTTCGTCCAATGAAAGATGGCGTAATTGCTGATTTTGAAACGACAGCAACGATGCTGAAATATTTTATTCAGCAGGCACAGAAAAATCGTTCTGTTTTTGCGCGAAAGCCTAACGTAATGGTCTGTGTACCTTCTGGCATTACAGCTGTTGAAAAAAGAGCGGTTGAAGATGCGACGCGTCAGGCAGGTGCACGTGAACCTTATACGATTGAAGAGCCTTTTGCTGCTGCGATTGGTGCAGATCTACCAGTTTGGGAGCCGACCGGTAGTATG
The DNA here is from genome assembly GCF_020524165.1 of Guptibacillus hwajinpoensis. Lineage (GTDB taxonomy): Bacteria > Bacillota > Bacilli > Bacillales > Guptibacillaceae > Guptibacillus > Guptibacillus hwajinpoensis_D. Next base: position 727,706 of record NZ_JAIVKU010000003.1, read on the forward strand.
GTTGTCGATATTGGTGGGGGAACAACAGAAGTTGCCATCATTTCTCTTGGAGGAATTGTTACAAGTGAATCGATCCGCATTGCTGGAGATGAAATGGACGAGTCTATTATTCAGTATGTGAAGAAAACGTATAATTTGATGATAGGTGAACGTACTGCTGAACAGCTTAAACTTGAAATTGGTTCTGCTGGAACAACAGAAGGCATTGATGCCATGGATATTCGTGGCCGTGACCTTGTAACAGGTCTTCCAAAAACAATCAGCGTTTCTGCTGATGAAGTGTCTGGAGCTTTACGTGACACAGTCAATAGTATTATGGAAGCTGTGAAAGTAACGCTTGAAAAAACACCACCTGAGCTTGCAGCTGATATTATGGATCGTGGCATTGTTCTTACAGGAGGCGGAGCGTTACTACGAAACTTGGATCAAGTCATTAGTGATGAAACGAAAATGCCTGTTATTGTTGCAGAAAATCCGCTTGAATGCGTTGCGATTGGTACCGGACGTGCGCTTGAAAATATCCATTTATTCAAATCTAGAGCTGGTATAACTTCCCGCTCAAAACAGAAGTAGTTGGAAGGTGTAACGCATGCCACAATTTTTTTCAAATAAACGTCTCATTGTATTGCTTGTGAGCATTATTATTTTAGTTGCGTTAATCGGTACATCAATGAAGGAACGCGATGCGCTTACAATGCCTGAGCAGTTTTTCAAAGATTCCATTGGATGGCTTCAATCAATCTTCTATAAACCCGCTAATTCAGTAGCGGGTTTATTTGAGAGTATTGGAGATATGAAAGACATGTATGAAGAAAATGAGCTACTTAAGTCGAGGCTTAATGAATTCGTTGCCGTGTCAGAAGAGTTAAAAACGGTTAAGAAAGAAAATCAAGATTTAAAAAGCGAGTTAAACATTGACTCCTCAACTGGACTCTCGAACTATCAGACGTTTCATGCAAATATGATTGCCCGGTCACCTGATCGCTGGAATGATTTGTTAACGATTGATAAAGGAGAACAGGATGGGGTAGAAGCGGATATGGCCGTTGCCACACCTGATGGTCTAATTGGTAAGGTGAAAAATGTTCAGCCTTTCTCTTCAACCGTTCAACTAGTAAGTGATGTTGATCGGACGAATCGAATTGCTGCAATGACGCAGGAAGATAAGAATGTTTTCGGAACGATTGAAGGATATGATACGGAAAAAGAAGTGTTGCTTTTCTCAAAAATCCCGGTAGATACGAAAGTGGAGAAAGGTCAAACCGTTATTACAGCCGGTAATGGTGGGATTTTCCCACGCGGTGTTGTCATTGGTGAAATTGTTGATATTGAAACAGATAATGTTGGGACTACTCAAACCGCTTATGTAAAACCAGCTTCTGATTTATATGATATTAACAATGTGATGATTATCGATCGCGGTGCACAAAACGTAAATCCTGATGAGGGGGAAGGTGAAGAAGAATGAGGCGTTTTTTTCTAGTTGGAACGCTATTTGTTCTTTTTCTTCTGGAAGGGACCGTTTTTCAGGTGTTTGCACCTGAACAATACGGCTTTGACTTTCAGCTCATTCCGCGTTTTGTGACGGTGATTGTCGTCATGGTTGGAATGGTGTTGTCTCCAGCTTATGGCGTTCTATACGGTGTTGTTTTTGGACTTCTACATGATTTGATTTATACGGATCTTGTCGGAGTATATATGTTTGGAATGTCGGTTGCAGCTTACATAATCGGTTATTTATCGAAAGTTTTTCACCTGAACTGGTTTACGACCCTCATACTTGGTTTACTAGGCGTCACATTGGTGGAATTCTATGTGTATGAATTGTTTTCTTTAATTAATGTAACGGACGTATCTTTCCATTCCTTTTTCTACAGTCGCTATCTTCCTTCCTTACTTTTAAATGGAATCTTCTTGCTTATTGTTTACTACCCTGTAAAACGGTTGCTTGAAGATTTATCTGAAAGCCGTAGACAAGAAAATCAGGCCAAAAGAAGGAGTTTCCTTTAGCAACGTTGAATTATTCTATGTTGAGGTGAATGAAATTGTCTATGGTACAAAAGCAAACGCAGCATTTTGTAACGATTAAAGGAACGAAAGACGGCCTGAATCTGATTTTAGATGATTCCTGCGCTTTTCGTGATGTTATAAATGAGCTTGATGAAAAACTTTCCGCTCGTCATATTCAGCAAACAGAAGGACATACGATTACCGTTACGCTTAAAATTGGCAATCGGTATTTAACTGAAAAGCAGGAAAAAGAACTTCGAGCAATGATTCAATCGAAGCAAAATCTTGAAATTGATCGCATTGATTCAAATGTCATCTCTCGAGATGAAGCGGAAGAAGAGCGCAAGAGATCCACGATTACATCCGTAGCGAGAACGGTTCGATCTGGACAAGTTCTTGAAGTAGATGGGGATTTGCTTCTAATCGGAGATGTGAATCCAGGTGGCACTGTAAAAGCTTTCGGCAATATTTTTGTAATGGGAACGCTTCGTGGTATTGCCCATGCAGGAGCTTATGGGGATATCAAGGCGGTTATTACAGCTGCTGTGATGAAACCTTCGCAGCTTAAAATTGCGGATCTTATCAGTAGACCGCCTGATCAAGTAAGCGCAAGCATTCATGAAGCAGAATGTGCTTTTGTCAAAGACGGTCAATCTGAAATTAGCGTTGATCGCGTTCAAATACTGACCAAAGTACGACCGAATTTGACTAGGTTGTAGACAGAAAGGGGAATGTTGTGTGGGAGACGCTATCGTCATTACTTCCGGAAAAGGTGGTGTGGGTAAGACCACAACGACAGCAAACATTGGAACAGCTCTTGCACTATCGGGGAAAAAAGTATGTCTGGTTGATACGGATATCGGTCTTCGAAATCTTGATGTAGTGATGGGGCTTGAGAATCGTATTATTTATGATCTCGTCGATGTAGCTGAAGAAAGGTGTCGGCTTCATCAAGCCTTAATTAAAGACAAGCGCTTTGAAGCGCTTTATATGCTTCCAGCTGCACAAACGAAAGATAAATCTGCTGTGCAGCCTGCGCAAATGAAAAAAATTATTGATGAACTAAAGCAGGATTATGATTACGTGTTAATCGATTGTCCGGCGGGCATTGAGCAGGGCTTTAAAAATGCGATCGCTGGGGCAGATAAATCCGTTGTTGTCACGACGCCTGAAACGTCAGCGGTAAGAGATGCCGATCGTATTATTGGTCTTCTCGAAAAAGAAGAGAACATTGAAGCGCCGAAGCTTGTCGTGAATCGTATTCGAAACCATATGATGGAAAGTGGCGAAATGCTGGATGTCGATGAGATTGTTTCGATTCTTGCAATTGACCTGTTAGGCATTGTTGGAGATGATGATACGGTCATTACCGCTTCAAACAAAGGGGAGCCAATTGCGCTCGATCCTAGTTCAAAAGCTTCCATCGCCTATCGTAATATCGCTAGACGCATTTTAGGTGAATCAGTTCCGCTTCTTTCTCTTCAAGAAGAAAAAGGCATGTTTAGTAAAGTGAAAAAGTTTTTTGGAATACGTTCTTAAATCTCGGCTGCGGCCGGGATTTTTTTATTGGAAAAGCTAGGGGACGAAGAAGGAATTGGTTGTCTAAACATATGCGTCTCTATCAGGAACTCATTCTTTTCTAAGTATTCAACTGACATATCCACTCAGGACAAGTCATAAACTGAATACTACTTATAGGAAGGATGGGTGAGGAATGCGGAAAGATCTGGATGATGTGAGAAAGCGACTCCATTCGAGAAAGAAGCAGCGTCAACCCTTGCGTACAAAGCCTCGACCAGGACGAAGTCATGATCATATACCTTCGTATTCAAATCAAGATGTAGAAATGAAGATTCACCCGCTATTTAATAAGCAAAGTTTTTTAATGCGAGCGATGATTGCTGCTTGTTTATTTTTGGGGGCAGGCATTTTATTTAAAGCAGAGAGCGATCGTCTCGTTCCAGCCCAGGATTACGTTACTGAAATGATGGCGGAAGAATTCCAGTTTGCGACGGTGAAGGATTGGTATGAAGGAAAGTTTGGGAATCCCGTGGCTTTGTTTCCAACAACGCCTGAAACCAACTTGAATGCTGAAGCCCCTGTCTATGCACTACCTGCAAGTGGTAAGGTACAGGTACTTGAGAATTTTGAAACGACTGGAAAAGGAATTATGGTCGAAACCGTACTCAGTTCAGGAGTCGAAGCGATTGATGCAGGGGTGGTCACTTATGCAGGAGATAAAGAAGGGATAGGGCAGACTGTTGTTTTACAGCATACGGATGGAAGCGAGTCATGGTATGGTATGCTGGATTCAATTGATGTTTCTCTTTACGATTTTGTTCAAACAAAGGATCAACTTGGGAGTGTCTCAAACTCTGAAGATGGGAAGACAGGAACGTTTTATTTTGCCATAAAGAAAAACGAAGCGTTTATTGACCCGCTTCAAGTTGTTCCAATCGAATAATGCTAAAAATGATAACGATCCATCCGCTATTCTGGATGACAATAGGTCTTTCTATTCTAACAGGGCGTTTTCGAGAAATACTGCTGCTGTTCGTTGTTGTCCTTATTCATGAGTTAGGGCATGCGGGAGCAGCCCGTTTTTTTGGATGGCGAGTAAAAGAAATTGTTCTACTTCCATTTGGTGGTGTGGCTGTTGTAGATGAGCATGGAAACCGCCCGTTCAAAGAAGAACTAATTGTTATACTCGCCGGTCCATTTCAACATGTCTGGCTGATTGGGACTGGGGCTATTTTCTACTATTTTGGGTTATGGGATGAGATGTTTAGTCTCTTTTTACTTCATAACCTAATGGTTCTCCTCTTTAATCTATTGCCCATATGGCCACTTGATGGCGGCAAGCTTCTTTTTTTATTGTACTCTCTCCGCTATCCTTTTAAAGCATCTCATAAAGTGATGCTTCATTCTTCACTTCTTTGTTTATGTGTCTTAATCATTGCAACGGCGGCTTATTTTCCATTTCACTTAAATCTATGGATGGTCATCATTTTTCTTTCTGTGTCACAGTTTAAAGAATGGAAACATCATCATTATATCTATTTGCGGTTTTTGCTTGAACGGTATTCAACTTCCATTAAAGGAAAGAAAAAGGTTGTTTGTGTAGCTCCTGATATGAAATTGACTGAGCTTCTCGCCTCGTTTTATCGAGGTTATCACTATCAAATTGTAATAGAAGATATGAACATAGAGGCAGATGAGAAAATTTTGCTCGATGCCTATTTTAAAAAAAATCAAATTGGGTGTGCAGTTGGTACACTATTTAGGTAAACTAAAGAAAAGTACGAAAAGGAGAGCGGCTATGGAGTTTATTGTTCTTAAAAAAAAGGAGTGGCAGGCAGCCGCTATCGTAAACAATCAGGAGATTACAGACATTTGGGCGGAAGCCACCTGTCAAAGAAAACCGGATCAGGGAGATCTGATATTCGGGAAAGTTTCTTCCGTTTTAGATGATAAAAATGCTGCTTTTGTCTCCTTAGGTAGTGGAAAACCCGGCCTTTTAAATGGTGATGAACTTATTTGCGCACAGAAAAAAAAGACAGCCGGGGAACGGATGCCGGCTGTTTCTGCTTGTATTAAAGAAGGACAGTCGATCCTTGTTCAAGTCAAACACCCTGGTGTGGATCGAAAAGGGCCGATTGTGACAGAACTCGTATCATTAACTGGGGAGTCTCTTGTTTATATGCCGTACGCCGGCTATTCGGCTGTATCCAAGCAGTTGCCAGAAATGCGAGAAGAACTTCTTCAAATCGCTCATGAACATTGTGTCGAACAAGAAGGACTTATTTTTCGGACAAGCTCTGCCTATTTGAGTGAGGAAGCACTTATAGAGGAATTAGATCATCTTCGAGAAGAATGGCAACAAATTCTGCAATCTACCGAAGGGGAGCGGGTTCCAAGTGTTATCAAGAAAGCTGGTGGACTTGCTGAACGAATTAGCAAGCTCTATCCCCTTCATCGAGCAACTGAACTAGCTACAAATGACGAAGCTGCGTTGAAAACCTTTCTGCCTTTATTGGCAAAAGGTGCGAAAGTTATGTCAGAAGAGCAAACTGGGAAAGTGATTCAGCTTCTTGAAGGAACCATTCAGGGAATAGAAAAAACGGTTAAAATAGGGAAAGCAGCCCTACATATTGAAGAAACGAATGCCGTAACGGCCATTGATGTAGACAGCGGTGGTGTAAGAAGAAGTACTAAAAACCAGACTCATCTTGAAGTAAACATGATGGCCATTGATGAAATTGCAAGGCAGCTACGACTTCGGAATATTGGTGGCATGATTATTGTTGACTTTTTAAGGGTAGATGAGAAAGAACGCGAAGCCCTTTTAACACAAATGAAGAAGAAGGAAAAAGCAGACAAACGGTTAAAGGTAGGCGGTTTTACCAGACTTGGGCTGTTTGAGATGCAGCGTAAGAAGGCGGGTCTTCCTCTAAGTAAGTTTATTTGAAGTCGAAATGAAAGAAGAAGGATTTCTTGCATTGACACCACAAATTTCGCTGTGGTATGATTTAGTGGTTAGTTCGTTTGGAAGCACCCAAAGAGCTACAACCGCTCAAGAACAGGTTTTTAAGCTAGTCTCTAGCACCTGCAATGGCGAGTCTTAGTATTAGAGGAGGTGCACGTAATGTACGCAATTATTGAAACTGGTGGTAAACAAATCAAGGTTACTGAAGGTCAAGAAATCTACATCGAGCTTCTAAACACTGAAGCTGGTGAAACGGTTACTTTCGACCGTGTGCTAATGGTTGGTGGAGACGATATTAAAGTTGGTTCTCCTATGCTAGAAGGCGCTACTGTAACTGGTAAAGTTGACAAGCACGGTAAAGGTAAGAAAATCACGGTTTATAAATATAAGCCAAAGAAAAACTACCGTCGTAAGCAAGGACACCGTCAACCTTACACTAAAGTAGTTATCGACAAAATTAACGCTTAAGGATCATTAAGATGATACGTTTCAAGCTGAAGCGAGATTCGGACAATCGCATCCTTTCATTTTCTCTTTCAGGACACGCTGAGTCTGGGCCTTATGGCTATGATTTAGTCTGTGCAGGTGTTTCTGCCGTGTCGATCGGGACAGTGAATGCGATTGAATCCCTTTGCGATGTAACTCTCATAGTTGATATGGAAGATGAAGGCGGCTACCTTAGCTGTACCGTTCCAGATCACCTGGATCAGCGTACAGGTGAGAATGTTCAACTTCTCCTCCAAGGAATGGAAGTATCCATTTCCGCTATTGCCGAGGAATACGGCAAGCACATCCAAATTACTCACACATAGGAGGTGGGACAATATGTTGAAAATGAATCTACAGTTTTTCGCATCGAAAAAGGGTGTAGGTAGTACAAAAAACGGCCGTGATTCAATCTCCAAGCGTCTTGGCGCGAAGAGCGCAGACGGCGAGTTCGTATCCGGCGGTTCGATTCTTTTCCGTCAACGCGGAACTAAGATCTACCCTGGTACAAACGTTGGCCGCGGTGGAGACGACACTCTATATGCGAAAATCGACGGCGTCGTGAAATTCGAGCGTCTTGGACGTGACCGTAAACAAGTAAGTGTATATCCAGTTGCTAAAGAAGCATAAGCAGCTTAAGAAAAACTCTAACCGTTCGGTTAGAGTTTTTTGATATAATAGACGAAATGGGCTAGAAAAGTGACGATGCACAATGAATACGCGAAAGATTGTTTTCTTTTTAAGGGAAGTAACATGAAGGAATCATCTATTGTTATAATGAAGGAAATGGTTAAAGCATTGGGAGTGCAATTATGTCTAAAAAGTGGAATACCTTTGACGTTCTGCGCCATTCTCGTCATGATTGGTTAAATCGTTTGCAGTTGATCAAAGGCAACCTTGCACTGGATCATGTGGACAGGGCAAAGGAAATTATCGAAGAAATTATTATCCAGTCGAGACAGGAAGCAAAATTATCGAATTTAAATGCTCCGAAACTTGCAGAATATATATTAACGTTTAACTGGTGTAACCATTTATTTCAGTTGGATTTTGAAGTGATCGGAGACGAATATGATATTTGCGCTTACGAAGCGGATCTCATTGAGTTAATCGCTCAATGTACAACGGTGCTTGATTCACAAGTGAATGTCCCTGCGGATCACCACTTGTTATTAACGCTTCAGTTGTACCATGAAGAAATTCATCTTGTTTTTGACTTTCAGGGTGAAGTTTCCGATCAAAACAAGCTCAAGCTGGCGTTCGAGAATCCTGATGTAAAAAGCGCTAAATTGATTGAATTAGAGCAAACGGAACAGGAGCTAGTTAGCACGTTTTTGATTAAATGAGGTGAAAGTATGTTTGTAGATCAGGTCAAAATATTTGTAAAAGCAGGCGATGGTGGAAATGGTATGGTTGCCTTCCGTCGAGAGAAGTATGTACCGGATGGTGGCCCTGCAGGTGGCGACGGAGGAAAAGGCGCTAGCGTCATTTTTGAAGTAGAAGAAGGTCTTCGTACACTGATGGACTTTCGTTACAATCGTCATTTTAAAGCCAAAACCGGTGAGCATGGCCGCTCGAAGAATCAGCATGGCCGCAACGCAGAGGATATGGTGGTTAAAGTTCCACCAGGTACAATTGTATCGAATGCAGAAACAGGAGAAGTGATTGCAGATTTAACGGAACACGGCCAGCGGGCAACAGTGGCTCGAGGCGGTCGTGGAGGACGCGGTAACTCACGTTTTGCTTCTCCATCTAATCCTGCTCCAGAGCTTTCTGAAAATGGTGAACCTGGAGAAGAGAAAGATGTCACGCTAGAACTTAAGGTGCTAGCCGATGTAGGTCTTGTTGGCTTTCCAAGTGTAGGTAAATCCACCCTTTTATCTGTTGTTTCTGCAGCAAAGCCAAAAATTGCAGCGTACCATTTTACAACGATTGCACCTAATCTAGGTGTTGTTGATACGAAAGATGGTCGCAGTTTTGTCATGGCTGATTTACCAGGACTTATTGAAGGGGCGCATGAAGGGGTTGGACTTGGGCATCAGTTCCTGCGTCATATTGAACGTACACGAGTGATCGTACACGTGATTGATATGTCTGGTATGGAAGGTCGAGATCCGTATGAAGATTATATCAAGATTAATGATGAGTTAAAGCAGTATAAAATGCGATTGATGGAGCGTCCACAAATTATTGTTGCGAATAAAATGGATCTTCCAGATTCACAGGAAAATCTCGAAATCTTTAAGGAAAAACTGGAAGAAGATTTCCCGATTTATCCGATTTCTGCCGTAACGCGTCAGGGTGTACAAGAAGTTCTGTTTGAAATTGCAGATAAGCTTGAAACAACACCTGAATTCCCTCTTGATGAAGAGAAGGAAGAAGAAACGCGCGTTATGTATCGTCACGAGAAAGGTGCACCTGAATTCTTTGTGACGCGTGATAGCGATGGGACGTTCGTCGTGAATGGACCTCGAATTGAAAAGCTATTCAAGATGACAGACTTTAACCGAGAAGATAACGTCCGTAGGTTCGCGCAACAAATGCGTAGTATGGGGATTGATGAGGCGCTGCGTGAGCGTGGAGCTGAAGACGGAGATGCGGTTCGGATTCTGGAGTTCGAATTTGAGTTCGTAGACTGATGAACGGATAAGACTGTCCAGATCGATGGGCGGTCTTTTTTTTACATAGTAGCCACAAATATGGGTCGTAGCTGGCCGAAATAGAGGTGAGGGGAAGAATGAGCAAAGAAGACAAGAATTTTTATCTCGTTCGAGAAGATGTGTTATCTGATTCGATGTTAAAAACGCTACAAGCGAAACTTCTTCTTGAAAGTGGAACAGTGGAATCTGTACGAGAAGCCATTGATGAAGTAGGCGTAAGTCGTAGTGCCTTTTACAAATACCGCGACACTATCTTACCGTTCCATACGATGATTATTGAACAGATTGTCACGCTCTCTGTTCACCTGGAAGATCGTTCAGGAGCACTATCAAGGGTACTCAGTACAGTCGCGCAGCTTGGTTGCAACTTATTAACAATCAATCAAACCATCCCTCTACAGGGCTATGCTACGGTGATCTTAACAATGGAAATTGGAGAAGCCAATCTTCGCTTGAACAGTTTACTTGAGAAAATTAAAGAAATAGAAGCCGTTAACAATGCAGAAATTATTGGATCAGGAGCATAGGGGGAGAATATGGATACGCAAAAGAAGATAGGTTTTCTTGGACCAGAAGGAACGTTTACAGAAATCGCAGCAAAAACGCTATTCCAAGAGGAGGATCGCACACCGTTTCCAACCATCCGCGCCTGTCTTGAAGCGGTGGAAAAAGGAGACGTTGACTATGGGGTGGTTCCGCTAGAAAATACGATCGAAGGCTCTGTTAATATGACCCTTGATCTCCTTTCACAACAAGTTTCCCTACCGATCGTTGGAGAACTCGTCTTACCGATTCGACAGCACCTGCTTATTCATCCTAATCAACAGGATTGGAAAAAGGTAAAGCGTGTCCTTTCCCATCCGCATGCGATTGCGCAGTGTCATGTCTTTCTTCAACAGGAGCTACCAGGAGCAGAACTGAGTAATGCAGCTTCAACAAGTGCTGCTGCTGAATATGTTCAGAGCTCAGGGAAGGTTGAAGAGGCTGCAATTGGGAATGAACTCGCTGCTGAAAAATACGGTCTAACGATTGCTCAAGCTGATATTCATGATACGGAAGATAACGATACGCGATTTCTTGTGTTGCACAAAACACCTGAAGCTTTGCCGAGAACACCATTATTCAGGGAAGACCGTGTCACATACAAAATTATTCTTCCTTCAGATTATCCAGGCGCACTGCATCAAGTTCTTGCAGCATTTGCATGGCGCAATCTTAATTTAACGAAAATTGAGTCACGTCCGATGAAAACAGGGCTTGGAAATTATTTCTTTATTATTGATGTAGAGCGTCCGAATAGGGATGTCCTGTTAAAAGGCGTCATGGAAGAAATTCAAGCGCTTGGCATTGGCATCTCTGTGCTTGGTGAGTATCCATGTTTTGTTGTTAATCAAAAATAATTGGTTTATTGCCGATTGATCTAAAAGAGAACGGCCAGGAGCCGTTCTCTTTTACGTTTAAAATGCTTGTCGCTAATTTAATCCTGTTCTAACAGAAATCCTTGTTCTTTTAAGGCGTTAATTACCGCTTCAAGTTGCGGTTTTGAATTCGCTTCAATCGTATGAAGGTGTACTCCCGAAGTAAGTTCCGATAAAAGGGATGCGTTTGTCGTCGAGAGTTTGGCAAGGAATTGATCTGCTTCCAAACGATTACCAACGAAAAGGGATGCTGTTAAATGGCCATACATTGGATGCTCAACAGTAACATCTTTCACAGTACCTCCATGATCTACAATGGTATAAAGCTCTTTTTTGGTATCGAGTGGTGAATGTTTGCAGGCAATGATCTGTTCATGTTTCAAGTCTTTTTGATCTGAACTAAACAACATATATCCCTGTGAAGTCGCAATGATTGGTTCATTTCTTGCCTTTAGTAAAGAAATATCCTGAACGATTACTTGCCGACTAACATTTGTTCGTCTGGATAAATCACTTCCGGTTAATGGTTTTTCGCTCTCTTTTAACCACTGAAGTAGGAGCGACCTTCGCTTCTCTCCTAATATTTTTTCTCCTTGTCCCATAACTGAAAACCCCTTTCCAAGAACATGATCTCTACCCTTATTATATCTTTGTTACGGAACAGCGTGTAAGGATTTCATGAAATCCGTCTACCGTTTTTTCGATCTCTTGCAGAGTTGTGTCTCTTCCAAGACTAATGCGCACGAGTTCTCTTGCTTCATCATTTGTTCTTCCCATCGCACGTAATGTTCTGGAAGGTTGCTGCTGACCTATGGTGCAAGCTGATCCAGTTGAGACAGCGATGCCAATCCGATTTAACTCTAACATCACATGTTGTCCTTCAATCCCTTTTAAACGAATCCCAATAATGTGTGGTAGTCCCTGTGCCCCTTCGATGACAATATTCGGATGCGCTAATCGGTTCACGAGGTGAGCGCGTAAATTTATAAGCTTTTTTTGATTCGTGTTCATCTGATGGACCGCTTCCTCTGCTGCAGCTGCAAATGAAAAAATGCCTGGAACATTCACAGTTCCAGCACGAAATCCTTTTTCATGAACAGTTCCTGGCATAACTGGCTTCCATGAGATCGAGGGATCGATATAGCAAGCGCCAACGCCTTTAGGTCCATACACTTTATGAGAAGAAAGAGATACGGAAGAAAGGTGCATCTCAGCTACATCCAAGCTTACTTTTCCAAACGCTTGAACAGCATCTGTGTGAAAAAGGATATGGCGTTTTGCTAGCTCTTTACCAATTTTTTTGAGAGGTTGAAGTGTACCAATCTCGCTATTCCCAAAAGCAAGTGATACTAAAATAGTGTCTTCCCGTATGGCTTCTAGAATTCGCTCCAAAGACACTTGGCCGTTTTCGTTATAAGAAAGGTATGTTACATCGTACCCTGCTTGTTTGAACTGTGAAATTGTATTGAGTACAGACGAATGCTCAGCACTTGCTGAAATGATATGTCCTTTTGAAAAAGAGTTAATCATACTTTGAAGTGCTAAAACGTTAGCTTCCGTTCCACCAGAAGTGAAATATACTCCGTTCGGATGGCCATTTATAAGCGAGGCGATGGAGCGCCGTGAATTTTCTAATAAATGAGTAGCGTCAGTACCAGCGTTATGAGCACTTTCTGTATTCCCAAAGAATTGTTTGGCGGAATTCGTGTAAGCATGTAAAGCTGTATCGGACATAGGGGTTGAAGCCGCATAATCTAAATAAATCATATTTTCTCCTCATTTTCAGTCTTGTTATTTATTTAAATATATGTAAATATAGGTGTCAAGACACATGTTAAGTTTTGTGGTTGTTTTTCGATATCGGTTAGTGAGAGAAGGGATTTCATGGAGCAGGTGAGCACGGAAGTATTAGTGATTGGTAGTGGTGTAGCTGGATTGATGGCTGCTGAACTTCTTTCATTGGATAAGAATGTGACAATTATCACAAAGTCAACTCTTGGTAAAAGCAATTCTAAGCTTGCACAGGGTGGAATAGCAGCAGCAACTACTGAAGAGGACAGCTGGACCAATCATTTCTTTGATACGATTCGAGCGGGCGTCTTTCATAATAACGAAGAACTAACGGAGCTGCTCGTTAAAAAAGGTCCAACGCAAGTAAGGCACCTTATTAATCTTGGAGTTCAGTTTGATAAAAGCGGTGATGGAGAATACAAAAGGTGTCAAGAAGGGGCACATAGTGTATCGCGAATTTTTCATGCTGGGGGAGATGCTACGGGAAAAGAAATCATTCATACGCTCATACACCGCATAGAAAAGCGATGTGCCATTTTGGAGGAACATATGGCAATTGATTTCCTTACGGATGAAGGGAAATGTATGGGAGTCAAAGTACTTAATCAAAACGGAGACACCATCATAGTGAAGGCAGCATATACGATACTTGCAACAGGAGGAGCGGGACAGCTTTACCCTGTCACATCTAATGACTCAGCGATTACTGGAGATGGGCTTGCCATGGCTTACCGGGCTGGAGCTACCTTAACGGACCTTGAGTTTATGCAATTTCATCCAACGATGTATGCAGGTGATTCTCATTATTCGTTTCTTATTTCTGAAGCGGTTCGCGGTGAAGGAGGCACGTTAATTACATCAAATGGGAGACGTCTCATGGAAGGGAAGCACGAGGGGTGCGACCTTGCGCCAAGAGATATTGTAGCGAGAGCCATTCAAGATGAGAATTCCCCAGTATACCTCGATATTTCAAGCATATCCCAGTTTGAAGAAAGATTCCCGACAATCGCGATACAGTGCCAAAAACATGGGGTAGATTTAGCAAAAGGAATGATTCCTGTAAAGCCTGGTGCCCATTTTCTTATGGGTGGTGTCATGACGGATCAGTTTGGTCGAACTTCTCTTGAAGGATTATTTGCTCTTGGTGAGGTTGCCCATACAGGTGTGCACGGATCCAATCGTCTGGCAAGTAACTCTCTACTAGAAGGTATTGTTTTTGCACATGAAGCAGCTGAGTGGATATTGCACCATCATCGAAATGTGCCAAGAAGCGAAATAAAAGAGCAAGAAACGATTCTGAAAGAGCCGTCGGTAAGTACATCGGAATTAAAAAACGTTATGGCGCAGTATGTGGGTATGAAACGCACAAGGGCAGGACTTGATTTTGCGATAAAGTTATTTCAACCGGATACGATGGATGAAGTTAGTAAGTTAGATTTTCAGTCACTTGAACGAGCTAATATGGGTCTGGTCAGCTGGCTTATGGCGACTTCCGCTTATTTACGTAAAGAAAGCAGGGGCGCTCATTACCGAGCCGACTTTCCGCTACAGCTACAAGAATGGAAGCAAAAAAGAATACTTAGGAGGATTCATCAAGATGATTGGGTTAAAAGTCAGAAAAGATCTCGAACAATTCTTTATTGAAGATATAGGAACTTCGGATTTGTCGAGCGAGTTTCTATTTCCTATAGATGAGCAAGCAGAAGCGGTTTTTATTGCGAAGGAAAGTGGCGTTTTTTGTGGTAAAGAAGTAATCGAAATTGGATTTCAAATGCTTGATGAAGCAAGTCGCATTGAAGTAAACATAACGGATGGTGATGTTGTTCAAGAAGGAGATGTTATTGCATCTGTAAAAGGAAATATTCGAGCAATACTGACGGGGGAACGCGTTATATTGAATATGATTCAACGAATGAGCGGTGTGGCTACGATGACAGCTCGTGCGATTGAACTTCTTGATGATACTTCCATTCGTATTTGTGATACGCGTAAAACGACCCCAGGACTTCGCATGTATGAAAAGTATGCAGTGAGGTGTGGAGGAGGGGTTAACCATAGGATAACACTTGATGGTGGTGTAATGCTAAAAGATAATCATATTGCACAGTTTGGGAGTATTGAAAGGGCCGTATCACATGTTAGGAGCCGTCTTGGACATATGACTAAAATTGAAGTTGAGACATCAACTGAAGAAGAAGTGCTTGAAGCTGTAAAGGTTCAAGCTGATGTAATTATGTTCGATAACTGTTCACCAAAAGAAGTAGAGGCGTACACGAAATTAGTTCCTGAACCGCTGATCTCGGAAGCTTCAGGGGGTATTACGCTTGATAACCTAGCATCTTTTCGGAAAACAGGGGTTAACATGATTTCACTAGGTTGTTTGACTCATTCTGTTCAAAGCCTTGATATTAGCTTACGCATGAAAGGGGAATTATAAAATGAGTATTTTAAATGCCTTAACGAAGCCTGGACTACCCGAACACTATAAAAACTTATCAGAAGAAGAGATGGTAAAGAGGGTCGAAGTAATTAAAGCAGAGATGGGAGAAAGGCTATATCTTCCGGCTCATCATTATCAAAAAGATGAAGTTGTTCAGTTTGCAGATGATACTGGAGATTCTCTTCAACTTGCACAGTTAGCTGCGCGAAATAAAAAAGCAGAAGCGATCGTGTTTTGTGGGGTTCATTTCATGGCTGAAACCGCTGATATTTTAACAGAAGACCATCAAACAGTGATTCTTCCTGATATACGAGCAGGTTGTTCAATGGCAGACATGGCTGATATTCATCAAACAGAGCGCGCCTGGACAAAGCTTCAATCACGTTTTGGTGATACACTTCTTCCTTTAACGTATGTCAATTCAACGGCTGCGATAAAAGCGTTTGTTGGGAAAAATGGAGGCGCAACAGTGACATCCTCTAATGCAATGGCGATGGTGGACTGGAGCTTTACTCAGAAAGAACGTATATTGTTTTTACCAGATCAACATCTCGGAAGAAATACCGCTTATGAACTTGGTGTTCCTTTAGAAGCAATGGCCGTATGGGATCCGATTACGGATACGCTAGAATACGAAGGCGATGATGAAAAAGTTAGAGTGATATTATGGAAAGGTCATTGCTCTGTCCATGAGAAATTTACTGTTGAAAATATAGAAGATGTAAGACAGCGTTTTCCAGGTATGAATGTCATCGTTCATCCTGAGTGCAGTTTTGACGTAGTGGAACGCTCGGATTTCTCCGGCTCTACAAAAATGATTATTGAGACGATCGAACAGGCGAAATCTGGGTCAAAATGGGCGATTGGAACGGAAATGAATCTGGTTAACCGTATCATTCAGCAACATCCAGATAAGACGATTGTCTCCTTAAACCCAAACATGTGCCCATGCTTAACGATGAATCGTATTGATTTACCGCATCTACTTTGGGCGCTTGAGGAGATTCAGCAGGGAAAGAAAACCAATCAAATTAAAGTAGAGGAAGAAACAGCTTATTACGCAAATCAAGCGTTGAATCGTATGCTTGATCGTGCCTAAAAAAAAGGAATCAAACGTTAAGTTTGATTCCTTTTTTTTTGATCTTAATCAATTCCATCACTCATAGGCACACTCTCTCCTGCATATTAATGTGATGATCTTACCCTTTTAAAAAGGTAGCAATCTGCCCAGTCATGCATACACTGTACTGAATTTCATTGTACTGATTACAGGAGGGAGTTTTTTAGGTTGAAAATACATGTCGTTCAAAAAGGCGATACGTTATGGAAAATCGCTAAAAAATATGGTGTTGATTTTGAACAATTAAAAGCTGTTAATACGCAGCTCAAGAATCCTAATATGATTATGCCAGGTATGAAAGTGAAAATACCATCTGGTGGTGTTCCAGTTAAAAAGAAAGAAATGCCAATTAAAGAAATGAAAAAAGAAATGCCTAAGAAAAAAGAAGCGCCGATGAAGCCAAAAGAAAAACCGGCTATGACGATGCCGATCAACAATGAGTTAAACATGGGTTTAAATATGAACATGAATATGAATATGATGCCTCAGGAAGAAAAACCTAAGAAAGTAAAGCCAAAAGAAACAAAGCCTGAAAAGAAAGTTGAAGAGAAAAAAGCAGCGGAGAAAAAACCGATCGAGAAAGCGAAAAAAGTTGCTGAAAAGAAACCTGTTGAAAAAGCAAATAAAGCAGAGAATTTATTTTATCCTATGAATGATGAGGAAGTACTAAGTGAGTATGAATCTTCATCGATGGAAATGCCTCCTCCGCCAAAGCAAATGAATCAAGGATATCCGAGTAACGTAGCCGGAACGACTAGCTATGCGAATAAAGAATACAACGGTGGTTATCCGGGCTACCCATCTTCTGTAGGTGGGGCACAAATGGGCTATCCTAACAACCAAAACGTTGCAGGAGCTTACGAAAATTCGAATCAAAATGTAGCTGGAGCAAACATGAACAATTATGGAATGAGCGAAGAAAGCTCTGAAGTAGCTGGAGCGTATGAAGGCTACGGTCAAAAAGGAAACAACGGAGGCTATCCAGGCTCAGTGGCAGGGATGCAGTCGTGGGGAAATCCAAACGAGAACGTAGCTGGAGCGTATGAGGGCTACGGTCAAAAAGGAAACAACGGAGGCTATCCAGGGTCAGTGGCAGGGATGCAGTCATGGGGAAATCCAAATGAGAACGTAGCCGGAGCGTATGAAGGCTACGGTCAAAAAGGAAACAATGGACCAGGGTCAGTGGCAGGGATGCAGTCATGGGGGAATCCAAATGAGAATGTAGCTGGAGCATATGAAGGCTACGGTCAAAAAGGGAATAATGGAGGCTATCCAGGGTCAGTGGCAGGGATGCAGTCGTGGGGGAATCCAAATGAGAATGTAGCTGGAGCATATGAAGGCTACGGTCAAAAAGGGAATAATGGAGGCTATCCAGGGTCAGTAGCAGGCATGCAGTCGTGGGGAAATCCAAACGAGAACGTAGCTGGAGCGTATGAAGGCTACGGTCAAAAAGGAAACAATGGACCAGGGTCAGTAGCAGGCATGCAGTCGTGGGGAAATCCAAACGAGAACGTAGCTGGAGCGTATGAAGGCTACGGTCAAAAAGGAAACAGTGGACCAGGGTCAGTAGCAGGGATGCAGTCATGGGGAAATCCAAATGAGAACGTAGCTGGAGCCTCAATGAATGGGTATGGTAATGGAATGACGCCATATGCTCATAAAGGCAATGAAGAATATCCAGAAGCTGTGATGGGCGCATATGGTTATCCAAATCAAAATGTAGGTGGAATGATGATGCCTCCTGGCTATCCAAATCAGCCGATGTATCAGCAGCATAACTGTGGGTGTGGAGGGAGTCAAGTCTCCCCTTATCAACAAATGGCGCCATATGCAAACCCTGGATACGTTCAGGGAGCGAATAAAGCTCCTATGATGGATTATATGGGAATGGAAAGTAGCTATGCGGAATCACGCTAATAATAGGGAGGGGGCTATCCTAAAGGGGATATGCCCTTTTTTTCTCCAAATCAATCCAGTTAATTCCCTTGTTTGGAGAGCTACTTCTAACAAAGGAGAGGCTGTTTTTCTAAAAGCGGCGGAAAGAAAAGAGACCATACTAAAGCAAATCGAAATTTCGTCGGCTGTATCTTCATTTGTTCCTTATCTTCCTTTCTCAGATGGCGAATGGGTAAAAGAAAGTGGTGGACTGACGTTTGCATGCATGAAAGCAATACAAGGACGAGCGCTTAATTATGCATATAAGGAAGATCGTCTTCTTGCAATGGAGAAAATTGCTCATTTTCATGAAGAAGTTGAGGGAATGATAAGCGATTCAATTCCAACCGTCTCGCTTAATCGAAAGTGGACGAACCGCTTCCTTCGTTTTAAACAAGAGATCGCAACTAACGTGTTTCCTCTTGAGCAGGAAAAGCTTATTTGTTTTTATTTGTCGGTTGGTGAAAAAGTTGTCTCCGAGATGATAGAAGTAGAACGACTTGAACAAACTGCATTACGCCACCACTACATTGTTCACGGTGACCCTGCGCACCATAATTTTATATTTAATCGTGATCAATTACGCTTGATTGATGGTGATCTGGTTAGCTATGCACCACGTGAATATGATTATTTACAGATGTTAAACCGAATGCTGCCTTACTGTGATTGGTCCCTAGAAGAATGGAGAGAATCGCATATTTTTTCGCTCCGTCAATGTATTGAAAACCCTTTTCTCAGAAAACTTCTTGCCTATCCTGCCGATTTTTACCGGGAATGGTTAGTGAATCCTAGTGGAAGAAACGAGCTGTTAGTGAAAACAGCGCAACAGCATTCAAAACGAGCTGAATTCATTCGTCATGTTCTTTAATAGGTACCATTGTTACCTAGAACTAACAGATTAAAAACATAAGCCTCCTCACATTCTAAAGGTGAAAGGAGGTTTTAAATTTGAGAAAAACGATACTAACGCTTTCTACGATGATGCTTGCAGGTGGGTTAATTGGGTGTACGGCTAATAATGAGGCGATGGATACTCGTTATAATGATTCCACACGTCCGATTGGGTATTACACAAGTGAAAATAATAACGGTGACTACCGAGAAGGTGCCGTTACAGACATGATTGATCGCGATTATGCAAATGGTGTTAAAGCCCCGGATCAAAAGCAAATTGATAAACGTAATGGGATGAATGGGCCAGGTTACATGCGAACCGATGATAATTATTCCGGTTATGACAATGAGTTGTCTAAACGTCTTGCGAAGCGTATCAATAAGCTTAAAAACGTGGATGACTCTCGTGTTATCGTATACGGAGATCAGATTATGATTGGCGTTGATACAAACGACAAAAATGATGTAGATGTAAAGGATAAAGTTCGTAGCGAAGTAGCGAAAGTGACGAAGCAGAAAAATATTTCCATATCAACAGACGAAGATGTATTTGGCCGCATGGGTGATGTGAACAATCGTCTAGCAGATGGCAATGGTTTTGAAGAAGTTCAGTCTGATGTCAATGCCATCCTAAATGATATTGGAAATGCTGCAAAACGACCATTTGAAAATAACAAATAAAGAAAATAGCGAGGGGGCATGAGCCCTCTCGTTTACATATGCAGAACATTTTTTTCTCAAATGATTCCTATGTTAAAGTTGAGGAATCAGTTCATTTGAAAGGAGTTCTTCAACATGGCAGGACATTCCAAATGGAAAAATATTCAGCGGAGAAAAAACGCACAGGATGCAAAACGTGGAAAAGTATTTATGAAGTTAGCTAAAGAAATATTTGTCGCTGCAAAGCAAGGAGGAGGCGATCCAGAAACAAATCCTTCCTTAAGGCTTGCTATTGATAAGGCAAAATCATCAAATATGCCAAACGATAACATTGATCGTGCGATAAAAAAAGCAACAGGCGACCTGGACGGTGTGCAATACGAAAATGTAACATATGAGGGCTACGGACCAGGGGGAGCAGCCATTATGGTTCAATTACTAACAGATAACAAAAATCGTGCTGCGGCTGATGTACGGCATGCATTTAGTAAAAATAGAGGGAATATGGGCGAAAATGGCTGTGTCTCCTTTTTATTTAATCGGAAAGGCCTTCTGATCATAGATCGCTCAGAAAACGAACTTGATGGAGAAGATTTAATGCTTCAGGTCATTGAAGCCGGTGCAGAAGAAATGGAAACGACGAAAGAAACCTATGAGATCTATACAAATCCACAAGATTTCCAGGATGTTAAACAGCATTTAGAAGCGAACGGTTTGACATTCTCATCCGCTGAAATAACGATGATTCCAGAAACGTATACCCCATTAGAAGACAAGGATGGGATTGGCATGGTGAGGCTCATTGACCAACTTGAAGATAATGATGATGTTCAAGAAGTTTATCATAATGCAGAAATTAATGATGAGGTTTATGAGCAATTGTAAGCTACAGATAGTCTGTAGCTTTTTTGATGCATACAGACTGCTAAATTGGAAACGCTAACGGCATGAACTTCTTGTATATGGAAGAAAGGTGTTGTAAACATATGAAAAACCTTTATCCACTCATTCTCATAGGTTGTCTAGTGGTCTTTGGTGGAAACTCCGTTGAGGCGTTCTCCCCTGAAAACGGGTTAACGGTAAAAACAGAGACTGGGCAAGCGGAAGGACCGTTAATCATTGAAGTTGAGTTGCGAACAAATTACGCAGATGGTGTGACCACAAAACGATCTGTATATGAAACGATTTGGGCGATGGAAGATTTGTGGAGTCAATATGCAGACTGGCAACTTGTTGATCAGGAAGAAGGTAAAATGGTTTTTGAGCGAAGTTTTGAAGATATTTCACCGGCTAGTAAACAAAATGGACACTTTGGTCTAACAGAAGACGGTGTTTTAACCATTTTTGATGGTGATCCTGCCGATGAGAAAGTCATTCAGACGTTTTTCCAAATCGACGTAGGTAAGCTTGAAAGTCAGAGGCGGGAGCAGCTGTTAGAAGGCATTCCAGTCGAGTCATGGTACCAGTTTGAAGATGTCATTCAATCTTTTACGAAAATTAAAAGCGAACCTGTCCAGTAGGGCGGGTTTTTGCATTTAATAAACAGTTCTCGTGAGCTCCAATCTCTTCGTTTCATAAACGCTCGTCTCCGCTTTT
>NZ_JAIVKU010000004.1 GCF_020524165.1 Guptibacillus hwajinpoensis
TTTCATGTCTAGCTGCGCGGGCCAAATCTTCCGGCTGTTTCACCCAATCGAATGAGACAAAAAGCGTCTCAATCTCTTGGGCTCCAACATCCTGCAGATTTGAACAGGCCCGCTCCGCTTTCTATGTCTAGCTGCGACTCGCAGAAACTACGATATTTCGCTCTTTCACAAGAACACAAAAAGCGTGTTCTAATTCAAGAGCTCCAATCTCTTCGTTTCTAAACGCTCGTCTCCGCTTTTCATGTCTAGCTGCGCGGGCCAAATCTTCCGGCTGTTTCACCCAATCGAATGAGACAAAAAGCGTCTCAATCTCTTGGGCTCCAACATCCTGCAGATTTGAACAGGCCCGCTCCGCTTTTCATGTTTTTTATGGTAGAATGGAGAGATAGAAATACATGTTCGTATGTACAGGGGAGAGAGTAGCTTTGATTGAATATATTAAAGGCACGGTTGAATATATTGATACAGAATACATTGTAGTGGAGTCCAACTCGATTGGCTATAAAATCTATTGTGGTAACCCATTCGAGTTTCAGAAATATCGAAATCAAGCGATACAAATTTACACGCACCATTATGTGAGAGAAGATTTAATTGCCCTTTATGGTTTTCCGACTCGAGAAGAGCGCCTTTTATTTGAGAAACTTTTGAACGTATCAGGAATTGGTCCTAAAGGAGCTGTTGCGATCTTAGCAACAGGTGAACCTGATAAAGTGGTGAGTGCGATCGAGATGGAAGATGAAAAATTCCTTACGAAGTTTCCAGGTGTAGGGAAGAAAACCGCCCGTCAAATTATCCTTGATCTAAAAGGAAAGCTGAAAGGATTTGGAGCCCCAGTTGAAGGGTTATTTGCTGTTGACGAGGTGCAAGAAGAGGGCGCTCATGAACTTGATGAAGCGCTAGAAGCCTTGAAGGCACTGGGATACGCCGAGCGAGAAATTAAGAAGGTTAAACCCAAACTACTAGAAGAAACGCTAACAACCGATCAGTATATTAAGAAAGCCCTTCAGCTTATGCTGAAGCAATAAGGAGGGAGTAACGTGGAAGAACGAATTCTTTCCGGAGAGCAGGTCGGCGACGACGCATCCGTAGAGTATAGCCTCCGTCCTCAGCGATTAAGTCAGTATATTGGACAAGAAAAAGTAAAGCGAAATCTTGAAGTATTTATTGAAGCGGCAAAAATGCGAGAAGAACCTCTAGATCATGTGTTGTTATACGGTCCTCCAGGTCTCGGTAAGACGACTCTATCTGCCATCATTGCAAATGAAATGGAAGTGAACTTGCGCACAACTTCAGGACCTGCCATTGAACGTCCTGGCGACTTAGCCGCTATTTTAACGGCGCTAGAACCGGGGGATGTGTTATTTATTGATGAGATTCATCGTCTTCCGAGAAGTGTAGAGGAAGTGCTCTATCCCGCAATGGAGGATTATTGTTTGGATATTGTCATTGGTAAGGGAGAAACAGCCAGGTCGGTTCGACTGGATTTACCGCCATTCACGCTTGTTGGGGCGACGACTAGAGCTGGATTATTAACAGCTCCTTTACGAGATCGTTTTGGTGTTCTGAGCAGGCTTGAATATTATTTAGAAAATGAATTGCAAACCATTATTTTGAGAACAGCTGATATATTTAATGTGGAAATGGACCAGGATGCAGCGATTGAGCTAGCACGTCGTTCACGCGGCACGCCACGAATTGCCAATCGCTTGTTAAAACGGGTGCGAGATTTTGCTCAAGTAAAAGGGGATGGGGTGATCTCATCTTCGCTTGCTGCACAGGCGCTTGAAATGATGCAAGTGGATCCGCTTGGACTCGATCATATTGACCACAAGCTTCTGTTAGCGATTATCGAAAAATTTCGCGGCGGGCCAGTGGGAGTGGATACGATTGCTGCTACCATTGGAGAAGAAAGTCATACGATTGAAGATGTATATGAGCCTTACCTGCTTCAAATTGGCTTTCTTCAGCGAACTCCTCGTGGACGTATGGTGACACATCAAGTGTACGAACACTTTGGCATGGAGGTTCCCGAATAACAATGGGCATTTCAAAGCTATTTATCGTGTTAGGGCTCGCTTTTTTAGCTATTGGGGTTTTGTGGTCCTTTGTTGGTAAATTACCGGGTGATCTGGTATTTAAAAGAGGAAATACAACCTTCTTTTTTCCGATTGTTACTTCTATTGTGGTTAGTATAATCCTGTCACTACTCTTTTTTATTATAGGTAAGTTCAGATAAGGGGTAGTTGTCCACCCACCAGTAATAAACTGGTGGGTGGGGAACTGCCCCTTGAGGGTGCGCAGACCGGTCGAGCTGTGGTAAAATCAATAAAGTTGAACACATTTTAGAAATAGTGGTGAAAAAAATGAACGTAAATGATTTTGATTTTGAACTTCCCGAACGTTTGATTGCGCAAACCCCGTTAAAAGAACGGACAAAATCGCGCTTGATGGTACTAGATCCTGCAGAGCAAAAGCTTCATCATAGAGAATTCTCAAACCTGGAGGATTATATCCAACCGGGTGATTGTCTTGTATTGAATGATACGCGTGTCATGCCAGCAAGATTATATGGTTCAAAAGAAGAAACTGGGGCCAAAATTGAAGTTCTCCTTCTTAAGCAAATGGAAGAAGACGAATGGGAGACGCTCGTAAAACCTGCCAAGCGAGTGAAGCCAGGCACTGTCATTTCATTTGGTGATGGACGTCTTACAGCTGTATGTAAAGAGTCACTTGAACATGGTGGACGAGTATTAGAATTCAAGTATGAAGGCGTTTTTTATGAAATCCTCGATCAGCTTGGCGAAATGCCACTTCCCCCGTATATAACAGAAACGCTAGATGATCAAGAGCGATATCAAACCGTTTTTGCAAAGCATAGGGGATCTGCTGCAGCTCCTACTGCAGGCTTGCATTTTACAGAGGAAATGCTTGAGCGTCTTGAAAAAAAAGGTGTTCATATAGCATTTATTACGCTTCATGTTGGGCTAGGCACGTTCAGGCCAGTTTCTGTCGATAATATTCTTGAGCATGAAATGCATGGGGAATTTTATCAACTGACTAAGGGGACGGCGGATCTGTTGAATCGTGTACGAGAAGATGGTGGTCGCATCATTTCAGTAGGAACTACTTCAACAAGAACGCTAGAAACTGTAGCATCATCTCATGATGGTCGTTTTGAAGAAGCATCTGGTTGGACTGAAATTTTTATTTACCCGGGTTATACGTTTAAAGCAATTGATGGACTGATTACAAACTTCCACCTGCCTCAGTCAACATTGATCATGCTCGTAAGCGCCCTTGCGGGAAGAGATTTTGTGCTTTCCGCTTATCGTACGGCCGTTGAAGAAGAGTACCGATTCTTCAGTTTTGGTGATGCAATGTTGATTTTGGAAGGGAGCACGAAGAAATGACGGAACCAATCCGCTATGAATTAATTAAAACCTGTAAACAAAGTGGTGCACGTCTTGGTAAACTGCATACGCCACATGGAACGTTTGAAACGCCGATGTTTATGCCAGTTGGAACGCTTGCAACAGTTAAAACGATGAGTCCGGAAGAATTAAAAGAAATGGGTGCGGGAGTTATTCTTAGTAATACCTATCACCTCTGGCTTCGTCCAGGACATGATATAGTCAAAGAAGCAGGTGGTCTCCATAAGTTTATGAACTGGGATCAGCCCATCCTCACCGATTCCGGTGGCTTCCAGGTATTTAGTCTAAGTGATCTTAGACAAATTGAAGAAAAAGGCGTGCATTTCCGTAATCATTTGAGTGGTGAAAAACTCTTCCTTTCTCCAGAAGGAGCGATGGAAATTCAAAATGCCCTTGGTTCAGATATTATGATGGCATTCGATGAGTGTCCCCCTTATCCAGCCGAATTTGACTATATGAAGAGTTCTGTCGAGCGGACAAGTCGATGGGCAGAGCGTTGTTTAACAGCTCATGAACGAAAAGATATTCAAGGATTATTCGGTATTGTTCAGGGTGGAGAGTATGAAGAATTGAGAAAGCAAAGCGCTGAAGATCTAGTGTCGCTTGATTTTCCAGGCTATGCGATTGGCGGTCTTTCCGTTGGGGAACCAAAAGACGTTATGAATCGTGTTCTTGAATTTACGACGCCTCATCTTCCATCTCAGAAGCCTCGTTATCTCATGGGGGTTGGATCACCCGATTCTCTTATAGATGGTGCGATTCGGGGAGTGGATATGTTCGATTGTGTGCTTCCAACTCGGATTGCCCGTAATGGAACTTTGATGACAAGTAACGGTCGCCTTGTGGTTCGAAATGCAAAATATGCACGCGACTTCCGTCCACTTGATGAAAATTGTGATTGTCACGTTTGTCGAAATTACTCAAGAGCGTATATTCGCCATCTTGTGAAATCGAATGAAACATACGGCTTTCGATTAACGACTTACCATAACCTTTATTTTCTGTTAAACTTGATGAAGCAAGTTAGACAGGCGATTATGGATGACCGTCTTCTAGACTTTAAGGCTGAGTTTTTTGAGCAGTATGGGTTTAATAAGCCAAATGCGAAAAACTTTTAATCCATAGATTGTGTAACTGCTAGAAAGGGGTGAAAAGATTATGAGTTCTACGTTAATGAATTTAGTCCCGCTTCTATTAATGTTTGCGATTTTCTATTTCCTTTTGATTCGCCCGCAACAGAAGCGTCAAAAGAAAACAAAAGAAATGCAAGCAAGCCTAGAAAAAGGGAATAAAGTTGTTACCATCGGAGGAATGCACGGCATTATCGATGCAATGGACGAAGGTACAATTACAATCCGTACAACTGACGGTACAAAAATGGTGTTTGATCGAGCGGCTATCCGCGAGTCAATTACTGAGTATAGCAAGTAATAAGAAGAGCGTCCTCAGAGGAGGGCGCTCTATTTTTATGCTTCGCGATGATTTCCTCCTTTGACATTAACCCCTATGATTCCTCCAAGAACGCATATGAGACCGTAGCCAGCATGATAAAGGAGTTGCTCAAGGTTCATGTTTACGCGATAACCTAAATATTGAATAAGAAAGAGGAGGATGATATACATACAAGCTGTTCCTCCACCAAGTAGCCATCCGCGTTCGCCACCTTTTCCGCCAGAGATAAACCCTCCAATAAAGAAGGCGATGACTGTGGCCACAATAATGAACGGATTCATTCCTTGCTCAGATACCGAAGTGAAACGAAGAATTAATGAAAAAAGGACACTAGTTGCAAGGACGATAACAATAATTGTTAGTAAGCCCGATCCCATACTTGAGAGTGCATGTTTGGATCTCATTTTCATCCCCCTTAAAACGAGATAGTTTGTACATTGTATTCGACGAAGAATGAAATAGAAGTCTATTCATGAATTCGGACAGCCCGTCATACGATGTTAGAAACAGGACAGGGAAGGGGCAGTATGGATTGGACATGATGATTGCGCTCACCATATTTGTTCTTGCTTATATAGGTATTATTACAGAAAAAATCAATCGTGCGATCGTGGCCTGTGGTGGCGGATTACTCATGTTACTCGCGGGAATTACAACGACTGATTCAGCGTTTATGAACCACGTAGATTGGAATACGATCGCCCTCTTGTTTTCAATGATGATTCTCGTTTCCATAACAAGTCAAAATGGGTTGTTTGAATATATTGCGATTAAGCTTGCACAACAAGTAAAGGGAAAACCGTTGCCACTTCTTGCTGTTATTGGTACGTTAACTGCAGTTGGATCGGCACTATTAGATAACGTCACCACAGTTCTTCTTCTTGTTCCGATTACGCTTACTCTGACAAAAATATTGAAAATTACAAGCACGCCATTTTTAGTAACCGTCATCTTATCTTCCAATATAGGTGGCACGGCGACTTTAATCGGTGACCCCCCCAACATTATGATTGGTCAAGCGGTTGATCATCTTGAGTTTAATGATTTCCTTTACAACCTTGCCCCTATTGTCGTGGTGATTTATGCGGTGATTATTACAGCACTGTTATTTTTCTTCCGTAAGAGACTAACTGTAGATGATTCGCATCGCCAGTCTTTATTGAAAATTGATGCCAATCAGTATTTAAAAAAAGGGCCGCTGCTTTATAAGTCTTCAGCTGTGCTTTTAATGACCATAGCGGGGTTTCTCCTACATCCCATTCTACATACTGAATTGACAAATATTGCGATGGCAGGAGCTGTTCTTTTATTATTGATTACCCAAAAAGAACACAAGGTGGAAGAAGTTTTCGAATCGATTGAATGGGTTACGCTATTTTTCTTTATGGGTCTATTTATCCTTATTGGTGGATTAGAGGAAGTAGGGATTATCGATGAAGTTGCTAGAGGCATCCTATTATATACAGACGGTGATTTGCCAAAGACTTCCCTTGTGATTTTATGGGGAGCAGGCATTCTATCTGCCTTTTTAGATAACATTCCATTTGTCGCAGCCATGATCCCGGTGATCACAGAATTTTCGGGCTATGGGATGACAAATCTGGATCCATTGTGGTGGTCCCTTGCGTTGGGTTCCTGTCTTGGCGGCAATGGAACCTTAATCGGAGCTTCCGCAAATGTCGTTGTAGCTGGGCTTGCGCTCAAAGATAAACAAGAAGTGAAGTTTATCGCTTTTCTTAAAATCGGTATACCGGTCGTATTTATTTCGCTTGTTATTAGTACCTTCTATATTTATTTCAGATACTTACTTCCCTACTACTAGGGAAGTTTTTTTGCTATTGTTTTATGAACGTCTATCCCATTTCCAATACATTCCCTCATGTAGAAAGGAAAGGTGGTTAAACTAAATAAAACAAGCTCGAAGGGAGGGATTAAGGATGGAATACATGACCATTATTTTAAGAACGCTCGTCTTATATTTTGTCATTATCTTTGTTTTTAGAGTGATGGGCAAACGAGAAATCGGTCAGTTAAGCATTCTTGATTTTGTTGTTTCGATCATGATTGCAGAACTTGCTGTGATGTCTATAGAAGATCCACAGACACCCATGCTAAATACAATTGTTCCAATGATTGTGCTTGTATTAATACAGATCCTTATGGCTTTTGTTTCACTAAAAAGTGAAAAAGTACGTGAAATAGTGGATGGTAAACCTTCCGTATTAATCGATCGAGGCAAAATTGATGAAACCGAGATGAAAAAACAGCGCTATAACTTTGATGATCTCCTGATTCAATTGAGAGAGAACAACATTGCATCTGTCTCAGATGTTGAATTTGCAATCCTTGAACCTTCTGGAAAGCTTTCGGTTATTAAAAAAGAAGAAGATAACAAAAAAGAAGAGCCGGCAACCTTAATGCCTCTTCCCCTGATTCTAGATGGAAAAGTTCAGGAGGAACATCTTGAGCGAATTGGAAAAACAGCGCTATGGCTTAGACAAGAACTTAGAAAAGTGGGCCATAAAGATATAAAGCGGATTTCATTTTGTTCTCTCCATAAAAATGGAAGTTTTTTTATTGATTTAAAGAATGAGAAAAAGTAACCGTAACGGTTACTTTTTGGCTAGATGATTTTAGTTAAACATTCAGCGAATGAATTTACCAATGAAAGGCATTCTTCTTAAATCATGTCGATTAATAAGTCCAAACAGTAGTAAAATCACAATATAAATGATCGATGTGACAGAGATAGCTAATATTGTTCCTGGTATGTCAGAAGAAGACGAAGAGAAGGTTTGATACAGAAAATGTCCGATAAATCCAGTTACCATAATGGATGTTACCCCTTTTAAAAAATCACTTACAACAAGTGAAAACCCGATCGCTTTTACAAGAGTAGCGAAGTGGAGAAGGGTGACAAGTAGAATTCCAATAACAATGGCAAGGGCAGCTCCCATAATGCCTAACTCAGGTCGAGAAGCAAGAAAGAAGATGGCGAGCAGTTTAACTCCTGCGCCAATAAAACTATTGATCATAGCAGCCTTGGCTAAATCTAATGCTTGAAGAGCCGCTGCAAGCGGCCCCTGAAAATAATAGAAGAAAAAGAAAGGCGCCATAACTTGTACATAAATGGCGACATGAGGGGCGTTGTACATGATATCCATTAGTGGAACGGCAAAGATATAAGTGATGACGACCGAAAGTCCACCAGCTACCATTGATAATCGGATTGCTTGACTTAACCGATGTTGAATTTGTTTATACTGCTTCTGAGCATGTGCTTCACTAATAGCGGGAACGAGCGAAACTTGTAGAGAATAGGTGATGAAAGTTGGAAGAAACAAAAGTGGGATCGCGAGCCCGGTTAAGTGACCATACTGTTTAGTAGCCAGCGTAGTGGCAACTCCAGCGATCGCAAGACTTCTGGCTACCATAATTGGTTCAAAAAAATAAGATAGAGAACCAATGAGCTGGCTTCCAGTTGTAGGCAAAGATATACTCATTAAGTTGTTAAAAGTTTCTCTGCCCCCTTTTAAATAAGTGAAAAAACCGCTTCTAACTTTTACTCGCTTCTTCATTTTAAACATTGAAAACATAAATAGAAGTGAAGCTAGTTCTCCGAGAACTACGGAAATCATTGCACCTGCAGCAGCATATTCAACACCATAAGGTAAAAACGCTCCTGTAAGAACTGCCACGAGGCAAATGCGTACGATCTGTTCAATTACTTGAGAGTAAGCAGACGGCCTCATGTTCTGTAATCCCTGGAAATACCCTCTTAGCACGGAGGAAAGTGCGACGATTGAGACAACTGGAGCTATGGCAACAAGAGGATAGAAGGTCCGTTCATCTGTGAACACCTCTTTTGACAAAAAAGGCGCTGCAACGATCATCATCGTCGTAAATATAACGCTAAGAACAGTGGTAATGGAAAGTGAGACAATTAATATCTGTTTAATCTTCTGACGATTCCCTTCGGCATCTGCTTCAGCTACCATTTTTGAGATTGCCACCGGTAGCCCCATACGTGTTAACGTGATGGTTAAAATTAATGTAGGAACAGCCATCATATACAGACCGACACCTTCTTCTCCCATCACACGAACCATCACTATACGGTTAATAAATCCTAATACCTTTGTGATTAACCCAGCTAAGATGAGAAACAGTGTCCCTCTAAGAAAGGTTTGCTTTGACATATACACCCTACTTTCTATCCAGAATACACCTGAGAAATTGTAGAAAAGTCTAGATATTTTTTATCACTATGTATATGCTTATTAGGGGACAAAGCATGACAGGCATATAGGAGTGTTTTAATGAAAGAAGAAATTAAACAGTTTGTTGTAGAGAACCTTAGTTTTCTACCTCAGGAAGTGATTGTCGTTGTGATTTCTGCACTTCCAATATTAGAATTAAGAGGTGGAATTCCTCTTGCGTATACGTTTGACTTTTCATTTTTTAAGGCTTTCTCGCTGAGCCTTCTAGGAAATGCGTTACCGATTATTCCGTTACTTCTTCTTTTTCATCCGTTAAGTAATTGGTTGATGAAATTTAAGTGGTATAAACGGTTTTATGATTGGCTTTATCACAGAACGATTAACAAAAGTAAGAACGTTGATAAGTATGGCGCAATTGGGCTGATTTTGTTTACAGCTGTCCCGCTTCCGACGACAGGAGCCTATAGCGCCTGTGTTGCTGCGGCTTTGTTTGCAATTCGTTTTAAATATGCCTTTCTATCCATCCTAACTGGCGTCATTATTGCAGGGCTTGGAGTAGGCGCGGCAATTTATTCGATTTTTTAAGTGAGACCGGATGCTGTTTCTTTAGTGTTTGGATGATTATTGGTGATTGGAAGATAATGATAAGGGAGGAGACCGAGTGATGAATGAGTGGAAGAAAGAAGTATCCCCAGCACTTGAAAGCAAACGGGACGAATTTCTATTGTTAGGATATAGTGGGGCGACTATGGACGAAATCTGGGAGTGTCTCCTTGCACGTTTTGAAAAAAACAATGAACTTGGAGAAATGAAGTTGCATCAATTGGTGAACGAAATTATGCGTTTATCCGTCAATGAATATATGAATTGGTTAACCATTCATGCCTATAAAGGAACAAAAACCTTTGAAAGTAAGGTCTAAAAAAGACTGAAATTGACAGAAAAATTCATCATTCGATATAATAGCTAGTATTGTGTGCTATACGATTTACATAAGCAAGAATGTTGGGGGTTTAGAGAGGAGTTTTTTTTATGGTGAAAAAAGGCCGGATCGTAGCGTTCTTTCTGATCGTCCTTTTGCTTGGCGGGTTAATTGGAACAACCGTCATGGGTGTTACAAAAGACATTAAATTAGGTCTTGACCTACAAGGTGGATTTGAAGTTCTTTATGAAGTAGAACCAGCTCAAGAGGGGCAGGAACTTAGTCAGGATTTGTTAAACAGTACAGTAAGTGCCCTGTACAAGCGTATTAACGTACTTGGGGTTTCAGAACCTCGCATTACAATCGAAGGCGATGATCGCATTCGCGTGCAGCTTGCTGGAGTGAAGGATCAGAATCAGGCACGTGAACTTTTGTCTACCCAGGCGGAGTTAACTTTCCGTACGACGGACGACGAAGAGAAGATGAGTGGTGCTGATCTCAAAGAAGGAGCGGCAAAGGTTGTATTTGATAACAATCAGCCAGTCGTTCAGGTAACATTAAAAAAACCTGAACAATTTGCAAACATTACGCGAGAAATTAGTCAGTTGCCTCCACCGGAAAACCGACTTGTCATCTGGCTTGATTATGAAGAAGGCGATTCATATAAAGAGGAAGTAACAAAACCAGCTGATGAGCAGAAATTCATTTCGGATCCAGCTGTTAATGAAGTGCTTTCTCAAAATACGGTCATCATATCGGGACCGCCATTTCAGTTAGAAGAAGCTGAGAATTTACAAGATCTGTTAAATGCAGGCTCGCTACCAGTTAAGCTTGATGAAATTTATTCAACTTCAGTTGGCGCGCAGTTTGGAGAGCAATCTCTTGATAAAACAGTCATGGCTGGATTTATTGGTATCGGCTTAATTTTCTTATTCATGCTGTTTTATTATCGTTTACCTGGGGCAATTGCTGTTGTTACTTTAAGCGTATATATTTATCTGATTCTTGTTGTGTTTAACTGGATGCATGCTGTGTTAACTCTTCCGGGAATTGCCGCGTTAATACTCGGTGTCGGTATGGCGGTTGACGCAAACATTATTACTTATGAACGGATCAAAGAGGAATTGCGTTCAGGTAAATCGGTTATGTCAGCTTTTAAAGCTGGAGGAAGACGTTCCTTTACAACGATTTTTGATGCGAACATTACCACGTTAATTGCAGCTGGTGTTTTATTCGCTTATGGTACAAGCTCAGTTAAAGGATTTGCGGTTATGTTGATCACAAGTATCGTCGTTAGCTTTTTGACTGCCGTGTGGGGTTCTCGAATTCTTCTCGGCCTATGGGTCAAGAGCAGGGCACTGAATAAGAAGCCCGGACTTTTTGGCGTA
Source organism: Guptibacillus hwajinpoensis (assembly GCF_020524165.1). Taxonomy (GTDB): domain Bacteria; phylum Bacillota; class Bacilli; order Bacillales; family Guptibacillaceae; genus Guptibacillus; species Guptibacillus hwajinpoensis_D. The sequence continues at coordinate 11,417 of NZ_JAIVKU010000004.1, forward strand.
AAGGAGAGTGAAATCGATGAGCTCTAAAGTAAGAGATACTAAGTTTGATTTCGTCAAACATCGGAATAAATTTTTTGCGATTTCACTTGCATTAATTGTTCTTGGTGGTTTAGCAATTGCGATCTTTGGCTTGAATCTTGGTATTGATTTTTCAAGTGGTTCTCGGGTGGACCTTCAATCTGATAGTAAGCTCACCACGGAAGAAGTAAGCCAAGAATTTGATGATCTTGGATTTGCTCCTGAGTCTGTCACGCTTGCAGGTGGTGGCGACATGGCGGTTGCTGCATTTAAAAATGAGCTTGGGAAAGACGAGATTGCAAAAATTAAAGATCATTTCACAGAACTCTACGGAGCTGAACCAAATATTAGTACCGTTTCCCCGGATGTGGCAGTGGATCTAGCTAAGAATGCATTCATTGCCCTTACCATTGCATCCGTTGGGATTATTCTATACGTAGCGATTCGCTTTGAGTGGCTTCAAGGCGTAGCAGCCATTGTGGCGTTATTTCATGACGCATTTTTCATTATTGCTGTATTCAGCATTCTGCAGATTGAAGTCAACATTACATTTATTGCGGCAGTGCTAACCATTGTTGGTTATTCGATTAACGATACGATCGTGACCTTCGACCGTATTCGTGAAAATATGAAATTCGAGAAAAAGGTAAAGACATTTGAAGATGTAGCACGTGTAGTGAACAAAAGTCTCGTTCAAACGCTTGCTCGTTCGATCAATACCGTTCTTACAGTTGTCTTTGCAGCAGCTGCCTTAACAATCTTTGGTGGAGAAGCAATCCGACCATTCGCGATTGCGCTATTGATTGGACTCGTTGCCGGAACTTACTCTTCTCTCTTTATTGCCTCTCAACTTTGGGCAGTATGGAAAGGGAAACAGTTAAAAAAGAAAAAATTCACTCCTGCTGAAAGTGAAGTATAAGAGGTAGGATACCTCAGAAGAAAAGCCATGGCCTAGCCATGGCTTTTACGTGTCAAAGTAGGGTGTGAGAACCTGAGATAAGGGTAAAGCTATATTGATGATGAATTGGATTTGTAAGAGGTGGAGAAATGAATAAAGAAGAACGATTTCGAAAAGCAGAAATTGCAGCGATCGTTGGTATTCTAGGAAATATTATTCTAGCTGTATTAAAAGGTGTGATAGGTTCCATTTCCAACAGCCGAGCTCTAATCGCAGATGCGGCACACTCGGCTTCCGACGTAGCTGGATCGTTTGCGGTTTTTATAGGGTTGCGTGCAGCGAAACTGCCTCCAGATAAAGACCACCCTTATGGTCATGGAAAAGCAGAGTCCATCGCAGCCATTATCGTAGCCGTTTTGTTATTACTGGTGGGAGTAGAAATTGGCATTAGTTCTGGGAAAGCGATTTTTAAACCAATCGAGGCTCCGGGAACGCTTGCGCTATATGGTGCTTTGATTTCAATCGTTGTAAAAGAAGTGATGTTTCAATATAAGTACCGATTGGGTAAAAAGATAAAAAGTGATGCGCTGATTGTCAATGCGTACGAACATCGCTCAGACGTTTATTCTTCTATTGCAGTTTTGATTGGGATAGCGGGAGCCATTTTAGGAAGTAAGCTTCATTTACCATGGTTAATTTACGCTGATCCTATTGCAGGAATTTTTGTTTCGGTGTTAATTGCAAAAATGGCTGTGCAGCTTGGATTTGATTCCATTCACACAACGCTCGACCATGTTTTACATGAGGAAGATACGTTTGAGTATAAGGAAGTTATTAATGGTATGCCGGGCGTTGTTAATCTCGATGAGTTTTATGCTAGAGAGCATGGGCACTATGTTATTATTGATATTAAGTTAGGTGTAGATCCTGATATTTCTGTTAAAGAAGGACATGACATCGGTAAGGCAGTAAAGGAACGCCTTCTTAAAGAGGAAGAGGTTCATGATGTGTTAGTGCATATAAATCCATATGAACCAAAGGAAAAAAAGAGCGACTAACGGAATAGGTATTGAAGTAGAGGAGGTAGATTTAGATGAAGGGACAGTGGGGATTAGTCGTAGCACTTTTATTTGCCCTCATTATTGCCGTTTTTTCAGTTGTGAATGTAGATCCAGTTCAAGTCAATTACGTGTTTGGCACTTCTGATTGGCCACTTGTACTTGTTATATTAGGGTCGGTATTGATGGGCGCCATTCTTGTACTTGGGTTCGGGATGGTGAAATATTATAAATTGAAAAGAGAACTTAAAAAGCTACAAAAAGAAAATGAGAAATTAAAATCTGAGCCGGTCGCTAGCGAAACAAAAGCGGTGCACACACCACTTGATGGAGAAGCGATGGATGAAGGAACAGGTACTGACGGGGAATAAAAAAATGTGAAAGCCTTGATCGCATCAGGGCTTTTTTTAGTGGGATAAACTCACTTCAATAAGATTCCTCTTCTTGAACTATGGTCAAACCTTTGTAAACTATATATAATGAACAGGTTAAGAGGTGATTCGATGTTAAGATCTAAAACGCGCTGGAAACTAGCTGAATCAGATGAAAAAAGCATTGATCGGCTCCAGAGTGAACTTGAAATTTCTCGACTCGCTGCATCGCTTTTAGTGAATCGAGGTATCAATGGAGAAGAGGAAGCAAGAAGGTTTTTATATAAAGAGAATTTAACCTATCATGACCCGTTCTTAATGGACGGGATGAAGGAAGCGGTTGAGAGAATTCAACGTGCTATTGCTTCTGAAGAACGCATTCTCATCTTTGGGGACTACGATGCAGATGGAGTGAGTAGTACGACAGTTTTGGTTTACACGTTACGTGAGCTTGGTGCGGCTTTCGATTACTATATCCCAAATCGATTTACAGAAGGATACGGCCCGAACGAAGCAGCGTTTAGGCAGGCAAAAGAAGACGGCTATGAGCTTATTGTAACGGTTGATACCGGTATTTCAGGAGTTCATGAGGCTGAAGTCGCAAAGGAAATAGGCATTGATCTCATCATTACTGATCATCATGAGCCACCACCTGTGCTTCCAGATGCTTATGCGACGATTAACCCAAAGAAGCCCGGCTGCACTTATCCATTTAAGGGACTGGCTGGTGTAGGCGTTGCCTTTAAATTATCACATGCCTTACTTGGTCGAATTCCAGGGCACTTACTTGAAATTGCAGCCATGGGTACAATTGCAGATTTAGTTCCACTTCAAGATGAGAATCGTCTTCTAGCAAGTGAGGGGATACGAGCACTTCAAAATTCAAGCAAACCGGGAATTAAAGCGCTTTTGGACGTATGTGGATTGAAAGGTCAGGAGTTAAATGAAGAGCATCTTGGTTTTGGGATAGGTCCAAGGTTAAACGCTGCAGGACGTTTGGATAGTGCAGATCCCGCTGTTGAGCTCCTTACAACAGATGATCCGTTACTAGCAGAACAACTTGCTTCTGATATTGATGCTCTTAATAAAAGCCGTCAAGAGCTTGTGAACACGATGACGAAAGAAGCGATTGAAGAAGTTGAAACAAACTATTTAAGTGATGAAAGCAATCGCGTTCTCATTATTGCAAGAGAAGGGTGGAATGCAGGGGTTATAGGAATTGTTGCCTCTCGCCTTGTTGAGAAATATTACCGTCCAACAATTGTAATGAGTATTGACCGAGAAAAAGGTGTGGCAAAAGGTTCCGCTCGTAGTATCGAAGCGTTTGATATGTTTGCGAATCTTTCAGAATGTAGAGACATTCTGCCCCATTTTGGTGGACATCCGATGGCAGCAGGCATGACCATTGATTTGGGATACCTCGATCAATTGCGATCAAGATTGAACAATCAGGCTTTGGAAAAGTTAACGGAAGAAGATCTAACGCCCCTTACCAAAGTCGATCTTCATTGTCGTGTAGAAGATGTAAGCCTCGATACCATTGAAGAAATGAATCTTCTAGCCCCTTTCGGTGTAAGTAATCCGAAACCAGTTGTCATGCTTAAAGATGTTCATTTATCACAAATTAGACGAATTGGTAGTCAGGACAATCATCTGAAGGTAGGACTTGAGGAAAATGGCGTAACGCTTGACGGAGTAGGCTTCCATTTTGGCTATGCTTTTGAAGAAATTGCCTCAAGAGCTGCTGTAAGTGTGATTGGTCAGCTTGCTGTCAATGAATGGAATGGACTTCGAAAACCACAAATTTTTGTAAAAGATATCGCAGTCAATGAATGGCAGCTTTTTGATTATCGTGGCATACGCGATTTAAAGAAACGCTTAGAAACCCTTCCGCTCGATAAGCTTGTCATGGTTGCATTTCAGAATAACACCATATCAAAACTTGGTCTTGATAAATGGAAGAGTTATATCGTTACTAATCCATCAGAGCAAGACTTGTCGTTTGAGCAAAAGTATGTGATGCTACTTGATCTTCCTGACTTAGAAGAAGATCTCGTGAATCTTTTTCGCTCAGGCGGCTTACCAGATCGAACGTATGCAGTTTTTGAACATGAAGAAGATCATTTCTTCTCAACACTACCGTCACGTGAAGATTTTAAATGGTTCTATGCTTTCTTGATGAAAAAAGGTAGCTTCCATTTACGAGATGCTGAAAAACTTGCCAAACATAAAGGGTGGTCAAAAGAAACGGTTCCTTTTATGTCAGAGGTGTTTTTTGAGCTAGATTTTGTTACAATGGATAATGGACTGATTTCACTAAATCCACAATCTGTCAAAACTGAATTAACTTCTTCTAAAACGTATAGGAGTAAGCTTGAAAAAGCAAAGCTCGAAAATGATTTTTGCTATTCCTCCTATCATGCTTTGAAAAGTTGGTTCGATCAATCAGTTAATTGTTTCAATAGCACTGAGGAGGCCATTAAGTAAATGAATTATAAAGATTATATCGCAGTGGTTGAAGATTATCCGAAAGAGGGTATTCGTTTTAAAGACATCACTCCGTTAATGCAAAACGGCGAAGCTTATCGTGGGGTCGTGAATGATATTGCAGATTTCGCGAAAGATAAAAATGTTGATGTTATTGTAGGACCAGAAGCAAGAGGATTCATCGTAGGGTGTCCAGTTTCATATATACTGGGTATTGGTTTTGTGCCTGTTCGAAAAGAAGGCAAATTACCACGTGAAGTAGCTAAAGTTGACTATGGTCTTGAATACGGAAAAGACGTCCTTACGATTCATAAGGATGCTATTAAACCGGGGCAAAGAGTCTTAATTACAGACGATTTACTTGCTACTGGCGGTACGATTAATGCGACAATTGAACTGGTAGAAATGCTTGGAGGAGTCGTAGTAGGACTTGCTTTCATGATTGAGCTTTCATACCTCGAAGGTCGTAAAAATCTTGATCGTCATGATATTTTTACGTTAATGACATACTAAAGAATGGAGTGTCCGAATTGCCGGACGCTCTTTCTCTTTATGAACCTTTTTCGAAGTAATCCGGTTATTACCAAATAGGAAAAACGACATTTTTCCCTTAATGTCTTTACATGCTGACTTTTTTTAACGATAATAGAAGCAATATACCAACAGTAATCAAGGTGATTTGATGACGATAGAAGAAGTGATGGAAAGAGCGGAGCAGTATTTGTCTGAAGACGATCTCTCCTATCTTAATAGAGCATATGAATACGCGCGTAAAGCACATGAAGGCCAGTACCGTAAATCGGGTGAACCCTATATTATTCATCCTATTGAGGTTGCTGGCATTCTTGTGAATCTTGAAGTGGACCCCGTTACAGTTGCAGGGGGCTTTCTTCATGATGTCGTCGAAGACACTGACGTAACGCTTGAGCAAATTTCTGATGAATTCAGTCCTGAACTCGCCATGCTTGTCGACGGCGTGACAAAACTGAAAAAAATCAAGTATAAGTCAAAGCGCGAGCAACAAGCAGAGAATCATCGGAAAATGATGATAGCCATGGCACAGGACATAAGGTGCATTCTCATTAAATTGGCAGACCGTCTTCATAATATGCGGACATTGAAGCACATGCCAAAAGAAAAACAGATGCAAAAGGCGAATGAGACGCTTGAAATTTTTGCGCCACTTGCACATCGTCTTGGTATTTCCACGATTAAGTGGGAGCTTGAGGATACAGCACTTCGCTATTTAAATCCACAGCAATACTATCGTATTGTGAACTTGATGCAGAAGAAACGAGCCGAACGTGAAGGATTTGTGCATGAAGTGGTGGATGAAATTCAAGAACGTGTTAAAGAAGTTTCGATTGACGCTGAAATATCTGGACGTCCCAAACATATTTACAGTATTTATCGCAAAATGGCTAAGCAACATAAGCAGTTTAATGAAATATACGATTTACTAGCAGTCCGTATTGTCGTAAACAGCATTAAAGACTGCTATGCTGTTCTGGGTATTATTCATACGTGCTGGAAGCCTATGCCAGGGCGTTTCAAAGATTACATCGCCATGCCAAAAGCAAATATGTACCAATCTCTTCATACGACCGTAATTGGTCCAAAAGGTGATCCACTTGAGGTGCAAATTCGAACTTCTGATATGCACAAAGTTGCGGAATACGGGATTGCGGCGCATTGGGCCTACAAAGAAGGCGACGAAAATCAAGTGAATAGTTCTTTTGAGAAAAAGCTCTCTTGGTTTAGACAAATTCTTGAGTGGCAAAATGATGTTTCTAATGCAGAAGAATTCATGGAATCACTTAAGATTGATTTGTTTAGTGATATGGTATTTGTTTTTACGCCTAAAGGAGACGTCTTTGAGTTGCCAACAGGCTCAGTGCCTCTTGATTTCGCTTACCGTATCCACACTGAAATTGGAAATCATTGTATTGGTGCTAAGGTGAATGGCAAAATGGTGCCGCTGGATCACCGATTAAAAACGGGCGATATTGTTGAAGTTCTGACTTCGAAGCACTCTTATGGTCCTAGTAAAGACTGGCTCAAAATTAGTCAAAGTTCTCACGCTAAGAATAAAATTAAGCAGTGGTTTAAAAAAGAAAAGCGTGAAGAAAACGTTGAAAAGGGCCGTGAGCTAGTAGAAAAAGAAATTAAAAACCATGGCTTTGAGTTAAAAGCTGTTCTTACAGCAGATAACATAGCGAATGTATCAAAAAAATTCAACTTTACAAGTGAAGAAGATATGTATGCAGCAGTTGGATATGGTGGAATTACTGCTGCACAAATTGCTACAAGACTAACAGATAAGGCTCGTAAAGAACGGACGAAAGAGCAGGAAGAAGAGCTAGCAAAATCAATTATTGAAGGAAAGACACACTCCCCTTCTCGTCCCCCAAAGAGAGCAGAATCTGGCGTTCGAGTGAAAGGGATAGATAACCTGTTAATTCGTCTTTCACGATGCTGTAATCCTGTTCCAGGTGATGATATTGTAGGATACATTACGAAGGGAAGAGGGGTATCCATTCACAGGAAAGACTGTCCCAATGTGAATGATGAGAATGGTCAAGAGCGCCTCTTAGAAGTTGAATGGGAAAGTGACTCACCAAAAAATTATAATGTGGACATCGAAATCAGCGGTTTTGATCGTCGTGGGCTCTTAAATGAAGTCCTTCAGGCTGTCGCTGAAACAAAAACGGATATGACCTCCGTCTCTGGTCGATCGGATAATAATAAAATGGCTACGATCAGTATGACCGTTTCGATCAGGAATACCGCTCACCTTCAGAAAGTCGTTGAGCGAGTGAAGCGTATTCCAGATATCTATGCTGTGCGTAGAATTATGCAGTAAAGTAGAAAGGAAGTTCTTCATGAAAGCCGTTATACAACGTTCTAAGCATGCCTCAGTCACCGTGAACGGAAAGACAACAGGCCAGATTGATTCTGGTCTTGTCGTCCTTCTAGGCGTCACTCACGAAGACACAGAGGAAGATGCCGCTTATCTCGCTTCTAAGATTGCCAACCTACGTATATTTGAAGATGAAAATGATCGCATGAACTTATCTGTTAAAGATAAAGGCGGAGCCATTCTTTCGATTTCACAATTTACTTTATACGGGGATTCGCGTAAAGGAAGGCGTCCTAACTTTATGCAAGCAGCGAAGCCTTCTGAAGCAATCATTCTTTATGAGAAGTTTAATGAGCTACTTAGAAAAGAAGACCTAGACGTACAGACTGGTATATTCGGTGAAATGATGGATGTTCATCTTACGAATGATGGTCCGGTCACCTTGGTAATTGAAAGTAAAGAATAGAGAAAAGCCGCGTTCCTTTTGGACGCGGCTTTTCTTTATTCATCTTTTATGTGCATATGGGAAATCATTCTAAAAAAGCAAGAATGCCATTTGAAATCTCCGATGTGATGTTATTTTGATAGGATGCCTTATTTACTAACTGCTCTTCCCAAGGGTTGGAAAGGAAACCCAGTTCGAGAAGAACGGAAGGCTGCTGGTTATTTCGTAGAACATAGTAATTGCCAAAACGTATGCCGCGATCTCGTAAAGAAGTATCGTCGCCAATCTCGGCGTGAATAGCCGTGGCAAGTGTCATATCTCCGTCCTCGTAATAATAAGTTGTGGTACCATTTGCTGTTGGATCAACAGTGCTGTCGAAATGAATGCTGACAAAAGCATCTGCTAGGTATTGCTCAGAAATTAGTGTTCGTTGTGAAAGAGAGATAAATGTATCATCTTCTCTTGTTAGAATCACCTCTACACCTGCATTTTTTAATTTCTCAGCAATTGTGTTAGTCGTTTTAAGCGTAAGGATTTTTTCAAGCGTTGTAATTCCTAAAGCCCCGCTATCAAAACCTCCGTGTCCAGCATCAAGTACGACCGTTTTCCCTGACGTTAACTTGGGAGAAGTGGTAAGCCTTGAAACGGTGGAAACGACCCAATCTGCTACGTAAGCTGAACGCCCATCATCAAGGAGGATACGGTACCATTCACCTTCTTTTCCGTCTATTTGATAGCGCTCTTGGACCGACGCTTGACTGATGACACCATAGCTTAAGCCAGGTCCGCTTCTAAGATTCGTCGCGTGATATAGAATCGTTACAAAGCCTTCTTCTTCCTTCTTATCGGTGTTTTGCAAATAGGTGCTGTCCACCCAACCTGTTTGTCCGTTGTCATATCGGATGAAGCTCCAATTGTTTTCTGTTTTCATTTCTTCGACGACCGAACCTAAAGGGAGTTGAGATAGAATACGGTTTTCTGTCCCGGGCATTTCTCGAACATTTAATAGCCTTGTGATGACTTCTTTGTTGGTATCGGAGTTTTGTTCCTTCTCTAGTGATTTAGAAGTTACTAACCATGAAGCCACCCAACCTGTTTGTCCGTTATAATCGATTGAAATCCAATCACCTTTGCTCCTTAAAACGGTCCAATCGCTGTCTTGAGAAATACTCCCAAGAATTTTGTATTCTTTACCTGGACCCGATCGTACTTGTAAATTTGATACAGTCGAGTGAATCGTTTGTTCACTTGCTGCCTCTGTCGTTAACGTAGCGAACCTACTAGCTACCCATCCTTTTTCACCCGTTTCAAGCTCTACATATAGCCAATTATCTTGATTCTTGATAATCGTTGCTTTGTCACCTTGATGCACCTGAGTAATGATGGTGGACGAAATGGATGCTTGTGAACGAACATTAACGGTTTGTTCGAAAAGAGCATTAGTCGCTGCTGATGCTGCTGTATGAGGAATAAGAATGGCTATGAAAAATAAGGGGATAAAAAAAATCGTTCTTTTCAATGGAAATCTCCTTTCAATAAACCTTAGCATAGATAATTTCTTTATCGGATGAAAAGATTCCTTCGTTTAGTTGTAAAACCACTATTTTTTGGTGAAACTAAGAAAATAATATACGAAGAGGGTGAGCTTTCATGCGATCGACGAATAAAGAAATGATGAGCTACAACATGTCTCAACCAGAATTTGGCGTCGACTTTCATGATTTTTTACAAAAAGAACAGTGTTTGTCAAATATGGAACTCGCAGAAGAATTTGGCCTATCGCTGAAAAGTGTCAAAATCATGAAACAAAAAATGAAAAGATAAAACCATCCCGAATACACTTGACAAAAAAAACGCTGACTCGTATGATAGAAAACAATTCAGTAAATCGATACGAAGCTCCGATGAGGAAGAAAAGTAAAAAAATACCGGGTTGAGCAGAGAGGAAATGCCGTTAGGCTGAGAGCATTTCTCGATACCGCTTTTTTGAAAGACACTTCCAAGGATCGTCTCCGAACAGGTAACTCAGTAGGGGGCGACGTAAACAGGCGTTAACTGTTTTAAGAGGAAGGATATGTCCTTCCATTAGGGTGGCACCGCGGGTAACTCTCGTCCCTGAATTTCGATTCAGGGATGGGAGTTTTTTTTGTATCCAAAAATAGCTTCCCCGCTTCAGTTTCGCCTAGGAGAGCTTCTTGTAAGTGATTAAAGGAGGATAAATCATGAGTTTTCAAATTCCTAGAGGTACACAGGATATTGTTCCTGGTACTTCAGAGTTATGGCAATACATTGAAAATAAGGCGAGAGATATTTGCCGTAGATACAATTATCATGAACTACGCACACCAATTTTTGAACACACTGAGTTGTTCCAACGCGGTGTTGGCGATACAACGGATATCGTTCAAAAAGAAATGTACACATTTGAAGATCGAGGAAATCGTAGCTTAACACTTCGTCCTGAGGGAACTGCTTCAGCCGTTCGTGCATATGTGAATAATAAAATGTATGGCTTACCTGAGCAGCCGGTGAAATTGTATTACATCGGCCCTATGTTCCGCTATGAACGCCCTCAATCAGGACGGATGAGACAATTTGTTCAGTTCGGAATTGAGGCTCTTGGTAGTAATGATCCTTCTATTGATGCAGAGGTCATTGCTCTTGCAATGAGCTTGTATCAAGAATTAGGGCTTAAAAAGCTTAAGCTCTATTTAAATAGTCTCGGCGATAAAGAAAGTCGCGAAGCTCACCGTGAAGCACTTGTTAATCATTTTCAACCGAGAATTGGGGAGTTCTGTAGTGACTGTCAAAGTCGTCTTGAGAAAAACCCACTTCGCATTCTGGATTGTAAAAAGGATCGTGATCATGAATTAATGGAGACTGCGCCATCAATCATTGATTACTTGAATGAAGATTCTTCCACTTATTTTGCTAAGGTTAAAGAAGCATTGGATCAAATGGGAATCGAATATGTTCTCGACGATCGCCTTGTACGTGGACTGGATTATTATAATCATACGGCATTTGAGATTATGAGCGACGCTGATGGATTTGGTGCCATTACCACACTTAGCGGTGGTGGTCGTTATAACGGCCTGGTTGAAGAGATGGGTGGCCCATCAACGCCAGGAATCGGATTTGCAATGAGTATTGAACGATTGCTAATGGCGTTAGAAGCAGAAGGCGTAAACCTACCAATTGAAAAGACGATTGATTGCTACGTTGTTACAATGGGTGAGGAAGCACAGAAAGTTTCCAATGGTCTTGTTCAAAAGCTTAGAAAAGCTGGACTTTCAACTGAGCGTGACTACCTTGATAAGAAGATGAAAGGTCAGTTTAAAGCGGCTAATCGATTGAACTCAAAGGTTGTTGCCATCCTGGGTGATGAAGAAATTGAGAAAAATGAAATTAATATTAAAGATATGAACACTGGTGAACAGGAAGCAATAAGCCTATCAGAAGTAGATCGCTATCTTGTTAAGAAATTAAAGGAGGAAGTTGGAGAATGATCGGAAGAAGTCATGCATGCGGCAAAATACGTGAAAGTGAAATTGGAGAAACAGTGGAACTGAAAGGATGGGTTCAGAAACGTCGGGATCTTGGCGGATTAATCTTTATTGATTTTAGAGACCGTTCAGGGATCGTACAGGTTGTTTTTAACCCTGATCTATCAAAAGAAGCTCTAGAACTTGCGGAGAATGTAAGAAATGAATACGTTCTTGGCATAACAGGGAAAGTGGTGGCACGTGGGGAAGGGACAGTAAACCAAAATCTTCCGACTGGCTCCATCGAAGTACATGCTGAATCACTTGAAATTCTTAATGCAGCTAAAAATCCTCCCATTAGCATTGCAAATGATGTAGAGGTTGGCGAAGATATTCGTTTGAAATATCGCTATTTGGATTTACGTCGTCCAGTGATGCAAGAGACTTTCAAGCTACGTCATCGCACAACAAAAGTGATTCGTGATTTCTTAGATCACAATGAATTCCTTGAAATTGAAACACCAATGTTAACGAAAAGTACGCCAGAGGGCGCTCGTGACTACCTTGTGCCAAGTCGTGTTCACGAAGGCGAATTCTACGCGCTACCACAGTCTCCTCAGCTGTTCAAACAGCTATTAATGGTTTCGGGTTTTGAGCGCTATTACCAGGTTGTTCGTTGCTTCCGTGATGAAGACCTTCGAGCGGATCGTCAACCAGAATTTACTCAAGTCGACATTGAAACATCGTTTCTTCCGAAAGAAGATTTGATTAAGATGATGGAAGAAATGATGAGTGCGGTATTGAAAGAAACGAAGGGGATAGAAATAAATACCCCGTTCCAACGCATGACTCATGCAGAAGCGATGAATCGTTATGGCTCTGATAAACCTGATACGCGTTTTGAGATGGAATTTGTGGACGTATCAGAACTTGTAAAAGACTCTGATTTTAAAGTTTTCTCTGGAGCTGTTGCTTCTGGCGGAGCTGTTAAAGGAATTAACGCGAAAGGCGCTGCTAGCGAATACTCACGTAAAGATATCGATGCTTTAACAGAATATGTGAAAACTTACAAAGCAAAAGGGCTTGCATGGTTGAAAGTAGAAGAAGATGGTTTGAAAGGACCTATTTCTAAATTCTTTGATGAAGCTCTTGCCGCTCAACTGAAAGAAGCTTTCGATGCAGAAGCAGGTGACCTTCTTCTGTTCGTAGCTGACAGTAAGTCTGTCGTAGCAGACAGTCTCGGTTCTCTTCGTTCAAAACTTGGAAAAGATCTTGATCTTATTGACTATTCTAAATTTAATTTCCTATGGATCATGGACTTCCCGCTGATGAGTTACGATGAGGAAGCAGATCGCTATTTTGCGGAACACCATCCATTTACAATGCCTTTGAAAGAAGATCTTCATCTTCTCGAGGAAGCGCCTGGAAAAGTTCGTGCAGATGCCTATGACCTTGTTCTAAACGGTTATGAGTTAGGTGGAGGATCACAGCGTATTTTCCAACGTGATGTTCAAGAGAAAATGTTTAAAGCGCTAGGCTTTACAACAGAAGAAGCAGAGGCTGAGTTTGGCTTCCTACTTGAAGCGTTTGAATACGGAACACCACCACATGGCGGTATCGCATTTGGTCTTGATCGTCTTGTGATGTTGCTAGCTGGTAGAACAAATCTTCGCGACACGATTGCATTCCCTAAAACAGCGAGCGCAAGCTGCTTGTTAACTGAAGCGCCGTCTCCGGTTAGCGAAGATCAGTTAAAAGAGCTTCATCTTGAGCTTGCTAAGAAGCCAGTTGCTGCTGAAAAGGAATAAAAAAATAATATAATGGACCTAATGCACGAAGATTGAAATCAGTTTGAAGGTCTGCTATAATTCAATTACAAGTTAACGAAGAGTCCTGAAGTGTACGTTTACTTCCATAATAATTTGAGCCAACACTTTTACAACGGGAGCCTGATTCTTTCCGTTCAAAGTACATGCCTCGGTAGCTGAGGACGTACGGAGAATGGAATAGGGCACCCACCTGCCAATGCAGGTTCAACAATTATGGAAAGGACGGCACAGTTGGGGCTCTTCTATTTTTATGACAATTAATAAAGCATCCGCTCAAGTTTTGAGTGGATGCTTTTTTTCGTTCTGCGAAAATCCCTTTTTATAGCCTCCAGTGCCTGCCGTGTCTAAACGCCCACTTCCGCTTTACGTTAGATCCAGCTACAGCGCCCAGCCTCTCGATCGCTTCACCCCATAAAATGAACACAAAGAGCGTGTTCTTTTTAAGGGGTTCCAGCGCTTGTCGAGGCAAAACGGGCGCTACCGCTTTTCGTTTTTACCTCGCGACTTTTTCTAAATTCCCGTTTTTATCCATTTTAAAGGTTGGGACGTTTTGGTCTTCGTTGTCGTTTAGGACGACCATTCTTCTGGCACGGTCCATGATTTGAATGAGGGATTGGTAATCTTCTTTCATGACTTGTTGTTCGTTTTCGAGCGTTTTAATTCTTTGATGGAGCAGGGTGTTTTCTTCTTTTAGGTGTTGATTCTCCGATTCTAGTTTCTCAAGGTTCGTTCTTAGTTTGTTTGTTGAGGATGCGGACTGTTCAAGGTTAGATAAGAAAGTAATCACATCTCTCATTGTTAATTGCTTTTTGGTTACTGGTGGTTCAGTGGTGTGAACAGGTGTATCAAGTAAAGGCTGTGAAAGTGGTTGTTCTTGGTGAAAAACGGGCTTATGCGATTCTCTTTTTGTATATTCGGGTTGTCTGCGTTCTGCACGCTTCATTTCTTTTCGCTGTTTTTTCGCCAGTTTTAGAGCTTGTTCGTATCTCTCTCTTACGATGGCGTTCCACCTGAATCCAACGGCTGCTGAAGTGCGACTAAGTCGGTCACCTACTTCATCAAAGGCTTTTAGTTGTGTACTACCTTCTCTTACGTGTCGCAGCACTGTTTCGGCAAGCATTAAATCATCTTCATGAGACCAAGCATCTTGTCTTACTTTCATTTCATTCAGCTCCTTTATATGATAAACAATTTTGCGTTTTGAAAGTAATCATAGCTTTGCCAGTCTGAAAGAATTTATACAGAAGTCTTGTAAATTTGAGATAGATTGCAAGAATAAAGAAAAAACAGCAGAGCATAAGCCCTGCTGTTACGATTTTTTGCTATCAGTTTTGATACGTTCGGCGAAATAATCCAATCTTTTTAGTATCGTTCTTTCGTGTCCGCGCTCAGTAGGTTTGTAGAATGTTTTTCTAATCATATGATCTGGGAGGTATTGCTGAGGGACATAGCCTCCCGGGTAATTGTGTGGGTACTTATAATCAATCCCATGACCAAGTTCAGAAGCACCTTTATAGTGAGAATCACGTAAATGGAGAGGAACTGTCCCGTTTTTTTCTTTTTTCACTGCGGCAAGTGCCGCATCTATCCCTGAAATAACGGCATTGCTTTTTGGCGCAGTTGCAAGATATAACGCGGCTTCAGCTAGTGGTATTCTAGCTTCTGGCATACCGATAAATTCGACCGCATAAGTGGCGGCGTGTGCCACAAGAAGCGCGTTCGGATCAGCAAGTCCAATATCTTCAGCAGCGTGAACATAAAGTCGTCGCGCTATAAATCGAGGGTCTTCTCCTGCATAGATCATTTTAGCTAACCAGTATAGCGTAGCGTCTGGGTCAGATCCTCGTATACTTTTAATAAAGGCAGAAACGGTATCATAGTGATTATCGCTATCTTTATCATACTGAAGTACTCGCTGTTGAATGGATTCTTCCGCAATGGCGAGTGTAATCATGAGTTGCCCGTCTTGATTAGGTGTGGTTGTAAGAACAGCTAGCTCCAGCGCGTTTAGTGCGGTTCTAGCGTCTCCGTTGGAAACATCAATAAGATGGTTAATAGCATCCTCTTCTATTTCGACATTGTATTTTCCAAAACCACGATCTTTATCCTGAATGGCCTGAAAAAGAATATTCTTAATGGTAGTTTCATTAAGATGTTCAAAACGAAATAATCTTGATCGCGAAAGCAGTGCTGCGTTAATTTCAAACATGGGACTTTCTGTTGTAGCCCCGATTAAAACGATTGTTCCATCTTCAACAAAAGGGAGAAGCGCATCCTGCTGTGATTTATTAAATCGGTGGATCTCATCAATAAAGAGAACGGTTTTTTGATCATCAAGCTTTAAGCGATCCTTTGCTTCAGTGGTTAACCTTCTAATGTCAGCAACGCCAGACGTTACGGCGTTTAACTGTTCAAAATGTGCGGATGTTGTATTTGCAATAATGCGAGCGAGGGTTGTTTTACCCGTTCCAGGCGGACCAAAGAAAATCATAGGTGTTAGTTGATCAGCTTGTATGGCTCTTCTTAATAGTTTTCCATCGCCAATAATATGGTCCTGTCCAATAAATTCTTCAATGGATCTCGGTCGCATCCTGCTAGCGAGTGGTCCTGAAGAAGTATGGCTTTTATCTTTTGGATAATCAAATAAATCCATAAAACACCCCTCCTTTCCTAGTTAGTTGAAACATACTATACGGGTTTTGGAAATGCAAGAAAAAGCGGTTCATGCTATAATAGCGAAGGTTTACTAACAGAATGAAAGCTAGATGGTGGAGATTAGATTGAGATAAGAGGGATGAAATGAAACAAGCGAATAGAGGCATATCCTGGTTTTGGATGAGCTGGGGAATCTTTGTTTCAGGTCTTTTAGTCATGGCTTTTGGAATTGCTCTGATGATTCGTGCTGAAGCGGGTAGCGCTCCATGGGATGTGTTTCATATCGGACTTTATCAGCAGTTCGGACTAACGATTGGAACGTGGTCCATTATCATAGGTTTTGGGATTATTGGGGCGACGTCTTTATTAGAGCGGTCGTGGCCAAAACTTGGTGCTTTTCTTAATATGCTTCTAGTTGGCGTATTTATTGACATTTATTTATGGCTTCCTTTTCTGAAAACCCCCGATCATTTACTTGGAAAATTGGTTATGCTGATTAGTGGTATTCTTATTATGGGTTATGGAATTGGTCTTTATATTGCGGCAGAAAGAGGGGCAGGTCCAAGAGATAGTTTAATGCTTGTCTTAACCGAGCGCACGGGTTGGAAAGTACAACGCATTCGCCTTTCGATGGAAATGGTGGTTCTTTTTCTTGGGTGGCTATTACAAGGACCAGTTAATATTGGCACGCTTTTGTTTTGTATAACGATTGGTCCGATCGTTGGTTATTCTTTGCCACAGTGTAAAGCGTTTGTCGCTCGATTGATAGAAAGAGGTGGAAGAAATGAAGATATCGACAAAAGGAAGATACGGATTAACGATTATGATGGAGTTAGCAAAAAAGCACGGTGATGGACCTATTTCTTTGAAATCCATTGCTAGGAGCAAAGACTTATCAGAGCATTATCTCGAACAGCTTGTAGCCCCATTACGTAATGCCGGTCTCGTTAAAAGTGTGCGCGGTGCATATGGAGGCTATATTCTTGCTCAAGAAGCGAGCTCAATTACAGCAGGGGATATTATTCGCGTGCTAGAAGGACCGATTAGTCCCGTAGAAGTAATGGATGATGAAGAACCTGCTAAACGAGATTTGTGGTTAAAAATAAGAGATGCTGTGAAAGATGTTCTCGATTCTACAACCCTAGAAGATCTTGCAACCTATGAAGGTGAAGGAGAGCAAGACAGCTATATGTTTTATATTTAGTAGCCGGCTCGTTGCTGGTAGTAAGAGGTGACTAATAATGAGTGGAATTTATATGGATCATGCTGCGACATCACCGGTCCATCCCGATGTGATTGAAGCGATGGTTTCATCACTAAAAAGTGATTTTGGTAATCCTTCAAGTATACATCAGTTCGGCCGTAAGTCGCGTCATGCGCTTGATGAAGCAAGAAATAATCTTGCGAGCAGTATTCATGCTCAAGCTAATGAAATTATTTTCACAAGCGGAGGGACAGAAGCAGATAATCTAGCCATTGTAGGAGCTGCTAAAGGAAACCTTGCTAAAGGAAATCATATTATCACAACAGTGATTGAGCATCATGCTGCACTGAATGCGTGTAAAGGACTTGAGAAAGAAGGTTTTGACGTCACGTATTTACCTGTAGATGAGAAGGGTAGAATTTCGATAGCTGATCTTGAAAAGGCGATCTGTCCAGAAACGATCTTGATTACGGTTATGTATGGAAACAACGAAGTGGGGACCATACAACCTATTTCAGAGATCGCCAGGATAGCAAACGAATCTGGCATTATATTTCATACAGATGCCGTTCAGGCGTACGGGTTGATTAACATTAATGTGAAGGATCTAGGAGTTGATCTACTTTCTGTTTCCTCTCATAAAATTAATGGTCCTAAGGGTGTAGGTTTTCTATATGTAAAAGACGGTACAAGACTTGTTCCTTATTCATATGGTGGAGAGCAGGAGCGTAAGCGTCGTGCTGGTACGGAAAACGTGGCTGGCATCGTTGGAATGGAGAAGGCAGCTGAGCTAATGCATGAAGACCGAGAGGCAAAAGTGGCGCTTTATCAAAATATGAAGCAAGTTATGCTAAATACTTTTGAAGAAGAATCAATTTCTTATCAGGTAAACGGAGATGAGCAGCACATGCTTCCTCATGTTTTGAATATTAGCTTTCTAGATGCAAAGGTTGAACCTATGCTAATGAACCTTGATCTTGCGGGAATTGCTGTTTCAAGTGGATCGGCTTGCACTGCAGGGTCGCATGAACCGTCCCATGTGTTAACCGCTATGTATGGGGATACTGAACGAACTCAAACCGCTATTCGTTTTAGTTTTGGATATGGAAATACGATTGATGATGCGAAGAAAGCTGCTGGTGAAGTCGTTAAGATTGTCAATCGATTAAAGAAGTTATAAAATGATCAGGACACAATTTGTGTTAAAGAAGAGGAGGTGCAACCATGACAGCAAAAAAGAATGAAGATATACGAGTCGTGGTTGGAATGTCCGGAGGTGTTGATTCATCAGTCGCTGCGTTAATGTTAAAAGAGCAAGGTTATGATGTGATCGGCATTTTTATGAAAAACTGGGACGACACCGACGAAAACGGGGTATGCACCGCAACAGAAGATTACAATGATGTGATTCGTGTATGCAACCAGATCGGCATTCCGTACTACGCAGTCAACTTCGAGAAACAATATTGGGATAAGGTTTTTACTTATTTCCTTGATGAATATAAAGGTGGACGTACACCGAATCCTGACGTCATGTGCAACAAAGAGATTAAATTTAAAGCATTTCTAGAGCATGCCTTAACGCTTGGAGCAGATTATCTTGCAACAGGCCACTATGCACAGGTGGTTGAACGTGATGGAGAAGTGAAGATGCTTCGTGGTGTAGACGACAACAAGGATCAAACTTACTTCTTGAATCAACTTACACAAGAACAGCTCTCGAAAGTAATGTTCCCGCTTGGTGGCATTGAAAAGAAAAAGGTGCGGGAAATTGCGGAAGAAGCAGGTCTTGCTACAGCTAAGAAAAAAGATAGCACTGGAATTTGCTTTATCGGTGAGCGGAATTTCAAAGAATTTCTTGGGCAATATCTTCCTGCTCAACCGGGCAAGATGATGACGCTTGAAGGAGAAGAAAAAGGCCAGCATGACGGACTGATGTATTATACAATTGGTCAACGACATGGTTTAGGTATTGGTGGCGACGGTGAACCATGGTTTGTTGTTGGAAAGAATCTTGATGACAATGTTCTTTACGTTGATCAAGGGTTCCACAATGAGTTGCTTTACTCTGATTCCCTTATTGCCGTAAATTCAAGCTGGGTAACGAATTTGCCAATTGATGATGAGATAAAGTGCACGGCTAAATTCCGCTATCGCCAAAAAGATTCAGGCGTTACAGTTGAAAAACTTGATGATGATCGTTTGAAAGTGACGTTTGATGAGCCAGTTCGTGCAATCACTCCTGGACAAGCCGTTGTTTTCTACAATGGGGATGAGTGTCTCGGTGGTGCAACAATAGATCAAGTATTTAAGAATGAAAGTGAACTCACATACGTTTAATGACACGCCTCATTTCAAAAAGAAATGAGGCTGTTTTTTGAGGTGAAGAATCAGCTGCTAACTTATGCTAAACTAGAGAATAAGCGAAAGAAATAAGGAGTTTTTAAGATGAGCCAAAAAAATGAACAAGCGATTGAAGCGATGAATAATGGAGAATTAGAAAAAGCTGTAACGCTACTTTATGAAGCGATTGAAGAAAATCCGGACGATCCGGTTGCTTATACAAATATCGGAAACCTTTTGGCGCAAGCAGGAGAGGTGAAACAGGCCGTGGCATATTTTGAAAAAGCGATTGATCTAGATGAAACACAGGGAACTGCATACTACGGCGCAGGGAATGCCTTTTTTGAACTAGAACAATACAAAGACGCTGCAGACATGTATCAAAAAGCGATTCAGCAGGGGCTTGATCAAAGCGATGTTCACTTTATGATGGGTCAATGCTTTATGATGCAGGATGCTCTTCGTTTAGCGCTTCCGTTCTTCCAACGAGCTGTCGAACTAAATGAAGAAGACTCAGAAGCGCGTTTCCAATATGCTCTATGTCTAGCGCAACAAGGGTCGGTCGATTTAGCCCTTCCGCAGTTTGAAAGAGTTGTGCAAGAGGACCCAGAGCATGCCGATGCGTGGTTTAATCTTGGTGTTAGCTATGCCTACCAGGAACATTTAGCAAAAGCGTTAACTTGTTTTGATCGTGCCCTGGACATTCAACCAGATCATCTTCTAGCAGGTAACGGTAAAAAGCAAATGGAGCAAGCGATGAACAATAACAATTAAATTTCTAGTTATTGGAGAGAAGATCTTATGGATCAGCCACAAAAAGGTTATATCAAAGGAAGACCGATACAGATGATTTTTTTCAATGAAGAAAGTTTGTATGGGGTGGCAAGACTTCGAATATCAGAAACGAATGAAGCCTACGATGAGAAAGAAGTTGTTGTGAATGGCATGATTCCGCGACTTCTTGAAGATGAGACGTATGTCTTTTACGGACGCTTTACGGATCATCCTCGATATGGAAGACAGTATGCTGTGGAATCATTTGAACGACAGATGCCTGAATCAAAGCCAGGGCTTGTCCAATACTTATCAAGTGATTTGTTCCATGGAATTGGTGAAAAGACCGCTGAATCGATTGTTGATGTACTTGGAGAACGCGCGATTGCTAAGATCATGCGTGATCCCTCGGTACTAAGCCAAGTTCCAAAGTTATCTGAAGAAAAAGCGAAGGGTTTATACGACTCTCTTATGGAACATCAGGGCCTTGATCAAATCATGATTCGTTTAACCGAATTAGGATTTGGTCCGAGGCTATCGATGAAAATATTTAAAGCGTATAAGCAGGAAACGTTAGAAATCGTTGAGAAAAATCCTTACCAGCTTATTCAAGATGTAGAAGGAATCGGTTTCCGACGTGCAGACGATTTAGGAAGATCGATTGGTATTGAAGGAAAGCATCCCGATCGCATTCGGGCAGCATGTCTTCATACGTTAAATGAACAAACATTACAGGAAGGACATGTGTATCTTGAGTATGATGCTCTGATACAATCGGTGAATGAGCTGCTAGGTGACGTACCTGATGAAGCGGATATCTCAAGAGAACTTATTTTTCTTTACGAAAGCGATAAACTAATTCTCGATCGCGAAAGAATTTATTTGCATTCTCTTTATTATGCAGAAAAAGGACTCGTAACGGGATTAAATCAGGTGATGTCACAAACAGAGTACGCGGACTCTTTTCCTGAATCTGAATTTTATCGCGCACTTGGAGATCTCGAAGAACGACTTGGCATTCAGTATGCGCCGTCCCAGCGTGAAGCCGTACAAAAAGCGATATCGTCTCCGTTTATGATCTTAACCGGAGGGCCGGGTACAGGAAAAACAACGGTTATAAAAGGGATTGTTGAGCTTTATGCCGAATTAAACGGACTTTCTCTTGAGCCAAAAGATTACACAAAGGAAAATCCCTTTCCTGTTCTACTTGTCGCTCCAACTGGAAGAGCAGCAAAGCGTATGAGTGAAGCCACAGGGTTGCCAGCTTTTACAATACATAGATTACTTGGCTGGAAGGGAGAAGCTGGATTTGAGCACGATGAAAATAATCCGATAGAAGGCAGGCTATTGATTGTTGATGAGGTTTCGATGGTAGACGTGTGGCTTGCCAATCAATTATTTAAATCGTTACCTTCTCAAATTCAGGTAATCGTCGTCGGAGATGAAGATCAGCTCCCTTCAGTAGGACCCGGTCAAGTTTTAAAAGATATGATTGATTCTCATGCCCTTCCAGTTAGCAAACTCACAGATATATACCGACAGGCTGAAGGTTCTTCGATTATAGATCTTGCCCACTCGATCAAAGAAGGAAAGCTTCCAGCAGAGTTTCGTAAACCTACGCCTGATCGCAGGTTTTTTCCATGCACACAAACGCAAATTATTGATGTTGTTTCTCAAGTGTGCGGAAACGCCTTAAAAAAAGGGTATTCCCCTCGAGATATTCAAGTGCTTGCTCCTATGTATCGAGGTTCCGCTGGTGTAGATCGATTGAACCAGGAGCTTCAGAAGCTATTTAATCCTCCAACAGAACAGAGAAGAGAGCTTATACATGGAGATCTCGTTTATCGAGTTGGAGATAAAATTCTTCAATTGGTTAACAATCCAGAAGATCACGTCTATAACGGAGATATGGGTGAAGTCGTTTCTGTCTTCTTTGCAAAAGAAAATGTAGAGAAACAGGATCAGCTTGTTGTCTCTTTTGATGGACAGGAAGTGGTATACGATAGGCCGGACTTTAATCAACTAACACATGCTTATTGCTGTTCCATTCATAAATCGCAGGGTAGTGAATTCCCGATTGTGGTCCTTCCTATTGTAAAAGGATATTATCGAATGCTACGGAAAAACCTTCTTTATACTGCCGTTACGAGAAGCAAGGATTATTTGATTTTATGTGGCGAAGAAGAGGCGATTAAGCTTGCCATAAACACAGAAGACGATCAGGTTCGAAATACGCAGTTAACGGAGAAATTGCAAGAAATGATCGGTGAACAAACTATAATTGAAGAGTCGATTTAAAAAGGTCAGAGAGCTTCTCTGGCTTTTTTTGTTGGAGTGGTTTCTGTATAGAATGATTGCTGTATGGGCAGGATGGAGTATATCTTCTTAAATAGCTGGATTAGGAGGCATATGGAGATGCATTGTCCAAATTGTAAAAGTAAAAATATAGGAAAAATCGGTGCCAATCAATTCTACTGTTGGAACTGCTTTGTGGAAATGTCTGTGATCAAAGGCGTCCTATCACTTCATCAAGTAGAAGAAGATGGTTCACTTACATCCCTTGATGATTTATTTGAAGATTATGATATGCGAGTGGAACTGTAGATGGTACATGGCTAGCAGGAGGGATAGATTGTGAAGCGTGAATGGAACCTTAATTGGCTCATTTATTTAACAACCCTTCTGCTTGTTTTTCTTTGTGTTTATTTGCTATTAAAGTTAGCGCCAATTTGGGAGCCAGTCCTAAATGTGCTAACTGTATTAATTGTTCCTTTTCTAATTGCTTCTCTTATTACGTATTTACTGCATCCGATTGTTGAAAAAATTCACAAAGAAGGACTGCCGCGAGGAGTAGCTGTACTTTTAATTTACGTTCTCTTTTTTGGTGGAACAGGATATGCAATTGTGAAAGGAATTCCACATATTGTGAAGCAAGCACAAGAGTTGATGGAGAACGTACCAATGTTTATCGATATGTATCGGGATGCGGTACATCATACTTATGACTTTACAGCTAATTTACCGCCCGCGCTCCAAGAAAAAGTGGATCAAACGTTTCAGGATGTGGAGGAAGCCGTTAACCGTACGTTAACGCTTGCGATTGAATTAGCAAAAAAGCTTTTAAGTTCTTTTTTTATTATCATGATCATCCCCTTTATTGTGTTCTATTTGCTAAAAGATTTTGAAACGTTAAAGAAAACCGCTTGGAAAGTCACACCTCCGAAGTGGAGAAAGCCGGGTAGAAACTTATTAATTCGAATTGATGAATCACTTGGAAATTACATTCGAGGTCAATTTTTTGTCATTAGTGTTCTCGGTGTTCTCGCAGCGCTCGGTTTTTGGCTAATCAAGCTTCCCTATGCAATCCTGCTCGGGTTTATTGTTGGTGTAACAGATATCATTCCATATTTTGGCCCTTTTTTAGGTGCGGCGCCAGCACTATTAATCGCGTCGACTGTTTCAGTAAAAATGACAATCATTACGATTGTTGTTATTATTGTTTTGCAGTTTATCGAAAGTAATATCCTTTCCCCTTATATTGTAGGGAAAAGTTTGCATATTCACCCGGTCATTATCATCTTTGGGCTACTCGCAGGAGGAGAAATTGCCGGAGTGGTTGGATTGATACTCGCAGTTCCGGCTCTTGCTGTATTAAAGGCGCTCATTCTCGATCGAAATGAAGATGAACGAAGCAATTGACAAACGATTCATGCTCTGACTATAATTATTCCAGAGATTAAGAAACAAACACATTGACGGATCCAGTATGTTGCCCCCTATTCTTGAGTACAAGACGTATTCGTTAGAGAGAAGCTCCGTGGCTGAAAGAGCTTTAAGAATAAGATCAACAGAACGCTAATCCTGAGTGCGGATTAATCCCCGCCGTCTCGACCTCGTTACGGTCGCTTGAGGTGATAGGCGAACTTGCCTATAACCAGGGTGGTACCGCGTGAGTATGGAATCAAAACTCTCGTCCCTGATTTATTCAGGGATGGGAGTTTTTTTGTATTTAAAAAAACGCCACCTAAATATAGCGCTAGATTTTAATCAGAATTGAAGGAGGATGTTTCGAATGAAAAATTTATCGTCAGCTGAAGTAAGACAGATGTTTATCGATTTCTTTAAAGAAAAAAGTCACTCGGTGGAACCAAGTGCATCACTTGTACCTCATGAAGATCCAACTTTGTTGTGGATCAATAGCGGAGTTGCTACATTAAAGAAATATTTTGACGGGCGCGTTACCCCTGATAATCCACGAATTGTGAATGCACAGAAGTCAATTCGTACGAATGACATTGAAAATGTAGGGAAGACAGCACGTCACCATACTTTTTTTGAAATGCTTGGAAACTTTTCAATTGGAGATTATTTTAAAGAAGAAGCGATTGAATGGGGATGGGAATTTTTAACGAGTAAAGATTGGATTGGTTTTGAAGCTGATAAATTATCGGTAACGATTCATCCAGAAGATGAGGAAGCTTATACGATATGGAGTGAAAAGATTGGACTCCCAGAAGAACGTATCATTCGTCTAGAGGGAAACTTCTGGGATATTGGTGAAGGACCAAGTGGACCAAATACGGAGATTTTCTATGACCGTGGTGAAGAATATGGTTTAGAAGATCCAGAAGAAGAGCTCTATCCTGGTGGCGAAAATGAGCGGTATCTTGAAATTTGGAACCTTGTGTTTTCTCAATTTAACCATAATCCGGATGGCACTTATACCCCTTTACCTAAGAAGAACATTGATACGGGGATGGGTCTCGAACGAATGGTATCCGTTATTCAAGATGCAAAGACAAACTATGACACAGATCTATTTATGCCGACCATTCGTGAAACGGAGCGAATGGCGGAAGTGAAGTATGGAGCTTCTCGCGAAGGTGATACTGCTTTTAAAGTAGTTGCTGACCATATTCGAACGGTTACGTTCGCAATTGGTGACGGTGCCCTTCCATCCAATGAGGGTCGTGGCTATGTATTAAGAAGATTACTTAGACGAGCTGTTCGTTTTGCGAAGCAAATTGGCATTAACCGTCCATTTATGTATGAACTTGTTCCTGTAGTGGGAGACATTATGGTGGAATTCTATCCAGAAGTGAATGAGAAGAAAGAATTTATTCAGAAAGTGATTAAGAATGAAGAAGATCGCTTCTACGAAACCTTAAATGAGGGACTTGCTATTCTTTCAGAAATTATGAAGAAAGAAAAAGCAGCGGGAAATCACGTTATTTCAGGTAGCGATGTTTTCCGTCTATATGACACATACGGTTTCCCTGTTGAACTGACCGAGGAGTATGCAGAAGAAGAAGGTATGGAAATTGATCGTACAGGTTTCGAGCATGAAATGGGAATGCAGCGTAAACGTGCTAGAGACGCTCGTCAGGATGTAGGTTCTATGCAGGTTCAAGGTGGCGCGCTTGGTGATATTTCAGTCGAAAGCGATTTTGTCGGATATGAAGAGCGATCTGTCGATACAGAAGTTGTCGCTATCATAAAAGATAAAGAGCTGACTGAAGTAGCGTCAGAAGGCGACGAAATCCAAGTTATTCTACAAAGCACACCTTTCTATGCTGAAAGCGGCGGGCAAGTTGCAGATCCTGGTGTTATTCGCGGTGAAGATGTGCAACTTCGCGTAACGGATGTCCAAAAAGCGCCAAACGGGCAGCACGTCCATACGGCAGTTGTTGAATCTGGAACGATAAAAACAGGAGCAAAAATTACAGCTGAAATTAATCGTTCGAACCGTTCGGCAATTGTAAAGAATCATACGGCAACCCACTTGCTTCATCAGGCTTTAAAGGATGTTCTTGGTGAGCACGTAAACCAGGCTGGTTCACTCGTAGGTTCAGAGCGCCTTCGCTTTGATTTCTCACATTTTGGGCAAATTACATCAGAAGAGCTTGAAGAGATCGAAAAGCAGGTAAACGATCAGATATGGGCAAACATTCCAGTAAATACGATGGTCAAGCCAATTGATGAGGCAAAAGCAATGGGCGCTATGGCGTTGTTCGGCGAGAAGTATGGAGATACTGTACGTGTTGTGCGTGTTGGGGATTATAGTCTTGAATTATGTGGCGGTACGCACGTTCAAAATACAGCAGAGATTGGATTGTTTAAAATTGTTTCTGAATCAGGCATTGGTGCAGGAACGCGCCGTATTGAAGCTGTAACAAGTGAAGGAGCTTACCAGGTTCTGAATCAACAAGTATCGATTTTGAAAAACACGGCTGACTTGTTAAAATCAAATGTGAAGGACGTTCCATCAAGAACAGAAGCACTGCTGGGACAAATTCGTGATTTGCAGCGTCAAAATGATTCTTTAACATCAAAACTTGCGAATGTGGAAGCTAAACAAATGGCAGGAGATGTACAAGAAATCGATGGTGTGAAAGTTGTGGCAAAACGAATCGATACAGATATGAATAACCTTCGTAGCATTGTTGATGATTTAAAAGCGCAAATTGGAAGCGTCATTGTCGTATTAGGAAGTGGAGCTGATGGGAAAGTTCAGCTTGCTGCTGGTATTACTGATGATCTCGTGAAAGAAGGTTATCATGCTGGAAAGTTGATTAAAGAGCTTGCTACACGCTGTGGTGGCGGCGGTGGTGGTCGTCCTGATATGGCTCAAGCAGGCGGCAAAAACCCTGAGAAGCTGAATGAGGCACTTGCATACGCAACAGATTGGGTGAAATCCATTTCCTAATTTGGTTTTAGTAGTGTACAATAAGAATTAGTTGACTAGTTACGATTCTAGATGGGGATCGGAGAAAGAGGTGTAAGGAATGAGTTCGATGGACAAAACAATGAAATTTAATTTTCCAGACGACGCATACAATCACGATGTCCAGGAAGTGTTGCTCACAGTCTATAGCGCTCTTCAAGAAAAGGGCTACAATCCGATTAACCAGATTGTGGGTTACCTCCTTTCTGGGGATCCGGCTTACATTCCGAGACACAATGATGCGAGAAGCTTAATTCGGAAACTTGAACGTGATGAATTAATTGAAGAGCTTGTGAAATCGTATCTTACTCATCATCAGAGATAAGGAGACAGCATGAAAACACTTGGATTGGATGTCGGTACGAAAACAATCGGTGTCGCGCTAAGCGATGCGATGGGTTGGACGGCACAGGGATTAGAAACAGTGAAACGTGACCCAGAGAGGCAGGATGTGATTCCTGATCGTTTAATGGAAATCATTAATGGGAATGATGTCAGCAAGATTGTTGTTGGACTTCCTAAAAACATGAATGGTTCAATTGGTCCGAGTGGTGAAGCTTGTCAGGCATTTGCAGAGCTTATTCGAACGAGTACCAGTTTGCCAGTAGAAATGTGGGATGAGAGATTAACAACTGTCGCTGCTGAACGCATGCTAATCAGTGCTGATGTGAGTCGTAAGAAAAGGAAGAAAGTGATCGACAAGATGGCTGCTGTTATGATTCTGCAAGGATACTTAGACAGCAAGCAAAATTAATGAGGTGAAAACATGGAGGAAAAAGAACGCATTATCATTCCAGATGAAAATGGAGACGAACATTTATTTGAAGTTCTCTTTACTTTTGATGTAGCTGAGAACGGACAATCTTATATGACAGTTGTTCCAGCTGATCAGGCAGATAGCGAAGAAGAAGTGGAAGTTTACGCTTTCCGTTATGAAGAAGAAGATAACGAAGAACGCGACTATAAGCTTTTCCCGATTGAATCAGATAAGGAATGGGAAATGGTTGAAGAAATGCTCAACACTTTCTCTGAAGAAGAAGAGAACGAATAACGTTCAAAAAGCTACCGGTGACGGTAGCTTTTTTCTTTGGTTAACGTTGGTGCGTGGCTAAACATAAAGTTTGAAGAATTTAAGTACATTAGCCAACTTAAGGTAACGATTTGTGACTGATTTCTGGAAATGACTACAAACCTTTATCGTTAACTTGTATAATACATGTTGGAGTAAAAATGACGAACGTTAGCAATACCGCTGACAATATGTCGACTTGTAGTATAATAGGTGAAGAGCGAAAGGGGGCCGCGGCGTTGTCTGATTTTAAAGATCTTTATAAAGAGAAGCTTATGAAGCGCCAAACTGAAAATCAAACAGTAAGAAAAATCGTATTTATTATTTTATTGCTTTTAACGATAACGGTGGCTGCCGTTATAACAGGCGGTTATTTCTACATAAAAAATATTCTTGAGCCAGTGGATGCTAATAGCAAAGCGAAAACAGCTGTGACGATTCCGATTGGATCTTCAACTTCTTCGATCGGTCAAACTCTTGAAGAAGAGGGGATTATTAAAGACGGGACTGCTTTTCGTTATTATGTGAAATATAAAAATGAGAGCGGCTTTCAAGCCGGTGATTATGAGCTTTCTCCCTCAATGACGATGGATGAAATCATTGCAATTATGAAAAGCGGAAAAGTAATGAAGGATGCCGTTGCTACGATTTCTGTCCCAGAAGGAATTTGGGTGGAAGATATTGCTGGTCGAATTGCTAAGGAATTAGATTTGAAGAAAGAAGATGTCCTAAAACAGTTAGATGATGAAAAGTATCTTGAGACTCTAATTAATGAATATTGGTTTTTAACAGATGATATTCTAAATGATGAGATTCGTCATCCACTTGAAGGTTACCTTTTCCCTGCTACTTATGATTTTGAAGAAGAGCCTTCAGTCGAAGCGGTAGTAAAAGAAATGTTAGAAAAAACGGAGAGTGTACTAAATAAGTATCGTTCTGAGATAGACGAGCGGGACGACTCCATTCATGAACTGATGACGCTCGCATCGATTATTGAAGAAGAAGCTTCCGCAAAGGCGGATCGAACAAAGATTTCAAAAGTGTTTTACAATCGCCTGGAGAAGGACATGATTTTACAAACGGACCCTACAGTTGTTTATGCAAGAGGAGAACAATCCGGTGAAATCACTCAGGACGATCTTGATTTAAAATCGCCATATAATACGTATAAGCAAAAAGGTTTGCCAGTCGGACCAATCGCGAATCCTGGTGAATCTTCAATCGTAGCTGCGATAGAGCCAGCTGATACCGACGCCCTTTATTTCTACGCTCGTCCAAGTGGAGAAACGTTGTTCTCAGAGACCAATGATGAGCACAACAAAAAAGTAGCGAAGTATAAAAAAGAGTGGGACGAGTATTATAAAAAGAAAGAAGAAGAAGCAAAAAAAGAATAAGAAATTTATGGGGAATGGCGAGTAAGACTACCATTCCCCTTTCGATTATGATAAAATTATTCGGGTTACATGAAGGAGGACCGATCATGATATCCGATCATGTGGAACAATACCTAGAATCTTTACGGCCGAAACGTGAAGGCTTAACGAAAGAAATAGAAGAATATGCAGAAGAGAATCATGTGCCTATTATGGAACAAACGAGTCTTGATGTTATGCTTCAACTACTTTCCTTCTTAAAGCCAAAACGAATTTTGGAAATTGGTGCAGCCATCGGCTACTCAGCGATTCGTATGGCTGAGCGTTTGCCGGACACTGCAATACTTACTGTAGAACGTGATGAAACTCGTTATAATGAAGCAATTGCAAACATTGATAAAGCAGGCTATTCTGATCGAATTACCGTTCTATATGGCGATGCCCTCGAGCTTGTTAATGAGCTTAAAAGCTATGGTTCGTATGAAGCTCTATTTATCGATGCAGCGAAAGGTCAGTACCAACGTTTTTTTGATGAATTTTATGATGAATTAGAAAAAGGCGGAGTAGTGTTTTCTGATAATATTCTCTTTAGAGGTATGGTAGCAGAAGAGGGAATTGAGGAGAAGCGCTTTAGATCGATGGTAAAAAAGCTCCGACTTTATAATGAATTTTTAATTTCCCATCCCGAGTTAGATACAACAATTTATCCTATTGGAGATGGTTTAGCTGTAAGTCAGCGTAAAAACTCATGAAGAAGGAAAGCCGACGTATACATGTACGGGCGGTTTTTCTATAATAGAAGGGGAAGAATTATGGTTAATAGACCCGTAGTAATTGGTGTTGCTGGAGGTTCAGGCTCTGGTAAAACCACTGTAACACGAGAAATTTTCAAACAGTTTGCCGATCAGTCCGTTTTAGTTATTGAACAGGATTCTTACTACAAAGATCAGAGTGAAAAGTCAATGCCGGAACGATTAGGTACAAACTATGACCATCCACTTGCTTTTGATAATGACCTTTTAATTGAGCATGTTAAAGAGTTAATGTTATATAAACCGATCCAAAAACCAGTGTATGACTATACAGTTCACACAAGATCTGATAAAATTATTCCTGTCGAACCGAAAGATGTCATTATTTTGGAAGGTATCCTAATTCTTGAAGATGAACGTCTTCGTGATTTGATGGATATAAAGTTATTTGTTGATACCGATGCAGACTTGCGTATCTTAAGAAGAATGGTTCGCGACATTCGTGACAGAGGTAGAACGCTTGACTCAGTGGTTGAGCAATATACTTCAGTAGTTCGTCCGATGCACCTTCAATTTATTGAACCGACGAAGCGTTATGCAGATATTATTGTCCCCGAAGGCGGTCAAAATCGCGTTGCGATTGACCTGATGGTTACGAAGATTCATACGATACTTGAAGAAAAAGCGATGCTATAACGATTAAACGAGGTATATTTACCTCTTTTTTTCATACAGTTTATTACGATTGATGCCCTTAATTGATGAAGGAGTGAATGAAATGGCAGAGGATAAAAAGTATTACATGACACAGGAAGGTAAAGAAAAGCTTGAGAAGGAGCTTGACCTCCTAAAAACAGAAAAACGTAAAGAAGTAGTGGAACGTATTAAAGTAGCGCGTAGTTTTGGAGACCTCTCTGAGAACTCTGAATATGATGCTGCGAAAGATGAGCAGGCATTTGTTGAAGCGCGAATTCAAACTGTTGAAAATATGATTCGAAATGCTGAAATTATCGAAGAAGATAACAGTTCATCTAGCGTTGTTTCAATAGGTAAACGTGTTAAGTTTGTTGAAATTCCAGATGGTGATGAAGAAGAATATTTCATCGTTGGTAGTGCAGAAGCCGATCCATTTGAAGGAAAGATTTCAAACGATTCCCCGATGGCGAAAAGCCTTCTTGGTCGTCAAATTGGAGAAAAAGTAAATGTTCAAACTCCTGGTGGAGAAATCCGTGTAGAAATTTTAGAAGTTAGCTAATTGGAAGAAGGAAAAGGCAGCCGTTCAGGCTGTCTTTTTTGATGGTTTTGATCAAATAAACCTCAAGGGTTTGAAATAGAGGACATCCGTCGAAACTCTTACTGAGGTGAGAGGAATGAGGAAGAAAAGGATGATCGGTATCGGGGTTCTCCTTGTATGTGGGATGTTTTTGTTAATCGGTCGATTGGTTCAACTTCAGTTAGTTGAAACGGAATCTTACTCTAAACATCACGTAAATCTAATCGAATCAAGTATTAACCAACGAACCCAATCCTTCGTGCTAGATGAAGGTAGGGGAACAATACTTGATCGAAACGGTATACCCATGAGTGAATCGATTCCGGCACTCATTTTATTTCCTTTTCTAAAAGAAAGAGATTGGCCGCTTGAAGAGGTTGCCAATATTATCAACGTATCTCCTGAGCGTCTTGAACGCTCATTTGAAGGGAAAATACAGCCTTTTACGTTTAATAAAACGTTAACGATTGAACAAATGAAGCAGGTAAATGAAAAAAGTATTCCTGGGGTTTATGCTGTAAATAAACCGGTAAATGAAAATCCATTAGCGACTCATGTCATTGGGAGTGTAAGACCAAACCCAGAATTAATTCAATCGAAATATCCAGAAAAATGGGCTGAGGGATCAATTGATGAAAAAACAAAGTTAGGGATATCTGGTCTTCAGCTTGCTTTTGATCCCTTTCTACTATCTGAAGGAGATACAACGCTTCTTTATCATGCGGACCGCCAAGGCAATCCCCTTCTTGGTCTTGATGTGAAATTTTTCTCAAGTACAGATTCATTCTATCCACTGCAATTAAAGACCACTTTAGATACTGAGATTCAAAAGAGTCTTGAGAAAGCGGTAGATGAATCAGGTATTACAAATGGTGGGGCTGTTCTCATTGACATCGACTCGAATAATGTCATCGGCATGGTGAGTCGTCCATTATTTGATTCAGAAGATCCTCTAGGGAAAGGGGCTGAGAATCAAATGGTAAAAGGGCACTTCCCAGGATCTGTATTTAAAACTCTGATTCTTGCAGCTGCATATGAAAGCGGGGTTAAAGAAACGCGTCTTTTTGATTGTGATCAAAATTTGTATCGTGATGGCAATGGAAAACGTACACTAGGTACGCTAAACCTTAAAGACAGTTTTGCCGAAAGCTGTAATGCAGCCTTCACCGAACTTGCTGAAGAGCTTATAAAGACAGATCCCGAAGTCATTGAGAAGACAGCAAAGAAACTAGGAGTAGCGACAGCGGTTGGATGGGAAGGTAAGCTCTATCATTATGAAAATTTCAAGCAATTTCCAGATGAGTCTAGCCCGATCTTTTTTAAAGATGAAAAAGATAAGAGGATACGTAAAGCAATTGACCAAACAGCAATTGGCCAATTAAATGTGAAATTAAGTCCCCTTGCACTCGCTAATATGATGGCCACAATTGGTAGAGGAGGAGAACCAAAAGATGTCAGAGTTGTTAGCGATCTTCTCTATCGAAACGGAACGACGTTCCTTAGCTTCAAGGAAATCAGTCATGATGAGAAGCTTTCGGATAGCGTCATTAAATCTCTTCGAGCATCACTTCGAGAAGTAGTCGTAAGTGGTACAGGTAACACTTATTTAAGTGATTTACCTTTTCAAGTTGCAGGAAAGTCGGGTACCGCTGAACTTGGTGAAGACGTTCCGTATGATCATCAATGGTTTGCTGGTTATTTTCCATATGATGCTCCAAAATATGCTCTTGTGGTTGTAGATTTCGAACGAAAAGAAAATCAATATCGAGCTTACGAAGCATTTGCTACCATTGTTAAGGATTTACACCAATTGAAGAGATAAAAACGATACAAAAGTCAAGCCTTCTACGAATCATTTAGAGATGGTAGAATAAGAACAACAGCTAAATAGAGGAGTGGATAGGTTTGAGATCACGATATGGGGACCGTCATTCAAAGAGAAAACAAAATATCGTCCTAAATAGTTTAATTGGAATTGTTCTCGCAGTGATACTTGTACTTGTTGCCAACATTGTCTTTACTGGTGACGACTCTCAGCAAACAGCAAGTGAAGAACAGCAAACTGCACAAACAAATTCGGATGAAAAATCGAATAGTACCAGTGACGATGCCGTTACTTCTGATGAAGCTGATTCGAAAGATTCAGACGCTGATTCAGAATCGGATAGCGCTACTGATAAAGATAGTACGAAAGAAGAAAGTACTGACGAAGAAAAAGATCAGAAGAAAGAAGATCAAGAGAAAGAAGATCAAGAGAAAGAAAAGGCTGATCAAGAACCAGGCGAACCAAACCTTGAAGGACCCTGGGAGCCTGTAGGTACAACACAGTCAGGACCACATACTTCTAGCTATGATCTTGGTTCCACTGATTGGAATGAAAAGGTAAAAGCAGTTGAGTCTGTTATGGGATTGTCTGCAGATGAAATGACGATTTGGAAAATAGGGGGAAATGGTGGACCTCAACAGTCATATGCACGTGTGAGTAAAGCGGGCTCTGGAAATCAGGTTTATTACATCGAACTTGAATGGATTGATGGGGAAGGCTGGAAACCAGTTAGTGTTAGGACAGAATAGTAAAAAGCAGGAGCAATTGCTCCTGCTTTTTATTTTGCCTTAAAATGAACAACAGCAGAATAGTATGGTCTGCCTGTTTTCTCATGTGTAAGCGCATGATGCTGAACAGAATGTACCTGTAACAGCAAAGCCCGGTTGTTGTCAATCTGAACTTGTATTTTTTTCTCAATTTCTTCTAATGAAAATCCTTCGAAGAATTCCACTTTGTCATCAATCCGTTCGAGCGAAAAACTCATTTGTTGCTCCTCCTTAAAATGCTATCCATTAACAGTCTACACATTTTTGTTAAATCATACAAATTGAAATTCAAAAAAGAATATGATAAGTTAGAACCATAATGCATATTATTCATACCTTAATACTATGAATTAAATTTTGGAAAGCGATGTGACAGTAATGGGAAGAGAATTTATTGATCTATTTGAGCGCTGGGCTGATTCGTACGATACAACGGTAGCGGGACAGGATGAAGAATATCGTGACGTTTTTAAAGGGTACGATCGAATTTTATCTGCAGTTGCTCATGCTTCCTCTGGCCACGTATTAGAATTTGGGGTTGGAACAGGGAACTTAACGTCTATTTTACTGAATGTAGGGCTGGACGTAACTGGTGTGGAACCATCTAAAGCCATGAGAGAAAAGGCGAGTGAAAGACTACCTGACATCACATTCCATGATGGTGATTTTATGGCTTTTCCAACTCCGACTAAACCTGTCCAAACAATCGTAAGTACCTATGCATTTCACCATCTCACTGATGAAGAGAAAGAGATCGCCATTCACAAATATAGCCAACTACTGGGGCAAAATGATAAAATTGTATTTGCGGATACAGCATTCAAAGATGAGAATGCTAGAATAGAGATGCATGAGAAAGTGAAAGCAAAAGGATATTTCAATTTGCTACAGGATTTGCAAACGGAATATTATACAACCATTCCAGTATTAAAGGAACTATTCCAAAAACACGGATTTCGGGTTGTGTTTACTCAGCTAAATGATTTTGTTTGGTTGATGGAAGCCATTAAAAATTGAACAGGTAAAGGAGTACGTCATGAAGATCGGTATTATTGGAGCAATGGAAGAAGAAGTAAGAATTTTACGTGACCGTCTCGATCACAGGGAAGAACAGGTGATTGCAGGATCTGAGTTCACAACAGGAAGCATTGATGGTCAGGAGGTCGTTCTCTTGAAATCAGGCATTGGTAAAGTCAATGCAGCCATCGGTACGACGTTAATGAATCAACTATTTAAACCAGATTATATTCTAAATACAGGCTCTGCTGGTGGATTTAACCCTGAACTAAAAGTAGGCGACATCGTCATTTCTTCAGAAGTTCGCTACCATGATGTGGATGCCACCATTTTCGGTTACGAATACGGTCAGGTTCCTCAAATGCCGGCTCTTTATGAACCAAACAGCATGCTAGTAGAAGCGGCTGAGCGAAGTGCTGAGAAAGTAACGGAGCATCAAGTAGTGAAGGGAATGATCGCAACAGGTGATTCCTTTATGAATGATGCTGAAAGAGTGGATTACGTTCGATCGAAGCTTGCCAATCTTGATGCTGCTGAAATGGAAGCAGGAGCAATTGCACAAGTTTGTTATCAATTCGGTACACCCTTTGTTATTATCCGCTCCCTTTCTGATATTGCAGGGAAAGAATCAAATATTTCTTTCGATCAATTTCTTGAGACAGCTTCAATTAATTCAGCAAACTTAATTTTAAATCTAGTGGAGGAGTTGAGTAAGAATGGCTAAAAAAATGAATGTAGAAAGTTTCAACCTTGATCATACAAAAGTAGCAGCCCCGTATGTTCGCCTTGTAGGTGTAACAAAGGGACCAAATGGTGATGAAATTTATAAATACGATATTCGCTTTAAGCAACCAAATAAAGAACATATGGAAATGGCAGGTCTTCATTCCATTGAACATTTAATGGCTGAAAACATTCGTAACCATATGGAAAACGTTGTTGATATTGGACCAATGGGATGTCAGACAGGATTTTATTTAGCGGTCCTCAATCACTCAAACTATGACGAAATCCTTGAAGTTCTTGAGAAAACATTGCAAGATGTACTGAATGCGGATGAAGTTCCAGCATGTAATGAAGTGCAATGTGGTTGGGCTGCTAACCATAGTTTAGAAGGAGCAAAAGAAATAGCAGACGAAATGCTAACGCATCGTGATGAATGGCATATTGTGTTTGCGGAGTAGAAGGGATTTCATACGATGGAAATCTTTCATAATATACATGAGCTCGTCGGCCGTACTCCGGTCATCGAGCTCCATCATTTTGATTTACCGAACGATGTCCGCCTTTTTGCAAAGCTTGAGTTCTATAATCCTGGCGGAAGTATTAAAGATCGGCTTGGGCAGGAATTATTACAAGAAGCCATTGATCATAACCGAATAGCTCCGGGTGGTACATTTATCGAACCTACGGCAGGAAATACTGGCATTGGCCTTGCTCTTGCAGCAGTAAATCGCGGCTATACCGTCATGTTCGTCGTTCCTGAAAAGTTCAGTATGGAAAAGCAAGATTTAATGCGAGCGCTGGGTGCTAAAATCGTGAATACCCCTACTGAACTAGGGATGAAGGGTGCAATCGCTCGAGCTGAAGAGCTTATTGAGGAAATACCTAATTCTTATATGCCACGTCAATTTGGAAATCCTGCTAATCCCCTTACTTATTATAAAACGCTTGGACCAGAATTGTGGAAGCAGCTTGATGGTAAGCTTAACGTTTTTGTAGCTGGTGCAGGCACGGGTGGAACATTTATGGGTACGGCTCGCTATTTAAAGGAGCAGAACCCAAATGTTAAAACCGCCATCGTTGAACCTGAGGGCTCCATTTTGAACGGCGGGGAATCTGGGCCTCATAAAACGGAAGGGATTGGCATGGAGTTTCTTCCTGAGTACATGGATGCGGCATATTTCGATAGCATTCACACTGTGACAGATGAAGTCGCCTTTAATCGTGTTAAGGAACTGGCTGAAAAAGAAGGTCTTTTAGTAGGAAGTTCCTCAGGCGCGGCTCTTGAAGCAGCTCTTATTGAGGCGCAGCAAGCTCGTCCAGGAACAAATATTGCTACGATCTTTCCAGATAGTAGTGAACGATACTTAAGTAAGAAGATTTATCAGGGAGGCATTTAAGCAATGAAGCCAAAAACAAAACTTATTCATGGTGGGATTACTGGTGATCCACAAACAGGTGCAGTATCAGTACCAATCTACCAGGTAAGCACGTACAAGCAAGAAGCAGTTGGCAAGTTCAACGGCTATGAATATTCCAGAACAGGAAATCCAACGCGTCATGCTCTTGAGGAGCTGATTAAAGACCTTGAAAATGGATTCGCAGGGTTTGCATTTGGCTCCGGAATGGCAGCCATCTCTTCTGTTATGATGATGTTCAATTCTGGAGATCATGTTGTCATGACAGATGACGTTTACGGTGGCACATATCGCGTAATGACAAAAGTATTAAATCGTCTAGGCATCGAATCTACATTTGTAGATACAACTGATTTAGAAGTTGTAAAAGAGGCGATCCAGGATAACACGAAAGCTATTTACGTTGAAACACCAACGAATCCACTATTAAAGGTTACCGATATTCAAGCCATTTCGAAACTTGCAAAAGAAAATAACCTTTTAACGATTGTTGATAATACGTTTAATACACCTTATTGGCAGAACCCGATTGACCACGGTGCAGATATTGTCCTTCACTCAGCAACGAAATATTTAGGTGGGCATAGTGATGTTGTTGCTGGTCTTGTAGTCGTTAATTCGAAGGAGCTTGCAGAAGAAGTTCATTTTGTTCAAAACTCAGCAGGTGCTATTCTTGGACCCCAAGATTCATGGTTACTGATTCGAGGTTTGAAAACGCTCGGAGTACGGATGGAAGAACATGAGAAAAACACGGCTAAAATTGTTCAATTCCTAAGCAAGCATCCTTCTGTTGAAAAAATCTACTATCCTGGGCTAAGCACACATCCTGGTAATGATATTGCAGTTAATCAATCACGTGGTTTCGGTGGTATGATTTCCTTTGATATTGGCAGTGCAGAAAAGGCAGATGAGCTATTAAGTAAAGTGAACTATTTTACTCTAGCTGAAAGTTTAGGAGCAGTAGAGAGCTTAATCTCTGTTCCTGCTCGAATGACACACGCTTCTATTCCGAAAGATCGACGAGCAGAGCTTGGCATTACAGAAGGTCTTGTTCGTATTTCTGTTGGACTTGAAGACGCAGAGGATTTGATTGAAGATCTTTCAAACGCTTTAGCATAATAGTAAGCCCTTATCTGGTTTATTCAGATAAGGGCTTTTATACGACTGGAAAGAGTTACATCTCTTGTATCTCGGTTTCTTATGATAGAATAAAAGCCGAGAGAGGTGAGCGCTATGAAGCAACTTCAAGACAAAATGACAGATTATAAACGTTTTGCGTTTGTATTGCTTAGTCTTAGTGTTTTCTTATACATTGGTTCATTTCTTCCTGTTGAAGGGAAGACAGAAGGGGCCGCCCTTATCTTAACTGGTGGTGGATTTCTACTTGTAGGAATTGCGATTTTCTTTTATTCCCGTGCTATCGCCATACAGAAAAAAATAAACGAGCAAAACATAAACTCTTAACGAATAGATGAAAGCCGTTTCCAAAAAGGGAGCGGCTTTTTTATCCTTTAATTCAAATTTAGTAAGGTTAATATGTCATGATTTCTTTCAAACGCCCCTGCCACTTTTCATCATCAAGAATAATTTGGAACGAGATACGCCTGTTTTTCTCATATGCGTCTTTACTGTCTTCTTCAACAATCGGCTTGTATTCTGAGTACCCAGTTGCTGCTAAATACTTCGCGTACTCAGGTGAATTAAGCTTTGGATTCGCCTTCATCAATTCTTTCACAACGGCTACAGATCGATCAGCAGACAGTTTCCAATTATCGTAAGGAACTTTGTCAGTGTGGCCTTCTATTAAGATGATATAGAGATATTGACTAATATCTTCTTCATCAATTAAATTTGCAAACACATCCGCTAGATCGTTTAAAACTTTTTTACCCTCAGAGCTAATTTCAGCGCTACCCGTATCAAATAAAATGTCACCTTCGACTGAAATCGTATTATTTGGCCCCCGAACAACTTTATCTTTTCCAACATTTTCTTCCAGTTGCACTTCAATTAAATCACTAATATGTTTCTTTACATCAGCTACTTTCGCAAGCTCTTGTTTCATAACGGTTTGGTCGTAAGCGTCATAGATCATTTGAACGAAAGCGATAATCGCAATAAAAAGCATAACAAGAACGATCATCGCCATCATATCTGCAAAACTAGGCCAATAGTGTTCTTCATCACCCTGGATTTGAAAGCGTCTTTTTCGATTTTTCATCGATTGTCACCAATCATTCTTGATTGAATCGGCTGCTGTGTCAATGATTGACGACGCATTTGTTCGTCATAAAGGCGCAACTGCAGCTGATGTGACTCTGCTAGCTGATGTTGGATATCTTTCAACTCTCGAGCTAGCCCCTGATAAAGGGAATCAAGACTGTTTGATAAGGCTCTCATTTCATGCTGAAGCGGTTGATCACGCTGATCGCGTTCCATTCGATGAATAATGGGTTCAAGAGCTTCACGCTTGATTTTATCAAGGGAACTGTACCATGCCTTCTCAAGCTGAGAAACGGATTCAGCAAACTCTTGAGAGGCTCTCCCATATTGATTCTGCTTATCCTGATAGCGGTAATACCATTCGTCCTGCATTTGATGAACGCGCCGCTCAAGCTCCTCTTGTGAGCCCTGGAAACGCTGCATTTGTTCATCAAGTCCTCTTAAATAATGCTGACCCGTCTCTTCTGATTTTTTCTGGGTATCTTTGATTAATTGATCGGAACGTTGGACGAGCTGCTCGAATTTTCGCTGTCCTGCTTCATGATGCTTTGACAAAGACTGCAGCTGGCTTTCAAGTGCTTTCAGGCGATTGCCAAGTTCGATAATTCCATTCGTTGTCTTTTCTTGTACGCCATCAAGCTGTGTAAATGATTCTTGAAGCTTAACACTAAAGGCTTCTAAAGTCGTTGTGCTGTTTGAGAATTGTTCCGTATATTCACGTTGCGCTGATAATGTTGCTTGAACGTCCTGCATCGCCTTTTCTAATCCCGAGGTGAAATGAACCATGTTCGTTGAAAAGTCTCCGAGCGTTTCTTGAAAACTTTCTTGAATTCTTCCTGCTAAGCGATCTAAAATTCGCTCCATTTCATCATGTGGTTTTTCCTGAGTTAAGCTTGCATTCAAATTATGATCAAGAAGCGACTCGCAATCTGATATAATCTTCTCTAAATAATAAGCGGTCGTGCGTCCGTTCGTTAATACACCGTTTTGAATGAGCGTTAAAAAAAGAGCATTTCCAATACCAGCTATACTCGTAATGAAAGCAACGCTCATGCCTTGAAAAGGACTAGAAATAGCTTCAATGACAGAAGCGAGATTTAAGTTAGCATCTTCAGGCTTTTGTGAAAGAAACATGAGCGTTTCTTGCATGGATGATATGGCGAGCGTGAGTCCTATAAACGTCCCTAAAATTCCAATAATGATGGAAGTAGGAGGGAGCTGTTGCATAAAACGCATTATCCCCCCTGCAGGAACACGCGCAAATCCTAACAAAGGAACAGTTTCTTTGAAGAAATGTTTTTCGATCAATGCTTGCGTATTAACTTGAGAGACGCCCGCTAGATGGTAAGACTTATATTCCTTTATTACATTCTGAATCCAAGGTGCTGTATAAGCAGTTGAATCACTTTGGATTTCCACATTTTCAATATCTCGTAGCCATTTTTTCATTTGAAGACTAATTTGAATCGTAGCCGTTACCCCAAAAACAGCAAGAAATCCAATGATAAAGAGGACGATTGTTGTTACGTTCAGCATATGTTCACCTCCACTTTGTATATATGTATGTCCTCTTTACCAGAACTTTCATGCTTTCTTGATAGATAGCAAAGGTGAGGAGGACCTTGTGGAAAATTGTCGAAACTATTCGTTTTAATAAAATATTTAGGTAATTTAGTAAAAAAGGTTTACAAAAAAGGAAGGGATGGATATACTTACCTTTGTAAACAATTATGAAAAAAGGAGGTCGAACAGAATGATGAAGATGACAAAAGTAAAAGCTGCTGCAACTCAATATGAACGATCTGTTCGACCAGCGCCTCATTAAGAGGAATCCTTTTTTACTAACGGATTGAAAAGCCGCAGGTCGACGCCTGCGGTATTTCTATGCATTTTTAGCCGCAGGCTTATGCCCTGCGGCTTTTTGTGTCCAAATTTTGAGAGGAGGAAGAAACACATGATGAGAAAGAATAAGATGTTTATTGCGCAAGAAAAAAGGAGAAAATGGGTCCCCTGAAATAATTGAATCGAAAGGAGGTCGTTAACATGTTGCCATTCCATCTACTGATCATAACAAAAATGAAAAGCGTTTTTGATCGAAGTCTTTCATCTGAACTTCATCAGCGCACCATTCACCAACGCATGTCAGAAGCAAAATCAAAACGAGATCGCGCTTCCATGTGGTTATCCTAATTGCTAAACATAAGGAGAAATGATCATGTTAACGATTAATTTATTGTTTGTCACGATTGGCATACGCGTACACGAACGAACGTTAGAGGAAGAAAGACATTACGTACGAATAAGAAGCGAAATGGATCAGGTTTACGAAAAACAGTTTTGGATGTTCTAATATGACGTAATGAAAGGGAGAGGAAAAATGAGAAACGCCTTAAAAAAATGCGCTATTCAAAAATGGATTACGGTAGAGAAAGGGTTGACCTGAAACAAATAAAGAAGAAAGGAGTGGATTAGAATGACGGTAAACTTAGTATTTGTCACCATTACTGTCTCGATCAATCGTTATCGGCAAACGCTTGATCACTCATTAGACTATAAAAGAAGACAGGATTTAATTGATGACCACCGATACAAGCAAAGCTTCTATATCCATTATTAATTTCCAAGGCAGGAGCTGTTCCTGCCTTTTATATGTAAGGAAAAAATTCACTCGTCTTTGAGGAAAGGGAACATATGGCTGGTGAATACTTTATGCATTTTAATAAATTGAATGAAATGTATTCTTTCGATTCACAATAGAGAAGTACATACATGAAAATAGTTTTTAAAAAGAATGGGAAGGGGTATTGATTACTGGCCCTTATTGTATAAAAATATAAGATGTGGTATTACAAAGGAGTGATTGAGAATGAGAGAGATGCAAAAAGAAATCATTCAAGAGCTTGGTGTGCAACCAACAATTGATGCAAAAGTAGAAGTGACGAAGCGAGTTGGATTCTTAAAGGAATATTTAAAGAAGAGTGGAACGACAGGGTTTGTTCTGGGCATTTCAGGAGGACAGGATTCATCCCTTGCTGGCAGGCTCGCTCAGATGGCTGTTGAAGAACTTAGGGAAGAAGGCACGGATGCTTCCTTTATTGCTGTCAGATTACCGTACGGAGAACAAAAAGATGAAGACGATGCACAGGCTGCTTTGAAATTTATTAAACCGGATCAAACGGTTACCATCAATATTAAACCTGCTGTAGATGCATCCGTTTCATCCTATCTTGAAGCAACGGGAAATAACTTAACGGACTTTACAAAAGGCAATAATAAAGCAAGAGAACGAATGATTGCCCAATACAATATTGCTGGGGATGAAAAAAAGCTTGTGATTGGAACCGACCATGCCGCTGAAGCTGTTACAGGTTTCTACACGAAACACGGAGATGGTGCCTGTGACATTACCCCGCTATTCGGATTAAATAAGCGTCAAGGTAGAGCAATTCTTGAGGATATCGGAATGCCAGATCATCTTGTTGAAAAAGTACCTACAGCTGACCTTGAAGATGACCGACCTGCTCTTCCAGATGAAGAAGCGCTTGGAGTAAGCTATAAGCACATTGATGACTATCTTGAAGGAAAAGAAGTACCTGAAGAAGCAGCAAGAACCATTGAAAATCATTTTAGCAAAACAAAGCATAAGCGAAATATGGCAGCTACCATTTTCGATAACTGGTGGAAATAAGATTCGAAAGGGACCTGAATAAGGTCTCTTTTTTTTGCGTATGAATAGATGAAACGTTCTATTTCCATCATAAAGGAGTTTCGCTTATGAACGACTA
The DNA here is from genome assembly GCF_020524165.1 of Guptibacillus hwajinpoensis. Classification (GTDB taxonomy): domain Bacteria; phylum Bacillota; class Bacilli; order Bacillales; family Guptibacillaceae; genus Guptibacillus; species Guptibacillus hwajinpoensis_D. The sequence continues at coordinate 54,793 of NZ_JAIVKU010000004.1, forward strand.
TTCCAATGTACTTCATTTAATCGTACGCAGGCTTCAGGAACAGGCTAGAATCAATGTACCTATTCAACTAATAGACTATTTTCCAGGTGAACGATTAATAGGAGGAAAGTATTCGTTAGAAACAAATAAGATCACGATTTATATGGAAGAGGTAAGGAAACAGTGTATTCTTTTATTCGGTTCTGATGACCATTTGAATGACTATTTTACCGTGATAGTGGCACACGAACTTGGTCACGCGGCTGACAAAAACCTGGCCATGTTAGCAAAACAGAGATCAACTACACTATGCTTAAACAAGAAGAGGCAGTTGTCGTTTATCATAGAAGACAATGCCTGGAAATTTGCAATGAAACTGATTCCAGAGTTAACTCATATTCTTGTTACTGTGAGGAATAAATCAATGGAGCTTTACGGGGAGAGAGAAACCATTGAGTAGAAAAGACTTTTTAGAAAGGATATACAAAATCCTTCCACCTTGTTACTATAGTTAAAAACCATGATTTCAGCCATTTCATGTAAAGGTGTGACGATTATGAAGGTAATCAAAACGTATTACCCGAGAGTAAAAGCCATTGAATTATTCATGGTTCTCGTGTACGGCATTGTCGTTTCTTTTGGTACCTTATTATTGTGGATAAAAGGTGATTTATCATTCGAACGCTGGCGAACCTTCATGCTGATTGGCCTGATTTATGTGTTGTTTTGTATGTTTCTCAGCTTTTGTATCCGAACACAGCGAATTGAATTAACGGAGTATCGTATGGAACATAAGCTACTTGGTATAAGCCGTCGGAGTGTTGCCTTTTCCTCCGTAAAGAAAGTAATGTTTGGAAAAGTAAACGGTTCCCCCGTCGTTGCGATTATTAATGGGAATACGAGTAAACCAATCTTTGTTCCTTATATTCCGTTCGAAAAAGATTGGCAGGAAATTACGTCATATATTAAAGAACGAAATCAAAAGGTTATTATTTCGATTTAAAGAAGCGCCATTTAGGCGCTTCTTTATTCTTTCAACAATTTTCTTTAAGACAGGGCAGGTTCAAGTGCTACAGCAGGACCAAAAAATTCAAAATGCATGTTCTTTTCCTCTACACCGAGATTTGTTAACGCAACTTTTACAGCTTTCATAAACGGGAGGGGGCCACAGAAATAATACTCTGTCTCTGTATCAAGTGGTAATACTTCTTTTAACCATTCGCTTGTGATAAATCCTTTTTTATCAAAGACCTTCTCATCGCGATCATTGTTTGTAGGGGCTTCGTAACAGACGTAATAATCAAGTGAAGGGTGCTCGAGAGAAAGAACCTCATTGTGAAAGGCATGAACATTTCCATTTAAAGCTGCATGAATAAATGTCGTGTTTCTATGTTGAAGCGCACTGCTCTTTAGCATACTAAGCATCGGCGTAATCCCTACACCGCCACTCAAGAGAACAATTGGCGATGAGGCCTCTTCTAAATAAAAGTCACCTGCTGGAGCAGTAATACTAAGCTCATCATTTACTTCCACGTGATCGTGTAAATAATTCGATACAATGCCATCAGGCTTTGATGTGTCAGCTTCTTTTTTTACTGAGATTCTGTAATAAGCTTTTCCGGGTACGTCTGAAAGGCTGTATTGACGAATATGGGTGAATTGATCTCCTGGGATGCTGACTTTTACGCTAATGTATTGCCCAGCTCTGAACGACGCAATGGGTTTATCATCTAGAGGTTTTAAGTAAAAAGATGTGATGACGTCACTTTCCTGTTCCTTTCGATCGACAACGAAAACACGTTCCTTTTCCCAACCGCCAGGCTGTTTTGCAGCATCTTCGTACATTTCTTCCTCCACTTCAATAAAAACGCTAGCAATAACTCCGTATGCTTCTTCCCATGCCTGAAGGATTTCTTCGGTAGCATCCTCTTTTAGAACATCTTTAATCGCCTTTAATAAATGCTCACCTACAATTGGATAATGTTCCGGTCGAACACCAAGACTTCTATGTTTATGAGCGACCTGTTTTACAACTGGTAAAATAGCTTCTAATTGATCAATGTTTTTGGCCGCAGCATAAACGGCGTTCGCGAGAGCCTGCTGCTGCTTGCCTTGCTTTTGATTGGCATGATTAAAAATGTTTAACAGCTCAGGATGATTTTCGAAAAGCATGTTATAAAAGCGTTTTGTAATCTCAGTTCCATGAATTTCAAGTACAGGCACAGTGGATTTAATTGTTGCAATTGTGTGGGGTGATAACATGAAAATAACCTCCAATTTAAAGATGTATTATAAATATATCTTTATGCTATCGTTTTCTTATCTTAAAAGCAATATATAAAATGCATCTTTAATAGAATGTTCACATCTTATCAAGAGCATTAAATAAAGTGAAGTTTTCCAAGATATGATAAAATAGACCTATGAACAATGGAGTGAAATGAGGTTGAATAACCGTGCGTTTAACAAATTATACGGATTACTCTTTAAGAATGCTGATTTACCTTGGGAGTATGAAAAAAAATAACTTGGCAAGCATTCAAGAAATTGCTGATGCTTATCAAATTTCAAAAAATCATCTGATGAAAGTGGCCCATGAGCTCGGAAAAAAAGGATATATCGAAACGATTAGAGGAAGGAACGGAGGGTTAAGATTAGCCCTGCTTCCTAATGAAATCAATGTGGGAGAAGTGGTAAGAAGTACGGAGGAAGATTTTAATTTAGTGGAGTGTTTTGATAAAGAAAACAATGCTTGTGTGATTAGTCCAGCCTGTCGACTAAAGCACGTCCTTCATACGGCTTTGTCCGCTTATTTTGAGGTTTTAGATCAGTATCAATTAGCGGATCTCATCGTAAATGATGAAACGCTTAGACAATTATTTGAGAGAAATCAATAGGGTAGCAATCCCTTTCTAATTGAATACACTGGTCTATGAGGAGTGTGGCAGTGTATGGAATGGTTTGAACTGACGGGGGTTGGAGGAATTGTTGCAGTTCTTGCGGTGATACGTATGAAATATGGCCGTTATTCTGCCCACCATCGCTATTTACGTGAAGAGTATATGTCTGAAAAATGGGCAAGAGAAAAGAAGAGAGATCAGAGCGAGTGACTAGACGTTTCCTTTTTAAGGGGACGTCTTCTTTTTTTGAATGAGAATTCCGCAAGGACAGACACACAGGCGTGGGCAATTACATAAACTTAAGATATAGTAACAGCCCATCATTGGGAGGTGAGTATGTGTCCTTACTGGCAGCGCTTGCTTACGTGTGTAAGGAAGTTCTTTTCTTTGTCTCGTTTGTGAAAAATAATGCTTTTCCTCAGCCTCTTTCAAGAAAAGATGAAAGAAAGTATTTAGAGTTAATGGCTGAAGGAGATGAAGATGCAAGAAACCGCCTCATCGAACACAATCTCCGTCTCGTAGCCCATATTGTGAAGAAATTTGAAAATACGGGCGAAGATCCTGAAGATCTCATCTCTATTGGTACAATTGGTTTAATCAAAGCAATTGAAAGCTACTCCACAGATAAAGGAACAAAGCTAGCAACCTATGCAGCAAGATGCATTGAGAATGAAATACTTATGCATCTAAGAGCGTTAAAAAAGACAAAAAAAGATGTGTCTTTACATGATCCGATCGGTCAGGATAAGGAAGGAAATGAGATTTCTCTTATTGATGTGTTAAAAGCGGAAACGGAAGATATTGTAGAATTAATTCAGCTAAATATGGAGAAAAAGAAAATCTATGAGTACATTCATATTTTAGATGATCGAGAAAAAGAAGTCATCGTAGGACGCTTTGGTTTAAATCTGGAAAAAGAATTAACACAACGAGAAATTGCGCGACAGCTTGGCATTTCTCGGAGTTATGTTTCGAGAATTGAAAAGCGTGCATTAATGAAACTGTTTCATGAATTTTATCGAAATCGAAAAGAAAGCGGTGCATAACCCTGCTCACACGCAGGGTTTTTATTTTGGATAAAAGTGTTAGCCATTGATCAAGATAAAATTGTAGTAAAGAACATTTGTTCGTCATATAATAAGAACAAATGATCGCATAGAAAGGAAATGGACTATGTATAAAAGATTGGGGAAATTTCTTGAATATCAACAAAATATAGAAATGATTTATTTATCTAATGATAATAAAATTAGTAAGAGAATCGTTAAACTGTATTCGGTAACCGAAGAAAGTGTTACTGGGTATTGTTACTTGAGAGGGAACGTGCGAACGTTTAAGACGGAGCAAATTTTAGCAATATTACCTTCAGAAAACGATCGAATGAAAGAAACTGAGCTCAATAAAAAAAAGAAACTCCGGAGGTTTCCCTCCGAAGCATTTTAAGGTTGGTCTATTGTAGTTTAACACACAAAAGCGAAAAAGTAACCAAGTTTCTAAAATGAATTATTCTTTAGTATCTTCATTTGTGTTATAGGTAGAAAGAATTTTTCGAGTCCAAATTTTATAGCCCTCTCCATTAAGATGGAGACCATCGAATGTATAGTCTTTGTTTAACTGACCAAACTCAACTAGCTCCGGATAGATATCAATATACTGATAGTCATACAGATTAGAGAGGTCTTCTAAACGCTTGTTTAAATCGCGGATTGTACCATTATTTAGAGGGTGGCCAGTTAAAGCCGTGTTAACGGGGAACAAACTTTGGACGTAGACCTTTGTATTTGGCGATCTGGTCTTAAGAATATCAAGTATTTGTTTATAATTTGTCTCAATTTTATTAACGGTTTGCCCAGCAATCATATCGTTAATCCCGATCAATAAATACACCCGATCCGGTTTGGCAGTGACCACCTCATCGATTCGGTTAAGAACACCAGTAGTTGTATCACCAGCTATACCTCGATTTAAAACTTCATGATCACTGAGGGCTTCCCCCCACTCAAAATAATCCGTTAAGCTATCACCAAGGAAAATGGTCTCACTGTCTTTGTGAGTGTATGAGTCGTAAATACTCTTTTTCGTTTGATAATATTTTGTATAGTACGTAATGTTTTTCTTATTGGATTCTGAATCGTTCTCCGGCATTTCATTTGCATTGGTCCTAAGAAAATCGGTTTGATTTCCAGCCAGTGCAAGCAAAACGACAAGAGATCCGGCAACAAGAACCAGAATCCATGCTTTTTTCCTCACAAATATCACACTCCTATTGATTACGATAGGTATTATACCCTATATACAGTGAAGTGAAAGCTGAATTTGCTTATGGAACAAAAAATGAGTAAAAAAACCCCCAAAAGTGGAGGTTTAGAGGGTAATATTTGTTTCTTTTTGTAAGAAATCCACATTTTTGTAATAGGCATCTTTTACAAGAAGATTTGGTCCAAGACATTTAACAGCTGGACAATGACAGCTTATGCTTTTCGAGATTTTGCTATCCTGCCATTTTTCGTAAGCATCATTTAAATTTGTGTTTTTAATATTTCCAAGTGCAGGAGTGTCTCCAAAATCGGTTACAATGATGTCTCCATCAAAAATATTCATATTTAATCTTGATCGACCATCCGGGTCATTTCTAACAGTTACATTTGGCTCTGCATATAACCTTTCAAGAAGGTTAAGATCTTCTGGATTTGAACTACATGGGTAAAAAGGAAGTGTACCAAATAATAACCAGACGGACGGATCGCGTTCATTTAATAGACGATGTATCCCTTCGCGAATTTCTTCTAATGAAGCAATGTCAAGACCAGATGCAAAATCTGATGGGTACATTGGATGAATTTCATGCCTTTGACAGCCCATCTCTGCAATTTGCTTGTGAATGCTCACGATATTTGGAAGCGTTCTTCGGTTGATCATGGTTTCGGCTGAAACGATAACCCCTCTAGAAGTTAAATCTTTTGCATTTTCAACCATACGATGAAAATAAGCTTCACGCTGAGCGAGGGTAGGTTTACGGTCCATTACCGCGAATCCAATATCTGTAAAATCATCAATACTTCCATAGTTATGTGAAATATGTAAGACGTCCAAGTAAGGCAAAATCAAATCATAGCGCTTGCGGTCAAGCGTTAGGTTAGAGTTGATTTGCGTACGAGCACCTCGGTCATGTGCATATTTAAGTAGTGGTGCTACATACTGTTTCACCGATTTCATTGAAAGCATAGGCTCGCCACCTGTAATGCTTAGTGCACGAAGTTTTTCTACTTCGTCCAGTCTATCAGTCAAAAGGTCCAGTGGAAGCGGATCAGGATCTTTGGGTTGAAGAGTATAACCAACCGCACAGTGCTCACACCGCATGTTGCATAGTGTTGTTGTTGTTAGTTCAATATTGGAAAGGACCATACTCCCGTATTCTTCAACATCCATATAAGCTTCCCATGGGTCATAGGTGGGTGTTATTGTTTTCGTTGATGTTGTCATTAATATCGACCCCTTTTAGTAATTGCAAGGCTTCATACCTTTCTTAATTGTAGAGCATTAAGAAAGAGATGAACAGCGATAGTGATGAATTTAGAAAACTCCGCCAATGTCCATACATCTTATTCGAGTCTCTCATAGACTATACTATCTAGCAGAAGAATGTCTAAGGGAGAAAAGGAGGGGGCGTATGAGTTACGGCTATCCTGGCTGTGGTTATCCCTATCCGCCATACCCATATCCATATCCAGGATATGGAGGAGGGTACTTTGCTTTAATTGTCGTACTACTGGTTTTATTGCTTGTGATCGGCGGAGGATACTATTATTATGCGAATTATAGATAATGTTGGTTATCGAGAAAAGTGAAAAAGCAAACACGCTAGGGCTATCCCTTGTGCGTGCTTGCTTTTTTTTGTTGCGCTTTATCGAGATCATCTCTTGTCGTTTTTTCCCATAAAGGGACTCCTTTTTGATAGGCTGCTCTAGAAATCATATGTCCAGAGACCGGCGCTGTCATAAGGATGAAAATAATTCCCAAAATAAGCTTACCGCTCACCATTTGTTCTTCGAAAATAAAATACAGGAAAGCAGCGATGAGAATTCCTGCTACTCCTAGGGTTGCACTTTTGGATGCAGCGTGTAGACGAGTGTAAACGTCAGGAAGTCGAAATATTCCTAGTGCCCCAGAAAAAAGGAAAAACGTACCGATAAGCATGAAAATGCTAATCACGACTTCTTTCAATGATAACACCCTTTTCCAAGAATTTAGCAATAGCTACTGTTCCTATAAAAGCAAGTATTCCAATGAGAAGAATAATATCATTGAAATAAGCAGTTTCTAGCTTAATTGCTAGAATTCCAGCTATTGCCATTAGATTAATCCCAATTGTATCTAGTGCAACTGCCCGATCAGGGTTAGACGGTCCTTTTATCGCACGGTAAAGTAAAAACAAGGTAGAAATCGCAATGATGACGATACAAATTGTTGATACGGTAGAGAGAAGGGAGCTCATCTTGTCACCTCCATAATGGCTTTCTCAAATGTTCCTTTAATTTCTTTAATTACCTCGTCAGCATCAGGAGCATCCATCGCATGAATATAGATATGCATGTTGTCGGGCGCGACGGATACGGTTAACGTGCCGGGTGTTAGGGTGATTAGGTTGGCGAGCATCGTAATTTCCCAGTTTGTGCGAACGTCAATGGGAACTTCGATAATACCAGGATTCATTTTATGCTTAGGACTATAGACTAGTTTCACGACTTGTATATTCGCCATAATCAATTCTTTAATAAATAAGAACAACAATTTGATAATCGCCCAGAGACGATAGAAATAAAAGCGATCTGGTATAAAACGCTCCATTAAAAGAAGCAGTCCGATACCAAATAAATAACCGATAAAAAACGTACTAAACGAATAGCTTTCAAAAAGGAACATCCAGAGAACGGCAATGATTAGATTAATTATAATTTGTATGGGCATGCCATCTACTCCTTCATAACGGAATCAATGTAGTTTATTGGATCAACCATTTGATCGGCAATGGTTTGGACAGTCGGATATACGAACTCTGCTCCTAGTCCAAGAAATACGGTGAATACCAATAGAAAAGCCGCCGGCAAGATTTTACCTTTAATAGGATTTCCGCTTGGTACGTATTCCGATTTGGGCTCGCCCCAGAATCCATTGATAAAGATCCGAATAACAGATAGAAGTATTAATAGACTTGTCATTAAACCAATTATGCCCAGTACATAATGACCTTCTTCGAATGCTCCTCTTAGAATCAAAAGTTTACCGATAAATCCACTAAACGGGGGTAACCCTGCAAGCGCAAGTGCGGCAATGAAAAAGAGCCACCCAAGTAGTGGTTGATTTTTAATAATGCCGCCCATTTTCCTTAAATCTGAAGTGCCGGCATAAGCAACCATAGCACCTACTAGGAAGAAGAGCGCTGCTTTTATAATCATATCATGTAGAAGATAATAAACCGTTCCGGCGAGTGCAGTGGCTGAGAAAACGCCTATGCCAAGAATCATATAACCGACCGCTGGAATAATGTTGTAAGCGATAATGAGTTGGACATTGTTCGTTGACAACGCTCCAATTACGCCAAAAACAAGTGTAAACCCTGCAAGTATCAATAAAATCTGGTGCGTGACAGACAGATTGTATACAAAAATCAACGAGAATACCCTGAGAATTGAGTAGACTCCAACTTTAGTGAGAAGCGCCCCAAATAACGCTGATATAACGGTTGGCGGAACAGTATAAGACTTAGGTAACCAGAAATAAAGTGGGAACAGGGCGCCCTTAGTAGCAAATACAATTAGGAGGAGAATAGCGATAGTGGTTAACACGCCATCTTGTTGAACTTCTCCTACCCGTTCTGCCAATTGGGCCATATTTACGGTTCCTACTACTGCATAAAGAAAAGAGACGGTTGTAACAAAGAGCATGGAAGAGAATAAGTTAATAATAATGTACTTAAATGATTCTCTAAACTGTTCTTTTGTACCTCCAAGAACAATCAACCCATATGAAGCAATTAGGAGTACTTCAAAGAATACGAATAAATTAAACAAGTCTCCTGTTAAAAAGGCTCCGCTTACCCCTGCGATGAGAAGTTGAAAGAGCGGATAAAAGTAGTATCGCTCACGCTGTTCATCTAATGATTTAAATGCATAGAAAGCACATGCAACAGAGATGATATTCGCTGTTACAACGAGTAGCATAGCGAGCGGATCAGCTACAAGAACGATGCCATAAGGCACTGTCCAATCCCCTGCTTTTAATACGATGGTACCATTTTGAATGACATTAAAGGCAATGATCGAAACAACGGCAAGATTGACTAAAACCATAATGCGCGTGATCAATCGTACAAGTGGTAACCGCTTATTCAAGAATACAAGAATAATTCCTGTTAAGAGCGGCAATAAAATTGGAAGTATAGCTAAGTTACTCATTGTCATTACCCCTCAATTTCTCCATATTATCGGTACCATTCGTTTGGTACGTCCGATACGCTAGCACAAGAAGAAATGAAGTCACACCGAAGCTAATAACAATGGAAGTTAGTATAAGGGCCTGTGGAAGTGGATCAACATAACTCGTTACTCCCTCAGATAGAATCGGTGGTTTTCCACGATTCAATTTTCCCATCGTAATAATAAAGAGGTGAGCCCCATGGGACAAAAGTGCCGTACCGATAATGATTTTAAGAATTTGTTTCTGCAAAATCATATACACTCCTGCAGTGAAAAGCATACCTGCAAGGACAGACATAATGATTTCCATTAATCATTTCCCTCCTTCTTACCCGGACGAAGTTTAATCATTGTATAAATTCCAAGAGCGGCTAGTCCAAGTACAAGGATTTCAAGCATTGTATCAAGTCCACGGAAGTCAACAAGAATAACGTTAACGACATTGTCTCCTCCGCCTAATTTATAAGAGTTCTTTAGGAAATAATCGGATATTGGCTCAAATAGCTTTGTGCTATGGGAAGCGATGCCAACCATTGTCACAAGAACACCGACTGATATTGAAATAACCCAGTTAATAGTATTTGTTCCTTTAGATTCTTTCTTTTTATCAAAGTTAGGTAGGTGATAAAAACAAAGTAAAAATAAAGCAACAGTGACTGTTTCAACAATAAGCTGTGTTAGAGCTAAATCTGGTGCTCGGAAAAAGACGAATAGGAGCGAAAGTCCGTAGCCAACGATTCCAAGAACTAGTATGGCTGCAATACGATTCTTCATAAAGACCGTAGCGAAAGCAGCGCCAGCCATGACGATCGCAATCATGACTTCCGGTACAGCGATTGGTGCCAGGTTATCGTAGTTTATTTGAAAACCACCAGTTACGCTCATAGTGATCCCAACTAATGCGATAAAAAAGACGAAAATGTAAATCATGTAATGGCGAAGAGAACCCGTCATATATCCATTTGTTAGTTTTTTTGAGCCACTGAGCAACCCATTCATGAGTCCATCATAAGCTTTTGCAGCCGATAATTTACCAGGGAATGCTTTATAGATGTGCTGCCACTTTTCACGAGTAAGGTACAAAGCAGTACCTAAAATAAGGACAGAAAGGCTCATATAAAGCGCTGGTCCAAAACCATGCCAGAATTTAATATGTGTCTCCCCTACAGATCCGTTAACAGCATCTACCATAGGCGATAGAAGTGCATGGCCAAATGCGTCCGGAATAAACGCGATGATAATGACTAGCAGAACAAGAATCATCGGTGAAATAAGCATTCCGATCGGTGCTTCATGTGGTTGTTTCGATAATGTCTCCCGCTGTCTTCCAGTAAACGTACGGAAGAAAAGCATGATGGAATAAATAAACGTAAAAATACTTCCACCGACAGCGAAATATGGGAAGAAAGGTGATACTGCTTCAACAATGGTTGAAGCATTTTCGAAATGAAGTGATGAATCAAAAAACATTTCTTTACTTAAGAATCCGTTTAAAAATGGAAGCGGGAAACCGGCCATTGAAAATGTGCCAAAGAAAGCTAATGTTGCTGTAATCGGCATGAATGTAAATAGCCCCCCGAGCTTTCTAATATCTCGCGTACCCGTTTCATGATCAATGATACCCGCGACCATAAATAGACTTCCTTTAAATGTCGCATGGTTTAAAATGTGGAATACGGCAGCAAGTATAGCTAACTCGGTTCCAAAACCTAACATCGCCATAATCATTCCAAGCTGACTGATTGTGGAATAGGCAAGGATCGCTTTCAAATCGGTTTGTGTAACGGCCATATAGGAGCCCCAACATAGTGTGAGTAAGCCAAAGCCGCTAACAATTAAAAAGAATAGGTCCGTTCCAGCAAAGACAAGGCTTAATCTAGCAACGAGATAAATCCCTGCTTTAACCATTGTAGCCGAATGTAAGAAGGCACTAACTGGTGTTGGTGCTTCCATGGCATCCGGTAACCACGTATGAAATGGAAATTGAGCCGATTTTGTAAAGGCCCCAAGAAGAACTAGAATAAGGATGAATGGAAAGAGTGCAGAGTTAACAATCATTTCCCCATTTTCAATAATCCCTCGAATACTTGAAGTTCCTGTAATGTCAGCCATTAATAAAAAGCCACCAAGCATAGCAAGCCCACCGAATACAGTAATCATCATGGACTTAAGGGCGCCTGAAGTCGATTTTTCTCTTTGGTACCAGTAGCCAATAAGTAGGAATGATGAAATGCTCGTTAGTTCCCAGAAGGTGTAGAGGACAAATAAATTGTCAGATAACACAACTCCGAGCATAGCTCCCATAAACAATAGGAGATAAACATAAAAATGGCCAAGCTTTTCCGCTTTATTTAAATAATAGATGGAATAAAGGACAACGAGCGAACCAATTCCAGTGATCAGAAGCGCGAAAAATAGGCCAAGACCATCAATATAGAATGTAACGTTCACGCCAAGTGAAGGAATCCACTCAAACGTCTTTAGTGTATGTACACCCTGCATAACTCCCTTTAAAAACGTTAGAAAATACCCGAACAAAAGAATCGGAACTAAAAGAACAAACCATCCTAAATGGACTTGTTTCACGCCCCGATAAAGCAACGGGATGAAAAACGCTGCCAGAAAAGGTAGCAAGACAGCTGCATGAAGCATTCTACAAAAACCTCCCCACTAATGCTCAATATGATAAAAGTTCAAATGAACTCATATTGCAATAACTCAATTGTAATCAAAAACCGACACATTTATCAACTTTTCATGTTTGAAAATACAACTTTCTCGTATAAGTTTTCCAAACAACGCCGATTCTATTTGCGAAAGGAGAATGCACATGATAAAATCCATTTCTATTCTTTTTCCTATTATAATGTTATTAACGGCGTGTCAAAGCGTTTATAAATCTGAGGATTCATCACCGTTCGCACCAAGAGAGTATTTTAGAGCGATTGAAGTTGAACCACTTGGAGCTGCGCTATTGAAAGAACATACTCCGCGAAGTTCTATAGAAGCTATTCGAAAAACGATGAAAAATGAATCAGCTATTAATGATGTTATTATTCTGTCTCGTGATAACCAAACAGTTGTTGCAATAAAACCTTTTGCTTATAAACGAAGAGATGTTGATTCTCTGCTAACAAAGTACCATGATTTACTACAGGCTGAAGGAGTGGCAGCTGTCTTCCTAACAGAGCCTAATCAATATAGAAGTGCAAAGAAGATGAAGAATGAAAATGAAGTTAGCAGTGAAGAGTGGGAGTCTACTTGGGGAAGTTATTTTGAAGGGGAATAAACAAAAAGCCAACCTGGATAAACAAGGTTGGCAAATGTTAAATTCCAATGAGCGAAACTTGTTTATCAAGTCTACGTCTCTGAATTTCACGTTGAATGAGATGAATGAATTCACTACTAAGTTTAAGTTCCTTTGCCTTATAAAAGGATTCAATCAACAAGTCATCTGATAACTTCTCCATGATTTTGCACCTCCAAAATAAGGTTCTATTCTCCGATTATTCCGCATAATTTGTATGTGGATCTTTTATTTGAAGTTAGCTTACCATGGAACGATTTGTAGAACAACCGTTCCGTTATCCACAGTTATGAGTGGATAATTTGTGGGTATAGTGTTTATATCTTACTTATATACAATAGTTAAATGGCTAAATTGTGTTAATAATGTTATCCACAATTTTTGGGAATGACAATATTTGTCGAAAAATTTTGATTTTATATCGTCTTTTTTTCATTGAATATGTTTGTAAGTTAATAGTTGTGCGTAATGAAAATATTGATACAATAGGGATGTCACTAATACTAGGAGTGTTGCAATTTGCTAAATACGTTTCTGCCAAATGAACATGTGCAAGACATCTTTCAAATTAGTCCGAAGCTACTAAAAGAACGAGGTGTAAAAGGCATCATTACTGACCTTGATAACACACTTGTGGAATGGGATCGCGCAGATGCTACCCCTGAACTATTAAAATGGTTTCAACAAATGAGTGATGAAGATATTCTTGTTACTATCGTTTCGAATAATAATAGGACCAGAGTGGAGAAATTTGCTTCTCCCGTGGAGGTACCCTTTATATATGAAGCTAGGAAGCCAATGACAAAGGCGTTTCGCAAAGCATTGAAAGATATGAAGCTTAGCGCAGAAGAGACAGTTGTCATAGGAGATCAGATTTTCACAGATGTTGTTGGAGGAAATCGAATGGGTCTTCACACAATTCTTGTTGTTCCTGTAGCTAAAACGGATGGGTTTTTCACGAAATTTAACAGAAGAATGGAAAGTGTTTTCCTTGCTTGGATGAAGCGTAAAGGGAAGATAAATTGGGAGGAATAGGTTTGGATAATGAACAAATCATTTGTGCAGGATGTGGCGTACACATTCAAACAGAAGATAAAAACGCACTAGGATATGCACCACCTTCTGCGCTTAAGAGAGATGTGATCATCTGCCAGCGCTGTTTCCGTTTGAAGCATTACAATGAAATTCAAGATGTTTCTTTAACGGATGATGACTTCTTGAAGATCCTTAATGAAATTAGTCAAACAGATGCTCTAATCGTTAAAATTGTTGACATTTTTGACTTTAATGGAAGCTGGTTACCAGGTATTCAACGATTTGCAGGCGGAAATCCTGTATTATTAGTTGGAAACAAGGTTGATCTACTACCTAAATCTGTGAACAAGTCAAAGCTTATCAAATGGATGCAATCGAGTTCCAAAGAAAATGGGTTAAAGCCAGCGGATGTTATGTTAATGAGCGCTGCTAAAGGCGATGGTGTGATGGACGTTGCTGCTGAAATTGATCGTCTGAGAGACGGAAGAGACGTTTATATTATTGGGTGTACGAATGTAGGGAAATCAACATTTGTAAACCGACTAATACAGGAATTTGGCGGCGATGAAGAACAAATGATTACGACTAGCCAATTCCCGGGTACCACGCTTGACTTGATTGATATTCCGCTCGATGATGGGAATACGTTATATGATACTCCCGGGATTATCAATCACCATCAGATGGCTCACTTTGTAAATGCTGAAGAATTAAAGTTAATCAGCCCGAAAAAAGAAATAAAGCCAAAAGTATTCCAATTAAATGAAGGACAGACCCTTTTCTTCGGAGGACTTTCACGTCTTGATTTTGTGGAGGGTGGAAGACAGTCCTTTATTTGTCATGTTTCCAATGATTTATATATTCATCGGACGAAGATGGAGAAAGCTGATGAGCTTTATCGAGAACATCTTGGAGAACTTCTTTATCCTCCTGGCGATCAAACCAAAAAGGAGCTTCCTGCATTAGTTGGACATGAGCTTCGAATAAAGGAAGAAAAAATGGATATCGTCTTTTCAGGACTTGGATGGGTAACAGTATCTGGTAATGGGACGACTGTTAAGGCCTATGCTCCTGAAGGCGTTGGGGTTTCAATCCGAAAATCATTAATTTAGGAGGCAGGTAATGGGAAAACTATATGGACTTATTGGTCATCCTATCGCGCATTCGATGTCACCAATGATGCATAACGGTGAGTTTAAAGAGCTTGGCTTATCACATCATTACCAGGCATTTGATCTTTCACCAGAACAGTTAGAGGATGGCGTCGAGGCAATGAAGATGCTTGATATTCAAGGGTTCAATGTGACCATTCCTCACAAAGTAGCCATTATCCCATTACTCGATGAGGTGGAGCAAGAAGCTCTTGATATTGGTGCTGTCAATACTGTTTACAAGCGTGATGGTAAATATATTGGCACAAACACAGATGGAAAAGGTTACTTACTTTCCTTGTTCACTCTACTAAAAGAAAACAATTTGGAAAATAAAAAAGTACTTGTGATTGGAGCAGGTGGCGCTGCTCGTGCTGTTGCAGTAAGTATCGCTAGGGCTGGTGTGCTTTCATTAACAATAGCAAACCGTACGCTTGAGAAAGCAGAGAATCTCTCGAGCGTTTGCAACACATATACCTCTGCGAATGCAATAACACTTCAAGATGCGGAAGCAGAGCTTCATCACTTTGATGTTATGATTAATACAACCTCTATTGGAATGAGTCCCCATCTAGATCGGATGCCTCTATCTGTAGAAAGGTTGAACGCGGGTACTGTTGTAAGTGACTTAATTTATAATCCGCTTGAAACCAAATGGTTGAAGCTTTCAAAACAAAAAGGTGCTGTAACAGATAATGGCATTTCCATGTTTGTAGAACAGGGAGCACTTGCTTTTGAACAATGGACAGGCGTAACTCCCGATCGACAAAGAATGAGAAATGCGGTTTTAAAAGAGTTAGGAGGATATTCATGTTAACAGGCAAACAAAAACGTTTTTTACGTGCAAAAGCTAATCGTCTTAATCCTATTTTTCAAGTAGGTAAAGGCGGCGTTAATGAAAATATGACAAAGCAAATTGAAGAAGCTTTAGAGGCGAGAGAGCTTATTAAAATAAGCATTCTTCAAAATTGTGAGGAAGATCGTAATAGTGTTGGAGAGCAATTGTCCACTGAAACTGGGGCAGAGCTCGTTCAAATTATCGGTAATATGATTGTGCTTTATAAAGAATCAGAAGAGAATAAAGAAATTATTCTTCCATAATGGCTGAGGAAAAAAGGTTGAGAGTCGGCATACTTGGTGGGACATTTGACCCCCCTCATCTTGGACATTTAACGATTGCACAGGGGGTACTTGAAACATGCAAGCTTGATGAAATATGGTTTATGCCTAGCCATCGCCCTCCTCATAAAAATGGTAAAGATATTACTGATAATCATCAAAGGGTTAAAATGGTGCAACTTGCAATTGAAGGAAATCCTAATTTCAAACTTTCATTAATTGAATTTGAACGTAATGACCGGTCTTATACGGTTGATACAATTGAAATTTTGAAAGAGAATTATCCCACCATCGATTTTTATTTTATAATTGGTGGAGATATGATAGAGGATTTACCAAACTGGCATCGCATTGATGAATTGTCTCATATGATTTCATTTATTGGAGTTAATCGTCCAGGTTATCATCCAGATAAGGAACGATTTAAGGTATCTGTTATTGATGTGCCACAAATCGATATTTCATCAAGTGAATTAAGAAGAAATTTACACGAAAATAAGAGTGGGAGATATTTACTTCCTGAATCCGTCCGAACTTTTATTGAAGAGGAGGGATTATATGAATCGAACTGAAGCGTTAAAGATTGTTAAGCCTCATTTAACAGAGCATCGCTATGTTCATACAATTGGGGTAACGGATACAGCGGTTGAGCTTGCCGAGAAATATGGAGCAGATTCTCAAAGAACTGAAATTGCTGCTGTTTTTCATGATTACGCAAAGTTTCGACCTAAAGATGAAATGCGCCAAATTATACTTGAGCAGTCGCTCAAAGAAGATCTACTCGAGTATTCACCCGAACTTTGGCACGCTCCGGTTGGAGCTTATTTAGTGCGGTGTGAGATAGGCATAGAAGATGAAGAGATACTAAATGCGATTAAATACCATACGTCAGGTCGTCCGAATATGACGTTAATGGAAAAATGTGTATTTATCGCTGATTACATTGAACCAGGCAGGTCATTTCCTGGGGTAGATGAGGTTAGAGAAGTTGTTCAAAAAGATCTTGACCAAGCAATTGCGTTGTCTCTCAGGAATACTGTGCAGTTTTTAATGAAGAAGAATCAGCCCGTTTACCCGGCGACGTTCTTAACGTACAACAGCATTGTGAATTCTTTGAATTCCTGAGAAGAAATGGAGGAAACTAAATGAATGAAAAGCAAATGATTAACCTTGCTGCCAGAGCAGCTGACGATAAAAGAGCAGAAGACATCGTAGCTCTTAATATGAATGGAATCTCCTTAATTGCGGACTACTTTTTAATATGCCACGGGAACTCAGAAAAACAAGTTCAGGCGATTGCTAAAGAAATTAAAGATCAGGCATTAGAACAAGGTATGGATATAAAACGACTAGAAGGTTATGATCAAGCCCGCTGGGTCCTTGTAGACTTAGGGAGCGTTATTGTTCATATCTTCCATAAGGATGAACGTCACTATTATAACCTTGAGAAGCTTTGGGGAGATGCACCGCATTTACCACTTGAGGAAATTCTAGCTTAAGATGCAATCATATGAACGCTTTTCTTATGTTTATGATCGTTTGATGGAAGAAGCTCCCTATGGGGAGTGGGTAGACCTCGTACAAAAGGAAGCTGCTACTGGTAAAGTTCTTGATTTGGGTTCCGGAACTGGCGAATGTTCCATTCAACTTGCTAAAGTTGGTTTTGAAGTGACGGCGGTTGATCTATCTGAGCATATGCTCTCGGTGGCTCAGGACAAAGCGATTCAAGCAAAACTTCCTATCAAGTTTTTACAGCAAGATATGCGTGAGCTTGATACAGGGGAGATGTATGATGTTGCTACAATTTTTTGTGATTCATTAAATTATGTGACTGATCTTGAAGGGGTTCAAAACACTTTAGCGAAAGTATATCAGCACCTGAAACCTGGTGGTGTCTTATTGTTCGATGTCCATTCTCTTTACAAGATCCAGTCTCTTTTTGTAGGCAATACTTTTTCAAGTAGCGAAGATGACATATCCTATATATGGAACAGTTTTGCTGGTGAAGAAGAAGGGGCCGTTGAACATGAACTTAGCTTCTTTGTTGAAAATGAAGAGGGACTATATGAACGATTTGATGAAGTTCATTATCAAAGAACGTTTTCAATTGAGGAATATAAGAAATGGTTAAGTGAAGCTGGTTTTGACACGATTTCGGTGACGGCTGATTTTACTTCACACCCACCAAACCCAACATCTGAACGCTTGTTTTTTAGAGCAGTAAAATAATAAAAAGAGTGATTTCAAACGAAATCACTCTTTTTTAATTTCAATTAAAGGAGTTATTATATTCGTGGCGAATCAAATTACAGACCACTTTATTTCTGCTTCGATTCTTCCTTTACTTGCAGTTTAATACCTTCTCGATCCTCTTCGAATTTTCTATGAGTGCTTTGAATCAAATGATGAAACATCTCTCCCGTTTCTGCTTCGAGAACTTTCAATCCTTCTCCGGTAACGCCTCCTTTTACGGTCACCTTTCGTTGTAAAGTCTCTAAAGAAAAATAATCTTTTTCAAGAAGTTTCCCCATTCCAATAAGCATTTCTGTTGCCAGAATTGTCGCTTGCTCATTTGATATGTTTGTTTCTGATACTGCTCCTTCGATGAATTGTTGAATCAAATAACTTAGAAAAGCTGGCCCGCAACTCACAATATCAGATGAAACTCTTGTGATTTCTTCATCTGTTTCAATTGGGGTAGAGATTTGTGACATTAGATAAAGTAGTTTAACTTTGTTTGCTTCGGAACATCGACTTCCAAACGTAACAAGTGATGCACCACTAAGTGCTCTGTTCGTAATGCTTGGGATAGTTCTAGCTACATCACAACTGACAAAGGATTCGATCTCACTCACCTTTATCGGGCTTGTGATTGATACAATTAAATGTTGCTGTCTTAGATTGGGCTGTATTTTTTTTAACAGCGGGAAATATTCATGAGGTTTCACACAAATAAAGATCATGTCAGATTTTTTTACCACTTCTTCTGCGCTCTTAACGACATGTAATGAAGGGTATTGTTGCTTCAATATCATAGCCTTTTCACTAGAACGATTTACAATTGTGAGATGGGAAGGTATTACGGCGCAAGAATCAATAAAGGAAGACACAAGTATTGTCCCCATATTGCCGGTACCAATGACACCGATTTTCAACGAACTCCCCCTCCTTCCAAACACATTTCTCCTACAACATATGTAAGAAAGTCTCGTTATATGTTAATGACCAACAAACATTCGAAAGGTATGAAAGCGTAATGAACCATCTTAAAGCGTTAAACCCTCGTGAAAAAGTTCTTCTCTGTATTATTTTGCTCACAGTTGGAATTGGTTTGTTTTTTTATTATGATATGCCTCATGGTAAGGAAGAACAGTTTCCATTTGAAGAAGGGGAAGCGGAGGTACACGAGGAAGTAAAAGATGTTTCTCCTTCCTCTTCAGAAAATGGGAGTACAATAGTCCTTGTAGATGTCAAGGGAGCAGTCGAGACACCAGGTGTTTATGAAGTACATGCAAATGGGCGGGTGAAAGATGTTATTCAAAAAGCGGGGGGTTTTCTGAAAGAAGCAGATCAAACTCAGCTGAATCTCGCTGGGAGAGTAGCAGATGAGATGATGATTTACGTTCCGTTATTAGGGGAAACACCAGTGGCGATTAATGGAAATAATGACCCCTCACTGATTTCAATCAATTCCGCTGATCTTACTGAGCTCCAACAACTTCCCGGTATAGGGCCTGCTAAAGCAGAGGCAATTATTCAATATAGAGAAGAAAATGGTTTATTCGGTGCTGTGGAGGATCTGCAGAACATAAGTGGAATAGGAGAAAAAACGTTTGAGAAGTTAAAGGATTTCATCACAGTTCAATGAGTGATTGACGTGGAGGTTTATTTCGATCAAACTAATAGAAGATAAAAACATTGGGGGAAAAACTATGGAACGTATTTCGTGGGATCAGTATTTTATGGCTCAAAGCCATTTGCTTGCTCTTAGAAGCACGTGTACTCGTTTAACTGTTGGCGCAACAATTGTAAGAGACAAACGGATGATTGCTGGAGGGTACAATGGATCTGTTTCTGGCGGCGTCCATTGTATTGACGAAGGATGTTATGTCATCGATAACCACTGTGTTCGAACCATTCATGCCGAGATGAATGCCATTATCCAATGTGCTAAATTTGGTGTGCAAACTACCGGAGCTGAAATATACGTCACTCATTTCCCATGTATTAATTGTTGTAAAGCGATTATTCAAGCGGGAATTAAAACGGTCATTTATGCTGAAGATTATAAAAATCATCCATATGCTATAGAGTTATTTGAAGATGCCGGTGTTGTTGTTAGACAAGTAGAACTTGAAGAAATGATTCTTGATACGAATAGTCAAGAAAAACTTGATTTAACTGCTGATTTATTAGACAAGCTATCGGCTGCAGGTGTTGATGCAACCGAAGTAAAGCCTTTATATGAGAAAGCTTCCAAGCTATACGGCATGTAATGAAAGGGAATTTATGGGTGTTGGCTCTTTCTGCACTACTTGGCGTATTCAGTGTTGATTCCCTCTATGCCGTTTGTTTTGGAATGATTTTGTTGCTTTGGTTATGGAAGGATAAGAATAGGCTAATGGTATTTGTTAGCCTTACCTTCCTGCTGTTTTTTAGTTATACTGCTTTTGTAAATGGTACTAATTTCACTTCATTAAAAGAAGGAGAAGTAGCTTTAAACGGAAAAATCACCTCGCTTCCCCAAATCGAAGGAGATTCTCTTTCTTTCGAAATAAAAACGGTCTCGGAAAATTTAAAGGTGCAGTATTACATCGCGACAGAAAAAGAAAAGAATGAATTGAAACTTTTACAAGTTGGACACACCTGTTCACTGACAGGATCACTTAAGCCCCCATCGCATTTAAGAGTTCCTTCCCTTTTTGACTACGAACGTTACCTCTATCATAAGAAAATTCACTGGATTTATGTGCTGAATGACAAACCCTCATGTGAGTCATTATCCGAATCGTTTATTATTAAAATTCAACAATACCGTCAACATGTTATGACTGATATTGCATTAACTTATCCTAGTCAGATTCAAGGGATTGCAGCTTCTTTATTGGTCGGAGATCGCAGTTTATTACCGACAGACGTTATTGAAGCGTATCAAGAATTGGGCCTTAGTCATGTACTTGCTGTATCTGGTTTGCACGTAAGTGTCATAGGAGGACTTATTTTTTGGATCGTGATACGAATAGGTGTGACAAGAGAGAAAGCGTATAGTACACTATTCCTTTTTTATCCTTTTTATCTGATCTTTACAGGGGGAGCGCCGTCGGTAGTAAGAGCCTCACTAATGGCTATGGCAGTTGTTCTTAGTTTGCGATATCAGTTAAAGATAAACCCTCTTGATGGAATTGCAGTAGCCTGTTTAATAACGCTGTTAGTCAATCCTTACTATGCATATCATATTGGGTTTCAGCTTTCTTTTCTTATTGCATTTGCTTTAATCGTTTCCTCTCAAACAATTTTATTGCGTTACCAACATCCGTTCACCAAACTTCTTGCTTTATCCATTCTCGCTCAAGTCATTTCTTTTCCGCTTGTCATTTATCACTTTTATCAAATTTCTTTCCTTAGTTTAGGGTTAAACCTCATTTACGTTCCGTTTATTTCAATCATCGTATTACCAACGCTGTTACTTCTTTTCCTATTAAATCATCTTTCCCTTACATTCCTTTTTACACCTGTGTCTGAACTACTCGCTACGGTAATCACGTTTATTCACCAGTTTTTTTTGTTTCTTTCAGAATTAAATATGAATGTGGTTATTGGAGCGATGTCAGAAGGAGGACTCATTCTTTCTTTAGCCATTTGTTATTCTGTAGCACTCTTATGGGAGCGTGGAGAGATTATGAAAGCGGGTTTCATCTGGTTGCTCTATTGTGGGATTCTATATATTGTTCCCTATTTAAGTCCATCCGGAGAAATTTCGTTCATTGATGTAGGTCAAGGAGATAGCATCGTGATCACGCTCCCTTTCAAACAACAGGTTATCTTAATTGATACAGGGGGGAAGCCAGGTTTTGGTGAAGATGAAAAGTGGCGAGAAAAAGATTCCATTTTTGATACTGGGCGTGATATTGTTCTTCCGTATTTAAAATCGAAAGGCATTCGTGAGGTGGATTTGTTAATTCTTACTCATGGTGATTTTGATCACGCAGGTGGAGCGGCTGAAGTTTTAGAAGGAATACCTATCAAAAAAATATTACTTGATCAAAGTAAAGAACAGACAGAAATCGAAATGAATTTACTACAAACTGCAAGAGAGAAAAAGATACCTGTTACAAACGCAAAAGAGGGACAATCATGGAGCGTTGGGGAAGCGCAGTTTACCATTATTCAAGCATTACAAACGGAGGAGGAGAACGACGGGAGTATCATTATGCAAGCAAATGTTGGTGGGTACAGGTGGCTATTTACAGGTGATCTTGAAGAGGAAGGAGAACGTCAGCTCCTTTATAAGAAATCTCTTTCTCAAATTGATGTGCTAAAAGTAGGGCATCATGGAAGCGCCACTTCTAGTTCGAAAGAGTTTCTAGAAACAATCTCCCCTATGTTAGCTGTCATTTCAGTGGGAGAAAATAATCGCTACGGGCACCCTAATGAAGAAGTAGTAAATCGGTATAAAGAACTCGGTATTTCCATTCTTAGAACAGACGTCTATGGTACAATTCGATACACTTATAAATGGAATGATACTGGGAAATGGTCCGTTATGCTAAATGGAAAATAGACTGCCTAGAAGGCAGTCTATTTAGCCAAGAGCTTTAATAATTACAGCCGTGAAGAAAATGATGGAAAAGAATAAAAATGGAACTGCAAAGCCGACAGCTGACTGAACAGCGTCGTTATCCTTAGCTTGAACATCTTTTTCGAACTCGTTCATTTGCCTTCCCTCCTGCTTTCCCCTTAGTATTCATTGTTCACTACTTAAGTAGTCGTTATGTAGGGGATTTCCTAAAAAGGTACATTTCAAACAATATTGTATCATGGATTCCACTTTATGTCTTTACTCTTCAACAACTGATGGGGTTTCATCAGAAGGAAATTATGCGAAAGAATCAATCCCTTTCCTGTAAAGAGTTGTCACCCATACTTTAAGTTTGCATAGGATATCCTATCTACTACAAACCGAACATCGTTGCTTCGTAAGAGTCCTAGGCCTTACGAAGGAGCGTTTACTATAAATGGGAGGCTGGTTATAGCAGCCGGCTTCCCTTTTCTACTTGCCAACATCGTTTTGACGGATTAGGATAGAAATGGACGAATGAAAACGAGGTGTACATAGATGTCCATTTCAGACTTAAAGAAGAAAATTAAACAGGACAAGTTAGACTCCCTTTACCTGTTAACAGGAACTGAAGCATTTTTGATTGATGAATTGCAAAAAATGATTATTGATTATGCACTGCCAGAAGAAGAAAGGGAATTCGGACTAGCTTTTTATGATTTGAACGAAACTCCAGTACAGGCAGCAGTAGAAGATGCTGAGACTCTGCCCTTTCTAGGAGAAAAACGCGTCATTATATTAAAGAACCCGTTGTTTCTAACAGGAGCAAAGGATAAGAGCAAAGTTGAGCATGATCTTGATTCACTTCAGCGATATGCTGAAAACCCATCACCTTTTACGATACTTATTATTGAAGCTCCTTATGAAAAGTTAGATGAGCGTAAAAAATTGGTGAAAACAATTAAGAAAGCAGGAGCTTATGTAAAAGCAGAAGCATTACAAGAAAGTCATCTTGGGGACTGGCTTCAGCAACGCGCAAAGGCGCATGGTGTTAGCCTTGATCAGGAGGGTGAAGAGAGGCTTGTCCAATTAACAGGTAGTCATTTAATGTTATTGCAACAGGAAATTGATAAAATGGCGCTCTACGTGGGTGAAGGTGGCATTGTGAATGCAGAGGTTGTTGACCTGCTTGTCGCAAGAACTTTGGAAAATGATATTTTTGCCCTCATCGATCGTATCGTCAGAAAAGACTTAAATAAAGCTTTCCGTATTCTATATGATTTACTAAAAATTAACGAAGAACCCATTAAAATTCTTTCCTTAATTGGTAGACAATTCCGTATCATATATCAGGTTAGTGAACTTTCGAAAAGAGGATATGGACAAAAGCAAATGGCTTCTACGCTTAAGTTGCATCCGTATGCTGTGAAAATTGCCCAACAACAAAGTCGCAGTTTTGAGGAAGAAAAATTACGCTATATTCTAGATCAAATTGCAGAATCCGATTATGAAATGAAAACAGGTAAAATGGATAAAAAGCTAATTCTTGAATTGTTAGTTACGAAAATTAAGAATGCATAAAAAAGCTGTTGGGGGATCCCAACAGCTTTTAACGTTATAAAGGAATTACGCAGAAATCTCGTTGTACATTTTAGTAAGACGAGACTTTTTACGTGCTACTGTGTTTTTATGAATGATTCCTTTGTCAGCAGCTTTGTCGATGCGCTTAGAAGCTTGGCTAAGAGCTGACTTTGCAGCTTCAACGTCTTTAGCTTCTACTTTCGCTTCAAAATTCTTGATTGCAGAACGCATTTCAGATTTAAAAGCGACGTTATTAGCGCGACGATCTGATGAAGTTTTCACGCGTTTTACCGCAGATTTAATGTTTGGCATACCTTTCACCTCCTTGCAAGGCTTAACAATTCCATGTCATATCCGTGCATAGAACAAGAAACATTCTATCAAATAGGACAGGGAATTGCAATAGAGAATGAAAACCTTATTTCAGGGATACGCTAACAGGTAACAGATAGTACAAGAGGTGATCTGATGGGAAACGTTGAACTTGAAAAATATCAAGTAAGAACTGATCTTGCAGTAGAAGCGCAGGAAATGGTGAAAGAAAAAAAAGCGAAGAACATGAAGGAAGAGCAACCTGAAGGATTAAAGGGAGTTATTGTGAAAGAAAGAAATGAACAGGGTGTAAGTATTACAACGGTAGATGTCACAAAAGAAGGCGAGAAAGAAATTGGCAAAAAAGCCGGACACTATCTAACCTTTGAGGTTCAGGGAATTAGAAAAAAAGATTCAGCCCTCCAACAGACCGTTCAAGATGTTTTCGCTCATGAATTCGCTGCATTTTTGAAACAACAGAATATCACAAAAGAAGCGAGTTGTTTAATTGTAGGACTCGGAAACTGGAATGTTACTCCTGATTCACTAGGCCCTCTCGTTGTTTCGAACTTGCTTATAACAAACCATTTATTCGAGCTGCAACCTGAAACGGTTTCAGAAGGGTTTCGACCGGTAAGTGCTATTACGCCTGGTGTAATGGGGATTACTGGAATTGAGACGAGTGATATTATTCATGGTGTTATTGAAAAAGCGAAACCAGATTTCGTCATTGCAATCGATGCACTTGCATCACGTTCAATCGAACGTGTTAACACTACCATTCAAATATCCGACACCGGTATCCACCCTGGGTCTGGAGTGGGAAATAAACGAAAAGAGTTAAGCTTTGATACACTGGGCATTCCTGTTATCGCCATTGGTATTCCGACTGTTGTAGACGCGGTTTCGATCACGAGTGACACAATCGATTTTATCTTAAAGCATTTCGGAAGAGAGTTAAAAGAAAAGGGTAAGCCATCAAAATCTCTTGCGCCAGCAGGCATGACATTTGGCGAGAGAAAAACGTATACAGAAGAAGATTTACCGGATGAAGGGAAAAGACAGACCTTCCTTGGGATGGTTGGTACGCTTGAAGATGAAGAAAAGCGAAACTTAATTCGTGAAGTTCTTGCTCCAATGGGGCATAACTTAATGGTTACTCCAAAAGAAGTGGATGTTTTTATAGAGGATATGGCGAATGTGATTTCTGGAGGGCTAAATAGTTGCTTGCATGGAGAGGTTGATCAACAGAATAGTGGCATGTATACACATTAGGCATATGAATTATTTTTAGGCATACGTATAAGAGGGACAGGCTTAATCAGGAAGGAGCCGGAGAGATGGCGACATTTTTTCTGAAAACTTTTCTTCTTGTTTCATTGCTTTTATTCGGAGTACTTCTAGGAATGGAGCAAGCTTCTAAAAATATGAACAGCATGCAAGCAAGTGAAAATACAGGTGCTTTTCAAATTAATACTTCGAACGGTGTAGAGGCTGAAATCCTAGGAACTTCTATTACACCTCATGATTTACAAAGTAAGCAAAAAACAATTGAAGATGCGAACGAATTTAATGTACTAGGACAATTAGGTAGCACTTTGAGCAACTGGCTATCATCGCTTATTCAAGCAATTTTAGCATTTGTGCTTACGGTAATTACAACTTTATTATCATTTTTTCAAAGGTAATAGGGCGCGGTTGTGCCCTTTTTTTGGTTTGCTATACCTTTAATACCTTAATGAAATAAGATAGGGGGAAGTTGGACTTCGAAGATATAGGCGGATTGCGGATTGAATCTAGACAGCGGTATTGCTATAATCTATACTAGCGTAGTTTCGCCTTAGGAGTGATTAGTAGATGAACCTTGAAGAAAAATTGAAAAGACAGTCCAGGATTCGAAATTTTTCCATTATCGCACATATTGATCATGGGAAATCGACTCTTGCCGACCGTATTTTAGAACGGACAGGTGCGTTAACTGACCGTGAAATGAAAGATCAGACGCTTGATGCGATGGATCTTGAACGTGAACGAGGCATTACGATTAAACTGAATTCTGTTCAGCTTACTTATACAGCGAAAGATGGAGAAGAATACATTTTTCATTTAATCGATACACCCGGTCATGTCGACTTCTCTTATGAAGTATCTAGAAGCCTTGCAGCCTGTGAAGGAGCACTGTTAATTGTCGACGCAGCACAGGGGATTGAAGCCCAGACGTTAGCAAACGTATATCTGGCACTCGATAATGATCTAGAAATCCTTCCAGTTATCAATAAAATTGATTTGCCGAGTGCAGAGCCTGAACGAGTGCGTCAAGAAGTAGAAGATGTTATCGGTTTGGACGCTTCTGAAGCTGTACTCGCTTCTGCTAAGTCTGGAATTGGTATCGAAGACATTTTAGAACAAATTGTAGAAAAAGTGCCAGCGCCACAGGGAGATCCTGAAGGTCCGTTACAAGCCCTTATCTTTGACTCACTCTATGACCCGTATAGAGGGGTCGTTGCATATATTCGAATTACTGAAGGGTCTGTAAAAGTCGGAGATAAAATCCGCATGATGGCTACAGGAAAAGAGTTTGAAGTGAATGAGCTAGGTGTATTTAATCCGAAGCCAGTTGCTAAAAAGGAACTTTCTGTTGGTGATGTAGGATTCCTTACTGCTGCCATTAAAAATGTGGGCGACTCTCGTGTAGGTGATACGATTACATCAGTGAAAAATCCAGCTGCAAACCCACTTCCCGGATATCGCCGAATGAATCCGATGGTGTATTGTGGTTTGTATCCAGTAGATTCGGCACAGTACAATGACCTTCGTGAAGCACTTGAACGCCTGGAGCTTAATGACTCTTCCCTTCAGTATGAAGCAGAAACCTCACAGGCATTAGGTTTTGGTTTCCGCTGTGGTTTTCTTGGACTTCTTCATATGGAGATTGTTCAGGAGCGAATTGAAAGAGAGTTTAACATTGATCTCATTACGACAGCGCCAAGTGTTATTTACCAGGTGAAACTGACTGATGGGGAAGAAATTATTATCGATAACCCTGCTATGATGCCAGATGCACAATCCATCGCTGAGGTACAAGAGCCTTATGTAAAAGCAACGATTATGGCACCTAACGACTATGTTGGAGCGATTATGGAATTGTGTCAGGGCAAACGCGGTGACTTCATTGACATGCAGTATATGGATGAAAGTCGTGTCAATATCGTTTATCATATTCCTCTTTCTGAAATCGTATATGATTTCTTCGATCAATTGAAGTCAAGCACGAAAGGATATGCTTCCTTTGACTATGAATTGATTGGTTACCGAGCATCGAACCTAGTGAAAATGGATATTCTTTTGAACGCTGAAAAGATTGATGCACTTTCTATAATTGTTCACAGAGACTTTGCTTATGATCGCGGGAAAGACATTACAGAAACTTTGAAAGATCTTATTCCAAGACAGCAATTTGAAGTGCCGATCCAAGCTTCTATCGGGCAAAAGATTGTTGCGCGATCAACCATTAAAGCGATGCGTAAAAACGTACTTGCAAAGTGTTACGGTGGCGATATTTCACGTAAACGTAAGCTTCTTGAGAAACAAAAAGAAGGTAAAAAACGAATGAAAACGGTAGGAAAAGTCGAAGTGCCACAGGAAGCATTTATGGCTGTTCTTCGCCAGGATAATACAAAGAATAATTAAGGTGCTTTAGTTGAAGTACTGAGTTGATTTTTATACTATGTAGGTTAGAAGACCGCAGAGCGTTTCTGCGGTCTTTACATTATGTTAGAAAGCAGTGATTGAAATGGTTAACGCTGTTTATTTACACATCCCCTTTTGTGATTATATTTGTCACTATTGTGATTTTAATAAAGTGTTTATGCAGGGACAGCCTGTAGATGATTATTTAGCTCATATGGATTTGGAAATGAAGCATACTCTTGAACAGTTTCCTACAGATCGTATTGAGACTATCTTCGTAGGGGGAGGCACTCCTACCGCGCTTAATGAGGAGCAGCTAGAACGTTTTTTGAAAGATGTTCAAAATCGTTTTGGCCCTTATCTGTGTGATTCTATTGAATTTTCGATGGAAGCAAATCCAGGGAGCGTCACACCTGAGAAGCTAAGAATTATGAAAGCTTATGGTGTAAATCGCTTAAGTATAGGAGCTCAAGCATTCCAGGATTCTCTCCTAAATAAACTTGGGAGAGGGCATTCAGTTGCAGAAATTGGGGAAATTGTTCAGATGGCACAGAACGAAGGTTTTGTGAATCTCTCTTTAGATCTTATGTTCGGTTTACCAGATCAAACCATTCATCAGTTTTCAGAGTCAATTACAAAAGCGATTGAATTAGGAATCACGCACATTTCGTCTTATTCCTTACAAGTCGAGAAAAAAACGGTTTTCTACAATAAATGGCGTAAAGGTGAATTACCACTTCCTACTGAAGAAGCAGAAGCTGATATGTATGAAATGCTAATAACGCGTCTTGAAAAAGCTGGTCTATTGCAATACGAGATTAGCAATTTTGCAAAACCGGGTTTTGAAAGCAAACACAATATTACTTATTGGAAGAATAACGAGTACTACGGAATAGGCGCTGGTGCTCACAGCTATATCGATGGGGTCAGAAGAGCAAATGCCGGTCCTCTTAAGCAGTATATGACGAAGATCGATGAAAGTGGTTTTCCATATATGGATGATAACGTTCTAACGGAAAACGAGCGAATGGAAGAAGAAATGTTTATGGGCCTACGCATGAAAGAAGGCGTTTCAAAAGAAGCGTTTCAAAAGAAATTCAATCATTCGATTGAAGATGTATTTAGTGAGCAAATCAATAAGTTAGTTCAAAATCAACTTATACAAGACACTGGTACACACATTACCTTAACAGAACAAGGGTTCTTTTTAGGAAACGAAGTGTTTCAGGAATTTCTTGCGATTTAATTTCTTTGAGGCAAGAGAGAATGACTGAATAAAACGGTTTATTTTAGGGGGAAGATCGTGTTATTTCTCTCCTTTTCATAAAAAATATTGTTTGGGTACAATAATGGTTAACGTAATGATTGACAACTAAAATAAGTTTCTGTTACCTTATTATTAGATTTAGCACTCAGTACCTTAGAGTGCTAACAGAGGTGATGAGGAGATGTTAACAGAACGTCAACTATTCATTTTGCAGTTGTTAATTAACGACTATATTCAAACGGCTGAACCCGTTGGCTCACGAACAATTTCAAAACGTGAAGACGTAACATTTAGCTCTGCCACTATACGCAATGAGCTTGCTGATCTGGAAGAGATGGGATATATCGAGAAAACGCACAGCTCTTCAGGCAGAGTCCCTTCTGAAAAAGGTTATCGTTTTTATGTCGATCATCTTCTATCTCCACCTTTGCTTTCTAAAAAAGATGTGAATAACATTCATTCTCTTTTCGCGGAGAGAATGGTGGAAGTAGAAAAAGTGATTCAGCAATCAGCGGGTATCCTTTCCGAACTTACGCAGTATACGTCAATTATTCTTGGACCGGAAGTTTTTGAAACAAGGCTTCGCCAGATACAAATTATCCCACTGTCTAAGGATACGGCTGTCGTGATATTAGTTGCTGATAGCGGGCACGTTGAGAATCGAACCATGAAAATACCACCATCAGTTAGTATGTCTGATATTGAAAAAGTTGTTAACATCATGAATGAGCGCTTGAGGGATGTTCCACTTATTTCCTTGAAGTCTACTATGATGAAAGAAATGGCGACTGTTTTGAAGAAACATATCGAGAATTACAATCAAGTGAATACAATGCTTGAAAGTCTTTTCCTCTATACAAATGCAGAAAAAGTTTACTATGGAGGTAAGACAAATATTCTGACTCAGCCTGAATTTAAAGATATAGACAAAGTCAGGTTATTACTTAATACGTTCGAACAGGATGAAGTCATGTATAATGTTCTTCGTCCGGAGAAAAACGGGATTGAAGTTAAAATAGGGCAAGAGAATGATCTTGAAGCGATGCAGCACTGTAGCATTGTTACAGCAGATTATTTTATTGAAGGAAAAAGAATGGGCTCCATTGCT
Organism: Guptibacillus hwajinpoensis; assembly: GCF_020524165.1. Classification (GTDB taxonomy): domain Bacteria; phylum Bacillota; class Bacilli; order Bacillales; family Guptibacillaceae; genus Guptibacillus; species Guptibacillus hwajinpoensis_D. The sequence continues at coordinate 85,496 of NZ_JAIVKU010000004.1, forward strand.
TTACTTGGACCGACTAGAATGGAATATCATCGGTCAATGAGCATTCTAGGTTTCCTTGCAAATGATCTGACTAAGACACTTACAGATCGATATCAAAGTTTCAAACACTGGTAATTTGGTAATAGTGTAGAAGGTGGGAGAAACATTTCTTCCATCCTTTTCTATGAGCGAATGATTTGGTATATTTCGATAGGGAGGTGAAATTCGTGGAAAAGCAAAACAGTCATCAAGAGGAAGAAGAACTTCTAACGGAAGAGGAAGAGAATCTTGAGCAAAATGCTGAAGAGAACGATGAACCTGAAGTGATTGAAGTATCTGAAACCAATGAAAATGAAGAGCTTGTGAACTTGCAACAGCAAGTAGAAGAGCTTGAGAATAAATATATGCGCACTCAGGCAGAATACGATAACTTCCGCCGTAGAACACGTGAAGAACGTAGTGCAGATGCAAAATACCGTTCTCAGAAATTAGCTGAAGGATTACTTCCAGCAATCGATAATTTTGAACGTGCGTTAGCTGTTCAAAGCGATAGCGAGCAAGTAACGTCATTGCTAACTGGAATGGAAATGGTGTATCGTCAATTGAAAGAAGCACTTGCTAATGAAGGTGTAGAAGAAATTGGTACTGTCGGAGAAGCATTTAACCCGCATCTCCATCAGGCTGTTATGCAGGTTGAATCAGATGAACATGATTCAGATGTGGTTGTAGAGGTCTTACAAAAAGGCTATCAATTAAACGATCGCGTCCTTCGACCAGCAATGGTAAAGGTAAGCTCTTAACTACATATTAAGAAATAGGAGGTAGAATGTAATGAGTAAAATTATCGGTATTGACTTAGGTACAACGAACTCATGTATTGCAGTAATGGAAGGCGGAGAAGCTACCGTTATCCCGAATCCAGAAGGTAGTCGTACAACGCCATCTGTCGTTGCATTTAAAGATGAGGAACGCCTTGTAGGTGAAGTTGCGAAACGTCAAGCAATTACAAACCCAAACACAATTCAATCGATCAAGCGTCATATGGGTACTGATCATAAAGTAGATGTTGAGGGTAAATCATTTTCTCCTCAAGAAATTTCTGCAATCATTCTTCAAAAGCTAAAATCTTATGCTGAAGATTATCTTGGAGAAGGCGTTGAAAAAGCGGTTATTACAGTACCTGCTTACTTTAACGATGCTGAGCGTCAAGCAACAAAAGATGCTGGTAAAATCGCTGGTCTTGAAGTAGAGCGTATTGTAAACGAACCAACTGCTGCAGCACTTGCTTACGGCCTTGATAAAGAAGATGAAGATCAAACGATTCTCGTATTTGACCTTGGTGGTGGTACGTTTGACGTATCAATCCTTGAACTTGGTGGAGGCGTATTTGAAGTTAAGTCAACTGCTGGTGACAATCGTCTTGGTGGGGACGACTTTGACCAGGTGATCATTGATCACTTAGTTGCTGAATTTAAGAAAGATACTGGTGTAGATCTTGCTCAAGATAAGATGGCACTACAACGTTTGAAAGACGCTGCTGAAAAAGCGAAAAAAGATCTTTCAGGAGTAGCGCAAACACAAATCTCTCTTCCATTTATCACAGCGGACGCTTCAGGCCCTAAACACCTTGAGCTAAACCTAACTCGTGCTAAATTCGAAGAACTTTCTGCAAGCCTAGTAGAGCGCACAATGGCTCCTACTCGTCAAGCTCTTAAAGATGCTGGAATGTCTCCTTCTGAACTTGACAAAGTCATTCTTGTGGGTGGGTCTACTCGTATTCCTGCAGTTCAAGAAGCGATTAAGAAAGAAACTGGACAAGATCCACACAAAGGGGTAAACCCTGATGAAGTGGTTGCTCTTGGTGCAGCTATTCAAGCAGGTGTAATCGCTGGTGACGTAAAAGACGTTGTCCTTCTTGATGTAACACCACTTTCTCTTGGAATTGAAACGATGGGTGGCGTATTTACAAAACTCATTGAGCGGAATACAACGATTCCTACAAGTAAGTCACAAACGTTCTCAACAGCGGCTGATAACCAGCCTTCAGTAGACATTCACGTCCTACAAGGTGAGCGTGAAATGGCTCAGTATAACAAAACACTTGGTCGCTTCCAGTTGACTGATATTCCTCCAGCTCCACGAGGAACGCCTCAAATCGAAGTATCATTTGATATCGACAAAAACGGTATCGTTAACGTTCGGGCGAAGGATCTTGGTACGAATAAAGAGCAGTCAATCACCATTAAATCCTCAAGCGGTCTTTCTGATGACGAGATTGAAAACATGGTGAAAGACGCTGAAGCGAACGCTGAAGAAGATAAGAAGCGTCGTGAAGAAGTTGAAACTCGCAATGAAGCTGATCAGCTAGTATTTACTACTGAGAAGACTCTTAAAGACCTTGAAGGTCAAGTAGAGGAAGAAGAAGTAACAAAAGCAAATGAAGCGAAAGATAAAGTGAAAGCAGCTCTTGAGAATGACGACATTGAAGCTATTCGCACTGCGAAAGATGAGCTTCAAGAAATCGTTCAAGCTCTTTCAATGAAAGTATATGAGCAAGCAGCTCAAGCTCAACAGGCGCAACAAGGTGAAGCTGAAGGAGCAGAACAAGCTGATGATAATGTTGTTGACGCTGAATACGAAGAAGTAGACGACGACAAAAAGTAAGAAAATGATACGAAAAAAAGTCAAAGTCAGGCGTATCTTGACTTTGACTTTTTTCGTCTAATTGGTTAACCACTTTTTGACGAAGTGGCGTTAAAAGGTTCAATGAAATGGTTTTAGAGTTTAGAAAAAATCACAAGTCACGTTTTTTTCCATACATGATAGGTTTGAACTTTTTGGGTAATCGTAGGAAAATAACCTTTTGTCGGCACCATTTTCTTTATGGAGCTATTGGGAGTTTATCCTTCGGTAACTAGTAACGTTCACTGGTGCTAACGATATAGTATTGCAGAGCGTATAAACTCAATGATATGATAAACGTTATGTGAAGAGAATCGGGAGTGGATACGATGAGTAAACGAGATTATTATGAAGTGCTTGGCGTTAGCAAAGATGCTTCGGAAGCTGAAATGAAAAAGGCTTATCGCAAGCTTGCTAAGCAATACCATCCTGATATTAATCAGGAACCTGGTGCAGACGAAAAGTTTAAAGAAGTGACAGAAGCGTATGAAGTATTAAGCGACTCACAGAAGAGAGCTCAGTATGACCAGTTTGGGCATGCGGATCCGAATCAAGGTTTTGGTGGCGGCGGCGCTGATTTTGGCGGCTTTGGCGACATCTTTGATATGTTCTTTGGTGGCGGTGGCCGACGTAATCCAAACGCGCCAAGACAGGGTGCAGACCTTCAATATTCGATGGAATTAACATTTGAAGAAGCGGCTTTTGGTAAAGAAACGGATATTTATATACCAAAAGAAGAGGAATGTTCTACCTGTGATGGTTCAGGTGCGAAACCTGGAACATCGCCTGAGACGTGTCATCATTGTGGTGGTGCAGGTCAATTAAACGTTGAACAAAACACGCCATTTGGTCGAGTTGTTAACCGTCGTGTTTGTCACCACTGTGAAGGTACAGGTAAGCTTATTAAGGAAAAGTGTAAGACTTGCCGTGGTAAAGGAAAAGTGGAAGTGAAGAAAAAGATTCACGTGAAAATTCCTGCTGGTATTGATGAAGGTCAACAAATCCGCATTACCGGAAAAGGGGAAGCCGGTGTTAATGGTGGCCCTCCAGGAGATCTGTTTGTAGTGGTTTATGTGAAATCACATGATTTTTACGAACGTAGCGGAGATGATGTACTATGTCAAATGCCGATCACGTTCTCTCAAGCGGGTCTAGGTGATGAAATTGAAGTTCCGACCCTACATGGAAAAGTGAAACTTAAAGTTCCAGCTGGAACCCAGAGTGGTACGAATTTCCGTTTGAAAGGTAAAGGCATTCAGAACGTTAGAGGATACGGTCAGGGAGATCAGCATGTGAAAATTCAAGTGATTACGCCTAAACACTTAACCGAGCGTCAAAAAGATCTTCTACGTGAATTTAGTGAAATTTCCGGACAGGTGCCTGATGAACAACATGAGAACTTCTTCTCGAAAGTTAAAAAGGCATTTAAGGGAGAATAAGCAAGATGAAAGCTGGTAGCAAGCAGGCCGTACATTATGGCCTGCCTGTTTCCTTTCCGAAAAAAAGGATCCAAAAGAGGAGTGGGCAATGAATGAAATGGTCTGAAATAAGCATTCATACAACAAACGAAGCGATTGAAGCGGTATCCAACATTCTACATGAAGCAGGAGCCAGTGGGGTAGTGATTGAAGACCCGATGGATCTTGTGAAAGTATGGGATACTACTTTCGGAGAGGTTTATCAGCTTAATCCTGATGATTATCCTGAGGAAGGCGTTATTTTAAAAGCGTATTTACCTGTTAATAGTTTTCTTGGTGAAACGGTTGAACAAATCAAAGAAGCCATTAATGGATTGCTTGTCTATGATATTGATCTCGGTCATAATACTGTTCAAATTAGTGAAGTGAATGAAGAAGAATGGGCTACAGCATGGAAGAAATATTATAAACCTGTCAAAATCTCTGAACGCATCACTATTACACCGACATGGGAAGATTATCAGCCGGTGACAACAGATGAAATTATTATTGAGTTAGACCCTGGTATGGCATTTGGAACGGGTACGCATCCGACAACGGTGTTATGCGTCCAAGCACTTGAGAAAATTATTCAGCCAGGTCAGCGTGTCATTGACGTTGGTACCGGATCTGGGGTCTTAAGTATTGCAGCAGCGAGTTTGGGAGCAGATTCAGTAGATGCTCTGGATCTTGACGAAATAGCCGTTAAAAGCGCTGCCCTAAACACGAAACTTAATAAAGTTCATCACAAAATTAATGTAAGTCAAAATAACCTTCTAGAAGGTGTGGAAGAGTCCTATGATGTGATTGTAGCGAACTTACTATCAGAAATTATTGTTCGTTTTACAGATGACGTTGCAAGGGTTCTTAAGCCAGGTGGAGCTTTTATTACTTCTGGTATTATTACTGCTAAGAAGCAAGAAGTGAAACAATCGATTATGGATCAGGGTCTGGAAATCGAAGAGACGTTACAAATGGAAGATTGGGTCGCGTTTATTGCGAGGAAGCCTCACGCTTAAGGAGAGAATTTGATGCAACGATATTTTATTTCTAAATCTCAGCTTCATCAGGATCATGTTATGATTGAAGGGGAAGATGTCAAGCATATTTCAAGAGTGATGAGGATGACCGCTGGTGATCAAATTATTTGTTGTACAGAAGACGGTGAATCAGCGATCTGCGAAATAGATGAAATTTCACCTGATGTCATCAAAGCAATTCCAAAAGAGTGGCTTGACGAGCAAAAGCGCTTAACTGTTAATGTAACAATTGTACAGGGGTTACCTAAGGGTGACAAACTTGAAACTGTCATCCAAAAGGGAACAGAGCTTGGTGCAGATCAGTTTATCCCTTTTAAAGCCGAACGTTCTGTTGTAAAATGGGATGAGCAAAAAAGCGCTAAAAAATTGCAGCGACTAAAAAAAATTGCAAAAGAAGCGGCCGAGCAATCTCATCGCACAACGATTCCAGCTATTGATATGCCTCATTCTCTATCTTCACTGATTAAGATAAGCCAATCATATGATTATAAATTAATTGCTTACGAAGAAGAAGCAAGAGCAGGAGAATCTGCTAAGCTCGTTCAAACGCTTCACGAGGCAAATCGGAACGACCGAATCATGGTTGTATTTGGTCCGGAAGGTGGACTATCAGAAAATGAAGTCGATGCTTTGAAAAAAGCTGGGTTCTCATCATGTGGACTCGGTCCTAGAATTTTACGTACAGAAACGGCTGCTATGTATGTACTAGCAGCGATTTCTTATCATTTTGAATTAACGAGGTGATGATATGCCTTCAGTTGCATTCCATACATTAGGTTGTAAAGTGAATCACTATGAAACGGAAGCGATTTGGCAGTTGTTTAAAGATCATGATTACGAGCGGGTGGAGTTTGATCATGCATCTGATGTTTACGTTATAAATACTTGTACCGTTACAAATACGGGGGATAAGAAAAGCCGACAGGTCATTCGTCGAGCAATCCGTAAGAATCCGGATGCGGTGATTTGCGTTACGGGTTGCTATGCTCAAACGTCACCTGCTGAAATTATGGCAATTCCTGGTGTGGATGTTGTAGTGGGGACACAGGATCGCGTTAAAATGCTTGATTACATTGAGCAATACAAACGCGAACGAGAGCCTGTAAATGGCGTAGGAAATATAATGAAAGCACGTGTATATGAAGAACTTGAAGTTCCTGCATTTACTGATCGTACACGTGCATCTCTTAAGATCCAGGAAGGCTGTAACAATTTTTGTACCTTCTGCATTATTCCGTGGGCGAGAGGTCTGCTAAGATCTCGTGAACCTGAAGCTGTCATTACACAAGCACAGCAACTCGTAGATGCGGGTTACAAAGAAATCGTACTTACTGGTATTCACACAGCAGGATATGGAGAAGATTTAAAGGATTATAATTTTGCTCAGCTTCTTCGTGATCTTGATGAAAAAGTAAAAGGTTTGAAACGAATTCGTATTTCTTCTATAGAAGCAAGTCAGGTGACTGATGAAGTGATTGACGTATTAAATCAGTCTGAAAAAGTGGTTCCGCACCTGCATATTCCTCTTCAATCAGGATCAAATACAGTGCTTCAGCGTATGAGAAGAAAATATACAATGGAAATGTTTGGAGAGCGGCTGGAACGTTTGAAACAAGCACTTCCAGGACTTGCGATTACTTCGGATGTCATTGTAGGTTTCCCTGGTGAAACAGAGGAAGAATTTAAAGAAACGTATGACTTTATTGCAAAGCATAAATTTTCAGAACTTCATGTTTTTCCATTTTCTAAGCGTACGGGTACACCGGCTGCTCGAATGGAAGACCAGGTTGATGATGAAATTAAGAATAAGCGAGTTCATCATTTAATTGAGCTATCCAATCAGCTTGCAAAAGAGTATGCGTCTCACTATGAAGGAGAAGTTCTTGAGGTAATTCCTGAGGAAAAATACAAAGATGATCCGAATTCAGACTTATACGTTGGCTATTCAGCGAACTATATGAAAGTGATTTTCGAAGCCTCTGAAGAGATGATTGGGAAAATTGTTAAAGTGAAAATTACAAAAGCTGGATACCCTTATAATGAAGGACAATTTGTTCGTGTTATGAACGAGGATGAGCCAACAGCTGCCGTTGCTTCATTTTAAAGGTAGAAGTCTGATGGAACAGGTTACTTAAACAGAATTGGAAGGATGACGATCATGAATAAAGAACTAGCAAAAATGATTGACCACACAGCGCTTAAACCGGATACAAGTCGAGAGCAAATTGAAAAACTTTGTGAAGAAGCAAGAGAATTTAACTTCGCTTCTGTCTGCGTAAACCCTACATGGGTGTCTCTTGCTGCCGAGAAGTTAGAAGGAGCAGAAGCGAAAGTTTGTACCGTTATCGGTTTTCCATTAGGAGCCGTTACAACTGAGACAAAAGCATTTGAAACAACTGATGCCATTCAAAAAGGTGCTACTGAAGTTGATATGGTTATTAATATCGGCGCACTTAAAGACGGTAACAATGAACTGGTGGAGCAAGATATTAAAGCTGTTGTTGAAGCAGCAAAAGGCAAAGCGCTTGTAAAAGTTATTATCGAAACATGTCTTTTAACAGATGAAGAAAAAACACGTGCATGCGAGCTTTCCGTTAACGCGGGTGCTGATTATGTAAAAACTTCAACAGGTTTTTCAACTGGTGGAGCGACAGTAGAAGATATTAAGCTGATGAGAAAAACAGTTGGACCAAACATTGGCGTAAAGGCATCTGGAGGCGTTCGTGATTTAGAAGGTTCTCAAGCGATGATTGATGCTGGTGCTACACGTATCGGTGCGAGTGCCGGAGTGAAAATTGTTCAAGGTGAAACGGCTGATACAGATTATTAATTAATATGAAAAACCATCACTTCTAGCATAAGAAGTGATGGTTTTTCAGTTCAATCTATAATTGTGTAACCTTTCGATTGATAAGGCGAGCAACCGTGTAAAAGGTAAGAACAAAAGTGCTGAAAGCACGTTAAATAAAATGGAAACATGTGCAAGTTGGACGTCAGGTAAAGAGGTTAAACTTGCTGCTAATGAGCCGAAGAAGCCAATTAATGGAAAGAATAGGATGACGCCAATAAGGTTGATCCAAACGTGCGCATAGGCGGCAAGTTTTGCTTCCTTGCTACTACCAATACTAGCTATTAATGCAGTAATACATGTCCCAACATTTGATCCATATAGAATCGCGATAGCTGCGGGCAAGGAAAGGAGATCCTGATTAATAAACCCCATTGTAATACCTGTTGTGGCTGAACTTGATTGGATAAGAGCAGTAAGTAAAGTTCCAATGCCTATTCCATATAGCAAACTAGAATTTGTTTCGTAAATCACGTGTTCAAAAAAGGAAAGGGTAGATAAAGGGATGGCTAGCGCTTCTAGTCCATGCATCGCTACAAAAATGCAACCTAGTCCAAAGGATACAGTTCCTAAACTAAAACTTAGCTGATGGCGAATTTGAAGCAAAATAAACCCGGCAAGTAATAAGGGTAATACAAGGTGATCTGGATTAAGCGTCATTAATTCCGCAGTTAGTGTGGTGCCGATATTTGTACCAAGAATAATGCCGATGGACTGTCTAAATGTAAGTAGCCTAGCCGCAATCAAACTGATGGTTAGGACCATAACGGCAGAACTGCTTTGTAAGATGCCGGTGACAAGTGCTCCTGTTAGTAAACCACGAACTGGTGTGGAAGAGGCAAGATAAAGCCACTTCTGTAACTTAGTAGTGGAAATCGAATTTAACCCAACACGAAGTATGCTCATTCCAAAAAGAAAGATACTTATAAAGACGATAAAAGAGGCGAATTGTGGACTCATTTTTCACAAATTCTCCTTTCCGTTATAAAGTTTATGGACAAGATTCCATCTACATGCTCGTTATTTTTTGATAAAGGTGTTTCCGTTTTATATGGAAACAAGTGAGTCTTCTCATTTTCAAAATAGGAAAGAAGGATTAAAAAGAAATTTAATCAAAGAATTGTTGATAAACCGGACGGGATGTATTATAATTGCAGGTGACATGTCTTTGATAGAAAGTCATGTGTTATGATTGTGTATGTTTTGGAGGGAGGGATAGAGATGGCGGAAACTCGCGTGCGTAAGAACGAGTCGATCGATGATGCTCTGCGTCGCTTCAAGAGAACGGTTTCTAAAGAAGGCACTTTGGCTGAAGTTAAGAAGCGCAAGCACTATGAAAAGCCAAGTGTAAAGCGTAAAAAGAAATCTGAGGCAGCAAGGAAAAAGCGTAAGTTCTAAGAGAGGGTGTTAGGTCAGTGAGTCTAAATGACCGTTTAACAGCAGATATGAAAGTAGCGATGAAGAACAAAGAGAAACACAAACTATCTGTTATTCGGATGGTGAAATCTTCACTTCAAAATGAATCCATTAAATTGGGGCATGAACTAACTGAAGAGGAAGAACTTACCGTTCTCACTCGCGAAGTCAAGCAACGCAAAGACTCCCTCCTTGAATTTGAAAAAGCTGGTCGAAGTGATCTTGTGCAGAATCTCGATGAAGAGCTGTCGATTTTATCTGTCTACCTGCCGAAACAACTCTCTGAAGAGGAAGTTGAACAGATTGTTCAGGAAGTGATTTCTGAAACTGGAGCTTCTTCTAAGAAAGATATGGGTAAGGTAATGGGTGCGCTTATGCCTCGTGTAAAAGGCAAAGCGGACGGCGGACTTGTTAATCGTCTTGTACAAAAGAACTTATCATAAAGTGATACTTTCAACTTAGGAGATGACGTATTTCCTTAAGGTGACTAGTTGAAACAATCGAACCTTGAGGTGAAGTTGATTTTTCTTTTTTAAACTGAAAAAGGAAATGATAGAACTTCGCTTTAAGCGTGGGATAAATATGATTAAGCGCAAACACGTCCTGTAGGAACAGGGCGTGTTTTTCTATAATTCATATCTTTTTACGTCAATTTTATTTAGATAATTGAGGCTAGTTTTCGTATATTTATTTATAAACTAGTAATTGGTAACTTAATTTGTCATACTAAAATTAATTATTTTACATAAGACTGAAACTTTATGTTGGCCTCATCCGTATACTTAAATAGCTGGAGGGAGGGATCACAATCATAAAAAATACAATGCGTTTCTTTGTATCTGTTTGCTTCATGATAATGGTTATTCTTCCGTTTGCAGGAAATGTTGTATTAAGTAAAGGCGAGGGTGATCTTGTTACATTTATTCCTGTAGAACAAGAAGTGGAACGTGGATTAGAGGCCTTTCTAAAGCGATCAATTCAGGATGCGGAGGATCAGGGCACTGATCATATTGTATTAGAGATTAATACACCTGGTGGAGCAGTAAATGCTGCCGATAACATCGCTAAAATCATGAAAGGGTCAGAAGTCCCAATCACAGCCTATGTATCCAATCGTGCCCTTTCAGCGGGAGCTTATATTGCATTGAATGCTGATCAAATCATTATGGAACCCGGTGCTTTAATGGGGTCTGCTGCTATTATTGACCAGGCAGGAAATGCAGCTGACAAAAAAGCCGAGTCTTTTTGGCACGCTGCAATGAAATCGGCTGCAGAGCTCAATGATCGCGATCCGAAGTATGCATTAGCTATGGCTGATCCAGACGTCGACCTACCGGATTATAACGCTCCAAAAGGAGAACTTCTAACACTTGGTGACCAGGAAGCAGTAGAGGTAGGATACGCAGAAGGGATAGCAGAGGATCGCACCGAATTACTTAGCATGCTTGATCTTGAAGATGCCAAAATTAGTAATGCTGAAGTGAGTATTGCAGAAAGAATTGCTCGATTCGTAACAAATCCAATTATTATCCCGATTTTATTATCAATTGGAAGTCTCGGGCTAGTATTGGAACTGTATTCACCTGGATTTGGCGTGCCAGGATTTATGGGAGCCGGTGCATTACTTCTCTTTTTCTTTGGTCATATGATTGCCGGGTTTGCCGGATGGGAATCCTTGCTTCTATTAATTGTAGGGGTTGTGCTCATTGTTGTGGAAGTGTTTATTCCAGGGTTTGGAATATTCGGTGTTCTTGGCGCGATTGGGGTAGTCGCGAGTATCGTTCTAGCTTCAGGGCAATCAATGCAATACGTCTTATTAGCAATTCTAATCGCGGTTGCAGTTACAGTTGGTGGTTCCTACCTGTTTATTCGGATCTTTGGCTATCGAGGTTTCTTCAAAAAAATCATTCTTTCCGATTCAACAAAAACAGAGTTAGGGTATGTATCTAACACTACTCGAGATGAGTTAGTAGGTATGGAAGGAACAGCCGTGACACCGCTTAGGCCATCTGGCATTGCAGATTTTGGAGATGAGCGTATGGATGTTGTGACTGAAGGTGGTTATTTACCGTCTGGCACAAAAGTGAAAATTGTGAAAACGAATGGCTCTAGAGTCGTTGTAAGAGCAAGTAAATAAGGGGTAACAGGGAGGAAAATAATGGACACTAGTACATTAGGATTATTGGTAATTGTAGGGTTAGTCATTATTGGTTTAGCTATACTCTTTACGTTTGTACCTGTCATGTTGTGGATCTCAGCACTTGCAGCAGGAGTTCGCGTGAGTATATTTAACCTTGTAGGTATGAGGCTTCGTCGCGTTATTCCATCGCGCGTTATCAACCCGTTAATTAAAGCAGTAAAAGCAGGTCTTGAATTAAACACAAATCAATTAGAAAGTCATTATCTGGCTGGCGGTAACGTTGACCGCGTTGTCAATGCGCTAATAGCGGCGCATCGAGCTAATATTGAACTTAGCTTTGAACGCTGTGCAGCAATTGACCTTGCAGGTCGAGATGTGTTAGATGCCGTACAGATGAGTGTAAATCCAAAAGTTATCGAAACACCATTTATCGCAGGTGTTGCGATGGATGGGATTGAAGTGAAAGCAAAAGCACGAATCACCGTACGTGCCAACATCGATCGTCTTGTAGGGGGAGCTGGTGAAGATACTGTCATTGCACGTGTAGGTGAGGGAATTGTAAGTACGATTGGTTCATCTGAAAATCACAAAAAAGTTCTTGAAAATCCTGATATGATTTCTCATACAGTTTTATCAAAAGGACTAGATGCAGGAACAGCGTTTGAGATTCTATCCATTGATATTGCGGATATTGATATCGGTAAAAACATTGGTGCAGTTCTACAAACGGATCAGGCTGAGGCAGATAAGAATATTGCACAGGCAAAAGCAGAAGAACGTCGTGCCATGGCAGTAGCACAAGAGCAAGAGATGAGGGCTCGAGTAGAAGAAATGCGTGCGAAGGTAGTGGAAGCAGAGGCGGAAGTACCAATGGCAATGGCCGAAGCGCTTCGTTCTGGTAACATCGGTGTGATGGATTATATGAATCTGAAGAACATTGAAGCAGACACGGATATGAGAGACATGATCGGTAAGCCGAATCAGGAAGAAGATGAGGATGATCGCTAAATTCTTAATTACCTTCTGTTCGGGTGGTGACAGTAGTGGATAATCTGATTGAGTTGCTGCTAAATAATATTGTATTTGTCATTATCGCTATAGGAGGAATCGTTAGTTTCTTTAAGCGTATGGGAAATGAAGAGGATCAAAGTAAGAAGCCCCCTCAAGCGCGTCGTCAGGCAGAAGTAGGAAATAAACAACATTCTGACAGCTCTCCGAGCCATGCTGAAGAAAGTCATGGGAACAAGGCTGATAAGGTTAGTGCATACCAAGAAGCGTTAGAGCGAATATCCGATCGCGACAAACCAAAGTATGACTTAAAAGTGCAGAGATCTGTTCGAAAACAAAGTAATAAGAAACATCGAAGTTTATCTATAAGTAAAAATGATGTGAGAAATGGTGTGCTTTGGTCAGAGATTCTGGGCCCGCCAAGATCTAAGAAGCCTCATTCTTTCAATAACAGTGCAAGATACCAAAGGAAATAAGAATTAAATTGATTTAACAGGCTGTTAGGTGAACCCTTTCCAGCCTGTTTTTTTATGTCCTTTTTTCGGCATTTACCGATAAACAATTAAAAAGAACAATTATTAATGGTTAAACTGAGAAGTGAGAGCGCATACTACCTTTAATGACCTGAAGATGCTTTTAACGAAGTTGAAAATTGACGAATTTCTTTTTTAAAACTACAAATTCGGCAATTTACAAAACCTTTACATTCGATTCATATGGAGTTAAAAATCTTCGGTTAGTATTGTATTTGTGAGTTGGTCAAGCCAGCTGATAATAATTACAGAATAAATGGGGGTTACAAAGAAATGAAGAAGTTCAAGAGCTTAGCAATTATGTTTACTTTCGTTTTAGTAATGGGAGTACTTGCTGCTTGTGGCGGCGGAAATGAGAATTCTTCTAATTCATCTAATGGTAACGGTGGCGAAGAAGGATCATCAGAAGCTGTATCAGGTTCTATTATCGTAGGTGGATCAAGTGCACTTCAACCTCTAGCAGCAGCTGCAGTTGAACAATTCCAACAAAATAACCCAGATGCTCAAATTGACGTTCAGGGTGGCGGTAGTGGTACTGGCCTTTCTGAAGTTGCAGCTGGTAATTTCGATATTGGTAATGCGGACTACTTCGCTGAGTCAAAAGAAGGTATTGAAGCAAGTGAGCTTGTTGATCATAAAGTAGCAGTTGTAGGTATGACTGCAGCGGTAAATGCTGAAGCTGGCGTTACTGACATTTCTAAAGAAGACCTTATTAAAGTATTTACTGGTGAAGTGACTAACTGGAAAGATGTTGGCGGAGAAGATATGGAAATTCAACTAGTTAACCGTCCTGATGGTTCTGGTACTCGTGCAACATTTAATGAATTTGGTCTAGATGGTGCTACTCCAGCTGAAGGAATTACAGAAGATTCTTCAAACACTGTGAAAAAGATCGTTAATGATACTCCGGGAGCTGTAGGTTACCTTGCTTTCTCTTACTTCGATGATAGCTCTGATTCAAATGTAAAGAAAATGGCTATTGACGGCGTTGAAGCTACTGATGAGAACGTAACAACAGGTGATTTCCCAATCTGGGCTTATGAGCACATGTATACGAAAGGTGAGCCAGAAGGTCTTGAAAAAGCATTCCTTGATTACATGATGAGCGACGAAGTTCAAACTTCACTTGTACCTGACCAAGGCTACATCCCTGCAAGCAAAATGAAAGTTGAACGTGACGCTGAAGGTAATCAATCAGATCTATAATATAATTGTAATAAGTTTTAAATAGGAAACATTAATAGGGTTGGCTCTGTATCCTGGTTCTTAAAAAACCAGTGTGGGGGTCAGCCCGTTTCCCATGATAAATAGGAGGATCGCTATGTCTAACATTAATCATTCTTCAACCTCCAGCTCAACTCATCGACTAATCAAAAATAAAAATGGGTCAGTTAAAAGAAATGAGTTAAGAGGGAAAGTTGTAGTATATTCTTGCGCAGCTTTAATTATTATCGCTACGATCGCAATTACCTTGTTTTTAACAATAAAAGGGCTACAATCCTTTATCGTAAATGGTGTGAATGTAGGTGAGTTCTTAACAGGTCTAACGTGGAGTCCTTCAGGAGAAGGGGACGTGTCTTATGGAGCATTCCCATTTATATTCGGATCTTTCTCGGTAACATTCCTTGCTGCGTTATTTGCTGCTCCCCTTGGCATTGGTAGTGCGATATTTATGACCGAGATTGCGAAAACATGGGGTCAAAAAGTATTACAACCTGTTATTGAAATACTAGTAGGAATTCCTTCGGTAGTTTATGGACTTATAGGATTAACCGTTATTGTTCCACTTATAAGAGAGCACTCCAGTGGAATAGGCTTTAGTTTATTAGCAGGTATGATTGTTGTAGGTGTTATGATTCTACCTACTGTCACAAGTATTTCTGCAGATGCACTAAAATCTATCCCACAGGATATTAAAGATGCATCGTATGGTTTGGGCGCCACAAGATGGCAAACGATTTATAAAGTGATTCTACCAGCAGCAATGCCATCCCTCGCCACAGCTGTAGTACTTGGAATGGCGAGAGCGTTTGGTGAAGCCTTAGCTGTACAAATGGTAATTGGTAACTCAAAAGCCTTACCTGAATCGATTACAGATCAGGCGGCAACATTAACATCAATTATTACTTTAAGCATGGGACATACAACGTATGGTAGCTTGCATAATAATTTGCTTTGGTCCTTAGGGTTGATCTTACTAGTAATGTCTTATGTCTTTATTATTATTATCCGTTTTATATCCTCAAGGAGGAAAGTTTAAATGAACAGGCGTATAAGTAATAACATTGCAACTTCAGTATTTATTTTATGTGCTGTAGTTATGATAGCAACTCTAGTATATTTATTAGGCTATATTCTTACGAATGGTTTTGCTGAAATAGATTGGTCATTTCTAAGCTCAAATTCTAGTTCATTCCAGGAAGGTGGAGGGATTAAGAATCAGCTATGGAATTCGTTTTATATTCTGATGATGACCATGCTATTTTCCGTTCCACTTGGCGTTCTCGGCGGTATCTATTTAGCAGAATATTCTAAGCCCGGAAAAATTACAAATGTGATCAGAACAAGTGTAGAGGTTCTTTCTTCTCTTCCTTCAATAGTAGTAGGTATGTTTGGTTTACTCGTATTTGTACAGTACATGGGGTTAGGGTACTCCATTATTGCTGGTGCTCTAGCGTTAACCGTTTTTAATTTACCAGTTATTGTACGTGTAACAGAGGATTCGATTCGTTCGATTCCGTTAAAACAAAAAAATGCAAGTTTGGCTTTAGGTATAACACATTGGCACACTGTCAAAACGGTTCTAGTTCCAGCTGCCTTTCCAGGAATTTTAACAGGTGTGATTCTTTCAGCAGGCCGAGTTTTTGGTGAAGCGGCTGCGCTATTATTCACAGCTGGTCTTTCAACACCAAATTTGAATTTTACAAATTGGAATCCTTTTGAATCGACATCTCCGCTTAATCCATTTCGTTCAGCAGAAACGCTGTCTGTTCACATTTGGAAAGTTAACTCACAGGGGATTATGCCAGATGTTCTTGAGATTGCAAATGGGTCAGCGGCAGTTTTGATCATTTTTGTATTAATATTTAATTTATCAGCAAGAATTATTGGCGGATTTATCTTCGCTAAAATATCTGGTAAAAAATAGGAGTTGACGCGTCGTGCAAGCAAGCGATCTAGGTAAAGAAAAGAAGGAAGCGAATGCCGTTTCCCCTTTAATGGATATTAAAAATCTAAGTGTTTTTTATGGAGAAAAGGAAGCAGTAAAGAACGTTTCAATGCCGATCGAAGGGAATAAAGTGACTGCTTTTATTGGTCCTTCTGGTTGCGGAAAATCGACTTTATTAAGAACGATTAATCGAATGAATGACCAAATTGATAGTGCTCATTACAAAGGCGAAATCATGTATGATGGCGTTAATCTTTTGGATAAAAAAATCGATGTGGTCTCTTTAAGAAAAGAAATTGGCATGGTGTTTCAGGAACCAAATCCATTTCCGAAACCGATTATCACAAATTTAACCCATGCGCTAAAGTTTTATCGTACTAAAAAGAGTGAAATACAGGGTATCGTTGAGACGGCTTTAAAACAGGCGGCTTTATGGGATGAAGTAAAAAACCGTTTGAATAGCTCTGCACAATCTTTATCAGGCGGGCAACAACAACGTTTATGTATTGCAAGAGCTCTTGCATTGAAACCACAGGTACTTTTATTAGATGAACCAACATCTGCTTTGGATCCTATTTCTAGTGCTAAAGTAGAAGACTTAATTATTGAATTAAAGAAGCATTATACGATTGCAATTGTTACTCATAATATGGAACAGGCTGCGAGAATTTCTGATTACACTACCTTTATGTACAACGGAGAATTGATTGAGTATGGTGAGACTTCTCGGTTATTCACAAATCCGAAAGAACAAAGAACGGAAGAATATTTAACAGGGAAATTTAGCTGAATCGCGAATAGTATCATTACAACTTTAAAAAAGAATGCAATCATTGCGTTTATTATACAAGCAATCGGAAAAAATTCTTATGAAAATGTAAAGGAATGAAATCATATGGGGAATTATTCTTATGAGGTCGAGAATTTAAATCTCTGGTATGGAGATAACCAGGCACTATTTGAAGTAAGTATGAAGATTCCTTATCGTGAAGTGACGGCAATTATCGGACCTTCAGGGTGTGGAAAATCAACATTTCTTAAAATGCTTAATCGAATGGTGGAAATGATCCCTAAAGTAAGAGTATCTGGCACGATAAAGTATAATGGTAATAATATCTTAGAAAATTATCGGGCGGAAGAGCTAAGAACGAATGTAGGAATGGTCTTTCAACATCCCAATCCATTTCCAAAGTCTATTTATGAGAATGTTATTTATGGAGTGCGAATTCAAGGTATCAGAAATAAGAAAAAGTTGGATGAAATCGTTGAAAAGAGTTTGAAGCAAGCTGCTATATGGGATGAAGTAAAGGATCGTTTGCATACAAGCGCGACTGGTCTTTCAGGTGGACAACAACAACGTATATGCATAGCTCGTGCGCTAGCTGTAGAGCCTGATGTCATTTTAATGGATGAGCCTACGTCTGCTCTTGATCCAATCTCAACTCTAAAAGTAGAAGAATTAATTCATGATTTGAAAGACAAATACACGATTGTTGTCGTTACACACAACATGCAACAGGCTTCAAGGATTTCTGATCAAACAGCATTCTTTTTAAATGGCGATCTTGTAGAATTTGATAAAACGGATAAGATTTTCTCTAATCCAATGGATAAACGAACAGAAGATTACATTAGTGGTAAATTCGGTTAATAGGAGGAATTGGAGATGACGACAAGACGTTTCTTTACAGAGGAATTAAATGAATTACAGGTGAAAATCGCTGAATTAGCAGAAGATACCAAGAACGTTTTAAAGAAATCTGTTGATGCGCTATTTGAAAAAGACATCGATTCGGCACAATCCATTATAGATAATGATCACTTTTTTAATCAGAAAGAGCAAATGATCAATGAAACAGCCATGATCCTAATTGCTAAACAGCAGCCTGTCGCAACTGATCTTCGTCGTTTGATCATTGCAATTAAAATTTCAGCGGATTTAGAAAGAATGGCTGATCATGCTAAAAATATTGCGAAATCAACAAAACGATTAGGTGCTCATCATAATATCACGATCAATCCTGAAATAAGAGAAATGGCGAATCTTGCTATGGGTATGGTGGATATTGCGAGGAAAGCCTACGAAACTGAGGACATTTCACTAGCGAAAGAATTGGCTTCAAATGATGATAAGATTGATGAGAAATATGGTGAAGTGACGAGAGAGCTATTAGAAGAAACAGCTAATAATCCTCAGCAAATTCAACATATTATGCAAATGGCCTTTACCTCCAGATATATCGAGCGTTATGCAGATCACATTACGAACATTGGTGAAAGCATCTTCTATTTAGTTAAAGGTGTTTCATACGATTTAAATGACTAAATGAAAAAGCTTATTCCCCTGTCAGAAACTTCTGGCAGGGGTTTTTTTGTGTTCAAAATATCTTTTATTTCCCAAACGTTTCAAGGATTTGTTCTTTCATGTAAGTGGGATAGTTTTGTGGTTTCGGTCATAAAGATTAGAGGAGAGGGGGGAGTATCCATGGCAAAATGGAAGCACAATCTAAAAAGTTGGTTAACGAGGAGATTAGAGCTTCCTGCAGATGCGGTCATGGATTTGCCGCGGATCACAATGGTTGGGCAGCTGCATATCTACATAGAGAATCATCAAGGTGTTCTCAAATTCTCTAATGATGAAGTTCGCCTTCTTCTTAAAAATGGACAATTGGTTATTAAAGGATCCGATTTTATGTTGAAAACCATCCTTCCCGAGGAAATCTTACTTGAAGGTAAAATTGAACATGTTTCCTACTTAGATAAACCTAAAAACTGATATAAGCCTTACGATATTCTCGGGCTGACTATACGGGAGGCTGTTATGAAGGAATATATTAAAGAACTCTTTTCTGGATATGTAAGAATCAAAGTAGTCGGGTCGTATACAGAGCTTTTCATTAATCGTTGTATTGAATATAACATTCCGATTTGGAACATCTCACGTGTGAACAATGACACGATTCTTTTATCCCTCTATACTGCTGACATTAAACGAATCAGGCCGCATTTAAAGAGGACAAGATGTAAAGTTCGCATTACTGCTCGAAAAGGGTTTCCTTTTTTGGTGAAAAAAGTGGTCTACTCTAGAGGTTTCCTGAGTGGGATCGTCAGCTGTATTTTACTCATTTTGATCTTATCGAATATGGTGTGGTCGATCACAGTGAATGGTGCTACACCTGAAGTAGAGCATAAGTTAAAGCAAGTGGCTGAAGAACTTGGGGTGAAAAAAGGAGAATTTATATTTCAGTTGCCATCCAATCAGGAACTACAGCAGAAAATGACTGAAAGTCTTGAAGAAATTACCTGGGTGGGTGTGAAACGAAGCGGTTCAACGTATCACTTTGAAGTCGTTCAAAAGCAATTGCCTGAAAAACAGCCTGCCTTAAATGCAAGGCACATCGTTGCGGATAAAAAAGCTATTATTACTAAAATATATGTAGAGGAAGGCCAGGTTCAAGTAAAAGAAAATGACTATGTTAAACCTGGTCAGCTCCTCATTTCAGGATTTATTGGGAAAGAAGAAAAAAGCGAACTTGTCCCTGCGCGAGGAGAAGTTTATGGGAAAACTTGGTACGTCACAAACGTATCTATTCCTTTAAAATCAACATTTAAAACGAATACTGGAGAAAGAAAAACAAAATTTTCTGTTGGATTTTTTGGTTTTCATCTCCCGGTTTGGGGATTTTCTAATCCGGAGTTTTCTCAATTTGAAACAATAGTACAGGAAACGAATTTACGTTTCTTAAAATGGGAAATTCCTCTGTCCTTTCAAACAAAAGAGCTTCTCCAAACCAAAGAAGTAACAAGAGAGTATACAGAAAAGGAAGCGCTTTTGGCAGCTAGTCAGGTTAGTAGAGAAGACATTCTCAATAAAACCTCAGAAAAAGCAGAAATTAAAGAGGAAAAGATTTTGCACCATGAGGTAGAGAATGGTAAAGTAAACGTAAAGATACACTATGAAATTATCGAAGAGATTGGGAAAGACATACCGATTATTCAAGGAGATTGAGGTCTATTGTCAGAATCTTATGTTGATCTTACATTACAGCTAGAAAATTCTAATGAAGCTCAAAGCTTATTTGGCCCTGGCGATGAGCATTTAAAGATAATCGAGGAAGCACTTGAAGTGTCACTTGTGACTCGTGGAGAAGGCATATCTGTTAGAGGGAATGAAGAAAATGTAACAATGGTAAAAGAAGTTGTGCATACCCTTCACACCCTTATTAAACGAGGAGCGAGTATCTCTGGGAGAGACGTTGTTTATGCATGCCAATTAGTGCAACAGGGGATGCTTGACCAGCTTCTAGAGCTTTATCAAGAGGAAATCACTACAAATGCAAAGGGAAAGCCGATTAAGGTGAAAACACTTGGTCAGCGCCATTATGTATCGGCGATGAAAAAAACTGACCTGGTGTTTGGTATTGGACCAGCTGGAACCGGAAAAACGTATCTTGCAGTGGTTATGGCGGTAACAGCACTGAAATACAATCAAGTGAAGAAAATTGTTCTTACTCGTCCAGCAGTTGAAGCTGGAGAAAGTTTAGGCTTTCTGCCAGGAGATTTGAAGGAAAAAGTTGATCCTTATTTACGTCCATTATATGATGCCCTTCATGACGTGCTGGGTGTTGAACAAACAACTCGTCTTATAGAAAGAGGTACGATCGAAATTGCTCCGCTGGCGTATATGCGAGGTCGTACGCTTGACGACAGTTATGTCATTTTAGATGAAGCCCAAAATACAACGTCTCAGCAAATGAAGATGTTCTTAACGCGATTAGGTTTTGGCTCAAAAATGATTATAACTGGGGATATTACACAGATCGATCTTCCAAAAGGAAAAGAATCGGGTTTAGCAGCAGCAGAAAAAATTCTTAAGCGAGTAAAAGATGTCTCATTCATTTACCTTCAGCAGACAGATGTTGTCCGCCATCCATTAGTTCAACGTATTATTGATGCATACGAACATGAAACGAAATAAGCGAAAAAAGGTCCGTTTGAAAAACGGGCCTTTTTTGAGCCTTATAGAAAAGGTAGCTAGTTTAAAAGAAGGCGGCACGAGATTAGCTGGATGAGGGGGTAACTTCTTTAAAGATTGTACTCCATTTATTAGGGAATTCTGATAAAATATGAAGAAGAGTAGTAGAGGCCAGAACTTATGAGGTGAAGGAAGCTATGATTGCGAAGATTAAGCACTTGTTGCAGAATAATCTCCGTAATATCGAACGAATTAAAATGATCAAGTGGTCGCTTTATGGATTGGTAGCGCTTATTTTGTATTTAACGATGCTATCCAATATAATACCAGAGTCACTGGATGTTTCCCTTTATTCTAGAGCGGATCATGATATCGCTTCACCAATCACGATCGAAAATAAAACTGCTACAGAAGATGAGCGGTCTAAAGCCGCACAAATTGATGCAAAATATGTTTACCGTGATCAAGTTTCTCAGTCCCAGTTTGATAAATTAAATGATTTGTTTTCCGGAATTGATAAGGTAAAGAAAAATGAACCAGAGAAAAAAACAACTCAAGAAAAAGTGTCAGAGCTCAAATCAATCATCTCAGTTTCAATGTCAGATGAACTTTCAGAGGATACTTTGAAGCCGTTAGTTGAGGCGGAACCTTCACAAATTAGTTTAATAAAGGAACTAACGTTATCTGAAGTAATGGAGGTTATGACAGATCGAGTATCAATTGATAATTTAGAGCAATCTAAATCGGATGTTGAAGATCGATTGTCTCTCACATCGCTCCCAACTGATCAAAAGAAAGCTATGATTACAGTAGCACAGCAAAGCATTGTACCAAATTACTTCCTTGATCCAGAACAAACAGAACAAAGTCGTCAAGAAGCGATTGAAGCTGTTCAGCCTGTGATGATACGCGAGGGACAAATCATCGTGGAAGAGGGCGCAATGATTAACCGTGAAGTAATGGAACAGCTTCGGCTTGCGGGTTTACTTGATGAAGGATTTGATGCTGTTCCGTATGTAGGGTTAGCCCTTCTTGTGTTACTACTTACAGGGTATTTGTATTACTTCTTTCAAGACGTTAAATCACGTGTGCGTTCTTCAAATACAAACCTTCTTATTCTTGTTTTAATCTACTTTAGCACACTTATGGTGCTAAAGTTATCAAGCTTATTACAAGGGATAGAAGTTCCTGGAATTGCTTATATCGTTCCAGCAGCAGTAGGGTCCATGCTGATAAAAATGCTTTTTAACGAACAATTAGCCATTGCTTCAAGTATCCTCTTTGGTGTTTGTGCTGGCGTATTTTTTAACGGAGAAATTTCTGGACCGATGAATGCTTCACTTGGATTCTATGTATTAATGAGTTCGCTATCAGGGGTATTTTTCCTTGGTAAAAGAAATCATCGATCAAATATTCTAAAAGCAGGATTGCTTGTTTCATTAATAAACATGGTGGCAGTGGCTATATTATTAATGTTAAAGAACGGGCAATATAGTGGCATCGAACTTAGCTATCACTTTGTTTTTGCCTTTTTATCTGGGTTCTTATCCTCCATGTTAACGCTGGGATTAATGCCGTTCTTTGAAGCTGGCTTCCGCATTATTTCGACTACAAGGTTAATTGAGTTATCAAATCCTAATCATCCGTTGCTTAGAAAAATACTTGTAGAGACTCCTGGCACGTATCATCATAGTGTCATGGTTGCAAATTTGTCAGAAGCAGCGTGCGAATCCATTGGAGCGAATGGTCTACTAGCGAGAGTGGGCGCTTATTATCACGATATAGGTAAAACAAAACGACCTCACTTCTTTATTGAAAACCAAATGAATATGGAGAATCCACATGATAAAATTTCACCACATTTAAGTAAGACAATTATTGTTTCCCATGCATCTGATGGAGCTGAGATGCTAAGGAAGCATCGTTTGCCAAAAGAAATTGTGGATATTGCTGAACAGCATCATGGTACAACGCTTTTAAAATATTTTTATTACAAAGCAAGTGAACAAGCGAATCAGCCGGTTTCAGAGAAGGAATTTCGCTATCCTGGACCAAAAGCCCAGACTAAGGAGGCGGCAGTTGTAGGAATTGCAGACTGCATTGAAGCAGCAGTCAGATCGATGACGAAACCAAATCCAGAAACCATTGAATCTCTTGTAAGAAAAATCATAACGGAAAGATTAGAAGACGGTCAATTTGATGAATGCGATTTATCGCTTAAAGAGCTCGATATTGTTGCAAAAACGATTCTTGAAACATTGAACGGTATTTTCCACAGTCGCATTGAATATCCGACAGAAATAAAAAAGAAGGTGACTTCATGAATTTAACAATCGACTTTATTGATGAAACAGAAACATTAAAACAAGAACAATTTGAAATGCTTGAAAAATTATTGAGCCATGTAGCAAGTGAAGAAGAGGTTGAAGCAGGAAGCGAAGTGTCCATTATGTTTGTGAATAATGAGCGGATCACGGAGATTAATCGTGATTATCGAGGGAAAGATCAACCTACTGATGTCATTTCATTTGCACTTGATGATGAAGAAGAAGGCGACGATCCAATCTTATTCGATGAACAAATACCACACCTGCTTGGAGAAATTGTCATTTCTGTCCCAAAAATAGAAGAGCAGGCTGCTGATTATGGACATAGCTTCGAACGCGAACTTGGTTTTTTATGTGTTCATGGGTTCCTCCATTTACTTGGTTATGACCATATGACAGAAGAAGATGAGAAAGAAATGTTTGGTAAACAAAAAGTGCTACTAGAGCAATATGGCCTCACAAGATAAACGTTCCCGGCTGATACGGTTTTTACGCAGTTTTCTCTATGCGTCTCAAGGTTTTCGTTACTTAATAAAAAATGAACAAAATTTTCTCTTCCATCTCCTAGCAGGTGCTGCAGTCATTATAGCTGGGGTAGTATTGGGTTTATCAGCCATTAAAATGTGTTTATTGCTAACTGTAATCGGTATTATGCTAAGTTTGGAAGCCCTAAATACGGGCATTGAACGAACGATTGATTTAATTACGGAAAAAGAACATCCTATAGCGAAAGTGGCAAAAGATGTTTCCGCTGCAGCTGTCTTTCTTTTTGCAATTATTTCAGTTATAATCGGTTTCCTTCTCTTTTTTGAACCGATTGCTCAGATGTTTCAGTCATAAGGAGGATTTATAATGGATAAGCAAATGTTGATTGATGAGGCTAAAAAGGCAAGAGAGAGGGCATATGTTCCTTACTCGAAGTTTAAAGTAGGTGCGGCTCTGCTTTCTGATGATGGTACAGTATTCGGTGGGTGCAACATTGAAAATGCAGCTTATAGCATGTGCAACTGCGCTGAGCGTACAGCATTATTTAAAGCTTACTCAGAAGGACATAAGACCTATGAAGCTATAGCTGTGGTTGCTGATACAAAGCGCCCTGTTCCACCGTGTGGAGCTTGTAGACAGGTTATCTCAGAGCTGTGTGATCCAGAAATGAAAGTAATCTTAACCAACCTAGAAGGAAAAATACATGAATTAACCGTCAGCGAACTGCTTCCTGGCGCATTTTCACCGGAGGATTTGAATGAGTAAAGAAGTGTTTAAGTCAGGATTTGTATCAATCGTTGGTAGACCAAATGTGGGGAAATCGACGTTGCTAAATGAAGTAATCGGACAAAAGATTGCGATTATGAGCGATAAAGCACAGACGACGCGAAATAAAGTACAGGGCGTATATACAAGAGATGATGCTCAAGTTGTATTCATTGATACACCAGGTATTCATAAACCAAAACATAAACTTGGTGATTTCATGATAAAAATGGCGCAGAGCTCTTTGAATGAAGTCGATTTAATTTTATTTGTCATAAATGCTGAAGAAGGATATGGTGCTGGTGATCAGTATATTATTGATCGATTGCAAAATGTAGAAAGCCCCGTATTTCTAGTTATTAATAAAATTGATCAAGTTCACCCTGATCAATTGTTTCCAATGATCAATTTTTACAAAGATAAATATTCATTTGCAGAAATTGTACCTATTTCTGCCTTGCAAGGAAATAACGTAAACACTCTTCTTGAGCAAGTGGTTGATTACCTTGAAGAGGGCCCTCAATATTATCCTAGTGATCATGTGACCGACCACCCTGAGCGCTTTATTGTGGCAGAGCTTGTGAGAGAGAAAGTTCTTCATTTAACCAGAGAAGAAATTCCTCACTCGGTTACAGTTGTAACTGAACAAATGGTGAAACGTGAAGATTCTGACGTAATTGACATCCATGTAACCGTGATAGTTGAACGCTCATCCCAAAAAGGGATCATTATTGGAAAACAAGGAAAGATGTTAAAGGAAGTTGGGAAACGAGCGAGGCAAGATATTGAAGCTCTTCTAGGTTCTCGAGTGTTTATGGAAATTTGGGTAAAGGTTGTGAAGGATTGGCGTAATAAACCTTCATCTTTACGTGATTATGGTTACCGCGAAGATGACTATTAAGTGAAATTTTGTTAAAAATTCCATCACATAAACCGACTTATGTAAGGTCAAGCTAGAGGTAAGAGATAAACTTTTTACAAAATGAAAGGTGGGATCTAAAGTGTTAGAGTTTACCTGGAAAATATTTTGTGAAACAGGAAACATTGATACTTATCTTCTTTTGAAGGAAATGGAAACACCGAATGATGAAGAAAATGATTCTCTCGCCGAAGTAGAAGAAGTAACTCGCCTCTCTTGACCTTTTGGAATTGTAACAGGAAACGGTTGGTGAAAGTTCTTGTTAAAGAAGGTTGAAGGAATTGTGATTCGAACCGTGGACTATGGTGAAACAAATAAAATACTGACGATTTATTCCAGAGAGACGGGTAAGGTTGGCGTCATGGCAAGAGGCGCAAAAAAACCAAAAAGCCGTCTTTCTGCTGTTTCTCAACTTTTCGTTTATGGGCAGTATCTCTATCAGCATACAAGTGGATTAGGCGGATTGAACCAGGGAGAAATCATTGACTCATTTCGCTCCATTCGAAATGATTTATTTCTTACTTCTTATGCAGCATATGCAGCTGAGCTAGTTGATAAACTAACGGAAGAAAGAAAACCGAATCCATATTTATTTGAAATGTTGCATCAGGTTCTTCATGAATTGGATGAAGAGAAAGACCCTGAAGTGATTTTGTTTATTTTTGAATTAAAAATGCTTCGAGTTGCAGGAATTACCCCTCAGCTAGATCGTTGTGCAAACTGTGGGCTACCCGAAGGAAAATTTTATTTTTCAATCAATGAAGGTGGATTGCTTTGTCATCGTTGCCTTACAGTAGACCCTTACCACATACCAATCATGAAGCGAACAGCAGAGCTTCTTCATTTATTCGCTCATATTGATCTTGGAAGGTTGGGGAATATCTCTTTAAAAAAAGAAACGAAGAAAGAAATCAGACAAATCCTTAACCTTTATTTCGATGCTTATTCCGGACTTTATTTAAAATCAAAACGATTTTTGGATCAGTTGGATCGATTTAATCTTGATTAATTAGCCTGCGGAGTTTAAATCCGTAGGCTTTTTATTTACGCAATAGTAGCATGCGATGATAAATTATTAGTATTGGTCTCATCAATTTTCAATGTTATTCGAGGTGTAGACAAAATGATGTGGGGTACTTTCGTTAAAATGGTATAATCGTATATAATAATGAAAATAAAGTATAACCTTATTAAAGGTGGTGATTTTTATCCAACTAAATAATAGACAGGAAACAATCCTTCAGATCGTGAAAAATGAAGGGCCAATTACTGGCGAGCATATTGCAGAAAAGCTCAGTTTAACGAGAGCAACGCTTAGACCAGACCTTGCAATCTTAACAATGGCAGGGTACCTTGACGCAAGGCCAAGAGTCGGTTATTTTTATACAGGTAAAACTGGTTCACAGCTTCTAACGGAGAAGATTAGAAAAATTAAAGTTGATGAGTACAAATCAATACCTGTTGTCGTTCAAGAAAACGCAAGTGTATATGATGCCATCTGTTCAATGTTCCTTGAAGATGTTGGTACATTGTTTGTAGTAAATGAATTAGCGCATCTGGTAGGTGTTTTATCTAGGAAAGATCTTTTAAGAGCTGCCCTCGGTAAGCAAAATCTCGAAAGTATTCCAGTAACCATTATTATGACGAGAATGCCGAATATTACTGTGTGCCAAAAAGATGATCTTTTAATTGAAGTAGCAAATCAGCTAATTGAGAAACAGATTGATGCGCTGCCAATTGTTAAAGAGGTTGAAAACGGTATTGAGGTTGTTGGAAGAATAACGAAAACAAATGTTACGCGAGCGCTAGTGGATCTTGCCAAAGATGAAATTATTTAGCTTAGGGGGGTTTATATGACGAATTCATCGAATCGTGCCATTGTATATGTTATATCTGATTCGGTTGGTGAAACAGCAGAATTAGTTGTTAAGGCAGCCGCGAGTCAATTTGATCCAACCGATTTTGATGTTAGAAGAGTTCCTTATGTTGAGGATACGGCGACCATTCACGAAGTGATGACTCTTGCGAAAGAAACAAAAGCAATTGTCGCTTTTACACTGGTAGTCCCAGAATTAAGAGAATTCCTTCTGGATGTAGCAGCAGAAGAAAACATTCAAGCAGTCGATATAGTTGGTCCAATGATTGATCACATGCAGGCTGTCATAGGGAAAAATCCACGGAATGAGCCTGGGCTTGTACATAAACTCGATGAAGACTATTTTCGTCGAGTAGAGGCGATTGAATTTGCAGTCAAGTATGATGATGGAAGAGACCCACGTGGAATCGCTCTCGCAGATATCGTACTGGTGGGCGTCTCTAGAACTTCTAAGACTCCACTGTCTCAATATTTAGCCCATAAGAGACTGAAGGTGGCAAATGTTCCAATTGTTCCGGAAGTGGATCCTCCAGAGGAATTGTTTAATGTTGCAGAAGGAAAATGCTATGCACTTAAAATAAGTCCTGAAAAGTTAAATAACATACGTAAAGAACGACTAATTGCGCTTGGCTTAAATGCAGAAGCTAGCTATGCGAATATGACAAGGATAAAAGATGAACTGGAATATTTCGACACGATTATTAATAAAATGAACTGTCAAGTCATTGATGTATCAAATCGAGCCGTTGAAGAAACAGCCAATTTAATTTTAAGTTTACACAAAGGGAAACATACATCTTAATAGCATCTATAAAAAAATGCCCATCAGAGAGACAAAATGTTCTGGATGATGGCATTTTTTTATCGTTTTAATCTGTTCAATTTAATATTTTTAGTATATAATCAAATATTGTCAATAAAATTTGTCTATAATCATTAAAGAAGGCTTTCAGAAGAATACAATAGTTATCTTAACTAGCTCAATCTAAAATTCTGAAAGTTAAAACATAAATTTCAAAAGAAGGATAACTCAGGGAGATGTAGAATAGAGAATTATGACGAAAAAGAAACTGACGCTTTTTGTCGATGCAGATGCATGTCCTGTTTTAATTAAAGAAGAAATAATGGCTTTTCAAAAAGCCCTTTCAGAAGCCGAAACGATTTTTGTTGCCTCATATGCTCATATGAGCACAACGTTCCGTGAAGCGACGTGGGTTATGGTAGACTCTGAAAAAGAAGAAGCGGATCTCTATATTCATCGCCATGCAAAAAAAGGGGATATAGCAGTAACACAAGATTATGGTCTTGCTAGTTTGCTCCTTCCAAAAGGTGTTTTTGTACTTTCTCCAAGAGGGAAACAGTATACAGAAGAAAACATCTCGACTCTTTTACATACACGGTATTTAGCATCTAAAAGTAGAAGAGCTGGTAAGCACACGAAGGGTCCGCGAAAGTTTACTGGTGATGATCGAGTTCAATTTCGAGAAGCCTTAATTAAAATATTGTCGAATTATGAAGGGGATTATTTTTATTTGTCGAAACTATAGAATCTGTTGGTGATAAATCATGAGTGGCAGAATTCCAGAAGAAAAAATTGAAGCGATTCGTCGATCGACAGATATCGTAGATGTCATTAGCGATTATGTTCAACTGAAAAAGCAAGGAAGAAATTTCTTTGGACTTTGTCCTTTTCACGGTGAAAGTACTCCTTCATTTTCAGTAGCACCTGATAAGCAAATATATCATTGTTTTGGCTGTGGTGCTGGCGGTAACGCTTTTTCATTTCTAATGGAAATTGAAGGGTATAATTTTATAGAGGCTGTTCAAACTTTAGGTCAAAAATCTGGTATTGATTTACCTGAAGTACAGGACAACCAGAGCGGTAGTGCAAAAACTACTTCTGAAAATGAGGTTATCTATAAAGCCCATGATTTTCTGACGAAGCTATATAATCACTGTATGGTTAAGACACCAGAAGGCGAACAAGCTCGGACTTATCTTAATGAACGTGGATTTTCAAGAGAGATGATTGAAAAATTCCAGCTAGGTTTTGCACCTGACTCATGGGATTACGCAACATCTTATTTAGAGAAAAGAAACTATCCCCTTTCAAAAGTTGCTGACGCAGGGTTACTTGCCAAAAGAGAATTCGATGGAAAATATTTCGATCGCTTTCGAAATCGAATTATGTTCCCAATCTGGGATCCCAAAGGAAGACCTGTTGCTTTTGGGGGACGAATTATAGGAGATGGCGAACCGAAATATTTAAATAGTCCAGAGACAAAGCTTTTTCAAAAAGGGAAGTTTCTCTATGGTTTTCATTTGACTCGTTCCGCCATTCGCTTAAAAGACCAGGCGATCCTATTGGAAGGCTATGTCGATGTGATTACAGCATACGGAAATGGGGTACAAAACGTTGTAGCAAGTCTTGGTACAGCATTAACAAAAGATCAAGCAAAGTTGTTGCGAAGACAAACTGAATCGGTTGTGATTTGCTATGATTCAGATAAGGCTGGAATAAGTGCTGCAACAAGAGCAGCAGATGAACTAATTGAAGCAGGTTGTTACGTTAGAATCGCTAAAATGCCAGGAGGACTAGATCCCGATGACTATATCCGAACATACGGTGCAGAACGGTTTGAAAAGGATGTAATAGGGGCAGCGTCAACAGTAATGGCTTTTAAAATGGAGGTTTTTCGATCAGGAAAAAACCTATCGGATGAAGGAGAACGAATCCGCTATATCGAAGAAGTACTTAAAGAAATTAGCGTTCTTTCTAATGCTGTTGAACGAGATCATTATTTACGACAGCTATCGGATGAGTTCTCACTTTCGCTCGATGCTTTAAAGCAGCAGGTTTCCCAGTTTTTTAAAGAGGGGAAGAAAAATAAGGATAATGCCCCGCCGAAAAGGGATAATAATGCTAGGAAAAATTTCTATGTTAAGAAAAAACTCTTGCCTGCTTTCCAGAATGCAGAACGTATACTACTTGCTTATATGATGCGGGATCTGGAAGTGGCAGAAAAAGTACAGGAAGAGGTTGGCGGTTCGTTTAATATTGACGAGCATAGTGCGATCGCTGCATATCTGTATAGCTTTTATGCTAACGGCCATGAAGCTGACGTGAGTCAATTCATGGAGCAGCTGACTGATCCTAACCTTGTCAAAATTGCTTCTGAACTGGCCATGATGGATTTAAATAATGACGTGTCGGATAAAGAATTACACGATTACATTCGACAGGTGTTAAATTATCCAGAATGGATAAAGATAGAAGAGAGAGAAAAAGAAAAAAAAGAAGCGGAAATGAAGCAAGACTTTGTCCAGGCAGCTAAGATCGCTATGGAGATTCTTGAAATGAAGAAGAACTTAAAAAATTCATTTTAAGAATGTGACTGATTTTTATTGTTGAGATGTATGGAAGGAGGGGATCGAATGGCTGAAAAACCAACTCGCCAGCCGGCGGAAGGTGAATTAACCATCGATCAAGTGAAAGAGCAGTTAGTAGAGCTTGGTAAGAAGACAAGCTTAATTACTTACTCTACGATCGTTGAACGGTTGTCGCCGTTTGAACAGGATTCGGACCAAATGGATGAATTCTTTGAATATCTAGAGGAACAGGGTGTCGAAGTTATAGAAGACAATTCAGACAACCCGTCACCTCAGGAAGTTGAAAAAGAAGAAGAATTCGATTTGAATGACTTAAGCGTTCCTCCGGGTGTGAAAATAAATGACCCGGTTCGAATGTACCTAAAAGAAATAGGTCGCGTTGATCTTCTTTCTGCACAGGAAGAAATCAGCCTTGCACAACGCATTGAAGAAGGTGACGAAGAAGCGAAGCGACGTTTAGCTGAAGCCAACCTTCGATTAGTTGTTAGTATTGCAAAACGCTATGTTGGACGCGGTATGCTCTTCCTTGACCTTATTCAAGAAGGGAATATGGGTCTTATCAAAGCCGTTGAGAAATTTGATTACCGTAAAGGTTACAAATTTAGTACGTATGCAACATGGTGGATTCGTCAAGCGATTACTCGTGCCATTGCGGACCAGGCAAGAACCATTCGTATTCCGGTACACATGGTCGAAACAATAAATAAATTAATTCGAGTTCAACGTCAACTTCTTCAGGACCTTGGTCGTGAACCTTCTCCTGAAGAGATTGGTAAAGAAATGGATCTATCACCGGAAAAAGTCCGTGAAATATTAAAAATTGCACAAGAACCAGTTTCATTAGAAACGCCGATTGGTGAAGAAGACGATTCTCACCTTGGCGACTTTATTGAAGATCAGGATGCTCTTGCCCCATCTGACGCTGCCGCTTATGAACTACTGAAAGAGCAGCTTGAAGATGTGTTAGACACGCTGACCGATCGTGAAGAAAACGTATTGAGACTTCGGTTCGGACTAGATGATGGACGAACAAGAACGCTAGAAGAAGTAGGACGTGTCTTTGGTGTTACGCGTGAGCGAATTCGTCAGATCGAAGCGAAAGCTCTACGTAAACTTCGCCATCCAAGCCGTAGCAAACGGTTAAAAGATTTTCTAGAATAAAATGAATGACTCTCTGACTGCTTATGCAGTTGGAGAGTTTTTTCTTTTTATGCTCTCTTGTCGAAGCCTTAATGAGTGCTTAGTTAAATAAGATTGATCATACCGATTAAAGAATACATTTCTTGTCATTTATTTTACTGACTTTTCTTTCGTTTTGCAAATGGACCTTTTGGATTTAGAAGCAGGCTATTCTGTCAGAGTAAGGATTAGCAAGGGAAGAGTTGAAAAAAATATTAGATATAATTATTTTTATTTTCTAAAATGTTGAAAAAATGAAACTTAAAAGAGATAATAAAATGTAAGCGTATTCAAATTGGTAGCATTCTATTATAGGAGGTTAGTGGTAATGAATTTTGACTTAACGAAAGAACAAAAAATGATTCAAAAAATGATTCGAGAGTTTGCTGATGAAAAGGTTGCACCAGGTGCAGAACAGAGAGACAAGGAAAAGAGGTTTCCTAAAGAAATTTTCCAACAGCTCGGCGAACTAGGAATTATGGGTCTTCCATTTCCAGAAGAGTATGGTGGTGGGGGAGCAGATACAATAAGTTTTGCTATCGTGGTAGAAGAATTAAGTCGAGCATGTGGCTCAACTGGAATTACATATTCAGCACACGTATCACTTGGCGGAGCACCACTTCATCTGTTTGGCACAGAAGAACAGAAGCGAAAATACCTTGCGCCCATTTGTTCAGGTGAATCGTTAGGTGCTTTTGGTTTAACTGAACCTAACGCGGGCTCAGATGCAGGTGGGACGGAAACAGAAGCTTCTCTCAAAGATGGTCAATGGATGATCAATGGAAGTAAATGTTACATTACAAATGCTTCTTATGCGGATCACCTTGCCTTAACCGCGATAACTAATAGAAAAGACGGGGAAAAAGAAATAAGTGCCATTATCGCACCTACTTCCGCACCTGGATTTAAGGTGATAGATAACTACGAAAAGTTGGGATTGCATTCTTCTAATACAACAGAACTAGTTATGGAAGATGTTGTTGTTCCAGAAGAGAACTTGCTCGGGAAGCGAGGAGATGGCTTCAGGCAATTTCTCATGACTCTTGACGGCGGTCGAATAGGAATTGGTGCTATGGGAGTAGGAATTGCTCAGGCGGCTTATGAGAAGGCTTTGCAATATGCAAATGAACGGAAACAATTTGGTCGGTCGATTTCACGTTTTCAGGCTATCCAATTTAAATTAGCGGATATGGCGATGAAAATAGAGTTGGCTCGAACGATGGTATATAAAGCTGCCTGGTTAAAAGACCAGGGAAAGAAATTCACAAAAGAAGCTTCAATTTGTAAATTATATGCTTCCGAAATTTGTATGGAAGTTTGTGATCAAGCTGTGCAAATTCACGGCGGAAATGGGTATATGCGTGATTATCATGTTGAGCGCTATTTTAGAGATGCGAAATTGCTTGAAATTGGAGAAGGAACGTCAGAGATTCAACGTATGGTTATTGCTCGGGAAATTGGATGTTAAGCTGAACGAGCGCTCGGTTAGTAAGGTGTTTTCTATTTTAACAGTTGTTCAATACTTAGTTGTGAATTTAATCCATGGAGAGGGGTGCGGCTATGACGGGATTGCTTCATGAGACGATCGGATCGATGCTTGAAAGACAAGTTGCTCAATTTGGAACGAAAGAAGCTGTCGTTTACGCAAAAGAAAACATTCGCTATACTTTCAGTGAATTTGATAAGGAAGTCAATCGAGTAGCAAAGGCGCTACTCGATCTAGGTGTGGCGAAAGGAGAGCATGTTGCGATTTGGGCAACAAATGTACCTGAATGGCTCCTTTTACAATTTGCTACAGCTAAAATAGGAGCGGTGTTAGTGACCGTTAATACAAATTATCAATCAACTGAACTTGAATATGTATTAAAACAATCAGACGCTACGCATCTTTTTTTAATAAATGGTTTTAAAGGCACTTCTTATCCTAAAGCTTTTCTTGACCTAAAGAAAAAGGGTGACCAAGTAAGTAAGGGGAAATGTGAATTTCATGACCTTCCTCATTTGAAAAATGCTATTTTTATTGGTAGTGACCCTCATCCTTCTTTGATGAGTTGGGATGAATTTATTCACTGCGGGTTCTCTATCACAGAAGAGGACTTAGAGAAAAGAAAGAGCCAGCTCGATCCTGATGATGTGATTAATATGCAATATACGTCAGGTACGACTGGTTTTCCAAAAGGCGTCATGCTCACTCATTACAATATTCTGAATAATGGGTATCAAATTGGTCAGTGCATGAAGCTTACGGAAGCAGATCGTCTATGTATTCCTGTCCCCTTTTTCCACTGTTTTGGTTGTGTTCTTGGCACTTTAGCAGCATTTACTGCCGGTGCCACAATCCTCCCTATCATTGAGTTTGAACCTAAGCTGGTATTAAAGACAGTTGAGCAGGAAAAGTGCACAGCGCTTCACGGTGTCCCTACTATGTTTATTTCTGAGCTTAATCTACCCGAATTTAATTCGTTCGATTTAAGTTCTCTCCGCACTGGCATCATGGCTGGCAGTCCCTGTCCAATTGAAGTAATGAAAAAAGTAATGAACATAATGAACATGAAGGAAATTACCATTGCCTATGGTCAAACGGAAGCTTCTCCAGTTATTACACAAACGAGGACTGACGATCCGGTAGACTCTAGAGTGAATACAGTGGGACAAGCTTTGCCGGGTGTCTCAGTAAAAATAGTGGATCCGATAACAAATGTAGAGGTGGACAGCAATCAAGTAGGTGAGTTATGCACAAAAGGATATCACGTTATGAAAGGGTATTATCAAATGCCCGATGCAACCAAACAAGTGATTGACTCTGATGGGTGGCTTCATACTGGAGATTTGGCCAAAATGAACGAAAGCGGATATGTTCAAATTACAGGCCGATTAAAAGATATGATTATTCGTGGTGGGGAGAATGTTTATCCTCGAGAGATTGAAGAATTTTTATACACACATCCTGCTGTACAAGATGTGCAAGTAATCGGGGTTCCGGATGAGAAATATGGCGAAATTGTCGTGGCATGTATTCAATTGAACGATAAAAAATCAGTAACTCCAGCAGATATTGTGGATTTTTGTGAAGGGAAAATTGCAAGATATAAAATTCCTTCACATGTTTTCTTTGTAGAAGACTATCCAATGACTGCTTCTGGAAAAATTCAGAAATATAAACTACGCGAATCTGTAGTAAAATGGGCTAATTTACATTCTGGAGTAGAATAATGAGTAATATGGCCTGGCATCAGCGATTGTGCTGATGCCGTTTGTTTTATTAGGAAAATTTGCTATCATAGAGATAGAGAGAATAACTATGACAAATATGTGATTTGCCTCGCTTCCCCTTTTCTTTCATAGCGTTTTCAAGTAAAATAAGTTATGATTTGTTTACTCTTACATAATTGGGGAAAACGACATCAGCGAATCGGTACAAGGAGGAAAAGAAATGAAAAAGAATCCGCTTATTCCATTTGCATGGACAGCCGTTATCGGATTAATTCTCATTATTGGTGTTTCTTTCTGGGCATTGCAGCAGGGCGGCGAAGAGAGCGCTGAGGGCGAAGGCGAAAAGCAAGAACAGGCTGAAGCATCAGCACCAGAAGATATCTATGCTCAAAACTGTGCATCTTGTCACGGTGGCGATCTTGGCGGTCAGGTAGGCCCAGCTTTAAACGCTGTTGGAGGTAAATACTCCAAAGATGAAATTCTCGACATCATTAATAATGGTAAAGGTGGAGGCATGCCTGCGGGAGTTATCCAAGGAGAACAGGCTGAAGCAGTAGCTCAGTGGCTATCCGAGAAAAAATAAGAAGTGAAAAAAGCTTTCTGTGAGAACAGGAAGCTTTTCTATTTGTAAGAAAAATGATTTCCTTTTCATCGTTATCAAGCGTGTGTAAAGGGTAAACTATAAAGAAGAAAATTGGGTAAGGTGAAGAAATGAACGATAAATTATTATCAGAACGATTGAAGAGGGTAGCAAGCTTCGTACCTGAAGGGAGTAGAGTAGCGGATATAGGGTCTGATCATGCCTATTTACCTTGCTATCTAATGAATAAGCAAATCATTACTTCAGCAGTGGCGGGGGAAGTTAACGATGGCCCTTATCAATCAGCGGTTAACCAGGTTAAACGTAGTGGATTTATAGAAGAAATAGCAGTTCGTAAAGGAAATGGTCTTGAAGTTCTTTCGCCTGGTGAAGTAGACGTCATTACAATTGCTGGAATGGGTGGTCAGCTTATTCGAGATATTCTATTAGAAGGACAAGAAAAGCTAACCAATGTGAAGAGGCTTGTATTACAACCTAATGTAGCCGCGCATCTTCTACGTGAACGACTT
Organism: Guptibacillus hwajinpoensis; assembly: GCF_020524165.1. Classification (GTDB taxonomy): domain Bacteria; phylum Bacillota; class Bacilli; order Bacillales; family Guptibacillaceae; genus Guptibacillus; species Guptibacillus hwajinpoensis_D. The sequence goes on from NZ_JAIVKU010000004.1 coordinate 122,008, forward strand.
TCTGATTTGGATTGGGAACTTGTTGAAGAATGTATCCTTGAAGAAGATCAGAAAGTGTATGAGGTGCTTGTATTTGATGCTGGGAATGGCAAGCGACCATACGAGGGTATGGGGCACAAGGAGTTGCTTAAAAGTATGCTGGTTGGCCCGATCCTTTTAAAGAATCAAAATGATGCTTTTCGAAAGAAATGGCAAAATGAATTAACAAAGAGGGAACGGATTTTAATGTCGCTATCAAAAACAAACGGTGTTTCAGATAAAGAAGCACAGGTGAAAAATGAACGTGACATCATTAAGGAGGTTCTTTCATGAGTAAGCTAGTTTCAGGTCAGGCGATTATTCAAGAGTTTGAAGCATGGTCTAAAAAGAAATATGCAGAAGAGGGAGATCCCATTGGGTTGCAGGTCGGCAGCCTGAATAAAAAGATCAAGAAGGTGATGACCGCGCTTGATGTACTTCCTAATGTGGTTGAAGAAGCGGTGCGTGAAGGGGTCGATTTAATTATAGCTCATCACCCGATTCTTTATCGACCACTTAAAAAGATCAATTTAGATACAGAACAGGGTAGGATGATTGAAACCCTCATTAAAAATGATATTACGGTTTATGCTGCTCATACGAACCTGGATGTAGCGCCGGGTGGAGTGAATGATATGTTAGCAGAAGCGTTAGGATTAAAGCATACAAGCGTACTCGTTGAGACCTTTCAACGTACGCTTAAAAAGGTTGCTGTGTTTGTACCAGCATCTCATCAGGAAGAGGTACGAGGCGCTCTTGCAAGTGCAGGAGCGGGCTTTATAGGCGAATATAGTGATTGTACGTTTTCTTCTCAAGGAACAGGGCGATTTAAACCTACTGACGATGCAAAGCCGTTTCTTGGGGAAGCAGGGACTCTAGAATCTGTAGAAGAAGTGAAAGTTGAAAGTATCTTCTATGAAGATCAACAAACTAAGATCATTAACGCTGTAAAAAAGGCTCACCCTTATGAAGAAGTAGCTTATGATATTTTTCCACTTGATAATGAACCAGAAAAGTTAGGTTTAGGTAGAGTTGGTCTTCTTGATAGGGAAATGACATTAGAAAGCTTTGCAGATTACGTTAAAGAAAAGCTCGGTGCTGAAGGGGTCCGGGTTGTGGGTGATCTTCAATCGACGATTAAAAAAGTCGCTGTACTGGGTGGAGATGGGAATAAGTTTGTTCATGCCGCTCGCTTTAGCGGCGCTGATGTTTTTGTTTCGGGTGATATTTATTACCATGTAGCTCACGATGCTATGATAGAGGGGCTTCAAATTATCGATGCTGGACATAACATTGAAAAAATTATGATTGAAGGTGTGCGAAAAAAGATGCAAGCTTTCCTAGAAGAGAAGAAGTACGATACAACCATTATCTCTTCTCAAGAACGAACAAACCCGTTTCAGTTTAGATAACAAAATCCCGCCGGTACCGGCGGGATTTTGTTATTTTTTCACTTTTACTTTTGGAAGAATCTTGGATGAAGGTACATTTCGTTCACGTTTCCACGTTTCTTCGTTGTTCGGATCATATTGATCAAGAAAACGGATGACTTCTTTCGTGATAGGAGTTGGCGTAGATGCGCCAGCGGTGACACCAACTGTTTCAACACCTTCAAGCCATTCAAGCTGTAATTCTGAAATGTCGGCAATTCGGTAGGCGGGTGTTCCTGCCACCTCAATTGAAACTTGTGCTAGTCGGTTCGAATTATTACTTTTTGGATCTCCTACAACAAGAACTAGATCTGTATCGCCAGCTTGTTCAGCGACAGCTTCTTGACGCACCTGAGTTGCGTTACAAATCTCATTATGGATAACAGCGTGTGGGTATCGTTCAGTTGCTCTTTCCATAATTTCTTGTACATCCCACTGGCTCATTGTTGTTTGATTTGTAATAATAATTTTTTCACTATCAATTTCTAGATTGTCGACTTCTTCAGGTTTTTCTACAAGATGTACGATTTCAGGAGCGATCCCCATTGCCCCTTCAGGCTCAGGGTGTCCTTTTTTACCAATATAAATGACGTGGTAGCCTTCCTGCTGCTTTTCACGAATTAAATCATGCGTTACCGTAACATCAGGACAAGTGGCATCAAGCACGGTAAGTCCCTTTTCCTCTGCAAGCTCACGCACCTGAGGTGAAACACCATGTGCTGTGAAAATAACAGTTCCGGACTCTACCTTTTTAAGAATTTCCATTCGGTTTGGCCCATCAAGGGTAATAATGCCATCATCTTCAAAAGCATCTGTCACGTGTTTATTATGAACGATCATCCCGAGAATAAAAATCGGACGCGGTAAAGTTTTATCGAGGGCTGCATTACGTGCAATCACCATTGCATCTACAACGCCATAGCAATAACCTCTAGGTGAAATTTTAGTTACTTTCATCGAGTACCTCCTCAATCCATGTATGGATTGTTGTATATCTAATCTTCCTTAATTATAAAGGAGATACAGAGATAACTCAACGAAACACGTTGTTACACATAGAGTTTAGGCTTCGATTTCATACTTTGTTTATTTGGACTCGGTTTCGTTTTTTTCTTATCACTTGTTGTTGGTGGGGTTTTTCCTTTTTTTTTCGCCGGAGATTTTTTTTTCTTTTTAGATGTTTCCTCTGCGGCATCATCCTCTTCATCTTCCGTTTCGCCGGAGGATTTTTGGTATTCTTTAAACAATGCGATCATCTCTGGAAGCTGTTTAACCATAGGGCCGTATTGCTGGACCATCGGTTTAATGGTGTCGGCTGCCTGCATAACCTTTTGTACGTTTTGGATCATCCCCATCATATCCATGCCACCCTGGCCAGCTCCGGGAAGAAACCTTGATAACATTCCAGCCTGCTGAGGAAAACCAGGAACCGGACCACGCATGGCAGGAAATGATCCTGGAGGCATTGGGAGCCCCCCGCTCGCCTGACCTCCACCGCCTCCTAAAAATCGAGATAATAGTCCTCCAGATTGTGGAGGCTGTGGATAGCCTGGGCCAGGACCTTGAAACCCTCCGCCGGAAAATGGAAAGCCCATGCCAGGACCAGGACCACCTTGAGGGGAGGGAGGAAATTGATTCATGTCATACCCTCCTTCTTATAACTTGAACAATATAAGCTGTTGGTACTATTAAGGTATGCTGAAAATTTGAACGTGTGAGAGAGGTCAAATTAGGAAATATAAATAATAGATAGGATATTATTGATCGATCGCTTTAAGAAAAAAGCGCGATTATTTCATACGTTTTGAGGATAGTCCGCACATACAGAGTGCAAGGTCTTTCCTGAACATATGGCGCTTTAGTTGAATTTGTTTTATAATATAAGATGGATTAATGGATGGAGGAACAACAATAATGAAACAATTTGATAGATTAGGGCTCAAGCCTTTCTTAATTGAAGCGCTAGAAGCTCAGAAATTCACGAGACCGACTGAAATTCAAGAGAGACTTGTGCCAGCTATACGGAATGGTGAGAGTGCCATTGGGCAATCACAAACAGGGTCTGGTAAAACACTCGCCTTTCTTCTCCCGCTTATTCATCGAATTGACCGTGAGAAAAATGAGTGTCAGGCTGTGATTACAGCACCAACTCGTGAACTGGCTGACCAAATATACAATGAGGCACTTAAATTAATAGCGCCACTTTCTGAAGAAGAAACTATATCCATCAAAAAAGCGGTAGGTGGAACGGATCGCAAACGTATGATTAGTCGTATGAAGAATACGCCTCATATCGTAATTGGAACTCCAGGAAGAATTAAAGACCTCGTGGAAGAACAGGCGTTAAGCGTTTTTCCTGCTACAATGCTTGTTGTAGATGAAGCAGATCAAATGTTAGACATGGGGTTCATTGAAGATGTAGATTATATTGCTTCCCGGATGGCAAAAGAATTACAAATGCTCGTATTTTCTGCTACGATTCCAAAGAGTTTGCAACCATTTTTGAAGAAATATATGGACAACCCCAAATTCGTAGAAGTTAATGCGGAACAAGTAACGGCAGATAAAGTAGAAAATATATTTATCCCAGCTCGTTATCGTGAGAAGAAAGAGCTCTTGCTTAATGTTACAAAAGCGATTAATCCTTACCTAGCTCTTGTCTTTACAAACACGAAGCAAACGGCAGATGAAGTAGCTGACTTTTTAATTGAAAATGGTCATAATGTGGAGCGGCTACATGGCGGTGTTCAAGCTCGTCAACGTAAACAAATTATGAAGAAGATTCAAGAAGCAGAATGTCAGTATGTTGTTGCGACAGATCTTGCTTCAAGAGGTATTGACATTAAAGGCGTCTCACACGTTATTAATTTTGAATTGCCAAAGGATCTTGATTTCTACATTCACCGTGTAGGACGAACTGCACGTGCTGGCCAGGACGGAATTGCTTTTACTCTAGCAGAACCATCTGACCAACAGGCGATACAAAAGCTGTCAGCAAAGGGAATTAGTATTTCATACAAAGAGGTTAAGAACGGTGAATGGGTGGAAGCGAAGCCAGTAACACCTCGTAAAAAACCAACGTCATCAAAACCAGAAGTTTTTGTACCAAAGCCGAAGAAAGTTAAACCAGGTTACAAAAAGAAAATGCAGCAAGAGCGCGATAGAATTCAGCAAAAGCGTGGTAGAAAATAACTCAAAAACCCTCTTAATACAGAGGGTTTTTGTCTGCTTTATTATCATGTGAAGGGTTTGTTGGAATCAAGTGAAAACCAAATACGTTTTATGCGATTAAAAAAAGGAAGGACTGAAGGAAATGTTAAAAATAGGATCTCACGTTTCAATGAGTGGCGATAAAATGCTGCTTGGAGCTAGTGAAGAAGCTGTCAAATACGGGGCTACAACCTTTATGATCTATACGGGGGCCCCTCAAAACACACGGAGAAAGGCAATTGAAAAGCTGAACATCGAAAAGGGTGCTATTCATATGAAAGAACATGGCATTGAAGATATCGTTGTACATGCTCCATATATCATTAATATTGGAAATACGACGAAACCAGAAACGTTTCAGCTTGGAGTCGATTTTCTCCGATCCGAAATTGAGCGCACTCACGCTCTTGGTGCCCGCCAAATTGTTTTACACCCTGGTGCTCATGTAGGGGCCGGAGCAGACAAAGGAATCAAGAAAATCATCGAAGGATTAAACGAAGTTCTTACGCCAGATCAAGAGGTGCAGATTGCTTTAGAAACAATGGCAGGGAAGGGCTCGGAATGTGGAAGAAACTTTGAAGAGCTTGCTCAAATTATTGACGGGGTTACCCACAATGATAAGCTATCTGTCTGCTTCGATACGTGTCATACTCATGATGCAGGCTATAATATCGTTGATGATTTTGACGGTGTCTTGAATGAATTTGACCATATTGTTGGAATTGAACGATTGAAAGTTCTTCACGTAAACGATAGTAAAAATGAACGTGGAGCAGCAAAAGACCGTCATGAGAATATAGGCTTTGGTTACATTGGTTTCAAAGCACTGAATAAAGTGATCCATCATCCTCAATTAAAAGAGATCCCAAAAATTCTAGAAACGCCATATGTAGGGGAAGATAAGAAAAATAAGAAAGCGCCTTACAAACTTGAAATTGAAATGCTTCGCAATCAAAGGTTTGATGAAGATTTAAAAACTAAGTTGATGACTGTCTAACAAAAAACCGCTGTATAGCGGTTTTTTGTTATTGATTTAAAAAAGATAGAATCAATTTGTTCACTCGCGACGCAACGGAAGGACTAACTTCACGACTGATTTTCATTAAAATCCGCTTTCTTTGCGTTTGATTCGCAATATCGATGTTTTCCTGTTTTAATATTTGGACAATTTTCTTTGCATCTCCTGCAGAAAGTGTAATACCATATTGTTTAGATAGCTGAAGCAATTCTTCAGTCGTGATTCGATTTAATTTGAAGTTTACAAGTTGAAGCTGTATAGGATTCATCACGATGCCCCCTTTGCCTATCTCATACTATGCAACCTTCTCGTGAAGGTGTTCGAATTCAGTATGCGTCTTTTAGTACATGGAGATTTTTTATATAATAAGTGATAAGATCCTTACTTTGCCACTTTTTGGAGGGTGAAATGGAAAAAAAACAGCATAGGAAAGAAAGTAAAACGCACTTAGTTTACAGATTACTTATGATCATGATCGGCGCTTTTTTGGCTGCAGCCGCTATCGAATTATTTCTTGTACCTAATCAGTTAATTGATGGGGGAATAATTGGCGTTTCTTTGATCCTCGATCATCTCACACCCTTTAACTTTGCGATTTTAGTTGTCGTTTTAAATCTGCCATTTATGTATTATGGCTACAAGCAAATAGGAAAAACATTCGCTTTTTCAACATTATTTGGGATCATTGGGCTTGCAACGTTTGAGACGTTTCTTCATCATACAGATCCATTTACGACTGAACCAATTCTGGGTACTGTATTTGGTGGCCTGACTTTAGGGCTTGGCGTTGGACTTGTTATTCGACACGGGGGTTCAATGGACGGGACAGAAATATTAGGAATTTTATTGACCAAAAAAATCCCTTTTTCAATTGGCGAATTTGTTATGTTTACAAATATCTTTATTTTTACGTGGGCTGGGTTTGTATTCAGTTGGGAAAATGCGATGTATTCCGTCATGGCGTATTATATTGCGTTTAAAACGATCGATACGGTGATTCAAGGCCTTGATGAAACAAAAGCAGTGTTAATTGTTTCTGACTTGTATGAAGAAATTTCTGATGCGATTCTTGATCGATTAGGAAGAGGAACGACGAAACTAGTTGGTAAAGGTGGCTATACTGACGAAGAGAAAGAGGTTATTTATGTCGTGATTACACGCTTAGAAGTAACAAAGTTAAAAAGTGTTATTTATGATATTGACCCGCAGGCGTTTATTACAATTATGAATACTCAGGAAACGCGAGGGGCTAAATTTAAATCTCCTATCCATTAGACCTCGAATTCCGGGGTCTTTTTCCTTATAAAATAAAGGAACGATTTGAGCAAAATAGTAGAAAGGTTTGAGAAAATAATGATAGGGTATAACCTTAACTGGTGCTCTTCAGCTTTATTAATACCAGTTGAAAAGGAGTGCAACACTATTAATTTTATTCAAACCAACCTAAAAAAACCTCTGTCAATGATCACTGCAATTGTTCTAGCACTTGTTTTAGTAATCGTTCTTGTACAATTTCATTTATTTAATGAGCAAGTTGCCGATGCAAAAACAACACCCGGGGAATTGGATCAGAAATCATCCCAGAACGATCAGATCAAAACACAGACTGCGATAAGTAAGTTAGAGAAAGAGACGGGTTATTCTCTTGATACGAAATCCGTTAGTGTAAAAGAGTGGAAGCAGGCGAAAGCGTACGCAGAACAATTCTATCGCGATAGTGAGGGGAAGTTTAACGAGAAGTGGGGATTGTTTTTAACCTACCAGTCAATGAAAGCCGATATCGATCCTGCAGTTGTTTATGAGCTTTTGAAAGTTGAGACAGGTAATACGTTTGATCCTAAGCTGATCGGGCCGGAAACAAAGTACGGTCATGCCTATGGAATGGCTCAATTTATGAAAAATACGGCTCCGTGGATAGCTGATATGGCAGGTATTGACTACTCGGAGGAAAAATTATTTGATCCTTATTTTTCAATTACGCTTTCTGTGACCTATCTTGATTATCTTTATGACAAATATGGCAATTGGGATGAAGCTCTGACAGCGTATAACCGTGGCATCGGCGGATTGAAAGCTTATGTAGCAGAAAAAGGAACACCTAAAAGTAGTTATTCAGAAGAAATTAAAGAAATGGCTAGCCATCATGAGATGTGATGAAAGCTAAAAAGCACCCACGCTTCAATATTTTAAAGAAGCAAAAAAATCCTCAGCTTTCGTTTGAAGCTGAGGATTTTTTGTGGTGCTACATATAAGAAAAGGGATTCTGCATTAATTTTTGTTGGCTGTTAATAGAGGGTTCGTTTGGTTTTTTTTCTACATAGTGGTAGAGGCCTTTACTATCTTGAATCCTAGCTTTTACATTATCTTTTAGGATCAAATCTAGCGTAGCTCTTACTTTTTGCCTAAGATTGGATTGCAGGATAGGGAATAGAATTTCGATCCGTTTATCCATATTTCGTGTCATCATATCTGCTGATGAAAGATAGATGTTTTCCTCACCGCTATGGTGAAAATAAAAAATGCGGGTGTGTTCAAGAAATTGTCCAACAATACTCCGCACAGTAATACGACTGCTCACACCTTCTATACCTGGTCGTAGGCAGCATATCCCTCTCACGATAAGGTCAATTTTTACACCGGCTTGTGAAGCTTTATAGAACTGCATAATAAGGTCTTTATCTGTAAGAGAATTCATTTTAGCGATGATTCGCCCTCGTCCAGTTCTTTTATGATGTTCCATCTCTTTCTCAATAAGCTTAATAAATGTTTCTTTAATTTCACCAGGCGAAATGGAGAAATGATACCAATCAGGTTTTGTACAATAGCCACTTAAATAATTGAAGAAATTTGTGGCGTCAATCCCTATTTGTTGATTAGAAGTTAAAAGTCCCATATCAGTGTAGATTTTTGCCGTCGTATCATTGTAATTTCCAGTACCAAGGTGTACAAAACGCTGAATGACATTCTGTTCTTTGCGTACTACGAGGGTAATTTTACTATGTGTTTTTAAAGATGTCATACCATAAATGACATTCACACCTGATTTTTCAAGTTTCTTGGCCCACTGAATGTTGTTTTCTTCATCAAACCTTGCTTTTAATTCTACTAGAACCGTGACAAGTTTTCCGTTTTCTGAAGCCTTAGAAAGAGCGGTAATAATGGGGGAGTCATCACTCACTCTATAAAGCGTTTGCTTGATTGCGAGTACTTTAGGATCAACTGAGGCTTGTTTAATAAAATCAACAATTGGATCAAATGATTCAAAAGGGTGATGGAGGAAAACATCTTTATTTAACAAAGTTGAAAATATCGAGCGCTCGTTTTGAAGGGCTCGGGGAATCTTGGGAACGAGACTTTCAAATAATAAATGGTCATGGGTACTGCTAAGCGTCTTGTAAAAGCCGAACAAAAAAGTAAGATCAATCGGACCGTCTACAATGTAAACATCCTTCTCGTGGAGCTCGAGCTTTTCAATTAAAAAACGTGTTGCAGCATTATCATTCCAATCCTTTCTAATTTCAAGGCGAACCGCAGCGCCCCACTTTCGTTTTTTCAATTCTTCTTCAATCACTTCGAGGAGATCCCGAGCGCCTTCTTCGTGAATGGAAAGATCCGCATTGCGAGTAATACGAAATTGAGAAGTAGAAATAACTCGGTAACCTTCAAAAAGCTTATAACAGTTATGACTTATTACATCTTCTAAAAGGACAAAACATCGTTTTGAATCAGTTGAAGGAATCTCAATAAAACGATGAAGTGCTGGAGGGATGCGTACGATCGCGAGATAATTATCTGACATTTTCTCATTTTCCTTATGTAACATCACAGCGATATTTAAAGCTTTATTTGGAATAACAGGGAAAGGGCGATAGGCATCAATTGCCATAGGCGTTAAACTAGGGTAAATTTGGTTTTCAAAATGGTCATTCACAAAGGTGAGTTGAGTTTTCGTTAATTCCTCACATTTCAGCATATAAATGTTTTCTTCTTGCAATAAAGGAAGGAGAGTATGAGTGAAGGTTTTATATTGGTGATTAACAAGTCTATGGTTGATTTCGAAAATTTTGGCCAGCTGATCTTTAGGGGTTAACCCAGCTTTATTCTCAGGTTTTTCAAAACCGGCAGCCACCTGGTCCTTAAGACCTGCAACTCGAACCATGAAAAACTCATCTAAATTTGAGCTGAAAATGGAAAGGAATTTCAGACGTTCTAAAAGAGGATTGCGCATATCGATCGCTTCTTCTAAGACCCGCTCATTAAAACCAAGCCAGCTCAGCTCTCGGTTATTATAATAATCGGAAGAAGCTATATTTACTCGTGCTATGCTTTGGTCTAAGTAGTCCATCATATAATCATCCTTTATCAATATCTGTTAAGCCAATTTTACCAGAAAAAGTACCCATTCTACTTAATTGAATTGTAATGATCATGTAAAAAATCATGACTAAAGACGGAAGTTTAATGTCACATCTTTGGAAAGTGCCTTTTCAAGATGTTTAATGTGCTTTTCGCATTTTTCTTGCTCAAAAAGAAAATCATCATTGCATGTAATGGTTAGTGTAAAGGAATGTTGTTTTTTGTTATCAACAGTAAAATGTTCAATGATATTTCGATTAGTGGTGTTTAAGAAATAGGAGAGTTTTAGAATAGCTCCAAGGAACTCAATTTGATCTAATTCGCCTTCTTTAAACCAAGATGTAAAGGGTGATGCAAATTGGGAAAATGTTGATTTGTTTTTAAAGGATGCGAGAAGTGCTAGAATAATTCGCTGTTTATGATTCATTCCATCAAGAGCAGTGTTAGATAAAATATAGAAGGTATGTTGGCTAACTGATTCACTCTCGATGTGGTCCCCAAGATAGTTTAATTGAGCAGCTTGGGAAAGAAGGTGGTCTATGGTCCTGCCATCAGTAAAGGTTAGGTAACCTTCATCAAGAAGCGTTTTTGAGAGCTTCAATGCGATGGTTTTGTTAACTTCTACTTTGTTGTGGTTTATGTTGTATTTTGCTTTTAAAACTTCGATGTTGCGCTCTGTAATGTTCGGATATCGATCTTTCATTTTACTTGAAATGAGTTTTTCATACATAAACCCTTCACGCAATCCTTTTCTGCACATAAGAAATTCAGGAGCATTTACATATGAAGTAAAAGCTTCAATTGCTTGTACCGCTGGGATAATAATATCGGCTCGTTCTTTTGATAAACCATCTACTTTCTTACGTGTACTCAATGAAATGTCACTTAAGAATTCGATGATCGGTTCAATTTGTTCAGTAGGAAATTCATAGTGGTGAATTCCGGAGAGGGGATAATCGAATTTCTTTTGATGGATTAAGGATAAATTACGTGCGCTTCCACCGATTCCAGCAACACGTAGTTTTCTATTTTTAATCCAAGGAATGGATTTAAACTGTTCTATTACAAACTTTCTTAGTTTTGTTAATTCTTTTTTTGATGGTTTCTCATTAATAATAAATTCTTTTTGAAGTGTAAGTGCTCCAAATGGAAAACTGTGAAAATGGATCATTTCCCGATCTTCCATATAAGTAATTTCTGTGCTACCTCCCCCAATATCAATGGTATAACCATTTTCAAGGTTAGTTGATTGAACGACTGAAAGATAACCATAATAGGCCTCTTCTTTTTCACTTAATATTTTCATGTTAAAATCAGTTTCGCCTTCGATCATGCGACGTATTTCATTTTGATTTCTAGCCTGGCGAACTGCAGCAGTGGCAATAATAGGAACATCTTTCAATTGATAAGATCTCGTGATTGCTTGAAAATGCCGTAACGTTTTAAGAATAATATCCAGTCCATCTTTGTTAATGGTTAAGTCATCTTCGAGGTATGTACGTAAGCGTGCTGAGTATTTCAAATTTTGTTCTTCTTCTAATTCTCCGAAAGCATTTAACCTGTATATCATAAGTCGAATCGTATTTGAACCCATATCAATGACGGCATCGTAAGATTTTAGAGGCAAGACGAAAATCCTTTCTGAAATTCAATTTTGTTTTTATTATACATGAAGATTGAAACACGAATAACATCATCAATGAAATTTACAAATATGCTAAAAGTAATGTATACTACATAATGTAAATCGTAATGATTCTTATAGATGGTAGGTAATAAAATGAGCACTTCTAATAATTTAATTGATCTTCAGAACATTTCTTTCCATTACGGAGATGGGTATGTCCTAGAAGACATTTCTTTTTCGATTCCAAAAGGGGCCTTTGTTGGGCTTGTTGGCCCAAATGGATCTGGAAAATCAACTTTAATTAAACTGATTTTTGGTTTGTTGAAACCACAAAAGGGTCATGTTCAAATCTTTGGAAAGAAAATAAATAAATTCCACGATTGGAGTAAGATTGGCTATGTATCACAAAAAGCCAATAGCTTCAATTCGGGTTTTCCTGCTTCTGTTTTTGAAGTGGTCTCAATGGGGTTAACGAGCAAATTGGGTTTATTTAAATTTATGAAGGCCCATCATCGAAAAGCGGTTATAGATGCTCTTCATTTAGTGGGAATGAGTGATTTTGCTTCTAGTAACATTGGGGAGCTCTCAGGTGGCCAGCAACAGCGGGTATTTATTGCAAGAGCTTTGGTCAGTCAGCCGGAGATTCTTATTCTTGACGAACCGACAGTAGGGGTTGATGCAAACTCTACAAGTGATTTTTATGAACTTCTCGGCAAGTTGAATAAGGAGAATGGGATTACGTTATTACTCGTGACGCACGATATCGGAACGATTACAGATAAAGTGACGCACGTTGCTTGTTTAAACAAAACGCTTCATTTTCATGGAGAGACAAATGAATTTGAACAGTTTAATGAACGTGAATTATCAGGATTTTATGGCCATCATGTTCACGTACTAAGTCACGATCATGATCATGGAGGCATATAGAAAATGATTCAAGCTTTATGGAAATTTGAGTTTTTACAGAACGCCTTTATGGCCGGAATTTTAATCGGAGTTATTGCGCCACTACTTGGCGTGTTTATTGTGGTGAGAAGGCAAGCGTTGATCGCTGATGCCTTATCACATATTACACTTGCTGGAATTGCTGCTAGTCTCCTTCTAGGTAAGTATTTTACCTTTTGGCAAGGCATTAATCCTGTTTATATGGGGATGGGTTTTTCAGCGGCGGGTTCGTTATTTATTGAACAGCTTCGAAAAGTCTATAAACATTTTGAAGAGCTAGCTATTCCGATTACCCTTTCTGGAGGGATTGGTCTTGGAGTTGTTTTTTTATCATTAGCTGATGGGTTTAATTCGGATCTTTTTAATTATTTATTCGGAAGTGTGATTGCGATTAGCCGTAGTGATTTAATAGCTGTTGCGATTATTACTGTTATTGTTGTCATGATTGTAACCCTTCTATATAAAGAATTGTTCTTCCTTTCCTTTGACGAAGAACAAGCAATCGTATCAGGGGTAAGGGCAAAATGGATTCATTTCATATTTATTTTACTTGTGGCTTTTGTGATCGCTGTTTCCATGCAAATTGTAGGCGTTCTATTAGTTTCTGCTTTAATGACCCTTCCAGTTGCTGCGAGTATTCGTATAGCACGAGGATTTAAGCAGACGATTGCGTATTCAATTATTTTTGGTGAGGTAGCTGTCCTTGGAGGCCTGGTTCTGGCCTATTATCTAGATATTGCGCCAGGTGGGACAATCGTTCTTTTATCAGCACTAATTTTACTATTTGTTCTTTTGTTCAAGCGTATGAAACAATGGAAATCTTAACATAATGAGGTGGAAGTATGAATGTCTCTACAGCATTGCGTATTCTTAAAAAAGAAGGCTACAAATATACCGAGAAGCGTGAAGATCTTGTTACGTTATTTGCGAAAGAGAAAAGGTATCTCTCAGCGAGGGATGTGCTAAATCACATGCAAAAAAATTATCCAGGAATGAGCGTTGATACAATTTACCGGAATTTAACATTATTTGCCGATCTAGACATTTTAGAAGAGACGGAGTGGAATGGTGAAAAGCGTTATCGTCTCAGCTGTTCGACAAAAAGCCATCATCATCATCTCATATGCCTAGATTGCGGTAAAACACTTCACATTGAGACATGTCCTATGGAGGGTATTCCAGTTGGGGACACAGAATTTGAAGTAACTGGTCATAAATTCGAAGTGTATGGACGCTGTGGTGAATGTCAGGCGCAATAAAAACGGTAGAGCTTAAGCTCTACCGTTTTTATTATAGTGTTGAAGCCAATAGCGAGCTTGAGACCACGTCTCTAACCGTGAAACATTAGCAGGCACATTTCCCTGGTTGTACGGTGTATTGAAAAGAATAACAGGTATCTGACACTCTTCTGCGATGGCACATGCATTGTCATGTTTGTCTTCAAAAAATACATCCACATGATTTTTTTTAATTGAATCAATTTTATCGTGTTTTCCAATCAGCTCGATGTGATGGTATGGAATGGAATTTGCATTAAACCAATTTGTCGTAGTTTCAAGAAGGTGATTTCCCCGTGCACTAATGTAAAAAAGGTCGTAGTTTTCTTCCCATGCTTCTAAAGTTGGGTGAGCTTCGTCCGCAATCATCGCGTTGGCGTATATGTTTTGTTCGTTGGCTTTTAACCATTTGAAAAATTCATCCTTATGGATGCCGAGAATATTCGCAAGGTTATATTCTGTCAGATCATCTAAAGACAATTGCTTATTAAAAGATGAATTTAAATACGGTAGGAACGTTTTAGGACTTGTGACTGTACCATCAATATCAAGTCCGAGTCTTTTAATTGTCATGATAAAACCCCTTTTTGAAATCTCTTTTATTATCATAACATAGAAATAATGGACTAACTGCAGATTTGGAAGGATCTTACTGAAATCTTGAACATAATCTCTCCTTTTCTTACGAATACTAAGCATGCTCCACAACAAGGCAAAGTGAGGGATGTATATGACAGAAGACAGACATGATGAGGATCTGGACCTAATTGAGGAGCGAGAAGTTCACGCTGATGTGGATTACTCTGAAGAAGCAGCAGCGGAAGTAGCTCCCGGTGTGATGGACCGCCCTTATTTGCAGTCGCCTGAAAATGAACGTCCAACTTCTGAAGAGCATCATGAACACTTTGAAGCTAAAAGGCAAGAACAGGAGAAAACGGGAGTAGGTATTGGTGTAGCCGCGCTTGCTTTATCCGTTATTTCACTGTTTATCCTTCCCGTCATTCTTGGAGCAGCGGGAATTGTCGTCGGATTTGTTGCTAGGAGAAAGGGACTGACAACGCTAGGATCATGGGCAATAGGTGTCGGTGCCGCTTCAATGATTATCAGCTTATTCTTCGCACCGTTCTTTTAGTTGAAAACCTTTATAGAAAAGCCAGGCACTCATGAGTGCCTGGCTTTTCCTGTCTATAGTAGAAGACTTTTTAAGATTTAGCTTCCGCTTTTTCTTTTTCTTCTTCCATTTTCTTATAGTGTTCTTCAGCTATTTTGTCAACTTCCTTTTTCAGTTCCTCTACCATTGTTTCTTCAGGAACCTTACGGATGATTTCTCCATGGCGGAATAGAAGACCTTCACCGCGTGCACCGGCAATACCAATGTCTGCCTCACGTGCTTCACCTGGACCGTTTACGGCGCAGCCAAGCACAGCTACTTTAATCGGTGCTTTAATTGTTGAAATATACTCTTCAACTTCATTTGCGATCGAAATCAAGTCAATTTCAATACGCCCGCATGTTGGACATGAGATTAATGTTGCGGCGTTCGCAGCGAGACCAAATGATTTAAGAAGTTCTCTAGCGACTTTTACTTCTTCAACCGGGTCAGCGCTTAGTGAAATACGTGCTGTATTGCCAATCCCTTTTGAAAGGATAACACCGAGTCCAGCGGCGCTTTTAACTGTACCTGCAAAGAGGGTTCCTGATTCTGTAATCCCAAGGTGCAGGGGATAATCAAATGAGCGAGCTGCAAGCTCATAAGCCTCTGTGGCAAGTTGTACATCAGAGGCCTTCATGGAGACAATGATATCGTAGAAATCAAGGTCTTCAAGAATCTTAATATGGTGAAGGGCACTTTCAAGCATACCCTCAGCAGTTGGGTAGCCATATTTCTCAAGAATTTTACGCTCAAGTGAACCTGCGTTTACCCCGATACGGATCGGAATCCCTTTTTCTTTAGCTGCTTTTACAACTGCTTCCACTTTTTCACGCCGTCCAATGTTACCAGGATTAATTCGAATCTTGTCAGCTCCACCCTCAATGGCTTTAAGAGCTAACTTGTAGTTGAAATGAATGTCAACGACAAGAGGGATATTAATTCTTTTTTTGATTTCTGGAATCGCATCTGCAGCTCGGTCATCAGGACAAGCAACGCGTACGATCTGACAACCCGCTTCTTCTAAACGATTAATTTCAGCAACAGTTGCTTCCACATCGTGTGTTTTAGTGGTTGTCATACTTTGAATAATCACTTCATTGTTACCGCCTATTGTTAAAGGACCTACTTTAACAGGTCTTGTTTTACTACGGTGGGTAATTTCATTCATGCGAAAATCGCTCCTTTTACATGTAGGATTGCTTACCTCATGATTTAGATCGCTTTTATATGTTCCCTTAGTAGGGAATAAGACTCATCTGTAATACTATCCCATTGTAGCAACTTTAGAGAGCTATTGACAAGAAATAATCACTGAGCTGATGTATTGGAATAAGTTGGTATTTTATATTCTTTTCCTATTTGAATTTGTGTAGGGTGAATTTGATTCAATGTTTCAAAATCATGCACAATTGTTTCAATCGACACAGGTACGGAGCCGTTTGCTTCTTCTACAAGAGAAAGAACAGTATCACCGGCGTTGACCGGATAGACGACATAGGGAGCAGAACCTTGTTGGGGAGCAGAGACTTCTACAGCTTCAGACTCCACGCTTGGTTGGGGGAGTGTACCAGTAGTTAAATCATAATAAGTAGTATGAAGAATAAGGAGAAAAAGGATTCCCATTAGCAACTTTTTCATTGCTTTCACCACCCCTTCAGCTTCTTTTTCTTTCTATAAAGATATGCTTGTCCTTCCATGATATGACAGGTTTCTTAATGAATGTTCTTTTCTTTCGAACAAGTGTCGAGTAGAATACAAGGAGATGAGCAGTTTGAAATTTCTCATCAAGCAAGCCTTACGTTAAAAAGGAGATCAAAACATGTTTAAAAAAGTAATGCCATTTTTTCTGTCGATGTTGTTGATCATGTCCATTGTGCCAATTGTGACGTTCGCTGATGCTAGCGTTGGTGATATCATTGTGACTCTGGGTGAAGATTTGTCAGAAGGTCAAAAGCAAACATTATTAGAAGAAATGAATGCGCCAGAAGATGTTATGACAGTAACGGTATCAAACGAAGAAGAGCACAAATACCTTGGTAATTATATTAGTAAAGCCTTAATTGGAACACGCGCCTTATCTTCCTCGTCAATTACGATTGGTGAAAAAGATGCTGGATTAAGCGTTGAAACGAAAAATATTAATTGGGTTACAGATGAGATGTATGCCAATGCTTTAATTACTGCAGGAGTAAAAGATGCTGATATTTATGTAACAGCCCCAACGGAAGTGTCTGGTACGGCAGCGTTAACGGGTTTAATCAAAGCGTACGAGTTAAGCTCAGATGAAGTCATTCCTGAGGAGCAAAAGCAGGTTGCAAATGAAGAATTGGTAACAACTGCGAAATTAAGCGACAGTATTGGTGCTGATAAAGCAACAGAGTTAATGACGAAAATAAAAGATGACATTGCTTCAAACCCACCTGCAACTGAAGATGATTTAAGAAAAAGGATTAAACAAATAGCGAGTGATTCAGGAATTGAACTAACTCAGGAAGAGCTTGACGGCCTGGTGGCACTTTTTAATCGTATGAAGAACCTGGATATTGATTGGGATCAAATGAAAAGTCAGCTAGAGAATGCCCGAGAGAATCTTGATGAATTCCTAAACAAAGATGAAACACAATCTTTTATTCAAAAAATAATTGATTTCTTTATTGCGCTTATAGATGGAATAAAAGGGGTATTTCAATCGTAAAGTGACAATGGACTGAAACTTTCTTCCTATTTAAACGTATAAGAAGAGGAAGGAAAAGGAGGGAGCGAGGATGGAGATCCTATCTTTGCCTGCAGTTGGTTTTCTTGTCGTCTTACTTAGTGTGCTTTTCTTATTTGGAGAGTTGCTTGTTAAAGTAAAAGGATTTTTTGGATTGATTGGAATCTTGTTGCTGACTTTCTATTTTAGTTTTCATTTAACATCCCTATCTTCTATGTTTTGGATGGGACTTGTGTTCGCGGTTGGAATTGGATTGGTTATCTTGGATGGGAAATTATTGAATGACGGAACGTTTGGGTTGATTGGTTTAGCGATGATGGTAACGGCTGTAGCGATACCTTCTCCTACTTTTTTGTATGGACTACTTGTATCCAGTGGATTTTTAATTGGTACTGCAGCTTCGTTCCTATTTTTAAAGGTATTCCCTGCCAGGTCCATGTGGACGAAGATGACATTAAAGGATCGTTTAAGCAGCGAAATGGGATACAATTCAATGAATGCAGAGTATAAAGGTTTAGTTGGAGGAACAGCCGTTGCGCTAACACCATTTCGACCGAGTGGAACAATTGAAATGAATGAAAAAAAGTATAGTGCCATTTCAGCAGGAAGTTGGATCGATAAAGATACGGTAGTTGTCGTAACATCAGTAGATGGAACGCGAATTGTCGTAGAAGAAAAGAAAGAAGAAAGCAGACGTCATCCAATTTGAAAAATGAGCCTCGAGTCATAGATTCGGGGTTTTTTTCATACATTAATCTAATCCGTTTATCCCGATCTATAAACTAGGGTTGACAGATTGTTTGATAATAGTTAAGATTTAGAAAATAACTTATCAAGAGAGACCGAGGGACTGGCCCTATGACGTCCAGCAACCTGCCTGCGAGGCAAGGTGCTACTTCCAGCAAAATGGAGTCCATTTTGGAAGATAAGCTGAATCAAGGTAACTTGGTCTGTCTTTCCAATTTGGGAAGGCTTTTTTAGTTGTTTAGCCTCTCCTATAGATTATGAAGAGTAAGGGAGGTTGCAAGATGGGGAGCAAGGAGCAGAACTTTTCAGACGTTGCAGCGCGTATTGAGCGAATGCTAAGCACGTTAAAGTATGGATCGATCACACTTGTTATTCAAGATGGAAAGGTGATCCAGCTTGAAAGAAATGAGAAAGAGCGACTTTAATTGTAGCGCTGACTAGAGACACTAGAGGCGGTTCTAACCATAGAGGTTAGGACTGCCTCTTTATTTATGATGATTTAATTGGAATAGGAGGTTTTGTAATGGAATGGTTATATGAGAGCTGGTCAGGTGAGGAGCCGGAATTCGATCAGCATTCAAATACTAAAGGAGCATTGGAAGTGCTCGATTGGGCTTATCAAACTTATAAAGAAGACATCGTCTACGCGTGTAGTTTTGGTGTCGAAGGTGTTGTTCTCATTGATTTGATATCTCGAGTGAATGAGACGGCGGAAATCGTTTTTTTAGACACCGGTCTCCACTTTAAAGAAACGTATCAGTTGATCGAGAAAGTGAAAGCGAAATATCCAAAACTTCGGATAAAAATGAAACAGCCAGAGGAGTCAGTCGAAGAACAGGCATTAAGTAAAGGAGAAGCGCTTTGGGAACGTGATCCAGGTCAATGTTGTAACTTGCGTAAAATTGTTCCATTACATGAAGAGCTTGATAGTGTAAGTGCCTGGATATCAGGTTTAAGGAGAGAACAGTCCCCTCTTAGGCAAAAAACGAATTATTTAAATCGTGATGAGAAATTCAAGGCGATCAAAGTTTGTCCACTTATTCATTGGACATGGAAAGAAGTTTGGCGGTACGTGTATGAGAATGACTTACCATACAATCCTCTTCATGATCGAGGGTATCCGAGTATTGGCTGTGCTGTATGCACGGAAAGTGTATTGAATGGAAGTGATTCTAGAGCTGGGAGATGGGCAAATCAAGAGAAAACAGAATGCGGCTTGCATCTTGATTCGGCATCAAGCCGATGACGATTATAGTTATTAGCGTGGCGCTATTTTTTGCTATGAATATTGGAGCAAGTGGTGCTGCTGCATCGATGGGCGTTGCTTATGGAGCGGGAGCCATTAAAAATAGATACACAGCTTTAGTGATATGTGCAATTGGAATTGTAGCAGGAGCCACTTTCGGTGGAGGAAATGTCATAAAGACAATGGGGAGCGGCATTATCCCTTCATCTGTACTTAGTTTAAAAGTAATCTTAATTATTTTCATAGCCGCTACCACAGCCCTTTTTTTAGCAAATATGTTGGGTATCCCCTTATCAACCAGCGAAGTGACTGTTGGTTCGGTGGTAGGAGTAGGGATTGCTTACCGTGCATTGTTCTTTCCAAATATTTTGGTCATTATGCTCTTATGGATCATCATCCCTGTTATTGCCTTTGTGGCAGCTTTAATAGTGGGAAAAGGATTGGCAGTTCTAAAAATGCGGTTCAAACTAACGCCACGATGGAAAAAAATCCTTACCATCGTTTTAATCTTAGCAGGATTTCTTGAAGCTTTCTCGGCAGGAATGAATAATGTGGCCAATGCGGTTGGTCCCCTTGTCGGAGCGGGGGTTCTTTCTCTATCACATGGAGCTCTGTTAGGAGGAGCATTTGTGGGGCTAGGTGCACTTGTGTTTGGAAGTCGTGTACTTGAAACGAATGGTTACCGCATTACACGTTTTTCATTAGGGGAAGGCTGTGCGATATCGAGTACAAGTGCAGGACTTGTTATAGGTGCTTCGTTATTTGGAATTCCAGTTCCACTCACACAAGTCACTACTTCTTCAATCATTGGAATCGGAACAGCGAAAGATGGTTTTCAACTCTGGCAAAAAGATGTGATTACGAGAATGTTAAAGGTTTGGGCTGTTTCACCGGTTTTTTCCTTAGTTATTTCGTATAGCATGATTAAACTTTTTCTAGAAAGTGATTTGTACACATTAATTGTAATAGGCAGCGTTATTCTTGCAACGGTCGGATCAGGAAGCTTAATCCGATCCATTCGCACACAAAAAAGAACGTTACAAGAAAAAGAAAGTTTATAATTCATTTTATTTTGGAGGGACTACTATGACAACAATTCATGCGCACGGTGGAAAGTTAATAAATCGTTTTAACCCGGATAAAAAGATAAATGGAATTCATAAAGAAATTGAATTAGATAAAACAGCTTTAAGCGATCTCGAATTAATCGGAACTGGGGCTTATAGTCCATTAACTGGATTCCTTAATGAGGATGATTACAATGCCGTGGTCCATAAGCTTAAACTAGGAAACGGTTTACCCTGGAGTATTCCGATCACGTTACCAGTGACGGATGATGTCGCTGAAAAAATTGTTATTGGTGATGAAGTGAAGCTTATCAGAGAAGGAACTGTGTATGGAACAGTTACCGTAGAATCCATCTATAAACCCGATAAGGTTGTAGAAGCAAAACATGTTTATTTAACAGAGGACAACGATCATCCGGGCGTGAAGAAAGTCTATGATCGGCCAGACGTGTATATTGGTGGACCTATTACACTACTTAAAAGAAGTGAAAAAGGTCAATTCGATCGCTATCATTTTGATCCAGCTGAAACAAGAGCTTATTTTGAAAATCAAGGTTGGAAAACGGTAGTTGGATTTCAAACAAGAAATCCTGTTCATCGTGCTCATGAATACATCCAAAAAACCGCCCTTGAAACAGTAGATGGGCTGTTCTTAAATCCACTTGTAGGTGAAACAAAGTCAGATGATATTCCAGCAGAAATTCGGATGGAAAGCTATGAAGTCTTGCTTGAAAATTACTATCCTGCTGATCGTGTTCATCTGGGGGTTTTTCCGGCTGCGATGCGCTATGCCGGACCAAGAGAAGCTATTTTTCATGCACTTGTTCGCAAAAACTTTGGATGCACACATTTTATTGTAGGAAGAGATCATGCTGGTGTAGGTGACTATTATGGCACATATGATGCACAGAAAATCTTTAGTCAATTTTCAAGTGAAGAATTGGGCATTACACCGCTCTTTTTTGAACATAGTTTCTATTGCAAGAAGTGCGATAGCATGGCTTCTGCGAAGACGTGCCCTCATGGAAAAGAACATCATGTCATTTTATCGGGTACGAAAGTACGGGCGCTTTTACGTAATGGCGAGCAACCACCTGCCACATTCAGTCGTCCTGAGGTAGTTGAGATACTCATTAAAGGAATGAGCAAAAAGGCCGTCAAAGCTTAAGGAGGAGATTTGAAATGACAGTGAACCATAATTTAACCTGGCACGATACAGTTGTAACAAAAGAAATGAGACAGCAAAAGAATGGGCATAAAAGTGCTGTTCTTTTCTTTACGGGGTTGTCTGGTTCTGGTAAATCAACACTTGCGAATGATGTTTCAAGGAAGCTCCATGAATTAAACATTCAAAGCTATGTACTCGATGGAGATAATATTAGACAGGGATTAAACAATGACCTTGGTTTCAAAGAAGAAGATCGGAAGGAGAATATAAGGCGTATTGGTGAGGTTTCAAAGCTCCTCGTTGATAGCGGTCAATTTGCAATCACAGCTTTTATTTCCCCTTTTCAGAGTGATCGACAGGTTGTTCGTGAACTTCTCTCAAACGATGAGTTTATTGAAGTGTACGTAAAGTGTCCCCTAGATGAGTGTGAACTTCGAGATCCTAAAGGATTGTACAAAAAAGCTCGTAGTGGAGAAATCCCTCATTTTACAGGGGTTTCTTCTCCTTACGAAGAACCAATTAATCCTGAATTAACAGTTGATACGTACAGGGAAAGCAGAGAAAAATGTGCAGAGATTGTTCTTTCTTATCTTGAGAATCATCAGTTAATTACGACCGGAGCATTCAATCAAGCGTAAAAGTTAGGTTTTATGAAATAAATCGCGTTATCGAGGAGGAAATGAAATGGGGAAAGTTTTCCTAGTTGGAGCAGGGCCAGGTGACATAGATTTAATCACAGTAAAAGGTGTGAAATGCATTGAGCAAGCAGATGTCATTCTTTATGATCGACTAATTAACAAAGAACTATTAGAGTACGCCAAAGAAGGCGTTGAGCTCATTTATTGTGGCAAGCTACCAGATTATCACACTTTAAAACAGGAAACCATCAATCGTTTTCTCGTAAAGCATGCGCTGAAAGGAAAAGTCGTGACAAGATTAAAGGGAGGTGATCCCTTTGTGTATGGCAGGGGTGGTGAAGAAGCTGAAGCCCTTTCCAAACACGGTATTCCGTTTGAAGTTGTACCGGGCATTACTTCAGGGATTGCAGCTCCTGCATATGCGGGTATACCAGTCACTCATCGCGAATTAAGTTCTACATTTGCTTTTGTAACGGGACACCGTAAAGAAGGTGAAGAAGAAGAATTACGCTGGGAAAGCCTCGCAAAAGGAATCGATACCCTTGCCATTTATATGGGAGTAAAAAATTTACCGTATATCTGCTCCATGCTCCAGAAATATGGAAGGGAGAAAGAGACCCCTGTAGCTCTCGTTCACTGGGGAACAACACAAACTCAACAAACAGTGACAGGCACACTTGAAACAATAGTAGATGAAGTAAAGAAAGCGGAAATCCAAAATCCAAGTATGATTGTTGTAGGTGAAGTTGTAAACTTAAGGTCGAAATTGAAATGGTTTGAGACATCTGAAGATCCACATGTTACGAAGACGGTTGTTAGCGCATTATAGGAGGTGAATAATCGTGAAAGCTGTTCTCTATATTTGTCATGGAAGTCGAGTGAAAGAGGGAAGAAATCAGGCGGTAGAATTTGTTAGTAAATGCAAAGAAGATCTTTCTTATCCCATTCAAGAAACCTGCTTTCTGGAGCTTTCAAAACCGAATATATATGAGGGTATCATCACATGTATGGAACAAGGTGCGAAAGAAATTGTTGTAGTACCCGTTTTGCTTCTGGCAGCAACTCATGCGAAAAAAGATATTCCAAACGAAGTTGAACGTATTTCTAGAGAATTTCCGTGGATAACTTTTCACATTGGGCGTCCTTTAGGTGTTCATGATAAGCTGATTTCGGTCATTGAAGAAAGAGTAATAGAAATGGGCGTCCCTCTTCAAAAGGATGCTACTGCGTTACTTGTGGGGAGGGGAAGTAGTGATCCTGATACAATAAGTGACCTAGACCAAATCGCTAAACGGATTCTAGAGAAAATGCCGTTTCAAAAAGTGTCTGTGTGCTATCTTGCAGCGGCGAAACCGACATTTGATGAAGGAATTAAACAGGCTCAACTAGGTTCAAATAGTCAAGTTTTTGTCATTCCATATCTTTTGTTTACAGGTATACTAATGAAAGAAATGGAACGAAAAATAAGTAGACTTGAAAAGGGTGGTCCAGATTTTAATCTGTGTCACTACCTTGGATACCACGATTTAGTGACAGAGGTATTGAAGGAAAGGGTTGTAGAAGCATTTGAGACGAGGGTAACGGTATGAGCGAGTATCCCGTTTCTCTAAACTTGACAGGGAAAAGTGTTCTTATAGTGGGGGGAGGTCGTATCGCCTTAAGAAAGATTAGAGGTTTGCTTGGGTGCGGTGCGATTCTTACAGTGATAAGTCCTGAAATGAATGAAGACATCAAGAAACTTGTAAATACCGACAATATTTATTTAGTTGAACGGGAAGTTAGAGCGAGTGATTTACAAGACGTATTTTTGATTATTGTAGCGACAAACTCGTTTGAAGCGAATGAATTTGTCATGAATCAAGCGGGAGATCATCAGCTAGTCAATGCGTCTCATCAGGCTGATCGAGGGAATGTGTCTTTACCTGCTACACTAAAACGAGGGAGACTAATTATTTCTGTTTTTACAGGGGGAGCAAGTCCGCTCCTCGCAAAGAAAATTCGAGATGATCTCTCTGTTCAGTATGATGAGTCTTATAGTGAACGTGTGGAGTATTTATATGAAAAAAGGTTGTCGATAAAGAGTGAGAACAGAAGCGAGAGTGAAAACAGGAAAGTATTAGAAAATGCTGTGAATCATGCATTAAACGATTCACCCGAAATCAATTAGTTTAAACAGATACATAATCGATTGGTCATTGTAATGATTCTATTGAGGAAGACGTAAAAAGAGGAGCCCTGGCTCCTCTTTTTACGTCTTATAAAACATTAAAGTATCTTCCTTCTGGATGGGCAAAAACCATGGCAGTAACAGAAGCTTCTGGTTCCATCATACATCCATCTGTGAGTGCTATCCCTATATCTTCTGGTCGAATCAGTTTAAAAAGTTTTTTCTGATCATCTAGTTCAGGACAAGCGGGATACCCAAATGAAAAGCGTTGGCCCTGGTACTTTGCTGAAAAGCGATTTTGCATTGTGAAATCCGTTGGGTCAGGAAAGCCCCATTTATCACGCATCAACTGATGAACGTGTTCGGCAAGCCCTTCTGCTGTTTCAAGCGCAAGTGCTTGTAGCGCATGGCTTTCCAGATAATTCCCCTGGTTTTTTAACTCTACTGAACGTTCTCGAATGCCTCTTCCTGCTGTAACTGCAAAGAACCCAACATAGTCCATCTCGCCGCTAGATACAGAGCGAAGGTAATCTGCAAGACACAAGAAAGGTTCTTTTGGTTGACGTGGAAATGAAAATCGTTCAATGATCGTTTGATGATCATAAGGAGAGTAAATGATGACATCATTTCCATCAGATTGTGCTGGGAAGAACTGATATTTCGCTGAAGGTTGTATCCAACTTTCATTTTTGGCATGTGTTAAAAGCTGATCCACCACCTCTTTTAAATGAACGGCTTTCTCGTTTTTTTCTGCAAGTAGTCTTGATACCTTTCCTTTAAGCCCGAGATGATGACCGATTAGCATTTGCATATTGATGTAGGGTTCGATATGGGCAACCGAGTAGTTTCTTAAAATATGAGGTTCTAGATCATACGGTTGATGAACTCGTACATCAGTCGATACAGTAGAAAATGGTTTAACGGCAAGCGCTGTTCCGCCGTTTGAAATCGGTTTTGAGTGCAACTCAGAAGAAGCTTTTTTGGTCGCATGTTCTTCTACGAGTTTTCTTTTTTCTTCTTCGTTACTTAACTGGTTTGAAAGTGCTAATCCTTCCATAGCGTCTTTTGCATAGAAAACAGGTCCATCATATTCAGCAGAAATTTTGTTGTCGGTAAATTTTCGTGATAGGGCGGCGCCTCCTACCATGATGGGTATCGAGATTTTAGCTTGCTTCATATCTTGAGCAGTCAACACCATTTGCTGAGCAGATTTAACGAGTAGTCCAGAAAGACCGACAAAGTCTGGCTGGTGGTCTTGAACCTGTTTAATGAGGTCGGTTGGTGTAACCTTAATGCCAAGATCAATGACTTCAAAACCATTGTTACTTAATATGATTTCGACCAGGTTCTTACCAATATCGTGCACATCACCTTTTACAGTCGCTAAAAGTACTTTTCCTTTCGAATTAGAAGAATCTTCTTTTTGCATATGAGGTTCAAGGAAAGCGACAGAGGCTTTCATAACTTCTGCACTTTGAAGGACTTCTGCAACAATTAATTGGTTATCGTTAAATAATTTCCCGACTTCTGCCATCCCTTTCATTAAAGGGCCATTAATGATTTGAAGCGGTGATTCATATTGAACCAAAGCTTTTTCTAAATCGGGAATAAGTCCTTCTTTTGTACCTTCAACGACATACAAGGCAAGACGTTCCTGAAGTGTGAGCGTGGAAGTCTGCACTTTACTTTCTTTCTTTTTGCCCCGATAAAATGCAGTGAAATCTGCTAGTGTCTGATCATTTGTTTGAAAAAGGAGCTCGTCGGCAAGCTGTACTTCTTTCTCAGAAATAGAAGCATATCTTTCGAGCTTTTCGGTATTCACGATCGCATAATCTAATCCGGCTTTTGTACAGTGGTACAAGTAAGCAGCGTTTAATACTTCTCTTCCTACTGGAGGAAGACCAAAAGAAACGTTACTTATGCCAAGGATTGTCTGACAGTCTGGTAATTGCGATTTAATGAGGCGTATCCCCTCGATGGTTTCGGAAGCTGAGCCAATGTATTGCTCATCACCAGTACCAATTGGAAAAACAAGCGGGTCAAAAATAATATCAGATGCGTTAAGTCCGTATTTTGAAACGAGTAAATCATGAGATCGTTTAGCAATTTCGAGCTTACGTTCTGCTGTAATCGCCATGCCGGTTTCGTCAATTGTACCAACGACAATGGCAGCGCCGTACTTATGAATAAGAGGAACGACAGCTTCAAAGCGTTCTTCACCATCTTCAAGATTAATGGAATTAATGATCGCTTTCCCTTGTGAATAAGAGAGAGCTTTTTCGATAACTGCATCATCAGTAGAATCGATGATAAGAGGGGTTTTAACCTTATTTACAACATATTTCATAAAATTTTCAATATCTCTTAATTCATCACTATCTGGATTTGCGAGGCAAATGTCAATTACCTGAGCCCCTTTTTTTACTTGTGAGCGAGCAATTTCTGACGCCTCTTCAAACTTTTCTTCTGCGATCAGGCGTTTAAATTTCCTTGAACCAATCACATTTGTTCGTTCTCCAACGAGTATAGGTCTGGTGCTATCATCGTATATAAATGGTTCAATTCCAGAAACGGCGTGAGGATGACTCGCAGGAGCTTTTCGAGGGTGTAGTCCTTTTATAGCCTCTGAAATGGCTTTTATATGAGCAGGAGTTGTTCCGCAACAGCCACCGACAACGTTAAGCCAACCTTTTTCAACAAAGCCAGAAATTTTAGCTGCTAAGCTTTCGGGGGTTTCGTGGTAATTTCCTTCTTCGTCAGGAAGACCAGCATTGGGATAGCAGCTTACTGACGTTGTAGCTAATTCAGAAAGGGAGCGGAGATGATCTCTCATAAACTCTGGTCCTGTTGCACAATTTAGTCCAACGACTGCTGGATTCATATGTTCAAGCGATAAATAAAATGCCTCAATACTTTGACCAGCGAGTGTTGTGCCCATCGGTTCAATAGTCCCCGAGATCATTAAAGGAACGGTCATCCCCAATTCCTGAAATGCTTTCGAAATACCAATATAAGCAGCTTTTACGTTAAGCATATCCTGACTAGTTTCAATTAATAGAAGATCGACGCCTCCGTTTAGTAAGCCTCTAGCCTGAATGGCATATGAGTTCGAAAGTGATTCAAAAGTCGTTCCGCCTGTGACGGATAATGTTTTGGTAGTTGGTCCCATGGCGCCTGCAACAAAACGTGGTTGAGTTGTTGTGGTTACTTTATCAGCAGCCTCCTTTGCAAGCCTTGCAGAGGTGTAGTTTAGCTTTTCTGCAAGATGACCGAGATCATATTCATCTAAGACAAGATCTGTTGCTCCAAAGGTGTTTGTCTCAATAATATCTGCTCCGCTAGCTAAGTACTCTTCATGGATCGAGGAGATAAGCTCTGGCCGAGTTAAGGATAAGTATTCATTACAGCCTTCATATTCTTCACCACCAAAATCAGTAGCTGTTAGATTAGCCTGTTGAATCATTGTTCCCATAGCTCCGTCAAGAACAAGGATTCTCTTCGTAAGTAGATCTTCAAATGAGGTGTAGGCCATTTCGATTCTTCCTTTCTTCTGCAAGGCGAGTTTTCTCGTTAATGTATCGCGTTAATTCTACTGTTAATTCATAACGCAAGAAGGGGGTGATTAAATAAATTCCATTAAATAAATCAAATGCAGCATCGATTAACGACTTCGCGATTGCAAGCCCTGCTTCAATTGATTGCGTTGAATCTTTAGCGTGTAACATACGATTGCGTATGGAATCGGATAGCTTAATTCCCGGTACTTCATTATGGAGAAATTCAGCATTTCGGTAGCTTGTAAGTGGCATGATCCCAATGTAAATGGGACAAGTTAAATGTTTCGTCGCTTCATAGACTTCTAGTACCTGTTCTTCGTTGTAGATGGGTTGACTTATAAAGTAATCCGCTCCACACAGCTGTTTTTTTTCAAGTCGTTCAACAGCTCGGTCTAGATGGCGTACATTCGGATTAAAGGCAGCTGCTATTGAAAATGAAGTTTTAATTCCAAGCGATTTACCAGAATAAGAACGTCCTTGATTAAATTGTTTCATTAAACGAATGAGGTCAAATGATGAGACGTCGTAAACCGAAGTAGCGCCAGGGAAATCACCGATTTTAGTAGGGTCACCTGTTACGGCAAGAACTTGATTAATTCCAAGTGTATGAAGCCCCATTAAATGGGATTGTAAGCCAATTAAATTTCGATCACGACAGGCAACATGAACCAGTGGTCGAACATTATGCTGAGCTTTAATCATAGAAGCCATTGCTGTATTGCAAATTCGAGGTGAGGCAAGTGAGTTATCAGCGAGCGTAATCGCATCAACGCCAACTTCTTGCAGTGCCTTTGTACCCTCAAGATATTTATCAATGGATAATTTCTTTGGAGGATCGAGCTCAACGATAACAGATCGCTGTTTCTTTGCTAGTTCATGTAAGTGAGGCAACCTTTCTTCTTCGAAATCAATGATTCTAGACTCTTTTTCGTTAACAATTACTTCTTTCCTGGTAATAGGTTTTAGTCCCTTTAGTGCACTAGCTGCTGCAGCTATATGATCAGGTGTGGTACCACAGCAACCACCAATCAGTCTAACGCCTTGTTGACGTAGAGCTTCTGCACTTTGTTTGAAATAGTCTGGTGCGGTAGGATAAACAAGACGCCCCTCCTCATAATCAGGTAAACTCGCGTTAGGATAAGCAGAAAGAAAACCATTTGATAGAGGCACCTGTTCTAAGGATTGAATCATATGATAGGGGCCGAGTCGGCAGTTAACGCCGGTTACATTAGCTCCGGCGTTCTCGAGCTGTTTTAAGGCAGCAGCAAGAGAAGTGCCATCTTGTAGAATGCCTGGCTCATGCATTGAAACCTGTGCAATTAAAGGCAAATCTGTTTCCTTTCGAGCAATTTCAAGTACAGTCATGATCTCTTCTAGATCGTAATACGTTTCCAATAAAAGACCATCGACTCCCTCTAATAGAAGACAATATAACTGTTCTCTGAAGCTACGCTTAATTTCATCAAGGGGTGTCGATCTTGTATTTATCCCTCGTATTCCTCCTATTGTGCCAAGAACGTAAGTAGAGTCTGTCGCGGCCTTTCGAGCGAGTTTAACGCCTTCTGTATTGATTTCTTTAACGAGGTCTTCGAGGCCATATCTCGATAGCTTGCTATAGTTCGCGCCATACGTATTGGTTTGAATCACATCTGAACCAGCATGAACATAAGCTTGGTGAACATTTAGGACTTGATCCGGATGTGAAAGGTTCAGCGCTTCAAAACATTGATCGATGCCGTATGAATAAAGAAGGGTGCCCATGGCGCCGTCGCCGATCAGAATTTTGTGCTCTAGATCTTCAAGTAAGCTCATCCTTTGGCACCTCCGGCTGTTGAAACAGGGGCGTAAAGTTTAGTTATGGCAGCAAACCCTTGTTTAAAGTCTTGAAGCAAGTCATCAGCATTTTCAAGACCCACGGATAAGCGTAACAAGCCATCTGTAATGCCACGCTTGTTACGTTCGGCAGCTGACATTGATGCGTGAGACATTCTTGCAGGGTACGAGAGAATCGATTCAACCGCACCAAGACTAACGGCGTATACTGGGAGTTTCACGTGCTTTGTAAATAGTCGAACAGCGTTTTCATCAGGTAGTCGAAAAGATAGGACTGCGCCAGGGCCAGCTGCCTGGTAAAGGTGAGTCGAATGCCCCTGGTGGAAAGAAAATCCAGGATAGAACACCTCTTCAACAAGCGGCTCCTTAATTAGTGCATGAGCAAGTCGGAAAGCCGACCTTGAAGATTGCTCGAGCCGACAATGCAATGTTTTTAATCCGCGAAGTACTAACCAAGAATCATGGGCACTTAAAACAGAACCAAATGAGTTTTGTAAAAAGGCGAGTTTTTCACCTAACTTTTCATCTTTAACCACGGCAAGACCAGCAACTAC
This sequence comes from Guptibacillus hwajinpoensis, assembly GCF_020524165.1. GTDB lineage: Bacteria > Bacillota > Bacilli > Bacillales > Guptibacillaceae > Guptibacillus > Guptibacillus hwajinpoensis_D. Next base: position 152,735 of record NZ_JAIVKU010000004.1, read on the forward strand.
ATCACTATGTCCTGCAATAAATTTTGTTGCACTATGAAGAACGATATCCGCACCGAAATCCAGCGGTCTTTGAAGAGCCGGTGTCATAAAGGTGTTATCTACAAACGTTAAACAATGATTCGCTTTTGCTAATTTAACGACGGCTTGAATGTCAGTCACTTTAAGTAACGGATTAGAAGGAGTCTCAATGTAAATCACTTTTGTATTCGATTGAATCCCACTCGCCACTTGATTTAAATCAGTCATATCTACAAAAGTATGGCTAATTCCAAATCTTCCAAGAACATCATGGATCATCCGATAGGTCCCGCCATAAACATCTTCTGAAATCAAAACATGGTCATGTTGAGAGAGCAGCATAAAAGAGGTAGCGATAGCTGCCATACCGGAAGCAAATGCAAATCCCCTAACACCACATTCAAGATCTGCAATCGTCTCTTCTAATGCTTCACGAGTAGGATTACCAGAGCGACTGTAATCATATTTTCCTGGCTGATCAAAATCTAATTGATGGAAGGTTGATGCTTGTTGTATTGGAACACTGACGGCTCCTGTGCTTTTATCAAATTTATGATCGTTGTGAAGAAGTTTCGTTTGAAATGTATATGAATTAGTCGGCATGTCGCACACCATCCTCTTTGAAAATTGCTAGCGCTTGATCCAAATCTTTAACTAAATCGTTGATTAGTTCAATACCTACCGAAAATCTTAGAAGCCGATTACAAACACCTTTCTCTAGTCTGATTTTTTTGGGGATATCCGCATGTGTTTGAGTGGCTGGGTAAGTAATAAAGCTCTCAACGCCTCCAAGACTTTCCGCAAATGTAATCAGCTTCAAGTTCCTAAGGAAAGGATCGACCCATTCTTCAGACTGTAATCTAAATGAAAGCATCCCGCCTTTTTCAGGGTAGAAAACGTCTGTAATGGCTTCATGTTTTTTTAAGTACTCTGCGACAGCTTTTGCATTTTCCTCATGTTGCTTAAGTCGAAGAGGCAATGTTTTCATACCTCGAATGAGCAGCCATGAGTCGAACGGGGATAGAACAGCTCCAGCGCCATTTTGATACTGTTCAATTTCGGCACAGAGGCTTTTTCCTTTGGCAATGATAAGGCCTGCAAGCACATCATTGTGACCTCCAAGGTATTTCGTTGCGCTGTGGATAACGATATCTGCTCCAAGTAGGAGAGGATTTTGTAGAAGGGGGGTGAATAACGTATTATCCACGATTGACAATAAATTGTTTGTTTTAGCAATTGATACGATTTCTTCAATATCTGTTAATTTCATTAGTGGATTTGAAGGGTTTTCGATAAAGACCGCCCTTGTTGACTGCTTTATTAATGGTGTAATCGTCTCGATTTGTTGGCTATCGAAATAAGTGAACGATAAGTTGAAATGCTTTTCAGCATGAGCGAATAGTCGATAGGTGCCTCCATATAGGTCATCTGAAACGAGAATATGATCACCACTTTTGAATAGGGAGATAATAGCTTGGATAGCTGACATCCCAGAACTAAATGCGAAGCCTTGATCCCCGTGTTCGAGTTCAGTTACTGCAGACTCGAGGATCGAACGAGTGGGGTTTTTCGTCCTTGAATAATCAAAACCGGTGGAAACGCCAATCCCTTCATGCCTATAGGAAGTAGAGAAATAAACGGGAGGATTCACGGCACCTGTTAGAGGGTCTGATCTATTACCTAACTGTGCAAGTAACGTATTGTAATGGTTATTAGACATAATCAATCTCCTTTTCTTTGAGTAAGGGCAATAAAAAAAAAGCCCTCTATAAGAAGAAGACTTTGGTTGCTCTTCTTCTTATCTTCCAAGTTGAGTTCAACTTGCTGGAGTTAGCACCTTTCCAGAAAATATCCGGTGGTTGCTGAAGCTTCATTGGGCCAGTCCCTCTGCTTCTCTTGATAAGAATTGAAAGTATATGGAATTGTATTGTGTCGCTTTTTTCATAATCTACATCACTTTAAAGCGAATTGCAAGTGATTTGAGGAAATAATCAAAATTTTTCTTCGGATGAATTCGGTCTTTCATTCGTTACGCGCTTTTTTGGAAGAGGAATTTCTTTAATTGTTAGGTATAGTAGCATGATTGCCACAAACCAGTAGAGAAGAAATCCAAATGGTACAGTTGTTTTTATTAAAGCCATGATGGTAAAAAACAAGGTTGGGATCGTAACCGAATAAACGGATAGGATCCAAAGCTGTTTATAGGAGGCTTTTCTGCCGGCAAGGGACTTTAGGAATAACCCAATTGTCGCTAAAACGGTAATTCCAATAAATTTAAGACCTGTCTGGAATAAATAGACCACAAAGATTAAAAGTGGGATAAAAATAGGCAGCAAATCATCAAGATTTTTAGTGAGTTCATTTACCTCTTGTTTCGTAAAAGTCATTGAGCTGAAATTACTGTAATTAAACTCCTGCCTAGTTCCGTTGTCCATTACGATAATCCGATCTTTTAGGAAAGCTATAGCTGAATCATATGAATCCATATCATCAGGTTTAAATTCATCTGTCGCATCAAATATAAATGTGTTTTCATCTTCTCTTTTTATTAGTGGTTCTGACTGGTCACTTGTTAAAGAGCCGTTTTCTAACGTGAATTCAGGCAATTCCGACATATGTACTTTAAGATTTTCGTAAGCGTTGGTAAACGAAACGGCAGTCATAACCCCTATCGGTACGGAAGATAGAAGCATAAGGAGAAAGACATATAATATTGGTTTTCCTAGTTTTTGAAACCGAAACCGCGCCATCATCTTGGGCGAGAATAGGCTATAATACAGCTGTTTAAAAACGTTCAAATGAAGAAACTCCTTTCTGGGTGAGTGAGGTTACTCCCTTAATCCAGTTTATCTTATATAAGGAGAAGGGAACAATAAACTTGTTGAAACTTTCTCGAAATAAAGTTGATGAAATCATAATATCTTTACAATTCTATATTAACTCTTTACAAAGGGGGGAGCGATGTAGATAATAGACAAGGGACTTTGTTGAGTATTGTCGAAAAAAATAAAACATGGTGCAAGGGGTTGAAATGATGGAACTCAACGTTCAGGAGATGATCTTTCAGTTTGTGGGAGGTCTTGGTATTTTCCTGTTTGGACTAAAGTATATGGGAGATGGCCTTCAACGATCAGCAGGCGATCGATTAAGAGACATACTTGATCGGTTTACGACGAACCCATTTATGGGTGTACTCGCCGGGATCATTGTCACGATTCTCATCCAAAGTAGTTCAGGAACAACGGTTTTAACAGTCGGTCTTGTTAACGCAGGATTTATGACTCTAAAGCAAGCGATTGGCGTTGTAATGGGAGCAAACATTGGAACAACTGTTACAGCATTTATTATTGGTTTTCCTATTAAGGATTACGCCCTCCCAATTATTGCGATTGGTTCACTATTAATTTTCTTCTTTAAAAACAAGAAAATTAATTACGCAGGACAAATTGTATTTGGTTTTGGAGCGTTATTCTTTGGACTTGAATTAATGAGTACAGGAATGAAACCACTTCGTAGTCTTGAAGCTTTCCATGAACTCACATTGAACATGAGTTCGAACCCATTATTAGGCGTTGTCATTGGGACAGTATTTACTGTGATTGTACAAAGTTCCAGTGCAACAATCGGTGTACTACAAGGGCTTTATTCACAGAATGCGATGGATATTCAAGCTGCATTACCAGTTCTGTTTGGGGATAACATTGGAACAACAATTACAGCAGTTCTTGCTTCGATTGGTGCCTCTGTTGCAGCTAGACGCACGGCGCTGACACACGTTATTTTCAATTTAATCGGAACAGCGATATTCTTGATATTCTTGTTTGCCTATACACCATTTATTGAATATCTTAGAGATTCGTTAAATTTAACACCAGAAATGACAATTGCATTTGGACACGGTATCTTTAATATAACGAATACGGTGATTCAATTCCCATTCATTGCTGGGCTTGCATTTCTTGTTACGAAAATTATACCTGGTGATGATGCAACGATTGAATATAAACCAAAACACCTGGATCCAGTATTTATCGAACGTTCTCCTTCTGTCGCATTAGGACAGGCTAAAGAAGAAGTGATTCGAATGAGTGAATTTGCATATAAAGGTGTTAAGGAAGCATCTAACTATCTCATATCTAAAAGTCAAAAGAGCGCAGAAAAAACGGCTCAGTATGAAGAAGCTATTAACAATCTTGATAATCGAATTACAGACTATCTCATTCAGCTATCAGCAACTTCTTTATCTGGAGATGAATCAACACGACACGGTATGTTAATGGACTCTGTTCGTGATATCGAGCGTATTGGTGATCACATGGAAAATATTGTTGAACTAGTAGATTATCAAATCAGCAACAAAGTCAAAATGACTGACGTTGCAATGAAAGATCTAGATGAAATGTTTAATCTCACTCTTTCTGCACTTAATGAAGCCTTTGATGCGCTTGATAAATGGGATGTAGCTAAGGCTCAGGAAGTTGTGAAGCTAGAAGATAAGATCGACAAAATGGAAAGAACACTTCGTAAGCAGCACATTCTTCGACTAAATGAGGGTGAATGCACGGGAAGTGCTGGAATCGTTTTTGTTGATATTATTAGTAACCTTGAGCGTATTGGTGATCATGCGGTGAATATCGCAGAAGCCGTTATTGGAGAAGAATAACCATTTGAAGCAGAGGGAGGCCTCTGCTTCTTTTATTTGGCGAGATTTCCTAAATTATATAGAAGGAAAATAAATTTTCGGATAAAATAGACTACAATTGAGGGGGAGGGAAGAAGGTATGGATATTCTAGTTTGGGGTCTGATCATTGCGGCTTTTACGATTGCGTTTATTGGATTAATTTATCCGATTATTCCAGCAGTCCTATTTATTTATGTTGGTTTTATTTTGCATGGTATCTTTTATGATTTCGATTCAATGACCTTTTCTTTCTGGGTCATTCAGGTGCTGCTTACTCTTTTATTATTCGTGGCAGATTACGCGAGTAATTTATTTGGTGTCAAAAAGTATGGAGGATCGAAAGCAGCTATTTGGGGCAGTACGATCGGTTTGTTAGTAGGCCCGTTCATTATTCCGTTTGCTGGAATTATTCTTGGGCCATTTATAGGAGCGGTAGTAGCGGAGTTACTGGTTCATCGAAAACCATTCAAAGAGTCTGTGCAAGTTGGAGTAGGATCTTTGCTCGGTTTTCTTGGTGGTGCAGTAATGAAAGGGCTGCTACAAGCCATCATGATCATCGTATTTTTAGTCTATATTTTGTAGTTCTTGATGGTAAAATAAAAGAGTGATATAGTGTTTCTATCATTCATTTTTAATACTTTGCAATTAAATTTTAAAAACGTATTGACGCTTCTTTTGAATATATGGTATATTAGTTCTTGTCGTTAAGAGATATTCCACAGTAGCTCAGTGGTAGAGCTATCGGCTGTTAACCGATCGGTCGTAGGTTCGAATCCTACCTGTGGAGCCATATGGCGGTGTAGCTCAGCTGGCTAGAGCGTACGGTTCATACCCGTGAGGTCGGGGGTTCGATCCCCTCCGCCGCTACCATATAACATATGAATAACCATGGCGGTTGTGGCGAAGTGGTTAACGCACCGGATTGTGATTCCGGCATTCGTGGGTTCAATTCCCATCAGCCGCCCCACTAAATACATAAGGACCCTTAGCTCAGCTGGTTAGAGCTGACGGCTCATAACCGTCCGGTCGCAGGTTCGAGTCCTGCAGGGTCCACCATATGGATTTCGGAGGAATACCCAAGTCTGGCTGAAGGGATCGGTCTTGAAAACCGACAGGGGCTTAGTCGCCCGCGGGGGTTCGAATCCCTCTTCCTCCTCCATTTTTCTGAAAAGTGGTTTACGAAAAGATGCAGCATCGTTACATTTATATTGTCACTGGGTGGAGCAACGAGCGTTACATCACTGAATCAACATCGAGTTGTTTCGACGGATACGCATCGAAGCATTCCCTTTTAGAGGAAGAAACAGTGCACAGTATAATGAAGCAGGTGTAGCATGATTACATTCATATTATCGCGGGGTGGAGCAGTTCGGTAGCTCGTTGGGCTCATAACCCAAAGGTCGCAGGTTCAAATCCTGCCCCCGCAACCAAAATTAAATTTTAACTACGTCGATTAAACATCGAAGCTAAAATTTAATAGGAGTCCCCTAGGGGCAACCTAAGCTCATAGTAAGGCCAAATTACTTTTAACGTAAATGCAAACTACATACTAATTAAAATTAATACTGATAAAATGATTTGGCTCTGTAGCTCAGTCGGTAGAGCAGAGGACTGAAAATCCTCGTGTCGGCGGTTCGATTCCGTCCGGAGCCACCACTCAATAAAGATCCCACTCGTCATGATATGGCGAGTTTTTTTGTGTTTTCTCCTTTCTGATGTTTAATTCCATTCCCTGTGGGGAAACTTTACTTGTGTTGCGGAGATTCAAAGGTTTATTATTTGAAAACGCATGAAAAATCTGCTAGTGTAAACTTGTGACGACATCATGTTCAAGTGGCAATGAACGTTGCCCTGACAGCAAGTTACATATTAATTTAAGGAGGAGATTCACAATGGCTAAATTTGAACTACCAGAACTACCTTACGACTACAATGCACTAGAACCACACATCGACGAAGAAACAATGAAGATCCACCACGACAAGCACCACAACGCATATGTAACAAAATTAAATGGTGCACTTGAAGGTCACGAGGAGCACGCATCAAAAAGCCTGGAAGATCTTCTTGGCAACTTAGATGCACTTCCTGAAGGCATTCGCACTGCTGTACGTAACAATGGTGGCGGACATGCGAACCACTCACTTTTCTGGCAACTGCTAAGCCCTAACGGCGGTGGAGAGCCATCTGGTGATCTAAGCGAAGCGCTTAAAAAGAAATTCGGCAGCTTTGAAAGCTTCAAAGAAGAATTTGCTAACGCTGCTGCTGGCCGCTTTGGTTCAGGTTGGGCTTGGCTAGTAGTAAAAGGCGGAGAGCTTGAAGTAACAAGCACACCTAACCAGGATACTCCAGTTATGGAAGGTGTTACACCTATCCTTGGTCTAGATGTTTGGGAGCATGCTTACTACCTTAAGTACCAAAACAAACGTCCTGATTACATTAGTGCATTCTGGAATGTTGTTAACTGGGATGAAGTTGCTAAGCGTTACGAAGCAGCTAAATAAAACTAGTGAGGAAAGCCCCCCGCAGAAATGCAGGGGGCTTTTTTATATTATTCGATCAAAGTGTAAACCGCTCCAAAATGATCAAGTATATGATTTATTAGAAAATCGGTAAAGCTACAACCATTTTCAAAGTCGCTAGGTGAACATAGAAGGATTTGTTTATTTGATATGGTTAATGAGATCTTTTCATTTCGATAGTTGATCCTCCAATAGTGGGTCATTTTATTTATAAAATAAGAATTATGATCTGCACTTATCAAGTATTCAATGCGTTGAAGTAATTGATCTCGAAGCTTTTCATTAAGGTCGTCCGTTCGATATAGAAAATAATACATAACTAGTCCCCTTTTAAACATAGTTTATCCTTTTTGATTCGTCCGCATAACGAGCAGGAATTAAGTCAAAATAAGGGTGGATGAAAAAAGGGGAGTTTCAGATGAAAGTGATAAAACATATGATCGGTGAGATAGAAGTAACAAGAGATTTATTGTTATTGCTAACAATCGGTGGTTTATATGCTCTGAGCATCGCACTTTCAAATACGTTTGTGAATGTGTATTTGTGGAAGCAGTCCGGAGAGTTTGCTGATATCGGTATCTATAATCTTGCCGCGGTGATTAGCCAGCCACTAACCTTTATCCTTGCAGGAAGATGGGCGAAGAAAATGGACAGAGTGATCGTCTTACGAATTGGCGTCATTTTTCTAGCTCTCTTTTATATAACTGTTCTTTCTTTAGGTCAGAATGCGAGCCATTTACTGGTCTTACTTGGCGCCTTACTTGGAATTGGATTTGGTTTTTATTGGCTGGCATTTAATGTGTTAACATTCGAAATTACGGAGCCAGAAACCAGGGATTTTTTTAATGGTTTTCTCGGTTTACTTACCTCATTTGCAGGTATGATTGGTCCGATATTTGCGGGTGTCATTATTTCAAGTCTTGAAGCATTTACAGGATATAAAGTGATTTTTGGCGTTTCACTTGCTTTGTTTTTTGCAGCTGTTATTTTAAGTTTTTTTCTTGAACGTCGATCTGCGAAAGGGAATTTTTCTTTTACGCGAATCTTTCAAGAAAGGAAAGTTAATACCGATTGGCTAAATATCTTGCACGCTCATTTTTTTCAAGGAATAAGAGAAGGGACCTTTATTTTCATTATTGTTGTGCTCGTTTTTATTACGACAGAGAGTGAACTAGCAATTGGAACATTTGGGCTAGTGAATTCTGCAGTATCTTTCTTGGCCTACTATCTAGCTACGCGTCTTATAAAGCCTAGGTTCCGTAAAAAAGCCATTTTATATGGTGGCCTCATTCTATATGCGTCTGTCTTTCTGCTCGTTACAGATTTAACATTTGCACGGTTGCTAACATATGGAGTGTGTATTTCTCTTGCTTATCCGCTTCTACTGGTGCCGTATATTTCACTCACGTATGATGTCATTGGCAAGGCATGGAATGCTGCTGAAATGCGCATTGAGTATATTGTCGTTCGAGAAGTCTACTTAAATCTTGGGCGAATTGTCTCCATTCTTTTGTTCCTGTTAACAGTGAAGTTGTTTAACGATGAAAAAAGCATTCCCATCTTGTTATTAATTGTCGGAGCAGGACATACATTTATTTACCTTTTTGTTAGGAAGCTTCAATCAACTCCAGCAACGATCGTTGACCCTTCTCCAGACCCGTTACAATAGCTCATTAGTCCCTTTACTTTTTTATTATCACTAAGTATAGTAAGAAGAAGAGAGATCAGAGGCACCTGTCTGGAACAGGTGCCTATATTTGTTTGAGGGAAGGGAGTCTATCGTGAAAGCTAAGAAAAAGAAAAACCATGTACCTTTTAGGTTAAATATATTATTTTTATCTGTATTCCTTTTGTTTTCTACCTTAATTCTTCGACTCGGTGTGATACAGATTGTTAATGGAGAAGAGTACGAGCGCGTTTCTGAGCAAACAGAGAACGTGACGGCAGAATCAACTGCACCTCGTGGGAAAATGTATGACCGTTATGGACGAGTTCTTGTTGATAATAATCCTGAGTTTGCGCTTACATACATTCGGACACAAAATACAAAACAAGCGGAAAGACTCGAATTAGCCCGAAAATTAGCAGGTTATATCGATAAAGATACAGATGATGTCATCGATCGAGATCTTAAGGATTATTGGATTGTAACGAATCCAGATAAGGCGAAGAAAAAATTAACCAATAAAGAATGGGAAGAATTGGAGACAAGTGAAGCGTATCAACTCCAGATCGATCGGATTACTGATACTGATCTAGAAGAAATTAAAAACAATCCTGAAGAGTTAGAAGTGGCAGCAATAAAAAGGGCAATGGATACTGGATATGCTTTATCATCTCAAACAATCAAAATCGGTTTGACAGAAGATGAAATTGCAAAAATAAGTGAAAACCTCGGATCGTTACCGGGTATCGAAATTCAAGCTGATGCTACAAGAGAATATCCTTATGGAGATACGTTGCAAACTATATTTGGCAGAGTAGGGCCGATCCCTAAAGATGAGCTGAATTATTTTGGTTTGAGAGATTATGATCGAAACGATAAAGTTGGGATCAGCTATCTTGAAAAAGAATATGAAGAATATTTAAAAGGGCAAAAAGAAAAGCAAACCTACGTAACAGATAAATCTGGTGAACCAATAGGTGAACCAAAGGTGATTGAAGGACAAAGAGGAAATGATCTGGTCCTTTCACTGGATATTGATCTTCAAAAGGAAGTTGAGAAAATTCTTGATGAAGAGCTTAATGATGCGAGGCAATATGGAGCAACAAGAGGATATGTTGTCATGATGGATCCAAATACTGGTGAAATCCTTTCGCTAGCAGGTAAAGAATATAGAAGTGGGGAATTCAAAGACCGCACTTTTGGGGTTATCGGGGATTCTTATGCGATGGGATCGACGGTTAAAGGAGCAACGGTGTTAACAGGTTATCAATATGGTGTTATTAACCCTAATACAACGCTAGTGGACGAAGTATTATACTTTAAAGATGAAGGTAAGAAGTCGTCCTATACAGCAAATGCGATGGGACCAATTTCAGATCTTGTTGCTTTGCAACGATCTTCAAACGTGTATATGTGGAAAATCGCCATGGAAATGGCTGGTTATGATTATGCTCCTTATGAAAGTAGTAGTTATGACCCCAAAGCCTATGATGAACTAAAAGAATCCTTCTCTCAGTTTGGTCTAGGTGTGAAAACGGGGGTTGACCTACCTGGGGAAAGTGCAGGATTAAATGGCGGTCTGAGTGAGTTTGGGAAAATTCTGGACTTTGCAATAGGGCAGTATGATACCTATACACCTATGCAAATGGCTCAATATATTTCTACTATTGCTAATGGAGGGTATCGCATTGAACCTCATATTCTAAAAGAAGTTCATGAACCTTCTGAGAAAGATGGTTTGTCTAATACCATTCTTTTTCAGAATACCCCTGAAGTCCTTAATAAAATTAAAATGAGTGAAGACGAAGTTGCGCATGTACAAAAGGGAATGTGGATGGTAATGAATACGGCAAACGGTACTGCAGGTACACATTATCCATATTTCCAAAGTGATGATTATCAAGCAGCCGGAAAAACTGGTACCGCACAAATTGGCGATGGCTATAATTTAACACTTGTAGGTTATGCTCCTTATAACAATCCTGAAGTAGCGATCGCTGTTGTTATTCCAGAAGTGAATGATTCTTCATCTGGTTATGTAAATAAAAAAATTGGTGGGCGTGCCTTGGATGCCTATTTCGATTTAAAAGAAGAAGCGAAGAAACCAATTGGATACAAAGAAGATGCTGAATAAAAAACCGCCTAAAAGCGGTTTTTTATTTTTATATAAGTACCATGAGTAATGACCTGTCCATTTCTGCAATAGACTAGTGTAGGAGCTGGATAGGGGGGAGCAAGATGCCAAGACACTTAGTCATTGGAAACGGTCAACTGCTTATTAATATGGATCAGTTTCTTCAAATTCGAGATATTTACTATCCTTATGTGGGGCAACAAAATCATGTTCAAGGTCACGCCAACCGAATTGGCGTCTGGGTTGATGGGAAATTTTCATGGCTTCACTCATCGGAATGGGATATTCAACCAAATTATGACCTGGACACGCTTGTTACGTATAGCACTGCGGTGCATCCTCATCTTGGGATTAAACTTGTTTTTGAAGAAGGCGTTCATCAACGCGAAATGCTAATGATTCGTAAAATCACGATATTTAATCTAGAAAATCAAAGTCGCGATGTGAGACTTTTCTTTCATCAGGATTTGAATATTTACGAAACTGAAGTGGGAGATACGGCTTATTATTGTCCAGATACAAAGTCTGTGATCCACTACAAACGTTATCGGTATTTTTTATTCAACGGCGAAATAGATGGAGCAGGTATCAAACAATATACAACCGGTGTAAAACGGTTTCAAGCTGCAGAGGGAACTTGGCGAGATGCTGAGGATGGTCATCTTCACGCGAACCCTATTGCCCAGGGATCAGTCGATAGTACCTTTTCTCTTGAAACAAAACTAGAACCAAACTGTTCAAAAACCGCCTATTATTGGATGACTGTGGGTAGAACGAAAGAAGAAGTTAGTAGCATTCATGAATATGTAAGTGAGATAGGAACACAGTTAACTGTTGAAAAAATTCGCATGTACTGGAATCGTTGGGTGAATAAGTCGGTCTTACCGGAGACGGACCTGGGACCGGAGCTTCTTTCACTTTATAAAAGAAGCTTATTAATCGTTCGTACTCAAACCAATCAGAATGGCACGATTATTGCAGCAAACGATTCAGACATTTTACATTACAATCGTGATCACTACAGCTATATGTGGCCAAGAGATGGGGCGCTCATAGCTTCTGCTATGTCTAAAGCCGGGTATCATGGCATGGTTACCAACTTTTATCGCTGCTGTGCAGAGCTTCTTTCAAAAGAAGGGTATTTACATCATAAATACAATCCTGATGGCTCTGTAGGATCGAGCTGGCATCCTTACATCGATCGTTTGAAGCAACCTCAGCTTCCAATACAAGAAGATGAGACCGCTCTAGTTCTCTGGGCTTTCTGGGAACATTACCAATCAACAGGGGATATTGAGTTTGCTCAATCGCTTTATAAGTTTTTAGTACGGCCAGGTGCAAAGTTTTTACTGCAATTCATGGATGAAACGCTTGATTTGCCGCTACCCTCATACGATCTTTGGGAAGAAAGGTTTGGTATTTTTAGTTTTACCGCATCCGCCTGTTATGGCGGTCTAATGGCAGCTCATTCGTTTGCCAGACTGTTTGGCGAAGATGATCGTGCTGAGAGCTATTATAAAGGGGCAGAGCGAATTAAAAAGGGGATAGAAGTACATTTGTATGACGAAACACGTTCCTGCTTTTTAAGAGGACTTTATCGAAATAACGAAACGGGTGAGATAACGAAAGATTACACGATTGAAAGTAGCCTGTTTGGTTTATTCGCATTCGGGGTTTTTTCTGCTGATGATCCTCGAATGATTCGCACGATGGAAGAGATTGAAAACAAACTTTCTGTAAAAACTAGCATTGGCGGGGTAGCGCGTTATGTTAGTGATTATTATTTTCAACAATCTCAAAATGTTGATGAAGTACCAGGTAATCCATGGGTAATTTGTACTTTATGGATCGCTAAATGGAAGATTTCACTCGCTCAATCTCTTGAACAGCTACGTGAAGCAAAAAAGCATATTAATTGGGTCTACCAACAGGCGCTATCTAGTGGTATACTACCAGAGCAAGTTCATCCTTATTCGGGGAAACCTCTGTCTGTAGCCCCGCTAACATGGTCACATGCCACATATGTTGATGTTGTGAAAGATTACCTTGAGAAATATGAAGCTCTTTCATCAATAAAAACAACTTGATTGAAAGAGAATTGTTTGTTATCATAATGAAGTATGTTGTTAAATGAACAGTTTGATAGGATTTGGAGGGATATTCATGCGCGTACAAATTACATTGGCTTGCACTGAAACAGGCGATCGTAACTACATCACGACGAAGAACAAACGTACTAACCCTGATCGTCTTGAACTTAAAAAATACAGCCCAAGACTTAAAAAGCAGACGTTACATCGCGAAACTAAGTAAGCAGTAGGATATCCTACTGCTTTTTTATTTGCACATTTTCCCGTAGACTAGTAAGAGAAGAAATGGGGAGGATTGATGATGCAATCAAAGCATGAATGGCGAACGAATATGAAATTGAAAATAAACGAAATTCGTCCTGAAGAAAAAGCACTTCTAGATCAACAAATTTTGAACCGCCTCTATACATATGAACCATACAACACAGCAGAAACGATTGGGTTAACAGTTGCGATGAAAGGTGAAATAAATACAAAAGAAATTATCGAAAAAGCCTGGACTGATGGCAAACGAGTAGCAGTCCCAAAATGTAATCCTAAAACAAAACAGATGACCTTTCATTATCTAACAGAATGGGATCAGTTAGAGAAAGTTTATTTTGGCTTGGAAGAACCACATCCTGATAAAACTGCGCTATGTCCTTCTGTCGAAATAGATCTATTGCTTGTACCAGGGCTGATTTTTGATCGTCATGGCTTTAGAATAGGATTTGGCGGCGGCTACTATGACCGATACTTGAAGAGATATACAAACTCAACGGTTTCACTTGCCTATGAATTTCAACTTGTGGAAAAAGTGCCAACCGAAACGTTTGATTTACCTGTACAAGCCATTATTACAAATGACCGAATTGTTAACATAGTATGATTATTTATGCTTTCATATGTGCTCTGACAGGTTTTCTTGGTTACAAAGTTCAAGCGCTTTCGAAAAAAGGGGCGGTAGCGGCTACAGGAGTTGGGTGTTTGATCGCACTTGGATTTGCCTGGAAAGGACTTTTGCTTCTCGGCATCTTTTTTCTAACCTCCACGATTTGGAGTAAATATCAATCGGAGCAAAAAGGTGGTATCGAGGAAATTGTAGAAAAGGGTGCATCGAGAGATCAGTATCAGGTTCTTGCTAACGGTGGGGTGGCTGCTTTTGCTGGATTGATGATGGTTATTTTTCCTGGAGAGGTATGGACGTTAATTCTGTTAAGTGCGATTGCCACTTCTAATTCTGATACGTGGGCTTCTGAACTTGGTGTTCTCTCATCACGAAGACCCCTTCATATAAAAACATTGAAAATCGTTCCAGCAGGAACTTCTGGCGCAGTAAGTATGCTAGGTATCGTGGCGTCTTTTCTTGGAGCGGGTTTAATTGGTGTAGTCGGTTCTTTCGTTTTTGACCTATCTTATCAAGCAGCAGCTGTTGTTACAATCGCTGGTTTTGTCGGTTGCTTAAGCGATACGCTGATTGGAGCAACCATGCAGGAGGAGTTTCAATGTCTACATTGTGGAACAAGAACTGAGAGGCGCACTCATTGTGGAAAGCAAACTGTTGTACTAAGTGGCGTAAAAGGTATTAATAATGATTTAGTTAATTTCGTTTCTTCGGTAATGGGTGCTCTTATAGGAGGTGCATGGATATTATGAAAATAATAGGTATATTGCTTGCAGGAGGAGAATCTCGAAGGTTTGGATCTCCAAAAGCATTTGCTGCCTTTCACAATAAACCCTTTTATGAAGTGGTTCTTAATCAACTTTATCCTGTTATAGATGAAGCGATAATTGTTACGAAAACGAATTTATTAGAGAAATTCATTTTGGAAACAGCTAGAGATCTGAAAGTGATAAAAGATGAGGAAGCTTTCCAAGGGATGGGGCCACTAGCAGGCATTTATTCTGGGATTACTCATACGAGTGGGGATTATTATTTTACTGTAGCTTGTGATATGCCGTTAGTGACGGAGAGTTTATTTTCACTTCTAATAGAAGAACTGAATAAACACCCTAATGCTATGGCGGTCGTACCTGTGAGTTCTGGCAGGCGTCAGCCTCTTTGTGCGATTTACCATTCTTCATGTCAACCTATTATCGAACAACTTCTTATATCAGGGAGAAGAAGAATGAATGATCTCCTCGAATCCATTGACGCGCTTTATGTCGAAATTGAGAATTACGAAAATCAATTTTTAAATGTAAATACAAGAGAAGAGTATAACCTGGTTCAAAAAGGAGACAGATTAAATGGGTGACTTCAAAAGATATTCTAGACAAATGCTTTTTTCTCCTATAGGCGAAGAAGGGCAAAAGAATTTCAGTCAATCACGAGCCATTATTGTTGGAATGGGGGCGCTTGGCACCGCTATAGCCAATCATCTAGTGCGCGCAGGGTTTGGCTATATAAGGATTGTCGATCGTGATTATGTAGAGCAAAGCAATCTTCAAAGACAGATGTTATTTGATGAAGAGGATGTAGCTGCAGCGTTACCAAAAACAATTGCAGCAAAAAAGAAACTAGAAAAAATGAACTCGTCAGTTGAAATTGAAGCAATGGTAGCGGATGTTAACGCAAGTAATGTAAGTAAGCTAATAGAAGACGTAGACTTTGTTATGGATGGCACCGATAATTTTTCAACACGATTTCTTTTGAATGATGCTTGTTTCAAATATAATATTCCGTTCGTTTATGGTGGTGCAGTTAGTTCAAGAGGAATGACAGCACTATTTGTTCCTGGCGAAACACCTTGCCTTCGTTGCTTTATTCAGGGAGGAGAAGGAACGACAGGTGAAACGTGCGACACAATCGGTGTGATCTCTCCTATCGTAGATATTATTGCGTCGTATCAGGTAACGGAGATTATGAAATATATAGCGGGAAATCGTGAAAAGCTTCATAGAAGCCTGATGACAATGGATATATGGCATAATCATAGCTATGCGATGAAATTTTCTTCACCCAAAAAAGGATGTCCAACTTGTCAAACCAATGAATATCCAACATTAAAAGGTGGAGCAAAGCAGGATATCACCTCACTATGTGGGAGAGAAACAATTCAGATCCAGTTAGAAAGTCACTTTGATTTAAAAGAATGGGCATTAAAGCTAGAAAAAACGTCAAAAGTGAAGAAAACACCCTTCTTACTTAAAGCGCAACTTGAAGAAGGAGAAAGACTCGTGCTATTCCCAGATGGACGGGTACTTATTCAAGGGACAGAAGATAGTGGAAGAGCAAAAGCACTCTATGCAAGATATATTGGTATGTAAAAAAGCACCAGCCCCGTGGCTGGTGCTTTTTTACATGTTCATTCTTATCCTTGACATCCCTCCGATTCAATTATAGAATGGCAATGTTACTTAAACGCACAAAAGCATAAAAGTACAAAAGCGAGGATTCAGACGAGTAGCTTCTTTAGAAGAGCAGTGGTAGAGATCTGGTGGTTGCTGTAAACCAGAGCGTCTAAAAGTGAAATTACATCTGATGAGCGAGGTACGCGGCATCCTTCCGTTAAAGGGGATATGAGTGGGCAGGTAAAGCTGTCAATAAGGGTGGTACCGCGAAGAAATTCGTCCCTTCAATTGATGAAGGGCTTTTTTTAATGGAAAAATAAAGATAGAGCAAAACTAAGATGTGAGAGAATAGAGATCAAGGGAGAGAAAGATAATGAAAAAAATATCATTTCCAATAGCGCTGGTTGTCATTGCGCTATTAATGAGCTGGATGTTGTTTAGTATTATTGGCTTAAAAGTAGAACCGCATATTCCTCTTCTTGCTGGCGTAGTAGGAATGGGGATTTTGGGATTGCTTCTTGGTATGAAGTGGGAAGAGATAGAGAAGGCTTTACTACAAAGTATTACGACGGGCTTAAAACCAATTCTTATTCTTTTTGTAGTAGGGATGATGATCGCTGTGTGGATGCAGAGTGGTACGGTTCCGACCTTGTTGTATGGAGGCCTTCAGTTTATACAGCCTGAGTGGTTTCTCATCAGTGCCTTGATTGTGACAATTATTGTATCAACTTTTACAGGCAGTTCATTTACGACAATCGGTACGATTGGCGTAGCAATGATGGGAATAGGGGCAGCAATGGGTGTTAATCCTGCTCTTGCAGCTGGAGCAGTTATTTCCGGTGCATGTTTCGGTGATAAGATGTCACCACTTTCGGATACAACTAACTTTGCACCAGCAGTTGCAAGAGTAGATTTATTTACCCATATACGCCATATGATGCAGACAACGATTCCAGCTATTATTGTAACAGTTATTTTCTTTTTTATTATGAGTAAAAATTTGTCCTCTTCTGTTAACCCAGACGATCTCAACGAGGCGATGATGGTTCTGCAAAGTGAATTTAAAATATCATTATGGACGTTAGTTCCCCCCCTTATCGTGCTTGTACTTGCAATAAAAAGGGTGCCAGTTCTCGTCACTTTATTTGCTGGACTACTTGCAGGAATTATTGTGGCCATGCTAACACAAGGGGTATATTCGGCAACTTCTATTATCGAGACGATGCAAAATGGTTATGTTAGCAAAACACCTAGTGATCTTGTCAATGGAATCGTCAATAGAGGTGGACTACAATCAATGATGTGGAGCGTATCTCTCATTATTTTAGCACTTGCACTTGGGGGCGTTCTTCAAGTAATGGGAATTATTCAATCGCTCATGAGCGGTTTAACAAAACTTTTAAATAGGCGAGGACATTTGATTTCTGCCACTGCAACATCCGCCATTGGCGTAAATTTGTTAACTGGTGAACAATATTTGTCTATTTTACTTCCTGGTCAAACATTTGAGCCTTTTTATGACAAAGCGGGCATTGATCGTAAATTTTTATCGCGAACTCTTGAAGATGCGGGTACCCTGATTAATCCACTAATACCTTGGGGTGTTTCCGGGGCATTTTTTGCCGAAACACTTGGTGTATCAGTACTTTCTTACTTACCCTTTGCGATCTTCTTATGGCTCTCACCAATATTTACAGTTATCCTCGGCTATTGGAATAACAAGAAAATTGAAGTTACAGTTCCAAAAACGCACGGATAAAAACGGTATGACCTGCAAACAGTAGAAGTATAGTACAGTTTCAGGAGGCATATGATGAAAATAACGAAGGTACTTGTTCTCTTATCTCTAGTAGTTGTCATGTATGAATACCGCTATCGATTATTAAATGGGTTGCTGGGAGTTGCGGTCATTAGGCGGTTTGTCGTCGGCAACTCGCTAAAATTCCCAGGTTTACGAAACAAACTTTTCAGTTCGTTTTTATCATAACCTCTGCCTTATAGGGTGGAGGTTTTTTCTTTCTTCTAACTATAGAAAAGAGTAAAATAAGAAGAAACAACTGCGGCGATTTTTATTCACTCAGATTGGAGGAGCTTTACGTGAAGTATACTCACATCTATTTTGATTTAGATAATACCCTTTACGATCATGAAAAAGCGTTTAAAAAAACGATTTTACATTGTGCTGAAACCATGCTGCATAACAAAAGCTCTTCTCTTTCAGTTCATAAATGGTTTGCCGTTTTCAAATCTAATTGTGATCAATTTTGGAGTCATTATGAAAAAGGAGAATGGTCAAGAGAACATTACCAGGTTAGCCGTTTCTGTAAAACGAACGAATATTTTGATCTACCATGTTCTGAAAAAGAAGCATTTGAGTTTCAAGAAGAATACCAATCAAAAGTGGCCTCTTTCGCAGAGTTATACAATGGAAGTGCCTCTATTTTAGCGTTATTGAAAGAGAAAGGAATCGAACTAGGCATCATTACTAACGGTGGAAAGGTAACACAAACAGCAAAGATTGAGGCTCTACAATTGTTTCAATGGATTCCTAGGGAAAACATCTATATTTCTGAAGTGATAGGGATGGAAAAGCCTGGAACGTCAATTTTTCACTACGTTCACGATCGTTCGGGTCGTTATCTCTACATAGGTGATACCTTCGAGCATGATATCAAACCTGCATTGGAAGCAGGGTTTGATGCGATTTATTTTAATTCTCGCAACGAAAAGGTGGAGCTTCCAAATGAAGTCCCCGAAATCGATACTTATGATGAATTAAAGCAACTATTAGTTATTTAATAAAAAAACTTTACTTTATTGGGCTGCCGGATCTTTACGTTCTAGTAAAGGCTCATTAAGGTACTGGATTAACTCAACGTTTTTTCCGCCTTTCGTTTGAAAAAGAATAAGCAGATAAGGTGATTGTTTGTGAATTAGGATGACGGGAATCGTACTTCCAATCGGCGTTTCAGTGGAACCATTAGGAAGCAAGATGCCAAGAAAGTAGTTTTTGTATAAACCTTCCCAGATTCCTCCAATGGCATCTGTGGTTTGTTTGCGAGATAAACCAGGAAGTGTCTCGTTTTGATAGCGGATCAATGAGGTGAGAGGCAATATTGTGTAGTCTTCTGGATGTAGATTGTATTCAGCAACCATTGATTTAAAAACCATTTGTGCTTGCTGATCCATCGCATGATCAAGAATGTATTGCCACTCTTTTTCTTCTTCACTTGAAGCTTCTTTGAAGGATTCAAGTGGTGTCATGGGGGAATCGATCACGTAAAGCTGGTTATAGCTCATTTTTTGTGCGCTTTTAATCACATCATTTGGGTAGTGTATTTCCCCATAATGGTAAGTGAGGGCTTCGTAATGACCACTATCTTCACTCGTAATTTCTTTTTTTTGACGTATCGTTGCGGTATTTTCCTTCCAAGTGGACATGGAATCGATTAGGCGTCCCTCTTCATAAAGAAATGATAAATCTTGACGAAGATACGCTGTTTCTGAAAGAGTTGACTCAGTCTTCCAGTTCAATGTGTATTCATCTTCATCTTCCTGCGTTAAAATAGTGAGAGATGTACTAGCTGAATCAAATGAGACCTCCGGATCTGGGGGGAAGTAAGTAAATGATTCCCTCACAGGATTGCCACTAGTATTCACAAGGATGAGCGCAAAAAAACCAATCATACCAAGCATGATAACGTAGTGAATTCTTTTGATCATCCGGAACCCTCCGATTCAATAAGCTTGTCATCATATGTATGAGATAGAGAATCAAAATATGAAGACCGTTTTATTCCCAAAGAAAGCTAATTTGAGAGGATGGTAGCAATGAAAGACTTGTTTCATGCAGAAGAACTTCTACAAACAACCAAAGAATTGGTCAGTATTCCCAGTCCATCAGGATATACAGATGAAGTGATAAGCTGGGTGGAAGGTAGGATGCAAGAACTTGGGGTAGAAACGAAACGAAATCATAAAGGTGGACTTATTGCTTCGATCGAAGGCACTGATTCGTCTCGACAGCGCATGTTAACGGCTCACGTCGATACTCTTGGAGCTATGGTAAAAGAAATTAAGAACGATGGTCGTCTTCGTTTATCTTTAATTGGTGGTTTTCGCTTTAATGCGATCGAAGGCGAATACTGTGAAATTATTACCGGGGATGGTAAGCGCTTTACTGGTACAATCCTTTTACACCAGACGTCTGTTCACGTTTATAAAAATAATGGTGAGATCAAACGAGATGAACAAAATATGGAAGTGCGCTTGGATGAAAGAGTAACTAACGCTGAAGATGTTAAGAAATTAGGAATTCGCGTTGGAGATTTTACTTCTTTTGATCCGCGTGTACAGCTAACAGAAAGTGGATTTATTAAGTCAAGGCATTTAGATGATAAAGCAAGTGTTGCTCTGCTTCTAGCAAATATCAAGAAATTGAAAGAAGAAAACAAAACGCTACCCTATACAACGCATTTTCTAATTTCCAACAACGAAGAAATAGGTTACGGAGGAAATTCAAATATTCCCGAAGAAACGGTTGAATACATAGCTGTTGATATGGGAGCGCTTGGGGATGGTCAATCGTCAGATGAGTATACTGTTTCCATTTGTGCGAAAGATTCAAGTGGTCCTTATCATTTTCGTCTTAGAGAGCATTTGGTCGGCCTTGCAGAGGAGCATCAAATTGAGTACAAGCTTGATATTTATCCTTATTACGGTTCAGATGCATCTGCGGCGATCCGTGCTGGTGCCGATGTTCGGCACGCACTAATTGGACCTGGTATCGATGCTTCCCATGCTTATGAGCGTACACATCAGGATTCGATGCTTCATACGGCTCATCTTATTTATCGCTATCTTTTATCCCCTATGATCGATTAAAGTAAAAGCCAGCCTTTCTCAAACGAAGGCTGGCTTTTCATTGCCCAATGATTTGATAGGTATGTATTGATTAGAATTGGTGAATGATGGAAATGAGGAGGGGGACCTATGTCTCAAAAAGAAATCATTCATCCAGTTAGTCATTCATTTGAAAAAAATATAGACTTTCTTCATAAAGAATTAGGAGTCGGTAAAAGCTTTGATGTGATTCAACTTGATTTGGACTATGCAGGGCGTAAAATGGCGATGTTCTTAATTGATGGTTTTGTAAAGGACGACATTTTACATTATTTAATGAAGTTGTTATCCAGACTTGAGCCCGATCAGCTTGAACCCGATCCGCTCGAAAAACTTATGAAAGTGCATATTCCATACGTTGAAATTGATCGACAGAAAGATCTAGATGTGGTGATGGATCTTGTTCTATCAGGTCCGACAGCTCTTGTAGTGGAAGGCATGAGTGAAGTCATCATGATTGATGCAAGAACATACCCTGTTCGTGGACCTCAGGAGCCGGATTTAGAGCGTGTAACCAGAGGGGCTAGAGATGGATTTGTTGAAACGATTGTATTTAACACCTCACTGACGAGGAGAAGAGTGAGGGATAAAACGTTAAGAATGGAATATATGCAAGTTGGTAGAAGGTCTAAAACAGACATATGCATTAGTTACATTGAGGACATAGCAGACCCTGAAATAGTAAAAAGAATTAAGGACTCTGTTAGTAACATTGATACTGATGGTTTACCGATGGGAGAAAAAACGATTGAGGAGTTTATTTGTGGTAGGCATTTAAATCCGTATCCTCTTGTGAGGTATACAGAACGACCAGATACTGCTGCTATTCACCTGTATGAAGGGCATGTTCTCATTTATGTAGATGGATCTCCCAGTGTACTTATAACGCCAACTACGTTTTGGCATCATTTGCAACATGCCGAGGAATATCGCCAAAAGCCGCTTGTAGGTGCCTACTTAAGACTGGTTCGCTTCATTGCTGTATGGATAGGTATTTTTATCTTGCCTCTATGGTATTTATTTGCTACAAATCCAAGGCTACTGGGGTCAAATATGCAATTTATTGGTGTGGATCAAGGGGGAACCCTACCGCTTTTTGTTCAATTTTTGCTGATTGAGCTTGGAATCGATATCCTTCGAATGGCGACAATTCATACACCTACCTCTTTAGCGACAGCACTAGGTCTTGTATCGGCTATCTTAATTGGTCAAGTAGCGGTGGAGGTTGGGTTATTCATTAATGAAGTCATTTTATATCTAGCCCTTGCCGCTTTAGGGACTTTTGCTACGCCGTCATATGAATTAAGCCTTGCCAATCGACTATTCCGTTTACTATTACTTGTTTTAACAGCCGCTTTCGGAGTAATCGGATTTGTTGTTGGTTTCACATTATGGATGCTGTTGTTATTACGTACAAAGTCTTTTCATATTCCATACCTATGGCCGTTTATCCCATTTTCCTATCGATCATTTCGAGATGTTATCTTTCGCTCGCCAATGCCTCTTAAAAATCGAAGACCTACCGTGCTGCATCCGAAAGATCCAGATCGTTAAGGGACACATTCTTTACTAAAGAATGTGTCCTTTTTGTGCGTATTGATTTTTTTTAAGGCTGTGGCTTGCTATAATAACATAGGTGAGGAAAATGAAAACATTCTATGATATTCAGCAATTGTTAAAACGCTTTGGCATGATTATTTATACGGGTAGTAGACTCGGAGATCTTGAGTTAATGGAAGATGAGGTGCAAGAATTGTATGAAATGAAAATCATTGAAAAAGAAGATTACCTTGTCGCCAGAATGATCTTACGAAATGAAATCAACAAGGAGAGAGACAAACATGAATGAAACGATCGAAACGATGTTCGCTCATCGATCAATACGAGCGTTTAAAGATGAACCATTATCAGAAGAGCAAATTCATACGCTAGTTAAGGCCGCGCAATCTGCGTCTACGTCAAGCTATATACAGGCATATTCCATTATTGGTGTGAAAGATAAAGAGAAGAAGAAACAATTAGCAGAGCTAGCAGGTGGGCAGAGTTATGTCGAAAAGAATGGTCATTTTTTCGTTTTCTGTGCCGATTTTAATCGCCATCAAGCAACTGCAGAAATGCATGGAACCGATGTGACGGAGACAATTCAATCAACTGAAAAATTTATGGTAGGATTAATTGATGCGGCTCTTGCAGCGCAAAATGCTAGTATTGCTGCTGAATCAATGGGGTTAGGAATTTGTTATATCGGTGGCATTCGAAATGATCTAGAAAAAGTAAATGATTTGTTGAACTTACCTCAATACGTAGTACCACTATTCGGCCTCTGCGTCGGATATCCTGATCAAGATCCAGATGTGAAACCACGGTTGCCTCTAGAGAACATCTATCATGTTGATGAATATGAACAAAATGAGGAAGTTT
The DNA here is from genome assembly GCF_020524165.1 of Guptibacillus hwajinpoensis. Taxonomy (GTDB): domain Bacteria; phylum Bacillota; class Bacilli; order Bacillales; family Guptibacillaceae; genus Guptibacillus; species Guptibacillus hwajinpoensis_D. The sequence goes on from NZ_JAIVKU010000004.1 coordinate 176,443, forward strand.
TTAAAGAAGAATTAACAAAATATGATGATGTCATTTCAGCTTATTATACCGATCGAACTGCAGGACAGCGTACAGGGGGATGGACAGCGATGATGGCTCATAAGTTAACGACTCCTGTTCGTACTTACATGAAGAAGTTCTTGGAAAACAAAGGCTTTCCGTTAAAGTAAAAATCGAGAGCATGAAAGGTGGATGATGATGAAAGAAGAAAAATGGTTTATAGGTGTTGATCTTGGAGGCACAACAATCAAACTTGCCTTCCTGGATTTTTACGGAGAAATCAAAGAGAAATGGGAAATCCCAACAGATAAATCGGAAGCTGGTCGTCACATTACCATGCATATCGCTAGGGCAATTGACGATAAAATGGAAGAAATGGCGTTAAGCAAAGAAAAGTTCGCTGGAATTGGAATGGGAGCACCTGGATTCATTGAGATGGAAACAGGCTTTATCTACCATGCTGTGAATATCGGATGGCGAAACTTCCCTTTAAAAGATAAGCTAGAAGTTGAAACAGGTTTACCGGTAATCATTGATAATGATGCAAATATTGCAGCACTCGGAGAAATGTGGCGTGGCGCAGGTGATGGTGCACGTGATTTGCTTTGTGTAACGCTTGGTACTGGAGTAGGCGGTGGCATTATTACAAATGGGACGATTATTCACGGTACGAACGGTATGGCTGGAGAGATCGGACATATTACCTCCATCCCTGAAGGTGGTGCTTCGTGTAACTGTGGTAAAACAGGTTGCCTTGAAACCGTTGCTTCTGCCACTGGTATTGTTCGTATTGCGATGGAGAACCTTAACTCTAATCAAGATAGCGTCCTTTATCATACATATAAGGAACAAAATCAACTTACTTCTCGCGACATTTTTGAGGCTGCTGACGCCAGTGATGTTTATGCTGAAGAAGTAGTAAACAAGGTCACCTTCCATCTTGGATTAGCCATTGCTAATTTAGCGAATGCTTTAAACCCATCTAAAATTGTCATTGGTGGTGGGGTTTCAAAAGCGGGGGATGCTTTATTAAAACCATTAAAAGACCAATTTGAAAAATATGCCTTACCTAGGGTTATGGAAGGCTCTGATTTTGCCATTGCAACACTTGGCAATGATGCCGGTGTGATTGGTGGGGCATGGTTAGTGAAAACAAAGATAGTGAAATAGTCCTAATTGTTCGCGTTTATTCCTATTGTTGTAGGGGTAAAGAAGAGATCAGTGGAGTCTGATCTCTTCTTTTTTTATGATTTTTTTGCACAGATGAAACTTTTTGGACGACTTATTCGTTATTAATAACGAACGCACTAAATAGAATCAAAATATTGTTGAACGAAATACTAAAATAAGGACAAAAGTTAGTTGATTAAATTTCGAAAACATACTATCATAGCGATTATGTATGGTCGTAGAAAGATATGGTAGCTTTTCCTTATATTCAACTAAGGAGGTACTAAGAAAACATGAAAAAGCTACAAAATAAGTATTCGTTTTTCCTCGTAGTAGCATTTATGCTGTGGTTAAAAACGTATCTTGTGTATGAATTTGCATTTAACATTGAACCTGAAAATAAAATGGAAGGATTTATCTTGCTTTTAAATCCGATTAGTTCTGTCTTGCTATTCCTGGGTTTTGCATTATTTGCCTCACCTAAATATCGCAACAGAGTGTTACTGGTCATTGATTTTATTGGTTCATTTATTTTGTTCGCAAATGTCGTTTATTACCGTGAATTTACAGACTTCATTACAATACCACTTCTTTTTCAAACGAATAACATGGGTGAACTTGGTAACAGTATCGCAGAGCTTGTAAGCGGATATGATTTCTTGTTGTTTTTAGATATCATTCTTCTCTCAGCTTACTTATTTGTACGTAAAACAAAAAGTTATGCTGTTAAGAAAAAAGAAATTGCACTTGTATTTGCAAGCGCTATAGCTCTTTTTGCAATAAATGTTGGACTTGCTGAAACCGAACGTCCCCAACTTTTAACTCGGACGTTTGATCGTGAAATGCTTATCAAATATATCGGTACTTATAACTATCATGTTTATGATGCTGTGCTTCAATCAAAAGCAAAAGCACAGCGTGCCTTTGCAGACGGTAGCGAAATTGTCGATATTGAAAACTATGTGAAAGCGAACCATGTTGAACCAAACCCTGATATGTTTGGTAAAGCGGAAGGTAAAAACATTATTCTCGTTTCTCTAGAATCCACACAAAGCTTCGTGATTAATGAAGAGGTGGATGGAAAAGAGATAACGCCATTCCTGAATGATCTGATCGAAGAGAGTTATTATTTCCCTAACTTCTATCACCAAACAGCACAAGGGAAAACTTCTGATTCTGAGTTTATTTTAGAGAATTCTCTATATGGACTGCCGAGCGGAGCGGTGTTCTTTACGCATTCAGGAAACGAATATAATGCATCTCCAGAAATTTTGAGTGAAAATGGTTACTATAATGCCGTTTTCCATGCGAATAACAAAAGCTTCTGGAATCGTGATGTCATGTATGACTCTCTTAAGTACGATAAGTTTTATGATATCAATGATTTTACAGTCACGCCTGATAATTCAATCGGATGGGGATTAAAAGATGAATATTTCTTTGATCAATCCATTAAGTATTTAGAAACGCTACCAGAGCCTTATTATGCGAAATATATTACTCTTACGAATCATTTTCCATTTACACTTGAATCAGAAGATGAATATATTCCAGAGTGGACATCAGATGATGGCACGGTCAATCGATATTTCACAACCGTTCGATATCAGGATGAAGCTGTTAAAAAATTCTTTGAGCGCATGAAAGAAGAAGGACTTTATGAAGATTCAATCTTTGTGATGTATGGGGACCACTACGGAATTTCTGAGAATCATAATAAAGCAATGGGTGAGTTTCTGGAAAAAGAAATTACTCCGTTTGAATCGACCGAATTACAAAAAGTTCCTCTTATCATCCATATCCCTGGTCAGGAAGGTGAAGTGATGGAACAAGTCGGCGGACAAATAGATTTGAAGCCTACTATTATGCACCTACTTGGAATTGAAACAAAAGACATGATTAAGTTTGGTAACGATTTGTTTGCTGAAGAACAGGATAACTTCACAATTCTTCGTGATGGAAGTTTCATTACAGAAGACAATCTTTATACTAAAAATGTTTGTTATGATAAGGAAACTGGAGAAGAAACGGATAAAGCGGCTTGTGAACCATATATGGAGAAAGCAAAGACAGACCTTGCTTATTCAGATAAAATTGTTTACGGCGATCTTCTTCGTTTCTTAGGAAAGCATAATGGGGAACAAGAAACCCAAGTGGAAAAATAGAACATTTGATAAAACCACACTTTTTAAAAAAAGTGTGGTTTTTTGCTCTCTCAAACCCCAAAAGACTAGGGTTGAGTAAACCATGTTAATAGAAAACCTTTATTCACGAAGCATAGGAGTCCCTTCTTCGGTCATATCATTGTAAGAAGGATATGACATGTGGGGGAGGGTGAAGCATGAGAATAAGAGTGAAAAGTGGGGACAGCCTTTGGAAATATAGTCGTGTTTTTCAAATACCACTCCGTCTTATTTTAGATAGTAACAATCTTGAAAATCCTGATCAGTTAATGATTGGAGAGCAAATTCAGATCCCTGGTTATGTAACAAAAAGTTATACCATTAAACAAGGGGATACATTGTGGAAAATAGCGGGTTGGTATGGAGCACCTTTAGACGGTGTTTTATTATTAAATGATAAAAACCCTTTTTCACTAAAGCCGGGTGAGAAAGTGAACATCCCCATTCGTGTCACGTGGTCACTGATAAATCCTAATCAAAGTTACGATTATGGGACGCTTGTTAATGATATCCGCAAAATACTTGGTGTCTACCCGTTTATTAAACAAGGGCTAATCGGTGAGACAGTGATGGGAAAACCAATTCCTGAATTAGTTGTAGGAACTGGTACGAAAAAAGTTCACATGAATGGCTCTTTTCACGCAAATGAGTGGTTAACAACAACATTAATCATGAAATTTGTCGATGATTATGCACGTGAATTAACAAGTAGTCAGCAGCTTAGTGGGGTCTATCTTCCTACTCTATATGAATCCACTTCTTTGTCACTCGTTCCAATGGTTAATCCAGATGGCGTTGATCTCGTGATTAACGGTTTACCTCAAGAGGAGCCATATCGCTCTTTAGCAAATGAAATTAACAATGGTAGTGACCAATTCAGTCGTTGGAAAGCGAACATTCGAGGCGTCGATTTAAATAATCAATACCCAGCTAAATGGGATATAGAAGCTGAACGTAAACCAACGAAGCCTTCTCCAAGAAATTACCCAGGAAAAGCACCACTAACTGAACCAGAAGCAATAGCCATTGCTGATTTAACTACAAGAAAGAATTTTGACAGAGCGCTAGCATTCCATTCACAGGGGGAAGTAATTTTTTGGGGATTTGAAGGACTTGAACCCCCCGAGTCCGAAATCCTTGTAACAGAATTTTCTCGATTAAGTGGCTACTTACCTATTCGGTATGTTGATAGTTTTGCAGGTTACAAGGATTGGTTTATTCAGGATTTTAGAAAACCGGGTTTCACCGTTGAAATTGGTAAAGGAGAGAATCCTTTACCAGTTAGCCAATTTAACCAGATATATCAAGATACGATAGGCATTTTTCTGTCTTCACTGTATATGTAGTGAGCTTGAATTCTAAGAGCTTTTTTGTCATAATAATAGTAATTTCATAATTTCTAAGACTAGGGGTGCCTTCATGTAAGGGAAGGCTGAGAAAAAGAAACCGTTATTTCTTTTACCCTTGAACCTGATCTGGTTGATACCAGCGTAGGGAAGTCGGTAGCGGTGTTTTTATACTACCCCCATTCCATACGCGGAATGGGGGTTTTTCACGTCCTAACGTCTTTTATCTCGTTTTTATAGAAATGTGAAGTAAGTCATAGCGATAATGGAGGAAGACAATCATGAAACAGTTTCAATTATATGTAATTACAGGAGAAGAATTTCATCCAGGTCGAGATGTAGTTGATGTAATGGAGGAAGCCATACGAGGTGGAGCAGACATTATTCAGCTACGCGATAAAACAAATTCAAAAAAAGTAGTGCTTGAAAAAGCACTCAAGTTAAGAGCGTTAACAAAAAAGTACAAGATCCCGTTCATTGTGAATGATCATATTGATATCGCGCTAGCTGTTGATGCAGATGGTATCCATTTAGGCCAAGATGATTTGCCTTTAGAAGAGGCAAGAAAGATCATAGGAGCTGATAAAATAATCGGAATTTCTACTCATCGTATCGAGGAAGCGCGTGCTGCAGAAAAAGGAGGAGCTGATTACATTGGTGCGGGTCCAATTTTTCCAACTAATAGTAAAAGCGATGTGGTAGACCCTGTTACGACTGAATATATCAAGGAAGTGATTTCTGAAATTTCCATTCCATTTGTAGCGATTGGAGGTATTAAACTGCACAATGTTTCTGACGTATTGCGTGCTGGCGCAAAACGTATTTGTGTGATTAGCGAAGTGGTAGGAAGTGATGATGTGAAAAGCACATGTGAACTATTCCAGCACGCGATTAATAGTGAGGTGATCGAGAAGTGAGGTTACAAATAAATGGCGAAGAGCACGATTTAAATGTCGTTACTTTGAAGGATGTCGTGAAGCATTTTGGTTTGCAAGAAGGACTGGTTGTAACAGAGGTGGATGAAGTCATCATTGATCGATCGGACTGGAACGATATGAAAGTGCATGATGGCATGAACATTGAACTTGTTCATTTTGTAGGAGGAGGTTGAAGCAATGATGAATGCACTCACAATAGCTGGAAAACAATTATCATCGAGACTTTTTCTCGGTACAGGAAGATACCCAAATCCCTTTGTTCAAAACAAGGCAATTGAGGCTTCCGGAGCGGAAGTTCTGACGTTCGCGATTCGAAGAGTGAATCTTTCAGCACCAGACGAAGATGCTATTCTTCAACATATAGAAAAACCTTTTCAATACTTACCGAATACTTCAGGAGCAACCTCAGCAGAAGAAGCGATTCGAATCGCTCGTTTAGCAAAAGCTTCCGGTTTAAGCGATTGGATTAAGATCGAGGTGAGCCAAGATGAAAAAACACTTATTCCTGATCCAATTGAAACACTAAAAGCAACGGAAATCTTAGCGAAGGAAGGGTTTGTGGTATTGCCATACACATCAGATGATCCTGCCCTTTGTTATCGATTACAGGAAGCTGGTGCTGCGGCAGTCATGCCAGGTGGGTCTCCAATTGGTAGTGGTCTAGGTATTTTAAATCCTTACAATATTGAACTGATTACGGAGCAGCTTACAGTACCTGTTATTGTAGATGCTGGTCTTGGAAGTGCTACTGACGTTACGCAAGCAATGGAACTTGGAGCGGACGGAGTATTGTTAAATACAGCGATAGCCAAAGCGAGAAATCCAGTAATGATGGCAGAGGCCGTTAAATATGCGATCCATGCAGGAAGGTTGTCGTATATGGCAGGGCGAATCCCTAAAAAGAAGTATGCAACAGCTAGTAGTCCAGTTCAAAACTAACGAAGGAGGGGGATCATGGCCAGAATCACAATTATTGGCGGCGGGGTGATTGGTTTATCCATCGCGTTTGAATGTCGTAAAAGAGGGCATGAGATTACTCTAGTAGAAGCGCAACAATGTGGTGGACAGGCTTCTGGTGCAGCTGCAGGAATGCTTGCTCCATATTCTGAAATCGAAGAAGACCCTGACGATTTTTTCCGGCTATGCCAAAGGAGTTTGCAGATTTTTCCTAAATGGCAAGAGGAGGTTAAACGTCATTCGGATATTGATTTTGAGTATAACGAAAGTGGCAGTCTGTATTGCATTTATCATGAAGCTGATCGCCTTTCTCTTGAAACAAAACAAGCATGGCAACAGAAATTTCATGTGAAATCGAAGCTCTTAACTGCAGAAGAAGTTAGGGAAAAAGAACCAGAACTTTCGGAAGACGTGGTTGCGGCATTATGGTGTCCAGAAGAGTCACATATTTATGCCCCTGGCTATGTGGCTGCGCTTTTACAAGCGTGCCACAATTTAGGAGTACGCATCATTGAAAATGCTGGAGAGGCGAAACTTGAGAATGGTTCTGTTGTGACGAAGGATGAACGAATAGAGAGTGAGGAGGTCGTCCTTGCAGCAGGAGCATGGTCAATGTATTGGGAAAACGAGCTTGGCTGTTCATTACCTATTTTTCCAATTCGTGGACAAATTTGTGCCTATGAAGCGCCGGTTTTAAATCACATTATCTTTACAAGTCAGGGTTACCTAGTGGCGAAAGCGAATGGTTCTGTAGTGGCTGGCGCCTCAGAGGATATAGCTGACTTCGATACAAACGTAACAGACCATGGAATTGGCCGTCTCGAAAAGTGGAGTAAGAAAGTGATGCCAGTCCTTGATAAGATGGAACCATTTCATAAATGGGCTGGTTTAAGACCTGCTACGCAGGATGGTTTTCCGCTTATTGGAAGGGTAGTGGAGAAACCAGGAATTATTTTGGCGACTGGACATTATCGAAACGGTATTTTGCTGAGTCCAATTACGGCAAAAATTGTTGCCGATGAGATCGATCAGATTCCCCAGCAAATCGCAATTGGCCAATTTAGACCTAATCGTTTTCAGTCTATTTAATAAGGAGAGGTTTTAATGTATAAAGCACTAACGATTGCTGGCTCAGATAGTGGAGGGGGGGCTGGTATTCAAGCAGATTTAAAAACATTTCAAGAACGCAATGTGTATGGGATGAGTGCGATTACAGCACTTACGTCTCAGAATACGGTTGGGGTACATCATGTATATCCCCAATCGATTGAAGCTGTACAGTCGCAGCTTGACGCTGTCCTTTCCGATATTGGAACGGACGCTGCTAAAACGGGTATGCTTTTTTCGAGTGAAATCATTCTTGCGGTTTCGAAAAAGATCAAAGAATATCAAGTTCCAAATCTTGTCATTGATCCTGTGATGATCGCAAAAGGTGGGGCTTCCCTTTTACAAAATGAAGCGATAGTGGCTATGAAAGAAAAGCTCTTTCCGCTCGGGGCCGTGATTACGCCGAATCTTCCTGAAGCAGCCGAGCTACTAAAGTGTGAAGCAATTACTTCTGTAAAGGAAATGGAGCAAGCGGCAAAAGCTCTACACGGAAGCGGTGCAAAAGCTGTCCTTATAAAAGGAGGGCATATGACGGATGATCACTCAATCGACGTTCTGTATGTAAATGACCGCTTCTATCATTATGAATCAAAGCGTATAGATACAAAACATACACATGGCACAGGCTGTACATTTTCTGCATGTATTGCAGCGGAGCTTGCAAAGGGGAAGTCTATTCCAGAAGCAATTTCGCTTGCAAAAGAATTCATTACAACTGCGATTAGACACGCTACTCCAATAGGAAAAGGAATTGGACCTACGAATCATGCTGCTTTTCGTCAAAAGCAGTCACCCATTTTGAAACCTTAACCCTGCCCTCGCAGGGTTTTTGTGTGTGATTAAGGTTACTTTTCGAATGAGGAGGGGAATAATACATAGACTAAGCAAGGAACTTTGAGAATGATGTTAACATGTGTTTGATAAAGCAATCCGATTTTCAAGAAAGGAAGTTCAATGAAAAAACTAATCGAAGTAGATCATGTATCAAATGAACGGGTTAGCAATGTTCAATTTTCATTAACGGAAGGCAGTTTAACAACAATTATCGGACCGTCAGGTGCAGGTAAGAGTAGTTTGTTACTTCTGCTAAATAGACTAGAAGATCCGGATAAGGGAGAAATCCACTTTAAAGGGAAAAAAATTAGTGATTTCCCTATATCGGAGCTGCGTCGAAACATTGGTATGGTATTTCAACAGGCTCATTTATTTGATGGAACGGTAGAAGATAATTTAAAATTTGGTCCTTCTCTTCAAAAAAAATGGGAGCCGAATGATGGTGTTAAGTTATTGGCGAAAGTACAGTTACCTGAAGAGTTTTTAACGAAAGAGGTGGAAAATTTATCTGGTGGCGAACAGCAGCGAGTGGCATTTGCAAGAACGCTTGCTAATAACCCTGAGGTATTATTGTTAGACGAGGTTACGAGCGCACTTGATATGCGGACGGTAGAGTTGATGGAAGAATTGTTACATAAGCTCGTGCAAGAAGAAGGGAAGACGATTTTAATGATTACACATGATCTTAAGCAAGCAAAAAGACTTGGAAGCTATACCCTTTTTATGAATGAAGGGAAGGTTGAAGAGCAAGGAGAAACATCTAGTTTGTTTCAACAACCGAAAACTGCTGCTTTAAAGCACTTTTTTGAAGGATAAGTTATGACAAACATATCGAACCTTTCTTTACTTACCATGATATTATTTGTCATGATACCTGTGTCGCTTTCCTATTTGTTCTCACTAGGGATTGGCAAGTCAGCTATTTGGTCTTCTATACGTGGCGTTGTTCAACTGTTTTTTATAGGGTATGTTCTCACATTTCTGTTTTCAATGCCAGATTGGCAGGGAATAGGCTTGTGGGTAGCTGTTATGCTTGTCATTGCTTCTCTTCAAGCAGCAAAAAGAGGAAAGGGAATACCGTACGCTTTTCTCCTATCACTCTCATCGCTTATTCTAATAGAAGTGTTTGTTTTGTCACTATGGATCGCATTTGATATTATTCCATTTCAATCTGAACAGGTTATCCCGATGAGCGGAATGATTATTGGTAATAGCATGGTGGCCACTGGTCTTGCATTTGAAAGAATGAAGAACGAATTTCATGACAGTAAAGGGAAAATCCTTGCTGCACTGTCACTCGGAGCGAATGCTTCACAGGCTTCCAAAATGATTATTAGGAAAACGATTCGCGCTGCAATGATTCCAAATGTTGATGGTTTAAAAACAATAGGACTTGTGCAATTACCTGGGATGATGACAGGACTAATTCTTGGAGGGGCTTCGCCGATTGAGGCCATTCGCTATCAGATTGTGATTTCAATTAGTATCTTTTCATCTGTATCGATTTGTGCGATGATTATTTCGTTAGTAACGTATCGGTTTTTCTTTAATCGGAAACTGCAGTTACTTGAAGGAAAGGGAGGAAGAAAATAATGGCGATTGTAGATGTTACCGTAATTCCAATTGGGACAGAAACACCAAGTGTTAGTAAGTATGTAGCCGATGTACAGGAGATTCTTGAATCCTTTTCGGATCGCATTACCTATCGTTTAACACCTATGAGTACCCTTATTGAAGGAGATATTTCTGATCTCCTTGATGTTGTTAAAGCGATCCATGAGGCGCCTTTTCAAGCTGGCATCGAGCGTGTAGCTACAAATTTACGAATTGATGATCGTCGAGATAAAAAAGTGAGAATGGATGATAAACTCGAATCAGTTAAAAGACATTTAAAATAAATGTTACGTGTATTGAACGTGTTTTGGTAGTATCAATGCCTTAAAATTGAGTATAAAAAAACAGCCGAAATGGCTGTTTTTTTTAGTGGCCTCCGCCGCCACCAGATCCGAAAAGAATATCGATCATTGTAGCAACAGTAAAGGCGCCGAATACAAGCACTGTTAATCCTGCAAAGGCAAGGCCCATAAAGTTTTTTTCACGAAGAGATCGAAAAACGCCCCAAACGCAAAATAAAGTAACGATTGCAAAAATAACTGCTAATCCCATTTGGAATACCTCCCTATCCATGCACTCTGTATCAGTATACCCGTAAAATGGCTGTTGCATGGTTGAATCGTAAATTTTTTTAACTTTCTGGTATGTACAATAAGTCCTTTCTTATTTTAACCGTTTTCTTTTCGTTTGTCGAGGTGTTATTCGCTCCATAATGTAAGTTCTATGTTGTAGGCTCGAGCGATACCCTCCATTAATTCAATGTGCATTCGATCAATAAAAAAGAGATTTTCATCCTTGCATATGAGGTGTTCCTCCATTTGCAAAAGTGCCATTTCTCTCTGCTGATTGTCTCCTTTATTGATCATAAAGTAAGAAATCATTTCTTTATAGAGATAGTGTTCGTTATTTTGAGAAGTAAATCCGTAGTCTGTAAATGAGCTCCTTAATTCCGAAGCTTGAGATAGATGAATAAGTGGGTAAAAACCTTCAAGTACATCTTTTGATTGATAATAGTTCTGAAGCGCGTTTGCTTCTTCTCGAGTAGATAGGATGACAAGCTGCTTATCTCGATCCAACACTTTTGCCATCTCAGCTGTTTTCTTGACTAGTTGTGCTATGAAACCAGGGAGTTTATGAACAGGTGGTTTCATCTCAACTCCAAACACGATATTCAATCGAAACATCTCCTTTTAATCCATCTTTTGTTTAGTGTAGAATAAGAAACATAATCTTTCAATGGAGGCGAACGTAATGAAATGGAAACAAATGGCTGTAGGCCCTGTGCAAGCAAACGCCGGAATCATCTGGAATGAAAGTAAGGAAGCCCTTCTCATTGATCCGGGAGCTGAAGGTGGACGGATTAAGAGAAAAGTGGAGAGCCTTGAAATAAAACCATTGGCTATTCTATTAACTCATGCTCATTTTGATCATATTGGTGCCGTTGATTTATTAAGAGAGACTTATAAGGTACCGGTCTATTTGCATACATACGAATCGAACTGGCTTTCAGACCCTTCTTTAAATGGTTCAAAACTTTTCCCGGTTGTTGAAAACATTTCAAGTAAGCCTGCTGATCATCTCTTTGAGGGAGAAGGGGATATGAAAATTGGTTCATTTGAATTTACAGTGTTTGAGACGCCGGGGCACTCACCAGGTAGCGTTTCGTTTTATTTTCAGAATGAGAATATTGTTTTTTCAGGTGACGCGCTTTTTGCAGGAAGTATAGGAAGAACAGATCTTCCAGGTGGAAATCAAAAACAATTGCTAAAGAGCATACATGATCGCCTTTTGGTCCTTCCTGAACATACCATCGTCGCGTCTGGACATGGGCCAACTACAACAATTGAAGCTGAGATGACTGAAAACCCATTTCTGAATGGCTTTTCTTTATAATCAATGTCATTAAAAAATATCATCATCAATGAAATCGAACGTAGTTCTGAAGAGTTCATTACTTTCGAGCGGTTTATGACGCTTTCGCTTTATCATCCAAAACTTGGTTATTATCAAAAGGATGTACCCAAAACCGGTATAAAAGGTGATTTCATTACCTCAACGAGTGTTCATGACGTTTATTCGCGCGTAATGGCCCGAGTCCTCATAAATGAGATACAGAGCAACGGGTATGCTCCGATCATTGTCGATGCGGGTTCTGGTGATGGAAAATTCATTTCTTCCTTTCTTGATGAAGTAAAATTCGTTGACCATCAATTTTATGAAAAGTTAACTTATTTTGTACTGGAATCCAGTCCTTATCACCAGCAATTAATTACAAATCGTACAAAGCAACATGATGTGGAGATCTTTCCTTCACTAACGTCAATGAAGAAAGTGCTCCCCAAGTTAAATGGGATACTATTCTCAAATGAATTGCTTGATGCGTTTCCTGTTCGTGTCATTGAAAAACAACATGAACTGGTTGAAGTATGTGTTGGTTTGGATGAGAATAATTGTTTTACAGAGGTATACAGGCCCTGTACAGACCCTGTAATTCTGAATTGGACTGCACGTCACCAGCTTCAAATTAGTGATGGTCAGAGGATCGAAATCCCACTTGCCATGGGAAAATGGTTGGATGAAGTTGGAAATTGGTTAGCTAATGGGAAAGTTATTACAGTAGATTACGGTTATACAAACGAAGAGTGGAAATCCCCAGAACGAAAAAGAGGCAGCCTTAGGGGATATAGAAATCATCAATTGATTGAGAACGTCTTACAGACCCCAGGGGAAATGGATATAACAACTCACGTTCACATTGATGCGATAAAAAACATAGGTTTGAGCCACGGAATGAAGTGGGTAAGCTGTATGCCTCAAGGAGAGTTTCTTTTAAAAGAGGGTTTACTTCAATTTCTTCAGCAAACTAGTCCTAATAATCCTTTTTCCAAAGAACACAAACAAAATCGGGCAATAAGGTGGCTTGCAGAGTCAAATCAATTTCTAGTAATGATCCAAGAAAAGCGCCAATAAAAAAAGACGATGTGTGAGCATCGTCTTTTTTCATTCCAATTAATGACCGCCTGATCCAGGCGTCATCATGAACACTGACCAGTAGGAAAAACCGACCATAAACAAAGTTAAGTATACACCAAAAATATACAAATAAGTACGTTCTGTTAAGTTTAAATAACTTAACGCTAAAAACATGCCGGCCTGGCCAAGGAACAGCAATCCCAATACAGGCATCTCACCAATGAAGCCCATGAGTGAGAAAATACCAGTCCAGAAAGCTAAAACTCGGTACATTCTAGGCATAAAAGTTCCTCCCTTGCTCGTTCATTCCCCATACATATCGTATTATATATGAGTTCTTGTGGAAAAGTAAATGCTAGTCTCATGGCAAAATAATGACTTTCCTTATTTAACCTTGAAAAGGGTTCCAATTTATTATCCCAAATCGTTCACAAAAATACAAATCTTTTTCTTGTACAATATTTGTTTAACTGTTGTATAATGTGGGTAAAGTTAGTTATCAACGGAAAACGAATCGGGGAGGATTTAAATTGGAAGATAAATTATTGTTTTATACGTACCCAAGCTGCACATCTTGTAGAAAAACAAAAGCATGGTTAAAAGAAAATGGTGTTGATTTTGAAGAGCGTCACCTATTCAAAGACACCCCTTCAATTGAAGAGCTAAAAGAAATTATTACATTATCCACTGATGGCATTGAAGAAATCCTTGCAAGAAGAAGTACCTCGTTCAAGAAACTAAATGTTGAAATCGACGATCTTACTCTTAGTGAAATGCTTGAGCTCATGCATAATGAACCAAAGTTATTAAGAAGACCAATTGTTACAAATGGAAAGAAATTAATTGTTGGTTATAACAAGTCGGGTTTACAAAATCTTAAGCAACGTAAAAAGAAACTTGCTGTCGTTTCTTAACTGGGCTAGCTGGATTCGAACCAGCGCATGACGGAATCAAAATCCGTTGCCTTACCGCTTGGCTATAGCCCATTAAATTCATGCACTAGTAGTATGATCGGTGACTTAAAAACTTATACTTATTTTTGTAAGAAGGATGGAATGTCCGGTCAATTAGTGGAATAAGATAACATCATAATCCATGTCACAGCGATATGCGGAAATGTTTCTGCGTATCGCTTTTTCTTATTGTCTTGTTAAAACAGTACGGGAAAAATCATATAAAATGAGTTATTCTAAAGTTAGTGGTAGAAAGTAGGTGATAAGCGCAGTGAAAACACTCATGATATTAGCAGTTTCAACCTTTCAAATGTTGATTATCGTCATGTTTTTTATCCGTATATTTTGGGTTCCATATGTAATGATCGGATATGCGCTTTCACTTGGTTGCTTGATTTATTTACTAGTAAAGGACCGAAGAAAAATGGAAAAGGAGGAACGAAATGATGATGATCGTAACTACTGATCATGTTGCAAACAAAACCATTAAAGAAGTCATTGGATATGTTAGGGGAAGTACTGTTCAATCGAAGCACGTCGGGAAGGATATCCTTGCAAGCCTTCGGACGATTGTAGGTGGCGAAATTACAGAATATACGGAAATGATGACAGAAGCTAGACAGAGGGCGATAGCGAGAATGGTAAAGGATGCTGAGGGTAAGGGGGCCAATGCAGTTGTGGCTTTCAGATTACAATCTTCAGCGGTTATGTCAAGCGCATCCGAAATTATCGCTTATGGAACTGCGGTGGTGATCGAGTAAATGGTCTGATGGGGGTGAGTTAGAATGTGGAAACAGCTTTTTGTCCAAACAGAACGAGGTAGATTTGAGGTGTTTGTAAAAGGGACTGGTCCACCTCTATGTGTGACGCACCTTTATTCTCAGTTTAATGCAAGCGGTGATTATTTCGCCGATGTGTTTACTAGAGAACACACTGTATATTTAGTGAATTTAAAAGAAGCAGGTAACTCTGATTCTGTGAGATCGCCTTATGAATTCTTTATGCTGGAAACAGTGTTTGATCTTGAAAGTATACGTGAAGCGCTTCAAATTAAAAGATGGATATTTGCAGGACACTCAACTGGAGGAATGCTTGGCTGTCTCTATGGGATTCATGCTTCTAATTCGCTCGACGCATTGTTGATTGTAGGGGCTGCTGCTAGGGAATATGCCACATCTTCTTCCGCTTGTATCTATCATGTTGAACACCCTCACTATAAGATGATGCAGCAGTTTATTGAACGGTTAAAAGATCCTTATCTCGAGGAAAATCAACGGCGAAAAATAGCTGAAGAGCGGACGAAACTTTCTCTTTATCGACCAGATCACTATAGCTCCTTTTTTTCAAAACCAATACATAAAAAGATGTCAGCAGCTAGAATGAATTTTTTCGCAAGAGAAATATTGCAGTTTGACGTAACCAAACAGTTGCCTGTCGTTAATACGCCTACTTTTATTGCTTGTGGGAGATATGATGTGCAATGTCCACTTCCTTTTTCCGAAGAAATGGCCAATTTTATTCCTCATGCACAATTAGTTATTTTTGAAGAAAGCAATCATTATCCATTCCTGGAAGAAAAGGAATTGTTCGAAGTAGTCATACAGGAGTTTCTAAAAACTAAATGTTTAAATTAAAAAAATCGATACTCAAAGAAGGATTTACCAGGAAACTGGCGAATCCTTTTCTTTACGATTTCAAAATCGTGAAAATTGACGGTAGGAAGGTGTGTTTTTGCTAAATATAGAAGAAAAGGGGAAAGACATTATTAAACAAGCGATGGAAGTAGGGGCATCAGATGTTCATTTTCATCCTAAGGAGAAAGGGGCATCCATTCAATTCCGAGTCGATAATCGCCTTTACGATGCACTATGGTTACCAATGGTCGTTGCTGAAAAGGTTTTGTCTCATTTTAAATTTCTGAGCGGAATGGACATTGGTGAAAAACGTCGTCCCCAAAATGGAGCCATGGATATGGTTCTTTACCCAAGAAAACTTCATCTCCGCCTTTCCACAATTCCCACTCCTTACCACGAAAGTCTCGTTATTCGCATATTGCCACAAGATGAAACTCACTCCTTTAAAGAACTTTTTCTTTTTCCCTCCATTGCAAACCGACTTCTTCAAATTGTTAGCTGTAATAGCGGTTTATTTATGATCACAGGTCCTACTGGATCAGGAAAAACGACAACGATGTACTCCTTATTGCAAACGTTAAGCGTAAAGCGACATCGACGCGTCCTCACAATCGAAGATCCGATCGAAAAAAGAAATCCGGATTTTATTCAAATGGAAGTGAATGAAAAGGCTGGACTTTCTTATTATGAGGGTTTTAAAGCCGGTTTAAGGCATGATCCTGATATTCTTGTCGTTGGAGAGATACGCGATGAACAAACGGCTCAACTCGCAATACGAGCTAGTATGACAGGCCATTTGGTTGTTTCCACACTTCATACGGGTAGTACTTTGGAATGTATTCCAAGATTACTCGAATTCGGTATCCCACTTCATAACATTACCCAGACCCTAAGAGGGGTTGCGACTCAGCGATTAGTGCCTTTAAAGTGTCCTTACTGTGATGTATGTTCTCTTGAATGTCTTAAACGGAGAACCCGTAGAAAACTCGCTGTTGTTGAAATCCTCGCTGGCCTACATCTTCAGAAAGCCCTCGATGATCCTGTGCTTTTAACCATACCAGGTCAAACCACCATTAAAGACTATATTCTTAGAGCTTATGCCCTTGGCTATATACAAAAAGAAACTGTTGAGAAGGAGTTGGGTTTATTTAATCGTGAAACGATCCAAATGGAAGCTTGATCGAAAAGCGGACTTTCTTTGTCGGATAGGGAAAATGCTTGAAGAGGGATACTCACTCTCGAAGTGTCTGGAAGTATACGCTCTATATCAAAATGATCATATCAGGTCAAATATTGAAATGATTATAGCAAGGTTAAAAGGTGGGGATTCTTTCCATGATGTACTCGCTGAGTTTCAGTTTCCTGGAGATATTTTATCTTACTTATACATGTCTGAACAGCGCGATTTTGCGACTGGCATATCTGCATCAGGACAGTTAATGAAAACGAGAAGTGAATGGCAAAAACGCTTGCGTAGTACGCTTGCTTACCCGATCTTTTTGTTTTGGATGACAGCCATCATGTTGTTTGTTGTAGGAAAATACCTCTTGCCCCAATTTAATGCCTTGTATTACACCCTTGATGTTCCTCTTCCTTTTATTTCGAGATTTTTTATGGAACTTGTTCGCTTTATGCCTGCTATTGTGATTGGTTGTGTTGTTATTGCAATTGCGCTTTATCTTTCAACATTAATGAAGAATAAAAAGATTTCTGCAGTAAAAAAAATGATGATTTATAGTAAGATCCCCTTCGTTCACCTCTTTATTCCTCTCTATCTCACGCATCATACTTCACTTCACTTAGGTCTTTTACTTCAAAGTGGTCTTTCCATTGCAGAGGCTTTTTCGCTGTTAACGAAGCAATCTCATTTCATTTTCTTTCAAGAAGAAGCGAAACGTGTATCTCTGTCGTTAATGCGCGGAGAGAAGTTAGAAGTATTATTTGATCGTACAAGTTTATATGTTCCTGAGTTCAAAGAAATTTTAATGCATGGGCAGGTAAGTGGCAATCTTGGAAAAGAGCTTATTCTATATGGGGAGGTGGTGGGAGAACGATTTGAGGAACTCGTGAAAAAAGGGTTTATGATTTTGCAACCTGTTAGTTTTGTCGGTGTTGGGCTTGTTGTCATGTTGATGTTTATGTCGATTCTTATGCCAATGTTTTATTACTTGCAAAATATTTAAGGGGGAAATGGTTGGTGAAATTAAGAAAATGGTTGCGACTAGTTAAACAAGAAAAAGGGTTTACGCTTATTGAAATGATGATTGTGATTATGATTATTTCAGTACTTCTTCTAATTGCAGTGCCAGGATTAACAAAAAATAACGATGTAGTTGAAGAAAAAAGTTGTGAGGCAACAATAAAAGTGGCTCAAACTCAGGTAGCGGCATACAAAGCAAACGAAAATAAACTTCCTGCTTCGATTGATGACCTAGTAGCAGATGAGTATCTTGACATGGAAGAAACGACATGTCCGGGTGGGGAGACGTTAACAATCACTGGTGGAAAAGTAGCATTAGCTACTAGTGAATAAAAAAATTCATTATTACCTAAATTCACTTGGCTATACCCTGATGGAAATGATGATGGTTCTTTCCGTTTTATCCCTTCTGTTGACTCTGGTTTTTCTCCATATTACACCTACGCAAAACGCTTCTTCGACAAGGCATTTCCTTGAAGATATTCAATCGGATCTCAGGTATACGCAGCAACTCGCTTATGTGAATGGCTCATCTTACCGTTTCTCTATTTCCCAAAGTAAAGGAACTTATAGCATTCAAAGTACTGCTTCTACGATTGTAAGAACAAATAAGATTCCAGAACATATCACGATCGATGAAGGAACGATGGGTTATCAAATTGTTTTTGGCGGTAATGGAAATGTTCAAAAAGCAGGAACACTTTATCTGAAGACGGGTAAGGAGGAATACAAGCTTGTGGTACAGGTGGGAGCAGGGCGCTTCTATATTAAAAAGTTGTAAAGGCTATTCTTTGCTTGATGCTTTAATAGCCCTTTCTATTCTAACTGTTTTATCTTCAAGTGTATTGCCGATATACAAGCACCTTTATGAAGAGCGAATAACGATCCTTAAGCGAAAACATGCCGTTATCCTTCTTGATGATTACTGGAATGATTTCGTTTTTAATCGCGCTTTACCACCTAAAGAAAAGATTGTTGAAGGTGTTGCTTTTTCCATTTTGGAAACACCAACTGAGTTGTGCGTCTCTTATCATGAACAGAAAAAGAATGACAACCTTATCTGTCGAAGTTTGCCTCATGAAGAATGAAAAGGGATTCACCTTACTTGAGCAGATGCTAACATTGACGGTCTTACTGGCCATTATTTGGATCATTCCTTTATTAATGAGCGCGGCTCTACAAGAGTCAAGGTCAGACTTTCAACAGGAAGAAGCAAGTTTGTTCTTTCACTTGTTTTCTAAAGAAATTCGAGAAGCCACTAATGTAGCGCATAGTAAAGGGAGTATAGAAGTAGTGAAAAGGGATGGAACGGTGGTTAAGTATGAAATGTATGGCTCTTCTATTCGCCGCCGCGTAAATAACACCGGTCATGAAATCGTCTTACAAGAAGTTCGGGGTTTTGTTATTGAAATTTCAGGCAGTAAAGTAATGATCGAGGTGGAGCTGAATAATGGAACCAAAGAAAAACAGGTTTGTTTTCAAATGTCTTGATCCATTAAATGAGCGGGGCTATATGACTGCCATGATGATGCTGATCAGTACACTTCTACTAGCATTCGTTTTTCATTTATGTCAGATCACAGTAAATGAACGCGCTTTTCTTGATCGTGAAGAGGAACAGTTCAAAAAGCAGTCCTTGCTCGTGCTGGGAATGAAAGATACAATTTCATATATACAGAAAACAGGTGCGAGAACGACTGAAAAGACATTTACTTATCAAGAAGGCACGGTTCATGCTGCAATTCAGTCTTTCCCCTCAGAAATTGTTCACATTACGTTAAGTGGAACAACGCGAAATGAAGCGCATATTTTTGCGGTGATCCAATACAATCAAACTTTGCAAGAAGTCGTAGAATGGAGTGAAGGATAAACATGAAAGCAATTTACTTAACAGGATTCATGGGTTCAGGGAAAACAACTGTCGCTGAAGCGTTATCGAAAGAGTTAACTCTTCCTGCGATTGATACGGATGAGCACATAACAAAAATGCAGGGAAAAACCATTTCAGCTATTTTTGAGGAGGATGGCGAGAAAGCATTTCGAGCTTATGAAACAGCTTCGCTCGAAAACCTACCGTCTGAAAATATTATTATTAGCACTGGCGGCGGCATTGTCTTAAACGAAAAAAATCGTTCTTATATGAAACGGAATGGTACATTGATTTACTTACATTGTGAACCTGATGAAATTGTGAAACGATTAGAACATGATACTTCAAGACCAATTCTTGCTGGAGGTAACAAACAGAATAAAGTGAAGACGCTCTTTGCTGAGCGACTTCCACTATACCGTGAAGCTGAATACGAAATCGAAACGACGAATCGTATAGTGAAAGACATTGTAGCGGAAATTTGTAGCTTAATTGGTTAAAATATTGAGTAAGTGGGCACCCTTAATGAGGAAGACCATTATAAAAGGGTGATCAAAATGTCATCAAATGATCTTGTGAAATATATGACGCAACAAGTTGTCTCATATATCGATCAGCCAAAAGAAGAAAGACAGCAGCAGCGTGCTGTAAAAAAGGCAAAGAAACAACCATTTTTGTTTCGGTGGTTTGGGATCATTCCAATGTCAGTAACCATGTTCATGAAGAAAAAGAAACGTGAAAGCTCGGACAGTTGAGTCCGAGCTTTTTTAAGTGGGATAGGGTTGTGATTCGATGCCGGGTACAAGGTGGAAAATGCCTCCATTAATGATTTCAGCAGTAATGGTTGGTTCATACTGTTTCCTTAAAGCCTCTTTTTCTACTTCATACCGTTGATCATTCGTATTACCCTGATAAAATTGGTCAAGAAGGTGCTGGTCCGATGCCCATCTCAACCTTGCTTCTTCTGCCCACTGTACATCTTCCTTTGCAAGCAGCATTTCAACGACTCCTTCAAGTCTTTTTAAGCCACTTTCAGGCTTAATGATAGGTGTTACTGTAAAAGCATAATCAGGGATTTTTGGGGTAAGTGCTTTTTTTAGTAGCAAGTTGTGAAAATCATCGACTACCGCTCCGCTAACAAGGTGGAGACCAAGTGAAAGAAGACGGTGTTTTTTTCTGTCACATTGGTACGAAATCTTTATATTAAGACCGAGCCACGGATGAAGAGGATATTGCTGTTGATAACTCGTTTGCACATCCTCATAAAGACGAATGGAGGAGGCGAGTTTTTTTGTGGATGAAAAAATTTGATGCAGTCTTGGTGCACCAAAATGAACAAACTCTCCATTTTCTTCAATATTTTGGTTGGTGATTAAAGTAAGTGTCATCGGTCGTGGCGTTCCACCGGTCTTTTCAAGATAGTGCCAATAAAAAGGTCGGTTCATTAATTCTTTATCAAGTTCAATGGTTAGTTGTACATTCAGGAGGCCAGGTTTTTCTTGTAGGATGCGACAGTCATTTGCAAGAAAGTATGAACGTAAATAGTTATGAATATTTTCTTGATGCATCTGAATCCTCCTTTTGATAATTAATAAGTTCTTTCATATTATCCATCTTAATCCGAATTTCACCCTCACTTTCAGAGTGAAGGAGAATATCAGAAATATGTTTTTCGATATCCCGCATGCCAAGTCGAGTTAAGATTTCATCTAATTGCCCTATGACACTTTCAAACAATTGGATTTTTTCATATAGCAGTGTAAGAATATGTTCTTCTACGGTATGTTTTGTAGCGAAATTATAAATGTGAACATCACCTTCTTGCCCCAGACGGTGAATTCGACCGATGCGCTGCTCAATCCTCATAGGATTCCAAGGAAGATCATAGTTAATCACGTGCTGACAAAATTGGAGGTTGATTCCTTCTCCGCCAGCTTCTGTAGCAATAAGGACTTTGGCATGGTTTTTAAATAGCTCTCTCATCCAATCTTTCTTTCCGCGTTTAAATCCCCCTCGAAACGGAACAGAAGTAATGCCGTGCTCTTTCAAAAACCATTGTAAATAGAGCTGCGTTGCTCGATATTCGGTAAAAATAATCACTTTTCCTTCAATCGATTGAATTAATTCAAGGGCTTTTTGAGCTTTTGAATTTGTTGAAACACCCTCAATCTTTTTAATTAAAGAATGGATAAAGGCTCGTGTGACTTCATCCAGAGCCTCTTTCTCAAGCATTTTTTTTAACGTCATATAAGCCGCTTCACGGCTTGAACAAATTTCCCTTAATAAGGTAATAATTGAAAATTG
Organism: Guptibacillus hwajinpoensis; assembly: GCF_020524165.1. Taxonomy (GTDB): domain Bacteria; phylum Bacillota; class Bacilli; order Bacillales; family Guptibacillaceae; genus Guptibacillus; species Guptibacillus hwajinpoensis_D. The sequence goes on from NZ_JAIVKU010000004.1 coordinate 198,526, forward strand.
GCTTCGGGTAGAAATTGGCTCCTTTTTCAACGCTTCAACTGAACGATAAAGATCTTCTTCTTCAGGAGAGAAAGTAATAGGTATCGTTTTTACGATACGTTCTGGCCAATCCATTCCCGTATCTTCACGACGGTTTCTTACCATTACTTTCTGAATAAGAGTACGAAGTCTTTCTTCGTCTTCCGGATTTTTTTCTTTTCCTTTGTAATCCTTCTCAAAATTTTCAAAGCTACCCAAATGTCCGGGCTTTAGTAATGATACTAGGTTGAACACTTCATCAAGGCGGTTTTGGACAGGAGTAGCTGTTAAGAGAAGGCAGAATTTCTTAGGTAAATGTTGCACAAATTCATAGTTTTTCGTTCGACTGTTTTTTAACCGATGCGCTTCATCAATGATAACCATGTCATATTGCTGTTCATAAACAATTGACCGATGAGGTTCTCTTTTTGCTGTATCAATCGAAGAAACGACGACATCACACTGATCCCAAACATAGCTTTTCCTTTGGACGACAGCAGGAATATAAAATTTTGTATTTAACTCAATGGCCCATTGAGAAACTAACGAAGCTGGGACAAGAATAAGTACTTTTTTGACTAATCCGCGAATCATATATTCTTTAATAATGAGACCAGCTTCGATTGTCTTTCCGAGTCCAACTTCATCTGCTAGAATCGCTTTTCCGTTCATATCCTCAACAACTCGACGTGCTGCTTCGAGTTGATAAGGATGAGGGGTTAAATGAGGGAGGTGGGAAGGGGCTTGTAAGCCGGTAAACGATGGGATTGCGCGATGATTTTCAGCTTCAATGGCCAGTTTGAAAAGTTCCCAGTTAGCCCATGGTCCATCCTCATCTATTTGTTTGAGAAAGTGATTTGTCCACTCTTGATTGAATTGTAGTTCTGTCTTCAACATGAAAACCCTTTCTTTCAAAACTTTATTTACGAATGATATGTGGTTAATGTATAATATTGTTCGTGTTTATTATGTTAGTTGAAATACTCTTATTATTAAAAAGATTGTTGCCAACGCCACTATGGTAGTGGTAGGATTGAAATCGAAAGCATTAATAGTATGAATCAATCCGTATAATCCAATACCTTAAAACTGAAAATAGGCGAATGAAAGCAAGAGGAGAGACTGCTAAATGCAGCGCCGAAGGAGCAAGCAAATTTGTGAATCTCTCAGGCAAAAAGACTCTTGCTAGACGCACCTCTGGAGAGAGCTTCTAAAGCCGCCAAAGATGTAATTCTCGCACGATGCGAGGAGAAACTTTCAGGTCAAAAGGACAGAGAAAACGCGCTACTAATAGCGGGTTTCTCTGTCCTTTTTTCATGCTCTAAATCATTTGGTTTACATGGTTGGTTTTAGAAACGATGGTGTATGAGGTGAAATAGGTTGAAATGAATGTTTAGGAGGGAAAAACATGAGCGAATTATTGAAAACCCCGTTGTTTGAAACGTATAAGTCAATGGGTGCTAAAACGATTGACTTTGGTGGTTGGGCACTGCCCGTTCAATTTTCTAGTATTAAAGAGGAACATGAAGCTGTTAGAACGAGAGCAGGTTTATTTGATGTTTCTCATATGGGAGAAATCGATGTTAAAGGTGAACATGCGCTTGATTACCTTCAGAAAATGATGACAAATGATATTAGCAAACTTAAAGAAAATGGCGCTCAATATACCGCAATGTGTTATGAAGATGGTGGGACTGTAGATGACCTTCTTGTCTACAAGCATACTGAAGAGCATTACTTACTAGTCGTAAATGCTGCTAATACGGTAAAGGATTTTAACTGGCTGGAAAAACATCTCATTGATGGGGTTTCGCTAAGCAATGTTTCGAATGAGATGGCTCAATTAGCTATTCAGGGTCCGAAATCAGAAGTCGTTTTGCAACGTCTCACTGATACTGATCTTTCATCAATTGGCTTCTTTAAATTCCAAAATGATGTCTTGATTGCAGATGTTAAAACACTCGTTTCTCGGACGGGGTATACAGGCGAAGATGGTTTTGAGCTATATACCGCTTCAGAAGATGCTCCAGCGCTTTGGGAAGCTATCCTTTCTGCGGGAGAACCTGAAAATATTTTGCCGTGTGGTCTGGGGGCCCGTGATACTCTCCGCTTTGAAGCAAAGCTTGCGCTTTATGGACAAGAATTAACAAAGGATATCTCTCCCCTTGAAGCGGGTATCGGTTTTGCTGTTAAAACGAGTAAAGAGGCTAATTTTATTGGTAAATCTGCTCTCCTTCGTCAGCGTGAAAAAGGACTGGAGAGAAAGTTGGTTGGGATTGAAATGATCGGGCGAGGCATTCCACGGACGAACTATTCAGTTTATAAAGGTGATCAATTGATCGGTGTGGTGACAACAGGGACACAATCACCGACACTAAAGAAAAACGTTGGACTAGCGCTCATTAAAAAAGAGTATACAGAAATAGATACTGAGATTGATGTGGAAATTCGCAATAAGCGTGTACAAGCAAAGGTTATTCCGTCACCATTTTATAAACGTCAGAAATAACCGGATACTGAGGAGGAGAGAACTTATGAAACATCGCTACTTGCCAACAACTGACCAGGACAGGAAAGAAATGCTTGAAACGATAGGAGTGGACTCTGTTCAGGCTCTTTTTGAAGATATTCCAGAATCCATACGTTTTAAAGGCGATCTGAAAGTAGAGAAACAACTGTTTGAACCAGAATTGATACGTTACATGTCAAAGCTTGCATCAAAAAATGCTAATACTCTGGAAAATGCGTCTTTCCTTGGTGCAGGGGTATATGATCATGCGATTCCTTCTGTCGTTGACCATGTCATTCGTCGTTCTGAGTTTTATACGGCTTACACGCCATATCAACCTGAAATCTCTCAAGGTGAATTGCAAGCCATTTTTGAGTTTCAAACGATGATTAGTGAATTAACAGGTATGGACGTTGCGAACTCCTCCATGTACGATGGACCAACCGCTCTAGCAGAAGCGGGGCTGCTAAGTGCTGGACAAACTAAAAAGAAAAAAATCGTGGTATCAAAAACAGTTCATCCTGAAGCCCGTGCCGTCATTGAGACTTATGCAAAAGGTCAACGCTTAACGGTGGTTGAAGTTGATTCGAGCAATGGCGTTACTGATTTAGAGAAGCTAAAGCATGAAGTTGACGAACATACAGCATGCGTGATGGTGCAATATCCAAATTTCTTCGGCCAACTTGAACCATTACCTGAGATCGAAAAACTTGTACATGAGCAAAAAGCGATGTTTGTCGTTTCGAGTAACCCACTGGCACTAGGGCGCTTAACACCTCCTGGTGAGATGGGAGCGGATATTGTTGTAGGAGATTGTCAGCCATTTGGTATCCCTGCTCAATTTGGTGGGCCACACTGTGGCTATTTCGCAGTAACGAAAAAGCTGATGCGGAAAGTTCCAGGACGTTTGATTGGACAAACAACTGATGATAATGGACAGCGTGGTTTTGTACTTACGTTACAAGCAAGAGAACAGCATATTCGCAGGGATAAGGCGACGTCCAATATATGTTCAAATCAGGCACTTAATGCTCTAGCTTCCTCAGTTGCTATGAGTGCGCTCGGAAAGAAAGGCGTACGTAAAATGGCAGAGCAAAATATAAAAAAAGCTCATTATGCGAAAGCACGTCTTGAAGAAGCAGGTGTAGAGACTGTGTTTAATGGCGTCTATTTCAATGAATTTGTTATTAAAGTTAACGGTCCAATCAAGGAATTGAATCGCAAATTATTAACCAAAGGAATCATCGGCGGGTATGATCTTGGACGCGATTATCCTGAACTTAACAATCACATGCTTGTCGCAGTAACAGAAAATCGAACAAAAGCAGAAATTGATCTATTTGTAGAAGAAGTGGGGGGAGCTAAATGAGTAAGGACCAGGCATTAATATTTGAACTAAGTGAACCGGAGCGGATTTCATACAGTCTTCCTGAACTTGATGTTCCTGACATTGATTTAGATGAATGGTTACCTGAGGAATTCAATCGCAAAACTGAACCGGAGCTACCAGAAGTATCGGAGTTGCAGCTAATGCGTCATTATACCGCTTTATCGAAACGTAATCACGGGGTGGATTCTGGGTTTTACCCGCTTGGTTCATGTACGATGAAGTATAATCCGAAAATTAACGAAGATGTGGCAAGATATCCTGGTTTTGCATTTGTCCATCCGCTTCAAGAAGAGGAGACCGTTCAGGGTGCGCTAGAGATGATGTACAATCTTCAAGAAAACCTTGTCGCTGTTACAGGTATGGATGAAGTAACTCTCCAACCAGCAGCGGGTGCTCATGGCGAGTGGACCGGTTTAATGATGATTCGCGCTTATCATGAAGCGAATGGAGATTTTAATCGGACAAAAGTGATTGTTCCAGACTCTGCCCATGGGACGAACCCTGCATCTGCTACCGTAGCAGGATTTGAGGCAGTTACCGTTAAATCAAATGAAAAAGGTTTAGTTGATCTTGAAGATTTAAAGCGTGTTGTCAATCATGACACGGCAGCTCTTATGCTTACAAACCCGAATACACTTGGTCTATTTGAAGAGCAAATTACTGAGATGGCGACAATTATTCACGACGCTGGTGGAAAACTCTACTATGATGGTGCGAATATGAATGCTATTATGGGTGCAGCTAGACCAGGAGATATGGGCTTTGATGTGGTTCACTTAAATCTGCACAAAACCTTTACTGGACCACACGGTGGAGGGGGACCCGGTTCAGGACCTGTGGGAGTTAAATCAGATCTCATCCCATACCTTCCGAAACCAGTTCTTGTCAAAGAAAATGATAATTATCGTTTTGATTATGATCGTCCTCAATCGATTGGACGAGTGAAACCTTATTATGGAAACTTCGGAATAAACGTTCGTGCTTATACGTATATTCGTACAATGGGACCAGAAGGGCTAAAGCAAGTATCCGAAAACGCGGTTTTGAATGCAAATTATATGATGAGACGTCTTCAAGATGCTTTTGTTCTGCCGTATGAACAGCACTGCAAGCACGAATTCGTTATTTCTGGTAAGAAACAAAAGAAACTTGGTGTTCGAACGTTAGATATGGCCAAGCGTTTGCTTGATTTTGGGTATCACCCACCTACGATTTATTTCCCTATTAATGTCGAGGAGTGTATGATGATTGAACCGACAGAAACGGAGTCAAAGGAAACGCTTGATGAATTCTGTGATGTTCTACTTCAAATTGCTAAAGAAGCAGAAGATAACCCTGAAATTGTTCAGGAAGCTCCTCATACCACTGTCATTGGTCGATTGGATGAAACGACCGCTGCTAGAAAACCAATATTACGATACCAAAAGGCGTAACCTACCTCTCGTATCAGCATAATTAAATACTTTTCGAAAATAAAAAAGCAGCTGCCATGCAGCTGCTTTTTACTTCTTCTTTACTTTTCCGCCCCATTTTTTGAAGCCGCCTTTTAACTGATAAAGGTCCTTGATCCCGTGTTTTCTAAGGATGCTTGCAGCGCGAGCTACAATAATTCCGTTGTAATCATACATATAGACTGGCTGGTCTTTGCGAATTTCTTTAATACGCATTTTAAGTTGACTAACAGGAATATTTCTTGCGCCGAGAATATGGCCGTTATCAAATTCGTTTGGTTCACGAACATCAATCAGTTGGGCTTTACGATAGCCTGCTCGGAATTCTTCCTCCGTTAACGTTTTCAAATTCCTTTTTTGTATGTAGCGAGTAATGACAACATACACAATGATCGCGACGAGTAATGCGATAATCCATTCCATATACTTTGTTACACCCTTTCAAGTAAAATCGACAACCTTAAGTTTACACGTCTTTGCTCCTTTCCGCAAAAGAAAAAAAGAATTTTTGTGTAAATAATCAATGCCGAGTGGGGACTCTCCACTTTTTCTAATACATTAGTTGAAAGGGAGAGAAAAGTCTTTACTAGAGCAATCTTACTTGGCAAATAGTTGAGAGTGTTCATTGGTCATCCATTTTCACCTCTGCTAGAATAGGAGAGGTGTTAGAAATTAACTGTGATAAAGGAGTACCGATAATGAAGCAATGGGCATTTATTGATTCAGGAGAACGTTCTCCAGCTTATAACATGGCCTTAGATGAAGCGTTATTGAAATGGCACAGTGAAGGTGCCATACCACCAGTTATTCGATTTTACGGTTGGGATCCCCCAACTCTATCAATCGGGTACTTTCAGCGTATTGAACGAGACATCGACATGGAAGCCGTGGATAAACATGGATTAGGCTTTGTGAGACGGCCTACAGGAGGGAGAGCTGTCCTTCATGATAAAGAAGTTACATATAGCGTTATTGTCTCTGAAGATTATCCTGACATGCCATCAACAGTAAGAGAAGCGTATCGAGTTATTTCGGAAGGCTTATTGATTGGTTTTCAACAACTCGGATTAAATGCTTACTTCTCTGTTCCTGAAACTGAGGAAGAGAAAGAGGAGCTCCGGGCGCCGAGGTCTGGTGTGTGCTTTGATTCTCCCTCTTACTATGAACTTGTTGTAGAAGGAAGAAAAGTGGCCGGAAGCGCTCAAACACGTCAGAAAGGCGTTATTCTTCAACATGGTTCGATCTTGCTAGATATAGATGAAGATAAGTTATTTGATTGCTTTAAATTTAAAAATGACCGTATTCGTGAACGGATGCAAAGAGGATTCAGAAACAAAGCAGTTGCCATCAACGCTCTTCGTGATACTCCTGTATCCATTTCGGAAGCGATAAAAGCTTTTTATGATGGATTTCAAAAAGGTCTTGGAATTGAGCTAGTCCCGTATGAATTATCATCAGAGCAAGAAGCTTATGTAAACCAATTGGCGTTGGAAAAGTATGCAAATAAGGAGTGGAATTTTAGTAAATGAGCACCTTCTCTGGGTGCTTTTTCCTATTGACGAGAGAGGAACAAATGTTCTAAAGTTATCTTTGTTGTAAGAATGAGTCACTTTTTTCTTTAAACATAAAGTTTCATTGAAAGACAGAATGTGGATAAATGCGCAATAGACAAAATTCGTCTTTTTTCTCTGTTCTCGTAATGCAATCTTGATATATCGGGTAAAATCTTTAAATTTCACTCGATTTGAAAGTTGACAAATCGATAAGGTATCCGTTGTTTTACTATATGTAGTATTGGGTAAAGAATTCTGAACACTATATATGGTTAAAAATGATTGTCTGCGTCATGGACATGTGCTACTATTAATCAAGACGATTTATAACAGTTACATACATCTAGAGTTGCTCTTATATGTATAAATGTCGAAACGGAGGGGTTTATATGACAATACAAACCAATGAAAAAAGAAGGTCCATTAACATTGAACAGCTGAATAAAGATATTGAGATGTTTGCGCAAGTGCATCCAATTACAGAAGAAATGCACCTTAGTCACAAAGGTGTAAGTCGTCTTGTCATGCTAGATCGCTATGCCTTTAAAGACACAGAGAAAAAGACATTACAAAAAGGTGATTTTGTTGTTTTAACCATTAAGGAAGATCCGAAATTTCCAGCTAGAGGTCTCGGGTTTATTGAACAACTTGATCTAGCGTCAAAGAAGGCAACTGTTGCTGTTCATGAAGACTACGTAGGCGTACTAGATACAGAGGAAGAGAGAGAATCTGGATTGATTGTGCGCTCATTGGACGTTATTGAAAAGCCTCTAGAAGTTTATTATGAGCAAATTGCACGAAGGAACGCTCGCGGTTTAGCAGATGTGGAGAAGACGGATGGGGAGAAAACATATTGGGAAGATCGTTTTTATAATGAACTATCTTCAATGAACTTTGTTCCGGCAGGCCGAGTACTATATGGTGCAGGTGCTGACACAGAAGTAACGTATTTTAACTGCTATGTGATGCCTTTCCCACAGGATTCAAGAGAAGGCATTTCAGAACACCGCAAACAGGTTATGGAGATTATGAGTCGTGGAGGCGGGGTAGGAACAAATGGATCAACGCTTCGTCCAAGGAACACTCTTGCAAGAGGCGTTAATGGAAAGTCCTCGGGATCCGTTTCATGGCTTGATGATATTGCGAAACTTACACATCTTGTAGAACAAGGCGGATCACGCCGTGGGGCACAGATGATCATGCTTGCAGATTGGCATCCTGATATTATCGAATTCATCATTTCAAAAATGCAAAACCCACGTATCCTTCGTTTTCTTGTGGAAAACACAAAAGACGAGCAAATTAAAAAGCTTGCAGAAGATAAACTGAAATTCACGCCTCTTTCTGATGCAGAAAGGTCGATGTACCAGAGCATTTTAAATTATCGGAGTATCCCTGGTACAGGTGGTTTTGAAGAAAAAGTAATGCAAGACGCACAGGAGAAATTAGCGACTGGTGGTACGTATTCTGTTCATAATCCAGATTTCTTAACTGGGGCAAATATTTCAGTTTGTCTAACGAAGGATTTCATGGATGCAGTGGAAAACGATGCTGAGTATGAGCTGCGCTTTCCTGATGTAGAAAACTATACGAAAGAACAAATGAGTTTCTACAATGAGAACTGGCATGAATCAGGTGATGTCCGTGATTGGAAAAAACAAGGATTCCCTGTAAGAACGTATCGTAAAGTTCAAGCAAAAGAGCTTTGGGATCTTATCAATATTTGTGCAACATACTCTGCAGAACCAGGAATTTTCTTTATTGATAATGCAAATGAAAAAACAAACGCGACATCTTATGGACAAAAAGTGGTAGCAACGAATCCTTGTGGAGAACAGCCGCTTGCGCCTTATTCAGTTTGTAACCTTGCTGCTGTAAATCTTGCTGAAATGGCAGATAAAGAAACGAAAACAGTTGATTTCGAAAAATTAAGAGAAACTGTTGAAGTAGGCGTAAGAATGCAAGATAACGTTATTGATGCAACGCCTTATTTCTTAAAAGAAAACGAAAAACAAGCTCTAGGTGAGCGTCGCGTCGGTCTCGGAGTAATGGGTCTTCATGATTTATTGATCTATTGTGAAACAGTTTACGGCTCTGAAGAGGGAAATAAGTTAACTGATCAAATATTTGAAACAATCGCTACAACGGCTTATCGTGCTTCAGTAGACCTTGCTAAGGAAAAAGGTAGTTTCCCGTTCCTTGAAGGCGAAACTCTAGAAGAAACAAATAGGTTACGTGAAGCTTTTGTTAACACTGGGTATATGCAACAAATGCCGAATGACTTACGTGACAGCATCATGGATTATGGCATTCGAAACTCACACCTACTAACTGTAGCGCCAACAGGAAGTACAGGAACGATGGTAGGCGTTTCTACTGGTCTTGAGCCATACTTCTCATTCTCTTATTACCGTAGTGGTCGTCTTGGGAAATTCATTGAAGTGAAGGCGGATATTCTTGCTGAATATTATGAGAAAAATCCAGAGGCAAATACAGAAAAGCTACCAGAATGGTTTGTTTCCGCGATGGAACTTGCTCCTGAAGATCATGCTGATACACAATGTGTCATTCAGCGCTGGGTAGACAGCTCGATCTCTAAAACAGTCAACGCACCAAAAGGATATACGGTAAAGCAAGTTGAAGCTGTGTATGAGCGCCTATATAATGGAGGGGCTAAGGGTGGCACGGTTTATGTGGATGGTAGCCGTGATTCTCAAGTTCTAACGCTTAAAGCAGAGGAAAATTCATTCGAGCAGCTTGAATTTGAAGATGGTATGCAGGAAAAGAAACAAGTGGTTCTTGTCGATACGATTACTGATTTGCGCTCAACGGATGTGACAATTGGCTCTGAAGTAGGCAATACGTGTCCTGTCTGTCGAAAAGGGCAAGTAAAAGAAATCGGCGGCTGTAATACGTGTGATAATTGTAGTGCCCAATTAAAATGCGGGCTTTAAGATCGAAGAGTGAAGGATAAACGTTTTCCGTTTGTCCTTCATCTTTTTGTTAGACCCTATTATGTCATTTACCAAGACGATGCTCTTAATAAAAGCAAACGGAACCTTTCCTTGTATCCGCCCATACTATGGTGTATGCTTTTATTAACTGGCTTAAATGGAATAAAAGATGGAGGGAATCCAATGGCCACTACTCCAAGTATGGAAGATTATATTGAACGTATTTATGCACTAATAGACGGAAAAGGGTATGCTCGCGTATCAGACATTGCGGAAGCACTAGAGGTACATCCCTCCTCGGTAACGAAAATGATTCAAAAATTAGATAAAGGTAAATATGTCGTTTACGAAAAGTATCGCGGCTTCATGCTTACTCCCAAAGGGAAAAAGCTAGGAAAGCGACTCGTTGATCGCCATGCTTTGCTTGAACAGTTTCTAGGTGTTATCGGGGTTAATGAAGAGAACATATACGAAGATGTTGAAGGGATTGAACATCATTTAAGCTGGGACGCTATTGATCGAATTGGAGATCTCGTTCAATATTTTGAAGAAACGAATGTACGAGTGGATGAACTTAGAGAAGTTCAGCGAAAAAATGAAGACGCTCACGAGGAACAATCCGAGGTGTAATCGGATTGTTCCTTTTTTAGTGCTATATTCCGGCTTTGTCTATATGAATCAATTTCCTCTTTTTTGTACTAAATCTTACCGTATAAGATTAGGCTTTAATAAGGTCGGAAGGAGGTAAGATCTTGCATATTGACGGAGTGTTTTCAGGTGGGGGCGTTAAAGGAATTGCACTTGTTGGAGCCCTTCAAGCTGTAGAGAAGAAAGGTCTTGCATTTAAAAGAACAGCCGGAACGAGTGCGGGCGCTCTCATTGCAGCATTGATTATGGCGGGATATAACGGTAATGAATTAGAAAGTACGTTACTTGATACAGATTTAACGACATTGTTAGAGAAAAACTCTGGTTTTACCTTTCCGCTACTTCGCTGGCTGATGTTATATTGGAATCTGGGTCTTTATTCAGGCAAAGACTTAGAAGCCTGGGTTGAGGAGTTATTAAAAAGAAAGGGAATTCTAACATTTGGTGATTTACCTGAAGGTTCACTTAAAATCATTGTTTCTGATATTACGAAAGGAAGACTTGTCGTAATACCGGATGACCTTGCTCAATATGGATTCGTACCAGAACAGTTTTCTATAGCTAAGGCAGTGCGAATGAGCGCGAGCTTACCTTTTTTCTTCAAGCCTCAGCCTCTCTATACTATCAATGGGAAAAAACATTATATGGTAGATGGTGGAATATTAAGTAATTTTCCTTTGTGGGTTTTTCAGCCACCCGACAATAAAAAACCACTTAGACCGGTTTTGGGTTTTCAATTGAGTGCTAATTTTAATCAAATGAATGAAAATCACATTTCAAATGCTGTTGATATGTATCAGGCTCTCTTCGAAACAATGAAACGAGCTCATGATGCGCGTTATATTGAAGAGCAAAAAGCTCAAAATATTGTATTTATCCCAATTAATCAGGATCTAACGACTGCTTTTAAATTAGAAAGACAAGGACAGAAAAAATTAATCATGTTAGGTAAGGAGCGTACTTCTCAGTTTCTCAATACGTGGAGGAAAATGCCAGAAATAAAAAGAAAGGGTGGTTGATCGTCAACCACCCTTTCTTTTATTTCGTAATCATACTCTTACATTTAAATCTAAGCCTCTGCTAAAAAATCAAAATTCCCCGTGATTTTAGCACGGCAACAATTTTTAGAATAGAGCTCTATTTTTCTTCTTCCCTTTACGACCTTCAATGACCGTGAAAGGATTTTGTTTCTTATCTTCTTGTAATAAACGCTTTCTAGGCGTAAGTCGTTTGGAAGGAATGACCCTCAGGTGGGAGGCATTTCTTCTAGGTGCAGCTTTTTTCTTTTTCAATTTTGAAGATTGTTTTGCAGCTCTTTGATAGGCAGTTGATTGTTGCCCCATTTTTTTTGCCATCAGTTTTTTGGCAATAAAGATGATCACGACGGCAATGGCAGCAGTGATAAGGAGCTGCTTGAATAGTCCGCTTGGGTCTGTGAATATTTTCCATAAGAAACCAATAGCTGCGAGACCAATAACTAAATAAATCAGAGGTTGAACAACACGGCGCGACAAATGATTCACCTCCTGTTCATCTTTACACAACTTTAGTGCTTGAATCATCTTCCTCTCGTACTTTATCTCGAGAAAGTAGTTCGTTAAATGAGTGGATCGCCACATCTACTTGCTTATCGTCCGGATTTTTAGTCGTTAAGAGCTGAACCCACAATCCGGGATAACCAAGAGCTTTCAGAACTGGAATGTCTCTCACTTTATTTGTTAGCTGAAGAACTTCAAAAGAGACACCAAGGACAACCGGTATTAATGCTACACGATATAGTAACCTTACCCATAATGGGTCAGTGGGAACTAATAGATAAATAAATACGCCAATTACTACTGTGAAAAGAATAAAGCTACTTCCGCATCGGTAATGGAGTCGTGATTGTTTCTGAACATTATCAATTGTAATCGGTAACCCTGCTTCATAAGCATTGATTACTTTATGTTCAGCTCCATGGTACTGAAAAACTCTTTTTACAATGGGGGTAAGCGATATAAAGTAAATGTAGCCAAGCAGTAGAATTAGCTTAATAAAACCTTCAATTAAATTCTGAACTACGTGTCCAGGAAAAATAAACTCAAGTGAAGCAGCAGCAAGCGCAGGTAACAATGTAAAGATAGTTTTCACAAAAGCGAATGAAATAACGCCTATGGCAGCTGCACCTAATAAGAGAGTTAGTTTCGAAGGTTCTTCTTTACCAAGAACCTCCTCATCTTCAGAAGGATCGACATCATAACGCTCGCTAGAGAAGTTCAAATGCTTTGTTCCGTTTCCACTCGCATCAATTATCGCAACGACTCCGCGAATGAAAGGAATTTTTTTTAGCTTTGTTCGAATCGGTTTCGGCTGCTTAGGGACCTCTAGATAATCAATAGAGCCATCCTTTCGCCGAATAGCGGTTACAGATGTATGTTTCCCTTGAAACATGACACCTTCCACAACCGCCTGCCCGCCATATGCAGGCTTATTTGTATCAGACAATATCTCTCACCAACCTATAATATGAAGTAGAATGTTTTGAATCGATTATACTCTAACAAATGTACTTTATACCATTCTACAAGAAATAGGCAAAAACCTCTAGACAAGAGATGCTAATATTCATTTTCCCCAACGATAGCGATTTTAATCTTTTCAATACACAAATTTCTAATAAATAATTTTATCTTCATCAGGAAAAGCTAGGTGCGAGGTGAATGGAATGGAAAAAGAAAAGAAACAAGACTCGAAAGAGAACGAGCAACTTGAACAAAATAAACAAGAACAGCCTCTTTCTTTTACATCAAAAATTGTTACGATAGGAATTGCGGGTGGGCTATTTTGGGGGTTAATTGGCTATCTCACTTATTTATTTAAATTTACAAAGGTTCCACCTTCATTAATACTATCCCCGTGGGCACTTGGAGAATGGAAAAATGAGCAGCTTGGACAATGGATAGGTATTCTTTCAATTGGGCTAATCTCAATCCTTGTAGCTTTTTTGTATAAAGTAACGCTTGTGAAAATCAATAATATGCTTCCAGGGCTTGCATATGGTGTAGTGCTATGGGTGATTGTTTTTTATTTACTTAACCCAATGTTCATTGACCTCCCAACAATTACGAAGCTTGATCGCAATACGATTATTACAACACTCTGTTTGTACTTACTTTATGGCGTTTTTATAGGGTATTCGATATCGTTTGAATATCATGAGAATCAGCAAAAGCACACTTCCTATTCAAACAAATGAAGCTATGGTAGAATGTTCATGGAACATTCTCTTTTTTTTACACAACATAGGAGTCAGATGGTACTTACTAATTATTTGGATCAGGGAGACTTGCATGAAAACATTTTATGTCATTAATGGACCTAATTTAAATCGCCTTGGTAAACGTGAGCCTGGTATCTATGGAAGTGAAACGCTTGAAACATTAGAGCAACGATTGTCTCAATTAGCTAGCGAAAATGAGGCTACTGTTATCTTTCATCAATCCAACCATGAAGGTCAGATTATTGACTGGATTCATGAAGCAGAGAATGCTTCAGGAATTATTCTCAATCCAGGCGCCTTCACACATTATAGTTATGCCATACGTGATGCCATTGCTAGTGTTCCGACTCAAGTTGTAGAGGTGCACATATCAAATGTACATAAGCGAGAGTCATTTCGACATACGTCTGTCATTTCACCTGTTACAGAAGGACAAATTGTTGGGCTAGGGTTAAAGGGTTATGAACTAGCATTGCAGTCATTTTTTTGATTCTAAAGGAGGACGAAGTTGTGGAACGTATTGAAAATCTACGTCAGTCATTTAAAGAGTATGATATTGATGCGATGTTAATTACCTCAGCAAGCAATCGCAGGTATATTTCGCAGTTTACCGGAAGCTCAGGTGTTGTCCTAATTACTGAGAAAGAGGCGAAGTTTATAACAGACTTTCGCTATGTTGATCAGGCACAGGAGCAAGCAAAGGGTTTTGAAATTGTACAACATAAGGGTCCTATTGTAGAAGAAGTTGCGAAGTTAGCGAATGCACTAGGAGTAAAAAAGCTAGGTTTTGAAGAAACGCAAGTTACATACCAGGTCTTTAAAGCTTATGAAGGCAAAGTTGAAGCTAGTCTTGTGCCTATCAATGGCCTTCTTGAGAAACAACGTATGATTAAAGATTCGAGTGAATTACGCGTTTTGAAAGAAGCTACTGAAATAGCGGATGCTGCTTTTCAACATATTACAAGCTATATCCGTACGGGATTAACAGAACTTGATGTATCCAACGAGCTTGAGTTTTTTATGAGAAAAAATGGCGCAACCTCATCTTCTTTTGATATTATAGTTGCGTCGGGTATTCGCTCAAGCCTTCCCCACGGTGTTGCAAGTGATAAAGTCATTGGAAAGAACGAACTAATCACACTTGATTTTGGCGCTTATTATAAAGGGTATTGTTCTGATATAACACGTACAGTGGCTGTTGGAGATCCTGGCGAAGAGCTTAAAGGTGTTTATCACACAGTCCTTGAAGCTCAGCTTAAGGCAATGGAAGAGATTAAGCCTGGAATGAGCGGCAAAGAAGCAGACGCAATATCCAGGGATCTTATTGCAGCCAAAGGGTATGGCGACTACTTTGGTCATACATTGGGTCATGGTGTTGGTCTAGAAGTACACGAAGGCCCAGCGCTTTCAACAAAATCTGATACAGTGTTAGAACCGGGTATGGTTGTGACCGTTGAACCAGGTATTTACCTCTCTGGTAAGGGCGGAGTACGAATAGAAGATGATACAGTCATCACCGAGACAGGAAATGAGACATTGTCTCATTCCACTAAGGAATTGCTGATTCTCGGCGAATAATGAAAGTGAGGGACTACTTATGATTTCTGTTAACGATTTAAAAACTGGTCTTACGATTGAAGTGGATAATGGGATCTGGACAGTAATGGAATTTCAGCACGTAAAACCGGGTAAAGGAGCAGCTTTCGTAAGAACAAAGCTACGCAACCTTCGTACTGGTGGAATTCAAGAAAAAACATTCCGTGCTGGAGAAAAGGTTTCAAAAGCTCATATTGAAAATCGTAAAATGCAATATCTTTATGCAAGTGGAGATATGCACACATTTATGGATACAACAACATATGAGCAAGTGGAACTTCCTACAGAGCAAATTAATTATGAACTTAAATTTCTGAAGGAAAACATGGAAATTTCGATTCGCACCTATGGTGAAGAAACTATTGGTGTGGAATTACCGAACACCGTTGAACTTGTCGTTACTGAAACTGAACCTGGTATTAAAGGAGATACAGCTTCAGGGGGTACAAAGCCAGCAACTGTTGAAACTGGTTTAACTGTTCAAGTGCCTTTCTTTGTAAACCAGGGAGATGTTCTCATTATCGATACTTCTAAAGGTGAATATGTGTCCAGAGGTTAATCATTGTGAAACCGCTCTGTTAGAGCGGTTTTTTTTGATGAAAATAATGAGTGATTACTCACTTTACTATCAGAAAACTCGTGTTATAATAATAGTGAGTAATCACTCATTAGGAGGGATCATATGAAAACTTTTCCTGTTCAAGCTCAGGTAACGAAACGATATGGCAATACAACCATTCTAGACAATATTAAAATGACACTTAACAAAGGTGAGATATTTGGTCTTCTTGGCCCCTCTGGATCAGGGAAAACCACATTTGTGAAGTTGCTTTGCGGCATTGAAGAGGCTACTGAAGGTAAGGTCATCGTCCTGGATAAGCAAATGCCTGATCTTAATGTAATGAAGCGGATAGGTTACATGGCACAAGCGGACGCTTTGTATGGTGAATTAACCGCTTATGAGAATTTGGAATTTTTTGCAACACTTAGTGGGGTGCGTCGTGGTGAGCAAAAGGATCGCATTTTATCTGCTATGAGGCTAGTTGATTTAGAAAAAGAACTTCAAAAAAGAGTAGAAGATTTTTCAGGAGGTATGAAACGTCGTTTATCACTTGCAATCGCGTTATTACATGATCCTGATATTCTCATACTAGATGAACCAACTGTTGGAATCGATCCTTCCTTAAGACAAAAGATATGGGATACATTCGAAGAACTGCGAAGCAAGGGGGTCCTTATTCTTGTTACTACTCATGTCATGGACGAAGCTGAGAGGTGTTCAAGGCTTGGGATGATAAGAGGTGGCCACTTGATTGCTGTAGGCACACCTGAGGAATTAAAAAACCAAACAGATTCAAAGACAATTGAGCAAGCATTTCTATCGTATGGGGTGCAAACAAATGAGAATTAATGCAGTGGTAAAACGTATATTGAAGCAGTTTATTCATGACAAGCGAACAATGGCCTTAATGATTGTTGCTCCAATCCTTATTTTAACGATGTTATCCCTCGTGTTTAACGGAGAAGATCTTGAGTTGAAAATTGGCGTTCTAAATATACCTGATCAGCTCGTTGAGAAAATGGAACAGCATGCTATTGTTAAAAATGTTCCTTCAGAAGATGCTATTGAGTCACTATTGAAAGAAGATTATGATGCTGTAGTTGAATTTAGCAACGAAGAAAAGAAGCTATATCTTGAGGGGAGTAATCCTTCTATTAATCGAGCAGTCATTGAGCTCGTTAAAAATAGTGCGACGAAAAGTGACGAAAAAGTTAATATGAATATATCTTATTTATTTGGATCCGGTGACATGACATCATTTGATCATTTTGGTCCAGTACTGGTTGGTTTCTTTATTTTCTTTTTTGTATTTTTAATTGCAGGTGTTTCTTTCTTAAGAGAGCGAACTCAGGGCACGCTGGAACGTGTTTTAGCTAGTCCTATTAAACGGTGGGAGCTCGTCATTGGGTATGTGATCGGTTTTGGATTATTTACAATGGTCCAATCAGCGATCATCGCCCTATACAGTGTGTACGTAATTGATTTAAAGATGGAAGGCTCATTCTTTTATGTGCTGCTTATTACGCTCATGCTAGCATTGAGTGCCTTAACTTTAGGTATTTTACTTTCATCATTTGCAAAGAATGAGTTGCAAATGATTCAATTCATACCACTTGTTGTTGTACCACAAATCTTCTTTTCTGGATTATTTAACCTTGATACGATTTCAAATTATTTAAGTTGGATTGGTCCCTTAACTCCTTTGTATTATGGAGCGGATGCTCTTAGAAATGTTATGATTAAAGGACAGGGATTAACAGATTTGTGGATTGATTTACTTGTATTATTCGGATTTTCAATTACTTTTATGATTTTAAACATCTATGCACTAAAAAAACACCGACGCATTTAGAATCAGGGGGAGCTTATGAAAAAGACAGAAGAAGGTACAGATTGGCTTTTTGATGAAGAGGTGAGCGAGTCTGGTGATTTAACAGAAAAACAAAAGCGTATCGTGAAAGCGGCGGTTGAGATGTTTCAGGAAAAAGGGTTTTCAGCCTCCTCCACAAGTGAAATTGCCAGGCGTGCGGGAGTAGCAGAAGGCACAATATTTCGCCATTATAATACGAAAAAAGACTTGTTGCTCGCTATTGTTACACCGGTTATGAGTCATCTTGTCGCTCCTTTCATCGTAAAAGATTTAGACAAAGTATTAAAATCAGATTATGAGCATTACGAAGATTTCCTTAGAGCTGTTGTGAAAAATAGGCAGACGTTCATTCGTAAGCACCTCCCGATTGTAAAAATTCTCATTCAGGAAATTCCTTTTCATCATGAACTTCGCACGCAATTTATTGAGCATGTTGCAACGGACTTGTTTGATCGGTTTGAAAAAGTGATTATACATTTTCAAAAGAAAGGTGAAATAATTCAGATCCCCCCTTCCTCTGCGATTAGACTTTCCATTACAGCTATTCTAGGTTTCTTTCTTGCAAGATATATTATGGTGCCTGAACGTGAATGGGACGATGAGAAAGAGATCGAACTGACAGTTCAATTTATATTAAACGGCTTAAAACAATGACCACCCAGCATTTGGGTGGTTTTTTTTGATATATAGGCAAGAGGCATTGTTATCCTCTTCTGAATTTTAGGATGTCATCATAAGTTGTACAAACAATCTGTGGAGGTTTGAAATGATTCATTCCATTCTCGTGATGGGGTTACTTCGCCTACTATCTGGTGTAGTCGAGCTGATTGCAGCCGTTTTAATTCTTGTTATTCATGATCTTAAAACAGCTATGATCATCAATGCTATTTTAGCCGTTGTAGGTCCCATTATACTCGTTACAACGATGACAGCCGGGCTAATCGGTCTAGCGGGAGATCTATCAATTACGAAAATTCTTTTGATTATGGTAGGTGTAGGATTTATTTTAATTGGCACTCTGTCATAGATTTGGTAGAGACATAATTCAATCTTAATAGGAATAGTAGTGTAGAGAGAAACAAGCCTGGAGAGGAGGGACATTCGTGGAAGAAGCTCTTCGCGTGCTTCCGGAAAATGTAAAGAAAATTTTGCAAGAATACACTGAGTTGGAAAGATCGACGATTGAAGAAATTCGAATGCGCATCAACCGTCCGCTCGAAATAATGCTAAACGGTAAACCGAATTTTCCTCTCTTAAACGGACAAACGTACTTTATTTCAAAAGATGATGCTTCACAAATGATAAATAAACTTAGTCATTACTCATTGTATGCGCTAGAAGAAGAGTTGAAAAAAGGATTTGTGACGATCGAAGGCGGACATCGCGTTGGTCTTGCAGGAAAAGTCATTACCTTAAATGGGAATGTAAAAGCCATTCGAGACATTGCGTCTTTTAACGTAAGAATTGCAAAACAAAAGCTTGGTATAGCTGTACCGCTCGTATCATATCTTTATGCAGGGGGATGGACAAATACAATTATCTTAGGACCGCCACAGTCCGGTAAAACGACGATGCTTCGTGATTTAACTCGAATTATGGCTGAAGGCGATCACGTTAGAAGAATTCCATCAGCCAAAGTTGGTATTGTTGATGAACGATCTGAAATTGCTGGTTGTGTGCTAGGAATTCCCCAACATCGACTTGGAGACCGTGTTGATGTTCTGGATGCTTGTCCTAAAGCAGAAGGAATGATGATGATGATTCGATCCATGAGTCCAGAAATATTAATCGTTGATGAAATTGGTCGAAAAGAAGATAGTGAAGCCATATTTGAAGCGATAAATGCAGGAATTAAGCTTGTTGTAACTGTTCACGGAACGAGCATGGATGATTTACACCGAAGGCCAAGTATGCAAGGTTTAGTCAACTCTGGATCTTTTGAACGAATAGTCGAACTGTCACGGAAAGATGGTCCAGGAACGATTCATGCGATCAAAGATAAAACAGGTAAGGAAATTCGACGTAAAAAGGTGATCTAGCATGAAGCTACTAGGTGCAGTGCTCATTATGTTAGCAAGTACGTGGGCTGGTGTGGAATGGTCAAGAACAGTGAGCGAACGATCGCGACAGTTGCGACAGTTAAAGGCAGCACTTCAATCATTAGAAGCGGAAATTGTCTATGGCATGACGCCACTGAGCGTTGCCTGTAGTCACATTTGTAGGCAGGTTGGTCATCCTGTTTCCTGGTTTTTTGATTCATTTAGGAAAAAGCTCGATGCTGGTCAGGGGACGGCTTATGATGCCTGGATGCAAAGCATGGATGAGGTTTGGAAGTATACGGCTTTTAAGCAAGAAGAGAAGGAAGTAATGAAACAACTTGGTGCCACAATAGGACAACACGATCGAGAACATGAACAAAAACAAATTAAACTCGCCTTGATTCATTTGGAAAGAGAAGAACAAGAAGCGAGAGACAATCAAATGAAGTATGAGCGGATGTTCAAGAGTCTTGGTGTTCTTGGGGGGATTCTTCTTGTCATACTATTGATTTAGTCATTGGGAGGAAACGGAAATGAATCATGATGTAAATACAATATTCCAAATTGCGGGTATCGGCATCATTGTAGCCATGCTTCATACCATTCTCAAGCAAATGGGGAAAGAGGAGTACGCACATTGGGTGACGTTGATTGGTTTTATTGTTGTTCTTTATATGGTGATTACCATCATCGATGATCTTTTTCAGAAAATACGAGGGGTATTCCTTTTCCAGGGTTAGGGGGTGACTGCGATTGATATTTTGCAAATCGTTGGATTGGGATTAATCGCTACCTTCCTTGTTATTGTTGTAAAAGAACAAAAGCCTGTGTTTGCCTTTACGATTACGGTTTTCACAGGCGCTTTGATTTTTCTTTATTTAATTGGAGAGATACAACACATTATTCAAATGTTGGAAAGTTTGGCCTCAAAAGCGAATGTTGAAATTGTCTATGTTGAAACGGTGTTGAAAATAATTGGAATTGCCTATATAGCAGAATTTGGTGCACAAATTGTAAGAGATGCTGGTCAAGGTGCGATTGCTTCAAAAATTGAGCTTGCAGGTAAACTGTTAATCTTAGCCATGGCAATCCCAATTCTTACACTTATTATTGAAACTGTGCTTAAGCTTTTACCATCATAAGAGGGAGGAAGAGGACATGCCTCACATAAAAAAAACAATGTTGATGTTGCTATTCCTCTGCTTCACCCTTATGCAGGTTCAAACTACAGCACATGCACAGGGCGAAGAAGACGAGCCGATATCTACTCAATTTGTAGACAAGCAGTTAAATACCCTCGGCTTACAAGAGATTCAAACTTACTGGGACGAAGTGATTAAAGAGTATGGAGGTTTTTTGCCTGAAAGTCAAAAAGGATCCTTCATGGAATTTGTGAAAGGTGAAAAACAACTTTCTTTAAAGGCGTACTTATTGGGGTTACTAAAATTTCTTTTCCACGAACTACTCGTTCACGGAAAGCTACTTGGAACCTTAATTTTGTTAACAATCTTCAGTATTCTTTTACAAAATATGCAAAATGCCTTTGAACATAAAGCGGTGAGCACCGTAGCATACGGCATTATATATATGGTTTTAATTATACTTGCACTTAATAGTTTTCATGTAGCGATTCAGTATACTGAAACCGCAATTGCGAACATGATGAGTTTTCTTTTGGCGTTAATTCCTCTGCTGTTAGCTTTAATCGCTTCTGTTGGTGGTGTTGCTTCTGTGGCATTTTTTCATCCGATCGTATTATTTTTAGTTAATACAGGAGGATTGTTGATTCAAAAGTTTGTGCTACCGATGCTTTTTCTATCAGCCGTTCTTGCCATTGTAAGTACAATAAGTGATCAGTATAAAGTAACCCAGTTATCTAATTTAATTCGGAATATAGCGATCGGTACACTTGGGGTATTTTTTGCAGTTTTTTTAGGTGTTATCTCGGTTCAGGGGGCATCAACTGCCGTTGCAGATGGGGTTACAATTCGAGCGGCTAAATTTGTAACAGGTAATTTTATTCCTGTCGTAGGAAGGATGTTTACAGACGCAACGGATACAGTACTTAGTGCTTCAGTCCTCTTGAAAAATACTGTAGGACTAGCTGGTGTGGTGATCTTACTAATGATATGTGCCTTCCCTGCCATAAAAGTTTTATCATTAGTGCTGATTTATAACATCGCAGCGGCAGTCATTCAACCATTAGGTGGCGGACCAATCATTCAGTCGCTTAATGTGATATCAAAAAGCATTTTATTTATTTTTGCCGCACTTGCTATCGTATCACTGATGTTTTTTTTAGCGGTAACGATTATTATAGCATCTGGAAATATCACGTTAATGGTGCGTTAGGAGGTGTGAAGTGGCCATTATTACAGGCTGGATCACGAATATCATTGTTCTGATTTTACTTGCTACTGTACTTGAGTTACTGTTGCCAAATTCGAATATGCAACGATATGTCAAAATGGTCATCGGCTTAATGCTAATGGCAGTAATCTTATCTCCTATTCTAACGATTTTCACAAAAGATTTTGATTCCATGTTAAGATCTGCTGCTCTTACAGATTCGACTCCCGATGTGAGGATGGAAAATCAGATAGAATCAAAGAAAAGTGAAATACAAGCATCCAATGCTGCATATATTGAAGAACAAATGGCTGTCCAAATGAAAAGCCAGGTTGAAAAGGAGTTGAGGGATCAGTTTAATCTTGAAATCACGCAGGTAGGGCTTGAGTTACAAGATGGAGAGGGAGAAAAGAATATTGAACACATTGCAGTCACGGTAAGCAAGGCAGTAGAATCAGATGTTCAGGAAATTGAAGCAGTAACAGTGTCAGCTGAAATTAAGGAAGAGGAAGTTCACTCAACTGATGCACGATCAAAAAAAGTTGCTTATTTTCTAGCTGATAAATGGGGATTGTATCCAAACCAGGTTGGCGTTCAGGTGAAAGGAGGAGAGTAGGAACGTGGATGAGAAACCAACAAGCTGGCTAGCTCAATTAAAAAAACCGAAGAAGAAAAAAGGAATTCCAATCTATTACTTGATTATTGCTGCAGGCATTGGCATCATCTTCATGTTTTCCGGCAGTTTCTTCTCGACACCTGATCCTAGCCAGGATGTATTTAATGAACAGGGAAGCTCCTCAGAAAGTGAAGAAGTTTTTAGCCAAAAAAAGTCCAGTCCGTCGACAATGTCAGAATATGAAAATATGTATGAAACACAATTGAAGGAAGCGCTAGACGAAGTGGCTGGAGTATCAGATGCCACAGTCATTGTTAATTTAGATTCTACTGAGCAAAAGGTTGTTGAAAAAAACAGCACTTCTACTGATAAATATACTTATGAATCTCCAAATGATGGAGGGTCAAGAAAAATTGAGGAACAATCAAGTGATGAACAAGTTGTTATTGTTCAAAATGATAATGGTCAGGGTCCGATTGTAGTTAGTACAAAGAAGCCTGTTGTAAGAGGTGTTGTTGTCGTGGCAGTCGGAGCAGAAAACATGGAAGTGAAAAAAATGATCGTTGATGCAGTGACGAGACTACTTGATGTGAAAAGTCATCGAGTGATGGTTTTGCCGAAAAAACTAAAGGGGGAATCATAAATGGTCTTAAAAAAGCAAACAGTATGGTTATTAACAATGTTAAGTTTAATTATTGTTCTATCAGCTTATTATATCATGACACCTGGTACGGATAATGTTGCATTTGTGGGAGATCAAGAGGAGCAAAGCGAGGAAGGCGTAAAAGGAGAGGAAGCAAAAGAAACGAACGGTGTTGAAGATGAATCCGTTTCGATGAATGTTTCAGGAGATGAAGTCTTTGCTGCACTGAGACTTGAGATTCAAGAACAGCGAGATGCCGCGATTGAAGACTATACAGCTGTCATTGCAAGTGAGGCTTCGGCAGACTTGAGAAATGAAGCGCACGAACAGCGTCAAGAATTAATGGCATTATCTCAAAAGGAATCAGTTTTAGAAAACGTGATAAAATCAGAAGGTTACAGTGATGCAGTCGTTTATACTCTCGATGACGAAAAAGTAAGAGTTATTGTCAAAGCGGATCAGCTATCGAATGAAGAAGCCAATAATATTATGGTGCTTGCAGAAGAACAGCTAGGCGATGGACATCGAATAGCGGTAGAATTTCAACCAGTGGCAAAATAGAGATGGGGGAGTTACTCCATCTCTTTTTTTATTAGCGCTAAGAAAATTAGTAGTGAAAACGATTTCTTTATTTGTTACTCTTAGTGAAGAAGGGTGTTCGATGTTGCCTTCTACCAAGTAACCGTAAGATATGATATGATGAATAGGCTTAGGACCAGCTGTTAGATAATGGTCTTAATTGTGAGGTTTGATGGATTGTCAGTTTTATGGGAGATACTAATGATCAACCTTATTATGCTATAATCGCTATAAGTTGGAGCGTGTCTTCTAAACAGAAAACCTCCTTACTATTAAAATTAGCAAAAAGACGACAGGGAGTGGAAATCTTGTTAAAAGTTCAAGAAATTCGCGAATTGATCAAACTAATTGATCAATCAAGCATTGATGAATTTGAATATGAAAGTGATGGATCTAAGATCGTATTAAAGAAAAATGAAGTGCAATATGCTGAAGCACCTGTTCAACAACCTGTGCAGCAAACCATTGCACAACAGCCTGTTGAGTCTACTCAACCAGCTTCTTCCCCGGTAAAAGAGGAACCTGCAGCGGTTGAAAAAGAAGAAAAACAGGATGACTCATTACATAAAATTGAATCGCCAATGGTTGGAACCTTCTATGCGCGTCCAAATCCTGATTCAGAACTTTACGTGAAAACGGGAGAGAAAGTTTCTGAAGATAGCGTGGTCTGCATCATTGAAGCAATGAAGCTCTTTAATGAAATTGAAGCAGAGGTAAATGGAGAAATCGTAGAAATGCTAGTTGAAGATGGTCAGCTAGTGGAATACGGACAACCTCTGTTCTTAGTGAAAGCATAGGTGATGATGTTATGGAGATTAAGAAAGTACTTGTAGCCAATCGAGGAGAAATTGCTGTTCGGATTATTCGTGCTTGTGAAGAACTTGGTATTGAAACAGTTGCTGTATATTCTCAAGCCGATAAAGAAGCCCTGCACGTTAGGCTAGCGGATGAAGCCTATTGCATAGGACCAACTGCTTCAAAAGACAGCTATTTAAATTTCACCAATATCATGAGTATTGCAACGGTAACCGGTGTTGATGCGATTCATCCTGGTTATGGATTTCTTTCGGAAAATGCAGACTTTGCAGAGTTATGTAGAGAGTGCAATATTACGTTCATTGGACCAAGCCCTGAGGCCATTAGTCGGATGGGTACAAAGGACGTTGCTAGAACAACAATGAAGGAAGCAGGGGTTCCGATTGTACCTGGTTCAGAGGGAATCGTGAAGGATGCAGACGAAGCGGTAGCTCTAGCGAATGAAATGGGATACCCTGTTATAATTAAAGCGACTGCTGGCGGCGGAGGTAAAGGGATTCGAATTGCTAAGGATGAAAACGAATTAGTAAAAGGAATCAATATCACTCAGCAAGAAGCATCGACGGCATTTGGAAATCCTGGTGTTTATATTGAGAAATTCATCGAAGATTTTCGTCATGTAGAAATCCAGGTCCTTGCTGATAATCATGGCAATGCGATCCATCTTGGAGAGCGAGATTGCTCCATCCAAAGACGTTTGCAGAAGCTTGTAGAGGAAACCCCTTCGCCAGCTCTCGATGAATCAATCAGAAAGAAAATGGGTGATGCTGCCGTTCGTGCTGCGAAAGCCGTTCAATATTCTGGTGCAGGAACCGTTGAGTTTATTTTTGAGCCAACAGGGAATTTTTATTTTATGGAAATGAATACTCGCATACAGGTTGAGCATCCTGTGACTGAAATGGTAACAGGGATTGATCTGATTAAAGAGCAAATTCGAGCGGCATCAGATGAAACGTTACGTTATAAGCAGGAAGATGTCACATTTAAAGGGTGGGCTATAGAATGTCGGATCAATGCAGAAGATCCCGACAAGAAATTCATGCCATCTCCTGGAAAGGTTGACATGTACCTTCCACCAGGTGGATTTGGGGTCCGTGTAGACTCTGCTGTCTATCCTGGCTATGACATTTTGCCCTTCTATGATTCAATGGTTGCAAAGCTTATAACCTACGCTGATACAAGAGAAGAAGCGATTGCTAGAATGAAGCGTGCTCTTGGAGAATTTGTCGTGGAAGGTGTGAAAACCACCATTCCATTCCATATGCGTTTAATGAATCATGAGAAATTTGTGAGTGGCAATTTTAATACAAAATTTCTTGAGAAATATGATTTGACAGAACAATCAACGAATTCTAAGTGAGGTGTTCAAAATGAATGAACTTCAATCATTTGAAATGGAAGAGCACGATACTGGGCTTGGAAAAGTCGAAATATCACCAGAAGTTATTGAAGTAATCGGGAGCATTGCTGCTTCAGAAGTTGACGGCGTTGCAGAAATGAGAGGGAATTTTGCTTCAGGTGTTGTCGAACGCTTTGGGCGAAAGGATCATCGAAAAGGTGTTAAGGTAGAACTTGATGAGGACGGCATTATTCTTGATGCATACGTTGTGGTGAGCTATGGCTTATCCATTCCAGAAGTATGTGAAAAGGTGCAGGAAAACATCCGACAGGCGCTTCTTACAATGACTGCACTAGAAATCAGCGCGGTGAATGTGAGCGTTGTTGGAATTACATTTGATAAAAAAGAATTGGAAAACGAAGAATAAGCAGCGGGGCACGTCCCCTCTGCTTATTTTTTTGCTTCTTTTTCGAATGTGACACCAGCCAATTTTACTTATACCCGCCCGATTCACGAAAGTTGCCAAGTATATGAAAACAATTGGGCATTGCAAAACCTGTATTTGTCCTCTACAATATGCTATTATTTATTGGTATAGCAATATAAGCGTAAAGGGAGTATAGCAATGAAAAGAAGACATGCAAGAGAAAAAGCCATCCAGGTATTGTTTCAAATAGATGTAACAGACACCGATCCACGTGAGGCCCTGCAACACGTTTTAAATGAGGGAGAAGGTGACGAGTTTCTATCTGAGCTTGTCTTCGGAACGCTTGAGAATCTCGAAAAGATTGATGCAGTCATTAAAGAGAACCTTGTTAACTGGACCTTTAGCCGAATTGGTAATGTAGACCGTTCAGTTCTTCGAATGGCTACATACGAAATGGTAGTGAGAGATGATATTCCAGTAAATGTTAGTTTGAATGAAGCGGTTGAACTAGCGAAATTGTTCGGTGGAGAAGAATCGGGACGTTTTGTGAATGGAGTCCTCTCTAAAATCATGCAAAAAAGCTAATACCATTAGGAGGGGATCGTTGTGAAAGCGGATCGCTATATATCGGTTACAGCTCTTACGAGACACGTGAAGCGGATGATCGATAATGAGCCAGCACTTCAAGACGTCTGGTTACGTGGTGAATTGTCGAATGTGAAGCTTCACAATCGAGGACACCTTTATTTTACTGTGAAAGATGATAAATCCCGTGTTCAGGCAGTCATGTTCGCAGGGAACAATCGTCATATGAAATTCAAGCCGGAAAATGGCATGAAAGTCCTCATTCGAGGTGAAATTTCGGTATTTGAACCGTACGGTCAATATCAGTTGTATGCTAAAGAAATGCAACCCGATGGAATCGGAAATCTGTATTTAGCTTATGAAGAATTAAAACGAAAACTCGAATTTGAAGGATTGTTTTCAGAAACCCTCAAACAGCAAATACCGCGCTTTCCTACTGAAATTGGTGTTATCACTTCCCCAACTGGAGCAGCTATTCGAGATATTTTTACCACCATTAAAAGACGTTATCCTGCTGCAAGGATAACGGTGTTTCCCGTTCTGGTTCAGGGAAATCGGGCAAAAGGATCAATTGTTCAGGCGATTGAGATGGCAAATGCGATGAAAATGATCGATGTGCTGATTGTTGGGCGTGGTGGCGGATCGATAGAAGAATTATGGGCATTTAATGAAGAGGAAGTTGCCAGAAGTATAGCGAATTCTAAAGTACCGATTATTTCAGCCGTTGGCCATGAAACCGACTTTACAATTGCAGATTTTGTTTCAGATTTAAGAGCACCAACGCCAACTGGAGCAGCTGAATTAGCAGTGCCTAGCGTAGTAGAATTGAAAGAGCGAGTTGACCAAAGAGTACATAGGCTAATGAGAGTCATGCAAGAGAAGTTAGCTACCGATCGCGATCGATTGTCAAATCTCCAAAAGTCATATGCCTTTCGTTATCCTGACCAACTACTGAAACAGAAGGAACAGGAGCTCGACTTACAAGTGGAACGAATGCATAGAAACATGAAACGATTGCTTTCTTATACGACTGAGCGAGTTGATCGTAATCATAAGCAGTTAATGAAACAACATCCACAAAAACTTCTTAAAGAGGCGAGTCGAGAGCTTGGAGAGCTTAAACACTCGTTAAATAAAGAAATGCAACGTGTTTTACTTGGGAAACAACGTGATTTTTCACTTGCTGCGGGAAAATTGAATGCTTTAAGCCCATTAAAAGTAATGGAACGTGGGTATAGCCTCGCATATAAAGAAGAAGAACTCATTAAATCTGTTCATCAGGTTCAACCTGGAGATGTGTTGAAACTTGAAATGACAGATGGAAAAATTGATTGCCATGTTTGGGGATTAGAGGAGAGTGATTCGAATGGAAAAAAATGAGAACGCGACATTTGAAGAAGCGATGGAAAAGTTAGAACAAATTGTTGGGGCATTAGAAGAAGGAAATGTCCCTCTTGAAAAGGCTATTTCTCTTTTTCAAGAAGGAATGAATTTATCAAATGTATGTCATGAGAAACTGAAATCCGTTGAAGGGAAAATGGATCAAATTGTTGAAGAAAACGGTGAGATTAAGCGTTTTTCTGTGCAGGAGGATGAAGTGTGACTTCAGATCTCAGATCCTATATGAACGAATGCAAGCAACTGTTGGATGAAGAACTTCCCGCCTACATTGAACGACTTGAAATGCCAGAATCATTAAAGAAAGCAATGCTGTATTCCATTCATGCAGGGGGAAAAAGAATACGTCCAATATTATTACTGGCTACGGTAGAAGCCTTTGGTCGATCGACTAAGGAAGCCATTCCAGTGGCGTGTGCAGTTGAAATGATCCATACGTACTCGCTCATTCATGATGATTTGCCTGCAATGGACAATGATGATTTACGTCGAGGTAAACCGACAAACCATATCGTATTTGGGGAAGCTACCGCCATTCTTGCGGGAGATGCTTTGTTAACACAGAGTTTTGAGCTTATTGCAGATTCCAATTTAGCAAGTGAACAAAAAGTTGATTTAATTAAACTGTTATCACACGCCGCCGGCCCTTCTGGTATGGTTGGGGGACAAATGGCGGATTTAGATGGTGAAAAACAAGAGTTAACCCTGGAACAACTTGAGTACATTCATCATCATAAAACGGGCAAGCTGCTTGTTTTCTCTATCATGGCTGGTGCAATCATCGGTCATGCTACAGATCAGCAACGAGAGCATTTGCGTGCTTTTGGTGAACACATTGGCCTCTCCTTCCAAATTAGCGATGATATTCTGGATGTAGAAGGAGAAGAAGGCAAGATTGGAAAACTTCCGGGTAGTGATGAAAATAACGAAAAAAGTACTTATCCGAAGCTTCTTTCTTTAGAAGGAGCGAAAGAAAAGCTCAACTACCATACAAAAGAGGGGTTAGCTCATCTTGCTGCTGCTAATGTAGAAATAAGCACCTTACAATCTATTGCAAAATTTATCGTAGAACGTGATCACTAACACATAATTGAGCATAAAACGAATGTGTGGTATAATAAAATAAGACTGAGTGGTGCAGTATTCTAGTCAGTTCGCCATTTCTGAAGGCGGGCCTAAAAATCCGCCATAGGGCACATCGATGAAGTTCCTGGTGTTGGCTTGAGTCGCCCAGACTTGGGTCGATGCTGGGAGTTAAGGTCGCAGGGCGATCCACAAAGGCATGTGGGCGTTGACCCTGCTTCCGCGGAGGCCCATTCTTGTAGCAGAGCGGTTAACGCTGCCTGCTATGAATTGGGGTATGAACCTGTTTCAGCTGCATGGGAACGCAGTTGAACAGCGTAGCCTGCCTTGAGTGGAGCTAGAGGGGATTATGGATTATTGGAAATTTGCAGCTCGGCCGGCCGCTTTTTTCCTACCACCCATATGAAATCTGCTCTGCAAAAGAGGCTAGGAAATGTGTGGAACTGTTGAGGAAAACTCCTAGACTGTTCCGAGTGACACTTAAAGGGGATTATAGTGCGGACTAAGTGGTAATCCAGTCTAGCGCATGGTGACTACGCTAAGACCGATGTAAAGGGAAACCGCCTGAACGGCGACGTTTAGGTATCGATCTGGGAAAACCTACTGGACCTAAGCCGCAGTCTTTACTCTTTAAGTGACCACTCTTCGATACATAATACAACAGGGGTATTCAATTAACAGGGAACAGGGGGAAACGAACTGACTCCTTGAGGACCTGTTAGTTGGATACTTATTTTTATGTGATTATATAATGGACAAGGAGTAGATATGAAAGCTTCCGTATCAAAATCCATAAACTGGAGTTTAGCTATTGCCGTTATCACACTTGTGTTAGCGGCTATTTTTTCAATTATATCAACAGCGGTATTAAGTGGGGTTTCCTGGGCAATTGGGATGGTTGTGGTTCTACTAATCGTTCTAATTGGGATATTCTTTGATACAATTGGTGTAGCTTCCACTGCTGCAAACGAAGTGCCATTCCATGCAATGGCAGCTGAACGCCTTACTGGTGCTAAGCACGCGATTTTTGTGACACGTAATGCAGACCGAGTTGCTAGCTTCTGTAATGATGTAATTGGAGACATTTCGGGTATTATAAGCGGTACAGCCTCTGCAACCGTTGTCGTCCAATTGACACTTCAACTTGGACATAGTGACGGATCTTTGTTTCAATATATAATATCAGTCGTATTTACAAGCGTTATCGCTGCGTTAACGGTTGGAGGAAAAGCGCTCGGAAAAACGTTTGCCATCCACTTTTCTACAGGCATTATCTTTCAAGTTGGACGATTTTTATACTTTGTGGAAAAAACATTTAAGATCAAGATGGTAGACAATCAATCCAAAAAGAAAAAGGGAAACCGTAAATCGAAATAAGAAGGGGAGGACATTCCCATGGATTTAGAAAAGATTGAAAATCCTAAGTTTCTAAAGAATTATGATATGAACGAAATGACCGAGCTTGCTGAAGAAATTAGAAGTTTTTTAATTAACAAACTTTCCGAAACTGGTGGACATCTGGGGCCCAATCTTGGCGTAGTTGAACTGACAATTGTGCTTCATAAAATATATAATAGTCCAAAAGATAAATTTATTTGGGACGTTGGTCACCAGGCATACGTTCATAAGATTCTCACTGGACGAGCTTCGAGATTTGACACCCTCCGAAAATATAAAGGGCTTTGTGGCTTTCCGAAGCGAAATGAAAGTGAGCATGACGTCTGGGAAACAGGTCATAGTTCTACCTCATTATCAGCAGCAATGGGGATGGCTGCTGCCCGTGATATGAAAGGGACAGACGAAAACGTTGTGGCTATTATTGGTGATGGGGCTCTTACAGGCGGGATGGCACTAGAAGCGCTTAACCACATCGGCCACGAGCAAAAAGACATGCTTGTTATTTTAAATGATAATGAAATGTCCATTGCTCCAAATGTAGGTGCACTTCATAACATCTTAGGAAAGCTTCGTACAGCCGGTAAATATCATAAAGCGAAGGAAGAGCTTGAGTATCTACTAAAGAAAATTCCTGCGTTTGGAGGAGCACTTGCTTCAACAGCAGAGCGCGTAAAAGATGCTTTGAAGTATTTATTGGTTTCCGGGATATTCTTTGAGGAACTTGGATTTACTTATCTTGGACCGGTAGATGGTCATGATGTCGAAGCACTAATGGAAAACATTAAGTATGCTAAGAAGACAAAAGGACCAGTCCTTATTCACGTACTTACGAAAAAAGGAAAAGGCTATCAACCTGCAGAAAGCGATCAAATTGGCGTATGGCACGGTGTGAGTCCATACAAAATAGAAGCAGGAGAACAAATTAAACCGAAAGTCGCAGCGCCTGGTTATAGCAAAGTGGTTAGTGAAACAGTGCGAAAGCTTGCTGAGAAGGATGATCGCATCTCAGTAATCACGCCTGCAATGACAGTAGGATCTAAATGGGAAGCATTTGAAAAGCAATTCCCAGAAAGGCTTTTTGATGTTGGGATTGCTGAACAGCATGCTACTACAATGGCCGCAGGGCTAGCAACTCAGGAGTTAAAACCGGTTTTATCGATCTATTCTACGTTTCTTCAAAGAGCGTATGACCAGCTTGTTCATGATGTATGCAGACAAAACCTGAACGTTTTCCTTGCAATTGATCGCTCTGGTCTTGTTGGAGCAGATGGTGAAACGCACCAGGGCGTTTTCGATATTTCTTTTCTCAGACACTTGCCAAATATGGTGCTCATGATGGCGAAAGATGAAAACGAATTACAGCATATGGTTTATACTGGACTGAAATACAATCAGGGACCAATTGCAGTGCGATATCCTAGGGGAAATGGCATTGGAACAAAGATGGATCAAGAACTAAAAGAAATTCCAATTGGTAGCTGGGAAGTTATTCGTGAAGGTACAGATATTGCGCTATTATCGTTTGGTCCTACCCTGCAAGATCTCCTAAGTGCAGCTGAGAAGTTAGAAAAAGAGGGTGTTTCAGCTCGAGTTATTAATGCTCGTTTCATAAAACCTCTCGATGAGAAAATGATTGCAGATCTCATGCAAGAAGGAATACCAATGCTTACAGTTGAAGAAGCTATACTCCAAGGTGGATTTGGAAGTGCCATTCTTGAATATGTCAATGACAGTGGCTATCAGCATGGAAGTATTCAACGAATGGGAATTCCGGATGCTTATATTGAACACGGCAGTGTAGGCGAGTTATTAAAAGAAATTGGATTAACTTCAGATGATATTGCTGAGAAAGCGAAGAAAATGATTCCAGCTAAACAAAAGAGGGCATAAAAGAGCATGGCAAAAAAAGAAAGACTGGATGTACTCCTTGTCAATCGAGGTTTAATTGATACGAGAGAAAAAGCAAAGAGAGCGATTATGGCGGGTCTTGTCTTTTCAGAGACGGAAAGAATGGACAAACCAGGAATGAAAGTGTCAGAAGATATCCTTCTTCAAATTAAAGGGGATACGTTACGTTATGTTGGGCGCGGCGGTTTAAAGTTAGAGAAGGCGATCGACGTCTTCTCTCTTGATCCGAAAAACAAAATTGTTTTAGATATTGGCTCTTCTACCGGAGGGTTTACCGACTGTGCACTTCAAAATGGTGCTTCACTCGTTTATGCACTTGATGTGGGTTATAATCAACTTGCATGGAAGCTGCGTGTAGACGATCGTGTGGTAGTGAAAGAAAGAACGAATTTTCGATATGCGGTCAGAGAGGATTTTGAACAAGGACTTCCTGATCTAGCCACAATTGATGTTTCGTTCATTTCTTTAAAGTTAATCTTACCTGTTTTAAAAGAGATTTTGAAAGAAAATGGGGAAGTCATCGCCCTTGTCAAACCGCAATTTGAAGCGGGGCGTGGAGAAGTAGGTAAAAAGGGAATTGTTCGTGATAAAAAAATTCATCATCGAGTACTGAAAGAAATGATGGATTTTGCTGAACGAGAAGGCTATAAAGTTAACGGTATATCCTATTCACCTATTACTGGTGGGGAAGGAAATATCGAATTTTTATTATATCTTGGCTGGAAACAGGACGCCATCATCGAAAATGTTCCTTCTGCTGAAGAGGTTGTTGAAGAAGCACATCAGAAACTATAGAGGATGCACGAGGTGTGTCCTTTTTCTCGTTCATCATTCCACTGGGCATTTTGAATTGGAAGCAAACGGAAGTTGCGAGTGAATATTTATGAGGGTCTATACAAAAGACGAATAGGGCTATATAATAAGGCTGTCAGATTTTACTTGCCGGAGGTTATACAATGAATAAAGGGCAACGCCATATCAAAATACGTGAAATGATTGCGAATCAAGATGTTGAGACTCAGGATGAGCTTGTTTATTGTCTAAAAAGTGCAGGTTTTAATGTTACTCAAGCAACGGTTTCAAGAGATATTAAAGAGCTTCATCTTGTTAAAGTGCCAACAATCGATGGCAGGTATAAATACAGTCTGCCAGCAGATCAGCGCTTTAATCCGCTTCAAAAATTAAAGAGAACATTAACGGACGCGTTTATTAGTATAGATCATGCAGATCATCTTATTGTAATGAAAACGCTTCCTGGAAACGCCAATGCCATTGGTGCGCTAATTGATAATCTAGACTGGGAAGAGATTATGGGGAATATTAGCGGCGATGATACGATTCTAATTATTTGTAAAAGTGCGGATGCGGCTCCAATGTTATCACAACGTTTTATTGATATGCTTTAGAATAATGAATGAAGATCTTTGAAGGTGGGAGAATATGTTAGCGGAACTATCCATTCGTAATTTTGCGATCATAGAAGCGATAACCGTTTCATTTGAGCGTGGGTTAACCGTTCTTACTGGAGAAACAGGCGCTGGCAAATCCATTATTATTGATGCCATAGGGCTTTTAGTTGGAGGGAGAGGTTCAGCTG
Organism: Guptibacillus hwajinpoensis; assembly: GCF_020524165.1. Lineage (GTDB taxonomy): Bacteria > Bacillota > Bacilli > Bacillales > Guptibacillaceae > Guptibacillus > Guptibacillus hwajinpoensis_D. Next base: position 233,113 of record NZ_JAIVKU010000004.1, read on the forward strand.
AATTCGTGCGTTATGGAACGAAGAAAGCAGAAATTGAAGGATTATTTCATATTGAGCCGAACCATCCAACAGTGCAAAAACTTGAAGATGTAGGAATTGAGTTTACAGATGACATGGTGGTGTTACGCCGTGACATATCACATGCTGGAAAAAGCATTTGTCGTGTGAATGGGAAGTTAGTCACACTTGGCATTTTGCGAGAGATTGGTCAAACGCTTATTGATATCCACGGACAACATGAACATCAGGATTTAATGCAATCAGATAAGCACCTTACTTTACTCGATCAGTTTGGAGACCGATCCATTGGGCCAGCTCTCTTGGAATATAGAGAGGTTTTTCAAAGATACAAAAAAATTCAGCAACAAATGAAGAATCTAACTGAAAATGAACAGCAAATGGCTCATAGACTTGATTTAATCCAATACCAACTTGAAGAAATCACGAAAGCTGAACTTTCTCCAAATGAAGATGATGAATTAATGGAAGAGAAATTGCGATTAGGAAATTTTGAAAAGTTATTCTCTGCGCTTCAGGATGTTTATGATTCCCTTCATGGAGATAATAAAGGGTTAGATTGGGTTGGGCTAGCGATGTCACAACTTGAGTCAGTTGTTGACCTTGATGAGGAGTTGCGTGGTTATCACGAAGAGGTCGCTAATCAATTTTATCTTCTTGAAGAGACGGCAGGTAAATTAAATACATATCGTGATCAACTTGAGTTTGATCCAGCACGACTAGATTTTGTAGAAGAGAGACTAAACGAAATCCAAATATTAAAGCGAAAGTATGGGGATTCTGTAGAAGAAATATTGGAGTATGCGGCTTCAATTGAAGATGAAGTAGACGAGTTATTAAACAGGGAAGGCCGCGTAGACGAGCTCCAGTCTGATTTAAAGGGCATTAAAGCCGATCTAACTGTAGAGGCTGATAATTTGACCGGTCTACGTAAAAAAGTAGCTGGTGAGCTTGTCGCATCAATTCATCATGAGCTTAGAGATCTTTATATGGAAAAAACAGAATTTGCAATTCATTTCAATGGGTCTGATGAAAGTAAAAAAGATTTCTTTCATAGGTCCGGACAAGATGATATTGACTTTATGATTTCTACGAATCCAGGTGAGCCGTTGAAAGAGCTATCAAAAACGGCTTCTGGTGGTGAGTTATCTCGTATCATGTTAGCATTAAAGTCCATTTTCTCGAAGCATCAGGGCATTACTTCCATTATATTTGACGAGGTAGATACAGGAGTAAGTGGAAGGGTGGCTCAAGCCATGGCAGAAAAGATTCAGCGTCTTTCTTCCGGGTCCCAGGTTCTTGTTATTACCCACCTTCCTCAAGTAGCTGCTATGGCAGATCATCACCTTTATATTTCGAAAGAAGAAACAGGTGAAGGTCGAACAAAGACAAGTGTTGGGAATTTAAGTGCTGATGAACAAATTGAAGAACTTGGAAGAATGATTGCTGGTGCTGAGATGACGGAGCTTACGAAGAAACATGCAAAAGAATTGTTGCATCAAGCAAACCAAATTAAATCATGATTTGAAATGCTATCCAACTCAGGGTAGCATTTTCATTTTTAGAGGTTATAATAACGGCGTCTCAAGGCAAAATTATAGATACAGCCATGTTGGAGGTGTGAGCAAGAGCGAGGAGAGTGAAGGATTGAAGATAGAGATGTTTCGTAAGTTGTTGGGTTTAGTTCTCCTTGGAGTTTTAGTCGGACTCGGCTTTTCAAAACCAGTACAATTATTTTTATCCATTCCAAATGAGATTATCATGTTTGAAGGAGATCAAACGAAAATTTCATCTGTTATTCCTGCCGTTGCAACACTTGGAAGCAATGAAGTGGCAAGTTTGGATCCACATGGAAAAGAATTAACGGTTAACGGAGACAAAAGCGGTTCAGATATCCTGGATTTAACTGTTGGAAAGATTCCAGTCAAGAAAGTTGATGTAAAAGTTCTTCCAGACTTTAAAGTGATCCCTGGTGGACAATCAATCGGTGTTAAGCTAAACACGCGTGGTGTTCTTGTTGTAGGTCATCATTTGATTCATACGAATCAGGGCGATCGGTCACCTGGAGAAATAGCAGACATTCAAGTAGGCGATATTATCACTAAGATAAATGGTCAAGCTGTTCAAAAAATGAGTGACATAGGCTCGATTGTTAAAAAGGCTGGAAGCAATGGAAATGCCTTAGAAGTGACAATTGTTAGAGAAAATGAAGAACTTAGTAAGAAATTGGTCCCGGTTAAAGACAAACAAAATGAAGCTTATCGAATTGGATTATATATACGTGATTCTGCAGCAGGAGTGGGTACGTTAACGTTTTATCATCCTGATTCAAAAAAATATGGTGCTCTTGGCCATGTTATTTCTGATATGGATACGAAAAAACCAATTGTCGTAAACCGTGGTGAGATATACCCTTCTTCTGTTACATCAATTGAAAAAGGAAGTAATGGACATCCTGGAGAAAAATTAGCTAGGTTTTCTAAAACAGATCAAAAGCTTGGTACAATTACCCGAAATAGCCCATTTGGTATTTTTGGTGAAATGAATAAAGAAGTGAAAAAAGGCATGTATGATCAACCAATGCCAATTGCACTTTCTCATCAAGTAAAAGAAGGTCCAGCAAAAATATTGACGGTAGTAAAAGGCAGTGAGGTAAAGGAATATGATGTAGAAGTCATCAGTTCAATTCCTCAAAAGTTTCCTGCTACAAAAGGGATGGTTATTAAAGTAACGGATCCAGAGTTATTAAAAGAAACCGGTGGCATCGTTCAAGGGATGAGTGGAAGTCCAATTATTCAAGATGGAAAAGTGATTGGAGCAGTTACTCATGTATTTGTAAATGATTCCACTTCAGGCTATGGCGTTCATATAGAATGGATGTTGGAAGAAGCAGGAATAAATATTTATGAAGAAAGTCGTAATGAGAAGCGAACGGCGAGCTAAAAAAGCTCAATGTTCGCTTTCTTTCGTTTTCAAACCATGGTATACTTTGGATGAAGAAAATTCGACAAAATTGAAAGAGAATTCAGAAAGTGTTGTTATATGTAGTAAATTGAAGGATACTCAAGATTAATGGAGAATTAATATTGTTTTTAAATGTTTTTAGAAATTTTAGAGGAAATTTATAACTTCCGTTGAATTTCTATACTACTACGGTAACCAAACTTGTGGAAGGAGAGACGGAGCCGTGCAAAAAATTAAAGTGTGCTTAGCTGATGACAATCGTGAATTGGTTAATTTGATTGAGGAATATATGTCACGACAAGAGGATATGGAGGTAGTCGGAACCGCTTCCAATGGGCAGGAATGCTTAGAAGTACTTGAAGATCAAGAGCCTGATGTACTGGTACTTGATATTATTATGCCGCACCTAGATGGTCTTGCAGTTCTCGAACGACTAAGAGAAATGAATTACACTTGTAGTGTTATTATGCTTACTGCATTTGGTCAGGAAGATGTTACTAAAAAAGCTGTTGATTTAGGAGCCTCTTACTTTATTCTAAAGCCGTTTGATATGGATAATTTAGCAAGTCACGTCAGGCAGGTTAGTGGCAAGAAAACCACGTTTACTACAAATAGCGGATCGTATAAGCGACCGCAACGTGAAAGTCGTCCTAGAAACCTTGATGCAAGTATCACGAGCATCATTCATGAAATTGGTGTACCAGCACATATTAAAGGTTATATGTACTTAAGAGAAGCCATTACGATGGTTTATAATGACATTGAATTATTAGGCTCGATTACAAAAGTGCTTTATCCTGATATTGCGAAAAAGTTTAATACGACTTCATCCCGAGTTGAACGCGCGATTCGTCATGCTATTGAAGTTGCTTGGAGTAGAGGGAATGTAGAGTCGATTTCGAACTTATTTGGTTATACTGTAAGCATGTCGAAAGCGAAGCCGACCAATAGTGAATTTATCGCGATGGTTGCTGATAAGCTACGGATTGAGCATAACATGGATAATTATTCCCATAGCAGGTAAGCTTGCTTTCACCTTAAAAATTATTACATTTTTAAAATGTTTATCATTAAAAAACAAAACCCCTTTCTTCGAAAGGGGTTTTGTTTTTTGTTTGATTATTATTTTTTTGACGAAAATCTCGGTTGTACTTTATTTCGTTTACGATCTCTATAAAAAATAAACCCGCCAACGAAAGCAAGACCAGCGATAAGGAAAACGAGACCGAGAATAAATTGAACGATAAGAGAAGTAAACGGTGGATTTAACACTCCGAAAAGAACATCTCTCATTAATTTAATACCAATAACACCAATGATTCCGGGAATTAAGACAACAAGTAAAGCCACTAACCTCATTACTGGTGCACCCTTTCCATACTTCACTAGTGCTATTGTAGCGAAGTCTGCATGAAGTGTCTATGTATGTCTATAACTAACAAAAAAACAATGGCGATAACCGTGCATGATTTGTCAAAAATATAAAATAGATGTATGATTAGTATGAAATATATTGCATGTATAGGATGCAGGTGATGAAGAGTTGCGAACATGTATGATTGTAGGTGCTGGAAAAGGTGGAGTGGCGCTTCTGGAGATATTGCAGGAAACCAAAATGATGGAAGTTATTGCGATGGTGGATTGTAACCAAGACGCACCTGGTATACTTAAGGCTCGTAATAGTGGGATTGATGTCTTTGAAGACTGGAAAGTGGCATTAGAACATTTTGAAATCGATGTCATTGTAGAAGCTACTGGAGATGAAGCGGTTTTTGAGGAAATCAGAGACAAGCGAGAAAAGCATACTGTTTTAATTCCCGGATCAGTAGCAAATATTGTTTTAAAGTTAATCGAAGAAAAAGAAGTGTTAATTGATACATTGCTTCATCAATCTAAACAACAGGAAATCATCTTAGATTCGACACATGACGGAATGATTGCGGTTAATGTCCATGAGGAAGTAACGTTGTTTAATCGCAGTGCTGAGAAAATTACTGGGATTAGCAAAGAGCAGGCTGATGGAAGAGTAATTGGATCTCTGATGGCTTCTAGTATGCTACCTCGTGTTCTTTCGTCTGGAAAAGCTGAAATTAATCAAGAACAGTTGCTACCAAACGGAAAGAAAATAATTACGACAAGAATTCCGATGTTTGACGATGAAGGAAGCCGAATCGGCGCACTGGCTGTTTTTAAAGACATGACGGCAATCGAGCAGATGGCACAAGAGGTAACAAATTTAAAAAGTATTCAATCAATGCTTGAAGCCATTATACAATCCTCCGACGAAGCAATTTCTGTTGTAGATGAAAACGGAAAAGGACTTATGATCAATCCGGCTTATACTAGGTTAACGGGTCTCAGCCGTGATGAGGTTATCGGCAAACCGGCAAATACCGACATATCTGAAGGTGAAAGCATGCATATGCGTGTGCTTAGAACAAGAAAGCCTGTGCGCGGTGTGCAGATGAAAGTTGGTCCTAAAAAAAGAGAAGTCGTTGTCAATGTTTCGCCTGTTATTGTTGATGGACGTTTGAAAGGAAGTGTAGGAGTTATTCATGATATTTCAGAATTACACTCTCTGAATAACCAACTACAACGAGCCAGGCAAATTATTAGAACGTTAGAAGCAAAGTATTCCTTTGAAGATATAATAGGGAAATCAGATGAGATGACTTTTTCTGTTCAGCAAGCTAAACTAGCTGCCTCTACTCCAGCGACCGTACTTCTTCGCGGGGAATCGGGTACAGGGAAGGAATTATTTGCACATGCCATACATAATGCAAGTGATCGTAAATATAACAAATTTGTCAGGGTGAATTGCGCCGCTATTTCTGAATCCCTATTTGAAAGTGAACTTTTTGGTTATGAGGATGGAGCGTTTTCGGGTGCCCGACAAGGTGGTAAACGAGGGCTTTTTGAGGAAGCGAACGGTGGGAGCATTTTTTTAGATGAAATTGGAGAAGTGTCTTTAGGGACGCAGGCAAAGCTCCTTCGCGTACTGCAGGAACGTGAAATTGTACGAGTGGGTGGGGCGAAGCCGATTTCAATTAATGTAAGAATCATCGCTGCGACGAATGCGAAACTTGAAAAAAGAATAATCGATGGTTCGTTTAGGGAAGATTTATACTATCGATTAAATCGCCTGCCGATTCAAATAGCTCCATTGAGACAACGGAAAGAAGATATTGCAGCCCTTGCGAAACATTTACTAACAAAAATCAATCAAGATTATGGAAGAAATGTGAGAGGGGTAACCCCAGCAGCTGTGGACTATTTAAAATCTTATGACTGGCCAGGGAACGTTAGGGAGTTTGAAAACGTTTTGGGAAGAATTGTGATTCACATGGATGTTTCAGAAACGATGATCGAATTACACCATCTTCCTTCGCTATTAAGTGAAAAGAAAGATGCTGAACTTCTGTCGGTCGAAAGAACCCCTGATAAGATGCTATCTCAGTTAGTTGATGAATTTGAAAAGAAAACAATTCGTCAGACGCTTGAACTTTATGAGGGAAATAAGACGGCGACCGCCAGGGCGTTGGGTGTGTCTCTTCGTAATTTATATTATAAAATGGAGAAACACGGAATTGAAAAGTCTAGCATGCAATGATTTGCGCGATGTGCAATTTGTTGCATGGTCGATTCAACTCAAACCCAGTTGCAGTAAGAATTTAAAATTGGCACGGAACTTGCATAATAGTATGATGGCGTAAAAGGAGGACACCGATGAATCTAGAACAACTTGTGAATGATCTATCCGAACAGCCTAACAAAACAGTTGCCCTTGCTGCTGCAGCAGATAAAGGAGTGATTGAAGCAGTTCGCAAAGCTATTATGATGCAGCTGGCTTCATTCATTCTATACGGTGATCAGCACGAACTGAAACGAATGTTAGCCGAGGAGGGATTAAATGAATCACCATTCCTTCAAATTGTCCATGTGGAATCAGAGCAAGAGGCTTCACGAATGGCCGTTAAAGCCGTAAGTAATGGAGAAGCCGATGTGTTGATGAAAGGGATGGTATCTACCTCGGTGATTTTAAAGGAAGTATTGAATAAAGAATATGGTTTGCGAAAAGGAAAAGTCCTTTCTCACGTAGCTGCTTTTGATATCGAAGGCTACGAAAGACTAATTTTTGTAACAGACTCAGGAATGAATATTGAACCCGATTTAACGCAAAAGGTTGAAATCGTTAAGAACGCAGTATCTATCGCGAGAAGCATTGGAATTGAGCTGCCAAAAGTTGTCCCACTGGCTGCGGTAGAAGTGGTTAATCCTGCTATGCAAGCAACACTTGATGCCTCAGCACTGACACAGATGAATAAACGAGGTCAGATTTCTGACTGCTTAATTGATGGGCCACTTGCATTGGATAATGCTATTTCCGAAAAAGCGGCAGAACAAAAAGGAATACACAGTGAAGTAGCGGGAAAAGCAGACATTCTTCTTGTTCCTTCTATCGAAGTAGGGAATGCACTCTATAAATCACTCGTCTACTTTGCACATGCAAAAGTAGGAGGAGTGATTGCAGGCGCTAAAGCACCGATTGTCTTAACTTCTCGAGCAGATAGTTCAGAAAGTAAAGTATATAGTATCGCGCTCGCAGTAAGTTCAGCTAAATAACTAGAAGATAACAGAGAGGAAGATTACTTATGGAACTTTTTACTTATATGGAGAAATACGATTATGAACAAGTGGTTGTTTGTCAGGATAAAGCTTCAGGATTAAAAGCAATTATTGCGATTCATGATACAACCCTTGGACCAGCTCTTGGTGGAACAAGAATGTGGACATACGCTTCTGAAGAAGCTGCATTTGAGGATGCGCTTCGTCTAGCTAAAGGAATGACTTACAAAAATGCTGCAGCAGGTTTAAATCTTGGAGGAGGAAAAACGGTTATTATTGGGGATCCTCGTAAAGATAAAAATGAAGCCATGTTCCGAGCATTTGGACGTTACATTCAAGGATTAAACGGTCGATACATTACGGCAGAAGATGTAGGTACCACAGTTCAAGACATGGATACAATTCATGAAGAAACAGAATATGTAACTGGCATTTCACCTGCATTTGGCTCTTCTGGTAATCCTTCTCCAGTTACTGCGTATGGGGTTTATGTGGGAATGAAAGCAGCAGCTAAGGAAGCATTTGGTACTGATTCATTACAAGGTAAAACAGTAGCTGTACAGGGTGTTGGGAATGTTGCATATAACCTTTGCAAACACCTTCACGAAGAAGGCGCTTCTCTAGTAGTAACTGATATCAACAAAGAATCAGTTGATCGCGCTGTAACTGACTTCGGTGCCAAAGCAGTTGATCCGGATGATATTTATGATGTCGACTGCGATATTTTCGCTCCGTGCGCACTTGGTGCCATTATTAATGACGATACGATCAACAGAATTAAAGCAAAGGTTATTGCGGGTGCAGCAAACAATCAGCTTCGTGAAACAACTCACGGTGATCAAATTCACGAAATGGGCATTGTCTATGCGCCTGACTATGTTATTAACGCAGGTGGCGTGATTAACGTTGCAGATGAGCTTTATGGCTATAATCGCGATCGAGCAATGAAACGCGTTGATGGAATTTATGACACGATTTCAAAAGTAATTGAGATTTCAAAACGTGATGGCATTCCAACTTATGCAGCTGCAGACCGTCTTGCTGAAGAAAGAATTGAGCAAATGAAGCAATCAAGAAGTCAATTCTTAATGAACTCTCAGCATATTTTAGGTCATCGTAGATAAACGGAGGGTTCGGAGTGACAGATAAAGTATATCGACTTCTGGTAATTAATCCTGGGTCAACATCAACAAAAATAGGCGTTTTTGATAATGAACGTGCCGTATTTGAGAAATCATTACGGCACGATACAGATGAAATCAACCAATTTAAATCCATCATCGATCAATATGAGTTTAGGAAAAACACCATTCTTGAAGCTTTAGACGAAGAAGATATTAACATTTCGAGACTGTCTGCTGTCGTAGGACGTGGAGGGTTATTGCGCCCAATTGAAGGTGGAACATATGCGGTTAATGAACGTATGCTTGAAGATTTACGTAATGGTTTTTCAGGTGAACACGCTTCCAATTTAGGGGGGATAATTGCTTTTGAAATTGCTGAACAGCTCAATATCTCATCCTTTATAGTAGATCCTGTGGTTGTAGATGAACTGCAAGATGTTGCACGAATTTCTGGAGTACCAGAAATTGAGCGTAAAAGTATTTTCCATGCATTAAACCAAAAAGCTGTAGCAAGACGAGTGGCTTCTCAATTAAACAGTAAATACGAAAATCTTAACCTTATTGTAACTCATATGGGGGGCGGGATAACCGTTGGAGCCCATCGTAAAGGAAAAGTCGTGGATGTGAATAATGGATTGCACGGTGAAGGTCCATTCTCACCAGAACGGGCTGGTACAGTTCCGGTTGGTGATCTTGTCTCGATGTGTTTTTCCGGAGAGTATTACGCTGATGAGATCATGAAGAAGCTTGTTGGACAAGCAGGGTACGTTGGTTATCTTGGGACAAACGATGCCGTGAAAGTTGAGCAGCGAATTCATAATGGCGATGAGAAAGCGAAACTAATTTTTGATGCCATGGCGTATCAGGTAGCTAAAGAGATTGGAGCGGCTAGTGCTGTTCTTGCAGGAGAAGTAGATGCGATTGTTTTAACAGGTGGGCTCGCTTATGGAAAGCAATTTGTATCTCAAATAACTGAGCAAATCAAATGGATTGCTGATGTAATCGTTCATCCAGGTGAAAATGAGCTCCAGGCCTTAGCTGAAGGTGGATTACGAGTGTTAAGAGAAGAAGAACAAGCGAAAGTTTACCCAGTTACTTCAATCGAATCGATCGTATAGTGTTTGTTTATGCGATGTGTAAAGTATCTTGTTTAAGAACAATGTGGAATAAAACGTTCAACAAAGGAGAATTTGAATGGCTGAAGAATATGATCTTGTCATAATGGGTGGAGGTACTGGGGGCTATGTTGCTGCCATTCGTGCTTCCCAGTTAGGTCTAAAAACGGCAATTGTTGAAAAGCGGGAACTAGGTGGTACATGTTTGCATCGTGGATGTATTCCAAGTAAAGCATTGCTTCGCAGTGCTGAAGTCTATGCCACAGCGAAGCATGGCGAGAAATTTGGTGTCATGGCAAAGGAAATTGCATTAGACTTTAAAAAAGTTCAGGAACGAAAGCAAGGCATTGTTGATCAGCTTCATAATGGCGTGAAGCACCTTATGAAACAAGGAAAAATTGATGTGTTTGAAGGATTCGGTCGAATTCTTGGACCATCAATATTCTCTCCAATGCCCGGAACAGTTTCAGTTGAGATGAATAATGGGGAAGAAAATGAAATGTTGATTCCTAAAAACGTTATTATTGCAACTGGTTCAAAGCCACGCACGCTTCCAGGACTTGAGGTAGATGGAGAGTATGTGATGACATCAGATGAAGCCCTTCAAATGGAAAGCCTCCCATCTTCTATTATCATTGTCGGCGGCGGTGTTATTGGAATTGAGTGGGCATCCATGCTTGTTGATTTTGGGGTAGAGGTCACTGTACTCGAATATGCCGATCGAATCGTCCCAACGGAAGACAAAGATATCTCTAAAGAAGCACACAAGCTTATGAAGAAAAAAGGAATTAAGCTCTTTACTGGTGCAAAAGTAATGGGTGATTCTTTAACAAAAGATCAGGGTGTATCTATTCAAGCGGAACATGAGGGAGAAACGAAAACATTTACGGCAGATAAGATGCTCGTATCGGTAGGACGAGAAGCAAACGTGAAAAACATCGGTCTTGAAAACACAACGATCGAAGTAGATAAAGGCGTCATCCAAACCAATGAATATTATCAAACAAAAGAATCTCATATTTATGCGATCGGTGATGTGATCGGTGGTATGCAGCTTGCGCATGTGGCTTCACATGAAGGGATAACAGCCGTAGAACATTTAGCAGATCAAGATCCAGAACCAATTGATTACACACAGGTTTCTAGCTGTATTTATAGCAGTCCTGAAATGGCGAGTGTAGGTTTAACCGAAGCCCAAGCAAGAGAAAAGGGGCATACTGTGAAAATTGGGAAGTTTCCTTTTAAAGCCATTGGTAAAGCGCTTGTATTTGGTGAATCTGATGGATTTGTAAAAATTGTAGCGGATGCAGATAATGAGGATCTTCTAGGTGTACATATGATTGGACCTCATGTAACGGATATGATTTCTGAAGCAGGTTTAGCAAAAGTCCTTGATGCAGCTTCATGGGAAGTAGCCCATACCATTCATCCTCACCCTACACTTTCTGAAGCAATCGGTGAAGCTGCTCTTGCAGTGGATGGAAAAGCAATTCATTCTTAATAAAAGGTTTATTTAAGGAGGTAAAACAATATGGCTGAAAATCGTCATGAAGCATTAGGACTTTCAGATGAAAGAGTGCTTGAAATGTTTGAAACAATGTTGATGGCTCGAAAGATCGATGAACGTATGTGGTTACTAAACCGCGCTGGAAAAATTCCATTCGTTATTTCTTGTCAGGGTCAAGAAGCGGCACAGGTCGGATCTGCATTTGCAATGGATCCAGAGAAGGATTTTGTTGCACCATATTATCGTGATATGGGTGTTGTCCTCTCATTTGGCATGACAGCAAAGGACTTGATGCTTTCAGGATTTGCAAAAGCGGAAGATCCAAACTCAGCTGGTCGCCAAATGCCGGGTCACTTTGGACAGAAAAAAAATAACATCATTACCGGTTCCTCTCCTGTAACAACACAAGTGCCTCATGCCGTTGGTTTTGCTCTAGCGGGCCGCATGGAAGGAAAAGACCTTGTCACGTTCTGTTCATTCGGAGAAGGGTCATCCAATCAAGGTGATTTTCATGAGGCAGCGAACTTTGCAGGTGTGCATAAGTTACCAGTCTTATTTGTATGTGAAAATAACAAATATGCTATTTCCGTTCCAGTATCCAAGCAGTTAGCTTGTGAGAAAGTGTCTGATCGTGCAATTGGATATGGAATGCCGGGCATTACGGTAGATGGAAATGATCCTCTTGCAGTCTATGAAGCTGCAAAAGAAGCGGTAGAAAGAGGCCGTCGAGGGGATGGTCCGACATTAATTGAGACAGTATCTTATCGTTTAACACCACACTCCAGTGATGACGACGATCGCGCCTATCGCACACGTGAAGAAGTGGAAGAAGCGAAGAAAAAGGATGCGATCATTACATTTGCGGCTTATTTAAAAGAAGTTGGCGTTCTGACTGATGAAATTGAAAAAGAAATTCACGAACGTGTTCAAAAAGAAGTAGATGAAGCAACAGAGTACGCAGAAAATGCGGATTATGCACCGGCTGAAGATGCAATGAAGCATGTATACGGAGAGTAAGGAGGAACCATTATGCCAGTTATTTCATATATTCAAGCGATAACCCAGGCCTTAAGAGAAGAAATGCAGCGCGACGAGAAAGTTTTTGTTTTAGGCGAGGATGTTGGTGTTCGCGGTGGTGTTTTCCGCGCAACGGACGGACTTTATGATGAGTTTGGTGAACACCGTGTCATTGATACACCACTTGCAGAATCAGCGATTGCTGGTGTTGGCATTGGAGCTGCGATGTACGGAATGCGACCAGTTGCAGAAATGCAGTTTGCTGATTTCATTATGCCGGCAGTTAACCAAATTGTTTCCGAAGCAGCTAAAATACGATACCGATCAAACAACGATTGGGATTGCCCAATTACCATTCGTGCGCCTTATGGTGGTGGCGTGCACGGAGCACTTTATCATTCGCAATCTGTTGAAGCGCTTTTCGCTAATGTCCCTGGACTTAAAATTGTGATGCCTTCTACCCCTTATGATGCAAAAGGTCTGTTGAAAGCTGCCATTCGAGATAACGATCCGGTATTATTTTTCGAGCATAAGCGCGCGTATCGTTTGATTAAAGGCCAGGTACCTGAAGAAGAGTATACTCTTCCAATTGGAAAAGCAGATGTGAAACGTGAAGGTGACGATATTACTGTCATTACATACGGTCTAAGTGTACACTTTGCACTTCAAGCAGCAGAGAAGCTAGAAAAAGACGGTATTTCTGCACATGTTCTCGATCTTCGTACAGTTTATCCACTTGATCGCGAAGCAATAGTAGAAGCAGCCAAAAAGACTGGTAAAGTTCTTCTTGTCACGGAAGACAACAAAGAAGGAAGTATTATTAGCGAAGTTTCTGCAATCATTGCAGAAGAATGTCTTTTTGATCTTGATGCACCGATTCAGCGCTTAGCAGGTCCGGATGTACCAGCTATGCCGTATTCCCCACCAATGGAAAAATACTTTATGCTGAATCCTGACAAAGTTGAAAAAGCGATGCGTGAATTAGCAGAATACTAAACGATTGGAAGAAGTGGAGGGTTTATTGTGGCAGTTGAAAAAATACTGATGCCTCAACTTGGAGAAAGTGTCACAGAAGGAACGATTGAAAAGTGGCTCGTCGAAGTGGGTGATTCTGTAAATAAGTATGATCCGATTGCAGAGGTAAATACAGATAAAGTAAATGCAGAGGTTCCTTCATCATATACCGGAGTTATTAAAGAACTAGTGGCTGAAGAAGGCGATACGATTGAAGTCGGTGAACTTGTTTGTTATATCGATGTTGAAGGTGGAGCACCTAAAGAAGAAAAACAGGAAGAGTCAACAGGTCAACAGGCGATAGAAAATATTTCTGAAGAAAAGAAAGAGCAGGATGAGGATCAGCCGATGAAACGTCGATACTCACCAGCAGTTCTTCGTATGTCGCAGGAAAATAATATCGACCTTGAACAAATTAGCGGTTCTGGTAAAGGTGGGCGTATTACCCGAAAAGATATCCAGAAGGTAATTGACTCAGGTGAAGTTCCAGCACCGAAGCAAGAACAAGCACCTTCTGAAAACAAAAAAGAAGAGAAGAGTGAAGCTCCTAAAGCTCCAGTCAAATCAGTCCCAGAAACAAAAGGCGCTGATGTTCCTGTAGCAGAGGGGGACATTGAAATCCCAGTTACAGGCGTTCGCCGTGCCATTGCGAACAATATGCTTCGTAGTAAGCATGAAGCTCCGCACGCATGGACAATGGTGGAAGTGGATGTGACAAATCTTGTTGAATACCGTAATGGCATTAAAGATGATTTCAAGAAAAAAGAAGGCTATGGTTTAACGTTCTTTGCTTTCTTTGTTAAAGCTGTCGTTGAGGCACTCAAAGAATTCCCTCAAATGAATTCAATGTGGGCTGGCGATAAAATTGTTCAGAAAAAAGATATTAACATTTCGATTGCGGTAGGTACAGACGAGTCTCTTTTCGTTCCTGTTATCAAGAATGCAGATGAAAAGTCAATTAAAGGCATAGCTCGTGAAGTGAAAGAGCTTGCCCAAAAAGCAAAAACTGGTAAGCTAAAAGGTGAAGAAATGCAAGGTGGAACGTTCACCGTGAATAACACTGGATCATTTGGTTCTGTTCAATCTATGGGCATTATTAATTATCCGCAAGCTGCTATTCTTCAAGTGGAGAGCATTGTGAAGCGTCCGGTCGTTATGAACAACGGCATGATTGCTGTCCGTGATATGGTAAACCTTTGCCTCTCTCTTGATCACAGAGTACTTGATGGGATGATTTGCGGTAAGTTCCTTGCTCGAGTGAAAGAAAACCTAGAAACAATCTCAAAAGAGAAAACGTCTGTCTATTAACATGAACAGCCATCTTAAAGGATGGCTGTTTTTTCGATGGATGAAAGCGTTTCTTGGAAAAGTATCGTGATTCGCGATACAATAAGAAAGAAGGCGATTTGAATTAAGGGAGGAATATGGAATGTCGATGGATTTTAATCTATTTATGAACGATGTTGTGGCAACAGCTCGTGAAGAGATCAAAGCAGCGGGATATAAAGAATTAACTACACCTGAAGAGGTCGAAGAGGTTGTAACAAGCAAAGGTACAACGCTTGTGATGGTCAACTCTGTATGTGGCTGTGCAGGAGGCGTGGCACGTCCAGCTGCCAAGATGGCGATTACTAACGAGAAGACTCCTGATCATCTTGTAACGGTTTTTGCGGGACAGGATAAAGAAGCCACTGCAAAAGCGCGTTCTTATTTCACTGGATTTGCACCATCTTCTCCTTCATTTGCTATTTTAAAAGATGGAGAAATCATTAACATGGTAGAACGTCACGAGATTGAAGGAAGCGATCCTGAGGAAGTTTCTGGCATGTTGCAATATTTATTCAATAAATATTGCTAATCATTTTTAATGAGCATCCGGCATTTTGCCGGATGCTTTTTTTATTGCATTATGTATATTGTATTCGTTTTCAATGTAGAAAAGAAACTTAATTGACGGTTGTTTTTGTGATATTTACAGAATTAACTGAAAAAACTTACTTTTATTTATATAAAAATATATGAATAAAAATGTAGAATGTAAATGAAATGTCTGGTATAGTGATAAATATTCAAGTTAACGAATTATTATACATTTATCAGGGGGAATAATTAATGAAGAAAAATTGGTTCATCATCATTGCTGGATTGTTTATGTTAATAGGACTTGCTGCGTGCGGCGCTTCAAATGAAGATGCTAAGAGTGAAGATGGAGGAGAATCAGAAAAAACGCTCGTAATGGGTACTTCAGCTGATTATCCACCATTTGAATATATCGATTCTGCTCAAGGAGAAGAGATCATTGGTTTTGATGTCGATATCGCTAACTATATTGCGAAAGAGTTAGGGTATAACGTTGAAATCAAAGACATGGATTTTAGTGGATTAATTACTGCATTAAGTAGTGAGCGTGTCGATTTTGTTCTAGCAGGAATGACACCTACAGCTGAACGTAAGGAAAATGTAGACTTCTCAGATATTTATTATTCAGCTAACCATATGATTCTATCATCAACAGATAATGAATTGGTAAAACCTGAAGATCTCGATGGAGCAAAAGTAGGGGTGCAGCTCGGCTCCATTCAAGAAGACAAAGCGAACGAATTAAAAGATAGCGGAATCGATATGGAAATCATTACGCTAAATCGTATTCCAGAACTGATTCAAGAACTAAAATCAGGACGTTATGATGCCATTATTATTGAAGACACTGTAGCAAAAGGCTACTTAGAAAGTAATGATGACCTATCTGGTGAGAATCTTCCTAATACAGAAGAGGCGGGATCGGCTGTCGCCTTCCCGAAAGATAGTAAGTTAACGAAAGAATTTAACGAAGTCATTAAGGAAATGAAGGACAATGGCAAAATGGACGAGCTTATTGAGAAATGGTTTGGTCAGGACACCATAGAATAACATCTTAGAAGAAAGGATGAAGAGGCATGAATTTGGATTTTGGACAATTCGTGCCTAATATTCCCTACATCCTGCAAGGAATATTGGTCACGTTAAAATTTGTTAGTGTTTCAGCTATCGTGGGATTCGCGCTGGGGACAATACTTGCTTTATTTAAGATAGGACGAGTAAAAGTTCTTAGTTGGTTAGCTGATGCTTATACATCTGTTTTCAGAGGTACCCCTCTTATCTTACAGCTATTATTATTTTATCATGCAACACCTCAGTTAACAGGGTATGATATATCGGCTTTTGAAGCTGGCGTTCTCTCATTTGGACTAAATTCGGCTGCCTATATATCTGAAATTATACGGGCAGGAATTCGTGCAGTAGACACTGGACAAAATGAAGCGGCAGCCGCCCTGGGTATTCCATATCGTCCAATGATGAAGGATATTATTTTACCGCAGGCTATGAAAAACATTTTACCTGCACTCATGAATGAGTTTATTACATTAACAAAAGAATCTGCGATTGTCTCAGTTATTGGCGTTTTTGATATTATGAGACGGAGTCAGATTGTAGCTGCTGAGAAATTCAAATACTTTGAACCGTTGTTAATCGCCGGAATCATTTACTATGTACTCGTAATGATGTTAACTCTAGTAGGTAAATTAGTAGAAAGGAGAATGAGTCGGAGTGATTAAAGTAGAGAATCTTCACAAAAAATTTGGTAAAAATGAAGTGTTAAGTGGCATTCATACAACGATTCAAAAAGGTGAAGTTGTGGCAATCGTAGGGCCATCTGGATCTGGGAAGTCGACTCTTCTTCGCTGTATGAACCAACTAGAACATGTAAGTTCGGGGACAATATGGGTGAACGATAAAAAACTAACGGATTCTTCAACCAATATTATGCAATTACGTCAGTCGATTGGAATGGTTTTTCAACACTTTCATCTATTTCCACATAAAACTGTGCTGGAAAACCTTATCTATGCACCGATGAAGGTGAAAGGTTTAAAGCGTCAAATAGCTGAGAAAAAAGCTAAAGAACTCCTTGAGCAGGTTGGTCTCTCGATAAAAGCTAATGAATATCCTAAACGATTGTCTGGGGGACAAAAGCAGCGTGTTGCTATTGCGAGGGCGCTGGCAATGGAGCCTGAATACATGTTGTTTGATGAACCTACTTCCGCACTAGATCCAGAGATGGTTAACGAAGTACTTGATGTGATGAAGGATCTTGGCAATTCGGGGATGACAATGGTCATTGTTACACATGAAATGGCTTTCGCAAGAGAAGCGGCCGATCGGATTTTATTTTTAGATGGAGGAAAGCTTGTTGAGGAAAGTGAACCTTCCGCATTTTTTAATAATCCTCAAACGGATCGAGCAAAAGCGTTTCTAAATAAAGTGTTATAAAGTGGACATTCGTGTTCACTTTTTTTGTCTTTAAGTACGAAATTTGGGTTCCTACATAGGTATTATAAGAAAAATGATCACGAAAGCGTTATCAAAATGAATTTAACTGTTCAATCAAGAGAAAATGGTTTAGACTCTGTTAATTGAAGGATATTAAAGTAGTAACTCTTATTGTGGAAGGAAGAATCTTTATTGAAAGTGAAAATTGGTTATCGGACATTAAAAACAGCAATAGGAACAGGGATTGCCATTACAATAGCGCAACTTTTCTCTCTTGATAACTATGTTTCTGCAGGCATTCTAACAATTCTTTGTATTAAACCCACAACTAAACGGTCATTTCGAAGTTCATGGGAACGATTTTTGGCTTGTTTACTTGGTATTGTATTTAGCGCGGTGTTTTTTGAAGGTATTGGTTATACGCCATTTAGTATTTCGCTCTTGCTGCTTTTCTTTATTCCGGTGGTTGTTGCGATAAAGGCAACGGAAGGCGTCATTACGAGTTCAGTTATCATTCTCCATATTTACAACTTTAATGATGTGAGTTGGGAGATTGTCTGGAATGAAGTAGCGATTATTGTGATCGGAATAGGTGTGGCGCTTCTATTTAATCTGTATATGCCAAGTCTCGAAAAAGATTTAATGAAAATCAGAAAACAAATCGAAGAGAAATTTTCTGTGATATTGATGGAATATGCGGTTTATCTTCGCGAAGGTGAAAGTAGCTGGGATGGGAAAGAGATTATCGAAGTAGAAGATTTGCTTCGGCATGCAAAGAATCTTGCGCTTAAAGATATTGAAAACCATATGTTGCGTGATGATGATAAGTATTATGTTTACTTTAAAATGCGTGAAAAACAGTTTGCCATCTTAGAGCGAGTGCTTCCTATTATTTCATCACTCGATCAAACTTATCTTCATGGGCGCACAATGGCTGATTTTATGGAAAAGCTGAGTCGCTCTGTCAAACCACAAAATACTGCGAATGTGTTTCTTGAAGAACTAGAAGCGATGCGTGAGGAATTTAGAAATTCCCCATTGCCAGCCGATCGTGCAGAGTTTGAAACACGTTCAGCCCTTTTATATTTTTTAAATGAAGTAGAACAATACCTGCTATTAAAACGTTACTTTAAACCAGGGGCTTTTTCAAAAGCTGAATGAATTCGATAAATGGATGCATGATAGTGAGTAAAAGGAGTGAACGATTTTGCTCTCTATCATATTATCACTGTGTTTGTCTGCATCCATTCTCTTTCCATTTGGTACTCATCCAAATCCTGGAGATCCGTTTCTTATCGTAAATAAGAAGACGAATGAATTAGCCTTTGTGGATGAGAATGAAGTACAGCGTGTTTTACCTGTGGCCACAGGTAAAAGTGTCGATCAAACCCCTGAAGGTCTATTTACGATCATTGTTAAAGCGGAAAATCCTTATTACAGAAAGAAAAATATTAAAGGTGGAGTGAAAGAGAATCCGCTAGGTACAAGGTGGATTGGTTTTGATGCAAAAGGTACAAATGGTCGAATTTACGGCGTTCATGGGACGAATCGTCCAGATTCAATTGGGAAATATACGACTGCTGGATGTATTCGACTTTTAAATGAGGAAGTTGAACTGCTTTTTAATGAAATACCAGTCGGAACCAAAATTCTTATTACTGCTAGTGACCGTTCATTTGATGAATTGGCAAGGAAAGCTGGAGCGATAGCGAAATCCACATCGAACTTAAATGAAGACAGAAAAGAAGAAGCCGTCAATTGACGGCTTCTTCTTTTCTATCAATTGTTGCCTTTCTTAGGCGCTACTTAATAACGGGTTCTAAAATAACATTGCTGTTGCTCCAGCAAATAAACTAAGAAGCAACGAAATAATCATAATATAAACAACGATCTTTGTAGCTTTCCGAGGCATGAGAGTCCCTCCCAAAATAAGCATTCTATCGTTATTTTACATTGATTCGTTAGGTTGAACAAGGCAATCCTTCAGGAAACAAGGATGTCTATCGACAAATTTTTCGAATTTAGAAGGAAAACGCTTACTTTATCCAGAATTAAATATAAGTTAGAGATCTAAATTTCACTTCGATTCGAATAGCCTAAGACTTCCAGGGAGGAATGGGGATGACAACAGAGAAGAAAGATTTTCAAACACAGTTTGAGGAATGGAAAGCACTAACTGAAAAGCTAATTGAAAAATTTCCGGAGAAGAAAGAAGCTTTTAAGACTAGCTCTGGAATTGATATAGCTCGTCTAGGACATCCTGAAAGTTTGGATGAGGACTATATGGAGAAATTGGGCTTACCAGGCCAATATCCCTATACTAGAGGAATTCAGCCAACAATGTATCGAGGTCGAACATGGACAATGAGGCAGTATGCCGGGTTTGGGTCGGCAGAGGAAACGAACCGACGCTTTCGGTACTTACTAGAACAAGGTCAAACTGGATTATCTGTTGCCTTTGATCTTCCTACTCAGATTGGCTATGATTCGGACGATCTGATGGCGAAGGGGGAAGTTGGTAAGGTTGGCGTTGCCATTGATTCACTCGATGATATGGAAGCGCTTTTACGGGATATTCCTCTTGATAAAGTTAGTACTTCTATGACGATAAATGCACCTGCATCTGTTTTGCTCGCAATGTATATTGTTGTTGCAGAAAAGCAGGGGGTGTCACAAGCACAAATCTCAGGAACAATCCAAAATGACATTTTAAAAGAATATATTGCTAGGGGAACATATATTTTTCCACCTAAACCTTCGATGAGATTAATTACAGATATCTTTGCTTATTGTGCTGAGCACGTCCCGCGATGGAATACGATTAGTATATCTGGTTATCACATTAGAGAAGCAGGGTCGACTGCGGCTCAGGAACTAGCATTTACGATTGCAAACGGAATTGCTTATGTCGATGCAGCAATTGAAGCGGGTTTAAAAGTTGACGATTTTGCGCCCCGACTTGCTTTCTTTTTTAATGGACATAATCAGTTTCTTGAAGAAGTTGCGAAATTTAGAGCAGCCAGAAGAATCTGGGCTAAAATTATGAAAGAACGGTACGGCGCGAAAAAACCGAAAAGCCTGCAGCTTCGCTTTCACACTCAAGTCGCTGGATCAACGTTAACCGCGCAGCAGCCTGACAACAATATAGTCCGGGTAACCATTCAAGCACTTGCGGCTGTTCTTGGAGGAACACAGAGCCTGCATACAAATGCGAAGGATGAAGCTTTAGCATTGCCTACGGAAGACTCCGCACGGATTGCTCTTCGAACACAGCAAATTATTGCAAACGAAAGCGGTGTAACGGATACGGTTGATCCTCTTGGAGGTTCATATTTTATAGAGAATTTGACCGATCAGCTTGAAGGATATGTTTTTGAATACATTCGAAAGATTGATGATATGGGCGGGGCAGTATCCGCTGTTGAACAGGGTTATATGCAGCGAGAAATTCACCAAGCAGCGTATGAGACACAAAAGAAAATTGAGAGTGGCGAAGAGGTCGTCGTGGGCATGAATCGGTACAAGTTAGAAGATGAGCCTAAGCCAGAATTGCATCGTATTGATCCTGAGCTTCAACGTAAACAAATTGAAAAATTGGAAACCTTACGTAGCAAAAGAGATCAACGTCGAGTGAGCGCTCGGTTGGAGGAATTAAGGGCTGGTTCTAAAGGAACGAGCAACTTAATGCCACTTATTATTAATTGTGTTCGAGATTATTGTACAGTCGGTGAAATCTGCGGCATCCTTCGAGAGGAATTTGGTGAATATACAGGAATCTAAACAAACGGGGAGTGGAGAAAGACATGAAGAAGATTCGCGTACTAATAGCAAAACCGGGTCTTGATGGTCACGATAGAGGAGCGCTTGTTATTGCTCAGGCACTTCGTGATTATGGAATGGAAGTCATCTATACCGGTTTAAGGCAAACGCCACAACAAATCGTTGCAGCTGCCATTCAAGAAGATGTGGATGCAATAGGATTGTCCTGTTTATCGGGAGCACATAACGAATTATTCCCTGAAATTGTTTCATTGTTAGAACAGCGTGAGGCGGGGGATATTATCGTTGTAGGGGGCGGGGTGATCCCATGGGAAGACATTCCGTTTTTAGAATCAAAAGGGATTCAAAAAGTATTTACCCCGGGAACTCCAACCAAAGATACTGCTATTTTTATTGAAAAAGCCGTGTATGAGCGAGATGGAATTGATCAGTCCGTAAAAGAACCGCCTAAGAAAATTGATCATATCGGAATTGCTGTATCTTCTTTAGAAGAAGCTCTTCCTTTTTATGTGAATCAACTTCATTTGAAGTTAGAAGCGATTGAAGAAGTGGTTTCAGAAGGTGTGAAAGTAGCGTTCTTGAAAATTGGCGAATCAAGGATTGAGCTGCTAGAGCCAATTGGAGATTCTAGCCCCATTGCCACATTTATTAGTAAAAGAGGAGAGGGCATTCATCATATTGCGCTTGCAGCTGATCAAATTGAAGACAGGTTACGTGAACTTTCAAAAAATGGGGTGAAACTGATTCATGAAACGCCTGTGAAAGGTGCTGGTGGAGCGAATATTGCATTTCTGCATCCTAAATCAGCAGGAGGGGTACTATACGAACTTTGTAGTAAAGTGACGAAGGAGGCAGAATAATGGACATGTACGATAAAATCAACGAACTGTACGATCGGCGCAGAGAAGTAGAGCTTGGGGGTGGAGATGAACGAATAAATAAACAGCATGAGAAAGGGAAATTAACCGCACGGGAACGAATTGATTTGCTCGTTGACCCAGGGACGTTTGTTGAGCTTAATTCGTTTATTGAGCATCGCTCTCAGGATTTTGGAATGGGAGATTTAAAGGCACCAGGCGAAGGTGTGGTTACCGGTTATGGGAAAGTTAATGGCCGTCCGATTTATCTCTTTGCCCAAGATTTCACGGTTTTTGGTGGAGCTTTAGGGGAAATGCATGCCAAAAAGATAGCACATGTCATGGATCTTGCAGCTCGAAATGGTGCACCAATTATCGGTCTGAATGACTCTGGAGGTGCGAGAATTCAAGAAGGTGTGGTATCATTGGATGGGTATGGACACATCTTTTATCGTAACGCGATCTATTCCGGAGTGGTCCCACAAATTTCGGTGATTATGGGTCCATGTGCAGGTGGAGCTGTCTATTCTCCTGCTATAACTGATTTTGTTTTTATGGTAGAAGATACTAGCCAGATGTTTATTACTGGGCCTAAAGTAATAGAAACAGTTACACGCGAGAAGATTACAGCTGAAGATCTTGGTGGGGCAAAAGTCCATCGGTCAAAAAGTGGTAATGCCCACTTTACAGGTAAGACTGAAGAAGAAGTTCTCGCAAGCGTTCGTGATTTGATCAGCTATTTACCATTAAATAATGAAGAGAAGAGTCCTATCATAAAGAGTGATGAACGCGATGATTTTTGTGCAGATCTTGCCGATCTTGTTCCATTTGATGCCACCAGGCCATATGACGTTAGAACGGTGATTGATGCAGTAGTAGATAAAGACTCATTTCTTGAAGTACAAAAATATTTTGCGAAAAACATTGTGATTGGTTTTGCAAGAATAAAAGGTGAGACAGTAGGAATGGTCTGCAATCAGCCAAAAGTAATGGCTGGTGGACTTGACATTGATTCTTCTGACAAGCTTTCGCGCTTTATCCGGTTCTGTGATTCTTTTAATATTCCATTGATTACGTTTGAAGATGTTACCGGATTTTTCCCAGGTATCAAACAGGAGCACGGTGGCATTATCCGTCATGGCGCTAAAATCCTTTATGCATACTCAGAAGCAACCGTACCGAAAATAACGGTAATTCTAAGAAAAGCGTATGGTGGAGCATATGTTGCTTTAAACTCCAAATCCATTGGTGCCGATCTCGTTTATGCCTGGCCAAATGCAGAAATTGCCGTGATGGGTCCAGAAGGTGCTGCTAACGTCATTTTTGCAAGAGAAATTAATGAGAGTGATGATCCAGAAGCAACGAGGGCCGCAAAGATTGAAGAGTATCGTGAGAAGTTCGCGAACCCATACATAGCTGCTTCACGTGGGATGGTTGATGACGTAATCGATCCAAGAGAGACGAGAAAGAAGCTGATTGAAGCGCTCGAATTAATGCGGAATAAGAAGGAAGATCGTCCAAAAAAGAAGCACGGCAATATCCCGCTTTAAAACGAATTCTAGGAGGCATACATCATGATTAATGAACAAAGACTAGTTGACGAATTTTTAGAGCTCGTTCAAATCGATTCTGAAACAAAACATGAGAAAAAAATTGCTGCCATTTTAAAAGAAAAATTCACTTCGCTAGGTGTAGAAGTTGAAGAAGATGATGCTGCAGATAAAACGGATCATGAGGCAGGAAACTTAATTTGCACGCTTAAAGGAACCGTTGAAAAAGCAGATCCGATTTATTTCACTTCCCATATGGATACAGTGGTACCAGGGAAAGGCGTTAAGCCAACGATGAAAGACGGGTACGTTGTAACAGATGGAACAACGATCCTAGGAGCTGACGATAAAACAGGCTTGGCAGCTATGTTCGAAGCCATTCGCGTTTTAAAAGAACAAAACATTGAACATGGGACGATCCAATTTATTATTACCGTTGGAGAAGAATCAGGGCTACAAGGTGCAAAAGTGCTTGACCCTGAGAAGCTAATCGCAAAATTTGGTTATGCGCTTGATAGTGATGGTGAAGTTGGTAAAATCATTACAGCCGCTCCAACGCAAGCAAAGATAAAAGCCACCATCTATGGGAAAACAGCTCACGCAGGTGTGGCACCTGAAAAGGGCGTTTCAGCGATTACAATGGCAGCAAAATCCATCGCGAAAATGCCGCTTGGTCGCTTAGATGATGAAACAACAGCAAATATTGGACGTTTTGAGGGTGGTTCTCAAACAAATATTGTTTGTGATTATGTGGAAGTGCTTGCTGAAGCACGCTCGCTCGTTCCTGAGAAAATGGAAGCGCAAGTAGAGAAAATGAAACAAGCTTTCGAAAAAACTGCTTCAGAAATGGGCGGTTCAGTCGATCTTGATATTAAGGTGATGTACCCTGGATTCAAGTTTAATGATGGTGACTATGTCGTTGAAGTAGCGAAAAAAGCAATGGAAAAGATTGGACGTCCCCCTGAGCTATTAACAAGCGGTGGTGGAAGTGACGCCAATGTTATTGCAGGTCACGGTATTCCTACAGTCAACCTGGCTGTTGGTTATGAAGAGATTCATACAACAAATGAACGTATGCCTGTAAAAGAGCTTGTAAAGGTATCTGAAGCAGTGGTTTCGATCATTAAAGAAGTTGCCAACGCCTAAGTTTAAAGAAATGTTTAGAACATTGTCGATTTTCGGCAATGTTCTCTTTTTTGTTACAGCTACCTCCGTGGCAACGTTTCTATATTATGTTAAAATAAGTAGGTAAAATGACAATTATTGAAGTGGAAGCGGTGTTAATATGGACTCTATTCAAACTCACAAACTAATGAATTATATGCGTGGCACATATAAAGTTTTGGAAAATGAATGGCAAAAAAATGCTAGAGAAATTGGGTTAACCCAAGCTGAACAGCATGTGATGTGGATCGTTTATTTGGAGGAAGAAGTAACCATTACAAAAATTTCAGAAATTGGCCTTTGGGACGTTTCAACGGTCATGCAGGTATTAAAACGTTTGAAAAACAAACGATTTGTTAAGCTAGAAAAGAAAGCCAACGATCGACGAGTATCTTACGTAACCTTAACGGAAGAAGGGCAAACCAAAGTGGAAGTAAGTACTCAGTACTCCTATGCTGTCATGAATTACCTTGACGAGTACCGGTCAAAATCAGTTGAAAATGCTGAATTTCTTGACGCGATGTATGAATTTCAAATGGACTTCAATCAGTACTTTCACGGAAGTGAATTTGTGAAATGGGTTGAACGAAAGAAAGTACCAACCACGTAAGACAGGAGATCTCTCCTGTCTTTTTAGCATGAGTGACAGGCACTACCCGAATGAAGGGGAACGGTGTCGATTTAAGGGTTAAGGAGATGTGTGAAATGGAGCGGAGTGCAAAGGGAAGAGGAAGAGTTATTTTTCATGTGGATATGAATAGTTTTTATGCGTCTGTTGAAGTCGCTCATAATCCAAAACTTCAAGGGAAGCCCCTTGCAATTGCCGGAAATGTAGAAGAAAGGCGAGGTATCGTCGTTACGAGTAGCTATGAAGCGAGAAAGAAAGGCGTGAAAACAACCATGCCAGTTTGGGAAGCGAAGAAGCATTGTCCTGAACTTCTTGTGATGCCGCCTAATTTTCCACTTTACCGGCAGACGTCTCTCCAGATTTTTGAACTCTTAGAATCCTATACCCCACTCGTCCAACCAGTGTCCATTGATGAAGGCTATTTAGATATTACAGAAGACTGTGGAGACAGAAATCCGATTGAGATCGCGGATGAGATTCAAAGACGCATCCATATTGAAATTGGTATCCCTTGTAGTATAGGAATTGCACCGAATAAATTTTTAGCAAAGATGGCTTCTGATATGAAAAAACCATTAGGGATTACCATTCTTCGTAAACGAGAGCTAGATCAATTGCTCTGGCCGCTTGATGTTGGGGAAATGCACGGAATAGGAAAGAAAACAAAAGAAAAATTACTTGAGTTAAATATTAAAACCATTTATGACCTTGCTCATGCGAATCCACTCCAACTTGAAATGAAGCTGGGTATTAATGGAAAGAGGTTATATGAACGTGCAAATGGACGAGATGATCGCCCAGTAGATCCAGATGCAATTGATGAATTTAAAAGCGTTGGTAATTCGACTACTTTTCCTGAAGATCTTATCGATCATCACCGTATTCATACTGCACTTACAAATTTAGCTGATTCCGTTGCTAAACGGATGGCTAAAAAGAATGTTCTTAGCTTTAATATTCAACTAACGATACGGTACAGCGATCGAACGACCGTTACAAGAAGTAGAAAACTTCAAAACCCTATCTCTCAATCTTCGGATATACTTGACGCTGCACAAACTCTCTTTGAAAAAAATTGGTCTGGACAACCGATTCGCTTACTGGGCATCACGGGGCAGCAGCTCGTCAATCGAAATGAGGCAACCGTTCAACTTGATTTATTTTCCTTTGAGGCAGACTCAAAACGAGAACAGTTACAAAATACTATCGGTACGATTCGATCGAAATATGGGGAAGGAGCTCTTCTAAAGGGAAATCAGCTTGGTAAAGATGGGAGTCATAAATTGCGAGATGAAAAGAGACGGGGAACAAGCCTCGATCGTGACTTTCTTTGGAAGTATAAGCAAGATAAAGAGTAAGTGATCTCTTTCCTCGTCTAAAAAGGAGCTGCTATTATGAAGATTGTTGATAAGATGGACCTTGTCCAGCAGGAAATGAAGAGAGTTTTAATTGGAAAGGAAAAAACGATTGAGCTTGTAATGATTTCATTGTTGAATAATGGAAATGTTCTATTAGAAGATGTTCCGGGCACTGGGAAAACCCTTCTGGCGAAATCCATGGCAGTCCTTCTCGGTGGTCAATATAAAAGAGTACAATTCACTCCTGATGTATTACCTGGTGATGTAACGGGTATTGAGTTTTTCAATCCTAAAAACCAAGATTTTGAATTGCGTCCTGGCCCTGTTATGACAAACGTATTGCTTGCGGATGAGATTAACCGAGCAACGCCTAGAACACAGTCGAGTCTATTAGAAGTAATGGAAGAAAAGCAGGTGACGATTGAAGGAACTACACTTAAACTTCCGACTCCTTTTATCGTTATAGCCACTCAAAACCCTCTCGAATCGCATGGAACTTTTTCATTACCGGAAGCTCAGATGGATCGTTTTTTTATGCAGATGCAAAGCGGGTATCCAACGCTAGAAGAAGAGAAACAAATGATTCAGATGCTGAGACTGACAAATCCATTCAATGATCTAAAGGCGATCTTTAAAGATGGGGAAATTGAATTGTTTCAAGAACAAGTGAAGCAAGTGGTCCTTTCTGAAGTCATTGAAGATTATTTGTTAAGTATCGTGCAAGCTACCAGGAACGGAGAATACATAAGTGTTGGCGTAAGTCCGAGAGGAACCATTGCCTTTATGAAAGCAGCACAGGGAAAAGCATTCATTGAAGGTAGGTCTTTTGTTACTCCTGAGGATATTCAGTTCGTAGCGCCATATGTCCTTAGTCATCGTCTTGTTTTGACGATGGAAGGAGCGATGCGTAAAACAAAACAAACTGTACTTCAAGAGATTCTTGCTCAAGTTGACGTTCCAGTTGAAGTAAGTGGAGGATCACCGGCATGAGGTGGGAATCACGTACTACACTCTCTTATTTCCTATCTTCCTTTATGGGGTTAAGTTGGGTATTTCTTATTGCTGCTTTCTACTTTCAATCGGTGGAATTATTCATGATAACCATGGCATTCATGCTCCTTACCTATGGTACTCGAATCTATTTAAAGAAAGCAACTGAATCTGTACAGATCGAAAATAAGCGTCGTACGCTTAAGCTTTTCAAAGGTGAGCATGATACGCTTTCTTTTTCGTTACAAAATCGAGGGAAGTTGCCGATTTGGAGCGGTGAGATGCGCTTTGCTCTTGAGCCTGTTCTCCACGTTACCAGTCTCGAAAGTGTGCAAAACACGAAAAACCTTCACTACTATTCCGTTCCTTTTTTTCTCAGAAAAAATGAACGGAAGCATATTTCCTTTCCCGTTCATGCTTATGAAAGAGGAGCTACACGCATAAGGAACCTTCAATTTACTATTCATGACCTCTTTGGTTTAGGTAGCTGCTTATCAAGATTTAATGGCTTCTCTCAAACTGAAGTATTGATATACCCTGAGTTGAGTGAGGTGAGAGGGGTTGAGCACCTTTCGACCTATGAAATGGGGAATCATGCTTATGAACATTCCCTTTATGAAAATTTGTCTGCTCCTTCCGGGGCCAGGGAATATGTGAACGGTGATTCGTTTAATCGTATTCATTGGAAAGCTACAGCAAGAACATCAGAATTAAAAACGAAAGTCTACGAGCGATCGATCGAGATGAAGTGGGTGTTTTTTCTTGATTTATCTGTTAAAAGAAAAAACAGTCCCGGCCAGGTCTCCAGTAATATTGAAGCTTACATTAGCCGTCTAGCCTTTCTTTGCACCATCGCTACGAAAAGAGCGGTAGCGTTTGAGATTTATATTAATTTAGATCCTGAAGGACCGGCTTCTTCTATGGTACTTGAAACGGGCGAGGGCAATGCTCAATTAAGTAGGGCGCTAGAATTAATGGCTCGCATTGATGATACAAGGCCACTTTTATCTTTTGAACGCATGAGTTCATTACTCAAAAAGCAAATAACAGAACGCTCTGTATTCATTCGAATAGGTGAGCCATTTCAATCAAATGAAGAAGAAGCATTTTATGGGTCTTTGAAAAACAAAGGTCACAAGTGCTATGACGTGACGATGTCTGATGGGCATGCGTACCTTAATGAGATTGAAAGGATTCAGGCTCAATGAATTGACTGAGAGAATTGCCGCATTTTCTCTATTACATTTACGATATGGTTTTCGTTTACTTCATTCTAGCGTTTTTTTATTTATATGAACAAACCTTGCCGCCTCTTTTTCCTTTTCTTATTCTTGCCATTGGGTGTGGCATTTGTTTTTTTCTCGTTTATTTTAAAAAGCGTGAGCAATTGACGTTTGCATGGATATTACCGCTAATCCTACTAACTGTTATGGTGGGTATATTATTAAGTGTACCGATTCTGTATGCCATTCTTCTTTCACTTACGATCGCATGGCGTAGCTACGTCAATATAAGAGAGACGAATCGAGATGACGATACGCTCGTTTTCTTTTTGACTCTAGCAGGTTCCTTTTTATTCTTTCTGTTCAGTAATTCTTCTGAGTTAAGGCAGGTCGTTTTTCTACTTCCTCTCGTTCAATTTCTGTTGTTCCTCCTATGTAGAGCAACAGTAGAGATAAGAAAAACAGGGGGACCTCAACAGGCAAAATGGGCAATGAGTTCGATTCTTCTATTGTTAGCTGTTTCTAGCGGTTTGTTTAGTATAATGATTTGGATGAAAGATCCTCTTATTAAGGTGATTTCTTATACGATTGGTGGAGCTGGATATGTCATTGGTTTGCCGATCTACTGGCTAACCTCAAACCTTCCTACTCGCTCTACTCAAAATTCTCTTCTCTTAGAAGGGAACGATCAAGTGGAAAACCAACAAGTAAATAAGGAACAAATGGTAAATGGACAAAGTCTAGATCTGCCACTTGAGCTTATTTTCTATACGTGCCTTACTATTGCGTTACTAGTTCTCTTATTTATCCTTTATAAAAAAAGGCTTACGCTAACTCGCCTTCCTGTAAGCTCCTTTGCGACTTTAACGAGTGAAATGTTGAAGGCAAGCGAAGAAAAGAAAGTAAGACAAATAAAACCACCATCGAATCAGATAAGAAAGCAGCTTTTTGATCTAGAAAAAAAGGCGTTGAAGTATGGGGTTGGGCGTCATACAGGAGAAACTGTAAGTGAATGGTTACGGAAAATCCCAGGGGAAACTGACAGCAAGAATATTGTTCGAGACATCTACATAAAGGAAAGATATGGGGAAAAACATCCTGATCGGCAGGAAGTCCTTCTATACAAACAGCATATGAAGAACCTCCATCAGGAATTAAGAGAGCATGCCTTACAGAAGTGGAAAAAAAACAAGAAGAAATAAATCAAAAACAAGATGTGAAAGCAACGGAACAATCATATTGTGGGTTCGGTCATACAAATATCCCCATAAGAATCCAGCTAGCACAGCGGCGAGAAGTAGAAGGAAAGCACCTGCATACAGGTGAGCACTCATATAAAGAAGAGCTGCTAGTAAAATTGGATATTTGATTTTACGTTTTTTAAGTTCTGTTTGGACAAGTCCTCTCCAAAATAGTTCTTCTCCTGGAATGATAATCAGAATCAGACTTACATAGTGCCAGGCTTTATCCGGTGCGACAAGGGTGTAAAGTTCGTCAACCTGTGTTATAAATTGAGGGAATAGAGCAAGCATAATGGTTTTACCCAATAAGAACACGAAATAAAGAAAAACACCGCTGAAGGTTCCCATCAATAGATGAAAGAAAGACGGCTTTTTCCATTTAACATGACGAATCGATATCCCTCCAAGGAGGAGAAGAGAAATCGTAAAGAGTGGCCAAAAAACGTCTTTAAACCAAAAGAAAGAAAGGAATAATAGGAAATGTGAAAGAAATAATGTGAAATATAATTGTTTGTTTGAAAGCATGCCACTCAGCTCCTGTATTAAATGCCTAAATACAGTGTAGCCGATCATTGATTTGTTTGCGACAAAGAAGCGGTAAGAAGGAGGATTGAAATGGAATTCACATTTCTAGGAACAGGTGCTGGTGTTCCTTCAACGAAACGCAACGTTAGTTCGACCGCTCTTCGGTTAGATTCTGGAGAAGTTTGGTTGTTTGATTGTGGGGAAGCGACACAACATCAAATTCTTACATCCACGATTACCCTTAGTAAGCTGACCAAAATATTCATTACTCATTTACATGGTGATCATATATTTGGGCTTCCTGGCATTCTTGGAAGTCGTTCTTTTCAAGGGGGAGAGTCGGAACTGAAGATATACGGACCTAAAGGGCTTTCTCGTTTTATTAATACCGCCATAGAAATTAGCGGTACGCACCTTCGCTATCCGCTCCGTATGATAGAAATAGAGGACGGTTTTCAGATGCAAGAGTCAGATATTACTATTAAGGTGGCTTTGTTAGAACACGGGATCGATAGTTATGGTTACCGGTTAGAAGAAGAAGATAAGACAGGCGCGTTACATGTTGATAAATTAAAGTCGATTGGTGTACAGCCAGGTCCAATTTATCAAAAGTTAAAGAATGGGAACTCGATTACACTAGAGAATGGGAAAATGGTGCACCCGAGTGAAGTGATCGGTCCACCTATAAAAGGAAGACATATTGTGTATTGTGGGGACACGCGTTTTAATGAGAAGACGATTCGTTTTGCCGCTAATGCCGACCTTCTTATTCATGAAGCTACTTTTTCAAATAAAATACCGTCGCTTGCATTTGAGTATTATCATTCCACCACAGAGGAAGCTGCTCGAATTGCTAAGACTGCTAAGGTAAAGAAACTGCTACTCAACCATATTAGTTCTCGATACCAAGAAGTTGATATGGAAGCGCTGGTTAGTGAAGCAAGAGCCGTTTTTGAAAATACAGATCTTGTTGAAGATCATATGACGGTTCATATACCTAGAACAAAACCGAGCTCATCTTGAGCTCGGTTTTGTTCTAGCCAATGACTTAATTCCAACCACGTTCATACTGTTTAGGTGCTTCTAGATCTGCCCCAAGTTCAGCTGCAGCAGTTCTGGCCCAGTAAGGATTTCTTAATAGTTCTCTCGCAAGCAAGACAAGATCAGCACGGTTGTTATGAATGATCTCCTCTGCTTGAAGAGGATGTGTAATTAATCCAACAGCTCCAGTTGCCATATTCGCTTCGTTTCGAATTTGTTCAGCGTGTTTAACTTGATATCCCGGAAAGGCATCAATGCTCGCTGGTACAACCCCGCCTGTACTACAATCAACAAGATCAACGCCTTGTTTTTTCATTTCGCTTGAAAAATAAACGAAGTCTTCCATTGTATTTCCATCTTCGTGGTATTCTTCCGCAGAAATACGTACAAACAGTGGACCGTTCCATACACTATTCACTTCTGTGATGATTTCTTGAAGAAAACGATAGCGATTTTCCTTTGAACCACCGTACTCATCTTCACGTTTGTTTGTTAAGGGAGATAGGAACTCATTAATTAAATAACCGTGGGCACCGTGAAGTTCAATAACATCAAACCCTGCTTTGTTTGCTCTTCGTGCACCTTCTTTAAAGGCCACAATCGTTTCATTAATTTGATCAACCGTCATCTCTTGAGGTGTCTTCATTTTATCACTAAAAGGAATGGCTGAAGGCGCGATTATGGGACCATCCAATACGGCTTTTCGGCCAGCATGGGCAAGTTGAATGCCTACTTTTGCTCCCTGCTCCTGAGAAAGGTGCACGATTTTCTTCAATCCCTCTATATGGTCGTCACTCCAAATGCCAAGGTCCTGTGGAGAGATGCGGCCCTGTTCGGTAACAGCTGCTGCTTCCGTAATAATCAAACCTGTTCCTCCTACAGCTCTAGAAGTATAGTGTGTGTAATGGAAATCGGTTGCTTTCCCGTCCATTGCTTCACACGAATACATACACATAGGACTCATAACAATTCGGTTAGGAAATGTAACGTTTTTAATCGTATAAGGTGTAAATAATGCTGATGACATGCGATCTCTCCTTTATTACTTCTTTCGTGACCCTAAGTATAGCATGTACAAAAATAGAAGTCGCAAATCGTGCTTTACTTTGTTATTATGCTCCAAATGTGTTTCCACCAAGGTTTTTTTTGTTGAGAAATTTGCTTGTTATGCATGATGTTTAGAGCAAGGTCAGGAACATCTGTCATTAAACCGTCAACTTCCCAATCGAGAAATTGTCTGATCCATTTTTCTTCATTGACCGTATAAGGGCGTACTTTTATACCGTGAGATCGAACGGTTTTAATAAGTGGTGCATGGATGGATTTGAAATGAGGATGAATCGCTTTAGCTTTTAGTTTTTTGGCGTATTGCCATGGTTCATGTAAATTCCCTTTGTAAAGAGGTGCTGTTTCTAATTTAGACCATAATTTATGTACTTCAATCAATCTTTCATGTTCAAAACTAGAAATCAGCGTGTTTTTATCAGAACGAAATTTTTTTATCATCGGTATGGCTGTTTGGGCGAGAAGATCATCATTCTCTCGATAATATTTTAATTCAATATTTAGCCACAAATCAGGATAATTGGAAGCGAAAGTCAATACTTCCTCCAAAGAGGGAATGCGCTCGTGTTGAAACTTTGGAGAAAACCAGCTGCCAGCATCAAGCTTTTTAAGATCAGCAAAAGTAGTATCGGTCACAATTCCTTTCCCAGATGTCGTCCGCTTTAATGTACGATCGTGAATGACAACAGGAACCCCATCTTTTGAAAGTTGGATATCAATTTCAATTCCTTCAGCTCCAAGCTCTACTGCTCGTTCATAAGCACTTATTGTATTTTCTGGACATTGTCGACTAGCGCCTCTATGAGCAAATATGATTGTCATAATTTTCCCCATTTCTTCTGGTCTTTTCAAGTTTTGTATGTATAAAATATGATAAAGTAAACTCCCATTCGAACCTTTAGGAGAACTTGAACCTTACCTTAACGGTTTGAAAATGGTTTAGGTGGTGAGACGGAGAGTCGTTCATAAAAGTCCGTCTATGCCCATTTAACCTACCAAAAACAGGGGGATTTTGCAAAAAAAGAGGAGGGGGCGATGAGATGGAGAAATGGCAATCAAAAGAAACGCTTATGTATTTGTTATCGAGACTTGTCGAACATCAGAGTATAACAGGTTCTTACCCAGAGGTAGCACTTGCAGAATATATCCATCTTCAGCTTCAGGATTTAGACTATTTTAAAGACAATCCTCAAATGCTTGCTCTTCATCCAACAAGTGATGGTCGTTCTTTTGTTACAGGGCTCATTAAGAATGGAACAGCGAAGAAAACGGTCATTTTAATCAGTCATTTCGACGTAGTCGATATAGAAGATTACGGACAATTCAAAAATCTAGCATTCAGTCCGTACGATTTAACAGAAGAAATATACAAGAATCTCGATAAAATGCCACTAGAAGTTCAGAATGATCTTGAGAGTGGAGAGTGGGTGTTTGGTCGAGGTGTGATGGATATGAAAGCCGGAATTGCCTTGCAGATGAGCATGCTTGAAAAAGCAAATGCAGGGGAGTTTGATGGGAATCTTTTATTTCTTACTGTTCCAGATGAGGAAGCCAATTCATTAGGGATGATCGAAGCCGTTCCAGTGCTCGTTGAAATGGCGAAACAACATGATCTCACCTATACAGCGTGTTTAAATTCTGAACCTGTTTTCACTAACTATCCTGGTGATCAAAATCTCTATGTTTATTCTGGATCAATTGGCAAGTTACTTCCTGGTTTTTTCTGTTATGGTCAAGAAACCCATGTTGGCGAGCCATTCTCTGGCTTAAACGCGAATTACATGGTTGCAGAAGTAACAAAAGAGTTAGAATTAAATGCTGATTTCTGTGAAGTCGTTGATGGAGAGGTAACACCTCCGCCAACCAATTTAATGCAAAAGGATTTAAAAGAAGGATATTCGGTTCAAATTCCACATGTAGGAGTTACTCTATTTAACGTGCTTGGAATGGAGAGTAGTATCCAACAGATTACAGATAAACTGATGAATGCCGTTAAAATTGCCGCCAGGCGTATTGAACTTCACTATTTAGAAAAAGCAACTGCCTTCTCTATGCTTCAAAGTTATGTTCCTGAGCCATTTAAGGTAAACGTGCTAACCTACGAACAACTTCATCAACGGGCTGTTACTTTGTTTGGAGAAGCCGAAATTAAACGTCGGCAGGATTACATCTCGGCAAACTTTAAAGATCTTGGCGATCGAGATCTTTCAACTCGAATGGTGTTTGATCTTGCGGCGCTTTGTAAAGATGATGGGCCAATGATCGTTCTTTTTTATAACCCGCCGTTCTACCCGGCCGTTTCTTCTCGTCATGATCCATTTATTCAAGAAACGATTCAACGTGTCATGGCCTATAGTGACACAAAGCATGAAGTGAAGTTGAAACCGCAACATTACTTTCCAGGGCTCTCTGATTTAAGCTTTGTTGGGTTAGAACGAACGAAGGAAACCATTAAGCCACTAATGTGCAATATGCCTTTATATGGGCAATCTTACACATTACCACTCGAGGCGCTGGAACAATTGAAGGTTCCTGTTATGAATCTTGGACCAAAGGGAAGAGATGCGCATAAATGGACTGAGCGACTTGAACTAACCTATTCTTTTGAAACGCTACATGAAATGCTTCCTTATACAATTAAACAACTCCTGCGGTAAAGCGTTTTTCTTCTACATGAGAAGGGAAGTTTGCTATCATGTAAGAATCCAGTTGAAAAGGAGATTCTTTATGATAAAAACGTTTCGTCGGATTGGGCTAGTGCTATTTGCTCTCTTCTTTATTTTTGCGGGTATTGCGCATTTTGTCCAAGGAGAAGGCTTCGCAGCAATGATTCCTGAATGGGTACCTTTCAGGCTTGGGGTGATTTATGTAACAGGAGTTCTTGAAATTGTATTAGCTATTTTGCTCCTCGTTCCATCTACGCGTAAGCAGGCACGATTTTGGACGGCAGTTTATTTAATTCTTATTTTCCCCGCCAATATTTATGCAGCGATTGCTGGTGTTCCAGCACCTGGACAGGAAGAAGCAAATACCATGTTACTTTGGATTCGATTACTCTTTCAACCATTATTAATTTGGTGGGTGCTATGGGCTGCCAAACAAAAGGATCATTCATCATTTTAAAACGTATTATAGAAGTTCCTTCATGTTCGCTATTTTGGTTCATCATAGTATCTTGTTAAATGGGAAGAATAATGACAAAACAAGTTCGTGAGGGGGAAACAGAGTAGTGGAGCAAGTAACCTTTAAAATTGATGGAATGACTGGTGATTATTGTGCAGCAGTGATTCGTAGCGCCTTACTAGAACTAGGTGGTGTTTCAGCTGTTGAAATTCATTTTAAAGAAGGAAATGCAGATGTTACCTTTGATCCAAGCAAGGTTTCTCGGTCAGCTTTG
The DNA here is from genome assembly GCF_020524165.1 of Guptibacillus hwajinpoensis. Classification (GTDB taxonomy): domain Bacteria; phylum Bacillota; class Bacilli; order Bacillales; family Guptibacillaceae; genus Guptibacillus; species Guptibacillus hwajinpoensis_D. The sequence goes on from NZ_JAIVKU010000004.1 coordinate 269,628, forward strand.
CAAGAAATAGTGGAAAACCAGGGATACGTTGTCTCATAGAAAAACCAGCTGACTTGTCAGCTGGTTTTTAATAAGTGAATTATTTTAGAATGTGTGTGCAGCATCTTTCGCGCGTGCAATTGCATTTTGTTTAATTTCTTCTGCTTTTTCTGGCATCGCGTTATGACCTTCTACAAAAAGTCCTTCGTAGCTTGGAACGCCGTAGAATTGCATCATCGTTGTAAAATAGCGATGTCCCATCTCCATTTCTGCTGCAGGACCTTCTGAATAAACACCGCCACGAGCTTGAATGTGAATCGCTTTTTTATCGGTTAAAAGACCAACTGGCCCATTTTCAGTATATTTAAAGGCTTTACCAGCTACTGATACAGAATCAAAATATGCTTTCATTACTGGAGGGAAGGAAAAATTCCAGAGTGGTGTTACAAATATATATTTATCCGCTTCAATAAATTCTTCACTTAATTCACTAAGACGCTGTACTTTTTCTTGCTCACTAGCAGATAATTCTTCGAAACCTTTGCCGGACTGTAATTTTCCCCAGCCGCTAAAAACATCCGCATCGATTTGAGGGATGTGCTCACGATAAAGGTCAAGGTGAACAACTTGATCGTTTTCATTTGTTTCCTTGTATGTGTCAATAAAAGCTTTCCCTACTGCCATACTATAAGATTGTGTATCATCGTGTGGATGTGCTGTGATGTATAATACTTTTGCCATTTCAATGTTCATTCCTTTCATGATGTGTGAATTTATCTCGAATTAAATTATTCTTAATTCAAGACAAATTATAAAGGATGTTGATTTTGGATTCAAGTATTTTGCTTATAATCATGATTATTTAGGTTGAAGTGGAATGAAAAAAGCCTTGCTTTTTAAGCGAGGCTTAGCTTTTAGGCTGCTGAAATGGATTACCGCTGAGGTTTTTTCTGGCTTCATCTGTAAGTATGAAAGGTTGCTTTTTTTCAACAGGGGTTGAAGAGGTACTAGAGCTTCCATCAAAATGAATTGGTTTACCAATCATTAGATCGCCTCCTTGTCTCTATTACGTTTATTTTACTTTGTATTTCAAACAAATGGAAGGTGTTCCATGATTTTAAAGGTGAATTTCTTCTATAAAAAAGAAAATGTGATATCTTTAGATTGTGAATCTTAATTACGAGCTTAAAATGATGTAAACTTAATTCACGACGTAACTTGTTAGGGTCTTCGCTAAAGGAGCTATTTTATGCACATTATATCAATTTTATTAGGGGTTTTATTTGTACTTAATCTTGGTTTTGCCGCTCTCGTTATTTTTCTTGAACGTAAAGATGCTGGTGCAACATGGGCCTGGCTAATGGTTTTGCTTTTTATCCCTCTTCTTGGTTTTGTCATGTACTTGGTCTTTGGTCAAAACCTCAGCAGAAGGCGGTTATTCGATTGGGATAACATTAAGAAAGTAGGAATTGAGGATTTAATAGAGGAACAGGTTAGTGAAATTAAAAGCGGTGTTTATCCATTTAGGCATGAGGAAATTGCGCGACATAAGGACTTGATTTATATGCATCTCGTTAATGATGATGCCGTGCTAACACAGGACAATGCGATTCACATTTTTTCAGACGGTAAAAAAAAGTTTGATTCTCTTCTTGAAGATATTGGGCGTGCTAAGGATCATATTCATTTCCAATATTACATTTTCCAAAAAGATGAATTGGGAAGGCGAATTGTAGAAAAGCTCGCTCAAAAGGCGCGAGAAGGCGTAAAGGTTCGCGTTCTTTATGATGAGATGGGGTCACGAAAAACTAGGAAGCGTTTTTTCAGAGAGCTGATTGAAGCAGGTGGAGAAGTGGAGGTCTTTTTCCCCTCACGTATTCCTTATGTTAATACGCGATTGAATTACCGGAACCATCGTAAGCTTGTTATAATTGATGGAGTCCTTGGTTATGTTGGTGGATTTAATGTGGGGGATGAGTATCTTGGATTAAACCCGAAGTTTGGATATTGGCGAGATACACACCTTCGTATCGAGGGAAGTGCAACCCTCGCTATGCAAACTAGGTTTTTGCTAGATTGGAATCATGCTGCACGCAATAAGGTAGGATATGAATCTTGCTATTTCCCAATCATTGAACCAATAGGGAAAGCTGGTGTTCAAGTTGTTAGCAGTGGACCAGATTCTGAATGGGAACAAATCAAGAATGGATATATTAAGTTAATCACTTCTGCAAAACGAACGATCTTTATCCAAACGCCTTATTTTATACCTGATGCTAGCCTTTTAGATGCCCTGCGCATCGCAGCTCTTAGCGGTGTAGATGTTAAATTAATGATTCCTAACAAGCCTGATCACCCATTTGTCTATTGGGCAACCTATTCCTATGTTGGCGAACTACTAAAAGCAGGTGCAAGAATATACATTTATCAAAATGGTTTTGTTCATGCAAAAACGATCACGGTCGATCGTGAAATTTCTTCTGTCGGAACCGCAAATATCGATGTGCGCAGTTTCCGATTAAACTTTGAAGTCAATGCCTTTATCTATGATGAACATATATCCACAGAATTAGAGAATGTTTTTATTGAAGATATGAAGAAAAGCGTGGAATTAACGGAAGAAGCCTATTTAGATAGGTCTCTTTGGATTCGATTTAAAGAGTCGATCTCAAGATTGCTGTCTCCTATTTTATAAATATTTTCCTATTCCTTTTCGAAAAGCGTGCTACTCTAGCACGCTTTTTTTATATGATTTACGGAATATAAGAGGCATTTCATGAAACATTCCTTTCTTCTATTTCGTATAGCTTATAGATGCAAAAGTTTGAATATATTTTCTAATAAGGAAAAAAGTCCTAAAGATCCTGTGTTATGATAGTTGGGAAGATAAGGAAATGAGCGGGGGATAGTCTATGATTAAGGAAAAAATGAAAAAAACACACGTGCCGTTTCGGCTGAATATTTTATTTCTATTTGTTTTTTTATTATTTTCAGTTCTTATACTAAGACTTGGGATGATTCAAATTGTACAGGGGGAAGATTTTGAAAGGATATCAGAGCAAACCGAAAATGTGACAGCAAAATCATCTGCTCCGAGAGGGAAAATGTATGATCGGTATGGACGAGTCCTTGTCGATAATGAGCCTACGTTTACGTTAACGTATATACGAAATCAAAATACGACACAGCAGGAAAGGCTTGAAGTGGCTCGCAAACTAGCTTCATTTATTGAAATGGATACGGATAAGGTGACGGAACGCGATTTAAAAGATTTCTGGATTATCACTAGACCAGAAAAAGCCAAAGCGAAATTATCGGATGAAGAATGGGAGGAACTTGAATCTAAAAAGGCTTATCAGCTTCAAATTGATCGCATAAAGGAAGAAGATCTTAAGGACGTTACGAGTGATAAAGATGAAATGAAAATTGCTGCAATCAAGCGACAAATGGATTCTGGGTATGCGCTTTCTTCTCAATCCATAAAAAAAGGGTTAACGCGGGAAGAAATTGCACAGGTTAGTGAAAACCTTGAAGATTTGCCCGGTGTCGATATATCTCCAGATGCTGAACGCGTCTATCCTTATGAGGAAACGATGGAAACGATGTTTGGTAATCTCGGACAAATTCCAAAAGAATCATTGGATGCTTATACGATGAAAGGTTACGATAATAACGATCTTGTTGGCATCAGCTATCTTGAAAAGCAGTATGAAGATTTATTAAGAGGTCAGAAATCCATGAAGAAATATGTTACGGACAAATCAGGAAAGCCAATTGGGGAACCTGAAGTGATTCCTGGAAAAAGAGGGAATGATCTAGTTTTAACAGTCGATATTGATCTGCAACAGGAGCTTGAAACGATTCTTGAAGAAGAATTAAGAAAAGCAAGAGCGCGCGGGAATCCATATGCAGACCGTGCATATGCGATCGGAATGGATCCAGAGACAGGTGAGATATTAGCGTTCGGCGGAACGAAATATAGCTCTAAGGACAATGACTATATTGAATATTCGTATGGAACTTTGTCAGAAGCATACGAAATGGGCTCAGCAGTAAAAGGAGCATCTGTGCTAACGGGCTATGAAACGGGAGTCATTAGTCACGGAACAACCCTATTTGATACCCCAATTTCTATACCTGCTACTAAAGATAAAGCCTCATATGCAAACCTTGGTTGGGTGAATGATGTCGAAGCGCTAGAACGATCTTCCAACGTCTACATGTTTAGGATCGCTATGATGATGGCAGGTTATGATTATGTTCCAAACACAAGTGGGATACCATGGGATCCAAATACATTTAATGAGGTTCGCTATCATTTTAATCAATTTGGCCTTGGAAACAAGACAGGAATTGATATGCCGATCGAAACCACGGGAATTAATGGTGGTATTCAGCAAATTGGTAACCTGATGGATTTAATGATTGGCCAATTTGATACGTACACGCCTCTTCAGATGGCTCAATATATTTCAACGATTGCAAACGACGGGAAAAGAATTCAGCCCCATTTCTTAAAAGAAGTTCATGAAGCATCCAACGTCGATGGCTTGTCGAATATTATTGTGGATCAGTTTGATACAAATGTGATGAATCGGATTCAAATGAGTCAAAGCGATATTACTCGTGTACAAAATGGCTTGTGGCGAGTAACGAATGGCAGCAATGGTACTGCGACGAAGTATTTTAAAGGAGTAGATTTTACTCATGCGGGTAAAACTGGTACCGCTGAAGTGAAGTTTGGACCTAATCATAATATTGATGGATTTAATTTAACTTTTGTCGGTTATGCTCCTTATGAAAACCCTGAAATCGCGTTAGCTGTCGTCGTTCCAAGTTTGAGTAGTGATCGAAATGAATCAGTCAACAAAGATATTGCAAGGCGGCTATTTAAAGCTTATTTCGATCTGAAAGATGAACCGAAACCTGTAGCACCTACGGAAGAGAAAGAATAAAATAAGAAAAGCCTCGCCATCGCGGCGAGGCTTTTGTTTGTTTACCAAACCCCAAGAACATCTAGCATAACGAATAGAATAAGAAGCGGTGCGACGAAACGAATAAGGAAATACCACGTTTCGAACAAGCCTTTCTTTAATCCACTACCACGTTTCAATTCTTCATATAGGGCAGATTTTTTCATTTTTAAAGGAACGAAAAGAGATATTAATAAAGCCCCGATTGGGAGTAGAACATTACTCACCGCATAATCAGCTAAATCAAAAATCGTTTTATTAAATAAGGTGACATCGCTTAAAACACCGTATGAGAGAGCTGATGGAATGCCAACTGCGAAAATGGCAAGTCCGATGATCCAGGCCCACTTTTTTCGTTTCTGAAGTTCTCCTTTAGAAATAACTGAAACAATGATTTCGAGCATTGAGAATGCGGAAGTTAAAGCCGCAAACAAGAATAGAACTAAAAAGGCAATGAAAAAGAGCATTCCGAAAGGTAATTGACCAAATACTGTCGGAAGCACATTAAATAAGAGAACGGGACCAGCTCCAGCTTCAAGGTCGAAAGCGAAGACTGCAGGAAAGATGGCTAAGCCAGCAAGAAGAACGATAAAAATGTTCATGACCACAATTGAAAGAGCAGATCGTGGTAAGCTTTGCGTTTTCGGTAAGTAAGAACTATACGTGACCATAACCGATACTCCGACACTTAGTGTGAAGAAAGATTGCCCCATTGCTTCTAAGATGGTTTGAGACGTTACTTTTGAAAAATCAGGTTGAAGCAAGAATAATATACCTTCCATTGAACCTTCTAGCGTAACGGCTCGAATGACTAGAATAATGAAGAGAAGAAATAAAGCCGGCATCATGACTTTACTTGCTTGTTCAATCCCTTTTTCAACACCTCTTGCTACGACAAGAATAGTTAAAATAATGAAAATAAACTGCGAGAAAATACTAATAAATGAGTTTGAGATCGTTGTTCCAAATACTTGCGCGTATTCATCGGATGAAAGTCCGGTTAACTCTCCTGTAATGGCTTTATACAGATAGGCAATGATCCATCCCCCGATGACACTGTAAAAGGATAGTAAGATGAAAGAAGTAACCATCCCCATAATTCCAACACGATACCACTTTGATTCCGGTGATATGGTTTTATAAGAATCTACTGCGTTGCTTTGAGCGGTTCGCCCTATTGAAAATTCCGCTAGGAGAAGTGGAAGGCCAAGGATCAACGTAAATAAGATAAAGATTAGAAAGAAAGCGCCCCCTCCATTTTGACCTGCGGTGTACGGGAATTTCCATATGGCTCCAAGACCAATCGCTGATCCTGCTGCAGCGAGAATAAATCCAAGTCTTGAAGACCACTGTTCGTTTTGACTCATGATGATGCTCCTTTCATTATTTATTGAATGCTGACTCCGTTATTCCACAAAAAAATCGCCCCTACGTTATCCGTAGGGACGATTGTTATCGCGGTACCACCCTGGTTGTGAGAAAACTCACCACTTCATTGTGTAACGATCTTCACCGTCTTTTGCGTGTGCAAAAGAAGCTCCAGAAATGAAATTCACGTCCTTTTATATACCGATTCTCACCAACCACCGGCTCTCTTTAATAGGGAAAAGGTTGCTACTTGTTTTCCTTCAAAGCAGTTCAATATTTATAGAGTTATTCAATTTTTATCATGACCTATTGAAAGTGTCAATATAATTTTATATATGGAAAAATTATCCGTGAAGCTAATCGTCTTTCTTCTCCTCTTCAAAATGAGCATCGACAGGACCTTTTTTCTGTTTCGGTTTCTTGCGGCGGATTGACTGTAAAATCTTTTTGTAGTTTAATGAAAAAGTTTTGGGCTCATAATGTTCAGAAGCTTTGATATCAGCCGTAGAAGCACGCATAAAAGACCAACCAAGCATAATCATAATAAAGAGAAGGGGAAATCCACCGACGATACTTGCGGTTTGAAGAGTACCAAGTCCCCCAACAAACATGAGGACTAACGGCATAAGGCAAAGCGCGAATGCCCAAAATAGTCGGTTCCAGCGCAATGGTTCGTCCTTCACCTCTTTTTGAACAACGGAGGCTAAAATATATGAGCTTGAATCAAACGTCGTCGCGAGAAAAATAATCGCTAACACGACAAAAATGAAAATCATAAACCAAGATAAGGGAAGTTGGCCAATTGTTTCGATGATGGCTCTTGGCGCTCCTTCATCATTTAGAACCTTAATGACATCAAATTCACCTGTTAACTGCATATGAAGTCCATAATTTCCGAGGATTCCAAAGAACAATAAACTTCCAAGGGTTCCATAACTAATGGTTCCAAGGATCATTTGTTTGATAGAACGGCCTCTTGATATTTTGGCAACAAATAGGCCAACAAAAGGCGCGTATACGAGCCACCATGCCCAGTAAAATACGGTCCAACTTTCAGGAAAACCAGTTTTATCATATGGACCAAGAGCATTGAATGGTTCCGTCCAAGTACTCATATGAAAGAAGTTATCCATCAACAAACCGACACTGTTGGTTGTCGTTTCAACGAGAAACCGGGTTGGGCCAAACAGTAATACAAAGAGAAGCAGAAAAATGGAGAGAACTAAGTTAATATCCGATAAAACTTTAATTCCTTTTTTTAATCCTGAATAAGCACTTATGGCAAAAATGGCTGTTACGAGAACAAGTATCAGCGTTTTTAAGACCATTGTTACGCCAATGCCCGTGAGAGCGTCTATTCCCTCTGCAATCATTGGTGTACCAAGTGCTAGTGTTGTTCCTGCTCCCCCAAGCAGACCAAACATGAATAGCACATCGATAATCGTTCCGAGAGGCCCATCTACTAAGTTTCCGATTAACGGTCTTGTCGCTTCGCTTATTTTTAGGACTGGTTTTTTGCGTACATAGTAAAAATATGCCATTGGTAAAGCGGGAAGCGTATAGATGGCCCATGCGATCGGTCCCCAATGGAAGATTCCGTATGTACTTGCCCATAGGATCGCTTCTTCCGTGCCTGGCTCTAACCCAAAAGGGGGACCCTGATAGTAATAAGCCCATTCAATTGTGCCCCAATATAAAATACTTGAGCCAATTCCAGCACAGAAGAGCATCCCTGCCCAAGAAAAATTGTTGAATTCCGGACGCTCGTCTTCTTCACCTAAACGCACTCTTCCGTTATCACTAAAGGCGACATAAATTAAAAAGAAAAAGATACCGAGTCCAACTAGTAAATAGAGCACCCCAAATTGGGTAGTCACGAACTCATTCGCTTTGTTAACAAATTCCTTTCCGCTTTCAGGAAAAAGTACAAGCGGAACGGTTACAAGTAGCAATAAACTCAAAGCACCCAAAAACGTAGGCCAATCAATTAAACGCTTATCCATAACCTTTTAAGCTCCTTTACGATAGCTAACTAAGCTTAGTTTCTAGCATGCCCACATTTTTATACAACGTTTTTATTCTTTGAGTGAGACTGTGTTTTGTTATACTAATGGAAGAGAATGTTGGATTAGAAGGTGATGAATGTGGAGAAATTTACTGAAGATGTTGTTTCGATTATTAAAGGAATCCCACCAGGTAGAGTCATGACTTATGGACAGATTGCAAAATATGCAGGAAAGCCACGTGGAGCAAGACAAGTTGTGCGAATTCTACATGCGATGAGTCAAAGGCATAAACTGCCGTGGCACCGTGTCATTAACTCGAAAGGCGAGATTAGCATACCAACAGAGGAAGGCTACATCGATCAAAAGATGATGTTAGAAGGGGAAGGGATTGTTTTTCTTCCTAATTCAAAAGTCGATTTAACTGTATATCGCTACGATCCACAACTAAAAGAATAGAAAAAAGATGGCCACCCCATAAAAAAGGTGGCCAATCTTTTAGTTCAAATGTCTGATTTCACATTCAAAAGCCTTCAATGTCATTAAGATAATAAGAATGATGGCAGATGCATTCATAACTTTTGTAAAAGGGGCTATTTGTTTTCCAATATGTTTGTGCTTTTCTAAAATGCGCTCTTGTTGAGCGGTCTTTCTAGGAGGAATCCGAGCTACATGTAGGAGCTCTTGAAAAATCCTTATTGTGAAATAATTTTAGGCATAAAGTAATCGAATTCATTCATTTAATGGAACAAAAGTGTAAAAAAAGACCCTCTTCTTATACGAAAGAAAGGAGGGTCTATAGGGAAGAAATGTTACTTGCTTTTCTCAATACAGGAAATTAAGCGTTTCTCGATATCATAACCAATTTCGCTTAGATTGTCTTTTCCTGTTAAGTTTAACAAAGTGGTTGGTTTTGGCATACCGATCTTCGTCTGCCCTTGATCATCAAAGATAACGATTTTGCAAGGAAGAAAATAGCCAACTAACTTATCTTCATTTAGAACACGCTCTGCCTCTTTCGGGTTACAAACTTCGAGAACGCGGTAAGGGGTTTGGAAGTCCATTCCTTTTTCTTGCAACTTAGCGGACAGATCAAAATCCCATAATACACCGAATTTTTCTGTTTGCAGTTCATCACTTAAGTCAGAAACTGCCTGGTCAACTGTTTTAGAGGTTTCAACTGTATAATGGAAACTCATAGAGCAAAACTCCTTTCATTAGTATTCTGTTTTCATTTATACCCTGCCTCGTATATTCTAAACGAAGAAACCTTAAAAAAAGCAAGCGAATATATCGCTTGCTTTTTTTCTTTATTTGGTCATTTTAAATGCTGCGTTTAACTGTCCGCGAATCATTTCATCTCTGATTTTATCTTTATCTTTCTGCTTTTCTTTCTTATAGAGCTTTTTAATTTCAAATGTTTGCATACCGTCTTCAATTTGATTTGCGATGTCCATTAGTTTTTCTACATCCGTAAACGAGAATTTTCTTGTACCACCACCAGAACGGTCAGGTAGAATAAGGCCTCTTTCTTCGTAGTAGCGGATCTTTCTCAAAGATAGCCCTGTTAATTCGCTGACTGATCCGATGGGCAAAACTTTTTTATCTTTGTATGACATCTCCAGTCACTCCCTATGCTCATATTCATAATGCAGCTACCGCTACATATACTATTGAAGTCTTCTAAACTGGCAATCTGGTATCATTATAGCATAGTCAACCATAATTGGTGATCAAGATGTTAGAATACCTAACATAAGTTATGCAGAGAATACAAAGTTTGTGTGAGGAAAGGTCCCAAGGTCCTTGCGAGTATACGTGTAGGGTGTCAAAATAGAAAGGTGCAAACGGTTGTATTAGATACTGAGGAGGATGCAAGGATGGTATATAAGGAAACCGTTTTGATCACGAGTAAAGTTACGATGGCCTTCTTGATGGACTTTGTAAAAAGTGCAAACCTCTTTAGTAGTTACATTATAGTAGAGGTTGAAGGCAAACGATTAAATGCGAAGAGTATTTTAAGTATGGGTAGACTGACAGCTCATTTTGGACCAATGACCATTATTGCGACGGGACTAGATAGTGAAGAAGCTTTAGTTCACTTAAAACAAATGTGTAAGGTTGTCCAGAAGAAGAGTGTGTGAATAGAAATATAGGGGTTCTATAAGATTTTAAACAAAACGTCCTTTTTGTTTAGCCCGGAAATTTCAGTAGGTGACCGGGCTATACACATTACTTTTGTTTTTGAAAAAGATTCCCTAGATCTTGTGAGCGATTCGTTGCATCTGTAATACAAGATAAAAGAGCTTCTTCGAAGTGATACGCTTTGAGCGTTGCGATTCCTGCTTGAGTCGTTCCCCCGGAACTTGTGATTTTTTGTCTTAAAAGTTCTGCTGGCTGTTTCGTTTGACGAAGCATCATAGCGGCTCCTTGAATGGTTTGCAAGATGAGTTCGCGTGCTATTTCCTCTTCAAGTCCGTTTTGAATAGCGGCTTTTTCCATACACTCTACCATGTAATAGAAATAAGCTGGACCGCTACCAGATAACCCTGTTACGGCATTCATCTTATCTTCCGGTACAGGCACAACGCTTCCAATCGTTTGAAACAGTCGCTTCGTAAACAGTAAGTCGTTTTCACTCGCAAACGCTCCGCCTGTAATAGCTGTTGCGGATAGCCCTATAGTGGCCGATGTATTTGGCATCGCCCGAACAATTGGAGTGGGAGTAGAGATTTTTTCTCCAATGTAAGTGGTTGTAATCCCTGCTAAAACGGAAATGATTAAATGGTTTTCATGAATATATGGCTGAATCATGCTTAAGGCATCAGGAGCGTCAGCTGGCTTCATTGCTAGAATAATCACTCTGTTTTGTTGTAACAATTCTTGAATATCTTGAGTAACATGAACGCTGTATGTTGTTTTTAATTCCTCAAGTCGCTGTGAATTGGAGCGATTCATTAACATAATTTCGTCAGGTTCTACAAATTTTTCGGAAATCATTCCTTCGACAATGGCTTCTGTAATGGAACCGGCACCAATGAAGCCGATGTTGTTTTTGGTCATCATCCTCATCCTTTCCAAATAAAACGCCCACTCATCCTTATGAAAAGGACGAATGGGCGTTATCCGTGGTACCACCTTATTTTTGATATCAACATATGATATCCTCTCGTTCCTTATAACGTAGGAAGCGGCTGTATTTCTACAGCGGACTCGAGGGTAGGTTCAAAGTAGTAATGGGAAGGGACTTTTCAGCCAATGAATCCCTCTCTCTGGCGCTTACTAGAACTTTTACTAATCCCTTTCAAAGCCGATACAATCATTCTAATTTTACATAGTATGCTATGAAAATAAAAAAATGTCAACCTCAAATGTCGGAAAATTCTAATTAAATTATCTCGATATAATGACAAAGAGAACGAACAGCGATAGAATAGAGGTAGGTGATGTAAAGAAAAGTAGAGGTGGCGGTAAATATGAATCTAACGAAAGAAAAGGTCCTGTCGATCACGGTTCCGACTCCATTTGCTGTGGGTCCGGTCAATTGTTTTTTGTTAAAAGGAGACGCCTTAACGCTGGTTGATACTGGTCCTCGTACACCTGAAGCGCAGTTAGAACTTGAGAAGCAACTAAAGAACTATGGTGTAGCTTTAGAAGATATTGAACAGGTGGTACTCACGCATCATCATCCTGACCATATCGGCCTTGTTGGAAAGATGATGCAAAAGGGAGTTAACGTTCTTGGACATTGGAAGAACGACCGATGGTTACAAATGAGCGATTCTTTTTTGAACGAAAATGAAGCGTTTATGACAGGGATTTACCGTGAAGCTGGAGTTCCTGAACAGTATTTCGATCATGTAAGTGATACACGTGGCTATCTTGCATATACAGACCGAGCGAAATGCGACCAGCATCTCTCGGAAGGAGATGATGTACCAGGCTGTACCGGTTGGACAGTGATGGAAACGCCAGGTCACGCCCAAAGTCACATTTCCTTATGGCATAAGGAATCGAGGATGATGATAGCGGGTGACCACCTGATTAAGAAGATTTCATCAAATCCCTTAATTGAACCACCATATGTAAAAGGGGCGGAGCGACCTAAGCCACTTCTTCAACAGAGAAGTTCTTATCGTAAAACGTTAGATGCTCACCTTCAGTATGTCTATACCGGTCATGGAGAGCCTATTCTAAATCCGGACGAATTGATCAAAGAACGTCTACATAAACAAGAAGAGCGTTCGGAGAAGGTAGCATCCTTCTTAAAGAATAAACCTATGACTGCTTTTGAAGTTTGTCAGCAATTATTTCCAGGCGTTTATAAGAAGCAAACAGGTCTTACTCTCTCCGAAACGATCGGACATCTTGATTATCTTGAGTCGGAACATGTTATTGTGAAATGTAAAGAAAAAGAGAAAACGGTTTATCGATCACGATCGTAAGAGGTGAAGCAAATGAAAAACTTAAAGAACAAAGTCGTTCTGATTACAGGGGCATCAAGTGGAATAGGAAAACAGTTAGCGATTGATTTAGCTAAAAAAGGAGCGAAACTCATTCTTGTCGCTCGCTCAGAAGAAAAATTAATGGAAGTAAAGCGTTTAATCGAACGGAGCGGAGCTTATGCGCCAGCAGTATGGACAATTGATGTTGGGGACGGAGAGCGTGTTGATCATGTTCTGCCAATGCTTTTGGAAGAGATGCCTCCGATTGATGTTTTAATTAATAATGCTGGGTTTGGAAAATTTGAAGCGTTCGTGGATGCCGATATGAAAGACATTGAAGCAATGTTTGACGTGAATGTCATTGGACTCATGCGATTTACTTCGCATGTGCTACCAGGCATGATCGCTGCAGGAGAGGGGCACGTAGTCAATATCGCCTCTCAAGCAGGGAAGCTTGCTACGCCAAAATCTTCTGGATATTCGGCTTCAAAACATGCGGTACTCGGATTTTCAAATAGCTTGCGGATGGAAATGAAAGAACACAAGATTCAAGTGACGACGGTGAATCCAGGTCCAATCAAAACGAACTTCTTTGAAACGGCCGATAGTAGTGGCACTTATACGAAGAACGTAGAAAAGATGATGCTCTCAGCAGAAAAAGTATCGCAGGAAATTATTTCTGCTATTGAAAAAGGCGCACGAGAAGTGAACCTTCCGAAATGGATGAATGCTGGAGCTAAGCTTTATCACACGGCCCCAGGGCTTGTAGAAAAGGTAGCTGGAAAGTTTTTTGACCAAAAGTAAGGTTATTAAGAGAGCATCAAAACGATGCTCTTTTTTAATTGGCTCATTTTCTGAAGAATTGGTATTTTTCTGTTATTTTGGAAAATGGTGTTGTTTTCAAACAAGAAAGAAGTTTACACTTAATCAAGATACGATGCACAAGTGAAAGAGATGAACTGACAGGGGGAGAAAATGAAAAGGAAATCAATCTTTGTGGAAATTTCAATTGAAACGGAAATGGAAGATTTATGGGATGCATCTCAGCAACCCCATCAGCATGAACAGTGGGATCTGCGATTCACTTCCATCACCTACCTACCGAAAGAAAATGAAAGTGATCCGCAACACTTTTCCTATAAAACAAACACGGGGATTGGAGTAGTGGTAGAAGGTTGGGGGAAAAGCGCTGGTGAGTTTAATAGCAAGGACGGATCGAGAACATCTTCGTTGCATTTTGGTACGGACCAGCAGATTTCGATTATCTCAGAGGGGAAAGGTTATTGGAAATACATACCCGATGAAAGCGGGAAAGTAACGTTTTTAACCCAATATGATTATGACACGCGTTTTGGAAGACTAGGTGCTTTGATCGATGCTGCGATCTTCCGTCCAATGATTGGGTGGGGGACGGCTTTAAGTTTTGATGTGTTGAAGCGATGGCTAGAGAAAGGAGAATCACCAGCATCCCAATATACCCGATTTATTAGCTATTGGCTGATCACGTTTATGTTTAGTTTCGTTTGGATGTATCAGGGGCTAGTTCCAAAAATATGGCTGAAGCATCCTGAAGAGGTCTCTATGGCAACGAGTCTACTACCAGAAGCTATTGATGCTTCTGTGGTTGTTTTTGTAATGGGGATAGGCGAAATTTTGTTTGGTTTGATCTGGTTGTTTTATCGAAACAGGTACTGGTTATTTAAGTTTCAAATGATTGCTTTCCCTTTATTAACATTGTCAGCTATTTTAGCTGCTCCACATGCATTGGCACATCCATTTAATCCTTTAATATTTAACGTTAGTTTGTTCGTCTTATCTGTTATTGGGATGAAGATTTGTCGTGATATTCCAACAGCAAAAAATTGTAGGCGAAAGAGATAAGGAGCATGGTCATGTCGATTTATAAAAAAGCACTAGGCGAGCATTTTTATCAGCTTCATCCGATGTTACAGAAAAGGTATACGTTCTCAAAACAACATGATTTCTTTGGAACAGGAGTGATGAAGAAGATTTCCGGTGGTCCTCGATGGCTCTATCCCATATTTTATCTTGGTACTAAGGCGAAACTCCTTTTTCCTGAGAGAGGAACCAATATTCCCTTTCAAATTAGAAATACGTTTAGGTGCGGGGTTGATGGAAAAGAACAGGTCCATTGGCAACGTATGTTTTCTTTCGGGCATAAAACGCGTTACTTTAATGCGCTCATGACTCTAGATGAGAAAAGGCATATTATAGAAGATTATTTAGGAGAACCTGCGTTACTATATTCAGATCTTGCTTTTCAGGTAAACGGTGATGATGGGAGTATGACGATTCAATCATTGAATCAGAGAATGGTGCTCGGTCGAAAAGAACTCCCTTTGCCACGATTTTTTCAAGGTCTAGCGACTGTAACTGAACGATACCTAGAAGATCGAGAAAGCTTTTATATTCACGTGACGGTGAAAAATCCCATTATCGGAACTGTTTTTTCGTATGAAGGAGAGTTTACAAGTGAGAGCGAATCATAACTCTTTTCCGGTTAGCCAAATACAAGGAAGGAAAGTGGTTGGGGAAGAAATTCTGAAAGAAATTGCGGATCATACTACTTCTTACAGTGGATTAGTGAGCGACATGAGCATTTATGAACCCCATCTTGAATGCCATGACCTCTCTCCAACAATTAAACATTTTTATGAACATACAACCGAATACAGATTGTTTGCTAGTGTAAAATGGTATAGATGGTTTAAACCTCTAGCAATGTTATATCGCTTTTTTAGTCGGAGAATCCTTCAAATCAACCTTCCATTATCAAGGAAGCCGGTCGAAATGACAGGAGATATTATTTCGGTTAATGAGCATATGGATGGAAGACTTCAGCCAAGAGCCTGGGTAAGAAAAGTGAATGGAGAAGTGTGCTTTGTTGCCCTTTATTCTTGGCACAAAAAGGGAGACAGAACGTATATGAACATCGGATTACCACTCCCTTTTTCTACAATGACTGGTATTCTTGAATTAAATCAATATGGAAAAAGTCTGCAGCTGTCTAGTAGAAAAAAACGCACTTCAACAGCTGATACAGGAACGTATTTATCAACGAAAAATAAACAATTTTCATTACCAATTGATGAAGAGTTTTTTGTTGAGCAGGTTGGGGAGGGATCTTTAAAGGCTCAGCACGAGATGAGGATTTTTTTCATTCCCTTTTTAACGATTGATTATATGATTCGTCATAAAGTTGTAATGGAGTAGGTTCGACACTGAGAGCGATAGTTCTAGAAGGTTAATTAATTGAGTCAATTTTAAGTGAAACAAACAACGATAAGCTGAGAGACAAAGTGAGGTTACAAGATGGTGGATGAGACAGTAAGAATATTTGATGAAAATAGAACCCCAATTGGTGCGGCTTCACGAGATGAGGTACATCGAATTGGCCACTGGCATGAGGTTTTTCAATGCTGGTTCGTTCGAAGAGAAGAGGGAGAAATAAAAGTGTATTTGCAGCTTCGAAGTTCCTTGAAAAAGGACTTTCCTGGTCTCTTTGATATTACAGCTGCCGGCCACTTAATGGAGGATGAATTAGTAAATGACGGAGTGAGAGAAATCGAGGAAGAACTTGGGATTCCCGTTTCTTACGATGAGTTGCATCCCTTACTTGTGATGAATGCATCGATCAAGCAAGATGATTTTATTGATAATGAAATCGCAAATATCTTTCTGTTTGAATACGATCAATCGTTCGATGCATTTAATCTTCAAAAAGAAGAGGTTGCCGGAATCGTTGAAGCTGATTTTGATGCGTTCTATGATCTCTGGATGGGAAATCAAACCGACCTTCATGTAGATGGGTTTTGGTTTAATCACAATGGGAAACGAAAGAACCTGACGAAAAAAATAAGCAAACGTCATTTTGTTCCACATGAATCCACTTATTATGAAACGATTGTTAAAGAAATGAAGAATTACTTCAGTCAAACACATGGAAAGTAGGAGAGATACGTATGGAACAAAAGCAGTTGCCGCTTGTAACGATTAGAGAACTCTCCCTTTTGGACGTAGAAGATCGTTATCAGTGGTGTCTTGATCGAGAAGTGACAAAGCATTTGAATATGCCTGAAAAATATCCACCGTTTACCCGAGAAGAAACAAGCAACTGGATTCAATTATGCATCAATCGAAAAAACGGATATGAACAGCGAGCGATCGTTACAGGAGAAGGAAAGCACATTGGTTGGGTAGATTTAAAGAATATTGATCGATTAAACGGTCATGCTGAGCTAGGGATTGCCATTGGTGATAAACGCTATTGGGGGAAAGGGTATGGCGTAAGCGCTATGAATGCGATGCTCGAATGGGGTTTTACTGAATTAAACTTAAATAAGATTTGGCTCAGAGTGGAAATGGATAATGAGAAGGCGATTAAGTCTTACAAACACAGTGGTTTTGTGGAAGAAGGTATCTTGCGAGAAGATCGCTACCGAGAAGGATGTTACGTCGATCGACTAAGGATGAGTCTCTTGAGAGGAGAGTTTCAAAACAGCCATTAATCTTGAAATGGTTCATTAAAATTCTCATACTTAACTAATCAATGAATTTTTTGCCTATTATTGTCATATTTTGTGTTATACTATCAGTTGTATAATGATATTATTCTATTTAACTTAAATTAATTGCTAAAGGAGAAGCCGTATGAATTGGTATTTGAAAGTATTAAAGAATTACGTGAACTTCCAGGGAAGAGCGAGACGTAAAGAATACTGGATGTTTACTCTTTTTAACATTATTATCTCAGTTGTCCTAACTCTAGTAGAAACGGTGGCTGATATTTCTCCATTTTTAACAGGGATTTATTCTTTATTCATCCTTTTACCGGGCCTTGCTGTAACAGTTCGCAGATTGCATGATACAGGTCGAAGCGGCTGGTGGATATTGATTGGTCTTATTCCTCTTATTGGTAGTATTGTTATTCTTGTTTTCACTTGTCTTGAGAGTGAGCGAGAAGAAAATCGATTCGGTTCTAATCCAAAAGCAGCTTAGTTTGTCGAAATTCAAAGAAAGACATTTCATTAAACCGCTAATCCATTCGATTGGCGGTTAGTCGTCTAGTTAGAATAGATCCAACTTGATTATTCAACACATTGGAGAGATGATTGTGAACCCGATATTAATGGAAGTTGAAACGTCTCTTGAAACAGAACGACTAACGTTAAGAATGCCCCAGCCTGGTGATGGTGAAGTAGTTAATGAAGCGATTCGCTCTTCCATAGATGAATTAAGACCATGGCTAGGTTTTGCGCGAGTAACACCAACTCCTGAAGAGACGGAAATTAACACAAGAGAAGCGCATGTTAAGTTTTTAAAGCGTGAAAATTTAAGGTATCTCGTTTTTTTGAAAGAAACAAATGAGTTTGTAGGTTCAACTGGTTTTCATAACATTGATTGGGATGTTCCAAAACTTGAAATAGGATATTGGATGGCAACGTGTCAGAGTGGCCATGGCTATATGACAGAAGCAGTTCAAAAACTTACTCAATATGCTCATCAGGGTTTGGGATGTAGAAGAGTTGAAATTCAGTGTGATCGAGAGAACGAGCGGAGTCGTGCAATTCCTGAACGATTAGGTTACCTTCTTGAGGGAACGCTCAAAAATGATGATTTGTCTATTGATGGGGAGCGCATAACGGATACTTGTATCTACTCAAGTACCATTTGAAGTTACTGCTAATAAAAACGCATGGCTGATCGATCTTTGGGGATCGAATAGCCGTGCGTTTTTTTTATGGTTGCTTAGCGCATTACGCTTCCGCCTGAAATCTTCAAAGATTCCCCAACAATGTTTTCAGAGGCGTTTGATAAGAGATAAACGATGCTGTTCGCTACTTCTTCGGGTTGTGTAATTCGTCCTGAAGGCATCGCTTCCTCCACAGCTTTTAATTCTTCTTCAAAGCTTTTATTTTCTCTTTTCCCTTTTGACTCAATGCTGTTTCTTCCCATTTCTGTATCAACAAATCCAGGGCAGACGGCGTTCACTCTAATGCCATCTCGAATTGCCTCGTGTGCAAAGGACTGAGTAAAACCGGTGATCGCAAATTTTGAAGCACTATAGGCCGTGTTTCCGAAAGTTCCTCGAAGTCCGGACAGAGAAGAGAGGTTCACAATAGAACCTTTTTTCTTATTTTCACGCATTTTATTATAAACGAGCTGTGTTAATAAAACCGTTGAGAAATAATTGAGTTCCATTACCTTACGAAGGTCTTCTTCGTGTAATTGATCGAGCGTATCGCCGCCACCAATTCCAGCTGAATTTACTAATCCGGTAATCTCTCCTCTTTCTTTAATCGCATTTTCAATTAGGTTCGCACGATCCTGTTCGTCGTTTAAATCGGCTGGAAGAATGGTCACTTTAGCATCCGCAACTAACTTTTCACATTCGGCCTTTAACCCTTCTAATTTCTCTTTATTTCTTCCAGTGATTGTAATGGAAGCCCCTGCTTGAACAGCGGCTTTTGCCGTTTCGTATCCAATCCCACCAGTTGCTCCAGTGATTAGCACATGTTCTTGTTTGAGTGCATCTTCTTTAAAAATGGTCATGATTTCTTCCTCCTTTTTTGTTCTAGCCCTTTTTCCCGTTTAAAGACTTATAAAACCTTCCGAAATTGAAAAGACAGGTAGCCAGTAGCTACCTGTCTTACAGAAGTTGTTATTGAACACCAACAGCGTTAAATGCCTGTTTGACAGACTGCACTTCTGAGCTTCCGCTTCCATAAAGATCAGTTGCTGCTTGAACGGCTGCTGCTCTCATCTGACTAAAGTTCGAAGATGCGGTTAGGTATTGTGTTAATGTACGATAGTAAATAGCCCCAAGCTTGTCTTTTCCAATTCCAGATACGCTGACTCCGTAGAATGTACCGCCTTCACTTAAAAGATAAGCCGCTTTATTCATAATCCCGCTATTAATATGAACACCACCGTTATCCTGTGTACCTGTATAGCGTACAGAGTAATGATCAGGATCGCCAAATTGCGATGGGTCAGACATTGAACGAAGAGCGTCCCCAGAAGTTCCTGGTGTATAGATGTCTTCACCAATTAACCAGTCTGGATTGTTATTATCATGAAATTCCACAAGTGTTCCGAACACGTCAGACATTGATTCGTTTAGTGCACCCGATTCATTTTGATAAATGAGATCCGCTGTCGTATCTGTAACCGCGTGTGTTAATTCATGTGCTACAACATCCTCGCCGCCAGAAAGAGAGACGAATGTGGAGCCATCTCCATCACCATAGACCATTTGGCTACCGTTCCAAAACGCATTATTGTAGTTACGACCGTAATGGACAGTTGATTCTAGTGCTGCGCCGTTTCCGTCATAACTATCTCGATTGAAAACATCTTTATAATAATCGTACGTTGCTCCTGCATAATAGTGAGCGTCGACTGCTGCCGCATCGTAGCTTGCATTAAAGGCGTTATCCGCATCCGCCCATAATGAACCTGGTAGTCTTGTCCGATTAGCTGCGTCATAAGTAAGAATCCCGCCGCCTCTCGTTGTATCTTTCAAATAATAGGTCGAGGAGGAAAGAAGCGTATTGAACGTTTTTTGGTCACCGAGGACGCCTGTTCCGCTGGCCGTTTGAATTGTTCCGGTGATCGCACCACCGCCCGGCTTACCAACGCCTTCTTTTTTAGCTTCATGAAGGGCGTTAAAGCTTGTTAGTACTTTACCACTTGTTGCGTCAATTATGTACTGCCAGTTCCCTGGTTCAGGTGAAAGGAAGTTTAATGTGACGTGATAAGCGTATGTCGCAGATTCTCCCTCTGCATAAACGACAAGGTTTGATTCAGGTTTCTGTTCATAAGTTGGAGAGAAGCCTAGATCCTCTTCTGCTTTTTTAATAGCATCCTGTTTCTTGAATTTTGTTGTTTTTTTAAGCTCTTTCTTCGATCCAAGGTCCGGAATCACTGTACCGGATACAGCAGTTAAGACGCCGCTTTCATCAATGTGTGCGGTTTGAGTGGACCCATAAACCGGTGTTCCTTCATGAAGCTGCTGTAAACGAAAGACCGTGAAGCCGAGGTCGTCTTTTTCCTCTGAAAGTATTTTAAAAGCATCCTGAGCCGACGCTCCACTAAATTTGTAGAGGCTCTTCTGATCGTTCAAGTAATTAAATAATACTTCATTGGGATTTTGAGAGCTCCCTTTTGTTAACTTTCCTGAAACAAATGAAGGTGTCCCCGTTGTTTTATTCATATTCGTATCGGCTGCTGCAAAGGTAGAGGATGGAGCGAACATCGTACTAACGAGCCCCACTGATAAGCCTATTGAAAGCAAGTTCTTCTTCTTTCCCATTCCTGTTTCCCCCTCGTGATTAAGATGTGCTTACTTTATCACGAAAGTTTTAATATTCAAACTATTTTAACAATTATTGATATTTATGACCTATTCTTTCGTATGTATTAGTAGGTCTATTTACCTGTAACATCATGACCGTATAGGTCATTAGACTCGAACTTTTCTATCGCAAGATCCAACTTTAAAGTCGTAACCTTTTTGATTGGAAGAAAGTACTTATTGTAAAGGGAACGTATATTCGAGTAAAATACGGGTATAGATAAAGAGAACAAATGTTCTTAGTGATGAAAAGGAGGGGGATACAAGTGGATTATTCGCAATTTCCAAAGAAAACAATTCTGTGTATTGATATGAAAAGCTTCTATGCTAGCTGCTCAGCGGTAGAGATGGGGCTTGATCCGCTTACGTGTTATCTTGCAGTTGTTGGTGACGTGGAACGACAGGGAAGTGTTGTGCTAGCGGCTTCTCCAGCCCTAAAAAAAGAATTTGGGATTCGTACAGGGAGCAGGTTGTTTGAAATCCCAAATGACAAGAGAATTCATATCGTTAACGCAAAGATGTCCTCTTATTTGAGACAGTCAATGGAAATAACGAGGCTTTTTCATCGTTATGTACCATCAGAATGTATCCATACGTACAGTGTTGACGAATCGTTTTTGCAGGTTGATGGGACAGAACGACTATGGGGAGATAAATTTGAAGTGGCTCATAAAATCAAAAATGAAATAAGCGAGACATTTGGCTTACCAAGCGCAATTGGAATTGGACCGAATCTTTTGATGGCAAAGCTTTGTCTGGATCTTGAAGCGAAGGAAAAAGGGGTAGCAGAGTGGACGTATGAAGATATTCCGAGAAAACTGTGGCCGCTTTCCCCACTTAGTCAAATGTGGGGAATTGGAGCGCGTGTTGAACGTACGTTAAACCGAATGGGGATACGAAATGTCAAGCAGCTGGCTCACTATCCGCTTCACTTATTAGAAGAGAAATTTGGTGTCATGGGGAATCAACTCTATCATCATGCGTGGGGAGTCGACCTTTCTGAAATGGGCGCGCCCATTATGCAAGGACAGATTAGTTTTGGGAAAAGTCAGATCTTGTTAAGGGATTATCATGATCAAAAGGAAATTCAACACGTGATTCTTGAAATGAGTGAAGAAGTGGCGAGACGTGCTAGAAGAGCCGGGAAAGCAGGACGTACGATTAGTCTAGGGATTAGTTATAGTAAAGAAGAAGGTGGCGGAGGCTTTCATCGCTCAAGGAGTGTTGATGGACCAACAGCGATTACGCTTGAAGTCTACCGCGTATGTCTTCAGCTATTTGAGGAATTTTATGAAAGAAAAACGGTTCGAAAAATTTCCATCACTCTTTCGAATATTTGCAATGATGAGGAAGTGCAGTTGGATTTATTTAACACTGCTCGACCGAAGCAGCGAGACCTTGGATATGTGATGGATTCCATTAGAGAGAAATACGGCTCGGATGCTCTGCTACGCGCTGTTTCTTACACCAAAGCTGGTACAGCATTACACAGAAGTAAACTTGTCGGTGGGCATAAAGCCTAAAGGGGGGATGATTCATGATTCGTGACCGTGGAAATATAAAGTGGACATCAATGATGTTACCTGAGCATGTGAAAGAGCTACGTGATTGGAAAGAAGAAGAGAAAAGAAATCAGATGCCTGTACTGGATGAGCAAAAGATAGAAGAAATGAACGAAGTGATATGCGAAGCAATGGAATTCCATTGGTCCTTGTGCTTCCACTATTTTAAAAATGGTGAAAAGCACGTCCTCTCTGGCTACGTACATTATGTTGACCCAATGACGAAAGAGCTACGAGTGATTGATCATCAGGAACAAAAGAGAAACGTTAAATTGATGGACCTTCTCCATGTTGAAATAGAATGAAAAAAATGGATGTACACCCTGGATTGTAAAAAAGTTTTTCATTCCCTGATTGGGGTAAAATACGTATAACGTTAAACTTTTAGTGCGGCTTCATTCAGGAAGCGGCGACACCAGGGTAAGTAAAATCAAAATCCGGAGTGAGATGACAGATGTTATTAGCTCAAAGCATGAAACAACATACGGAGAAAATTAAGGGAATTGACATTCATTATGAGTATTATAGAAATGATGAGGCGGTTGATCGGCCAGTTATCACCCTGCTTCATGGGTTTTTATCGTCAAGCTTTAGCTTTAGAAAATTAATCCCCTTACTCACAAAGGCATACAATGTCGTTGCAATCGATCTTCCACCATTTGGGAAAAGTGAGAAGTCTTATCACTTTGTGCATTCTTACCAAAATTATGCGGAAGTGGTTGTTGAACTATTGGAAAGACTTTCGATTGAACATACGGTCATGATCGGTCATTCAATGGGCGGGCAGGTAGCGATGAGAGCATCCACGCTAAAAAAAGATTTTGTAAGTAAAAATATTTTGCTATGTAGCTCAGGTTATCTTGAGAAAGCCAAGCAGAGTCTCGTTTATACGTCTTACTTACCTTTTTTCTCTGTCTACTTAAAACGCTGGCTTTATCGAAAAGGAGTAAGAGGAAATTTGCTTAATTGTGTTTATGACCCTGCTCTTATTGATGAAGAAATGATGGATGGTTATATTCAACCCTTCTTTCATGAAGGGATATTTAGATCGTTGGTCCGTATGATTCGTGATCGAGAAGGCGACCTTTCTGAAGCTGAGTTAAACCAAATTCATACTCCGAGCCTCTTAATATGGGGTGAAAATGACAGGGTTGTGCCATTGAACATAGGGAAGCGTTTAAGCAACGATCTACCAAATGCCGAGTTGATCGTTTATAAAAAAACCGGACACCTTCTACCTGAGGAGCGACCAGCATCAATTATGAAAGACATTGAGCAATTTTTAACTCGTTAGTTAAGCCGGACGGCTGTAAAAGTAGAGAGGATTTTCCGAATAAGCTCCTTTTTATAAAAGGAGTTTATTTTCATGAAGGTGGAAAGAGTTGACGCAGTTGAATCGGGCATGATAAAGTAAAGCTCGTTCGTGAAATTCTAATCAATTCTGAGCTCATGCTCATTCATAACTGTATATTTCTTATTAAGAGAAGTGGAGGGATCTGGCCCGAAGAAGCTTCAGCAACCTCTGTCGATCAGAAAGGTGCTGCTTCCAGCAAGAGAGATCTTGAGAGATAAGAGCAAAAGCCCTCTTCTCTTGAAGTGGGCTTTTTTCATGCAGTAGTAAAGAAAAAGGAGATAGAGAGAATGGAAAAAGAAATCAAAGGTAATGGCCTGGCGTTACTACCCCTTGGCATTTTTATTGTGCTCTTTATTGGCACAGCCGTAGTGACAAAGGATTTTTATAGTATGCCGGTTATTCTTGCTTCATTAATTGCAGCAGGGGTAGCCCTTTCGATGAATCGAAAAGAAGATTTTATGAAGAAAGTAGAAGTGTTCTGTCGAGGAGCAGGAAACACAAATATTATTTTAATGATTCTAGTCTTTTTATTGGCAGGCGCTTTTGCTGGGACCGCTGAAAAGATTGGCGCGGTTGATTCGATTGTGAATTTAGGAATATCCATTCTTCCAGCGAATTTATTAATTGTTGGCTTATTTTTAATCGGGTGTTTTATTTCCATTTCAATGGGAACGTCGATGGGGACGATTGTAGCCCTTGCGCCGATTGGAATTGGGATTGCAGAACAAACAGGAGTTGCCCCAGCGCTTGCCTTATCTGCCGTTATTGGTGGAGCGATGTTCGGGGACAACCTATCCATGATTTCAGATACAACGATTGCAGCTGTCCGCACACAGAATACGCAAATGAAAGATAAGTTTAAAGTAAACTTCTTTATTGTATTGCCAGCCGCTATTATTACGGCCATTATTTATGGTGTGTTAACGTTGGGAGAGCAGGCATCAGTTGGTGGGGATCGGGCTTTTGATTTTATCACAATTCTTCCCTATTTAGGCGTTTTAATCGCCGCTATTGCTGGTGTTAATGTGCTTGTTGTCCTTGTAAGCGGAACGCTATTTGCTGGAATAGTCGGCCTGTTTAATGGCTCGTTCGGCATGAGTGGACTGATTTCCACCGTTACAGAAGGAATTAAAGGAATGGAAGATCTTGCGATGATTGCTCTCATAATCGGTGGTATGATCGAAGTTATTAAGCATAACGGCGGCATTCAATACGTGCTAGATAAAATATTAAGTAGGGTCAGCTCACGTAGAGGAGCAGAATTTGGGATCGCTGGTTTAGCTAGTGTACTCGATTTATCGACAGCGAATAATACGATTTCGATCATTATGGGAGGACCTCTTGCGAAGAACATTTCTGAAAAGTACGGTGTGGATCCGAGGAAATCAGCTAGTATTCTAGACATTTTCTCAGGTAGTATTCAAGGTATGCTCCCATATGGTGCTCAGGTGCTAGCCGTTGCTGGACTTGCCTCGATTTCGCCGCTCGCCCTCTTGCCTTATTCCATTTATCCTATTCTTATTGCCGTTGCTGGGGTGATTGCGATCTTCATTAATTACCCTTCTTTTCAAAAAGAAGAGAAAGCCAATCGTTAGAAGCAACTTTTAAACGAGAATGAAATAGCTAGACAGGTAGCTCATGAGCTACCTGTCTTTTCATTATCCTTCGATTTGTTTTTGAAGATGAACAATTCGTTGAGGAAGAATATAGAGATATTCAATTAATGAATCTAAGAGGTCGATAATGAGATTCGCGGTTTCTTCGCTAGTCGCTTTTTCAAGACAAAGAAGGTTGTTCAAATTACTTCCTTTACCTAGAAGCTGCCCAAGCTTGACAATCGGTTCTTCTAAGTCAATTTGTTTGGCCAGCGTTTCAAGCTGCTTGGAGAGAGGTTGTCCTAATTCATTCTCAGATAGAAAACTGCCGGTAATACTTTCAAGGACGCGGTTAGCCATGACAGCTGTCGCGGTCCAGTCTTTCATATTATGTACGTTCACGGCAGAGCGGTAAACACGTTCAAGATCGTCAGGCAGTCGGGCAGAACTTGTTAGTCTACCGAGCGGTTCACGTGTGAAGGAAGTTTGGTGAACAAAAAGCTCGACTTCTTCCCCGCGATCGCCGTGTGAGGTTTTGATTAAAATGAAAAGGACCGCTTCTTTACAAATGGAACAGCGAGAAAGCGTTGAAAACACGGCCTGGTTAATTTGATAATCAAATTTTAACTGAAATGATGCGTCATTTCCACATTCAGGACATTCTGTATTTGTTGATTTCGGAAGCTTCGTTTGTCCATATTTTACAACCGAATTAATGGTCGTCTGCTGTATCTTTCTCATCATATACCCCCTGGATCGATTTTGAGCAACTTGTTGTTAATCGAAATGAAACTCATACGGTGATTCCTGGAATGTATCGTATGAATGATTAAAAATCACACCATCAACTTATAACATTCGCCCTTATTGGAAATATAAGGGGGTTTTGGAGGAGGATGTGAATGAAAATACCAAAGATGAACCAAAAGTCCTTTTTTGAAAAGAGTAAAATAGAACCAAAATTGTGAAAATATTGACAGGTCTACCTGGTGAATCCTACACTATAGTGACACGAACGATAGGAGGTATCACTATGGAACAAGCCCGTCTTTTTTGGAACTATTTTTGGAAAGAACATCATCGTGCAAAGGATCTCTTAACATTCGCTTCTTCACACACGCCGGGAATCCCTTCTCAAAGTTCACAAAAAAATCCTACACTATCCGGTCCTGATCCGGTTTACGACAAGAGAAAGGTAATCGGATTAGTTTTAGGACCAGCACTCTTTCTTGCGCTTATGCTGTTTTTTCACCCGAATGGCCTTTCGGAAGCTGGTTTAGCTGTATTAGCAAGTACAGCATGGATTGCAACATGGTGGATTACAGAAGCCATCCCCATTCCTGCAACGTCTCTTTTACCACTCATTTTATTTCCGCTAACAGGGGCGCTGGAAGGTGATTTAACAGCATCAGCCTACGGCGATAATACCATTTTTCTATTTATGGGTGGGTTTTTGATTGCGCTTTCAATGCAAAAGTGGAATTTACATAAACGCATTGCTCTTTTTATTATATCAGCAATCGGAACGAGTACGGAGAAAATTGTTCTTGGATTTATGGTGGCAACGGGCTTTTTATCGATGTGGATCTCAAATACTGCCACCGCTATGATGATGGTGCCGATTGGACTTGCGGTAATTTATCAAGTATCCGAGCAGTTAGAAATGAATACGGAAGAGGGAGCTCCGCGATTTAATTTCGGAAAAGCGATTATGCTTGGTATCGCCTACAGTGCTTCGATTGGGGGGCTTGCGACATTAATTGGAACACCGCCTAATACCATTTTTGCAGCTGTTGTGAATGAGCTTTATGGAATTGAAATTTCATTTGCCCGCTGGATGATGTTTGGCGTACCGTTAACCGTTATACTTTTAATTGGGTGCTGGTATTATCTTGTCAAAATGGCCTTTCCAATGAACATTAAAGAATTACCAGGTGGAAAAGAGGTTATTAAAAAAGAGAAGGATGACCTCGGGGGAATGTCGATAGAAGAGAAAGTCATTCTTACCATTTTTTCACTTACGGCGCTTGCGTGGATCAGTCGCTCATTCGTTCTTAGTGAGTTAAATCCGAACATTAATGATACAGTGATTGCCATGACGGCCGCGATTTTATTGTTTCTGATACCCTCACCTTCGAAAAGGGGATCGTTTTTGTTGGACTGGAATACAGCGAAAGGGTTACCGTGGGGAATCCTCTTACTTTTTGGAGCGGGACTTGCCATTGCTTCGGGGTTTCAAGAATCAGGACTTGCGAAATGGATTGGAGAGCAGCTAACGGTTCTTGAAGGAATCCATATATTCGTTATTTTACTCCTTGTTACGACGCTCGTGATTTTCTTAACAGAGATCACATCCAATACGGCGACGGCAACAATGATGTTTCCGATCATGGCTTCCTTATCAGCAGCGATCGGTGTCCATCCATATGCCTTAATGATTGGGGCTGGAATTGCATCAAGCTGTGCCTTCATGCTTCCAGTTGCGACACCACCAAATGCCGTTGTGTTTGGGTCAGGTTACTTGAAAATTCCTGATATGGCGCGAGCCGGTTTCTGGCTGAACGTAACCTCTATCGTTATTATTACGCTAGCTATTTATTTTTATATGCCAATTGTATGGGGGATCGATCTAACTCAAATTCCAACAAAATTCAGCTAGAACTAAGGTGATGATACAGTGATGGATCAAACAACGAAGAAGCAGCGTTATACATCCAAAGATGCAGGATTTTGGCGAATAGCGGCTAGTCTTGGTTGCGGAGCACTGCTCATTTTTTCTTCTTTATATGCTTTTCAACCGCTGCTTCCTATATTTGTGAAGGAATTTCAAATAACGCCTACAGCATCAAGTCTTCTCATGTCGCTGCCAGTCATCACAATGATCCCAGGTCTTTTGATTCTGGGATTTGTTTCCGATCGCTATGGACGAACAGTCGTCATGAAAGTATCCCTGCTTTTTGTTCTCGGTCTGCTCCTGCTTATGCCATTATTAAAATCGTTCCTCTTTTTACTCATTCTTCGATGTATCCAGGGATTCTTCCTGGCGGGAATACCCGCATCAGCCATGGCGTATTTAGCTGATGAAGTCGAGCCGTACACGATCGGACTGGCCACGAGTATTTATATTGCTAGCAATGCAATGGGAGGACTTGGTGGCCGAGTGGCAACCGGTTATTTAACGGATCTCTATAGTTGGCAAATTAGTTTTATGTTTCTTGGTGGTTTTGGCCTAGTAGCAACAGTTTGTTTTTACTGGATGCTACCTGGCTCCCGCTTTTTTGAAGGGGGAAGTAGAAGCGTCATTAAGGATTTGAAGGGGATGTTCGTACACCTGAGAGACCAACGCTTATTGTCTCTTTTTACACTAGGTTTTCTTATCCAAGTAATCTTTACAGGGGTTTGGACATATTTGCCGTTCTACCTAGAAGAAGACCCCTTTGCTCTGTCGTTGAAGTGGATCTCCCTTACCTATTTTGCGTATATCCTTGGCGTCATTTCTCCACCTATTGCAGGTAGAATTTCTTCTAACATCGGCCTTAGACGAACAATGCTCATTGGACTATCTACTCTCATCGTTGGAGTAGTTCTTACCGTTTTTCAAAATATATCGGTTGTCATGATTGGTCTTTGCGTTATCTGCGCAGGCTTTTTTATCGCACATTCAATGGCATCAGCTTCTGTCGCACATACAGCCGACCATCATAAAAGTGGCGCATCAAGCTTTTATTTGATTAGCTATTATGCAGGTGTTGCTGCAGGGAGTTCAGGAGTTGGAGTGGTGTGGGACCGGTTTGGATGGAGTGGAGTGGTAAGTTTAATTGTGCTCGTTTTGCCACTAATTCTCTTGTTTTCACAAAAACGAGTTTTAAAGCGATCCCGAAATAGGGGTTTTGGAGAGGAGAAGGAAACATGAACGTGAGAAAGGTGAAGGTAGGGGATGAGCAAGGAATCACTCGTTTACTTTCAGATATGGGCTATGAAACCGAAGTACATGAAGTAAATAAGCGATTCCTACCGATTCTAAATGATCCTATGTATCTTACTCTTGTGGCAGAAGAGGAAGGTGAACTAATTGGTATGGTTGGCATGCATTATGAACGTTCATACGTGGCCAATATTCTTGTCGCAAGAATTATTACGATGGTGACAGCTAAAGCTTATCGCCAGCAAGGGATCGGAAGGAAGTTGATGGAGGAAGCCGAAAGATTGGCTGGTGATAAGGGAGCTTCAACAGTCGTGTTAAATAGCGGGAATCGAGAAGAACGAAAAGCGGCACATCAATTCTATGAAGCCTGCGGCTATGTGGGGAAATCAACCGGTTTTTATAAGTCGCTTGGCTAAATAAAAAAGCCTCTCGCTTAACGGCGGGAGGCTAATCTGGTTTATCTTCTCGTAAATCCTTCTTCATCAAGGTATTGAACCGCTTCGTTTCGAGAAGGGAATGTGCCATCAAGAATCTCACCAGCGTAAACATTCCATAGCTCGAGTTCAGGTTCGTACATTAGTTCAAGCGTTTGACCTTCGTCATTCACCCATACCTGTACTTCAATATCTGACCCAGGAAGGACAGAAAGAGATTGAATGGACTCTCTGATGATTTTTCTGAGCTCATTGCTTGAGAAATCACGAATGTTGACCATACCTCTTTCATCTAATGGATACCCTTCAATAAGATCGCCAAATACATAGCCGTTTCCGTTCGGGTGAAGATGATAAACCACATTTTTCTTATCGATAACCGCTTCTTCATAATGAAAGTTCACACGTCCAAGCGATACGTCTTTACGTGTTAATTCAGGAAAGGATGATTCAATAATGTCTAGTTTTTCTTCAAAAGTTAGCATAATGCCTCCATGTGCTTCAGTAGTCTTTCTAGTTTGAACAGGAAAATCAGGATTCAAACGTACTGCACTTTATCTTATCATGGGTTCTCACAAATTTGTATGATTTGTCTGAAGTTCATGAAGAAAATTCGCGATTTCGGCTTTGTTTTGTAAAACAATAATGGTTTTTTCAGGAGAAGTTTGGTGGATCTCTTCAAATCTCTTTTTCATCTTCTCCTTACGAGGATAGTAGGTTGTCCAAATGAATGTTAAAAACGACCACTCCATTTTTTCGTTGCAACCTTTGCCCATATCAGAACGTGTCTTCCCGATATGAGTGACCCAGCGTTTTAGAACGCGATAAAGACAAAGGAGTCTAGGGGCATCGATGTAAATAATCGTATCGGCCTGCTTTACGCGGATATCGTAGGAGTTGCTATAATTCCCCTCGATAATCCAGTTAGAAGTTGAAGTGATTCTCTCTTGGGAAGCACGAAACTCATTAAGGGTCGCTTCCACCCATCCCGGTTTCCAAAAGAGCGCGTCGAGGTGGTAAACGTGATAATCTAGAATTTTGCCGAGTTTCTTTGCAAAAGTTGATTTACCGGCGCCTGCTGAAGCACCCAACACCATAATCCGATCCATCCTCATCCTCCTTTAACAAACTGCCTATCTTTAGAAGTTTACCAAAGAATGTAGGAAGATAGAAGAAAGAGTAGCTGAGCAGTAATTAAAAAAGAAATTATCATTCCATAATATGTTGAAATTATGGTTGAATATTCCGATTTGGCTGTTAAGCAATCGGGCAGGTTTATGGAAGACTCAGTTTCGAGATATATAACGCTTTAAAACTAAATCAGACCTACTCCGTAGGTATTAAGCATTTAGAGAGGGAGCTGAGAGCTTTTTAAAACATTTAAATGACTGTGGAAAAAAAGTCATATAGACATAACAATATTGGGGGATTTTGAAGTGAAGAAAGTGAGTATAAGGTTTATAGAGGAATCAGATCTACCTTTAGTACAAGAGTATGTCTCTAAAAAGCAAGTTGCTGATACAACTAATGTACCTTTTCCTTACCCGGCTAATGGAGCATTACAATGGTTTGAATTCGTTGAAAAAGAGAAAGAACAGGGAAACCACCATCCCTTTGCAATTCTTTACTATGAAAAGTTTGCTGGTAGTATTTCAGTTAGGATAGAGAAGAACGAAATTGGAGCTATTGACTACTGGGTAGCACCACCTTTCTGGAACAAAGGTGTAGGAACTAGAGCTGCTCAAGAAGCTATTAATTATGCAGTAAAAGAATTAGGATTAAAGACATTTGAAACTTGTTGTCTTAAAGAAAACCCTGGGTCTGGAAGAGTATTAGAAAAGAATGGATTCCGTTTTGTAAAAGAATTCGAAATTGGTTCTGGTGATAAACACGAGGGGAAAAAGGCAAACTTATACAGATTAGAGATGTGATTTTATTGTTAATTTAAATCGAAGCATTTCTTTAAGAAGTAGAAGAACACTTTTTTGTGAAATTAGTGTTCAAAATAAAGATTACTGCAGTAAAATAAGGTATTATGTTGTTGTATAGATTCTCTTGTAAGAGAAGAAAAGTGGTGAACAAAGTGGGAAGATATCAATTGGATCACAAAAGTAAGGTAGCTGTGACAAAGTTTCATGAAAAACAGACGACTGCCAAATTTGATAAAAAGAATCATCTTGAAAAAATACGTGCGGAGTATTTAAAAAAGAAGCAAAAACAGACAGATAAATAGTGGGATGGAAACATAGGAAGATTAAATTCTTCCTATGTTTTTCTTATAAAAAGTTTTATTTCGATATCTTCTGCAATGTCGGAGCAATTATTGATTAAATGTAGTCCCCTTCTATACTCAGATAGTGGTCAGAGTTACGATAGGTTAATTTAGGAGGAAAAAAGTTGATCGTAAACTCAAAAGAATATGAGGTTAGTAATCTTAATTATAAAATAAGGTCCGCACAAATTGATGACGCAAAAGCTTTGTCTGAATTAAGACTCCAGATAGATGGTGAAAGTGAAAATTTAGATAGAGTAAAAGGAGAAGCATACATAGACGGAGAAGGCTTTAAAGCTATTATCAAAAGTGACTCAGATAGTTTGAACAATATTTTCTTGGTAGCTGAAGTTAATGGAACCCTTGTTGGTTTCTCTAGGTGCGAAGGAAATGAGTTAAAAAGAAGTTCTCATAAGGTAGAGTTTGGTGTTGGTGTCATGAAGGATTATTGGGGATATGGAATAGGAAAAAAATCTCCTGAAAACATCTGTTAACTGGGCAGATGCAAATCACATAAAGAAAATCACTTTAAATGTCCTGGAAACAAACGAGAAAGCAATAGCCCTTTATGGAAAATATGGTTTCAAGATTGAAGGGGTATTACAGAAAGACAAGCTATTATCTGATGGTAATTACTACAATACATTATTGATGGGAAGATTGTTTTAATTATTAGGGTGACATATTGATATTGACTCTTCCACAATCTCGGAGCGTTTGCATAATAAAAAGTAAGCGTTCTATGTAGGCTAAGGGCAGTTTAATTGAACAAATGATTGTTATTAAACCCGATATGTGCCCAATACTAATATATTATCTGTCGATAGAGAGAATTTCAGAGGAGATATTTTAAATGATAGGCTTGTATGTTTTATGCTTAATTTTTATGTGCTTTACGGTGGGGGTTATATTTATTCGTAAGCATTTTAACAAAGCGGGTTATAATCATGGAGAAAAAAGAGATGCTATGATTGTACTTGGTTATCCCGCAAAAAAGGATGGGAGCATGACTCCAATTTTACGAGAACGAATCAATAAAGCAACAGATCTCTATCACACTGGAATTGCTGAAGTCATTATTTGTTCGGGTGCATCTGTCGCAAATAACCATGTTGAGGCAGAAATCATGGCAAGAGCCTTAGTGGAATTAGGCGTGGATGGTAACCAAATCATACGAGAAACAAAAGCGAGGGGCACTTATGAAAATTTGGTGAAATCGCGAGAAATTATGCACGAGAGAGGGCTGAAAAAAGCGGTTATAGTCACCTCACCTTGGCATTTGCGAAAAGCTAGTTCATATGCGTTTCGGTTAGGAATTGATCATACCTTGGAAAAGTCGAAAGTGCCAAAAGAATTCGTCATAGGATTAGGAATCATTTACGTTTATATATACATACAGATGTTCATCATTTATCTGCGTTTTTATCAGGGAAAACAATGAAACATACTCCATTATGAAGTGTGAAAATGTCTCTGTTTTAGTAAGAAAAGATATAGTCAGAATTGGTAATTACAACTAACGAGGGCGTTTGCTTAAAAGGGTGCTCGCCATTTTTCATATGCATAGGAGTTTTTGAATTTAGTTTGTATAACTTTCGGAGCAGTTTAGTGATAGAAGAATTTATTGGTATATAATAAAGAAAAATGTGTTTTTCAAATAGAATTGAGGAGAAATGGATGTCTCTAGATGGAATTGTATTAGTAGCAAGTGTTTCAGTCTATTGCAATGATAAAGTCTTAATTATAAAAGAGAATAAACCTAGTGCTGTCGATAAGTGGAACTTTCCGAGTGGACATATTGAGTATGGTGAGGACATTCTTTATTCAGCTCGGAGGGAAGTTAAAGAGGAAACAGGGTTAGATGTAAAACTAATCGGTACGACTGGAGTTTATAATTTTATCAGTAATACGAACGATCAAGTCATTTTATTGGGGAGATTACTGGTGGTACATTAAATCTCATAGAAGATGAAATCACTGACAGCAAATGGATACAAGTTAATGACCTTATTACATTTGAAAAAGAGAATTTACGAGAATTGCATGTAATAAAGCAGATAATTAATAACTTATTAGAAGAAAATATTTATTCAATTAGTGTATTTAATGAGCACCTTTTAACCAACAAATAGAAGATAATCTCTTATAGAATTATCAGGTGTATTAGCTATCATTTACAAAAAATAGCTCAAAATCAAGTCTTCACCAATCTCTGAGCGTTTATTTAATAAGGATGTGATAACGTGCAGGGTTATAATGTTTTGATGATTTATAACAAAGCTATGGACAAGTTACTAATGTGCGAAAGGTTGAAGAACCCAATATTTCTAAAATCGACATAACTCTTCATCATTTAATGGATTTTAAATACTATCTTCAAGATTGTTACGTTGAAGTATATGTTGGTAGATTAAAAAGGGATGTAGCCGTTTCAGGTGATGAAAATATTCTTTATTGGTCTAATTTAGATAATAACTTTTTTAATATGTCCTTATATGCTGGAGAAGGAAATATTGGTCATATGATAGAGCAGGTCAATTTTGTTAAAGACAGACTTTTTTTGGATGAAGACTCCCTTGTATAGTTTCAATCTACTTAGAACTAATCTTCCACAATCTCGGAGCGATTGCAGTATAGTGTAATCGCTTTTTCTTATCAATTATAAGTTTCATATGCTGTTAAAGATGATACAATGATAGGAAAAATATGGAGTGATACTTCTGGAGATAAGGAAATATGATTCTGCTGATCTATCACAATTCTCGGGTTTGATATCAGAATTAGGCTATCCAACTTCTGTTGACGAAATGGAAATAAGGATGAAACGGATAGAATCAATTTCAAATTACTACACTTTCGTTGCAGTAAAGAATGAGATATTAATTGGAATGATTGGAATTACACTCCACACTACATATACAAATAACGATGTTAAGGTTCAGATAACTTCTTTAGTTACAAAGGAAGAGTATCGTGGTCAAGGTATCGCTAAATTATTGATTAAGCATGTAGAAGAATGGTCTTTGAGTATAGGTTCAAAATTCATATATCTTCTGAGTGGCATTAGTGAAGAGAGAGAAAAGGCACATATGCTATACAAATCTGTTGGTTACGATATAACAGGGTATAGGTTTGTAAAGCGTATTTAGAAAAAGTTTAAACCTATACATGAGAAAACTGCTTGTTTAAGTATCTTCGGAGCTTATCTGTAATAAGATAGGCTCCTTTTAGTGTGAAGAAAAGATTGAGTTATTTGCACGAATTTGAAATAATTGGTATTTCAAAAGTTTATAAATGCTTTCATACTGACAAATCATAATGTGTTGAGCCAATTATGATTTGTTAACCAACGCTATAAATCGTTTATAGGTTATAGCGCAATTCATAGACAATCAAAAGCGCCGTGTTCGGAGGAGCAGTTGATAAAAACTCGATCGTCCTTATTACCGCGGCTCGGATTGGATTTATTACAATCATTGCTGCAAGCATCGCTTACGGATTTGATTTTGCAAGATCCTATTGAGTGCCGTTATCAAGTGTAGCGGACATGTCCGATGTATTTTCTATAGAGAGGCTAGGATATATGCTTGAAAGTAGAACAAAAACAACGAGTCTCCCAACCCTTGAATCGCTCGCCAAGTTTCTATACGTATGTGAGATGATGGCTCTTTCTGTCTATACCAATAAGAAATCATCATTAAAAAATGTACCAGAATTAAGAGGGATTCCAGGAATACAAAAGGAAATTAACAACTTACAAATATTCATTCATATGACTTGACTTAGCTTAATAGGTCTAGAAGTTCGCGCTAGGCAGGGATGGTTTCTCCCTGTCTTTTTTGTGTGATGTATATTTTATCGTCAATTTTTAGAAGGTAGATGTCATCACAAACTGAAATGATTGTCTATCGTAAAAGAGGTAACTAATTTTGAAGAGGGAGGAAAGGAGAGTAGTTCAGCATGAAATTTAGTGATAAAAAAATACTTTGAATTCGAGATGTTTTGGTTGCCTTTATCTCATTTGATGTGTAAAGTGATGATAGGAAGGGACATGATTTTCTTGAGAAAAAATACACTTGGTTCACTGATTTGGTTGCGTATTGCTCGTTTTACACATCAAAGTAATTTACTTTCGAATGATTTCTTAAAACAGTATGGTATAACGGTTGCACAGTTTGATGTATTAAATCAGGTTTCATTCTATCAGCCGATCATGCAAAGTCAGCTGGCTGTTAAAGTAACCGTTTCAGAAGGTGGAATTTCACGTATGCTCACTCGACTTGAGCAAGAGGGCTATATACATCGAAAGCAGGACTGGAAAACTAAATGGATTGCCCTTACTTCAAAGGGAGAAGATAAAATGCATGAAGTTTTTGAACACCAACTTACTTTCCAAACGTCCATTGTCAAGGAGTGTTTGACAGAGGAAGAGCAGAAGACACTATATAAGCTCATGACGAAGTTACAAAAGCATACTGAAAATAGAATGGATAATTAAGAGTCGTACTACTAATCCCTGTAATGTTATTTTTAAACCATCACTTGATTAGTAAACTGAAAAGGAGGAATGATTCATGCATACCATCTCAGGACATCATCACATCTCGATGATTACAAAAAATGCAAGTCAAAATAATCACTTTTATCGGCATGTACTTGGTTTGCGTCGTGTCAAAATGACAGTAAACCAAGATGATCCATCAATGTACCACTTATTTTATGGAGATAAAACGGGTAGCCCAGGTACAGAATTATCATTTTTTGAAATCCCATTAGTAGGTAATACTTATCGCGGTACAAATGCGATAACGAGAATCGGATTATTGGTCCCTACAGAGGAAAGTCTATTATTCTGGAAAGCACGTTTTGAGGAACATAGTGTACTACATGGAGAAATCACGACTTATGCAACTCATCCAGCTTTGGAATTTGAAGATACGGAAGGTTTACAGATGGTATTGCTTGTTTCTAACGGAGCAAAAGTAGGGCATTGGCAAGCATGGGATAAATCCGAGATTCCGGTGGAACACCAAATTCAAGGAATGGGTTCCGTGGAAATGAAGGTACGAAGACTTGATGAACTTAGGGAAACACTGACAGAAATGTTCGGCTATACAGAGATAAGTCGTACGGATCATGAAGCTATTTTTCAGTCTATCAAAGGAGAGGTTTTTGGTGAAATCATTGTAAGGCAAGTAGACGGTCCAACAGAAAGGCCAGGTCGTGGAAGTATTCATCATTTGGCCATTCGTGTAAAAAACGAAGAGGAGCTTATCTTTTGGGAAGAGCAAGTACGAGCGCGTGGCTTCCAATCATCTGGCATAGTGGATCGCTTTTACTTTAAGAGCTTATATTTCCGTGAATCAAACGGAATTTTATTTGAAATTGCAACAGATGGTCCAGGTTTTACGGTTGACGGAGAGATAGAACATTTAGGAGAAAATCTTGATTTACCACCA
Organism: Guptibacillus hwajinpoensis; assembly: GCF_020524165.1. Lineage (GTDB taxonomy): Bacteria > Bacillota > Bacilli > Bacillales > Guptibacillaceae > Guptibacillus > Guptibacillus hwajinpoensis_D. Next base: position 307,374 of record NZ_JAIVKU010000004.1, read on the forward strand.
TTCTTAGAAGAACGTCGTAAAGAAATTGAAGAAAAGCTGAACCCCATTGAGGAGCATGAATGAACCAACGAACAGTATTACTAAAAAATTGAATGTCTAGGAGGAAAATAATATGAATCATCTTAAAGGTATGCACCACGTAACAGCTATCACAAGTAGCGCAGAAAAGAACTATGAATTTTTTACTTATGTATTAGGAATGCGTTTAGTTAAAAAAACAGTTAATCAAGATGATATTCAAACCTATCATTTATTTTTTGCCGATGATAAAGGTAGTGCAGGCACTGACATGACGTTCTTTGACTTCCCAGGTATCCCGAAAGGTACACACGGTACAAATGAAATTTATAAAACGTCATTCCGTGTACCAACTGATGCAGCATTAGAATATTGGATGAAACGTTTTGATAAATATGATGTCAAGCATGAAGGTATTACAGAACTATTCGATAAAAAGATATTATCCTTCGTCGACTTTGACGACCAGCAATACATGCTTATTTCAGATGAATACAATGAAGGAGTAGCTTCAGGAATACCCTGGCAAAAAGGTCCTGTGCCACTTGAATTCGCGATTACAGGTCTTGGTCCCATACATGTTCGAATTGCGCAGTTCGATTATTTTAAAGAAGTATTAGAAAAAGTTATGCTGTTCCGTGAAATTGCAAAAGACAAGACCATTCACTTATTTGAAGTGGGTGAAGGTGGTAACGGTGCACAAGTGATCGTGGAGCATTGTACTGATTTGCCACAGGGACAACAGGGATATGGTACGGTCCACCATGCAGCCTTCCGAGTAGAAGATACAGCTGTATTACATGAATGGATTGAACGAATGAACAGCTTTGGTCTTCCTACATCAGGTTATGTAGATCGTTTCTTTTTTGAATCCTTATATTCCCGTGTTGCAAATGGTATTTTATTCGAACTTGCAACAGATGGTCCAGGTTTTATGGGAGACGAATCTTATGAAACACTTGGAGAAAAATTATCTTTGCCCCCATTCTTAGAGCCTAAACGTGCAGAAATAGAAAAATCGGTTCGCCCAATTGATACGGTGCGAAGTACGAAGACCTTCATTAAGGAATAAAGGATATGGTGAAGGTTATCTAAAAGGAGACCTTTCGAAAATCTAAATATTCAGAGTAATAGTGTCGTATGTCCGCAACGAAGGAGATTTTCCCATTAGTCAAATGAAAAATAGGGACATTTGATTTTCCTAAAGATGAAGTGAAGGCTATTGCAGTTTGAAATTCTGAAAAGAACCCACAAATCGTATAAAAAAAATCCCCCCTCAACCTAGTTGAAGGGGGATAAGTTCTTTATGAGAGTTCACGATGAATATGGCATTGAAGTAGGAAAACCAGCTAACTTTATCGTGTTAGATGCAAAAGATTCTTATGAAGCCATTCGTGAGCGTGCAGATGTACTTGCCTCAGTCCGTAATGGGAACTTTCTGTTCAAACGTGAACCACAAAAAAATGAAGTCGAAATCGATTTCTTAAGACAATAATTGACCTCTTTCCATTTGGGTAATGCTAGTTCTGTAACGAGCATGATGTGTTTAGAGCCGGCAAATACTATTATAATTGCGTGGATCTGGTTAAATGAAAAGCCGAGTACGTTGTCTCTCATAGGGGGATAGTTACAAATGTACTGACAGATAAGTTATTATCAGATGGTAAATACTACAATACAATATTGATGGGGAGATTTAACTCATTATTAAGATGAATATCTTAATATCGAGTCTTCCACAATCTCGGAGCGTTTACTGAAAAAGCAGACCCTTTTGTTCAAGTAAAGGGAAGGATAGTTCAATAAGGTTATTGTTCCATTCAACAAGAATATATATAATATCGACTTGAAACTAATATGAGGTGGAGTAAAGTGGAAAAATGAGTGATATTTGACTTTGAACTTGAGTTTACTAATGGCGGTGGGGGTTACAGGGACAGGACTTTCGACTTGATATTAATGGGGATGACATTACCGATGAAGAGTTAGGGAAGTATATCGTAAAGGATATGAGGTTGCTAATGGTTGGAGAAGTTAAGATACTCCTTACGGTGCAGCTGCCAATAGGCGACTATTTTTCTTACTTATTAACAGGCATTGTTGAACAAGAACCAACTTTTTCACAAACTCCTGCATTTTACAAGAAAGAATGCATTTCACATGATGAACAATCCACTTTTTTACGTTTAGAGGATACTCAGATTCTTTATTGAATATAAATTCAATATTAAAACTATACACTTATTCTAATATAAGGGAGGTTTTTTATTGAAAATTGAAGGAGTTTGGCTACCGATAATAACCCCTTTTCACAATGGAAGAGTTGATATTGAATCATATTCAAAATTAGTTGAACACTATGTAAATCAGGGGATATCAGGATTAATTCCATTAGCTACAACAGGTGAAAGTCCTGCGATTGAGGAAGCTGAATTTGAAATGGTGCTTGATAAAACACTTGAAGTAGTAAACGGACGTATTCCCGTTTTCGTCGGTCACGGAGGAAATTACACAAAAAAGGTAATCAAACAATTAAAAGTAGTAGAAAAATATAAAGTAGATGGCATATTGTCTGTTTCACCATATTACAACCTGCCGAGCCAAGAGGGAATTTACAATCATTTTTTACAAATTTCCGAAGCAACTGATTTAAAAATAATAATTTATAACGTTCCTTATCGGACAGGACGGAACATTGATAATGAAACCGTTTATAAATTAGCAGAATGTCAAAATATTATAGGAATTAAAGATTCTGGCGGAAACTTGAAGCAATCCTTAGAATTACTTATGAATCCCATAGAAGGCTTTTCTAATCTAACAGGTGAAGATGCTTCTTATTTCCACCACTTAACTTTAGGTGGTGCAGGTGGAATTTTAGCTTCTTCTCATTTAAGCACAAGTGACTTCTTGGATATTTTTAACATGATTCATGAAAACCATCATAATCAAGCATTAAAAGTATGGAAAAGTGTATATCCGATAACGTCTTTGCTGTTTCAGGAGACAAATCCAGCACCTTTAAAGTATATTCTTTATAAAAAAGGTTTGATTCAATCTCCCGAAACCAGATTACCCGTTACAGGGACGACCAAAGAATTGAATAAGAAATTAGATACATTGATTTCTTCCTATTAAACTTTATTAATAATATGTGGCGGGATATAAAAATTATGGCTCGTTAATGTTGACTATATTATTGAGCCATATTTGGCTATTCAACAATCTCGGAGCGAAAGCTGAAGATCGTATTAATAGTCTCCAGCTATTCCTTTTTCAAGCAATGGGCAAGGTAATGGAATAGAAGAGTAATTAAAAAGATAACTTTTCTATTCTAAATGATAGAACTAGTAGATAAACATGGCATTTGGGGGAGAATTGTGAAGAGGTTAAAGCGAAATCTCAAAAGGTTTTTTATATTTTTATTTATTTTAATTGCTTTTATGTATCTAAATAACACATCGTTATTCACAACAGAGAGCAATAGAGAGCCTTTATTGCTGGCTCACCGTGGAGTGGCACAGACCTTTCATATGGAAGGAATTACGGGTGAAACGTGTACCGCGGAAAGAATATACGCGCCTGAACATCCATTTATAGAAAATACAATTCCTTCAATGGAAGCGGCGTTTAAGGCTGGTGCAGATGTTGTTGAGTTTGATATTCAACCCACAAAAGACGGAGAGTTTGCTGTTTTTCATGATTGGACACTAGAGTGTAGAACTGATGGCGAAGGAATAACGAGAGAACACACAATGCAGGAACTAAAACAATTAGATGCTGGTTATGGCTATACGGCTGATAACGGAGAAACGTATCCATTCCGTGGTAAAGGAATAGGGATGATCCCTTCACTTGAAGAAGTTCTCTCGCATTTTCCAGAGCAGTCCTTTTTAATACATATCAAAAGTGGTGACCCGACTGAAGGGGAGCAATTGTCTGAATATCTCACTAGCTTTCCAGATAGTAGGTTAAAAGAACTTACAGTTTATGGTGACGACAAGCCGATTGCTTCTTTGAAAGAAAAACTACCTGAACTTCGTGTCATGTCAAAAGATACGATGAAAAGTTGCCTGCTTCCTTATATAGCAGTTGGGTGGACAGGATATGTACCGGCAGAGTGCGGAAACACACAAGTGCACATTCCAGAAAAAATCGCTCCATATATATGGGGATTTCCAAACAAATTAATAACAAGATTAGAGGATGTGAATACAAGATTCATTCTCGTTGCGGGTGATGGTGGATGGTCGGAAGGTTTTGATAACAAGCAAGACTTAGAACGCCTTCCCGTAAACTACACAGGGGGTATATGGACTAATCGAATTGATATGATAGCCCCTATTTTAGAAGAGTAAATAGGTTTATCAAGGTATCTTGATTTCGAATCTTCAACAAACTCGGAGCTTATCTTTAATCGGATAAGCTTTTTTCTATATTAAAAAGATTGAGTAATCCACACTAGTTTGAAATAATTGGTAGTGGATAGTAGGAGAAAATCACAATGAATACTAAAGGGGATATACATATGAAAAAAGTTTTGGTTTTTATTACGGATGGCTTTGCCGATTGGGAAGCAAGTTATGTGACTGCTGAATTAAATAAACCAGGAACGGGCTATGAAGTACAGACAATTGCGATTGATAAGGATCCTAAAATCTCAATGGGTGGATTAAAGATCCTACCAGATTATAGCTTACAAGACTTCTCTCTTAATTTAGAATTAGCGATGCTGATTATACCTGGTGGAACGGGGTGGAGAGAAGAGAAAAACCATCAGGCAAAGAAGCTTGTAGATTATTGTATTGGAAAGGATATTCCAGTAGCAGCCATTTGTGATGCAACTACTTTTTTAGGAGAATACGGATATCTTGATCATCATAAACATACAGGGAATTCATTGGCTTATTTAAAAGAAGGAGCACCTCATTATCGAGGTGACGAAAATTACATAAACGAACAATCTATCAGTGATGGCTGTATAATTACAGCTAATGGAAGTGGAGCACTAGAATTTTCAAGAGATATATTAAGTAAACTGGATGTCCTGAAAAGTGAAGAACTAAGAGAATGGTATGGCTTATTTAAGAATGGTTTTATTAAAAGATGATGGCAAGTATGGAAGTATCTAGAGAAGGAATTGGGATGAGCCCCATCCTTATTTTATTTATAGTTTTATGTTTTTACTTTACATTCATATTTTTTGAAGCCTTGCGTAAAGGTGATGAACGTATAATTAAGCAATCAAAATTTGCAGCGATCATTTGTATGGCGATTGCGTTGATTAATGGGACTATTTATTAAGCAGTAGCCCGCAATAACTATTTGCTTAATGTTCCATTATCTCAAAGCGATCGTTGAGAAAGGAGCGAAAAATGAAAGAACCCTTTTATACAGGTATATTACTTTATCCTAGATTTAGTGAATATGAGCTTTCTGTACTATTATCGGTATTGAAACAAGGTGGAAAACAAACTATATTTCTGGGGTTGAACAGTCATCCTATAAGAGGAGAAGCTAGCTATTATCCTTTGAAAGAATATATGGAGTCAGATGGTAGTTTAAAAGAAAGAGGGAAAATGATTCGTTTTTATCATGATTCGAGTGCTCATCGGCAATCAAACGCATGAACTAAAAATATCAGAAACGGAGCATAGCAAATGAACTCATTAAATTCCGTGGTTTCCATAGCTAGAGAGCTTGTCCGATCAAAATCTTTCTCATGCGAAGCAGCCTTTCTAGCTGGAAGTGTTGTCAGAGGGGAGGGGACCCCTACATCGGATCTTGATATTGTCGTTTTTGATTCATCTGTAACTGCGTCATATCGTGAAAGCTTTTTCTATGAAGGATGGCCGATCGAATGGTATGTTCATAATTTAGAAAGCTATCATGCCTTCTATGAAAGTGACTGCGCCCGGGCGAAACCATCTCTTCCTAAAATGGTTTCAGAAGGAATTGTTCTTTACGATAAAGGGAAGGCATCGGTGCTACAGGATGAGGCGAAAAGCCTTTTGAAAAAAGGGCCGTTACAATGGGGAGATAAAGAAATTGAGCTAAAACGCTATTTCCTAACAGATGTCTTAGAAGATTTTATTGGCGCTACTGATCGTGGAGAAGAAATGTGCTGTGCAGCTGCACTTGTTGAACAAGTTCACGAATTTATTCTACGCACAAACGGTCAGTGGGTTGGCTCTTCCAAATGGATCGTCCGTGCACTTAAAAACTATGACCAAAACTTAGCAGCAAGGTTTGTCCGAGCTTTCGATCATTATTACAAAACAGGCGAAAAGGAAGACGTGATTTCGTTTGTTGAGGACGCTTTACAGCCATACGGAGGTCGATTATTTGATGGATTTTCATTAGGGAAGTAGTCCTATCGCCTCTTAGAAATAAAAGGTGATAGTGCGTTGTAATAGGATGATATCGTCATTATACTTCATTTTACCCTTATTAAGGTATAATATGGATATCCATAAGAGGAAAGCCCACTTACTCCTAATGTTTTAAAGGTTGAGATAATAGGATAAATAGATTCATTTCTTATATAAGAAATGTGTGAAAAAATGCGCATGTTTCTACGATCTCCTATTCAACCCTTGAATTCATAATCGATCCTTCTCCTATGTTATGATCAGGATAATAGAATTATCATGTAGGAGGTTACGATTTGAAAGGATTTAATCTTATAACCTTCCTTTTTATCATAGGAATCGGTATTCTCATTATCAATTTCAAGGACGATCTCGAAGGAATGTTTATTCATAAAGATGTTCCCTTACCTACAGCGCTTCATCCAATAGTTAGCGAAGCAAGAGATACGTTAATGAAGCAAGCAGCCGATAAGGGCATTGAGATTGTGATTACGGCTGGCCACCGGACAAAAGAAGAACAGGATGCTCTTTATAAAAAAGGACGGTCAACTGAAGGACAAGTCGTTACAAATGTTGCAGGAGGCGGTTCTTATCATAATTATGGCCTTGCGATCGATTTTGCATTGCAGTTAGACGATGGAGATGTTGTATGGGATATGAAGCGGGATGATAACGAGAATGGGAAATCAGATTGGATGGAAGTAGTCGCCATAGCAAAAGATCTTGGTTTTGATTGGGGCGGAGATTGGAGTAGTTTTAAAGATTATCCTCACTTTCAAATGGATTTTGGTTTAACGATGCGTCAATTAAAAAATGGTCAAAGACCTGATGAAAGTGAATATGCGACAAACTAGTTTGAGAGGATTCTATTATGAGAACCAGAAAAGCTGTAGGGGCCATTGTGACACACAATAAGCGCTTTTTAATCGTTCACAAAGTTGCAATCAACACCAGGGCGGGGACAGAGCTTCAGAATGGGTCATGGGATTTTGTGAAAGGTGGCATAAAGGACGAAGATAAAACAGTCGAAGCTGCTATTAGAAGAGAGCTATTAGAAGAAACGGGATCAGTCGCTTACTTGTTAAAGAAGCGATTCCATGACACCATCTCATTTTCTTTTCCAGAAACGATTCAAAAGAAAATCGGTTACCATCGCCAGACCACCTCAATGTTTCATTTCGAATATATTGGCGACGGGAATGATCTTGAATCAAATGACAGAGAAATTGATCAGATCCAATTTGTTTATAAACCAGCGTTATTGAACCTTATAGCACACGAGGAATCAAAAGAATTCTTCATTAGAAATGGTAGCCAGATTATCCATGAAAAATAAATAAAATATTTTTTTAAAAAGTGGTTTAGTTATTTTAAGAAGGGGTAAATTTAAACTAACATAATTTTCCCCCTTTTGTACCGTCCGTTTAATCGGGCGGTACTTTTTTTACATAGTAGCTTTAATAAAGGAAAGGTAAATAAAGCATTCGCATTGTTTAATAGTGTAACCCCATAGTAAATCGAATTCTTGAAAATTTAAACAATTACCGATAGGATAAGAGCAGCAAACCAACAAAGGGGAAGTAGACGAACTGATTCAATTTTCTTCTCGTTCGCCTATTGGATAGGAGAATACCATGTGGAATACTAGGCTGTTTCAGCATATTTACGTTTTTTATTTATTCGTTTTTTTGTTAGATGTTATCAATCTTTTTTGGTCAAATGCGTCTCTTTATATGACGATTGGCCTAATGGCGATGGTCATGATCGTTATTAATTTCAGAGAAGCAGATCGCGTTTTTAAGATACTTGGCGTGATTCTGTTAAGTGCAGGGGGCTTTTTTTATTTCTCAAGCGATGTCCCTATCATGAAAATCCCAACCTTTTTTGCCGGAAATATCGGTTTGCTTTTTCTTTTATCCATGCTCCCCTGGATGAATAGCGTTGTCAAAGCAGGAAGATATAATAAGCTGTTGCAAACATTACTCGGAGGCAATGTGAAGAGAATGGGAGATTTGTACGTAAGGGGAGAAGCTACGATGGTTTCGCTTGCTGCGTTTTTGAATTTATCATCCGCAACCATTTCTCAAGATCTGCTAAAAAACCAATTAAAAAATTCCCAAACAACTATAAGAAATCGTTTTATCGTAATGTCGACTTTAAGAGGTTATTCCCTTGCGTTACTATGGAGTCCTCTTGAGATTTTACTAGCGACATCGATTTTTATTACAAATGCGAATTATTTAGAAGTATTGCCATGGATGCTGCTTGTTGCCTTACTAGGCTTTGCTTTTGATTCTATTATTGGAAAAGTTACTTTTCGAAACGAAGTGGTAGAAGAGATTGTCACGTCTACAAAACTGGGAAAAAGTAGTAAGAAGAAGTTAAGGGAATTTATTGTGGCGTTAGTATTATTTTTAGTGGTTGTTGTTTTTCTCACCAATGTGATGAAATTCAACTTTTTATTTGCCGTTACGATCGCTCTGTTTCCCTTTGCTTTTAGTTGGGCATTATTGTTAAATCGAAAAAGGAGCTTCTTTCATATCGGCTGGTCCAACTGGAAAAGGCAAACAAACCATTTACATAATTTCATTGTCCTGCTACTAACACTCTCTTTTTTCACAACTACGTTAAATGCTTCTCCATACTTACAATACCTGCAGGATCCTCTTGTAGCGCTCGAGGGACATCAAGTTTACATTATGTTCTTCATTCAAGCGATGTTTTTGGTAATGACTTTATTAGGAGTGCATCCCATTGCGACAATGGGGATCTTTGGCGGAGTGAGTGAGCTACTGTTAAGCGCTTTTCCTTCTGTTACATTAACAATCTTACTTGCCAGTAGCGCAATCGCTACTGTACCATCAGCTCCTTATGGGTTGATCGTTACGCTAACGTCAGTATCTTTGAAAATGAACCCGTATAAAATTGTCTTAAAAAACATTCCTTATAGTGTAATGTGTGGCTTTATTGGCGTATTAATCGCATACTGCACTTTATTTCTTTATTAAAAGTTTCGGGAGGCGTGTGATGGAATATCAAGAGCAGTTTGTTCAATCCGTTCGTTTTTATTTTCAGGAAGAAGGAGAGGAGTGGATACAAGAGTTACCAGAGCTCATTCACTACTGTGAACAAAATTGGTCGCTGAAAATGGAGGATCCTTATTCTCTCTCGATCAACTATGTGGCACCAGCTAAACGAGAGAGTGGAAAAGAAGTTGTGGTAAAACTAAGTATACCAGGAACAGAGTTTCTTGATGAACTGGAATCATTAAGCTTATTTAATCATCATGGAATGGTTCAAGTCATTGACTTTAATATAGAAAAAGGCATTATCATTTTAGAAAAATTATCTCCTGGTTATACGCTTGCGACAGTAGAAAACGACGAGCTAGCATGTCGTATAGCTGCAGGAGTACTTAAGAAGTTATCTATTTCTGCTCCAAGTAACACCCGGATTCAAACAACAGCTATAAGAGAAGAATCGCTTCGAGCTACTTTAGTGCAGAATGAAGAAGGATATGGCCCCCTTTCTTCGCACGTCCTTAGAACTTCACTAAGCCTTTTTACAAAACTGAATCAATCAATCGTTCATTACAAGTTACTACATGGAGATTTTCATCACTATAATGTGCTTGCTTCAGGAAACGCTTGGACTGCGATTGATCCAAAAGGATTATTAGGGGAAGTTGAATATGATTTGATTCAATTTCTTTTGAATCGGCTTCCGGAGAAAGACGTCTATGATGTAACCAAAAACCGAGTAGACATCTTAACAAATGAGCTTAATCTTAATAAAGAGCGATTACTACTCTGGGGCTATTGTCATACCGTACTGGCGACGTCATGGAGTGTAGAAGGTAGTGACTATAGTAAGCCTTTTTATCAAATGATTGAGATCTTTGAGAGGATGTATAAAGAAGCATATGGAAAAGAAGTAGCTCAATATACGATGTGAAGTAAATGATACAAATTTAAAAATCTCGGAGCGCATCAGCGCTCCGAGATTTTATTCTACCCTTATCATTTTTTAGGTTTAAATGGCCACCAGATACCATTTCCAAATGAAACGACAACAGCAGGGATAAGAAGAGGTAGAACAATTAGACCGTAAAGAAGCAATCCAGTAATCACAATCGTAGCAATTTGCATTAAGCTCAGTACACCAGAAGGCATCATGGCACCAAATGTTCCCGCTAATATAATCGCAGCAGTGATGACAACTGTGCCCATTTTAGCCATAGACCGATGCATGGCTTCCATAATGCCAATCGAAGCTTCTTCGTTAAAGCGGTCGAGTAGGAAGATGGAATAATCCACGCCAAGCGCAATGAGCATGACAAATCCAAAGAATGGAACAGCCCATGTAATCCCATCATAGCCTAGTAGATTAATAAAGATTAATTCAGAAATCGCAATCGATGTAAAGTACGTAAGCAAAAGCGATCCAATCATCACAATCGGCATGATCATAGAGCGGAATAGAATGGTTAGAATAATAAACAAACCGACAAGCATGATGATCACTGTTCTTGTAAAATCACTCGTTGAAATGTCTGATAAGTCGCTATTAATACTTGAAACCCCGCTATAAGCAACCGTTGCTTCTTCAAGAGGTGTTCCGTCAATTGAACGGGAGACGGTCTCTTTTATTTCACGTACGGTTTGAATGGCCTCAGTTGAATAAGGATCTTCTTTTAAGATCACTTCAAGCGTAACGGCCTTTTGTTCATCGAACGCATAACGCTCAATAGCTGGTTCAAAATCTTCATTATCAAGCGTTCCTTTTGGAATGAAAACGCCCGTGTCACGAAGGGCGTTCGAATCACCCATATTGGTAACCAAATCTGCTGCGTCCTGTAAGCCGTTCTTGATTTCATTCAGTCCATCAATTGATGACCCAACACCTTTCGATAGATCTGAAATCCCACCGCCTAGTTCAGAAACCTGACCTGACTGACTTTGTAGATCGGAAGAGGCACCTGCAAGCCCTTGTTGAATTTGGCCAAGCTGCTGTTGAACCTGACCGAGCTGCTCTGACGCCGCAGCTACATTTTGTGATTGTTGAAGACCTTGTGAAATGGAACCTAGCTGATCATTCACTTGCCCTAATCCGTTTACTGCTTCTTCCAGTCCTCCGGCATTACCACCAGAAGGGATCTGGCCGCTAATTTGATCCAATCCATTTTGAACTTCCGTTAATCCATTTTGAACCTCATTAATTCCGTTCGTCGCTTCATTTAAGCCGTCGCCCACTTGTGAAAGCTGTGAATCGACATAGAAGTCATCAATCACATCTCCCGCTGGTCTAGTAATCGACCTAACAGAAGCTACATCTTCATTTTTCTCAATGTCTTTGCTAATTGTTTCGATATAAGGAAGCAATTCTTCTGTCACAATCGCTTTATCTTGCTGAAGAATGATTTTTACAGGAAGTGAATCCCCCTTACCAAACCCTTCTTCAATCGCATCTAGCCCTTTAACAGATTCATAGTCACTACCAATCTCATTTACAGTATTAAACGACAGTTGATCGTCGTATGTGAAAAGGAGTGGAACCATAATAACAGCAACTACGACCATCGACCAAATCGGTTTGTTAATAGAGAAACGACCGAACCTGGTCCATAGTTTACTATCTTTGTGAGACGCTGATTTTTTAGATGGCCAGAACAGTTTATCTTTTAGTAGCGCCATAAAGAATGGGACAATTGTAAATAAAACAAGCATTAAGACGGCAATTCCAACAGCAACCCCAACCGCAGATTTAAAGATTGGGAAGTCGGCAAAGCCAATCGCCGCAAAACCAATGAAAACGGCTAATCCACTTATTAATAGCGTTCGCCCGGCTGTTTTGTACGTATTTACGATCGCATCTTCTACTGAATGTCCTTCCGTTAATTCTTCTTTATACCTGCTAAGGAGAAGGATACAATAGTCTGTTCCAATGCCGAATAAGACGGCAACTAAGAAAATTTGTGTATAGTTGGATACTGGGAAGCCAATCCAATCAATCAGAAACGCAACAATTGATTGGCTAAGTAGATAAGTTACACCTACAGCGAGCAGTGGAATAAATGGTGTTGTAATGGAACGGAAAACAGCAAGAAGTAGTATGAAGATTAAAGCAACCGTAATGATTTCGGTACGCTCAAGTCCTTTTTGAGCACTTTCATTTACATCGTGATTAATGATGGCCTCTCCCGTAAGATAAGCGGTTGTATCATCTGGAACTAGATCTTCACGAATATGATTTGCGAGGTCATTCACTTCTTCATCCGTTCCGTCTACTGTGATGGGTAGAAGAACAGTTTGCTTATCTTCAGAAACAAGTTGTTCCGTCATTTCTTCACTTTCAAAAGGATCGAGAACATCTTTGATAATGGTATCTTCCTCATCAAGCTCTTGTGCGAGAGAAGAAACCGTTTTTTTTGCTTTATCTTCGACGGGTTGATTATAAGTGAAAACAAGAGAGAGCGTTTCATCTCCTGCACCAGCTTCCTCAAGTATGTCCGCTGCTACTTTCGAATCAGCGTTTTCAGGGAGTTGAAATGTCCCTGCATCCTCAGCCTGCTTTGTAAGATTTGGAGATAAGATAAATAAAGCAGCAGTTAGCACAATAAGTGCAATAGCAATTGGCCATTTGAATTTTAATATTTGTCTCATTTTGCATCTCCTTCTGTTTTTAAAATTGAACTTAACTTACGAAATATCCGTAAGAATTCATCTATCTCTTTTTCATGAAAATCATTTAATACAATGTTTTCAACATGTTCATAAATGACTTCGTTAAATGTAGTAACAACATCATTTCCTTTTTGGGTAAGTGTGATGGACTTGCCTCTTAAATCCTCTATAGAATCAACTGTCTTTACAAGTCCTTTCGTTTCAAGCTTTTTGTAACGATTGGAAATAGCGCTTTTGTGCACGCCTTGTAATGAAGCGAGTTTACTTGGAGAGATACAGCCAGATTTCGATATGATTTGAAGCATCTGAAGCTGTTCAGAAGAATACTCTTCAAATAGTTGATGCTCAAAAGAACGAATAATTCGTTCAGTTCCATACATAATCACTTCTTCAAAAAGCTCAACGGCTTCACATAATTTCTTCTTCATTCGTATACCTCCGGTAGTTTATCCTCTAAACATTATTAGTTTACCCCCTAAACAATGAGGAATGCAATGATTAACTATTATTAAATAGGTTGAGACGTATGGTACCATCAAGTGAAAATGAACATTTAGTGGAAAGTTTTGTGAAATCGGAAGGAATAATGAAAATTTACAGAATTTTGGCACAATATTTATTGCATAATCCAACCATCGATATTATGATAAAGGAAATAGAGAGATGTTCGCTAAAACGAAAGGGAGGAATGAGGATGAAGAGCACTGGTGTGGTAAGGAAAATTGATGAACTAGGCCGAATTGTCATTCCTAAAGAACTCCGACGTACGTTAGACATTAATGTGAAAGATCCAATTGAAATTTTCACAAGTGAAAACAAGGTGATATTACAGAAGTATCAAGCTGATATGGCCTGCATGATGACGGGTGAGATCCTAGATGATAACCAGACGTTTGGTAATGGAAACATTGTGCTCAGTAAAGAAGGAATGCTACTGCTACAAGAAGAATTAGAGAAGAAATTAGGACAGAAAAAAGAAGAAATGATAAATGCGGAATAGTGAATCATTAATCTACCCTTCCATTCACCTTGGAAGGGTATTTTTTGTAGAAGATGTAGCAGTGAAAAGTGTGTTGAAGGGACAACATCAATAGCGTAATTTCAGCAGGACATTTCGAATGTGGGGATCTTCCATCATAGTGGAACCGAATTTCCGAGTAATTTCTGTTAAAGCAACGTCGTGGTAAAAGAATTCAGAGAAAAAAGTAACGAGTGGTTTTGATTTAGTGTGGATAGCCTGCCAGTTCGTATCTTCAATACCCGCAAATAAAACTTCTTCATGATCAATGATCACAATCCGACTTCGCTCAAGTTTCTGGTGATCTGCATCTGGAATCAGCGTTGTAACATGACTAAGGCTAGAGTCAATTTCCCCGATTGTATGTATTTCAACTGCAATTCCCTCCGCTTCTTTTTCCTCAAGTAAAGCGAGGTGCTGCTCAATATCATCCGCCCATCCAGAGAAAATAATTGAACTAGTTGAAAGGTGAAGCAGTTCAGAGACGAGGGAGTGTATGGACTGTTCTTCTTTCAAAGTCCATACGCGATCATCAATCTTTTTTTTTCGCGATTGTATGGTTTTCAATTGCGTTATATTGTCGTTAAAATCACGCTGTAGTTTCGTAATCGCGGAATCCAGTGGAAGTGGAGCATAAAGCCGCTTTTTTTCAGTAGTTGATTCTAATACCATTCCTTTCTCGCTCATACGCCGGAGGACTTCATAAACTTTTGATCTAGGAACGCCAGAACGTTTGACAATTGTCGTGGCATCAAGAGCCTCGTCGATTGTAATGAGAGCTTCATAGACCTGGCTTTCATATTGCGAAAATCCAAACTGTTGCAGCATGTGTCTAATCTCCTTGCTTTATCTGTTCATTTCTTTTAATGATAGCACAACCAATTGAGACGGGAAAAGCGACCTTCATTTTCCTATTGATTAATCCTTGTATTAGAGTTACTCTTTTAGTGGTAACTTTATTAGAGGGGTGCGAGGATGAATGAATAAACGAGTATACTTACTTACAATCGTTTCGTTTGTAGTCGGAATGGTTGAGTTAATTATTGGAGGCATTCTTGATCTAGTTGCAGAAGACCTCCAAATTAGTCTTGGGAAAACGGGACTATTGATTAGTGTCTTCTCTATCGTGTTTGCGGTGATGGGTCCCATATTATTATCAATGACGGCAAAAATAGAACGTAAAAAACTGACGCTCTTATCGCTAGTCATTTTTCTTGTAGGTAACCTAATCGCCGTATGGAGTTCTACATTTTTATTATTAATGGTAGCCAGGATCATCTCTGCAGCCAGCGGCTCTCTATTAGTAGTGTTATGCGTCACAATGGCATCAAATATTGTTAAAAAAGAATATCGCGCAAGAGCGATCGGTGTGGTGTTTATGGGAATCAGTGCATCACTCGTTTTAGGTGTTCCTATTGGCTTGATGTTAGGAAATGCTTTTGGGTGGAAAGCTCCATTTGTACTCATTATTGTTCTTACGATATTATCAATGGCCGGCGTAGCATTGTTTATGGAAGAAATTCAACCAAAGCCAGCGATTCCAATTCTCAGTCAAATAAAAACATTAAAAGATAAACGTATTTTAACTGCTCAACTAACGTCGTTTTTGTTTCTCACAGGTCATTTAACGCTTTACGGCTATCTGACTCCATTTCTAAAAACAACGCTTGGATTATCCGGAAATTGGGTAAGTATTGTTTATCTCATCTTTGGAGTAGCTGCTGTTGCGGGTGGAGGGTTAGGCGGAGTAGCTTCCGATCGCTTTGGTACAAAATCAACCATTTTGACAATGATTCTGGTTTTTGCAGTAGTCATGTTCGTGATTCCATGGTCAACGTTCTCTTTTCCGCTATTTCTTATAATCATGGTGATCTGGAGTATGCTAAGTTGGGGAATTACACCTGCTCAACAAAGCTATCTAATCGAATTGGCCCCAGAAACATCGGATATTCAACAAAGTTTAAATAACTCGGCTCTTCATCTGGGCATTGCCCTCGGCTCTTCTGTTGGGGCATATGTCATTGAAAAGCATTCCGTAGAAATGAATGCAACTGTTGGAGGCATGTTTATATTACTTGCCCTAGCAACAGCAATTATTTCGATCTCAAGAGGTCGTCAAGTATTATCTGTCCTGAAGAAGAAAGCTAGTTAGTTGCGATAGCAAAAAGGGTTTGAAATAATAGGCGTAGATTGGTCGAAGGGAGCGTTTTGGGATGAATGTATTCGTGATTGGAGCAAACGGCCAGGTTGGCCAAAATATTGTACAACTTCTTCATACGATGGAAGAGCATTCCTTGAAGGCAATGGTCCGAAAACAAGAGCAGGCAGATGAATTAGCTAGCAGAGGAATAGAAGCAGTAGTGGTCAGTCTTGAAGACTCGGTCGAAGCTATTTCTGAAGCTATGAAAGGAAGCGATGCCGTCATATTTGCTGCAGGTTCAGGAGGGAATACAGGATCAGATAAAACGTTATTAGTGGATTTAGATGGAGCGGTAAAAACGATCGAAGCCGCTGAAGAGTTAGGAATTAAACGTTATGTGATGGTCAGTGCTCTTCAAGCGCACAATCGAGAAAATTGGCATGAAGCCCTCCTACCTTATTATGCAGCGAAACATTATGCAGATAAATTGTTAGAAGCGAGTCAATTAGACTACACGATTGTTCGGCCTGGTGGACTGTTAAATGAACCTGGAAGTGGGAAAGTGTCGATCGCTGAAAATCTTGGTAGTGGGTCAATTTCACGTAAAGATGTAGCGGAAGTAGTTGTCTCTACTTTGAAGAAGGAAAACACGATCCGTCGTTCGTTTAACTTACTTTCAGGTGAAAAGGATATTAGAAAGGCACTTGATTCCTTTTAAACACCTCGGATTCCCTATGCAGGAGGATCCGTTTCCTGACTTTTCTTGTTAGAATCATACGAAATAATATTGAGTTTATACGTAGAGATCTTTACAATATGTAGTGTACATAAATCTTTTCATTTAAAAGGAGTCGAATTATGGAAAAAGTATTGATTTTTGGACATAAAAATCCTGACACAGATACGATTACATCTGCGCTTGTCTATGCAGATTTAAAAAGAAAACTAGGCATGGATGTAGAGCCGGTTCGCCTTGGGGCAGTTAACGGTGAAACACAGTATGCTTTAGATCAATTTAATGTAGAAGCTCCGCGCATGGTTCAAACGGTCTCTAACGAAGCAAGTGCTGTTATTCTTGTAGACCATAATGAGCGTCAACAAAGTGCTGAAGACATTGAAAACGTACGAATTTTAGAAGTCATTGATCACCACCGCATCGCAAATTTTGAAACAGCTGATCCTGTTTATTACAGAGCAGAACCAGTTGGTTGTACGGCGACCATCCTTAATAAACTTTATAAAGAAAAGAATGTTCAGATGGATAAAAAGATAGCAGGTCTGATGCTTTCTGCAATCATCTCTGACTCTCTTCTTTTTAAATCACCAACGTGCACGGAAGAGGACATTGCAGCAGCTCGCGAGTTAGCTGAAATTGCAGGCGTGGATGCAGAAACATATGGACTTGAAATGCTGAAGGCTGGTGCAGATATGAGCAGTAAGACACCTGCAGAACTCATTTCCCTCGATGCAAAAGAATTTGGAATGGGGTCTTCTAAAGTTGAGGTTGCTCAAGTAAATGTAGTGGATACCCTCGATGTTCTTGCACGTCAGGATGTCGTAGAAGAAGAAATGAGAAAAACCATTGAAGCAAAAGAGCTCGATCTCTTCCTTCTTGTGGTAACAGATATCTTAACAAATAACTCAACAGTTCTTGCATTAGGAAAACAAGCTGGTCAAGTAGAGAAGGCGTTTAACGTCACGTTAGTTGAAAACCTGGCAGTTCTTGAAGGTGTTGTTTCTCGTAAAAAACAAATTGTACCCGTTTTAACAGAGACGTTTACAGCGTAATAGTCATTACCAACGCGGACAGATTCTAAAAGGAATCTGTCCTTATTTATAAGTATATGTGTAAATATCAACCATATAAGGGAAATGAATGGGGGAGAAAGAGGTCTCATAGTTGTTTTTTAATAGGTTCATAATCAAATAGTTTTCCTTCATATAAAAGTGTAAGTTGTTCGCATTTTCGGAAATCGTCAGGCGTCACGAGGGCAGGAAGCTTATCCCAAAGTTCAATGCCTGATCGATGAAGCACTTCAGCTACAAACTGTGAGCAGAAGTAAGAATTACTAAATTCAATCGGTTCATTCATTGATACACCAAGAACACCAAGAATGTTATAAAGAAATCGTTGTTTATTTTTAATAAATATGGTTAATAACCGCTTCATTTTCATTACATCTCGTTCGGTGACGTTTAGTTCGTAAATCACACATGTTGTGTTTGGATAACGGCGATATGTTCCTGTTAGGACATTTTCCTTAACAAACCCACCGTTAAGAGGGTTACCCGGTTTTTTTCTTCCAAAGCTATACATATCATTCAAGTGCTCATCGAAAGCAAGTGACGCATGGTTATAAGGTGCCTTTGTGTATTTTTTTATTGATTTTGTAAACAGCGTTCCAGTATCTGAAAGTAAAATGTATACTTTTTGAGTCATAATCTATTCCTCATCTTTTTGACGTTTAATGTCATTATACATAAAACTATACATGATAAGGAGGGGCCTTTCTGGAAAGTACAGTATGGACCTTGTCGATTATTTTTCTTGCCTTATTATCTGCCCAAATGATTTTTACAATAGTTAAAAACAAGCAGCCCAATAAAGATTTTGCGGGACTATCAGTAAAAGTGAAAACGTGGTGGGGGATGTTTGGAGTATTTTTTCTTGCCACGTTATTTAATCCAATCGTGTCCTTATTTTCTTTGATGATTCTCAGTTTCTTTGCATTAAAAGAGTATTTTTCCATGATGAAAACAAGAAAAGCTGATCGTAGACTTTTTCTTTGGTCTTATATGGCGATTCCAATACAATTCTACTGGATTCTGATTGATTGGTATGGAATGTTCATCGTTTTTATTCCAGTATACGTTTTCTTATTACTTCCACTACCACGTATAGTTGGAAAAGGTACGCTGGGTTTTCTAAGATCGGTAAGTTCGACGCAATGGGGCTTGATGTTAATGGTTTTTGGTTTAAGTCATCTTGCCTATTTTCAAATTGCATCTCCAATTTATGGGGCAAACCTTGTCTTGTTCCTTGTCTTACTAACTCAAGTGAATGATGTGGTGCACTATGTGATTTCGCTATATGCAGGAAAGAGAAAAGTCGTTCCCTCTTCGAATCCTTTTATTACATTAGAAGGGTTTTTCTGTTCGTTATTAGCGACAACAGCGCTTGCTTATACGTTATATCCATATTTAACGCCATTTGATCCCTTATTTGGCATTTTGTCAGGCATTTTAATTAGTGTGGCTGGTTTCCTTGGGAGCTTAACCATTTCCGTTTTGAGGCGAGATCTTTTACTTGGAGATAGCAAGAAGTTAAAGGCTCTAGAGGAGAGTTACTTGAGTCGAGTAGATAGCCTTGCTTATACTTCGCCTGTTTTCTTTCATGTGATTCGTTACTTTTTTGATTTTATGTAACGACAGTTAGCATGAAGTAGAAAGACAGCGGAATGACCGCTGTCTTTCTGTTGTTTATTCACCTAGTAAGGATAAACCGCCATCGACAATAATGGTTTGCCCCCTGATCATACTCGCTGCTGGAGTAGTTAAGAAGTATGCAGTATCAGCCATGTCTGTAGGCTCTACAAGTCGTCCTGCAGGGTTTCTTTTCTTAGCGGAATCTAAGAGTTCATCTCGATTTGGAAAGTGTTTAAGAGCATCTGTATCAACAGCTCCACCTGATACAGCATTCACGACAATTCCTTTTGGTGAAAGCTCAACTGCTAAGTATCGTGTGATTGCTTCGACCGATGCCTTTGATACACCAACGGCCACATAGTTAGGAAGAGCTCGAATGGAGCCAAGACTCGAAAGGGCTACGATGGCCCCGCCGCCATTCTTCTCCATTAGTTTAGCAGCTTCTTGTGCAGCAAATAAATAAGCTTTTGCATTGATGTTTTGCGTCCAATCCCAATGACTTTCTTCAATCTCCATGAGCGGTCTTAATACACCTGATGCTGCATTGTTCACAAAAACATCTAGTCGACCAAATGTTTCTTCAGTTTCATGAAAAAGAGCAGTGATCTGCTTTACTTCACCAACATTTGCTTTAACAATATGTACAGTAATTCCGAATTCCTGTTCTAATTCTAATTTCGTTTGTTCGGCATCTTTTTTCTTTCTCATGAAATTGAGGACAAGGTTGTACCCTTCGGATGCAAATTTTCGGGCAATTGCTTTACCGATTCCTCGTGTACCTCCTGTTATAAGTGCTACTTTATTAGCCATTTTCAGTCACCTCTTTAGTATCTAATCAATCCTATCATACAGGAACAAGCAACCTGTGAAAAGTTTGGTGAATAGAAAAGCAGGTATAGAAAGATAAAAGTCGAGTGGGAAGAAAGTATGAAAGATATGGCACCTCTTCAGTTATGATATAATTTCAGTTAGAAGACGAATATGGAGATGGGAGGAAGCGGAAATGATGTTAAAAGTTCTAAAACCAGTTTTTGCTGAAACTGCCAGTCAACTTGTAAATACCGCAAGCCGTTTCGAGGAAACCATTCTGTTAAAAAAAGAACACTGGGTCGTTGACGCGAAAAGTCTTCTTGGTGTCCTAGCACTTTCATTACAACCTGGTCAGACACTCGAATTGGTTGTTAAAGGTGGCAATTCATCAGACGTTATCGCTGCTTTCCTTTCACTTGGGTTATTTGAAGAAGCGTGAGCCTTCCCTAGGAAGGCTTTTTTAAAGGAGAACGTCTAACCTTTTCTTGTTGATTTATTAAGTGATTTCATACGGTTTTAAGAAGTTTTTTTAGGAAAAACACATCTAAAGTAGACTGCGTTACGTTAGCTATACATAAGCTTTTCTGCCTCTTCAGGCTAGCGTTAGTTGCAATGAAAAGGAGAATGATATGAGAGAACTTAACGATGCCGAGCTGTATGGTAAGGTTCAGGCAAAGGATAAAGAAGCTCTCTCATCTCTTTACGATCGATATGAAAAGCTTTTATATTCATTTTCATATCGAATTGTAAAAGATGGAGGACTTGCTGAAGAAGTATTGCAAGAAGTGTTTATTAAACTTTGGAAAGGAAAGGCTCAGTATAGTGAAGAAAAAGGAAAGTTTTCTTCATGGCTACTTACCATGACGAGACATACAGCGATTGACTTGTTGCGTAAGCAGGCAAAAGAGCCGGACTATGAATTAGATGAACGGGATGCGTTGCATAGCGATGAAGCATCAGTAGAAGATCAGGTTGAGTGGAAAGAAAGAGGCCAGGTACTTCGGACAGCTGTGTCAAAACTGAAAGGTGAACAAAGGAAAATTATAGAGATGTTTTATTTCAAAGGAATGACGCATAAAAGAATTTCAGAAGAGTTCGACCTCCCGCTGGGTACTGTAAAAGGCCGAATTCGGCTAGCGTTAAAACATTTAAAAACCAGTCTTAGTGAGAAAGGAGGGGTCTCAGATGAAAGCAAATTGTGAACAGCTGCTCGACTATTTTAATGGAACCTTATCAAACGAAGAAAGAGAACGGTTCGAAGCTCATCTCCTATCATGTGAAGAGTGCAGAGAGGAGTTAAAGGAGCTGGAAGAATTGACAGGTGACCTTCCTTATCTCTCTATGCCGGAGGAGCCGCCTGCCGGAATGAAAGAACGTGTTCTGGCAAGCGTTTTTGAAAGTGATACGGATGAAACAAGTCATACCACAAATGAAAAGGGTTCAGTTGAACAAAAAAACAACGTAACAAACTTACAAACAGAAAGAAAATCAAGACAGCGAAAATGGATTGCCCCTACCTTAGCCGCGGCGTTATTTCTTTCTTTAACAGGAAATGTTTATACTTTCGTTAGTGAAGGAGATGGGGAAACAACCCAACCAGAAGAAATCTCCTCTTTAATCAAAGCGGTTCAATTACAGCCTTCTGAAGCAGAAGCCTCGGCAGGGTCCGCCGCTCTAATGAGTGAAGATGGAAAAATGAATTTAGTGGTTCAGGTTAACGATGTGGCAGAAACGAAAGGTGATCAAGTGTACCAGGTCTGGTTACTTGAAGGTGACAAACCATATCGAGCAGGTTACTTTACCCCAAATCAAGATGGGAAAGGCGAAGTCGCTTACGAAGTTGAATATGAGGGAGAGCACGACTGGGATGCTGTAGCGATCACCCTTGAGCCAGACCATACGAGTGAAACACCTAAAGGAAAAATTGTTTTAAGCTCGGGTTTATAGATTCAGAAAGTAGAGGTGAGAGCCTCTACTTTTTTAATGGAAATTGTCAGGAATGTATGGAGTGGCGCTTCCTTTTTCGGAGAATATATAGTGGTTATTAGTCAATAGTAAAGGGGTATATTATACTAAATTCTTATAAAAATTTGAAAATGGCTGTGTTTTTGCTTATGATAAAAAACGATGTGGTTATTATTTTGAAATATTTTTAGTTTCACATAAACTTTCATGGGAGTGGACATAATGCACAAAGTGACAAATGTTTTTTGGATAGGCATTGCGATTGCAATTGTCTTCGTTAGTTGGGGCGTGATCATGCCTGGCAATCTAGACCAGGTTATGACGATATCCCAAAATTTCTTTTTAGATCAGTTTGGATGGTTTTATCAGTTAGCTGCAACATTCTTTTTAGTATTTGCGATCTATTTAATCTTTAGCAGATTTGGGCATATCAAGTTAGGAAAGGATACAGATAAACCTGAATATAGTAGACTCACCTGGTTTGCCATGCTCTTTAGCGCCGGGATGGGAATAGGGCTATTGTTCTTTGGAGTATCAGAACCGATGTCCCACTTTTCTACCCCGCCATATGGTGAAGGAGGAACAGTTGAAGCCGCGCACCTTGCTCTTCGCTATACATATTTACATTGGGGCTTTCATGCCTGGGCCATTTACGCTACGATCGCTTTAGCATTAGCATATTACAAATTCAGAAAAGGTGCCCCAGGATTAATGAGTGCTACTCTTTATCCACTATTGGGTGATAAGGTCAAAGGACCGATCGGAATTACGGTTGATGTGGTAGCGGTCTTTGCAACGATTTTTGGTGTAGCTGCTTCGTTAGGATTGGGCGCTCAACAAATCAATGGTGGATTAAGCTACTTAACGAGTATCCCTAATAATTTTACAGTTCAATTAATTATCATTGCGATTATTACCGTGCTCTTTACTGTTTCAGCAGGAACAGGGATTAAAAAAGGGATTAAGTATTTAAGTAATGCAAACATGGCTCTAGCCGTAGTACTTCTTATCCTTTTCGTCGTTTTAGGACCTACGAAGTTTGTATTAGATCTTTTTGTGACGACATTTGGTGAATATGTCCAAAACATCTTTGCAATGGGAATGAGATTAGCACCGATGAACGCAGAAAGTGAATCATGGATTCAGAACTGGACAATCTTTTACTGGGCATGGTGGATTGCCTGGTCGCCGTTTGTTGGAACGTTTATCGCAAGGGTATCAAAAGGGCGGACAGTTAGAGAGTTTATGATTGCTGTTACAGTTGTGCCAACAGTTGTTTGTGCCTTCTGGTTTGGCATATTCGGTGGATCAGGTATTTTCTTTGATTTTACACAGGGTACCGACATAGCAGGTCAAAGTCTCGAGACCGGTTTGTTTTATCTTTATGAGCAACTTCCATTAGGGGGTATATTAACCGTCGTAACCTTATTGTTAATCTCTACCTTCTTTATCACATCAGCTGATTCCGCAACTTTTGTATTAGGTATGCAAACAACGAACGGAAGCTTAAATCCTCCAAACTTCGTGAAATTCAGCTGGGGCTTTATTTTATCAGCCTCTGCAGTGGTGTTAATGGTGACTGGTGGCCTTGAAAGCATGCAAACGGCGATAATCGTCAGTGCATTTCCGCTAACGATTATCCTTCTCTTTACATGTTGGGGAATGCTTAAGTCCTTTAATGAGGAAGTTCCAAGAAAACAGAAGACGACTGATAAGCAAGCAAAAGCAAAGAAAGATTTAAAAACCGTTTAGCCAAAATCCTTTGAAGGTTTCACTTCAAAGGATTTTCTTTTTTAAAGTAGTAATTTATCAAAGAATTTTCGGTACTCGAAAGGAGAAATTAGGAAAGATGGAAGACAGCACAGAAAAGGATACAAGGAAATTGGTACACAAAGTTGGCAGAATGGTTTTATTTTCGATAGAATTAACTTATGTTGACTAAAAATAAAAAAACGATTATAAAAAGCTGGTGGGCTCGTTTAGCTGCTGCAGACCCCGGCAGGACAAGGTTACATCAAGCAGCGAGAATTACAATTAGCGTTTTTTCTTCCGTAATGTTCATGCTATGGTTGACAGCATTGCTTAACATTTCCTTTACTCCAGCCATTCTTGCAGGTGTGGTAAGTCTTTTATCTTTATTGCTTGTGAATGATGACACAGATAAGAAGAAGAAAATCACTGCGCTTTTATTAGTCATTTCAAGTATGATCTGGCTAACCGTTCGAACCTATCTTAGTTCCATTCCCTTTATGACGGACGTTTTGTTTTTATTGGTGATCTTTTTTGCTTACTATTTACAGCATTATGGGTTTCGATATTTTGGTATCTTTATGATTGCCTTTTTATCCATTTATTTTTCCACCCTCTTAAATCTTCAACCGCCTGATTTGCCAGGCTTCATTATTGGGATTTTAGTCGGTGGAGGGTTCTCTTACCTTTATCACTTTATCTTTTTCAAAAACAAACCGAAAAGACAGCTTAGTCGTAGTATGAACTCCTTCCATATCCAAACAAATCTAACGCTGGATCTTGTTCTTGATGCCATCGCAGACCCGACTCCAAATCGCTATAGGGCGTTATTACTAAAACGTGATGTCAAAAAGTTAAACGAGTACGCCCAGGTGATATCTGGTCAATTAACAACTACAGATCCAGGAGAAGTATGGGCAGGTATAGACACAGAGCAACTGAGAATGTACGTTTTTGATGCGGAGATGTTAATTGAAACGCTTTACCCTGCTGTTAAGAGGATGAAGGAACTTCACGCATTGGAGCATAACGAAGTCAGAAAGCTGCTCTATAAACTTGTAGAATCTGTTCGAGATGCTGAAGTGTTACGAAGTCACGATATTGTAGGGAACTTAAAACAAACAGAAAACGTCATTGAAGAACTGAAGCATCAACTAATTGAGCTTAGAGTTTCCAATCATCAAAATAAAGATTGGTTATGGCTCATTAGAAGGATTGAGTCAATCGCTAACCATCTTGTAGATAGTTCGGTTGAGCTTGGAGAAAGACGAATCGCAAACATTGAAGAGAAGGAGCGTTTAGAAGACGCTGAAGAAATAAAGAAAGAGAATGTAAGCACAGAAGAAAAGTCGAAACAGCCTAGAGCCGCCACAATTAAAGCTTTGCAGGCTATAGTAGCAGGAGCAGCGGCGATTATTCTCGGTTATTTTCTATCTCCAGCTCATCAATACTGGGTTCTTCTTTCTGCTTTTGTTGTATTACTTGGGACAGACACAGTGGGAATGACGCTTCAGAAAGCATTCCAGAGG
Source organism: Guptibacillus hwajinpoensis (assembly GCF_020524165.1). Classification (GTDB taxonomy): domain Bacteria; phylum Bacillota; class Bacilli; order Bacillales; family Guptibacillaceae; genus Guptibacillus; species Guptibacillus hwajinpoensis_D. Next base: position 333,083 of record NZ_JAIVKU010000004.1, read on the forward strand.
TCTCTTGGAACAATATTTGGTGCGATTGCCGGTTTTGGACTGGCTCATTTACTTGCTGGTCAGGTGATCTTAGAGTTAATTGCGTTATTTTGCTGTATCTTTATGGCATTTTATCTATTGTCTATTTCATATGCGATGATGATGTTCTGGATGACAATGTTAATTGCCATTATGTATGACTTTATATTAGGTGGGATCACAGAACAGATATTAATGGCTCGTGTGTTCGATACGCTTGCTGGAGCGGTTATTGGCTTTCTAGCTGCCGCAATCATCTATCCGAAAAGTACTCGAGAAAAGGTTGCGAATACTGCAGAAGAGTTTCTAACCAAATTAAGCTCGTATGTTTCTGATTACCTGGACTCTTTTACAGAAGGAAATAACTATTATGATTTTACAAATCAAGCGTTTAGTATTGATGAACAGATGAGGAAAATTACAGAAGATGCACGCCCCCTTCGAAACAGACCCGCTATTCTAGCTCGTTCTGGAATTGAACGCTGGCTGACTGTCCTTACAGCGATTAATTATTTTGCAAAGCATTTACTCGCATCTACAAACCGTAACAATCGGTCAACTATAGTAAAAGGGTCAGAAAGAACGCTGGATCTTGTAAAGGAAGTCATGAAGCATAATATTCTAACCGTTTTGAGACTTCTAAAAGGTGAATCGGGGTTAATGATGTACAATTTAAACAAAGAACGGGAATTTATTGAGGGTCTCTCAGAAAACATCACCTACGATGATCAAGAAGTGAAAAAATTCGTGAATGATCTGTACTATATCTGGAGAATTAACCAGTCGCTTTTACTACTTGGAAAAGAATTAGGTGTATCAAAGAATCGAGAAGCAGCAACCTTTGAGTTCTACAAAAAGAGTAACCCGGAGCATTAAGCTCCGGGTTACTTTCGTTTTCGTCAATTTTGGTTATAGGAGGATTAAAAAAATAATCGTGAGAAGAGCCACGAAACTTCCTCCGATTAAAGAAGTTAAGCGATAGTACCCTTCCTTTTCGCGCATATCCATAAATCGATCAAATTGAATGATGATTTGAATAAGAGCAAGAACTAGTAAAAGTATAATTAAGATAGGTGGTGAAATGAGTTGAAAAAGAACAAGAGAGAAAGCGATAGCGGTTAAAGCAATCATTAGCAAAAATGACAAGGACAATTGACGAATCTCTTTTTGATGCTTATTCACTTTTTTCACACCTTTCCTATTAAATAGACAACAGTAAAAATCATTACCCAAATAACATCGATGAAATGCCAGTAAAGACTTGCGATAAATAATTTGGGTGCTATTTCTTGGTTGATGCCTCTTAGTGACAGCTGCACTAATAATAAGGTGATCCAGATAACACCTAACAAGACATGAAAGCCATGGGTCCCAAGAAGCATATAGAATGCTCCAAGGAAAGCACTGGTAGAAATCGTAGCGCCTTCTTTAACATAAAGTGTAAATTCTCTTATTTCTAATCCAACAAATGCCAAACCAAGGATAATGGTAATAAGAAAAAATAGAAGAGTCCATGTCTTTCTAGAAAGATTTAAAAAATAAATGGCTAGTGCGCAAGTAAAACTACTGGTTAGTAAAATAACAGTCGAAAGCATAATTTCGTTCAATTTAAATAATTCATTTGGTCCAGGTCCATCACTCGTTAAAGTCTTTACAGCTAGGTAAATGCCGAATAAGCAACCAAACACAACAACCTCTGCACCAATAAGGAACCAAAAAGCCAGGATGTTCATTTGGGCTTGCTTATTGTATAGTTGCTTTTGTTCAGATGTTGTCTCCATCACTCCTCCGACCTCCTGTCTTCAGCCATTACCGTTTTTTTAGGAATGTGGATACCGTTGTTTTGTTGGAAAGATCGAATACCCAACAGAAGGAATACCATTGCCATCCCTAACATAGCGACTGTCCATATCTCGAATACAAATCCAAAAGATGCGATCAGAAAGCCAATTCCTATAAAGAATGGAAGAGAGGTTGAGTTTGGCATATGGATATCTTCATACTCACCAATAAAATCAATGTTTTTATACCCTTTTTCATAAGCATCCCAAAGTGGTTCGCGACTTTTAACTTCAGGAAGTCTCGCGAAATTATAGGCTGGAGGCGGTGATGGGATTGTCCACTCGAGAGTTCGACCTCTTGAATACCAGGGGTCATTTAACATCAGCTTTTTCGAGTAACGGGTTGTTAAGTAAATATTTATGATGAAAAATAATATGCCTGCACCCATCATAAAGGCGCCAAAAGTGCTAATGAAATTAAGAAAGCCCAATCCCTCATCTTCCGGATATGTAAACACACGACGTGGCATTCCCATTAATCCCATTATATGCATCGGAAAGAAGGTGAAATGAAAACCAATTCCAAAGGTCCAAAAATTCCATTTACCGAGTTTTTCATTTAAAAACTTACCAAACATCTTCGGCCACCAATAGTAAACGCCTGAAAAAACGCCAAAAATCGTTGCGCCAATAATGACATAATGTAGGTGTGCAACAACAAAATAACTATCGTGATACTGATAATCTGCTGGTACAGTACTAAGCATCACCCCTGTTACACCACCAATAACAAAAGTAAAGATGAACCCTAATGCATAGAGCATAGGGGTATCAAAGCGAATCCGACCTCCACGCATCGTAAAGAGCCAGTTAAAAACCTTTATTCCAGTAGGTACTGCGATTAACATCGTTGTTAGCGCAAAGAAGATATTAATATTCGTGTTTAAACCTACAGTAAACATATGATGCACCCAAACCATGAAGCCGAGAAATCCAATAAGAATAATGGCAAACACCATAGAAGGATAACCAAATAGTTTACGCTTAGAAAACGTGCTAATCACATCCGAAAATATTCCAAAGGCAGGTAAGGCAATGATGTACACTTCTGGATGACCAAATATCCAGAAAAGGTGTTGCCAAATGATCGGATTCCCTTCCCCTCCTGATAAAATAACCGTTCCAAAAAGGCGCTCGAAGGTTAGCAATAGAAGAGCAACGGCAAGAGCAGAAAAGGCATATACGATGAGAATGGAGGTGATAAACATTGCCCACGTTGATAAAGGCATTCTCATAAACCGCATTCCAGGAGCCCTCATTTTCAGAATCGTAACGATAAAATTGATTCCCCCCATAATTGTTCCAAGTCCAGCAACCTGAAGTCCTATAGGATAATAGTTATTGCCGGGCCCAGGCGTATAGTCGTTAAGAGCGAGAGGTGCATAAGATGTCCACCCGGCATTAGGCGAACCACCGGCTACAAAACTTACATTGAGTAAAATACCACCAGAAATAAATAACCAAAGACTCAAAGAGTTCATGAAGGGGAAGGCAACATCTCTTGATCCGATTTGTAAAGGAACAATAACATTCATTAAACCGATTAAGAGGGGTGTTGCGACAAGAAAGATCATGACAGTTCCATGAGTGCTTGTTAATTGATTAAATCGATCCCCTTGAAAGACCCAAAAATCATTATTTGGAAAGGCGAGCTGCATTCGTATAAGCAGCGCTTCCATCCCGGCCCGGATGAAAAAAAGAAATGAAACAAGTAAGTACATGATGCCGATTTTTTTATGATCTGTTGAAGTAATCCAGCTCCAGAGCCAGTTCCATTTTGAATGCGTCGTTAATAAATAGGCAATCGTTATTGCTAGGATGGTAAATGATAGATCGGCAAGTAGGATATCTGATGGTAGGGATGTAAAGTAGTTTAATAGTGCCTTCATTTATTACTCCTCCTGTTTATCAGCAACATTCGTCCATTCTTTAAATGCTTCTCTTTCAATAACCGTCGTTTTAAAAGTCATAAAAGCATGACTCGCGCCACAAAACTCAGCGCACTTTCCGTCAAAGGTTCCGGTTTCGTCAGGTGTTATGGTAAGCTTGTTTTCTTTATGGGGGAGGACATCTTTTTTTCCAGCTAGTTGTGGTATCCAAAAAGAATGAATGACATCTTCTGAATGAAGGTTAAAGACAACAGGACGGTCCACAGGAAGTTTCACTTCATTTTCGAGCATGATGTTAAATTCGGGGTAATAAAAAAACCATCTAAATTGCTTTCCAGTAACGTTAATTCTTAGAGGCTCATCTACTGATTCTGCCTCATGGTCAAGCTGATATGTAGTGGCAAATGTCGGGATTGCCAGGATAATTAAAATGAAGACTGGTACAACAACCCATGTGATTTCAAGTTTTTTATTCCCCTCGATTTGAGTTGGGAAGTCGTTTTCTTGACCAGGGCGCTCACGATACTTTATTAAAAAACGGGTAAATAAAGTGAAAACAACAAGTAAGACAATGCTCATCAAGGCTAAACTAAGGTAAAGTAGGCTTAGCTCTGAGTAGGCTTCCGTCCCTTTAGGGGTCAAAATTGCTATGTTCGAGCAACCAGAAATTGAAATGATTCCGCTTACAAAAAGGGCGATGCGAAGCGTCATTTCCTCTAATCTCCTTCCAATTTTAGGATTTCCTGTTTCATTTAGTACCCTAAATGTCTTTCCATCAAACGATAGAGACTTATAAGCTTAATCTCAGGAAGTCTTTGATAGACGTAGCATTATTTTTAAAGGGATTTAATCGAACAGCATAACAAATAGCGAAAAAATAGGAGCAAATGTGTTTATAAATCGTTGTAAGGGGTAAATGGTGGTGTGACAGAATACAACTAAATTTTTAGGATCGACACTAGGAGGAACGTTTCATGGTTAACAACAAGACTGTATTTATTACAGGAGCAGCAAGAGGAATTGGTTTTGAAATTGGTGAGACATTTGCAGCAAACGGTGCAAAAGTTGTTCTTTCTGATATAAACGAAGAGGGTACACAGGAAGCTGCCCAAAAACTACGAGATAAAGGGTATGAAGTGATTGGGATTAAAGCGGACGTTACAAGTGAAGATGAAATCAAACAAGCCATTGATCGGACTGTTGAAGAATATGGGCGTCTAGATGTACTTATTAATAATGCGGGACTTCAACATGTTTCTCGATTGGAAGATTTTCCAACTGAGAAATTCAGAATGATGCAGGATATTATGCTAACAGCTCCATTTATTGCAACAAAACATGTTTTTCCAATTATGAAGGAACAGGGTTTCGGACGAATTATTAACATGGCGTCAATTAATGGTGTAATCGGATTCGCAGGTAAAGCTGCTTATAATAGTGCAAAACATGGTGTCATTGGACTTACAAAAGTTTCAGCACTTGAAGGTGCGGAGTATGGTATTACAGTGAATGCAATGGCACCTGGCTATGTGGATACACCTCTTGTAAGAGGACAAATGGAAGATTTAGCAAAAGAACGTGGAGTGGAGCTTGAAAAGGTATTAGAGGAAGTAATCTATCCGCTTGTTCCACAGAAACGTTTACTTGAAGTGAAAGAGATTGCTGATTACTCCATGTTTATCGCAAGCGATGCAGCGAAGAGTATAACTGGACAGGCTCTTCTAATTGATGGTGGATATACAGCTCAATAAGGATCATCGGAAGATTATGCGATTGTACAGCGCCTCTCAAAAGAGGCGCTGTTTTTAATTTTTACTAAGTGCAATTTGAATGCCAATAAGTGTGAGTAGTCCTGCTTTTGTAAGGTTAAATCGTCTTAATAACGTCGAATTCCCAGTAATATACTTTGCTAATTTCCCAGCATATATGCTAATAAGAAAAAAGATAATAAGAGCTTGAATAATGAAGATTAGACCTAATAAAAGCATTTGAAGAGCGGGAGAACCCGACTCATGGTTAATGAACTGAGGAAGGAGGGCAAGGAAAAACAAAGAAACTTTTGGGTTTAAGATATTCATAAAAATGCCTTTTCGATATAGAGCTAAATAAGTTCGTGATGGCTGCTCTTTCAATGTGGAGGTTTTATTACGCTCTTTCAAAGCTTCATATGCCATGAACAGTAAATACCCAGCACCAAATAGTTTAACAACCGTAAAAGCAAATGAAGATTGATAGAGAAGGGCTGAAATTCCAATAGCTGCAGCTGAAATATGCACGAGAAGACCTGAACAGAGCCCAAGGGAGGTGGCAATACCTGCTTTTTTGTTTTGAGTGATGCTTTGGGCTAGCACAAATAAATTGTCAGGACCTGGCATGATTGTTAAAAGAACGGCAGCCCCTATGAATGATAAAATGAGTGTAAGATCCAATAGAACCTCTCCTTTCCAGGGGATATGATTTTTAGTATATAGGAGGCTGGAAAATGTATAAAGACTTGTTTAAAGGAGCGGCCACATATTATTCAAAATATCGACCATTGTATCCAGAAGAAGTGATTGAGTATCTTACATCCACATTTCAATTAAATGGCACAGGAACTCTTCTTGACGTTGGGTGTGGTCCAGGACAAATGGCGATTCGACTTTCTGAAAAATTTAAGAACGTGATCGGTGTAGATAAAGAAAAAGAAATGATTGAAGAAGCGCGACGTTTAGCTGATCCGATATCAAACATAATTTGGCACCATTGTGATGTTGACTCCTTTCTACTAACACTGAAGTGTCCAATAAAGCTAGTTACTTTAGCCAAGTCATTTCATTGGCTTGATCGAACAGCCTTTTTAGAAAATATTTATCCTTTTATTGAAGAGGAGGGAGGGATCGCAATCATTGATGACTATGATGTCGCTCAACCTCTAGAAGAGTGGCAAATGGCATTCAGAGACGTTGTGACCAAATGGTATGGAGAAAGAAGACGTGCAGGTAATTCTACATATACTCACCCCCTCCAAAGTCATAAGAAAGTGATACAAGATTCACGCTTTTATTCAGAATCATTTGAATGTGCACCTGTCACATACAAGTGGACACCTGAATCGATCATCGGTCACCACTACTCCTTATCGTATGGCCTTAAACATTTACTGCAAGGTTGTGCAGAGGATTTTGAAGCAGAAGCGAAACAAGTATTGGCTGAAATAAATCCAAATGGTGAATTTATTGAACATCGCAAAACTAGAGTCGAAATTGGGAGAAAAAGGTGTTTTTCTTGACAGATTTCTTATTAATGATATAATTCTGACATCTTTTAGTGTTTTTGGAGGACGTTTCATGTAACCGATCCAACCTGATTTTCCAAAAGAGTTTCATACAGATCGATGAAACATTGGCTATCCTGTTCGGGGGATGGTAAAGCTGTTTATCCATTCATTGAAGCATCTTTAGTTCAACGTAAGCCACATATGTTATTGACACATACGAATCAAACGGAAACAGAAGTGGAAGCGAATATTAGAGAATCCAATGCAGCTTTCTTAAAAAGATATGACTTACGACTATTGTTTTTTCATAAGCTAACTGGCGACTATATTGGTTCTTCTGGTTTACATCGCATTGATTGAAAGGTTCGTAAGTTTGAAATCGGTTACTTGATTGATTCTAACTATAGTGGAAAAGGATACATGATCGAGGCTGATAAAGGGATGGTTGACTTTGCGATTCAAGAACTTCATACCAAGAGAATTGAAATTCGTTGTAATGCGGAAAATGGGCAAAGTCGTAGAGTAGCAGAATGATGTTTCTTTCAGCTTGAGGCGATTTTTTAAAATGATCGTCGATCTATTGATAATAGTAAGCTCGTTGGTACCTGTGTTTATGCTAGAACGAACGAGTAGGTTCGTGCATCTCTCCCATAGACCGGATTTTCAGTGAGATTTCAATCACTTTATCATTTGGATAATATAGGAATTGGTTATTGAGAAGGAACGCGGTTCACTTATCAAGAATAAACGCATAATGAACGATTTTGGCGATGGAGGGAAATGGTGTGATCGAACGCGCGACAATCGAAGAAAGAGATTATATTTTGTCTAATTCCATTCAGTCAGTGAACGAAGGAACGACAAATCCAGGGATCGTGAAAGAAGAGAAAGCTCTTGAAATTGTTTCCTCTATTCTTGATCGAGGTGGCTATCATCTTATTTATCGAGATGGTGGAGAAATAGCAGGTTGGGTATTACTAGGTGAGAACACCGATTACTTTACGGAAAGTAAGCACGGCTTTATTTATGATGTATTTGTATTCCCGAAGTTTCGTGGCAAAGGGTATTCAAAAAAGCTCGTGGAAGCAAGTATTCAAAATTTTAAAGAACAGGGTTACGAGGAAATTCGTTTGAACGTGTATTCTTCTAACTTTGCAAAGTACATTTATAAAGATATTGGATTTCGAGAGTTGCAAACGATTATGGTATACAAATAGGGCAAGTCATTCTTTTCATTTATTAAAAGAATGTGAAAAACCACTCATAATTACGTTTTTCATACGTGGATCCTGCTACACTACTTTTACAGGAACTTCCCCGGTTCCTGCCCCCCTTAAAATATATAGTGTGAGCCCCATGTATTTCCCGACATGGGGCTTTTCCTATGAGAGAAAAATATTGATTTGAAGGCTGGCATATGAAAAATCATTGAGTTGTATATCTTCTTATGGCTCGATATGTTAATTGAAAATTTCAACGAAAAGGCCATTAAGATCTATCAAAGAGCCGGTTTCGAAAGGGTGCTACTTTCAACAAATTCCATTTGAAGTCATTTATCTTTCTAGTTAAATAAAATGAGCACGAAATTAGTAGATTTTCGTGGAACGTTAGTAAAAAGGATTGCATTTTATCAAGGAGATCGATAAAATAAATCACAATTACATATTTTTTCCTTATCAAGAGAGGCGGAGGGACTGGCCCTAAGATGCCCGGCAACCTGAAAACAAGGTGCTAATTCCAGCAGAGCAATCGCTCTGGAAGATGAGGAGGAGCTCTGTTAAAGACCGGACTCTTCCTAAATGGGAAGAGTTTTTTTTATGGTCCACTACATGAAAGGTGTGAAGTCTATGAAGAAAGCAGCCCGCATTCGAAAAATGAAAGTACCGCAAGCGAATGAAAAATATGGAGACCGTCTTCCACCAGGACAGGTATTAACGGAAAGATTCCCTATTCTACATGAAGGCGAGGTTCCAGTTTACGATATGACAACCTGGGATTTGAAGGTGTTTGGAAAGGTAGAACAAGAAATCACCGTCAGCTATGAAGATATACTTGCTTTACCTCAGAAGCAAGTAACCTGCGATATTCATTGCGTGACCCGCTGGTCACGCTTCGATAATACATTTGAAGGTGTACTAATGAAGGATTTTATGAAAGAACTTGGTATTCATCCTAAGTCAGAGTACGTCATGCTACATGGGGATCATGATTATACAACTAATATACACCTTCATGACTTAATACAGCATAATGTGTTACTTGCTCACTCGGTCGATGGTGAAAAGTTAACAGCGAAACACGGATTTCCTTTACGCTTAGTCGTTCCGCATCTCTATTTTTGGAAAAGTATTAAATGGATTAGAGGAATTGAGTTTATTCAAGAAGATGCACCAGGTTTTTGGGAACTAAACGGTTTTCATAATCATGCAGATCCATTTAAAGAAGAGCGATTTTCTGGAGAAGATCTCGATCTTCCAGACGATGAGTGGGAGAAAAAGGAGTATGATTAACTTTTATTTGAACGATAATATCGGACCACAAACACTTGTACAGCAGGAACTATGCGGTTCTACTTGTAGGAGTAACTAATATTTTTCAATTAATTCTTAATAAAAATGATCCAAACTGATCTTCTCTCCGTTAGCTAAGTGTAAATCAAAAATTAAGGGGAGTGGATTTGAAAATGAATACAAATACGAATATGAAAAAGAAAGTGATTGATTGGAAAAAAGGACTTTTAATTGTTCCACTTAGTTTTTCTCTATTAATCCCAACGGCAGGCGCGTTTGCTGCTGATCACGAGAAGCAAATGGACAAGCCGACAGTTGAAACACCGGGTGCTGATCTTCGTGCTGATCTTGGCCATTTACTAAGTGAACATGCTTATCTTGCGGTAGAAACGATGAGAAAAGGTGCTGAAGGATCTGCAGATTTTGAAGCCTCTGCCGGTGCCTTAAGTGAAAACACAGAAGATCTTACAGCTGCAATTACTTCAGTTTATGGAGAAGAAGCTGGGGCTGAGTTTAATGAAATCTGGAGCAACCATATCGGATTTTTCGTTGATTATGTGAAGGCAACTGGCAATGAAGATGAAGATGCAAAGCAAAAAGCGCTAGATAGCTTAGACGGCTATAAAGAAGATTTCTCCATGTTCCTTGAAAATGCAACTGGTGAACGTCTCGAAGCCGATACGTTATCCGAAGGACTTCAGGCACATATTAATCAATTAATTGGCGCATTTGATAGCTATGTCGCTGGAGACTATGACATGGCTTATGAAAAAGAACGCGAAGCCATTGCGCACATGCAAATGGTTGCAAAAGGATTTTCTGGAGCCATTACAGATCAGTTTCCTGATAAATTTGAAAACACAAAAGCTGTGACGCCTGCCTCTGACCTTCGTGCAACACTAGGTCACCTCCTATCAGAACATGCTGGTTTAGCCATGATGACGATGCAGAATGGTATTGATGGATCAGAAGACTTTGATGCTTCAGCAGCTGCACTTAGTGAGAATACAGATGATTTAGCTGAAGCCATTACTTCCGTATATGGTGAGGATGCAGGTAATCAATTTAAAGAAATGTGGTCTGGACATATTGGTAACTTTGTTGAGTACGTTCAAGCTACAGGAGCTGAAGATGAAGAAGCAAAAGAAGCTGCTATGAAAGCACTAGAAAACTATCGAGCTGATTTTTCAAGTTTTCTTGAAACAGCTACAGAAGGAAGATTAGAAGCGGGTGCATTGTCTGAAGGCCTTCAAATGCATGTTACGCAATTAATTTCTGCTTTTGATAACTATACGATGGAAGATTATGATGCTGCTTACGATTCGGTTCGTGAAGCTTACGCACATATGTATATGCCTGCAAAAGGTTTATCGGGCGCTTTTGTAGACCAGTTCCCAGATAAGTTTGCTATGGAAGCTATGCCAACGGACATGCCGAAAACTGGTATGGGCGGCACAGCTGAACAACAAATGCCGATTGAATGGATTGTTGCTGCAATTCTTGCAACAATGGCTGCAACTGGAGTGATTGTTCGAAGAAAGATGCAAAATAGCTAAGTTAAATTTGGGTAACCTAACTTACCTTCATAAAAGCAATAGCCTTCGTGGCTATTGCTTTTTTTATGATAACTGTAAGGGTGATTACGGCATGGAATGTTTAAAAAAGGTATACTTTTAAGTAAGGGATGAGTCTTTTTTACCGAATGAAGCACAATCAAGTTCGTCAAATAGTAAGAACAGTTGCTACGATATGATAGACGAGGGGGATAAGCGATGAAGTTGAAGTTTATGATTTGTATGGTAGCGCTATTTTTTATAGTAGCTTGTGGAAATAACGATAGGAGTACATCAAGCAATGAGGAAGTATTAGATAAAGATTGGGATGAAATTGTAAAGACTACCGAAGGGTCGAAGGTAAATTTGTTTATGTGGGGAGGAGATGAAGGGATTAACCAATATATAGATGATTGGGCTACACCACATTTAAAAGAGAAGTATGGGATTACGCTTAAGCGTCAGCCAATGAATACCGAAGAATTTATGCAAAAGCTCTTAACAGAGAAAAAAGCTAATAAACGTAATGGTACGATCGATGTGATTTGGATTAACGGAGCAAATTTTAAAAATGCAAAACAAGCTGATTTATTATTTGGCTCTTTTTCAAAGAAGCTGCCACATTTCCAAAATTACATTGGAACAGACAATCAAATTGCTTTATTTGATCAAGGAACTAAAATTGACGGGTTGGAAGCGCCCTGGGGAAATGTGCAGTATGTTTTTTATTACAATTCTACGCATGTTGATCATCCACCGAGCACACTTGAAGAATTAAAACAGTGGATTCATGATCACCCAGGAAAGTTCACATATCCGAATGTGTCAGATTTTACAGGCAACACATTTGTTAAGCATCTGCTTGTAAAAGGTGTGGGAGAAAAGTCAGCTCTTATGGCGGAAGAGTATAGCAAAGAAGTTATTCAATCTGGAGAAGAATATGTTTGGAGTTACTTAGAAGAAATCAAACCTGATCTATGGCGCGAAGGTGAAACATACCCTGAGTCGTTAACAAAACTTGATACTCTCTATAATCAGGGAGAAGTTTGGATGACGATGGGCTTTAATGAAGCGAGGGCAGAAAGCTTAATAGAAAATGGTACATTTCCGAAGAGTACAAAGTCGTTTATCCTAAAAGATCCGGGATCCATTTCGAATACGCACTACCTTAGTATCCCTTTTAACAGTCCAAATCCTGAAGGAGCTATGACCGTGATTAACTTTCTAGAATCTCCAGAAGCACAAATCGCTAAGATGGACCCTGCTATGTGGGGAGAAGGCACTGTGTTGAATTTTAATAAGCTAGATAAAGCGGATCAGGAACAAATTAAAAATCTTAATCGAGGAGATAGCGTTCTTTCTACTGAGTTATTAAGCAACAATCAATTACCCGATTTAGATACAGGATACACGGAGTGGATTAACAATGAATGGGCAAAACGGATTTTTGAACAATAAAAAGAGAGTTGTTTTCAATTTATTACCTGCTCTAGCGGCCACCCTGTTGCTTGTTGGTTATGGCATGTGGTCCGCTATTGCTCAAAGCTTTCAATCAGTCGATGGAGAATGGACAATGGCTTCTTATTTGGAACTCTTCAACAGTCTTGCTTTCTTCCATTCTCTGAAATTAACGTTTCGAGTTGCTATTCTATCCACATTGCTAGCGCTAGTGATAGGATTAGTAATGACAAGGATGTTATATCAATTTTTTAGAGACTCCTCTTCTAAAGTACTCGTATGGATTCCGATTTTAATCCCTCATTTTGTAGCAGGATATTTAGTGTATTTATTTTTCTCACAAAGCGGGTTATTTTCCTCCCTTTTTTATCAACTAGGAGTGCTTGATCATCGAGCGGAGTTTCCTGTTCTCGTTCAAGAGAAGTTTGGAATAGGAATGATCTTAACTTATGTATGGAAAGAGGTTCCGTTCGTAATTCTTATGCTGTTACCAGTATATTATGAAATCGACCATCGTTATTCTGAAGTTGTAAGAACGCTTGGGGGAAATAAATGGGATGTCTTTAGGAGTGTGGAGCTTCCATGGTTACTCCCTGTTATGGTCGAGACGGGCTTAATTTTAATCGCTTTTATCGCTTCAGCATTTGAAATTCCTTATCTTTTAGGGGTTACGAGACCTGAGATGTTATCAGTTAGAGCTTATGAATGGTTTTACGATGGGGATTGGAGTAAACGCCCTCTCGCTTTTTCAGCTATGATCCTTCCAGGTGTGATGGCCCTTCTCCTAGCTATATTTTGTATTGGTGCTGTACAAAAGCATCGATTGAGAATGATAAAGGGGAGAAACCGATGAGATTCGTTTTTAACCGTTTAGGGAAAAGAGAGTTAGTTACAAGTTTGATGGTGTTGATTTTTATCGGGCTTTTTATTCTTCCATTTGTCGTTGTAACTGTAAAAAGTTTTTCGGTAGGGTGGAGGTTCCCGGAATTATTACCACAAGCTTATAGCTTAAATGGATGGCGAAACATATTTGGTGATCCTTCGTTAAAGGAGTCAATTGTTACAACGTTAAAGGTTGGTTTTTATGTCGTTCTCCTAAATTTATTGCTTTCATTACCAGCAGCTAAAGTGCTTTCAACTTATTCTTTTAAAGGAAAATCAATGATTGAAACATTTTTATTATCGCCGATTTTAATTCCAGGAATCTTACTCGCAATGGGATTGCAATTTACGATGATTCAATTTGGATTAGCAGATCAGGTTTCAGGAGTGGTACTTGTCCATTTAATCCCAACGTTACCTTATGCGATCCGAATTATGCGGGCAGGCTATGAACGTTTAGGAATTGCGTTAGGTGAGCAGGCTTCCGTATTAGGAGCAGGGCCATTTATACGTTTTTTTACGTTATCCCTTCCTTTATTACTTCCAAGTATTAGAAGTCTTATGCTTCTTACTTTTGTTATTTCATTAGGACAATATGCGCTTACAGCCATAATTGGGGGCGGTAATGTTATTACGCTACCCCTTCTATATTATCCTTATTTTTCTAGTTCGAATGAGGCAGTAGTTGCGGGGTTTTCCATACTGTTTGCTCTTCTCCCTCTCCTTTTTATTGGGGGAGTTGAAATACTATTAAGGCTGGTTATTCGAGCTGTAAATCGCGTTTGAAAGGAAGATTGATTTGAACCAGCTATTACAATGCAAGAATATGAGTAAGCATTTTTCAAAAGTACCGATTCTCCAAAACATTTCTTTTCATGTGCGAAGCGGTGAGCATTTTACCATCGTGGGACCTTCGGGGTGTGGGAAAACTACGCTACTAAGGTGTCTTGCTGGTTTAGAAGATATTAGTGGGGGAGAAATTTGGTTGAAACAAAAATCGATCGTAACGTTAAAGCCAGAGGAGCGATCGGTCGTTCTGATGTTTCAGGATTCATTGTTATTCCCGCACTTAACAGTAATTGAAAATGTAACGTATGGATTGAAAAGAAGAAAAATGAAAAAGAAGGAGCGTGTAAGTGAAGCTGAACAAATGCTGATGAAAGTGAAATTACTTCATTTGAGAAACGCCTATCCACATGAGTTATCAGGTGGTCAAAAACAGCGGGTTTCACTGGCAAGAGCGCTTGTTCTAAAGCCAGATCTTCTCCTCCTAGATGAGCCGTTTAGTTCCTTAGATGCATCGCTTAGAGAATCACTACGTGGAGAAGTTAAGGAACTATTAAGAGAAGAAAATATTACTGCATTGTTTATTACTCATGATCGAGATGAAGCAATAGAAATGGGTGATCGACTTGCTGTCATGAATAAAGGCACATTTATTCAAATTGGAGAACCGTTTGATGTTGTAACAAATCCGTCTTCAATTGAAAGTGCAAGAATTATCGGAGAGGGCCTTGCTTTAGAAGCCGGATTTATTCCACTTAATAAAGTAATCGCTATTCCAGCAGAGCAGAAGCCATCTGAGAAGGACTACGTATTTGTGCAAGGAAAAGTGAAGGCAGTAACCGTGAAAAATAATCTACCTTGTTATCGGGTTACTTTTGATCAGGGAAGTATACTAGCCGTGTCAGATCGAAACTTAGTTGTAGGTCAAAACGTGCTTTTATCTGCAAAACGTGAGGATATGAAAAAGTATAAGAATCAAGAAGAGCAATGGAGACGAGTTCAATGACGGGTAAAACAATCGCAAAGGGTTTCGGATTAACCTTACTAATCATTTTAATATACTTACTTAATCAATATGTTTTCGATTTTCGCCCATCTCATATTCGCGAATGGATTGCTTCATTTGGTATTTATGCCCCGTTAATTTTCCTGCTCATTTGTATAGGTAGACCATTCGTACTTTTTCCAACTTCGATCCTTTCAGTTAGTGGAGGCCTCGTATTTGGTCCATTGCTAGGGACTTTCCTGGCGGTTCTTGGTGGTTCGATAGGGGCTTTTCTTTTCTTTTCAATGGCTCGCAGACTTGGATTAAATATTCTACCTGAATCCTGGAAAAAGAGAGGAGAAACACTTGAAAGAAGACTTTCAGAAAAAGGTTTTCTTTATGTTTTATTGTTACGCCTAGTTCCATTTCTCCACTTTGATTTAGTTAGTTATGTTTGTGGCGTTTCTAATGTGAATCGTAGGAAATACTATTTAGCAACGTTGCTTGGAATGCTACCAGGTGCTTTTGCTTTGAATTTCTTAGGTGCAAGCTTTTTATCTAATAATTTCACTACAGTCTTAATTGCTGCTGCCATCTTGCTATTACTATTAGTGATTAGCTTATACATTCGAAGAAAAGCCTTTGGTTCAGCTGTTGAGGAGGATCTTAAATAAGGAGGTGCACATATGTTAGATACCCATGCTAGAAAATATGTCCAGCCCCTAATGGATCGAACGGCTGATTCCTTACTTCGAATAGGTCTTACTGCGAATCAAGTAACAATCCTATCATTTATCATTGGTGTTTCTTCTGGGCTTCTAGTATACTTCAATCAATTTATTTTGGCGGTCATCGTATTATGGGTGTCAGGCTATCTTGATGCAGTTGATGGAACGATGGCTCGCAAAACAAAACCTTCTGCTTTTGGAACTGTTCTAGATGTCAGTTTTGATCGAGTCGTTGAGATAAGCGTTATTCTAGGCCTTGCTTTTCGGTTTCCAGAAGCGATGTGGGCTCTCTTATTACTAAGTACCTCGATTATTTTTGCCATGACCATTTTTCTTACAGTTGGTGCCGTTTCTGAGAAAAAAGGCGTTAAATCATTTTACTATCAGGCTGGAGCAGCAGAGCGAACAGAAGGATTTATCTTATTTACGGCAATGATCTTACTTCACAATATTTTAGTGATTTTAACTCTGGTGTTTTTAGCGATCGAACTTTTTACAGCTTTTCAAAGATTATCTGAAGCAAAAAAGATTCTAGGATAGGGAGATGATACAAATGAAAGAGTATGACTTAATTGTAATTGGTGGAGGATCGGGTGGACTGACAGCAGCTGCTGGAGCAGCAAATATGGGAGCGACAGTTGCTTTGATTGATGATCAGCCTGGACTTGGAGGGGACTGCCTTCATTTTGGCTGCGTTCCGTCAAAAGCTTTTATAACTGCTGCAAAAGAAGTTCATGCTGTCTATAAGGGAGCGTCAGAGTTTGGTCTTACTGTAAGTGGAGATGTTCGGTTTAATCGCGCAATTGAGCGTGTTCAGGAAGCAATCGATGAGATTCAAGAAGTTGATAGTGACGAACGGTTTGAAAAGTTAGGAATCGAGATTTTTAGAGGAAAGGGTTCATTTAAAGATAACCATACAGTACTTATAGATGGAGAGAATCCGATAAAAGGAAAACGGATCGTCATTTCGACGGGATCAAGTCCTAAAATTCCTGCCCTCAACGGTATTGAAAACGTTTCTTTCATGACAAATGAAACAATTTTCAATTTAACCTCGCTTCCCAAAAGCACGGTATTTATAGGTGGAGGGCCAGTTGGACTAGAGCTTGCTCAATCATTATCAAGGTTTGGATCAGAAGTAACGATTCTAGAAACGTCAGAATCGATTTTTAAAAAGGAAGATCATGACATCATTCCTCTGGTTACAAAAGAATTAGAAAAAGAACTTTCATTTATTTTTAAAGCAGAAGCTAAGGAGATAAAGGAAGAAAATGGAAGTAAAGTTATTACGTATCTTCATGATGGGGAAGAAAAATCGATTAAGTCAGAAGCTGTTATGATGTCAGTTGGTAGAAAACCAAATACTGATCACTTAAACTTAGAAACGGCAGGCGTGGCGTGTAATAATGGATATATAACAGTAAATAACTCGCTGCAATCCAGTCAATCTCACATCTACGCGATAGGAGATGTAAATGGAACATTCCCATTCACTCATGGAGCTGGAATGGAAGGAAAACTCATTGTACAGAACGCCGTGTTCGGTTTGAAAAGAAAAGTAAGTTATGACAACGTTCCGTGGGTTACCTACACTGATCCAGAAGTTTTTCACCTCGGGATGACAGAAAAGGAAGCGAAGGAAAAACATGGGGATATACGCGTATTTAAAGTAGGAACTGACGATGTTGATCGGTTTATAGCAGAACGAAAGAAAAATGGACTAGTTAAAGTGATTACGGATATGAAGGGGCATATTTTAGGCGCCCATGCTGTAGGAGAAGACGCGGGAAGTTGGATGCAAGAAATCGTTTTTGCGAAAGAACATGGTCATAAAATCGGTGATATCTCCACAGTGATACACCCTTATCCAACAAAAGGGGCCATCTTAAATCAGGCCGCAGATTTATATTGGAGAGAAAAATTATTTGACGGTTGGCTTCCAAAGATGTCTGAGAAGTATATTAAATGGGTGAGGTAAGGACAAGAGGAGGGGTATTTTGAAAAAATTGTTATTGATCGGAGCGGGTCATGCGCATCTCCATCTCATGAAGAGACTTCAACAAGAGAAGCTTGATGTGGATGTCACGCTTGTTTCTCCTTCTCATTACCAGTATTATTCAGGAATGTTTTCTGGTTATTTAGAAGGCCAATATAGCGAAGAAGAAATTCGCGTACATATTCCAACATTAGCAGAGAAGAGTGGCATTCAGTTTATAACTGGCGCTGCCATTTCCATTGATGCGAAAACAAAAGTGGTCCTTACAGAAAAAGGGGATATCCTTTCTTATGATGTCTTATCTGTTGACATTGGATCGCTTACTGCGGGTATTGAAGTGCCTGGTGCAAGAAAACACGCCCTACGTATTAAGCCAAACTATCGAATAGAAGAAGTAGCGAAAAAAATGTGGGTTGCAAGAAACCCAATCGTTGTAGGTGGAGGAGCGGCCGGAGTAGAAATGGCTTTGGCTCTTACAGCGAAAAGAAAACGCGAAGGTAAGCCTCCTGTTACCTTGATTTCTAAGTCGAATTTATTGGAAAATAGTTCACCTAGGGCTCAAATTAAAATCAAACAAATCCTTAAAGAAAAAGGTTTAACTTTTTATTTGAATGAAAAAGTTTCAAATCTAACATCAAATCAGATGATTACTTCCGGAGGAAAAGAAATTAGTTATGATCAAGTCTTATGGTTAACTGGACCCAAAGCACCGGGATTATTTCAGGCTTCTAAATTACCAGTTGATGATGCTGGTTATTTACTTGTAGATGATACGCTGCAGGTAAAAGAGCACCCGGCGATTTTTGCAGCCGGAGACTGTGCTACCATTCGAAAGTATCCTGAGCTACCAAAAGCGGGAGTGGTCGCTGTTCGACAGGCAGAAATTTTATGGGGAAACATAAAAGGATATATGAAAGAGACGGACGGACATCGTTTTATACCGAAAAGTACCTATTTGTCTATTCTTTCTACAGGACAAAAGGAAGGTTTGTTGTTATATGGGAACATTCAAGTACATCATCATCTTTCCTGGTTATTAAAACACCGTATTGATCAAAAGTTTATTAAGAAATACAACTAAAACACGTCGTTCTCTTTTAAAGGGAACGGAGTGTTTTTGTGTGTTCATTAGCTATTCTAACTTTGAAGCTCAGAAGCACTAGAGACTTTTAACTTGAAGTCTTTCTATCGCTCGATATGAATTCTTCCCCCATACAAATATGGCGTATTACTACTGAAAATGTGCAAAGATCTTGTAAAGACGTTTATAATGGAGAAGAAGCAAATTGCTGAAAAGGAAATGATGTTATGGCTTTACGATATGCTCTTCTTGGATTATTGACGAAGAAACCATCGACAGGATACGAACTAACCCAACAATTTAAAGAGACGATGATCCATTTTTGGTCTGCTCATCACACACAAATTTATCGTGAACTCGGGAAAATGGAAAAAGAAAATTTAGTGAGCTTTGAAATCGTTCCACAAATTGATCTACCCGATAAAAAGATTTATTCTATTGAGGAAAAAGGATATAGAATGCTCATTGAGTGGCTTGCTCATCACACAGTGGATCCACCTAAGATGAAAAATGAACAGCTCATGCGAGTCTCCTTATTTCACCTCATTCCTAAAGATGAGGCGATTCAATTCCTTAAAGAAAGCAAAGACCATCATCAAATGGTCCTTAATCATATGAATCAATGGAAAGAAGAAAATACCGTTGATAAACGAATTGAAAAAGATCGGTTAGGTGAATATTTAACGCTTGAGTATGGAAGGCGACAAATGAAAACCTGGATCGAGTGGTGTGACTGGGCGATTGAATTTATAGACGTTATTATAGAAGAAAAGAGAGGGGAGAACTAACATGAAAATTACTTTCACAGATAAAGCGATTGAGCAACTAGAGCAGGAGCAGGAAGGGTACTTGAAGTTAGAGTATGACATAGAAGATTGTGGATGTGTCGTAAACGGGGTGACTCAATTAGTTAATGATAAGAGACAGGGTAACTACAACATGGAACTGGAATCTAATTTTCGTCCTGTGCGAATTCAAAAGCAATATGCCGTCTTTTTCGACAAAGACATGAAAATCGATTTTCTACCTAAATATCAATGCTTTATGCTTAAAAGTGACAATGAGATTATTAATCCTAGAATGCGGTATATCTCGAAAGGATAAAAAATAGGGGGCTTCACTAGCGTGACATTTTTGATGTATTTTTTTATTTTCTTTGTTGTTTTTATGGTTGTAAAAGGGGTACTCAATTTGTTTAAGGGTCAAAAAATGGACCGTATTACTCTAATTGGTGGACTTGTGCTCGCGTTGATTTATAGTATTATCTTAACGATTGTAAAAGGATAAAAAAGCACACATTGTGTGCTTTTTTATCTTAGTTTACCATAATCATTTTATGTCACTTTATGAATGTTTTATTTTCCTTCTTATACAACGTTCTGTGAGGCGTGGTAATCGGTTTTGAGAGATGGGGTTCTATATGATCAAGTGCTTTCATTATTTTTTCGAGATCAACCCCTGTTTCTATACCCATTCGCTCTAACATATAGACCACACTTTCAGTTGCCACATTTCCTGTAGCTCCATTAGCAAAGGGGCAACCACCAAGTCCACCCGCGGATGTATCAAATCGAGAAATGCCGATCTGTAAGCAAGCATAAATGTTAGCAAGGGCCATTCCACGCGTATCATGAAAGTGAGCAGTTAATAAGGTTGAAGGAAACTCTTTTAGAAGCGAACTAAAAAGAAGGTCCGCTTCTTCAGGGGTTGCCATACCGATTGTATCAGCAACACTTAGTTCATCTACACCAGCATCCACAAATTTTCGACAAACATTGATTGTATCATCCAAATTGATTTTTCCTTCGTATGGGCAATAAAATGCAGTTGAAATACAAGCTCTTACAAAATAACCCTCTGTTTTTAACTCTTGGATGATCGGAACTAATTCATTTAGCAGCTCGTTGGTTTCTTTATTGCTGTTTTTTTTATTGAAGGTGTTACTTACACCAGCGAAAAGCGCGACCGCCGTTACGTCGGTGTTTTTGACTCTTTCAATTCCTTTTCGATTAGGTGCAAGAACAAAATTTCTTTTATCATCGAGGCAATGGTTTGCAATTTCGCTCGCATCCTGCATTTGTGGCACCCATTTAGGAGATACAAATGAAGTGATTTCCATCTCTTGAATTCCAGCTAATTTTAATGCTTGAATGAAGCTTATCTTATCTGAGGTTTTAATCTGATTCGCTTCATTTTGAAGTCCATCTCTTGGTCCAACTTCAATAATCGTAACACGGTCTGGTAGCAAAACGTTCATCACCCTTCTCTTGTAAGCGCTCTCTTTCTAATTAAAACAAAGCTATGGAGTTCTTGCAAGGAAATCGTTTGAATAATGGAAATTCTTAAATGAAGAAGGAGTTTTCAGAATTAATTAAGAATAATGTAGAAGAGAGTCGTACATAAGGAGGAAATCGAAATGAGTCGAGAAGTAGTAATTGTAAGCGCTATCAGAACGCCGGTAGGATCATTCAATGGTTCGCTAAAATCTCTAGCAGCACCAGAGCTTGGTGGCATGGTCATTAAAGCAGCGGTGGAGAAAGCGGGTCTAGCAAGTGATCAAATTGAAGAAGTCATAATGGGGAATGTCCTCCAAGCAGGTCTTGGACAAAACCCGGCACGACAAGCAGCGATGAAAGCGGGTATTCCTGTCTCTACACCTGCTATGACGATAAACAAAGTATGTGGATCGGGACTTAAAACGATTCACCTTGGTGCGCAATCGATTATGCTTGGGGATCAAGATATTGTTGTAGCTGGCGGCATGGAGAATATGAGTCAGGCGCCATACTTATTACAAGGGGCTCGCGATGGCCTTAGGATGGGCGATCAAAAAATGATCGACAGTATGATTCAAGACGGGTTATGGTGTGCATTTAATGATTATCATATGGGCGTAACAGCTGAAAACTTATGTGAGCATTATAATTTAACAAGAGAAGAAATGGATGAGTTTGCTGCCTGGAGTCAGCAAAAAGCACAGGCAGCAATTGAAAAAGGATTGTTTAAAGACGAGATCCTTCCTGTCTCCATCCCTCAAAGAAAAGGCGATCCCGTTATATTCGATACAGATGAGTATGTAAAGCATGGAACGACGGTTGAAAAGCTTTCAAAGCTGCGTCCTGCCTTTAAAAAAGATGGTGGGGTTACAGCAGGAAATGCTTCTGGAATCAATGATGGAGCAGCAGCGGTGGTGTTAATGAGTAAAGAAAAAGCAGATAAGCTCGGAATTGATTATCTTGCCACTATTCGTTCGAATGCGAGCGGAGGAGTAGATCCTAGCGTTATGGGGTTAGGCCCCGTTCCTGCTACGAAAAAAGCACTTGAACGAGCTGGACTTTCAATGAAACAAATGAATCTAGTGGAAGCCAATGAGGCTTTTGCTGCGCAGTCTCTTGCCGTTGGTAGAGACCTTGATTTTAATAAAGACATTTTAAACGTTAATGGTGGGGCTATCGCTCTTGGTCACCCAATTGGCGCAAGTGGTACGCGTATTTTAGTCACACTTCTTCATGAAATGAAAAGAAGGAATGAGCGTTTTGGTTTAGCTACACTATGTATCGGTGGAGGACAGGGAGTAGCAACGATCGTTGAACGACCTTAAAAATGGTAGGAGGTAAAAGTGAATGAAACCTATACTTGAGACGTTTGAAGAAGCGGTACAAGAAGTGCAAGACGGAGCAACCATTCTAGTTGGTGGTTTTGGTTTAGTCGGAATACCAGAAAATTTAATTCTGGCATTAAAAGAGAAAGGAACTAAGGAGTTAACCGTTATTTCAAATAATTGCGGAGTGGATGACTGGGGCCTGGGGCTACTTCTTAAAAATAAACAGATTAAAAAAATGATTGGTTCCTATGTGGGAGAGAACAAAGAGTTTGAAAGACAGGTGCTTTCAGGTGAATTAGAAGTGGAACTTATACCTCAAGGAACATTGGCAGAACGAATTAGAGCAGGTGGAGCAGGGATTCCAGCTTTTTATACGCCTGCTGGTGTCGGAACTCCGATTGCAGAAGGGAAAGAAGTAAGGACATTTAATGGAAAAGAATACTTGTTGGAAGAAGCGATTCAAGCTGATTTCTCATTCGTCCGTGCTCTAAAAGGAGATATTATGGGGAATTTAGTCTACAACAAAACAGCTCGGAACTTTAACCCAATGATTGCTGCGGCAGGAAAAGTAACGGTTGCTGAAGTGGAAGAGTTAGTTGACATTGGTGAGTTAGAACCAGATCGTATCCATACTCCAAGTATTTATGTTCAGAAGGTTATTGTTGGCGAGCAGCAGAAGAAGATCGAGCGATTAACAACGCGATAGGAGGCTAATCATGGTGAAAGTAGATAAAGCAGCAGTTCGTGAAAAGATTGCAAGACGTGCTGAAAAAGAAATACTGGACGGGTCATATGTGAATCTAGGAATTGGAATGCCAACAATGGTAGCTAACTACATTCCAGATGGTAAAAAAATTGTTCTTCAGTCGGAAAATGGCCTTCTCGGTATTGGACCTTACCCGACAGAAGGAGAAGTGGATCCCGACTTAATCAATGCAGGTAAAGAGACGGTAACTGCCATGCAAGGAGCTGCTTATTTTGATAGTGCTGAATCATTTGCTATGATTCGAGGTGGGCATATTGATGTAGCAATACTAGGTGGTATGGAAGTCTCAAAGAATGGCGACCTAGCGAATTGGATGATACCTGGAAAGATGATTAAAGGGATGGGAGGAGCAATGGACCTCGTCCACGGAGCGAAACGCATTGTGGTAATTATGGATCACGTTAATAAGAACGGAGAACCTAAAATTCTAAACTCTTGCAGTCTCCCTCTCACCGGGAAAGGCGTTGTGAATCGCATAATAACAGATCGAGCAGTCTTTGATATTACAAAAGAAGGACTTGTCTTAAAAGAAGTGGCAAATGGCTATAGTATAGAGGATATCCAAGCTTCAACCGAACCAGAATTGATCATTGTGGATCCATTGCTCGAAGCTTTTTAAATTCATAAAAGTAGAAGAGCGCAGTCATATGACTGTGCTCTTCTTTTCATTAACGGTGTTTGTCGTAGACGTTCATTTTGGATACGGCTTTGATATTTTGTATTGCCTCAGATGTTAAGTCTGGAGCATTTTGGGCCGTAAGGTTTGCAAGCAGCTGCTCACTCCGACTAGCCCCCGGAATAACGGTTGCTACCGCAGGATGAGCAAGAGCATATTTTAGCGCTGTTTGAGTTAAATTACGCTGATCTCCCTTTATCTCAGAAAGCTGATTAACTGTTTCAATAACTTCGAATTTCGAATAGTCTAGAAAACCATCTTCTTTTACTTTTTCTTTGTATTGATCTGTTAACATTCCTTTAGCGAGAGGGCCTCTAGCAATAACGCTGATGTTATTGTCGTGTAATAAATCGAGCATTTCTTCTTCGGGACGACGATCAAGAATACTGTATTGCATCATCACTGAAGCAATAGAAGATTTTTTTACGTATTCTCGAATCACATTTGGACGAATGCTTGATATTCCATACTCGATAATCAGACCTTCTTCTTTTAACTCTTCAAATGCCTCGATCGTTTCATCAATTGGGTCTTCAATCGTTCCTCCGTGTAGTTGGAAAAGGTCAATGTGATCTGTTTTTAAACGTCTTAAACTATCTTTTAGGGCTGCTTTAATATGCTTTTTAGAAGGGTCCCAGTACCATCCTTCTTTTCCTACTTCAAAGTGATTGCCTGCTTTTGTTGCAAGTACTACGGCATCTCTTCGATCACGCAATGCTTCTCCTACAATTTCTTCGTTTAAGCCGAAGTCATACAAATCTGCCGTATCGATAAAGGTAACGCCATTATCGATCGCCTCGTGAATGAGTGAAATTGCTTTCGTTCGATCTGTACCTAACGACATGGTACCTAGTCCAATTTCACTTACATGAAGCTTTGAATTTCCAAGTTGATTGCTTTTCATAACGAAACATTCCTCCCCAAATTGAATCTATGTTAAGTGTATCGTGAGAGAAGATTTCGCGCCAATAATATGCTAATTAATAGTGTCTTGTCGCCTATCAAATCACCTGCTATAGTTAAGAGCAATAGGAGGGGTAGCATGATGAAAGAAGCGTTACTAATTATTGATATGAGCAATGATTTTATTCATGATGAGGGTGGACTTACTTCGGGGAAAGTAGGACAGGAGATTGTTCCAAATATTATTACGCTAGCAAATGAATTTCTTGAAGAAGGAAAAGAAGTGATCATATGTATGGACGCCCATGAAGAGAATGATGAGCACTTTGCGATTTGGCCAGTACATAATGTAATCGGAACGTGGGGTCAAGAATTGTACGGAGAATTGAAAACCTGGTTTGAAGAGAATAAAAATCATGCACAAGTAACCTATGTGCCAAAGCCTGAATATGATGCTTTCTACAACACAAACTTAGAAGAGATCTTAACTTCTAAAAATGTAGACACAGTTCATCTTTCGGGGGTATGTACTGATATATGTGATTTTCTAACCGCATATGGCGCCTATGCAAGAGGGTTCCATACCGTTGCTCAAAGTTCTTGTATGGCAACATTTACTGAACATCATGATGTTTTTCTTCAACAAATGAAAAATATTTTTAAAACAGAAATTCGGTAAATGAAAACGCTGCCTTCTACCTGGCAGCGTTTTTGGTTTATTGAATTAATCTAAGGTGAGATTTGGTACGGACTGCAGGTGCGTGAATCCATTCTTCAATCGTTTCATAGTGATTCATATAGTGTCTAATCATTAATTGAATCTGCTTTGGTTTTCCAACCATTGTTACACCATTGGGCTGAATATAAACCTTCATAACCAGAACCTCCTAAATAGTTCGATACTGCCTTTCACTATTATTTGTCTTATGTGATAGACTTTATGTATCGATTCGAATTTTTAGAACCAGGAGATGATGAACGAATGGACCATTTATATGAAAAGACCTTGCACTCAGAAACCATTTATGAAGGTCGAATTATAGACGTAAGAGTAGAGGATGTTCAGTTACCGAATGGAAAACAAAGCAAGCGCGAATTAATTGAACATCCTGGAGCAGTTGCTATTATTGCCCAAACACCTGATGAAAAAATATTAGCTGTTAGGCAATACCGCAAAGCTCTTGGTAAAGCAATAGTAGAAATTCCAGCCGGTAAACTTGAACAGGGTGAAGAGCCTGAAGTAACGGCTGTTCGTGAGTTAGAAGAAGAAACGGGTTATACATGTGAGAAGCTGGAAAAAGTGATCTCATTTTATACGTCCCCGGGATTTGCAAATGAACTTGTTCATTTGTACGTTGCAAAAGGGTTATCGAAAAAGGGAGATCAGTCCGCTGATGAAGATGAGTTTCTTGATTTGCTCCATTTATCACTAGAAGAAATGGAAGAAATGCTAGTCACCCAGGAAATCCATGATGCAAAAACGGCATACGCACTCATGTATTTAAACATGAAGCGATTGAAATGAGTTCATGTTACGCTGACTTCCATATTCATATCGGGAGAACTGCGTCCAATAAATCAGAGAAAATAACAGGGTTTGAGTCTTTAACCCCTTTTTCTAATTTAAAAGAAGTAGGAACAAGAAAAGGTCTGGATATGATTGGCGTGATCGATTGACACGTTCCTGAAGGAATAGCCGAATTAGAAGAGTCCATAGTTAGTGGGTTGGGTTACGAATTGAGAGAGGGTGGAATTCGCTTTAATTCACTTACTCTCATTTTGGGAACCGAAATTGAAATCTATGATGAAAATTGTCATGGTCCTCTTCACGTACTAGTGTATTTGCCGCATTTAGCAAAAATGAAACATTTTTCAGTGTGGCTAAAGCATCGCATGAAAAACGTTACGCTTAGCTCTCAGCGAATTTATGAAAAAGCAGCAGTTATTCAAGAGAAAACAAGAGAACTTGCTTTATACCTGCTCATGTATTTACTCCCTTTAAGAGTATTTATGGTAAGGGGATTCATCGGTCTATAAGCGAAGTGCTTGATCTAAATAAAGTTGACGAGACCGAACTCGGGCTTTCTTCAGACACGAAAATGGCAGACCAAATCCATGAACTTCACCCTTTTCCTATTAACGATATTTGGTACCGAAATGGATATTCTCCATCACGTTTTGGAAAGTGATTTGGCAAAAGTAGTAGGGAAGAAGCTTGCTCAACTCATTGTCCTTTCTAGGAGTGGTGAACTTGAAATAAAGCTAGGCGATGGGGTTCTTACGGAAAGGTGATCTATTAAAAGAGATAATCTATCGATCAGTCATACGCTTCACTCTTATTTCATAGACTTTATCAAAGGTGGTATGAAGGGGGAGACGTATGAATCGGAGTAGACGTTTAAAGCAAATGATATCCGCTCACTTATCAGATCAGTTATCACTCTACACATTTATCGCTGTTTTATTTCTGATGGGAATCGTGTTTGGAGCTGTTATCGTAAATAGTTTAAGCTTTACTCAAAAAGAAGACCTCGCCGTTTATTTAAGTCGATTTTTTGGACAAGTATCCGACGGTCAATTTGCAACATCTTCTGAAATGTTTCAGCAGAGTCTCACTCATTATGCGAAGTATATCGGTTTAATGTGGCTTCTTGGTCTTACCATTATTGGTCTTCCTATTGTACTAGTTATGCTTTTTTTGAAAGGAATCGTGGTGGGATTTACGGTCGGTTTTCTAGTTAACCAAATGAGCTGGAAAGGTTTTTTGTTAGCTTTCGTTTCTGTGTTCCCTCAAAATATCCTAGCAGTGCCGATCATGATTGTTGTAGCGACTGCTTCCTTAACATTCTCACTTAGACTTATGAAGCAATTATTTATGAAAAGACGGGTAGAACCTATTCTTCCTCCATTTATAAGGTTTTCAGGAATTATCCTTTGTGCATTAGGGGTTTTATGTGTAGCCGCCTGGTTTGAAGCTTACCTCTCACCTGGATTAATAAAAGCAGTTGTGGATATGAAATAAAACCAAAATGACTACTATATAATAATAATTCCAATTTCGGGTTGATAATGATTTTAATTTGACACCCTTTTCCCTACTGCTTATAATGAAAATGGCATCGATCGAGGGAGGGAAATGGGACATGGAAAGCAGAATCGATCGAATTAAAAAACATCTTCATTCTCAAAGCTATAAATTAACACCGCAACGGGAAGCAACCGTACGTGTTCTTCTTGAGAACGAAGAAGACCATTTAAGTGCAGAAGATGTGTATTTACTTGTAAAAGAGAAATCTCCTGAAATTGGCTTAGCGACAGTCTATCGGACGCTTGAATTACTAGCTGAATTGAAAATTGTTGATAAAATCAACTTTGGCGATGGTGTGTCAAGGTTTGATCTAAGACAAGAGGGCGCGGCCCATTTTCATCATCACCTTGTTTGCATTGAGTGTGGTGCAGTGGACGAAATTCAGGAAGATTTACTTGGAGATGTAGAAAAAGTAGTTGAAAACGATTGGAACTTTAAGATTAAAGATCATCGACTAACGTTTCATGGAATCTGTTATCGCTGTCAAAAGCAGGAAGATAAAGAGCCTACCGAACAAGCAATAAACCATACTTAATAGTTTTAAACACTTTTATGACCCTATAAATCCTAACGATGTATAAAAATCTCCATCTCTGGCATATCTTTTACTAGAGATGGAGGTGCGTTAGATTGAAACAGGGTCTATTGCTTGTTTTAGATACAATGAAAGTTTTCTTGCTCTTTACTGGATGTACTTTACTATTTTACTTTGGCATTCTCTGGGTAAATCAAGAATACCAGAATTACCATCGATATGATGTGCCACAAGGAAAAGCGGTGAAAGTCGTTCAGATGGAATCGAATACTCAGCACACTTTCCTTGAAAGGCTCAATTTGTTTTACCAGATTGGTGAATAAAGGAGCGTTTGCAATGGAAGATCAGGTAAAGGATTTTTTGCATTATTTAATTGTGGAACGGAGCCTGTCCAAAAATACGCTCGATGCATACAGGCGAGACCTCGCTCAATATTTAAAGCATTTAAAAGAAAATGAGAAGATATCTTCTTTTAATGACGTCAGGCGCATGCATATTGTGAACTATCTTTATGCACTTAGAGATAGTGGGAAAGCATCAACAACAGTTGCTCGAAACATTGCCTCGATACGAGCGTTTCATCAATTTCTACTGAGAGAAAAGGCTGTTGAACAAGATCCTTCTGTACATATAGAAACACCAAAGACAGAGCGGAAATTGCCTAAAATCCTTTCAACTGTAGAAGTAGAACAATTATTGGAGGCGCCAGATTATTCGACCCCATTCGGTAAACGTGATCGTGCCATGCTAGAGGTTTTGTATGCAACTGGTTTACGTGTTAGTGAACTGATTGATCTAAGAATGGAAGATATCCATTTATCAATGGGCTTTATTCGAACGATCGGGAAGGGAAATAAAGAACGAATCGTTCCTTTAGGTAAAATGGCAAGAGATGCACTTACAACATATCTTGAAGAGGGTAGAAGCCAATTAATGAAGAAGAATCGAACAGATATGTTGTTTTTGAATCATCGAGGTGAAAGTTTATCAAGACAAGGTTTCTGGAAAATTCTTAAGAAACTTGCCATAAAAGCAAACATTACAAAGCCTCTTACTCCACATACGTTAAGGCACTCTTTTGCTACTCATTTATTAGAAAATGGTGCTGATTTGAGAGCGGTCCAAGAACTTCTTGGACATGCAGATATTTCTACAACACAGATCTATACACATGTTACAAAAGCAAGGCTGAAGGATATCTATTCCACCTATCATCCTCGCGCTTAATAACGGCACTCCCCAGAAAAAGTCTGGTCTCTGGCCAGGTTTTTCTTTTTTCTGCTTTCGTAAACGCATTCACATATGTGTTTTTTGTTTTTTCGAGGGAATAATAAACTTGAATGGATCATGAACGAGGAGGATAAATATGACAAAACGTTTTAAAAGAGTGTTTTTAGTAGTAATGGATTCAGTGGGAATCGGTGAAGCTCCGGATGCTGATCAATTTGATGATGTAGGAGCAGACACTTTAGGTCATATTGCTGACCATATGAATGGACTAAAAATGCCGAATATGGAAAAGTTAGGCCTTGGTAATATCCGTGAACTTAATGGCATCTCGAAAGCTAATCAGCCTATGGCACACTATACGAAAATGATGGAAGCTTCTAACGGAAAAGATACGATGACTGGTCATTGGGAAATTATGGGGCTCCATATTGAGCAACCGTTTCGAACGTTCCCGGAAGGTTTTCCTGATAAGCTCATTTCCGAACTTGAAAATAGAACTGGAAGAAAGATTATTGGAAATAAACCTGCTTCCGGTACTGAAATTCTAGTCGAGCTTGGTGAAGAACACGTTAAAACAGGCGCACTTATTGTATATACTTCAGCAGATTCTGTTTTGCAAATTGCTGCACACGAAGATGTCGTACCACTTGATGAACTGTATCACATTTGTGAGATTGCAAGAGAAATGACGAAAGCGGAAGAATATATGGTAGGGAGAGTCATTGCAAGGCCGTTCATCGGTGAAGCGGGCAATTTTAAACGAACATCCAATCGTCACGACTATGCACTAAAACCTTTTGGGCATACAGTAATGAATGAACTAAAGGATAATGGGAAAGATGTCATTGCGATTGGGAAAATTTCTGATATTTATGATGAAGAAGGTGTTACGAAGTCGCTTCGTACAAAGTCTAATATGGACGGTATGGATAAGCTTATTGAAACACAACAAATGCAATTTGAAGGAATCAGTTTCCTTAACCTTGTTGACTTTGATGCACTATTTGGCCACAGAAGAGATCCGCAGGGTTATGGCGAAGCTTTAGAAGAGTATGATGAGAGACTATCGGAAGTTCTTGAACGGATGGAAGAAGATGATTTGCTTCTGATTACGGCAGATCATGGAAATGACCCTATCCACCATGGAACAGACCATACGCGTGAATATGTCCCGTTACTTGCCTATCATAAAGGGATTAAAGAAGCAGTAGACCTTGGTATCCGTCAAACGTTCGCTGATGTGGGAGCAACTATCGCGGAAAATTTTGAGGTAACGTTACCAGAAAACGGGACTAGCTTTCTTGAGAAGCTTTGAGAATTAAGAGGAGGAACGGAAATGACGATTAAACAAGAAATTCAAGATGCATCATCCTATATACAAGATCAAGTAGGGGAATTTCGTCCAGAAATCGGTCTTATATTAGGCTCTGGATTAGGTGTTCTTGCTGAAGAAATTGAAAATCCTGTACAAATTCCATATAGCGATATTCCGAATTTCCCCGTGTCAACAGTAGAAGGGCATGCTGGACAATTTGTATTTGGAACATTAAATGGTAAAACAGTGGCAGCCATGCAAGGGCGCTTTCATTTCTATGAAGGGTACTCAATGGACAAAGTAACATTCCCAGTTCGTGTGATGAAAGAACTTGGCATTCATAATGTGATTGTAACGAATGCAGCAGGTGGAATAAATGAAGATTTCCAACCTGGTGATCTAATGGTTATTGCTGATCATATTAACAACTTCGGCACAAATCCCTTAATTGGACCGAATAGCAATGAGTTTGGTCCTCGTTTTCCAGATATGTCTACAGCATACTCTCTAGATCTCCAACATTTAGCACAGGATACTGCGAAAGAGCTTGGAATGAAGCTTCAATCTGGCGTTTATGTCGGAAATACCGGACCAACTTATGAGACGCCAGCAGAAGTTCGTATGCTACGCACATTAGGTGGGGATGCAGTGGGAATGTCAACTGTACCAGAAGTGATTATTGCAAGACATGCCGGCATGGATGTACTCGGAATTTCTTGTATTTCAAATATGGCTGCTGGAATCCTCGATCAGCCACTTCACCATGATGAAGTGATTGAAACAACGGAGAAGGTGAAGGCTAACTTCTTGCTTTTAGTGAAAACAATTGTAAGCAAAATGGGTTAAGTTAGAAGGGAGAGCGATTCAATGAGAATGGTAGACGTCATTCAGAAAAAACGAAATGGTAAAGAATTAACGAAAGAAGAAATCAATTTCTTTATTGATGGGTATACAAAAGGCGACATTCCTGATTACCAGGCATCCGCTTTAATGATGGCGATTTATTTCAACGGAATGAAGTCAAATGAAACAGCGATGCTTACTCAAGCTATGGTGGAGTCGGGTGAAACAATTGATTTGTCTGCTATTGAAGGTCATAAAGTGGACAAGCACTCAACAGGCGGCGTAGGTGATAAAACAACGTTTATTGTTGGTCCACTGGTAGCTTCTGTTGGTGTACCGGTAGCTAAAATGTCAGGAAGAGGTTTGGGTCACACGGGCGGCACATTAGACAAACTTGAATCCATTGAAGGCTTCCATATTGAAATGACGAAGGAAGAGTTTGTTAATAACGTGAATACACATAAATTATCTGTAGCAGGACAAACAGGCAACCTGGCTCCTGCAGACAAGAAACTGTATGCCCTCCGCGATGTTACAGCTACTGTTGATTCGATTCCTCTGATTGCAGGATCAATAATGAGTAAAAAACTTGCTTCAGGAGCAGATGGAATCGTTCTAGATGTGAAAACTGGCTCTGGCGCATTTATGAAGAAACTTGAAGATTCAGAAGCACTTGCTAGGGAAATGGTTAACATCGGAAAGAATCTGGGACGAAACACCGTTGCGGTAATTAGTGACATGAGCCAGCCGCTTGGTTTTGAAGTAGGAAATGCGAATGAAGTACGTGAAGCTTGTCAGGTGCTTCAGGGTGAGAATATAGAGGATCTACGTCTTCTATCGCTCGAACTCGCTTCTCATATGACAGTGATTGCTGGTGCATTTGATGATTTTGATACTGCTTATAGAACCCTAGAAGAAAATCTGCAAAATGGAAAAGCATTTGAATCATTTAGAACGCTCGTTCAAGCTCAAGGTGGCGATGTAAGCGTCATTGACGATCTTTCAAAATTACCGAAAGCTAAGCATGAAATCGAAGTAACTGCACAACAAGATGGATACGTAACGGAAATAGACGCTGAGTCCGTTGGCGTCGCGGCTATGTATCTAGGGGCAGGAAGAGCAACTAAGGACGACCTCATTAACCATGGTGTAGGAATTACGCTTAAGAAAAAAGTTGGTGACAAAGTAGAGAAAGGCGAAGCATTAGTTGTTCTTCACAGCGATAAAGAAGATGCCGAAGACTCTATCAATAAAATTAATGAAGCGTACACGCTTTCTAAAGAAGCTACTGAAAAGCCTCAACTCATCTATAAAGTGATTAACTAAGTGATGGAATATGTGAGAAGTCTCTACTAAGAGGCTTCTTTTTTTTCGTCAATTGTACCGGGGGAGGTGTATTTCCAATTGAAGGTTTGAGAATTCGTATATTTTTCCAACATGTTGGAAATCCTTGTAATATTAAGAATGGAGGGATCACCAATGAAAGTTGTTGCAACAGCGCTCGCCTTCTTGCTGGGAGGAACCCTACTTGTTCCTTCTTTTACTCATGCAGAAGAAACGAAATTAAAAATCGCAGAAAATGCTTCTTCAGCTATATTAATTGAGCGTGATACAGGTGAAGTATTGTTTGAAAAAGATAGTGACAAAAAGCTTCCTCCTGCAAGTATGACAAAAATTATGACGATGATCTTAATTATGGAAGCCATTGAAAGTGGAAAAATTAGCCTTGATCAGAAAGTAAGAGCAAGTGAATATGCTGCATCAATGGGTGGTTCTCAGATTTTTCTCGAAGCAGGAGAGGAAATGACAGTGAATGACATGTTAAAAGGCATAGCAATCGCTTCTGGTAATGATGCATCTGTTGCTATGGCCGAAGCTATTGCTGGTTCAGAAGAAGAGTTTGTTCAGTTGATGAATGAAAAAGCAAAATCAATGGGGCTTAAAAACACGCATTTTGTAAATCCTACAGGATTACCAGCTGCCGATCATTATTCTACTGCTAATGATATGGCCCTGATGGCAAAAGAGCTTCTTAAATATGATCTTATAACCAAGTACACAGGCCTATATGAAGATTATTTAAGGCAGGATACAGATAAAAAATTCTGGCTTGTTAACACGAATAAACTTGTTAAATTTTATCCCGGTGTGGATGGTTTGAAGACAGGGTTTACAAGTGAAGCGAAATACTGTCTTACTGCAACCGCCAAACGGGATGACATGCGAGTCGTTGCTGTTGTAATGGGTGCACCTTCTCCAAAAGTACGAAATAGTGAAATTACAAAACTGTTTGATTATGCATTTTCTCAATATAAAACGCAAAAATTATTTGATCGAAACAATGTTGTGAAAGAAGTGAAAGTTAATAAAGGAAATCAGCCTTCCATGTCTGTTGTCACATCTGAGCGCGTGTCTGTACTCTTGAGAAAAGGTCAAGAAAACGGTGATATCACAACCAGTATCAAAATGAAGGAAAATATTGAAACACCCGTAAATAAGGGTGATCAGGTTGGTGAACTTTCCGTGAAAATTGATGGTCGTGTGACAGCAACATCACCTGTTATATCCGCTGAAGATATTAACAAAGCTTCTTGGTGGCAACTAATGAAAAGGACAGCAGCGCAGTTCGCCAAAGCACCTACCGGGAGTGTCAAGTGATCGCCTCTTTCATCGAATCAACACTAGTTTTGTCACGAAGAAGGAATTAACCCTGTAAAGAGAGAAAAAACTCACAAGCAAACATGAGGAGGAATGTTACGTGAGTCTTTCGATCAATCTTGAAGTGAGACATCCCGTTCTTTTGATTCGACTTGATGGAGAGTTGGATCATCATACTTCAGAAGAACTAAGAGACAGGGTAGATACAATCATTGAAGAACGAAAAATTGAGCATATTGTTCTGAGTCTTGAAGGACTATCTTTCATGGATAGTTCAGGTCTTGGTGTCATTCTTGGCCGGTACAATAAGGTGAAAAGCTTTGGTGGAGAAATGGTTGTCTGTTCGATTTCGCCTCCTGTAAAACGTTTGTTTGAAATGTCTGGACTCTTTAAAATCGTGAGGCTAGAGGCTGATGAACAGCATGCCCTCGCAACTTTGGGGGTGGCGTAATGAGAAATCGAATGGAACTAGAATTTTCTGCGCTTAGTCAAAATGAATCTTTTGCACGGGTAACCGTTGCGGCTTTTATTGCTCAGCTTGATCCGACTGTCGATGAATTAACCGAAATTAAAACCGTTGTTTCAGAGGCTGTGACTAATGCGATTATCCATGGGTATGAGCAAAACGGCGAAGAAAAGGTGTATATATCCGTCGAGTTAAATGATGATACAGTAAATCTTACTATTCGTGATAACGGTGTCGGGATTCTTGACCTCGAGGAAGCAAGGCAACCGTTATATACGTCAAAGCCTGAATTGGAACGTTCCGGTATGGGTTTCACGATTATGGAAAATTTCATGGATGAAGTTAAAGTAGAGTCTGCAAGTGGACAGGGGACAACCATTCACTTAATGAAATACCTATCAAAAAATAAAGCGCTATGTAATTAAGGGGACCTGCATATGGACGTGGAGGTTAGAAAAGGGAAACAGTCGCAACTTAAGCCTGATGAAGTAAAGGAATTGATTAAACAAAGCCAGGATGGAGACCAGGAAGCGAGAGACCTGATTGTTCAAAAGAACATGCGTCTTGTCTGGTCAGTTGTGCAACGATTTCTCAATCGAGGGTATGAAGCGGATGATCTCTTTCAGATTGGGTGTATAGGTCTGCTAAAATCCGTTGATAAATTTGATTTAAGTTACGATGTGAAATTCTCCACCTATGCAGTTCCAATGATTATTGGAGAAATCCAGCGTTTTATTCGAGATGACGGGACCGTGAAAGTAAGCCGTTCCCTTAAAGAAACGGGCAACAAAGTAAGAAAGGCAAAGGATGAGTTATCTAAAACGCTTGGAAGAACGCCAACAGTCAATGAAATTGCAGAAAAAATCGAGGTTACACCTGAAGAGGTGGTTCTCGCCCAAGAAGCTGTTCGAGCTCCTTCTTCCATTCATGAAACCGTTTATGAAAACGATGGGGATCCGATTACCCTTTTAGATCAAATTGCAGACAACACGGATAACGCCTGGTTTGATAAATTAGCCCTAAAGGAAGCGCTTCAGTATCTCGATACGAGAGAAAGGTTAATTGTTTATTTAAGGTATTATAAAGATCAAACTCAGTCGGAAGTGGCAGAGCGTCTCGGTATTTCTCAAGTTCAAGTGTCGAGATTAGAAAAGAAGATTCTAAAACAAATAAAAGAACAGATGAGCAAATAGCTCATCTGTTCTTTTATTTTGGTTTCGGGTGAGGCAAAATAATGCTCACCCTTGATTCGGTTTAGGGAATTAATGGTACTTGAGTAGCGTGAGAATGAGAGTGATTTGGTAGAAACATACTATAACCAACATGCCCCTTGCATAAGGAGGTGAAGGATCATGGAAAGTGAGATGATTTATCTTAGACTTAGGCAGAAAAAGAAAGTTCCTCCAAACCAAGAACTTTTAATAAGAGATATCGCACAGTTGATTGGTGAAGATGCCTATTGTGCCAAAGTAGAAGAGATCCCCATTTACCAGGTGACAAAAGAAGATAAAAACTTAGTTGTGATCGATGTGATGAAAGTGATTACAGCAATACACTGTGTCATGACAAACATAGAAGTACAAGTTGTTGGTCCTACACAAACAATTGTAGAAGTTCAATATCCAAAAAAGAAATTGGCACCTGTTTATTTTGTGTTTATTTGGTTTTTATTATTTATTGGCGCTGCTCTTGCCATCATGAATTTCCATGAAGATGTCAGCATGAGAGAAGTTCACCAGCAAATTTATAAAATTGTGACTGGAATCGATAATCCAAAACCATTGCTTTTGCAAGTCCCGTATTCTTTTGGTCTCGGAATCGGTATGGTTCTTTTCTTTAACCACCTTTTTAAGAAGCGATTTAACGAAGAGCC
The DNA here is from genome assembly GCF_020524165.1 of Guptibacillus hwajinpoensis. Taxonomy (GTDB): domain Bacteria; phylum Bacillota; class Bacilli; order Bacillales; family Guptibacillaceae; genus Guptibacillus; species Guptibacillus hwajinpoensis_D. The sequence goes on from NZ_JAIVKU010000004.1 coordinate 370,026, forward strand.
CAGCCCGTTAGAAGTAGAAATGTTCAATTACCAACAGGATCTCGATCAATATGTCATTGTGCATGAAAATGATGAGAATGGTCATAAAAAACCATGAATGCCCAGTTTTTACTCGTAATGCTCATAGGCTTCGCCGAAGGGATTGCGGTTGGAGCAGGTTTTGTTGCTTTTCTTTCGGTACTTGGTATTATTCCACGCCTAACACAGTTATCAAAAACGTGGCATCTTATTCGTTTTTATGAATGGGGCATTATTATAGGAGCTGTTGTCGCAAGCTGGCTATCCTTACGAAATCCAACTTTAAACCTTCCTAAGTTTGTTGTAGTACCGATTGGTCTAGGGGCAGGAGTTTTTATAGGTATGTTGGCAGCTGCTTTAACGGAAGTGTTAAATGTACTCCCTATATTAACGAAACGAATTGGATTTATCGATAAAATTCTGTTTCTACTAATGGCTATTGTTCTAGGGAAAGTTTTTGGCTCGTTGTTTCATTGGACAATTTTTGTGAATGGAGGTGTAAAGTAATGGCGAATTCATTGAATGATCAGAAACAATATACAAAAAATATCAAATCATATCAGCCAAAACCCCCGTATGTATTTAATGCTGTGAAGGCATTTATTGTTGGAGGATTCATTTGTATGTTTGGTCAGGGAGTACAGAATTTCTATATAAACGTCTTTGATTTTTCAAAAGAAAGTGCAGGAAACCCTACGGTTGCTACCCTGATCCTTATCGCTGCTCTTTTAACTGCTTTCGGGTGGTACGACAAAATTGGTCAGTTTTCAGGCGCAGGGTCCGCAGTGCCGGTTACAGGCTTTGCTAATTCAATTACTAGTGCAGCTCTTGAGCATAAAAGCGAGGGTATCGTACTAGGTATTGCAACCAATATGTTTAAACTTGCCGGTTCGGTCATTGTGTTTGGTACTGTAGCTGCATATATCGTGGGCATGGTAAGGATGCTTTTTAAAGCGTTGATATAAGGAGAGGATCATTATGAAGACAGGAAAACAAACATGGGAATTCTCCTCAGTTTTTTTGCAGTCGGTAGGAACGGCGGTTGGTCCTAAAGAAGCGGAGGGCCCGTTTGGTGATTCGTTTGATGTTACCTATAGCAACCTTCATTGTGACCAGGATAATTGGGAACTGGCGGAAAGAAAGCTACTTGAAGATGCGGTTACAAGCTGTTTATCCAAAAAGGAATTAAATCAGGATGATGTTGACGTTTTTGTTGCAGGAGATTTATTAAATCAAATCGTTAGCGCCACTTATACAGCAAGAACGAATCATATTCCTTTCCTTGGGGTTTTTGGAGCTTGTTCCACTTCAATGGAATCTCTAGCGATCGCCTCTTCACTTGTTGAAGGTGGTTTTGCAAAGAAAGCCATTGCGGGGGTGAGTAGTCATAACGCAACAGCTGAAAGACAGTTTCGATATCCTACAGAATACGGTGGTCAAAAGCCAGGAACGGCGACTTCTACAGTAACAGGTGCAGGTGCAGCGTTGATTAGTCAAGATCGATCTGACATTCGAATTTCTGCAGCAACAATTGGTCGAGTGGTCGATTGGGGGATTAAAGATCCATTTGATATGGGAAGTGCGATGGCCCCAGCTGCGGCGGATACGTTAGCGACTCATTTTAAAGATTTGAATATTGAACCCTCAGAGTATGATCTTATCGTAACAGGTGATTTATCAGCTGTAGGAGCACCGATTGTACGAGATTTATTACTTGAGAAAGGGTTAGATATTACGAACAATCATAACGACTGCGGCCTGATGATTTACCGGCCAGATCAAAAAGAAGTATTTGCTGGTGGTAGTGGGTGTGCATGTTCCGCTGTAGTGACTTATGGCCATCTAATTGATCTCTTGAAAAAGGGGAATTACCAAAAAATCCTCGTTACAGCAACAGGATGTTTGCATAGTCCTGTTATGATACAGCAAAAAGAAAGTATGCCTTCTATAGCTCACGCTGTTGTATTTGAGCGAGTTGGAGGTGAAGGATAGTGGAATATTTTATCGCGTTTGCTGTAGGTGGAGGGATCTGTGTTATCGGTCAGTTATTACTTGATATTTTTAAACTAACACCAGCTCATGTGATGTCTTCTTTTGTTGTAACAGGAGCAATTCTCGATGGATTTGGGATTTATGACCGCCTGATTGAATTCGCAGGAGCTGGTGCAACTGTACCGATTACAAGTTTTGGTCACTCATTGCTTCATGGAGCGATGCAGCAGGGGGAAGAACATGGATTTATAGGCATTGCGATGGGGATTTTTCAATTAACATCAGCAGGTATTTCTTCAGCTATCGTTTTCGGATTCATTATAGCCATTTTATTTAAACCAAAGGGGTGAAAATCATGAAAAAGCGGCGGGTTATCTTTGTCACGGATGGAGACCTTTATGCTCAGAAAGCCATTGAGAAAGTAGCGTCAGATATTGGAGGAAGATGCATTAGTCAATCTGCAGGAAACCCTACCCCGCTTGCTGGATATGAAATCATTTCACTTATTAACGAAGCCCCTCATGATCCGGTTTTTGTTATGTTCGATGATAGTGGATTCCCCGGTGAAGGCTATGGAGAACTTGCCATGCAGTCTGTTGCGGAAGACGAGAATATTGAACTACTTGGAGCTATTGCAGTAGCCTCTAGAACTCATTTTTCAGAATGGACAAGAGTAGATGTCTCAATTGATCGTGACGGTGAACTAACACACTATGGAGTGGACAAAAATGGGTTTGCGGATATGGAGCTCGGAAGAATCGATGGTGATACTGTGTCGATATTAGATAAACTAAACCTTCCCATTATTATAGGTGTTGGTGATATAGGTAAAATGTCTGGTCTTGACGATCCGGAAGTTGGTTCACCTATAACATTAAAAGCCGTTCAAATTCTGCTTGAAAGGAGCGGTTTCTATGACCTCTAAAGTCGATAATAAACAAAAAATATTTAAAAAACTGAAAGAAAACGAAGAATTTTTAAAGAAATCAATCGGAATTGGGAAAAGCTTTGACGTTGGCGTGCGTAAACTTAAAATCCTAAACAAAGAAATTCAGTTTTACTATTGTACAGGACTTTGTGATACATCGATTATTGTAGAAATCATGCGAGAGCTGATGGAGATCGACGATCATCATCGCTTAACGGTGAAATTTGAGCAGGTGATACATAATCATTTGCCACATCAGCAGGTTACAGAGGTCGAAACGTTTGATGAAGTTATCGATCAAGTCTTATCAGGATTAATCGCTGTTTTTATGGAAGGCGAAGAGATTGCCTATATCATCGATGTTCGAAAATATCCTGGAAGAACGCCTCAAGAACCTGATACTGAAAAAGTAATCAGAGGCTCTCGTGATGGTTTTACTGAAAATATTATTGAAAATACAGCGTTAACAAGACGTCGTATTCGAGATGGGCGCTTACGGAATGAGATTTTTCAAATAGGCGAACGCTCTAAAACTGACGTGTGTATTACCTATATTCAAGATGTAGCTAACCCTAATTTAGTGGAAATTGTGAAAAAGAAATTAAAAGAAATTAATATAGACGGTATTCCAATGGCTGATAAAACGGTAGAAGAATTTCTTGTCCATCAAGCTGGTAACCCCTTTCCTCTTGTCAGATATACCGAAAGACCAGACGTGGCAGCATCTCATTTGTTAGAAGGCCACGTGTTGATTATCGTTGATACTTCACCAAGCGTAATGATTACGCCAACAACGTTTTTTCATCACGTACAGCATGCAGAAGAATATCGAGAAGCACCACTCCCTGGAGCTTTTTTACGATGGGTTCGATTTGGTGGAATGCTGGCAGCATTGTTGTTATTACCTCTCTGGTTATTAGCGGTATATGAACCGCAGTTACTACCTAAAACAATTGATTTTATTGGACCGAATGATGAAACGAATGTACCTATTTTTGCCCAAATTATGCTTGCTGAAATTGGGATAGAAACGCTGCGAATGGCGGCCATCCATACCCCTACGCCTCTTTCAACTGCAATGGGTTTGATTGCAGCCGTTTTAATCGGGCAAATTGCGATTGATGTAGGGTTGTTCGTACCTGAAGTTATTCTATATGTCTCGATTGCAGCTATAGGTTCGTACGCAACGCCAAGTTATGAATTATCTATTGCAAATAAATTAGTCAGGCTACTCCTTTTAGTTCTTGTCTTTTTCTTTCGAGTACCGGGTTACATGATTGGGATTACGGCGATCATTTTATTCCTTGTCGCGTTAAAACCATTAAATACACCTTATTTGTGGCCCTTTATCCCATTTAACCCAAAAGCCTTTATTCAAGTCTTGATTCGTGTGTCTGTTCCTCTCACGAAACTCCGGCCAAGCATCACAGAACCACAAAACGAAACGAAGCAACCGGACAAACCACTTGCCGAATCTTAAAAAGTATGATAATTTATTTCTTAATTGAATAGACCTCATTGAATGTAATGGGGATAGAGGCGCAAAACGAATGAGTACGGTATCTGAGCATAGAATGGAATGCGAGGACGATATCGGAAAGGTCAATTTGCCGAAGTGGGAAAAGAGCCATTCTTTTCTTGCTGGGCTGCTGCTGAACAAGTTGCAGACTGTCACTGGAAAATGGATTTTTTTCAGTGGTGAGCTAATCCAACTCGTGAGGATACGGAGAAAACAGCCAATGTATCTATAAAGTTGGCTGTTTTCTTGTTTTTTGTGGAGGGTTGCTCGCATTCATATTAGCGAGAGGGGAGAAATGGTCGTGAATTTATATGGAACGTCAGCGATTTCAGAAGAAGGTCATTTATCAGTTGGAGGAATCGATACGGTTCAACTGAGTGAAAAATATGGAACAGCTTTATATGTTTATGACGTAGCAATGATTAGAGAGAAAGCGAGAGCGTTTCGACATGCCTTTGAACAAGAGAAGGTCAATTACCAGGTTGCCTATGCAAGTAAAGCTTTCTCCTGTATAGCCATGATTCAACTTGCTGAAGAAGAGGGGTTAAGTCTTGATGTCGTGTCAGGTGGGGAGTTGTATACAGCTTTAAAGGCTGGATTTCCAGTTGAACGCATTCATTTTCATGGAAATAACAAAAGCGAAGCTGAAATTCAAATGGCGTTGGATGCTGAGATAGGCTGCTTTGTAGTAGATAATTTCTACGAATTATCACTACTTGAACAATTAGCAGAGGAAAAGAATGTAACTGCAAATGTATTGTTACGCATTACGCCTGGAATCGAAGCACACACTCACGACTATATATTAACTGGTCAGGAAGACTCTAAATTTGGTTTTGATTTACAAAGTGGGCAGGTAGAGCAGGCGATTAGAAGAGCAACAGAAATGAAAGCCATTCATCTTCTTGGTCTCCATTGTCATATCGGATCACAAATTTTTGAAACAAATGGCTTTGTTATGGCAATCGAAAAGATCTATCGTTATCTTGCTACATGGCATAAATCCTACGGTTATGAGCCAGAAGTTCTTAATCTTGGTGGAGGATTTGGTATTCGTTATACAGAAGAAGATGAGCCGATCCCAGTTGGGCAATATGTTGAGGCGATGATAAAAACGGTAAAGACTCAAGTAGGAAATGACATGACGATGCCAGAAATATGGATTGAACCCGGACGTTCGCTCGTTGGAGAAGCAGGAATGACTTTATACACAGTTGGTTCTCATAAGAAAGTTCCCGAGCTTCGTCATTACCTTGCAGTTGATGGAGGGATGACGGATAATTTACGACCTGCTCTTTATCAGGCGAAATATGAAGCGACGATTGCAAACCGAATGAACGAACCTAAAGATCACCTATATTCTGTTGCTGGAAAATGTTGTGAGTCTGGTGACATGTTAATTTGGGACTGTACGTTACAGCGAGCCATTGCTGGCGATACGATGGCTGTATTTTCAACAGGAGCTTATGGTTACTCAATGGCAAATAATTACAACAGACTACCGAGACCAGCGGTTGTTTTTGTAGAAAATGGAGAAGCCAATCTGGTGGTGAAAAGAGAATCGTATGATGATTTAATCCGACACGACCTTCCTTTAAAGCATGCGATTATTTCAAAATAATATTGATAAGTAGAAATGATAGGGAACAGCTTAAGTCTGTGCTATAATGAAAGAGCTTTTAAGAAAATTGTTAGCGCAGGAGGATTTAGTTTATGAAAAAAGGAACAATTGCATTCGAAAATGGAGAAGTAATCGAAATTGAGTTTTATCCAGAAGCAGCACCAAATACCGTTGCTAACTTTGAAAAGCTTGCAAACGAAGGATTTTATAACGGTGTAAACTTTCACCGCGTAATTCCAGGTTTCGTAGCGCAGGGTGGAGACCCAACGGGGACTGGAATGGGTGGACCTGGATACGCAATCGATTGTGAAACTGAAGGAAACCCTCATAAGCACGTAGCTGGTTCATTGTCTATGGCTCATGCAGGTAAAAATACAGGTGGTAGCCAGTTTTTCCTTGTTCATGAACCACAACCTCACCTAGATGGTGTGCATACTGTTTTCGGTCAGGTAACAGAAGGAATGGATACAGTTCTTCGTATTAAACAAGGCGATGTGATGAAAGAAGTTAAAGTCTGGGACGAAGAATAGATCAGATGCATAAAAACTAAATACTTTCCTTCGGGGTCGGGTGAAAGTCCCAACCGGCGGTGATGTCTAGCCATGCTAGCTAAGTCCGTGACCCGGTTGCGTAAGCAAACGGTGGATCTGGTGAAAAACCAGAACCGACAGTATAGTCTGGATGGGAGAAGGAAACTTATGACAAATCCCCTTTTGAATCATGGATTCTAAAGGCTTATTTGTCATATCATTTTCACTCCCATAACATTGTTATGGGAGTTTTTTATTCTCCTTCTAATCCGCTAGGGAGAGTAGAAACGGAGTTAATAAGATGGATCATATCGATTTTATGAACACTGCAATTGAAATAGCAAGAAGCACGATAGGTCAAACACGTCCGAATCCTTCAGTTGGCTGCATAATTGTAAATAATGGGCGGATCGTAGGGATGGGAGCACATTTAAAAGCTGGAGAAGGACATGCTGAAATCCAGGCCTTAAAAATGGCGGGTGTTGAATCAAAAGGTAGCACGGTATATGTCACGCTGGAACCGTGTAGTCATCATGGGCGTACGCCTCCTTGTGCCGATGCTCTCATTCACGCTGGTGTTGATGAAGTATATGTGGCTAGCCAGGATCCCAACCCACTTGTAGCGGGCAAAGGAGTCGCCAGGCTAAAATCAGCTGGGATAAAGGTAACACTTGGACTATTGGAGGAAGAGGCACTAAATCTAAATCGGATGTTCTTTCATTATATCTCCCATAAGCGTCCATTTGTTACGTTAAAAGCGGCAACCACACTTGACGGTAAAATAGCCTCACAAACGGGTGATAGTAAATGGATAACCGGAGAAGCAGCGCGAAAGGATGTCCATGCCTTTCGTCATCAGCATGACGCTATATTGGTGGGAATTGGAACGGTGCTTTCTGATGATCCTTCCCTTACGACTCGATATGGACAAGGCATCTCTCCGATTCGAATTGTACTTGATCGTCAATTAAGGATTCCTGAGGATGCACAGGTGTTAAACGATCAGAAAGCAGAGACGTGGATACTTACTACTAAACAAGCGACACAAATAACGAACCGAACGTTCCCTTCACATGTTCAAGTTATTGAAGTGGCTAATCCAGATCTTCCTATTGAAGATGTCTTATCGATTCTTGGGGATCGAGAAATTACCTCTGTTTTTGTAGAAGGTGGATCTCAAGTGCACGGCAGTTTTTTGGAATCTCATGCTTTTCAGCAGGTGATTACATACATCGCACCTAAGCTCATTGGTGGAAAAAAATCTCCAACAGCATTTGGCGCTGAAGGATTTCAAACGATGAGCGAAGCGGTCGATTTAAATATTGATAGCGTAGAGCGCATTGGAGAAGATATTCGTATCATCTCATCAAGGAGGCTTTCTTAATGTTTACAGGTATCGTAGAAGAGATTGGCAGAGTGGAAAGTGTACAGCAAGCAGGTGAGTCCATCGTGATGCAGATCGCTGCATCGAAAGTGTTAACGGATGTTCATCTCGGAGATAGTATTTCGATAAACGGCGTTTGCTTGACGGTTACTTCGTTTACAGATGCTTCTTTTACTGTCGATATCATGCCTGAAACATTTCGTACTAGTAGCCTTCGTCAGCTAGGGCCGAACTCTTCAGTAAATCTTGAGCGCGCAATGTCCGCAACTGGACGTTTTGGTGGTCACTTTGTTTCTGGGCATGTGGATGGTGTGGGGAAAATTACGCGTGTTGAGCAAATTGATAACGCGATATATTATGACATCTCGATTCCTCGAAACTTGTTAATATACTTTGTAGAAAAAGGTTCTGTTTCAGTTGATGGCACTAGTCTTACTGTTTTTGGTATTGGGGAACATTCTCTTACAATTTCACTAATTCCTCATACTGTCGAAGAGACAGTCCTTGGTAAGAAAAGAGTTGGAGATCCAGTGAACATTGAATGCGACATGCTTGGGAAGTATATTATGAAATACCTTGAACAAAGAAATGATTCGAAGCCAGAACCTACGTCTTCACTAGGGAGTCAGTTCTTTGAAGAACACGGGTTTAAATAAGTGATGCAACAGGAGGATAAGGTATGTTCCATACAATAGAAGAAGCCATTTATGATTTAATGCAGGGGCGGGTCGTGATTGTTTGTGATGATGAAGATCGAGAGAACGAGGGGGACTTTATTGCACTAGCTGATAAGGTAACGCCAGAGACCATTAATTTTATGATCACTAAAGGAAGGGGACTTGTGTGTACACCGATTACTGAACAACGAGCTAAAGAGTTGAAATTAAGTCCGATGGTTGATCATAATACTGATTCTCATGGAACAGCATTTACGGTTAGTGTGGATCATAAAAGGACAACCACCGGAATTTCAGCTGCAGAGAGAGCCGCGACGATTCAATTCCTTATTCACCAAGATGCAAAGCCTGCGGATTTTAACCGACCAGGCCATGTTTTTCCTTTGATTGCTAAAGATGGTGGCGTCCTAAGGCGAGCAGGGCATACAGAAGCAGCAGTTGATTTAGCTCGATTATCAGGTTCCTCACCTGCAGGCGTAATATGCGAAATTATGAAAGAAGACGGAGAGATGGCGCGCGTCCCTGATTTGAAACAAATCGCTGAAGAATACGATTTGAAGATGATTACAATTAAGGATTTAATCCAATACCGGAATCGTAAAGATGTTCTCGTTCAGAAAGAAGTAGAAATCGAACTTCCTACAGAATTTGGTTCTTTTCGAGCGGTAGGGTATTCAAACATCATTGATCAGAAAGAGCATGTTGCCCTCATAAAAGGGGAGATTTTTCCTGACCAACCAACGCTTGTTCGTGTTCACTCAGAATGCTTAACAGGTGATGTGTTTGGATCTTTTCGCTGTGACTGCGGCCCGCAGCTTCATGCTGCTTTAGCACAAATTGAAGAAGAAGGGCATGGCGTGCTCCTCTATATGCGACAAGAGGGCAGAGGCATTGGACTTCTTAACAAGATGAAAGCTTATAAGCTTCAAGAAGAGGGTTATGACACCGTTGAAGCGAACGAAAAGCTAGGATTTAAGCCAGACTTAAGAGACTACGGAATCGGTGCTCAGATTTTACGCGACCTTGGTGTCTCGCAAATGAACTTGCTTACAAACAATCCTAGAAAAATAGCGGGATTAACTGGTTATGGTCTTGAAGTATCTTCTCGTGTACCGCTTCAAATGCCTTCTCGAAAAGAGAATGAACGATATCTTAAGACGAAACACAGTAAGTTAGGACATATGCTTCATTTCTAAAGTGTGAAAAAATTAGGAGGTTAGTTAAGATGGGACAAACATTTGAAGGAAATTTGGTTGGATCTGGATTAAAAGTGGGTATAGTAGTAGGAAGATTTAATGAATTTATTACAAGTAAACTCCTTGGAGGTGCTGAAGACGCGTTGAAACGCCATGGCCTCTCAGAAGATAGCATTGATGTGGCCTGGGTGCCAGGAGCGTTTGAGATTCCTTTTGCTGCAAAAAAAATGGTGGATACAGGAAAATATGACGCGATTATAACGTTAGGAACCGTTATACGTGGAGCAACTCCGCATTTTGATTATGTATGTGGGGAAGTTTCAAAAGGGGTAGCGAACTTAACGATGCAGACTGGTGTTCCTGTTATTTTTGGGGTATTAACGACAAATACAATCGAACAAGCTGTAGAGCGCGCTGGTACAAAGGCTGGTAATAAGGGCTGGGATGCAGCAACTGCTGCAATTGAAATGGCGAATTTATCAAAATCATTTGAAGGTTGATTATCAGTTCATTTTTGGCTATGATGAGTATGGTATGCGTTTAAGGGTAGTGAAATGTGTAGAAAAGCCCGGAAGTCACCAAGAATAATAGTGGATTCGATTGTGTGTGATAGCTCAAGAGATCATGCTCACTGCGCTCTTTCGTTACATGGGGTGAACAATCTCATGTAAGTTCGAATAAGTTAAAAACGAAGAGCCAAGAATTACTTTAATGAGGGATAATCATGCTAATTCGTTATAAAAAAGCTCATGAGAAAATAGCCATGGGATTATTGAGTTTTATGCCAAATGAAAAAGATATAAAAAAACTGCAGCAATCAATCAAAGATTATGAAGAAATGGATTCATTGCAGCTTTTTCTTTGGAAAGAAGAAGATATCATTGGATTGCTTGGTATTGAGTGGGTAAACGAGAATGAAGTGGAGCTAAAAGATATTAGCGTTAATCCTTCTCATCGTCACCAGGGGATTGGAAAACAGATGGTCGAAGCTCTGCGGGAAATGCTTAGTGACGAGATATGTATTAAAGGAAATGAATATACAGGTACTTTCTTTGAAAGGTGTCACCTTGAAGAAAACATCAAGTAAACAATATGATGCAGAAAAGGAACGGCTTAGCCGTTCCTTTTCTGTTGTTTTAATAGTTGTTGTTGCTTTCTTTCTTCAATAACATCTGATCGATCTCTACGCGAATGCCGATCGATCAGTTCAATGTCAGCAAGGTCACTCTTGCTACCATACTTACATCCAAGTTCGATACAAGTCGTTTTGCATTTGTTGAGAAGAGCGTTATTGGTAAGAGGAATTTCAAAACTGTTATATGGCAAACCGTCAATGATTCGTTGAAGTTCGGAAGTGAGGTTTTCTGAAAGTTTATCAACATTGATGGCTAGGTTCTCTAGTTCTTCTCTTTCATTTAGGACGATATGTGTCGCATTCGTTATCATTCTCTTTGCACCAGTAAAATTACCGCGTCGATGGTGATAGAGACCAACAGCAATTTGAATAAGCCCAACCCAATGTAGCTTACGGCTTCCTCGAGGGTCTTCCTTCCAATGTTCTTCAAGAATTTCATGACATTCAAAATAGTCACGAAGGCCGTGGAAATGAGCCAGATACTGAATATAAGCTTCTGGATACATAGTCATTCCTCCATTTCTTTTTGTAGTTTAGCACAACTGCGTGAAGCATCGAAAGTGTATGACTTTATCTATCACTTTAAACGAGATCAGTCATCCGTCGTATCGTGTAAATATGATATAATCGGTATACTCGATGGACATGAATAAAGGAAGATGGAAAATGATGCAATATAATGTGAAAGTTGATGCGTTTGAAGGTCCTCTGGATCTACTACTGCACCTTATAAATAAGTACGAAGTTGATATTTATGATATACCGGTCTCACAAATAACAGATCAATATTTAACATTTGTACACACGATGCAAGAGTTAGAGCTTGATGTAGCGAGTGAATATCTCGTAATGGCAGCAACGTTACTTGCGATTAAAAGCAAAATGCTGCTTCCACAAAAAGAAGAAGAAATACTGGAACAGGATCCGGACTTTGAGGATGACCCTCGTGAAGAACTTGTTCAACGACTTGTTGAGTATCGAAGGTTTAAAGAAGCAGCGAATGATCTTAAGAAAAAAGAATCTAGTAGAAGCTTGCTCTATGCCCGCCCTCCAGCTGACATTAGTGAATTTAGCACCGAAGACGATCAAACTTCAATTGGCGATGTCACTCTATACGACATGCTCGCAGCCTTTCAAAAAATGTCAAGACGAGTAAAAGACAAAAAGCCGAAGCGTACGACCGTTCAAAGTGAAGAAATACCAATTGAAGATCGAATGAAGGCGATACGTCATCAGTTACAAGGCGGTCATAGGAAACGCTTTAGCGATCTCTTTAGCGAAGCGGATCGCGGGCATATGATTGTAACGTTTCTCGCTGTTCTTGAATTAATGAAAACGAGAGATGTTGCATGTGAACAAGATCAAAACTTTGGTGAAATCATGATTTTTGAAAGAGAAGGGAAGACGTCAGTGTGACAAAAGAAGAAATAAAAAGCATCATCGAAAGTCTTCTTTTTGTGGTGGGTGATGAGGGGATTACAGTCAAATCCCTATGTGAAACCATATCATTGCAAGAGGACACCCTTCTAGATGCAATAAAAGAACTCCAACATGAATATGATGAAAAAGATCGTGGGTTTATGATTAGCTATATCGGTGGGGGTTATCAGCTAACAACCAATGCTAAAAACGCATCTTATATCGAGAAATTAGTAGATACACCAGGTAATCATACTCTGTCGCAAGCTGCTTTAGAAACACTTGCGATCATCGCATACAAACAACCGATTACGAGAATTGAAATAGAAGAGATTCGAGGGGTAAAAACAGATAAGCCTCTTCAAACTTTAATGAGTAAATTGCTTATTAAAGAAGCCGGAAGAGCTGAAAAAGCTGGAAGAGCAATTCTTTATGGAACAACACGAGAGTTTCTTTTTCATTTTGGATTAAGCTCAATTAAAGATCTCCCGCCACTTCCAGATGGAAGCGAAGATAAGGAGGACGATGAAGCAGATTTATTCTTTGAGAAGTTTCAAGAACTTCCAGAATAGACGGATGTCACTGGTGAAGGAGGATGATCGATGAAAATTATTGATGTCACCTATGAACACCTGGAAAAAGAGCGATCGAATTCCCCGGAGGACTCATTTGTTCGCTCTACTGTCACCTATATCCATGACGGAAATGAAAAGAAATTTCATGTCTTGTATCCTGCTATCTTTAGTGAGACTGCGGAAGCTAAAGGAATATGGGAGTATGAGGTGCCATTACATGAGGCGATTGCTTTGAATCTCCTCTCGTCTTACCCTGGGAGGAAGCGCCTCTATATCAATAGTGAAGACGACTTTTTCAGCACACTTGAAAAGACAAATATACCAGAACTTTACACGACTATATTGAACATTAAGAAACACAATGACGAATAGGGAAATTAGGAGAGATGCCTCGGAATGGAGGCATCTTTTTTGTTAGGTAGATTTTAATTCGGAAACAAGAGGAATAAGTTTTGATCAACTGGAACTTCCTGTATAAAAAGGAGAAGGATTCCGAAAACTAGTTGAAAAGGTAAAAGGAGTAAGAGTCGATGATCTTATCAATCGGGAAATGTTTACCCCCTTATTGCCTCGAGCAAAAGGAAGCGGCCTCATTTGCAAAAAAACAGTTTGGTCAACACTTTAAAGATATCGAACGCCTTCTTCCTGTTTTTGAAAGTGCAGGAATCGATACAAGATATTTTGCGATGCCGCTAGAATGGTATAGTACCGGACCTACTTTTGAAGAGAAAAACGAGCGATACATTACCCTAGCTGTTGAATACGCTAAAAAAGCAGTTGAGGACTGTCTTCAAAATCCATTTTATCTAAATGAGGCAGTAAGCTGTGAAGACGTGGATGCGATCTTTTTTGTTTCAACGACAGGTATTTCAACGCCAAGCATTGAGGCAAGACTGATGAATGTTCTTCCATTTTCTTCTCATACAAAACGAATTCCGATTTGGGGGCTTGGCTGTGCAGGTGGAGCTTCAGGTATTGCAAGAGCACACGATTATTGCCTTGCTCACCCGGAGGAGGCTGTTCTTGTTATTAATGTGGAATTGTGTAGTTTAACTTTCCAACACGGCGACTTTTCAAAAAGTAATCTCATAGGAACAGCCTTATTTGCAGACGGAACTTCTTCGGTATTAATGATTGGAGATCAGTCACCTATTAAAGAACGGACAAACATGAACAGTCTTCCTAAAGTCATTGCTACCCGATCGACATTAATGAAGGATTCGGAAGGTGTGATGGGTTGGGAAGTAAGCAATGAAGGCTTACACGTTGTTTTTTCTAAGTCGATTCCGTCAATCGTCGCAAATTGGCTTGAACCCAATGTATTACAGTTTCTTTCCTCTTTGAATAAAAGCACGGACGAGATTGATTATTTTATCGCCCATCCTGGAGGAACAAAAGTATTAACTGCTTATGAGGAAGCACTGAATTTCAGTCATGCAATGACATCGGTGTCTCGGGAGGTGTTAAGACAGTACGGTAACATGAGCTCCGTCACGGTAATATACGTACTGGATCAATTTCTGCGCAATGGATGTAATGAAGAAGATATTGGCCTTATGGCTGCTCTTGGACCAGGATTCTGTTCAGAATTGGTGCTTTTAAAATGGGAGAAGGGTGGGACGTAAATGGGTCTTTTGTTTGCTGGGATTTTTAGTATTCTTGTCATTCAGCGTTTAGGTGAACTACATCTTGCAAAGAAAAATGAGAGGTGGATGAAAGCAAGAGGGGCGAAGGAAGTAGGTCAGGATCATTACAAATACATTGTATGGCTACACATCAGTTTTCTTTTAGCCGTAGGCATTGAAACCATGATACGTGGCTTTTCATTATCGATGATTTGGATGATGATGTTAGGGATATTTGTTTTTGCACAAGTTCTTCGGTTTTGGACAATTCGAAGTCTTGGAAGGTTTTGGAATACGAAAATCATTGTGCTACCAGAAGCGAATGTCATACAAAAGGGACCTTATCGGTTTATGAAACACCCTAACTATGTCATTGTGGCACTTGAAATCATGTCTCTCCCACTTATTTTTTCCTCTTACATTACAGCGGCTGTTTTTACACTTTTAAATGCTTTCTTGCTATTAAAAGTACGAATACCTGTAGAAGAAAAGGCGTTAAGAGATGTCACAGATTATCAAATTGTTTTTTCAAATGTGAAAGAGGATTGAGAGACATATCCCACCATTTAGGCTCATAGACTTGTACAAATACAGGGCCTAAGGGACGTGGATGTCATGATGAAATCGTTAAACACAAAAATTGGCGTCTTTATTTTAATTGCCGCTCTGCTGTTTCTCATGATTCCAGGAGAGGTATTTGCAAGCGGGATTGGCGTTTCAGCAAGAAGCGCTATTTTAATTGAACAAGAAACAGGGAGAGTTCTTTATGAGAAGGACGCTTATACCCAACGAAGAATAGCAAGTATCACAAAAATCATGACGGCTATTCTTGCTATTGAATCAGGAAAAATGAATGAAAAAGTGACGGTTAGTCATAACGCTGCCGGAACGGAAGGATCCTCTCTTTACTTAAAAGAAGGAGAAAAGATCACGCTTGAAAATTTAGTGTATGGATTAATGCTACGTTCGGGAAATGATGCTGCGGTCGCTATAGCTGAAGAAGTCGGGGGAAGCTTAGAGGGTTTTGTGACGTTAATGAATCAAAAGGCAGAAGAAATTGGGATGTCGCACACCGTATTTATGAATCCACACGGTTTAGATGATCATGAAAATCATCTTTCAACAGCTTATGATATGGCGATTTTAACGCAGTATGCTATGAATAATGAGACGTACCGGATTATTTCAAGCACAAAGGTACATAAGGCTCCCAATGCATCTGAAGATTGGGATTATGTATGGCGTAACAAAAATAAATTATTGAACTTATATTCTGATTCGACCGGAGGGAAAACCGGTTATACGAAACGGGCAAAAAGAACGCTTGTTTCAACAGCAGAAAGAGACGGAATGACCCTAATTGCTGTCACGTTAGATGCTCCTGATGACTGGAATGATCATATTTCAATGTTTAATTGGGGTTTCTCGAACTATGAGCTTACTCTTCTTGAGCCAAAAGGAACCTTAAAGGCCGTGAAAAAAGAACCTTACAAAGGTAACGTAGTTTTAAGTAGGGATCTTACTTACCCGTTAACCAAAGAAGAAAGGAACCAGGTTAAATCAACGATCCAACTCGTAAAACCACCGGATAGAGATAATTGGGATAAGCTTGGTTCAAATGAGCCGGTCGGCATGTATTTCGTTAAATTAAATAATGAAACAGTCATTAAAGCACCAATCATATATGAGTCAACTAAGAAAGAAGCGAAAGGATTTTGGAAATTATTTAAAGACCTATTTACGATTGACACCGGGCGTGAGTTAAATGGTTAATCTCATCTGGGCTGGTTTATTTCTACTAGGTATCCTCTACGCGCTTATGAATGGAACGATGGAAGAAGTGAATAAAGCAATCTTTACAGGTGCAGAAGAAGCAATAGCGGTCTGTATTGGGTTGTTGAGTGTTCTTGTCTTTTGGCTTGGATTAATGAAAATTGCTCAAAAATCTGGACTGCTTGACTTATTGGGGAAGGGATTTAAACCCATTGCTAAAAAACTTTTTCCTGAAGTACCACCAGAGCACCCAGCAATGGGGTATATTCTCTCAAACATGATGGCAAACATGTTTGGGCTTGGAAATGCAGCTACACCAATGGGGATAAAAGCAATGGAAGAACTTAAGAAGCTTAATCAAATGAAAGATAACGCATCGAGATCCATGATTACGTTGCTAGCTCTTAACACCTCTAGTTTAACACTGATCCCAACTAGCGTAATCGCAATTAGGATGAAGTATGGTTCTGTATCACCGACGGAGATCGTAGGCACCACAATTGCTGCAACAGCGTGTTCGACTATTGGAGCAATTCTCATTGATCGTTTTTTTTATAGAAGAAGCAAAGGGAGGGATTCGATGTGAATGCATCAATATGGATCATTCCTTTGATGATTGGCTTTATTCTAGCGTATGGAACGTGGAAGAGAGTTCCGACCTATGAAACGTTTGTGGAAGGCGGCAAAGAGGGGCTTTCCATTGCAGTTTCAATTGTTCCATATCTTGTTGGAATGATGGTTGCTATTTCTGTATTTAGAGCTTCAGGAGCAATGGCTTTTCTAAGCAGTTTATTAAAAGTGCCGTTAGAGGCGATTGGAGTACCTACTGAAATTGTTCCGTTAGCCCTTATCCGCCCTATTTCTGGGACAGGTGCGCTCGCCATGACGACGGATATCATTAGTACTTATGGGCCAGATTCATTTGTTGGAAGGTTAGCTTCTACAATGCAGGGGAGTACGGATACGACGCTTTATGTGATAACGGTCTACTTTGGAGCGATCGGTATAAAACGGATGGGAAATGCATTGAAAGTAGGACTGCTAGCAGACCTTGTAGGAATGGCAGCAGCGGTTATTTTTGTCACCATCGTTTTTGGATAAGAGCCATCTCATGCGATGGTTCTTTTTTATGTTGACTGAAGGTTTGGAACATTCCAGTTTGAGCATAATAAATGATAGAATGAATCTGTGCTTGAGGTTTGACTGTGACAAGAGTATGATGTTTTAGTGAGGTGAATTTGATGGAACGTTTGCAAAAAGTAATTGCTCAAGCTGGAGTAACGTCTAGACGAAAAGCAGAAACATTGATTGAAGAAGGTCGAGTGAAAGTTAACGGCAAAGTCGTAACGGAGCTTGGCACAAAGGTATCTGAACGCTGTAAAATCGAAGTGAACGGGATTCCGGTAGAACGAGAAGAACCGGTTTATTTTTTGTTTTATAAACCAACAGGTGTCATTTCAACAGTAGAAGATGATAAAGGAAGAAAAGCGGTCACCGATTATTTCCATGAAATCGAAGAGCGCGTTTTTCCTGTTGGAAGACTTGATTACGACACGTCAGGGGCCCTGCTCCTAACAAATGATGGTGATTTTGCGAATAAGCTCATGCACCCAAGTTATCATGTTGATAAGGTGTATGTGGCCAAAGTGAAAGGCTTAATGAACAAAGAAACTATTCAAAAGCTTGAAAGAGGTGTCCAGCTTGAAGATGGCAAAACCTCTAAAGCACGCGCAAGAATCTTGTCCGTTGATAAACAAAAGGAGAAATCGATTGTAGAACTAACGATTCATGAAGGGAAAAACCGTCAAGTCCGTCGTATGTTCGAAACATTAGGTTATCCTGTACAGAAGTTAAAGCGAGAACGATATGGATTTTTAGAACTTACTGGCATGAATCCTGGAGATTATCGTGAGCTAAAACCTTACGAAGTGAAGCAGCTTCGTAACCAAGCTGTCACACAAAATTCAAAAAAACGATAAGGTGACCCCTTAACGACACGTTATAGTGAGAGTAGTATTGCTTTGTTTGATTGGAGTTGGTTCGATGAAAAAGAAAAACCGGCTGATCGTGCGGACTGTTATATTGGCAATTGTCTTTATAGCAGTCGGCTATACGTTCTATACAAACTTCTTCGCAAATGAAAGCGGAATCGTACAGGCCGGAGATCAGGCACCTAACTTTATTTTAACGGATTTAGAAGGAAATGAAGTAGAGCTTGAAGACTACAGAGGAAAAGGTGTCTTTTTGAATTTCTGGGCAACCTATTGCGAGCCTTGTAAAGATGAGATGCCAGCAATGGATAAAAAGTATAAAGAATACAAAGAAAAAGGCGTCGAGATCCTTGCAGTGAACGTTTCAGAACCTAAATTGACTGCAGAAAGTTTTGCTGATCGGTATAATCTTAGTTTTCCTGTGTTGCTTGATAAAAGCAATGATGTAACCAATCACTATGGAGTTGGGCCAATTCCAGTAACCTTTTTAATTGATAAGGATGGAAAGGTCGTTCAAAAAACGGAAGCTAGTCTTTCAGAGAATGTTATTGATAGCTATATGAAGCAAATCCAACCGTAATGGGGTGTTCCAATGAGCGACAAAAACATCACCTGTGAATGCGGACATGTAAACCCTTATGGAACTGAGATATGCGAAGTATGTGGTAAACCGCTTCAAGGAGATATAGAATCTAAGAAACTGCTTAATATGAGATACGAGGGAAGTGCGCGGAGGTCTCAAACATACAAAACGACGATCATTGATAAGATCTGGAACTTTTTTTCGTCCGTTAAGGTTGGAATATGGATCATCATATTATTACTCGTTGCTTCTGCAATAGGCACGATCTTCCCACAAGAAATGTACATACCACCACTGTCAGACCCGACAGTATATTACAAAGAACAATATGGCGTACTTGGCCAACTGTATTATGACCTTGGTTTTCATAATTTATACGGCTCATGGTGGTACATGCTTTTAATTGCTGCACTCGGACTATCTTTAATTGTTGCAAGTCTTGATCGATTTGTTCCATTGTACCGCTCATTAAAAAAACAGCGTGTCATTCGTCATGAGAGCTTTATGAAACGCCAAAAATATTTTGGTGTTACAGAAATTAATGAAGATACGGCAGAATTACAGGATATTAAAAAAGCTTTAGAAAATAAGCGGTATCACGTAAAAGAAGAAGATGGTCACCTTTTCGCTGAGAAAAACCGATTTTCGAGATGGGGACCATATGTGAATCATATTGGACTTATACTTTTTTTGATCGGTGGCATGCTTCGCTTTTTCCCTGGAATGTATGTGGATGAAGTTCTCTGGTTAAGAGAAGGCGAAACAGAAAAAATTAAAGGCACTGAAGAGGCTTATTATTTACAAAGCGATGGGTTTATATTAGAAACCTATGACAATAACGATGAAAAATTCAAAAATGCGATAGAAGAATCAGGACAAGCTGCTGTTGCGAAAAACTACCAAACAGATGCTGTGTTATATAAGCAGGTTGGGGAAAGAATTGCCGGAACTGATCCGAACCTTGAGAAAGTAAAAGAGCATCCTATTCAAGTCAATAAGCCTCTTAAGTTCGATGGTTATGCGATTTACCAAGTAGATTATAAGTTAAATGAACTTCAATCGATGTCCTTTACAATGGACAATAAGGAATCCGGGGAATCTGTCGGAGACCTTACGATTGATTTGTATAATCCAGAAAAATCATATGATCTTGAGAATGGGTATCGTGTAGAAGTAATGGATTATTTTCCTGATTTTGAATTTAATGACGATGGTGAACCGACGACTAAATCGAAAGTTCCCAATAATCCTGCATTTATTCTAAACATGGTTTCACCGGATCACCCGGATGGAGAAGTAGCTTTTGTTGCCATTAAACAGAATTTAGAGCCGCTCGGGGAAAATGATTACAAAATGTCGTTTCAAAATGTAGATACAAAAAATGTGTCTGGACTTGTTGTAAGGAAAGACAACACGTTATGGATTCTCGGAATCGGCGGAGCCATCTTTATGATCGGTGTTATTCAGGGAATGTACTGGAATCATCGTCGAATCTGGATTCGAAGAAAAGAGCATGACATCTGGTTATCTTCTCACACCAATAAAAACTGGTATGGACTAAAACGTGAGCTTGAAAGTATCACGTCCCAAACTGGACTTCAAATGCCAATGGATCAGGCAGAACAAAAGAAATAGATGATTAGCACGAAGGGAGGCAAGATAAGATGGCTCAATTAAGCAGTAACTTGCTTTATGTCGCTTTCTTTATCTACTTTGCAGCGAGTATCATTTTTGCTATTTCTCTATTCGGAAGAAAATGGAGAAAATCAGATGAAGAAACTCACGCAAAAAAATGGGGAATGTGGGGCTTTGCTTTATCCACGATCGGATTTCTTTTTCAATTGAGTTATTTTATTACGAGATGGATTGCAGCTGGGCATGCCCCGGTTAGTAACTTATTTGAATTTACAACATTTTTCGGGATGGCAATGGTTTTTGCATTCTTGATTATCTACTTAATCTATCGAAGTAATGTTATCGGCGTATTCGCCATGCCAGTCGCTATTATTGTCATCGCTTATGCAAGTGTATTTCCATCAGATATTCAACCGCTGATCCCAGCTCTGCAAAGCAATTGGCTTAAAATTCATGTCACTACAGCAGCTCTTGGTGAAGGGATTTTATCCATAAGTTTTGCCGCGGGACTTGTTTACCTTGTTAAAACGGTAAATCAATCGAAAGCAAGCAAGTCGACTTTTTGGCTTGAATTTGTGATGTACTCTTTAATTAGTACGATTGCGTTTGTTGTTCTTTCACTTGGTTTTGAAGCAGCTGGATATTCCTCTACTTATCAATTTGTTGATCAGAATGAGCAACAAGTGACAGTAGATTATACGTTACCAGCGCTCGCTGGTCCAAATGATGGGGAATACGTAAGTGGTAATGAATTTGGACCTCTTTTTGAAGCGCCTGGCTGGATGAAGGGAGAAAAAGCTGCTCATAAACTGAATACGTTAATTTGGTCAATGGTTGGTGGACTCGTCTTTTATGCCTTGATTAGGTTGATTTTACGCAAGCGAATTGGCGCAGCTATTCAACCTGCCCTTAAAAATGTAAACGAAGAACTTGTAGATGAAATACAATATCGAGCTGTTGCGATAGGGTTTCCAGTTTTTACACTTGGCGCCCTCATCTTCGCAATGATTTGGGCACAGGCTGCCTGGACAAGATTTTGGGGATGGGACCCTAAAGAGGTTTGGGCACTGGTGACGTTCCTCTTTTACGCGGCATACCTGCACCTACGTCTATCAAGAGGCTGGCAAGGTGAAAAATCAGCTTGGCTTGCAGTCGTTGGGTTTGTGATTATTATGCTAAATCTAGTGGTCGTTAATCTAGTTATTTCTGGTCTTCACTCTTATGCATAACAAAGAAAACCTTCACGAATAGTGAAGGTTTTCTTATAAGCTGAAGGTGGTAGTCAGTTCAGTTATTACCCATGGTTTACTGGCATATTGTGACTGAGGATAAATAGCATCACTTCCTGGCGCTGGTCTGACAGGCTAAATACATGGTAGAATAGAACACATGAGCTCATGTAGGAGGTAATCTTCTTGGAAAAAGATGCACGAATATTAATTGTAGATGACGAAGAGCGTATTCGTAAGTTACTACGTATGTATCTAGAAAGAGAAAACTATGAAATTGAAGAAGCAGAAAATGGTGAACAGGCACTCGAAATTGCGATTGAGGAGGACTTTGATCTCATTTTGCTTGATCTCATGTTACCAGGAATGGATGGCATTGAAGTTTGTCAGCAAATGCGAGAACAAAAAGCGACCCCTGTCATTATGTTAACAGCGAAAGGGGAAGAAGCTAACCGTGTTCAGGGATTTGAAGTAGGAGCAGATGACTATATTACCAAACCATTTAGCCCGCGGGAAGTCGTACTTCGAGTGAAGGCATTGCTAAGAAGGTCTTCAACGACTAAATTTCTACAAACAGAAACAACCACTAAAAACGTGATTGTGTTTCCGCATCTCACGATTGATCATGATGCCCATCGAGTCCTAGCAGAAGAGCAAATCATTAATTTAACACCGAAAGAATATGAGCTTTTGTATTACCTTGCAAAAGCCCCGGATAAAGTGTTCTCTCGTGAAGACCTATTGAAAGATGTATGGAATTATGAATTTTTTGGAGATCTTCGTACCGTTGACACTCATGTAAAACGACTGAGAGAGAAATTAAACAAAGTCTCTCCAAAAGCAGCTGCGATGATCTCAACAGTTTGGGGTGTTGGGTATAAGTTCGAGGCAGTTAAAGACTAATGATTTGGAGAAGTGTAGTTGGTAAGCTCTGGCTGACTATTATCCTATTGGTTGCGTTTGTATTATCCATTTTAACGATTTTGTTACTTCAATTTTTCGAAGATTTTCATGTTGAAAAAGAAGCTGAACAGATGGAGAGACTAGCTAATAAAGTGGCATCTGTTATAGAGCGATATGATGATCGTGATCAAGCGCTTGAAACCGCCTGGGAAATTACGGACTTTTACCCTACGAGGGTGATGATCATTGATAAAGAAGAAAGCGGAGAATTATGGTATTCACCTAACTCGCATGGACTACCAAAATTACCATTGGAATTATTTAAAGAAGATCCTATTCTAAAAGATGTTTTTACTGAACGAACAACCGTTGTGAAACAGGGAGATTTTGAAACGGATCTCGATCCTGAGTCGCATAATGAGCTCTTGATTGTAGGAGTGCCAATGGAAATTGATGGGGAAGATGATAGTGCTGTGTTTTTATACCAATCCCTTGATGTTATTGCGAAGACAACCAGTCAGGCTCGGAATTTAATCTACATAGCTGCTGGAATTGCTATTGTGTTAACAACTATTTTTGCTTTTTTCTTATCAACCCGTATAACTGCTCCATTACTCAAAATGAGAGAAGCAGCTACTCAGGTAGCTAAAGGGAAGTTCGATACAAAAGTTCCAATGGTGACTCATGATGAGATAGGCGAACTTTCTGTTGCGTTTAATCGTATGGGACGACAGTTAAATAATTATGTTACCGCATTGAATCAGGAGAAAGAGCAGCTTTCGAGTATTTTGAGCAGTATGGCTGATGGGGTTATTACCTTTGATAAAACAGGTGCGATTTTAAGTACGAATCCACCTGCTGAACGATTTCTAAAAGCTTGGTACTACGAACAGGGAATGGAAGAGGATCCTGAAAGGGAAGTGCCGGAGGATATCAATGAATTGTTCAGTTTAGTCGTCATGCTTGAACGTGAGCAGCTGACTGAAGTGGAGTTTCAAGGAAGAAGTTGGGTTGTCGTGATGACGCCTCTCTATAATCAGTCTACAATTCGAGGGGCAGTTGCGGTATTTCGCGATATGACAGAAGAACGTAGGCTTGATAAGTTAAGAAAAGACTTCATTGCGAATGTCTCACATGAGTTACGAACGCCAATTGCGATGCTGCAAGGATATAGCGAAGCGATTGTGGATGATATCGCGAGCAGTGAGGAAGAGAAGAAAGAAGTAGCTCAAATCATTTATGATGAATCCCTCAGAATGGGAAGGTTAGTGAATGAATTGCTCGATCTTGCTAGAATGGAAGCAGGTCACAATGAATTACATTATAGCTCGGTTCATTTACAAGATTTTGGCCAAAGGATATTACGAAAATTTTCTGGTCTTGCGCGTGATCGTGATGTAAATCTAAAGTTCCACGTCTCGAATCAGGATCGAATGTTGATGATTGATCCGGATAGAATCGAACAGGTACTTACGAATTTGTTAGACAATGCTGTAAGGCATACACCAGGTGAAGGTGAAGTGAGCTTACTAATTACATCACTTGAAAAAGGCGTCCAATTTGACGTCACAGACACAGGATCCGGCATTCCTGAGGATGACCTTCCATTTGTATTTGAACGCTTCTATAAAGCTGATAAAGCGCGTACAAGGGGTCGAGCAGGAACTGGTCTAGGATTAGCGATTGCTCGCAATATTGTTGAATCTCATCTAGGTCATATTTCCGTTCACAGTAAAAGCGGAGAAGGGACCACATTCTCGTTCTTTATCCCAGATAAGTCAGAGTGACAGGCGCTGAACGAATAATGAAAGCTTCCGTGAATTGCGGAAGCTTTTTTGGTAAAGAAAATGAGGAGGAAAGATCGAAAACAAAGAGGGAAAGGTATCCTTTCTTCCCGTTAATACGTTACAATAATAATGGAAACTGTCAAACTAGTGCGATAAAAGGAGCTGAAGCTATGTATACGGATTATCATAATCATCTTGAGAAAGGTACATTAACTCTAGACTATTTATCTCAGTTTGTTGAGGAAGCAAAGCGAAAGAATGTGAGTCATTTTGGTATTTCTGAGCATGCTTATCATTTTTTTGAAACGCAAAATATTTTAAGTAATCCATGGGTGAATGAACGAAGATGGTACCACATGGAGGATTATGTTCGTCTCTTTCAACAAGCTGAAGAGAAAGGCATGAACGTTAAAATGTCTATTGAAATGGATTACACACCTGGGAAACATCAAGAGATGAAAGAATTTATTTCTAGTTATAACTTTGATTACGTAATTGGATCAATTCATTGGGTGGATGATTTTGGCATTGATTTAGCAGAATATCGTCATCTTTGGGATGAAAGAGATATTAACACGGTCTACCGTAACTATTTTGATCAAGTTGTTACGCTAGCAGAATCAAATTTATTTGATATCGTTGGCCATCTTGATTTAGTAAAGATTTTTAAATACAAGCCTAAAAGCCGCGACTTTCTCCTAGAACAATATGATCGAGCAACAAATGCGTTATCCCAATCAAAAACATGTGTTGAAATAAGTACAGCAGGGTTAAGGAAGCCTGTAGGAGAGCTCTATCCCGATCCTGTGCTTTTAAAAATGTGCTACGAGAAGGACATTCCGATTGTTCTCTCATCAGACGCTCACGTGCCTACAGACGTAGGGGCAGATTATGATCAAGCCGTAGCTCTGGCGAAGTCGGTAGGGTACTCTAAGTTAATGACGTTTGAAAAAGGGGAGCGAAAATCAATCGCCTTATAGAAAAAAGGAACAAGAGTTAGTCGCTCTTGTTCCTTTTTATTACCATTAAACACCACCAATTTGTTCAACCTTCACGATATCCTGTACGGCTTCTAGCGTTTCCTCAATATTCTTCGGTAATGGTGCATCAAACGATAACATCATAATCGCTTCACCACCGGCGGTTTTTCTCCCTACTTGCATGGTGGCGATGTTGACTTCATGTTCACCAAGCACTTTTCCAACGTTACCAATAACTCCGGGGCGGTCATTGTGTTGAATATAGAGAAGATGACCCTGAGGGTGGAAGTCAATATCAAACCCATTTAATTGCGTGATTCGATCACCATATTCTTTAATATAAGTTCCTTGAAGAGAGAAGGCTTCTTTATCTCCTTTTACTGAAACCGAAATAAGGTTTGAATATCCATGAGTTTCAGAACTGTGCTTTTCGCCATAAGTAATTCCTCTTTCTCTTGCGATTGAAGGCGCATTAACTTCATTTACTGTCGTATCTAATCTTGACTTTAGGAAAGAGGCCATCAAGTTTCTTGTTAAAATAGCGGTATCCAATTCAGTCAGTTTACCGGCATAAGTGACTTCTACTAGATTCACCGCAGATTTCATACATTGAGACAGAATGCTACCCATTTTACGAGTAAGCTCATAATAAGGCTTGATTTTTTCATATTCTTCCTTAGAAAAACCTGGTAAGTTAATGGCGTTTCGAATCGGTTTTTCTTTTAGAAAATGGAGGACCTCATCAGCAACCTGAGCAGCTACGTTAAGCTGAGCTTCTTTTGTAGAAGCGCCTAAATGTGGAGTGGCAATTACTTGATCATAACGAAGAAGTGGATGGTCGGCTTCTGGTGGTTCTGCAACAAAAACATCTAGTGCTACACCACCAATGTGTCCTGAATCCAAATATGGAATAAGGGCTTGTTCATCGATAATACCACCACGAGCGCAGTTGATTAAGAATACCCCTTTTTTCGTTTTGGCAAGGGTTTCTTCATTTAAAAGACCACGGGTTTTATCCGTTAACGGCGTGTGAACAGTAATGATATCTGCTACTGCAAGTAAATGATTAAATTCAACAGACTGAACATCTAACTTTTCAGCTCGATCATTGGTTAAGAATGGATCAAAAACGACAACGTCCATCCCAAAAGCTCTGGCTCGTCTAGAAAGTTCAGTTCCAATGCGTCCCATTCCAACAATTCCAAGTGTTTTTCCACTAAGTTCCGTACCAACGTATTGCTTTCTCATCCATTTCCCGCTTTTTAAAGAAGAGGTTCCTTGCGGGATGTTTCGAGCTAAAGAAGCCATCATTGCAAAAGTATGTTCTGTCGTAGAAATCGTATTTCCATCCGGAGCATTTACAACAATGACGCCTCGCTTTGTTGCTGCATCAATATCAATGTTATCTACTCCAACGCCTGCTCTCGCAACAATTCTTAATGCTGGCATTTGGTCAAGCACTTCTGCGGTTACTTTTGTAGCACTTCTGACAAGCAAAGCTTCATACTGATCAAGACGATCACTGTAATCATTTAAAGATCCAATGTCACATGTGAGTGTACTTTCATTTAACAGCGGCTGTAAACCATCTTCTTTAATACCATCAGTTACTAGAACGTAAGCCAACTTCTCCACTCCCTTTGTCTCTCTCTTCGCATTTTTTAGAAAACTAATACTTTACTTTTTATCATGAAAGCACTAAAGTGTCAATTTCTATAGCGATATTTCCTAAGGAAACTTATAAATAAAAAAATCCCCGATTAAAAAATCAGGGATTTCTAACAAGAATTATTCAAATTTTGTTGCGTCTCCATCAAAAGACTCGTCAGCAATTTTGATGGAATCAGTAGGACAACCTTCAAACGCATCCATCATATCTTCGTGAAGTACTTCAGGAATCTCAACGATTCCCTCGTTATCATCAAGTGTTACAAATGCAATACCTTCGTCGTCATAATCATAAATATCAGGTGCTGCTGCGCCACAAGCTCCACAGGCAATACATGTGTCTTTATCTACAATAGTATACTTAGCCATGATTTTAACCTCCTATTCAATACTTCTATATGCCTTTCATCGTCCTTTTATTCGCAAATGAAAGTTTTTAATAATCTTATTGTAAAGGTCATGCCTTGACTTTTCAATAGTTTAATCCTTTTATTAACACCTATTTGAGTCTTACCCGGTTTTAAAAGAAGTAAACTAATGAAAAAATTTGATACAATAATACGTAAGGAAATAGGTGATGGATTCATGCAATATTTTGACGTTGTGCTATTATATATTTTTGACCGGTTTAAAGGAGAGCGTTCACTATCAGCCGTTTACCATCTTCTAACTGGAAAGAAATCTTCTCAAACGATTCAGGATGGAAAGCTTTTTAATATAGGACAGTTCTTTGGGGTGTTAAAAAAGTTAAACCGGGCAAAACTCGAGCAACATGTGTCCTCACTCCAAGAAGCTGGTTTAATTAAACCAAATCAACATGAGGGTTACGAAATTACTTCAAGTGGGAGAGAAGCATTAACTTCTTTCTTGGCTTCAAACCCTTTACCAGAATATTTAGCAGGTTGGCAGTACCATAAGGTAAGTGATTTATATTGGCAGCGGCTTAGTTTATTCGTTCAAAGCCTTTCTTATTCAATTCGTGGTAACATGAGTTTCTATCCGATTAGTAAAGACGAAACAATTCAAAACTGGGTAAAAAAACATTTCCCAATGACTAAAGAAAAGCGAGTGACCGTCGCAGAAAATCTGTTTCAAGAAATGCAAACGATTCTCAACAAACTACCAGATCGCGACGCCTCTATGTTTGTAATGAGACTTAGCGGCATAGGAAGAACGGGTTTAACCATTAGCCAATTAGCTGATATGCAAAAAATCAGCTATGAAGAAACATCGATACGTCTTCAAAGTGTCATCCACGCTATCCTCAAGTGGGTTCAAAACCATTCAGGGCAATCTCCAATTCTTGCGTCAATGATAGAAGGAGAAGGCGAAGAGCTACCGTTAACGTTATCAACAAAGCAAACCTATAAGCTATTAGAATCTGGTATGACGATAGAGCAAATCGTTCATCTTCGCCGGCTTAAAAGGAGCACGATCGAGGATCATCTTGTGGAAATTGCGATTAATGTTCCCGAATTCTCTATTGATGCATTTGTAGACCCAAAGGCACAAGCGGATATTCGGTTAGCTAGTAAGGAGATCAAGAGTCAGCGATTAAAATTAATAAAGAACTATGTGAAAGATCAATATACCTATTTTGAAATTCGATTAACTCTTTGCAAAGAAGGGATTTAATGCCGTTAACAGATCTATTATATAAACATTTTGGCTATCGTGAGTTTCGTTTTGGTCAGGAACAAATTATTTCTGACGTGCTCAACAAAAGAGATGTTTTCGCTATGCTTCCTACAGGGGCAGGGAAATCGCTATGTTATCAACTACCCTTTTATGCGGGAGTTTCTCCCATTCTTATTGTTTCCCCGCTAGTATCATTAATGGAAGATCAAGTTCAGCAACTGAAAGCACAAGGGGAAAAGCGGGTTATCGCATTAAATGGTTTTTTAGAATTTGAGAAAAGAATGGATATTCTAAAGGATTTATCCTATTATTCGTTTATCTATGTATCACCAGAAATTCTTCAGAATAATTTTGTCTATCAGGCATTAAAGAAAATAAACATTGAATTAATGGTGGTGGATGAAGCCCATTGTATATCACAATGGGGACATGACTTTAGAACAGACTATTTAAAGCTTGGAGAGATACGGGAAGCGTTTGGTTCTCCACCAATCCTTGCTCTTACTGCAACAGCTACTGAAGATGTTCGTCATGATATTCTTCGTCAATTAAATATGAGCAATCCAGCTATTCACGTACATAGTGTAGATCGTCCTAATATTGCGATTAAGCTTGAAAAACATTCTTCGCTTGAAGCAAAGATCCAAGCAGTTAAGGAATATGCACTTGAACTCAAAGGTCCAGGAATTATTTACTTCTCAAGTCGAAGGTGGGCAGATAAGTTAGCAAAAGCATTGAGTGATGAAGGGAGAGAATGTGCAGCGTATCACGCGGGAATGGAACAGGAAGATCGTCTTTTAATTCAACAACAGTTTTTAAATGATGAACTTTCGATTATATGTTCAACCAATGCTTTTGGGATGGGAATTAACAAAAGCAATATCCGATTTGTGATTCATTTTCATCCACCTTCTACCATTGAAAGCTATTTGCAAGAAATTGGTCGAGCAGGAAGAGATCAACTTTCATCCATCGCGATTCACTTGTATACAGAAGAAGATGAGTTTTTGCCACTTTCTTTTATTGATTCAGAACTCCCAAAGGAACAAGAAGTAAAAGAAGTGTTACGAGACTTTTCAGGTAGAGTAGGAACAACATACTCCAGTTTTCAGCTTGAACGCGAAGGAAATCGATTTGACTTTACCGAAACAGCATGGCGTTATTTGCTCCATCAATTAGAAGGGCTAGGTATTGTCCAAAATAAAGAGATTCAAACATTTGAAGTAGAGTCCTGTTTAAGGGAAATTCTAACAGCCACAGAACAACATCGAAAAGCAAAGCTTCTCAAATGGTTTCGATTTAAAAGCTGGCTAGAAGAAAAGCAGTGCAGAAGAAAAGGTTTATTAGAGAGGTTTGGAGAATCAAATCATCAGGTGAATTTCTGCTGTGATTATTGTGGGCTAAACCTTCAACGATATAAAGGAAGTAATACTCAGTTACAGCCTACCGCGCAACATGTAGTGGATTGGGGAGTTGAATTGAAGCGATTACTTACCGTAAGTAAGGAGGATCACGGTGAGAAATCGACAGGCTGAAGCAGTGAAACAATTAACAGATCGAGAACTTTTACTAAATGTTTATTTAACCCAGGGAATTCTGCTTCTTCTAGCAACATTCATCGGTTTCTTTCTATTTGGAGATATCGTTTTTTTTCTGGGATTAATCGAATTTTCCTGGATAGAGATCATCATCCTAGGTGGAGGAACAGCCTTTCTTGTTATTGGAATTGATCTCTTTCTTATGCATATACTCTCTGAAGAAATGTTGGATGATGGAGGAATTAATGAACGAATTTTTTCTCGTCTTTCAATTTCTCATATTTTTATACTGTCAGCTATTATTTCATTTAGTGAAGAGCTATTATTTCGAGGTGTTATTCAAACGAGCTTTGGGTTAATCCTTTCAAGTTTGTTATTTGCGCTTATACATGTTCGTTATCTTTCTAAACCTGTCTTATTTATCTCTGTGGTTGGGATTAGTTTTTTAATTGGTATTTTATTCGAAGTAACTGGGAATTTACTGTCAACGATCACAGCACATTTTTTAATTGATTTTATTATGGGCTGTTTCATAAAAAAGAAAGCACGAATGTAATTACATCATGAAAGGTGAGTTGAATGAAAAGCGAAAAACCTCTGCCTTCTAGAAAGGAATACCACCGTAATAAAAGCACAAAAAAAAAGCAGTCGCGACGTAAGGAAAGTGTAGAAAGAGAACTCCCGTCTTTCACGCTAATTCGGATACTCGCTCTCCTTTTTATTGGGATGGTCTCTCTTTTCCTGCTGTATTCCTACTTTCTTTGAAAATTGATGAGTCCCCCCAGTCGTAACCAGGCTAGTTCATGCATAAACTAGTCTCAACTAAGGGGGGGGAGAAAGTGGACGCGCTAAAAGAATGGAAACTACCACAACAGTCCAAAGTAACCATTGTGCTATTACAAGAATTAGTGGAAAGAAAGAACTCTGAAAAGCAGTATAAAGCAAAGTCACAAACCTACGGATATCTTCTTGCATTTATATTAGTTACAATGGGCGGGTTAGTTTGGTACGAGTTAGAAAATAGCACATCTTTTTTTATAAGTGAGCTTTCTATTCGATCATTGCCGATAATGTTGGTGATTAGCAGTGTAATCACTTACTTTCAGTTAAGGAAGTTTTCAAAAAAAAGCAAGAAAGCTGAGGATGAGTTTGAGTCTTTAAGACTGGAGATTATAGATCGAAGCGATGAACTATTTAAAGATCAACACCAGTGGGAAAGTCGTCATGATGTTTTTAACTATTTAAAAGAGGCATATGACATAAATTTATATTATAAATAAACGTTATCTT
Source organism: Guptibacillus hwajinpoensis (assembly GCF_020524165.1). Classification (GTDB taxonomy): domain Bacteria; phylum Bacillota; class Bacilli; order Bacillales; family Guptibacillaceae; genus Guptibacillus; species Guptibacillus hwajinpoensis_D. The sequence continues at coordinate 401,660 of NZ_JAIVKU010000004.1, forward strand.
TGCTCAGGACATCCAAAGAAGAGATACTGTTCAATTTGAAAATTGTTTCCATTTATAGAGAGTTCATCCTTTCCAAACATTTCGATCTTTCCAAAGGCAACAGTATCTTTTAGTTTTGGGCAGAAAACTTCGACGGGCATGCCTAAACGACGATTGAAATCCAAATCCTCATTTCCTAATAATGATTTGGTTTTAAGTTTGTTGATCATGATCCATCATCTCCGTTTTATTGTTTCCGTTCCAAAGTGGTCTGGTTATATCTCAATCTTACCTCAAAAAGACTGAATCTTCAAGAAATTTAAAAGCCCAATTTACGGAAGAAAACGATCCATTTCATCATTAATTTTTATTTTAGAAGGATATTATCTTGAAAATGTGGTATTAATTAAGAGTAATGATTTTACAAAGAGGTGAGAGCAATGTACGTACGAAGCGCGATGAAACCAATTCGAGAAACTGTTTATGTGAATGATGACACAAAGTTAGATGAAACATTAAAAGTATTAAAAGAACGAGAAATTGATGGTGTGCCGGTAATTAAAGGAAAAAAGTACGTGGGAATTGTAACGTTTAATCGTATTTATAAAGCTTTTTTTAAAAGTGAAATGACAGATAAGCAAAAATTCCTGTCTGAAACGAGTGCAGGTGAAATTGCGTACCAAAAAGATGTCACGGTTGATCAAGAGGAAATATTTGAGAACACCCTTTTGTTAGCAAAAAACGCACCACTCGTTGCTGTAGTTGATCAAAATGAGAACTTTATAGGTATTATTACACGGTCGGATATACTTGATCAATTCCAGAGTGCTTTTGGCATGCGTAAGCCAGGCATTAGAATTGCTTTTGCTTCTTCAGAAACAGAAGGACGGATTGCAAGACTAGCGAAAATCGCAAAAAGTTTTCATGAAAATATCATTTCATTGTCTACATTCGATGAATCGAATCAGAATGTAAGACGAATCGTCATGAAGATTGAAAAAAAGGAAAACATTGATCAGTTTATTGCGAAACTTGAACAAAATGGATTTAAAGTTCTAGATATAAAAGAAGTATGAGTGATTAGTACCCATAAAGCCTCCTACTCTTACATACGTTAGAGTGGGGGGTTTTTACTATGCCGCTTTTACTGATAAGGATTGTAGCGATTTTTTGTTTGCTGTTCTTAGCCGAAAGCAACTTAAATTTTAGAAGCATGACGTTTACTGACCTGATGTTAAACAGCGGTCGTTATGGGTTTGGAGCACTTTGTTTTTTGTTTGGTTTTCTTTTCGTAGCTCGTGTAATCAGAGAACATGTGGAGGCATTTCTTGCTTTAGGAATAAATAATAAAGCTCACCTCACCACTTTGTTGGTTGAGGGAAGTTTATTAAGTGGTGGTTATTGGGTATTGGTTGAAACGAATTTATGGCTGTCACTTGCATCCCTAGTCATGGCATTTATTTATGGAGGTTTAACTGCTAATATAAGAGCAGCAAGAGAATTGAAGCATTTTCAGAGGAGTAATGACACATGATTTATGTAATTGGGGTCGTTTTAATTGGCGTATTGTTACTGATCTACATGTGGATAGAGGCGCATCTAAACAGAGTTGTTTCGAAAGAAATTGAGATCACCAATTTACCAGAAAGCTTCGATTCTTATCGAATTTTTTTTATTTCGGACACTCATAATCGGATCATCTCTAATAAAGTGTTAGAAAAAGTGAAAAATCAGGTTGATATTGTGGTGATTGGTGGAGATGTTATGGAAAAAGGAGTTTCGTTTGAGAAAGTTCGCCAGAATATGAAATCATTAAAATTGATCGCACCATGCTATTTTGTTTGGGGGAATAATGATTATGAGGAAGATCCCGAGCAACTTGAGAAGCTCCTAATTGAAGAACGTATTCAAATTCTAAAAAATCGAGCAATCAAACTTCGTCGTGGCAATGAGGGGATTAGCTTATTGGGAATTGATGATTTATCTACCGATAATGCCTCATTAGAAGATGCTGTTAAAGAAGCAACGGAAGAAACGAAAATCTTAATTAGTCATAACCCTGATATAAAGCAAGATTGGCCTGATAATAGTGGCATACAGCTGATCCTTTCAGGTCACACTCATGGTGGTCAGATTCGACTATTAGGATGGGGAATCCGAGAAAAAGGTGGTATCAAAGTAGTGAAGGGGACGACTGTTGTTATCAGTAATGGATATGGTACGACAACCTTACCTTTGAGACTAATGGCCCCGGCTGAAACACATATTTTTATATTAAAAAGGAAATAAATACAAAAAAACAGCAAATTGCTTATACAAAGTTTACACAAACATCATTCACCCCTTATACTAGGTGTGATAAAGGCTGTACTAGAGGGGAAGATGACGATGTCTGCAGGTAAGTATAATATAAAAGCGGTCTCAAAAAAATTGGGTATACAACCTGGGACCTTAAGGGCATGGGAAAGACGTTATAATATTATTTCTCCGATAAGAAATGAGGCAGGTCATCGTCTTTATTCGGAAGAACATATGTCTATTCTAAAATGGCTTGTCCAAAAAACAGAGCAGGGTTTTACAATAAGTCAAGCTGTGGAACTGCTTGAAAATGGAAACGATTCAACGGATACAGATAGTATGGGAGTAGATATGGAAAGAGATCGAGCTCATATACTAGCCGATGAAATTTTAGAAGCACTTTTAGCATTCGATGAGAATAAAGCGCAGGATTTACTTAATCAGGCGTTTTCTGTATTTAGTATTGATAAGGTCGTTCATGACATCCTCGCTCAACTGCTCGTTAGGGTTGGAGACCTTTGGGAAAATGAAAAAATTACGATCGCTCATGAGCATTTTACAAGTGCTTTTCTAAGGTCAAGGATTGGTATGATTTTTCATACACTCCCTGTGGATGGTTACCTTCCAAAAGTAATGGCGGTTTGTTCTTCAGGAGAGTACCATGAACTTGGTTTGTTAATTTTCACTCTCTACTTAAGACGTAAAGGATTTGAAGTCATCTATCTTGGTTCAAGCATCCCTGAGGATGATATTGAAACAGTTGTGGAAGATACAGACCCTAAAATTTTGTTCTTATCTTGTACGCTAATGGCTAATTTACCGAGATGTCTCGATCTCGTTGATCGCCTTGATCAGCGTTTCTCAGATTTAACGATAGGCGTGGGGGGCGCTGCAATTGGACATTTACGTGGTGAAAAGAGACAGGCCTATGAGTCATTTTTCGTTGGAAACAGTAAAGAAGAATGGGACGTGTGGATTAAAGATAAAATTCAAAAGCTGACAACTTAGTGTATAGTTGTCATGACTTGTCTAAGCTTCCTTTTACAGTGTAAACTAGAAGAATATCGTCAACCATGAACCATCTTTGTATTATCACATATAGTATGAACAAAGGATTTGCGGGTGACAGACGGTAGGGGGGAAATAGATGCGTCTTGAACGTTTAACTTACGATAAAATAAAAATCTTTCTAACTTATGATGATTTAAATGAACGTGGAATTACAAAAGAAGAGCTATGGCAGGACGTACCGAAAGTTCACAGGCTTTTTCGTGAGATGATTATGGAAGCAGATGATGAACTTGGCTTTAAAGTGGATGGTCCAATTGCGGTAGAAGTGTTCTCTCTTCCTGCTCAAGGAATGGTGGTTATTGTTACAAAAGGTTCCTCTGAAAGTGAGTTTGAAGATGATTATAATGATGAATACATTGAAATGCAGGTAACTCTTGATGAAAGCGATGAAGTATTTTATGAATTTCGATCCTTCGAGGATGTTATTGGGCTTTCTAAAAGATTAATCAATGTAGGAATTCAAGGTGGTACGCTCTACTCCTTTCAGTCACAATTTTACCTCAAGTTTGATGAAGAGGAATTTGCGGATTTTGAATTAGATTCTCTTGTTGCATTGCTTGCGGAATTTGGAAACCCTTCAACAATTACAAGTTATCGTGTGATGGAGTATGGTAAGCTAATTATGCAATCAACAGCGATTGAACAGTTAAATCATTATTTTAACTAACAAAACCTCCCGATCGGGAGGTTTTGTTCGTTATTCTAGGATAGGACTTGATGAATAGCTGGGGTTCACCCATGCTTTAATGAAATATTCTTTATTATTAAATTTCATAAATTCCGTTTCATTATAAATGGTCGGAAAAACGCGTTCAACGGATAGATGCTGAGTACGATGAGCGATAAGCGCTTTTCTAACAGAATTTAAATGGTCGCTTGAGAATGATTTAATCAAAGTGATTGAATCATCTGGATCTGCATATGCTGGATTTCCTGTTTGATCAGCTAGAGATTGAGGAAAGGTAGCGTAATACAATTCTTTTACGACATTTGTTTCTTTAACGGCTTGAAGCGTTGCGTGCTGGATCGCTTTATGATCTGGATGACCTGACAATCCATGTGGCGGGAAGGTAATGACAACATCAGGTTGAACAGCTTCAATTCGTTTTAAAACATCGTTCTTCAGCTCATTAAGAGGCAGCTGGCTTAATTTTCCGTCTTTATAATCACCTATATAGAGTTCATCAATACCAAGCAGCAGAGAGGCTTCTTCAAGTTCTTTTCTTCGAACTTCAGCCAACTCTTTGGGTTGACAGATAGGCGGTTCTCCACACTTACCAGCATCTCCGGGTGTAGCACTGTATAGAACGGTTTTCGTATCTTTGTTTTTAGCTAATTCTAACAGCGTTCCTCCGCAAGTGAAACTTTCATCATCAGGATGAGCAAAAATAAACATGATTGTACGGGCCATAAAGACATTTCCTTTCATAATTAAGATTATCGCAAGTATACAAAAGATCATCATCTTTTTTCCAATAATAATACTTGATGATGGTCATTCAAAGTAACATAGCTGTCGAAAAACATGATATGATGAGAGGTGTTTTGATAAGTTCCACTCGATTAACAATCGAATATAATGACTTACATACATGTAGCCCAGGAGGTATAGCTTATGAAAGTTGGAGTACTTTATGGAGGAACTTCTGCTGAGAGAGAAGTTTCGCTATCTAGCGGAAAAGGAATTATGAAAGCATTAAGAGAGAATGGTCATGAAGTTATCGGAGTTGACTTTCATCCAGAACGATTATCAGAAGTGATGGAGCTTGATGTTGACATTGTGTTTATTGGTCTTCATGGTAAATACGGAGAAGATGGAAGGATTCAAGGACTGCTTGATATGCTTCAAATCCCCTATGTGGGCTCTGGAGTTCTTGGCTCCGCTGTTGCAATGGATAAAGCCAGAAGTAAAAAAGTGTTAAAAGATTCTGGGATTCGTCTTGCGAAGGATCTCGTTCTCCACTATTCAGATGACCGTCATTCATTAAATTTGCCATTTGGTTATCCGGTTGTTGTGAAGCCAAACAGTGAGGGATCAACGATAGGATTAACAATTGCCAAATCTGAAGAAGAGCTCCACAAAGGTATTGAAGAAGCGTTTCGATTTGACAATACAGTTATTCTAGAAGAGTTTATTTCTGGGACTGAAGTTACTGTTGCGGTGATGGGCGCTAAAGGAGAAGTCAAAGCGCTACCTGTTGTGGAAATTGTTCCAAAGAATGCCTATTATGATTACGAATCGAAATACGCTGAAGGAGGGAGCGAGCATATCGTACCTGCTCGAATTTCTGAACTCCATACTGAGCTTATTCAAAAACAGTCCGTCGTGGCGCATGAGTTACTTGGATGCGATACGTATTCACGAGTTGATTATATCGTCCCGAATGATGGGTCTGCACCAGTATTCCTTGAAGTGAACACGCTACCTGGCATGACGCCGACTAGTTTATTCCCGGATGCAGCGAAAGAAATTGGATACTCCTATGAGCAAATGATTGAAAACTTAGTTCAATTAGGTTTAAAAAAATAATGATGCGAGACCTCACAAAAGTGGGGTCTTCCTTTTATTGCAGTGTATTCCCTTAGTTTTTAGTAAGCGTTTTCAATAGCGTGGAACAATTTGCATAAATGTGGTATGAATGCCTTCTCATAGCTTACTTAAACGTGTATACTATGTTTTGAAAGCAGAGCAATAGAACATTCTATAAACAACATAAGACGTTTTACAATTAAATTGGGATAGGCTATTTTTATTAGCTTAACGAAAACAGCAGAGTAAGTGCACAGTAATGGGAGGTAATTCAATGGTCGACAAAAACGAAACAGATAATGGACAAGGAAACAAGAAGAAGCGGAACGTATTAGAGTCGACGCAATCGGTCATTCACGAAGCGCTAGACAAATTAGGCTACCCGAATGAAGTGTATGAATTATTGAAAGAACCAATGCGATTAATGACGGTTCGGATTCCAGTTCGAATGGATGATGGCTCTATTAAAATATTTACAGGGTATCGTGCACAACATAATGATTCAGTTGGTCCTACTAAAGGAGGCGTTCGCTTCCACCCGGATGTGACCGAAACTGAAGTGAAAGCACTTTCTGTATGGATGAGTTTAAAAGCTGGAATTGTGGATCTTCCATATGGCGGAGGTAAGGGGGGGATCATCTGTGATCCTCGTGAAATGTCATTTAGAGAATTAGAGCGTTTAAGTCGTGGTTATGTACGTGCGATAAGTCAAATTGTTGGACCAACGAAAGATATTCCAGCACCAGACGTATTTACCAACTCTCAAATTATGGCATGGATGATGGATGAGTATAGTCGCATAAGAGAATTTGATTCTCCCGGCTTTATTACCGGTAAGCCATTAGTACTAGGTGGATCTCACGGGCGTGAATCTGCAACTGCAAAAGGCGTGACAATTTGCATTCGTGAAGCTGCAAAGAAAAAAGATATTAAAATTGAAGGTGCACGTGTTGTCATTCAAGGATTTGGAAATGCTGGGAGCTTTCTTGCAAAATTTATGCATGATGCTGGAGCGAAAATTGTAGGCATTTCAGATGCGTATGGGGCTCTCCATGATCCTGAAGGTCTCGATATCGATTACTTATTAGATCGTCGTGACAGTTTTGGTACAGTGACGAAGCTTTTTAAAGAAACGATTAGTAATCAAGAATTACTTGAACTTGATTGTGATATTCTTGTTCCAGCAGCAATCGAAAATCAAATTACTGAAGAGAATGCACATAACATCAAGGCAAGCATAGTTGTAGAAGCGGCAAATGGTCCTACTACAATCGAAGCGACAAAGATCTTAACGGATAGAGGCATTTTACTTGTTCCAGATGTACTAGCTAGTTCGGGTGGAGTCACCGTTTCTTATTTTGAGTGGGTTCAAAACAACCAGGGATACTACTGGACAGAAGAAGAAGTGGAAGCTAAGCTTGAAAAAGTAATGGTTAACGCATTTAACTCGATTTACAGAACGTCTGAAACACGTCGAGTTGATATGAGGCTTTCTGCTTATATGGTCGGCGTTAGGAAAATGGCTGAGGCGTCCCGTTTTAGAGGCTGGATATAAATAGTTGCCTTTCCGAATAAAATTCCCTATCATTCAGGTAGGGAATTTTTTTATCGTATTGAGTAGAATAATAAAAAGAAATGGTCTATTTTTTATGGATTGGTTCGGGAGTGAGAGAAATGAGAGAAGAACAGATCGTCATTATTGGTGCAGGACCATGTGGAATGTCTGCAGCTATTGAATTAATGAATCAAGGATATGATCCTTTACTTATTGAAAAAGGGAATATTGTCAACGCCATTTATCATTATCCAACACACCAAACTTTTTTTAGTTCAAGTGAGAAACTTGAAATCGGAGAAGTCCCTTTTATTATTGAAGAACGAAAACCAAAGCGTAACCAGGCTCTGGCGTATTATCGAGACGTGGCTAAGCGAAAAGATTTGCGAATTCATTCCTTTGAGAAAGCAAACGTCATAACAAAAGAAAATGACGTCTTCATCATCGAAACTGAAAAAGTACATGAAACAAAACAAATCACCTATCGTGCTGAACATTTAATTATAGCTACTGGTTATTACGATAGTCCAAATTATATGGGGATCAAAGGGGAAGAACTTGATAAGGTTTTGCATTATTTTAAAGAACCGCATCCTTATTTTGATCAAGATGTTGCTGTGATTGGCGGTAAAAATTCTGCTGTTGATGCAGCTTTAGAGCTTGAAAAAGCGGGAGCTCGGGTCACGATCCTTTATCGTGGATCGGAATATTCTAAGAGTGTTAAGCCGTGGATTTTACCGGAATTTGAAGCGCTAGTAAGGAACAATAAGGTAACAATGGAATTTGACGCTACACTAGTAGAAGTGAGAGAAAAAGAGATTGTTTATGAAGTATTGGGAGAACAAACAACCATTCCAAATGATTTTGTTTTCGCTATGACCGGCTACCATCCCGACCACTCGTTCCTGACAAAAATCGGTATACAGATCGATCAAAAAAGTGGTCGTCCTACATTCAATGCAGATACAATGGAAACAAATGTTGAGAATTGCTACATTGCAGGCGTAATTGCAGCTGGGAATAATGCAAATGAAATTTTCATTGAGAACGGAAGGTTACACGGCGCAATGATTGCAAAAGCAGTGATAAAGAAAGCGAAAAAACCTACCAATTAAGGTAGGTTTTTTGTGAATAACAGTTCAATAAAGAACGATCTATCTGAGAAAAAAGTTGTGCAATTCACTATCATCTTCCGTCGCTTCAAGTGTAACCAGTAATTTTAAACGGGCTTTTTGTCCATTTAAGCCGTTTGAGAAGATCACACCCTGCTCCTTCAAATGCTTTCCGCCACCTTTGTACCCATACACGTCTTGAACAATGCCGTTAAAACAGCGGGAAACCATCACTATCGCGATTCCTTTCGCTCTAAGATGCTTTATTCCATCCATCATATCAGGGGGTAAATTACCCTGTCCCAGTGCCTCTATCACGATCCCATCAATGCCAAGTTCAGCTACTGCAATAAGTAATTTTGAATCCATTCCAGCATATGCCTTTAGGAGCATCACTTTTTTTGTTAATCCGGAGATATGATAGCGGTCTCTCACCGTTAACGTATGGTGAAAGAACACTCTTTGTTTTGTTACGATGCCAATTGGGCCATATTGTGGACTTTGAAAAGTGGACACATTGCTCGTGTGTGTTTTCGTTACGTTTTTTGCCGTATGTATTTCATCGTTAAGCACTACAAGCACACCCTTACCCTTTGCTTCTTGGCATGAAGCTACTTTTATAGAAGAAAGTAAATTATAAGGTCCATCAGATCCAAGTTCGTTGCTTGATCGCATGGCTCCTGTAACGACAACTGGAAGGTCTGTTTGAAGTACGAGATCTAATAGATAGGCTGTTTCCTCGAGCGTATCGGTCCCATGCGTAATCACGATGCCCCGAATCGGTTCTTCCTTTATTTTTGTTTCGATTCTTTCTGCAATAGCAAACATCATTTCGGGCGTCATATGAGGTGAGGGGATGTTGATAAAATCGTCAATCAACACATCATCTCCCGTTAGTAATTGGTTAAGTGTTGTATTTAACGGGTTGTTTTTGCCTGGACTTACAGCACCCGAGTCTTTGTCTTCCTCCATTGCAATGGTTCCTCCGGTATGGATAATCAATAGTTTACTCATAGCATCACCTCATCATTTTCCTAATTATTGTTTCCTTAAATAAAGTAACATGATACGATTATAAAAGTATAGGTATGACTGAACCTGCTAGTATAAGAGGTGAAGGATAGAAATGGGGAAAGCCTATGTTAGCAGCCATAACTGCTGGAATAGCACCAGGCATTGCGCTTCTTTGTTTTTTTTATCTTAAACAGCATCAATATGAATCTGAGCCAATTGGTCCGGTCGTTCGAAGCTTTGTATTTGGTGCCATGCTTGTGTTTCCAGTAATGGTGATCCAGCATGGTTTTGAAGTTGAGAATTTTCTGCAATCACCATTCAGTCAGTCTTTTATCATGTCTGGGCTGTTGGAAGAATTTCTAAAGTGGTTTATTTTTTATTTTACGGTTTATATCCATATAGAGTTTAGTGATTTTTATGATGGTATTGTCTATGGAGTAGCGATCTCGCTTGGGTTTGCATCAGTAGAAAATGTATTTTACCTGTTTGCATTTGGAATTCAGGAAGCTTGGTGGCGAGCGCTGTTACCAGTATCAAGTCATGCCTTATTTGGTTTAATAATGGGCTCGTATTTAGGTAGAGGAAAGTTTTCACTGCAAAATAAGATTGGGAAATGGATTGCCCTTTCGTTATTCATTCCATTTATTTTTCATGGGACGTATAATTTTTTAGTTCTCCAAGTAAATAGTAATACGATCTATCTCATGATTCCCTTTATGCTCATTCTGTGGTTTATAGGGTTACGCAAAATTAAAGCTGCCGATCATAACCAGGCAGAGTTAATGCAAGCGAAAGAAAATATGCCAATCTCATAGTTAACCTTAAAAAAGATGCCAATTTGGCATCTTTTTTTTACGGAAAATATCGAGGCTTGAGGTTAAATAGGTACAAGAGAGAAGATGTTAGTTTTCGAAAATTCTAAGTCTACCGTTCCAATTGTATAAAAAACTTTCCGTTACAAAAACTACACATGTGAAATCAGAATGATCAGGGAGGTTCACAGCATGAGAAAGGCATTTAGTATTTTGAAAATCCCTTTGGTAATCGGCCTAATATGTGCACCGCTTATCATGGTTTTGGATGGAGAGAATGAAGCAGGTGCATTTTCAAATCAAATTATTCAAAAGGGTGCGACGGGAACTGACGTTATTGAATTACAAACACGGTTGAAGCACATTGGTTTTTATACCGGTAATGTCGACGGTGTTTTTGGATGGGGAACCTATTGGGCGGTAAGGAATTTTCAATATGAATTTGGAATGGATGTTGATGGACTTGTTGGGCCAGATATGAAGGCGAAATTAGCTAAGACGACTAAATATGCCCCTGGTCAGGGTTCAAAAAGTCCTGATAACTCACAAACAAATCAAAGTAAGCCAAAAGACTCAAATGTACAAGCTAAAAATGTGCCATCTGGTTATTCTCAAAACGATATTAAGCTTCTTGCTAATGCGGTATACGGAGAGTCACGCGGAGAGCCTTATGAAGGCCAAGTTGCAGTTGCGGCCGTCATATTGAACCGCGTCCAGAGCGCTTCATTTCCAAACACGGTATCAGGGGTTATCTTCGAACCTCGCGCGTTTACAGCTGTATCGGATGGTCAAATATGGTTAGCGCCAAATGAAAAAGCTAAAGAAGCTGTCATCGATGCGATAAACGGTTGGGATCCAACGGGAGAAGCACTCTATTATTTTAATCCAAACACCGCTACATCAGGTTGGATATGGACAAGACCGCAAATTAAGCAAATTGGAAAACACATATTCTGTGAATAATGGAGGTGGTTTACTTGATTCGTTCACTATTGATCGGTGTACTTGCAGTTGGCGTTGTTGGCACAAGTTATTGGGGATACAAAGAGCACCAGGAAAAAAATGCAGTACTCATTAATGCTGAGAATACGTATCAACGTGCATTTCACGATTTGAATTTTCATATGGATGCGCTTGAAGAGAAAATCGGTTCTACGCTAGCGATGAATTCAAGAGGTAGTTTATCACCAGCTCTAACGGAAGTATGGCGTTTAACTTCTGAAGCACAAAATGACGTTGGTCAACTTCCGTTAACCCTTATGCCTTTTAATAAGACTGAAGAGTTTTTGACGAATATTGGTTCATTTAGTTACCGCGTTGCGGTTCGAGACTTGGATGAAAACCCTTTATCAGATGAAGAATATGAGACGTTAAAAAATTTGCATAGCCATTCGAATGACATTAAAAACGAATTAAGGAAAGTTCAGGCTATGGTGATTGATCATAATCTTCGCTGGATGGACGTAGAGCTTGCTCTTGCTTCAGAAGGGCAACCGCAGGATAATACGATCATCGATGGATTCAAGACTGTTGATAAACAAGTCGAAGGGTATAGTGAGGTGAACTGGGGACCAGAGGTAACTCAGCTTAATGCCAAAAAAGAAAACCTTGATAAAAATATTAAAGGAAAGAAGCTTAGTGAAGAGGAAGCGAAAAAACACGTGATTGATTTTCTGGATATCGATCCTAAAGCTAAAATAGAAATTACAACTACAGGTGATGAATCAAAATATAAAGCCTATAGTGTTTCGATTGAAAACAAAGACAAAAAATCATCAACAAATCTGGATGTGACACAAAAAGGCGCTAACCCAATCTGGATTCTAATGGATAGAGAGATCGGTGAGCAAAAGTTAAGCTTAAATGAAGCAGCAGATCAAGCAAGAGCTTTCCTCAAAGAACACGACATTACGAATATGACCATTTCAGAAAGTAGTCAGTATGACCGAATGGGTGTCTTCACATTTGTTTATCAACAAGGTGATGTGGCCATTTATCCGGATGCCGTTCACATTAAAGTGGCGTTAGACAATGGTGATATTTCTGGATACGAATCACAAGACTATTTAACAAATCACCATGAAAGGTCTCTGATCACCCCAACTATTTCTAGAGATGAAGCATTAGATCAAGTGAATCCAAATGTTCAAATCATGGACGAAGGGTTAGGCGTTATCCGTAATGATCTTGGGGAAGAAGTATTATGTTATGAATTTATGGGTACGATTGAAAAAGAAACGTATCGGATTTTCATTAACGCGGAAAATGGAAGAGAAGAAAGAGTTGAAAAAATGGACGGAACTGAAATGAATTACGATACGGCATAAGCGGGGTGACGGAATGGCGAAAGTTGAAAAACTGCTAATAAAACTGATCGTCATTCAATTTTTATTTCTTATAGCTTCTCAGGTCCTGTTAACGCAGGAAGAATATCGCATTTATCTTAGTAAGGCCATTTATTATGAAGGTGTACTGAAGGATTTGCCTCCACTGATCAGGCGTCAATAGACCAATAAAATGTCTTATGTTATGATAAATAAGACATTTTGGTCGTACAAAGAAAGCAGGATATCCTGCTTTTTTTGTACGTTAAGTTGTCAATTAGAAGATTGAATAGGATTGAACGGAATTTGGAGGCAAGAAGCATATGAACAAACGAATAAATATAGCCATTGATGGACCTGCTGGCGCTGGTAAAAGCACGGTAGCAAGAAAAGTAGCTGATTATCTATCTTTTCTTTACATTGATACAGGTGCAATGTATCGCGCTTTAACCTTTAAAGCGATTGAAAAAAACGTTGATTTAGAAGATGGTCCTTTACTTAAAGCATTGTTAGATAAAACGGTCATCGACCTACAAGTTGGCGAGAAAGAACAGCTTGTATTAATCGATCATCGCAACGTGACAACTGAAATTCGCTCTTCTCATGTAACGAACAACGTTTCGTTTGTGGCAAGACAAAGTGAAGTTAGAGAAGAAATGGTTAAGCGTCAAAAATTACTAGCAGAACGTGGCGGAGTCGTGATGGATGGTCGTGATATCGGGACACATGTTCTTCCTGAATCTGAGCTTAAAGTTTTCTTGAGCGCTTCAGTTGAAGAAAGAGCTTCACGTCGCTATAAAGAGCTAGTTGATAATGGAATTGAAGCAAATTATGATCAGATAAAAGAGGAAATTGCATTAAGAGATAAGCGTGATACCGAGCGAGAAGTAGCCCCTCTCGTAAAAGCAAGTGATGCGATTGAAATTGACACGACAACAATGACAATCTTAGAAGTTGTGGAGCATATTTTACAACTAGCGAAGGAAAGGGCTTGATCACGTGAGTTTATACGGTGTCGGTAAGGGCTTGTTTTACGCTTATTTTAAACTATTTAATCGTGTAACGGTTGTGGGAAGAGAGAACATTCCAAAAGATAAAGGGATTCTTCTGTGTTCAAACCATATTAATAACCTTGATCCCCCACTTGTTGGAGCCATGTTTCCTAGAGATGTTCACTTCATGGCAAAATCAGAATTGTTTTCAATTCCAGTTCTCGGGAAGTTGATTGAAAAGGTTGGAGCTTTCCCCGTTAAAAGAGGAATGAGCGATAAACAAGCGTTACGAAGCGGAATGAAGATTCTTAAAGATGGCGGCGTTGTTGGATTGTTTCCCGAGGGGACGAGAAGTAAAGATGGTCAGCTTGGAGAAGGTCTTTCAGGAGCAGGTTTTTTTGCACTTCGTCCGGAAGTAACGGTTGTCCCATGTGCGATTCAAGGATCTTATAAGCCATTTGGCCGCTTAAAAATCGTTTATGGAAAACCCGTGGATCTTTCTCCTTTACGTGAAGAACAGGGAGCTGCTAAAAAAGCCACACAGGCAATCATGAAAGAAATTAAAGATTTGATTGAAATTCATCATAAATAATTCAATATTGTTAAAAAATTTTAATAAATGTGTCGGGATACTTGACAAATCCGTCATTTTTAGTGAAAGTTAGAGGAAAGGGTGCTTAACTTTTCAATAAATTTCTTTCGCTACAAGTGAAAGACTTTTATAAATCATATCGAAAAGTTTTATTTCTTTTGGATTGAAGGAGGAGTTTGTCAATGGGTGAAGAGATGAATCAGGAAATGACTGAGTTCAAATCGTTCGAAATTGGAGATGTGGTGACAGGAAAAATCTCTAAAGTCGAAGAAAAACACGCATCAGTTGATGTTGGTTTTAAAGTTGATGGAGTGCTGCCAATCAGCGAACTGTCAAGCCTTCACGTCGAAAAGGTTAGCGACGTGCTCTCAGAAGGTGATGAAATAGAAGTTAAAGTAATCAAAGTTTCTGAAGATGAGCTTGTGCTTTCTAAGAAAGCAGTCGAAGCCGATCAGGCATGGGATGCATTGCAGGAGAAGTATGAAAATTCTGTGGCATTCGATGTTGAGATTGCTGATGTAGTTAAGGGTGGTCTTGTAGTGGATCTTGGAGTACGCGGCTTTATTCCCGCTTCTCTTGTTGAGAGACATTATGTTGAAGATTTCTCTGATTACAAAGGTAAAAGCCTGAGCGTGAAAATTGTTGAATTTGATCCAGAAAAAGCAAAAGTGATTTTATCACATCGTGCTGTTTTGGAGCAGGAAGCTGATCATAAAAAACAAGAAACGCTAGCATCTCTTCAAGCAGGACAAGTTGTTGAGGGAACAGTTCAACGTCTTACTGACTTCGGTGCATTTGTCGATATCGGTGGAGTGGATGGACTCGTTCATATCTCTCAAATGGCTCACCATCGCGTTGAAACACCGTCTGAAGTTGTTACAGAAGGTCAGCAAGTGAACGTTAAAATTCTCTCTGTTGATCGTGACAATGAAAGAATTTCACTATCCATTAAAGAAACACTCCCAGGACCGTGGGAAGAAGTGAAGGGCAAGCTTAGCACTGGAGATGAAATCGAAGGTACAGTTAAACGTTTAGTTAGCTTTGGTGCTTTTGTAGAAGTCGCTCCAGGCGTTGAAGGGCTTGTTCACATTTCAGAAATCTCGAACAAACATATTGGAACACCTCAGGAAGTGCTTTCAGAAGGAGAAACTGTTCGAGTGAAAGTGCTGGATGTTAATCTTGATGAAAAGCGAATTTCACTAAGCATTAAGGTTCTCGAGACGGAACAAGTATCAAGCGAAGTTGAAGAATATCAAAAAGAGAGTGATGGAAACGCTCCATTCTCACTTGGGGATATGATCGGTGATCAGCTTAAAAAATACAAATAATGATATGTCTAAAAGCTCTCTGCTTCATGCAGAGAGCTTTTTTGTATGCAAATGATAAAAAACCTACTCTGATTATGACTTTTGACCATTACGTTTTCTTGCATTGGAAGCGCCTTCTAACATTGTTGCCCCTTCATGCTCCAAAGATTGATCACGATCTGATTCTACGCGCTTGGATTTCTTAAGTTTTTTTTCTTGACGATCTTTGCCCATTCCTTCCCCTCCTTTCAATCGAACCTCTTCTTATCATGAAAAAAAGGTTTGAAAGTTATGCATTTTTGGTCTATCGATCATGAAAATATCCCATACTGATCATAATGAGAGGAGGAGTAGTGGTGGATGGGATCATATTTGTGTGGTTTGCCTGGATCGGTTGGGTTATTGCGGTATTCTTTCAAAATGTATCCAGCAAGCGCACTCGATTAATATTCGTTTTGTTACTTGCCATTTGTTTGATTCATATCAAGATCAACATATTGTATGTTCAAGTGTCAGCATTATGGGTGCTCGCACTAGGGACGGGTTACTTTCTGTTAATGAAATATCGCGTTAACACCGTTTATGCGGTTATTATTTTACTCACACTAACGGCGGCTTTTACAGCGGTACAATTGTTTTCTATTTATGATCCAGTTTTTACTTTCTTATATACAAAATGGTCGGTTTCGGCAATTCTCCTTGTCATCATTCATTTAACGATCAGTAGTACGGTTGAACGCTGCTCATTTCTCATTCTTAGCATTGTGCATGGTGAATTGATTTTAGGAATGATTTTTAAAGGGATGGGGTTTGATCGACTTATTGGAGAATTAGCTTCACTAGACATACTGGCTATTTCAATCATGAGCACAGTAGCATGGTCAGGGTTCGTAAATGTAACAACCCACCTTGAAAAGCTATTGAAAAAACATCAAGAAAGACGGGGATATTCGTGAATGAATATACAATTCCAATATTATTTGGAGTAATTGCAGGTACGCTCGCAAGAATCTATATGTTTCGTACGGACTATCGCCAATACCCTACATACCCACATGGAATGATTATTCACCTTGCGCTTGGGTTTATTGCCGCTTCCCTAGGTGCCCTCGTTGTTCCTTCCATTATGGAACAAGAGTTTACTGCTGTAACCTTTTTAACACTTGCAGCGTCGCAATTTCGAGAAGTGAGAAATATGGAAAGAAAAACACTAACCGAAATGGATTCGCTTGAACTCGTTCCAAGAGGAGCGTCATACATTGAAGGAATAGCCGTTACATTTGAAGGAAGAAACTACTTAGTTATCTTTATTTCCTTTGTCACTTCATTTGCCTATTTAGCTCTGAATGTATGGGCGGGTCTTATCGCTGCATTTCTAGCATTTTTAGTAGCGAAGAAATACATGACTGGTAGTAAATTGGGGAAAATCGCCAACATTGAACAAAAAGAAGTGAGGTTTGATGGGGCGGGGCTTTATGTTGATAACATATACATTATGAACATCGGGATTCCTGCGAGGCAGAAAGAAATTTTACAACATGGGTTGGGATTTACCATCTCACCGAAAAACTTTGATGCTAGAATGACGATTGGGAATCTTGGACAAAGACAAGCGATTCTTCATGACCTCGCTATTTCAATGGGTGTCTATCGAGATTCTGGTACGCCAGCACTTGTTCCGCTAATCAAGCGCGATCTTGATGATGGACGCATTGGCGTATTTATTTTACCTCAAAATAAAAATGTCGATCTTGCAATGAAGGTGATCTCTCAGGTACCGACACTAGAAAATGCGATTCGCATGCCAACTGAAACAAAGAAAAAGGGAAGTGATGAATCGTGAAGATAGAAAAAGCGATACTCGCAACCGTAACTCATTCTATAAGTAAGGCTCCTGTAGGTGCAAATGTTTTTGTGTGTGAATCTGAAGAAGAAATGAATAAAGTAGCGGCTGATCTTGAAGCCATATTGGATGGAATTGCGCATAAATTGAGCAATGGTGTTTATATTATCGTGAAACATTAACAGTTTCTCATAAGGGTCAAAAGAAGATTCGTTTGATCCTCTGTTGTTCAATGGTTGCTTTTTTGATAAGATATAAAAGCTATCGAAGACTACGCCCTTCTTATAGAGGAGGGTTTTTATCATGAACTCCTGGAAAGTTTGTCCACGACTTTCTGGTTTCAAGCTTAGATAGTCTTTTAGAAAGGGCGTGCAAAAAATGACAAAACCAGTTGTCGCAATAGTAGGTCGACCAAATGTTGGGAAATCGACCATTTTTAATCGTATAGTAGGAGAAAGAGTATCGATTGTAGAAGATACTCCGGGAGTAACAAGAGACCGCATTTATAGTACAGGAGAATGGCTGAATCGTGAATTTAATATCATTGATACAGGTGGTATTGAGATCGGCGATGAACCGTTTCTTTCGCAAATTCGTTACCAGGCAGAAATAGCCATTGACGAAGCTGATGTAATTATATTTATGGTAAATGGACGAGATGGGATCTCAAATGCAGATGAAGAAGTGGCAAAAATTCTTTATCGTTCCAATAAACCAGTTGTCCTTGCCGTTAATAAAGTAGATAACCCAGAACAGCAAACGCTTATCTATGATTTTTATGCGCTAGGTTTTGGCACTCCATTTGGTATTTCAGGCTCTCACGGGCTTGGACTTGGCGATCTTTTAGATGAAGTGTTTAAGTCTTTTCCTGAAGAGAATGAAGAGGAATATGATGAAGGTACAATTAAGTTTTCATTGATTGGTCGTCCTAACGTAGGGAAATCATCTCTTGTTAATACGATTCTGGGTGAAGAACGTGTCATTGTAAGTGATATTGCAGGAACAACACGTGACGCGATTGACTCAATGTTTACACGAGATGGTCAGGACTATGTGATCATTGACACGGCTGGAATGAGAAAAAGAGGAAAAATCTATGAAACGACTGAGAAGTACAGCGTTCTGCGAGCTATGCGTGGGATTGAACGTTCAGACGTTGTTTTAGTTGTTATTGATGGGGAAGAAGGGATCATCGAGCAGGATAAGAAAGTAGCGGGTTATGCTCACGAAGCTGGTAAAGCCGTCGTTATTGTTGTAAACAAATGGGATGCTGTTGAAAAAGATGATAAGACGATGCGTGAATTCGAACAAAAAATCCGCGATCATTTCTTGTTCCTTAGCTATGCACCGATTGTATTCTTGTCTGCAAAAACGAAACAGCGTCTTCACACGTTACTACCTGTTGTTAACACAGTAGCTGAGAATCATGCATTACGTGTAAAAACGAATGTATTAAATGAATTAATTATGGATTCAGTTGCGATGAACCCGACACCGACAGATAATGGGAAGCGATTGAAAATTAACTATGCGACGCAAGTGGCTGTTAAGCCGCCTACCATCGTTTTATTTGTTAATGATCCGGAACTTCTTCACTTTTCATATCGACGTTTCTTAGAGAATCGTATTCGCGAGACGTTTGGTTTTAAGGGGACTCCTTTACGCATTCTTGCTCGTAGAAAAAGCGAATAATAAGCCTTGTTTCGTTCGGGGGACCTTGCTAATAAAAAGGGGGAAATGAGATGATCGCGATCCTGATTTGCATTGCTGCGTACTTGCTCGGTTCAAT
The DNA here is from genome assembly GCF_020524165.1 of Guptibacillus hwajinpoensis. GTDB lineage: Bacteria > Bacillota > Bacilli > Bacillales > Guptibacillaceae > Guptibacillus > Guptibacillus hwajinpoensis_D. Next base: position 420,878 of record NZ_JAIVKU010000004.1, read on the forward strand.
TAGTTTTAGTTATTTAATTGCAAAAATCGTGAAAAAGATAGACATACGAGATCACGGGAGCGGCAATGCAGGAGCGACAAATACACTTCGAGTGTTGGGGACGGGGCCTGCTATAGCTGTCCTTGCCCTTGATGTGATCAAAGGCATACTTGCTGTTTGGTTAGGGTATTGGTTCTCTAGTGAACCAATCGTTCCTTTCCTTGCAGGAATATGTGCGATTTTGGGTCATAACTGGCCAATATTTTTTGGGTTTCGAGGCGGAAAAGGTGTGGCAACAACGATTGGGGTATTTGCAACGATTGCGTTCTTACCGGCACTTTATGCAGGAATAATAGCTATCTTTGCAATTGTGATTACGAGATTTGTTTCACTCGGTTCCTTGATTTTTGTCGTGTTAACGCCTGCGTTTATTTTCTTACTTGGAGGAAATCCACCATCTTATATTTTGTTAGGGACGATTCTAGCGATTCTTTCAGTTTGGCGACATCGTACAAATGTGAAACGTTTGTTCACTGGTACTGAAAGCAAGCTCGGTCAGAAGGTCGAGCAGTAAGGAGGAAGTTCAATGGCGAAAATTTCAGTTGTAGGTGCAGGAAGCTGGGGGACAGCTCTTGCAATTGTGCTAGCAGATAATCACCATGATGTTTCATTATGGGCAAGAAGAACAGAACTTGCTGAGGAAGTAAACGAGAAGCATACAAATAATAAATATCTTCCTGGCATTAGTCTCCCCGAAGGGATTAAAGCCACTAGTTCACTTGAAGAAAGTGTTAAAGATGCCGAAGCTATTTTGCTTGTTACACCAACGAAAGCGCTTCGAGAAGTGCTTCCTGAAATTAAGACATACTTATCAACGCCCGTAACGCTCATTCATGCAAGTAAAGGAATTGAACCTGAAACGTCTAAGAGAATTTCTGAAGTAATTGAAGAAGAGATTCCGGAAACTTTAAGAAAATCAGTTGTTGTTTTATCAGGTCCAAGTCATGCCGAAGAAGTAAGCCTTCGCCATCCAACAACTGTTACATCTTCTTCAAAGTCCATGGATCAAGCTGAATATGTGCAAGATCTCTTTATTAACTCGAATTTTCGAGTATATACGAATCATGACATTATTGGTGTTGAACTGGGAGGAGCTTTAAAAAATATCATTGCGCTTGGTGCTGGTTTGTCTGATGGGCTTGGATATGGCGATAATGCAAAAGCTGCACTGATTACAAGAGGCTTAGCTGAAATTGCACGCCTTGGGGCAGCGATGGGGGCAAATCCACTTACTTTTATGGGGTTAACAGGGATAGGAGATCTTGTCGTAACGTGTACAAGCGTACATAGCCGGAACTGGCGAGCTGGTAACCTTTTAGGTAAAGGAAATAATCTTGATGAAGTTCTTGAAAATATGGGAATGGTTGTAGAAGGCGTCCGTACGACGAAAGCGGCTTACTACCTTGCGAAAAAGCAAAACGTGGAAATGCCAATCACGTCCGTATTGTTTGAGGTGCTCTTCAATAATAAAGACCCAAAAGACGGGGTAGATCAGTTAATGGGACGACTTCGTACGCATGAAACAGAAGATCTTACTTCATTACTTGCAGACCGTTTTGAATTAAATCCGAAAGAACTATAAATAGGCAACGCACGAAGTATTCCTCCTTGCATACACTATGTTGAACGTTAATGGTAAGGAGGAAACAGCGTGAGCGATCTGTTCGATAACATAGAAAAGAAAACGAATGTTAAGAAAGAAGACATTTTTAAATTAGCGAATTCCGTTCAAGGCGCAGATTTTACAGATGAGAAAACAGTGCGTAGATTAATTGCGAATGTTGCACGCGTTGCGAACGTACCCGTCTCAAAAGAAAAAGAAGATCGAATCGTGAAGGCAATCGTTAACAAAAATATGCCGTTCGATTTATCTGCTATTGCAAAACTTTTTAGTCAAAAATAAAAAATGTGAAGAAACTTAGGCTAATCAACGATACCGCCTTCGATGAAAGACCATATACTAAAAAGGAACCATCAATGTGCAAAAGCCTGCTTCTTTAAGAAATCCATATAGTCAAAGCTGAAGAAAAGCCCCTTTCTTCAGCTTTTATTTGTTTTGAGATTCCGCGTTCAGGTGAAAAATGACTTTGAAAAAGCATCGCGCAGGGAAAAGCAATAGAAATTATGAAAACCTTTATAGGTAAAAGGGAAGAGATTTGATATAATGGTTGGCAGTGTTAGAAAGAATTTGTCAAACTAGGGGGATGAAATAATGTCACCAGCGCTAATAAAAATGTGGGTAGCGCTTTCAGCACTTGGCTTGATGTTTATCGCCGTGATGGCCATTATGTTAAGTCGCACGAAGCTTAAAGGGTTTTTCCGTATACTTGTTTCGACTTTTGCTTATTTGTGTATGTTCGTAGCAGGTATCCTTATGCTTCTTGTCGTGTTCACAGGCCCTACAAACTAAATCATTAAATTTTTATAAGGAATGAGTTGTATGAAACGACTAGCTACAAAGCTTGTATTATGGACAAGTCTCGTGACCTTACTTTCAGGTTGTTTGTATCCAGAAAGCCAAAAAAACGAAAATCAGATTCCATATACCGATCAAATACAATCTGTTCAATCAGCTGTTGAACAATATCAGGAAAACAAGGCAGTCCTTCCAATTAAGACGAGAGATCAGGATACGCCAATCTATCAAAAGTACCCAATTGATTTTAAAAAATTAGTACCTGCGTTTTTACAACAGGCACCAGGGAATTCTTTTGAAAATGGAGGGGTTTTTCAATATGTTCTTATTGATGTGGAAGATAATCCTACCGTAAGATTAATTGATTTAGTGACAATTGAAAAAGTAAAGGACCTTCAGCTTAGAATCAATGATTATAGACGGAAAAAAGATTATCCCCCTTTCAAAGATGTGCTTGCAAAAGATCGTTATTCAATTGATTATGATGCGATGGGAATGGATGAAGAAATCACAGTGAAAAGTCCGTTTACGAACGATCAACTACCGTTTTTCCTGGATCAGAATGGAAATGTACATATTGATTATACGAATGATTTAACCAAAGCGATTGAAAACAACCCAGGGCATAACTATCAAAACGGAGATGACATTCGTGATCTCTTAGCGAATAATTCATTCTATGTCCCCGTTGCATCAGTTCCGTACACAATAGAAAATGATAAAGCTGTTTTTTTAGTGAAATAGGTATTTTCCCTTCTCTTTAGCAATACAACTATTAAAAAGAGGAGGGACTTTTTTATGGATCTATACGGTAGGGGAGCGAAAGTTTACTTGTTGCATCAAATCCTTTTGCTTTAAGATGTCATATTTATTGGACAACATCATAGAATGGTAGTGTTCAAGAATGTCTGCGGTCTGGAGTGAATCATTTCGTCCTTTGAGGCGGAATTCAGGAGGCGATCACGTGGAGAGAGTAGATATCTTCAAAGATATCGCAGAGCGTACAGGGGGAGATATATACCTTGGAGTCGTAGGTTCTGTTCGAACAGGGAAATCAACGTTTATTAAAAAGTTCATGGAACTTATCGTCCTGCCCAATATGGAAAGCGACTCAGATCGAGCTAGGGCACAAGATGAGCTCCCGCAAAGTTCTGCTGGCAGAACAATTATGACGACGGAGCCTAAATTTGTTCCGAATCATGCCGTTCAAATTCATGTAGAAGATGGTCTTGATGTGAATGTTAGGCTTGTTGATTGCGTTGGGTATGCTGTACCTGGAGCTAAGGGGTATGAAGATGACGACGGCCCCCGAATGATCAATACACCATGGTATGAGGAACCTATCCCATTTCAAGAAGCGGCTGAAATTGGTACAAGAAAAGTTATTCAGGAACACTCTACTCTTGGTGTTGTGATTACAACAGATGGTTCAATTGGAGAAATCCCTCGTCATGATTATCTTGAGTCTGAGGAGCGGGTAGTTGAAGAATTAAAAGAAGTGGGCAAGCCATTTATCATGATTGTGAATTCTGCTCACCCTCATCATCCTCAAACAGAAGCCTTACGTGGAGATCTTTCGAATAAGTATGATATTCCAGTGATATCACTAAGTGTAGAAAGTATGACGGAGCATGATATTAACAATGTCATGAGAGAAGTATTGTACGAATTTCCTGTATTAGAAGTTAATGTGAATTTGCCTAGTTGGGTGATGGTTCTTCACCAGGATCATTGGTTGAGACAAAATTATGAAGAATCTGTGAGAGAAACGGTAAAGGATATTAAGCGCCTGCGCGATGTTGATCGTGTGGTAGGGCAATTTGAAGAGTTTGAATTTATTCAGGATGCTCGTCTTGCTGGAATTGAAATGGGTCAAGGGATTGCTGAAATTGACCTCTATGCACCAGAGGATCTCTATGATCAGATTCTTAAAGAAGTGGTGGGCGTGGAAATTCGAGGCAAAGATCATCTTCTTCAACTTATGCAAGAGTTTGCATTTGCGAAAGCAGAATATGATCATGTGTCTGATGCGCTACGTATGGTAAAGCAAACAGGATACGGTATAGCAGCCCCTGCAATCGAAGATATGAGTCTTGATGAGCCGGAAATTATCCGCCAGGGATCAAGGTTTGGTGTAAGATTAAAAGCGGTTGCTCCATCCATTCATATGATAAAAGTGGATGTGGAATCCGAATTTGCTCCAATTATTGGGACCGAAAAACAAAGCGAAGAACTTGTACGTTATTTAATGCAAGATTTTGAAGAAGACCCGCTTTCCATTTGGAATTCTGATATTTTCGGTCGTTCGCTAAATTCAATTGTAAGAGAAGGCATTCAGGCAAAACTTGGTTTAATGCCTGAGAATGCACGTTATAAATTAAAAGAGACGTTAGAGCGCATTATTAACGAAGGTTCAGGCGGTTTAATTGCGATTATACTATAACGAAATCGACTCCAATTTATGGAGTCGATTTTTTACTTTAAAGGTTTAACTTTACTTGCTTAAGGGGTAATATAGTTTTTACGAGCGATATAGAAAAGTGGACGTTTGTGAGGTATTAACGGAATTGATCGAATTAACCGATAACTAAGAAAGTAGTTGTTAGAGCGTTTACAAATAGTATAAATAGCAGATAATAGGTAAAAAAACACTGAAAAATCGTTGAAATCGACACAAACGTATTGAATTCTTTCGCATCTTCGTATAATATAGGGCTTGCAAACGTACTAAACGTGCATTGCAACGTATAAATATCGGTCATTAAGTGAATGAATGTATTTATCCATCTCTCTTGAGAGGAGGTGAACAGAATGAACAAGACAGATCTAATCAATGCTGTTGCAGAATCTGCAGAGCTTTCTAAAAAAGAAGCGACAAAAGCTGTTGACTCAGTTTTTGATAACATTATGCAATCCTTGCAAGAGGGTGACAAAGTTCAACTAATTGGTTTTGGTAACTTTGAAGTCCGTGAGCGTTCTGCTCGTAAAGGGCGTAATCCTCAAACTGGCGAAGAAATCGAAATCGCTGCAAGTAAGGTTCCTGCATTTAAACCTGGTAAAGCCCTTAAGGATGCAGTTAAGTAAGAAATACATAGGGCAAAAGAAGAGTCGCACATTATGCGGCTCTTCTTTTTTGCTAACTTTTTCTCCATGTGCTAGAATCTTCATAGGTAATAAAGGCCCTGAATGGAGGAGTAAGAACAATGTACGAAGTTAATCATGAAAAAATAGAGGAAGCAGTGACAATGATCCTTGAAGCCATTGGTGAAGATCCAAATCGAGAAGGATTATTAGATACTCCTAAACGTGTCGCTAGAATGTACGAAGAAATCTTTCAGGGGCTACATCAAGATCCAAAAGAGCATTTCCAAACGATCTTCGGTGAAGATCACGAAGAGCTTGTATTAGTGAAAGATATTCCATTTTATTCAACTTGTGAGCATCATCTTGTCCCTTTCTTTGGAAAGGCACATGTGGCATACATACCAAAAGGCGGTAAGGTGACTGGTCTTAGTAAGCTTGCTAGAGCTGTGGAGTCTGTTACAAAGCGCCCTCAGCTTCAAGAGCGGATTACCTCGACGATTGCGAATTCAATGGTAGATACCCTTGATCCCCATGGCGTCATGGTGGTTGTAGAGGCTGAACATATGTGTATGACGATGAGAGGCGTTAAAAAGCCTGGTTCATCAACCGTTACATCGGCAGTAAGAGGTGTGTTTGAAAATGACGCAGCTGCACGAGCTGAAGTGCTCGGTTTGATTAAAGGCTAATCCTTTAAACGGAGTGATTGATATGAAAAGCGATAGCAATGATTTTTTTGTCATTAAAGCTTTAGAAAATGGCGTGAACGTGATTGGGTTAACTAGAGGGTCTGATACAAGGTTTCATCATTCTGAGAAACTAGATAAGGGAGAAGTGATGATTGCCCAATTCACTGAACATACTTCTGCCGTTAAGGTAAGAGGCAAAGCCGTGATTCAGACAGAACACGGTGAAATAAGTACAGAAGAGTAAAGCAGGACACCGAAACCTGCTTTTCTTTCATTTAAAAACAAGGGCCGCTCGTTTTAGCTCTTGGGTTAATGTGCTATACTAGGGTTGAATACATAATAGATACTTTACGAATATGGGTGCACGAAAGAAGAAAATGGAGCTTTCACCGTTTATAAGCGGGGCGCACACTTTTTCTAATTGGAAGACATGTTAGGGGTATGGGATATGACAAATCCGAAGGAAACCACACATAAAAAAATAGCAGGAGTTCGAGACATGCTACAGTCTCGCCTATCCCATTCATATTTACTTCGATTTATCGACTTTCCAGTGATAGATGAAGAGAAGTTATATGTGTTTTATGGCATGCTAGAACAAGCTAAGCTCGAACATAGAAGGAAACAAGATACCCTTCTTTCCATCATGCTAGTCCAAATTGCGCTTGATACGCATGAGCTAATTTCACTTGAAGAGATTGATAATGAAAGCGATCGAAAGAATCGCCAGTTAACCGTTCTTGCGGGTGATTATTTTAGTAGCATGTATTATCATCTTCTTTCTAAATGGGAGGATAACGAGCTTATTCGAACACTTTCTGAAGCCATTCAAGAAATTAACGAAGCAAAGATGTCTTTTTACCAAACAGACTATAGTGCGATTGAACCGGTGTTCGAGAATTTAAAGGAGATTGAGTCCATCTTAGTACGAAAAGTTGCTGAGCACTACGGACTTTCAAACTGGAAAAGCTTCGGTTCACATTACTTCTATATGAATCGTCTTTTAACGGAAAGAAAACAGGGAATTATTCAATCAGGTTCATTTATGATACAAAAAATTGCTTCGACCCTTCTATCGGTGAAAAGTGCGAAACTATCAACAAACCAGGTGTCCAAAGCAAAAATTGTTCTTGATTCTTATATTGCTTATGCAAAAAAAGAGATGGACCAACTTCTCCAACAGCATTCAGAACTCCATCAGCTATTTCAGGAGCGTTTCGAATATAACTGGGGAATGACCGGAATTCAGGAAAAGAAAATGGCGGAAGAGGGATAAGGCATGGCTTCATCTAAAGAAGAACGCGTTCATGATGTATTTCAAACGATTTCAAAACGTTATGATGTAATGAATTCAGTGATTAGCTTTCAACGTCACAAAGCATGGCGAAAAGATACGATGAGACTAATGGATGTTCAAAAAGGATCATCTGCACTTGATGTTTGTTGTGGCACTGCAGACTGGACAATCGCAATGGCAGATGCAGTTGGTGAAAGTGGTACTGCCATAGGACTTGATTTTAGTGAAAACATGCTTGAAGTTGGTCAAGTAAAAGTTAATGAGAAGAAAAAAGAAAATGTGACCCTGATTCATGGAAATGCAATGAATTTACCGTTTGAAGATAATTCTTTTGACTACGTCACGATTGGTTTTGGTTTAAGAAATGTCCCGGATTACAACCAGGTGATTAAAGAAATGTATCGGGTAGTTAAGCCAGGGGGACAAGTGGTCTGCCTGGAGACGAGTCAGCCAACGATTCCAGTTTTTAAACAAGTATATTATGGCTATTTTAAGCACGTAATGCCAGTACTTGGCAAAGTGTTTGCCAAGAGCTACGATGAATATTCTTGGCTTCAGGAATCAGCCAGCACGTTTCCTGGACGAGAAGAATTGAAGCAACTTTTCTTCAAAAATGGCTTCAGCCGTGTTGATACGAAGCCTTACTCTGGTGGTGTTGCAGCGATGCACAGAGGTTTTAAACCAGTTAATAAGAGAACAGATATTTTGTGAAAATCAGTTAGGTGGATCTCATGAAATTAAAAACGATATACGCTTCTTTAAAAAAGGACTTGTCATTTATTGAAACTGAATTGGAGCAAACCGTAAATGCTCATCATCCCGTTCTTAGGGATGCTTCTAACCACCTATTAAAAGCTGGAGGGAAACGAATCCGTCCTGTTTTCGTTTTGCTTTCAGGGAAGTTCGGTCATTACAACTTACCTCTCATGAAAAACGTTGCGGTTGCGCTTGAACTGATTCATATGGCTTCTCTTGTTCATGATGACGTCATTGATGACGCTGAAATGAGACGGGGAGCTAAAACCATAAAAGCAAAATGGGATAACCGGGTAGCAATGTATACAGGGGACTATATATTTGCTCGAGCCATTGAACTTGTGACCGAATTAAAAGATCCAGCTGCAAATCGGATTTTATCCCATGCCATTTTAGAGATGAGTATTGGGGAAATTGAGCAAATTCAAGACCAATTTAATTGGGATCAAAATGTCCGTGATTATTTTCGTAGAATCAAACGAAAAACGGCTCTTCTCATAGCAACGTCATGTGAGCTTGGGGCGGTTGCAGCAGGAGCTTCAAAAAAAGAGCAGCTCCACTTAAAACAGTTCGGTTATTACGTTGGCATGTCATATCAAATTACGGACGATATTCTTGATTATACCGGAACCGTAAAACAGCTCGGGAAACCAGCGGGCGGAGATTTGCTTCAGGGAAATATTACACTACCTGTCCTTTATGCAATGAACCAAAAAAACGAAAAAAAGAAAATCATGGATGTATTTTCAGATGAGGTTCATTCTTCTCAAGAGCAGGTAGATCAAGTTCTTTCTATTGTGAAATTATCTGGCGGAATCGAACATTCCAGACAGATTAGCGATCGGTACCTTCAAAAAGCGTTTTATGAACTAGAGCAGTTGCCTGCTTCTTCAGCAAGAACATCACTTAGACAAATTGCGGAATATATCGGGAAGAGAAAACATTAGAAGGAAATGTTGTTATTTTTGCGAATATTTGATAGAATTTTGAAGGGCAGAAAAATGTTTCTGCCCTATACATACAAAGTGTTGAAAGTGAGGAGATTTTTGTGGAGAAAACTTTTCTAATGGTTAAGCCAGATGGTGTTCAACGTAATTTGATTGGTGGAATTGTATCACGCTTTGAGAATAAAGGATTTAATTTAGTAGGGGCAAAATTGATGACGGTTTCAAAAGACCTTGCCGAAACTCATTATGGTGAACATAAAGAGCGTCCATTCTTCGGAGAGCTAGTTGACTTTATTACATCAGGTCCTGTCTTCGCGATGGTTTGGGAAGGTGAAAATGTTATTTCTACTGCTCGTACGATGATGGGGGCAACAAACCCTAAAGATGCTAATCCAGGAACCATTCGCGGTGACTATGGTGTTCAAGTAAGTATGAATGTGATCCATGGTTCGGATTCACCTGAAAGTGCAGAGCGTGAAATTGCGTTGTTTTTTAATGAGAATGAATTAAATGAGTACACAAAAACCGTTGCTAAGTGGGTTTAATTTTTTTAGGAACAAATGAAAGCGCTTATATATAAAAAGAACCAGACAGATTTCTGTCTGGTTCTTTTTATATTTCGTAACGATTAATGAACGGTTATGGTTAGATGTTTGGAAAGTCAAAACCTATTTCCTTTTCGAGTGTATAGGCAATCCTAAACAATAAACGATCGTTGAATTTGCCTGTCGCAGCCTGTAGACCTACGGGTAAGCCTGAAGGCGCTGTACCTACCGGGATCGATATCGCTGGGTGTCCAGTACAATTATATAACTGAGTCATCATCCAATCAGAGATTGGTGCGGCAGCTTTTCCGTTTATCGTATCCGGACCTTCGATTTGATGTGAAAAAGCAGTTACTCCGAGAACGGGAGACAGAATAGCGTCATAGCGATCTAATTCTTGTTGAAGTGTGTTCCAAATAATCGTTCGCTTTGTTTCCGTCTCTCTTAATTCTACTGCGCTAAGCTGTCTACCGGATTCAATCATCTGAGAAACAGAGAGACTAAATTGTGAAGGGAAGCGATCGTAAAGTGAGCCGTAAGCCGTTGCCAAACCTGCATACCACATCTTGTTGAAGAATGTAATCATTTCTTCAAGTTTCATTCCAAATTGAAGTGGGATTTTTTCTACGATAGCCCCGTGATCACGTAAAACGCTGATCGCTTCTTCTAACGGTCCTAATATTTCTTTCTCAAATGGATATAATCCAAAATTTTCAGTGAAGGCAAACCTTTTACCTTTAACCCCTAATTTCATTTCTTCTTGTAAATTTTCCTCTGGAACTGGAACCGAAAATGGATCACTTGGCTGATAGCCTTCCATTACAGAGAGAAGGAGAGCGGCATCCTCCGTTGATCTTGCCAGTGGTCCATAATGAACAAAAGGCTGAGTCGTTCCAAATCGATTGAGAGGAGAACTGTCAAACGGTACGCGACCAAACGTAGGTTTATGCCCAATAATGCCATTTAGGCTTGAGGGAATGCGAATCGAACCGCCTCCATCGCTACCTTCCGCTAGTGGAACGCACTTGCTTGCTACTGCAGCAGCAGATCCACCACTTGATCCTCCTGCAGTTCTAGAAGGGTCCCATGGATTCTTTGTTGGACCTGCTAAGAGATTGTCTGTCGTCCCTTTATGCCCAAATTCTGGTGTATTTGTTTTTCCGATAATGATAGCGCCTGAATTTCGAATTCTTTTTACAATTGTCGGCTCTGATTGTGGAATGTGATCCTTAAAAAGTGGAGAACCAAACGTAGTACGACGGCCAGCTACTGATGTAAGGTCTTTTAATGCGATTGGAACACCGTGCAAAGGTCCTCTTATGCCTGTATCGATTAGTTCTTTTTCAGAAGCTTTTGCTTCTTCTAAAGCTTCTTCTTCAAATACACTGATAAATAAATTCAGTTTAGGATTTAAACGTTTAATTCGATTAAGATGACTTTGAACAACTTCCACTGGTGAAATCTCTTTTGTTTTTATTTTTTTGGCCATTGATTGAGCTGTGAGATTAGTGATTTCCATTTAGACACTCCCTTAATGTAGGTTATATCTTCAACATTAACGAAATATAACAGCTGAGGCAATCGAGGTATGTTTAGAGAAAAGAAATGAAATTTTGTGTTTTTTTAGTTAAATTATGTTAGGATATGCCCAACCATCATTGAAAAAGTTAAAAATACTTACACGAATTTTATATGGTGTGATATAGTAGTACGTAAAAGCGCCAAAGCATAATGGAGGAGATCGAGATGAGATACTTAACAGCAGGAGAATCACATGGACCGCAGCTTACGACTATACTAGAAGGACTTCCTTCTGGTCTTGAGCTATTAGCAGAAGATATTAATACTGAACTTGCGAGGCGTCAGCTTGGTTATGGCCGAGGTCGCCGTATGCAAATAGAGAAGGATCAAGTTCAAATTCTAAGTGGCGTTCGCCATGCGAAATCAACAGGTGCTCCTATTGCACTTGTCGTAGAAAATAAAGACTGGACGCACTGGAAGAATTATATGGGTGCTGAACCATTAACCGAAGAACAAGAAGAAAATATGAAGCGACAAATCTCTCGGCCCCGACCAGGGCACGCAGATTTAAATGGCGCAATTAAATACAATCATCGGGATATGCGAAATGTGTTAGAACGATCATCCGCAAGAGAAACGACGGTAAGGGTAGCTGCTGGTGCAGTTGCTAAAAAACTACTAAAAACGCTTGGTATTCACGTAGCTGGACATGTTCGGATGATTGGTGGCATAGAAAGTCAATATGAAGGCGGTTTGTCTCTTGAAGAGGTTCAACGAGTGTCAGAACAATCACCAGTTCGAAGTCTAGATGAAGAAGCAGGAAATAAAATGATGGAAGCAATCGATGATGCTAAGAAAAACGGTGATTCAATTGGAGGAATCGTAGAAGTCATCGTTGAGGGTTTACCTGTAGGTCTTGGAAGTCATGTTCACTATGATCGTAAACTCGATGCGAAAATTGCAGGAGCTGTCATGAGTATAAATGCCTTTAAAGGCGTGGAGTTTGGAATAGGCTTTGAGGCTGCTAGAAAGCCAGGTAGTGAAGTTCACGACGAAATTCAATGGTCCGAGTCAGAAGGATATACCCGAAAAACGAATCGACTTGGAGGTTTTGAGGGTGGAATGACAACAGGAATGCCAATCGTTGTCAAAGGTGTTATGAAACCAATTCCAACTCTATATAAACCACTTCAAAGTGTAGATATCGACTCGAAAGAACCGTTTCAGGCAAGCATTGAACGCTCCGACAGCTGTGCCGTACCCGCAGCAAGCGTTGTGGCTGAGAATGTAGTGGCATGGGAAGTCGCTTGCTCGATTCTCGATAAATTTGGTCATGATCGTATCGAAGAAATTGCAGAAGCGCTTGATCGCTACAGGACTTATAGCCGGGAGTTTTAAGCATGGACAGTTTAACAATTAATACAAACAGCGGTAGTTATTCTGTATATATCGGTACTGGAATTCGCAACAAGTGGAGAGAGCTGATTGATTACGCTTCTTACTCCAGTTTTTTCATTGTTACAGATGAAGCGGTTGAAGCAAGATATTTATCATCTATTCAAGGGCATGAGGATATCCCAACTTTTGTGGTGCCTTCTGGAGAAGGATCGAAATCTTTCGCAATGTATCATCAGGTAATGACGGCATTACTTAAAGCTGACTTGGATCGAAAATCCTGCATCATTGCTCTTGGTGGTGGGGTAGTCGGCGATCTAGCCGGCTTTGCTGCCGCTACATATATGAGAGGTATTGACTTTATTCAGATTCCTACAACGCTATTAGCTCATGATTCAAGCGTGGGCGGGAAGACAGGCATAAACCATGAAGTAGGTAAGAATTTAATTGGTGCTTTTCATCAGCCATCAGCCGTTATTTTTGATACAGAGTGTTTAAGAACCCTACCAGATCAAGAATGGCGTTCAGGCTTTAGTGAAGTGATCAAGCATGCACTCATACATGATGAACATTTCCTCCAATGGCTAATGAAGAGAGGAAAGAGGGTCCAGGACTACACAGATGAAGAGCTTCAATTCATTATTAAGAAGGGCATTAGTGTGAAGGGCGCTATCGTAAAGGAAGATGAGCATGAAAAAGGAATTAGAGCTTACTTGAATTTTGGTCATACGCTTGGTCACGCAATTGAATCTGAGCTTGGTTATGGAACCATGACTCATGGAGAAGCGGTTGCTATAGGAATGATTTATGCCCTCAAGTTAAGTGAGGAATATTTCCAAACCACGCTTCGTATGGATGAAATAACAAAATGGTTTCAAGAAATTGGCCTTCCCACCGCTGTTCCTAAAGAGCTTAGTACCAACAAGTTAGTTGAACGTATGAAGAAAGACAAAAAAGCGGAAAACAAAACATTACAGTTTGTTTTATTAAAGAAGATTGGTCAGCCTGTTAAGGTGAAGATAGACGATGAAGATGCCCTTGAACTGCTTCGGTCAAGTATAGAAGGGAGTGGCGCACATTGATTCGAGGGATTAGAGGAGCAACGACAGTTAACCTTAATGAAAAAGAGGAAATTATTCGTGCCACAACGACATTACTAGAACAATTAATCGAACATAATGAAATTGATCCTGCTATGGTGGCGTCTATTCAGTTTACGATGACGGGAGATTTAGATGCTGTGTTTCCTGCTGAAGCAGTTCGAGCATTTAAAGGGTGGTCGAATGTTCCGTTGCTTTGCTCATCGGAAATCCCTGTTCAGGGAGCGCTACCACTGTGCATTCGATTGTTAATGACCGTAAATACAACAAGTGACCAGGAAGAAATCAATCATGTTTATTTAGAGAAGGCTGTGACACTCCGTCCAGACCTTGCAAGTTGACAAATTTGTATCATCATACTAGTATAGAAATAAGTTTAGAGCAGAGGCAATAATTAGGTGTTATGAGTTGAGAGAGCAGAGAATAGGATAGTTGAGTTGAGGAGAGCTTAGAGGGATACGTCTATACACCCCCTGAGGTTATTCAGGGGGTTTTTTATATACCCTTTTATTAAATATGTAACAATCAGACAATTCTCGTCTGTTATTTGTTATACCACTTTATTTTAAATCCTCGGAATACTCAGGTTTCCATTCTCCATAACAAATCATGGAGAGGTGAGAAAGTTGACTACAGATTATTCTTCTTTTCAAAGAGATGCCACACAGTTTGGCATGATTCCAATTATGAAGTCGTATTTTCTTGATACGGCTACACCCATACAAATATTCCAAAATATAGGCAAGCGGGCAAGCTTCTTATTAGAGAGTAGTGATCAAGAATCTAGATGGTCACGTTACTCTTTTATTGGCGTCGATCCAATTTATTCTTTAATTGAACAACGAGGGAATTTTGTGGTTATCGATGCAACTGGGAACGAAATTCTTCAACGAAATGATTTTCAATCAGGTGTAAAAGCCCTATTTAACTATCTAAATCCAAAACTTCCAGATCATGATTTTCCTTTCTATGGTGGTGCTGTTGGCTATATCGGTTATGACGCTGTTAGTCAGTTTGATAAAATTCCCCTTCATCCAGGTCGAGATGAAGAGATGCCGCTCGTACATTTCATTGTTTGTGAGAATTTAGTCATCTTTGATCATCATTTAAAACGATTAACGGTTTGTCATCATGCGAGATTAACAGAAGGAGCGGATGTTGAAAAGATTTACAACAATGCTTTCTCCGTGATGGAAGAGCTCGTGACCCTTTCGTCAAAGTCAAACCAATCGGAAGTGATGGTTCTACCTGAAGATGCTTCTCATGAAGTGGATTTCTCACAAATTAAATCAAATTATGAAAAGCAGCAATTCTTAAATGATGTAAATAAAATCAAATCTTACATTGAGGACGGAGATGTCTTTCAAGCTGTATTATCACAGCGATTTGAAAAAGATATCACGATTGGTGGTTTGGATTTATACCGGGTCCTCCGCGTCATTAATCCATCTCCGTATATGTTTTATTTAAAGATGAATGATTTTGAAATTATTGGAAGCTCACCAGAGAAATTAGTTCAGGTTCAGGATGGAAAAATTGAAATCGACCCCATCGCTGGCACAAGAAAGCGAGGCAGAACCGATCAAGAAGATAACGAACTTGCAGAAGAATTACTTCAAGATGAGAAAGAGCGGGCAGAACATTACATGCTTGTCGATCTTGCTAGAAATGATGTTGGGCGAGTGGCGGAATATGGAAGTGTGTCGGTTCCGCAGTTGATGGATGTTGGACGATTTTCTCATGTCATGCACATTATTTCAAAAGTAACGGGGGTTTTAGCACCTCAATTCACTAGTTTAGATGCTGTTGTCGCCTCCTTCCCTGCCGGAACTGTATCTGGTGCTCCAAAAGTACGAGCGATGCAAATTTTAAATGAGCTGGAACCGACATCACGATCCATCTACTCAGGGGCAATTGGCTATATTGGATTCGATGGAAATATTGATTCATGTATCGCAATTCGAACGATGGTGATCCATGATGGAACGGCCTATGTACAGGCCGGAGCAGGAATTGTAGCTGATTCAATTCCAGAAAATGAATGGGAAGAAACGCGAAATAAAGCGAGCGCCTTAATAAAAGCCATCCAGGTAGCTGAAGCGATTTTTGATAAAAAGGAGGAGCAGCTTAATGTTTAAAGAACAATTAAGTAGAATGATAGAAGGTCATACCCTGTCAGAAACTGAAGCTGAACAGGTGATGGATGTCATTATGGAGGGAAGAGCAAATGATGCCCAAATCGCAAGCTTCTTAACAATTCTACACATGAGAGGCGAATCGGTTTCTGAATTAACAGGATTTGTTCGTTCTCTTCGGAATCATGTTGTTCAGCTTGATCATGGCGGGCTACCTCTGATCGATACTTGTGGGACAGGAGGCGACGGGCAATCTACTTTCAATATATCGACTGCTTCAGCAATACTCGTTTCAAGTCTTGGGATAAAAGTTGCAAAACATGGTAACAAAGCAGTGTCTTCTAAAAGTGGGAGTGCGGATGTTTTAGATCAGCTTGGCATCCCGACGCAGTCAAGTCGTGGCGAAGCTGTAGCAACGCTTAAAGAGAAAAACATGTGTTTCCTATTTGCTCCAAACTACCATGTTGCCATGAAACACGCTGTAAATGCTCGGAAAGCGATTGGTTTTAGAACTGTCTTTAATAGCCTCGGACCGCTAGCAAACCCGGCTGGTAGTCAGGCGCAGTTGATTGGTGTCTATAGTTATGAAAAGGCATTGAAAATGGCAGAAGCCTTAAAGCGTCTTGGTACAGAGCGTGCACTCCTTGTTACGGGGGGAGAAGGAATCGATGAGTGTTCGATTTCAACTTATACAGATTTCGTCGAGTTAAGGAATGGTGACATTACGACGTACCGTCTTACACCTGAAGATGTTGGTCTTACAACGGGTAGAGCGCAAGATTTGGTAGTAAGCACGTCTAAAGAAAGTGCCGATCTAATTGCACAAATCTTCAATAACGAAGGAAATGAAGCTAGCACTGGAATTGTCCTTTATAATGCTGGAGCAGCTCTCTATCTTGCAGGAGCATGTGAAACTATTAAAGACGGTGTGCAGATGGCGAAAGAAGCCATTTTAAATCGACTCGGTCAAAAACAACTAAATGCATTAAGCGCAAACAAGGAGCTGAATGTTCATGCTTGAGCAAATTATTAAAGTGAAGCACGATGAGATGGAACAATTTAGTATGCCAAAAGATGAAAAAGTAACAAACGTTTCGTTCATTGAAAGCTTGTGTAACCCAACCCATGAGTTAAGTCTCATTGCAGAAGTAAAGAAAGCTTCTCCATCAAAAGGGATTATTAATGCCAATTTTGATCCTGTAGAAGTAGCAAAAGCTTATGAAAAAGCAGGTGCGGATGCTATATCTGTGTTGACAGACGAATCCTTTTTTATGGGCAGTAATGCTTTTTTAACAGAAGTCAAGAAGCACGTGTCTTTACCGGTTTTACGAAAAGATTTTATTATTGATACACGCCAAATTGAAGAGAGTAAACGAATTGGTGCAGATGCGATTTTATTAATCGTAAGGGCGCTTGGTGCAGAGAAGACAAAGGAATTTTATGAGTATGCTTCAAAACTGGGGCTAGAGTGCTTAGTTGAGGTCCATTCAAAAGAAGAGCTTGAAACACTTTTGGCCCACTTTACTCCCGCCATTATTGGGGTGAATAATCGAAACCTTGCGACGTTTGAAACCTCGACGAAACAAACGCATTCACTCAGCAAGCATATTCCCCAATCTAGCTTAATGGTAAGTGAAAGTGGTATCTCAACATATGAAGATATTAAAGATGTGAAAAGTGCGGGTGCGAAAGCTGTATTAGTGGGTGAGGCTTTGATGAGGGATGGTACGTATGAAAAAGGAATTAGGCGTTTGTTTGGTGAAACAGTTCATGGGAAAGCCTGAACTAAAGCTGTGCGGTAATCGCTCGTTGGAGGATTGGGAGAGCGTTAGAGTGAGCGGTGTCCCATATGCAGGGTTTATTTTTGCGAATAGTGTACGTCGTGTCACGAATGAGCAAGTTAAAAACTGGTTAAGTGAATTTCCTCCTCTAAATGATATGAAGATTGTAGGGGTGTTTGTAAACCCTGAATTGGAGGAACTGGCTCAAACGGTAAGTGAAGTACCGCTTGATATTCTGCAACTTCATGGAAATGAAACACCTGCATTTTTAGCGAAGGTAAAACAAATGACAGGTAAAACGATTTGGAAAGTGATTCATCATGGCAAATCTTCTTTAAATGAAATGAGACGGTACGACGGTATAGCAGATGGGTATATCGTTGACACCAAACTACCTGGACAATGGGGTGGAACGGGTAAACGATTTGATTGGGATTCAATCCCCTCTTATCAAGCTGAAGCAGCAGTTCAAAAAGTTCCATTATTTGTAGCGGGTGGCGTAAAAGTAGATAATGTGCAAGAACTCTTACCCTATCAACTCGATGGAATTGATGTATCAAGCGGAATTGAAACGAATGACAGAAAAGATAAATTGAAAATGGACGACCTAATCGAAAGGCTGGGATAAAGATGTCAACAAGTATACCTGATCAACGCGGCAGATATGGAAGATATGGTGGAAAGTACGTTCCTGAAACAGCGATGTATGCGTTAGAAGAATTAGAACAATCATTAAACGAAGCGATGACTGATCAGGAATTCATGAAAAGCTATCATGAGGAATTGAAAAAGTATTCAGGACGACCCACTCCAATTACTCATGCGGAAAATTTATCGAAGCGACTAGGCGGGGCACAAATTTATTTGAAGCGTGAAGATTTAAACCATACTGGCGCACATAAATTAAACAATGCGATCGGACAGGCTCTTCTAGCGGTTCGAATGGGAAAAGAAAAGATCGTAGCTGAAACAGGCGCCGGCCAGCATGGAGTGGCAGCTGCAACCGTGGCCGCACGTTTTGGATTAGAATGTAAAGTATTTATGGGAGAAGAAGATATTAGAAGGCAAGAACTGAATGTCTTTAGAATGAAGCTGCTTGGCGCGGAAGTTGTTCCGGTTTCATCAGGTAGTAAAACATTAAAAGATGCTACAAATGAAGCGATTCGGTACTGGGTTGCTAACGTTGAAGATACGTTCTATTTAATTGGTTCTGTCGTAGGACCTCATCCATACCCTAAAATGGTGAGAGATTTTCAGCGTGTCATCGGTGATGAATCACGTGAACAAATGGCAGCATTACCTGATAAGGTCATTGCTTGTGTTGGTGGGGGAAGTAATGCTATGGGTATGTTCTATCCATTTCTTAAAGATGACGTTCGTTTGATAGGAGTAGAAGCCGCAGGTAAAGGTATTCATACCGGAGAACATGCAGCAACTCTTTCGGAAGGGCGTCTTGGAGTCATTCATGGATCGATTACTTACTTATTGCAAAACGAAACAGGACAAATTCAGGAGCCGCATTCGATTTCTGCTGGACTCGATTATCCTGGAATTGGACCTGAGCATGCCTATTTAAACGAAACGGGTCGCGTAACGTATACCGGAATTACTGATAATGAAGCACTCGATGCGCTAAAAGTACTTTCTGAAGAGGAAGGAATCATACCAGCAATCGAAAGTGCTCATGCACTATCTGAAGCAATTAAGCAAGCGCCAGACATGAACGAAAATGAAGTTATTCTTGTGTGCCTCTCAGGAAGAGGAGATAAGGATGTGCACACGATTATGGAGCATCTTGGAGGTGACGTTAATGAATAAACGATTTGAGAAGCATGTAAATGGACGAAAAGATCTATTCATACCTTTTATTGTAGCTGGTGATCCATCAGAGGAAACGACTATTAATTTAGCATTGATGCTTCAAGAAGAAGGAGCTAATGTAATTGAACTCGGTATTCCCTATTCTGACCCTCTAGCAGATGGTCCAGTGATTCAGCGAGCGTCACTTCGTGCATTAGAACATGGAATGAGCCTTGAGAAAGCAATGGGTCTCGTAAAACAAATGCGAGAAAAAGGACTTGAAATTCCAGTTGTGATATTTACTTATTACAATCTTTTGTTACAATTAGGAGAAGAACGCTTCTTCGCTTTAGTGCGAGAAAATGATATTGACGGACTATTAGTTCCAGATCTTCCTTTTGAAGAAAGTGAAGAGTGGAGAGCAAGTTGCAATGCTAATGAGACCGCGCTGATTTCTCTTGTTGCGCCAACAACTTCAGATAAAAGACTGCAGGCCATTTCGAAAGAAGCTACTGGATTTCTTTATTGCGTCTCGTCACTCGGTGTTACGGGAACGAGGACTGACTTTCATTCCTCTGTCTTTACATTTCTCGATCGAGTGAAAGAGCATAGTATGATTCCAGTTGCGGTGGGCTTTGGAGTCTCTGCTCCTGAACAAGTTGAAAAGTTAAAAGAGCACTGTGATGGCGTTATTGTTGGTAGTGCGATTATTCGTCAAGTTGAGGAACAAGTGGAAGTGTTGAAGAAAGAAGCATCCCAGAAAGAAGGGATCGATCAAATTCGGGCATATGTACGAAATTTGATTTCTCCATATGGGAAAGTGAAAATCCATTCGTGAGGTGCAGGCATGATTCCAAAAAGACAAATGAAAGGGTTAACCCCTTACAAGCCAGGTAAGCCAATTGAAGAAGTAAAAAAAGAGCTTGGTCTCAAACAAGTAATTAAACTCGCTTCAAACGAGAATCCATATGGTTCCTCTCAAACAGTGAAAGAAGCCATTGAAAAGGAACTGTCGCAATTACACATTTATCCAGATGGCTATGCAGCTTCTCTTAGGACTGAGGTAGCAAAGCATCTTAATGTAAATGAAGATCAGCTTGTTTTCGGTAATGGCTCAGATGAAGTTGTCCAAATTCTATCTAGAACCTACCTTGAAAAAGGAACAAATACGGTGATGGCAACACCAACTTTTCCACAATATCGCCACAATGCGGTTATAGAAGATGCAGAAATTCGAGAGATTCCACTGACTGAAGGAAAGCATCAACTAGAAGAGATGCTAAAAGCCATTGATGAGAATACGCGTATCATTTGGGTGTGTTCACCCAATAACCCTACAGGAGAGCATATTCCAGAAGAAGAACTATTTTCATTTTTGAAAAAGGTTCCAGATCACGTTCTAGTTGTAATGGATGAGGCTTACAAAGAATATGTTACAGCTACGGATTTTCCTGATACGCTTTCAGCGCTCTCAGAGTATAAAAATCTTGTGGTTTTACGAACGTTCTCTAAAGCTTATGGCATTGCAGCGTTGCGTGTTGGATATGGTGTCGCTAATCCGGAAGTGATCGCATCAATTGAGCCCTCACGAGAACCGTTTAATACCTCACGCGTCGCACAAGCTGCCGCAATTGCTGCCTTAAAGGACCAGCAGTTTATTCAGATGTGTCGAGAAGAAAATGAGAAAGGACGCGCTCTTTACTATGCTTTTTGCGAGCAATATGATTTGTCTGTATTTCCTTCTCAAGGGAACTTTGTCCTAATTGATTTTGGTATTCCTGCAGACGATGTATTTGATTATCTGATGAGGCAGGGGTATATTGTGCGCTCTGGATCTGCTCTCGGCTTTCCAACTTCAGTGAGAATAACTGTTGGGTCGGAAGAACAAAATAAGGAAATTATTAGCTGTCTATCGCAATTTCTTGATGAAAAGAGAAAGGATCCATCATGAGTAAAAACGTAGCCGTCATCGGTCTTGGGCTAATTGGTGGGTCTATTGCTCTTGCAATCAAGGCAGGACATCAGGATGCCAGAATTTCAGGATACGATGTGAATCAAAACCAGCTTGATCTTGCAAAGGCACTTCGTGTAGTGGATGACACCGCTTCTTCTTTAGAAGAAGCGGTGCAAAATGCTGACTACATTATGATTGCAGCTCCTGTCCTTCAAACAGAACAAATCCTAGTACAACTTTCTTCCATTAAACTCAAAGATACCGTCATCATTTCGGACGTCGGAAGTACGAAGCTTTCCATTGTAAAACATGCGAAAAAGATACTTAGCCCTTCTATTACTTTTATAGGAGGGCATCCGATGGCAGGCTCTCATAAAACAGGTGTGACAGCAGCGAAATCTCATCTCTTTGAGAACGCCTTTTACATTTTGACGCCAGACGGTGAAGTTGACAGAAATAAGTTGTATGATTTAATGGATCTTTTAAGTGAGACAAATGCGACTTTTGTTGAGCTCGATGCAGAAGAGCATGATTATTTAGTTGGATTAATTAGTCACTTTCCACACATTTTAGCCGCAAGTCTTGTCAATTTTGTTAGTGATCGAAATAATAACCAGCGCTATAACGTCGCAAGATTCGCAGCGGGCGGGTTTCGAGATATTACTCGCATCGCATCAGCTAGCCCCGTAATGTGGCGAGATATTTTATTAAGAAACAAAGATGTTCTACTTCAGATGACTGAAGAAATGAAGATAGAATTAGACCGAATTCAAGGCTATATTAAAGAAGAAAACGGAGACGGTATTTTTCATTATTTTTCAAACGCGAAGGATTTTCGTGATGGTTTACCCGTTCGCTCAAGAGGAGCGATCCCGGCCTTTTATGACTTGTTCTTAGATGTACGGGATCAGCCCGGCGTAATCGCTGCCGTTACACAAAAACTCGCAAAGGAAGAAATTTCAATTACGAACATTCGTATTATTGAAACGCGAGAAGACATTATGGGTGTCCTACGCGTGAGCTTTCGATCGGAAACGGACCGTGATAACGCGAAAGTTGTCCTCGATCGTGATTTTGAAACATATGTAGATGATAAATAAGGAGAACATGACTATGGAAACGATAACGAAAGCACATAGCCTTAAGGGAACTGTTGTCATACCTGGGGATAAATCCATATCACACCGTGCAATTATGTTTGGTTCGATAGCAAATGGCACGACACATATTACGAATTTTTTACCAGGAGCAGACTGTTTAAGCACGATTTCTTGTTTTAAGCAAATGGGGATTCATATTGAACAGGATGGCGCTTCTGTTGTGGTAGAAGGGAAAGGTATGGATGGGCTAAAAGAGCCCTCACAGCTTCTTGATGTAGGGAACTCTGGCACAACATTTCGTTTAATGATGGGATTACTTGCAGGCAGGCCATTCCATTCGGTTTTAGCGGGGGATGAATCGATTGCTAAACGACCGATGAATCGTGTAACAGTGCCCTTAACACAAATGGGGGCAATTATAGATGGGAGAGAACAGGGGACGTTCGCACCAATTTCAATTCGAGGTGGAAATTTGAAAGGCATTACATATGAGTCCCCCGTCGCTAGTGCTCAAGTTAAATCAGGCATTCTTCTAGCTGGCCTTCAAGCTGAGGGAGAAACAACTGTATCTGAAACACATCGCTCTAGAAACCACACTGAAAATATGCTCGAAAGTTTTGGAGTAAAGGTGAAGAGAGAAGGTCTTTCAGTCAGTGTAGAAGGGGGTCAACAGCTTACGGCAACAAATGTTGAAGTACCTGGTGACATTTCATCGGCTGCTTTTTTCCTCGTTGCAGGTGCAATCGTTCCAGATAGCACAATCACTCTTTTAAATGTGGGGATAAATGAAACAAGATCTGGAATTATCGATGTACTCCAACAAATGGGTGCTGATCTGTCGATTAAAAATAGACGCGTAGTAAACCAGGAAGAAGTAGCGGACCTTACAATTTCTACGAGTAATCTTACTAATACTTCTATTGAAGGAGATATCATTCCGAGATTAATTGATGAGTTGCCGATTATTGCGCTACTCGCCACTCAGGCGAAAGGTAAGACGGTGATTCGAAATGCAGAAGAGTTGAAGGTTAAAGAAACAAACCGAATTGATGCGGTCGTCGACGCATTACAATCGTTAGGTGCATCAATCACAGGTACACCAGATGGTATGGTTATTGAAGGCCCTACGCCTCTCCATGGGGGACGCGTTTCGAGTTTAGGTGATCATCGGATCGGCATGATGCTTGCTGTCGCTGGATGTATAACAGATGGCGCAGTAGAGCTCGAATTACCTGAAGCCATAAAAGTGTCGTATCCTGACTTTTTTGAACATTTAAAGCAACTACAAGCAGGTTCCTAGGACCTGCTTGTTTAGTTTTGAGTGATGTTCTTTTAAAAAAGTTACGTAATTTTCTAAACAATCTGTTGATTTTATGAATTTCCCTGTTATACTAAGGATAGTAATGGTTTCTCTCCACTCCTATCCATATTTATTTTGTCCCTGTGTTTTGAAAGCGTTAACAAAAGCTTTCTACACAGGGAATTTTTTTCATTGAATTTTGAATGATACTTTATTACCCACTGAAAATCTGCAAATAAATTTAGGCAGTGAAGTTGAAGATAACGAATTTCTTGATTATGATGGAGAAGAACTATTCATTTTAAGACTTCATGTGAATGCTTGTAATGGAATGCTTTTATTTACTAGAAGAGAATGAAAAAAGCATTTAATGAAAAGCAGTACCGGAAGTCATTTAAATAATAAAGTAGTGTTAGAAGGAGTTTTGGAGCGTGGATCGTCTTAAACAAGCTGTCTCATTAATTGAGTCGGGGAATTTTGAAAAAGGTTTAAAAGAATTAAAAGAAGTACGAAAAGAAGCTGATCACGAAAGCTTATACGATCTTTCCAATATTTACTACAGCCTTGGACTTATTGAAGATTCCAGAGATGTTGTAGAAGAGTTACTTATTCATTACCCAAATGAAGGAGAATTACTTGTACAAGCAGCTGAATGCTATGTTGATCTTGAACAAGAACAAGAAGCAATCGCTGCTTTAAATAAAATTGATGAAAATGATGCTGCGTATCCGCCGGCACTTCTCTTATTAGCTGATCTTTATCAAACAGAAGGATTAGAAGAAGTGGCGGAGCAGAAACTATTGGAAGCGAAGCGACTTTCTCCAGATGAACCAATTATCGATTTTGGACTTGGGGAATTCTACTTAACACAAGGTCATCATTTAAAAGCTGTTCCTTATTACGAAGCTGTTCTTGGAACAAAAGGAGAGCTTGCGAATGAAAATATCGAAATTAGATTGGCAGAAGCTTTAAGTGGTAGTGGTCAATTTGAAGAGGCGCTTACTTATTATGAGAAAGGTTTAGAAAATGCTCGTGAAATCAATGCGCTGTTTGGATATGGGTTTACAGCCCTTCAAATCAACGAATATCGAAAAGCCATTAATGCGTTTAATGAACTAAAAGAGCTAGACCCACAATATAGTACGCTTTATCCTTACCTTGCAAAAGCTTATGAAGAAGAAGGTGCGGTAGCCGAAGCAATCGAGGTACTTGCTCAAGGAATTAAATTTGATGAAT
This sequence comes from Guptibacillus hwajinpoensis, assembly GCF_020524165.1. Lineage (GTDB taxonomy): Bacteria > Bacillota > Bacilli > Bacillales > Guptibacillaceae > Guptibacillus > Guptibacillus hwajinpoensis_D. The sequence continues at coordinate 445,970 of NZ_JAIVKU010000004.1, forward strand.
TTAATGAAGAGTTATATTTGCAAGCTAGTAGATTAACATTCAAAACGCATGATAATGCCAGTGGTGAGCAATACTTACGTGAGTTACTTGCCATCAATCCTGCTCATATTGAAGCTGCGAAGACGCTAGCCGCCTACTTGAAAACAGAGGAACGATATGAAGATATTTTAGATCTTCTTCGAAATATTGAGGAAGGTGATCAGAATGATCCATACCTTGATTGGTCAGCTGCAACAGCATATGCGCAGGTAGAGGAGTATAAAGATGCCATAAAACGCTATGAAAACGCATATACTTATTTCAGACAGGATCCAATCTTCCTGGAGGAATATGGTGCGTTCTTAATTGAAGAAGGTAGAAGAGAGGAAGCGGTAAGAGTTTTCAAGCTTGCTCTAGAATTAGACCCATCGCTCGTTCATCTCGAAGAAGAAATTTTGCGATTTGAAGAGGAAACTTTCAAAGAGGATTAAAGGGGAAGAAGGAAATTTATCTTCAATGACGAATTCTTACATTAGGAAAATCTCAGGGAGGAATCGCTATGAGCAGCTCCGTTTCTGTCGTTGAAAAGAAAGACTTTCTGAAATGGTTTTTAAAGAAATATCAAGTGAAGAAACGTGAATGTGTCTGGCTTCTAAATTATTTAATAAGTGATGAAGTGTTGATGGGGAATGTTCATTTTGTTGAAAACGCTGAATTTTGTCCAAAAGCGCTTGTGATCTCCACCCACTGTGTAGAAAATGCTCCTTTTCGTTTTTATAAACACAACATCATCACGACAGACCCTGAAAAGTCTTTTCATGATATTCGCTTGAATCAGGACGAGCCTATTTACATCCAGCTAAACTTCAAAAGTAAAAATGTATCTCCCCATTATGTAGCTGTACTGGAAGAAAATCCATTTTTGCCAGAGAATATGGCGGCTGATAAAAAGTATTCGTTCATGGCTGAAATGGTTCTCGATGAATCATTTACGCGGTTTAAAAAGGAGTCTATTTTAAAACAAATTGATGAGGCGCTGGATCGAAATGATGAAATGGCGTTTATTCATTTAAGTAAGCAATTAAGTAACTTATAACCCTTGAGGTATTCAAGGGTTTTTTGTTTGGTTCATTTTCCATAGATGTTTGGAACGTGCGTTCGAGGATAATCCTTCAGTGGCGTCTTAACTGATGATATACTAGAAAATGATAGGAAGTAGGGAGGGCTGATAAAAACATGTTGATTAGAACGGTCTTAGTAAGGAGGTACCGTGTTGATTCGAAGATTGACAAGTAAGGATATTCCCGTTGTTAAAGAAATGCCAACAGGTTTAGAAGAAGATTATGTTAGCAGAATACTTCATAGGCTCATAGAAGAAGAGACCATAATGGGCTATTTTCATAACGAAAAGCTTGTCGGTATAGCAGGAATGACAATGTTTGAACGAGAAGCAGTCGTTCTAGGACGGTTACGTACACATGTTGATTATCGGAACAAGGGGATTGCTTCTGCCTTAATGAATACGTTAAAAAATGAGGCATTTAATCATCAGATGGTAACCTGGGTTGGCTATGCTACAGAAGAGTACAATACGGCAGGTAACCGTTTAGCGCCACATTTAGAGATGCACCTTGAAGCAAAAGTTGTCTCTTCACTCGTCAGTCCTTATGTTATGATGGGACAAACCACTACAGAACCTTTCGAACGAGTAGTGACAGCGGATAAAAAAACAATCATCGAAAAATACTGGAAGAAAAATAAAGCGACATTTTTTCCTTACTCCATCTATTATCCGCTTCCATATTTACCAATTCTATCTCCCGCTTATTTAAATAAAGTAGAGCTGTTTGTAAATGGTAGTGGTGGGTTTATGATCATGAAAGAAGAGAAAGGTGCTTCGTATTTACATCTGAAAGTTTTTAATGAAACAACCCTTTACAATAAAACAATGTGGGACATGGTTAATGCGCATGCTAGTGAAGAAGCAAGAACCATTTGGGTTGATTTACCCATACAGCAAGCAAAGTGGCTAGAACCTTATTCGCATCAAACCATTTGGCATTTATATGGACAAAAAAGGAGTTTGCAAAATGAAATGGACTGAAGCAGACATCGCGCTATTTGAAAAAGAAAAAGAATATGTTGATACAGCCGTTCTTCCACTCGTTCCGATTTCAATGACGAACAATATGAAAACAACAGTTTCTATGGGAGAATATATCTCCATTATTTCAAGTGAACTAGAACGACAATTGAAAGGTCGTCTACTATTACTACCTGCCTTTACATATTTAAGTTCAGAGGAACAAGCTACAACGAAGGACCGTTTGAAAAAGGTAGAGGAAGAATTGATGCTTGGAGGTATACAGCATATTATCACGTTAACTGCTGATGTAAATTGGAAGCAGGTGGAGGATCAGGTTTCAAGTGCGCTTTTATGGATGCCTGCGATTCCACTTGAACACATGGATGAACAATATAAAATGGAAACGGTATCAGCTCAAGTAAAGCAAGTTTTACAATTTGTAACAAATACGTGGCAAAGTAATATAAATAGTTGATTTGTGGCATGCTAAAGACCAATCACAATATTGACAGAGCAAGACTGACTACGCTATCATAGGAATGTCCTAGTTATATGTGTGTATTATTATGTCCGGCTGGACTGACTTCATAGGATAGGGGGGAAACCAATGGCGAAGAAGAAGGAAGTAACAAGACGCCAATTTCTAAACTACAGCCTGACTGGTGTCGGCGGTTTTATGGCAGCAGGGATGCTCATGCCGATGGTTCGTTTTGCAATTGATCCATTGTTAAAAGAAGGAGCCAAGCAGGATTTTGTACCTGTTATGGACACAAGTGAGATTACGAACAAACCAGTTCGTAAAGAATTCAAAATTGACCAGGTTGATGGTTGGTATGAATCTGAGGTCACACAATCCGCCTGGGTTTACAAAGATGAAAAAGACGAAATTGTCGCTCTTTCACCAGTTTGTAAACACCTGGGTTGTACGGTGGATTGGGCTTCAAATGCAGCATATCCTGATCAGTTTTATTGTCCGTGCCACGGTGGTCGTTACACAAAAGACGGTGTGAACGTAAAAGGTACACCGCCACTAGCGCCGCTTGATGTTTACAACAAGAAAGTTGAAGATGGAAAACTTTACCTCGGAAAACCTGAACCACGTTAGGGGGCGTAATCTATGTTAAATAAAATCTATGATTGGGTAGATGAACGCTTAGATATTACGCCGATGTGGCGCGATATTGCAGATCACGAAGTGCCAGAGCACGTAAACCCTGCTCATCACTTTTCAGCGTTTGTTTATTGTTTTGGCGGTTTAACGTTTTTTATTACTGTAATTCAAATTCTTTCCGGGATGTTCCTAACCATGTACTATGTACCTGACATTGTAAACGCCTGGGAGTCTGTTTACTATCTTCAGAATGAAGTAGCATTCGGACAAATTGTAAGGGGAATGCACCATTGGGGAGCCAGTCTCGTAATCGTTATGATGTTTCTACATACCCTTCGCGTATTCTTTACCGGCTCTTACAAAAAACCTCGTGAATTAAACTGGGTTGTTGGTGTATTGATTTTCTTCGTAATGCTTGGTTTAGGATTTACGGGATATCTTTTACCATGGGATATGAAAGCGCTATTTGCGACTAAAGTTGGTCTTGAAATAGCGGTAACAATTCCTGTTGTAGGTGAATGGGCAAAAACCCTTCTAGCAGGTGGAGAAATCATTGGAGCGCAAACTCTTGCACGATTCTTTGCGATTCATGTCTTCTTCTTACCAGCTGCACTTCTTGGATTGCTTGCTGCTCACTTTATCATGATTCGTAAGCAGGGTATTTCTGGCCCTCTTTAAAAAGTATTTTAAGGAACTTATATTTAATTGACGACACAATTTTTTATACGAAGGAGGGGGACAGATGCATCGCGGAAAAGGAATGAAGTTTGTTGGCGACTCGCGTATCCCTGCGCAGAGAAAGCCTAACATTCCAAAAGATTATTCAGAGTACCCCGGCAAAACAGAAGCGTTTTGGCCGAACTTCTTGTTAAAAGAGTGGATGGTAGGTGCGGTATTCCTAATCGGTTACTTAGCTCTAACAATCGCCCATCCATCTCCGCTTGAGCGTGTAGCGGACCCTACCGATGCCACGTATACACCACTTCCTGACTGGTACTTTCTCTTTCTTTACCAGCTCTTGAAGTACAAATTTGCAGCTGGTGACTATACACTTGTAGGTACAGTCGTTATGCCAGGCCTTGCATTTGGTGCACTTCTTCTTGCTCCTTGGCTTGATCGAGGTCCTGAAAGAAGACCTGCTAAGCGACCTGTAGCAACAGCATTAATGCTTCTTGGTCTTATTTCAACAGTTTACCTAACATGGGAATCAGTTGTAACGCATGACTGGGAGAAAGCTGCTAAGCAAGGGGAAATTGTTGAAGCTGAGGTAGACAAAGAGTCTGAAGGTTATGCCATTTACTCCGGACAATCTTGTATTGGATGCCATGGTGATAGTCTTCAGGGAGGATCAGGTCCATCACTTCTTGAAACAAAACAAACGAAAGAATCCATTATGGACATTGCTGTAAACGGAATCGGCGGAATGCCAGCAAATGCTTTTAAAGGTTCTGATGAGGAACGTGAAAAGCTAGCTGAATTTATTGCTGAAACGGCTAAGGCAAATCAATAAGATGAAAAAGCTGACTGATGCAGTCAGCTTTTTTCTAATTTAGCTTGAACATACTATAAAATCTCTAAAGAAGGAGATCAAGATGATTTCTCAATTCTTTTATTTGCTTAAATCAAAACCTTTTCTCGTATTATTGCTGCTCATCAATATACCTGGGACAGTATATGGATATTATTGGTACGGATGGCAACTTGCTGACACAAAGCCGATATTTCTACTATTTGTGCCAGACAGTCCTACGGCTAGTCTTTTCTTTTGTTTTGTATTACTTGCATTTGTTTTTGGGAAAAACTGGCCCCTTATGGAAGGGCTAGCAGCCGTAACGTTATTCAAATATGGCATCTGGGCAGTCGTCATGAATGGTCTTGTCATGGTTGAAACAGGACAACTTTCTGCAGTTGCGATTATGCTTATCCTCTCGCATTTAGGGATGGCCATTGAAGGCTTATTATTTACTCCTTTTTATACAATAAAACCCTGGCATTTAGTAGTAGTCTCGATTTGGACATTACATAATGATGTAATTGATTATGTGTTTGGTCAAATGCCACGCTATTCGATCTTAAGCGAATATACATCACTCATTGGATATTTTACATTTTGGCTATCGCTACTTTCCCTGGCGATTGTGTATTTCTTAGCCGTTCGAAAAGGAAAATTGAAGCTCTCAATTCAATAACGTCGATGGTCTACTCTTGTCCATTTCTTCATACATTGAAGTAGGAAGAAGGAGGGACAGGGATGGGTAGACGATGGCTCCTATTAGTGTTGCTTTTTGCGCTCCCGGTAAATGTACATGCTTCACAAGCCGATACGAAACAAGTCTGGAATGATATAGCCGCAAATGTCCTGGAATTTGGTAAGCAAGAGCAGTTTGATCGTTCAAAAATGATGTTGGATAAGTTTTCAACTGTTTTTCCTGGTGATCAGTCAAGTCAGTTATCAAATACGGAACTTAGAGTGATTCTAAACACACATGATCGAGCGCTCAAAGCTGTGACATCAACGGATGAAGCGAATGACCAGCGAATCCAAGCTTTAACAGAATTTCGATTAGCAGTTGATGCATTAGTAACAGACAAACAGCCGATATGGCATCAAACAGATGATCAGATTCTTCCATTAATTAATGAAATGGCCACAGCAATTGAACATGGTGACGTAGATGTTTATAACGCTAGTAAAGACCGCTTTTTAGGAAGTTATAGTGTGATTCGACCTGCACTAGCAATTGACCTATCACCAGAAACCCAGCAGCGATTGGACTCTCATATTGCATTCATCGAAAGCTATGCATCAGAACGAAATTCAGAATTAACCGGTCAGCTTCAAACGATGTATGATGATTTTGAAAAGGCTTATGATCCATCTCATTCTGAAGAGTCTTCTCTTTTATGGTTAATTCTTTCGATTGGTGGAACGATTATTTTGACACTACTGTATGTGATTTATCGAAAATATAAAGGGGAAAAAGAATCATTGAGGAAGAAACAGGTTGAGTAAATTTGAAGATCTTGTGAACCTGAAACAGTGTAATTGACTTTCCACACAAATTTGACTAAAATTGACGTTAATAACAGTTTTAATGCAATTACACATGTGATGGAGGAATGAAAATGGCTGGTTTTTTAATATATTTTGCGCTTTTGTTAATCATTCCACTCTGGGCTCAAGGTCGAGTGAAAAGCGCCTATAAAAAATATTCAAAAGTTCCCAATTCTTCTGGAATGACAGGCGCACAGGTAGCGAGGAAAATTCTTGATGAAAATGGCTTGTATTCAGTAGGGGTGGAAGAAGTCCGTGGGCATCTTTCAGATCATTATGATCCTCGATCTAAGACAGTAAGGCTGTCATCAGGAAATTTTAATGGATATTCCGTTGCTGGAGCAGCCATAGCTGCTCACGAAGTAGGCCACGCAATTCAGGATGAGCAAGATTATGCACCTCTTAGATTCCGCCATACGCTTGTTCCGGTTGCGAATCTTGGTTCGAATTTTAGCTATTTTATCATTCTCGCTGGGATTCTCATGTCTTCTGCAAACTTTATCCTACTCGGCATCATTTTTATGAGTGCGGCAGTCTTGTTCCAGTTAGTCACTCTTCCGGTAGAATTTAATGCTTCTAATAGAGCTATGGAACAAGTTGTATCCACTGGAGTCATCCGTAATGATGAAGAAAGAGAAACCAAGAAAGTATTGAACGCAGCAGCGTTAACGTACGTAGCAGCAGCTGTAGTGGCTTTACTAGAATTGTTACGCTTTGTATTCATTTTTATAGGAATGAACGAAGATTAATAAAAATCTCGCCTTCGGGCGAGATTTTTTAAGTTGATGAGTCTTCTCACATTTCCCGTTTCTTCTAATAAATGACAATGTTAATGCTCAATTGGATTTTTATTTTCATCAAGCGTAAACCCTTCACCTAGCACATCGTGTACATCATTTACAGCTACGAAAGCATGGGGATCCACCTGCTTGATAATGTTCTTTAAGCGAACGATTTCATTCCGTGCAACTACGCAATAAAGAATTTCCTTTTGTAATCCAGAAAAACTCCCTTTTCCGTTTAATACTGTCGCACCTCTGTCCATTTGGCTCATAATTGTATCAGCTATTTCTTTATTGTTTTCACTAATGATCATAGCGGCTTTCGCTGCATATGCGCCTTGCTGAATGAAATCGATTACTCGAGCTGCTACAAAAACGGCTAACAGCGTATACATAGCTTCTTTGTAATTTAAATAAACTAGAGACAGGGCGATCACACAAAAGTCAAAGACAAACATGGTTTTGCCCATGCTCCATCCAATGTATTTTGATCCAAGTCTTGCAATTATATCTACGCCCCCAGTAGTCCCTCCATACCTGAAAATAATACCGAGACCAACCCCTACAAAAACCCCAGCAAATAAGGCGGCAAGTGTTAAATCATCTTTTAACGGAATTGAAAGTGCTGAATAATGCTGGAAAATCCATAGAAATAAAGATAAGGAAACGGTTCCAATAATCGTGTAAATAAATGCTTTTCGACCAAGTAGTTTCCATCCAATCAGAAATAAGGGAATGTTAAGAACAAGATTTGAAATGGCTGGGTCTATTTTAAATAGAAAATAAAGTAACAGCGTAATGCCTGTGAATCCACCTTCTGCTAAATTGTTTTCCATATTGAAATGCACGAGGCCAAAAGCAAATATCGCAGAGCCTAATAAGATAAAAAACACGTTCTTCGTTCGTATACCTTCCATCTAACACACTCCTCATTAGTCCACCAACAGACTTCATTATAATCAAATGGTGAGCAGACAGCAATTTCATTTTGATAAACTCGATATATATTTATGAAAAGAACTCAAGTGAAACATTTGTCAAATGTCCTTCTTTTAGCTAACATAAGAACTGATGTGAAAGGTGGAATGGTTAGTGGCTAAACGCACAATACATGACATGCAAAAAGAGGTAGATCAATACATAAGTCAATTTAAAGAGGGTTACTTCAGCCCACTTGCCATGCTTGCTAGAATGACGGAAGAGCTTGGTGAGCTTGCTCGCGAAATTAATCATTATCATGGTGAAAAACCAAAAAAGAACAGCGAAGAAGAACGAACGATTGAAGATGAGATGGGAGATCTTTTATTTGTGCTTACTTGTTTTGCGAATTCGTTAGATATTGATCTTGACGAAGCATTCGGAAGAGTGATGGTCAAATTCGAAACCAGAGACAAGGATCGTTGGACAAAGATTGAAAAGGAGAGTGGCGAATGATGGAAGATGTGAAAATTGTTATCGCAGGACCACGTGGGAATATGGGGATGGAAGCAGTGAAACTTGTCGATCGGACAGCTCATTTCACGTTAGTGGCTGCGGTAGATCGCAAAGATTCTGGAGAAAAGGTGGCAGATATTAGCGGCCTTCCTTCACTAGATGCCCCGATTTATACAGATCTAGATCAGTGTTTGTCTGAAGTAGATTGTGATGTGTTGATTGATTTAACAACGCCCGAATATGGAAAGAAACACATGGAAATTGCATTTCGGCACGGCGTGCGTCCAGTAGTTGGAACTACAGGGTTTTCAAATGAAGATGTGGAAGAGCTATCAAGAACGGCCGAAGAAACTGGTCTGGGAGCGATTATTGCCCCTAACTTTGCGATCGGTGCAGTGTTGATGATGAAATTTGCCACTATGGCGGCTAAATATTTCACTGATGTTGAAATTATTGAACAACATCATGACCGGAAACTAGATGCACCCTCTGGAACAGCCGTAAAAACCGCAAAAATGATTTCAGAAGTAAGAGATGAAAAGAAGCAGGGTCATGAGGACGAGCGTGAGGATCTTAAGGGCGCTCGGGGTGCAGATTATGAAGGTATGCGAATTCATAGCGTTCGTTTGCCAGGTCTTGTGGCTCATCAAGAAGTGCTGTTTGGAGGCGAAGGACAAACTTTAAAAATTCGTCATGATTCTATGAATAGAGCTTCCTTTATGCCAGGTGTGCAGCTTGCTGTGGAAACTGTTTTAAAAATTGATCAGCTTGTTTACGGCCTTGAAAATATAATGGAGTAGGGGATGTTCTTATGAAAATCGCTTTAATCGCGCACGATAAGAAAAAAGACGATCTTGTTCGTTTTACGCTGGCATATAAAATGATTTTAGATCCACATGATCTTTATGCGACTGGTACTACTGGCAAACGAATAATTGATGAAACAGGCTTAAACGTGCATCGTTATCAATCTGGTCCACTTGGTGGAGATCAACAAATTGGCGCCATGATTGCAGAAAATGATATGGATGCAGTGATTTTCTTTCGAGATCCCCTAACAGCACAACCACATGAGCCAGATATTACAGCGCTCATCCGGCTATGTGATGTATATGATATTCCGCTCGCAACGAATATGGGCAGTGCGGAAATACTTGTCCATGCTCTTGCAAGGGGTGAACTGGATTGGAGAGAAATTATACATGGAAGAAATAACACTTGATATACTCGCATTTGGAGCCCACGCAGATGATGTTGAAATTGGGATGGGTGGGACATTAAAGAAATTGGCTGAGGAAGGCAAGAAGACGGGAATTTGTGATTTAACAGAAGCTGAACTGTCATCAAACGGTACTGTTTTTAAAAGACATCACGAAGCCCGGCATGCAGGTGAAATTTTGTCTGTGACAACACGTTTAAATATGAAATTTCCGGACCGTGGATTGACAATCTCAGACGATAAAATTTCAGCGCTAGTTAAAATAATACGAACAAAGAAACCTCAGGTAGTGTTTGTTCCATACGCAGAAGATCGGCATCCGGACCATGGTCATGCTGCTAAATTAGTCGAAGAAGCCGTTTTTTCAGCGGGAATTCGTAAGTATCAACCGAATTTAGGAGAGGCCCATAAAGTAAGTCAAATTTATTATTACTTTATTAATGGATTCCATCGTCCTCAATTCACGATTAACATTACAAATCAAATAGGGGCAAAAAGAAAATCGCTGGAAGCTTATGAGAGTCAATTTATTCTTAGCCGGGATAGTGTAAATACTCCTTTAACGAATGGCTATGTAGATAAGGTGATTTATCGTGAATACTTATATGGAAAAGAGTCAGGCGTAGAGTATGCAGAAGGGTTCATTGCGAAGAACCTTCTGTGCATGGAAGAATTCCCGTTAGGAGAAAGACAATGACATTAAAAATTGGTATCACTTGCTATCCAACTGTGGGAGGCTCTGGCGTTATCGCGACGGAGCTTGGAAAGATGCTGGCGGAAAAGGGACACGAAGTTCACTTTATAACAAGTAGTGTGCCGTTCCGTCTGGATACGTTTCATCCCAACATTTATTTTCATGAAGTTGAAGTGAATCAATATGCCGTTTTTCGCTATCCTCCTTATGATTTAACGCTTGCGAGTAAAATGGCAGAGGTGATTCAACGTGAAAAACTTGATTTACTTCATGTGCACTATGCTGTACCACACGCCGTTTGTGCATTTCTTGCAAAAGAGATGGTTGGAGGAGATGTCAAAATCGTCACCACTCTTCATGGAACGGACATTACGGTACTTGGATACGACCCGTCACTAACGCAATTAATTCGATTTGGAATAGAAAAGTCGGATCGCGTCACAGCTGTCTCAAATGATCTGGTTGATCAAACGCATCGATTGCTTGAAACAGATAAACCGATTGACACAGTGTATAACTTTGTAGATGAACGAATTTATTATCCAAAAGCACCGGCAGACCTAAAAAAAAGTTATGGCATTACCGATCATGAAAAGGTTATTGTTCATATTTCGAATTTTAGAGCAGTGAAACGTGTACCTGATGTGATTAAGGTGTTTAAACGTATACAAGAAAAAATGCCAGCAAAACTTTTACTTATTGGTGATGGTCCTGAGATTCAAGTGGCATGTCGACTCGTAAACGATTTAGGATTAAAAGATAAAGTGAAGTTCCTAGGCAAACAGGAAAATGTAGCTGAAATTCTTTCAATCTGTGATCTGAAATTATTATTATCTGAAAAAGAAAGTTTTGGTTTGGTTGCTCTTGAAGCAATGGCGTGTGGTGTTCCAGCGATTGGGACGAACATAGGAGGAATTCCTGAGGTCATTGACCATGAAGTAAACGGGTTTATTGCAGAGGTTGGCAAGATTGACACCATTTCCGCTTATGCTGTGCAGTTACTATCTGATGATGATCTGCATAACCGCATGAGCTCGGCTGCAGTTGAATCTGTAAGAACGAGGTTTGCTTCACAGCGAATACTAGAACAATATGAAGCGATTTATTATAAAACGCTACAGGGAGCACTTACTTGATACAATTAACAGGGAAAGCTTATCAATCTTGTGTCGAAGTATTACAAATTCTTACTAACGCCGGGTTTGAAGCATATATAGTTGGAGGGGCAGTAAGAGATGCGATGCTCGGTTTACCTGTTTCTGATTTTGACCTTGCCTCATCAGCTAAACCTCAAGAAGTGATGGATCTATTTCAAAAAGTCATTCCAACAGGGATCGATCATGGTACCGTTACTGTGATGCATCGTGCGTTTTCTTATGAGGTAACGACATTTAGGACTGATGCGTCTTATACAGATTTCAGGCATCCAAACGCAGTTTCTTATTTAGGGTCTATTGAAGAAGACCTTGCAAGACGTGATTTCACGATGAACAGCATGGCGCTTTCATTAGATGGAACGCTTATCGACCTATATGGAGGTCAAGAAGACATTAAGAATGGTCTCATTCGCACAGTGGGAAATCCACTAGAGCGATTTCAAGAAGATGCGCTCCGGATGATAAGGGCAGTCCGGTTTCAAAGTACGCTTGATTTTTCGCTGGACAAACAAACGGAAGAGGCGCTAAAGAAACAAGCTGACCTGCTTAAATACGTTGCAGTGGAAAGGATTCAAGCGGAATTCAGCAAACTTTTGGCTGGTAAAGGCGTACAACAAGCTCTTATTACTCTTATTGAAGCGAATGTTCATCACATTCTACCAGGCATTCAGCAAATCGAAAAATCGTTTGATGAGGTTCCGTTTTTAGTGAATTTATCAACAGAAGTAGAGCTGTGGGCCTGGTTAGCATCCACCACTGAAGATCCGAAGCGTTTTTTAAAAAGATGGCGATTGTCAAATCGGTTTATTAAAGAAGTAGATCACCTTTTAGAAAATGCAAGAAGTGCACAAGCTAAAGGATGGAATAAGGTAACTGTTTATACAGCTCTTCCAGAAGTGAAGCCATGTGAAAGACTTCTATCGGTATTTGAAAAGCGCCTTCCGGTTATAAAGAATGTGGAGCGGATTACTTCAGAGCTTCCTATAACTTCCTCAACGATGCTTGCTGTGACCGGAGAAGACCTCATTCAATGGAGAGAGATATCCGCTGGTCCATGGGTAGGTGAGGCTCTCAGAGAACTTGAGTTGGCCGTAATCAATGAAGAAATCAAAAATGAGAAATCCAGCATTAGAAGGTGGCTTAAACAGTGGCAGACTCAATAAGGCAGCGCCTGCTGCAAATGCTTGAAGAACATGCGGAAAACTACGTTTCAGGTCAAATGATTAGTGAAACGCTCAATGTTTCGCGAACGGCAATATGGAAACACGTTTCAGAACTTCGTAAAAACGGCTATGAAGTAGAAGCGGTTCAAAAGAAAGGATATCGTATTGTTTCAAGACCGGATATGTTAAGTAAAGAGGAAATTGCTCTCAAGCTAACAACTGATATTCTAGGAAAAACCATTTATACGTATCCAACTGTCGAATCAACGCAGTTTATTGCGCACGATTTAGCTCATCGTGGTACCCCTGAAGGCACGATTATTGTGGCTGATGAACAAACCGCAGGTAAAGGAAGACTTGGACGTTCCTGGCACTCTCCTAGCGGGAGTGGAATTTGGACAAGCATTATCCTTCGTCCAAAACTTCCACCTCAGAGGGCACCTCAGTTCACGCTAATTGCGGCAGTTAGTGTGGTACATGCGATTCGTAAACAAACTGGACTTGAAGCCGAAATCAAGTGGCCGAACGATATTTTGATTGATGGAAAAAAAGTAGTGGGCATCCTAACGGAGCTCCAGGCTGAAGCAGACCAAATTAAATCCATCATTATTGGAATGGGCATTAACGTAAACGCGAGTAAAGAAGATTTTCCGGAAGATTTAACAACGGCAACTTCGCTTAAGATTGAATCAGGTAGGGAAATAACCCGATCAGCTCTTCTGGCTGCCATTTTAAATGAATTAGAAACACTCTATGAAGAATATTTGAAAAATGGATTTAGGATGATCAAGCTACTTTGGGAAAGCTATGCTGTTAGTCTTGGTCGAAAAATAAAGGCTAGAACATTAAATGGTGTTATTGAAGGACTGGCAAAAGGGATTACAGAAGAGGGTGTACTTCTTTTAGAAGATGAAAGCGGGAAGATGCATTATATTTATTCTGCAGATATTGAAATCTGTTGACGAATGTGTCACATTTTCTGCTATACTAACAGATATAAGGGCGGTATCTGATTAGAGCCGCACCATTTACTATGATATTAAAATGATATTCTGCCTTGATCCGTATGGACTGGGACAGAGGGATAAAACCGATAAAGTAACCTCCTTACATGGAGTGTTGCGGCAAGTCTATGTTTCATAGACTGATGGGATACCCCTGTCTGCTGCAATTCCATGTTTGGAGGTTTTTTGTGCGGTGAGATATTCCTCTAAACAAAGGAGGAAATAAGATGAAAACAACCAGTGATTTTAAGAAGATGAAAGAAAAGCTTGATCCAATTGCGATGCTTACTGCCTATGATTATCCTTCAGCAAAACTAGCAGAAAATGCAGGTGTGGATCTTTTGTTAGTAGGCGATTCGGTAGGAATGGTTGCGCTTGGGTACGATTCAACTGTTCCTGTCACGATGGATGATATGGTCCTTCATACGAAAGCAGTGAAACGTGGAGCGCCCCAAACGTTTATTGTAACGGATCTTCCTTTTCTCACCTATCACAGTAATTTTAATGAGACGTTGGCTCATGCAGGAAGACTGATGCAGGAAGCAGGCGCTCATGCCGTTAAGCTTGAAGGCGGTGGGGAAGTCATATCACAAATTCAAAAGTTAACCTCTGCAGGCGTACCGGTAATGGGCCATCTCGGTTTAACACCACAATCTGTTGGCGTATTAGGTGGCTATAAAGTACAGGCAAAAGAATCTGAAAGCGCAGCTTTACTCGTTAAAGAGGCAAAAGCAATTGAAGAAGCAGGCGCTTTTTCCCTTGTCCTCGAATGCGTGCCCCAGCAGCTTACGGAAATGGTGACGGAAGAGCTTTCTATCCCAGTCATAGGTATTGGAGCTGGCGTTCAGGCAGATGGACAAGTTCTCGTTTATCATGATTTGATTGGATATGGCACAGGGCACGTACCTAAGTTCGTGAAGCAATATAGTCATGTTTCAGAAGTGATTTCAAGGGCTGTGAGTGAATATGTGTCTGAGGTAAAAGGTCGTCAATTTCCTGAGCAAAAGCACTCATTTAATATGAAAGCAGAGCAGCTTTCAGGCATGTATGGGGGGACGAGATCATGAAAATAGTTACGACGATTAAAGAAATGCAAACATTTTCAAAACAAATGTTGAGATCGGGTAAGGCGATTGGGTTTGTACCTACAATGGGTTATCTTCATGAAGGCCATATGAGTCTTGTGGAGGAAGCAGTGAAACAAAATGATTGCGTTATCATGAGCATTTTTGTGAACCCCTTACAATTTGGTCCTGATGAAGATTTTGATCGCTATCCGAGAGATTTGAAGCGCGATGAAGAACTTGCGAAACAAGCTGGAGTTGACGTTCTATTTTATCCAGATGTCAAAGATATGTATCCAAAAGAACGTACTACGAGATTAACTGTGCAGGAACGAGTGGATACATTATGTGGTGATTCACGGCCGGGGCACTTTGATGGAGTAGCTACTGTTGTAATGAAATTACTGCAAATCGTTCTTCCGGATCGTGCTTATTTTGGCATGAAAGATGCACAGCAAGTAGCCGTGATAAAAGGCCTTGTGGAGGATTATAATGTTCCTGTTGAGGTCGTACCCTGTCCCATCATTCGTGAGGAAGACGGACTTGCGAAAAGCTCACGCAATGTGTATTTAACACCAACTGAACGAAAAGAGGCCATTCAGTTATCAAGAAGTCTTGATGTAGCAACGAAGGCAATTGAACTTGGAGAAACAGATCCGGTAATAATTAAAGACCTTATCTTCTCCTTGTTAAAACAGACGTCTGGAAAAATTGATTATGTTGAAGTTCTTTCATATCCAGACTTAGGAAATATTGAAGTGATGAAAGGAAAGATCATTATCGCAGTAGCAGTTCAATTTTCTGCTGCACGACTGATCGATAATAAAGTTACAACAAGTCAAGAAATAGCGATAGGAGTGTAGAAAATGTTTGTCACTATGATGAAGGGCAAAATCCACCGAGCACGTGTAACGGAAGCTAATTTAAACTATGTAGGGAGTATTACAATTGATGAGGATATTATTGATGCTGTAGGAATGCTTCCGAATGAAAAAGTTCAAATTGTAAATAATAATAATGGAGCAAGACTAGAAACATACATTATTCCGGGTGAAAGAGGAACGGGGGTTGTTTGCTTAAATGGAGCAGCTGCACGACTCGTTCAAGAAGGAGACGTTGTGATTATTGTCGCTTACGCTATGATGAGCGAAGTAGAAGCGAAACAGTTCACGCCACGAGTAGCTATCATGAATGAGAATAATGCGATCGTCGATATGATTGGGCTAGAGCCTGAAGCAACAATTTTATAAGAAAAAGCTCTGGACCTGGTCCAGAGCTTTTTTTGAAGATTAATTAAATGCGTATGATTAAGCAATTGCTACTCAATGATCTCAGGGTGCATCGTGTTCTTAAATAGAGCGGTCGATGGTTTAGGAAGTTTTTTAGTAAATCCCATTCAAAGGAATAAGAAATTATTTTCCGTTCAAGTGAAAAAATGATAAAGTAATGAAGGTGACCGCTTAAAGGGTTGAAGCAACTGAGGTGAAAACGTATGAATCGATATACCATTATAGATTTTGAAACAACGGGAAATTCCCCTAAAAATGGGGATCGGATTATTCAGATAGGACTAGCAGTAGTGGAAGACGGGATGATTGTTGATCGGTATGCAACATTTGTAAACCCTGAAAAATCACTTCCTCTCTTTATTCAACAATTGACTGGAATATCTGATGAGGATTTGAAGAATGCACCATTATTTGAAGAAGTTGCTCCTGAACTTCTGAAAAGACTGGATGGGGCTTATTTTGTCGCCCATAATGTACGGTTTGACCTTAACTTTATGAATGCGCAGCTTGATGCGAGTGGATACGATCCATTTACAGGACCAACAATCGACACAGTCGAGCTAGCCCGGATTCTATTGCCAACAGCTGAAGCATATAAGTTATCATCGCTAGCGGAGTATTTAGAAATCCAGCATGATAACCCTCATCAAGCAGATAGCGACGCTGAAGTAACAGCCGAACTTTTGCTGTTTCTTTTTGATAAGTTGTATGGTTTACCTCTTGTGACATTAGAACAGTTAGGCGAACTTTCTACTCGACTGTATAGCGATATGGAAGTGGTCTTACATGAAATGATGCAAGACAAAAAGAATAGGATTGAACCAGAAGGCAATTTTGAAGTCTTTCGAGATATTGCGATTAAGTTACAAGAGCAAATTAGTGAGGTAGAATCTCCTCACCAAACGATTCGATTTGCAACGGCGCAGAAAGAGTTTGAAGAACAAATGGCTGAGACAATTCCCAACTTTGAAGTGCGAGCAGGCCAAAGCGATATGATGAAGCAAGTGGCTCATGCTTTTGACACGAATCAGCATATTTTAATCGAAGCAGGGACAGGAATAGGGAAATCATTAGGCTATTTAATGCCAGGAGTCGTTCACGCTAAAAACTCTGGTAAGCCAGTTGTCGTTAGCACGCACACCATTCAATTACAAGAACAGCTTTTACAACGAGATCTTCCTTTTCTTCGCGATATCTTGCCATTTACCTTTAGCGCTACAATTATCAAGGGGAGAAGTCATTATCTGGACTTAACTCGTTTTGAACAACAGTTACTTCACGTGGAAGAAGACAATTACGATACCATTCTAACGAAGGCGCAAATTCTCATCTGGCTACTTGAAACTGACTATGGTGACGTAGAAGAATTAAATCTTTCTAGCGGTGGAAAGATTTTCTGGCATCAGGTGAAAAGTGACGCTGCCGTTTCTGCTAATCATCGTTCTCCCTGGTTCTCACGTGACTTCTATCATCGAAGAAAGCGATTTGCAATGAATGCTGATTTAATCATTACGAATCATGCTTTATTATTCAGTGATTTAATAAATGAACATCAATTATTACCCGCTTATCAGCAGGCAGTGATTGATGAAGCTCATCATCTTGAAGATATTGCTACAGAGTTTTTTGGCATAAAAACAGATTATTTTTCTATCTTACAAGGGTTTGTGCGTATGGGATTAAAAGATGGTGACGGTATTTATGGAAAAGTGCTAAGCATTTTGAAAAACCTTGAAGTGGAAGTAGAAGATACAAAACATGAAATAGATGCTTATGTAAAAACAATTCTCGGAGATGTGGATGAACTTTTCCGTATGCTCCATGCTTATGTACAAAAAAACATTCACAGATCAAACGAAATTGGACGACTAAGCTATCGAATTACAAATGAGAGTAGCCGTGCATGGGAAGCCATTCAGGAAGCTGCACATCGATTGGTTTTCTATTTGAAAGATTTAGATAAATCTTTGAAGACACTAGAGAAAGAACTCGACCTTAAAGAAGATGAGTTAACACGTGAACAATTAAACACCGCCGCTGATTTTAAAGGAATACATGCTTCTGTGTTAGAGGAACTTTCTAAAGTAGACTATCTTCTTCTGAATGAAAGTGAAACAGATGTAAAGTGGGTAGAAATTGATCCAAAAGGATCGTTGAATTCGGCATTTCTGTTCAGTAGACCAGTGGAGGTAGGCTCACTGCTTTCGACCGACTATTTCGGTAAGAAAAAAAGTATATTGCTAACATCCGCTACGCTTACAGTGAAAAATTCGTTTGATTATATGATAAAACGACTTGGATTAGAAGAATTCGGACCCCTTATCTATCAGTATCACTCTCCATTTGATTATAGTGAACAAGCAAGACTGATGATACCAACGGATTTGCCGATGATCAAGGATGTATCAGATCTTCAATTTGTTGAGCATATTACAGATGCTATTCTACAAATAGCACGCGTCACGCGAGGAAGAATGCTTGTCTTGTTTACGTCGTATGATATGCTCAAAAAAGCGCATCACCGGATGAAGGAATTAATTGTTCATGATGAATTGACATTGATTAGTCAGGGTGTTGATAGCGGCAGTCGGGTGCGTTTAACAAAGAATTTCAAAGAAAGTGAAGACGCAATTCTTTTTGGTACGAGTAGCTTCTGGGAGGGTGTCGATATTCCGGGAGAAGATTTAAGCTGTCTTATTATTGTACGACTTCCGTTTTCACCACCTGATAACCCAGTGTTTCAGGCAAGATCAGAGCAACTAAAAAGCCTCGGGGGAAACCCATTTATGGAATTGTCGCTACCTGAAGCGATTATCCGTTTTAAACAGGGATTTGGTCGACTTGTACGTTCTCAACGCGATCGTGGTGCGGTGTTTGTCTTCGATCGTCGAATTATTTCAACAAGATACGGACGATTATTTATCAAATCCTTACCTGATGTACCCCTAGTCAAGGGGACAACTGAAGAATTAGTTAATGAACTAGATCTCTGGTTATAATACACTTCTTCATCACAAACTACTTCTAAGAGGAGGGATTGTGATGAAGAAATTAAATACGCTACTCATAACCATTTTTTGTCTTATGGGAATTGCGACGAGTGCTGAAGCCTCTATTCAATCGGTTGATTTTCATTTAAGAAATCATGAAGTAGCCGTTACATTTCTTGATCTTTCAATTGGAGAGGCCATTCTTCTTCAATCAAAAGAGGAGGGAGCGGTCCTGATTAATACAGGCAGCTCTCGATCAGAAAAAGAGCTCATCGATCGATTACAAATGTTTAAAGTTAAAGAATTAAGAAAAGTGTGGCTAACTAATGCAGATGAAGCATATGCTGGAAATTTCTCCAACTTACTTCATTATTTTGATGTAGAAGAAGTTGTTTTATCAGAAGGGGTAGAAAAGGCATTTCTTCCATCCATTCCATCACATCTCCAAAAAACACACCTTCATGAAAATCAACAGCTTCAGCTGATGGAAGATGTAAAAGTGGAAATTCTGAACATCTCTAAGGCAGGCTCCGCTACTTTTATGCTATCCTTAGGAAGTCAGGATTTATTAATGATGGGAGAAACAAATCTTGATCTTGAAGAGGAAATTGCTTCTTCTGGGAAAGCGGTTGAAGTCTTAAAAGTAGCTAATTTTGGTGCAGGAAATGGTAGTTCAACCGAATTTCTAAGTGCTATTGATCCACAGATGGCCGTTATCTTTCGGCATAACAATATTGATGTAAGTGAATCTGTTCTTGAACGGTTAAATGAGAGTTGGACGGACGTCTATTATCCTTATCGAATTGGAAGCGTCACCCTTCGTATCCAGAATGACCGTTACGATGTTATTACGCTTCCTACAAAAGAAACAAGATAAAAATTTCCTTATCGAATATGTTGCAAAAAAACGAAACTTATTTAAAAATAGGAAGAGAAAATGCATTAGTAAAGATTTTGCTACGAAAGCTACATGAAAAATAGCCTGCGCATGGCGCAGGCACTGTTGGAAGTGGAGCAGATTTCGTGCACCGTCTCTGACGGTACTTATAGTTTGTCTCACCTTTTGCCATCTATAAGTAGTAAATTTATCCCGGAGCGATCGCATAACACCACATAGGCGACTAAAACCGTCAACACACATAGCATAGGGAGATGACAGGAATGGAAAACAATATTGAAGTTTTATTTACTGTAAAGGTGAGTAAGTCACTTGATATTTACAAAATTGTTGATTCGTTAAACCGCACCTTAAAAGAAAAAGATCTTATGTTTGGACTCGCACTTGATGAAGAAGATCATGATCAAATGATTTTCACGATCTATCGTACATAATAGGGTGATTGTATGCGACTGATAGGAATTATTGCCGGTATTATCGTAGCCGTGTTGATTTGGCAAGGAATCTCTTTTTATCATGACATTACGGATCATCCCGAACAGTTAGAGGAGAAAGCGATCGCTAGAGCTGAATCTGAAGCAGTAATAAAAGATGTGAATAAAGCGATTCAATATCATGGTACAAGTCATGCTTATGTTGTGTTACAAGGTAGTGATAAAAATGGTGAACAGGTGTATGTTTTTGTACCAAATAAAGATCAACCTCTCGTTTCAAAGAAAGTAGAGGAAGGCGTTAGTGCAGAAACGGTGAAACAAAAACTAGCTGATGATTTTTCTCCGAAAGAAATCATTGCGATTAAACCAGGTATTGAAATAAATCAAGAAAAGAAACAAGTTCTTGTATGGGAAGCAACATTTATTGATACCGATAATCGCTATACGTTCGCCTATTATTATTTTAGTAAAGGGGATTACTGGCGATCACGTTCAATCAAGCAAAGTTAAAGCAATTAAGGGAGGAAGAGAAATGAAATTATCAAATCGTGTAGCAGCTCTGACACCATCTGCCACGTTAGAAATTACTGCAAAAGCAAAAGCGTTAAAAGCAGAAGGTCATGATGTCATTGCACTTGGCGCAGGAGAACCTGATTTTAATACTCCTTCACATATTCTTAATGCAGCTAAGAAAGCAATGGATGAGGGACTAACAAAATATACGCCTTCAGGTGGTATTCTCCCTCTAAAAGAAAGCATTATCGCAAAGTTTCAGGAAGATCAGAACATTGCTTACAATGCTGATGAAATCATTGTGTGTACTGGAGCGAAACATGCGCTTTATACATTGTTTCAAGTAATCCTTGATGAAGGTGATGAGGTCATTATTCCTACACCTTACTGGGTAAGCTACCCTGAACAAGTAAAGCTAGCAGGCGGAAATCCAGTTTATGTAGAGGGGAAAGAAAATCATGCATTTAAAATAACAGTGGCACAGCTAGAAAAAGCTGTCACGCCTCAAACAAAGGCGGTTATTATTAATTCTCCTTCAAACCCAACCGGCTCGATCTATACACCAGATGAGTTGAAAGAAATCGGGGCTTTTTGTTTAGAAAACGATATTCTTATTGTTTCTGATGAAATTTATGAAAAGCTCATTTATGATGGAGCGAAACATACGTCCATCGCAGAACTTTCTACGGAATTAAAAGAACAAACGATTATTATTAATGGCGTATCTAAATCTCATTCAATGACTGGATGGAGAATTGGGTATGCAGCAGGACGAAAAGAAATTATAAAAGCAATGACGAATTTAGCAAGTCATTCCACATCAAATCCAACATCCATTTCACAGTATGCTGCTTTAGCTGCCTATGAAGGGTCACAAGAGCCAGTAAATGAGATGAAAATAGCATTTGAAGAACGATTGAACACCGTTTATGAAAAACTGAATAATATTCCAGGATTTACTTGTGTGAAACCTCAAGGGGCTTTTTATCTGTTCCCTAACGCAAAAGAAGCCGCTGAGAAAACAGGGTTTGCAACGGTCGACGCTTTTGTAAAAGGGCTATTAGAGGAAGAAAAAGTAGCGCTTGTTCCTGGCTCAGGATTTGGTTCGCCTGATAACGTGAGACTATCTTACGCAACATCACTCGAGGTCATTCTCGAAGCGATTGATCGTATCGAACGATTCGTAAAATCCAAACAGGCTTAAGCGAGTTGTTCAATATGCAAATTATCGGTATAATAAGTACCGAACATTCGAATGAGCCATATTAACAAATAGATGCATGGCGCTATTCTCATTAAAATTTGAGAGTGTGCGCCAATTTTTTCTAATCAGTTGGAGGGAAATAAGCAGTGAAAACAACGATTTCAAACGTAAATAAACAGGTGGAACAAACCGTTACAATTGGTGCCTGGTTACATAATAAGCGGTCTAGTGGAAAAATACAGTTTCTTCAGCTTCGCGATGGCACTGGTTTTATTCAAGGCGTAATGGTTAAGAAAGAAGTTTCTGAGGACGCATGGGAAACAGCTAAAAACCTTACGCAAGAATCATCTGTATGGGTAACGGGCGTTGTACGTGAAGATGACCGTTCACAATCAGGATATGAATTAACCGTTACTAATGTGGAGTTAATTCACGAAGCAGTAGATTATCCGATTACACCTAAAGAACATGGTACTGAATTCTTAATGGACAACCGTCATCTATGGATCCGTTCAAGACGCCAAAATGCCATTCTTCGTATCCGAAATGAAATCATTCGCGCAACGTATCAGTTCTTTAACGAAAATGATTTCGTGAAAATTGACCCACCTATCTTAACAGGAAGTTCGGCAGAAGGCACAACGGACCTTTTCCATACCAAATACTTTGAAGAAGATGCTTACCTTTCTCAAAGTGGACAGCTCTATATGGAGGCAGCTGCAATGGCATTTGGTCGCGTTTTTTCCTTTGGCCCAACGTTTCGTGCCGAAAAATCCAAAACGCGTCGTCACTTAATTGAGTTCTGGATGATTGAACCTGAGATGGCGTTTATGAATCACGATGAGAGTCTTGAGGTTCAAGAACAATATGTGAGCTTCCTTGTAAAATCAGTACTAGAAAATTGTCAAATAGAATTAAAAACGCTTGAACGTGATGTTTCAAAACTTGAAGCTATTCAGGCACCTTTCCCACGTATTTCTTATGACGATGCGATCACATTGTTAAAAGATAAAGGATTCACCGATATTGAATGGGGAGAAGACTTTGGAGCTCCACATGAAACGGCAATTGCTGAAAGCTTTGAGAAGCCAGTCTTTATTACAAATTACCCGAAAGACATTAAAGCATTTTATATGAAGCCTGATCCAGAGCGTGAAGAAGTTGTTTTATGTGCTGACTTAATTGCACCAGAAGGCTACGGTGAAATTATCGGTGGTAGTCAACGAATCGATGATCTATCCCTTATGGAAAAGCGCTACGAAGAACATGGCTTAACTGACGATGCTTATAAGTGGTATCTTGAACTGCGTCGTTATGGTTCTGTTCCCCATTCAGGATTTGGTCTTGGATTAGAACGAACAGTTGCCTGGCTTTCAGGTGTGGAACACGTTCGAGAAACAATTCCGTTCCCACGCCTTTTAAATCGTCTATATCCGTGATAAACTAACTAAGCTGACGCTTCTTTCATTATGAGAGAAGCGTCTTTATCTGATTAAATGCCGTAGATAGAAGCATTTCATATGCGAAAAGTGGAATGTATATAGGATGAGAGAAAAAAGCTATGCACAGTATAGGCATTTTTTTCTACTCCCATCACAAAATGCCGGCATGCTATAATGAAAGGTAGAGGTGGATGGGATGAAGAAGGAACAAATCATTCAAATGATGAACGAAGGCCATGTCTCAGTACCGAGGTTGCTATTAAACCACTATGTCGACATTGGTTTAAAAGAAGAAGATGCGTTCTTTTTAATTAAGCTACACAGCTTTATTGATCAGGGAAATTCGTTTCCTACACCTGAAGAACTTGCTTCTACAATGACATATGCGCCTCAAGCTTGTTTAGACAAAATTCAGCAGCTCATGCAAAAAGGTGTTCTCACGATCGAAGAACACCAAAATGACGTGAGAAATTATTATTCAGAAGCCTATTCGCTTCTTCCATTATGGGAAAGAATCTTTAAAGCGATCGAGCAGGAAGAAGCAGAAAAATCTGCTTTGAAAAACATGAAGCAGGAAGAAAGTCTCTATACGTTGTTTGAGCGTGAATTTGCAAGACCACTTTCACCTATAGAATGCGAGACGCTTGCCATGTGGATTGATGCTGATAAGCATGATGCAGAGCTTATCAAAGCTGCCCTAAAAGAAGCTGTACTTGCTGGAAAGTTAAACTTTCGCTACATTGACCGCATTCTTTTTGAATGGAAACGAAACGGCATCAAAACGGTTGAACAAGCAAGAACCTATGGCGAAAAGTTTCGAAAGCACCAGTATGATAAAAAAACGCCTGCTAAAACAGAAACGAAAAATGATTCAGGTCAAAATACGCCCATCTACAACTGGCTTGGACGATAGAAGATTAGCAAAAAGCGGAAGCAGGTCTTCCGCTTTTTGTTTATGCAGAAAGGATAGAAATAGCACTTAAGAAAGGAAGTAGAACTGTTGTTAACGAAACCCCAAATACGGACTGTTCTTGAAACGATGGGAGAAATGTTCCCGGATGCGCACTGTGAATTGCATCATTCCACACCTTTTGAACTTGCCATTGCGGTTGTTCTATCCGCTCAATGTACAGATGCGCTTGTTAATAAAGTAACACCAGGTCTTTTTCAGAAATACAATGGGCCAGAGGATTTTCTTCAAGTGCCGATTGAAGAATTAGAAAACGATATCAGACGAATTGGATTATTTCGTAATAAAGCTAAAAACATTAAAAAACTAGCTAGAACTGTGGTAGAAGAGTATGATGGTGCCCTTCCTGAGACGAGGGAAGAATTAATGGAGTTGTCAGGGGTTGGGCGTAAAACGGCCAATGTGATTGCCTCAGTAGCGTTTCATGTACCAGCGATCGCTGTGGATACGCACGTTGAGAGAGTAAGCAAGCGTCTTGGAATATGCAGGTGGAAAGACTCTGTACTTGAAGTAGAAAAAACGCTGATGCGAAAAATTCCAGAAGAAGAGTGGTCCGTGTCTCATCATCGCTTTATCTTCTTTGGAAGGTACCATTGTAAAGCGCAATCACCGCAGTGTGAAATCTGTCCACTGTTAGAGCTATGTCGAGAAGGGCAAAAGCGGATGAAGCAAAGAGCCCGAAGGAAGTAAGGCGTTAATTTGATTAAAAACTAATGAAAAGCCCAATCTGCTCGCAGATTGGGCTTTAATGTACTATTCGTTTTTTTCATTAGCAGGCGGTGCATTCGCTGGAGCATTCGACCCTGTGTCAGGTTCTTCTGTATTCCCGGTATCCCCAGGATTATTGGGTTCAGTGTTACCAGTATTATTACCAGAACCACCTTCACCGTTACCTTGACCGCTGTTACCTTGATCTTCTCCACCAGTATTTCCGCCCTGATCCTCATCAGCAGGAGGTTGTTCTTCGTCACCTTGATTACCTTCGGTGTTTCCAGAACCTTCGCCGTTTTGATCATTTTCTTCTTCAGGTGGCGTTTCGCCTTCCTCTTCAGGATTTTGTTCTTCTGTCGGCTCTTCAGGTTCTTGTGCTTCTTCTTCTTTTGGAACCGAAACAGATGTTTCAGCTGGCTTCGTTGATACGCCTGAATCTGAAACGGCCGTTACTTTAAATTTATATTCGCTACCTTTTTCAACATTCTGTACGGTAAATCCAGTATCACTAGTTTCCGTTAACCCTTGATAGCTACCACCGTTAACAGCCATTTCAACTTTATATGTGAATGATTTATCTTCACCTGGCTGCCAGGTGAGGGAAATGCTGTTTGAATCTGCACTGTATTGCGCTGATAGTCCTTTTACTCCATCCGGTTGTTTGTATTTGTTAGACGTTTTTTCTGGTGTGCTTCCCTTAACAAAGAGCTCATACACGATTTGATCTTTTGGTGTGTAATCACTTGGAAGGAGACCAGTGCTTTTCTCTACGCCAACTTCTACAACGGAATCGGGCTTCTGGAAGTCAGCCGTGTTGATGCCTTCAGAGACCTGACTCATGATTTCTTTAAAAATTAGTTTAGACGTATCGTCTTCACCTTTACTTGAGTCCAAATAGTGTTTATTAGGTTCATTAAATCCTGTCCAAACGGCCATAGAGTATTCAGTCGTATAGCCGGCAAACCATGCATCTCTCACGATACCAGAAGTTGGGAATCCTTGTGATTGAACCACTTGTTCTGGGTGGTTTGTTGTTCCTGTTTTACCTGCAACAGGAAGTCCAGGAATTTTAGCATCTGTTCCTGTTCCTTCGTTTACAACGGATTTCAGCATATCGCTAATCATATAAGCGGTATAATCATTCATTGCTTTCTCCGGTTCAGGCTCAAGATTAATTTCTTTTCCATCCGGGAAGACCACTTTTCGAACGGTATGTGGTTCATTGTACATTCCACCATTCCCAAATGCGGCATAAGCACCAGTCATTTGGAGGGGAGAAGTACTAAATGTCCCAATTGCTGCGGTAGGAACCATATCTTCATCTTTTAAGTCCATTCCAAGCTTATTAGCAAACTCTTGAGCCGGCTTTTCTCCAACCTCTCGGAAGGTGTTAACCGCTGGTACGTTATAGGACATTTCAAGCGCACGTCTCATGGAAACCTGACCACGATATTCGCGGTCCCAGTTACGGATATTTGCGTCACCAATTTTAAGAGGCTCATCTTTAATGGATCGGCCAGTTGACCACTGCTTGTTTTCAATGGCAGGGCCATAAGCAAGAATTGGCTTAGCAGTTGAGCCTGGCTGAAACTTTCCTGTTGTCGCGTACGTAATGACACTTTCATCTTTTCGCGTTTCACCAATGGCACGAATGGAGCCGGTTTTCGTATCCATTAAGACAAGACCTGATCGCATATCTTCATTGGAGTAAGGATAGTTTGCGATTACATTTGAAGTAATGTCCTGAGCGCGTGTATCAAGGGTCGTGTATATTTCAAGTCCACCGGAGTAAATATCTTTTTCAGAGATATCATCACGATCGCGAAGCTCTTTCACCACTTGATCCATAAAAACTTTATATTGATCTGTTTCATTTTCTTCAGTGAGTGCGACAATCATATCGCTCACTTTTTCAGCCTGATATTTATTGGCTTCTTCAGCTGTAATCACACCCTGCTTTTCCATTAAGCTCAAAACAACATTTCGACGCTGCTCTGCTTGATCAGGGTATTCGTACGGATTGTAGTAGGTTGGACGCTGTGGTAATCCTGCGAGCAGTGCTGCTTCACCTGGTGTTAGTTCTTCTTCCGTAATGTTTTTACCGAAGTACGTTTCAGCTGCATCCACTACGCCCCATGCACCATTACCGAAATAAATTTTGTTTAGGTACATTTCTAATATTTGATCTTTTGTATATTCTTGTTCTAACTTAATCGATAAATAAGCTTCTTGTACTTTTCGTTCTAATGATTTTTCAGAAGTTAAGAGAGAGTTCTTAATCACCTGCTGAGTAATTGTACTTGCGCCTTCAGCCCCAAAACCGTTTGTAATGTTTGCGAGCACGGCTCCGCCAATTCTTCGTGGATCAATGCCGAAGTGTTCGTAGAAGCGTGTATCTTCAACAGAGACAAACGCATTTTTCAAAACATCGGGTATCTCATCGATTTTTGCTACTTCTCTAGCATCGGCGCCTTCAATCGTTTGTACTTCTTTGTCATCTCGATCAAGTATGACGGATGACTGTGGAGTTGTAAGTTTATCTGGGTCAAGCTCTGGTGCACTATTAATATAGGCAATTGCTGTTATGCCTCCAGCCACTAAACCGACTAGAAATAAGACAACTAATGTAAGAAAGATTTTTTTGAAAATTCCTCTCTTACCCGTTTTTTTAGGAGCTTTCTTTTTCTTTTCGCTTGTTTTACGTCTTTCTTGACGCGATTGATATTCACTCATGAATATTCCTGCCTTTCAAACCTGTACTGGTAATAGGATTCGAATGAATCCATCGTTTTATGAATTAAATAGATGACTTCTTTAGCTGAGATACATTTTATCAATAATTTTCAGATAGTCAATGCGCGGTTGAAAAGTGAAAGGGATTCGTATTCCGGTCTGTTCAATCTCTTCTTTCTTAATAGACTTTCTTCCACCATTTTTCATGACTTCCCAATGAGAGAAGAGAGTAACCGCATCTAGTAAAAAAACCTCATCTGTCATTGAAAAGCGAAGGAGTACAAAGCAAATTCCACCATGATCGTTTACCTGTTCCATATGACTGATCTGATGTTCGTGAAAATTATTTAACGGAAAGGACGTTTTGTTTTTCGTTTCTTTTGCTTCAAAATCGATATATTTCCCTTTATATACCCCATTATAATCTGTTGTAGAAGCCTGCTTGAAATAAGCTTCCTTAATCACAGCGGCGCTCCGTTTTGGGTAATCGACATTAACGATTTGAACGGGGGTAGGCTTTTTGTGAATAACGGCTTTACCTGTTGAGAGATAATACGTATTACTTTGATTAATATCTTCTTCTAATGTCATACCCCGATTGCTGTATGACGATTTCTTTTGACTTGCAAGCTGATTCTGAGCCGAAGGGACGTACGGCTTTCCGTTCGGATATCGAATCGGCACGTTAATCATCCTTTCTATTTAGAAGGTGCACTGAATCTATTTTACTTTACTTAATACGAGTTGTCCGACAAAAATGTTTCAAGCAGGTGAAAAATATGGTGAAAAACACGAAAGAGATCATGTCAAAGATTCGAAAAGAAACAGAAAGGTGTAATATGGATAATATTTCACGTACCGTATTTTATCATCGTTTTTATCAACGGAATACTGAAATTAAATGGGCATTCCTTGCTTCAATGGTTTCGAGAAATGCAGGTTGGAGCATGTGTGATTTACAAGGAGAGTGGTTTCCAAGAGCATTAAACAAAAAACAATTAATGAATTTCTTCATGACATATGAACGTGCGAATTGGACCATTTTTGATGATGCAGCCCCGCAGCTTTTGCTATATGAATACTGTAAAAGAATGAATATGTCATTTCTAGATCTTGTACAAGAATTAGATATATCGAGTTTTATTGTAGAAGAATGGGAAAAGTTTTTTCAGTCTAGGAATGAAGAACGGTTAATGACAGCTCTCATTATTAATGAACAGCATGTGATTGAAGGACCAGTAATGGAACATGATATATATGCAAAAGAAGTTTTTCATTCTTTCTTTTTCACTGTTCAAGATTGGTTTCATTTTAGTACTGTACTCTTTCCAACGTTAGAAGGAGAGCTATATGGATTGTCTGTTAGTCGTTTCCGTCACACGAAGAATCGCATTGTTCTTGGGAAAAAATTAGCTAAATTGCTCTTTCATCCTAAATACTATCCTAAATTTTATCGGTTTGCTTCAACTATCTCTCCAACTGGGTCAAGATTTGACTATGAATGTAACATGGGTAAAAAACGAGAAGGTCCCATGTTAAGGCAAGCATATCCTGTCATCCTTCATCATCGAGGTAAGAAACGGGATTGGTACAATGGGCAAGCGCTCGTTAAAAAAATGTTAGAAAATGATGTCAGGCTTCCACCTGAGCTTGCCTTATCAAATTGGTATGAAAAGAAAAGAAGCGAAATTCGAATTGCCATTGAAATTGAAAATTTGCTCATAAAAAAAAGCAGGGACTAACCCTGCTTTTTTAAGTGGAAGGACGATCAGGACCTTCCAATTTTTTATTTCCATACCCTGTTTTTGACTCTTGCTGCTTTTGTTTGTCATTTGTTTTAGAGAATTTTTGCTTTTTGCTCATCTGTTGCACCTCCTTATCTTAGTTTGAGCAGATGTTACAAAATCATGCCCCATAATTGTCGAAAGTGCTTTCCTTTAGCATTAAACCACTACCTTTGGCGAAACCGTTCTAGTTTTGTCAAAGAGGAAGGCAATCTAAAACTAAAAGAGAATAGTACGTATACAAACTTACAGGCTGTGGCCTGAGAATGACAGAAGGGATGGGATTGCATGTTATTAAAGACAAAGCAGGTTTCAGATGAACTTGGTGTAAACCCTACTACTGTTCAACGTTGGGTAAAGTATTTTGATTTAGAGTGTGAAAAGAATGAACTTGGACACTTTCTGTTTTCGAGTGAAACAGTGGAGGAGCTAAAATCAATTAAAAACGATTTAAGAAGAGGTTATTCAATGGAAAAAATCAAATCGTCCGGAGCGAGTCATTCTTCTGAACAAGTTATGGTATCTCCTGAACGGTTCGAACAAAGGCTAGATCGTTTTTCAGTAAGATTGGAACAACTTGAACGTCAATTGGAAGAGAAAGCGAATGAAGTGATTACCGTGCAAGTGCTTCAGCACCGCACCGAACTTGATGAATTAATGAAGAAGATTACGTCATTAGAAGAGAAGTTAATGGAGCTTGAAGATCATACGTCTATTCAAGAGGCAGTAGGTCAGTCGACGGGCAAAGGTAAGCGTCCCTGGATCATGAGTCTGTTCAGTTTCTAGAAAAAGTTGAATATGGTTCCCTTCTGACCTTATGTCCCGATAGGATGTAAGGTTTTTGTCTGTGAATTAGAATCCTGTGTTAGGATAGGAATGGTGGGGGTGAATGTTATGCAAACCAAAAAAACACTACGTGAATTGACTGCAGAATTATTGAAAATAAATGAAGAAGCAAGAGTACAATATACAACGAGAACGCATCTTGAAAATTACCAGGTGAATTTCTATGATGAAGTGAAGCCATTTGCCGACCAGGCATTAATGCTCCTAAAAGAATGGGAGCCTCTTGCTAGAGAATGGGTGATGCAAAATAAACCTAAGTATTTATATCCTATCCAAATTAAAAATACGTATGAGAATATTGAAATGATCTCGGTTGTCGCCTGGCAAAAAGATACAGGACCTAAGAAATTCAATGAACGGGTACAATCGGTTGAATATGTATTAGAGAAGTTACTGGAAGAAGTGCAGTAACACGGGAGTGTCTCCCGTGTTAAAATTAAATTTCACGCACCATAATAAATGAATAAAATTTCCTTTTTTAGTGTAACACTATGATAAAAAGGGAGTGAGTTCATGACAGCTTATTTGTGCCCAAGATGTAAAACAAATCGAATGAGATTTAACAAAATTGAACAGAAAGCAACATCGGTTAAATTAGATCCAGAGTCAGGAGAAGTGGTTTCGGTAATGGAGGAAGGAAAAGCGGATCCTTTTCATATGGAATACAAAGGTCCAAATGTTCGGGTTCAATGTGCGGCATGTGGTGAAATAGGAGATGAAGAAACGTTTATTCAATTCGCCAAATCCCACCCGCGTCATTCCTAACTACTTACCCTCTACCATTCATGATATAGTGAAGTGATAGGGGGTGACGGTATGTTTGATCCAACCATTTATGAAAATGTAAAGGTAGTTTTAGAAGGAGAACTTTACGATCGAGATCTAGAAGGAGAGATCTCGATTGTAAGTCGAGAAGACTTTGTCGATCTGGCTTCTCTTTCTCGTAAATATTTGATGAAATTTACTGGAAACGAAAATGTATGTGTAACGATCGAGCTTTTTGCTGATCTTGCTAACTTTAGTGCAGAACAGCTGCAAATTGACCATATTGAACCTGGATGTGAAATTAAAATCTATTTCGATGTCACGATATTACATGAGGATGATTGTGCTGAAATTGAGGAAGATATTCGAAGCATCTGGGGATACCGTCCAACGATAAGTCAAACGGTTTCTTTTCCTTATGAGTCCGATCTTCAGGACGTTTCATTAACCACTCATGTTGTATTAGAATTTAACCGTAAAATTAATGAAGATCAAATAAGTGATTTAGCTGACCTTATTGAATATGCAATTCAAACGTCCAATCTTCTTGGAGAATAAGAAAAAGGCGGATTGCTCCGCCTTTTTTATCCATACTATGCAGTTAGCGATTAGTAGCTTCCGCCGCCCATTTGCTGTTCAGCCATTTGGACAAGACGTTTAGTGATTTCTCCTCCAACAGAACCGTTAGAGCGAGCAGTGGAGTCTGGACCAAGTTGAACGCCGAATTCGCTTGCAATTTCGTACTTCATTTGATCTAAAGCTTGTTGTACACCAGGGACTACCAGATTGTTTGAGCTATTGTTGTTTGCCATGTTGTGTACACCTCCTTGACTAATATGATGCTCCGAAGGATGTTTTGCTATACAACTTTATTAAAGGCACATTATGGAAAATGGTTCTCTTCTAGTTTTCTGAAAATTTAGAGGATTTTCGGTATCATAGTCGAATTCATTATATAGACAACGAGTATACTGGAGGGATTCGAAGATGGATCGTTTTATTAAAAAATCAGGATTTTACCAGAATTTCGACAAAAAAAGAGTAGAGTACTGGATGGTGTTAACGGAAGAAAATAAAGTACTTGTATCCTGGCTATCGTGGAGTGCGCCACAGCATATTATCGAGAAATGGAAAGGTTCATATGCTTCCTAACTATACCGCTTCTAGCGGTTTTTATTTTTGCCTTTTGAGCTGACTTCTACCTCAACTAAGAATTAAATGAAAATTGTATTTATATTTATGTTAAACGTTTTTGGTTGAGGGTATATAGAATTTAACCGTATTCATACGTCTGAATCAAGGCTATAATAAAAATCGTATCAGGTCTTTTATACTAGACAATCCATTTCGAATGGGAACGAACAATGTAATTAGCATATAAAAGAAAGAGGAGCATCCATGATTCAAAAACATTATGCGCAACTGGTTGTCGCCATATTTTTCCTGATTGGTGTAATTCCGAATGCAGCATTCGCAGAAGAAACGCCAAACATCCAAAGTGAAACCGCTATCCTAATGGATGGGAAAACAGGACAAGTTCTTTATGAGAAAAATAGCAAAGACGAAATGTATCCTGCAAGTATTACGAAAATAGTGACAGCACTAATGGCAGTGAAGTCCAATAAAATGGATGAAATGGTAACGGTTAGTGAAAATGCAAGAGAAGCAGAAGGCACAAGAGTTTACTTAAAAGAAGGAGAAACGGTTCCTTTAGAAAAATTGGTGAAAGGGATGCTGATTAATTCGGGAAATGATGCCGCCATTGCAATTGCGGAACATTTAAGTGGAAGTGTGGAATCGTTTTCTAGAGAGATGAACGATTTTTTGAGAGAAGAAGTAGGGGTTCAGAACACTCATTTTGTTAATCCAAATGGTCTTTTTGATGAAAATCATCTTACTACAGCAGAGGATATGGCGAGAATAACCCAATACGCAATGAAGAACGGAGCCTTTCGCTCATTATTTGGAATAAAACAAATGGAGTGGAGTGGCGAAGATTGGGAGACAACGCTTATTAATCACCATCGCCTTATACTCGATTATGATTTCGTTACTGGAGGAAAGAATGGCTACGTATCAGAATCTGGTTTTACCTTAGTCACAACTGCTTCAAAAGGTGACCAAGATCTAATTGTTGTTACGATGAAAGCAACTGATGACAGAATTGCTTATCAGGATACGTTAAATCTTTTTAACTATGGATTTACTGCCTTTTCACCCGTTCAATTTGAAAAAGGGACTGAACTAGGCGTTGTTGATCAACAAGAGTACAGTTTATCTGATAACATCACTCTATATCAGATAGATGATCATCCGATTGATCTGAGGATATCAAGTGAAAACAATCTTGAAAGTGTTGGGAATTCGTATGTTTCAACTCTTGATTCTGATCACTTAACGACGACTCCATTAGAACAAAAGGATTCTGAAGTAACAAGTGAAATGACGCCTGTAGCGGAAGTAAAGGATGAAGACACGGAATCCGTTATTTCGAGTAGTACAATTCTTTATCTAGGTATTGGCATCTTTCTATTCATTATCCTTTTTTTGTTTTTTGGTAGAAGTAATACTTCTGTCAAAAGACATCGAACATTTCCTTAAATCGTTTAAAATGAAAAAGGACCTGTGAGGTCCTTTTTAATTTTCTAGAAAAAATGATAATTGTTTTATAGAAGTCATTCCCTGACCAACGGATGAAGCGATGCTTGATAACAGTGGACGTGTACAAACATCTCCTGCAGCATATACGTATGGAAGAGACGTTTCACCAAATGCATTGCACTTAATATAGCCTTCCTGATCCATTTCAATTCCTTGACGGTAGGGATTGGTGTTTGGTTGAACGCCGATTCGAATAAAAATCCCCTCTACTTCAATCGTTTTAGATAGGCCTTTAGAGGATAAGGATAACGCTTTTCCTTTACCTTCAATTTGATTCACGATTGTTTCGGTGAGAATTGTGATGTTCTCGTGTTCTAATACAGGATCTTTAAATTCTTGACGGGCCTTAAAATGAGTAGAACGGTGAATGAGTGTGACTTTTGCTCCAGCTTCAGCAAGTAACAATGCACCTTCAAAAGCTCGATCACCGCCACCTATTACCGCTACATTTTTGTTAATGAATTTACCTTTATCTCTAGTCGCTGAATAGACTTCGTTCTGATCAATCATTTCTTGCTCTCCAGGAACATCTAGTTTTCGAGGTGATGAACCTGTCGCAATAAGCAATGCACGAAATTCGTATGTATGATCAGCAGATGTTTTAAGAATTTTCTTCTCCCAATTAATCGATTTAACAGGCGAATTCAATGCATATTCAAATTTGATTTCGTCAGCATGCTTTTTAAATTGTTTTTTTAGATACTTGCCATTAGGTGCGATTATTCCAGGATAATCAACGATTTGATTGTAAATCGTGTTTAATTGTCCACCGAGATCTTTCTTTTCTTCCAGAAGCAAATGATTAAGTCCGAGGCGTTTTGCCCATATTGCTGCCGATATTCCAGCAGGGCCACCTCCAATAATAAGGAGATCTTTTTTGGAATTCACAACTTTGCCCTCACTTCCATGTTGCGAGCCATTTTTCAAACTCTAGCCAATTGTTAACACGAGGAACATCAATCTCTGCATTATAAGGATAGTTCATAGCAATTGCTGTTCGACCAGAATTTTTAAACGCCATGAGATTATGGGGCGCATCATCAAATAACAAATCACCGCGGATCATTTCTTTTCGATGAGAGAAAATTAAGTTGTGCTTACCGATAAAGGGGAGGTTTTTCTCAACCCACTGTTCTTTTTCAGTATAAGCATATGTACGGCTACTAGTTACAATTAGAACATCATAGAGTAAAGAGAGACGCTTAAGAACTTCGAGAGCGTTCGGAAGAGGCTTTAAATGAAGAAACATTCCTGGCTGATCCAGATAACTATAAATTTTCTCGCCACATTCACTTTTTACGTAATCTTCAGAACGCCAGCACTTCAGTTTCTCAACAGATAAATTATCTTGATAATCTTTGTTATATCTTCGATGCCATTCTGACATCAAATCACAAATAACTGAATCCATATCAATTAAGATGGTTTTCATTGGATCACTTCTTTCATCATGCATTCTTTATCACTATAACAGCGAATAGAGAATGGAACAATTCTAGCCATGTAAAAAGCAAGAACCAATTGGTTCTTGCTCTGTGGACTAGCATTTAATGAAAGCTGTTCCTACAATGATAAGCAGGATGAAAAGAACGACAATTAGCGCGAAGCCATTTCCAGCTGGACGATGACACGGCATTCCATAAGAAGCTCCAGCAACTGGCTGATAAGGTTCGTTTCCGTATGGTGCATTGTTTGCATGATACATATTAGGTCCCCCTTTAATTTCTCTTTCCTTATCACTGTATGTTGTCGTCTAGAAATGATATAGGCGGGAGCGGAGGAGAACCTAAATTAGGTGAATGTCCAAGAACAAATTCAAGAACTAATGCCTTTATCTTTCGTTTGAGCTTGTTTTAGGAAATTATATTTGTAATCGTCCGTTAGCTCTTTCACTTCCTTACTAAGGAATAGGATGGCGATAACATTTGGAATAACAAACAAAGCAAGGGTAATGTCAACAAGTTCCCAAACAAATTGAAGTCCTCCTATGGCACCTACAAAAATTGAAAGAATATAAATAAGGCGCATGACTCTTGAAAAAGGGATGCCAAATAAATACTCAGCTTGTTTTTCGCCGTAAAATACCAGCACGCCGATTGTACTAATCACAAAAATCAATAACAAGGAAGAAACAAAAATCGGACCCCATGTTGGCCCCATAAGTCCTGAAAAAGCATCTGATACCATATCTGCTGCATTAGAAGGCTTGACATCTTTCCAGGCGCCTGATAGAAGTACTGTGAATGCAGTCACTGTACAAAGGACGATGGTGTCAATAAAAACACTGAAGATGCCCCATAATCCCTGTCTACACGGGTGAGGAGTATGTGCGGCAGAATGAGCAATCGAAGCTGTACCCATTCCAGCCTCATTCGAATAAAGTCCCCGAGCAAGTCCCCATCTAACTGCTGCAGCAAATCCAGCTCCAGCAAATCCACCCGCAGCAGAGATCGGCTGAAACGCGTGTACGAAAATAAGGCTCATGACGTTTGGAAACTCCTCGATATTAATAATCATGACGCCGATAGCACCTGCAATATATGTAAGAACCATAAATGGAACAATTTTTTCAGCTACTGCACCGATTCTTCGAATTCCACCGAGTACAACAGCTGTAATCAGAATAATTAAAATAACGCCAGTAAGCCATGTAGGTAATCCGAACGAACTTTCTGAAAGAGTTGAGATAGAATTTGTTTGAACCATGACACTTGGAATGATTTCAATCATTAACCCAAAAGCGAAGAGAGAAGAAGCAAATTTCCAACCTAACCCTTTCCGTATGTAGTACATAGGGCCACCCACATAAACCCCGTTTTTATCTTCTTCACGATATTTGATACCGAGCACTATTTCAGAAAATTTAGTTGACATGCCGATAATGGAAACTACCCACATCCAAAAGATTGCACCTGGTCCCCCGAATGCAATAGCAACAGGAACCCCAACAATGTTTGTTGCTCCTGCTGTGGAAGCTAAAGCTGAAGCAAATGCTTGAAAGGGAGAGATTGTGCCATCTCCTTTTTCTTTTTTAAACACTTTCCCAATCGTATGTTTTAAAGCGTGAGGAAAAAACAGAACTTGAAAAAAACCGAGACGTATTGTTAAAAACAATCCACCGCCTAACAGTAGGATCATCATTGGATAACCCCAGATAAAAGCGGAAAATTCCGTAATTGCATTTAAAATAACGTCCATCGCCATCACTCCTTATATGTAGTACTAGTTTAATTATCCATATAGTGGGAAGGCGAAACGTTATTTGTAAAATTATGAAAAAATGAGCATAAAGACACAGAGCCGGTTTTCACCGGCTCTTACTTAATGCATTTGGGGTGGCTGATTATTTTGTTGTGGTTCCGAACCGCTTAGTTGGTTCTTAACTTGTTGGATCTCATTCATTTGAGCAGGCGCGGCAGGTTGGTAGTACCCTTTCTGCTTAGCATACTGATAAAGATTATACTGTCTTTGTTCATCTGTATTACGAATCTGTTGAAGAGCTTGACGGAGCTGCTGGTTATCAGCTTGAGAAATCACGCTGCCGTAATTACTTAAGCTGCTGTTTAACACGGATAAATAGTCATTCACCATATCTTTTTCGTTCATTATAACCCTCCTTAGCTTAAAAAGCCCATCAGTTGTTGTTGCGTATTACGAGCATCTTGTGCATCTTTCTGTAACATTTGTTTCAGCTGGGGGCAAGTACACGATTGAGCATACGAATCAAGTTTGTTTGCGAGTGTTTCGTGGCCGCCAATCATATGTCGCAAGTTTTGAAGTTCTAGTTCGTTAAGTTGACTCATCCAGTTTCCCTCCTTCATTGGAATCATGTTTAGTATGAATGGGGAGGTTTGGAAATATGCAAACTTAAGCGATAACATTTCGTTTATTAGAAAATTGTTGATACGTTTTTTCCTGCATGATGGATTTAAGAATCTCTGCAACGTGATAAACGTCTTCATAAGATGAATAAAGGGCAATTGGTGCAA
This sequence comes from Guptibacillus hwajinpoensis, assembly GCF_020524165.1. Lineage (GTDB taxonomy): Bacteria > Bacillota > Bacilli > Bacillales > Guptibacillaceae > Guptibacillus > Guptibacillus hwajinpoensis_D. Next base: position 483,947 of record NZ_JAIVKU010000004.1, read on the forward strand.
GTCTAATCACATTTGGTGCGCGAAAGTCCGGAATGACGCCCTCTTGTTTTAATGCCTTGCAGATACGAGCGGCTTCATCATGCTCAAGGCAAACATGTCCACCGCGACGATCATCTTCTAAAGGGTTCGTAATAACAAAACCATCCTCGAGTAAGTTTTCTTGAACGAGACTTATTAAATATCTAGTAAGAGAGAGAGATTTCGTTCGTATATTTTCAATGCCTGCCTCATTCATTAAATCCAATGCACCGATTAATGGGGCCATGCTAAATATATGAGGGGTTCCAATTTGATAAGCACCTGCCGTTTCAGCGGGAGTAAGCTTATGACTCATATCAAATTGCACTTCTTTCTTCGAACCAAACCATCCTGCAAGACCAGGTCGCCGCCCAAGGTGGTTTTCGTGAACAAAAAGACCGCCAACACCACCTGGTCCGCTGTTTAAGTATTTATATGTACACCAAACGGCAAAGTCTACCTTCCATTCGTGAAGACTATGGGGGATAGCCCCAATTGAATGAGCCAAATCAAATCCAATAATTGCTCCATGATCATGTGCTGCTTTCGTTAGTTTCTCAATATCAAGTAACTGTCCGCTTCGATAGAGAACGGAAGGGAGGAGAATGAGGGCAACTGTCTCATCTATTGCCTCAATGATGTCATCTTCTGATAACGTTCTTCCATTGTGACTTGGCACTTGAATAAGGTGAGTTTCTGGTGATAAACCATGAAGTTCAAGTTGACTTTGCATTGCATAAATATCCGAAGGGAATGTAAGAGAGTCAGCAAGAATTTTCGTTTTATGACCGGATGGCTTAAAAAATGTGGCAAGCATCTGATGGAGGTTGGTCGTAATCGAGCCAGTTATCATGGTTTCAGAAGGGTGAGCGCCAATTAAGTTTGATGTCATTTCTCCAAGATTCTCAGCCATATAAAACCAAGGTTGTTGGCCATCAGTCCAACCGTCGATTCCATGATGTTTCCAATCTTCAAGCGATTGAAGAAGGGAGAATTCAGCTCTTTTTGAAAGAAGTCCAAGAGAATTCCCATCCATGTAGAACGTGCTGGAGTTTAAATAAAATTCATGCCGGTACTTTGCCAGTGGGTCTTTCTTGTCGAATTGTTTAGCATTTGTAATGGATTGTGATAAACTCATATGAAACAACTCCTTTTCTATCACTTATCGTATGAGAGGGTTAAGGACCTGTCAACGCTTTCACTCTTCGCTCAAAAAACTTTTTATGTTTTTTTGGAATAACAATTGACATGATAAATAACCTAATGGTATATTATTAAACGTCGCTGATGCACAGCACATGCGGGTGTGGCGGAATTGGCAGACGCGCTAGACTTAGGATCTAGTGTCTTACGACGTGGGGGTTCAAGTCCCTTCACCCGCACCATATATTTTTTGCGCCCGTAGCTCAATTGGATAGAGCGTCTGACTACGGATCAGAAGGTTAGGGATTCGACTTCTCTCGGGCGCACCATACATAATGTAAGTGGCGGTGTAGCTCAGCTGGCTAGAGCGTACGGTTCATACCCGTGAGGTCGGGGGTTCGATCCCCTCCGCCGCTACCATAAACAATTTCATCATGGAGGGGTAGCGAAGTGGCTAAACGCGGCGGACTGTAAATCCGCTCCCTCAGGGTTCGGCGGTTCGAATCCGTCCCCCTCCACCATGATTGGGCTATAGCCAAGCGGTAAGGCAACGGATTTTGATTCCGTCATGCGCTGGTTCGAATCCAGCTAGCCCAGCCATTTTGCGGGTGTAGTTTAGTGGTAAAACCTCAGCCTTCCAAGCTGATGTCGTGGGTTCGATCCCCATCACCCGCTCCAATACATATTTTTCGAGAAGAAAATGAGAACGATCTTCCCATCTTAATTTAACTCGTGATATACTTAAGATGTAGTCACTTCTCTATATCATGCGCCTTTAGCTCAGCAGGATAGAGCAACAGCCTTCTAAGCTGTGGGTCAGAGGTTCGAATCCTCTAAGGCGCATTCCAAAGATCCCTTGAATAGCATTGCTATTCAAGGGATCTTTTTTGTTTTACACATGAGTGTTTGCACATATAATAAATTTCCAATAAACTAGTATTGAATTCATTTTAGAGAAAACTGGTGACTGAATGAAACAATATAAAGGAAGAATCATTTCAGTACTTACATTTTTTACAGCGATTTTACTATGGGACTACTGGCTTTATTCAGTTAATGGAATACGAATTAATTGGTTAATAGATATTCTATTTACACTTTCCATCCTAATCATCGTCTGGTGGTATGCATCATACTATGATCGTTCTTCACAGTGGTTATCCAAATTAAAACAAAGCGAAGAACGCTCAAGAAAACTTTCAGACAAGTACAATAGTGTTATCAATAGTTTGAATGATGTTGTGTTCCAAAGTGGCAAGGATGGTAGTTGGATATGGTTAAATAAGGCGTGGACGGAGTTAACTGGCTATGATGTACAGGAGTCGATTGGTACATATGGTTTATCTTATGTTCATCCTGAGGATCGCTCACTTTTTTTTACGGCGTTAGCTAGGTTTCGCGATCATCAAGAAAATTCGGCCGTGTTCGAATCTCGCATCCAAAAAAAGGGTGGCGGATACGTCTGGTGTGAAGTCTTTCTCAAATTTGAAACGACAATGAAAGGCAGATTTGAAGGAATGACGGGATCGATCAAAGATCAGTCATTTCGAAAAAAATCTGAAGAACAGCTACTAAAAACAAATGAAGATCTAGCTTATAAATCCGAAAAACTAGCAGCCGCGGCGCAATTAGCTGCTGGTATCGCTCATGAAGTGCGAAATCCATTAACGTCTATTAAAGGCTTTCTTCAGCTACTAGAGAAAAAGGAGTCGAATGTTCCTTATTTTGAAATCATTTTTTCTGAAATCACTCGGATTGAATTAGTGTTAAGTGAACTATTAACGCTAGCTAAACCGCAGCACACTGTTTTTGAAGATGTTGAAATAAAAGGATTGCTTAATCAGGTTGCAACTTTAATTGAGTCGAATGCGCTATTGAATAACGTTGTTTTAGATACTGAACTAGGCAAGGAAGATGTATTTGTTTTTGCAGATTCTAATCAACTAAAACAAGTGCTCATTAACATTATGAAAAATGCGATTGAGGCAATGCAGGATACTGTCCACAGTCAGCTTCATTTGAAATTGGGTCTGGAACAAGAGTTTGTTTCGATTCAAATTAGTGACAACGGTTCTGGTATATCTAAACAGCATATGGATCGAGTAGGAGAACCTTTTTTTACTACGAAAGAAAGTGGCACTGGACTTGGATTATCTGTTTGTTTGAAGATTATTCAACATCACGAGGGTACGCTTTCGATTGAAAGTGAAGAAGGGCAGGGCTCGACTTTTGAAATAAAACTTCCTCGCTTAATTTTCGAACAGCAGAATAGGTAGAGTCCTTCAGCGTATTTTTACGTGAGATGTGGTAAAAACACGAATATTAAAGTGAATTTATGAGTATTTGTTCACTTTTAGAGAGAAAAACTTCTGTGCTTCTTTCGTTTTCTTTTGTTTTATGCTACTATATCCGTAGAAATCATTCGTTGCAGTAACTGACGACAAATGTGGAAGTAACCATAAGGGAGCTGTAATGGACAATGCCGGTCGTCTGGGCAAAGAATGGCAGCTAGTCATTCTTTACCACTTTTCAGGAGGAATTCATATGACAAACGAAACAAAAATATTAGACGGTAAAGCAGTTGCTAATCGCATAAAGGAAGAGTTAAAAACAAGAGTCGCATCTCTTAAAGAAAAAGGTGTGACACCAAGCCTAGTGACGATACTTGTTGGAGATGATCCATCTTCTGAGACTTATGTAAGAATGAAAGGCAATGCGTGTGAGCGGGTAGGAATTACCTCTAAAAAAATTCACCTCTCTGAAGAAACAACAACTGAAACACTAGTACAAACAATTGAAGAGTTAAACCAGGATGCTTCAGTGCATGGTATCTTGCTTCAACACCCTGTTCCATCTCAAATAGATGAACGTCTTGCTTTTGAAACCATTGCGATTGAGAAAGATGTTGATGGTGTAACGAGTGCTGGATATGGCCAAACTGCTCTTGGTTTTGGAACCTATCCATCATGTACACCTGCTGCAATTATGAAAATCATGGAAGACTACGATATTCAAGCTGAAGGAAAGCATGCTGTCGTGGTCGGTCGTAGTCCGATCCTAGGAAAACCAGTATCCGCTCTTTTATTAAATCAAAATGCAACAGTAACAACTTGCCATTCTAGAACCACTAACCTTGCTTCACATGTACAGCAAGCAGATATCGTCGTTGCTGCAGTAGGGAAGCCGGAATTTATTAAAGGTGACTGGTTAAAAGACGGAGCTGTCGTGCTGGATGCTGGATATAACAAAGGAAACGTTGGAGATGTTGAATATGAAGCGGCTGCTAAGAAAACGTCCTATATTACACCTGTTCCGGGGGGCGTAGGCCCGGTTACAATTGCGATGTTATTAAAACATACCGTTGACGCAGCTGAAAAAACAGTTCAATAAAAAGAATTGAAAAGTAGTTCCATTGGAGGAGGCCCCTTGTTTTAATGCGCTCCAAATGGAACTGCTTTTTTGTACCTTTACATACAAACGGGAAACTGGGAGTGTAGTAAGTCATGCATTTTCATGCGAGGGGTTAATAGAGTGCTAATGTATTCTCTATTTTAGTATTTTAAAAATATGTTACTATCAATGTAAAGAATCATTTATGAAAGTGAATCCCAGTAAGGCTAGTTGCAATCGTTCTCATCTTACACCTTGCAGTAATATGAAAGGGGATACATCAGTTTGAACACAAAACATTTGGATTTACTTGCCCAAAAATATGATAGTGAAGAAAAAGTTGTGACTGAAATCATCAACCTCAAAGCCATCCTTAATCTACCAAAGGGAACTGAGCATTTTGTTAGTGATTTACATGGGGAGTATCAAGCCTTTCAACATGTGCTACGAAATGGTTCAGGTAAAGTGAAAGAGAAAATTTCTGACTTGTTTAAAGAGGAATTACCAGAAGATGAGTTAAACGAATTTGCGACGCTCGTTTACTATCCAGAAGAAAAAATCAACCTAATTAAACATTCTTTTAGTAGTGATAACGAACTATACGAATGGTATACGGTGGTGATTGAACGTATGCTAAAGCTCATTTCGTATGCCTCTTCCAAATATACACGATCCAAATTACGTAAAGCTTTACCTTCACAGTTTGTTTATGTCATTGAAGAGCTTCTCTATAAAACCGCGGATCTTACGAATAAAGAGCCTTATTATAATAAAATACTTCAACAAATCATCTCTCTGAACCAAGCTGATAAGCTGATCACTGGGCTTGCCTATACGACGCAAAGACTAGTAGTGGATCATCTTCACGTTGTGGGGGATATCTATGATCGAGGACCAGAACCTGACAAAATTATGGATACCCTTATTCAATATCATTCGGTAGATATTCAATGGGGAAACCACGATGTCCTATGGATTGGTGCGTTCGCAGGATCTAAAGTTTGTCTTGCAAATATTATTCGTATTTGTGCCAGATACAACAATTTAGAAATTATTGAGGATGTTTATGGAATAAATCTTAGACCCTTACTTAATCTCGCAGAAAAATATTATGATGATAATCCGGCTTTTGCACCAAAGAGAGAATCTGACGAGAAACAAACAAGTCATGAAAAATGTCAAATTACAAAGATACATCAGGCGATTACGATGATACAATTTAAACTCGAGAGCCCAATTATTAAGAGAAGATCTTATTTTAATATGTCTGAAAGACTTTTATTAGAGAAGGTTGATTATCAAGAAAACACCATTACGATTCATGGGCAACAGTATTCGTTAGAAAATACCTGTTTTTCAACAATTAATCCAGATCACCCTGACCAGCTATTAGAGGAAGAAGAGGAAGTGATCAACAAGCTTTTGTTTTCAGTCCAACATTCGGAAAAGCTTGCTAGACATATGAACTTTCTTATGAAAAAAGGCAGTCTTTATTTAAAATACAATGGGAATCTGTTAATTCATGGATGTATCCCTCTCGATGAGAATGGGAATATGGAAAAAATGATCATCGAAAATAAAATGTATGCAGGTCGCGAGTTACTTGATATTTTTGAGAATTATTTACGTCATGCTTTCGCGCATCCTGAAGAAACAGCTGACCTTTCGACAGATATGGTTTGGTATTTGTGGACAGGCGAATATTCTTCCCTGTTCGGTAAGAGAGAAATGACGACATTTGAGAGGTATTTTATTAGTGATAAGCAGAGCCATAAAGAAAGAAAAAACCCCTATTATCATTTGCGTGAAAAAGAAGAGATCTGTCGCCAGATTCTAGCAGAATTTGATCTTAATCCAGATCAAGGTCATATTATAAATGGACATACGCCTGTAAAAGAAATTGATGGTGAAAATCCAATTAAAGCAAATGGAAAGATGATCGTCATCGATGGAGGTTTCTCGAAAGCTTATCAATCAACAACAGGTATTGCTGGGTACACGTTATTATTTAATTCGTACGGCATGCAGCTTGTTGCTCATAAACTATTTAATTCTAAGGAAGAAGTTTTATTACACGGGGCAGATGTATTATCAGTAAAACGATTAGTAGATAAGGAATTAGAAAGAAAAAAAGTTCGTGAAACAAACATTGGAGAAGAGATCCTACAGGAAGTTCATATTTTAAATCGATTGATGGAATATCGGTATATCAATTAGCGGTTTATGAATTCTTACGAAACGAACCAACAAAGCATCGACTTTGTTGGTTCGTTTCATTTTCATTTGATACTAAGAAAATGAAAGGGTGGCCGGCAGTATTTGTAAAAAGCCTATCTTAGTAGTTGATTTATTAGAAATATTTAATAGAATTTTGGAAAATGGTAGACCTTTAATACGTTTCTTCGCCTCAAAATATTGCACTGTAACTATCTTTTTTCTTCTGAAATAAGGATAAACCATGTACCGCATTTCTAGTGTTACTATAACCATACAATTTCATAATTCCTAAAAGCGAATCATTTACAAATTAATTGAGCGAAACATTCTGATATTTTAGAAATTTGGGCTATGGTCAATAAGAATAACCTTATCTAAGTGGAGGGGATCAATTGATGAAACTTGATGGAAAAGTAGCAGTAGTAACTGGAGCTAGTAGTGGTATTGGTGAGGCGATAGCAAAACAACTAGCGAACGAAGGAGCAAGTCTTGTACTTGCTGCTCGTCGTGAAGAAAAACTGACTGACTTAGCGAGCTTCATCACGAATCAATCAAATGGAAAAGCCATTGTAGTGAAAACAGATGTTACGAAAAAAGAAGACATGGAAAAACTCGTTGGGGAAGCTAAACAAGAATTTGGAAAGGTCGACATCGTTGTGAATAATGCAGGAGTCATGCTTCTATCATTCATGAAAAATGATGAGGTGGACCAATGGAGTCAAATGGTGGATGTGAATATTAAGGGTGTGCTATTCGGGATTCATGCAGCGCTTCCTGATATGTTAAAACAAGAGAGTGGTCATATTATTAACGTATCGAGCGTAGCAGGTCATGAAGTATTTGCTTCAAGTGCCGTCTATAGTGCTACAAAATATGCAGTAAGAGCGCTATCCATGGGGTTAGAAAAGGAACTATCAAAGACTGGTGTACGTGTCACAAATATCTCTCCTGGTGCTGTTGAAACTGAACTAACTCATCATATTACCGATGAAGAAGTGCTTAGCATGTTTAAAGATCGTGCTTCTTCAATGAAAGCTCTTCAAGCGGATGATATTGCCCGTGCGGTTGTGTATGCAGTCACCCAACCTGATTATGTGAATGTGAATGAAGTCGTTGTCCGACCAATGCAACAATAGAACATTTGCCACGCTTTATTATAGACAGTTAGTAAAAGATCGAGGCGACTCGGTCTTTTTTTTGAGTCGACAACTGATATCACACACCTAAGAGACGGAATAACTTGAATGATTCACAAATCACCCATATACTTTAACTTGGATAGCGTGTGAAAATAACAACTAGAGAAATAAGCTCAAAAGCTGGAGGAAGAAAGATGAATAGTTTTATAGTCATGCAAGGAGATACATATGTCGTAGAAAAAGAAGCAGGGGTGATCTGGTCACCTAAAGAAGATAAGGGTGGCCACGAGCCTCATTCATGGAAAAGAATGAAAGAAGTCAAAAAAGGAGATCCGATTTTTCACTATGTTAAAGGAGAGATTGTAGCGGTTAGTCTAGCTAAGAGTGACTGTGTAGAAGAGGCGAGACCGTCTACTTTATGGCATCAAACGGTAGCCGATAAAGGATATTTAGTGGCGCTAGAATACCATGAGTTAGATGTTCCGCTAAATGTAAGAGAGCAATTTGAAGAAATTTCACCTTTATTACCTCTTAAATATGCACCATTTCAACTTGATGCAAGTGGAAATCCGGGCTATTTATATCCGTGTCATGAAGCACTAACAATTAAGCTGCTTGAGCTGATTAGTGAATCCAATTTTTATCGTATAAATGAAGAACAATTAGAGTTAACGGTAGATGAAGTTAAAAGAACAGAACGCAATACATTAATACCAGTCATTACGGAAACAGAATCAGAAGCGAAAATGAAAATGAGGTGGGGCAAGTTAAAGTTTCGCAATGAAGTAGCTCCATTATGGGAGGAGCAATGTGCGCTTTGTGCCATTAAACTCCCGGATTTATTAAAAGCAAGTCATGCTAAACCGTGGAAGGATTGCTCGAACGACGAGCGATTGGACCCTTTTAACGGTCTGTTGCTTTGTCGAAATCACGCCGCGCTATATGAGGAAGGGTTGATTGCCTTTGATGGTCAAGGTCGATTACACATTTCTTCTAGTATTCAAGAAGACGACTATGACATGTACGGATTAAATCAACGCAAAAAAATTAACATTCATCCCGAAAATAAAGTGTATTTCAAGTGGCACAAACGAAAGAGGATGAGGAAGTAATTTATTATTAGGATAAAATAAAGGATATACAAAAAATGGACTTCCAGTAGTGAAGTCCATTTTTGTTTAGTTATGATACTTATTTGATCGTAGTAGGTAAAGGGGCATTGGGAGAGATAAATCCTTTCTGTAATAATTCATCCCAAAAAGATTTCGGTATATCGCGTTGGATCATTTCAATATCTTCTTTTATTCGGTCTGGACGTGTTGAACCTGGAATCACAGATTTCACAGCAGGGTGAGAAGTTGAAAATTGTAGAGCAGCTGCTTTTAAAGGAACATCATATTTATTGCTTATTTCTTTTAACTGATTGACTTTGGCAATAATATCGCCATCCGCTTTCTCATAATTGTAATGATCACCGCCTAATAAAACACCAGAGTTATACGGTGCGCCAACGACAATCGCTACATTCTTTTCTTCAGCAGTCTTCATCATACGCTGTAACGCACGGTCATGCTGAAGCAAAGTATATTGTGTAGCTGATAAGCATACATCAGGGCGGAATTCTTCGAGTTCCATCGCGATCTCGATCGGTTCTGTTGTATTGACACCAAGCCCCCATGATTTAATAACACCTTCTTCTCGAAGTTGTGTCAATACTCGAAAGGCGCCTTTACGAGCCTCTTCAAACTTTCCGATCCACTCATCCCCATGAAAATCTGGGGAAACGTCGTGAACGAAAACAAAGTCTAAGCGATCCGTTTTCAATCGGTCAAGGCTTTGTTCAATAGACCTCTTCGTTGCATCTTCCGTGTAATCAGTAATCACTTTATTATTGCGAGCATATTGGAAGAGCCCTTCCTTATTTTCAGTGTCATCCGTTACATAACGGCCTACTTTCGTACTCAATACGTACTCATCACGATTATACTTTGACAACACGTTACCAAGGCGCATCTCTGCTAAGCCTGCTCCATAAAAAGGAGCAGTATCAAAATAACGAATGCCATGATCCCATGCTGTTTGTATCGTTGTAAGAGCTTCATCCTCTGGCACTTCTCGAAACATATTACCAAGTGGTGCTGTACCTAATCCTACTTGATGTAACGCTTGTTCAAAGGGTTTCATAAATGTCATACCACCTTACTCTAATGATAGTGTTTTTTACCCGGATAAAGAGTGGATAAAACAAAAGAGAAGGACTCATTTTCAAAATGGTGATTTATACATGAATCGTCTTATTTCAGAAGCGATTAATAATCGAACTACCTTGTCTACAAACAATCTTTTAATCAAAAAAACCCCACATAATAGTGAGGTTATCAACATGCATAATATGATTAATACGAGTAGCCTTTTAATTTTTTCTATTAGGACTCATTCTCATTCTTCTTATAAATCCGCTCCACCACTTCCTGAAGCGTATCAGGCTTATGAAACTCGACAGGAGAAAAGCCTTTCTCAAACGTAATCGAATCGGCTTCGATCGCAAGTACATACTTCCCGTTTACTTTCGCTAGATGAATCGATTCGCCGAAGTCAGACAGCATCGCTTTTACGGATACGTGGTCAAGCTTTAGCTTCCATTCTACATCAGGCGAGTGTTCGACAATCTGTGAGGTCGCTTCCACGACCTGTTCGGTCGTAAAGCGTTCCTGTAGCTCACGCTTCGGGCTCTGAGACCATTCCTCCATTGCCTGTTCGAACTCTTCTCGTTCTTCACTTTCCTCCTGATACGTTTCCTGGATATGTTCCTGGACCATACCCATCGTTTGCGTCTTCACGATTTCAGGCATCGACTTTTCGTATTCGACCCATTTCAAGAAGTCTTCGAAGTAGCGTGCGTGAGAAGACTGGTGGACTTTGATTTCAGCACTGTCGATCATGCCTTCTTCTGGCATGTAGGGGTATTGGACGGATTTCATACTTTTTGTCGTAATCGCCATTTCAACATTTTGAATGAGCGTATCTTCATCAGTGATCGTAGCCACTTTCGGTTCGAAGTCACATTTTAAGATAAAGAGAAAAGGGTCATCGAAGAGTTTTGTTAATTTAGCAGTGGCAACAATCAAAACCCCACCTCTAATCGCACTAGTATCAAGGTACATTTGTACGATTTGGTCAGTAGATGTTTCAAAATCATCCGCTGAATCTGCATATCGCGTGCGATCAAATAAATTATAGTTGGGATTGGATGTTAGCTCATGACCTGGTTCTACAATAAACCGCCCGATCTTTGTGGGAGCTCCTTCAGACTTAGCATGACGATCCACTTTTCGTTTCATAATTTTCGTTAATTCACCATCGAGAAAGTCTTTGAGAGAGCTTTCTTCATAGCTATCTGCATCTAGTGTTTGATAATGCTTATAGCGTCGTTCTTCACTTTCTCCGCTTCCTTCTACTTGGATTAAGTAAAAGGAAAGATACTGCATTTTAAATTCCATTTCATCACCCGTCTCTATGTTTGCGTTTATTCAGTATAGGCAAGGTTGTGGAATTCGTCAATCACTTCAAAATACTAACTTTTGAAAGTAACAAAGCTTCGAATTCAAAGTTTTTTTGTTTTGAGCCAATTAGTTTTTTACATGAATCGACATTACTCTTATAATGAAGAGAGGAATACTTATGAAAAGGGGAGAGGCAATGGAAGCAAAGCAAACGGTGTTTGTTAATGAATTTACGAACGGAATACTCGATCCTTCGAAGGAAATGCTCGGACCATTGAAAGATGGTGGTCATATTGTTGCAAATACTGCCCCTGGATGTTGGGGGCCGATGATCACTCCAAGTCTACGCGGTGGGCATGAAGTGACGAAACCCGTGTTTGTAGAAGGTGCTGAAGTTGGGGACGCAATTGCAATACGCATTAAATCGGTTCAGGTTACTTCAATGGCAACTTCTTCAGGAAACGATCAACCTGTTGATGGAAGGTTTGTTGGTGATCCATTCGTAGCGGTGAAATGTCCTGGGTGTGGAGAAATGTATCCCGATACGATAATTGAAGGAACCGGACCTGAAGCGATTCGCTGTTCTAATTGTGGAGAAGATGTAACACCTTTTGTTTTTACGAACGGGTATACGATGGCATTTGATTCTGATCGAACTGTTGGTGTTACGGTAGATGAAGCTGCAGCCACTCATATCGGTCAAAATGGTAAATCCTTTATGGCTACTCCTGAAAACTCTGTCCAAAATCCGATTGTTACGTTTAGACCAAGTGATCTAGTAGGAACGATGGCAAGACTACGTCCATTTCTCGGACAGCTCGGAACAACTCCTTCTCGCCCAATACCTGATTCTCATAATGCCGGAGATTTCGGTCAATTTCTAATTGATGCCCCTCATGATTATGGTGTTACAAAAGAGGAATTGGAAGATCGGACAGACGGCCATATGGACATCAATCGAGTTAGAGAAGGCGCAGTATTGATTTGTCCTGTCAAAGTACCGGGCGGAGGAATCTATATCGGAGACATGCATGCCATGCAGGGGAATGGAGAGATTGCAGGTCATACAGCTGATGTTGCTGGTATCGTCAATCTTCAAGCGATCGTGATTAAGAACCTCACGATAGATGGCCCTATCTTACTTCCGACATTGGAAGATTTACCGCATTTGGCGAAACCATTTACTGCAACAGAAAAAGAAGCAGCTAAGCGCGTTGCCAACATGTATGGTGTTTCAAAATTAGAAGAGTCCTTACCACTTTCATTTATTGGAACTGGGGCAGATCTTAATGAAGCAACAACTAATGGACTTAATCGAGCAGCGGAAACACTAGGTATTACGGTACCAGAAGTGATGAATCGAGCTACGATTACAGGTTCGATCGAAATTGGAAGGCATCCTGGAGTTGTAACGATTACATTTTTGGTTCCGATTCATCTTTTGGACGAATTGAGCCTAACCGATCTTGCTCGAAACCACTATGAAGCAATTAGGTAATCTAAAACAGCAGACAGCTATTTTAAGGCTGTCTGTTCATATTTATGAATGAAACGTAGTACGAATTGAGTATGCTAAATGTAACGACATTGTTTCAAATAAGGAATATGGGGAATTTAAGTAAAATTACATTATTTACTTTCGTTATAAAAATTTTCCAGTAAAAGTAAATAATACAGTTAAAGCGAGGAATTCACCATGAAGATTAACTTCTCAACACTTCACTATACATCGATTTATCAAATTTATGGTCCCGACCATCAGAGAATTACCCAACTTACGTTTCACTCAAAGAATGCAGAGCCGTCTTCCGTGTTTTTTGCGATAAAAGGTGAGAACCACGATGGACATCTATACATAGAAGACGCCATTCAAAATGGAGCAGTCGCCGTCATAGCTGCTCGAGATGACCTTACTCAAAGTCTTGCAAACCGCTATCCAGATTGCACATTTGTCCTTGTCGATGATGTTCGAAAAGCGATGGCTTCCTTTTCAAAAGAATATTACGATGCCGCAGATGAGAAATTAAGAACGGTTGGTGTAACAGGAACCAATGGAAAAACCACAGTTGCCGCTTATGTTCGGTCTCTTTTAAGCTTGCTTGGGTTACCAACGGGTTCGATTGGCACAACAGGGATCTGGTCTTCCAAAAAGAGAATTCCGTACAAAAAAAGCACGCCAACTACACCTGAATCACTCGATCTCCATCGTATTTTCAATGATCTAGTCGATGCAGGGGATAAAGGAGTAGCAATGGAAGTTTCTTCGATTGCACTTGATCAAAAGCGAGTAGATGGAATTGATTTTGATGTAGCCATTCATACAAACATCTCCCCCGAACATTTAGAATACCACCATACATTTGAACATTATAAAGCTTGTAAAATGAAACTTTTTGATCAAGCGAAAGCAGCTGTCGTGAATGTAGATGATGAAATGGGTTTGGAACTTAAACGAAGCTTAAACAACAGAGTAGTCACCTATAGCTTAGATCAACATGCTGAAGCGGATCTAATAGCTACAGATATTAACAATCAAGTTAATGGAACAGCCTTTAACCTTGTTTCACATGGTGAAACGTATGATGTGTTCGTACCGGTTTTTGCAGACTATAATGTTGCAAATGTTCTCTCGGCTATTGGCACTGCTTTGTTCCTGGGGTATTCATTACCTGAAATTATTTGCGTCCTGCCACGATTAGAAAGTCCTGAAGGTCGCTTTCAAGTTATAAGTGGACCGAATCGTGAGACGGTTATACTAGATTACGCGCATACACCTGTTGCCCTAAGCCGCCTTGTTGATGAGGTGAGAAAATTGGAGCATCGAAAACTAATCGTCATGATTGCTGGTATTGGAATTAGAGATTTTGAAAAAATGCCTAAAATGGCTAAAGCGATTGAGGGCAGAGCGGATGAAGTAATTGTAACCGTGGACCATCCGGGTTACCATGAGCCTTCCGTTATTGTGGATAAGGTGATGACAGGTTTTTCTAATCCGAATGCTCCGAATATTCATCGAACTTACACAAGACGTGAAGGTGTCTTAAAGTCACTGCAGCTCGGCAGTGAACACGATATTATTCTCCTTACGAGCGGATGTATCAACGGCGCTCAAATGGTTAAAGGAAAAGAAATTCCGCATTCAGATGAAGACTTAATTGAGATGCACTACCATCTTTCTTCTTAAACCTCCTCCTGGAGGTTTTTTAGTTATGAATTAAAGGTTGCCAACAGTTGAAAGCTGACGTACACTTTAACTTTCAATAGATCGTGAAAGGGCGTAATGGTGTGACTTGGGAAATTCTTAATATTATCGGTACGATTGCATTTGCAGCGAGTGGCGCACTTGTTGCCTTGGAGGAAGAGTTTGATTTTCTTGGCGTGATTGTACTTGGTTTAGCAACTGCATTTGGCGGAGGGATTATCCGTAATTTATTAATAGGTGTACCCGTAGCTTCTATTTGGGAGCAGGATGTGTTAATTATGATAGCGATCGCTACTATTCTTGTCATTTTTGTTTTTCCAGCTAGCTGGATTAACTATTACTGGGAGAAGTGGGGAAGCTTCTTTGATGCAATTGGCCTATCAGCATTCGCGATCCAGGGTGCATTGTTTGCTGAAGAGATGGGACATCCTTTTATTGCAGCGATGGTCGCTGCTGCCATGACCGGAACAGGTGGTGGGATCATTCGTGATCTATTAGCGAGAAGGAAACCCACTGTGCTACAAAAAGAAGTTTATGCCGTTTGGGCAATGATGGCCGGCTTATTAATTGGTCTCGGCTATCCGAAAGAACTGCCTCCATTAATGCTCTTATTTGGAACCATTGTTTTTCTTCGTATGCTTTCTCTACGATATGGATGGAAGCTGCCCTACAGGAGCATTCATAATGAGAATTCGAAAACATAGAGGAATACAATAAATGCAGCTTATCACTAAGCTGCATTTTGCATAGAGTAAATGTTTTGATAACGTCTATAAGAATGGTTGGTTTCTTCAATCCATAAGATAAAAGTTGGACACGAAAGTTGTAAGAGAAGACTTATCCTTTAAACTAAAAGGTTTACTCTGCTGGAGAAGTGAATGATGATGAATTTGATAATTATCTTAAAAAGTAGTTTGTGACAAGCGGAAATATGCTAAAATGCAAACGATAAGTAAGTAGCTCCTAATTTAAGGTTAGGTTACGCTGTGAAATGATAATACAGACGAAAACAAAATAATAACAAAGGTCGTTATAACAATTTTTTAATGGGAGGAAAGCTACCATGAGCGATAAAAATAACCAGAATAATAACTTGCCTTCGAGACTAAATGTACTTCTTGTGCTCACATTCTTATTATTTATGATTCTTGTCTTTCGTCTAGCGTTTATTCAATTATAAGTTAGACTGTAGGGGGATAGTCACAGTATTCAATGATTGTCCCTTCCGTATCTGCAGGGTTTAGATAAATTAATCTTCTGCCATGTTTGTTGATTCGTAGCGTGTCTTTCATCACACGGATGCTTTGTTGTTCTAATTCTTTAAGGGCTTCATCGAGATTATCAACTCTGTATGCAATATGGTGAACCCCTTTTCCTTTTTGCTTCATAAATCGTGCGATTGGGGAAGTGGTATTGTTTGTAGGCATAAGCAATTCAATGCGGCTTCCGTTTAGATCAATGACAGCAATTTCGCTTTCAACTCCTATAGCTTCACTGCGATAGCGGTCGAATAATTCTCCTCCTAATACCTCTGTATAAAACTGGACACTCTCATCTAAGCGTCTAACGGCAATTCCCATATGATCCAATGTTTTTTTCATGGTGAAACTCCTTCATAATGTAATGGTGCCATTTTATCATAAAATAGACTTGGCATCGTAAACGGTTTTTTCATTCCAAGTGCTATCGAACCCTTTGGAAAATGTTGAGCCGGTTAATGAATGTGTGTAAAATGAAAAAGAAACGAATTTAACGAAATAGGTGTTACTTATGAATTCAATGATTATTATCGGCTCTGGTATTCTTGGCGCATCAACTGCCTATCATTTAGCAAAAGGCGGGGTGGATGTGACAATTATCGATCGCAACGAACCTGGGCAGGCAACGGAAGCGGCAGCAGGAATCGTTTGCCCCTGGCTCTCTCAACGTCGCAATAAAGTATGGTATCAACTCGCAAAAGGTGGAGCGAAATATTATCCAAGTTTAATTGAACAATTAATGGAAGATGGAGAGACAGAAACAGGCTATAAGAAAGTGGGCGCAATTAGCCTTCATACGGATGAAGTTAAATTAGAAAAAATGATCGATCGAGCAAAAAAACGGAGAGAAGATGCACCTGAAATCGGTGAGATCAAGAAGTTATCAGCTGAAGAAACAAGGGAATTGTTTCCACACCTGGCAGATGAGTATCAAGCTGTCTTTGTTAGTGGAGCTGCTCGAGTAAATGGTGCAGCACTGCGCCAAGCCCTTCTTCGTGCTGCACAAATGCATGGCGCTAAAGTAAAGTTTGGTGATGCGAAACTCCAATCGTCAGATGGTGAAATAACGGGTGTTTCAGTTGAAAAAGAAATACTGGAAGCAGATAAAGTTATTGTGACAGCAGGAGCATGGGCAGAAGAACTATTATCACCATTAGGATTAAAGTTCAACGTTACTTCTCAAAAAGCGCAAATTGTTCACCTTGAAATTCCGGATGAAGACACTAGCAGCTGGCCCGTTGTGATGCCACCAAACGACCAGTATTTATTAAGTTTCGACGATGGTCGAGTTGTTATTGGGGCAACTCATGAAAATGAGGCGGGAATGGACAGACGCGTAACGGCAGGAGGTCTACACGAGATTTTTAGTAAAGCGCTCGAGGTTGCCCCAGGATTAACAAATAGTACATTCTTAGAAGCCAAAGTAGGCTTTCGTCCTTTCACTCCAGGTTTTTTACCGGTATTTGGTGAAGTCCCAGAGACGAAAAATTTACTTGCTGCAAATGGTCTGGGAGCCTCGGGTCTTACCGTAGGTCCTTATCTTGGACTTGAACTTGCTAGACTTGCATTGGGTAAAGAAACCGAGCTTAACCCAATCGATTATGACATACAAGTGGCGATTACAAAACGATAATGGAACTGAGCAGTTTAATTAGAAGGCCGAAAAATATGGTATTGTGAAGCGGTTGGCAGAAAGTGTTGAATAAATGATTATAAAGGATTGATCATGATTGGATTTTCAATAATATTTTTGACTGTTTTAGGAGCTATTGCAATTTTTACGTTAATGGTCACTCCAAAAAGAGCAGTCAGAAAACATGAGATACGCACCCCCCCTCGAAAAATCTCTTATGTGGTATTAGGACTGTTGGTTTTTCATTGGGTATTTTTTTTATCAAGCGGTTATGCTTTATTATCAACGAATATGACAGATGCAATCTTTATGCCTGTATGGATTGTGTTAAGCGTTGCAGGTTTGGTCATAGCGATTTATGAATTTAAAAACAACAAAGGTTTTTCCTTGCTGCTTGCTGGTTTAACAACGATCAGTTTACTATTTAGCATTTTCATTAACGGTATATCGAATATGTAAGAATTGATCCCTATTCCATTTAAAAGGAGTTTATCTCTAACAAGATAAGCTCCTTTTAAAGTGAAAGAACAGAATAAGTTATCTGTCATAACTGTAAACATTTACTTGTGCAGGATAATAAATAGGATTATCACAAGTTTTTCTTTATGACGTAAAGTTGAATGCAATGTTATACTCTTTGTGGACTTCATTTGAAAAGGTGCGTAACTGCATTCTGAGAAGTTGTTAAGTAGTTGTTGCTGATAGACTTATATGTAAAAATTCTTAAAAAACGGTAAGTTCGTTTAGAGTTAATTGAGGTATATAACACTCAAATATAGAATTAAAAACAAACGAGGTGTAGTTACGATGGGTACAATTCCAAAAGCTATTTTCTTAGATATGGATGGTACAATATTAAATCACTATAATAAGGTAAGTGGATATACGAAACAAATTATTGACGAGCTACGAGAGAGAGGTATGTACGTTTTTATCGCAACAGGGAGAGCTTTCGATGAAATAAATGAGCTTGTACCTGATGGGTTTGAAGTAGATGGGATTATTTCTTCAAATGGTATGGCTGGGTATGTTGGGAACAAGGCCATATTTGAACATTCGCTGACTTTTGAGCTAGTTGAAAAGATGATCGACAAGGCAAGAGAACACAAAATTTATTATGAACTTTTTCCTTATGAAGCAGAGCGTATCGCGTTAAAACAAGATCGTAAATTTATTGAAGACGAAATTAGAGATCCTAAGCCAGAAAGCGTTGGAATGAATGAATGGCTTTCACGTCAACAGGCGGTTAAAGAGGCAATAAACTGGAAAGATCAAATCGAAGGTAATAAATTTTCTAAATTCTATTTCTTTGCTAGAACAAAAGACCATATTAATCAATGGAAAGAGGAGTTAGAGAAAATAAAACAAGACATCGATTTTACAACCTCAATATCTTCTAATCATAATGTTGAGGTTATGGTAGCTAATGTGAACAAAGGCACTGGTATTCAAAAAATGTTGAACTATTTTAATTTGACGGAGGTAGAAACGTTAGCAATTGGTGATAGTAACAACGATCTACCAATGTTTCAATTTGTTGATTATGCAGTTTCAATGAAAAATGCATCGGACCACATAAAGGGAATTGTCGACGAAGTGACGGAATTCACATGTGATGAAGAAGGGGTTTATCATTATTTGAAGAAGACATTAGTGCCAGCAACTATAAAATAGACATTTCCATTAATAGAAGATTGAATGCTACTAGCAGAGGTAAGCTAGCGCTCTTTGCGGGTTAATCTATGAATATACGAGGAGGAATATTTATCATGACCAAACATAGAATTTATACAACGAGCTTTGCTAGTGTCTATCCTCACTATGTTACGAAAGCAGAAAAGAAAGGCCGAACGAAAATGGAAGTCGATGAAATCATCCATTGGTTAACAGGATATAGCGAAAAAGAGTTAGAAGCGCAATTAGAAGATAAGACTGACTTTGAGCATTTTTTCTTAAAAGCTCCTCAGATGAATCCTTTACGAACCAAGATCAGAGGTGTGATCTGTGGTGTAAGAGTGGAAGACATCGAAGAACCAACTATGAAGGAAATTCGGTATTTGGATAAACTAGTTGATGAGTTAGCAAAGGGTAAAGCGATGGAAAAGATCTTGCGTAACGAATAATTGTAAGAAGAAGCACTGATTCCACTTAAGAGACAAAGGGGTCAGTGCTTTTTGTATGGATTTTGAAAGTGCAAGGAAAAAACGTGACGAAGTAAGTATCTAATGATTTGCACAAGTGCATCAATATGACACCTTCTTCCTCATCAAGTGGTACTCGAAATCATTTCAAGGCTGTTTATATGTTATTGACATTCCCATCTAGTTAGACTATCATCTAATTAGATAATAGTCTAATTAGATGGGGGGATTTCGTGCAATTAAATAGATTAGTCAACTTTCATAAAACGCTTGGAGATCCAAATCGCATACGAATTCTTACGTTACTCGCAGCCGGTCCTCTTCATGGACAGGCCATTGCAGGAAAACTTGGATTAAAAGCCCCGACCATCACTCATCATATGGCAAAATTACGAGACACTGGAATTGTTTATCAGCGCAAAGATAAAAACACCATTTATTACTACATTGATGAAAAGAAATTCCGTTCTTATTCTGAAGCATTGCCTAATATGCTTTATCAGTCTGATTACAATAAGGAGGACGATACTTTGAAAGCACAAGCAGTGATAAATAATTTCATAGCAGCAGATGGAACATTAAAACAAATACCTTCGCAACGAAAGAAGAAAATTATTATTTTAAAACACTTGATCAACGGGTTAGAACGTGGAAGAAAGTATCCTGAGAAAGAAATTAATGAATATATTAAGAAGTTTCATCCTGACTTTGCGACAATTCGAAGGGAGTTTATTATCAATCACTTTATGTATCGCGAGAATAACATCTATGAGCTAAATCCAGAAGAAATGTGGGTAACGATTGGCTAAAGTCCAATCGATATCGCTATTTTTTAAAACTCGGGTTCGGAAAATAAAATGACATAAAAATGCATTTCCTTCATACAATGTACTTGGGGTGAAAAATATGCCGAGAGTGAAATACACAAGTTCAGACGTTAATTTAATGGCTAGAATGATGAGAGCGGAAGCCGAAGGTGAAGGGAAGCAAGGAATGTTGTATGTAGGAAATGTCATTGTGAACCGTGCACAAGCTGAATGTTTAGACTTTGTAGGTCTGAGAACAATTCCTCAAGTAATTTATCAAGTGCAGGGAGGGAATTATTCCTTTGAGGCGGTTCAAAAAGGCAATGTTTTTTATAACAGAGCAAGGTCTGTTGAAAAACGGTTAGCAAAGAAGAATTTGGATTATTGGAGAGAACATCCAGGAAAATATGCTCTTTGGTATTTCAATCCTTATGCTCCTTGTCCTCCTACCTGGTACGGGCAACCTTTTGCAGGACAATATAAAAATCATTGTTATTATGAACCAGAAGCTGGCACATGCGCCAGTGTTTATAACTGAGCAAGCATACTTTTATCATAAAGAAGAGTCTATCTAAAAAAGATAGGCTCTTCTTATTTCTAATTTTTTTCCGAATTATTATGGAGGTAGGCGTTAATTGGAAAAGATAACGGATAAAGCTACTTAACTTGATCAATCCGACATCCCTCCATTCCTTTTAGAATATTTAAACGTGAAACCCATATTAACTTTTTGCTGAATTAATAATTGATTCCAACTTCAAGTAACAGTTCATCAGCAGGAGCATGACAACAAATCAAGAAGTTATATATAGTTGAAGAGAAACTTATTTTGAAAGGAAGGTTAACGAATTGACTCCGATCTTAAATGAAGTTGGTGCAGTTTTTATTCCAGTGAAAAATATCGAGGCTGCAAAAGAATGGTACTGTGAATTACTTGGTTTAGAGGCTGAAGGGGATATTATTGCAGGACACCTTTTTATTGTTCCCATGAATGGGACTGGCCTCGTCTTGGACAGCAAAATTTATACGGAGGAAAATGTTTACCAAACTCCGCCTTTTCATTTTGATACAAAAGACATTCATGCTGCTTTTTCTTATATGAAAGCCAAAGAGATTGAACTGATTACCGATATAGAAAACGGTCACTGGTTTAACTTTAAAGATCCTGACGGAAATGTATTAATGGTTTGCGAATAATCTGGAAATTATGAGAAGGGAGGGAAACTCTCTGAGGATAATTGGAGTGCTCAGTACATTTCTCATGTTGATAGCATGTTCGAGTAATGAATCTAACATGAATTCAAACAAACAGCAGGATAAAAAGGAACAAGGAGAAGAAGCGTATGTTGAAAATTTAAATGTTCCGTGGGAAATCTCGCTGTCAGAAGGAACATTTTACTATACAGAACGTTCTGGAAAGATGGCAAATTTTAAGGATCGTTTAGAACGGCAGGTACTTCAACTTTCAAAACCAATACACAGTGATGGAGAGGGGGGGCTTTTAGGACTAGCCTTGGCAGAAGATTTTCTTGAATCACAAACTGCATTCCTTTACCATACTTATCGTAATGATGGCAAAACGCTGAATAGGGTAGTTAAGGTCCAGTTAAAAGGAGGCGTATGGAGGGAAACAGGTGAACTTCTTGCTAACATTCCAGGCTCACAATTTCATAATGGTGGTAGAGTAAAATTAGGCCCAGACGGAATGCTTTATGTTACAACGGGTGATGCAGGGGAACCAGAGCTTGCACAAGATAAAGAGAGTTTGGCTGGCAAAATTCTTCGGATTAATGTCGATGGGAGCGTTCCAGAAGATAACCCTTTCAGTGGCTCCTATGTATATTCATATGGGCACCGGAATCCGCAAGGACTAGCATGGACTGACGAAGGGCAGCTATTTAGTTCAGAACATGGTCAGTCTGCCCACGATGAAATTAATGTCATTAAACCAGGTCTCAATTATGGGTGGCCAGTCATAGAAGGAGATGAGGTTGCAGATGGTATGGAACAGCCTCTCTATCACTCCGGTAATGACACTTGGGCGCCGTCTGGAATGGTTTTTCATCATGACCAACTTTATGTAGCTTGCCTTGGTGGTGAAGAAATTAGATCATTTCAACTCAAAGGGCAGGGTACGATTGTAGTGAAAGAAGAAATAGGTCGAGTGCGTTCATTAATTGTGGATGATGAATACTTATTTGCGATAACTAATAACAAAGATGGACGCGGTGATCCAGTTGAAGAGGATGATCGGATGATAAAGGTCAAATTAGAATAACAAATATTTGTTATTCAAGGTGAAGCAGAAACCTGGTATCTTTTTCTATGTTACAATAATTTTTAGATGAACAAATTAATCACCAATTAACCTTGCATGCATTTGAAATGGTCATTGAAGTGGACCGGGAATTTGAAATGATATCTAAAAATGAATTAAATGAAACCGTGGCTTTCTCCTAAAATGAAGAAGAGTATTGTCTTGATCGGTCAAATCTGACCCATGTTTATGCTGAGGAGTTTGGTACGAAAAGATATGCTTTAAGAAAACAAAAAGAGAAACATCAAATTCGTCTTTTTGTAGATCACTCCAGCATTGAAATCTTTTGTGATCATAGTGAAACGGTCTTTACGAGTCGGATGTTTATAGAAGAAATGAACCTCGTTTGTTGCCACGGTGTTTCAGGTGATTTATATCCTGTAAATCAAATTGTAAAAGGGAAAAAGCCGGATTTCATTCTTGTATGAAAAAAGTGCTGGGAATTTTCCCAGCACTTCTTTTTTATATATTTATAGAAAGTGAATGTTGAATTAGTATGCTAAAGCAAACAATCCTTTAATGTGTGAAAGGTAACGAACGTTACTTGCTTCTTTCATCACAGATGCAGGAAGTCCTTTAAGAGAGGTGGAGTTACCGCCGATTTGAGCAACTGCATCTTTACGACCAAGACTTGCTAATGTACCTGAGTTAACGGGTTCAAATTCTTTGTAGTCTTTGTCATAAAGGTAAGCATATAAGTTATAACCGATCAGGTCACCCATCTGCCATGCGATTTGAGCGGTAGGTGGTTGTGGACGCTCGTCTCCTGGCTTAAAGTAAACAGCACTGTCTCCAGCTACGAACACATTCTCGTGTGAAGTGGATTGTAGGTAATTGTTCACCGTTGCACGGCCGCGATTAACTTCAATACCGCATTCGCCAACGAGCGGGTTACCTTGAACGCCGCCTGTCCAAACGAATGTGTTTGTTACGATCTTTTGACCGTCTTTTAGTTCAACAACGTTGCCTTCAACATTTGTAACAGGAAGGTTCGTTAAGAATTCAACGCCGCGCTTTTCAAGACTCGTCATTGCACGATTAATCAATTCGTCCGGAAGCATTGGAAGAATTTTAGGCATCGCTTCAACAAGCATTAATTTGATTTTAGCAGGATCTACGCCGTATTTACGAGCAAGCTTTGGTGTTTCATCCGCTAGTTCGCCTACGAGCTCAGTTCCTGTAAGACCGCCACCGCCAATAAGGATGGTAGCGTCTGCTTCGTCACCTGATGCTGCAAAGCTCTTAATACGTTCTTCCACATGAGTGTGGATACGGTTTGCATCTTCAGCAGA
Organism: Guptibacillus hwajinpoensis; assembly: GCF_020524165.1. Taxonomy (GTDB): domain Bacteria; phylum Bacillota; class Bacilli; order Bacillales; family Guptibacillaceae; genus Guptibacillus; species Guptibacillus hwajinpoensis_D. Next base: position 508,007 of record NZ_JAIVKU010000004.1, read on the forward strand.
CTTCAAAACCATGCTGTTTTCTTCAAGTCCTGGAATGCCGAAGTAAGCTGTTTTACTACCAAGTGCAACGACTAATGCATCGTAAGAAAGTGTAGAGCCATCTGAAAGCTTCACTTCTTTGTTATCAACAGAAAATGAATCAACCGTTGCAACTTTAAGGTTAATGTCATTTCCTTTTAATAACTTGTCGAGTGGAAGTGCCGCAGCCTCTGTCGAGATGTTACCAGCAGCTAGACGGTGCAATTCAGTAATGATTTGGTGTGTTGGTGTTTTGTTGATTAATGTAACGGTTGCTTCTGATTCGTTTAAGTATTGACGTACGGATAAAGCAGAAAGAAGCCCACCATAACCTGCGCCCAAAATGACTATTTGTTTTGACATGATTGTTCCTCCATTTCTAGCAGATCAATATTATTTTTGGTTACTTTTTTCGCCTGAAACTTTAAGATAGGCATTTACAAATCTGAAAAGTTTTTGAGCTTGTGGATCTTTGAGCATTTTCAAAAGTCCAAAAAGACCAATCACTTCAGAGCTTTTTTCTGCTTCATCCTTTGCTTCAATCGCATTTGCAGCAACGTCTTTTACAGAATTTTTAACAGGGTGAACAATTTCAGACATGAATTCGACAGTATCATTTTTTAATACATCATCTGTTGCGAGCGCTTGTACGGTATCATATGATTTAGACATCATATTGACAAGTTCTGTTACTTTAGGTAGTTCCTTTACAAGTACGCTTAGTGACTCCTGAACTTTAGGATCTAAAAGCTGATCAAGCAGTTCGCGCTCGTCTTGAGTTGGAACACGTTTTTCGCCTGTTTCGGTTGTGATTGATTCTGACATAGTCACTTCTCCTTCTTTTAAGCAATTACGCTTGTTTGTTCTATCGTAAGGCAAAACCATGTTAAGGTATTCAAAAGCCTGATTATATGTATAAGGCACTAATCAAGCGACAGAAGAAAAATGGGACGTAACTCATTGTATTTTCTTTTAAAGTGTCCATCATCCAGTTATCTTTTATACCTACTCTAATAGGTTAAATTATCCTTGAGTGAATTTCAATGCATAGCCTTCCACTTAACCGCTTACATCAATAATTTCGTTAAAATAATTGATATTACTGGGTTTTTGAAGTGGAGAAATGGAGGAATAAGTAAGAAATGGGAGTTGAAATTATGGAGATACAAGAAATAAAAAAGCAGTTATACCACTTAGAGAAGGAGTTGCTTACACCTCAAATGAGAGAAAACTCTTCTAAGTTAAATGAGGTACTCGCAGCTGATTTTTTTGAGTTCGGAAGTTCGGGGACGATTTGGAGTAAAAAAGATTTAGTAGAAGGTGGGCTTTCAGTACTAGAAATGACGTTATCAGACTTTGCCATTCATCCATTAGCAGAAGACGTGATTCTTGCTACATATCGCGTTCATGATAAAACAAGAAATCAAAAAACGCTTCGAAGTTCGATATGGAGAAAAAATGGTGATCAATGGCAACTGTTCTTTCACCAGGGCACATTAGCTAAGTAATCATCATACCAATTTGTGAGGAAGAAAATAAAAATACGGTCAGGCAGAAAAAACAGGAAGCTAAAAGGCTTTCTGTTTTTTTTGTTTATTAATAGAAAAAATTTCAAAATAAGTCTTCTCAAGAAGTGAAATGTTTGATAAAGTTCAACTGTACTACATATACTAATACAGTTAATACACTTATTGGATTTCACATGATACGGAGGTGAATAAATGTTTGAATTGGACTTTAGAAGTCGTAAGCCAATATATGAACAATTAGTAGATCGGCTGAAGCAATTAATTATTAGAGATTTATTAAAAGATGATGAGAAACTTCCCTCTGTAAGGGAACTAGCTAATCAACTGGCAATTAATCCAAATACGATTCAGAAAGCTTATAGAGAACTTGAGTCACAAGGCTATATCTATTCAGTGAAGGGGAAGGGGAGCTTTGTTCATCCCTCAAAAAAACTTGAGAATGAGGAGGAATTGGAGAAAGTGAGAAATCAATTGAAGAAATTACTTTCAGAAGCGTTCTATCTTGGAATGACTGTAGAAGAGATTCAGATGCTAATCTCTGAAATGGAAGGGGGACAAAAAAATGATTGAAGTGAGCGGCATAAACAAAGCTTTTAGAAAAAACGACATTATTCGAGATGTTAGCTTTTCAGTCAAACGAGGGTCAATTTATGGTTTACTCGGTTCAAATGGGGCAGGAAAAACAACCATTATGCGAATGATTGCTGGTATTTTGAGACAGGACACAGGGAGTATTTTTGTCCTAGAACAAGAAGTAGATGAAAATGTTTCAATTAAACAACGGATGGTTTTTATTCCAGATGTACTCTATTTTCTACCCCAATATACAATGAGGCAACTGGCTAATTATTACGCAAGTTTTTACGATAATTGGGATGAAGAACGTTATAAAAACCTAATAGGTTTGTTTCATATTGATGAAAAAAAGAAAGTGAGTCATTTTTCTAAAGGACTTCAAAGACAAGTGGTTTTCATCTTATCGTTATCTGTGAAACCGAATGTGCTTATTTTGGATGAACCATTTGATGGCCTAGATGCTGTGGTGAGAAAGAAAGTAAGAAGCTTGATCATTCAGGATGTGGCAGAAAGAGATATGTCGGTCTTATTATCTTCACATAACTTAAGAGAAGTTGAGGAAATTTGTGACCATGTTGGCATACTTCATCAAGGTGAAGTTTTGCTTGAACGTGATTTAGATGAATTAAAAGAAGATGTACATAAAGTTCAAGTCGCATTTAAAGATTCAGGAGAAAGGCTTTTAGCAGCAAGTGATCTTAAAATTCTGTATAAGGAAAAAAGAGGGAGTGTCCTTCTCTTGATTGTAAAAGGAGATGAGCGGAAAGTGATGAATGAAATTGAGAAATTTGGTCCTGTGTTAATGGATCGATTACCGCTCACATTAGAAGAAATATTCATTTATGAAATGGAGGGGGTAGGCTATGCCATCGAAAACATCCTTGTTTAGAAAAGAAATGTTCAAAAGAGATTTTCGTAATGTTGGTTGGATTAGTATCTTGTTTTTTTGTGGTCTTGTCTTTACCTTGCCGCTCCAATTGCTTATGGCCATTAACGATGATTATAGGATAGATGCAAGCGGTGCTGGTCTCTTTGATTCAACATTTATGTTTGAATTGCAATTTATGTTGTTATTTCTAATGCCGGTGTTAATGGCTGTATTTCTCTTTCGATACATTCATGTTAAAGGGGCTTCAGATTTTATTCATAGCTTCCCCATTAGTAGAGATCATCTTTTTCGCCATCACGTCTTGTCAGGTTTAATGTTGCTTATCGTCCCTATTCTAGTGACTAGTCTTATTCTTTTCATGTTCTACTTGTTTGCTGACGTATCAACGTTTTATACAATCAACCAGCTTGGTTATTGGACATTGATGATGATGATAGTAAGCATCCTAACGTTTATGGTTTGTGTTTTTGCCGGTACATTAACAGGGATATCGGCGGTTCAAGCTGTGTTAACATTTATCCTTATGCTGCTTCCTGCAGGGATTTATGCTCTAGTCGCTGTTCATATTAGCTTCTTTATTGCCGGTTTATCTGACTTAGCATTATTAGATCATACGATCGGGAACTATTCCCCTATTGTAAAAGTCTTGCAATTTTACCCAAATCAAGCTCAAGGTGGTTTTTTACCGGTTGATTCTATTACGCTAGTTATCTATTTTGTCGCTTCAATCCTTTTCTATTTTTCTGGTAAAGCCATCTATCAGAAACGTCCATTAGAAGTAACTTCACAGACGATCGCGATTAACTTGTTAAAGCCAGTATTCCAATTTGGCATGACCTTCTGTTTTGCTTTAGTAGTAGGCACATATTTTGGAGAAACCCAGCTATTGCTATCATGGTTAATTTTTGGCTATGTCGTAGGTGGGATCATCGGTTATTTCTTATCTGCAATGGTGTTAGATAAGAGCTTTCATGTGTTTCGAGGTCAGTACTTCAAAGGTTTGCTCGTCTTTGGCGGCACAGCAGGATTAGTTATAGGCATTTTACCATTATTCTGGTTGAATTATGAAGGTTACGTTCCGGAACCGAGTGAAGTGAACAGTGTTTATATCGGTGATAATATTTTTCAATTTGAAGAACTTATTGAGAATACTACACCTGATTTAATTGAATCTGAAGAAGCAATTAATGCGGTTATCCATTTACAAAAAGAGATGATTAACCAGAATGATCTGTTTAACTCCAGGGGAAAGATGTATTTTATCTCATTTGAATTAAAAAATGGTGATCACGTTCAACGTACGTATCAAATCGATCCTAAGGAAGTTCAGGCATCTCTAAAGCGCCTAATGGAAACGAAAGACTACAAAGAATTGACTTATCCTGTCTTAAATAGTGATCCATCAAAAGTTCAAAAAATCACTCTTCAGCCGGGAGGTGCCGTGAATACAGAAGTAACGATACTTGAGCCAAAGCAAATACAAGAATTTTATCAACATGTACGAGAGGATATTTACAACTTATCTTATGATGAAATAATTCATCCAGTGGGAACTCGATCTCACGTATCTGAAGTAAGAGATCATTCAGATTGGACAGTGGAATATTATTTTCCGCAAGATAATATGATTTATAATTCTTATAAAAACACTGTAAATTGGCTGAAAGAGGAAGGATACTATGAAGATGCATTTATTGACGAAGGTGAAATCGATCAAGTCAATATTTACCCTTGGAATGAAGCAAAGAAGCAATATCCAAGAGAAGCTTATGATCAAATCGTACAGGGCGGTTCCGTTGAATCGTTAGAGGTTACCGATAAGAAGAAGATTGAAACGATGTTGTTAATTAGTGAAGAAGATGAAGAAGGGGACTACTTAGTTGGCATTTATTATGAGGATTTAAAAGGCGGATATTATGATGTGTTAGCCTTTGATTCTTCAGACGCTCCAGACTTTGTAGTGGACTACTTTAAGGATCAGCAACAATGATCGAATCGATAACATTATGTTTTAATGAAATTTTTAAGATGCACTATCAACGTGTTTATTACACTGCATTTCGTATCGTAAAAGATCATGGTCTTGCCGAAGATGTGCTCCAAGAAGCCTTTTTAAAGGCATATGATCGACTAGAAGAAGTGGAAAGTGAAAGAAAGCTAGGTTCATGGCTTTCAACCATTGCTACACGAAAATCGATTGATCAATTAAGAAGACAGAAAAAAGTGACTTTGTTTCATACGGAAGGTGTTCTTATGAATCAAATCGATTCAGACTGTAATGTAGAAGAAGACTGCGAGATTCTATTTCTAGAAGAATCTGTGAAAAGAAAGATCCTTATGCTATCACCAAGACTAAGAGTTGTAATGAAGCTCCACTATTATGATCACTTGAAAGAGAATGAAATCGCCCAAGAACTACTTCTATCGCCGGGGGCGGTAAAGTCTCGTCTTCATCGTGGTCGAACGGCCCTTAGAATGAAACTAAGTGATGAATTAGGGCGGAATTACTCGGCATAATGGAAAAGTGTCCTTGCTTATGTAAGGGCGCTTTTCCTTAATAAAAACGGAATATTTCTGTATGTGGGACTAATTCATTTAAGTCTATGAGAACATAATAATATTATTGTAAACTAAAGGTGGGTATTATGAGGATTTATCTAACACGCCATGGCGAAACAAAATGGAATAAAGAAAATCGTTTACAGGGTTGGAAAGATTCTGATTTAACGACAATTGGAGAGAAGAATGCTACAGCACTTGGGCTTCGCTTAAAAGAGATTGACATTAATAAAATATATACGAGCCCAAGTGTTAGAGCCGTTCATACTGCTAATCTGATTCGTGGTTCAAGAGATATTCGTATTCAGAAAGTTGAGGAGCTCAGAGAAATTTATTTTGGCCTGTGGGAAGGCAGAACGAAAGAGAGTATCGTGGCTGAATATAAAAGTGAATATCATCATTTTTGGAACTCACCACATTTGTATAACCCTTCCAATCATGAAGGTGAGAGTTTACAAGACTTACAAACTCGCGTTTTAAGTGCTTTACATATGATAATCGACCAAGATGAGAGCCGTTCGGTTCTAATTGTGACCCACGCTGTTGTAATAAGAGTTCTTCTATCTTATGTATTAGCATTGTCTTTTGAAGAACTATGGAAACCACCTTTTATTCATGGGGCAAGTCTAACAATACTTGAGTATGATGAAGGGGAATTTGAAGTTAAAGGATTAGGTGACACAAATCATTTAATTGAGGTTTAATCATTAAAATAGTCCTATGATGGATCGCGTGCTCAAAATCACTAATAGATTCTAAAAAACAGATGAATATTAAATTCATCTGTTTTTTAGGTAGGATGAAGGCTATTTAAAAATACCGAATGGCTTTCCGATTGGAAGTGTTACTTTACCAAAATGGCTATTTAAAACACTTGCTGCCGAGCCATAAAAGCTCAAAATTGCAATGCTGAACTCAGCAATGGCAGCTAAGAAGTGCATTCCTTCGGGGAAAATTCCTAAAGTGGAGAATGTAAGTCCGATAAATAAGAAATCAATAAAGACAAAAATAAAGAAAAGAACTTTATGTGTTTCCATCGCACCTACTGTCATAAAGACACTGAAGATCAAATAACCGATATAGGCAATGCCTAATTGTTTTGGATCAACAGCGGCCGCTGCTGCATCGCCAAAAACACCGAATTGAATTAACCAGGATGTTCCGACACCTAGCCAAAATAGACCAAAAGCTGCGAAGGCAGTTGTCCCAAACGTGTTATTGTGTTTGGCATCGAGGAAACTAGCAATAAGCTGAGCAATTCCTCCTAGAAAAATCGCCCATGGTAGGACAAATGATACGCCGTCTGTCCAACCTAGTTTAGCTGATGATGCCACTAGCGTAACCATAGCAAGACCAAACAGTCCAATAGCTGATGGATCTGCTGTGACCATTTGCACCCGTTGCGTGTTTTGTGTTTGATTCATGATGAGACCTCCTAATAAACATACTTGACTAATTTACGTGAAAAAGACATCAGTTGCAATAGTAAATTCATTCATCACAAATGAAAAGACAAGGTCATGAAAACAAAAATGGTGCTATCGTTTGTATGGTATCGTTTACAAAAAAGGTAATGAAAATTATCTTTTTTTAAGTGAAGCAGTTGAAATAACTAAAATGGGATGAAAGATAAATAGGAAAGGGAGAAAAACGTCTTTTACTGAATTTTTTCATCTTTCTGTACTATAAAGCTTTAATTCAATAGAGTTTGGCAGTACAATAGATAAATAGTAAACTGCTGCCTTCAAGTGGAAGGAGCACAAGTTATGAATATTATTTTAAATGAGTAAGGAGTCCTGGCCATGAGTACAGATTTAGAAATTGTTAAAAGTACGAATTTAAAAGCGAAGCCTGAAAAGGATCAGATCCCTTTTGGAAGAACGTTTACCGATCATATGTTTGTAATGGATTATGAAACCGATAAAGGGTGGTTTGAGCCACGCATCATTCCTTATGAGCCTATTACTCTTGATCCTGCTGCGATGATTTTTCACTACGGTCAAACGGTTTTTGAAGGTTTAAAAGCCTACCGTTCTGACGATCGTATCCTTTTATTTAGACCGGAGAAAAATCTGCAGCGCTTGAATCTTTCAAGTGACCGATTGAGCATTCCTCCAATTGATGAAGAGCGTGTGATGGGTTACTTAAAAGAACTGATTCACATCGAGCAAGATTGGGTACCATCGACGCCGGGAACATCGCTTTATGTCCGCCCGTATATTATTGCAACAGAGCCGAATTTATCTGTTGCTCCTTCAAATACGTACAAACTAATGATCATTCTTTCACCAGTTGGCTCTTATTTTTCTGGTGGCTTAACACCAGTGAAAATTAGCGTAGAAGATAAATTCACTAGAGCTGTTAAAGGCGGAACAGGAATGGCAAAAACTGCCGGAAACTATTCATCCGCTTATCAAGCGCAGGCAAAAGCCTATAAAGACGGAAATGCAGATGTTCTTTGGCTTGACGGAGTTGAAAAGCGTTATATTGAAGAAGTGGGGAGCATGAATATCTTCTTTAAGATTAATGGAGAAGTTGTTACGCCAGAATTAAACGGTAGCATTCTCCACGGCATTACAAGAATGTCCGTTATTGAATTGTTAAAGAAATGGGATATTAGAGTCACTGAAAGAAAGGTATCTATTGAAGAACTGTATGAGCTGTCGCAAAAGGGAGAGCTTGAAGAAGCGTTTGGTACTGGAACGGCTGCCGTCATCTCACCAGTAGGAGAACTCAACTGGCAAGGTAAGAAAATGGTTATTAATCATCATGAAATTGGAGAGCTTTCTCAGAAATTGTATGACACCATTACAGGGATCCAAACAGGGAAGTTAGAAGATACACAAAATTGGACAGTATCCGTAAAATAGCAAGTAAAAGGCTCTCTCATTCGTTTGAGAGAGCCTTTTGTTACGGTTTCAGAATAAGATGCTTCGCGTTTTCTTCATAGCCGCTCATTTTCGTTTCGTGGTAACGCCCATTTACCCAATCATCAATTTGATTGTCGTACCATTCACTAAATACGTAACCAGATTGACCAGGCGATAGGACGTTATAGCTTGTTCCCATATTGGCTAAATCCGTGACACCTCGCCAGGGGGCTCCGTGGTTAACGGTGCCGGTTGATGATTTCCAACCTGCAGCGCCAACTGTTACGCGGCTACCGCCAATGGCGTTCACTTCTGGATTGAAGAGAAGGTTTAAGGGCTTTATCGCACCAAGAGGATGTTCAAAGGGCACGGAATGGAACGTCCCCCACGCCCATTTTTTAGGTGTATGTCCTTGTAAAGAAACTGCGCGGTCAACGGCAGATTGATAGGATTTTGTTACGACGGATTGAAATCCCCCGGCCTTCTCCATCCAAGGTCCTTCTTCACCATTCACAGCTCGTCTAATGAGTTGGTCAATGACTTGACTTTTTCCATCAAAAAGCGGCATCATTTCTTTGTCAATCTTTCCATCAAATAGCACCCTCTCCATTTCCACTAACCATAAATGAAAGAGAAGGGGAGCAGCTTCATCTTTGCCATCGATGTAGTTCCATTTTTGAAGAAGCGAGAGAGCGTCTTTTTCAACTGAGGTCAAATTTTCTCTATTAAGTTCCTTTGTTAATAGAGGAGTGAGCTCTTTTCCTTGTAAATTCACGAAATCATTTTGAAGGTTCATCATATCCTGAGCCTCAAGATTATTTCCTTCAATCAATACTTCTCGAATGCGATCCTGACGATAAGGTTGAGCCCACGTATGGGTGATGTGATAGGGGTAGTCATCTGTTGTAATTTTATTATTTGCGGTAGAAATGAACCCTTCATCCGGATTTACGATTGTCGGAAGTTCTTCCCAGGGAATATAACCTTCCCATTCATAGTCATCGTTCCAACCGGGGACTGGCAGCATGCTATCGCCATTTTTACGAATTGGAATGAGTCCATTTGCTCGATAAGCAATTGTTCCGTCAGTGGAAGCAAACACAAAATTTTGAGCTGGCGTATGAAAAGAAGTGAGCGCTTCCTTAAATTCTTCCCAATTAGACGCTTGATCGATCTTAAGAACAGCTTCCAATTCGGTTGAAGGATCTAATGCAGTCCACCTGAGGGATAAAGCTGTATCTGGTTGATCGTCATGGGCAAATTCAGAAAGAATTGGACCGTGGCGTGTAATCACAACCTCGTAGGGAATCGGTTCACTGTCTTTAACGGGTATGCTTTCGTCAAGAACTTCTGCTTCCTCCCATGAATCGTTATATTTAAATTCAGTGTGATTAGCAGGGTTTCTTTTTTCAATATAGAGATCCTGAACATCTGGTCCTACATTTGTAACTCCCCAGGCAATCGAGTCGTTTCGTCCTACAATAATTCCAGGAACGCCTGCAAAAATAACGCCGCTGACATGGTAATCAGGAGAATTTAAATGTGTTTCGTACCAGATAGGAGGGGTGCCAAGGCCAAGATGCGGATCATTAGCTAGAAGCGGCTTTCCTGAAGCGGTTTTTTTGCCTGAAACAACCCAATTGTTGCTTCCATTAAATGGGTCAGGGATAACTGCTTTTGCGAAGCTTTTCGACATATCTAATTGACTTTCTTTTATTTCTTGAATAACAGTGGAGCCGTCATCAGGATAACTAGGAAATAAATCCATTGCTTCTTTTTCAGAAAAGTTCTGAAGTAAGTAGTAGCGAAAGGCCTGACCTTCCCAATGTCCGCCCAAATCAAACGCCATGTACTTTCCAATTGTAAGAGAATCAATTGGTGTCCATTCATTTGGTTCATAACCCGCAAGTGTAAATTCAATCGGCAGTGCATTCGCCTCTTTTGCTTTGGTCATATAGGCGTTAACCCCATCAGCATACCACTCGAGTATTTGCTTTGCCTCATCAGAGTAGCCATGATAGGAATCTTCTGCAGCCCTTCTTAAGCCGAGCGTACGAAAAAACTTGTCATTTTCGATCGTTGACTCACCAATCACTTCACTAAGTGTTCCAGAAGCTTGGCGCCGACTTAGATCCATTTGAAACATGCGGTCCTGAGCTGTGACAAATCCTTGAGCCATAAATAAATCCTTTGTTGATGAGGCATCAATATGAGGAACGCCTGAACGATCTCGATAAATAGAAACAGAATCTTGTAAGCCTGACAAGGTAATTTCCCCATTTGTTTCAGGAGCTGTTCTTTGGACAAACCAAAAACTGATGGCTAAAGCGAGGATCACTAGTAATAAGACACTTCCAATAAAGTAATACGGCCACTTTCTCTTTTGTAATTTCGGCTGTTTTACAGGTGTGACAACCGTACTCATGACTTCCCCCATTTCGTTTTAACTATATATTACCATAATTCCTTGATTTGATAGCGCATTCTTAGATGCTAAATGGATTAATGAACGAGTCTCAGGAGTGAACTCTCGATTAAAGGAACATGTCATGATTCGAGAAATATGAATATACCGTTTCAAAACATTACAACAAACGAGCGCTTTTGTAGATTAGCGCGTTTTCCTGAGAATCTCTGACTGTTTTTAAGAACCTTTGTCACCCAGCAGGAAAATCGATAGACCCCCATTGAATACCTTTAATAAATCAACGGGGAGGAATGATGAAGATGAATAATACAATGATGATTTCCAGGGTGGCTTCCATGTTGAATGTGTCTCGTCATACATTGAAATTATGGGAAGAGCAGTTTGCGCCATTTCTAACCATTCCACGTGATGAAAACAATGCCCGTACGTATACAATTGGTGATATTGAAGTTCTTCAATTGATTAAAAACATGAAAGAAAGTCATGCTGCAGACGAAGTCATTATCAATACGTTAGAACTACAAGGAAAGGAAACAGAAAAAATCACTCCTAGCGAGCCTATTGAGCAGGTAGACATTCAGACTTCCTTATCCAAAATTGTTTCCTTTGTTGAATCCGAAGAAGTAAAAAAGCTTCTCAGTATGGATGAAACCGTAAAGCGTTTAGAAAAAGATATTGTTCACCAAGTTCATGAAATTGTTCATGAAGAAATTGCCACTGCTTCAGATGCGCATGCTTCAATCAACCAAATGGAGCTGAATGCTATTGGTAAAAAAATCGATCATCTTGCTGATGTTTCAGTCGACGAACGTGAATTCTATCAATTTGAAGTAACGAAGGAAAGACAAATTGCGGATGAACAGATGTCAGCTCGAGAAGAAAGGCTAATGGCCGTTGTGCAGGATCGTTTTCGGGATGAAAGCAGGTCACATGATCCGAAATGGGGTGTTACCAAAATTAAAAATATTTTCGGTTTTGCTAAATAAACAATTAGAATAGAGAGAAATTCGAATGGGGGAAGATGAAATGGATCAAGCGAAAGTGATGTTTTCCATAGTCAGTCTCCTCGTTGCTGCAACATTCGCGGCTCTCTATATTTATATTTTCTCACTCCACACAGAGGTAAATGGAACAAAGGTAGGGGGGAATGATTATCTAGTATCTGCGGCTTCGTTCCCAGCAGAATATAAGCATGAAGAAGATTTCGTTGCCGATTTTCACGCCTATTACAATCGCACAACGGGCTACGGGATGATTGATCGTCCATTGGACCTAGAAGCACAGGAGCGTCAAGCAACTGCTGCCGTAGCCTATATTGATGTGTTTTTAGAAAACGGGGTAGCGCATGAAGATCTCAAAAAAGATTTATTGTCTATAAAGGAACTATCTAGCCAACCCCTTACGACAACTGAGGTTCGAGCACTTCATCGGTACTTTCATGATCTCGATAAAGCCCTTAACAATTATGATCATGAGGATACGTTTGGGGTCACCGAAACTTACGGAGATCAATAAGGTGAGGACAACTTTTGGTTTCGCATAAACAAAAGCGATATCTATCAATAATGAGATATCGCTTTTGTGACGTTAAGCCTACATTTTTTTCTATTTGAGATGGGGGAGGCGATCGTGTGTTTAAGACAAAGACAAAATTTGTTTTTCTTGCTCTAGCAACGGTTGGTAGTCTTGCTATTACTATATATATTCTATTTTCGATTAATGAACGTGCTCTTTCCGCAAATAGCGAATGGATTGCCCCAGTTTTAGTAGAACGGGCAGATTATACAAAAGAGGAAATTGACGAAATTGCGTCAGCGGTATCGGTAAATCCTGGAGATGAAAATGTGAACGCTTTCGTTGCTTCGACACACGCCTTTTACAATCAAACAACTGGTTTTGGCGAGATCTCAAGTCTTAATCATAACGATCAAACCGAAAAGGCGATTGAAATTGTATCCGCAGTTAATGGTTATCTGAAAGAGGAAGAAGGGGATCTCAACCAGGACTTACACGATATTAAATTCATTGCCTTACATTATATTGAGCATGGCAGTACAGGAGATGTTCAGAAGCTTCATCGTTATTTCCATGACCTCGATATAGGATTAAATCGTTATGGTGCATACGATAAGGTGTGGGGCGTTACAGCTGTTCTTGGTAATGGAGAATAACGACGTCTAGATGACGAGATAAGGGTCATTGCTATGTAGCAAGTCCTTTTTTTTTGCACGAAAAGGAGATGAAGAAAAAATATTGAGGTTTCTTATGCATTTTGACAAAATAAAAGGGAATAGAGAAGAGATGATAAAGAATCTCTTGTGTGGGAACGAACATGAAATAGAGGAAGCAGGGGCAAATGACTTATGTACAAACTAGTTATTGGAGATCGTGATTCCAAGGAGTTACTCGGTTTGAAATGGTTAATCTCAAAGTATTCATTTCCTATTTCTTTAGTAAAAACGGTTAATCAGTTGACAGAGGTTATGATGGTTTTAGAAAAAGAATTACCTGAAATCCTTTTCATTGAATTGGACATGATCCCTCGTGAGAAATGGAATCTCATGAAAACGTTTATTGATCGTTACACAATGGAAGTGATTGCAGTAACAGCAGAACCAACCTTTGAAAGAGCAACAGAAGCAATTGAAATTGGTGCAGTGGACTTAATTGTGAAACCGCTCTCACCTTTAAAAATAAAATCCTCTCTACAGAAAGCCTTTCGGAACGTTACGGAATTCAAAAGGAGGGAGAAAGGGGAAGAGTTACAACAAACACTTTGGTATAAATCCTTGTTTACGGATGATCAATTGGCTTATCGGGCTCCAGTATACTTAATGAAGACCGAGAAAAGAGGCTTTCTTGGTGAATTACGCCAATTTATTGATCAGTTTAACTTTTCATTTACGCCCCTTGTTTTCTCAACAACAGATCGGATTGTCCTTGTTTTTGAACAACCGATACTTGAACCAACTCATCAGGCGCAGCGGTTTTTGCGCGAATGGGAGCAAATGAATGAAGAGTCCATTGTCATTGCTGTGCATCAAGGAAAGAGCGACGATTCTTTGCATCAAATTTATATGAAATTACGAAAGGTATTGGAAGTGTCTTTTTTTACTGGATATCAACAAGTTCTCCATTCCGATCAAAACGATGAGTGGCATGATATCGATCCTTTTTTAACGTTAACGGAGCAGCGTCATTGGATTTATATGCTTGAGGAAAGTCGAATGGAAGAATTGAAAGATTGGCTGTATGAACACTTTTATGGATTGGAATTCCCTTATCCAGAACCAGGTCTGTTGCGAACGCGTTTAACAAGTATCCTTGCTCAAATAAGAAGGTTTATGCTCCGTAAAGGATTGACTGATAATCGAAGTGAGGTCTTATATAAACAGGTGTTTGAATCGATTTTATACAGTCCCATTCTTTATCGCATTGTTCAGGATCTGATTTTATTCCTTACACATCTCCTACATGAATCAGTCGACTTTCGTCCTGTTTCAAGAAGAAACGTCATTGAAGAAACCTTAATCTACATTGATGAGCATTATAGTGACCCAGCACTTAACTTAAAAGAAGTAGCCGATTATGTGCTTCGCAATCCAGCATACTTAAGTCACACTTTAACCCAAAAGTACGGTCAATCGTTTCGAGAAATATTAAATTCAACGCGGATCTCTAAAGCGAAAGAGCTTCTTACATCTACAGAAGAATCGATTCAGTCTATTGCGAGTCATGTAGGTTTCAAAAGTCCGAATTACTTTAGTCGGGTTTTTAAAGAAACTACTGGGAAAACCCCAGGAGAATATCGAAAAGAGGGGGAATAAAAAAGAAGAATGGGTGGGATACACGGTAGTATCCTCACCCATTCCATTTAGCACTTTTTATTTTTTGTTTACTGAAGCTTCGTATATAGAGTCTACTGCGTTCTGTAAAGCATTGTTAAATTCCTGTTCAGACTGATTGGCGTTTAAATCAGCAGCAAGTGCTCTAGAGAAGCTTGCAATAAGACCATCGTTTTCTTTTAACTTTTCATTCGCTTCATCACGTGAATACCCACCAGATAACGCAACAACACGTAGCACGCGAGGGTGCTCAATTAATTGTTTATACGCATTCGCTTTAGTAGGAATTGATAGTTTAAGCATGACATTTTGATCTTCTGACAATTCATTAAGCTGTTTAAGGATTTCTTCGCGTAAAATTTCTTCTGATTTCTCTTTGTCTTCACTGTGAATGTTTACTTCTGGTTCAATAATTGGCATTAGGTCAGCGGCTAGAATTCGTTTTCCGATATCAAACTGCTGTTCAACAACTGCTTTGATACTGCTTTCGTTTGGTTCATGAATCACAGAGCGCATTTTCGTACCGAAGATTTTGCGTTCACTTGCGCGACCAAGCGTTACATCTAAATCATGAATTGGTTTCATTAGCTGAACGCCATTTTCTTGATCGGCTAGTCCTTTGTCAACTTTTAGGAAAGGAACGATTCCCTTATCTGCGAGATAGTCAGCAGTATACTTGCCTTCAATTTCGCGATCCATCGTTTGTTCAAATAGGATCGCTCCAAGAATTTTCTCCCCATTAAAAGCAGGTGAAGTAATGATTCTTGTCCGCATTTGATGGACGCGATCAAACATTTCTTCTTCATCAGAGTAGGAATCTTCAGGAACACCGTATTCTGCAAGGGCCTTTGGTGTACTTCCGCCACTCTGATCAAGCGCTGCAATAAATCCTGTTCCGTTCTTGATTTTGTCGAATTGACTGTTGTTCATGTTTTTCCACTCCTTTTAATTCTAATCATCATAATGCAACCATCTATACTCTTCCCATTATTTCTCCTTAATTAACACCAAATTTTTTTTTGGATTTATGAATCGACTGGTGTAGAAGAAAATGATCTTATTTTAAGCAGGACATGAGCTTATATAGAATAGTATTTTTTCCTTACAGAGATCTTTCACTTATAGATATTAGTCGTGCTACATTACCCTCATTTATAGAAAAAATAGTTTAATTAACTTTTCTAAAGAAATTACTATAAATTGTTTGGGAATCTTCTAGTTTATAAAGTATTTACTACTATTCGAAACCTGGTGCTCTATATCGTTTCTGCGTCAGATGCTACGCTTTTATTAATGAATGATTCTGAAAGGGTGACGAAGATGACGGATACAAAAGCAAACAAAGTAGAGCAGTATCGAGGTACAGCTCTTCACACGAAAGGATGGATTCAGGAAGCTGCTTTACGAATGCTCAGTAATAATTTGCATCCTGATGTCGCGGAGAATCCAGAGGAACTCGTAGTCTATGGAGGAATAGGGAAAGCGGCGCGGAATTGGGAGTGTTATGAAGCGATTGTTCGTTCATTAAAGGAGCTTGAGAATGATGAAACACTGTTGATCCAATCTGGAAAGCCAGTAGCTGTTTTCAGGACTCACAAGGATGCGCCCAAAGTACTGATTGCTAATTCAAATTTGGTGCCTGCCTGGGCAAATTGGGACCACTTTCATGAGCTCGATCGAAAAGGGTTGATGATGTATGGACAAATGACAGCTGGGAGCTGGATTTACATTGGCAGTCAAGGAATTGTCCAGGGGACGTATGAGACGTTTGCTGAATGTGGAAAACAGCATTTTAATGGTAGTTTAAGGAATACAATTACGTTAACAGCAGGCCTTGGTGGGATGGGGGGGGCACAACCACTCGCCGTCACACTTAACGGTGGAGTTTGTATTGCGATTGAAATGGATGAGAAACGGATGCAGCGTCGGATCGATACAAACTATCTTGATACGTCAACCGCTAGTCTTGAGCAGGCGATTGAAATGGCGAAAAAAGCCCGGAATAAAGGAGAAGCTCTTTCCATTGGTTTACTTGGTAATGCAGCAGAGATTTTACCTAAGATGATCGATCATAAATTTATTCCTGACGTTTTAACTGATCAAACTTCTGCTCATGACCCTTTAAACGGTTATTATCCTATTAACCTGGATATAACAGCAGCGGAGAAACTTCGTAAAGAGAGTCCTAATCAGTATAGTAAACTAGCAAAACAAAGTATCGCCATACACGTTCAGGCCATGCTTGAGATGCAAAAGCAAGGAGCTGTCACATTCGATTACGGGAATAATATTCGCCAGGTTGCCAAAGATGAAGGCGTTCAACGTGCATTCGATTTCCCTGGATTTGTACCGGCTTATATCCGACCGCAGTTTTGCGAAGGGAAGGGCCCTTTTCGGTGGGTGGCTTTATCTGGAGACCCAAAAGATATTTATAAAACAGATGAAGTGATTTTAAACGAGTTTAGTGACAACGAGCACCTTTGTCATTGGATTCGTATGGCGCGAGAGAAAATTAGTTTTCAAGGACTTCCTTCTCGGATTTGTTGGCTTGGGTACGGAGAACGAGCGAAATTTGGGAAAATCATTAATAACATGGTGGCAAACGGTGAATTAAGTGCTCCGATTGTGATCGGGCGTGATCATCTTGACTCTGGCTCCGTCGCTTCACCAAATCGAGAGACAGAAGCAATGAAAGATGGAAGCGATGCTGTGGCTGATTGGCCGATTTTAAATGCGATGATTAATAGTGTTGGTGGAGCAAGCTGGGTTAGCGTCCACCATGGTGGTGGTGTGGGCATGGGCTATTCACTCCATGCAGGTATGGTTATTGTGGCAGATGGGACGAAAGAGGCGGAAGAGCGAATTGGCCGTGTTTTAACAACAGACCCTGGAATGGGGGTTGTTCGTCATGTTGACGCTGGCTATGATTTAGCGAAGAAAACGGCAGAAGAGAAAGGAATTCACGTTCCAATGCTACGAAAGAAATAGGAGGTAGAGAGATATGACTGCACGATTATTAATAAAAAATGCTGCTCAGCTGATCACAGTGTCGGGTTACTCGGACCGCCCAGCTATAAAAGAGGAAATGTCGCAAATAGGATTAATTGAAAATGGTGCTATGTATATAGAAGATGGGATCATTGTTGAAGTTGGAACATCGACACGAATAGTAGAAAAATACAAAGAGTTAACAGCGCAAACTGAACAAATCGATGCTACAGGTAAAGTAGTCACGCCTGGGCTGATCGACCCTCATACTCACCTGGTTCATGCTGGAACAAGAGAAAATGAATACGCGATGCGGTTACAAGGGAAATCATATATGGAAATTATGGAAGCAGGAGGAGGCATTCATGCCACTACCCGTGCGACACAAAAAGCAAGTTATGAAGAATTGTTCGAGCAGTCTAGAAAACGTTTAGACCAATTCTTATTGCACGGAGTGACAACAGTTGAAGCGAAAAGCGGTTACGGACTCACGTTAGAACATGAAATAAAACAATTAGAAGTTGCGAAACAATTACATGAATCTCATCCTGTTGATGTAATTTCCACATTTATGGGTGCTCACGCAATTCCTTTATCAGAAAAGAGTAACCCCGAAACGTTTGTGTCGAAAGTGATTTCAGAAATGATTCCAGAAGTAGCCAATCGGAAGCTGGCAACGTTTAATGACGTTTTTTGTGAGCATGGCGTTTTTACTCCGGATCAATCAAAGCGCATACTTGAAGCTGGAAAAGAGTACGGACTTATTCCGAAGATTCACGCTGATGAGATTGAACCTTATTCAGGAGCGGAGTTGGCTGCGGAGGTTGGAGCGATTTCGGCTGACCACCTTCTTAGAGCATCAGATCAGGGGATAAAAGACATGGCCGATGCAGGCGTGATGGGGGTATTACTTCCAGGTACGGCGTTTTTCTTAATGGCTGATTTTGCTCAAAGTAGAAAGATGATTGAAGCTGGAGTGGGTGTTGCTTTATCTACGGATGCAAACCCTGGTTCATCTCCTACACTTTCACTTCCCTTTATCATGAATCTTGGCTGCTTGAAAATGGGGATGACGCCTGAAGAGGTATTAACTGCTACAACCATTAATGCTGCACATGCGATTGGTTGTGCGGATGCTACTGGGAGTCTTGAAGCTGGTAAAAAAGCTGATATCACCATATTTGATGTGCCTAATTATCTTACTCTTTCCTATCAATATGGAATGAATCATGTCGACACAGTGATAAAAGGAGGCGTGCCGCTCGTCGTTGGAGGTCACCTTTTATGAATGAATATCCATACCCAATGTTAAATCGTCCTACTATGATTTGGTCAAAGCAAACGGATGAACAATTTGATCTTACGGTGAATGATTGGATTGAAACGATCGGAGAATCAACGCCAAATTGGGAAGACTACGACATTACAATTCTCGGTGTTCCTTTATCAAAGTCATCGATTAGTACATCCGCTGCAAGTGAGAATCCTGATGCTATGCGTAGAGCATGGCGGTCATTTCGTACGTATAATCTTGAAGAAGACATTGATCTAGCTTGTTTAAAAGCGATCGATCTTGGTGATGTCAAACAGCATGTAACAGATATAGGCTATACTCATGATCAAATTCAACAGGTCATGGTTGCCATGAGAGAACATCACCCACATACAATCCCTTTAACGCTTGGTGGTGATCATTCAATTACGGCCATGTTAATTAAAGGCTGGAAGCAGGCTCATCAAAATGAGACAATTGGTATCTTGCAATTGGATACCCATTTTGATTTACGAAACTTAGCGGATTTGGGTCCCGCAAATGGCACGCCAATAAGGCAGGTAATAGAAAGCCATACGGTTGAAGGAAAGCATGTGCATAATATCGGACTTCACGGTTTTTTTAACAGTTTAGAGTTAAAAAACTATGCTGATGAACATGTTGTTCATTACACGACGATGAAAACTGTAAGAAAAAATGGGATCCACCATGTCGTTCAGGATGCCTTAGCCAAGCTTGAAAATGCCGTTGATACGATTTACTTAACGGTCGATATGGATGTTCTTGATATTACTTTTAATCCTGCAGCACCAGCAGCAACTCCAGGTGGTATGAGAACGGAAGAGTTGTTTGACGCTGTTCAGTTAGCGGGTGAGCATCCGAAAGTAAAGGCGATGGACATCGTTTGCCTCGATCCACGAAAAGATGTAGGCGAGATAGGAGTGAAAACGGCCGTTTATACGATGCTTTCATTTTTAATAGGCGTTTGTAAACGAAGAGAATGATCTTGACCATCGTCTGTGATAGCGCTTACAATGAGGGGAGATACTAGTAACTAGTAGAAACGTGGACAGGTGATAGATATGACACAAAAGATACTGATTGGTAAATTAGCGATGCTCGTCGCTTCATTAACTCCTGAAGAGTTAGAACCATTTTCTCAACAGCTGAAAGATGTGGATTACTGTCAGGGAAAGTCTGGATCAATGAGTATGCAGAAAGTAATTTCAGCTGTTGAAACAACTGCAAAAAGGAATAAGATAATTTCAGAAGAGCTTTATCGAGAAACGCATGCCTTGTATCATGCTATTTTAGAGGCATTAGAAGGAGTGATGCGTGGCCAGATCGGTGCCGGAGATATGATGCGAACCGTGGGCTTACGTTTTGCGATTGTACGAGGCTCACCCTATGAGCATTTTGATGAAGGAGAATGGATTGCTGTCGCCTTTTATGGAACAATTGGCGCTCCAGTAAAAGGGCTTGAACATGAAACGTTTGGTCTTGGAATTAATCATATAGGATAAAAGCTGCCTAAAGGAATGAGTGATGAGGAGGCGGCAATGGAACGGTATGTTCCATTGCCGCCTCTTTTTGTTGTAAGACGATCAATTTCATAGAGAGAAGGCGATAGGTATGGTTTATTTAAATGGTTCTACGTTAACGATAAAAGAAATGAAACGTGTGATTTACGCAGGAGAAGAACTAATGATTGACCCTCTTAGTATGGAGAAGGTTATAAAAAGCAGGTTAGCAGTAGAGAAGATCGTGGCAAGTGGGGAGACTGTCTATGGAATTAATACGGGTTTTGGTAAATTCAGTGACATTCGGATCCAGGATAAAGATGTCGATACTCTTCAACTTCACCTTATCCGTTCTCATGCTTGCGGGGTAGGGGAGTATTTTCCTGAACCAGTAAGTAAGGCTATGGTCGTGTTACGACTGAATGCGTTATTAAAAGGGTATTCCGGGGTACGGCCATGTGTTGTCGAACGTCTTTGCGATCTCGCAAACGAAGAAATTATACCCGTTATTCCAAGTCAGGGATCTCTTGGAGCTTCCGGAGATCTAGCTCCTTTGTCTCATCTTGCGTTAGTTCTTGTTGGAGAAGGAAAAGTTCATTATCAAGGGAAAATAGTACAAACAAAATGTGTGTACGATGAACTGAGTATTTCTCCTCTTACCTTAAAAGCAAAAGAGGGTCTTGCCCTTATTAATGGTACGCAGGCGATGACGGCAATGGGGGTTATCAGCTACATTGAAGCTGAGCGTTTAATGGATCAGTGTGATTGGATTGGGGCTATGACACTTGAAGCACTTGAAGGCATTATCGACGCGTTTCATCCAGCGGTACATGAGGCACGTGGATACCCTGAGCAAATAGAGGTTGCTGAACGAATAAGAAAGTTAACTCGTGATAGCCAGCTCGTGACACATCAAGGAGAAAAACGCGTGCAGGACGCCTACTCCTTACGATGCATGCCACAAGTTCACGGTGCCTCTAGACAAAGTCTAGGTTATGTAAAAGAAAAACTTGAGATTGAAATGAACGCTGCTACAGATAATCCTCTTATTTTAGAAAACGGTCAAACGGTCGTCTCTGGTGGGAATTTTCACGGTCAGCCTATCGCCATTGCGATGGACTTTCTTAAAATTGCTGTAGCTGAAATGGCTAATATCTCAGAAAGGAGAGTAGAACGACTCGTAAATCCCCAGCTAAATGATTTGCCATCCTTTCTAAGCCCTGATCCTGGTCTTCAATCGGGTGCTATGATTCTGCAATATGTTGCAGCATCGCTCGTATCAGAGAACAAAACGTTTGCTCATCCAGCCAGCGTCGATAGTATACCTTCATCAGCGAATCAAGAAGATCACGTCAGTATGGGGACAATAGGCGCTCGGCATGCTTATCAAATCATACTGAATGCCCAGAAAGTGGTAGCGATTGAAATGATATGTGCGATGCAAGCATTAGAATATAGAGGGATATCTCTAGCCTCGACCTTCTCTCAGAAATTATATGAAGAAGGTAGAAAAATCGTCTCATCAATTGAGGAAGACCGCGTTTTTTCAGAGGACATTGAAGCTCTTTGGATGTGGTTACGTAAAGATCAGTTTGAATGGAGCACTCATTGTGCATTTGTACTTGAATAATAGGGTCGAAAAGGACAATCCTTACAAAACAGGATTGTCCTTTTCAACTTTAGTCTTAATCTTCATAAAACTCGTGATCTGTTTCAAAAACCACATCTTGCTGACACGATACACAGTCGTTAAAACAACGAGTAAAATCTAGAGGAAATAAACGACGACAAACGTTAGAGCAGTAGCGAGAGCAGCTAGGAGCGGTTTCACGACCGGCCGTTTCATTATTTCGACAACCACAACGCCCTCTTGTTTCACCTTCAGTTCTGTTATCTCTATTCATATATAATCGAGGTTTACTTGCATTTCTTCGATTTCCCATTTTACCACCTCCTGTCTCTAAATAATTTATGTACCAGGTGCCGGACATGCTTATACATTCGCCTATAAACAGCTTTCAAAAGTACTCTTTTTTCAAAAAAATTAGAAATATGCTGGTAACTCTTGTTTTTATAGAAATGTATGTAAAAATAGGTATATATAACCTTTGGTGTTTTTTAAGTAATAGTATAAACGCAAATAAAAGCAAACGAAATCAACGTCTTTAAGGAGCTGTAGCGTTTCATGCCTTCCACAAAAACCTTAATAATTTCAATTTCTTCCATGGTTGTCCTTATACTTGGACTAACGTATTGGTTCATTTCAGATTTAGATTGGAATTTAAAAGAAAATGCAAGGGAATCCATGGGCGAAGAAACTGGGTCATCCGTTGATCCTGAACGCTACGTAGATGATGGAGAAGAATCCATTACTTCAGATGGAATACCAAGTGAAAATAAATTTCAGGACTACATTCATGGGATGACGCATCAAAAAGTCATTGCTGAAGACAAGTGGGGAATCTATCAAATTTCTGAAGAGCGGATTGATAATATGCTCGAAGTGCTAGATAAAGTAGAAGGAACGGCTGAAGAGTATAAGTACCAGGATTTTTATACGGAAGCTTTAATAGAATGGGACAATGGAAACTTTAACAACGCAGTGGACGTCCATAACCACATTTGGAACTTAAATGGGGGAACGATTGGAAAAGCTGAAAGATTAATGACAACAGAAGAAGAACAAGCCTATATTGAGGAAACATATAACAAGCGGTGATCCCGCTTGTTTTTTTGTTTTTAGGATTATGCACAACATTTTGGTACACTGAAGAGAGATAAAACCGAGAAACGGAGGGTGACAAATTGAACAACATCGATCAGCCGCACGAAAATAAGTTAATTCATGAAAAATCGCCCTATTTGCTCCAGCACGCCCACAATCCAGTAGACTGGTATCCGTGGGGAGAAGAGGCTTTTGAGAAAGCGAAACGTGAGAACAAGCCTGTGCTTGTTTCGATTGGATATTCGACCTGCCATTGGTGTCATGATTTTTATTACACTATTTTAGTGTATTAAGTTGCAGTCTAGTAATCAATGATTATTAAGTGTATAGTTATTAGTAATAAAGTGGAAAGAGGAAAGAGGTAAATTTTGACTATCAATAGCATAATAATTACATCTGTTTTAGTTATTTTTTCACTATTGGTCATAAGTGTTATTTCTCAAAGTGTATTATCTTTTATTATTGCAGCTGCATTGTTAATAATAGTAATGATTTGGCTTTTTGGTAATTTTTTAAAATGCAAAATAAAAAAAATACCAGCAAAATCCAGATTATTTAGAGGTATTCTGGAAGTTCATGTTGGAAAGAAGGCAAGGCAGAAATCAGAATTTCTAATGCTAGTAATTGATTCTATACTATGGGCAAAGAGAAACAATGTAAGTAGGGCTTTATTATTTACATGGTATGGCAATGAGAAATTATTTAAATCATATTTTAATGGTTTTGTGACAATTTCAGAGCCAAGTAGATTTGAAAGACTATGTAACTTTACATTAAATCTTGCCTATAACAAAAAGAATAAAATTGGTGATAAAAGGTTTAAAGTTACTATTGATGTTGGTGAATTATCAACAGATATAATAAATTCATTAGAGAAGAAAAGAGAAAGATTACATAAAAGGATCAATAGATAGTTTTAATTAGATGAAGAGTGTTTTTTAGCTCTTCTTTTTTAATTGAACAAAGTTGTCTATGAATTTATCATTATGATGTTTTAATGCTACTTTAGAAGGATAATAATTCTTAATTACTGGCAATCTAATTTTTATTCCATTATATGATTGGTAATACTTTGAATTTATATTATTACTGACTAATAAAACATAATCAGGAGTAATTGTAATTAATCCTTTGTCAAATAACCTATGAAAGTCTACTCTTAGTAGTAACCCATTTTGTTGGTGGTGGCTATACTCATTAATATATCTTTGTATATGAGCTGATTCTAAAATATTTACAATTGATTCTCCAGTAACACAGCACTTTTCTTCATAATTAAGCATAATGTCATCTCTAAATTTTTCTTGTTTAGTTCTTTTAATAACCTCAGTAGTTGAATTATTGGCCTCTTTTTTTGATTCATCAATTAGTTTAAAAGGTGAAATAAATTTACAATCAAATCTCAGTTTATAAACATCATAAATAATATCAGGGTTTGTATACTCTTTCAGTCCTTGAGCCAAATAGAATTTGCCCTTTTGTTTTTGTTTTTTTATATTAAATTGTTTAGAAATTTCTTCTTGAGCTAATTTCTCATCAACATATCCAAGGTTCATATATATATTTTTAGCTAAAGATACCTTTCCAGAATCATTGAAAAATTTTGGGCTACCTTGTGGTAGATTCAATACACTAGCTAGGCTAGTAATCCTTCTGGAAATTAAATAATTGTCTCTATTTTTTTTCTCAGATTTTATTGTTTTGATAACAAATCCATTGGAAAATAAATTAGATGTTTTACTTTTAGCTTCAGTCTTTCCATTTTTCTTGTAGTAAACCGTTTGTTTATCTGCTTCATATATTAGATCAATACATGCCTTACTTACTTCAATATATCTAATATTCCCATGATCATTAAGTTTCAAAGTGGTCCCATTTATAATGTCAGATGTTTTTAAATTTAGTAGTTCTGAACAGCCTTTTCCAAGTACGCCTTCAAAAGTAAGTTGAAGCAAAACTGCATCCTGAGGATTCTTGCATTTGTTAATGACTTCTTTTAACTCTTGGTCTGTGATGAACACTTTTTTATCCAAAAAGGTTGATAGCCAATTTATATTAAAAACATCATCTAAAGGATTAACTTTAATCAATTTTAATTCTACACAATATTTTATGTAGCTTTTTATAGTTTGGGCATAGACCCTAACACTATTAAATGTTTTTATATCATATGATTTTATCAATTCCTCTATTTCATTAAGGTTAAATTCATAAATATATTTTTTGAATTGAATTTCTTTTCTAGTACCTCCATTTAGTATATTAAAGTATTTAATTCTACTATTAGCAGGATACATTGTTTCAGTAAATGGTATCTTATAGTCTTTTTTCTCATTAATCATTTGTTCCCCTCCTTCTCTTATAATTATTATTACATATAATGTAAAAACCATGGTAGAATTTTATTTAGGAAAACTTAAGTCCTAAATAAATAGACATTGAAGAAATTTTACCAACTTCTTAATTTTATATCTTAATCAGTTTATTAAACTCAATTGATAAGGAGTATTACTAGTTATGGCAGAATTGAAAATGAGTCTATTTGAAAATGGAATAGACTTTATAGAAAGAAGTATCTACTCATATGATGAAGCAAAGGAAAATCCAGGTGAGTATAAATATGCTTTGTTACTTCTTGGTATTGGGGCAGAATTAATATTAAAAAGAATTTTAGAAAAAGAACATCCATTATTTTTATTGGATAAATTTGAAAATGACACAAAAACTGTAACTTCTGAAAAGATAATAGACAGAATTAAAATGGTATATAGAGATAGAGGTAGAAGAATAAGCAATGATGATGTTAAGAACATTGAAGCTATTAGGAGTATAAGAAATAACATTATTCATAAAGAAGTAAATATTAAGGATGAACCTTCAGTTATTTTCTCACAAACTTTATACTCACTAGATAGGATGGTTAAATTATTCCTTAATACAACATTGTCTAGCACAGTTTCAAATTGGAATCATATTGTTTCTGATGAAACTATAAGAAGTCATTATTACAGAGGTGTTAAAGGGATAAGTATTGATGGTGTATTGGTTCCATGTCCTTTTTGTTCATTAGAGGTTTTATTAAATAAAGAGGGACAAATAAAATGTCATCATTGTGAAACCACATATTCAAATATATTAGAAGCAATATTTTTACTGGATGAAGAAAAAAAGGTGAAAAAAGTATTATTAGATGGGTACGCAAAAGAGGTTCTTAATAAAAGTACTTTGTGGGAGAAAATAAAAGCTATCCATGCCACTGAAAATAGTATTTTAAAGGACATGGCTATAAATCAACTTATTGATAGTATTCAAGAGACTAAGAATGTTACTTATGATTGTCCTAGATGTGGTGAAGTAGATTTTTTGTTTTTTGATGAGGAAATAAACCACTTAATATGTATCAATTGTGAAATTATTGAATCAAAAAAATGTAACCAATGCAAAAACAATTCAGTAGTAGATGACTTTGGGGCAGATTTTTGTCTGTTTTGTAGAGAAAACCCTGAAGCTATGCATTGTGAATGTTGTCATACTAATATTTATTCTAACTTAAATGAGGTTTCTATTGATGTTATAAAAACTGATCAATTTGATTTGCCACTCAAATATGAGGGACATCCATATATTTTTGCAAGAGTGTGTTTGGACTGTGAAGATTCCTTAAGAGATTTTGAAGATAAAGGAATAATCCAGATGGTTCCATACTCCATAAAAGATAAATAAAATAGGGTTTTAGGATATGATTATTTATGTTGGTAATAACTTAGAAATTATGTTGAGAATGGGAGATAACATTTTGACTAATATTGAATTAACTAGTTTTATTTTAACAATAGCATCCTTTGTAGCAAGTTTGTTTTTGGGTGGGTTTGCTATATGGCTTTCTAAACATTTTGATGATAAATCTAGTCAGGCCCTAAATAAAGTCCAAGATTTAACAAATGAAATTAAAGGGCTTACTGATAAATCAGTATCTCAGAATGAACAAATCACCCAAAAAATGTTAGAAAAAGTACTTGAACCAAACCATTATGGGGTGATTGAAAAGAATACATTAACTAATGTTGAATATGAACAAAATAGTAATCCTTTAGAAAGTCTTATAATTGATTTACATTACAAACAGGAATTGCAGATTGAAGAACTTAGAAAGCAAATAACAAAATTCAAGACAATGAATCTTACTCAATTTTCATCAGATAGGAGCCAAGAATTACATTTGATTTTACTTAAATGGGTTCCGTACCCAGCACATTATGTAATAATAAAAGCTATAATTGATCATAATGTTAATTCATCAGAAGAATTGAAGGAGCTAGAGTCTTCTAAGATTGTACCAACAAGATCAAAAATAGGGATGAGAAATATTCTAAAGGAAGGTATTGTGATTGGTGATGCTTACTCTTACAAAATAAATCCAGAATACTATACACAACTAAAAAAATGGGTACAAGTAAACAAAGAAGATCTTGAAGAATTGCAAAATTTAATTGTTGAAGAAGATGAAATTAAGGGAATTAAAGAAAGAGATCTAGAAAGAATGGAGAAGATTCAATTAAATAAAACTGTCATATCCTCTAGATTAAAATTTGACTTTGATTAAGATAAAAACTGATTATTAGAAAGAAAACTACATAAATAGTAGTGGGATGCTTCAAAGTAAATTAAGTGGAGTAGTATCATATTTGTAATAAAATATAGACTTGAAGCTATATAAAAAACTACTAAGTGGAAAATAACTCTGGACATCAAACATTGTTAGAGGTAATTGTACTATCAGAGAGTTCAAAGGAATTAGGTTGACTTTGGGGAAGATTTTCACCTATCACATTAAGAGTTTGTTATAAAGGATTTATAAAGGGAAATTAAAAAGCAAAAGTTGCACAACTGATTTGACTAGCATCAAGACCTATAGAGCATACATTTATTAATTAGGTAATGGGGCAGGGGGGATTTAGTATCAACCAAAAACTACTTAGATTTTATAATCTTAACAATCAAATTGATGAAAATAACTATCTGCCCTGCTTTATTATGATTTTAGCCAAAAAAAGAGACTGATCTCAAAAGAGTCAGTCATAAGGAAATTGCCAAATCATGACAATATTTATTATATTATTAAAACTGAATAAATCAATCTGTTTTATTGGATTTTCTTAACATCAGATATAGAAAAGCACTCTTCTAATGTTTCAACCTGTTTTTTAGTTAAAAAGATGTTGTCACCAACATAAAACAAGGTTTGTCCTTTGGCTACAGCTTCAATAAACTGTTTGCCAGCAGGCTGATCTAATACTTCATCTGTTTTAAGATAAATTCTCTTAGTAGCTATTGCTTCAAATTTCTCTTGTGCCATTTTTAATCACTCCTTTTAAACTTCTCTGTAAATTCCATGACCATAATCTTTAAACTTATGTTCATTCTCTTTATATACTGATTCTGCTAGCTTCTCAGCTTCATCCTCATACTTTGCCTGATCTTTCCTTTCTTCATCTAAAGCCTTATTAACTTCTTCCTCATCTGCATCCACAAAAGAGGCAATAGCATCCTTGTTTACATATGTCCCACCTACAAAGAGGTATTTTTCAGTGTTAGCAGTAACATGCTCTCTAAGAGGCCTGTAATTGTAATCTAAGGCATCCACTTCAATAGTTTTTCCATTAAGTAGTGTTACAGCTGCTTTTCTTGATTTTTTCTTTTCAGAGAATTTTTCATGTGACTCTGAATCAACTCCAAACACTTCCATATAAGCTTCATACAAGTGGGAATCAGTGTTTCTTTTCTTTTCTGCACCTTTTTTCATCTTTAATCCATTTTCATACCAATCTGGTAATTTGTTGCTCATCTATTCTCACATCTCCTATAAAGTATTTACCTTTTCTTGTATATGGGGCAGAAGGGGTTGGACTACACCATAATAAAAAAAGGCACACATATAACCAGCTAGTTGAAAGCTAATTGATATGTATACCTTGTGTGTTGATCTATATGAACCTTATAGGAAATTAGTTATGTAGGGAGAGGCTAGTGAAACCTCTCCAATTCAGAAGAATTTAGGAGTCTTCCATGACAAGAAGAACTACAAGCATCTATTGTTGCTTGCATACTTATAGTTCATCAATGTAGGGCTATTTGCCACTTTTTTGACCAATTCATCAAAATTTCTTTTAATAATTTATTTAACCTGCCCCAGCTTGCCTGTATATGTATTAATGATAATTAGAGGACTGTTAGCAGTCCATTGTGAAGATACTTCTGAACAATGCTTATAGTTGTCTTTTAGTAATTAACAATCTTTCCAAGTATTCAAGATTGGGCTAGAGCCATGAATATCTAATCTATTAAGTAATTCAATAAGAATTACAATTGCTAAAGCAATTGGGCTAAAGCCCTTGAGTTAATTATTTAAGTGATTTCCCCCATCTCCATTTCAAAAAAATAGTAAAAAAAGTTTTTCCTCTTCCCTTTGGGGAAGGTCTACTCTTATAGTTCTTGTTTGTAGGTGGGAATGTTTGTTCTTATAAATCCTCCATCCCTTGTGGCTCAAGGGGTTTGGCTGTTTTGGTGGTTTTTATCTATTATATTAAATCTTTATGACAATTTTAATTTCAAAAAAATGGAGTTGAGTTTGCTATTTCACTGTATGTTTGAGTTGAAGAAGGGAGGGTGTCTTCTTTAATGAAATAAAGTACCCTTTTACAGATTTCAAAAATGATAGATATGTGATAGTGGTGCCATTTTCATATTTGTTGGATTTTTAGAAGGGATAGCCCATATAGCCCCCCCTACAAACCAATGTAAGTAAATAATTAAAAACATACATTCATTTTATTGATAATACTATGTTTGTTGGAATGAAGATGATATATTCAAGTTAGTTAAAAAAACATACATTCAAAACATTGATATAACTGGCTTGAAAGGAAGATAACTAATGACTACTAAGAATCAAGTTAAAGATGTGCAACCAATTAGAAGTAAGGAACAAATTGAAGACATGAAATGGTCTTTAAAGAAGTGGTGTGGTGAAAGAGATTACATACTATTTCTCATTGGAATTAACACTGGATTAAGAGTAGGGGATTTATTGAGATTGAAAGTTAGTGATGTAAGAGGGAAAAGGAAGCTAGTTTTACATGAAGGGAAAACAAAGAAACCAAGGACAATCAACCTCACAAACATCTATGATGAGATACAGTCATATATCAATCACATTGACTCAGTGTGGCTTTTTCCATCTAGGAAAGGGGATAACCCTATATCCACCACACAGGCATACAGACAGCTAAATAAGGCTTCTCATATGGTTGATATTGATGAAGGGATAGGAACACATACTATGAGGAAGACATTTGGTTACTGGTTTTATAAACAAACAATGGATGTAGCAAAATTGCAATTAATCTTAAACCATTCACATCCTGACATAACCTTAAAATACATTGGAATCACTGAAGAAGAGATTGAAAGATCATTAGAAAGTTTCAGCCTTTAGTAGTTCAACTCCTTTTTTTCCCCAAGGGTTAAGCATTCAGTACCTTTTTAACCTGCCCCAATAGCTGTTTAAGAGAATCTAATAAGAAAGGGATACTTCCCTTTCCCTTCTTCCAGAAGGGGTGTGTTACCACACCTAGTATAATACTAATACCCTATACAAATTTTCCTTTCAGTCAATTTGTTTTTATCTTATAGTTCATCTCTGTATGACTGATTAAGCACTTTTTATGCTGTTAAATACAGGGGAGTCCAATTTGTAATTGATAATGATAAATATATTTCAGTTATTTTCTTATGCATTAAAGTGATCAGCTTTAAACTATTGTTTATTTGCTAATAGAGGTAACAAACAAGAAAGTGTACCTTATGGTTTTATAGATAGGTAGTCAGAATAAATTGGGTATAACAAGTAAAATACAGTTACTCTAAAATCATTACTTCCATGAGGTTTATTCCTAAATAATTCCAAATATAAGTAGAAGGGGCAGGTTTGAGTGTTAAATATCATGCTCAAATAGCCCATAAACCTAAAAAAAGTTCTGCCAATTTCCACCATTATTATACAAACTCTCATTAATTATAATTTTAAATAATAATAAAATATTGTTCCAACACTTGTTACAACAACACTTTACATTATTATCCATTTATAATGAGTGTCAATTACCACAAAAAGTGTTTGATAAATAGTGTCAGTGACAGGCTTTTGCTCTTTGTGCAATACTTGAATTAAGCAAAAAAGCAGCATTAAAAAAGGGTAGCAATTAGCAGGAAATAAATTAAGAATTTCTGCATTAAAATGATCAAAACACAGTAGGAGGTGTAGAGATAAGATGAGTAGAGAAGAGCAGAGTAGAGATATGGAAGTGGTGGTTAATGGAAAACCAAACTTAGAAAAACTTGCAGTAGCACTAAATGAGATTTTCACAAAAATTGATGTGGAAAAAGAGGACAACAGATTAAAACAAGCAGGGTAAATTGACTACCTTGCTTTTTTCTATAGTTAATGGTGTAATAAAAAACATGACAAACATAATGTGTTGTAATCAATAAGGTTGTAAGAAAGGGTGTAAACATTGATTGCTGAGGAATACCAGAAAAGGATCTCTGAAGGTGGAGTATTAATCTATCTTAGAAAATCAAGGCAAGATACAGAAGATGCATTGGCAAATCACAGAATGGTCCTTGAGGGCTTGTGTAAGAAGCATGGATGGTCATATGTTATAAAAGAAGAAATAGGTTCAAGTGATAGTATTGAGCATAGGAAAGAATTTAAAGAGATTATTTATGAAGATATACCTAGCAACAATTATTCAGCTATTGTAGTTTATGCACAGGATAGGTTAAGCAGGAATTCAGGGGACATGGAAAAGATTAATGAAACCCTTGCTAATCATGATGTACTTATTGTTGATAAGGATGAAGATGTAACTGATTTTAATAATGAAGCAGATGTGATGGTAAGTGATTTTAAGTCATTTATAGGAAGCCAAGAATTAAAAATGATAAAAAGGAGGTTGAGAGCAGGGAAAAAGGCTGGTGCTCTAAAAGGTTACTGGGTAAATGGAAAAGCTCCTTATGGTTATGTATATTCTCATAAGTCAAAAAAGCTTGAACCAGATACAGAAGGAAACCCCTCACCTTCAGAAGTCATTGGATCAATATATAGTGATGCATATGCTGGGGCTAGTACCTCTGATATTGCTTTTACACTGAACAGGAAGGGCATTCTTAGTCCCAATGGTACTTATTGGAATAATACAACAATAACCAGAATTCTAAAACAAGAGATATATCTTGGAAAAACCATTTATGGTAAGTCTAGTGGCTCTGGACATAAGAATAAAAAAACTACCCCTTTGAAAGTTAAGGAGAAAAGTGAGTGGATTGTTGTTAATAATGCTCATGAACCATTAGTAGCACAGGAAGTCTTTGATAATGTACAAGACCAATTGAATAGAAGAAATAAGGTTATTGCCACAAGAAAATCTAAAGTTTCATCATTATCAGGACTTGTAAAGTGTGGTTCATGTGGTGCTGGTCTTTATATTCAAAGAAAAGATAATGGTAGTAATATTATCAAAAGCTGCTGGAGAAAAGACCCTTTTGGAAAAAAATGTGGTAACAAAGGAATTTCAGAAACTAAAGTTATTGATGCTATCCTTACTGAAATTAAAAAGTATAGAGATGATGTAGCAGAAATTCTAGATAAGGGGCAGGGGGATAATAACCAAAGAACCTCTATACTAGAAGACATTAATTCCTTAGAAAAAGAATTAAAGGTTATTAGTTCAAAGTTTGAAAGAATTGCAGACCTTCTAGAGGATGAAGTTTATACAAAGGAAGTGTATTTAGAAAGGAAGGATAAGCTTATCCAAAAACAGAAGGATGTAGAGAATGATCTAATAATAAAACAAAATCAATTGAAGAAACAGGATGCAGTAGAAGATAAAGATAAGCTAGCATTACTGGACATGGTATTAACAAACTTTGATAAGATAATTGAGGAGAAGGATATTAACAAACTTTTCAAGTCAATAATAAGTCATGTTGATCTTAAGAAAGAAAGCACAAATGATGAAGGGAAAGTCACAGTGAATTTCTCCTAAGTCAAAATGAAAGAAATTTGCAATACTAAAATCTAACTGGAAAGAAGGTGATGCCACCATGTCTAAAGAGAAGTTCACTAACAGATTGGCTAAAGAAAAGAGTCCATACCTGTTACAACACTCTGAGAACCCTGTAGATTGGTTCCCCTGGGGAGAAGAAGCTTTTGCTAAAGCAAAGGCTGAAAACAAGCCAGTATTCCTTTCTATAGGGTACTCCTGACAAGGTGTAACAATTCACTTGCCATTGGTGTCATGTGATGGAAAGGGAGAGCTTTGAGGATGAGGAAACGGCAAAACTTCTAAACGATCGCTTTGTAGCGATAAAGGTCGATCGTGAGGAACGACCGGATATTGATTCCATTTACATGAAAGTTTGCCAGGGATTAACCGGTCAGGGGGGATGGCCGCTGAACGTTTTTGTTACGCCTGATCAAAAACCATTTTATGCGGGAACTTATTTTCCGAAAGAAAGCCGATACAATCTACCGGGATTTAAAGATGCGATCATGCAGCTTTATCAACAATACAAGGACAATCCTAAACGAATTACAGGAATTGGCGATAAAATAACTGCGTCCTTGCAAGAACGAATGAATGCGGAAGGTGGGGAATTAACAGAAGAGCCGCTTCATAAAGCTTTTGAACAGATGCAAAATTCCTTTGATACGATATTTGGTGGTTTTGGTCAGTCCCCGAAATTTCCATCCCCTCATATGCTGATGTATTTGCTGCGGTATTATCGTCACTATAATCAGGATCTCGCTTTAACGATGGTGACGAGAACGCTAGATGCTATGGCGAATGGCGGCATTTATGATCACGTTGGATTTGGCTTCGCAAGGTACGCAGTCGATCAGGAATGGCTTGTACCTCATTTTGAAAAAATGCTGTATGATAACGCCATGTTGGTTCTCGCTTATACAGAAGCCTTTCAGGTAACCGGGGACGATCGCTACAAACGAGTTGCTTGTGAGATACTCGAATACGTCCAACGTGACATGACAGGGAATGATAGCGGCTTTTATTCTGCTGAAGATGCTGATTCTGAAGGTGAAGAAGGCAAATTTTATGTATGGACAGTAGAAGAAATTCACACAATCTTAGGCGAAGAACTTGGCTCTCTGTACACCGGAGTTTACGACATCACAGCGCGAGGAAATTTCGAAGGGAAAAACATTCCTAACTTAATCAAAACGGATCTTTCAAAGGTTGCAAAATCGTTCCACATGACAGAAGAAGCTCTTCAAACTCAACTGGAGACGGCTAGAAAGAAACTTTATGCCGAGCGAGAGAAACGCGTTCATCCGTATAAAGATGACAAGATTCTGACGAGCTGGAACATGTTGATGATTGCAGCTTTTGCGAAAGCGGGAGGAGTGTTTCAAAACGTTGAATACACTCAATTAGCTGAAAGGTCGTATCGATTTATAGAAGAAAACATGGTGATTGACGGTCGTTTAATGGCTCGTTATCGCGATGGAGAAGTGAAATTCAAAGCCTATCATGACGACTATGCGTATGGGCTGTGGGCGTTAATTGAATTGTATGAATCAACGTTTGATCCTCAATATCTTGTTAAAGCGAAAAACCTTTCTGATGAGATGTACAAATTGTTTTGGGATGAGAGTGCTGGAGGCTTCTACTTGTATGGGCACGATGCCGATCCATTGATTGCAAGACCGAAAGATGTACACGATGGTGCCTTACCATCTGGAAATAGCGTCGCTGTTCTTCAGTTGCTTCGTTTATCAAAATTAACTGGCGAATTGAAATATGATGAGTGGGCAAATCGGATGTTTACTGCTTTTTCAGGTGATGTATCGTCCTATTCAAGTGGTCATGCTTACTTTTTAATGAGTAAGCTCTATGCTTTATCTTCCTCTAAAGAAGTAGTCATTGTTGGTTCAAACCGTGATGAAAATAAAGAAAGAATGATACAGTTTCTACAGCAAAGCTTCTTGCCTGAACTAACGGTCATTAACGTAGAAGATCCAACTTTATTAACAGAAGCAGCTCCATTCGCTGCTAACTTCAAGAAGACAAATGAAACAACCATCTACATTTGTGAAAATTTTAGCTGTTCGCTTCCTGAGATAGACGTGGATAAAGTAATGAAAGAATTTGAAAAATAAACGAAAAAGCTACCGGGCAGAACCTGGTAGCTTTTCTGTCGGTAAAGAGGTTCTGTTATGAGCACAATCACAGCAAAGCTTAAGGAGCTAGAAAAAAAGAATAAGATGACGGTTTTATTTGCATGTGAAGCAGGGAGTCGAGCATTTGGTTATGAGAAGGAGAGCAGTGACATGGATGTTCGTTTTATTTACACCCATGATTTAGATTGGTATTTAACAGTGTTTCCAAAAAACGATGTCATACAAGAAAACAGTGGAGAGGTTGAATTCCATGGATGGGATCTAAAAAAGACGCTCTTGTTAATATCGAAATCGAATCCCTCCGTTCTGGAGTGGTTCATTTCACCGACTATTTACAAGGAAGCGGAAGAAGTGAAAATGCTAAGGGAATTAAGCACGGATTGTTTTTCAGTAAAACCATTATTGTTTCATTATATTAAGATGGGAAAAACAAATTTAAAAGCACAAAAAAATCGATACGATCAAAAAGGGTTGCTGTATGTTTTAAAATCGATTCTTTTCGGAGAATGGATTTTGGAAAATGAATGCCTTCCCCAATTAACGCTCCCTCGACTTCTCCAAGATTCATCATTGGATGATCACATAAAAATACAGGGAAAGGCGTTATTTAGGAGAGAAGCGCTTAGTGAGCCAGAACACTTAATGGGTAATCTTGAGGAAGAGTTAAATCAATTAGAGAAAAAAGCGCGGCTCGTAAAAGAAAAGCGTGTAATGGATCAAAATCGAATTGATCGTGTATTTCGAACGATCGTTAGAAGGTAATGGAAAAGGGGACTTTGCAATCAAAACGGTATCCATTCGAACGCGTATTCGCTACAATAGACATAGAATAATTTTTGAGGTGATCGGATGGAAAGAAAAAAGAAACTGCCAGAGCTTCTGGAGATGTTTCAACAGGAGGAAAAGTATCGGTCGAATATCGTAACCTGGAAAACGATTGAACCGAAAGAAGCAAAAACAGCACCTTTTCCAGAAGGACTGCAGCCAGAGCTTCAGAAAGCTCTTGAAGAAAGAGGCGTGCAACAATTATATACCCACCAGGCAACAGCATATGATGAAGCTTCAAAAGGAAACAGCTTCGTAGCTGTCACACCGACAGCTTCAGGAAAAACCTTGTGCTATAATTTGCCTGTTTTAGATACGATATTGAAAGACCCTTCTAGTCGGGCTCTTTATT
Source organism: Guptibacillus hwajinpoensis (assembly GCF_020524165.1). Lineage (GTDB taxonomy): Bacteria > Bacillota > Bacilli > Bacillales > Guptibacillaceae > Guptibacillus > Guptibacillus hwajinpoensis_D. The sequence goes on from NZ_JAIVKU010000004.1 coordinate 544,663, forward strand.
TGTTCCCAACAAAAGCCCTTGCGCAGGATCAAAAGAGTGAGATCAATGAGTTAATTGATGAGATGGAAGTTGATTTAAAAGGGTACACGTATGATGGAGATACTTCTCCAACGATTAGACAAATTGTCCGTAAAGCAGGACATATTGTCATGACGAATCCAGACATGCTCCATTCTGCTATTCTTCCTCATCATACAAAGTGGGTTTCCCTATTTGAAAATCTTAAAGTGATTGTCATTGATGAGCTTCATACGTATCGAGGTGTGTTTGGGAGTCACGTTGCGAACGTGATTCGAAGGTTAAAACGAATTTGTCAGTTTTATGGGAGTAACCCCATTTTTATATGCACATCAGCAACCATTGCAAACCCGAAAGAACTGGCTGAAGAATTAACGGGAGAGCAAATTACATTGATTAACAACAACGGGGCGCCTACTGGTCGGAAACACTTTGTTCTATACAACCCGCCTGTCGTTAATCAAGCACTTAATATCAGGCGATCAGCAACGCTTGAAGCAAGAAATTTAGCTGTGGAGCTTTTAAAAAATAACATTCAAACGATTGTTTTTGCACGGAGTCGTGTTCGTGTAGAAATCCTTCTCACCTACTTGCAACAGTTGGAGCAGCGGGAGTTAGGTCCGCGCTCCATTATGGGGTATCGAGGAGGCTATTTACCGAAACAAAGAAGAGAGATTGAAAGAGGACTTCGAAACGGAGATATTAAAGGTGTCGTTAGTACAAATGCGCTCGAGCTCGGTGTTGATATCGGACAACTACAGGCGTGTGTTTTAACGGGATACCCTGGAACCATAGCAAGTACCTGGCAACAAGCCGGTCGTGCTGGACGTCGTCAGGATGAATCTGTTGTATTTGTAGTCGCAAGTTCAAGTCCGCTTGATCAATATATGATCACTCATCCGGATTATTTTTTTGAACGTAATCCAGAAGAAGCACGAGTCAATCCTAATAATTTAATTATTCTTGTTGACCATGTGAAATGTGCTGCCTATGAACTTCCTTTTCAGCAAGGAGATACGTTTGGTGGAGAAAACATTGAAGACGTGCTGGAGTTTTTAACGGATGAACAGCTCCTCCATCATCGGGCAAATCGGTGGTTCTGGATGAACGATGCTTTCCCAGCTCACAACGTAAGCCTTCGCTCTGCGTCGCAGGAAAATGTAGTCATTATTGATCAAACGACGGCTTCGAATGTAAAAGTGATTGGAGAAATGGATCGGTTTAGTGCCATGACACTCCTTCATGAAGAAGCGATTTATCTTCATCAGGGTGTGCAATATCAAGTGGAACTGCTCGACTATGATGAAAAAAAGGCGTGGGTCCGAGAAGTGGATGTCGATTACTATACAGATGCTAATCTTGCTGTGCAACTGAAGGTTTTGGAAGAAGACAAGCATGAATCACTTCCGAATACGACAGCCACTTATGGAGAAGTAATGGTCAACGCGATGGCAACAATTTTCAAGAAAATCAAATTTGAGACACATGAAAATATCGGGTCTGGTCCAATTCATCTTCCAGAAGAAGAACTTCATACGAATGCATGCTGGTTTGATTTTCCAGAAAGTTTTGTACAAACAATGGGAGAAAATCGGTTAGAGGAAGGATTACTTGGTCTTGGTAACGTCCTTCGAAACGTTGCGCCGCTATTCGTCATGTGTGACGTATCTGACCTTCATGTTACACCGCAAATTAAAGCTGTGCATTCAAACAAGCCGACTGTCTTCTTCTATGATCGTTATCCAGGGGGAATCGGATTATCCGAAAGAGTATACAAAGAACTCGGATTTATTTTAAAGGAAGCGGAATCGATTGTCGTAAATTGTGAATGTGAAAACGGCTGCCCATCATGTGTTGGGGTATCAGGAGAAACGGGAGAAAATAGTAAGCAAACTGCGATCTATTTACTTGAATATTTAAGAGGTGAACATTCTCATGTCACTGAAAGCTAAATTAAATCGAATGAAAAAACATATGAACCTGAGTGAAGCAGATGAAGTTGAAGCGAAGATGGAGCAGCCAACTGTTGACGTTCCTCACCTTCAAAAATGGAAAGAGCTTCATGCGCATCCCTATTTTTTTGACGGAGACTATGCACTGGTAAGAAAAAAGCAATATCCGACTAGTTATCAGCATGGTCGTTATGTGTTCCAGGAGCTTGAAAACGTAGTGGAACGCTGGAATAATCACCACCGTGCGCATCCGCTTTCGTCTAAACATCTTACCCCTTCTGATTTACTGTTTTTTGATACAGAAACGACAGGTCTTGGTGGTGGCGTCGGCAATACTATCTTTTTACTCGGATATAGCCAGTATACAGAAAATGGAATATCTGTTAATCAGTATTTTTTGCCTGGACCAGGTGCCGAGGTACCCCTGTACAAGGCTTTTCTCGACGATGTGAACGAACTGAAGAACCTTGTAACGTATAATGGCAAAGCGTTTGATTGGCCGCAGGTGAAAACAAGACATACGTTAATACGCGAGCAAGTGCCTCAGTTACCTCAATTTGGCCACTTTGATCTTTTGCACGGAGCCAGACGTTTTTGGAAAAATGATATGGAGTCTGTTAGACTCGCGAATGTAGAAGAACAGCAGTTAGGTTTTGAACGAAAGGAAGACATTCCAGGCTATTTAGCTCCCATGCTTTATTTTGAATTTGTGAAAGACCCTGATCCAGAGCTTATTGAAGGAGTGTTGAAACATAACGAAGAAGATATCTTGTCTTTGATAACACTTTATATTCGAATGTCACATCTTCTACTTGATGAAAAAGGCAAGTCGTTAACGGCAGGAGAGCAGTATCAATCTGCGCGCTGGTGGGAAGCGGTAGGAGAAGAAGATCATGCTGCGTTTTTATACGAGAAAACAATCGGACGTCATGAGAAAGAAGCGAAAAAAGCATTAGCTCGAATTTATAAAAAACAAGACCAGGTTCATAAATCCATTGACATCTGGCTTTCTTTATCGAAGGATACGAATGATGAAGACTGTGATATTGAACTTGCTAAATATTATGAGCATAAAGCGAAAGACTATGAACAAGCATTGCACTATGCTTTATCCGCTTATCAGAAGTGGAAAGGAAAGAAGCGGATCTTGAAAGATAAAGAAGAGAACGAGCGATTATTATATATGAAGAGAATTGAACGGCTTGAACAAAAGGGAGAGCGGCGTTGATTGGAGGTTGTTATGCAGGATTTCTATGAAGTACTGAAGAAGAAAGAACCATTTCATTCACTGAGTGATGTAGAGATTGAGAATTTAATGGCCTCTGCCAAGTTCTCTACTTATCAAAAAGGTGAGTTTTTATATCACGAAGATGAAGATGCGAATACCCTATACCTTCTTGTATCTGGTATCGCAAAAAACATTGTTCATAAAGCAAATGGTCAGCAGGCTACGATGCGATTTTACTACCCAGGCGACCTGGTAGGATTAATGATTATGTTAACGGATGAGTCGATGACATTTTCAGTTCAGGCAAACGAAGACTGTCAAGTTATTCAAATAAAAAAAGAAGTGATGTTAAGAATCATGACGGAAAACCCTGCTTTTTCGCATAATGTTCTTGATACAATCGGGGAACGGATGCGCAGTCTTTATGACGAAATCAAGCAGGAACGTGATCGTGAATCAGATGGAGAAAACATTGCTCTTTATCGAACAAGAGTGAGTGCCATTATGGATTCTAAAGTAACGATTCCTCCAACTTATACAGTACTGGAAACAGCTGATCTTTTTCGAACGAAGAATTATGATGGCGTCATCGTAAGTGAAGACCGAGAGAGTGTATTAGGGACAGTTACTCCTCTTGAAATCATCAATGCCCTGACGATGGGACAATTTCAAGATCCTATTCATAAATGGATGTATCAAAAACCAAATCTCGTTGAAGAAGACGCGTTTAGCTATGAAGCACTTGCCTATTTGAAATTTCATAAGGTATCACTACTACCAGTAGTGAAACGAGATCGAATCGTGGGGATGGTGTCTGCGAAATCTTTCCTCGGTATTCAAGAGTCAGCTTACCTTGATTTATCTTATCGTCTCTCAAGAGCAAAAGAGCTAAATGAAATCATGAACCTTTCTCCTCCTATTCATAAAGAGTTTCGTTCTTTTATTCAAGAGTTACTTGATGCGAATACATTGGGATATGAAATATGTGAAATGATGTCCAATTATAACGATGAAATGCATCGTCGCATCATTTTACTTGCTGAAAAAGAAATGATGAGAGAAGGATACGGAAGAGCCCCAGTGAACTACTGCTTTATTGTGATGGGAAGTGAAGGTAGAAAAGAACAGGCTTTTAGTACGGATCAGGATAACGGTTTAATCATTGATGACTATGAACATCTTGAACATAAAGCGGAAATCGAAATGTTTTTTAAGGTTTTTGCAGAAAAAATCAATACAATGCTAACAACGTGCGGTTTGCCAGAATGTGATGGAGGGATTATGGCCAAAAATGAGAAATGGCGACGGTCCCTTTCAAATTGGCAAACAGAAGTGAATCGATGGATTACAGAAACGGACGCTGAAGAAATTCGTAACTTTACGATCTTTATGGACTTTCGCCCTGTTTACGGCGACTTTGAATTGGCTCGAGCGCTCAGAAGTCGCATAACAGAACGAATTAGAAAGGCACATACCTTACAAATGCTGTTAATGAAAGATACAATTAGGTTTCGAGTTCCGCTTAATCCCCTAGGGAAATTGCAGCTTCGGGGTAAAGAAAAAACGCTCGATCTAAAAAAGGCCGCGATCATGCAGATCGTCAACGGAATACGGATTTTTGCAATGAAATACGGCGTAGAAGAAGTGAATACGATTAAACGTTTACATGAATTAAAGAAAAAAGAAGTGTTTCACCATCGTGACGTCATTAATATTGAAACCTCTCTTCATTATTTGTATACCTTTCGAGTAAGACAGAACCTTTACCAATTAGACAAAGGAACGGAAATATCGAATTTAGTTAGACCAATTGAATGGGAGAAAGAAGAAAGAAGGAAAATGAGGGAAGCGCTCCTTGTTGCGAAAAGAATGCAACAGGTAAGTGAATTAAGCTTCCGTAGGAATCGGAGTATTTAAAAATGTCGTCCATAGGGTTTAAATTATTACGTTACTATCTTTATGACCGCTTAAAGTGGCAAAAAAAAATAAAAACAGACAAAACGTTACCAGTATATGAACGTTTGTATGATTCATTGTTGTTATATCAGGAATCAAGTAGTCGTTATTTTACCGTATTTGATCTTGAAACAACAGGCTTTTATCCTGCGATTGGAGATGAAGTGATCTCAATTGGAGCCGTGAAAGTTGATTTAATTGAAGGGCGTATTCTTGATGAGTCATTTTATCGTATAGTCCGTCCTATTCAAAAAGTTCCAAGATTTGTTCGACAATTAACTGGTTTGTCTATTGATGAAATTCGTGCGGGTTGGACGTTTATCGAAGCATTTGAAGAATTTCTATCTTTTAGTAAAGGGACAACGCTTGTGGCTCACCCTGTTAAATTTGACGTGTATTTTCTACAAAATTTAATTCAAAGATGGGGATTGCCCGATTATTTGCCTCCTTATTTAGATTCTGAAGCACTTGCTAAGGAGTTATTTCCACGAAGTAACCCACAGCTTGACTCATTAATAAGGAAATTCAATATTGAGCGCCACGAACGTCATCATGCATTGAACGATGCTAAAATGACCGCTGAGTTGCTTCTGAAAATGTTTCACAAATTGGACATAAATCATGGACATGATGAGGAAATAAGACAGCGAATCGCAAGGGATAATCTCGTATTTGGTAGGAAATAGCTTTATTTCTTTAGATTATTCCCCGGGTAAGCGCACAAAGTGCATTTTTTCGACGTTTTCTTTTAGAAAACTTGTTGAATCACCGTTTACAATTGTCGTCTCTTGTTGTAACTTTGAGTAGTATATTGAAGTTTCTGAGTTTTTTTAGAAATATTTCAGATTGAATGTAATGGAGAGATGGAAATTGAAACAGGTAATTATGGTCTTATTCTTTATGGTAATCGCGTTAACAGTTGTTGTCATGAGTCAAATCAGTGATTCGGCTCAAATCTACAGTGACAATGAGGTCATTGTTCAAAAATAGGCTTGAAAATATGGTGTGGATTAGGGAAATAAGGACAAATACACAGTACATGTACATCGGAGTGAACATAGGCTAGTAGGGAAATCACCAAATTAAGAAGGGGGAACCTACACTATGTTTCAAAGACATCATCGAATGGGACCAAATGGAAATATGCCAAATCAGGTGAGTCCAGCCATGCAGGGGCCTAATGCGAACATGCCGAACCAAGTGAGTCCTGCTATGCAGGGACCGAATGCAAATATGCCAAATCAAGTAAGCCCTGCTATGAAAGGCGGCATGCCTGGCCAAGTGAGTCCAGCTATGCAAGGTCCAGGAGGTCCATGTCCAACAAGTCCTGTTGTCTATCCGACAAAATGTTGTGTAAAGAATCATTATTATAAGCACAATGTTGATCACATTCATCCTACTCATATAAAAAATGTTCATCATCACATGTATGAGCACAATCATAGCTATCCTTTAACTGAGTCAGACGAAGTGTTAGCATCACATATGAATAACTATCCACCACCACGTCCAACAGGTGCTATGCCGGCAGGATACGCACCTACAAACCCATCTCAAGTAGCAGGGGCCATGCAAGGGCCAAATGGCATGAATGGCCAAGTAAGTCCAGCTCAAAAGAGAAGAAAATAGTGAAATAATGAAACGAACTGGGCTACCAGTTCGTTTTTACATAGGAGGTGTGTAAGTGGCAAACGTTTTGCTTGTTACGGGTTATAAGGCACACGAGCTTGGAATATTTAATGATGATCACCCTGGTCTACCAATTATTAAGGCAGCTCTAAATGGGAGAATGGTGCAGATAATTGAAGAAAAAGAGGTGGAATGGATTTTAATTAGCGGACAGACAGGAGTGGAACTGTGGGCTGGGGAAGTTGCTTTAGATTTAAGAGAACTTTATCCTGATCTTAAGCTTGCTGTATTGACGCCGTTTCTGGACCAGGAAAGCAAGTGGAAAGAGCCGACGCAAGAATTTTATAACATGATACTGGCTGAGGCTGACTTTGTTGAGTCTATTACTAACCGTCCTTATGAAAATCCAGGTCAGTTTAAAGCAAAGAATGAATTTTTAGTTCGTAAAAGTCACGCTATGCTCGTTTTATATGACGAAGAAACGCCAGGTTCTCCAGATTATTACTTAAAAGAAGCAAAGAACAGACAAAGAACAGATGCTGCATACGAAATTTTTACCATCACGCCGATTGATCTCGATTTATTGGAACAGGATATGCGTGAAAGTAATCCTGATTTTTACAAGCAATAAGGCGCGTTGAGGAGATTCCGATTGACAAGAGGGAGCTCTTTTGGAAGAATAAAATAAAGACAATAATTGCATACATACAGAGGTGATAAAATGGCCGAGCAACAACCGACTCAATTAACAGCTAAGGATATACTTGAAAAAGATTTTAAAAGCGGATTTCGCGGATATGACCAGGACGATGTTGATAAGTTTTTAGATGTTGTAATTAAAGATTATGAGCGTTTCGAGAACGACATTGAGCAGCTACGTCAAGAAAATACACGGTTACGAAGAGAAATGGATCGGATGTCTGAACAGCAAAAAAGACAGCAGACGCGTTCACAAACCCAACCAGGCAATACGAACTACGACATTTTAAAGCGATTATCTAATCTAGAAAAACACGTTTTTGGGAGTAAGCTGTACGAATAAGCCGCCGAAGGGTGGTTTATTTTTATAGACTTGATAAATTTCACTCACCGTAATATAATGATAGTTATAGAAACACCAACATAATTTATAAGCCACCTTGCATCAATGCAGATTATAAGATATAATTGCTTTTGCTGTCCTAATAATGATAACGTTCGGGTGATCGCTGTATGTTACACATAAGTAACATATAGAGGAAAGTCCATGCTCGCACGATCTGAGATGATCGTAGTGTTCGTGCCTGATGAAACAATAAGTCAGGGTAGTCCAATTTTGGGCTAACGGCGGGGAAACGGCCTAAGTTCTTAACGGATACGGCCCGAATACTCTGAAAGTGCCACAGTGACGAAGTCTTAATGGAAACATTAAGAGTGGAACGAGGTAAACCCCACGAGCGAGAAACCCAAATTATGGTAGGGGAGCTTTCTCGAAGGAATTGAACGGAGAGAAAGCCAGGCGGTGAGGACGCGTCTGGAGATAGATGATTACCACTTGAGTACGAGGGGAGACCCGTTTGCAGTACGATAGAACAGAACATGGCTTACAGAACGTTATCATCTTTGATGAAAAGCCCTTATGGGGCTTTTTTGTACGTTAAGGCTATAAATGGTGTTTGAATGGAAAACATAAGAGGAATTCATGATAAGCAATGCTTCATTAAATTGAAATAGGACTAACATATTCATTTTTTGTATGATTACTAAGACAACTGCTATTACATAGAAGAGCGAAAAGATTGGAGTGGAAAAGATGGCGAAATACGAATTAATTGCAACGGCCACCATGGGGCTCGAATCATTGGTTGCTCGCGAAGTAAAGGATCTAGGATTTGAAAATGTACGCGTCGAAAATGGTAAGGTTACTTATGAGAGTGATGAAATTGGGATTTGTCGTTCTAATTACTGGCTAAGAACAGCCGATCGTGTAAAACTAAAAGTTGGCGAATTTAAAGTTACGTCGTTTGATGAGCTTTTTGAAGCAACTAAGGCATTACCTTGGGGAGAGTTGTTACCTGAGAATGCTGAATTCCCTGTTAGCGGACGATCGGTAAAATCAACGTTGTACAGTGTACCAGACTGCCAGGCGATTGTAAAAAAAGCAATCGTTGAAAGTCTAAAAGAAAAATACAATGTTTCCTGGTTTGAAGAGGATGGGCCACTGTTTAAGATAGAAGTTGCTATTCATAAGGATACAGCTATTCTTACAATTGATACAAGCGGTAAAGGGCTTCACCGTAGAGGCTATCGTTACCTGCATAGTGCTGCGCCACTAAAAGAAACAATGGCTGCTGCTATGGTGATGTTAACAAATTGGAATGCCGATAAACCTTTCATGGATCCATTTTGCGGTTCCGGTACACTTCCGATTGAAGCAGCGATGATTGGCCAAAATATCGCACCAGGATTTAATCGAGAATTTGCATCCGAAGACTGGGCATGGATTGGAAAGAAACGCTGGGAAGAAGCCATGATTGAAGCGGAAGATCTTGCAAAATATGATCAGCCTCTTCACATCTTCGGTAGCGATCTTGACCCAAAAATGGTTGATCTTTCAAAGAATAATGCTCTTGAAGCTGGATTCGGTGATATGATTCAATTCAAGCAAATGCAAGTAACGGATGTTAGCTCAAAGTTTGAGTATGGAACCCTTATTGGTAATCCACCATACGGCGAGCGCCTCGGTGAGCGTGAAGAAGTTGAAGATATGTATCGAAAGATGGGCAAAGCGTTCCGTGAGCGTCTTGATACATGGTCTGTTTACATTCTTACATCTCACCCTCGCTTTCAGGAAGTTTATGGTAAGCGTGCGACGAAAAACCGCAAACTATATAATGGCGATATTAAAACACATTACTATCAGTTCTTTGGACCGAGACCACCGAAAAATTGACAAGAGACAAAAGCACCTCTCCTTTTAGGAGAGGTGCTTTTGTCTTACTCTAGAAAACGTTTTATTAAACTTTTTCAATCACATATGCTCGCTTGTCACGAAAATATTTCTCACCGTCCTTAGCCGAGTGTTCAAAAAATCCATCTACTTCATGAATTACTTTGTATTCTCGTTCTGGATCGGAAAAAAGTTGTGAAGCGTTACTTGCTAGCAACACAATATCGGTTGTCGATACAAAGCTATCAAGTTCCTTTGCCTTATAGTGCTCACCTGGTTTTAACGTATTGATTTGATCATGTCTCATAAAAAAGCCCCCTTTATAAAAAATGGTCTATTCATGTGTTACCACGTGTTTATTTCCTTTAAACGGAATAATATGGATAAAAATTGTTATACATGAATCATTTGAAAGAGGTTTATTTCATAGAGTAGGAAGAGCTGAGCTGTGAGGAGGGGCGTATTCTTGAAAAAAGTGATTTTTGGCATCATCATTTCAATTGCTGTCATGATGTTCCTTACAAACCCTAGCCAGGCTGAATACAGTAGCTGGGTGGGGGAGCAGTTAAAGAAAAATCAAAATGCTCTTATTGAGTTAGGTGTGGACCTTGCTATTGTTCCCTATGTGAAAAATCATACGTCACGAACGGAAGTATATTTCTTTTCCATTTATCGAACGAAATTATGGGACGATAAAGAAGTAGTAGCTATTGGTATGTTTGATACTTTCTACATTAATAAGAAAAATATCGAAAAAATAAAAGAGATCGAATAAAATGGAGAACGTATAGGAAAAGACATGGTATGCCTTTTCCTATACGTATGATTCGTAACTTATGGTAGGATAGTACAAGAGGGATTAAAAGGCTTTCATCTCATCATGCGTGAAGTATTCAGGTTTCTTAGCACCTTGTGCATGAAGTTCTTTAAAGTAGGTTTGATACTCATTTAAAGAGAGTGACCCTTGTAAATAATTCACCTGGATAAAGTCTAGTAATTCGTCTACGGTAGCTGGTTTTCTTCCTTTTACCTGATCGAATGTGTGTATCAGATTCTGTATAGACATCTGAATCCCTCCTTGAACTATTTGCTTACCAAAAGGATAACATGAGTATGCACAAATCGATTATTTTAGAATTTTTTAACTTCCGACAAATCCTTACATAATGAAACGAAATGTGTCGAATTTACTGCGAAGCAACATACTATTTAAAAAGGGGTTAAATAAATATGGCGACAGAACTGAAGCAAGTAGAAGAGCAATTTTTAACATATGTTAAAAAAATGATGAGCTTTAACGAAGCCATTGGTGTAATGTATTGGGACCTTCGAACGGGCGCTCCCAAAAAAGGTGCTGAGCAGCGTTCTGAAGTTATTGGCATGATGTCCTCTGAAGTTTTTGAAATGTCGGTTTCCGCTGAAATGAAGAGATTTCTGGATCAGCTTACAAAGGAAGACGTCCAGGGGGATTTAAGTGAAATCACGCTTAAAACGGTCGAAGAGTGTCGCAAAGATTACGAGCGTAACATTAAAATTCCGGCAGAAGAATATTCTGAGTACGTAATTTTAAGTTCAAAAGCAGAAACAATCTGGGAAGAAGCGAAAGAAAAGGCGGACTTTGAGTTGTTTAGACCTTATCTTGAAAAGTTAGTGGCGTTCAATCAAAAGTTTGTCGAATATTGGGGTTATCATGAAAATAAATATGATACGCTCCTTGATATGTATGAACCTGGTGTGACTGTTAAAGTGATTGATCGTGTCTTCAACCAACTCAGAAAGCATATTGTCCCCCTTGTGCAGCAAGTTGTTCAAGCGAGTGATCAGCCTAAAACGGACTTTTTATTTGAACATTTTCCAGAAGATAAGCAACAAGCCTTTAGTATGGATATATTGAAAAAAATGGGTTATGATTTCGAGGCAGGACGCCTCGATAAAACGGTGCATCCATTCGCCACAGGGCTGAACCCGGGCGATGTTCGTGTCACAACAAAGTATGATGAAAAGGACTTCCGTACAGCGGTGTTCGGTACAATTCATGAGGGTGGACATGCTCTTTACGAACAAAATTTATCACCTAAATTAATTGGAACGCCTTTGTGTACCGGCACATCAATGGGGATTCATGAATCACAGTCTCTTTTCTGGGAAAACTTTGTGGGACGAAATGAGTCATTTTGGAAAGATAATTATGAGAAGCTGAAAAGCTATTCAACCGGACAGTTTGATGATGTTTCGTTGGAGGACTATTACCGTGCCATTAACGTTGCTGGTCCATCATTGATTCGAATTGAAGCAGATGAAATGACGTATGCTCTTCATATTATGGTGCGTTATGAAATTGAGAAAGGGTTAATTAATGGAGAGATTGAAGTGAAAGACCTGCCAACGATCTGGAACGAGAAAATGGAGGAGTATTTAGGGGTCACGCCAGATAACGATGCAGTTGGTGTTCTTCAGGACGTGCACTGGTCAGGTGGCTCCTTTGGATATTTCCCTTCATACGCATTAGGATACATTTATGCAGCTCAGCTAAAGAATGCGATGCTAAACGATCTTCCTCAGTTTGATGAACTTTTAGAAAAAGGACAATTAATGCCTATTAAAGAGTGGCTTACAGAAAACATCCATCAGTACGGCAAGCTAAAGAAACCAATTGAAATTATAAAAGATATCACAGGAGAAGGATTGAATGCTGAATACTTGATTCATTATCTTGAAGAGAAATATTCAAACGTTTACCGTCTTCAAAGCAACTAATCCAAAAATCCTGCCCATGGGCAGGATTTTTTTAGTCTGTGGATAACGTCTCGTATTCATTTTCATTCACACCCACAAATCCATTCAGAATGATCGCAGCAAATAAAGGTGTTCTTTCCTTTAAGTCTTCAACTGAATAAAGTCCAGAGAAATACTGTACGATCAACCCATCGATCATCGCAACAAATGCGCTAACCCCTTCACGGTAATGTAGCGGCCAAAATTCTTTGTTTGGATCGAGAGCAATAAAGCGATCTCTAAGGTAAAGAAGCATTTCATCAAAGGCTTTCTTGAAATTTTCTGGATCATGCCCTCGAGCTTGCTTTCCCATTTCTTCCGTCAGTTTAGGAAGATTTTCTTCGTTATAATTCATCGATCCATAAATGAAATTTTCTACAAATTCTGGGACGCTTTGTCCTTCGCAATCATCAGTGAATTTTTCATATTCGCGTGTCAGTTGGTATAAGTTTTGATTCATGTTGCTCTTCCTTTCTACTATGAATAAAAACGTTATTTCCGAATTTCACTATGATAAAACATGAAATTTCTATTGAATTAGAAGAATGAAAAATTGTATGATAAAGCTGAACATACTAAACGGTTAGTATGAAAGGGTGGTAAAATGAAACAATTAAAATCATTTTGGCCGGAAACAGTACCTTCTACATTAACTTATCGAGATGGAGAATGGCCCCTTCACGAATATCTTTCGATTCAGGCGGAGCGAAAACCAAACGAAGTCGCCATTCATTACTATGGTTATCAATTAACATGGGAAAAATGGAATCAACACACAAATCAATTAGCAAACTACTTGGTTCGAATTGGTGTCAAACAAGGTGATCAAATTGCTCTCTTTATGCAGAATTGTCCGCAATATCTTATCGCTCACTATGCCATTCAAAAGCTTGGTGCAATTGTCGTTCCTTTAAACCCTATGTATAAAGCCTCTGAACTTTCTTATTTAATTAAAGAAGCAGAAATTAAAGGAATAATCTGCGGTTTAGAACTTTTACCGATGCTTGAATCCAACGAGGAAGCACTTTCCTTTATTGTCACGGCTACGTATCAGTCACTCCTCTTACCAGATCAGGTTGCTAGGGTGCCATCTGAAATAAAATCTCCTACGAAACCATCAAGATTTACGACTCTAGAATCGCTCTTTGACTCAGAAGAAGTTTCATTTCAACCTGCCACTGTTAAATTAGATGATGTGTGTTTAATGGTGTTCACATCTGGAACAACTGGCAGACCTAAAGCTGCAATGCTTACTTATGGAAACGCTTTATTTAAAACTGCTGCTACAATGACTTGTAATCAACTGAAACAAGAGGACAAATTACTAGCAATTGCACCGTTGTGCCATATCGCAGGTATGGTAATGGGCGTCAACCTACCTGTCTATAGCGGAAATGAAACCGTGTTGTTAAGTCGTTTTGATGCTGAAACGGTTGTGAAAACAATTGAGAGTCATCGTATTTCAATGTGGTATAGTATTGCCCCCATGAATGGAGCAATCTTGCAAATGCCTGATCTTATGGAACGAGATTTATCTTCGCTTCGAATAAATTTAGCAACAAGCTTTGGTGTGCAAGTAACTCAAAATCTAGCCCATCAATGGAAAACTGCAACCAGTGGCTGCCTACTATATGAAGCAGCTTATGGTCTAAGTGAGACACACACATGCGATACGTTTATGCCCATCGAAAACATTAAATACGGAAGCTGTGGTATTCCAATTCATGATACTAGAATAAAAATTATTGATCTTAAGAGCGGAGATGAAGTTGGTCCACTTGGAGAGGGAGAAATCATCATTAAAAGTCCAGGGGTTTTCAAAGGATATTACAATCGACCTGAAGAGACTGCTGCTACTCTCAAAAATGGCTGGGTCTATACAGGAGATATCGGCTATCTTGATGAAGAAGGTTATTTATATTTTCGAGGTCGTGTGAAAGAGATGATTAAAAGCTCTGGTTATAGCGTGTTTCCAGAGGATGTTGAAGCGTTAATGAATGAACATCCAGCTATTAAGCAAACAGCGGTTATTGGAGTACCCGATCAACAAAAAGGTGAAATCATTAAAGCAGTCGTTGTTTTACATCCTCATCATTCTACTGTATCACCAGAAGCATTATTGGATTGGTCTAGAGATCATATGGCTGCTTATAAAGCACCCAAAATGATAGAAATTCGTGAAAGTCTACCTGCTACATCTTCAGGTAAAGTATTAAGAAGATTATTAAAAAATGACAAGGGGTGAAATCATGGAATCATATGTAGAAGATTTGAAGAATCGAAGACTCCGTGCGGAACGAATGGGTGGTCAACACAAGATTGATGCGCTACATGCAGCAGGAAAAAAGACGGCTCGTGAACGAATTGCGCTCCTTGTTGATGAAGGCTCTTTTCTGGAGCTTGGAAAGTTGAACACTTCTGAAATACCTGAACATGAGGATAAAAGTTCAGGTGATGGAGTGATCTGTGGTATTGGACGAGTGAATGGACGTCCGATCATTGTACAGGCTGCTGATAAAACGGTATTTGCAGGGACAGAAGGCGCCGTCCATATTCGAAAAACAAAAGCGGCGCATGCTTATGCATTAAAACGAGGCCTCCCCCTCGTCAATCTTAGTGAAGGAGGAGGTCTTAGAATGCCTGATGGAATGGGTTCTGATGGCATTAGTGATAAGCTTTTCCCTCAAGAAATGTTAACGCATCATCGTGAAGTTCCGATGGTAACCGCTATTCTTGGTGATAGCTTTGGGGGACCGACGTGGCTTGCTGTATCATCTGATTTTGTTACGCAACTAAGTGGAACGTGCATGGGAGTAGCTGGACCTAGAATGCTTGAGATTGCTACAGGCGAAAAAATAGCAGAAGAACAACTAGGCGGCGTTGATGTACATCATCACTTTACTGGACAGATCGATCAATCGGCTGAAACCGAAGAAGAATGTATTGCACAGTTAAAGATGTTTTTAAGCTACCTCCCATCCCATAGCGAAGAAGAACCTCCACTTTCTCTTAACAGTGATTCAATAGAAAGTAGGGTTGATCAGTTGCTATCTATTGTTCCTGAAAAACGAAATCGTGCCTACAATATGAAAAGAGTGATCGAATCATTAGTCGACAATGGGAACTTTTTTGAGTTGAAGCCAGAATTCGGACCTGCACTTTTAACCGTTTTAACAAGAATAGAAGGGAGAACTGTCGGGGTAATTGCAAATCAACCGATGAAATATGCTGGTGCCGCAGGTGTTCAAGAATGCGAAAAGGCGACAGATTTTATTTGTATGTGCGATTCATTCCATATTCCCTTAATCTTTCTTCACGATATTCCTGGTTTTCGAGTAAGTTCTGAAGCAGAAAAAGGGAAGATTCCTACTAAAATTATGATGTGGAATCAGGCTCTTGCGCAATCGACGGTTCCAAAGGTTTCGGTGGTGATAAGAAAAAGTGTAGGAGCTGCTTATGGGAATATGTGTGGCCCAACGATGGGTGCAGACTTTGTCGTTGCCTGGCCATCTGCTGAAATCAATTTTACAGGGCCAGAAGTAGGGATCAATGTCGTCTATGGAAGAGACTTGATGCGATCTGAAAATCCAAAAGAGGATCGAGAGAAGCTTTTAGAAAAATGGAGTTTTGATAGTTCACCATATAAAGCAGCGGCAAAACATTTAATTGATGATGTGATTGAGCCAGGAGAAACGAGGCAGTTTCTTGCTAAAACGCTAGAGCTGGCTTGTTATAAAAAAGGCTCAATCAGTGAAAGAAAGCTAGCAAATTGGCCAACTGGATTTTAATTTTTATTAAAATGTATTGAATATTGAGAATAATAAATTTATACTGTTTGTAAGAACATACCAACCGGTTAGTTAGATATCGGTTTAAAGGAGCGAACAATAAATGAATTTCGATTATTCCGAGCGTTGCCAATCGTATCTTGAAAAATTAACAGAATTTATGGATGAATATGTATACCCAAATGAAAAAGTGTATGAAGAACAGCTTTCAGAACAGGACAGTAGGTGGTCAAGTATTCCTCCGATCATGGAAGAATTGAAAAAGAAAGCGAAAGAGGCGGGGTTATGGAATCTTTTTCTTCCCGAAAGTGAATATGGCGCTGGATTAACAAATGCTGAATATGCTCCTCTATGTGAAGTAATGGGACGATCCATGATTGGACCTGAAGTATTTAACTGTGCCGCCCCTGATACTGGAAATATGGAAGTATTAGTACGATACGGGACAGACGAACAAAAGAAACAGTGGTTAGAACCCCTCCTGTCTGGAGAAATCCGCTCCTGTTTCTCAATGACAGAACCGGATGTTGCTTCTTCTGATGCTACAAACATTCAAGCTCGCATTGAACGTGATGGGGATGAATACGTCATCAATGGAACGAAATGGTGGTCTTCTGGTGCAGGAGATCCAAGATGTAAAATCGCCATTGTCATGGGAAAGAATGATCCGAATGCAGCAAAACACGAACAGCAGTCCATGATTCTCGTTCCACTTGATACGAAAGGCGTCACAATAAAGCGTGTACTTCCTGTTTTTGGTTATGATCACGCTCCACATGGACATGCGGAAATCGAGTACAAAGATGTCAGGGTGCCAGCTTCAAATATGCTTTGGGAAGAAGGAAAAGGCTTTGCAATTGCTCAAGGGAGGCTTGGTCCTGGACGAATTCATCACTGCATGAGGTTAATCGGAACGGCAGAACGTGCGCTTGAAGACTTATGTAAGCGTGTACAAAGTCGCGAAGCTTTTGGAAAGAAAATCTCTGAGCAAGGCGTCGTTCGCGAGTGGATTGCCGATTCTCGTATTGAGATTGAACAGGCTAGACTGCTTACACTAAAAGCAGCTTATATGATGGATACGGTTGGCAATAAAGAAGCCAAAGCAGAAATTGCCATGATTAAAGTAGTTGCACCGAATATGGCTCTTCGCGTGATTGACCGAGCCATTCAAGCATTTGGAGGCGCTGGGGTAAGTGATGATTATACGTTAGCGGCTCACTGGGCTAACGCGAGAACGCTTCGACTAGCTGACGGTCCTGACGAGGTACATCGCAATGCAGTAGCAAGACAGGAATTGAAGAAATATCGTTAAAACAAGGGGGATAAGATATGAACGTGATGCAGTTATTTGACTTAACTGGAAAGACAGCCATTGTAACAGGGGGAGGAAGAGGACTCGGTAAGCAAATTGCTGAAGGATTTGCTGAGGCGGGTGCAAACGTCGTGATTTGCTCAAGAAAACGAGAAGCTTGTGAAGCTGTTAGTGAGGAGCTAAAAGCAGCTGGAGTAAAATCATTAGCGTTTGAATGTGATGTAACAAACCAAGAACAGGTTCAGGCTGTCGTTGATGAAACAATGAAAGAATTTGGTCGTATCGATATTCTCGTTAACAACAGCGGCGCTTCATGGGGGGCACCTGTAGTGGAAATGCCACTTCAAGCCTGGCACAAAGTTATGGAGGTTAACGTTACTGGTACGTTCCTGTTTGCACAGGCAGTTGGGAAAGAAATGATTAAACAAAAAAGTGGAAAGATCATTAACATTGCTTCTGTTGCAGGTCTTGGCGGTGCTGACCCACGCTATATGGATGCAATCGGTTATAACACGAGTAAAGGTGCAGTGATTACCTTTACGAAAGACCTTGCTGTAAAGTGGGGGAACTACAATATTAATGTTAATGCGATTGCACCTGGCTTTTTCCCTACAAAAATGTCTAAAGGGTTAATTGAAGCGGGTGGTGAGAGGATGCTTGAAACAACGCCACTGAATCGCTTTGGAACAGACGACGATCTCAAAGGGGCAGCACTGTTTTTGGCATCAAATGCTTCAAATTACGTGACTGGTGATATTTTAATTGTCGATGGTGGACAGCATGCAATGTAATGAAGGAGGAGAATAATGATATGAATCGTGATCCAGTAATTGTTTCAAGTGTACGCACACCAATAGGCAGACAAGGCGGTGCATTTGCAACTATTCCAGCACATGAGCTAGGCGCAATTGCCCTTAAAGAAGCTATTGCTCGTATTAAATTAGATGTTGAATCAATCGATGACGTGATTTTTGGAAACGTTATTGGCGGAGGAGGGAATATTGCAAGGCTGACAGCATTGCAGGCGGGCCTTCCCCTTACAGTTCCAGGACTAACAATTGACCGTCAGTGTGGATCAGGATTGAATGCGATAAATCTTGCTGCACAAGCCATTAAATCAGGTGATGGGGATGTTTATGTCGTAGGTGGAGCAGAAAGCATGAGCCAGGCGCCATATTTGATGGAGAAGCCTTCTAAACCATACAGTACGATGCCACCCCGATTCATGAAGTCACGTCTTTCCCCTGATGAAATTGGCGATCCTCCAATGGGGATTACCGCAGAGAACTTAGCAGAAAAGTATGCTATTACGCGAGAAGAACAGGATGCCTTTGCACAAAGGAGTCAGGAGCGTATGGGCAAAGCGATGGCTGAAGGTTATTTTGACTCACAAATTGCACCTGTTCATGTACCTGTTCGAAAAGGGGAACCAATTAAAGTAACAAAGGATGAACATCCAAGACCTGAAACAACGATTGAACGTCTTGCTTCATTACCTCCCGTATTTAAGAAAGGAGGAAGCGTTACAGCGGGGTCTAGCTCTGGCTTAAATGATGCGGCATCCGCTTTAATTGTAATGTCTCGCGAAAAAGCTGAAAGTCTTGGATTAAAACCACTTGCGATAGTGAGAGGATATGCGGTTAGCGGTGTTGATCCGAATATAATGGGAATCGGTCCAGTTCCAGCTACCCAAAAATTGATGAAACAAAGTGGATTATCTCTTGATGAAATGGATTTGATTGAGATTAATGAAGCTTTTGCCGCCCAGGTAATTGCTTGCGATCGGGAATTGAAAATGAATGAAAATGTGGTCAATGTGAACGGTGGCGCGATTGCTCATGGTCATCCATTAGGCGCAACAGGAGCTATATTAGCAACAAAAGCGATTTATGAGCTTGATCGTCGTGAAGGAAGATATGCGCTGATCACTGCTTGTATTGGTGGAGGGCAAGGAATAGCAACCGTTTTAGAGCGAGAATAAGGAGGGATGAAATGAGGCTGCAGAATAAAATTGCAATTGTAACTGGAGGCGGTGGAGGAATCGGTCGAGCAACCGCAATTCGCTTTGCCGATGAAGGGGCAAAGGTAGTCGTCTCTGATATTCATGCGGAATCTGGAGAAGAAACTGTCGAACAAGTCCGGAAAATGGGGGGAGATGCCATATTTGTAAAAACGGACACGGCAAATGAAGGAGAAATGAAAGCGCTTGTAGAAGAATGTGAACAGCACTATGGTGGCCTCGACATTCTTTTTAATAACGCAGGAGTTAGTAATGAGGAAGTGAAATTAGCTGATATGTCGGTGGATGAATGGGACCGTGTTGTATCGATTAATTTGAAGGGCGTTTTTCTTGGAATGAAATTCAGTATTCCATTAATGGAGAAGAATAATGGTGGCGCAATCGTTAACACTTCAAGCCTTTTAGGATTCAAGGGGAAAAAATACATGGCCCCTTATAACGCTTCTAAAGGTGGAGTGATTACGTTAACCAAAAATGCTGCCCTTGAATACGGAAGTAGGAATATTCGAGTGAATGCTGTGTGCCCTGGCGTAATTGATACGAACATCGTAACACCCTGGAGGGAAGATGAACGTAAATGGCCAATTATATCAAAAGCCAATGCGCTTAAACGAATCGGACAACCAGAGGAAATTGCAAACGCCGTGCTGTTCCTAGTCTCGGATGAAGCTTCTTATGTTACAGGAACAAGTCTTCTTGTTGACGGAGGCGGATTAACGTTTTAATTACTCGGAGGTGTAAGGATGAACGAGCAAAAAAGTTGGATAAAACATTACCCCGATTCCATTTCCAGTACGATTGATATCCCGAACGTATCTTTACAAGACATGTTAATGAAAACAGTAAAAGACTTTCCAGATCAGGTCGCGCTCTCTTTTTATCATAAAAAAATAACTTATCGGGAACTTGGACACCTTTCATCCCTTTTTGGCTCAGCTCTTCAGCATACTGGGGAAGTGAATCCAAAAGATCGAGTGGCTCTTATGTTACCGAACTGTCCTCAGTTTGCAATTAGTTATTATGGCGTGTTAAAAGCAGGAGGTACGATTACCCAAATCAATCCTATGCTTGTAGAACGTGAACTTCAGTACATACTAGCCGATTCTGGAGCAGAAACAATTGTCATTTATGACGCACTATATCCAAGGTTGAAAACGATTCAGAGCGAAACGAATATAAAGAACGTGATTGTTGTTTCTCTTCAGCCTACGGAAGCAAACTTTGAACCGGATTTTACTTTCGATCAGTTTATTCAAAGTACGAGGGAACCGCTAAAAGAAGTTTCGATTGATCCTAAAGAAGAGATTGCTGTTCTTCAGTACACAGGTGGAACGACTGGCAGATCGAAAGGAGCGATGCTAACCCATCGTAATTTGATGGCGAATGTAGAACAATGTCTAGAATTCTTTAAAGACGAATTTACATTTGGTGAAGAGAAGTGTTTAACCGTTATTCCTTTGTTTCACGTTTTTGGAATGACATCGTGCATGAATTTATCGATTCGAATTGGAGCTGAGAGCATTATTTTGCCGAAATTCGATGTTAATGAAGTTTTAAAAACAATTGAAACAGAGAAACCAACCATGTTTCCAGGCGTTCCAACGATGTATGTTGCATTAACGAATCACCCTGATGCTGAAAAATATAACTTGGGAAGCATCCGTACGTGTAATAGCGGAAGCGCACCGATGCCAGTTGGATTAATGAAAGAATTCGAACGAAAAACGGGAGCGAAAATTCTTGAAGGTTACGGCCTAAGTGAAGCCTCTCCAACCACTCATGTTAATCCTCCTTTTGGGGAACGTAAGCCTGGTAGTGTCGGAATTGGCTTTCCTTCAACAGAATACAAGATCGTTGATTTAGGTGAAGGAAGTACAGAGGTACCTATTGGTGAATCAGGTGAACTTGTGATTAAAGGACCGCAGGTGATGAAGGGATATTGGAATATGCCAGAAGAAACGGCAACTACATTGCGTGATGGCTGGTTATATACTGGAGATATTGCAAAAATGGATGCAGATGGCTATGTCTCCATCATTGATCGAAAGAAAGATTTGATTATAGCTAGCGGCTATAACATTTATCCTCGTGATATTGAAGAAGTTCTTTATGAACACCCAGGCATTATGGAGGCAGTGATTGTCGGTGTTCCTGATCCGTATCGGGGTGAGACGGTAAAGGCAGTGATCGTGAAGAAACCGGGAGCGACATTAACTGAGGAAGAGGTTATTTCTTACTGTCAGGATGAAATGGCCCCTTACAAAGTTCCTAAAATCGTAGAGTTTCGTGACGAGCTTCCAAAAACGAGTGTAGGAAAGATTTTAAGACGTTCTATTCGTGATGAAGCACGGCAGGTATAGGTTGGATGCTTTCCAGTAACCTCCTTATGATATAATCTTAATCAATGAAGATTGATAGATTGAGAGGGTACTAGCATGAAACACAAACTAACAGTTAAAAGCATTGAGTTGTTTGAAAAGAATGGATTTAGCGAAACATCGATTCAAGATATTGTTGACGCAATCGGTGTAACTAAAGGAACGTTCTACTATTATTTTAAGAGTAAAGAAGCTTTGTTAATGGACATTCATTCTTCTTATATTGATGGCATGATTAAGCAACAAAAAGATATTTTAGAAGACATGTCTAAGAATTGTAAAGAAAAACTCTATGATATGGTTTATATGCTCATCCATAACGTTGAATTAGAAGGGCATAGTGCCAGAGTTTTCTTTCGAGAAATGAAAAATTTAAAGGAAGAAAACCTCGCTGAAATCCTTCCAAAACGAGATCAAATCCGCTATTACTTTCAGGACCTTTTGAAACAAGGTGTTGAAAATGGAGAATTTAGAAAAGATCTCAATATTGATATTGTAACGTTTGCCATTCTAGGTATTACAAATTGGACCTATCAGTGGTACAAGCCGAACGGTCCAGTGTCAGATAAAGAAGTAGCAAGTATTTTTGTTGATATGGTTTTAAATGGGATTGAGGAAAGCAGATAAGCTTTCCTTTTCCCAAACATATGAAAGCGCTTGCGAATTTTACATCCTAACCGGTTAGTTACTTTGAGGAGGAAATAGAATGAAAGTAGAAGAAATTAAAACGATAACAGTACTCGGAGCTGGCTCTATGGGGCATCAAATTGGAATGCTTTGTGCGCTTGGTGGTTATGAAACAATGATTCAAGATATTAATGAATCTGCATTAAAAGATGCAGGTGAGAAGCTTGAAGCGATTATGTCAAAGTGGGTAAAAAAAGGAAAAATTACAGAAGATCAAAAAACAGAAGCATTTGAAAGACTACAATTTTCAACAAATCTTGAAGAAGCAGCTGTAAGAGCTGACTTTATTATTGAAGCGATCGTGGAGAAGCTAGATGTGAAACGAGAGGTATTTGAAAAGCTTGATCAATTGGCTGATCCAAATACTATACTGGCAACAAATAGTTCTACGATTGTGAATTCACTAATCGCATCCGCAACTAACCGTAAAGAAAAAGTCGTTAACATGCATTTCTTCTTTCCGCCACTTGTGATGGACTGTGTAGAAGTTGTCATGAGTGAAGCGACTTCAGAAGAAACGGCTCAGCTTACGATGGCGGTTTGCGAGCGTATTAATCGAACTGGCGTATTGTTAAAAAAAGAAATTTCAGGATTCGTTGCCAACAGGATTCTAGGTGCATTGCAAAGAGAAGCGATGTATTTGTATGAAGAAGGAATAGCAGACTTCCAAGATATCGACTTGATTTGTAGAAAAGCCCTTAATCACCCCATTGGTCCTTTTGAATTGATGGATTTATCAGGAATTGATGTTGGGTATTATGTGATGCAGCAACGTTATAACGAAACGGGAAATCCAGAAGACAAGCCCTCGAAAGCCATTGAGGATAAAGTAAAAGCTGGAACATTGGGAAGAAAAACAGGAAAAGGCTGGTATGACTATACAAAAGAAGGAGTGAAAAATTAATGAAAATGGTAACGTATGAAATTCATGAAAAGACGGCTATCGTAACCATAAATAACCCCCCTTTAAATGTGATGAGTAAGCAAGTATCAACAGAACTTTTTGAGGTGTTTACGGAGTTAGAGGCCAATCAAGATGCTGTTGCTGTGATCTTAACAGGTGCTGGAAACAAAGCATTCATGGCCGGGGCAGATATTAAAGAGTTTCCAGATTGGATTGGACAGACCGGCTTTAAGAATATTGTAATGGAAACTCATCAGGTATTAAATTATTTAGATGATTTTCCAAAACCGACAATTGCAGTGCTTAATGGATTAACTTTTGGTGGCGGTTGTGAACTTGCAATGACGTGTGATATGCGAATTGCTGAAGAACACGCTCAGCTTGGACTTCCTGAAATAAAGTTAGGCCTATTCCCGGGCGGTGGAGGAACGCAGCGTCTTCCTAGACTTATTGGGGAAGCGAAAGCAAAGGAAATGATGTTCACAGGTGAACCGATTTCAGCTGAAGAGGCGGATCAGTACGGTCTTGTCAATCACGTAGTACCATCCGGACAGGGCATGACATATGCTCAAGGATTGGCATCAAAAATAACTGGTCAATCGCTACAGGCTTTATCACGAATCAAAAAAGCAGTGAACAGTGGTGCACACCTTCCAATCGAATCTGCAGTTGAACTTGAAGCAGAATTGTTTGAAGAAGTTTTTCAAACAGAAGATATTAAAGAAGGCGTACAAGCCTTTATTGAGAAAAGAAAGCCTGCCTTTACTCACAGGTAATAGAAAAGAGGAAGCTTATGAGTGTGCATACAAGTGTAAGAGTACGATTTTGTGAGACGGATGCGCTCGGCCATGTTAACAATACAAGTTATTTTATATATTTGGAAGAAGCTCGTGTTCAGTTTTTCGATTATCTTGGTAAGCGGACAGGCACAGACGATTGGCCGTTCATTCTCGTTTCTACGAAATGTGACTTTTTGAAACAGGCCTATTTTAATCAGTCTCTACTGGTTGAAACAACCGTGAAGCGTATTGGGACGAAAAGTTTCACCCTTATGCATCATATAAAAGATACGGAAAGTAATGCGGTCGTAGCTGAGGGAGAGGCAACAGTCGTTTACTTTGATTTCAAGAAACAGGTGAGTGAAGTGATCCCTGATGATTTACGCTTAAAACTGGAGGAAACTTATCAGCCCCTCTAACTTATTTTTAAGTATTGATGACTGAATATTATGTAATCAGGAGTGTGGCATATGACTTATTCACACGATACGATCCCTGTCCGAGACGGAGAGGAGCTAGATACACACAAGCTTGAGGAATTTATCAAGAAAAACATTGATGATTTGAGTGATGATCCATTACGCGTTGAACAATTCGGCACTGGGCACTCCAATTTAACTTATCAGCTGTCAATTGGCGATTGGGAAGCGGTGCTACGTAGGCCACCACTTGGACCAGTGGCACCGAAAGCTCATGATATGCAACGAGAGTTTACAATATTAAAAGAATTAAACCCTATTTTTCCACTAGCACCAAAACCGTATCTTTACGATGAGACTTTGCTTGACGCTCCCTTCTTTCTTATGGAGAGAAGAAGAGGCATTGTTCTGGATACATCCTTTCCTGAAGGCGTTCAACCGACTGAGGATCTGTGTCGAAGCATTTCCGAAACGATGGTAGATACGTTAGTTGACCTGCACAGCATTGATTACAAAAAGACGAACTTAGCGGATGTTACTCATCCAGATGGGTTTATGGAGAGGCAAGTACACGGCTGGATTAAGCGATACAATCGATCAAAAACAGACGACCTTCCAGGTATTGATGAACTTACAAACTGGATGGCGTCAAATATACCTCAATCTCAAAGTCCTACCGTTATTCATTATGATTACAAATTAAACAATGCGATGTTCTCTCATGATTACAGTGAAATCGTTGGATTATTCGATTGGGAAATGACGACGGTAGGAGATCCGCTTGCAGATTTAGGGGCAGCGATGGGCTACTGGCTACAACAAGATGACCCAGAGATTTTAAAAGCTGGCATGGGGAAAGCACCTGTAACTGTCATGCCAGGTTTTATGTCGAGGGATGAATTTATCCAGTCTTATGCAAAGAAATCGGGACGCGACGTGTCTCAAATGAATTTCTACTTAACTTTTGCCTATTTTAAACTCGCTGTCATTTGCCAGCAAATCTATTACCGATGGAAAATGGGCCAAACACAAGACGAGCGCTTTCGTCATCTTAATCAGTTTGTCGCTAGTTTAATTGCCCATGCGCGTGATAATGCCGGAGTAAAGCGTTAGGAGTTCATATGGGAAAAATACATGTGGTTTTGAAAAAAGAAGATATTGATCAGGCAAAAATAAGTGAAGAAAAAATTGCAGTAGTCCTTGATGTTCTTCTAGCAACTTCAACGATTACGGCCGCTCTAGAATTTGGAGCAGAGCAGGTTATTCCTGTGCTCGATCAACATGAGGCAATGCAAATAGCTGCGAATTTACCTGAACAAAGTTATTTGCTCTCAGGTGAATACGAAGGTCGAACAATCGAAGGGTTTCTGGATCCCAATCCATTGCAAATGAAGAATGCTGTTAAAGGAAAAACCCTTATTCTTTCAACAACGAATGGAACCGTAGCGATTAAGCGAGCGAGTGAAGCAAAACGAGTCTATGTCGCTTCATTACTGAATGGTCAAGCAGTTGCAAAAAAGCTCAACAACCATCATCTTAACGAAACGGTCGTAATTATTTGTTCAGGCTCCTCTGGTGAGTTTGCGTTGGAGGATTTCTATGGGGCTGGCTACCTTATCGATCAAATTCTTTCTTCTGAATCTAACTGGGAGTTAACAGATTCATCACGTGCAGCCCTTTCTTTTTACTCAGGTAGTGTCAATAGTGGAGAGGAAGTTTTGCTATCATCCCGGGTTGGTCAAATGATTAAACAGTATGGGTTTGAAGAAGAAGTGAATTTTGTGGCTTCAAAAGGTATTTTTTCTATCGTGCCTTTCGTGAAAGGTCAAAAAACAGTCGTTCGAGAGGAGGTTCATCATGACACAAACCAGATCTAGTCAATCAGGAGCTGAGTTCTTGTACAGTCATTCTGGTGCTGAAGATATTTTTACACCAGAAGATTTTACGGATGAGCACAAAATGATCGCAAAAACAGCTCAGCAGTTTATTACGAAGGAAGTTGAAGCTCATAGAGAAACAATTGAAAATCAAGATTTTGATCAGGTTGTCACGTTATTAAAAAAAGCAGGAGATCTTGGTCTTCTTGGACATAGTATTCCAGAAAAGTACGGTGGTCTTGGGCTAGATAAGATATCAAAAGGGCTAGTAGGAGAAGTTGTTGGAAGGACGAGTGGATACGGGGTTGCCCAATCCAATCATACGTGTATCGCAACTCTACCAATCACACACTTTGGAACACATGAACAAAAGGAAAAATACCTACCTAAACTTGCTTCGGGTGAATATTTGGGTGCTTATTGTTTAACGGAGCCCAATGCAGGATCTGATGCGCTAGCATCTCAAACAACGGCTGTATTAAATAGCGAAGGCACTCATTATATTTTAAACGGAACGAAGTTGTATATTACGAATGCGGTATTTTCTGATACGTTCATCGTTTATGCCAAAATTGATGGAAAGCATTTTTCTGCGTTTATTGTAGAAAAGGACTTTCCAGGTCTATCTCTAGGACCTGAAGAAAAAAAGATGGGAATCAAAGGATCTTCCACACGTTCGGTCATTTTAGAAGATTGTCAGGTTCCAATTGATCATCTTTTAGGTGAGGTAGGAAAAGGACACGTTATTGCACTTAATGTTCTGAATCTGGGACGATTCAACCTGGGCTCAGCTTGTACTGGAGGAGCAAAGCACGCGCTAAACTTAGCGTTACAACACACAAATGAACGCAAACAATTCGGCCAAACCATTGCAAGTTTTACGGCTACTCAAGAAAAGGTTGCTGTCATGATGGCTCGAATCTACGCTTCAGAATCGCTCCAATATCGCACAGCATCTCTTCTTGAAGAGGCAATGAAAGATCTGTACGACGAAGAAGACCATCGAATTGTGGGGAAACAAATGATGGAATATGCAGTTGAATGTGCGATTTGTAAAGTGTTTGGTTCTGAAACATTGGATCAAGTTGTTGATGAGTCACTTCAGTTGCATGGTGGCGCAGGTTTTATTCAAGAATATCCGATTGAGCAAATGTACCGTGATTCAAGAATTAATCGCATATTTGAAGGAACGAATGAGGTGAATCGCTTATTAATCCCAGGTAATTTACTAAAAAAAGCGATAAAAGGTGATGTTCCTCTAGAAGAACTAGTTGAAAAAGCGAAAAGAGAGTTATCTTCGAAGGAAAACCATTCTTTATCTGAAAATGATGCAATTCGAAGCATGCGAAATGTGTTTTTAGTTTGTACAGGCCTGGCGTTTGAGAAACACGGTAAGGAATTAATGAATCATCAAGAAACTGTCATGAAACTTGCAAATATAGCCATTGTGTTATATGCAGCTGAATCTTCCGTTTTGCGTGCCATAAAGGGTGGGCGACAGGAAGGTGATGTCAAAACGCTATTAGCACGAACCTTTCTCGAGGAATCGCTTTTACAAGTGGAAGCAGCAGCTCGAAAATTGATCATGAGTGTCCTTCCTGCTCATGAAAAAAGGGAAGTGATGGATCTGATCATTCGTGAACTTTCAAGTTATGATTTTGGAAATTCACTTGAACGAAATCGTCAAATTGCAAAACACAGCTACAATAAATTGAAGTATGAAGTTTAGGAAGTGGTGAAAAAGATGGGGAGATTTTCAGGAAAAACAGCAGTCATAACTGGTGGAGGAAGTGGTATCGGTGCTATGACAGCTAAACGAATAGCATCGGAAGGAGGAACAGTGATTCTTGTTGGTCGGACTGAAGCAAAGTTATTGCAAACGAAAGATGACCTTAAGGAATTAGAAGGGAATGTTCTCACTTTTGTTGCAGACGTAACGAGACAAGATCAGGTCGATCAATTGTCCTCTTTTATTAAAGAAAACACAGGAACAGTTCATGTCTTAATTAATAATGCTGGAGGATCTCATGGTTCACCGATTCTTGAAATGTCAGAAGAAAACTGGGATCATGCGCAAAATGCAAACTTAAAAAGTGTTTTTCTCGTTTCAAAAACACTCGGGAAACTGATGTTAGAAAGTGCCAAAGAAGATGAGCAAATGGACTTCTCGATTGTAAATGTTGCTTCTCTCTCTGGTCATAAAGCAGGGGCGCAAATTCCGCACTATAGTGCAGCCAAAGCAGCAGTTATTAATTTCACAAGAGCACTTGCAGTTGAATTATCACCATATGTTCGAGTGAATTCAGTCTCACCAGGATTTGTTGAGACGCCATTAACAGAAGAAGGTTTAAAGAATGAAAGATTTGAAGCTTCTATTAAACGGAATACGGCATTAAAACGAGTGGGACAGGCTGAGGAAATCGCAAATGTGATTTCGTTTGCGGCATCATCTGAGGCGAGTTATATGACTGGTTCAGATTTATTAGTCGATGGCGGCTGGCTTATCGTATAAAAAAAGGAGAGTGTTCAAAAATGGAAACAACAGTTAAAACGGAACATTTAAAAGTCAATGTACATGGTGCAGTGCTTCATCTGACACTTAATCGCCCTGAGGCGCTAAACGCTTTTAGCCCAGAAATGATTTTAGGACTAACAAAAGCTATTCAAGACGCAAAGGAAAATGATGAGATCCGGGTAGTCATGCTAACAGGAGCCGGTCGTTCTTTTAGCGCAGGTGGGGATGTTAAAACAATGGGGGATACGACTTCAACTGAAGTATATGAACACATTGGTAAATTAAATGAGCTGGTCCTTGCTATGAGAGATTTAGAGAAACCTATTATTTCTGTTATTCATGGTTTTGCAGCTGGAGCAGGCTTTAACTTGGCGCTCGCTAGTGACATTATTCTAGCAGCAGAAGATAGTAACTTTGTATTAAGCTTTTCTCAAGTTGGATTGATTTCAGATGGAGGAGGTCTTTCGTTCCTTCCTCGCTTAATCGGTCCTTATAAGGCGAAGGAGTTATTTTTCTCAGCACAACCAATTACAGCAAAAGAAGCGAAAGAATTAAATTTTGTAAACCAAACGTATCCGTTATCTAACCTTGAGGAAGAAGCCATGGCATATGCTGATAAGCTTTCAAAAGGTCCAGGTAAAGCATATGGTTTCATTAAAAAGATTGCTGATGCTTCGCTAACATCTTCTTTATCTGAAGTACTTGAACAAGAGCGCATTACACAAGCACTAATGGTAACGACAGAAGATCATAAAGAAGGAGCAACTGCATTTAAGGAAAAACGCGCACCACAATTTAAAGGTAAATAAAATTCTGAATCTGGATTGAAGTTGTTCAATCCAGATTCATTCCCACATCTTGAATCCCCTTCATAAGTCCGCCGTCCCCTTAGCCTGGATCTTATTAAATAGAGGAGGAATACGATGGAGCTCCTTTTCCAGCAGATTTTTAACGGACTTACAATTGGAAGCGTTTACACGCTTGTTGCCCTTGGTTTAACACTCGTTTTTGGTATCTTACATGTACCTAATTTCGCACACGGTGCTTTTTATATGGTTGGTGCCTATATTACTTTAATGATGATGGTCGGGTTTGGTTTTCACTATTGGATTGCGATTCTTGCATCCGTAGCTGTGGTTGCCTTACTTGGGGTTGTTACTCAGCAGCTTATATTCAAAAAACTAGAAGGTGCAGATGGGATGAGAATGATGGTTGCAGCCATTGGGATCCTTCTCTTTCTAGAAGCATTTGGTCAGTTTATGTGGGGTACCGAATACTACAGAATGGACACTCCCTATGGATCGGTTGTTAATTTATTCGGTTTAACCGTAACGTTACAACGTCTCTTAATTATTGTAGCTGCAGTGATTCTAATGCTAGCGCTTCATTTTTTCTTAACGAAAACAATGATAGGAGCAGCGATTGTTGCAATGGCTCAAAATCGAGAAGGTGCTTTCCTTGTAGGTATTAATGCAAACCAGGTTGCTTGGCTCACATTTGCGATCGCGGGTGGTTTAGCAGCCGCAGCTGCGTCGTTAGCTTCTCCAATAAATCTTGTCTTTCCTACTATGGGGAATCTGGTCATCATGAAAGCATTTGTTATTATCATCATTGGTGGGATGGGAAGTATCCCAGGAGCAATTCTCGGTGGGTATTTGCTTGGGCTAACTGAGAGTATTGGAGCAACGTACATATCTTCTGATTATAAAGACGTTATTGCGTTTCTATTACTCGTCGTTATCCTTACAGCGAAGCCCACCGGGTTATTTACAAAGGGGGTTCAGTAATGTTGAACTTCTTATCGAAGCGTGTACTCATCAGTATCGTTGCTGTGGCTGCTGTGTTATTCCCTCTGGTGTTTCCGAATATGTATGTCCTTCAATTGCTTACGCTGGTCTTTATTTGGTCCATTGCTGTCTATGGATTTAATATTATTTCAGGTTACGTAGGTTATTTGTCTCTCGCACACGCAGGCTTTTTTGCAATCGGAGCGTATGGCCTAGGTCTTTTGACAACGAAAGGCGGTTTGTCTTATTGGCTATCTTTACTTCTAGCAGTAATTATCACATCCATTGCGGGAGCGTTGGTTGGGGTGATCGCCCTTCGAACCAAATCTCACTTCTTTGCAATTTATACCATGTGCGTAGGTGTCATTGTTTATCTTTTAATTGACAAATGGGATAGTTTAACCGGTGGTGTAAGAGGTTTAATAGGGATTCCGGCTCCAGGAAACTTAGGACCGATTACGTTTGATACGTTAACCTCCCAATATTACCTTGCTTTGTTCTTTCTGTCGTTTACGATTTTCCTTTGTTATCGTATTGTGCATTCTCTTCTCGGAAGAACGTTTATTGCGATAAGAAACAGTGAAGAACTTGCCAAAACAATTGGGATATCCATCATGAAAAATCAGCTGTTGGCATTTACTCTATCAGCCTTATTTGCCGGACTTTCAGGTGCGTTATATGCTTCGTTTATCCGATTTATCGGTCCACAAATATCAGCGATTACCGTAACGTTTGAAATGCTGATGTATCTTCTAGTTGGTGGCATTGGAACACTAGCAGGACCAATTGTCGGAACACTTATTGTGATTTCACTTACTCAATCATTACAGTTTCTTGAAGAATATCGCATGCTTATTTTTGGCCCGGTTGTTGTTTTATTAGTTTTATACTATCCGCGTGGCATTACTGGTAGTATAAATGGCTATTTACAAAAAAAGAAACAGCAAAGAGTTAAAGTAGCGAATGAAGAACATGATGAGAAAAGGAAAGTAGGTGAGGCAGGGTAATGTTCTTTTCGACAGAGGGAATTACAAAACGTTTTGGGGGATTAGCAGCCGTTGAAGATGTGAGTGTATCGGTTGAAAAAGGGACGATTACAGCCATAATTGGCCCAAATGGTGCAGGTAAATCTACTTTTTTTAATCTGATAAGTGGAATTCATCCACTTTCATCAGGGAAAATTTTATTTAAAGATCACGATATTACCAGAATGCCCCCCCAACAAATTGCGCGACTTGGAATTGGGAGAACATTTCAAACGACTAATTTATTTGAGCAATCGACCGTCCTTGATAATGTTCTCATCGGACATAGACTACGAACAAAGTCTGGTATTTGGGATGCGATATTCCGAACGAAAAGAGAAAAAGAGGAAGAAAAACGGTCATACCAAAAAGCACTCGAGGCACTGGAGTTTGTTGAAATGATGCATGTAATAGAACACCCTGTCTCTCTTATTTCGCAGGAAGAGAAGAAGAGACTTGCCTTTGCGCTTGCCCTAGCAACCGATCCAGAAATGGTTCTTCTCGATGAACCTGCTGCAGGTGTTAATCCTGATGAAACGGATGGGCTAGCCTATTTAATGAGGAAAATGGCTGATCACGGAATTACCGTTTGTTTAATCGAACATAAAATGCCAATGATTATGAGTCTCGCTGATCAAATAGTTGTCTTAAATCATGGAAAGAAAATTGCAGAAGGACGACCTGAAGAAATTCGTCAAAATGAAGCTGTTATTCAAGCCTATCTCGGAGGTGAAGCGCATGCTCCAGTTAAACAATATTAATGTAAACTATGGCGCTTCTTCTGTACTTCATAATATTTCAATCGAAGTAAAAAAAGGTGAAACGGTTGTCTTACTTGGAGCTAACGGAGCCGGTAAAAGCACGATATTTCGTACGATCAGTGGATTGATGAAACCTGTCTCTGGTGATGTGATCTTTATGGATCGTAAGTTAACTGGAAAATCACCACATTCTCTAGTTAAAGAAGGAATCGTGCAATGTCCCGAAGGTAGAAAGTTGTTTCCACAAATGTCCGTTTACGAAAATTTGAAAATGGGTAGTTTTGTTCATCGAAAACATCGAAAAGAAGTGGAACAGAGCTTAAAGGAGGTGTATTCCCTTTTTCCGATTTTACATGACAAGCGTCATGAGGCAGCAGGATCTCTTAGTGGTGGCCAACAGCAGATGTTAGCAATTGGACGAGCATTAATGGCAAAACCGAAAGTTCTCTTACTAGATGAACCTTCACTAGGGCTTGCCCCACTCATTGTGGAGCAAATGTTTCATATTATTGAAGATATCAATGAACAAGGCACCACAATTCTTCTAGCTGAGCAAAATGCCAATGCTGCACTACAAATTTCTAACCGCGGTTATGTGATTGAAAGTGGCAAGATTGTTCTTGAAGGAAGTAAAGAGGAACTTTTGTCAAATGATCAAATTCGAAAAGCTTATATTGGAGCATAATAACGGAATCGATTTGAATAGGGGGAAAACAATGAGAATCGGGATAAAGCTTTTTGTTTACATGGTAATGTTGATCGGGATGATGGTAGTGGCTGGTTGTGCGGCAGGTTCAGTTAGTAACTCTAGCAATGAAGGGGCTTCAAATACAAACGAACCAAAAGATACGAGCAAGGAAACTAGTGCAGAATCAACGATGGAAAATACAGTGAATATTGGGTTTAGTGGCCCTTTAAGTGGCCCTGCCGCTTACTATGGTGAGAATACGTTAAGCGGTTTAGAAATGGCTGTTGATGAAATTAATCAGGAAGGCATTGATGTAGATGGCAAAAAATACGGGATTAATCTCGTAACGCTTGACGATCAGTATTTGCCTAATGAAACGGGAACAAATGCAAGAAGACTAGTCCAAGAAAATGATACACCTATTATTTTTGTTCCACATAGCGGTGGGGTGTTCGCCACACAAGTGTTTAACGAACAAGAAGATTTTTTAATTGCGGCCTATACAAGTGAGCCTAAGATTATGGAACAGAATAATTCACTAACATTAGGAATTCCACCAGCGTATAGTGCGTATCCTGAAGTTTTTACAAACTATCAAATGGAACGATTTGGTAAGAAAATTGCCCTGTTACCAACTTCATCTCAGTACGGAAAAGACTGGACGGAAGCTCTAAAACCAGTATGGGAAGAAAACGGTGGAGAAGTGGTTTTTGAAGGCTCCATTGATTTTAGCAAAGATACTGACTTTTTCTCCATTGTTACAAAAGCGCTTAGCAATAATCCAGATGTGCTGTTTGTAGGAGGACCTTCACAACCTACAGCTCTTGTTATTAAGCAAGCAAGAGAATTGGGCTTTGAAGGAGGATTTATGCTGATGGACCAGTCAAAAATCGAAGAAATTGAACCTGTTCTTGGTGGACTTGATCAGTTAGAGGGGACGATTGGTGCCCTACCAATTATTGATAGTGATGCGCCAGGTGCCGAAGCGTTTATCAGTCAATACAAAGAACGTTTCGATCGAATTCCGACTGCCGAGGGTGCTTTTAATTATCAGGCCATGCATGTCATTGCCAATGCTATGTCTGAATCAGGTTCAGTCGATGATCCAACGAAGATTATGGAAAGTATGGATGCCGCCATTCAGTCGCTTCCTGATGAAAAAATGGTATGGCACTTAACAGGGATTTATAACGGTGGTGCATTTGACTGGAAACCAGCCATTGGAGCAGTTGAAGATGGAGAAGTTGTAAAAATAGAAGATTAAGAGAAAGTGAAAGGGGATCTAAAAGTAATGCAATCAAATCATTTTCAGTTCTGGCCGAAACGAGTACCTTATTCTCTAACCATTCCTGAAACGACCATTTATGATAATCTTACAGTTTCAGCTAAACGATATCCAAATAAAGAAGCGATTTTATACTATGGAGCAAAGATGACGTATAAAGAGTTGCTTCATGAAGTTAATCAGACTGCTGCATTTCTTAAACAGTTGAATGTAAACGAGGGAGAAAACGTCCTTCTTTTTATGCAAAATTCCGCACAGTTCGTCATTAGTTATTATGCAATCTTAAGAGCTAACGCTGTTGTCGTCCCAATTAATCCGATGTTAACAGCAGAAGAGCTATCATTTTATATTAAGGATTGCGAGATTAAAACAGCGATTGTGGGTCAAGAGCTATATGATAAAGTAGAGCCGTTAGTTAACACGACTACTCTTACAAATGTGATTACAGCAGCTTACTCTTACTATGCGGGTAATGAAAGTGATGTACCGGGTGAGGTGGCTTTAGAGACAATCAGAGTAAACAAACCAAATCATTATACATGGGAAGATGCAATCCATCATTCACATGAACCTGGAGAGTATGTACGTACGATCAATGATGTTGCAGTTATGCCATATACATCTGGAACGACAGGTTTACCGAAAGGGTGTATTCATCCAAATCGAACGCTACAAGCAAATGCGGTCGGTGCCTCTCAGTGGATGAATATTACTGCGGATGGAGTGCATCTTGTAACACTTCCTTTATTTCACGTAACGGGGATGCTTCATAGCATGCATGCACCGATTTATAGCGGAGCACCAATGGTCATTATGACGCGCTGGGATCGCAATTTAGCAGCCAAATATATAGAACAATATGAGGTTGCTAACTGGGTAAATATTAGTACGATGCTTATTGATTTTCTTTCAAATCCAAATCTACCAAACTACTCTATCTCATCATTGAAAATACTTGCAGGGGGAGGAGCTCCTTTACCGGCGGCTGTAGGAGAGAAATTGTACAAATTAACTGGACTGCGATTTATCGAAGGATATGGTTTATCTGAAACAATTTCACACACACACTTTAATCCACCAGATTTTCCTAAACTTCAGTGCCTTGGTGTACCATCGTTTGATGTGGATGCTCGTGTCATCGATCCGAATACAATGAAGGAGCTCGGTCCTGGAGAGCCTGGCGAAATCATTGTGAATGGTCCTCAGGTGTTTGATGGCTACTACAATCGTGACGATGAAAATCGCAGTTCATTTATTGAAATTGATGGGAAGTCTTTTTTCAGAACTGGAGATATTGGTCGATATGATGAAGAGGGATATTTCTTTATGATTGATCGCGTGAAGCGAATGGTCAATGCTTCTGGTTTTAAAGTATGGCCAACAGAAGTCGAATCAATTTTATATAAACACCCAGCTGTTCAACAAGCGTGTGTCGTTGGTGTACCGGACCCAAGGCGAGGAGAAACAGTGAAAGCGTTCGTCATATTAAATGAAAATGATAAAGGGAAGGTGACAGAAGAAGAGATTATTGAATGGTCAAAGAACCAGATGGCAGCTTATAAATACCCTAGAATGATTGAATTTATGGACGCTTTTCCTACAACGAGCAGTGGTAAGATTTTATGGAGAAAGCTTCAGGATAACGAGCGTCAAAAAGCAGAGGGAGTGAAGTAATATGAGGAAAACAGTCGAAACCGTTACTGGTCCAATACCGGTTGATCAGCTCGGTAAAACATTAGTTCACGAACATTTTGCTTTTGGTTATCCAGGATTTAGCGGTGATATTTCTCTTGGAGCATTTGATTTTCAGGAGGCACTTCAAGTTGGAATTTCAGTGGCCGAAAGTGTCATGACTCACGGTGTAAGAACGGTTGTAGATCCAACGCCAAACGAATGTGGAAGAAATCCGGAGCTTCTTCAAAAAATCTCAACAGAAACGGGCCTTCAAATTATTTGTGCGACTGGTTACTACTATGAGGGAGAAGGAGCAACGCCTTATTTTAAGTTTAGGCAAGGTCTTGGAACAGCGGAAGAAGATATATATGAAATGTTTATAAAGGAAATAACAGATGGTATTGGAACAACTGGAATTAAACCAGGCATAATTAAGTTAGCATCTAGTAAAGACCAGATTACGGATTATGAGATGATGTTTTTTAAAGCAGCTGCTCGAGTGCATAAAGAAACAGGTATTTCAATATTAACCCACACGCAAGAAGGAACAATGGGTCCTGAACAAGCCAGGCTCCTAGTGGAAGAAGGCGTAAACCCTCAGTCAATTATTATCGGGCATATGTGTGGCAATACGGATGCCGCCTATCATTTAAGAACATTAGAATTAGGAGTGAACATCGGATTCGATCGATTTGGCATTCAGGGGCTTGTTGGAGCACCATTCGACAAAGAGCGTCTTATCACGTTGATTGGATTACTTAGTAGTGGATATGAAAAACAAATTATGCTTTCGCATGATACTGTCAACTACTGGATGGGGCGTCCCCCGGTGCTTCCAGAGCAAGTCGAGAAAATTATGGCGAACTGGCAGCCAGTGTATATTTTTGAAGAAATTCTTCCGAAATTAAAGGCAGCCGGTATTACGGATGAAACCATAGCCATATTATTTGAGGCAAATCCCAAAAAACTTTTTTCATCAGAAGCCAGGGTAAAAGCATAGAAAAAAGCGAGGAGAGATCCTCGCTTTTTTCTATGCTAACTGTTCTGAGTTTCGTAAGGTTTTATTAAACGATAGAGGGTTTCCGTGTATGGCAGGTTTAATTGTACCTGCTTAGCAAGACGTAACGCTCCTCCTTGGAGATGTTCAACTTCAAGTTTATTTTTCTTCCTTTTATCTTGATGCATCGAAGACGTCGCTTCATATGGTAGGGAATGAAATGATTCCATGCGACGATCGATATCTGCTTGATTGATGTGGACGTCATACAGTGAAGCAAGAGCTTTGATTTCTGTCATCACGTTCTCGACAAGTTTAAGTGTTTCAGGGACATCTCGAATAGTTCCTGTATGAAGATCTCCAGCTGTTGTAACGCCAGACATAGCTGAAATAAACATATATTTTTTCCACATCTCTTCTTCGATGTTAGAAGTTAATTGTGAGTTGAAATTCGCACGTTCATTTATTTCGTTTAATGAGTCACATACTTCTTTTTGAGAGGGATGCAATGGACCAAATATCAATTCATGGAGGTCACTTGTATGATGGACATGTCCGCGGTCATCAAGTGTCGCAATAATATACGATAAACCACCTAAAACAGCTTCTTTCCCAAGCGTTTCTTGTAGGATTGTGATATGTTCAATGCCATTTAAGATCGGAAGCACCTTTGCTCCTTTCGCGACAAACTCTTTAAGTACAGGAATGGTGTCTTCAAGGTGGTATCCTTTTACGCCCAATAACACTACATCAGGTGAAGTAGCTTCTGAGGGGTTCGTAACAAGTGTAGGGGAAGAGACTTTTGTATCGCCTTTTACACTTGTCACTTGTAATCCTTCACGCTCAATTTGCTTTTTTCTTCCTTCGCGTACATAAAAGGAAACATCTGTGCCGCTATCTGCCCATCTTAATCCGAAATATGTACCTAGTGCTCCTGCACCAAAAATTAAAACTTTCATAAAAATCCTCCTTTTTCGAAATCGCTTTCTTTCTATTACTCTACTTATTTTGCGTAATAATTTCAAGAAAGAAGGATATGAAAATGGTGTACAGAAATAGCTTAAGTGGGGGAAGTTGGAAAGGAATGATAACCTTGAAAATCTTATCTAGGAAACAGTTTGAAAAAGCATGCGAATTTATAGCGCTATATGCAAGACCGCTCGATCGCGAGTATTTCGCATACTGGAGAGGGGTAGGGGAGAAGGAGCGAGTCCTTCAAGAACTTGAAGTCTTCCGGAATGAAGATGGTGGTTTTGGAAACAATATTGAGCCTGATTTTCGGTTGCAAAAGTCATCTCCTCTGGGGACAACCATTGCATTTCAATACCTATATCAGCTTAACATAAATGCTCAGCATCCGTTTGTTGTGGACGGAACAAACTATTTCCTTCATACTTTTCAAACGAACGGCTGGCAATCAGTACCACTTTCTGTGAATGATGTGCCGCATGCACCGTGGTGGCATGTTTCAGACAAGATCGTCAACTATTCTGCTAATCCTGATGCAGAAATCGTGGGTTATCTTATACACTATGACGTGCAACATCCTCTAACCACAAAGGCATTCGATATAGTAATGAACCATCTGAAGGATTTAAATGAATATGAAATTCATGAAGTGCAATGTTACCTTCGCTTAGCAAAGCTAGCGGGTGGAGATGTTTATCAGAAAATTCATCAAAAAATAGAGCAGAAGCTTTCATCTATCATTGATCCACCTGAAAAATGGAATCAGTATGGAGTACAGCCCATTTCATTAGCCGACTCTATACAATCTCCTTTTGCTAAAGAGCTCAATCAAGAGCTGGATGTTAACTTGGATTATTTGATTGAAAAACAGCTTGATAATGGAAGCTGGGAACCAAGCTGGTCTTGGGGACAGTTTGAAGATCAATGGGAAGTTGCCAAAAGAGAGTGGCAGGGGGTATTGACTGTTCAGAACTTGATCACCCTTTCTAAATTTGGTCGTATTGAAAGTTCGACTGTTTAGAAATGGGGAAAGAAAGGGAACATAGTAGAGAAATCTTGATTGAGAGGAGTTTTCTACTATGAAAGCAGTCGTAATCGAACAATATGGTGATAAAGATCAGCTCGTTGAGAAGGAATTGGCTTCCCCGTCGCCAGACAAAAATCAGGTTTTAGTAACGAGCTATGCAACCTCCGTTAATCCCATTGATTGGAAACTACGAGAAGGCTATTTAAAAGAAATGCTTCCTTTTAACTTTCCTATTATTCTTGGTTGGGATATCGCTGGAGTGATTAAAGAAGTGGGTTCTTCTGTTGAAGGATTCAAAGTAGGAGATCGTGTATTTGCAAGACCGGCTACAACTGCAAATGGTACATATGCAGAGGAAGTAGTAGTGGACGATCATTTGCTGGCACGTATTCCTGACGCCATTTCTTATGAAGAAGCGGCATCCGTACCTCTTGTGGGATTAACAGCCTGGCAGTGTTTAATTGATTTTGCCGACATTCAAAAAGATGAAAAAGTATTGATTCACGCAGGGGCTGGTGGTGTAGGAAGCTTTGCAATTCAGCTGGCTAAGTATAAGGGAGCTTATGTAGCTACTACGGCAAGTGGTAAAAATGAAGAATATTTAAAATCACTTGGAGCTGACAAAGTCATTAATTATCGCGAACAGGATTTTTCAGAAGAACTTGAAGAATATGATGTTGTCCTTGATACAATGGGAGGAGATATTCAAGAGAAGAGTTTTTCAGTTTTACGTGGTGGTGGTCGCCTCGTATCGATTGTAGGTGAACCTGATCAGGAGAAAGCGAAGGAAAAAGGCGTTCGGTCTGGAAACGTTTGGCTAGAGCCAAACGGAGAACAATTAAAAGAGATCGCTTCATTAATGGAGAACGGTCATATTAAAGCGACGATCGGACACCGCTTCCCATTTAGTCAAGAAGGTATTCAAGAAGCACACGAGCTAAGTGAGTCTCATCATGCAAAGGGAAAAATAGTGATTAATTTTAATCATTAATACCGACAGCGGCCTAGTAGCCGCTGTTTTACAATTCAGCTAAAAATAAATTTCATATACCGTACTAGAAATATAAATTTTAATATGACCATTAAAGAATACATAAAACCTTCATTAAAACAAGATAAAATATAAAAAAACCGGAACAAATTAGTTCCGGTTTTTCTCGTTAAAAGATTATATGTGCCATGATAACAATGATTGGTAATGAGATAATTGTACGTTCTAGGAAAATGATAAATAAATCAATAAATCGAACAGGTACTTTAGAACCGAGCAATAGCCCACCAACCTCAGACATATATATTAACTGGGAAACTGATAGACTTGCAATAACAAAGCGCGTCAAATCACTTTCAATATCAGCACCTATAATTGCTGGTAAAAACATATCTGCAAATCCGATAACCATTGTTTGAGCAGCTTCAGCTGCTTCTGGAACTTGCATTAAATGAAGAATTGGAACAAATGGAGCACCAAGATAATTAAAAAGGGGAGTTGTTTCAGCAATAATCAATGCTATTGTCCCAATAGCCATTACAATGGGAATAACACCCATCCACATGTCGAGAACATTTTGAATTCCCCCTTTAACAACATGTGAAGCGCGATTGTCTTCAGCTGTTTTGGTTGCCTGCATGACGCCCCACTGAAAGCGAGAGCGTCCCTCTGGGATTGTATCATCAGGTGCTTCAGCCGCTGTTTCATAAGTTGTATCAGGCTTTCGTGATAGAGGCGGTATTCTAGGCATAATAACAGCTGCTACAACGCCTGCTAGTACTATCGTCAAATAATATGGAATAAAATATTGCTCAAGCTTCATTTGTTGAAGCACGACGATACTAAAGGTGATAGAGACAACTGAGAAAGTTGTTCCAATTACTGCAGCTTCACGCTTCGTATAATAACCATCTTCGTACTGCTTGCTTGTTAATAGTACACCGATCGTTCCGTCACCCATCCACGATGCAAGGCAATCGATCGAGGAGCGACCAGGTAGCGTGAAAATTGGTCTCATGATTTTCGTAAGAAGCGTTCCACAAAATTCTAACAAACCAAAATTTAAGAGCAGTGGTAAAAAGAGTCCTGCAAATAAAAATACAGAAAACAGAATTGGAATCAGATCGTTTAATAATAACCCTCCAGTTGCATCTGACCAAACCCATTCAGGACCGATTTGATATAGAGTTAAGATAGCGAAAATCATTCCAAGAATTCGAGCGATTAACCAAACCCAGGATACTTGGAGAAGACTCGTTAAAAATGGACGCTTCGTAACCCAATCAGGTTTTACGATAATAGCGTAAACGCTAAGTAACGCTGTTATTGAAATAATAATAGTCATAATTGCGGGTAGGGAAAAAGGAATGGTTGTTCCAAATAATCCTTGTAACCAACCAGCCAATTTCGCTATTGGAATTGTAACACCTTCATCATTTGGTATTGGAATCATGAATAAGAAAATACCAATGAGAGATGGAATGATGAATTTTAATAAACCTTCTGAAGTTACTTTTCTTTGATGAGTACTGTTCACGTAGTGTCACCTCTGTCGTTTCGCAACGGATTTTCTATCAAACGGATCGTATTTTTATAAAAACATAGTTATGAATATAACATATCATCTCCTTTTATGTAACATGAAAATACAAACTCTTGAATAAAAAAAGTGTTCAGAAAAAAGCGACCAATTGCATTATATCGTGAAACCGTTAACAATAAAAGAATTTCAAGGAAATCTCTTCATATAAGCGAATGTGTGAGGTAAAAGAAGATCCATTTACTATTTTGTAAGAGTTGGAATGAACACAAAAAAGAGGCAGGGAAATTTGTATCCTGCCTCTGAAATCATGTATTTAACTTCTTCATATTTAAACGTATCTATGCGGATTCTCGAGTTCATAAGATTCTTCAAAGGTTGATCCAAAAAAGCACGAGGCGCATTTGCGGTAGCCTTTTTGTCTTAAATAAACGAGTAATTCTTGTTCATGATTCGCTTCAGTACGATCTTTGATCGGAGTTTCGGGTAAATGACATTCATCACCAGCGTAAGCTGTCCTATGGACAATTTGTTTTTGGTGGTCAATCATGTATTTTCCCATATATGTTTATCATATCCCATCTCTAATAAGTTTCTATAAGTGTAACATACTAATAAGGATATTGATACATCCCGAACTTACTATTATACCCGAAAATGGTGAAATATATTACTAATAATGTGTACTTTTCTAATAAAAGTTTTACCAGTCCTTCTTCATATTAAGTTGGAAAATTCCGATAATGTAAAGAAAAAGGATGAAACAGATTAGGAGGGTGAAATGGAACCTATTATTAAATCAGGAGAGTTAAACATTCGTTATTTAAAAGATGGAGATGAGAACTATCTTTTAAAGTGGTTAACAGATCCTAGCGTCTTGTCCTATTATGAAGGAAAAGATCGACGCTATACGAAAGAGAAAGTGATAGAAGATTTCTTTTTAGAAGACGATGAAATAAGATGCCTTGTACTATATAAAAATAATCCAATTGGCTATATTCAATTTTATTCATTAAGAGAGATTGATGGTATTTCTCTTCCAAATAACTCTTATAGTATGGATCAGTTTATAGGCGAAACGTCATATTGGAATCAAGGGATAGGAAAAAAACTTGTTCAATCGATAGTTCACTACATTAAAATGACGTTAAAGGGCAGCTTCATTGTTATGGACCCACAGCGGTGGAATAAACGAGCTATATGCTGTTATGAGAAAGTCGGGTTTAGGTCTATTGGTATTCTTCCGAATCATGAATATCACGAAGGTAACTGGAATGACTGTTTGCTAATGGTAAAAGACCTTGCAACGTATGACATCGAACCGCTCAACTCCCTCCATCTGAAACAAGCAGAAGATTTTTTAACTTCTTCATGGGGAAGTTCACGTTCAGAAATGGTGATTTCTACAGGAACATACAACCTCCATGAATTAGAGGGATTTGTAGCATTAAGTACAACGGGAGAAATGAAAGGTGTTGTGACTTTCAAACGTAATGATGGTGTGATTGAAATTACTTCTCTTGATCGTGCGTTAGAAAATCAAGGGATAGGTTCACGATTAATGATGATGGTAGAGTTAATTGCCGTAGAACAACAAATCCTGCTCATTAAAGTAATTACAACAAATGATAATATGCATGCTTTAAGTTTCTATCAACGAAAAGGTTATCGCATAAAAGAAGTTATTCATGGGGCAGTAGATCGGGCTCGACAGGTGAAGCCGGAAATTCCGTTAATTGGAGAGCGAGGCATACCAATTTATGATGAGCTGGTTCTCTATAAACAGCTTTCTCCTTGTTTTAATGACTGAATGAACAAAAGCAGATAGGAAGAAGTCGAAGGGGTATGGGTGGAAAATAATCGATTAACGAGTAGGGTCTTAGAAATATGGGAGAAACGATTTGTACCGGATTATGATCTTTTGTTCTTTAAGCATGATCCCAGGGAATTTAAAGTCATTTCTAGAAAAGACGGATATGCTAATGTAAGTCTTGATGAGAGAACTTTATTTCTAACATGGAATGTTCATCCTGAGGCCGAGTGGATAGCTAAAGTTTCAAACGAGTTATTTTTATCGCTCGATAAGGAAAGCAGCAAAAACGTCTTCTATCACAATTGGAATACGGGCGAGGTTATAATTTTAAGTATCAAGAACTCCTGACAATCGATACCGATCCAGCCATTGTGGCTATTCTAGATGAATGTTGTTTAATGTATAGACAGGAAAAAATCGTCGTTTTGCAAGGGTGGAGCTGGAGGCAGTTACCATTATCATTCAGGTTTAAGTTGTTAGAAATGACTTCAAGGAATTTCATTTCATTGTCTTCTTTACAAGTTGGGGAGGAGATGGTGAATAGCCCTTTGATTAACACGTTTATCGGTTGTAACGGACCTAATTGCTTTTCATTTACATTGATGAATCTTGATAAGGAGGCCGCTCAAACATATACCAAAACGTGGATAAAAGAAAGAGAGTTTCTTTCTTCACTCAACAGTTATGGCTACCACGCTAGGGTTAGAAATCATGTAGCACCTCATGACGTACTAGTGTGGTTCCAAAATGATCAAGTTGTTCATGGATGTTATGCAATAAGCGAAACGCAAGTATTAAACAAAAATAGACAAACAATGTTTCATCCATATCAATGTCTATCGTTATCTGAAGTAAGGAAAACGTGGAAAGATTCAACATTGGTGATTTATACCAAAGAAACAAGCCCCTGACGAAAAATTCGTCGGGGGCTTGTAAAGCGATTTATGCTTTTGTTACGTTAGCTGCTTGTGGTCCGCGGTTACCTTCTACGATTTCGAAGTTAAC
The DNA here is from genome assembly GCF_020524165.1 of Guptibacillus hwajinpoensis. Lineage (GTDB taxonomy): Bacteria > Bacillota > Bacilli > Bacillales > Guptibacillaceae > Guptibacillus > Guptibacillus hwajinpoensis_D. Next base: position 589,391 of record NZ_JAIVKU010000004.1, read on the forward strand.
TTCTTGGCCTTCGTCAAGTGTTTTGAAACCTTCGCCGTTGATTGCAGAGAAGTGTACGAATACGTCGTCTCCACCTTCAACTTCGATGAAACCGAAACCTTTTTCAGCGTTGAACCATTTTACTTTACCGTTTTGCATAAAAAATTGCCTCCTAATGTACCTCATCGTACATAATTTAAAATTCACCATTTACCATTGTAATACGTTTACATTAAAAAACTGCAGCTTTTGAAAGAGGATTTAACTTTGTTACCCTCTTTCGAAGCTACAGCTAATTTAAATCCTAAATATATTAATAGTAAAATGGTTTAAATATATAATAGCACCGGCTCTTATAAATTGCAAACCATTCTGGAAATTTATTTAGCGATTTATTGGGCTAGTTCCCAGCTTTGCACGTTTTGATTGTTTTTGGATTGGAAGTACAGACCCAATGAAAGCGATAAAACCCGCCCCAATTAGAATTCCCTGGATGCCATCGATAGCAAAAACAATCAATAATAAAAAAATCACTAAGTCAAAGACTGAGTCAAGTATCGATAAGAGTGAGATGGTAGTCGCTCTTATAGGAGATGGAATGATGTTGTTGCTGAGTTGGGAATAGATCGGGTAGCGAATAGCACCAATCCACCTTAAAAACAATACCACAAACAAAATTATCCATAGCTGTTCCTGAAAAAGCGCCGCTAGTAACAGTCCAAAAGCGGAAAGGAAGCCAGACGTGTACATTAAAAAAGAATAGGAAAACTTTCTATTTAGCATACCGATACTTCTTGATGACAAAAAGGCTAGTAAAGCACCAACAGCATAAACCGGTCCAATGAAATAAACTGGTAGCCCAGAACTGATCAGAAGTGGTTGATCAAATTTTTGAAAAACTGCTACTGTAGGGATAAAAACGAGTGTAACGTTCAAAAACATTACTAACAGCTGAGGTGCTTTTTTGATCACCTTTACACCTTCAAGTACATTTTGTAGCGAAGTTCCAGAGATGGTCACTTTTCCAGGTGGTTCTTGAATGAAAAACAAAAGAACTAGTTCAACAATGTAAGATATCATACTTAAAAAAATCAGTAACTGAAACTGTTCTTGTTGAAGATCCTTTGCAATTAATGATCCAAAAAGAACGGCAAACATCATAGCCATAAACCCTGCTGATTGGATTTTTCCCATTGCTTCATCCATTTTATGTTGCTTGTTATCTTTTTTTAATGATTCGTAAATCAGTGCTTCGTCAGCTCCAGAGAAAAAAGTAACTGATAACCCATTTAAAATGCTAAATAGCATAAACAAGCCCAGGTTATCTGCTACAAACAGAATACCGATACTACAAAGTTTAGTAACAGATCCTGTTAGAAACGATACCCTTGCGCCAAAACGGTCTGCGAAGACACCCGTTGGAATTTCTCCTATTAAAACCGCTCCGCTCCAGCACATTAAGATAACCAGAATGTTAGCTTCACTTAACCCCTTTTCCATATAAAATAATGTTAAAACGGGCTGCAAGAAACTAATGGTGCCAAAAAAATGTACCCAGAACAATAGGGTAAGATTACGTTTTGATAAAGAAGACATGATCCTCCAACTTTCATTGTAAGTTCCGACAATAGAAAGACAGGAGGGAGTCATTTACATTAAATCGAGTCGTCCCTCCTCTGTAATGTCATTAGCTCCAGAATTTTTAACATATTGAAATCTCCCTTCTATTTAATTAAGAAAAATTATAGCAAACCTATTCTTACGATGCGTATTATTTTTTGAAAAAAAGAATAATTCTGATATGGTTCGATCTACCAATTGTTTTGAGGTACGATGAGGGTAATAGGAGGGAGCTACAAAATGATGGAATCTTGCGTGGTAACCACAAAACATGGTGTTATTGAATATGTTCTTTCTAATCATACTATTACGCCGATTGTATTGTTATCGGGAATTGGGGATCACTTTATGAGTGGAAGGAAATCATATCCGGTGGATTAACTGTTTTAGCCTATAAAAAAAGTTCAAATTATGGGAGCGGGGAGTGTAGATTGCTTTAATTGACCACGAAACGAGTCGTTCGTTGTACAGAGCTGTAGGAGCTGAGATTTGCCATATGCCTCAATGTGCTATGCGACTAAATAAAGAAGGTTTTCCAGACGTTCCTTTAACCGTGATTGGAAGAGATGCGGAGTACTCAAAAGAACAACGAATAAATGCAGGCCTACCGTAAGCAAAAGCTATTCCAATTGAGAAAGTATGGACAAAGCTAATTCAAGAGCAAACAATTCTTTCTACTCATTCAGTTTACATAAAGGCAGAGGGTGCAGGACACAATATCCCCTATGACTCCCCTGAGCTGATCATAAAAGAAATGACTCGACTCTGTTCTCGCATTTGAGCGAAATAGTGTTGCTGTTGTCTTACATCTTTTATAATAGACTTATACAAAAAATAAAGGGGCGAGCGTAAATGACAATTCAAAACCCAACAAGAGAAGAGATTGGTAACATCCTAAAAACGAAGAAGCGAATTGCAGTCGTTGGTTTGTCAAATAATCCTAACCGTACCTCTTTCATGGTATCACAAGCGATGAAGGATGCTGGTTATGACATCATCCCAGTCAATCCGACAATAGATGATGCGCTAGGTGTAAAAGCGGTAAATTCTCTAAAAGAAATTGAAGGTCACGTTGATATCGTTAACGTCTTCAGACGAAGTGAGTATCTTCCAGATATTATGAGGGATGCTGTTGACATTGGAGCAGATGTTTTCTGGGCCCAGCTAGGTGTGTTAAATGAAGAAGCGTACGAATATGGAAAAAAACATGACATTAAAGTTATAATGGATCGTTGCATTAAAGTTGAACATGCGATGACGAAGTAAGATTGGGGGCGTACAAAACGCCCTTTTTTTATATCAGGAGATAAATTATTTTTAACTGAGCAGTTATCACTAATTGACCTGTTTGGATTTGAGTGGTTTGAACGTCGCTAAACATCCGTGAAGAAGGTGAATAGGAACTCATTTCAACAATTTGATGCGGGGAATGCGGTAAGGGAATTTGGAGCGCTTGTGCAATTGTTTTAGCTTTTTGCTCTCCATCTTTTATCGCAATGGCTAACGCCTTTTGGTAAACGATGTTTGGATCTTTTAACTCAAAGCGAATATCCGAGACCACATTTGCCCCTGAAGCTACAGCTGCATCGATTGCGGCTCCAGCTTCCCTCACTGGCTCTACGTACACTTTAAGGAGATGCGTTACTTTGTAACCAAGCAAAATTTTGACGTTGTTTTCATAGCGTACATTTTCTTCAATTCGATAATCAGAGGTTTGAATATTACCTGAAGGAATACCGAGAGAATGAAGAGACGATACAACGGCAGCGATAAGCATCGCATTTTCTTCCTGCGCTTCAGCTACTTGTTCAGATGTAGTCGTGACACCAGTAATAATGACCGCTCGATCCGGTGGCGTACTCACTTCTCCTGTTCCGAATACAGTAATCGTATGGTCGCATAGACATTCCTTTAGTTGATTTGAATTTATATTTGTCATTTTTCACACTACTTTCCAATAGTTTAAACAAATCATCACGATTAAGAGGACAGAAAGAGTCAGTTTTGTTAAAATTTTAAGTAGTCGTTAGGAAACGAAGGAGGAATTATATTGCCAGAACAAATCATGTTAGAAAAGTATGCCGAACTTGCCCTTAAACGAGGGGTTAATCTACAAAAAGAACAAATGCTTGTCATTAATTCATCGATTGAAGGTGCTGAATTTACTCGAATCGTTGTAAAAAAAGCCTACGAAATAGGCGCAAAGACAGTACATATTAATTGGAGCGATGATGCTCTAGACCGTTTATGGTATGAAAATGCTGCCCAGGATGTGCTTGAAAACGTTCCTGAATGGCGTGTTAAAATGTATGATCACTTTGCCGAAGAAGGCGCGGCTATTCTGTCTATCCGTTCTACTAATCCTGATTTGTTAAAGGGGATTACCTCATCACGCATTTCTGCTTCAAATAAAGCAAGTGGCGAAGCAATGAAAAACTTCCGTAAATATACGATGAATGACAAAATTACATGGTCAATCGTTGCAATTCCAAATGGAGAATGGGCAAAGAAAATCTTCCCTGATTCTTCAGAAGAGGAAGCGATTGAAAAGCTTTGGGACCAGATATTTACGATTACGCGGGTAGATCAGGAAAATCCGATTGCTGCCTGGAATGATCACAATGCTACTCTTGCTAAAGCAAGAGGGGTTCTGAATGATCGAAACTATAAGAAACTTGTGTATAAAGCGCCAGGAACAGATTTGGAAATTGAACTACCGGAAGGACATATATGGAAAGGAGGATCTTCTCTTTCTGAACAGGGCACTGAATTTAATGCAAATATGCCAACGGAAGAAGTCTTTACATTACCTCATAAGTATGGCGTGAGTGGTACAGTATCTAGTACGAAACCATTAAGTTACGGTGGTAATTTAATCAACGACTTCTCGCTAACGTTTAAAGATGGAAAAGTTGTGGATTTTTCTGCGGAAGAAGGCTATGAAACGCTTGAAAATCTATTGAACATGGATGAAGGTTCGCGGAGACTAGGCGAAATCGCGATCGTACCACACCAATCTCCTATCTCTCAATCAGGGCTAATTTTCTTTAATACGCTTTATGACGAGAATGCTTCCTGTCATTTAGCTCTTGGAAAGGCTTATCCGAGCAGTATTAAAGGCGGAGCAGATATGGATGATGAAGCACTGGATCATCATGGTGTAAACAACAGTATTACGCACGTTGATTTTATGATGGGTTCTGGAGAACTTGATATTGATGGTGTCAAAGCAGACGGAACAACGGAAGCGATTTTCCGAAACGGTAACTGGGCGATCAATGTAAAGTAAGCAAAAAACGCTCTCACTGATTAGTGAGAGCGTTTTTTTTTGCATCGTAACCTGTTATAAATTGCAAGTACTATCCCGTTCTTTCTATAATAGAGGAAAATAGTGAGTGGTGGTTTCCGTGAGTGTTGAAAAGTTATCGGGTATACGTTTGAAGAATTATTTCTCCTTTCGTAAGGATCCATTAGGTTTTTTATCAAAAACCCGCGATATAGCGGATTTTGTAGAGCTCGGTGCTTCTTCTTTTGTCGTCCATCAACCTGACGCAGTCAAACAAATTCTTGTTACCAATGCAGAATCTTTTCAAAAAGGGAGCTCTGCATCGTTATTGAGCCAAACGATTGGGCGAGGGCTATTAACCTCAGAAGGCAAAACACATGAGCGGCAGCGAAAAATGATCATGCCTGCTTTTCATAAAGAGAAGATGAACCATTATATCTCGATTATCCTCGATGAAACGAAACAATTTATGAAAGAATGGGATGATGGAGAAGTCATTTGTATTAGCACAGAAATGATGAGGCTAACATTAAGAATTATTATGAAAACCATGTTTGGTCAAGATATTTCAAAGAAAGAAAGCATCGAACTTGTCACAGCGGTAACCCATATTATTGAGAAATCTGCTTCTGACTTATTCCTCCCTTTTCCATCACCAGAGTTTGTACCTACAAAACGGAACAAACAATACAAATTAGGGAAGAACCGCTTAAATGAACTCGCAGATCAATTAATTCAAAACACACCAAAAGGCAATCATTTGCTATCTCTTCTTCAAGAAACAACGTATACGGACGGTTCTCCACTTTCGAGCGAAGAAGTGAGAAGTCAAACCTTAACAATGCTTATTGCTGGTCATGAAACAACTGCTAACGTGCTATCATGGATGTGGTATGAGCTTTCAAAAAATGAAGAAATTGAACAGCTACTTTTAAAAGAATGGAAAGAGGCAAGAGAATTAAGTCATCACCAACTCGTTCTGACACAACTGTTTTTCAAAGAGACGCTAAGACTTTATCCTGCTGCCTGGGTGATATTAAGAGAAGCGATCGAACCAGTTGCTTTAATAGGGCATTATTTTAAACCAGGGTCATCGTTCTTGATTAGCCCTTACATCATGCATCGCAATCCGACATTCTTTGAAAAACCGGAGCAGTTTTCCTTATATCGAATGAAAGAAAAGCATGCCCCTTTTGCTTATTTCCCATTTGGGGGAGGACCTAGAAGCTGTATCGGAAGTCAGTTTGCTACTTATGAAGCTCAATTGATATTTTCAACAATAGGAAAAAGCTTTCATCTTCAACAATTGCACGACCATCCTGTAGAAGCAGAACCACTTGTCTCGTTACGCATTAAAGGTGGTCTTTTAATGAAAGTGCACAAACGAAAATAATAGGTGATAAGATGGATGAAATCATTAATGTGTCTGTACGACCGCTTGTTGAGTATGCATTTCGAAGTGGAAGTATTGATCTACGTTTTCGAACAGCGACCAGTATGACGGAAGGAACACGACTTCATCAGATGGTTCAAAAAACGTATGGTGAATTGGATAAAAAGGAAGTTCCCTTAGAGACCAGGGTGGATTACGAAGAAATGAGCTTTCATATCGAGGGACGGTGCGATGGTCTACTAATGAACGGTGATCATTATATGATTGATGAAATTAAATCGACATCTCTCCCGCTCTCTGAGGTGAATGAACAGACGCACCCCGTCTATTGGGCGCAAGCAAAATGTTATGGATATATGGCTGTTGAGAAATATAACCTTGAACAGATTACCATTCAATTAACGTATATTCAGTCAGAATCGAATGACATTATTCGATTTCAACAGTATCTAAAGGCAGCTGATCTGCGAGAATTCATGCAACGCATGGTTGAGCAGTATGCGCCGTTTGCAAGGTGGAAGCAGAAACATATGACGTTGCGAAGTCAAAGCAGTAAAGCCCTTGCGTTTCCCTTTCATACTTACAGAGAAGGACAGCGAAAGTTAGTTGGAAGCGTCTATAAAACGGTACAGGAGGAAGCCACGTTGTTTGCGATGGCGCCGACTGGGATCGGAAAAACGATTAGTACATTATTTCCTGTTATTAAAGCAATGGGAGAAGGGTTTGGTACAAAGCTTTTCTACCTTACCGCAAAAACCATTACGAGAGAAACCGCACAGGAAGCTTTTCAACTTATGGAGAAGAATGGCCTTCACATTTCTTCCGTAACCATTACGGCAAGAGATAAGATTTGTTTTAAAGAAAAAACAATCTGTCAAAAGGACTATTGTGAATTCGCCGACGGCTATTACGATCGAATAAACGAAGGCATGCTTGATCTCTTAAGCAACGAAACGTTAATTACGCGAAACGTAATTGAACACTATGCAAAGAAGCATCGTTTATGTCCTTTTGAACTTTCCCTTGATTTGACTTATACAGCAGACGCGGTTATCTGTGATTATAATTACTTATTTGACCCCCGTGTCTCACTCAAAAGACTAATCGATGAGCAAAAGAAACAAACGACAGTACTTATTGACGAAGCGCATAATCTTGTTGATAGGGCGAGAGAAATGTATTCAGCTGAATTAATGAAATCCCCATTTCTTGAACTGAAGCGCGCTTATAAAAAGCACAACCATGCCATTTCACTAGCGGCAGCTGAGCTTAACCGTACGTTTCTTGACTATCGGAAATCGACTCATAATGGATCTCTCGTTTTGTCAGAAGTGGATGAGGAACTCATTGTTCAACTAGATACGTTTGTACAGGTAAGTGAAAAAGAATTGTTGCAACAAGGAAGCGATGAGCTTCTGTTAGAAACATACTTTTTAGCACAGAACTTTATTCGGATCGCTAAACTATATGATAAACGATTTATTACCTATGTAGAGGCAGGGAAGTCGGAGGTGAAAATGAAGCTCTTTTGCTTTGACCCTTCTCATCTTCTCCAAAAAATGAGGAAAGGGTTTCGAGCAAATGTTTTCTTCTCAGCAACATTTATGCCTTTTTCGTATTATCAAAACATGCTCGGTTGGAGAGATGAGGATTATGCGGTCCGAATTCCATCTCCATTTCCGCGCGAACATGCTGAGGTAATGATCGCACCACTTTCGACGAAATATCGTGACAGAGAACGAACGTTGCCATCGCTTGTTTCGCTTCTAGAGAATGTTGTTAAAACGAAACCGGGGAATTACTTATTCTTTTTTCCTTCATATGGTTATATGGAAGAAGTTTATCGTGCATTCAACACTCCCGCTGAAGCAGAAACGATGATACAAAAAAGCGGCATGACAGAAGAAGAACGAGAAGCTTTTTTAAACGAGTTTACATCAGATCGGGAGACAAGTTTAGTAGGTTTTGCTGTAGTGGGTGGGGTTTTTTCTGAAGGAATTGATTTAAAAGGGGAGCGTTTAACAGGTGTCGTCGTGGTTGGGGTTGGTTTGCCTAACTTTGATACTGAACGCCAATTAATGAAAACTTACTTTGAACAAGACGGGAAAAACGGTTTCGAGTATACATATGTTTATCCTGGCATGAACCGTGTGCAACAGGCGGGGGGGCGACTCATTCGTACTGAAACGGATCATGGCCTTTTACTCCTCGTAGATAATCGCTATTTAGAAAAACGATATCAACAATTATTACCTTATGAATGGCAACATTACAAAGTCCTAAAAGACCCTTCGATGTTTCTCAAATAACGTCATTGTCCTATGACCTGTTCATTGGAAGCCTGCTCTTTTAGAGCGGGTTCTTTTTTATTTATGTAAATGGGAGCGTTTTTTATGGGTGATTCTCTTATAAATATTTCACGTATCTCCTCAGAACCTTTCGTAGGTATGATTGTTTTCGATCAAATATCAACAATTTTGAACCATTACATTTTAACTACATCTATGAAGTAGTGGTTTAGGTTTGTGAAGCGAAGGTAATGGTGAAGGTGAGAAACGAACTTTTGAAGGAGAACATCTATGAATTTAATTCTTACCATTCTTTTATTTATTTTAGCAGCTATCGCAACTTATTTTGTGGCAACTCGTCTTGCCATGTATGGAGATGCCATTAGTGAAAAAACCAAAACATCTTCTGCTTTTATGGGCATTATTATCGGTGCCGCTATTTCGCTTCCGGAATTAACTTCAAGTGTCACGGCGATTGCCATCGATAGTCCTGATCTAGCGATTGGGAATTTACTCGGAAGTAATTTATTTAATCTATTGGCTCTTGCAGTTCTCGATATGGTTTACCGACGAGAACAAATTATGGGACAAACTGATCTAGGTAGTAAACTCTATATCTATTTAGTTATCGTAATGACACTAATTGTTGTTGCCGGCCTATCGTTGACCCTACCTGCGAGTATCTTCCACATTGGCTATAGTTCGGTCATTTTAGTGCTTGTTTACTTCGTTGGGGTTAAATGGATCAATCGTCAAACGGAAGAACAAGTGAAAAGAAAGAGTCGTAAAAACGAAAAATATGGTGAATTTTCTTACCGTAGAGTACTAACCATGTTTATCTTATCAGCGGTAGGAATTATGATAGTAGGCACTGTGCTCACATTGACAGCGGATCGAATTGCAGAGAGCACGGGTCTTGGCGCCTCTTTTGTAGGATCCTTTCTGGTGGGAGCAAGTACATCACTCCCCGATGCTGTAAGTGTTGCTACTGCTTTGAAATTAAGAAATTATAGTATGGGTGTGAGCTCTCTTCTCGGCAGTAATGCGTTTAACATCATGCTTCTTTCCTTTACAGATGCCATTTATTTTAAGACAAATATTTTTCAGCATGCAAGTCCTTCAAACATTATAACGACCGTGTCTTCTATTATTGTTGTGCTCGTTATTTTGTATAGCATTACTCGAAAAAACAAGCGGAGTACGCTTTTTTACATGTTACCTTCCATTTTGATTGTTATTATTTATTTCATCGCTACTTTCACTGTTTATACAATGAAGTAAGTTATAGAGGAGAACTCCTCTATAACTTTTTTTATTGTTTACCCAGTTTGTGTCAGGTGGAATTACAAATGTTCATTGTGTCTCTCTTCTTAGACGCAGGAAAATCCAAGCAAACAATTCATAAATAAATTCACCAATATAAAAAGCCGCCGGTAGTTTACCGGCGGTTCAATTATATTCATCTATTGGGAATAGAGGAATGACTCATTAAGCAACTTGCGGCCGCTTTGATGTTTTTGAAACGGCTGCATAAATGCGTGGGGATATAAGGGCAGCGACAATGGATAAAAGGATGTCTTTAGGAAGAGGAGCGAGCATCCATAGCCAAGCCATGCCGTAAGTAAATCCTTCAGGAGCATCAGCCCAGAATTTGTAGGCGTAGTACATGTAATTGGTGCCTAGAACGTAATTCAATATAAATGCCGTAAAGCTCGCGATCAGGAACGTTCTCACAGTTGGTTTGGATTTCGATTCAATGATTTTACCTGCCACGTATGCTACTAAAATATAAGATAGAATAAATCCGAATGTTGGTTTAAAGAAAACGCCAGGGCCACCTGTAAATTGAGCAAATACCGGAGCGCCTGCAAGACCAATTAGTGTGTAGACAATCATAGAAATGGATCCTAGTCGACTACCAAGTAAAAGACCTGCTAAAATCGCAAAGAAAGTTTGCAAAGTAATCGGTACGCCACCTACTACGAGAAATTGAGCGATATTTGCTCCTACCGCCATTAATGCGGCAAACATTCCTGCATAAACTAAATCAATTGTTTTCATCTTCCTCATGACTGAACCTCACTTTCGTTATCACTATAATGAATCGTAAAAGAAAAAGTTGATTGTGTCAACATTTATTTTAAATGGGTTTACGAAAAAGAGGTGAATTGACTTAAATTGAAGATATTTTAAGCGTGTAAAGGTTATTATTCCGTTTTACTACCACAATTGACACTAATTAATGCGAACTGGTTAACTTATTACGCTTGGAAAAAATGGTGAGACCCATGTTAGCTTTCATGGATTTGAGTAAGAAAAGGGTAATCAGAAGTGTATCAAATGACAGTTGCTCGGACTCAACAATCCATTTGATTATGAGAAAACGTACTACTTAACAAAAAATCTATGGTAAACTAAGAGCGAAAGTACGTTGAAAGGAGCCTCTATATGAACATGTTAAGAGGAACCATTCTTTCTGTTTTATTGCTTTGTTTCGTACTTGCCATAAGCACGGCGTTTGCAAATGGACAAGATGAGAACCTTGCTTATGAAACTGGAGAGATACAAGAGAAGCTGATTCGCTACGAGGAACCGCAGGTTATTGGTGAATTAGACCAGGAAAAAGGGACAACCATGAATGAAGATGATTCGGAAATAACAAATGAAAATGCAGAAGAGGCGACAAACGCGCCAGTGGACAAACCTTATTATTATCTTATTGTTAACAAAACTCCTTATTTAGCCGATAAATCTGATTGGGAGTCGGTTGAAGAAGGTCATACCGTTACACTCGGTTATGAAGAAGGTAACGTGCATGTCGTGAAAACAATTGATGAAGACTAAACATTAAGGTACAATACGGTTCGATGTTTTTTTCTCTCCTGCCAATGCGCAGGATTTTTTAATACGTTAAGAAGGAATTCATTTCGAGCCCTTAGTCGAGGATGTAGAAGATCGATCTTCGTAAGGAGCGTCAGAGATGTATTGAATGAAACGAACGCAGTAAGAGGCTGTAAAACACTACCTCACTATTAAAATCAATGAGATCTGGCAATGCTTTAAAAAAAGGATCGGGCACAAAAAAGATAGAAACACCCGTTCTCATATGGTAGGCTAGTCTATACAGCAAGTTGAAAGGGGAAAAACATGGTAACAAAACAAAAGCAAGAATATAGCGATGATTCCATCCAGGTGTTAGAAGGATTGGAAGCGGTAAGAAAGCGCCCGGGAATGTATATCGGGAGCACCGACTCAAGAGGATTACATCATCTTGTTTATGAAATAGTCGATAATTCAGTTGATGAGGCTCTTGCTGGCCATGGAGATGAAATCAACGTTACCTTATATGAAGATAATAGTGTGAGCATTGAAGACAATGGTCGTGGTATGCCTGTTGGTATGCACAAGCTCGGTAAACCCACTCCAGAAATTATTCTAACGATTCTCCACGCAGGAGGTAAATTCGGACAGGGTGGCTACAAAACAAGCGGTGGTTTACACGGGGTTGGTGCATCTGTTGTAAATGCTCTTTCGGAATGGTTAGAGGTAACGATTCATCGAGATGGATTTATTTTTAAACAGCGTTTCGAAAATGGGGGTAAACCCGCAACGACCCTTGAAAATATCGGAAAAACGCGTAAAACGGGAACGACAATTCATTTTAAACCAGATCCAACGATGTTTAGTACCTTAAATTATAACTACGATACGCTTAGTGAGCGCCTACGTGAAGCTGCCTTTTTGTTAAAAGGCTTGAAGATCGAATTAGATGATAAGCGCCATGACCGCAAAGAGGTCTTCTATTATGAAACCGGTATCGAAGCATTCATCGACTATCTAAATGAAGATAAAGAGACACTTCATCCGGTCGTAACATTTAATGGGGAAAGCAACGGCATTGAACTTGATTTCTCATTCCAATACAATGATGGATTTTCAGAAAATGTCCTTTCTTTCGTAAATAATGTTCGAACGAAAGATGGCGGCACGCATGAATCGGGAATGAAAACGGCAATCACGCGCGTAATTAATGACTATGCAAAGAAAGTGAACCTTTTAAAAGAAAAGGACAAGAACCTTGAAGGGAACGACATTCGAGAAGGTTTTACAGCCATTGTCTCAGTACGCATTCCAGAAGAATTGCTTCAGTTCGAAGGCCAAACGAAAAGTAAGCTTGGGACAAGTGAGGCACGTTCAGCAATTGATGCGATTGTATCCGGTCAATTTTCGTATTTTCTAGAAGAGAATCCATCTATTAGTGAGATGCTCATTAAAAAGTCGATCAAAGCTGCTCAGGCAAGAGAAGCAGCAAGAAAAGCGCGTGAAGATGCACGCTCGGGTAAGAAAGGGAAACGCAAAGAGACCATTCTTAGTGGTAAACTTACTCCGGCCACTTCCCGAAATCCGAAGAAAAATGAATTGTATCTTGTTGAGGGGGATTCGGCAGGTGGTTCTGCAAAGCAAGGACGTGACAGACGAACACAAGCGATTCTTCCATTACGAGGAAAAGTCATTAATACAGAGAAAGCAAAATTGCAGGATATCTTTAAAAACGAAGAAATTAATACAATTATTCATGCGATTGGAGCGGGAGTTGGTCCTGACTTTGATATCGAAGATGCAAACTATGACAAAGTGATTATCATGACCGATGCCGACACTGACGGCGCCCATATCCAGGTGCTCTTATTAACGTTTTTCTACCGCTACATGAAACAGCTTGTGGAGCATGGGAAAGTATTTCTTGCTCTTCCACCCTTATATAAAGTAAGTAAAGGGAAAGGGAAGAAAGAAGTGGTTGAGTACGCCTGGGATGAAGATGGTATGAAAAAAGCCATGAAAAAGGTTGGGAAAGGCTATACGATCCAACGTTATAAAGGTCTTGGTGAGATGAACGCCGATCAATTATGGGAAACAACGATGAACCCTGAAAGCCGCACATTAATTCGCGTAAAGATTGAAGATATTGCTCGTGCTGAGCGACGCGTTTCTGTCCTAATGGGAGATAAAGTCGAACCACGAAGACAGTGGATTGAATCAAATGTGGCATTCGGACTGAATGAGGAAACAAATATCATCGAGAATGAGAACATTTCCATTATTGAAGAGGAGGCGTAACATTGGCTAACGCAGAAAAATTTCTAGATCTACCGCTTGAAGATGTCCTCGGTGACGCTTTTGGGCGATATAGTAAATACATTATTCAGGACCGTGCCCTGCCCGATGCAAGGGACGGTCTGAAGCCTGTACAACGCCGGATTCTTTATGCGATGCATCATGAAGGAAATACAGCTGAAAAACCGTTTCGGAAATCAGCAAAAACGGTTGGTAATGTGATTGGTAACTACCATCCACATGGAGATACATCTGTGTATGATGCGATGGTGCGTATGACTCAGGATTGGAAAGTACGTAATATCCTTGTTGAGATGCATGGGAATAACGGGAGTGTTGATGGAGACCCACCTGCAGCCATGCGATATACAGAAGCGCGACTGGCTGCCATTTCATCTGAACTTCTCCGTGATATCGATAAAGATACAGTTGAGTTTGCACCAAACTTTGACGATACGCAAAATGAGCCAATTGTTCTACCTGCACGTTTTCCTAACCTTCTTGTTAATGGTTCAACAGGTATTTCAGCTGGATACGCCACGGACATTCCTCCACATAACCTGGGCGAAGTTATTGATGCAGCCGTTATGCAAATGGAAAATCCTGACGTTACGTTGCAAGAACTGATGGGTGTCATTAAAGGACCAGATTTCCCAACTGGGGGGATAGCTCAAGGTACTGAAGGCATTCGAAAAGCATTCGAAACAGGAAAAGGAAAGTTCATTTTACGTGGCAAGGCAGAGATTGAAGAAGTTCGCGGCGGGCGTCAGCAAATTGTTGTGACGGAAATCCCATATGAAATTAATAAAGCGAACCTTGTTAAGAAAATTGATGAACTTCGTGTTGACCGTAAAATTGAAGGTATTTCTGAAGTCCGTGATGAAACAGACCGAACCGGCCTTCGTTTTGTGATAGAACTAAAAAAAGAAGCAGATGCAAACGGCATACTGAAATACTTGTATAAAGCGACAGATCTTCAAATTACGTACAATTACAACATGGTCGCCATTTACAACAAGACACCGAAACAAATGGGATTAAAGCAAATTCTGAAGGCTTACATTGAGCATCAGAAGGAAGTAGTCATCCGTCGATCTGAGTATGACTTGAAGCGCGCGAAAGATCGTCAGCATGTTGTGGAAGGACTAATTCGTGCAATTTCTATTTTGGATGAAGTCATTGCCACAATCCGCTCATCTAAAGATAAGCGCGACGCTAAAAACAACTTAATGGTGGAGTACGACTTTACAGATGCTCAGGCTGAAGCCATTGTGAATTTACAACTATACCGCTTAACAAATACGGATATAACAACGCTAAAAAAGGAATCGGAAGAGCTAAGTCAACTCATTAATAAACTTGAAACGATTCTTGGTAGCGAGAAAAAACTCGTCAATCTCATAAAAAAAGAATTACTTGAAATTCGTAAGAAATATGCGGATGATCGCATGACCGTTATAGAAGATGAAATTGAAGATATAAAAGTAAATCTTGAAGTCATGATTCCTTCTGAAGATGTGATTGTAACGGTCACAGAAGATGGTTATGTAAAGAGGACTAGTCCGCGATCCTATGCTGCTTCAAATGGCAAAGACTTTGGGATGAAGGAAACGGATACGCTCCTTCGCCAATTTGATAGTAATACGACACATACGATATTGTTGTTTACGAACAAAGGAAGCTATCTCTATCTTCCTGTTCATGAGCTACCGGAAATCAGATGGAAAGATCTTGGGCAGCACGTAGCAAATATTGTGTCAATTGAGTCAGATGAACGAATTATCGAAGCTATGGAAATTAAAGAGTTTAAGGAAGATCAATTCCTTGTTTTTGTAACGAAACAGGGAATGATTAAAAAAACGGAGTTATCTCAATATAAAGCGCAGCGTTATTCCAAGCCACTTATGGCACTTAAGCTTAAAAAAGAAGATGAATTGGTAGACGTATACACAACGAATGGTAGTAAAGAAGTTTTCCTTGCCACACATTTCGGATACGGTCTTCGTTTCAAGGAAGAAGAAATTAGCCTTGTTGGTCAACGTGCGAGCGGAGTAAAAGGTATTAACTTAAAAGATGATGATTTCGTCGTAAGCGGGATCATTTATGAGCCAACTGCGAAGCATGATATATTCCTAGCCACTCATCGAGGGGCTGTGAAGAAAATGCAGCTAAGTGAATTTGAAATTACAACGAGAGCAAAACGCGGTGTTGTGATGTTGCGTGAATTAAAATCAAATCCTCATCGTGTCATTGGAGCTGCGGCTGTTACAAAACAAGATCTCATTATGGTTCGAACGAAAAAGGGAGAACCAATAGTGGTAGATCCAGCAACATATCGACCGAATGATCGGTATAGCAACGGATCATTTGTCGTTGATGTGAGTGAAACAGGCGATGCCGTAGAAATTAAGAAAGTCCAGAAGCCAATATAAAAACTAGAAAACCCGCCTAAAAAGCGGGTTTTCTTTGTATATGAGCAAATAAATTTATGATATACTAATTGGTATGCGAACATATGATTGCCACCCCTCTAAAATGGCACTTTCCAATCAAGCAACCAAGAAGACACAGATGAAGGAGGAATGAGATGGAGGGGAAAACCCATGCGATTGGCGGTATTTGCTTAGGAGTTGCCGCACAAAGCTACTACATAACAAATCAACTTGATGCTCCAGAATTAATTGTATTTTACGGAGCTTGTCTATTTGGAGGGCTTTTGCCAGACATTTGTCATCCAGGTTCCTGGACAGGAAGAAGAGCCAGGGCTTTATCCAAAGGGATTAGCCGATTTTTTGGCCATCGAACAATTACACACAGCATTCTTTTTATTATTCTTATCTACTGGTTAACGTCTACTTTTAGCTTTCAATATGATCACCTTATTCAAACAGGTCTTTTAGTAGGGATCGTAAGTCATATTGTTCTTGATGCCATGACAGTAAGGGGAATTCAATTGTTTTATCCGATTCCACTGCGTGTTCGCTTTCCACTTTATTTAAAAACTGCCTCAAAAGGAGAAGGTTTTATAAGTAGCTGTCTGATCATCGTCACTATTATTATGGTGTACAACAAGGTGCTTTCATAAGTATCCACTTTTATACCGACGTAAGCCACCTTACAGCCCATTTAAGTTTTTTTGTGTATGCTTAATAGAAGAAGTACTGAGAGGAGGGGAAGGTGACGCGTACTAAAGTGGTATTAAAATGGACTCTCATCATGATAGTGGTCATGCTCTTACTCTGGTTCAGTCGATCTTATCTTGATTTTAGAGTGGAAGAAATCAGAGATTGGATTTTATCATTCGGTTTACTTGCTCCAATTGTTTATATGGTTATTTACACGATCCGCCCCTTGATTTTCTTCCCGGCATCCGTTTTATCAATTGCGGGAGGTCTTGCGTTTGGATCATTGTTCGGTACAATTTACACCGTAATCGGAGCAACTGGAGGAGCGGTCTTATCATTTATTGTCGCTAGAAAACTAGGGAAATCAATCGCTAATAAAGATTGGCAGGGCAAAGGACGAAAGCTACAAGAGCAGCTAGAGAAAAATGGATTTTTCTATGTTTTATTTTTTCGGTTCGTCCCACTCTTTAACTTTGATTTAATTAGTTATTCTGCAGGCTTATCTAAGGTACGATTTACGTCGTTCTTTTTCGGTACGCTTATCGGTATTATACCTGGAACATTTGCTTACAACTTTTTAGGAAGCAGCCTCGTATCAGGTAATCCAAAAGTTATTGCGCTCGCTGTTGGGGTCTTCATCTTACTATCGGTTATACCAATCTTAATTCGCAATAGAATTACGAAGAAAAACTCGTCATTAAGTAAGTAAGAAAAAGGAGCAGGCTGTTTATACAACGCCTGCTCCTTTTTATGACTCAATTTCGTTATTTTTAGCCTGTTTTAAAACTTTCTTTGATCGTCGACGATCTAGGATAAGATAAATGATCGTAGATACGAGGAGTAGACCGTGTGTAAAACTAAACTCGGAACCGTAATAATCACGGTTCCAATAAGAAACAACTCCAGGAATAATGGTATGACTGAGCGGATAAAAAATCGGTACAGCATCGCTTACATGCGTAAAAAAATCAACAACCACATGCAAAAACCATCCCCACACAAAACCAGAAAAAGGCGTCAGCTTAAAGCCTCGATGAACAATCATCAATAGAATAAAGGCCAGTAACCAGATGACAATAGAATGACCTAGTTGACGGAGTACACTGACTACAGGATGTTCAAACAACCCATGTATAAAATAATGCACAGTAAGGTCAATTTGAGGATGCGTGATTTTTTGAATACTACGTTCTATTAATAAGTATAAAAACATCACATAATAAATAATATCAGGGGCGATGCCACCGATGACAATGTATTTAACAGTTCGTCTGCTTTTCTTTCGGAAAAAGAAATAACTCCAAAATGCATGGTGAAGTGTATTCATAAGGCAAACCCTCACTTTATTTGTAAGCTAATGCCTAAAAAAACAATACTATGAACTCATTTTACCATCGCCGTAGCTAACTGTCGTTGGTAAAAGGTTAATACTTAAGATGTATAAGCAATAACTCTGACAGATAAGTGTGGATTTGATAAAGTAAAGATGAACTATTGAACAATTGGAGGCACATGATGAACGTATTTGATGAACGTATTAATCGATTTGATACACATTCAGTGAAATGGGATCATACAGAAGCCATTTTTGAAAAGGAAAACCTTTTGCCAATGTGGGTAGCGGATATGGACTTCCGAGCTCCGCAACCTGTTATTGATGCGCTCACAACACGCATTCAGCATGGGATATTCGGCTACTCAATGCCCACCGAAAACACAAAATCTGCGATTCAAGGCTGGTTGAATAGACGGCATAATTGGTCGATTCAGCAGGATTGGATTGTGTTCACGCCAGGTGTCGTGCCTGCGCTATCCGCAGCGGTAAATACGTATACAGAAAAGGGAGAGAAAGTGGTCATTCAGTCTCCTGTGTACTATCCGTTTCGGGATATGGTAGAGAAGAGTGAGCGGGAAGTTGTCGATAATCCACTTGTGAGAAGAAACGGAAAATATGAGATGGATTTTCAGGATCTCGAAAGGAAGCTTAATGATCCAGATGTGAAGATGTTACTGCTTTGTAATCCTCATAATCCTGTTGGGAGAGTTTGGAGAAAAAATGAGCTGATGAAGCTTGCTGAGCTTTGTTTAACTTATAATGTGTTAATCGTTTCGGATGATATTCATTTTGATCTCATTTTCAAAGAGTATGAACATACACTAATTTCAACGCTTTCTGAAGAAATTGCGGCAAATACCATTACTTGCGTGGCTCCAAGTAAAACGTTTAATTTGGCAGGAATGCAACTATCAACTATTATCATTCCTGATGAAGAAAAGCGGGAGCAATTTAATGCGTATATGGGCAAATTAGGGCTGTTTGCACCTAGTCCGTTCGGCATAACTGCAGTAGAAGCAGCTTATAACCATGGGGAAGAATGGCTTGAGGAACTTATGGACTACTTACAAGGAAATCTATTGTTCCTTACGACATTTATAAATGAGCGACTTCCCCAAATCGACGTGATTGAACCTGAGGGTACTTATCTTGTTTGGTTAGACTTTACTAAACTTGACATGTCTCATGAGGAACTTGAGCAGTTTGTGCAAGGGGAAGCAAGGCTTGCACTCGATGAAGGCTATATTTTTGGAGAAGGCGGAAAGGGATTCGAACGTATTAATATTGCTTGCCCGCGTTCAGTGTTGCAAGAGGGGTTAGAACGATTGGAAAAAGCAATTAACGAAAAGAATTAATGAAAACGCCCTGAAAATTTCAGGGCGTTTTCATTATCGTTAAAAAAGCCTTTTATTTAAAGGACGAAGAGGTAGCTCAAGAACTGGCGTATATGTAGTAGACGATTTCATTGAAAAAATGTGAACAGATGGAACAAAAAAAGGAGCAAATTCGTCTAACCTATGATCAGCATCTTGTTTCATTTTCTTAAATTGATCATTAGTCATGTGGTTCGTTTTTTGTGCAATGGTTAAGTGAGGGATAAAATCAGTCACTTCATAATGCTTTTTTTGTTCCTGTAGAGAGGGATTGATGGCATCCACAAACAATAAATGAAGGGTAATGATCTCTTTACATAAGACGGTATTAAATAACACAGTTGATCCAAAAGTAGCTGGTGCGCCAAGTTTAATTTCAAAAGCAGGAAAATCTCGACAAATTTGCTCGATTTTAGGAATCCAGTCGTCTGTTGCCGTAAGACCACTAGAGGCTTTGACCTTTATATGCGGCGGAGAACTATCGGTATAATCCCATTTCTTTCGAAAAGATTGAATTTGGTTCAATATCTGAGGAGGGGGGAGGACGGCAATAAAAAATGGCATGAGCAAATCTCCTTCGTTTAATCAGTCGATATCTTATAGGGTTTTTAACGATTGAAAATCTAAGAAGTTATATCACTAAATTCGCTAAATAATGGATTACCCCTTTAATATGGCAATATCCTTTCGAAAATCAATCAATAGTACTAGTGAAGGCTAATAAAGGGGAAGAAAATTATAAAAAAACTCCCATAATTGAGTGCAATCTTTTTAAATTTTGTTATGATAAAAGAGTTGAAGCAGAAGAGCTTTCCCGTAAGTGGAAGCTAGCATTGGAAAGCGGGTGATTTGTATGAAAAAAGCAACAAAAGGACTTCTAACCATCCTACTTTTCTCTGTTCTCGCATTTGGTTATCTTAAATCAGCTGAAGTTTATATAGACTACAAAAATGATAAATATGCCCATACTGCAAGTGCCATAAGCATTGAAAGCAGCTTGCATCAAAAGATCGATGAACAGAACATTTACGAAATACAGGTACATAGAAGCAAACAACAAAAAGAAGACATTATCACGTCAAATGAAGATGAGTCAGCTCTTGTTGATTGGATTAACAACCTTAACGGAACTGATTTAACACAGTTATCAAATCATCGGGTACAGGTTGATGATGCCGACTTTATTATTTATTTGAAAACAGGTAAAGAAATTAGAATTAATTTGGACGATGAGAATGTGATCATTTCAAGAAATGATAATGATAACAAAGTTTTCAATTCGTATTTAATTAGTTCTTATGAATTGAATGATCAGATCGCACGTATATTAGAAATTGGTTAAATTTTAATTCTGTCTCAATATCTTAAGTTTACTTAACGATTGAGACAGAATTATTAATTGTTCGGTAACTTCCTATAATATATATTATGTAAACTAAAATAAAAATTAAGGAAAAGGAGTACGTAATAATTTTATTGTGCTCCTCTATTTGTTTCATGATCGAATTGTTATCACCATACATTTAGTTGCGATTTCTATTGCGATCTTGCAACTCATCTACTGATCATTTTTCCTGATCAATTGCCGTAAATTAAATGAAACCCTGCAAATGCAATTGCGGATTACAATAAGTCATAAGTAAGTGACTTGGGTTATTTATAAAGAATTTTGATGTTAAGTAATGAAGTTTTTGATGAATTGTAGATTCTATCATTTTTGTGGTTGTTACTTTCATGCTACCATTTGTAAAGTCTGTAAATTGATCATTGACCCATTGCTTTGTCTTCTTGTAAAAAAGTAACTATATCTTCTTTATAAGGCATGGCATGATATTTTCCGATTTTTGTAACCTAATGAGATGCAACAGAATTAGCTCGATATACAGCCTCATCTAACGTATATCCCTCTGAAATAAACGTCGCAAATCCCCCGTTGAAGGCGTCCCTAGCCCCAGTTGTGTCCACTGCATTGACTGAAAAGCCATGAATAACTCTACCTTCCTTACCGTCATCATCACCCTTTCTTCCCAAGGGTGATGATGACGTTAGGAATGTCCCCTTTTGCCAAGACTATTGCTGCTTCATGAGCCGATTGTTCATCACGGAATTTCACACCTGTTAACAAATGACCTCCCGTTTCATTTGGCGTGATATAGGAAACCTTTTAAAGAAAATCCTGATCCAGTTCCTGATAAGATGCTGCAAAGTGTTATTTTGAAAGCGCTTTCTGAGGTCGCCTTCTTTCCACTTCGATCTACGCTCATTTGGAACACCAGTTAATTTCAAATGCCAAATTATGAGATTTCTAGTCTTGTGACTCTTTCCGATTTTTACCTTATACATACAATAGTGTAATACCATATGGAAAGTAGGATACAAATGTTTAATAGAATAAAATCATTCTTTTATAGGTGCATGTGGCCTATCAAGAAATTCAGCTGTGAGATTGGTCCTCTCCCTCCCATGGCTAGACGTGTGAAAGCTTTTATCATCCGACTAAAAGCAAGTAAATTTTACAAAAAAATGCGTTTGCAGTCACTCACTTGTAATGGTGATGAGAAAAGATATCCGAACAAGATTGCCAGTTTTTCAAAAGCTTTACCACATAACGATCTTGGAGAGGTAGATTTAGATGCGTATAACCACTATATAAAGGCTTTGAAATCAGGAGATCCGGATGATTTCGAGAGGATTCCGCTTGGCGGTGAAAGAAAGCTTGTCAATCCGCAAGCGGCTTACGCTTACGAAATGGCAGGACCTGATAGTCATCAGCTTGTCACCCCACCCCCACCAGTCTTCAGCAGTGCAGAAGCAGCAGGTGAAATGGTAGAGCTTTACTGGCTGGCTCTTTGTAGGGATGTGCCGTTTACTGATTATGATACGGACCCTTTAACGATGGAAGCGGCCGAAGATTTAACGAACCTTTCTGATTTTCGTGGTCCGAAAATGGATGGAAAAGTTACATCTAAAACGTTATTCCGTGGAGATATTCAAGGTGCTTTGGTGGGACCATACATCTCACAATTCCTATGGAAAGACGTCCCATATGTTTCGAATACCGTCGCCCAACGATACCAGACGACCATTCCGAATGATGATCATCTCATATCCTATCCGAATTGGTTGGCCGTTCAAAATGGCTCTGCACCTCCCACTTTTAATGAATTTGACCCTATTCCTCGTTATATCAGAAATATACGAGATTTAGCGGGATACGTTCACCGGGATATTACGGTGGAGGATGGATTGACAGCAGGGCTCATTCTACTCAGCTTTGGCGAGGAAGCATGGGACTCGAATAATCCTTACCGTAATTCCAATACGCAGATTGGATTTTCAACCTTCGGTGCACCACATGTCTTAGACTTTGTGACAAGAGCAGCCCGACCGGGTTTGGAAGCTGCATGGTTCCAGAAATGGCTCGTACATCGTCGTTTACGCCCGGAGCAGTTTGGAGGACGTATTCATAATGAATTAATCGGTGCAGCTGATTATCCTATTCATCCAGATGTACTAAACTCAGTGGCAGTGACTCGAATTTTTGAAAAATATGAGACATACCTCCTGCCACAGGCATATGAAGAAGGTTGTCCAACTCATCCATCATTCCCTGCTGGACACGGTACGTTTATAGGGGCTATGGTTACGATGCTTAAGGCTTTCTTTGATGAATCCTATGTGATCCCTTCTCCTGTTGTGGCAAGCAGCGATGGTCTTTCACTGGAGCCGTATGAAGGATCTCCCCTTACAGTGGGTGGAGAACTGAATAAATTAGCGATGAATGTTGCCCTTGGAAGAGACGGAGCAGGTGTACACTATAGCAGTGAAGGACTTAACAGTTTACAGCTTGGAGAACAGGTAGCTATCGGGATCTTACGAGATTATAGAAAAACGTATAACGAACAATTTAAAGGCTTCTGTCTAACAAAGTTTGATGGTACCACTATCACCATATAATAAATGGTAACCACTTTATCTATCTACTCTATTATTTTTATTCGAACGTAATTTACAGAGAGAATGACGATTGAGGAATGAACATGAAGATATGAAAATGAAATCGTACCTGCAGACCATCCATGCTTCACATTCGCAGTTGGAATGCGGATTTATTATGAAAAAATAATTCCCAGCTTTTTAAAAAGCTGGCTTTTTGTTGAGTTCTTTTTTTAAATGATAGCATTGCTCTAAATCAATGTCGTAAAAACTTGCTATACCAAGATTGTAATAAAGGACATCATATAACTCTTCTTTAATAGATATATTATTATCCGCCACGATGTCCTTACATTCTTTGTATATTAGTAATTTCCATAACATCAATCCTGCACCTAAAATTTAATGAAGAGAAAAAGAGCGTTATCCTCATTGATTACCGCTCATAGAACGTTAGGACAATTATATTCAACTTTTTTTATTGAAAGAACAAATGTTCTGTCAGGCGATTTATAGCTCTTCTATATAATAACTCTGGTAGTTTTGTACTTCTTTATATTAGTTATGAAATCACTTTATAGTTTTTATAAAGTGTAAAGCAATTATCCCTTCTTCTTATTCCATATTCAATGGGGTAGCAGCATTGTTAATTTAAGAATCGTGGCCACAGTAATTAATTAACAAGAACAAACGTTCTCACCTCCGCAAAAAGAGCACTTTTAACTTTAAATGTACTTCTTTATACCTAGTTTGTTGAATATCGGTAATGATGTTCGAAATATATTGAATTATATATTCCGTTAATTTAGAATTATGTTAAGAATTGGTAGGAGGTATTCATAATGGAGCGATTATATTCCCCACAGCCTGTTGAAACTGTTTCTCTTAAAGTTGAATCTTCCCCTGTTTGGGAAGTAATCCTTGGCATTGCAGGTTTTACGCACGCAAAACTTCGACATACGTTTGAACTGAATGATGACTGGTTGGATCAAGAGAGTCGTATGCCTTCCTCACTTATAAAAAACTTAAAATGGATTGAAGATAACAATACGTGGTATGGAATGATTATGCTACAAAACAAATTATCCGCTCAAACCATTTCAGATTTTTCGAAAGTCTTACGTGAAATTTCAAAAACTACTTTTTACGATGTGCTTCTTCCCTATTTTAATCGTGATATAGAGCCAATTCGTAAGGAAGCCGCATTAAATTATGGAAATAGCGAGGTATTTGCAACATATGCAAATTATTTTAGAAATCATGAATTTTTAGAAGGCTATGTTCAGTCTCTTGGACGATATGAGTATGAAACGTTATGTAACCACTTAATTGATACGCTACAAGAATGGGAGGCCTTTGTTCGGCAAGAACCCGAATGGGACAAATGGTGTACTGCCCTTACATATGAGCAGAAGCAACAAAAATCAATTGATCAAACATCTCCCGCTCAAGAAATTGAACGCATAACAGGTGGAGTGAAATATACACCAGAGCCATCTATTTGGCACGTAAAGCTCATCCCTCATGTTTCTTATCGACCTTGGGTTTTAGAGCAGCGAACGGCGGATACAAAACTCTTTTTTTATCCGATAAATGAAGCGTATTTTCTTGAACGAGGCGTTCCCTCTACTGAATTAGTTCGAGGTCATAAAGCGTTAGGCGAAGAATTACGACTAAAGCTACTTTATCAGTTATTGCAGCAATCGATGTCGTTACAAGAGATGAGTGTGAAATTCCAGATTTCAAAGACGACATTGCATCATCATCTGACGTTGTTAAAATCAGCGAAGTTTATCCGAGTTGAGAAAGGTGTTTATTCTGTACAGATGACGCATCTTAAAGGTTTTTCAGAGAAATTAATCAGCTACTTAGAGATTGATTTATGAAAAAATATTCACGTGCTTTTCAAGTGCTTTGGATTGGTGAAATGATCTCCGCATTTGGTGGAGCTGCAGGTGGAATTATCAATGGATTGGTTTTATATGAGGTCACAGGATCACGAGAATGGATGGGTGCTCTCTGGCTTGTTTACTTTATACCTTCTCTTCTATTACAGGGGTTTAGTGCCCCGTTTTTAAATTTTGTTCGAAAGGAAATGCTCCTACGTCGTTCACAGCTCATTCGCTCTGGTGCGTATTTGTTTCCGCTCTCTGGTTATTTAATCGGTATCGAGTGGGTTGTCATTGGCTCGTTAATTGCGTTGCAGTGTCTTTTAGGCTTAATTCAACCGATTTATGCGAGTTTATCTTTCTCTATTTTGCCATCCCTTTGCAAAGATGAAGACCTTGTTGAAGCAAATGGCGTGTTAGAAGGCACTTTACGTCTTATGAGCTTTCTTGCACCTGGTGTCACATCACTCTTATTACTCTTTGCATCTATACCGGTTATTTATGGTGTTTCTTCACTACTGTTTCTAATGAGTTATTTATCACTTAGACATCTTCCAAAGCTCTCAATGCCAAAGGACTCGCCTATATGGTCAAAACAATTTTGGTGGGTTGAACTAAAGGCGGGGTATCACGTATTTTTTCGTTTTCCCCAACTGATGAAACTTACTTTTCTATCCTCAACTGTGCAGTTTGCTGTTGGCGCGACGATGGTTCTTAGCGTCCCTTTTATTCGAAAAGAGCTGCATGGTGACTATTGGGAGTATGCGATTTTTGCCGGAGCTTTTCCACTTGGTTATGTACTTGGGATGATTCTTTTAACCAAATTACCGAAGTCGAATGTCATGATGTATGTTGGTTTGATTGGTGGAGGACTTTCCTTCAGTTTGTTATTCCTTGTTGATTCAATCCCATTAGCCTGGTGTTGTGAACTATTTGGCGGCATTCTCTTTCCGTTTTTTAATGCGCAAAGTTCTGCTGTCTTTCAGCGGGAAGCACCGCGAGAACGTTTAAGTCAGTTAAGCGCCGTCAGACTCCTTTTCTTAAGACTGACGATGCCATTAGGAATACTGTTTGCTTCAATATTCACTTTAGACCCAAGTGATTTATATGGCATGATAGGGATGATGATTGTTTTACTCGGAGCATTGTTTTTACTAATGTCCGCAGCGACGACTGAGGTTACATTTAAGGATAATGATCAGTCTAAAAATGATTTGAATACATAACCCAAATTTAAAAGTCACTTCGCCTATTTTGGATAAGTGACTTTTTGCTATTCTTTTTAATTCTTTTGATACTTATCATGCCAATCCTGTTGATCCGCTTCTAAAAGTAATTCCGTCAAAATGTTAGTTCCATAAATCAATGCTTCTTTATTAAATTGCATCTTTGGATGATGTAATCCAGGTTTTAAATCACAGCCAAGACCAATCATCGTTGAGGCGATCGTAGGGTTTTTTAGTGAATAAAAGTGAAAATCCTCCGCACCAGGTGATACACACTCTGAGACGACGTGCTCAGGACCTAATGAGGAACTTATCGCTTTCTTCGCAAGGTTTATGGCAACCGCATATTTAACAGCCGCAGGAGTGAATCCTGCCACATTGGAAGAAATCTTCGTTTTCGTTAACACTCCAACATTTGTTAGAACATGATTTGTTTGCTCAACAAGGTTTGTCATTGTCTCATTGGACCTAGCTCTTAAGTCTAGAGTGAACCGGGCTTTGGATGGAATCGAGTTAGAAGCTTCCCCACCTTGAAGTTCTGTAATTTTCACAGAATAAGAATCAGTAACATCTAAGCGGATTTGCTGAATGGCTTGTATCATTGTCGCAGCAGCTTCTAGTGGGTTATTTCCCTTTTCTGGACGAGCTGCATGAGAAGGTATCCCTTCGATCCACCCTTTAATACTTGTTGTTGACCCGTGCGTAATGACAGGAGATGCTTTTCCGAAAGGAATTTCTAGTGCTGGCCGTAAGTGAATACCTCCAAGAAAGACAACATCATTCAGCGTCTGCTCCTCGATCATTTTTAGCGCACCTTCAGCCGTTTCTTCTGCTGGTTGAAAAATAAATCGAATCGTGTGTTTCATTGGATGGCGAACTAGGGCAAGAGCCGCATAAAGAACCATCGTACTATGTGCGTCGTGACCACAAGAGTGATTCGGTCGCATATTACCATCTACTTCTTGAAGCAAGGCATCCATGTCTGCCCGTAGCGCAATAACATGAGAGCTTTTTCGGTTGAATTCTGCCACAAAACCGAAGTGCTTCTCAAACGTCTGAATATGATACCCTGCTTGTGATAATTTTTCTCTTAAGTAGCAGGAGGTTTTTTCTTCGTGCCAGCTCGTCTCAGCAAGTTGATGCAGTTCATTGTAGGTTGTTAAGATTTTATTAGTATGTTCCTCATCAAGGTCCATCGTATTTCTCCTTTCGAGTGAAAAAACACCATCGAATGAACGATGGTGCATCGATAAAAAAATCAGTCTTTGTTCGTTTCCATTACCGCAAAATAATTTTCTTCAGGATCTGCAAAGTTAAAAACACGTCCTGAAGGCATAGAAACAATTTCCCCGACGGTTATTTTTTGACTCTTAAAACTTTCGTATAAAGAATCTAAATCCTTCGTGTAAAACATAAGTGAGGGTGTACCGAGATTTAATTCAGGCTCCATTCTAGCTATAAACGCTTTATCATGAAGAACAAGGCTTGTCGCTCCTTCTAAAGATGGTCCAATCTCGATCCATCTCATTCCCCCGTCATTTTCTTCTTCTGCAATTAAATGAAATCCAACCTTATCTGTCCAAAATGCTAATGCCTCATCCTGATTATCCACGTATAGCATAATTTGACCAATTTGATTGATCATTTCAACACTCCCTTTCATTTAATACGAACACATTCAATCTACCTATTCTACACAGCGATTCGTTGACCTCTTATTAAATGAAAAAAAGGAACGGTTTTCCGTCCCTTAAACAATCTATTTTGCTTTTTGAATGATTTCATCGATAATCCCATACTCTTTTGCTTCTTGAGCGCTCATGAAGTAATCCCGGTCCGTATCTAATGCTACTTTATCAAGTGAATGATTGGTTTTTTCTGCGATAATTTGATTGATATGCTGTCTTAGTTTAAGAATACGTTTTGCTGAGATTTCTAAATCAGTTGCTTGCCCTCGAGCTCCCCCTAAAGGTTGGTGAATCATGATTTCACTGTTTGGCAAGGCATATCGTTTCCCTTTTGTACCTGCTAGTAATAACATCGCTCCAAACGAAGCAGCCATTCCTGTACAAATGGTTTTCACATCAGGGGCAATGTAGTGCATCGTATCGTAGATGGCAAATCCTGCTGACGTGGATCCACCCGGGCTATTAATATAGAGCGAGATATCTTTGTCAGGTTCATCCGCTGCTAAAAATAATAGCTGTGCCACGATGCTGTTTGCCATAGCGTCATTAATTTCATCACTAACCATGATAATCCGATCCTTTAACAGCCTTGAGTAAATGTCATACGATCGCTCTCCTCGACTAGATTGTTCGATGACATAAGGTATATTCATAACGTTTCCTCCCTAATCGTGTTTATTATGCAGCAAGTGAGAGGACGTTAGAAGGTGAAGAATGCGTGGTTTTAGGATTAATAAGGATTGGAATCAATGTAATTAGCGCGCTTGGATCTTGTATATGAACGGATTTTACAATGACGTGTAACAACATCTGCTGGGTGTCTTCAGACCAGTCATGATCCATTCCTGAATTACACAGTTTTCTCATGTTAAGGCGGCTTCTGTTTAATAATGCTTTCACACCGGTATCTGTCATCTTAAGAAGAGCGGCAATTTCTGATATTTTGTATTGAAATGCTTCTTTCAACACGAAAGTCACGAACTGTTTTGGTGTTAGTTGAGCTAACAGCTTCTCTAGCCATTCTGAGCAAATTTCTTGGTCCACCATAACATCATCTGGTAAATCAATTTCAGAAAGTAGAGCTTCTTTTTCCTGTTTACGAAGGCGATCGATCCACTCATGATAGGCTATCTTTTTCAGGAGGGCGCTACTCCAATGGTCGTGATTTTTGTAGTTCTTTAAAGCTTTATAAATCGTTTCTTGAGCAATTTCTTCTCCATCCCACTTATTCTGAGTCAAATGGTGGCAATACCGATAAAGTTTACAAAGCACCTCATCCAAATTTTTCTCATGAACACGTTCATCATTGATCTCCTTATGCAACCTC
Source organism: Guptibacillus hwajinpoensis (assembly GCF_020524165.1). Taxonomy (GTDB): domain Bacteria; phylum Bacillota; class Bacilli; order Bacillales; family Guptibacillaceae; genus Guptibacillus; species Guptibacillus hwajinpoensis_D. Next base: position 618,972 of record NZ_JAIVKU010000004.1, read on the forward strand.
ATCACTCCTTATGCCCTCTCATCCTTATAACGGATCAAATTAGGAAAAAGATATGGGTGATTTTATTTATTTATAAAATATGCGGGGGCTGTGTTTTTTTATCATAAACGTTTTTACGTTTATGATCACGTATTTGTTTCAAGGAGTAATTTCTCAGGTTACAAATGGTCTTAAAATAAAAGCACTCCCACCTGGGAGTGCTTCACTTATCGCAAATCGTCTTTTATAGCGTTGGTAAATTCAGCGATCGCATCATTATCGATTCCTTGAGCGGATGCCATTTGCTTCAATGCTTCAGGATCTTGCTGTTTAGCCTGTTGAGCATGAGATTGCGCCTGATGTGAAGCGTTTTGCTGTGAATGCTGCTGCAGGCCACCAAATCCGTTTTGCATACGGTTGGTAATTGCGTAGGCAGCCGCTCCACCAAGTGCACTTAATGCCATGACCGTAGCTGTTTTGCCTCTTCCTTTTTGATTACGCTTTTTATGATTCACTTCATGTCACTTCCTTAGATAAAAGTTAAAAGACGTGTTTCTAATCGTTAGCCACACTGATTAGTTTAAGTCAACTTTCACCTAATATACTGGTTCGTTTTCCCAAGATCATGCTAATCACCGATTATCCTCTTTAATTTGGTGAATTGTTGTTTTTTCCTCCTAATTCAAACGGTGAGTAGACCCCTTTATAATCAACGATCGTCACCATCCCACGATCTGCATGATTGTTATCATGACAGTGAAACAACCATTCTCCTTGATTATTTGCTTTAAAGTAAATGGTATACGTTTCACCGGGTTTTACATGAATTAAATCTTTTACTAAGGGAGAGTCAAGTTCCTTACCGTTTTTTGAAGTTACCTGAAACCGATGTCCATGTAAGTGCATCGGGTGATTCATTCTTCCTGAGTTGGTTATTTCAACCTTTACGATATCTCCGCTTTCTACCTGAATGGGTGGGGTATTTGGAAATGTTTCATCGTTAATTTGAAATGCCATCCCTTTTCCCATATCCATCCCCATGCTTAAATCCATGTTATACGTTACATCAGGATTAGCTGGTGTTTTATTAAATATCAAATTTTCACTTCCAAAAGTTGTCCCATCTACAACAGATGTATTGGAACTGAGGTGTGTATTCATTGCTACAGAAACATCACTTTTCTTTGTAACGACTGGAATTTTCATATCTTCTGCATGTTCAATATTGTTTGATTGTCCAATGACCGTTGGTTCCCCATCCTGTTTTGTGAAAGCAACATCAATCCGTTCGCCAGGGGCAATTTCTACTACATTTGATGATTCTGTGTTATCGGATACTTCTTCCCCATCTGTTTCAATTACCTCTATGGAACCTTCAGGGAATACCAATCGATGAACTTGATAGCCAGCATTAACGAAACGTAACCTAGCTGTTTGCCCGTCATTTAAAATCAAAGGATCAATAGAGGAACCGGCTTTACCGTTCACTGTGAACGTATCGTACATTTGCTTCGTGTCTGCTTCGCCGTCTCCTGACATGCTTCCCATCATCATCCCGCCAATGTTAGATAAGTTCTGTTTATCTTGATTTACTGCCCATTCATCGAGGATAAAAGATTCATCTTTATCGTATTTCTGTTTCTTCTCTTCTACCACAAGCACTCCATAAAGCCCTTTATCTACTTGTAATGAGCTATGTTGATGCGAGTGATACCAATATGTTCCGGCATCTCCTGCAATGAATTCATACGTGAACGATTCTCCTGGTTGAACAGCATCCTGTGTGAGGCCGGGTACACCGTCCATTTTATTCGGTAGTAATACACCATGCCAGTGAATGGTGACTGGTACATCCAATTCATTTGTTAAGTGGACCTTTACAAAATCCCCTTCTGTCACGCGTATTTCCTCTCCAGGAACTGTTCCATTATAAGTCCAGGCATCAACTTTCTTTCCATGGCTAATTTGCCAATTTTTTTCTTATGCAGTTATATTGTATGTCTTGACAGGTCGCCCATCCGCTTCTTCAGCATTTACTTCTAATATGCTAGTTCCATTTTGGTTTACACTTACTGGAAGGGATTTGTCGGTTAGTAAAGACGATTTAAAAACAAGCCAGCCTCCTATCATTAATAAAATGGCAATCATTGAGATACCAATTATTTTTTTCTTCATTATTTTTCACCTCGACGTCTAGTGTTCACTACTTTTTTGCAATTTTCTTTTTTAAGCGGTCATATTCTTCTTCAGAAATTTCTCCCCTAGCTAGCCGTTCTTTTAATGTTTCGAGTGAACTTGTACCACTGGATTTCTTTTCAGGCTGCATCATCCATACGATGATTGCGATAATAGCTATCGCGATTAGTATTCCGAAAAATCCGAATCCCCAGAACCCACCGTTCATTCCTCCGCTCATCATAAAAACCGCCTCCTTTTAACCTGATTCATATACTGATATACCCGTATAGGTATTTAAATAATCGGATTTTCTCCTTTTAATTTAATTTGTCGGTGCCGATATAATTCGTTCCCAAGTAATAGGATAACTAGTTAGAAGCGATGAAAACTGCTTCTAACCTAACGATTATTCATGCTTTTAATAACTTTGCATTTATCGCTACAATGACCGTACTTAAAGACATCAGTACCGCACCAACTGCTGGACTAAGAACAATACCGATTGGATATAAAATCCCTGCAGCAAGTGGAATAGCCAGTATATTGTAGCCTGCTGCCCACCAAAGATTTTGAATCATTTTCTTATAAGTTGCTTTAGATAATTCAATAATCGATACCACATCTTCAGGATTACTTTTTACTAAAACCACATCAGCCGTTTCCATGGCGACATCTGTTCCTGCTCCAATCGCAATTCCAAGATCAGCATTTGCTAATGCTGGAGCGTCATTCACTCCGTCTCCCGTCATCGCCACTTTTAGTCCTTTTTGTTTGATCTCCTTTATCTGATCGGCTTTCTCGTGAGGAAGAACTTCTGCATAAATTTCAGTTAAATCGAGCTGCTTCGCAACCCATGTTGCTACTTGTTTATTATCACCTGTAAGCATCATAGAAGAAACATTTAAGGTTTTTAATTGCTGAATGGCATTCTTAGCACTTTCTCGAATCCTATCAGCAAGTGCGATCATAGCCACTAATTCTCCATCGACCAAAACGAATACAACTGTTTTTCCCTGTTTGGCAAGTTCCGCATAGCGGTCTTTTTGATATTCAATTTCTTCATCTTTCATATAGCCAGGACTTACAACCATTACTTTTTGACTATCGACCGTTGCTTGTAATCCTTTACCGGTAATTTATTGGAAATCCTTAACAGACTTCAAGGTCATATTTCTTTCTTTTGCCTCCTCAGCTATGCCACGAGCTATCGGATGTTCTGATTCAGATTCAACGGAAGCTGCTAGTAGAATGATTTCATCTTCTTCTTTCTCTGTAATGATATCTGTTATCCCAAATTTCCCCTCTGTTAGCGTACCGGTTTTATCAAAGACGACCGCTTCTAACTTCCTTGCTTCCTCAAAACTTGTTCGATTACGTATGAGCAATCCTTTTTTCGCCGATAGGGCGGTTGATCTTGCAACGACAAGAGGCGCTGCAAGGCCTAGAGCATGTGGACAAGCAATGACCATGACTGTCACCATCCATTCTAAAGCAAAAACAAAATCATACCCAAGTAAAACCCAAGTTAGTAATGTTATTATTCCTGTTACAAGCGCAAGGTAGAAAAGCCATTTAGCAGCACGATCTGAAAAATTCTGTGTTCTTGATTTCGATTCTTGAGCTTCTCTCACCATTGTGACAACTTGAGAAAGATAGCTATCTTCACCGGTTTTTTCAACTTTTACAGTCAAAGAACCTTCTCCGTTAATCGAGGCACCTATAACACCATCATTTTTTTCTTTTTCCACTGGTACAGATTCACCCGTTAACATCGATTCGTCAATCGAAGACTGTCCCTTTACAATTGTTCCATCAACGGGGACTTTTTCTCCAGGTTTAATAAGCACGTAGTCTCCTTCGTTTAGTTCTGATGTAGGAACATCTTCAATAGAGCCGTCTTGGCTAACACGATGAGCCTCCGATGGCATCAGTTTTACAAGCTCTTCTAGTGCTTTTGATGCTCCCATCACTGATTTCATTTCGATCCAATGACCGAGAAGCATAATATCAATTAGAGTCGCTAGCTCCCAAAAGAAGTTTTTCCCAGATAAACCGAATACCGTCAATGAACTATAGACATATGCGACGATAATGGCTAACGCAATAAGTGTCATCATTCCCGGGTTTTTATCTTTTAGTTCACTCCATGCTCCTGTGAGGAAAGGCCACCCTCCATAAAAAAAGATAACAGTTGAAAGTGCAAATAAGATGTAGAGATCTCCCGTGAATCTTAAGTTTAGATTAACGAAATTTTGTAACATAGGTGATAAAACGAGTATAGGTAGTGTGATTAATAACGAAAGATAAAACCTTTTTTTAAAATCTTCTACCATATGCGCGTGGTGAGAACTGTGATCTTGTTTATGTTCGGAATGGTGATGTTTTTCTTCCGTAGAATGGTCCATACTAGCCTCCTTGTTTTAGTATAAGATGGTAGATGTTATTAGTCATCTTCACTTATTGTTCCCAAAGAATATCCAGATTTGATCGAGATATTGTGAAAGAAAAAAATGACTACCATTTAGGCAGTCATAGTCGTGAGTAACCATCATTTATTCGTTTTTCCACTTGTAACCTACACCCCAGATGGTGACCAAATGATTGTTGATTTGAAAGTCCACATGTCTACACTTATCACGCAAATTTCGAATATGTGAGTCAATCGTGCGTCCTTCTGTGTTTGATTCATATCCCCAAATCAACTGGATAAGATGCTCTCGACTAAATACTTTTTCGGGATTTTTTAAGAATAGGCCGAGCAACTTAAATTCAATGGGAGTCATAGGGATGGACACACGATTGTATGATACGAGATGTTTGTCTGCATCCCATGTTAGCCCTTTGAAGATCACTTGATTTTGATTTATTTGTTTCACGCGTCGAGCCAAAGCTTCCATTCTTGCAAGAAGAACACGTTCGTCAAACGGTTTTGTGATGTAATCATCTGCACCTACCTTGAATCCTTTAACAATATCTTCATTTTGTTCTCTTGCTGTTAGCATGATAATTGGCACCTCTGATTGACTTCGGATTTCTTCACATGTTGCGAAGCCATCCATATCAGGCATCATAATGTCTAACAAAACGAGATCTATCTTATGTTCAGTTAATCTATGTAGTGCTTCTATGCCTGTATGTGCTTGATAAATGGTGTACCCATGTGGTTTTAAATAAAGAGAGATTAACTCTACCATTCGCTCTTCATCGTCTACAATTAGCACATTTTTCACGTTATTCACCTCCTAACAAAACAATGGTGATCGTTGTGCCTTTACCTATTTGACTTTCCGCCTTTATCCTACCTCCATGCTTCTCGATAATTTCTTTAGCAATAGCAAGACCAAGTCCAGAACCTCCGTACTTTCTTGAGCGTGACTTATCAACCCGGTAAAGACGTTCAAAGATGAATGGCAAATCCTTCTCGGGAATTCCTTCTCCCTCATCAATTACTCTAACAATCACTTCGCTTTGAAAAGATTGAACTTCGATGAGTACTGTTTTTCCTGACTCACTATAATGCAAAGCATTGTCCAAAAGGTTTAAAATCACTTGAGAAAACCTTGTAGAATCAATATCGAGATGGATTTTATTCGGACAGGACACAATAAGGTTAATCCCCTTACCTTCAAAAGCAGGCCTTACTTTCTCTCTTACCTGATGAATCAACGAACACAAGTCGACTTCCTCGCGATCGATCACAAATCCTTGTTGGTCCATTTTAGCCATATCAAACAAATCTCGAACGAGAGAAGTTAAGTTCTCTGATTCTTCTTTAATAATTGAAAGGTAAGTATCTCTTTCTGTAGAAGATAACTCTTCTCGCTGAGCGATGTCAGCGTAACCATTTAGATAAGTTAAAGGTGTTCTCAGTTCATGAGCGATGTTCGCTAGAAAATCACTACGATCGTTTTTTAATCGTAGCAAATCATCTGATAAGCTTTGAATTGCTTTCGCTAATTCCCCTAATTCGTCGTTTCGATCGACTTTTAAGGAAACATTATGATCTCCTGTGCTCATTTGTTGCGTTGCGACCTTCATCTCAATCAATGGACGTGTAATCATTCGTGAAAGATAAATAATCGTAATAACGGTTAGGAAGAGGGCGAGTCCACTAATAATTAAAAATTGGGTTGTTAAATGATCGCGCACTTCACGAATGCTTTTTGTATCGAGGATCATGTAGACATTTCCAACAAGCTTGTCATTTACAACGATAGGAGAACCGGTCATCACATAAGGTTCATTGCTCCAATCGCCTTCTACGATAGCTCCTGACAATGGGAGGGAAGAAGATGAAGAAAGAGTTGTTTTGATCATAGACGTCACAGGATTTGAATGAACGAGAACATGATTCATTTCATCTGTAATAACTACCTGCGTTTCAGCTTCAGATTCCATTAAAGCAACGTGTTCCATGGTTTCACGATCAAAATGCTTTTCTAAAACATCTTTATGACTGTTTCCTCTTGCTAGAAGGGCATCGGTTTCAGCCATGATACGCTCATTTAAAAAGCCGAAGTAGAGTACCATGAACAAAATTCCCTCAAGCAGTAAAATACTTGTAAGAAAAAACAGACCTAATTTTGTAGCTAATTTACTTTTTCTCTTAAATCTCATGTCTCTCTCCTTATCCACTTCTATTCTATCAGTATTATATCGAGAAAGTGTGCAGCTTGTCTGCTTTGTTTCAAGATCAACAAGTTGGGGACAAAAAAAGAAGCCTGCTTATGATTCAACAGACTTCTTCACTAATTCTGAGATTATGCTGCTAATTTCTTACACTCTTCTGCGCATTTAAAACATGCGTCTGCACAATCTTGACAGTGTTTGTGATCGTGTTTTTTACATTCGTTCCCACATGCCTCACAAATTGTCGCACACGCTTGAGCTAACTCAGAAGCAAATGGTGTTCCTCTCACAAGTGCTTGTTCCAAAAAGCCACAAATATCAGCGCATTCTCTGTCCATACGAATACAATCAGCCATCATTTTCACATCTTCTTCTTTTAAGCAAGCATCATAGCAGTGATTACATGCTGTCATACATTCATGAAGCGTTTGAATCATGGAACCATACTTTTCATGTGACATGATTAAATTCCTCCTTAAAATGTAATACACTGTCATATTTTCCTATTCACTTGATAATAAACGTGAATGCGAAAAAAAGTTATCAAATTTCAAATTTCATTCATTCTGCACAAATTCTGGATAATTAGAGGGGAATGTTTAAAGTTTAAGTATTCCACCTCAACTAGTTCAATTTACCTTGATCGATTAAGGCGACCCAAGATTGCCCGGCATCTTTCGTTTGATAGAGACTACCATCAGATGTATGAAAAGAAATCTCATTCTCATTTTGTGGATTCAACGCGAGATAATCAATCGCCTCTTCTATTTTGTTGGGCATAGAAATGAGCGTTTCTTCTCCGTTCTTAAGGGACACAAGTTGGCTAGTTGCTCCATGATTGGCGAAGATGATATGGTCTTTAAGAAAGGCCATTGAAGTAATAGAGATTTCCTCAGTAATTGGTGTAAACGACTGTCCTTGATTTTCAGAAAGATAAAGTCCCTTAGGCGATGTAATGGCTACGACGTTTGCATTACTAGGGTGAGCAAAAATCCCATTGATTTGATCCGGAGTCCCCTTTAGTTGCACTTGATCCCATTCACTTGCATCCTCACTATAATAAACCCCTATGTCCATTTTGCTGTTTTTCTGTTGATTGACAGCATAAATACTGTGCGTTTCATAGCCTACCGCTAAATAGTGAAAATCAGATTCACCTTGAAAACCTAACTGCTCTAACGTCTTTCCTCGATCCGTACTTTTAATTAACCCTAGCGGATTTGGTAAATCGGATCCTTCACCAGGGTGTCCACTACTATAAAAACCATCAGACACTGCCTGGAAGCCCATATAGTCATTGTTGTTTGCTTTAGCTTCATACCAGATTCCATCAAGATAAATAAGCGGTCCAACATGAGTCGCCACGAATAATTCATCTTGATTGCCTGGATACCCGATTCCATGAACATGATTCATTTGCTTTCGTGAAGTCGGTTTATAAAAGCTTGATTCTGATAACGATGCCGCTTCTTTTTCTTTCTTTTGGGTTTCCTTTACTGTATCATTGCTTTTTACTGAGTTTTCTTCCTGACATCCTGAAAGAATAAGAAGCAATGTAGCAAGTATGATCATCCAGTGTTTCTTCACAGCATTTCATCCTTTATATAATCTTATTTAGTCGCTAATACGCAGTTTCATAAAAACTTTATTATTCAATAGGAGATAGTTCTTCTTCCGTTACCCATTTATGATTGGTTACCTTCTCGCCTCCTGTTGTTGGCATATAATCGATCATATAGACAGTCGTTTGGTAAGCCGAATCAATGCTCGCCTTTGCACCCTTCATTCCTTTCATATGGGAAGCCTCAAGCGTTACTTCCGTGCCAGGTGTTAAAGGGTGGCTATCAGGTTGATTAAGTTCCTCGTGAATTACCCATTTGTGGTTCTCAACTGGATCTCCGCCATTCGTTGGCTTATAGGAAACAGCATAGGAAGTAGTCTCAAAAGCACCAGTAATCGTTGCTTCTGCACCTTTCATTCCAGCCATATGATCTGTTTCAATTAGTGCTTTACTTCCTTCTGGATATGTAGGATCTTCAGCCTTTTTTAACCCTTCTGGTACTTCTGAAGATCCAGAGTGTTCCATTTCTTCCATGTGGCTTTCAGAGTTTCCTGAGGAGTTAGGTGTCGGGTGATTATTACCTGACTTCTGGTTCATGTCCTCATTATTGTTTCCACAGGCAGCCGGAATAAGGGCTAACCCTAAACCTAAAATAAGTTTTTTTGTTTTCATATATACCCTCCTATGATTGGGTTCATTTACCATCAACGACTACTTTAGCGGGTAATTGTGCACTTATCGTGCAGATGTTGATTGTTCACAGGATTATCAAAAGTTGTCTATTTTTCATAGAACACAAAAAAACCAGCCGCTCAATTGAGTGGCTGGTTTCTTCATTAAGCTTCTTCAGGCGGTTCGCCAATAACGCGTACTTCACGTTCAAGCTCAACATCAAACTTTTCTTTTACCGTTCTTTGAACGTGATGAATCACATCCAAATAGTCTGTTGCGGTGGCATTATCGATATTTACAATAAATCCAGCATGCTTTTTAGAAACTTCCGCTCCACCGATTCGTGTACCTTGAAGCTCAGAGTCCTGAATCAATTTACCCGCAAATAGTCCAGGAGGACGCTTGAATACACTGCCACAAGAAGGGTATTCAAGCGGCTGTTTCGTTTCGCGCTTCTCAGTTAAATCATCCATGATCGCTTTGATTTCCTGATAGTCCCCATCTTTTAGAGTGAAAGTCGCTTCTAGCACTAGCAAACCTTTTTCTTCTACATTACTGTGGCGATACGATAAATCAAGTTCATCAGCGGTCAACTTAATTAATTTTCCTTCTTTCGTTACGGCAAGAACACTTTCGAGACAGTCGGCTATTTCTCCACCGTAAGCGCCTGCGTTCATATAAACTGCTCCTCCAACAGAGCCAGGTATACCACAAGCAAACTCAAGACCACTTAGCTTGCGATCACGCGCAAATTCAGATGCATCAATAATGCGTGCGCCTGCTTGAGCAATCACTTTTTGATCTGTTTGATCAATTGATTTTAGTGAAGAAAGATTCAAGACGATGCCTCGAATACCGCCATCTTGAATGATGACATTCGAACCTTTACCAAGAATGGTTATAGGGTATTTGTTTTGATAGGCATATTCTACTGATGCTCTTGCATCTTCAATGGTGTTCGGAAAGACAAGAACATCTGCACGTCCACCCATTCTAGTATAGGTATGGGCATTTAAAGGCTCATTTATTTTCAATTCCGCTTCTGGCAAAATCGAGCGGAGTTCATTGATTACATTTTGGTTATCCATAGGCTACCTCGCTTATAAAACAAGTTCTTTTTATTGTCAGTTCGTTTGAATTTCATTCTGTCACATATTCAAACACATTTAAAATAATAACACAACTGCTGTCTAAATATGATCATTTTGACAAAAGAAGCTCCTATTTTCAAAAGAATCTTACGCTATGGTTATATAAATGAAGATGATTCATTCCATAAGGCTACTTTTCTACCAAAGAATGGAGCAGGATTAATCATAAAAGGTATCGTTGTTTTATTACATGCAGATTTATCTTTATTTGTTCCATTTTCAATTTCTTTTTATCGTTATTGCCAATAGTCTACAGGCATATTCTATTATGGATTAGAAAACGGAGAGGTTATCCTCTCCGTTTAATCGTAGTCTATGCTTTTGTCCGATATGCCGTATTGTTTTTCTTTAACGAGTCATCCGATCCGAATAGAAAATGCTTTTCCATATTTGGAGAGTAAATTGAATTAACCGTTGTTCTCCCTACTGTTTCAGCAACTTCTCTAAGCATGCTTGGAGAAGCGCCACAACATAGTCCGAAATAATTCACCCCGACACTTTTTGCTTCTTTTGCCCATTCTGCTAGTTCATAACGGTTGCAATAAAGTGGATCTAAAGAAGTTGGAAAGGTTGTCTCGGTTGGCAACGTACAGGCACAGCCCCCATCAGGTAAGTTAAAGAAAGTTGGGTGTTCTTCTGTTGTGCGATAAGGAATGGGAAGTGCTGCAACGTACCCCCTAACGGACTGCCTGATTTTCTCGATGTACGGCTGCATTGTAGCAGGTCCTCGAAAACAGTTCATTCCAACGACTAACGCTCCTTGTTCTTCTAATAACCGACAAGCTTCCTCAACCGTATAGCCATCGCGTAGAATGTTTTCACTCATCAGTCCTAGTGTTATCACAGCTTGAAGGCCTTGTTTTTGGATCTCTTCTAACGCTATCTTTGCTTCTTCATAAAAGTAAAAGGTTTCCCCATTGATGAAATCAACGCCTTCTTCTTTACTCCATTTTACCATCTCGGCGAACATAGACCGTATTTGTTCTTTACTGTCTTCATCTTCAGGATCAAATAGATTCGTATTTGATATGTTCCCAGCTACAAGGGCTTCCTCTTCAGGATGTTCTTTCGCTACCTCTTTTGCCAGACGGATGGCTTGTCGATTGAGTGGTTCAAGTAGGTCTTCTTTTCCGATGATTCTCATTTTCTCTCGATGGCCATTATACGTAAAAGCAAGCACAACATCAGAGCCTGCAAGCATATAATCACGATAGGTTTGTTTCAGAGCTTCAGGATTATCTAGTGCGACTTCTGGCACGAATGATCCTGCTTGGAGATAACCTCGTCGTTCCAATTCAAACAAATATCCTTCTCCGCAAATGACTGGGCCCTCTAGCAGACGTTGTTCAAGTGTTCTCTTCATGTGTAACAGCTCCTTATTCTCAATAAAATAAAAAAATCCCTCTTCTTAAAAAATAAGAAGAGGGATTGCTAACAGTATCCTCCTCTTATCTTCCAGATGACATCATCTGTAGGATTTGGCACCAGCTTCAACTTAAGTTGAAAGGTTGCCGGGCATCATAGGGCCTATTCCCTCCGCCGCTCTTGATAAGAGTATTGATTTAATTTTTGAACATGTTTGAAATTATAGACCTGGTAAAATAAATTGTCAATGTTTTTCTGATAATTACGAAATGTCAGGAAGATCGACCGCTTTTTAATCGATAGATGCGATCTTCACGTCCAAGCGGTTCAACAGACATTGATCCCGATGCCACAAAAGAATCGAGATAAGTGCAAACAGCATAGTAAATTTTCGGTTTCTTTGTCGAGTAGCGCTTGTCTTGAACTTTTCCTTCTTTAATTAGGAACTCGCAAATCATCAAGGCACTCTCTGTACCTTGTTGAATATAGCCGTCTATCGCTTCCTGTGTTGTGAACGAAAGGTCTCCTACAAAATAAGTTTCTTTCGGTTTCTCGCTAGTCTTTTCTGGTAAAGGTTCTTGAACTTCTTCGGCGAACAAATCAAAAGAGCCTTGTAACTCCTCTTTAGGTAACTCTTCTATAGCTGTGACGTCTTCTTTTACCTTTTTTGGGATATCTACAGCCTTTAATTTATTGCTGCCCCTTTGTAAAGCTTCTTTTTCTTCACGGTAACCCCTGATTAAACTGTTTAACCGTTTTTCTTGTCGATCAAGTAGCGGAAGGTGTAAGGAAAGTGGCTCTTTCATATCTGCTGGTAGGTTCAAACCTTCAGGGATATCATATGTAGGGGAGCCGTTTTGCATTTTTAATAAAAGTTCATCTAACTCATAATCAATTTTCGTAAAACCTTGTACGACTTCTTTTACAATGGTCGCGGGTAAACCTGTGTGCTCTTCGAAATGATTCATTCCAAAATGCCGCATTTCACCTGTTTTCACATGGCGAACAATATACTGATAGCGTAATGCACGACCGCACTCACATTTTACTTCTTCTGATACAGCCCCTGCATCCACGTAATCTTCTAGGATCCAATCGTCAAGCAACATCCCTATTTCTTCATCAGTAGCACCGTTCGGAATCATTCTTCCTTTACTTTTAGCAATCACATTTGCAAATACCGTTTTTTTTCCTCGTTTAAGTGTATTCATTACATAAAATTGTTGATTTTTTTTTAGCTCTTGAAATAATTCATCTCTTTGAGAGTTTGTTAGGGTCTTTGTCATTTAAATCCCTCTCTATACGATAGTACCGCCATTATAACAGTCAAGTCAGGTAATGGTAACTACAACATGCTAATTCTTATTATAAAAAAAGCCAATCCTAAAGGATTGGCGAGTGTTCGTAAAGATTTTATCGATTCCATTGACGTACGGCAGCGATTTCAGCCATATGTTCAAGTGCATTCGAATTTTTCGCATTCTTTTGCTTGGTTAAGTCCAATTTGTATGTGGCAAAACCATTTTCGGCTTCACTCAAAAACTGGATGGTTTGGATATCATCAGCATAAGCTTTTGCTTGAAGAGCAGATTCGAACGTCACGTTTACGTTTTTCTTATTTATGGTCTCAAATGTCCAGTTTTCATCAGCTGAAGGATTAATCGTTTGTTCCGATAGAATGTAGTCAATCAAAATCTGTCTATTTTCATCAGGTGAATCAATCACAATATTAGAACCATCTAAGTGAGGAAAGTGGCCTCCACCAGTCGCGCGATAATTGTTCGTAGCTACAATGAATGACATGTCTTCTGTTACTTTTTGACCATTGTACGCTAATTCTTTGACGCGATTGGCGTTTGCATTCACAACATTTCCATTTCGATCGTATTTCGCGGGCTCTGTTACATCAATTTTATAGGTAACGCCGTCAATCACATCAAAATTGTAAGAAGGGAAGTCCAAATTAATTAATGGCTGCTCTTGTTGATCTTTACTGTCTATTTGATTAAATTGCCCAGCTGACATTTCAATCCAGTCTTTTAGCTCTGATCCGTTTAACAAAACGGCTTTAAGCGTATTCGGATAAACATACAGGTCAGCTACATTCTTAATCGCTAGATCACCGGCAGGAATATCTGTATAATAGGACGAACCTCCGCGGCCACCAGCTTTAAAAGGAGCACCGGCAGACAGAACGGGGATCCCTTCGTATTCGGTTCCTTGAATATGGTTTTCTACATACCATTTCTGAGCATTCGTCACAATTTGAATAGATGGGTCATCCTTAACAAGTGCGAAATAACTGGTGATTGGCGCAGTCGTTTCCCCAACAGCGGTTCGAACATAGTCAATCGTCGCCTCATGATCTTCTTGCACTGCACTTAGAATATTCTCGTCAGCAGGCACAAGAGAAGTCTTTGTCACTTTGTCAAAAATTGGACGAGCCTCCGATTGAGAAGAATTCACTGTCCATTTTCCATTGTCCTCAGTTAATTGAAGATCAATAACACCTAAGTGGTCCCCCCAATATCCTGGTTCAACAGAAGGCACACCGTTAATCGTTCCTTTTGTATTGTCCACGCCATCTACATCCTCAAAGCTGCTCCCTGGAAAAACCTTATGAGCATGTCCAAAAAGAATGGCATCAATCCCATCTACATGGCTTAAGTAGTAAACTGCGTTTTCATCGTTTCCTTTAGGTGCAGCAGTTTCAAAACCTGAATGAGGAATAGCAACAATGATATCTGCTCCTTGCGCTTTCATTTCAGGAACGTATTTTTTTGCAGTTTCTATGATATCTTTTACAATCACTTTTCCTTCAAGGTTGGCTTTATCCCACTGCATCACTTGAGGTGGAACGAATCCAATAACACCAACATTTAGCTGACGTTCTTCACCAGATTCATCGATAACCGTTTTATTAATAATTTTAAAAGGTGTAAAATAGTTTTGATCATTTTCTGGATTATTGTCGTGATCATCTACGTATACGTTTGCATTGATATACGGAAAGTTTGCACCCGAAAGACTCGTTTGAAGAAAATCAAGTCCGAAGTTGAATTCATGGTTTCCAATGTTTCCTGCGTCATAATCAAGGAGATTCATGGCCTTGTACACAGGATGAATTTCACCTTTCTGAAGTGGATCAATTTTAGCGACATAGTCCCCAAGTGGGTTTCCTTGTAGCAAGTCTCCATTGTCAAAAAGCAGGCTGTTGTCGACTTCATGACGTGCTTCGTTAATTAATGTAGCGGTTTTGGCTAGTCCAAACTCATCGGTTGCTTGGTCCTTGTAATAATCATAATTAACGATATTAGTGTGAAGATCTGTCGTCTCTAAAATACGTAAATTCACTTTAGCGTTTGCTGCTTCTGCCGACGACGGTGAAAATGCACTGCATGCTAGTCCGATTACTAACGACGCGGTAATGATTGGTTTATTGTTCATATGTATCCCCCTTTAATAATGAAAAACCTAAACGCCCATCAATAGTTTACAATGTTTCTGTATGAGTGAATTGTAATATTCTTAAATAAATTGTAAATTGTGAAAAACGGTGCCAAGGAACTAGGTGGTTAGCCTCAATTTGTAGGAGGAATCAAAAAGTGTTGACCGTATTAGCATTCAGTGACCTATTACATCCCTCTCTTTAATAGAAGAAAACTTATTTATAGAAGAGGGATTGACTGGTCAGCAACGATTACTCTCTTACAGGCATAAATGATAATGATCCTCTGTTCCCAACGACAACTCTTTTTGAATCAATCTCCCCATCTACCTCATATATAAGGTACAACTTTCCATCTTTCACTTCACCTTTTAGATAAGTAGCAGATGGATATAGTTCCTTTAAGTTTTCAATTTGATAAATTTTAATACGTTCACCTGTTTGATCGTATACCTCAAGTTTCGTAATTTGTTTCTTTTCCCTAAAAACATGAATAGCGTTATAACCTGATTGTACGCTTGTATTTTCACCCATTATTTCAAAAGGCAAGCTTTCACGTTGATAGTCTTTATAAATCCCTGATCCAACCCAGAAGCATAGTAAACCAATCACAATCAGCCAACTTTTCATACTCCCTCTCCTTACATACAAAATGAACAATTCAATGAGCTTGTTTGCTGTTAGTGTATGTTTTAAAGAATGGTTGGTGTTTTTATATAAAAAAAGACGCCACCTTTATTGGTGAGCGTCTTTCTGTTCGTATTATTTTCCTGCTTTTTCTAGCTTTTTCACTTGTTTACTTCGGAGCTGACCGCAAGCTGCATCAATGTCAGTTCCGTTCTCATGACGAATGACGCAATTAATGCCGTTCTTCTTAAGCGTATCATAGAACGCAAGAATTGATTCTTTTTCACTACGCTGATACGAATGGTCATCCACGGGATTGTAAGGAATCAAGTTTACGTAAGAAAGATGACGTTTGTCTGCGAGAAGTTTTGCGAGCTGTTTCGCTTCTTCCACATGATCGTTAACATCTCTCAACATAATATATTCAAAGGTAATTCTGCGGTTGGTTTTCTCAAGGTAATAATCAATCGCAGGCATCAGTTTTCCGAGTGGATAAGCTTTATTGATTTTCATAATCTTGGTTCGAAGCTCATCATTAGGTGCGTGAAGTGAGATCGCAAGGTTTACTTGAAGATCTTCATTCGCAAAATCGTAAATTTGCTTCGCAAGTCCACTTGTTGAAACCGTGATATGGCGAGCACCGATGCAAAGACCTTTTTGAGAATTAACGATACGAAGGAAGTCCATCATATTATCGTAGTTATCAAATGGTTCGCCGATTCCCATAATAACGATGTGACTTACGCGTTCTTCATTAGCCTTTTCATCAAGAGCATGTTGCACGTTCATGATTTGTTCAACAATTTCTCCGCTTGTAAGGTCACGGCTCTTCTTAAGAAGTCCACTTGCACAGAAGGAACAACCGATATTACAGCCGACTTGTGTTGTTACACAGACAGATTGGCCGTAATGGAATCGCATCAGTACCGTTTCAATAACGTTTCCATCTTGTAATTTAAACAAGAACTTGATCGTACCGTCAGAAGATTCCTGCTTGATTTCTTGCGTTAACGTCTGGATCGCAAAGTTTTCTTCTAGAAGTTTGATACAGTCTTTGTTCACATTATTCATTTGAGAAAATTCTTTAACACGCTTTTTATAAAGCCAGTCCCACACCTGGGAGGCACGGAATTTCTTATGACCACGTTCTAGCAACCATTCAGTTAGCTGATCAAACGTTAATCCGTATATTGATTCTTTCATTTATAACCCTCTTTTCAATTCTTAGCCATTCATTCTAATACTACTAGAAGTATAACCAAGTCGCAACCGCTTAGTCTAGAATAGTAATATCGTTTAGAGAAATTGGTGGAAGATTAAAACTTACAGCAGTGGAATAAAGACGAGAATTAGAAGATCGAAAAGGATGTGAGATAAGAGTGGCACCCAAAAGTTTTTTGTTTTTTCGTATAGCCATCCCCATGCTACTCCGCCCCCAATCGCTGCTGCTACTAACAAATAGGCATCTGAGTAAAGATGGGCTGTCGCATATAAAATGGTTGCAATGAGTATGGTGTCTCCTTTTTTATACCGTTTCAATTGTTGCTGGATATACCCTCTCCAGTAAATCTCTTCACCTGGAATGACAACAAAAACAAGACTAATAAAATGCCAAGCTTTAACGGGTTCCACCACATCGTAAAACCGTTCCATGTCTTCGAATAATGCGGGATAAATCCACTTGATTCCTTCTATTCCAATGTATGAAAGCACATAAAGCAAAATGGCGCTAATCAGAATATATAGCAAGTGGCTAATTGTTATTTTTCGGAAATGAAGCGTGCCTGTTTTCACACTGAGGAAAATTAATATCGCTAGTGTAACTGTAAAAACGGGCCAGAACGTTCCAGGATAGCGAACAAAACTTAAAAACAGCAGGATATGTGCTAATAAAAGTGTGCTAAGGATTATGATTTTTTGGTTCATGCGTTCATCATCCTATCTTGGTGGCATTTTTTTTCACCCTACCCTGAATGTAACGAACGCATGCCAAGATGAACAGCCTGGATAGGTTACGATGTGCTAAAAAAGCTAGCGAATGTCGCTAGCTTTTTTCTACTTGCTTTGCGTTTTGCATTTTTCTTGAATGACAGCTAGAGCACTTTCTTTGTCCGGCTGATCGCTTTGATGCCAGCGAATTTTCCTTCCAAATTCGTCTGCTTTCGCATACGCATAAATTTTTCCTTCGTATTCGGCCACGCTAATTTCCCAATAATACGTGACTTCTGCTCCAGTAGGTTGGGTAACATCAACAGGATAGAAAAAATAGTCAACTTTTTTCAGCATAAAAACAGCTCCTTCATGATCGCTTCACAGCTATTTTAACAGATTTTCACTTATCGGTTTGTTTTAAAGTGTGATGTTTGTCACTTAATGTTTTAGTGATTTTAGATAAGCTATATGTGAAGGAAATCACATTAACCTCGTAGAGAAGGTGAGAAACATGAATGGACTCCAACTTTTTGCGGCATTAACGCCGATTCTTGCGGTTTTTATCTTGCTCGTCCTACTACGTCTTCCGGCTACTACCGCCATGCCAGGAAGTTTACTACTTACTGCAGCCGTTGCTTTTTTTATTTGGAAAATACCATTTATACAAATAGTGGCAGCTTCTATGGAAGGGCTGATCATTGCTATATCGATTATTTGGATTGTATTTGGAGCAATCCTGCTTTTAAATACGTTACGAAACAGTGGAGCGATTGATGCGATTCGAGCGGGATTTATGGGCATATCGATGGACCGTCGGGTTCAACTCATTATTATTGCCTGGTTGTTTGGGGCATTTATTGAAGGAGCAGCTGGATTTGGGACGCCGGCTGCAATTGGAGCTCCGCTTCTTGTTGCTCTTGGGTTCCCTCCTCTTTCCGCGGTTACGATGGCGCTTATTGCAGATAGTAGTCCAGTTTCATTCGGAGCGGTTGGAACACCTATTATTGTTGGTGTAGATCAGGGGCTTCGTCAGGGACCAGCCGTCGCAGATCAAGTGGCAACTTCCATTGGTAGCCAGTCAATGGGAGAGTATTTACACGCAGTTACTCAAAGTGCTGTCATGATTGACCTTTTTGTCGGCACGTTAATTCCTTTCATCTTAGTGATAATGTTAACGCGTTTTTTTGGTGAAAATCATTCTTGGAAAGAAGGACTCGCTTTATGGAAATTCGCCATATTTGCTGGATCTAGCTTTACCGTTCCTGCTTTTATTGTGGCTACTTTTCTAGGACCCGAATTTCCATCGATTATTGGTGGTCTTGTTGGTCTCTCCATTGTTATTCCTGCTGCGAAAAGAGGCTTCCTTCTTCCTGATGAGCCATGGGATTTCAAG
This sequence comes from Guptibacillus hwajinpoensis, assembly GCF_020524165.1. Lineage (GTDB taxonomy): Bacteria > Bacillota > Bacilli > Bacillales > Guptibacillaceae > Guptibacillus > Guptibacillus hwajinpoensis_D. The sequence continues at coordinate 637,907 of NZ_JAIVKU010000004.1, forward strand.
CATGTAAACCAAACGAACTTGAAACCTCATCATACTCTCTCATTAGGGCTTGCTTGGCTTCCTTATTTGCTTGTTGCCGTTTTATTAGTGCTTACGCGGTTAGATTTCCTTCCGATAAAAGGATGGCTCCGCTCGGTTAAGATAGGCTGGAAAGAAATTCTCGGAACAGAGATCAGTACTTCTTTTGAACCATTGTATTTACCAGGGACTATTTTTATCGTCGTTATATTAGTAACTATCTTTCTGCATAAAATGACTCTTAAAGCTGTAAAAGATACTTTGATGGATTCACTGAAAACGATGGTTGGTACAGTCATTGCACTTGGAACAGCGGTCCCAATGGTGAGGATTTTTATTAATTCAGGAATTAATCGTTCTGATCTCCTGAGCATGCCAATGGAGCTTGCGACACTTGTTGCGAACGCTGTTGGAGGTGCATGGCCTCTTGTATCACCATTTATCGGTGCGCTCGGATCATTCATTTCAGGTAGTGCGACATTTAGTAATATGATGTTTTCGCTGTTTCAATTCAGCGTAGCAGACCAGCTTCAAATGAACGAACAGCTCGTCCTTTCACTTCAAGTACTTGGAGCAAATGCGGGGAATATGATATGTGTGTTAAATGTAGTCGCAGCCGCTTCTGTTGTTGGGATGGTTGGGAAAGAAGGAACGATTATTCGAATGACGATGGGGCCAATGTTGTTTTATGCGGTTGCTTCTGGCGTACTCGGGTGGGTTGCAATTATGGTGTATTAACTTGATGCCTCTAAAGTAAACGAATGATCCGATGTTGCATGCAACATCGGATCATTTTTTTTATCCAAGATTTTCAACGTCCCAGGTTCGAATGGAATAGAAGCCATCGTCAATCTTCTCTTTTTCATTACGAACCGTTTCAAGTAATTCTTTTGGAAAACGCTGCATAGAATCGTGATCGATCTCCACTCCATTGTAACCACTATAAACAGGTACAGTAACGATTTGTTTTTCAATCGTATCAAAACAATGTAAACAAAGGAACCCAACGCTTCTCATCCGATAGGTAAACATGATTCGATAACGTGAATCTTCCACTCTCTTCCCTCCTAATAACTGATTCTAGTAACTAGTATGTACAAACAATCACTCTGACATACCTGGTAATGAGCGGATTATTTTCTATTATATGAAGCCCCTGATAGAATTGAAATTGGGTTTTTATTGAAGTGAGAAATCTATTAAATAGAAAGAAGATGAACGTATGTCTGAACAAACGAAAAAACAATTAAAAGATATTTCATATTCCGTTCTTGATTTAGCACCCGTTAAGGAAATTGGGGCGATTTCGGATGCTCTTCATCGATCAAGAGACTTAGCTCAACACGTAGAAAAATTAGGTTACAATCGTTTTTGGCTAGCAGAACATCACAATATGCCCTTTATCGCAAGTTCTGCTACGTCAGTTGTCATTGGACATGTTGCTGCGGGAACGTCTACTCTTCGCGTCGGTTCAGGAGGCGTTATGCTACCGAACCATTCACCACTAGTTATTGCGGAACAATTTGGAACTCTTGAATCACTTTTCCCAGGACGAATTGATCTAGGTCTAGGCCGCGCACCAGGTACAGATCAGCGAACTGCATTCGCCTTAAGACGGGGGCAAGGATCAATGGGGCAGGACTTTCCCGATCTACTCGGTGAATTACGATCTTACTTCGACCCTACCTTAAGCCAGGGTACTTCGCCAGTTCGAGCCGTTCCCGGTGAAGGGCTAGAAATTCCAATTTGGTTACTTGGATCAAGTTTGTATAGTGCTCAACTTGCTGGAGAACTAGGTCTACCTTATTCATTTGCTAGTCATTTTTCACCAAAAAATACAATTAGTGCACTCGAAACTTATCGAAACCATTTTAAGCCTTCAAAAGTATTGGATGCTCCATATGCAATGGTAGGCGTCAATGTGATTGTTGCGGATACAGATGAAGAGGCAAACTTCCTTGCTACGACACTTCAGCAACAATTCCTTAACTTGATCCGCAATCACGAAGCACCGATGCAGCCGCCAGTTGAGAAATTAAACGCTAGTGAATATGAATTAGCAGCCCTTCATCAACAGCTCGCCACCTCTATTGTGGGTGGACCGGAAACGGTTAAAAGAAAAATGCAAGAGTTCCTTGATGAAACGCAAGCGGATGAAATGATGGTTATTTCATCGATCTATGATCACGATAAAAGGAAGAAGTCTTATAAACTCCTTTCTGATATAACAAAGGGTTAATTCGAACAAAAGCCGGATTCAATGAATCCGGCTTTTTAATGGAAAAATCAATAAAGATCATTGGTGTTTCAAACAACTTACAAATTTTATATCCAAATCACGAACGTAATTGTTTCTTTAAGTAGGTATTGTTAAGTTTTTGTTTACAAAGATTTAAGTGTTGGTTTATAATACCATTCATAACCGAATTCGCATCATCACTCATATAACCGCAAGAATATGGCTTGCAAGTTTCTACCGGTTCACCGTAAATGATCCGACTATGAGTGAGCAACCTTCTATGGTCGATTCTCTTTCTTATCAACAGCCCGGAGGATATTTTGCTCACTCTTTAGTGGGTACGATGTTCTGCGGATTTTTTGTATTTAAAGGAGGAATTGCTATGGAAAGCTTAAAAAAGAAGATTCTACAAGAAGGCATCGCGTTATCTGATCAGGTATTAAAAGTGGATACTTTCCTTAATCATCAAATTGACCCCGTTTTAATGAAAGAAATTGGAGAAGTGTTTGCATCTCGTTTTGCTCAAGAAGGAGTGACGAAAGTGTTAACGTTGGAATCTTCAGGAATTGCACCTGCTGTATTCACTGCTCTTCAATTAAATGTGCCTCTCATTTTTGCAAGAAAGAAAAAATCCCTTACCCTTCAAGAAAATTTATTAACTGCCGAAGTGTATTCTTTTACAAAACAAGAAACGAGTTCTATCTCGGTTTCTAGTAAATTTTTATCCGATCAGGATCATATCTTAATCATTGACGACTTTCTAGCAAATGGACAAGCGGCAGAGGGCTTATTAAAAGTGGTTGAAGATTCAGGTGCAACGATAGCTGGTGTTGGCATTGTCATTGAAAAGGCGTTTCAAGAAGGTGGTAAACGTTTGAGAGAGCAAGGTCATCGTGTCGAGTCACTAGCTATTTTATCAAGCTTAGAAGTCGGTAGGGTTACATTTGCTGAGGAGGAAGCGATGAATGAATCTATTTAAATATACTTCTCTTAGTATCCAGCATGTTCTTGCTATGTATGCAGGAGCGGTAGTTGTTCCGCTAATTGTTGGAGGCGCACTTGGTTTAACGGGGACTGATTTGACGTATCTCGTTTCAATCGATATTTTCATGTGTGGGATTGCAACAATTCTACAAGTTTGGAAGAATCGTTTCTTTGGAATCGGTCTTCCTGTCGTACTGGGTTGTACGTTCACCGCTGTTGGACCTATGATTGCAATTGGGGGACAGTACGGTATTACAGCGATATACGGTGCTATTCTAGCAGCGGGGATATTTGTTGTTCTTATCTCTCCTGTATTTAGTAAATTAATCGCCTTCTTTCCTCCTGTTGTGACAGGTTCTGTCGTCACAATCATCGGGATTACGCTCATACCTGTAGCGATGGGTAACATGGCTGGCGGAGAGGGTTCTGAAGATTTCGGTTCGATCCGTAATCTTGCACTTGCATTAGGTACCTTGCTTTTTATTATCGTGCTTACGCGACTTTCAAAAGGTTTTATTCGATCGATTGCCATTTTAATTGGCCTTGTGATAGGAACAATTGTAGCTAGCTTGATGGGAATGGTGGATCTATCTCCAGTTAAAGAAGCTTCTTGGTTTCATATGATTGAACCTTTACATTTTGGCGTACCCACCTTTGAACTCACAGCTATTCTTACGATGATTCTTGTGGTGCTGGTTAGTCTGGTTGAATCAACTGGTGTCTACTTTGCTTTAAGTGATATTTGTGACGAGGAACTTTCAGAGAAAGATGTGAAAAAAGGATATCGTGCTGAAGGTTTAGCCATTGTTTTGGGTGCATTATTTAACGCATTTCCTTATACTACTTACTCTCAAAACGTCGGTTTGATCCAACTATCTGGTATAAAGAAGAAACAGGTCATCTATCTTGTCGGAGGGATTTTGGTTGTTTTAGGGCTTGTTCCCAAAATGGGCGCTCTTACAACGATTATACCTGCACCTGTCCTTGGTGGAGCAATGCTCATCATGTTTGGAATGGTAATGGCCTATGGAATAAAAATGCTTACACGAGTTGATTTTAGTTCTGAAGAAAATCTTTTCATCATCGCGTGTTCGATCGGTATTGGTCTTGGTGTTACAGCAGCTCCTACTGTGTTTGATCGCTTACCATCAAGCATTCAAATTCTAACAGACAATGGGATTGTCGCTGGAAGTGTGACTGCGATTATTTTAAACCTCTTCTTTCATGTGAAACCAAAAAGAAAATTAATACAAGATCGCGTGATTAAATCAAAAGCTTCGTAACAAACAAAAGTACCTGCCATAATCGGCAGGTACTTTTGTTCTTTATTTAACAGATTTATATGGGTTATTATCCACGCTAATAACTGGACTTCGAGAACGGTTCGTTGCAATGATATAAATTGCTGCAACTCCAATGAGGGTGGCGATAATCGTCCCAAGATTAAATATCCCCTTTTCTGATGTCCACACAATTGAATAACCGAGTGCACCAGCCATTGTTGCATAATAAATAAATGGGATAAGTGTTTTACGGATAACGTCCCCTTCCTTACCCACTAGTCCAACAACTGCGGAAGCCGCAACTACGTTATGAACGCAGATCATGTTCCCTGCAGCTCCTCCTACAGCTTGAAGAGCGACAATCCAAGGAGCATCTACACCTATTTGAGCTCCTACATCATATTGGAATAAGGAAAACATCATATTACTGACCGTATTACTACCGGCTATGAATGCCCCGATACCTCCAATGAACGAAGCAAAGAGAGGCCAAAAATCACCTGTTAGAGCTGCTACACCATTAGCAAGTTCTAGAGGCATTTTATCAAATCCTGCCCCTCCGCCTCCTGAATTTAAGAATACTTGAACCATAGGAACGGTGAAAACGAGTGCAGTTGAAGCGGCGATCATCGTTTTACCGGAGTGTTTCCATGCTCGAACATAGGCTGTCGTATTCATTTGATGAATAACAAATGTGATGAGTGAGACAAGTATAAAAATCGTACCTGGTAAGTAAAGCGGTTGAAAGCTCGACGAAATTTGAGTACCAAAAATATTAGGTATTGAAACAGTCCAAGCTTGAAACCAATCAATTAATGGTAGCGCTTTCAATCTAGTTGCTACGAGAAGTAAACCAACTAGGATATATGGGGTCCACGCGCGGACCATCGACATATGTCCACTTTTATGAGCAATATCTTTAATTTCAATACTTCCTGACCAAGAAGGATCCCAGTTTGCTTTATCATCAAAATCCCACTGCTCCTCAGGAGGAGGCATGAGGAATCCTTTTTTCGCTGCTGTGACCACAATAGCGAGTCCAACTAGCCCCCCTATCATTGATGGGAATTCTGGACCTAAGATGTTTGCGACAATAACGTATGGAATCGTCATGGCGAAAGCAGCAAACAAAGCAAATTTCCAGACTTTTATGCCTTCCCGAAAGGATTTGTTTTTACCAAAGAAACGAGTCATCAGTGCGACAACAAATAAAGGAATGAGTGTACCTACGATAGCATGAAGAATCGCGACCCGCCCTCCGACCATCGTGACAAGAGCAAGGAAATCATTCGTGATGCTTGCATCAGCAGCAAGACCAGATTGAACACCTACAAGAATTGGCGTTCCGACTGCACCAAAAGAAACAGGTGTGCTTTGGATCACCATACCTGCAATAACGGCAGCCATAGCAGGAAATCCAAGACCGACTAGAAGCGGCACAGCTACTGCTGCTGGGGTACCGAAACCTGCGGATCCTTCAATAAATGAACCAAAAAGCCATGCGATGATAATGACTTGAATACGGCGGTCAGGTGATATACCAATAAAGCCCTCTCGAATCGTTTTAATTCCACCACTTTCTTGTAGTGTATTTAAGAGTAGAATGGCTCCGAAGATAATATACAGCAAAGTAGCGGCAACAACTAATCCATTTACCGATGCTGCTGCTACGGTAGCGCCGGGAACTTTCCACACAAATAGAGCTAGTACCACTGCCACGATATAGGAGACAGGCATCGCCTTACTTGCCGGCCATCGTAACCCTACAAGGAAAATTCCTACTGCAGCAATCGGGAGTAACGAAAGAATTGCTAATAATCCTGTACTCATTGCTCATCCTCCAATATTTATATTTGTTCGTAATGCAACCCATTTCTCCTTTCTTCCATCAATGCTGCCTATTCTCGTAAGGTTGTATGTAATCTGTTTGCAGACAGTAAATCTTTAGGTAACTTTAACACTATTTGGAGAAATGCCCCGGATTATTTCTGGGAGACGTGAACACGTGAATCGGCATGCTTGAACGTATTCGTTAGAGAACCGATTTTTTCGATAAAACATTCAACGGTATCTTCGTCTTTTACAAAATGCGCTCCTGTAGGACTTCCTGTAAGGATCACGTCACCAGGATGTAATGTCATAACCGTTGAAAGATAAGCAATCATTTCTTTTATAGGGACAATCATCCACTCTGTTGGACTGTTTTGTTTCACTTCCCCGTTTACCTTGGCTGTTACGTGAATGTCATATGGGTTTAATTCTGTTTCAATAACGGGTCCAAGCGGTGTAAATGTGTCGAATGATTTTCCAAGCGTCCAGTGACCATCTTTATGAAAAAATTGAGGTGCCGTTACATCGTTTCCGACAGTGTAGCCAAAAACATAATCAAGTGCGTGTTCTTTGTCAATATTCTTAGCTTCTTTCCCAATGACTACGGCGAGTTCAGATTCGAATTTCACTTCTTGTAGTTGGTTTGGAATGATAACCTCTTCACTAGGGCCAATCACTGAAGTTGCTGGCTTGAAGAAAAACACTGGCATTTCAGGGATTTGATTAGGGAGTGATTGTTTATTATCGACGTAGTTTGCCCCGATTCCTATAATGTTCTTTGGTGCAATTGGAGCAAGTAGCTCAATGTCATCTAATGAGATTTTCTCACTTGTATAGGACCAATTCGTAAGTGGGTTTCCTTCAATTACCGTGACATTATCCTTTTCAATTACACCAAATTGAATCTTATCCTTGTAATTAAATCTACCAAATTTCATATTAATAGCTCCTTTATGTTGATTTTGTAAGTGAAGTTTCATTGACCACCTTTTTAATATCCATACATCTGCTTGGAGTTGGGAAAAGCTTTCCTTGGTTCAATAAGTTATGGGGATTAAATACATCTCTGATGGCGGTTTGAGCTTCAAGTTCTTCATCACTAAAAATAAATCGCATTTCTTCTTTTTTCTCTATTCCAACCCCATGCTCACCTGTAATGGATCCTCCTGCATCTGCACAGGCTTTCAGGCATGCAGTACCCGCCAGTAATGCTTTTTCTGTTTCTCCTTCAATTCTAGAATCAAACAGGATAAGCGGATGCAAATTGCCATCGCCTGCATGGAAAATATTAGCTATTCGAAGGCTGTACTCCTTGCTAATGTTCCTTATTTCTTTAAGAACTTCAGGAAGTTTACTTCTTGGAATGACACCGTCCTGTACAAGATAGTCTGGTGAAATAGCTCCCATCGCTCCAAAGCCTGTCTTTCGATTTGCCCACCAGCGATCGCGTTCCTTCTCATCACGCGCTACTTTGACGTCACGTACATGATGATTCTCACAGACAGACAAGATTTGTTCGATTTGTTCAGCGATCCCTTCAGCAATTCCATCTACTTCTATTAATAGAAGAGCTTCGATATCAGGAGGGTGTCCAACCGGAAAAGCACCTGCTTCTACCCCTTCAATCGCGGTTTGGTCCATCATTTCGAGTGCAGCAGGTATTATACCTGCTGAAATAATGTCAGAAACGGCATGACTACCATCTTCCACTCGATCAAAATAAGCCAGAACTGTTTTCTTAGCTTCAGGGTTTTTAAGAATACGGACGGTAATTTTTGTCACAATCCCTAGCGTGCCTTCTGAACCTGTTAGGATTCCAAGAATATCGTATCCTGGAGTATCTAGAATACCGTTAGGACTGATTTCAATCACTTCTCCATCTGGAAGCACAACTTCCAGGCCGAGAATATGATTCGTAGTCACTCCGTATTTCAGGCAGTGCGCCCCACCAGCATTCTCGGCTACATTTCCACCAATGGTACAAACGTATTGACTAGAAGGATCAGGTGCATAGTAATATCCTTTATGAGAAATGGAGTTTGTTAGTTTTAAATTCACAAATCCAGGTTGGACTACTGCCTTTCTGTTTTCATAATCGACACTTAAAAGATTTTTCATTTTTACTAAGCTAATGATAACTTCATTATTTAAGGGGATCGCCCCTCCACTTAGTCCCGTTCCAGCACCACGAGCAAGAAAAGGGATGGCATGATTAGCACAATATTTGACAGCAGCTGCTACTTCATCTGTATTTTTAGGGAAAATCACAGCTTTTGGCATTGCTTTATGAATCGTAAATCCATCACAATCGTAGGATAGTAGATCTTCTTTATGATGAAGAATGGATTTAGATCCTACTATTTTTGTGAGAGCAAGAATGTCAGGATCTATCTGTGCTTTCTTCTTTTTCGCTAATAACACCATCATTCACTCCTTTCTTTGCATCTGCTTGATAGGCCCAATCAAGCAACTGAACAGTGTGTACAATTCTTCCGCCACGTCCGTATTTTTGTACACCGATTGCCATTTGAAGCATACATCCTGGATTTCCCATCGAAATCATCTCAACGTCTTTGGGGACATTTTCCATCTTTCGTTCTAGAACAGCGGAAGCCATTTCGGGATTTGTAATGTTATATATGCCGGCACTGCCGCAACAGGTATCTGCATTTGGCTGTTCAACATAGTCGACGCCCGGAATATCTTTTAATAACTGCCTTGGTTCATGACGAACACCTTGTCCATGTGCAAGGTGGCAGGCATCGTGATAAGTAATCCGTTTGTTGATTGCACTTTGTGGCTTCTCATATCCTGTATCATAAAGATATTTTGAAATGTCCTCTACCTTTTTAGAAAACGCTTCTGCTTTCGCTTTCCATTCTGGATCATGTCGGAAAAGCTCCGGATATTCTTTCAAAGCACATCCACATCCTGCTGCGTTTACCACGACTTTTTCTGCATCTTGAAAGGCTTCAATGTTTTGTTTAGCAAGTTTCTTCCCGGTTTCTCGATCTCCTGCATGGATATGCAATGCGCCGCAACACGTTTGCTTTTTAGGAAGCACAACATCATTTCCGTTATGAGTAAGAACATTGATGGTTGATTGGTTTATGTCACTAAACATCACGTCCATGATACATCCCTTCAACATCGCAACTTGTGCTTTCGAACTTCCTTTTGCCGGAATGATCTCAACATTTTTATACTTTTGGTGAGTTGATTGGTGAATCTCAGGCATTATGGCTTCCATTTCGACGAGGTGATCAGGCATAATACGGAGAAGCCCTGTCGACCGAACCGCTTTTTGAAGCCCGCTCTTTTGATAGAATTTTAATAACCCGCCAGCTGCTTGGAGACGATTTTGATGGGGAAATATCCCTTTTAAGAAGAAACTGCTGACTGCTCGCTTAACGCCTTTTAACGGCATGGCCTGTCTTACCTGACCACGTGCTTCTTCTATCAACCCACCAACATCAACATCTGCAGGGCAAGCAGTTGTACATGCACGACAATCCAGGCACTGAAATACGGGATCCATAAACTGTTCATTTACTTCAAGCTTTCCTTCTGCAACCGATTTAATTAGATGAACACGTCCTCGTGGTGAATGTTGTTCCTGCCCTGTTTCTAAATAAGTAGGACATGATTCGAGACACATACCACAATGAACACAGTCTGCCCACTTCTCTTCATCAGGATGATCCTCCCACAGGTAATTACTTAAACTGTTAGATGAACAAGGAGGTGAGTTCTTCATTAGCTCTTTTTCTTTTAAACTCATACTATATTCCTCCTATAAAACGCTTTTCGTTCAGCGTGTTTTTGGGATCAATCTTCTGTTTAATTCCTTTCATTAAATAGAAAGAATCTTTTTGTTGCCCCCAGGTGTTCAAGTGTTTTCTAAGTTCGAAAGGAAGATGTTTGACTATTCCGTATCCACCACTTTCTTCAGAAAATGTTTGGATATGCCTAATCGATTGAACGACGTTTTCAGGCAATCCAGAGAAGATAATTGTACTAAGTCCGTGCCCGGCTCCAGCGTGTGCAAGAATCTGGACGTTACTTTCAAGATTCAATCGATCACATTCCTGAAGTAGTGGGAATACTCCCATATTGGTTGTTCCAACTTTCATAACACCAGAAGTCGTATCATGAAAATCGTTTTGACTGTTCGGTGTTAGCTCATTAAATGTTGTCCAGAAGTCTTCACTATGTTTTAAAACGTTCATCATTGCTTTTGTCGGTTTGTTTTCATCAATCCATGCTTCTTGAAAAAGAACTGCTTTTTTAACGTCTTCAAGTGCGATTATTAAATGATATTCCTCTTTATGAAACAAGTTTTTGGATAGCATTGGGTTCACGAGTTCAAGAGAAACTGGTTCAATCGTAGAATCCTGAAGTTGTATAATGAATGCTTTCAAATCATGAAGGGCATCCTCTTGCACGCTTAATGTGACTATACTTGAGTATTTTGGAAGTGGACGTAACTTTAATGTGATTTCCGTAATGACTCCGAGAGTTCCCATGGCGCCAATAAACAATTTGTTCATATCGTAGCCAGCCACATTTTTCACTACTTTTCCGCCTGTACGAATAATTTTTCCATCAGGATAAACAATACGCATGCCGATGACGTGATCACGTGCAGCCCCGTATTTTAGACGTTTCGGTCCACTTTCATTTGCACTTACGACTCCACCGATCGTAGAAGCCGATGCGTAAGCTGGGTCTAATGGGACCATCTGATTGTACTGTTTCAAGTATTGTTGAAGGGTCTGCATGGTAGTACCTGGCTTTACTGTTACTGTCATATCTCCTGGTGTATGTTCAACGATACCGGTTAATTTCTTTAGAGAAAGAGTAAAGTCGTACTCGGGCTTTATCCCGCCGTATCCTAGTTTAGTACCACCACTTACAATAGCGAGTTTTTTCCCTACTTTGTTTGCTTCCTTTACCATCATTGCAACTTCTTTTTCCGACTCTGGATAAAGGATATTTGAAGTAATATTACCAAACCGGTCAGCCAATTCGGTCAATGAGCCTTCTAACAGTATTTCGTCCAAATTCTCCCCTCCCTTCAAATGGTCTCAATAAATTCAGAGCGAATCGAGAATCCTTTTCTCATATGATTTTTTACATAGGATAAGTGAAGTAGCATCGCTTCGTTAGCACCTGAAACATCTTCGCAAACAATCATATCCATTATTAATTCATGCTGATGATGGATGTCATGAATTAGTTCAGGTTTCGAAGCAATTAGACAATGGAAATCAGCCATTGACTTTGCCATTGTGGATGAAATCGATTCAAGTAATTCTTGTAAAATGTTATTTCCAGATGCTTTAGCGATCGCCATATGGAATTGACAATCATGATAACCGCTTTCATCGTATTGGCATTCACTCATGTGATTGAGTGTTTTTCTCATGGAAATGAGATCGTGTTCTTTGCGATTTACTGCAGCTAGTTTGACAATGCTCGTTTCTAAAATCTCTCTTACTTGAAAGAGAGATTCCAGCTCCTTCTGATGGGGCATTAACATATGTTGAAAATAACGCTTGGGATTAAATCCAGTCACAAACGTTCCCTCACCCTGTCTCGTTTCTACCAATCCTCTCCCTTTCAGTGTTGTCAGGGCATCACGTACAGCTGAACGGCCGACATCAAGGGAATCACAAAGTTCTCTCACTGAGGGAAGCTTATCCCCTTCTTTGTAACTGCCTTCTTTAATTAGCTTCACGATTTGTTCTTCTACTTTCTCAGATATTTTTTGAGAAGAAATACGTTTAAATTCCAGAATAATAACCACCTTTCAGAAGTCACATATCAGACAAGTCGAAACATGATTTTAGATTTTTCAGTTAATTTCACGTAAAAAGAGTGCAAAAGTAGCCGAAGGCCACTTTTGCAAGATCAGTTACTTATTGGCATACAACTTTGCTTTTGCTTCTTGTCGACGTTTATGCAAAATAGGTTCTGTATATCCACTTGGCTGTTCTACTCCTTTGAAAACCAGCTCGCAAGCTGCTTGAAATGCGACAGAAGCATCAAAGTTGGCTGCCATGGCGCGATACTCAGGGTCACTTGCATTTTGTTCGTCTACAACTTTGGCCATTCGTTTCATCGTTTCTAATACTTGTTCTTCAGTACAAATGCCATGATGTAGCCAATTCGCCATATGCTGGCTCGAAATACGAAGAGTTGCGCGATCTTCCATAAGTTCAATGTTTCGAATGTCCGGAACTTTTGAACAACCTACACCGTGCTCGACCCAACGAACTACGTACCCAAGAATTCCTTGCGCGTTATTATCTAGCTCTTCTTGAATTTCTTCTTTGCTCCAATTCCGATCTTCTAATGGTACTTGTAGGATGTCGTCTTGATAGTTTGAAGTGGTTTTTGCTAATTCACTTTGAATAGTAGGAACATTAGCTTCATGATAGTGAAGTGCATGAAGAGTAGCTGCCGTTGGTGAAGGTACCCAAGCCGTATTAGCACCTGCTTGTAATTGGCTCCCTTTCTGTGCTAACATATCTGCCATCAAGTCTGGCATAGCCCACATCCCTTTCCCGATTTGTCCTACACCGGAAAAGCCAGTTTTCAATCCCTGTTGCACATTTGATTTCTCATAGCTTTGTAACCAAGTAGCGTTCTTCATTTCATTTTTACGAATAACTGGTCCTGCTTCCATAGAAGTATGAATTTCATCTCCTGTACGGTCTAGGAAACCAGTATTTATAAAGACAACGCGCTCTTTCACTTCTCGAATACAGTTTCGAAGGTTAAGGGTTGTGCGACGTTCTTCATCCATGACACCTATTTTTATTGTGTTTCGCTTTAATTCAAGTAAATCTTCCGTTCGATTAAACAATTCGTTGGCAAATGCCACTTCTTCTGAACCATGCATTTTAGGTTTTACGATATAAATGGAACCTTTAGAAGAATTTTGATATTTGCCATTCTTGAGAACATCATGCTTTGCGATAAGCCCTGTAATGACTGTATCCAGGATACCCTCTGGTACTTCGTTACCTGATTGGTCAAGTACGGCATTCGTTGTCATTAAGTGACCAACATTACGGGCAAACATGAGTGAGCGGCCCCGAAGTGAGAATTCTTTACCGTCTGGGGAGATATATTCACGATCGGGATTCAGTGTTCGTGATATAGTCTTTGTTCCTTTCGAAAAGGATGCAACAATGTCACCTTTTATTAGGCCGAGAAAGTTACGATATACAAGTACTTTATCCTCAGCATCTACCGCAGCCACTGAGTCTTCAAAATCCATAATCGTTGTTATGGCAGATTCTACATAGACATCTTTAATACCTGCAGGATCTGTTTTACCAATTGGATTGGATGGATCAATTTGAATTTCAAGGTGAATGTCATTGTTTTTCAATAGAATTGCATCAGGATTATTTTCACTACCTTGATACCCAACGAATTGATCTTGATCTAATAAAACGCTTTCATTAGTTTCCGAAAAATGTACTTTGAGCATCCCTTGCACTATCGAAAACCCTTTTATATCTGAATAGCTTCGTTCTTTTAATGGGACTGCTGAATCAAGAAAACGTTTAGCATACGCAATGACTTTTTCTCCACGAACTGGATTATAGCTTCCAACTTTGTCTGCTCCGTTTTCTTCGCTAATCGCGTCTGTTCCATATAAGGCGTCATATAGGCTTCCCCATCTTGCGTTCGCTGCGTTAATTGCATAACGGCCATTGTTTACTGGCACAACGAGTTGTGGTCCAGCCTGAACAGCTATTTCATCGTCCACATTTTGGGTGGTTATTGTAAAGTCATCCGTTTCCTTCTCAAGATAATTTAATTTTGTTAGAAACGATTTGTACTCACTGAAGCCGTACTTAGGGTTGGCTTGATGCCAATCGTTGATTTTTTGTTGAAGTTCCTCACGAATTGATAGTAGTCTCTTATTTTTAGGAGAAAGGTCTTTCACAATATCACCGAAACCATTCCAGAATTGATCACTTGAAACGTCTGTACCCGGAATCACATCGGAATTAATAAAGTTATAAAGTTCAGTGGCTACTTGTAAAGAGCCAATCTTCGTATACTTTTCCATCGTATATCCTCCTTGTAAAGATAACAGGACCTCGCAGTGGTACTGTCCTTTTGTTAGGTATTATCTTATAATAAAAATAGTTATTAATATAATACATATTTGGCATATTGAGTATGCTCTAAGGTTATAATTCAGAATTTTGCATAAAATCGAGTGGTAGGAGTGAATAGATTTGGAGATTCGTCATCTTGAATATTTTTCAGAAGTGGCGAGACAGCTAAGTTTTACAAAAGCAGCATCGACACTTCATGTCTCACAACCTTCGATCAGTAAAGCCATCAAAAATCTTGAAACAGAGCTTGGAATCCCCCTTTTCTATCGTTCAAAGCAATTAGAATTGACTGATGCTGGTAAGGCTGTTTTGGTCAATGCCCAGCATGTTCTTCGTGCTTGTGAAAATCTAACAGCAGAGCTCTCAGATATAACAGAATTAAAAAAGGGGGAAATCAAAATAGGCGTCCCCCCTATCATCGGTGCTGCGTTTTTTTCAAAGATCATCAGCCAATTTAAGTCACTCTATCCTACAGTAGAAATTTTGCTTACCGAAGTAGGGTCCAAAATGATAAAACAAGGTGTTGATGACGGTTCTCTCGATATTGGATTGATCTGTAACACACCTTTAAAAAATAGTAGTTTTGAAGCAGTACAGGTTATCAAAGATCCCATCATGTTAATTGTTCATCATGAGCATACGTTAGCAGGGGATTATGAAGTCCACCTAGCTGACCTCGCATCTGAATCCTTTATTATGTATCGAGAAGACTTCACTTTATATGATCGCATTCTAGAAGAATGCTCGAAGAATGATTTTTATCCTAACATCGTATGTCAAAGCTCTCAAAAAGATTTTATGATTGAAATGGTAGAAGCAAGACTCGGAGTTGCGCTACTCCCTAGTAAAATAGCACGTTCAATCAAAAATGATTCGATTAAAGCCATTAACCTTAGCGAGTCGAACATTAACTTAGAGTTAGGTATGATTTGGAAAAAAGATAAATACTTACCTTTCGCAGTAAAGAAGTTTATTGATCTAGCAAATTCAATTGTTGAAAAAAAGAGCATTAGCGACCGTTACATTTTCTGAAAAACATTCTATTATTCTTCCACTCTATGATTAAATTCATTAGTGGAGTGGAAGAAATATGAGTAAAGTATGTTTATAAGGAAGGTGGACATGAGTTCATGGAACAAGAGAAGCAAGATGCGGATGCGCAAAATCAGAATAAAGATGAATATGTAGACATTCAAATGGGAAAGCACGACCTATTTTTTAAAAAAGGGTATGACATTCTATACACGATTAATGAATGGCTTTTAGGTATTTGGTTTTTAGTCGGAAGTATTTTCTTCTATTATGAAACATTGAAAACATGGGGTGTAACCTTATTTGTATTAGGTAGTGTTCAAATGCTCATTCGTCCAACGATTCGACTGGTCCATCGCTTTCATTTACGGAAACATTATGAAAGAGAATATGAAGAAAAACAATCGTAACGATATAAAAGGAACGGACAAAGCCAGGCTTCATCCGTTCCTTTTACTATTCTTCTATTATCTCCCAATCATGTTCAAAAACCACGCACCCTTTCAATGTTTGCGCAACAGGGCACCCTCGTTCAAACACATTTAATGCTCTTTCTGCTGCTTCCCGTTTACCTACCGGAATAGATAATTTATAATGACAGCGGATTTTTGTGATCTTTAAAATGCCTTCTGGTGCTTCAATGATTCCTTCAAATGTCCCTGATACTTTATTAGGATAGGTTGGTATTTGGCGCGCATCCAGCGCACCGGATAATGTACCTGTTAGTCAGCCGCCAGCAGCTGCTACAATATGGTCTAGTGTAGAAGGATACTCTTCTTCCGTAGAAGCATTGTAGAACTCTTTTACGCCGCCATGCACTCCATATTGTACTGGATCCTCAAAATGAGCAATATATGCCCTTCTGTTTTTACCTTTGTCCTGTTCAATCCGTATATTGGTTATTTCAATTGGCTTTCCCATTTTCAAACTCCTTTCCTACATTTAATAAGCTCCTCTAATGCTCCCATGAACTTCTTGCTGATAGAATGCTTTAAGCTTCTCCATCTCTTCTTTTGTAAAATCAGGAACCTCAACCGCTTTAAGGTTCTGTTTCACCTGGTCAATATTTTTAAAGCCAGGAATGACACAGGAGACTTCTTTATGTTCAAGGATCCATTTTAACGCTGCAGTGGTCATACTCTCACGATCTCGAGCAATCCAATCGATCTCATTGCTTAATTCAACACCCTTTTCAAATTCAATCCCTGCAAAGGTTTCTCCAACGTTAAAGGCTTCTCCGTTTCGATTAAAATTACGATGGTCATCTTGTTCGAAGGATGAGTTTTTCTTGAATTTTCCAGTTAATAAACCGCTCGCTAGTGGCACACGAGTGAGGATTCCTACCCCTTTTTCATACGCTTTGGGGAACAGCTCCTCTAAAGGTTTCTGTCTAAAAAGATTAAAAATAACTTGCAATGTGCTTACCCCTGGATACTCAAGACATAATAGTCCTTCTTCTATAGTTTCGACACTGACACCGTAATAACGTATTTTTCCTTCTTCTTTTAACTTGTCTAATACTCGAAATACATCTCCATCTTTTAATATTCCAATTGGTGGACAGTGGATTTGAAACAGATCAATCTGATCTCGTTCCAATCGTTTTAAGCTTGCTTCACAGTATGAACGTACACTTTCTTCAGAGTAAGTAGCTGGATCATGAATATCTCCTGCACGACAAAATTTAGTTGCAATATGGATCTTATCTTCCTTCCCCTTTGTTGCTTTAGCAAGAAGTTCTTCACTATGACCCTCTCCGTATACATCTGCCGTATCAAAGAAGTTAACGCCGGCATCGATCGCGTATTGAAGTGATTCAAGAGCTTTGGCGTCATTTGTTTTCCCCCACGCTCCGCCGATGGCCCATGTTCCAAAACTAACTTCACTTACCTTTAAGTCGGTTTGTCCTAACTGTCGATATTTCATGATTTCCCTCCAATATCTTTTGCTGACATTACATGGTAATTTCCCTATTGAAAGTGGATTAAACCGTTTTCATACTGGTTATTTCTAATTCCGTTTTCGTAACGAAATTTTGAAGATGAACTTATCAATGTCATGGGAGAGAAGATAGGTATCCTGATGATTTTTATTCATGCATCATCATTGTCCTACACAAACCTCCTATTACCTAAATGAATAAGCTGAAAGAACGGAAAGGAGCGTGATTAAGATTGCAGGTATACGGGGATCTTACCGTCGTTACGGGGGCTTGGATTCAAGCCCTGGGAGCGGCTGTGGCATCAGTAGGTGATACAATTGTTGCGATTGAAGAGAAAGGAACGGTTGCAGAGGATGTAGGTGGAGATCTTTATGTCATTGGGAATGCAATTGAAGCAACGGGGAATGCTCTTCAAGCTGTTGGGAGAGAAAGCTTACCAGAAGATACACCCGAAAAGAACTTAGGAATTCTTGGTTCCTGGCTTCAATCAGCAGGTAATATTGCGAATGTATTAGGAGGAGCTCAAGCCCTTAGTATAGACGAAGAAGAAGGTCTAAATATTGATATTATCGGCGACGTCATACAAACCATTGGTGCGGGTTTTGAAGCGCAGGGCTCAAGTTTAAGTCAATCTCCCTTTGCTAAAGCGATCACAACAGGTCAGACAATTCAAACATATGCGCTTACAATCGAGACGATTGGCCTTTTCTATATTAAAAAGAAACGAGTTAGACTTGGAGAGCAAATCCTTGCAGTCGGAAGCTATGCTCAAACGGCTGGTTCTTTGCTAGAAGCTATTGCCTACACAAAGGAATTTCATTTAAAGCACTTAGGAGATTTATCTATAAATTCAGAATGAATCTCCATTCTTATAAAACTGAGTAAAGGAGTAACAAACGTAGAAGAAATGTTTAATGAAGGTTTTTTAATTACTACAGTAACGTTAAGTTGATTACTGTCCTACCTTTTTTTCCATCTGGTAATTAGTCATTTGAACGCCACGAATTTCAACGATTTGTTTCGTTATGAGATGAAAATTTTGCTTATCAAAAAAAGGACGAGCTGAAATGCTTGCTTTAGTTGTGATTACCTTAATTGATTGCTTATAAGCATCCGCTTCAATTTTTTCTAAAAGACTTGAAGCGATTCCCATTCCCTGAAATTGATGGTGAATATATAAACGATCAAGATAACCCGATGTGGTCATATCAATAAATCCGACAACTTTTCCTTCGATATCAGCAACATACGTAAAATTCGTCTTGAATTCCTGGTTCCATGTTGAAGACTTCGTCTCTTTTGTTGTTGAATTCACCCAAGCATCTACCTGTGTATAGGAATAATCTCTTCGATTAATGGAACGGACCGTCTGTTCAAATAATTCAATAATCTGATCGATGTCTTTTGTTTCATATTCTCTTATCTTCATACGTCTCCTCCTTTGGTTCCATTTGTTTATGATTGAATGAGTAATCTTTTAACAGTTCCATTCGAACAACTAAAAAGACGGCAAGCCGCCTTTTTAGTTAACCATATTCTCAACCATCATTGCCATTCCTTGTCCGCCACCGACGCATAATGTGGCGATCCCAAAACGCTCATCTCTTCGTTTCATTTCATACATGAGCGAGGTTAGAATACGTGCACCTGTAGCGCCGAGTGGGTGACCAAGCGCAATCGCTCCACCGTTCACATTCACTTTATCCATTTGGAGTCCAAGTTCACGTATAACAGCGAGGGCCTGAGAAGCGAATGCCTCATTTAATTCGATTAACCCAATGTCTTTCAACGATTTTCCTGTTCGTTCAAGAAGTTTTTTAACAGCCGGGACAGGACCAACCCCCATGATTTCTGGTGAAACGCCTGAAGTAGCCCAGTCTATAATACGTGCTAGTGGTTGAAGATTTAGTTCACGTGCTTTCGATTCCGTCATCACAAGCATCGCAACCGCTCCATCGTTTCTTCCGCATGAATTTCCCGCTGTAACAGTTCCCCCTTCCTTGAACACTGGATTTAATGAAGAAAGTTTCTCAACGGTTGTACCAGGTCTTGGATGTTCATCTTGATTAATGAGATTGGTTTGCCGTCGAGTGGTTACTTCGACCGGGACAATTTCTTCTGCAAATACACTATTATTGATTGCCACTGAAGCACGTCGTTGACTTTCGGCGGCAAAAACATCCTGCTCCTCCCGAGAGATCTGGTACTTTTCTGCTACGTTTTCTGCGGTAATGCCCATACCTAATCGGTTACCATATAACTCAATCGGCTGTTGACCTGCCTCAAGATTAGAATCAACTAATTTAGTTTTATCACCTCCAAAGCGACTGTTGCGTAAGTAAATAGGCGCATGACTTAAACTTTCTGTCCCTCCAGCGACAAGTATTTCAGCTTGTTTAGATTGAATTTGTTGAACAGCTGAGGCGACAGCCTGCATTCCCGAAGCGCAAAGTCGGTTAATTGTAAAAGCTGGAGAGATGTCTGGTACACCTGCTCTTAAAGCGGCAACTCTTGCTACATTTGAAGACTCAGTTGTTTGGCGCACCTCTCCAAGAATCACCTCATCAATAAGTTCAGGTGACAATCCTGCTCTGTCTATCGTTTCTTTAATGACAAGAGCGGCTAACTCACCGGAATTTAAATTTTTTAGCACGCCACCATAGCGTCCAACAGGTGTTCTAACTGCTTCCACAATTACGATGTTTTCACTCATTCCTTATCCTCCTTTAGCTATATTCTTTTCGAAGCTGACTCGCGATAATGTTCTTTTGAATTTCAGACGTTCCTTCATAAATTCGGGTAATACGCGCGTCTCGAAAATAGCGCTCAATTGGATAATCGGAAATGTAACCAATTCCTCCATGAACCTGTAGCGCTTTGTCTGCTACTCTGTTGTATACTTCTGATCCATATAACTTTAGCATGGCTGCTTCTTTGATCACTTTTTCACCTTGATCGACCATCCAGGCGACGCGATACGTAAACGATCTTAATGCTTCAATTTCCACACCCATTTCAGCAACCATGTGAGCAACGGCCTGATGTTCAATAATTGGAACTCCAAATTGTATGCGTTCTTGTACATAGTCCATGCTTAAATCTAATAATTTTTGGGAAGATCCTAGATTACGCGCGGCGAGTCCTGCTCGTCCATTTGCTAAGATTTTTAATGCATTGACGTAACCTTGCCCTACCTCACCAAGCACGTTTTCGTCGGGAACTTCACAGTTATCAAAAATAAGTTCAGCGGAGTGAGATCCTTTTAAGCCCATTTTTTCTTCAACCGCACCGACCTGAAATCCCGGAAAGTTCTTTTCTACGATAAATGAAGTAATTCCCTTTGCACCTTTTGATGGATCTGTTGCTGCCATTACGGTAAAAACATCTGCTTCAGTGGCATTCGTAATGTAGTGCTTTGTTCCATTCAAAATATACTTATTTCCCTCTTTAACTGCTGTGGTTTTTAAATTAGAAGCATTCGATCCCGCAGAAGGTTCGGTTAAGGCGAATGCGCCAATTTTCTTTCCGCTTGCCATATCGGGTAAGTATTTTTGCTTTTGTTCTTCATTGCCGAGTTCAACGATCCCAACCGAGCCAATGCCCGTATGAGCTCCAATTAATGTGGTAAAACCATTATGTGTTTTACCTAACTCTTCATAAAGAGCGCATTTTCCAACCATGCCTATTCCTAAGCCACCATATTTTTCTGGAATACTTAAGCCGAATAGTCCCATTTCTTTTGACAACTCAATGATCCGCTCTGGAATACGATCTTCGCGCTCTATGGTCATGGCAACCTTCTCGACTTCATTTTCAACAAAATTGCGGATGTTGGTTTTAAGAAACTGAATGTCCTGATCGAATTTAAAGTCCATTATTTTCTCTCCCTTTTAATCGTATGTATAAAATCCTCTTCCGCTTTTTCTACCAAGTCGACCGGCTTTAACGTATTTCGTTAAAATCGGACATGGTCGATATTTTTCTCCGAGCGTTTCGTATAGATATTGCATGTTACGAAGTCTTGTATCGAGCCCAACTAGATCAGCGAGTTCTAGTGGACCCATTGGATGATTTAGCCCCAGTTTCATAGCCTTGTCAATGTCTTCTGGTGAACCAACACCTTCCATGACCATATTCATGGCTTCATTGCCGATCAGACAATTCATTCGACTGACAGCAAAGCCTGGAAATTCATTGATTCGAACGCATTCCTTTCCTATGGATTTCCCAAAGGCCATTGCCTGGTTAATGGTTTCTTCCGATGTTTCTAAACCACAAATCACTTCGATCAGCTTCATCTTTGGAACGGGATTAAAAAAGTGAAGGGCAAGACATTGATTTGGCCTCTTTGTTTGGGCCGCAATTTCAGTCGGACTCATGGTTGATGTATTTGTAGCTAAGATAGCATGAGCTGGTGTGAGATCATCTAGCTGTTGAAAAATACTCGTTTTCAGTTCCATAATTTCAAGAACAGCTTCGATAACTAAATCACGGTCCCTTGCTGCTACAGATAGTTCTGTTGTAAATTCAATTTCGTTAAATCGTTTTTCAGCTAATTCTTTCGAAAGAATCTCTTTACTTACGGATCGATCAAATTGGGATTTTAAATAAGATTTAGACTGATCTAATGAAACCTCACTGACATCTTGAAGGATGACCGAGAGCCCTGCTGCAGCAGCGGAATAGGCGATTCCCCTCCCCATCGTTCCTGCACCGATCACGGCTAGTTTTTGAATTGACAATCATAACGCCTCTTTTCTATAACTGAATATCGTTATTTCGGATGAATCACTTTAAACGTCCCACTTCCTTTTGCAAGGAGTTTTCCATTCTCATCCATTACAACACCTTCACCCATTTTCGTTCGCTTGCCTTCCCCATATACAAATGCTTTTGCAATAATCTTCCCGCTTGTGATAGGAGCAACGTAGTTGATTGTTAGATTAATCGTGATGACAGGATTACCGATCAAAGAACGCATTTTTAAACTAATAATATTGTCGATCATCGTTGCATATACACCGCCGTGCAAACTTCCATGCGTGTTTAATAGTTTTGTTTCCACTGGTAATTCTAGTATGACCTCATCTTCAGTAATCGAACTTAATTCAAAACCTAATAAGTTAAAAAAGGGGCTTGTTTCAAAATCATTTCTTACACTGTCATATAGGTTGCTAGTATTTGTCTCCATTTATTTACCTTGAAAAACGGGCTTTCTTTTCTCAAGAAAAGCTCTCGTTCCTTCGTTTTTGTCTTCTGAAGCAAAAAGAATCGCTTGTGAAAGTTTTTCAATGAGTAAACCAGTTTTCATATCTGTATCCGCTCCCATATTTACGGCAAGCTTTGCCATCATGACAGCCATTGGACCTTTACTAATAATTTGCTGGGCGATTTCAACTGTTTTTTCTTTTAACTGCGAGGTTTCAGCCATGTCCGAAATCAAACCAATCGCAGCGGCTTCTTCACTCGTAATCAATTTACCTGTTAAAATCATTTCTAGTGCCTTTCCTCTGCCAACAAGTCTCGTTAGGCGCTGAGTTCCGCCTGCACCAGGAATAATAGATAGATTTAATTCCGGTAATCCAAATTTAGCATGAGTAGCTGCAATTCTGATATCACATGCCATTGCAAGCTCGCATCCTCCACCGAGCGCATAACCGTTTACCATTGCAATAGTTGGCTTTGTGTAGCCTTCAATATAGTCATAGATTTCTTGCATGCTACCCGATTTAAATGCATCATACATTGTCTTCTTTTCAAGCTGTGAAATGTCTGCTCCAGCAGCAAACGATTTAGCGCCTTCTCCTGTGATGATGACACATTTCACTTCGTCCATTTTTTCAAGTTTCTCCAGGGCTTGTTTTAGTTCAATTAATGTTTCTTTATTCAATGCGTTCCTCACGTCAGGTCTTGAAATCATTACATAAGCAAGATGATCTTCATGAGTTACACTAATATTTTCCATGGTTGAATGACTCCCTTCTTTTTAAGTTTGATAGTTATAAAAGCCTTTCCCCGTCTTTCTCCCTAGTTCCCCTTTGTTTACTTTCTCTTCTACAATTCGTGCAGGTCGATCTGCTTCATTTCCTGATTCTTCATATCGCTGTAATCGTACATAATAGTTCACATCGATGCCGGTAAGGTCCATGAGTGCAAAAGGTCCGATCGGATGATTTAATGCTTTTGTGCACACGAGATCGATCTCTTCGTGGGTTGCGTATCCGTTCTCGAGTAAGAAAACCGCTTCGTCCATTAGCTTTCCTAAAATCCTGTTTGCGACAAATCCTGAAATTTCTTTTTGTAGTAGAACCGGCGTTTTCTGTAGGGATTCTACAAATTCATAAGCTGTCACTGCTGTTTGATCAGACGTATGCGGTCCTTTTACAACTTCTACCAAATCCATGACGAGCGCAGGATTGAAGAAATGGATGTTGCATACAGCTTCAGGACGGTCCGTTGCGTCTGCTATTTTTGAACTTACGATTGTCGAGCTATTTGTCGCAAGGATGCAATGATTTGGGCAGATTTGATCGAGTTTAGCAAACAGTTCTCTTTTGACTTCTAGCTTCTCAATGATTGCCTCGATAACAAGGTCAACTTCTTTGAAATCGTTTAGAGAAGTACTAAAGTGAATCAAGTGAAAAGCTTCTTCCACCTGTCCTTCTGTCAATTTTCCTTTCTTAATTCTGCGTTCCATATGGCCAACAAGTGACTTTCTGGCTTTATCAAGGCTACTTTCTTCTATATCGTTTAAAATAACTGGATAGCCAGCAAGAGCACAAACCATTGCAATCTGAGCCCCCATGGTTCCTGATCCAATCACACCAACTCTATTAACTCGTCCATTATCCATAATGGTTACCTCCTTATTTCGATCGTTTCTTCTTTAATCAGAAGCCGTTTGAGTAACTTTCCTACTGTATTCCTGGGCAATGAGTCTCTTATCTCAATTTGCTTTGGAACTTTGTATTTTGTTAAATGCTCGTAACAATAGGCAACGAGTTCTTCTTCTGAGATGGAACTGTCTTTAACAACAACGAATGCTTTCACTCTTTCGCCGCTGTATTCATGAGGGACCCCAATAACAGCGGCTTCTTTCACAGAAGGATGTTCATACAGGACGCTCTCGATTTCCTGAGGATAAACATTAAATCCTCCTGTAATAATCATTTCCTTTTTTCGTCCCACGATATAGAAGTAACCATCCTTATCCATCGTTGCAAGATCACCAGTGAGTAGCCATCCGTTTTTTAAGCTCTTACTCGTTTCCTCTGGTTTATTCCAGTAACCTTTCATTACTTGAGGTCCTTTGATGGCGAGCTCTCCAACACTTTTAGGAGGAAGTTCATTTCCATCTCCATCAACGATTTGACAATCTGTTCCTGGGAAAGGGATACCGATACTACCAATCTTTCTTTCACCGAATGGTGGATTTCGATGTGTAGAAGGGGATGTTTCTGACATGCCAAAACCCTCTCCGATGACTGCGCCTGTTATTTCTTCAAAACGATTGATCACTTCAATCGGAAGTGGAGCAGACCCGCTAGAACAAAATTTAAAGCAATTGAGTCCGTATTCCTTTACATCTGGGTGATTAACAAAAGCGTTGTACATCGTTGGTACACCTGGGAAAAATGTAGGCTGGTCTTCCCTAATGATTCGTAACACGTCGTTTACATCGAACTTAGGTACGATAATATTGGTAGCCCCTATATAAATACTTAAATTCATTCCGCTTGTCATGGCGTAAACATGATAAAGAGGGGTTGCCGTTAACGTGACTTCCTCCCCCAGCTTCATCTCATCTCCATACATTAAATGACTCTGGATCACATTAGAAACAAGGTTATAATGTGTTAGCATAGCGCCTTTCATTTTTCCTGTAGTACCACCTGTAAACTGGATGACGGCAATATCATCTTTTGCTTGAATTGGTACGGGTACGGCTTCATGATCCGATGTGCTGTTTTCAATAAGCTGTTCAATGAAGTGAACATTTGGTAATAAAATGGAAGAGTTCTGATCTGTAAGAAATAGCTGATCATAAGAATAGGATTTCATCACAATTTCAAGTTTTTCCAAGTACTTGCTCTCTGTCACGAGATAAGAAAGACCTACCTCGTATGATATCTCTTCAATTTCCCTGGGCATATACATCGGATTCATCTGTACCACAGTAGCTCCTAACTTCTGAGCTGCATAATAGGCATAGACATACATAGGCTGATTCGGTAACATCAAGCCGATTCGTTCTCCTTTTTTTATGCCCCTTTCATGCCAGGATGAGGCGAGCCGATTCACTTTCTCCTGCAATTCTATATACGAGATATGTTGATCTTGAAAACGAAGTGCAATTTTTTGTCCGTATTTTTTCACGCTATCTTGAAGCAATTGGTACACAGAACATTCCGGTAGTGATGGGGAATTGTTCATAACTTCCGGGTAAAATCGGTACCATGGTCGATCGATCAGTTTATCCACTGCCATTCCCACCTTTGAGAATTTCTTTTCCTTTTTTTATTGAATGATCCCTTCTTCTTCAAAATATTTCTTTGCTCCTGGATGAAGTGTTTCTGGATCGATCCCATCCAAAGCCGTTTCCAACGTGAAGTTCTTTGCTCTTTGTGGAATTTGTTCCTTGAAAGGATCCTGGTTTTCCCAAAATACTTTCGTCAAGTTATAAACGTAATCTTCTGGTAGGTCTGAGCGTACGCTAAACATCGCAACAAGGGTGTAAGTTGGAATGTCTTCATCTAACCCTTTGTACGTGCCTCCTGGAAGGTTGTCATTAGAAATTCCTAATCCTTTATCGCTAATTGCTTTAAGTTTTTCTTCGTCAATTGGAATAACCTTAACAGGTTTTGTGACTTCTATTTCTTGAAGAGACGTCACTTGCGGTGCACCCCCTCCAACAAAGACGTCGACAATCCCGTCTTTTAACATAGATGCCCCATCTGAATAATTTCCGTATGAAATCTTTCCACCTGCATCCTTTATAGAATTTTCGTTGATACCATATTCCTCCATCATCCTCCAGAAGGCCACTGGGCCTCCACCGCCTTTGGGACCTAAGAAGATGTGTTGATCAACGATATCTTCTACCTCATTAATCTCATCATTTTCTGCGAGGGTAGCGATTGTCTGATAGACCGGATAAAGAGAAGTAAGTCCAGCTACCTTGTCTAACTTTTCATCAAAGCTTCCAGTCCCTTTAATTGCATCTGCAAAATCAGAAGTGTAATGAATCCCATATTGGATATCACCGATTTGAAGGGATTTCAAGTTCGATGTACTTCCACCTTCAATCTGTGAAACGTTAAGTCCTGAAAAGTGATCCATATATAATTCTGACAGTGCAGTTGTAATCGGGTACCAGCCTGAACCCATAGGTCCTGAACCAACTTTCAAGAATTTATCAGGTGCCTCAAGCCCTTCACCATCACTAGAAGCACTATTTCCACAAGCCGTTATAACGATTAGTGTAAGCGTTACCAATAGACTAATTAATGATTTGCGCATTAAAATCCTCCTTTTATCCACTTATTTCTTGCGGTGAGCTTTTACCGACACGCCGAGGACGTTGCCAGATGTACGTGAAGACGACAAGAATAAGTCCTATTAAGTCTCCCATTAAGCCAGGCATAACAAGTAATATAGCACTGATAAATAAAATTGTTCTTTTTAGTGGAGTGACATGTCCAAACCAATATCCTTCCACTGCACCTGCAAAAAGTACACAGCTAACTGCAGCAGATAGCAATGCAGTAATGATGGCAGGAATATCACCGCCTTGAAGTAACAATTCGGGGTTATATACAAAGACAAATGGAACAAAAAATCCGCCAAGAGCAATACGAATCGCGTAAAACGCGGTTGATGATGGATTAGATCCAGCAATTCCTGCCGTCGTATAAGCTGTGATTGCAACTGGAGGAGTAAGTCCTGACATTACGCCAAAATAAAATACAAACATATGGGCAGCCACAACGTTAACATTCATCTCCACTAACGCAGGAACCCCTAAAACGGCAAGAATGACGTATGCTGAAACGGTTGGCATTCCCATACCAAGGATGATTGAAGCAATGGCTAACATGATGAGAAGAAGAAATAAATGACCTCCCGCCGTATCAATCATAAATCTTGAGAACGTAAGACCAAGCCCAGTTAGGGATACAGCACCAACAATAATACCGGCAGTCGCACAGGCAGAAATAACGGCTAGTGCACTTCTAGCACCACTTTCGAGTGAAGCGAGAATATCCAATATATTCATTCTCGTCATTTTTCTAATCCAGCTTAAAAGAATCGTAGCTATGATTCCATAAAAGCCTGCTTTCATTGGGCTAAATCCATCAATCATTAAGTAAATAATCATAAGAATTGGAAGAAATAGATAGCCTTGAGTTAGAAGTACCCTTTTTGGATCGGGAAGTTGTTCTTTCGGAATGCCTTCCATGTGCAAACGTTTCGCATGGTAATACACGATAAACCCTGCAATTAAGAAGTATATAATTGCGGGAATTAATGCATATAAAGCGAGCGTTATATAAGGGATACCCGTAGTCTCAGCCATGATGAAGACGGAGGCTCCCATAATGGGTGGCATTATTTGTCCACCCTGTGAAGCAACTGCTTCAACCGCTGCAGCGAATCGTTTACTATACCCAAGTTTCTTCATTAGAGGAATCGTGAAGGATCCAGTTACAGCTGCATTCGCCGCTCCATTTCCCGTAATCGTTGCAACCATTGCACTAGCTCCAACTGCTGATAATGCAGGTCCTCCTGCACGATGACCAAGTGCACCAAAAGCAAAATTCGTAAAAAACTGTCCTCCACCAGAACGCATTAAAAACGCTCCAAAAATCACAAATAATATTAAAACGGTTGAACTGATATAGATGGGAGCACTGAAAATTCCTAGTGTGCCATTAAACATTTGATCCACCATTTTCCCATATCTTACTCCTGGGTGAGCTAGCGCACCGGGAAAATAGGGACCCAAAAAGATGTAACCCATGAAAAACAAACCAATACAAGCCATAAGAAAGCCATTTGTCCTACGTGTTGCTTCAAGCACTAATCCTATGAAAATACTTCCGAGAATAATATCGGTCATGTTTGGGTTCCCTTGTCTACTTTGAATGGCGTCACCTTGAAAAAGGATAAAACCAGTCTCTACTATTGTTGCTAAAACAAATAGCAAATCAATAGATCCAAATTTCTTTCCTTTTCGAAATGGGAAGATAAGAAAGATTAACAGAAGTGCCCAGACCACGTGGATACTTCTCTGCTGCCAGGAGGATAGCGTTCCAAAACCAGCCGTATAAATGTGAAAGAGTGATAAACCAATAGCTAAAACAGATGTTACAAGAATGAGAATTCTTGCTGGATTCCAATTGGCTTTTCTCTTTGCCCATATCTCTTCGATATAGGCTGGTTTATCTTTAATAGTCGTATCGATTTTCTGAACGGGATTTTCAGAATAACGTTGACTCAAACAATCCAGCTCCTTTCTTCGCAGTATCCGTCGTTTGAGTAAATCGAAAGTTTAATTCTCATCTAGTATGTGTCTTGAAATAATCATGCGCTGAATTTCACTTGTTCCTTCATAAATCTTAGTAATCCGAGCATCTCTGTAAAAGCGTTCAACTGGATAATCAGAGACATACCCCATCCCGCCATGAATCTGTACCGCTTTATCAGCAACGCGGTTGAATACTTCAGAGGCATAGAGTTTTGCCATCGATGCTTCTTTAATCACTTTTTTTCCTTCATCAACTTTCTTAGCTGCCATGGTCGTTAGTGCCCTAGCTGCTTCCGTTTCTGTTGCCATATCAGCAAGCATCCACTGAATCGCTTGATTGGAAGCAATAGGCTTTCCAAATTGTATACGTTCTTTCGCATAACTTGCAGACATCTCGATTAATTTATCACAGGAACCTACTGCACGAGCAGCAAGACCAATCCGCCCTTCACCGAGAATTTTGAGTGCTGATATGTATCCCATTCCGACTTCACCGATTACATTTTCTTCTGGTACTTCACAATCTTCAAAAATGATCTGGCATGTATAGGAACCTTTTAACCCCATCTTTTTATCGCGTTTGCCAACAAGTAGTCCCGGGAAATTCTTTTCTACTAGAAATGCGGTAATGCCACCTTTAGCTCCCTTTGATTTATCAGTAGAGGCAATGACAGTAAAGACGTCTGCAACAGGACCGTTGGTAATAAAATGCTTCATACCATTAATAATCCATTTATTCCCTTGTTTTACTGCATTGGTTGATAGGTTCGTTGCGTCTGATCCGGCTCCAGGTTCAGATAAAGCAAATGCGGCAATTTTGTTTCCAGCAGCCATATCAGGTAAGTACTTTTGTTTAAGAGATTCAGAAGCTAATTTCACCAACCCCGTACTTCCAATCCCGGTATGCGCACTAATTAATGAAACATACCCATTGTGCGTTCGTCCAAGCTGTTCTAATACGACAGCTTTTCCTTCTGTATTTAATCCGATTCCCCCATATTCCTCTGGGATGCTCATTCCAAATAGGCCAAGTTCTTTTGCTTTTTCGATCAAATGCTCTGGAATCGTATCTTCTTCTTCAATTTGCTGAGCATATGGTTCAATCTCATTCTCAACAAAGTTTCGAATCATCGCTTTCATCTGTTGTAATTCACTTGTAATCGTTGCAGTCATAATAGGTTCCCCCTTACTTTTGTTACTTTAATTGATTGCAAGTTTTATGCCATTTTTTAAAAAAGCTCAAAAACAGCTTATTTACGAGGTTTATATTCATTCCGGAAATAAAAATGGTTAAAAAAAAATCGAAAAAGCGATACAAAAATGAATTATTAATTCATTTTTGTATCGCTTTTAATGATTTCTAGTAAGCAAGATCTGTTAGTAGTGACATACAAACTATTTATGTTAGAGTTTATCGTTATATTGTTTATTTTAAGCATCAAAAAACGTAAGTGAATCAAAATCAACACGTTTCATTAACATATAGCTATCGATAAAAGAATCGCTATGATCGTATGACGATGCACTGATTCATAAATGAATCAGCCATAATCCTTAAACGATTTAAGTAAATGGTTTTTAGCGAAAAGCTTCTTTCTTTTAAGTTGCTAAATGGTTATAAAGTGATTGAATAACTGGGATAGAAACACCTCGCTTCGTCGCTTCTTTCAAAAAGTATCCACATATCGATTCAATCTCGAGTTGTTTTCCGTTTAGTCGATCTTGGAGCATGCTTGTATAATGATTATCTGCTTTTCTTGCCCCAACGAATATTTGATTGATCAGCTCATCCTGAAAATAGAACCCTTTATGACTCGCTATTTGCATCCCTTCCACTAAAGCTCTCTCAGCTATTTCACGTAGTTCTGGTTGGTTGATGATTTGTCCTACTGTGACACCTGCGTAGGCAGAAAGAGGATTAAACGTTACATTCCACAACAGTTTCTTCCATTTAGCCCGCATTACATTTGATGATGTCTTCGATTGAATTCCTGCTTTATTAAACAAATGAGTGAGAGACTTTGCTTCCTCTATATTTCCAGAATCTAATGACCCAATCGTTAATCTAGGTTTACCTGACATCTCGATGATACCTGGTTCTGTCATTCTAGATGTTAAATAGACAGCAGCTGTATATAGGCGAGTAGGATCGAAATATTTCATTGCAATTTCTTCATTACTAACTCCGTTTTGCATAAGAAGAACGGGCGTACTAGAAGATATATTATGGCTCAACTGTTTAGTCATAATGAGTGTATCGTTTGATTTGACACTTAATATAATGAGGTCGACATCGCTAAATGTATCCAGTGAATGTGTAAATTCCTTATAAATAATTTCTTCATCTACAGAGCTTTTGATTTTCAAACCTCGTTCTTGCATTCTGAGCAAATTAGTCCCTCGGGATAAAAAAACAACCTCATGATTGGCGAGTGCTAGTATTCCGCCAATATAACCACCCACTGCTCCTGTTCCAGCAATTCCAATTTTCATTGTCTCTGCCTCCTTTCCCTTAAATATTGCAAGTTTGATGCCAAGAAAAAAACTCGCCAGAGGCGAGTGCTGGAGTATATAAGTCATGATTGGCCGATTTGATATTTCCTTAGTTTCCTGACAATAGTAGGTTGACTGGTATTTAAAATTCGAGAAATTTCATATGTGCTTTTGTATGTTGAATAGGCATCTTCTAATATTTTACGCTCTGTCGTTTCGACTGCCTCTTTAAGGCTGTGAATATGAGGAATTGCCCTTTCCTTTTTATAACCATCAGGAAGGTGGTCGTAAGAAATTGCTCGTTCGGAGGTAGTTAACACCATTCGTTCAATTAAATTAGCCATTTCTCTTACATTCCCTTTCCAGTCCAATTCATATAGAGAACTTTTAAGATCGGCTTTTAAGTGCTTATCAAGGTTATATTTTAAATTTGTTCGATTTAGAAAGAACTGGATTAGTGGTAGGATATCATCTCTTCTTTCTCTTAATGGAGGGATGGAGAGCGGTATGACATTGAGACGATAAAATAAATCCTCTCTGAATTCCTTCTCCGTTACCATCTGGAGGAGATTACGATTGGTTGCAGCTATAATCCTTACATCGACCTTTTTCAGTTTTGTAGCACCAACGCGTTGAATGGTATTATCCTGAATGACTTGAAGTAATTTCACTTGCGTCTTTAGTGGGAGTTCACCTACTTCATCAAGAAACAGAACCCCCTCGTCCGCCATTTCAAACATTCCAGGCTTACCATTGCGATTCGCGCCAGTAAATGCGCCGCCTTCATAACCGAAGAGCTCTGACTCAATTAACTCTTGTGGTATAGCACCGCAATTTACTTTAATAAAGTCTCCGGTTGAAGCTCTCTTGCTTTTTGAATAAATAAATCGAGCAAGAACGTCTTTTCCTACACCCGTTTCACCTAATATAAGAACTGTTGCATCAAAATTCGCGATTCTAGTGGCAGTTTCATAAAGTTCTTTCATCGTTTCACTCTCAATAATGATTCCTGAGTTTGAATATCCTTTTAACAGTTCGAGTTCTTTTTCATATTCAGCATTCTTCTTTTGAACACTATTCAACTCGGATATAAGTCTGTTTAATTCAGAAAGATCTCGTATGTTCGTGATCACCTTTTCAATGTCACCTTGTTTATTGAAGATTGGGCTACCGGTAATCAACGTTTCTTTACCTTCGAAATTGTCCTGCACGACAGAAACGGTTCGGCGTTGTTTCAGAACCTTCTTTGTTACTGAATCTTTAAGTATGCCGCGATTGACTAGTCGATCAACGTTTTTCCCGATATAATATTCTTTTGGGATGCCAGTAAGTCGTTCAATTGCTGTATTGGTTTTTAAGGTGATCCCTTTGTTGTCGGTAATATAGATCCCGTCATATGAATTATCGATGATTGAATCCAATTCCCTGTTAAGGTTTTCAAGTTCTGTTACCTGTTTTTCCAGATCATAGAAATGTGTGTCCTCTACTCCGATATAATAGACGTACTGATTCTTCTGTTTTGTAATGAACAACATTCGTTTGTCCTTATACCAGGCTATAATAAAAGTTTCGTGTTTCTCTACGTTGTCAAAAATCTCTTCAATAGGTTCTTCTTCAGCGTCTTTGATGATGGAGTGAAAAGCGTTATTTGTAGAAAAAATGATTCCTTTTTTTGAAATGAAAGCAGGAAAAGGTAGTTGAGAAATAATTGAAAAGTCCAAAACGGTCACCTCAAAAATGTTCAGATAATGGAAGACTGTTCGTTATCAATAGCAAAAATTTTACCTGGATTCATAATGCCGTTAGGATCAAGTGTGTGTTTAACTGCTAACATCACATCCAAAGCAGCTCCGTGTTCTTTTTGCTGATATTGCGCTTTCCCTGTGCCTACTCCATGCTCTCCTGTGCACGTACCGCCTCTCTCGAGAGCATAGTGAACAAGGTGTTGATTTAGTTTTGTCGCTCTCTCAAGCTCAATCGGGTCATTAGGATTGATCATGACGATAGCATGGTAGTTTCCATCACCCACATGACCGAGTAGGGCACCATCTAATCCGTAAGTTTCAATCGCTTTCCTTGCGTCTGTTATCGCGCCAGTAAGTTCTGAAATAGGGACGCAAACATCTGTCACCATCATTTTTTTACCGGGTGATCCATGACTGAATGAGTATGCCAGGTTGTGTCGGGCCTCCCATAAAAGAGCTCGTTTCTTCGTATCATGTTCGAAAATAAACTCCTCACACTGGTTGTCTTCCGCAATGCTTTTAGCAAAGGCGACATCCTGATTCAATCCAGCTTCATTACCATGAAATTCAATGAATAACGTCGGCTTTTCAATATAATTCGTTTCATTGGTTTTGTTCACTTGTTGAACGGATCGAGCATCGACCAGTTCAATTCTTGCGACTGGTATCGCAGCATGAAGGATATTGGTAACGGTTGAAACCGCTTGCTCAATAGTTGGAAAAACGATCCTGCCTGCAAGTGTGGCTTCAGGAATCCCGTAGACGTTGAGAGTTAGTTCTGTAAATGTTCCGAGCGTTCCTTCAGAACCAACGAACAGCCCGTTCAGATGATAGCCAGATGACGATTTTGCTGTGTTGCTTCCAGTATGTATAACCCTTCCATCCGCAAGGACAACTTCCATATCACGAACTTGATCACGCATGACTCCATACCGAACAGATGTGGTCCCGCTAGCATTTGTTGAGGCCATTCCACCTAGGGTTGCATCTGCACCTGGATCAACGGTGAAAAATAAGCCGTGCTTCTTTAATTCTTTATTTAATTGGGAACGCGTTACGCCAGGCTGCACCCGTACCAGGAAATCCTCTGGTCGTACCTCAAGAACCTTGTTCATCAATTGGAAATCGATTGAGATTCCACCTTGATAAGGAATCACATGACCTTCTAGGCTTGAACCAAGTCCAAATGGAACAATTGGTATTCGATTTTCGTTCGCAACCTTTAAGATTTTACTGACTTCATCTGTCGTCTTTGGAAAAACCACCATGTCTGGATTATGTGGCGTATGATACGATTCATCTTTACTATGTTGCTCCAACACAGTGGCATTTACGCTAATCTGATCGTCTTCAAGAAAGCTGCCTAATAAAGATACAATTTTCATTTGTCTGTCCCCCATTCATATGTAAAATTTAAACTTTTCTGATAACAACACCATCACTTTACCACTATTGCATAAAAAGCGTCAATTAACGTAAGTGATTCATAAGAAAAAACCTGGACTGAGCCAGGCTTTCTTCATGTGTTATTCTGTTTGGTCTTTTTCTTCATTTTCAGGACGTATCGTTTTTTCGTCTTCCATTTCCTCTTCATAGGCTGAGGCTACTTCGCTTTCGTAATCATTTTCTTTTATTTCTGAAGCAGTATCCATCTCTTCTTCATTAGAATCACCTTTTGAATCGAAAGAGTTGTAATGGCCTCTTGAAACAAAACTCTCAAGCATGGCTTTTAAATCCATTCCAGTTGATTCTTTCAAACTTGCTTGAAGCCCTGTCATTGTTTTTGTTACATTGTCTGTAATCTGAGTAGAGCCCTTACCTCCACCCATATCAATGACTTTCATCTCGGAAATTTGAGACAATGGCTGAGCAATTTCATGTGCATATTTTGGTAACATGTCCACAAGCATTTCAATAATCGCGGCATCTCCGTATTTCTCCATAGCTTTAGCCATTAGTTCCTTGGCTTCCGCTTCAGCACGACCACGTTCTCGAATCACTTCTGCTTCAGCCAATCCTTTTTGCTTTTCAATTTCAGCTTTCGTTTGTCCATCGATACGATCGCGTTCCGCTTCTGCTTCGGCTTTTGCTCGAATATCATAGGCATTTGAATCAGCCTGTGTTTTTCTTCGCTTTTGCTCTTCTAGCTCTAATTCGACCTGACGTTGGCGTTCAATAAACTGAACCTGCATTTCTTCTTCCTTTACTTTCTGATTAAGTCTTGCTTGTTCAAGATTGTAGGACTGCTCAGAACGCGCCCTTCCTTGTTCAATTTCAGCTTTGTATTCGGCTTCCTTCACATCTTTGTCTTTTTGAGAGCGGGCGATCTCAATCTGACGTCTAATTTCATCTTCTTCTGCTTCTTGGTCGGTTTTCGCCTTGTGCATCCGCGTTTCACGTCTAGCGTTAGCCTCTGCAATATCGGCATCTTTTCTAGCTTCTGCAATTCGTGGACGTCCAAGAGCTTCTAAATATCCGTTCTCTTCGTCATCATCCTTTAATTCTTTTAGTGCAAAAGAAGTGATTTCAAATCCAAGATTCTTGAGATCTTCTTCAGCAATATTTTTCACCTTTTTATTGACAGAATTAAAATCTTTGTAGATTTCATCGACTGTAAGCGATGAAATGATCGCTCGAAGGTGTCCTTCAAGAACTTCTTTTAATTCACGCTCTTTCTCTTTTTGCGGTTTGCCTAGAAATTTCTCTGCATAATTTGCCACAATTTCTAGCTTACTCCCTATGCTTATTTCTGCAACACTAGTTGCTCGAATTGGAACACCTTCTGACGTATAGGCTTTTGGGGAGGCAATTTCTAATTGAAATGAGGTAAGGTCGATCGGCGTACTTGTTTGAAACAATTTCAACCGAATACCGCCACCACGGACGATCTTCATACTACGGCCATTATCATCCACAAAAATCCGGTTATCTTTTTCTGCATCACCCAGTTTTGGCCCTGTAATGATTAGTGCCTGATTAGAACTTGCCGTTTTATAGCGCCGTTTAAAAATAAAGAATCCGATACCACCTGCCACAAGTAGTAAAAACAAAATAATACCGGAAATAATTAGTCCGATAAATTCCATCATGTTTAATCATCCTTTCCAGTTTTAAGTTACTATGTAAGTGCCTTCCTCTTTACTACGATTTGGAATAAATTAAGTTTCAGAATTCATAGAATTGATCGATAAAAAAAACGAACCTCATGAGGTTCGTTTAAACAGGAGTGCTTCTATTCTATAGTCTTTTTAAAATAGCTGATCCTTTAACGACTGATTCGTTCTTTTGATTAAGTGCAGCTACATCAAAATAATACCGATCGTTTTGGATTGAACTAAGAGAGGCTTTGAGAGTAAGCACATCACCTAGGAAGACCATTCCTTTGAAAGCCACAGAATAATCTTCAAGAAAGACTTCTTCATAATATGGAGTAAACAATTTAGCTAAGTTACCCATTGTCCACATACCATGTGCTATAATACCTTGCAGTCCTGCTTTTGTAGCTTCTTCATCAATGGTATGAATAGGATTGAAGTCTCCTGATGCACCTGCATATTTGATAAGATCTAACCTAGAAACTGGGGGGAGCGTCACTTCTAACGGTGTGCCTACACTGAATTCTTTAACCATATTCATGAACTCATCCCCTCTCTTACAGCTTCAGTAATAATCACGACTTGCTCTTCTGTAAAAATAAGTTTCCCGCCCGGCTCTTCTCCATACCGTTTTAATATAAGAAAGCCTAGTAAACCGCTTTTTCCGTTTCGTTCATAATAATTTTCAAGCGAAGTGGAACACATGACGGTTTCCCCTACCAACAGCGGACGTTCATAGTGGAAAGATTGCTTACCGTGAATCAGGCCGACATTAGGCAAATTGAAGCCTTGAATTTCACCATAATCAAACACCCGGGGATATGTAGGAGGCGCAATATTACATCCATACCTTGAGCGTTTTCCCACTGACTCATCAAGATAAATCGGTGATTCATCTCCAATCGCTTTTGAGAACGCTTTCAAAGAGCCGCGTTCCACGATATTCTTTACAGGAGTTGATCGTGTACCAATTAGTGATTCAAACATAAACACCCTCCTAAGCGTATTGTCCTACCTTCACATGACCTTTCAAGAGGTTTCGAGCAATGATTAAACGTTGAATTTCGTCTGTCCCATCATAGATCCTCCAAAGGCGAGCTTCACGATACCAGCGTTCGATTGGTAACTCCTTTGTATAGCCCATTCCTCCATGAATTTGCAAGACACGGTCAACAACGCGATTACCCATATTGGAACCATATAACTTAGCCATAGAAGCGAGTTGTCGATTGTCCTTTTCTTCATCGAGCGTAAAAGCAGCATTTAAAACGAGCCATTTAGCAGCTTCAATCTCAACAGCAGAATCTGCGATTTGCCATTGAATGGCTTGGCGTTCAGCGATTGGTTTTCCAAACGTTTCTCTTTCATTGGCGTAGTCAATCGCCATCTTAAGCAAGCGTTCACCAGCACCGACAGCTGTTGCACCCACAATCCACCGAGCGAAACCAATCCATTCAAGTCCGAGGTTATAGCCGCCATCCACTTCACCTAATATATTCTCATGTGGTACCCGAACATTATCAAAAACTAAACCAGCCGGACCCCATTCTCCCATTGTATGAATGTATTCTGACTTCCAACCCATCTCGCGGTCTGCGATAAAGCACGTAACGCCGTCTCTGCCCGTTGCAGCATGCTTTTCTTTATCTGTAATCGCAATTACCATTACAAAGTCGGCTTCATTCCCACCAGTAATAAACGTTTTCTCTCCGTTAAGAATCCAATCATCTCCATCTCGAACTGCTGTCATTTTGATATTTCGTGTGTCAGATCCTGCCCCAGGTTCTGTCATAGCAAAACAAGATTTCTTCTCCCCATTTATCGTTGGTAGGAGATACTTTTCTTTCTGTTCTTCATTTGCGTAATAGAGGATATTATCAGCTGATCCACCAAAACGAAAAGGGACAAAGGTTTTCGAAACTTCCATCATGACAATCGCAAGCATCATTTGGCCAAGATCTGCACCGCCGTATTCTTCTGGCGTATTAATTCCCCAAAAGCCTGCTTTTTTTGCTTTTTGCTGTAGTTCTTCCATTTTTTCAGCAGAAATACCCGGTTTTCCAGCACGTTCATTTCGGAGCACGTCATTTTCTAACGGAATTAATTCGTTTTCTACAAATTTTCGAATTGTTTT
This sequence comes from Guptibacillus hwajinpoensis, assembly GCF_020524165.1. GTDB lineage: Bacteria > Bacillota > Bacilli > Bacillales > Guptibacillaceae > Guptibacillus > Guptibacillus hwajinpoensis_D. The sequence continues at coordinate 676,373 of NZ_JAIVKU010000004.1, forward strand.
TTGCACCATTACTTGTTCGTCTGTTAATCGTAAATCCATGAGTTATCTCTCCTTGTATGTTTATTTTAAATAAAACACTTACTGACCGGTTAGTATCTTCTTTCGACAAAATGAATCCACTTCCTTCTTATTGCGGTGGAATTGAAGAATTTTTTCTATAAAAAGTAAAAGAGCCACGAATGTGACCCTTTCATTTGCTTTCACTATTTTCCAATAAACATTTGTGTCCAATAATGCCCATCTTGGGCAAGCCCCACTCCGATGTGAGTAAAACTGCTATTCATAATGTTTTTGCGATGACCTTCACTCTTCATCCATGCATCAACTACTGCTTCAGGAGTCTGTTGTCCCTGAGCGATATTTTCACCAGCTGTATTAAAGTCGACACCGAAATCCCTCATCATATCAAATGGAGAACCGTATGTGGGACTTGTATGTGAAAAATAATTTTTTTGCTGCATGTCACGTGATTTTTCCTGAGCGACATCGCTTAATGATGGCATAGCTTTTAATGGAGAGAGCCCTTGTTTTTTTCGTTCTTTGTTTGTTAAATCAATCACCTGCTGAACTTCCTTCGTTATTTCTCCCGAAGGCTCTGATGTAGGAGATTTTTCTTTATTTGTATCAGGGGCTACGTTTTCGTTAGGTTGAGGTTGAGCTTGACCTGTATCTTGATCTGGTCTCATTTTTTGTTGACGCTGTTGTTCTTCTTTGCCCCCAATGCCATATTGTTCAGGGAAGCCTTCTGGTAGATATTCTCGCGGATCTACTCCTGGTAGAACTTCGTTAAATTCAAATTGGCCATCTTGAACCATTTCCCCATGAGGGAATTTTGCACTTGGGGTCTCTGTACTATAGGAGTTAGGATCAATGGTTAGTTGACCACTGTTTATCCGCTGAATTCCTTCTGTAGGCGCACTTGTTTTGTTTATATTTAATGCTTCTTCATCGTTATTATTTGCATTACATGCTCCTAGAAGCAGCAATCCTGGCAATAACAAAGGCATAAGCTTTTTGTACATCTGTTGCCCTCCTTTAGTTGATTTTGTTACTATCTTAGTTTTTCTAAAGAAGGGAAAAGTATTTGTGGTAAATAGCGAGAATCACGCAGGTTCTTTACAAAAAAATAACCCTCTCATAAGAGGGTTATTTGAATATCATCCTGTATTCCGAAGGCCAGCGGCAATGCCGTTAATGGTTAGCAGAATTTCTTTCAATAACTCATCGTCCTCACTACCTTGAGATCGATACGTTGAAATTAATTCAACTTGAAGTGAACTTAATGGATCAACGTAAGGGTTGCGTAAACGGATGGAGTCTTTAATATTTGGCGTACCATCAAGAAGCTCTTCTTGTCCTGTAATGGTTAAGATAACATCCTTCGTACGATGATATTCATCGACAATCTTACCAAAAATCCGATTTGCGAGCTGTTCGTCATCAATCAGAGACATATACTTCTCAGCGGTTGCGAGGTCCGCTTTCATTAGACCCATTTGTAAGTTATCAATAAGTGAAGCGAAAAATGGCCAGTTTTGATACATTTCTTTTAAATTCTTTAAGCCTTCTTCTGTTGTAGCGAGTTTCGTTAAACCAGTGCCTGAAGCATACCATGCTGGCATCAGTTGACGACTTTGAGTCCAGGCAAATACCCAAGGAATTGCACGTAAATCATCAAAGTGATCAGTTCCTTTTCTACTCATAGGGCGTGAACCAATGTTTAGTGCGCCAAGTTCTGGGAGTGGCGTTCCTTGTTTAAAGTAAGCAAGGAATCCGTCGTCCTCAAATACAAGGGACTGATAAGACTTAAGTGAAACTGCTGACATTTCTTCCATCATTTTATGCCATTTTTCTTGACGCTGATCTGTTTCAATTCCTGAAACAGCAGAAGTTAGTAAAGTCGTAGTTGCTTGTTCCAAACTTCGATAAGCGATATCGTAAAGCAAATAGCGAGAAGAAAGCACTTCACCTTGCTCCGTAATTTTGACCCCAGCTGTATATGTTTCTGGTGGTTGTGACAAAAGACTTCTGCGAAGTGGGCCACCACCTCGGCCAAGTGCACCTCCACGTCCATGGAAGAATTTAAGACGAAGGTTGCGTTCAGATGCTATGCTGCTAATTTCTTGTTGTGCCTGATAAAGCTTCCAGTTAGCTGTAAGTGTACCTCCATCCTTACTGCCATCTGAATACCCAAGCATAATTTCCTGACGGTTTTCGAGCTTGGCTAAGTGGTTTTTATAAACCGGTAGTTCAAAAAGCTTCTTCATGATGGAAGGTCCAGCCTTAAGATCATCGATGGTTTCAAGTAAAGGAGCAATATTTAAATCACTCTCGACACTCCCATCTGCATGTAATCGATAAATGTTTGCTTCTTTCGCAAGAACGAGTACCTCAAGAAGATCACTTGCCGAACGGGTCATACTAATTAAGTAAACAGAAATTGATTTTGTACCGAACTCTTGATGAGCTTTTTTAATCATTGTAAAAATATCAATGATTTTCCGTGTTTTTTCGGAGTAGTCCTCATAAGTCGATAAAACAGGACGCGGATCTTCCAAAATACTAGTGAGTAGTTGAACTTTTTCTTCTTCCTCAAGAGCTGCGTAATCACGTGACATGTTCACCCGATTTAAAATTTCTGCAATTGCTCCTTCATGTTCACCACTATGATTACGAACATCTAGTGTAGCAAGGTGAAAACCGAAAAGGGATGCTTGACGAATAAGTTTATTTAATTCTGAAAAGTGGGCACCTTCCGGAAAATGTTGACGTAAACTATTGCTTATTAGCTTTAAATCTGCAATAAATTGTTCCGTATTTTTGTATCCGTTCTCATGGTTCACTTCAGTTAATTTTTCTAATACATATGCCAATTTAACTCGATAAGCCTCATGAGGAACGCCCCACTCCTTTACATTTGGAAATCGACGTTTATCTTCCTCAATGGATTCCATCAACTCGTTACAGATGGAAATGCGGTTGGTGGATTGACTGAGTTGTCTCATTAAATTTTTTACTGATTCTTTGTATTTTGAAATGACAACTTCTCGCTGACGTTTGAGTGTACTCCAGGTAACCTCTGGGGTTACAAAGGGATTCCCGTCTCGATCTCCGCCGATCCAAGAGCCAAATTTTAAAATATTCGGCACTTCCCATTTGGCATCAGGATAATGTTCCTGTAAACACTCTTCTAGCTCCTGATGGATTTGAGGTAAAACTTCAAATAGGGTTTCTTCAAAATAAAACAGCCCCATGTTCACCTCATCCATGACGGAAGGCTTTTTATGTCGCAATTCATCTGTTTGCCATAGGATGGTAATTTCATTAAGTAGGTCTGCTTTTAATGCTTTTTGTTCTCTCTTGGTTAGTAACGGGTTATCTAATTGTTGTAATGATTTCGCGATCCGTTTATGAATTTCTAGTACTGAGCGTCTTGTTGCTTCAGTGGGATGTGCCGTTAAAATCAGTTCAAGTGAGAGAGAGGATAACGTATCTTCGATCAACTCACCAGGAACATTGTTCTTCTTAAGTAAAGAAATTGCGTGCGGAATTGAGCCGGGTTGCGATTGCTCTTCCTCTAGCATTTGATAATCTCTACGTCTTCTTATACGATGATTTTGTTCTGCAATATTGACGAGATGAAAATAGAGAGCAAAAGCTCGAATAACTTGTTTTCTCATTGGTGGCTGAAGCGTCTGAATGGTTTCTTTTAACTGTTGAGATGTTTCGAGGTCAGCCTCAGTTCTCAACGATTTCGTTTTCTCACGAATTGATTCAACCATCTCAAGTAGTTCTTTGCCTCCATGCTGCACTAAAACGTCACCGAGAAGGCTTCCTAGCATGTTAATGTCACGCCTTAGGGCAACGTGGTGACTTTGTTGTGTTGAATGTGCCGTATCAATTGTCATGTCCAATCAACCTTTCTTCTAATAACTTAATACCAAATATTAAAAATATTTCAATAAACTTATTATAAACAAGAAATTTTATTCTTGTCATCTTTTATGACACTTGATTTTCTATACGGAATCAGCTGTTAGTACTGAAAAGACAACAATGAAAACGCATTCAAATGTTTTTTATTTTTTTTGTATTTTCATGAAAAAATCCGCAAAACTATGCGGATTTTTCAATAATTTAAATCGAGTACTTTTGTTTAAAGCGCTCGATTTTTTTATTTTCTCCAACCATTAAGATAACGTCGCCTTTTTGGAATGCGACTTCGGCATATCGACTCAAAATAGGAGCTTCCTTACGCAAGATTAGCGAAACATTTAATTCATATTTTCTTGAAAAATCGAGCTCAAAAAGTGTCTTTCCGACTAACTCTACTGGAACTTCCACTTCAATCGCAGATACGTTCTTTGTGATTTCAATGTACTCCAGCACATTTGGCATCATGATTTGTTTCGCTACTTTCATACCAGCTTCTTCTTCTGGATAAATGACCTGATCCGCACCCAAGTTCGATAAAATTTCACCAATTTCTCGGCTAACTGCTTTAGTAATGATTTTTTTTGCTTTACGATCGCGAAGCCGGTTCGTAATCAAAATCGCCGAATAGGCATCCGTACCGATCGCCACAAATACGGCATCATACTGCTCGACATTGAGGTCATCCATCACTCTGTTTTCGCGTAAATCCCCCACGATGGAATGGGTTGTATAGTCATCGATGTCTTCTAACGGTCCCTCATCTTTATCACACACGACGACATCACATTTTTGCTCATATAATTCTCGAATAATGCCTTTCGCAAACCTTCCTGCTCCAATTACCAAAAATTGTTTACGCAATAGTTCTCACTCCTTTTATCCAACAGCCAGGTCTTCTTTAATATAACGAGTTCTCGATTTTTCGATTTTAAAGACAGCGTAAATGAAGCTAAATACGCCAATGCGTCCAATAATCATCAGCATACATAATAATAACTTTGATACTCCTGCAAGTTCACCCGTGATCCCCATCGATAACCCGGTGTTGGTTAAGGCTGAGATCACTTCAAAAGCGACTAAAAGGATTTCTTGAGATTCAAAATACGAAAGTACAATGGTCGAAAACGCAAATAAAAAGATGAAGCTTAAAAAGATCAAAAAGGATTTATTAATCGAATCCTGAGAAATGGTTTTCTTAAATAGAGTGGTATATTCTTCTGACTTTGCAACGGATACCATTTTTGCTAGGAGCACTGCAAAAGTAGTAAGGCGAAGTCCTCCTCCTGTACTTGAAGAAGATCCTCCAATGAACATTAAGCTCATTAAAACAAGAACGCTTGTTATATCTAGGGTTGAAATATCGACAGTTGTTAACCCTCCGTTTCTGGAGGTGGCAGATAGAAAAACGACATTTACAAATTTATCCCATAAAGACAAGTGATGAAACACACCGTTATGCTCTAAAAAGAAATATAAGAAGAGTCCTACGAGAAATAGCGTACTATGGAGTCTGATATTCACTTTTGTAAATAAGCTTTTCTTTTTACGAAAGCCGAGTATGTATTCGACAATAGTAGGAAATCCAAGACTACCAAGAAAAATCATTGTTGCTGACGTCAAGAGCAATAACCAATTATGCTGATAAGAAATTAAGCTATCACCAAATAAATCAAACCCTGCATTGGTAAAGCTTGCAACGCTGTGAAAAACGGTAACAAAGACCGCTTCTTTTATAGAGCTATATTGATCGTTAATCGCATTAAACATAAGACTAAAACCAATAGCTTCAACAGTTAACGCAATCATTAATACTGAGAGGCTTAACGAACGAATGGTTTTTAGCTGAGATTGATTTTGGTCTTTCGAAATGAGAAGCATGCTAGACATTGTCAATTTCTTTCCCATCATTAGAAAAAGATAGCTGACGAGGACGAGAATTCCAATGCCTCCGAGCTGCATTTCGATAATCAATAAGGCCTGACCAACTCGAGTGAAATCTGTTGAGATGTTCACAGAAGATAAACCGGTTACGCTAAGAGCACTTGTTGAAATAAAAAGCGAATCAATCGTTTGAAGTGACCCGTAATGCGAAAAAGGCAGTAGATAAAGGAATGCAAATAAGACAATGGTTCCTACATAGGTGATAAAAATATAACGAAATGATTGAATCGTTGATTTGGTTTTTAACATAGCACCTCTCCAAACGATGATCTGTAGATTTGTCCACTATATCATAAACGGTTTTGCTTAGTTTCCATAATAAAACCACTTAAGATCCCCCTAAGTGGTTCTTACGTTTTTCGATCAGCGTAATCTATTAGGCCAAGTGCCGACACTTGTAAGTCCATTTTGATGTATTGATAAACGGGATGTTCAAGAGGCACTCCTTCTTTGAATAAAACTCCTTGGACGGTACTGAGAAGCGATTTGAAAAGGTGTTCTGATCGCTCATCATTCGGCTTTTCTTGACTTGTTACTTCTTCCGTTATTCTCAAAAATACAGATAGCCACGTTGTTAATTGTCGAATGACTTCATCCGGATTGTTAGACTTGCCATAGTGCCCAAAGTAAATATGACTAGGCTGGAATGACATGATTTTTTCAGCAGATGCTAGCATATCATCTGGATCAAATTGATTTGGTGAAGTTGAGGGTAAATAAAGTTCTGTCTCAAGTTGTGGGTAATAAACCCCTACTGTGTCACCCACAAACATGCCGTTCGTTTTGGAATCATGTATAGAAAAATGATGTTTCGCATGTCCTGGTGTATCGATAAATGTTAACGTGCGATTCTGACCAATCTTCAGTTCATCGTAATCCTTCAAAATCATTAACCGGTCTTCTGGTATCGGTAGAATTGGTTCAAATAGCTCCTTAAACCGTTCGCCATAAACAGCTTTGGCGCCTTTAATTAAGCGAGTTGGATTTTCTAAATGCCGTGCACCTTTTGAGTGAACGAGAACGCGGGCGTTAGGGCATTTTTCGAGCAGGAGTCCTGCCCCGCCGGCGTGATCAAGATGAATGTGTGTCACAATAATATGACGCACTAAATTCAGGTCGATTTGTAATTTTTCTAACCCGCTAATTAAGTGTGGAATCGAAGGACTTGCGCTTGTTTCAATAATGGTTAGTTCTTCTTCATGCAGGACATAGCAACCTGTCCGCTGTGTAAGAGACAGGTCGTAAAGATCGATAAGAGATAAATCTTCTGCTATTCGTATAGGATATTGCTTCACCGTTCAATCCCTCCATTAAAAGTAACAATTACATCCTTAATCACTTCTTGATGATAATTGAATATCCTTTTTAAAATGTATATTGGAGCTAATAACAACCTTACTTGTTAATCGAGGTGACTTGTTGAGTGATAAAGTTCATTTACCCATTCGTCTCCATTTCTTCTTAAAACCGTTAAAGATGTGTTTACAATATGCTTTTCATGATTTAATTCTGGTAACGTGCTTTTAAAGAAATGTCGAAGAAAAGATCCATGACTAACGATAAGAATGTTTTGAGCTGGATATTGTTGATATAAGTCATTTAAAGCTTCATGGGCTCTTGCCACTACAAGTTCTTCTTTTTCAATGCCGAGATCTAACTCACGCCAGTTCTCTCCCCATTTCTCAATGCGCTCTTGCTCCGTAGTGCCTTCAATTTGCCCTCCGCCAGCTTCTCGCAGCCTTGGATCCGTTATCACATCAATTTGCAGAAATCGGCCAATAATTTCCGCTGTTTCTCTTGCTCGTGACAAATCACTTGAAACGATCATATCCCATTCCTCATTTAAAAGTGACTCTCCTAACTTAGCTGCATCCCGACGACCTTGTTCATCGAGGTGAATATCGGAGCTCCCTTGTGCCCGCTTTTCTTTATTCCAAGATGTACTCCCGTGGCGAATAAAACCGATCCTCATGTTTTTTTCCCTCTCTCTTTAACTAATCTGTGTGTATTGTCTGTTTGATCAGGCGCGTAATGTCTTTCACTCTATTTTCTCCGCACACAACTCTGTCAAGCAAGCTACATAGCGCTACAAGATCAGCAAGTTTCGCAAGCTTTTTCCATTGCTCTGGTAGGGAAATTCCTTTATTTTTCAAACCCTCATATAAACCTTGTTCAAATGAGGCAATATGATTGAATTCGTACCGAAGCAAGTTCCCCACATCAAAGTAAATACTCCCCGATAATGCAAATTCCCAATCCAGAATGGCATTTACTTCCGTTCCTGTCATTAAGATGTTCAATCCATTAAAATCACCATGAACAAGTCCAGGTTCACTCTGATCTTCTTCAAGTAAAGGCGCTTTTTCCTTTGCGAATTCAACGATTTTTCCAGGCATATGTTCCGGTAACCATTTAGAAGCATGGTGGTTGAAAAACGATTCGATTGTCGTGATAAATGACTGAGGAGTTAACTGGAATTCTTCCCTGACATTAAGATTCGGGTCAAGAAAACCATATGTAGTAAAACGTTTTTCGCGAATACAGGCAAGCTGTTCACCTATTGATTTCCCCATTTCTCCTATCTCACGTGCTGAAGAATTCGTCAGCTGATCTCGTAGTAACGCACCTTCTTTCCATTCTAAAAGCCCAATACTATAACCATTCCATTTCGTCGAGTGCAGAAATTGGGGTCTTCGTACATGAATAGGTAATATGTGATGAATTTCTTTTTCTCGATATAAACTCTCAGAATTTCTTGCTACTCGTATGACGATTGGATTTTCATGTGCAATATCGACTTTCAAATTCGTGTGACTTAAGCCCCCTGAAAGGTAACTCGTTGATGTAACGTTCCAATGCGGTTGATAGCTTTTCACAATTGATGTAATGGCTTCCTCTGGAAGATGAATGATCGCTTGATGCCTTTCCCAATTTGTTTTCACTCGATCCCTCCTGTATCTATCATACCAACTCCTATTGAAAAAAGCTCTTTCTCATTGGAGAAAGAGCTTTTGATTTAATTCCAGTTAATCGGTAATGGCAAAACTTCTTGAACTTGCTTTTCGTATGTGGTTACTTGCTCTTCTGTCATCCAAATCCGGACAGAACCATGATCCGCACTACTTCGAATTAACCGACCAATTCCCTGTCGTAAGCGTAGTAGCATATAAGGAAGATCCACTTCATTCACTGGATTTTCTGAATGACTTCGCTTCGCCTGGAATACCGGATCGTTTGGTGGAAATGGTAAGGATGAAATAAGCACCTGCGTAAGCGATTCACCAGGTACATCAAGTCCTTCCCACAGATGATAGGAGCATAGTACAGCAGAATGTTCTCGCTGGAAAGCTTTTACTGTTTCACTGATTTCACGATCGCCTTCATAGATGATTGTGAAATTCCAGTTTTCTTGATCGGCCCACTTACGGAATCGGTTCATTTCTTCAAGAGATGAAAATAGCAATAACGAATGGCCTTTGTTCTGATTGAGCGCCCAGCCCATTTCTTCCCATTTTTCTTTTTCAGACTGAGAAACCGTTCCATTCATTTTCATTTGTGTCTCATAATCAAATGGAGAATTCACAGAAAATGAGGCGTACTTTTGAATACCAAGGCTGCTAGCTGTATAAGAGAAATCCCCTGCCTGAGATAACGTTGCAGACGAAAAGACAAAAGGAATTTTTTGTGAAAACACTTCTTTTCTTAAAATGTCTTCTACAAGTCTTGGCATAATCACAAGCGAAGTTTGTGTCTCTGTTTCCTCTAGCCAGTGAATCCCTTCTCCATCCTGTAGTAACGTTCTTAATCCATAAGCAAAAAATTCGAGATATTCTTCCATGATCTTGACATGATAATCTTCCATTACATATAGCTCAGAATCAAAAACAAGCTGTTCTAATAGCGCATCTACCTTTTCAGCAATGGCTTTTGCGATTTCAATCATTGCTTCTGTTCGTGGTACATCTTTACGAACGGAACCTTCTACCGCTATTGCTGAGTCACTGAGATGAGCAAACCAGTTATCATGAAGCTCAAGAATCTCTTCAACAAGGGTGAGAGATTCTTCTCGTACATCCTGGTCCATGTATCCTGTTAGAATGCTTGAGAGCGTCTCAGAGTGAAAGCGATACGTTAGTCCTTTTTGTGCTGAGAATTCAAGGAGGTGTCCTTCATCAAAAACAACTGTACTTGCTTCAGGAAGCAAGGGAAGTTGCCCTTCACGTTTACGCGATTCTTTGGTCCAAATATGTTCCATATAAAAATCATGAGAACAAATGATTAAATCACTTGCATGGCGATAATATTCACGATTTAATGTTTGGCCACATCGATGGCGCCAATCACATGTTGAACACTGTTGCAGTGGATCCCAGGCGATTTTTTCCCACTTATCATTTGGTACCCATGGGTATTCTTTACGATCGCCATATCGATGGAATGATTTCATCGACGCAGCAGGTTCATAGACAAACTCAGGAATTTCATCGTGTACGCTCAAGATGTCCTCATCATCTGTTCGATGTGAAAGGTAATCAAGTTTTTTTACACAAACATACTGTTCTCTTGCCTTAGCAAGGCGAACATCCACGGTTAATCCAAGAGCTTTCTCAAGCTTCTCAATATCTCCGCCTTCTTTTACGAGCTGCTCAATAAGCGTTTCATCCGCACACGAAATAATGGCTGGTTTTCGAGTATAACGGGCATAGCAAATCGCATACAGCAAATAAACAAACGTTTTTCCTGTCCCTACGCCTGCTTCGGCAAAAACAACGCTCTTATTCTTAAAGGCTTGTTCAATTTGAAAAGCCATGAAGATCTGTTCATCTCGAAGCTCGTAACCATGTTCAGGTAAAATGTCATAAAATACATCACCTACATAGTCTCCAAGCTTCTCATAGAAAGAATCTTCCTTTGTAATTTCAAAAGGTAGTGATTGAGTCATGTACGGTCTCCTCTTCTAGCGTGATCCGTCCTTTTATTTTCTTATCTATTGGTACTGTTGAAATAATATACAGTTAGTAACGTGTGTTATAAAAAACAAAAGAAACCAAACTCTATCATAACAGATTTCTAGCGATTAGTGAAAAAACATCTATTCGTTTCGTATTGCTTCACCTAGAAGCTGATAAGAAGTCAGCCTTTCCTCATGATTAGGGGTTATCGTCGTAATCATGAGTTCATCTGGTTTATACTCTTGTTCAAGTGTCTCTAGCTTCTGCTTGACAGTCTCAAATGTTCCGCTAATGAGTTTCGTGCTAGCAGGAAGGGAAACGCGTTTCGCCTCTTCAACGGATATAAAAGCGTTATCCCCTTTGGTTCGAGCTTCATTAACAACGTTGGTCCAATGGGCGAGTTCATGTGCTCTTGCTGTGGTTTCACTACAAATAACAGAGACCGCTAAAATCGTATATGGTCTTTCGCCAACAAAATTTGTTCGATACGTGTTGAAAAGTTCCTTTCCATCATGATCACTCATAAAATAACCAAAAGCATAGGACATGCTATGTTCTGCAGCAAGTAATGCGCTTTTCTTTCCTGTTCCGAGTAACCAGGGTTCTGGCCTGTGATTCGGAACAGGTTTAGCTTGAACCTTATGAAACATATGGCCTTTTGGAAAATCTTGATTAAGAAAGTGAAGTAACTCTTCTACTTTTTCTGGCATCTTCCGAACTTCCTCAAGGAATCGTGGGGATAGAGCCGTCGTTGCTTCGGCAGATCCCCCAGGTGCTCTTCCTAAACCAAGATCAATACGGTCTGGGAATAGGGTCGCAAGGGTATGAAAAACTTCCGCAACTTTATATGGTTGATAGTGCGGAAGGAGAATGGCTCCTGCACCAAGGCGAATTTTCTTTGTAAGTGCGCCAATATAGCTTAAGAGCACTTCAGGTGCAGGACAAGCTAGATTTGCTAAATCATGATGTTCTGTCACCCAGTATCGGGTATAGCCAAGGTTATCTGCGAGAACAGCTAATTCTTTTGAGGACTCTAGAGCATCGCCTTCCGTTTCTCCATAAATGATGGGTGATTGGTCAAGTATACTTAGTTTCATTGCGCACCTCTTTTTAATACAATCTCTTCCTATCATATAGAAAGAAGCGTCTCTTTTATACTCGAAAGCCCTGACGAAGAAAAACGCCCGTTATAGGCGTTTTAGATAAGCAGGTTAAAGAGGTCCTGATCTTTATTAATTTCAATATAAGAAAATCCTTTTCGATTTAAACGCTCAATCAAAGGTTCATAATCTTCTTTATGCTTAAGTTCAATTCCTGCTAGAACTGGTCCCCGATCTCGATTGTTCTTTTTTGTGTACTCAAAACGTGTAATATCATCTGTTGGTCCTAGAACATCCGCCATAAATTCTTTTAAGGCGCCAGCCCGCTGCGGAAAATGGACAATGAAGTAGTGTTTTAACCCTTCATAAATCAAAGAGCGTTCCTGAATTTCCTGCATCCGGTTAATATCGTTATTCCCCCCACTAATGACACAAACAACGTTTTTTCCTTTAATTTGATCTTTATAGAAATCGAGTGAAGCGATCGATAAAGCACCTGCAGGTTCAGCTACAATCGCATTCTGATTGTATAGTTCCAAAATGGTTGTGCAAATCTTCCCTTCTGGCACAAGAACAACATCATCAAGAAGATGCTTGCAGATATCCAGGGTCAGTTTGCCAACTTGTTTTACCGCTGCACCGTCTACAAATTTATCTATAAAGTCAAGTGGTACGACGCTGTCGTGTTCAATCGAACGCTTCATTCCCGCAGCGCCTTCCGGTTCGATTCCAACGATTTTCGTATCTGGACTAATACTTTTAATATATGAACCTACGCCGGAAGCAAGTCCACCTCCACCTATGCCGAGCATCACGTAGTCAACTTCATCAATGTCATTCATAATTTCCAGGCCAACTGTTCCCTGACCTGCAATCGTTCGGTAATCATCAAATGGATGAATAAATGTTTTATCTTGCTTGTTACAAAACTCTTTAGCTGTATGGAAGGAATCATCAAACGTATCTCCTGTTAAAATCACTTCAACGAATGAGCCTCCAAATAATTCAACTTGTGAAATCTTTTGTCTTGGCGTGGTAGCTGGCATAAAGATGTGCCCCTGAATGCCGAGCGTTTTACATGAGAAAGCGACACCTTGCGCATGGTTTCCCGCACTAGCGCATACGATCCCGTTCTCCTTTTCTTCCATTGTTAAGCTTTGAATAAGGTTATATGCCCCTCTAATTTTAAAAGAACGGACGTTTTGTAAATCTTCTCTTTTCAAATAAACGTTGCAGTTATAGCGATCTGAGAGTATTTCATTCCGTTGTAACGGTGTATGAACAACGACTTCTTTTAAAACCTGGTTTGCGATAATGATATCTTCCACCTGGACTTTGCTGATTGTTTTACTCATTCTCGCACTCCTTCAGATTAAATTGAATTGTTTAACTTTTTAAAAATCATTTTAACACAATTTAATGCTGTTGTACGTTATTGTTCTAAAAGAATTGAATTTCTTTTGCAATAAAAAGCATGCTACAATTTTAAGAGATACTCAATAATCGAGGAGGAGTCACATATGAAAAAATGGGCTTTTGTGTCAGATTTTGACGGAACGATTTCAAAAAAGGATTTCTACTGGCTTGTAATTGACACATACTATCCTGAAGGTAAACCTTTATATAAAAAATGGAAAGCAGGTGACATGCAAGATATTGATTTTCTTAGTCAGGTATTTCAATCGATTGACCAGCATGAAGAGCAAATTATTCAAGACATCCTCTCGTTACCCATTGATGAGCACGTTCCCTCTTTCATTCGAAAGGTTCAAGAATGCGGTGGGGATTTCTATATTCTAAGTGCCGGCACGGATTATTACATTCATCACATTCTCGAGCATTATGGCATTCAAGACGTCCCTGTATTTTCTAATAAAGGGTATTATGAAAATAAGAATGTTCATCTGTCGATTGACGAAAATCATAAACACTATTCCAGACGTTATGGCATTGATAAATCGAAAGTAATTGCAGAATTAAAGGAAACCTATGAGGTTGTTTATTTTGCTGGTGATAGTGAACCTGATTCCCATCCTGCTAAAGTAGCAGATCTGACTTTTGCTAAAGATGCACTTCAAGATTTATTAAAGGAAAATAATGTGCCGTATGTTGCTGTTGATTCATTTCAACAAATAGAGGATTTTTTGCGTGAGAAAGGAACAGTTTAATCATGCATGCATTAACGAATATTCCGATCCCATCGATTTTGGAAATTCGTTCAGGTATCCGTCATCAGCTTGATTCTCTTCTTCATAAACACGGGTTTCATCATGCCCTGTTTTTGTTTGATGCATTTACTTACGATACTTATGCCGAGTCCTTTCAAAAATCAATGCACTTGACGATAAACGTTCAAAAAATGGAACCCGGTCAAACCATTCAAGACCTTATTGCATTTGCTTTTACGCTCGATTCTTATGATGTTGTCCTTGCTATGGGGGGAGGTATGATTATTGACTACGGAAAGTATATTGCATTTTCTAGAAAACTCCCCTTTATCAGCATGCCGACATCTGCATCCAATGATGGTTTTGCTAGTAGCAATTGTTCCCTGATCGTTAATCAAAAAAAGACGACCGTTCCTGCTCAGGTGCCTTTTGGCATTATTGCGGATCTTGAAGTGATTCAACAAGCTCCTTCGCATTTCTTACTTGCAGGTGTAGGTGACTTAATGAGTAACATTACGGCTCTTTATGACTGGGAATTTGAAGAAAGCCATGGAAAAGGTCATGTAAATGCCTTTGCAGCGATGCTTAGTAAAAAAGCGGTCAATAGCTTTATTCGAACACCGATGACTGATCTTCAAAATCCAATCTTTATCAAAGAGCTTGTAAGTTCCTTAACTATGGGCGGAGTAGCCACCGTGATTAGTGGAAATAGTGCTCCAATTAGTGGGTCCGAGCACTTAATATCACATGCTCTTGATAAACAATTAGCGAAACCTTATATGCACGGGATTCAAGTAGGTCTCGCTACGTACATCATGGCAAACGTTCAAAACCACCGAGCATTACGAATGAAGAAAGTGTTTGAAAGAACGGGTTTCTTCCATTATGTAAAAGAAGAAAGAATTCCAAAATCCGCTCTGGCAGAGGCGATATTATCGGCTCCCTCTGTAAAACCAAATCGTTACACTTACCTTCATGATCCTATCTTCCAACAAAAAGCGCTCTCTTTCTTAGAAACTGATAACGTGTTACAGGAAGTTTTAATATAAAAAAATGCCCTTATGAGGGCAATTTTTTATATTTGTTTACATAATGATATTATGTAAAACTAGAGTTCTGTTCTAATGTCCCAAAGTTCTGGAAAAAAGCGATGATCCAGTACTTTTTTCAAATACCCAACGCCAGATGAGCCGCCGGTCCCCTTTTTAAACCCGATAATCCTCTCAACTGTTTTCATATGACGGAATCGCCATTGCTGTAGCCAATCCTCAATATCAACAAGCTTCTCAGCTAGTTCATATAGGTCCCAATACGTTTCTACATCACGATATACGGTCAGCCATGCCTGCATGACTGAGTCATTCTTTCTGTATGTTTCGGTCACATCGCGATCAAGAACTTCCTTATCAATAGGTAATCCCGCCCCCGATAGCGCCTTAATCGCTACATCATAAATGCCGGGTTCTTGATAAGCTTCTTTTAGTTCTTCATGAAGAACTTTATCTTTCTCATAAATCTTTAACACGTGAGGTGTTTTATAGCCTAATGCAAACTCAATCATACGGTATTGATAAGATTGGAAACCAGATGCCTGTCCAAGCGAATCTCGGAACTGCATGTATTCCGAAGGGGTTAACGTTGAAAGAACATCCCATGCCTGAATGATTTGAGTCTGTGTTTTCGAAACACGCGCAAGCATTTTAAAAGCAGTGGATAATTCATCGTTTTCAATTGCTTTAATTGCCCCTCTTAATTCATGCAAAATTAATTTCATCCATAATTCGCTCACCTGGTGAATAATGATAAAAAGCATTTCGTCATGATGGTCTGATAGCCTATTCTGCCCCGCAAGTATTTTATCTAGGCTTAAGTATTCTCCGTACGTCATATTGTTTTTAAAATCAGTATGTATGGATGCTTCTGTTGGATCTCGATGGTCTTTTTTTACCAATGAGAAAACCTCCTTTTAAATTGTAAGCGGAACCAAGATACTCTATTCATACGAGTTTCTTCATTATTATAGTAATCCTTACTACTATTCTTTTATTAAAGACTTGCCCCCTCCTCTCCAAAAAAGTATAACACGTTCCTTTTTGGACATTGTTTATAAACTAAAGTTAAACAGTGATTCATCCATCTGCTCTTGCTCAATTCCGATGTATCTTAAGGTAATCGATGGTGCTGAATGGCCGAAGATCTTTTGAAGCATCGCCACGTCTTTCGTCTGTTTATAGTAAAAGTAACCAAATGTCTTTCGCATTGTATGTGTTCCGATTTCAGAAAGCCCTGCTTCTGCAGCAGCCTGATTTAGAATTTTGTAAGCCTGACCTCTTTGAATAGGTAAATCCGTTTTATTTGACGGAAACAAAAAATCTCCTTCTTCCATATCGAACGTATACGACTCGATTAGCTCCTTAAGGGCATAGTTAATCGGAAACCGTTTTGATTTTCCGGTCTTTTTTTCTTTTATGATGATATGCGTTTGGTTCCGAACGTCACCAACTCGTAAAGGAAGTAAATCACTAATACGTAAACCAGTATTAATTCCCATGTTAAACAAGAACCAATCTCTGGAATTTCGCTTTCTTAAGTTTTGTTTTACTAATTTTATCTTCTGAGGATCTCGAATCGGCTGAACCGAGTTCATGAAGGCAGCTTCCTTTCTCTATCCGTTATGTATCATTAATGATAAACAAATAAGTGGTATGTATCATTATACCTTTCTAGCTACTAATGGAAAAGAGAAAAACCCCTAAAAATAAGCTTTCATTGATTTTCATAATGATACACAATATATGTTTTGTATCATTGTGTAGAAATAGAAGCACTTAGTTTTGTTTACGTGTATATTGTGTCATTCGTTCGAAATGAACATCAAAAGTAAAAATCTGGTTGTTTCTTTTTGTTTTTGTCAATTATTTTGTATTAAAAAGGAGTAAGGTATCTTACATCATTCGCTCTCGATTCAGGATCTGATAAGAGTTGACTTACATGATAAGGCGATTGTTTCTATTCAAAGGAGGAAATCGTTTGTCTGAATATGCTTTGAAAGATCCAGTACCAAATTTCACACTTCCATCAGTAAATGGCGAAGAGTATTCTTTAGAATCATATCGAAAAGAAAAAGGTGGATAGCATCTTTTTATCTTCTTTAGAGGTTCTTGGTGCCCCGTCTGCGTGAGTGATCTTGAAGAAAGCTCTGGCTTCTTCGAAGATAAAAATGTCCATGTTACTACGATATCAACTGATAAATTGGATAATTTAAATGCAATGATTGAAGAAAAGAATCTTTTTTTTTCATTATTAGCTGATGTGGACTTCAGACACTGGAAGCCTATGATGTTCGCTATCACAAAGAAGATGATCCGTATGAAGATCATGGTGCTCATGGTGAGCATGCCTACTTCCTCATTGATGATAAAGGTGAACTACTTTATCAACGACAAACAAGACCTTTAGGTCGTCCAACTGTTACGGAATTGCACAAAATTGTTCAGTATATAGGAAAGACTTATTAGGGATAAAAAAACAGACAGATTTGACTTGTTTTTTTATTGACGTTTTATACGATTTGAAAAAAATCTTATTAAACTAATTTTTATTTTTATATTAAATACGGTAATTGAAATTTTTATGAGTAGTCACACTACTTACCCTTTAGATTCGATAATTGCATCTAAGCGAGATTGATTAGTACCGCTCGTATGTGGATATCGTTCTTTATTCTAAGTAGAAACCATTTTGTAGGAACATCAATTCAATAACCTTTACCTCTTCTAATATTTTTTTCAAGCGGCTTACGATTCCTTCCTCTTAAGATCTCCACTATTTTAAAAGTACGATTTAGCTATTATGATCTCTTCATGCTTTTTCACCTTTTCATTAATGAAAATACCTCTACAACCCATTACTCACATTTAAATCTTAAAAGTTAAGTGCATGAAAGTGATTCAAATGTAATCTCACCTTTAGGAACGAATTAATTAGAAATAACCTCATTATGCAAACTAAAAATCACAGGTATAAACCTGTGATTTTCCTTTATCATCCTATTTTTTCTACAGACGAAGTCTTTAATATAGCAACCACACTTCTCCTTTATCTAATATTTCACAATTTCGTTCTAATTTAAATTAGGAATCTACTTTATAAACTGCTAACGTTGATCACTTCCAATAAAGAATGGATTAATTCACTTCTAACCTTGCACCAGTTTGGGCCACCCAGCATTTCCTATACGCATTTTTCACAAACGCTTCCTCCTTGGCATATTCTCTAATCACATCTTTTATTTCATCTGGCTGATAGGTAAAGTTTCGATTATTTGCTAAATCAGGATAGCCAGAACCTCTTAATAAATAATCAGAAGATGCTACGCGATACCACTTTTCTGGTTCTAACACCTTATTATTTATCGTAATCGAAAGGATACGTTTGTGATCGTGATGAATTATTGCTCCTGATACATGAAATTTTCCGACATATTTACCTCGAAAACCTGGTCCCCTGCCATCTGACATACAAACCGAACTGTCTAACGAGCTTTCCAGAGCTGCAAATAAGTGCTTACCCTGAATCTCAAAGTAAGTCGGATTTAAAGGCGATGGACAAATTTCAATGAGTTTTTTGTTCGATACAAAATCAACAATGCCCCCGTTTGTAATACCACTGTTAATGATTCCGAGATCACATTCAAAGCGATCTTTTAAACCATCTGCAATTAAATTGGTCATTGGGTTTTCTTCAAGTATGTCATGCCAGAGTGTTTGACTAACTGAGTAAAGTGGTTTACTTAAATTGGCGATTGCTTCTTCCCTACTTGAAAGCAAAATTCCTTTAATCTCCTCATCTTCTACTGCTTTTGCAGTCGAAATTGCTCTGGAGGCTAATAATAATAAACTGTTATTTGTAACTTCCATTTCTACAATACCGATGTGTTCTCCATACATACCAGCAGAATTCAGAATGGTACCATTTACTACTTTAGCTTCGTCGTAGAGAACATGATCATGTGCAGAAAGTATCAAATCAATTTCATCGATTGAATCAGCTAGTTCAATATCGCATTCAGTCCCAACATGGTTTAGTACGATACAAATATCATATTTTCCTCTTTGCCTTTCTATCTCTTCTCGAATGCCCTCTATATAATCAACTATTCGAAAACCCATTAAATCATTAAATTCTTGTAAATCGGGTGAAGCACCAGTAATCAAAATACGTAACCCTTGCTTATGAACAATTGTACTCCGAAGTACTCCATTAAACGATTCACCATTTGCTTTTAAAAGATTACAGCTAATGAATGGAATAGAACTATGTACCGCCATATGCTCTAACGTATCGACTCCATTAAACAGTTCATTATTCCCTATCGTCATCGCATCATAACCAGCAGATTCAAGCATCTTTACAGCTGCGATTCCCTGAGTCCCTTGAAGTTCTATACTTTTAAAATCAGCGAAGTCACCGCCATCTAAAACCAGGGTGTGCTCATCTGCGTAGTCCTTAATAAGTGATGTTGCTTTTGCGAAGTTCTCAAAATGACTGTGAACATCGTTCGTATGTATGACTGAAAGCTTCATGATTGTCCCCCAATATGTTCTTAATGAACGAATTTATTGCCAACCTACTATTTCGTAATAATTCATCTAAATCCTTCTATTTTCTAATGATCGATCCTGTTTTTCTATTAATTTAGAAGGAATTGGAAAGATGACAAAGAAGATTCAACTAACTACATTTAAAAAGGAGTCGTTCAATTGGCTAATTTCGGTAATGAAATTCAGTTTGGTATTTATAAACAAATGGCTGCACCAGACCCGAATCGCCTACCAACAAGGTATGAAGATTGGAAAGCAAAAGCACGAGAACTTCTGGAGGATGGACCTTATGATTATGTAGCTGGCGGATCAGGTGCAGAAGAAACGAAAAATGCAAATCGTGATGCATTTAGGCGATGGAACATTGTGCCTCGCGTCTTTCGACACGTTGAAGAACGAAATTTAAAAATAGGCATGTACGGTCGAATGCTTCCTACTCCTTTGTTAGTCGCTCCAATTGGCGTTCAATCCATTATTCATCAAGAAGGCGAACTTGCTTCAGCGAAAGCAGCTGCTTCTATGGGGATTCCTTACATCGCAAGCTCCGCATCAAGCCGGTCTATGGAAGAAATTGCAGAAGTGATGGGTGATGCTGAGAAGTGGTTTCAACTTTACTGGAGTCGTGATCCCGAAATTGCTAAAAGTTTTGTACAACGAGCAGAAAACGCCGGATATTCAGCGATTGTTGTAACGCTGGATACTCCAATGATGGCATGGCGAGAATTAGATTTGCAAAATGTTTATTTACCTTTTCTAATCGGGGAAGGAATTGGGAATTATTTAACTGATCCTGCATTTCGCGCTGGACTTCATGTACCTCCTGAAGAAGATGCTATGGGAGCAATTATGCATTGGACTCACGTCTTTGGAAATGCAGGATTAACGTGGGAGGATTTAGCAGAGCTGAAAAAGTATACGACTTTGCCTATTATTTTGAAAGGCATCCTTCACCCTGATGATGCAAAGCTAGCATTAGAATATGGCGCTGATGGAATTATTGTATCGAATCATGGAGGGCGTCAAGTAGATGGAGCCCTTTCATCGCTTGATGCGCTTCCGGCCGTAGTAGAAGCTGTTGAAAATCAAATTCCTGTCTTGATGGATAGCGGGATAAGAAGAGGGGCTGATGTATTTAAAGCCATTGCGCTTGGAGCAAAAGCCATACTCGTTGGCCGACCATGTATGTATGGATTAGCGGTAGCGGGAGAAAGTGGGGTGAAACAAGTACTTTCCAACCTTCTTGCAGATTTTGATTTAACTATGGCATTATCAGGATGCCGTGATTTAAATGAAGTAAATAAAGAGATGCTAATTCCGAGTAGTCGATAATAGATAAAATGAGTTCGGCCAATTAACCGAACTCGTTTTATTATTTCCATTGAACTGCTTCTTGATGACTTTGTACAGATGCACTTCTTTTTAGGTATATAACGTAAATGATCATTGAGATGATAACGGAAATACCTGCTGTTAAGTAGATGTCTGCATAACCGAACGTTGATGCGATCAAACCAAAAAACATTGCTCCTATTCCTACACCTAAATCAAAAAATGAAAAAAAGGTAGCGTTAGCCATTCCTTTTCTGTGAAGGGGTGCTTCATTCACAGCCCATGCTTGTAGAGCTGGCTGAACGGAGCCAAATCCAATTCCGAATAACACAGCAGCAAGAATAAGCATGAATTGATTGGCTAGTAGCGTCAAATCAATCATTGCGGTTAATATTAAGAAGGCGCCGGGAAGAAAAATAGCTTTATGTCCTTTTCGATCATAAATTCGTCCAGCGAAAGCGCGGACGAGCATTAAAGAAACGGCAAAGACTACGAAATACCACTCTATCCCCTCAATGCCCAATTGTTCTGCATAAAGTGGGAGAAAAGTAGCGATTCCACCAAACACCATCGTAATAAAAAATAATAAAATGGAAGGCATTAAAGCGGTTTTCTCAAAAAAGTCCCATTTCTTTTTTTCAATCGGTGTTTTGTTTGCCGGTTTATAACGAATAATGGAAGCGATAAGGAAAGAAAGCAATCCAGCCGAAGCAGCGATTAAAAACATTGTTTGAAATCCAGAAATGGCAATTAGGAATAAACCTAGTGCTGGACCAAAAGCCATAGCTAAATTTCCAGCAAGTCCAAAATAACCCATGCCTTCTCCTCTTCGCTTTTGTGGAATTAAATCCGTTGCGATTGTGCCCACCGCTGTGGTTGACATCCCCCAACCTAGTCCCTGGATCACCCGCATGAGAAAAAGAAGAACAAGACTACCTGTAAACGCATAAGATCCAACAGAAATAACAAAAACCATTAATCCAATTAAGAAAATGATTCTTCTTCCAAGTGACTCGAGGACATGCCCGCTCCAGGGTCGAATAAGTAAAGCGGATAAGGTGAAAATGCCGACGACAAAACCAATAAGCTGATCGCTCCCTCCAAGTTCATTAACAAATAAAGGGAGAGTTGGGAGCGTCATCTGGAACCCCGCAAAAATAAAAAAGTTCGCCATGCAAATAAAAATAAAGTCTCGCGTCCAGATCTTCTCTTTCTGAAGATCCTCTTGTTTGACCATACCTATTCCTTCTTTCTATCAAATAAGTTCACTCTTATCTTACAACATGCCTCCCCATTTTAAGAGTTTCCTGCTCATGACAAGAAAAGCGAAGACGAGCTTTTAGAAACGAAAGGATTGGAACTCAAAAAAATGAGTGTCCTAAGATCGGGACACTCGTTTTTTGAGTAATTACACTTGCTAAATTAAGTAGCAGGTTCAAAAAACTCTAACCATTCACCATCTGGTCCTTCAAAGAAAAGATATTTTGCACCGTTCGGTAAAGCATTAATGCCCTCATCAATAAACGTTACGCCTAGATCATGAAGACGAATGCGTTCTTGATTGATATCTTCTACCGTAAAGGCAATGTGATGAACCTTCCCTTCTGCTGGTAAATTAGCATCATATCCTTCAATTAACTCTACAATAATCTCTCCCTTGATTCCAAGAAAAGCAAGTTTTTTATCCCCATCAGGATGGTCGAATTCATCAAGTAGTTCAAGCCCAATTATTCCTTGATAAAATCCTTTTGATGCTTCAATATTTCTAACTTGTACCCCTACATGTTCAAGCTTTTGTATTCCCATACGTCACCAGCTTTCTTTCAATTCATTATTCTCTGTAACTTTACCACAGTAACGTAAATATAGAAAAGGAAAAAACCTCTATTTTCTATGCATCTGCTGGAAGAATTTGATTAATAATTTCATTAACCACAAGGGTAGATTGCATTCTAACGGATACTGCTGGTGGCAGAACATCTTTCATGCCCTCGAATGGTACACCCAGATAGAATACTTTCCGATCAATAGCTACAAATGGAAATGGAACTTCATGCACCACATGACGAGCAACCGGAATTTCATGAACAACCTTAGGTGAGATAATCATCGTTTTAGCAGGTGCTGCTTTCAACGTGCTGATCCACTCTTTTGTTAGTGATGTGCCTGATGGAATTGAAATAATGACCTCATTTGCTTTTTGAATATCATGAAATACGGTATTTGTGTTTAATGCATGACTCCATTTCAACTGAGAATGTTGATGTGTAATCCACTTCCCTATTTGTGAAGGTCCAATTCTTTCGTTTTTTTGTAACTGGTGCTCCACTAATTGCCTGAGCGTCTTTGATTGAGACATACGCTTTTTGTAATAGTCCACGTTACTAACATGAATAAATTTCCCTTTTGTTCGCGTCATCGCAACGTTAATTAAACGATCGCTATTATTTCCTGTCAGTAGCATTCCTGGACGGAATTCTGGATCACTATCTACAGTATCAAACACCATCATATCTCGTTCGCTTCCCTGAAATCGATGAACAGTTGCTGAAAGAATATCAGCTTGGTCAGTAGGTGACAGGAGATCTTCTATCAATAATCCCATGAGTTTCGATTGGGCACGATAAGGTGTTACATAACCAATCGAGGTCATTCCTGATTTCAATGATTCATAAATTGCTTGAAAAGATAAAAAGAGTTGCCATAAGTTCATCCGAGATTTTGATGAGTGGCCAGTAAAACAATAAGCACCTGTATGACTCGTATCAATGAGAGCAGAAGCCCTCCCTTTGAAAGGACGTTTTCTAGTTATGTCTTCTCTTAATGCTGCAGTGTTGGGATAATCCTTAACAAGAGAATGATAAATCGTTTTGTTTGTAAATGCAGAAATAACTGGATGCATTCGCCTTTGCTCATTTAAAAGAAACAATTGAGGGTGAAGATTACCTGATTCAACTGTTTCAATGATTCCGGCTCGATGGAAGACATCTTCTTTTAACCACTTCGAAACTAGCGGATGCCGGGCCGATGCGATAGGGGGAAGCTGTTTAAAATCACCACATATCACAACCCGTTTTCCAAGCGAAGCAGCAAACGCTGCCTGGGGCACATACGCCATACTAGCTTCATCAATAATGACAACATCGACTCTCTTTCGGTAGATCGTTTCATCAATCGCTGCTTTTGTTAAAGTAGTTCCAATTATAGTAGCGTTTTTAACGAATTCCGTTTCTTTACGCCTAATCTTTTCGAGAACATTTCCTAACTTAGACTCTAACTTTAGCAACTGAGTTGAATCACGATTGCTAAAGGAATTTGATAAATCCTCTTTTAAATTCTTCCGTTCCTCCATTATACTCGCTTTCTCTTCAGCAAGATCTGGATGCTGTGCCATCAGTAACTGATCTGTATATAATGGCAATAGTGATGGAACATTACGTTGCTGACCATAGCGCATGATTTTACCCTCTTCAAACTTCTCCTTTTTTTCAGCAAAAAGAGAGATTTCACGCATTAAAACATCTACAGCTTGGTTACTATGGGATAAGATTAGAACGCTCTTTCCTTTAAAAAAGTGATTTGCGGCGGCTCTTGCCAGATTATGCGTTTTACCAGTGCCTGGTGGACCCCATACATACGTTACTGGGTTGTATTTTGACCTAAGAATCAACTCATGGAGATGACTCTTAATCTTTTCTTCAGGATGTTTAACCGTTTTTGGTGGATTCATTAATTTGCTAACCCGCGCTAGCCTTCTTTTACTTTTCTTTATTTCTTCCAGGCGTTCGTGCAGCTCATCAAGCAATTCCCACGGATCATGGTAAAGATCGGCTTCTCTAATTAGATCGCCAAAATCACCTTCAAGGGCGATAATGACATTATTTCCCTCTGAAGATAACATTCTTCCTTCCCGTTTTATATGTTTCATTTCTATTCGTATTTTTGATCCAGATGGAATCTGAATAGGCGTACGTACATCAAAATAGTATCGAAAATCATCGCCGGATAATAAACGACCGTTAACAATTTTGATTGGCCTACTTCCATACTTTTTTAAATGAGCTATTTCCGCACGAAGCGCTAATTGCCACTCTTCTATCATTTCATTCATTTTCTATCGCTTCCTTTTAACCATTCGTTCTTTTACAATTTCTATACTATATCATGCTCATCAATAACTCTCTACCGAACTGAACTCTTATGTTTTATGATGAGAATGGACGTGATCGAGAAAGACTTCAAGAACTTTCGTTTGAAAAGGAGAACGCATTAATATAGAAAACGTTCGTTTATATTTAAATCTGGGCAATTCAAGTATCTTTAGGGTTCCAAGTTTTAATTCTTTTCTAATCGTCCATTTTGAAAGGATGCCAATGCCAATTCCAGCTTCGACAGACTCTTTAATGAGTTGCGTACTGCCAAATGCCATTTTTTGAGAAGGTACAATCGATAGGAGTTCCCACATTTTTTCAGTTGCTTCCCTTGTTCCAGACCCTTCTTCTCGTACAATCCACATTTCGTTTTCCAGAATGCTTCCATGCTCAACATTCTTATGTGTAGGGGCTGCTACAATGACCATTTCGTCTTCAGTGAAACTATCTACTTTCATGTCTCTTGCTGGATAGTCTCCTTCTATAATACCAACATCTAACTGATGGGAATAAACAAGATCTCCAATTTCTCTAGAATTTCCAATGGTGACTGCTGGTGTTATTAGAGGATACTTTTCTCGTATTGAAGCAATAACATGTGGCAAAACATATTCGCCATATGTATAACTTGCACCAATCGTAATCTTACCACTTGCACGATTGGTCAAATCATCCAATAAATAGTTCATCTTAGAATACAAATTTAATAACTCTCTTGCATGATGGTACACGATTTCACCAGCTTTGTTCATTTCCACGGAGCGATTGTTTCTTTCAAGTAACTTAGTACCAAGACTCTCTTCTAAACTTTTAATATATTGACTAACGGCTGGCTGTGTCATGTGTAATTCTTCTGCTGCTCTTGAGAAATTTCGTTTATCAACGACTGTAACAAACACTTTTAATTGTTGATCCAATTCCTCACCTCTATCTATAAGTTATAACTTATTATAACCATTCTATTTAATTATTTCACTTATAGTCATTTGTAAAGTAAACTATAAAAGGAGAAACGGAGGAAAGAATATGATCAACACGTTAAGACATCATCAAACATTGCCTGACCACATCCGATGGCTCCTTGGCATTGCCTTTACGTTTTTTATTGCGTTATTAGGTTATTTTCTGGCCATGGTCCCAGGGTTTAAGCTTACTGGACAACTTGCTTCAGCGATCTTAATTGCCATTGCTTATCGACAAGTAGCTGGTTATCCAGAATGGCTAAGAAAAGGAATCACATTTTCATCAAAAAAATTACTTAGATTTGCGATTATATTATACGGAATAAAATTAAACGTAAGCATGATTCTTCAAGATGGATTACCTATTCTATTACTAGGTGCACTTGTTATTGCATTTGCTATCTTATCTTCCATTTGGCTTTCTAAAGTGATGAATGCTAATAAGTCTATTACTCTGCTTCTTGGCGCGGGTACGGGGATTTGCGGAGCTGCTGCAATTGCAGCTGTAGCACCGATTGTTAAAGCGAAAGAAGAAGATACAGCAATCGGCGTTGGCATTATTGCTTTGTTTGGAACGATTTTTTCCATTGGCTATACCATTCTTCGCCCATTCCTTCCACTAACTTCAAGCGAATACGGAGTATGGTCTGGAATTTCACTACATGAAGTTGCTCACGTTGCTCTAGCAGCAGCACCAGGAGGAGAAACGGCATTAGCTATGGGGTTACTCGCCAAGCTTGGAAGAGTCTTCCTCCTTGTCCCAGTATGTTTTTTATTTATGTATCTTATGAAACGCAAAAACAAGGGTACGCAACAAAAGGTTGCATTCCCATGGTTTTTAGTTGGATTTGTAATCATGAGTTTAGCAGGAACATTCCTCCTCGGGCCCATTATCCCGTTCTCTGATTCAGCGGTGAATGTTGTGACAGAGATTACGACTTGGTGTTTAACCGCAGCTATGGTAGGTCTTGGTCTAAGTGTTAGTTTAAAAGATTTGAAAAATAAAGCCCTTAAGCCAATGGCGATTATCACAATCGTCTCCATCACGCTCTCTCTTGTAACTTTTTTTATCGTTAAATGGTTTTACTAGGCTTCTGAATGGTCATCGTCTTTGGATGACCATTTTTTTCGTAAATAATCCACATATTGAAAGGCGGTTCGCACGATTAATGCATGAAGGAGAATGCCAACGATTGTAAGGAGAACGATCACCATTTTTCCAATGAATGAAGTTGGTTCAACTGAAAAGCGCCCAACAAAAATAATGGAACCTAGTGACCATATGGCAGCATCCTGAAAAGAATCGACAACAGGCTCATAGAAATAAAACGGGAAAGTTGAGACAATCACAAACACAAAACTTGTTAAAAACCATGTTTGAGGAGACATCCCCATTGCCTTTCCTAGAATGGGATTACTAAATCGTTTTGCGATTGTTTTAATCCGCCATAAACGATAAAGTCTGGCTAGCTTTGCTCCTTGAAAAATGGAGTCAAGAGGGATCAAAGCAATCAAATCAAAAGGATGACTTTTGATGTATTCCCATCGACTTTTAGATAAATAAAGAAAAACAATATAATCAATAAAGAAGACAATCCATGTACCAATCAAGATCTCCTGTTGAAAGGGAGACTCATACCAGATCGTTGAAACGGATAAGATTACACATACAAATAAAAGATACTGATAGAGTTGTTTAAGCATGAAATCCCCCTTCTATATCCTAGTCCTTCCATCCCCGGTAGCGCGCCGTCCGGACTTCTTTTATGTAAGGTTCTAAATCTGGCATCTTCTTTTCTTTTGCCAATTGAACCGCAAGTTCATTATCATAAGGAACACGAATGATCGTAATCGAATAAC
The DNA here is from genome assembly GCF_020524165.1 of Guptibacillus hwajinpoensis. Lineage (GTDB taxonomy): Bacteria > Bacillota > Bacilli > Bacillales > Guptibacillaceae > Guptibacillus > Guptibacillus hwajinpoensis_D. The sequence continues at coordinate 704,375 of NZ_JAIVKU010000004.1, forward strand.
TCTCCTTTTTTTCTGAATGTAAATGACCTTCTAATATTGCGTAAGAGGCATCCGGTCTTTCAAGTGAATTACCTACACTTCCAGTATTAAATAGCGTTTTCTCACGCAAATACTGTATAAAACTCCAATGGATATCTCCATAGCCCACAATATCTGGTTGATTATCTGTATTAAGAAAGCCTCCAGTTTCCTTTGTGTTTAGGAACATTGCCTGTCTTTTTTCTAAAGGATCGTTTTGATAGACTCGCACATGAACACTTTCAGGTGATGCATGAAGGAGACGTACGCGTTGTCCACTTAAATAGAAGTCGTGTTGAAACCGAAGACTACGCAAATAAGTTAATCGCTCTTCTCCTAAAACGGATTGATGCCACTTCATTGTTTCCCACTCAGAATATGCTGCCATATTTTCATCCCAATTTCCTCTAATCACAATGTTACAGTTTTCTCTTATAAGATCAACCACCAACTCAGAATCAGGTCCTTTACCAACGAGATCTCCTAAACAATAAATTTCAGAGACCTGCTTCTCTTTACAATCTTTCAAAACAGCTTTTAATGCTGGCATATTACCATGTATATCTGACAAAATTGCGATTCGATCCATGCTTAACCTCCATTTTTAACATTCATACCTATTATACCAGTCACTTCTTCAATCTACGAAAAACATTCATTAAAGAGGTTTCTTAAATGGCATTAAAAAAGGCCGCAATCGCGACCATATTACAATGCCTCGCCAGATAAAACGAGCATGATTTCATCTTCTATTTTCTCCGTTTCTTCTTCATCAAGAAAATGGTTGATCATAATTGAAAATATGAGAGGCTCTTCCTTTTTTATATAGCCAGATAAAGAGGTAACACCAATTAGAGAACCAGTTTTTGCGAATACGATGTTTTCTGCGGAAGTACCACCGAATCGCTCCCTTAACGTTCCCCCTACCAATCGTTCAGGTGAACCCGCTATTGGTAATGAATTCAAAAAGGTTGGAAACCAACTTTTGTTTTGTAGTTTAAACAAAAGCATCGAAAGTTCGTTTGGTTGAATCAGGTTCATTTGCGATATACCCGATCCGTCTCGCAAACACATGTTATCAGGATTCAACCCTTCACCTTTCAAAAACATTTTAACGACTTCTAACCCCGCCTCAAAGCTTCCTTCCCCTTTCCGCAACCTTCCCATTTCTTTTATTAAAACTTCCGCGTGTCCGTTATTACTCAGTTTCATGAACGTTATGAGTAATTCAGATAGCGGCATCGAAGTTTTTGTAAGAAGCGTCTTCACATGGTCAGGTGTTTGCGCAAGCACCTTATTGCCAGATAAAGTGATTCCATAACTTACAAGCGTTTCTGAAAATACTTCTAAGGCATAAGTAGCAGGGTTCCAAACGGCAATCCATTTCTTTTCTGGAGCAGCATATTGTGAAACGGTGCCTGTTATCGTAATGGTGTTTGATCCATGATTTCGTTTAACACGGAGATCTCCCTCTTCTTTAGATGAAACAATCGTAGCTAGATTAACAACCTCGACATAATGAGTTTTAGGAAAAATCATAAACTCTGGTGATTCACCAATTTCTCCTTCTGACAAAATGGTCAACATGATGGTTCCTGCATCATAATCGGTGTTCGGAGAAATGGTAAGTGCAGAAATTTGTGCGCCATAATATTCGTGTTCATCACTCCAAATCATATCTTCTGAAAGATACTGAGCATCAAACCACGATTCATCACCTACTAAGTCTCCCTGAATCCTTCTCACTCCAAGTGATTGAAGCTCTAGGGCGAATTTTTCTAAATCCTTAGGCAAAAGAGTAGGATCACCCTTACCTCTTAAATAAAGATTCCCAATTAATTCACCGTCATGTATGATTCCATCCGTACAGATTTCAGTTGTAAAACAATAATCAGGACCAAGCGTATGGAGAGCAGCGGCTGCAGTTAAGAGCTTCATGTTTGAAGCTGGCGTTAACCTTGTATTTCCAAACTGGTTGAAAAGTATGGCCCCAGTTCTTGCAGATCGAACGCTAACTCCTGCAATGGCTCCTTCAAGTCTTTTGTCATTTAAAACCTTATGTAAAGTTGATTGATTCAAAATCGTTTAAACCCCCACCCCAATTAAAATAGAGCCAAAGCGACAATTCTTTTCGCACGGCTCTGTTCTAGAATGCTTCTGTTAATAGACTGTCATAGAAAAAAATCATTTATTTTCTTTCAACTCCTGTTCGTTTTGGCTATTTCTTTTATAGACGCCTTCTTCTTTTAAAGTTTGTTCCTTACGCTCCATTTCCCATGGATATGTTAACAATAAGCTTCCACTTAAAGATACGGTTCGACGTTCTCTCACTTTCCTCCCCTCCCTTCGTTTCTTAATGATCTATTTCGCTATTCGAATGATTAATTCCTTCTTTTCTGACTTTTTTAATTCCAATAGCCTAGAATGCTGGAAAATGAACTGTTTTTCTGATAGAAACTTGTCTAATCAAGGATAATTTTACTATGTTATTCAAAAAAAAGAACCTTCCATTAGGAAGATTCATGCTGATTGAGCGCATTTCCTGCAAGCATTGAAATAACCGCATCATCCATTGGTGGGTTGTGTAATCCAGCTCTTACATCACGATAATGGCGCTGCATAGGATTGTCTTTGAAAAGAGCTCTTGCTCCCACTATTCTCATCGCTAAATCTACAACTCTGGCTGCACTATTTGTGGCAACATGCTTTACAGCAGCGAGTTCAGGGCCCATGAAAGACCTCTTCTCAGGTTCTGCTACCCATCTTAGAGCAACAGAGTACATCATTTCTCTCGCTCGCATCAATTCTAATTCCATCTCACCGATTTTCCGCTGTACTTCAGGCACTTCTTTAATGGGTCCTGGAAGACTATTCGGAGAATACGTTTTAGCAAAATCAATCGCCTCATTTCGAGCAGCAATCGCTACGCCAAGATAACACGCAGGTATATGGAGAAGCCAGGCTTTTGGTAGCTCATTTTTTGGGTTTTCCGGGCCTTCAATGAGAGCATCTTCCGGTAGTGAAACATTATGAAGAACAAGATCATCACTTCTTGTTCCTCTCATCGACATCGTGTCCCATTTTTCTTCAATTTCTACACCTTGTGCTTTCATATTAACTAGAAAAAAACCTTTTTCTCCCGTATCGCCAATTTGTGAAGAAACAAGCGCATACTGAAGTCCAGGCGCCATTGAAGTAAATGATTTTCGCCCATTAAGAATCCACTTTCCATCTTTATGGATCGCTTTCGTCTGAGGCATACCACCACGCGTCGGGCTCCCTGTTGCAGGTTCTGACGCAGCACGATTAAATAGAGCATTTTCATTCATTATAAGGTTACTTAGTCGTTCAAAAACGTCATCTGACCACGTTTGCTCGTCTCTCATTTCTAACATAAGACCAAGATGCCAGCCAATTGAGAGCGCTGTAGCAGCATCTCCCGTAGCAATCCGCTCTTGAAGCATGACAAATTCATATAAATCAATTGCTTCTCCACCAAATTTTTCTGGAACGGTTAAACCTACATATCCTGATTTCTTTAATTCGTTGAAATTCTCAAAAGGGAACCGTCCCTCTTTATCAATATTTTCCGCCCTCTTAGAAAACGAATCAGAGAGTGTATTCGCCATCTCTAATAATTGCTTCTGTCGATCATTTTTTATATAAGCGTGATACAAGTGATTTATCATAAGATTCCAGCCTTTCCGATTACTCTACACTTTCTATCCTACACTACGAGAGGAATTAATCTCCAGTAATTCGATCGGAAAAAGCACAATAACTTATTTCTAAGGAAAGAAAATGGAACCTAACTCACTAGGTTTTTAAACCTAAGGGACGGTTGACCATAGCTACCTTTTCCATTTATACAGAATATCTTTATAATAAAATTCTGGAGAGATCACAAGTGTCATTTCTTTCGCATCTGTGTCAACAGGATAAATCAGCGCAATCCGAAATGAACTATCACTTTTCATCATAAATTTGTTCCAGCCATCTTGTTCAATAATGACAAAATCCTCTGGCTCTATCTGAGAACCATTAACTTTTAGTTTTGAATAATATGGCTTGAAGTCGAGACCAGACTCTTGATTGTTTTTAGCGTAAAGTTCAAATCCTATGTACTCTTGTGATTGATCTAATTCTTTTAAATCTGCCTCTGCAGGAATTTCGTCCATCATATTAACTTCTAATCGAAAAAATTCATTGCCATCCATATCCTCCTCAACGTAAGGCTCACCAGGTTCATAATATTCTTGATCTGTATGAGTTTTTGCAGTAGGCGCTACAGTATCCACTGCTTCTATGCTCGTTTGATCTTCTCGAATCATGGTAAACCAGACACCTGAGAAAAAGACACCGATTAATAGTAATAAGGTAAATCCCAAAAGCCATCTTCCCATTATTCTCTCTCCCTTCATTGTGTAGACGAAGTAAGTAAGAAATGGTTGCATACAAAAAGCCGGCAGTGTGCCGGCTTTAAATTAAAAATCGAAGTTATCTGGATCAGGACCCATGCGTTCATTCTGATTTAATTCGTCAAGGGCTCTCATGTTATCTTGTGTTAATTCAAAATCAAAAACATCAAAGTTCTGTTTAATGCGTTCAGGATTTGAAGATTTAGGGATTGTAACGACTTCATGTTCAAGATCCCAGCGAATAATCACTTGAGCTGTTGACTTACCATGCTGTTCTGCAATTTCTTTTACAATTTCATGATCCAACAGTTTCCCCTGGGCAAGCGGTGACCATGCCTCCATTTGAATTGAGTGCTGCTTGCAGTACTCACGAAGTTCTTTTTGATTTAGAAGTGGATGGAATTCTACCTGGTTAACCATTGGTTTAATTTCTGCATCTTTCAACAAATCCTCAAGGTGATGTGGATGGAAATTGCTGACTCCAATAGCACGAACGCGACCATCGTTGTATAGCTTCTCCATCGCTTTCCACGTTTCTTTATATTTGCCTTCTACTGGCCAATGAATTAAGTAAAGATCTAGCGTATCAATTCCTAGTTTAGAAACTGTATCATCGAATGCTTTAAGGGTCGAATCATAACCCTGGTCGTCATTCCAAACTTTTGAGGTTATAAATAGTTCTTCGCGGGGTGTGCTGTTTTCTTTTATAGCTGCCCCAACGCCCTCTTCATTTTTGTAAGCCGCTGCAGTATCAATCGCTTTATATCCTGCATCAATTGCAGCATTAACAGCTGTTTTAACTTCGTCATTGTTTTCCATTTTCCAGACACCAAGACCAAGCGTTGGCATTTCAACGCCGTTATGCAATGTTGTTTTTGTCCACTGTTTAGCCATTTGTAATCTCCTCCAATAGTCTTATGCTCACAAACAGACATTTCCCATTCTTATCATAATCTAATCATATTTTTACAATTTACTTTTCTCGGTTAGGAGAAAATCCCTCTATTACCAATTGTCTCTAAAATAGTGTAATGAACAATTCTTTAAGAACCAAAAAAAACCATCCAAAAGGATGGCTAGAATTTAGTGGGTTTCTGTTTTAATCTGGATTTTTTATTCGAGTGTGCGATTGGAGAAGTTTGTACTTTTTCTCTTTCAGCTTTCGCATCTTGTTCGAATGCTTGCATGCCTTTGCCAAACAATAGACTCATGATTAATCCCTCCTTGTGTGTAACGTTAGTCCACCATTTCCGATTTTAATTCTTCTAAAACTTCATTTTTGAAATTTCTTCAAATAAAATTATTGTTGTGAAAGGACGTTAGCCGTTTCACTACAATGAGATTGAACAGCTGTTAGTCCATCAAGTGATTGCTGTATTCTGTCCCTATTTTGTCCCTTCTCAACAGTTGATAAAGCTTGCTGTAAACAGCGACTGGCTTCTTCAAGAGCCTGACAGCTCTCCTGAACATATCCTCTGGCGTTTTTCTCCATGTTCTTCCACTCCTTTATGCCTTTAGACGTAGTTTCTGATAAATTCAGAATTTCATACAAAAAAACCAGCTATTTCAGCTGGTTTTATCTCTACTGATTTTCAACTTGTTTTTTAAGGTCTTCCAATTCTTCAACTAATTTCATGACCATCTCATCGCTGCGTTTTAACTCTTGACTTAATAGCGTAACGGTATCTTCTTCCCAAGTAAACGGATCCCCATTTTCAGGAGTAATTGGAAGATTTTCATAACGATCTCCCGATTCAATTCCTGGTTCAAATGCGATCATGACTTCACAAACTGGATCTCCAAGTGCAATTCTTTGCCGAAGATTCACTTCTCCATACTTAAATTGCCTTGCTGCAATTCCTCCAAACACACTTGATGTCATGGTGCAAAGATGAGGAGCATTCATTACTTCTGCTCCAAATGGACAACGATGCGCCTTTACAATCACGTAAGAGGGAGTGACTTCAGTTATAAAAAATTCTCCGCCGATCGAATTTTTTATATCAACAATCACCTTCGCATAATCATCTGGTGTCCATTCAAGATCATCGCGATAATTAGATTCGAGCCACTCTCCCGTTTTTATTCCAAGCTGTTTAATATATTCTTTTGCTGCAGGTCCAATTGCTCTATGATGAATATTAGCATATTGAGTAATTAACTTTGCAAGAAACGTGTTGGCTGTTAGTGGATGATATTGCTTCATGAGACAATCACACTCATCACCAGACCCTTTCTATTTTCTTCTATCATAGAATGTTTTGTTAGCAATGGAAAGTTTCATTACTCTTTTACTTCAAATTGTTGGAAGATATTTCCTTCAAGGACAGGATAAATCTCCTTGCCTAACAGTTCATTAATAATGATTTTATTGCGATTAACCGCAAGACCTAAGTTGGTTGATCCCACTCCGTGCGTATGTTGCATGCCACTGTGGACAAAGATCGTTGAATTTGAATCCTTCTTCAAACGAAGACGGTAATCCTTTGTTACTTGATACCGACCTTTTTCATCCCACTCAATGAGTTCATTAAGATCTTCAAGACACTTCGGAATTAAAGGACGGTATCCTGTTCCAGCGACAACGACTTCACTTTCCAATAAGAATTTTTTATCTTTCTGCCACTGACGACATTCTAACTCATAACCAGTACCGTCCTCCTTTTCTCTAAGTCCATTGATTTCGGTTAAAGGCATTAACGTCACATCCATCGTTACGCCGCCTACAGACTGCTCATACAAAAGGTTATATATATCAGTAATCGTATGTGGACTGATTCCTTTATATAAAAGTTGCTGACCACTGAAAATGTCATCTTTTTGATGTTGAGGAAGATCATAAAAATAATTAACGTACTCCGGTGAAAAGTGTTCCAGGCTTAATCTCGTCTCCTCCATTGGGAAAAAACCTTGAGAACGGGTGATCCAATTTAATGAATAACCTTGTTCAGGTCGATCTTTTAGAAGTTCACGAAAAATCTCTGCAGAACTTTGACCAGACCCGATCACAGTAATGCTTTTCGCCTCTTTACATCGATCAGTATGCTCAAGGAAAGTAGAAGAGTGAAAAACATCATTTTCGTTCATCCCCTGAAGCGATGTAGGTAAAGAAGGCACAGTTCCAACGCCTAAAATAATATTTTTAGCGAAATACTTCGTCACTTCTCCTGAATCAACATTTTCACTAATCACTTCATAATGTTCAACAGGATTTCCTACAGGCATGATACTCGTTACTTTCGTACCAAATTGGCAACTCTCCAACTGATTAGCTGCCCACTGGCAATAATGGTTATACTCATTTCGTGGCATTTCAAGTCGTTGCAAGAAATAAAAGTTATATAAGCGGTTTTGATGTTTCAAATAGTTTAAATAACTATAAGGATTCGTTGGGTCCGCCATTGTGACAAGATCTGCCATGAATGGTACCTGTAATCTAGTTCCTTCAATTAACATACCAGGATGCCAATCAAATTCTGATTTCTGATCAAAAAATAATGCATTAACTTCATTTATTGGATCTAACAGTGCTGCCAGTCCTAAATTAAATGGGCCAATTCCTACACCGATTAAGTCATAAGTATTCTCTCTCATCCTACCCTATCCTTTCTAATCTTCAACTTCTCTCTTTCTTAAGTATATCAGAAATTAACTTTTCAGGTTTTTCAGTCAAAAAAAAAGACAGCCACGCTGTCTTTAAGAATGCTGTGACCGTCTATATTGATATTGTTTCCACTGAAAACGAACAAAACAACCTACACAGAAACCTAGAATTGCAATAAAGGAAGCTAATGCTACTAAGACTGCAGCAGTAATAGCTAACCACTCAATAGAGAGTAAATGAGAAATTAAGGAAATGGCAAGAAGTGATACCGCAATTTTTTGATTGAAATTTTGTTGATCCACATCTTCAGGGATATAGTGATGAAGCGATTTCTTGAGAAATAACTTCCCTGTTTTCATAACCGGATTGAATTGGAGAATTAAACCCATTAAGCCTGCAACAAGCGGTACGGCTAGAAAAGTCCAATGTGAAAAGAAAACATATGCTGTTGCAAATAGAAAGATAAACGATTGATTTAATCGAACAAGTGGTCTTGGTATTGATGAAGGCACGTTAAATCCAACCTTTCATATAGGAATATATCTAAATCCTAGCATACCGTTTTTTTTATCGCTTGTATAGTGATTCGCTCATAAGAAAAACCCACCATAACGTGGGTTTAGTTATCAGATTGAAGGGGAGCAAGATGCTCCATCTCTACACTTTCAAGAAATGGATCCATTAATGACGTGAATTTTTCAAATCGATGAGATGACATAAAGCCTTCAGTGTGCGAGACAAGAGTCTCCCATTCAATGAAAATGACGTATTTACGCTCTGTTTCAATTGATTTCAACAAGCGATAAGAGATGTACCCTTCTGTTTCTGCAACATAACGTACAGCTTCTTTAAAAATCGCTTCAAATTTCGATTCAAGACCTTCATGAATGGTGAAATAAGCTTTTTCAATAACCAAGTTTCTTCCTCACTTTTCTTTAATATGGTTTTGATTGATAAAAGTAATTCGGAGTTACAATTTTGTTTTTGTAAGGTTTATGGAAAATGTGAGTAGTAGCTGGCGACACAGGTGGAATTAGCCAAGTCCAATTTCCAGTCACCTCTCGCTCCGCCTTCTCTTCATTTTGCTCGAACTTTTGAAATTGTTTTGCAGCTGTATGATGATCTACAATGCTTACTCCAGCAAGTTGATAGGAATAAAGCACCGCTCGATTTAACTCAACTAATGCTCGGTCTTTCCATAATGTTGCATTGGAACTTGTATCAAGATTCATCAGTTTTGCTACATCCGGCAATAAATTGTACCGGTTCGTGTCTGCCAGATTTCTTGCCCCGATTTCCGTTCCCATATACCATCCATTAAATGGTGCAGCATTGTAATGAATGCCTCCGATTTCCAAACGCATATCTGAAATAATAGGCACACCATACCAACGAACATTAAGTGGAGCAAAGTCGTATTCCGGGTGCTGAATGTCAACTTGACGCACTTCTTCCTTTGGGATTTCAACAATATTTGGCGTTTCACCTTCGAGTGAGAAAACAAGTGGAAGTACATCATGTGCAGTTCCTTTCCCTTGCCAGCCGAGTTTCATCACTTCCTTAGTAAAAACGACCGAATCCGGATCACCAACGATACCTTCCTCCGTTTCATAACCAGCATAGCGTATGAGTTGATGATTCCAAATCCGAACCATGCCAGGTTGAAAAATCGTAATGGTTGGTTTTATCTTTCCTCCATTGGTAGCCATTCGAATATGGTGCAAGAGTGCACTTGTTACTTCTTCGGAAGTCGTAGCATATCGCGCATCCAAAACTGTCATCGTATTCCAAAAAAGTCGTCCAATGCATTTATTGCTGTTTCTCCATGCCATCTTAGCACCGTGAGACAATTCTTTATATGTATGTGTATAGGAACCTGTTTTCATTATTTCGTTCTTTATTTCCTTTTTTCGTTCATTTAAGCGTGATGGTTCTACCCCTAACTCTTGATAGGCCTGATCTATAAAATCAAATGCATTTTGAACCAATTGCTCAATTTCCATTGTCTCAACCTCCTATAGCCTGAGACGGTTGCAAAACCTCATCTTAAGCTCGTAATAAATGAATAAATTTCTAATGATCCAAATGTCATTATAGCACAACCTCCAATGTCAGAACGAATTACGCAAGGTCCTCGCTTCAATTAATAAATGCAATGTGGAATAGTTTACAGATGGTGAAATGTCGTGTAGGATATACAAATCAATCCATACTAAAAACATCGGAATGAGGTGCATTATGCATGATGGAACAGCCTGTTCACTCTTCTAAAACAAATTTACAATTACCTTTCTTAAAAGCACCCCAGAAACCAGTTTTAACTGTAGGATTACTGGTCATTGGTGTTCTCGCATTTATCTTGTGGGTCGGTCAGGGTATTCAACAATTAGTCCTATTTGGCTTAGGTTTATTACTCGGTTTTTGCCTATTACATGCAAGATTTGGCTTCACTTCGGCTTTTAGGCAATTACTAAGTGTAGGAAACGGAACAGCACTACAATCGCATATGCTTATGCTGGCAGTGGCTAGCACGCTGTTTGCACCCATCCTTTCAAACGGATTCGGATTATTTGGAACGACCCCAAGTGGATATGTCTTTCCTGTTGGGACAAGCGTTGTCGTAGGATCATTTCTATTTGGAATAGGGATGCAGCTCGGAGGAGGGTGCGCGTCGGGCACGCTCTATACGGTCGGATGGGGGAAAACTGAAATGCTGCTTACACTTTTCGGTTTTATAATCGGATCCGTTATCGGTGCCTGGCACTTTGACTTTTGGGTAAATCAAATGCCGTCATTTCAAGCCATTTCTCTAGCGGAAGATACTGGACTCGGCTACTTTGGTGCTTGGATCGTACAGCTATTCTTGTTTGCGATTATTTTCTTTGTTGTTCAGTTCATTGCGAAAAAACGAAAACCGCCGAAAATCAAACCTCTTCCCACTACATCAGGATGGAAACGAATTTTTCGTGGCTCGTGGCCAATTTGGACCGCAGCTATAGCATTAGGTGTCTTAAATGCACTTACGTTAATTTCACGCGGTAACCCATGGGGAATTACCTCAGCTTTTGCTCTATGGGGATCAAAAATTGCTTTGTATCTTGGAATTGATGTAACAGAATGGGGGTATTGGTCAGGTGCTAAAGGAGAAGCCCTTCAACAATCAATCCTTACTGATTCAACCAGTGTCATGAACTTTGGTGTGATACTCGGAGCATTCGTGGCAGCTGGAGCAGGTGGTGCTTTTGTAATGAGAAGAGTGCCTCTTAAATTAGCAGCCGCGTCAATTATTGGTGGTTTATTGATGGGCTATGGAGCAAGGTTAGCATTTGGTTGTAATATTGGCGCATATTTCGGGGGCATTGCATCCTTCAGTCTACACGGCTGGGTTTGGATGATTGTAGCACTTGCAGGTTCTTACCTTGCTCTCTATTTACGACCACTTTTTGGATTAAAAAATCCAAATAAGAATGATCAATTTTGTTAAGCGAATCAAGGGACATTGGTGTTTATTCAATGTCCCTCTATTATGTAATAGCCATGAAGTAAAAAACCAGATCAAATATGATCTGGTTTTTTACTTCATGGCTATTTATTCTACTTCTTCAAAATACTCTTTGTAAAAACCACCGATTTTCCCGCTATTGTCTACAACAAATAAGAACTCTTCCGTTTCATTTTTCACTTCATAGGTTTTTCCTTCGGTTAGCACGCGGTTAACCATGTATTTCTTTGCATCAGTATGTACGCATTTTACCTTTTTTATTGTTGCTGAATCTTTCCATGTTTGATGAATCAACTTGTTCACCCCTTTCAACTTTCTTTCTATTCTACATGACAGGAGCGATAAGTTAAAGCATGGAGCTAATCCACTTCCTTGTTTATGAAAAGACACTTCTCACCTTGAAGAAAAAAGAACCTGGATCCTAGGATCCAGGTTCGAACGTTTTAACCTTCAAGAAGAAGCTGCTCAGGATCTTCAAGAAGTTCTTTAATTTTCGCAAGAAAGCTAACCGCTTCTCCACCGTCAACAATACGATGATCATACGATAGCGCAATGTACATCATAGGACGATTTTCCATTCGTTCCTGATCGATTGCGACAGGACGCCACTGAATTTTGTGCATTCCTAGAATACCAACTTGAGGTGCATTTAGAATCGGCGTTGAAAGCATTGATCCAAAAATCCCTCCGTTAGTAATCGTAAATGAGCCACCTTGTAGTTCATCAAGCTTAAGCTTATTGTCGCGTGCTTTCTTTGCAAGATTACCAATTTCTTGTTCAATACCTGCAAATGATAGCTTGTCCGCATCACGTACAACTGGAACGACAAGACCTTCTTCTGCCCCTACAGCGATACCAATATCATAGAATTTCTTCAGTACAATATCAGTATCCTGAATTTCAGCGTTTAGACGAGGATATTTCTTAAGCGCGCCTACAACTGCTTTCGTGAAGAAAGACATAAAGCCAAGTTTCACATCATTATCTTCAAGAAATTTATCTTTACGACGCTTACGAAGTTCCATAATGGCGGTCATGTCTACTTCGTTAAACGTTGTTAGCATCGCTGCTGTATGCTGGACTTCCACAAGACGTTTTGCGATCGTTTGACGACGTCGAGACATTTTCACACGTTCAACAGGTTTACCGTCGTTCGCGTCAGGAGATTGCTTTTGTTGCTTAGGTGCCTCTTGTTTCTTTTCCTTAGGCGCTTCTTGTTTGTTCGCTTTGTCTGCATGTGCTTTCACATCATCAGGGCGAACACGACCTAATGGATCGCGTGTTTCAACATTATTCAAATCAACACCTAGTTCTCTTGCTAGCTTTCTAGCAGAAGGTGAAGCTACTGTGCGACCATTCTCAGATTTTTCTTCAGATGACTCTGATGCATGAGCCTTAGACTCCTGCTCTGATTTTGCTTCCTCAGGTGATTCTTTTTCTTCTTTTTTCGCTTCTGTTTTTTCAGAAGAACCTTGATCTGACGATTTAGAAGAACTACCTTCACCATTGCCGAGATAAGCAATAATTTCGCCAACTTCTACATTATCACCTGGCTCTTTCAAAAGCTCTTCAATGACGCCGTCATTTTCTGCACTCACTTCAATGTTTACTTTATCTGTTTCAAGCTCAACAAGGTTGTCACCTTTTTCAACTTTGTCGCCTACTTTGATTAACCATTGAGAAATGGTACCTTCTGTAATGGATTCTGCTAGTTCTGGTACTTTAACTTCAATCACGACGATTACCTCCTTGATGGGAAACAGTTTTGGATGGTTCTAGAACTTCTTGAATAATTCTGTCTTGATCTTTTTTATGCACATTAGGTTCTCCGCCTGCTGGACTTGAGCGATCCGGACGTCCTACATAGCTTACAGAAACGCCTTCTGGGGCCGTCTCTTGAAGACGTGGTGAGATGTAATTCCAGGAACCCATATTCTTTGGCTCCTCTTGCAACCAGATAATTTCTTTAACGTTTGAATAACGGTCAAAGATGTTTTTCACTTCTTCATCTGGAAATGGATAAAGCTGCTCCACTCTAAGAACGTGAAGCCAATCGTACTTCTCATCAGAAGACTCTATTTCAGTAGCAAGATCGACTGCTACTTTACCAGTACATAATACAATACGTTCTACTTTATCTTTCTTTTCACCAAGACCTGCCTGCTCAACAACGCTTAAAAATTGACCCTGACTAAATTCAAAACCAGGAGATGATGTGCGTTGATTACGTAGAAGGCTCTTCGGTGTCATAATGACAAGTGGACGCACTTCTTGCTTTTCTAAGATGGCAGCTTGTCTTCTTAGAATATGGAAGTATTGAGCCGCACTCGTTAAATTAGCTACTGTCCAGTTGTTTTCTGCAGCTAGAGTAAGGAATCGTTCAACTCGACCACTAGAATGTTCAGGTCCCTGGCCTTCGTAACCATGAGGCAAGAGAAGGACCATTCCCGATTTTTGTCCCCATTTTGCTCTACCTGCTGAAACGAACTGATCAAAGATGACTTGAGCCGCATTCGCGAAATCGCCATATTGCGCTTCCCAAATAACAAGCGTTTCTGGAGCAAAAACGTTATATCCGTACTCAAAGCCAACGACTGATGCTTCAGAAAGTGGACTGTTATGAATGGCAAACGATGATTTTGCCTCTGGTAACTCATGTAACGGACAGAAGGTCTCACCAGTTTCTTTATCATGAAGAACAAGATGACGCTGAGCAAACGTTCCGCGCTGAGAGTCCTGACCTGTAATCCGAATTGGTGTGCCGTCGCCAAGAATTGAAGCAAAGGCGAGTGTTTCACCCAATGCCCAATCTACCTTACCGCCTTCTTCTAACATATCAAGTCTGCGTTTTAAAATACGTTCAAGCTTAGGATAGACATTGAAACCATCCGGACGTGTTAAAAGTTGATTGTTAATATCTTTTAGCGTTTCTAATGACACAGCTGTATCGATCGAAGGAAGACCCTTTACGATTTCTTTAGGTGGCTGAAGCTCCTGTACTTCTCCATCGCCTTCTCCACCTTTAGCAATCTTGTCGTATTCGGTTTGAAGCTCAGAAAGGACTTCTTCATCCAACTTTTCTCCATGACCATCTTCAATAACGTTTTGGTCAGTTAAATACTTTGCGTAGCTTGCTCGAACGGTAGGATGATTTTTGATTTTTTCGTATAGATGAGGCTGAGTAACAGCTGGATCATCCATTTCGTTATGACCAAATCGACGATAGCCAATTAAATCAATGAGAAAGTCTTTATTAAATTTCATACGATACTCATAGGCAAGATGCATAGCAGCAAGACAAGCTTCCGGGTCATCCGCATTCACATGAACGATCGGAATTTCGTACCCTTTTGCCAGATCGCTTGCATACTTTGTTGATCTTGAATCCGTACTTTCAGTTGTAAAACCTAGCTGGTTATTTGCGATGATGTGAATGGTACCGCCTGTATGGTATCCTTTCAACTGACTTAAGTTAAGTGTTTCCGCTACTACACCTTCGCCAGGGAAAGCTGCATCACCATGAATTAATATTGCAAATGATTTTGTGAAATCTTGTTTCGGTTCACCTTTTTCACCACGAGTTTCTTGAGCTGCGCGTGCATAGCCCTCTACAACGGGATCAACAAATTCAAGGTGACTTGGGTTATTGGCTAGTGTAATCGTTGCACTCGCTGTTTCCGAATCCTCGATTTGTCTGTCAGCACCCATGTGATACTTTACATCACCTGTCCAACCATAGTTAATACCCATTGATCCTTCAGATGGAACAAGTTCTTTGTTAGGCGCATGGTGGAACTCAGAAAAAATCTTTTCATAGGGTTTATTTAAAACGTGTGTAAGAACATTTAATCGACCACGGTGAGCCATTCCAATCATCACGTTCTTAGCGCCATCGCTTGCCCCGCATTTAATAACGTCATCAAGCATTGGTACCATAGCGTCAACGCCTTCAATTGAGAACCGCTTTTGACCTACAAATGTTTTGTGAAGGAATTTTTCAAACCCTTCTACTTCTGTTAATCTCCTAAGTAAAGCTTTACGATCATCATTCGTAAGCGTGCGGCTTACAGAATCATTCTCCACCATCTCATCTAACCATTTGCGCTCATCTTCAGCATGAACATGAGTAAACTCATAAGACATGGATTTTGTATATAGATCCTGAAGTTTTTGAATCGCCTGTAATCCATTGCTAACTTCCTTAGGTGCTTTCTCCCAGATAACTTGAGCAGGAATCGCTTTCAAGTCTTCATCAGAAAGCCCGTAAGTTTGAGGTGTCATAAAATCTTGATCCGATTTCTCATTTGTTAGCGGATTAATTGCTGCTGCTAAATGTCCATATGTACGAATATTGTCGGCTAACTTAACAGCAGAAATAACCTTTTTGAGATTTGCGGGCTGACCTGTAGATTCAATGACTTCCTGTGAAGAAGGCGGTGGTCCCCACTGATCAAATTTCTGGCGCATTTCCGGATCAACTGACTCAGGATCCTCTTGATATTTCTCGTATAATTCAATGGCATAGCCAAGGTTTGGTCCATAAAATTCTTGCCATGGATGTTCCACTCTGGACTGTTTGGTATTCAAAGCATGCTACCTCCCTGCTGGGTTTAATCTTAATTTATGCAATTAATGATTCGCATCTAAATTAAGATTAGTTTCTTACTTGTTCTTTACACTCTTTTCACTTTTTGAAACATTCTTTTAAAAAAACGCTTTCATTGATATTTTAGCATAGTATTAGATTGCCCACAAAACTTTCAAGCAAATTCCCGAAAAAAATTTCAATAACTTCAACTTCCGCTGAAAAATTTTTCGAATATTAACACAGTGCAATACTAAATTACCACAAAGTGTTAGCTTAGTGAATAGGGAATGTGGATTTTCTAACAGAGAATATGAAATCTAATTTTTCCGAAATAAAAAGACAACCAAATTTGGTTGTCTTTGTTTGATTTATACCTATTTTTAATCCTAATCAAGGGGTTAGGATTAACTTCCCTTTTGTTTGACGACCTTGAAGCATACGGTGCACATCAGCCGCTTTTTCTAAATCAAAAACGCCGCCGATCGTCAATTTCAGTTCTCCACTCTGCATATAGGTGAGAAGTTCTTCTAAACTCTTCTGATAGAGTGAAGGCTTACGCATCATCTGTGGAAGGAAAAAGCCAATTACTGATTGGTTTTTCTCCATTAGGGACGATGGATAAAAGCGGCTTTGCTCTCCACTTGCTACCCCATAAATAACAAGTCTGCCGAAAGGAGCGAGACACTTCAACGATTTCTTGAAAATGTCTCCTCCTGCCATTTCAAGAATAACGTCTACTCCTTTACCTTCCGTCGCATCTAAAACTTTTTGTTCCCAGCCTTCTTTCGTATAATCTACCGTAAGATCTGCTCCCATTTCAGAGGCTAGCTTTCTTTTCTCTTCACTGCTTGCTGTGCCAATAATCGTTTTAGCTCCCCACAGTCTAGCGAGCTGTACGGCAATCGTTCCAACCCCGCCGCCAGCTGCATGGATTAGAACCGTTTCTCCATTTTCAAATCGACCCATAGTCTTAAGTGTGTGGTAGGCACTTAATCCCTGTAACGGGAGAGCTACAGCATATTGTGGATCTACACCTTCTGGAATGGCAATTAATCCTCTTTCATCAGCTAACGTATACTCTGCATAGCCTGTGGCATTTTTCGTTCCTAATAAAGTAACAACTGAAGAACCTGGTTTTACAGAAGTGACTTTTTCTCCAACAGCTTTCACTACGCCAGCTACTTCAGAACCTGGTACATAAGGTAGCGGTGTATCTACAACATATTGCCCTTCTCTTCTAGCAGTATCTGCATAATTTACTCCAATTGCCTGAATTTCAATAAGAACTTCGTGTCCTTTGGGCTCAGGTACATCTAAATCAATTAGTTTTAATACTTCCGGTCCACCAAACTCTGTTAATTGTATCGCTTTCATTTTCATCCTCCTTTATAAACTAACCAGTCAGTATGTAACACCTTTACTATAAACTAATTAATTTGACTATTCAATCTTTTTTCGCGATTCATATACTCTTAAACATAAAAAAAGTGCGCATGGGGCGCACTTTATAATTGAGCTAAGCCTTCTACCACAGTTTGTACAAGTAAATCGATATCTTTTTCTTCGATAGTTAAAGGAGGTGCCATTGTAAGAACATTGTTATAGCCTGCTACTGTATCACCATTTTTTCCAATGATCACTCCTTGTGATTTGCAGTAGCCGATCACCTTATTAAGCTCACTGACCGCAAGCGGTTTCTTGGATCTCTTGTCTTCCACAAGTTCGATTCCAATCAGCAACCCTTTTCCGCGGATATCCCCGACATTGGCATGAGATGACAAACGGTCTGTTAATTGAAGCTTCAGCTTTTCCCCTAATTCTTTCGAGCGATCAAACAGCTTTTCTCGCTCCATGATTTCTAAATTTTTTAACGCAAGCGCGCATGAAGCTGGGTTACCTCCAAATGTATTAATATGTCGAAAGTGATCATATGACTCTTTCCCTTTAAAGGCTTCATAGATTTCTTCTTTCACTGCGGTAGCTGATAAAGGGAGATATCCACTCGTTAATCCCTTCGCCATTGTGACGATATCGGGCTTAACATCATAATTCATGAAACCAAATGCTTTTCCTGTTCTTCCAAAGCCACAAATGACTTCATCACAGATTAGTAGAGCACCGTGCTTATCACACACTTCCTTTACGGATTTCATGTAATCCTGTGGTGGCATGATGATTCCTCCACCTGTGATAATGGGTTCCATGATCATGGCTGCTACCGTTTGACTTAGTTCCCACGTCATCAGATCGTCAACCGCTTTGACCGAAGCGAGCTCTCCTCGATCGTCGTCGAAATCACGATACGTATCTGGTGGCTGGACATGTAAGAAACCCTGGCCAAGCGGTTCATATTTATATTTCCGCTGCGCCTGCCCTGTTGCAGCTAATGACCCCATCGTATTTCCATGATACGCTCGATAACGTGAAACAATTTTATATCTGCTTCCTTCCCCTTTTTGCTCATGATATTGCCTGGCGATCTTAAAAGCAGTTTCATTTGCTTCTGAACCGCTGTTGGAGAAAAAGATTACATATCCTCCACCGAGCATTTCATTTAACTTCTCTGCTAATTTAATCGCCGGTCCATGTGTATGTGTTAAGGGATAATATGAGAGTTCTTTCAGCTGATCGAAGGCTACCTGAGCGAGTTCTTCTCGACCATATCCGATATTCACACACCACAGTCCTGCCATGGCATCGAGAAATTGATTGCCTTCATAATCGGATAACCAGGCGCCTTTTGCTTTCTCAATCACCATTGTCGATTTTGGATCATATGGTCGCATCGCATGCCAGACGTATTTCTCGTCTTTTCCTGCGAGATTCTCGTGAGCAGTATGCATACTCTTCACTCCCTTCTAGTAGTCAAAGCGAGTTGTAATCATTTTTCTTCTCGTATAAAAGTTCACACCATCTTTTCCATTTGCATGCAGATCACCATAAAAAGAATCTTTCCATCCTGAAAAAGGGAAAAATGCCATTGGTGCTGGTACGCCAACGTTCACACCTAGCATCCCCGCATCTGCTTCTTCACGGAATTGTCTAATTGCTCCCGCGTCTTTCGTATAAATCGTCGCCCCATTGCCATATCGTGACTTCTTCAGAATTCCTAAGGCTGAATCGATCGAATCGGCGTGTAATAAGCTTAGAACGGGTGCGAATATTTCTTCCTTTGCAATCGTCATTTCAGGTGTTACTTCATCAAAAATTGTCGGTCCAAGAAAGTTTCCTTCTTTATGAGCGTCCATCTCATTGCGGCCGTCACGAATCAAGGCTGCACCCTCTTCTAACCCTTTATCGATATAACCTAGTACTTTTTCTAGATGTGATTTTCGAATAACGGGCGTTAAGAGCACTTCGTCATCTAAGCCATTTCCCATTTTTAAGTTATCTGCTTTTTCTTTGAGTGCAGCAATAAAAGACTCACTTTCTCCAACGACTACAACCGCACTACAAGCCATACAGCGCTGACCTGCACTACCGAAAGTTGAGCTAATCACTTGCTGTACCGCTATCTCGATATCAGCATCTGGCATGACAATATGATGATTTTTAGCTCCGGAAAGTGCCTGCACTCTTTTACCACGAGAAGCCGCCTCTTCATAGACGTATTTAGCAACTGGCTGTGATCCAACGAATGAGATGGCTTTTACATCGGGAGCCTCGAGTAAGCCATTTACAACATCATGTGCACCGTGGACGATATTAAATACCCCATTCGGTAAGCCTGCTTCAGTTAATAATTCAGCTATTCGGTTAGCAAGAATTGGCGTGCGTTCAGAAGGTTTTAAGACAAATGTATTGCCACAGGCAATTGCGAGTGGAAACATCCAATGAGGAACCATCATTGGAAAATTAAAAGGTGTAATGCCTCCTACTACACCCACGGGATAACGGAACATTTCTGAATCGATATTTTCAGCAATAGTTGAAAGATTGTCTCCCATCATCAAAGAAGGGGCACCTGTTGCAAACTCCACACACTCGATACCACGAAGGACTTCCCCATGGGCTTCTTTAAAACTTTTCCCATTTTCTTTTACAACAAGTTCAGCTAGTTCATCATGATGTTTTACTAGAAGAGAGTGATATTTAAACAGGATTCGCGCTCTTTTTGGAACAGGTACTTTACTCCAAGTTTGAAAAGCAGCAGATGCAGCACTAACCGCTAAATCCACATCCTCTTTTGATGACAATGGCACATTAGCGAGGTTTTCACTTGTTGCAGGGTTTGGAACTTCAAGCGTCTCTCCACTTTTGGCATTTATCCATTCTCCGTTTACAAAGTTTTTCAATACCGTGGTGTCCTTTTTTACAACGGTCATTACATGCCCTCCTTTAATTCGTTTCTATCTTCATTGTAGGGATGTAATGACTTCTCTTCATTAGACAAAACGTAACATGGATATGTTTTCGATTGTACACGTTGCACATTTTAGTCCTGCTGTTTTAAATAATTGTATGCATGGAGTGCAAATTCAATTGCTAATCGTTTCGGAGAACACATAAAATCATAACCCAACAATTCCTCAAGTTTTTCTAAGCGATGATAGAGTGTTTGTCTTACCACATAGAGTTGTTCAGCTGTTTCCTTTTTCGAACCATTGCAGCCCATGTAGACTTTTAAGGTGTTTAAGAGGTTGCTATTGTTCTTTCCATCATATTCAATGACTGGATTTAAATAATCATACATAAATTCTTTGAGCTCTTTCCCTTTTGCCAGGTGTAAGATCATACGATAAATATGAAAATCAGTGTAATAGGTAACCAGTGAAGTGTGCGAAGGTACATTGTCATTCATCGTGATCGTTTCAAGCGAAGAATCGTAGCTTTTATGCATATCTTTTAACAAGCGCACATGTTTCCCAACTCCGATTCTTTCAACTTCTGGCACCGTTTCTTTTTGTAAAATATCACTTTGAAGAAAACGGGTAAAAGCTTCCCGCAACCGTTCTTCCACGTTTTCTTCGGCACGACGGTTTAAAATGATAATGATCAGCTTATTACGAGTTGTTAAAGATAATACAAAAAAACCTTCTTGCTCAAATACGGACCGCATGAGTAGCATGAAATACGTCAGTTGAGAAGAGGTGTATGAATCTTGATGTTTTTTAAATTTACATGTGCATACGTGAAGACCGCGCGGAATCAATGTTTCATCTACGTCAACAAGGTAAGATAAAATTCGTTCTTCCGTGTGTTTGCCTTCTAGCCAATCATATAACCACTCTGTTTCAAGTGCACGCTTCTTCTCTTCTATATATAATTCACGCAAGAGATACTGAGCGATTGCCGTCGCACTTCGATCAAGTAGGAGCATATCGTAATCTGAGACTGACGCATGTTGGGCTGGAACAAGAATTAGGTTTGCAAAATGATAATCCATCGCACGAACTGGTTGAAGAACGAGCCCTTTTCCATTTGGTTGCATCTTTAGAAAATGCAAGAAAGTCTCCCGTTTTTCTTCGGTGGCTTCCGGTACGAATATCGCTTCAGATTCCTTAGGATTATAAATGACTTGCATACCTGTTTTAGTAGACAATAAGGATAAAATTTTCGTTAAACAACCAGGTACAAGAAGGAGATGATTAAGCTCTTGTGAAAATTGTTCGAGGTCTGAAATCATTTGATAATGATGAGCGATTAAAAGGGAATGAAGGTCTTGTGTGATATCTACAAAGCGAACTTCCTTTTTAAATACAATAATGGGAAAATCGTGCTGATCAGCAAGTTCAATAATTTCTGAAGGGATATGATCCATATATGTACCAATTTCAATGCAAAGTCCAGCAGCTTGACTCTGAATCAATTGTTTTACGATCGAACGAAATACGTGCAGGTTATCTTTCCATACAAAACCAGTCGATAGAATTAATTCTTCACCGTGTAATAGCTGTTTTACACTCGTTACTTCCATGACATGTACCCATTTGATCCGCCTAACTAATCCCGCTTTTCCAGCTATGACAGTAGCATGATGAAAATGATCTCTTTCTAATACTTCATGGACTGTTAAACTGGTCATTCGCAGCATTCAATCACGTCCTCTTCTGAAGATTATATGATTAATCTAACCATGAAGTTACGTAAATGTGGGGGAATACGGAAGATTATCTTTCAGTTATCATTTTTGTTAACGCTTACATCTTTCAAAACTAACTTTACTACATCACTAAAATCATTTCTACTTATTGTCTATATTATGACATAATAAGTCATAATAACCGGTGGTCTTTATGTAATATTAATACGGTATATGAAATTTTATTGATAAATAAAAAAACACCGGGCATTTATTGCCCGGTTTCTACTTCCCATTCATATTCGTCTAATAGCTCCATTAAATAATAGTACTGCTTCTTACTTCGGAAGTCACTTTCTTTCCAATTGGATCGAATCCAAGTCGTTAGTTCTGCAGCGGAATTAAATATTTCTCCACTCGTATCCGCTTTTCTTATCATATAGCGGCCATTTTCTTCATCAATGGTTACTTCACAAGGATAAGCGCTATCTTTTGAATACAAGTTGTACTCCATTTCTTCCCCCCTCCTTAAGTAACGGATTGGATCTGCTTTAATAGAAGAGCTGAGAAATATTTTCTCCCATCTGCTGTCTGAATATGAAGAGTTTCATTAGAAATTTCATCTGACTTAACATCCTTTAAAATAAACTCGATAAACGCACCGCTCAAATTCTCTGTAATTCCATTAATGCGATAGCCGCGATCAATAAAGTAGTCGATCTTCTCTCGTTCAATCAAGTATTGCTGATGCTCTCTCATTAGTTTACCTCCCTTCGTCAAGTGCACTCCCTACTTCTTGTACAGCCTGCGATTCACTACCGCTTACGATAACCCAATCACGTCCAACCGTAATTCCGAGGTATTTTTCGTCACTTGGATCATCCAATTCTGCTTGTTTGTATTTTTTGAACCACCAGTACTTAGCTAAAACATAATAAGTACCTGCACCTACGAGAAATCCCACTAAAAATGAGTAATTCGAAAGAAAGTAGGCAGCTAATCCACCGATAATCCAGGCAATAAACCCTGCCAAATTCACGCCATTCATATATCGATATTGGCCGTTTTGCTCATATAAGTCTGGCACATTAACTCTTCTCTTTCGTATAAGATAATAATCAGCGAAGAGAATACCAACAATTGCGGATAAGATGCCACCAACGATCAATAGAATGGGAATGAGGATATTAAATAGGCTCCACGGCTGTACCACTGATCCAACAATCCCTGCTATAAATACCCCCGCCCAAAAAGGAACTTTTGGACCACCTACATTTGAGAAAATGGTTGCAGCTGGCACGAGATTTGCGGACACATTTGTAGACCACTGTGCGAGAACAATCATTAATAGAAGTACACCCAAAATCAAACCGGTCGCCGCCTCTTGAAGCGCTACTACTGGATCGTAATTTGATACAGCAATGTACGACACACCACCGATCACGACCATAAAGGTTTGCGTAATTGGTAAAGCGACCATACTCCCGACAAGCGTTCCTTTATTTCGTTTCACCCAACTGCGTTCAAACTTAGGGGCTTTAATGAAGCGTGATATTGAAGGAATATCAGCTGAAATTGTTGCCCAGAATCCCATGTTACTAAAAATGACGACGAGAAAAGCGGTAACAGCAGCCCCTCCTGTAACAGGACTTTCAATCCATGCCCACACTTCTCGCCCCTCTGCAACAGCCTGATCTGAAAGAGAAGCATACATCCAAACTGAAATAATGATAATAACCGGGGCAGCAAGATCTGCGAATCGTTCTACAGCCTTAATACCAAGTGCTGTATTCACCAGTTGTACAGTAGCAAAAATAAGGAAACAAATGAACCAGTTATCAAATCCAAATAAAACGTTTAAAATCGCATTCATAGCCGTTGCACCAAAGTAAGTATTGATTCCAAACCAAAATGAGGCTGCAAGTCCTCTAACGATAGAGGGGATGTGGGTGCCAATTGTTCCAAAAGGCGCTCTCATATAGACGGGAAAAGATAATCCGTGTTCAATGCCAATATCCCCTATGACGGTAATAAACAATCCAATTCCAATGGTTCCAATAATTGTTGCAACGACTACCCAGGTCAGTGATAAAGATTGAACCCCGGCTCCACCGATGGCAAACGCTGCAAGTACTACAGCCATCCCAACCCACATCATCGCAAACCCACCGGTTCCGATTTTTTTATCTTTATGAGCAATTGGCAAAAGATCCGGTGATTTTAAATAGCTTTCCTCTTTTTTCATTCAGCTATCTCCTTTTTCATTCTCTTACTGGATCATCATCGGCTTGTCTGCCATGTTTGTCGTCTTGCCGTACTTTGCTCGTTTCAAATATTGTCCTGAACCTGGTGTTCCAATAAATTGTTTGTTTTTAATAACAAACTCTCCTCTTACAAGAACGGTTTCTGGCTCACCAGTCACTTCCATCCCTTCGAAAGCATTGTAGTCAACTGCCATATGGTGGGTATCGACAGAAATTTTTCGTTTTGTTTCTGGATTAAAAATAACTAAATCGGCGTCTGCTCCAATCGAAATGGTTCCTTTCTTTGGAAATAATCCAAATAGCTTAGCTGATTTTGTAGAAGTAATATCGACAAACTGATTTAATGAGATTCTGCCTTTTCGAACTCCTTCTGAAAAAAGAATGCTAAATCGATCTTCAATCATAGGACCGCCATTAGGAATTTTCGTAAAATCATCTCGTCCAAGATCTTTTTGTCCATTAAAATCAAAAGAGCACTGATCCGAACCAATTGTTTCTAGCTGTCCCGTCCTAAGGGCATTCCAGAGTGCCTCTTGATTCCACTTTTCACGGAGTGGTGGGCTCCATACATATTTTGCTCCTTCAAAATTTGGTTTTTCTAAATAAGATTGATCGAGCACAAGATACTGCGGGCATGTTTCCCCATGGATGTCATAGCCTTTCTTTCTTGCTTCTGCAATTTTATCTGCTGCTTCTTTACAGCTAACATGAACAACATATAATTGAGATGAAGCAAGACCCGTTAATTGTGCAGCACGCCCGGTCGCCTCTCCTTCCACTTCAGGTGGTCTTGTAAGAGCATGGTAAATTGGCTCTGTCTGTCCCTTGGCTAACGCTTCTTTCGTTAAATATTCGATGACATCTCCATTTTCTGCATGAACCATAACAAGCGCTCCATGTTCTTTCGCAGCTAATAGCGTACGATAAAGGGTTTCATCATCTGCTTGAAAGACGTTTTTATACGCCATAAATACTTTAAAAGATGTAATTCCTTCTTGATTAATCACATCAGGTAATTGATCCAATACCTCATCATTAATCTCACTAATCATTAAATGAAAGCTATAGTCGATAACAGATTTATTTTTTGATTTGTCATGCCAAGTTTTAATTGCTTCAGAAAGAGGTTTCCCTTTTTCAGTAAGACAAAAATCAATGACAGAAGTTGTACCACCAAATGCTGCTGCAATCGTTCCAGTTTCAAAATCATCCTTTGTTACTGTGCCGCCAAATGGCATTTCAAGATGTGTATGGGGATCAATCCCGCCAGGAAACACATAGCGGTCAGTCGCATCTATTACTTCGGCACCATCTGCTTCAATGTTTATTCCGATAGAAGAGATGACACCATCTGAAATAAGAATATCTGCCTGATACGTTTCGCTTGCCGTTACAATCGTTCCATTCCGAATGATTTTTTTCATTTTAAGTCCTCCTACTTATTTGGTTACTTTACGTTCTTTGAGCGAACCGATGAGAGATTGACGTTCGTTCCACGTCATCGGTGGCAAGTCATTTTTTAGCTCTACCATATCAATAGCTCCATCAACAGGACAGACGATTGAACATAAGTTACACCCAACACAATCTTCTTCTCTTACTTGAAGAATGGCATGGCCGTTTGGATCGTTTAACATGTCGATACATTGGTGAGAAGTATCTTCACAGGCAATATGGCATTTATTACAATTGATGCAGACGTCATTATTAATCCTCGCGACTACTTTATAATTGAGGTCGAGATTTCCCCAGTCTGAAAAGGTAGGGACAGATTTTCCAATAATGTCTTGAACTGAAAGAATGCCTCGTTCATCAAGGTAAGTAGACAAACCGTCGATAAGATCTTCGACAATGCGGAAACCGTGGTGCATCGCTGCCGTACAAATTTGAACATTGCTTGCGCCCATTAACATAAATTCAATCGCATTCTGCCAATTAGATACGCCACCCATACCAGAAATCGGGACATTAATACGACTATTTCTTGCACATTCACTGACCATGTTTAATGCGATAGGCTTCACTGCAGGTCCACAATATCCACCATGAGCTCCCTTTCCTCCAACATGCGGAATCGGTAGCCATGTATCAATATCTACTCCTGCAAGACTATTAATCGTATTAATCATACTGACAGCATCAGCTCCACCTCTTACTGCAGCCTCAGCCGTGGCGGTAATATCCGTAATATTAGGTGTTAACTTAACAATAACTGGTGTTTCAGCCGCTTCTTTTGCCCAATAGGTTTGCTTTTCTACAAGTTCAGGCACTTGCCCGGACGCAGATCCCATTCCTCGTTCAGCCATTCCATGAGGACAACCAAAGTTAAGTTCGAGACCATCTACACCAGCCGCCTCTGTCTTTTTAACAATTTCATGCCATGCCTCTTGATTTGGCTCAACCATTAACGAAGCAACAACGGCGTGATTCGGAAATTTTTTCTTTGTTTCATAGATTTCCTTCAAATTCACTTCCAGCGGTCGATCCGTAATGAGCTCAATATTATTAAATCCTGCTACCCGTTGACCATTAAAGTGAACGGCTGCGTATCTTGAAGAAACATTCAAAATCGGATCCCCTAGCGTTTTCCAAACAGCCCCTCCCCATCCTGCTTCAAATGCACGCTGTACTTGATAGCCTGAATTAGTCGGTGGTGCAGATGCGAGCCAAAATGGGTTCGGTGAAGTAATCCCCGCAAGATTCGTTCTAAGATCTGCCATCGCTATTCCCCCTTCTCCTGTTATGCTGAGTACGTTTCTTTTAAACTTTCATGCATATGATAAGCAGCTGTTTTCCCCTGTTGTGCTGCGGAAACGACCATGGCTTCCCCCTGACCTTTCCCAAAGATCACATCTCCACATGCATAGATTTTTGGATTCGATGTTTCCATCGTATCTGGGTTAATTAAAATGACGCCTTCGTTGTGTGCAAGACCAAGATCTTCAATAAAAGACAAATGACGCCTTTGGCCAATCGCCTTTACAATCGCATCGCATTCTATTAAAAATTCAGAGTTTCGGATAGGTTCTGTTCTTCTTCTTCCATCTTCAGCCGCTTCTGAAAGCTTCATTTTAACGCATTTCATTCCTTTTACTTGTCCTGCTTCATTTGTGAGGATTTCGACCGGCTGTGTTAGCCAGCGAAACTCAACCCCATCTTGTTTAGCAAACTCGTATTCAAAATCATAGGCGGTCATTTCTTGTTCGGATCGACGATAAAGAATTTTCACATTTGCTGCTCCAAGTCGAACGGAGCAAGTAGCACCA
This sequence comes from Guptibacillus hwajinpoensis, assembly GCF_020524165.1. Taxonomy (GTDB): domain Bacteria; phylum Bacillota; class Bacilli; order Bacillales; family Guptibacillaceae; genus Guptibacillus; species Guptibacillus hwajinpoensis_D. Next base: position 732,057 of record NZ_JAIVKU010000004.1, read on the forward strand.
TCGATTGCGGTATTACCCGCGCCAATCACAACAACTTTCTTATCTCTTAAGTGAGTTGGAAATGGTGCGTCTTTCGTCATCTTAACGAGTTCAATCGCATCATAAACGCCCTCCGCATTTTCTCCTGGAATTTGAAGATCAGGGACGTTTGCCATTCCAATTGCTAAAATCACGCGATCATTCGTTGAAAGAAGCTCATTAATTGGAATATCTTTTCCAATCCTTACACCCGTTTTAATCGTAACGCCCAGTTTTTCGATTTGCTCAACTTCCCATAAAGATATTGCCTTTGGTAAGCGGAAGGAGACGATACCATACGTATCGAGACCACCAGCTTGCTTTTCAGCTTCATAAACCGTCACACTATATCCAAGCAGAGCAAGCTCGCGAGCAGCAGATAATCCCGCTGGACCGCCACCTACAATGGCGACTTTCTTACCATTCGGTTGTCCTTCTTTAAATAGGACTTGATCATTTTTTATTGCCCAATCAGTAGCATACCTTTGAAGGTTTCCGATTAAAATTGGTTTCGTCGAATGATTAAGTACGCAAGCACCTTCACATAGTTCTTCAGTTGGACAAACTCTTGCACAGCTCGCCCCTACTGGATTGGCTGTCATAATTGTTTTAGCGGAACCTTTCATATTACCTGACGCGATTTTCTTAATAAAGGTAGGAATATCAATGCCAGTTGGACACGCCTGGATGCACGGAGCATCGTAACAATAGAGACACCTTTGGGATTCTTGAAAAGCTTCCTGGTTCGTGAGCGGTGGTGTGACTTCGGTAAATCGTTTCTGAAGCTCCTTTTGAATGATTGGTTCGCTAGTACTCATATGGGTCCCCCCTATAATTAAAATGAACTTTGTTCTGCAAGAGCTTTAAATGAAAAAGCAGGTGGCCAAGCCACACCTGCTTTCATTTTCCTTAAGGCAATAATGACGTCATTTCTCCGTAAGTTTCTGGACGGCGATCACGATAGAATTGCCATGTATCTCGAACTTCACGAATCATTTTTTTATTCACTTCACCGATAATGACTTCATCTTCATCACGCGAGCCCATCGCAACAAAATTGCCACGTGGATCTACCAAATAGGACTGGCCATAAAATTCCCCCATATTCCATGGGCCTTCAGTCCCGACGCGATTAATTGCTCCCAGATAGTATCCGTTCGCAACAGCATGAGCTGGCTGCTCAAGCTTCCATAAATATTCAGAAAGTCCAGCTACTGTAGCGGAAGGATTAAAAACAATTTCTGCTCCGTTTAAGCCAAGTAAGCGAGCTCCTTCAGGAAAGTGACGATCATAACAAATGTATACGCCAATTTTACCGAAAGCTGTATCAAATACAGGATATCCAAGGTTTCCTGGCTTAAAATAATACTTTTCCCAGAAGCCGTGTCCGTTGTCCCCAACCGCTACGTGAGGAATATGTTGCTTTCGGTATTTTCCAAGATAGGAACCGTCCGCATCAAGCACAGCTGCTGTGTTGTAATAGGTCGATATCCCTTCACGTTCATAAATAGGTAATACGATCACGATTCCAAGTTCACGTGCAAGTGCTTGGAATCTTACCGTGGTCGGACCCTCAGGAATTTCCTCTGCCGCGTCGTACCACTTCGTATTCTGCTCTGCACAAAAATACGGTCCGTAGAAAATCTCCTGTAAACAGACAATTTGAGCTCCCTTTTCACTTGCTTCTCTTACAAGCTGAATATGTTTTTCTATGGCTTTTTGTTTATGCAGTTCAACCAGTTCGTTGCCATCGACTTCATTTTTTGCCTGAATCAAGCCAATTTTCACTGAATCTGACATATGTATACCCTCCCATTCGAATAATTAACTGAATTTTCTTTCTAATAAAAGTGTAGAAGATTCAATTCATTGATACACTATACAAAGTGTAAAATGAAACGCACAAAAAACTAGCATACTGTCGCAAGTAAGAAAGTTAGATAGAGTAGTAAAAAAAACAGCTTAAGAAAAGTGCGTCTTACCATGCACTGATAACTTAAGCTGTTTCTTGTTAAAACCCCGGCGGATTTTAGTTATTTTCTTGATTCTTTATATACTGTTGGACAACTTTGTAAACATACTCCTGATTCGCTTCAGCGGTATTTGGGTTGTATTCTCCTCCGTTTACTTTATTATTTGAAAGAATACGAATCCCAAGGAAAGGTACGTCGTAGGCTTGAGCAATTTGTGCTCCTGCAGCGCCTTCCATTTCTTCAACGGAAGTACCATACTTCTCATGAAACCAATTAATACGATCAATTTCATTATTCCACACGTCGGCAGAACCGATCGTTCCTTCCACAACTTTTCCTTTTTGATAGTCATCTTTTACAGCGTTTGCTGCAGAAAGTAAGTCTGGGTCTCCTTCAAAGTAGCGAATATTTTCTGCATCAGGATCCTCTCCTGCGCTACCCTCAGAAGCCATTAAATCCATTGGCTTCCATTCCGTTGGCTTTATACCTTCATCCGTATTCAAGTTAACCGTTTTTAGAGATCCGGTGTTCGTCGTTCTTTTACCTAAAACGATATCAAATACATCTAATTCTGGGTCATGGCCACCCGAAGTCCCCTGGTTGATAATCGCAAGTGGATTGTACTTCTCGATTGCTACGGCTGTTGCAGCAGCCGTATTTTCCATACCTTTTCCTGTCTTTGCAACGATCACTGGATAATCATCTACCGTTCCTTTATAAAAAACAAATGATCCTGAAGTTTCTTCTGTCACATTCTCTAATCTTTCTGCAAATTCTTCTGCTTCAATTGGCATTGGCCCCTGAACAAGAATGGGCCGCTCCGTTGTCTCTTGCTCTGCAGAAGATTCTGATTCAGAGTTACATGCTGACAAAACAACTAGCAAAAGTAAAGTTAGCATCATTGTTGCTACGTATTTTTTAATCAATGGTTTCCTCATGGCTGCTCTCTCCCTAGTATGTAAGTTCGGATACTTTTTTTAAATAAACACGATCATCTGACAGACTAACCTTTCTTTTGCTGCTCCCTTCTTAAATATCATTCTCGTATTCATGAAAAATAAAAAAAGTCTGGATGGTGTAATGTTCTACCCTCCAGACCACGAAAGTTCAAGTATAAAAAACAGCTGTCATCTTATTTCCTAATGATAAAAATAAAGACAGTTATCAGCATACTTCAACTCGTAGTCCAGTACTTTAACGGGAACCGGGTAGAAACGCTCAGACCATATTTCTGAGAATATACGAGTGAAAATTGATTTAGTTAGTACTTACCTACCATAACAAACCCATAAACTATCTTCAACTAAAAACATGAATAATACTTAAAAAAAATACGCAATCGTTCGTGTTTCAATCTAAATCAACCATATAAAGTTTGTTTTATTTATTGTGTGAAAGCTTTTGTTAACAACCTCTACCTTTGCCACTCTCAATTGCTACTTCCCGCTCCATCTAAAAAAACGAGATGCCAGTAGGATAGAGACTACTGAAATTCCTAGCAGAATTCCTACTTCAACGCCATAAGAGGAAATGGGAGCTTCGTTCCACGTTCCACGAAGCAAATTAATCACATAATAAAGCGGAAGTAGTTTGGCAACAAATTGAAGCACTTCTGGCATAAATGCAATTGGAAAAGTGGCTCCTGATAAAAAAAGCATGACGTTTAAAAAGAGGGAACTTATAGCTGCAGCTGCCTGTGTATTTTTCGCTAGTGATGTTAAGAATAGAGCAAATGGAAAGAAAGCTAAAATACTAATGAGTAAAGCTAATAGGGTGCTTCCGATGTAATCAGGTAATGAAAGACCATACATCCACATACCAAATATCATAAGTAAAATGGCTGAAAAAATAAAGATAACGGTTCCCTGAACAGTATGAGCGACTAAAATTTTCCAGGGTTGCAGTGGAGTTGATTGATACCTTCGTAGTACGCCCGTTTCACGGTAACTTGCAAGTACGGTTCCTAAAGTGAAAAATGAAGTCGTCACAATGTTCACTCCAATCCAAGAAGGAACAAATTGCTCAGCAAAAGTAAGTCCGTTCATTTCATTTCCAACGAACATGGAACCAAAAAGCCAGATCATGACAACTGGAAAAAGAAAGGTCCAAAACACACTTAAACGATCTCGAAAGAACATTTTCGTTTCTAGAATCGCTAATTGCACGACAGCGTTCATTGGACGACCTCCTCTTCGAGATAGTGTATAAATAAGTCGTCTAAAGTACCTTTCTCGAAATAGAAGTTCGAAAGAGAAATTTCTCGTTCATGACAGATGCGAAAAATATGATAAGCTGTTTCTTGCTGATTTTTACAAAACACGTGAAATAGCCCATCGCTTTCTTCAACTCTTATCACACCAGGTACTGTTTCTAAATCTTTACGTTTTAATTGATGACTCTCGAATGTAAGATTTTTTGAAACACTTCTATTTAATAACTGCTGCGGCGTATCAAGCGCTTTTAACTCCCCATGATAAATCATAGCGACACGGTCACATAATTTTTCGGCTTCTTCCATGTAATGGGTGGTGATCACAATTGTACAGCCCTGTTTTCTTAATCGTTCAATGAGTGACCACATTTCGCGACGTGCATGAGGATCTAACCCCATACTTGGCTCATCAAGAAATAAGATTTCAGGCTGATGAAGCGTAGCGAGTGCTAGCGTGACACGTTGCTTCCAACCTCCTGAAAGATCTTCAAAATTTACGTTTAACTTCTCGTGCAGTCCGAGTAAATCAATTAAATGATCCTTTTGACTCGGCCCATCATAAAATGATGCAAACAATTGAAGTGCTTCCCTTACTTTCATTTTCTTTTGAATAGAAGTGGATTGGAATTGTACGCCAATGCGCTTATTCAATGTCCGTAACTGTTTCGTTGGTACATAGCCCAATACATCAATCGTACCGCTGTTAGGTTTTAATATACCTTCAAGCATTTCAAGCGTCGTTGTTTTTCCAGCACCATTAGGACCAATAATGCCGAAGATTTCTCCCTTTTTTACGGTAAAAGATAAATTCTTCACTGCAAACTCAGAACCATATTTTTTAGACACATTCTCTGCTTTAATAACAAGTTCCATGAAATCCCCCTCTTAAGTGATGAATGTTTGCGATATGTAAGGTATATGAATGATAAATGCCTTTCTTGCTAGAAGAATTCATTTATCACCACGCTTTTTCCATTATATAACAAAAAATTAGAGAGGGGACAATTTCATAGTGTTTCATTTTACAAAAATCGATCTCGTTGTTCCTTTGTTGGGATCATACAGCTTTCTTTTTTTCCGAACCATTTATAACGACGTTTGGCTATTTCGTCATAGAGTCGATCTCTAATTGAACGAGGGAATAAGCGAAATACTAACAAAAGCTTAAACAATCCGCCAAGTTGTTGAATGATCGAAAGAGCCGCTTCGGATTTAACAAGCGCCTTCCCTTCTTTTATCACAATCACACTATCTGGGACTTCTGTAAGACCAGCTTTCTTAAGAAGGATCTCTGCCGTTTCTGATTGAAGAGATGCAAAGGAGAAAACGGCTTTTTTATCGTATTTAAACATAAACTTCACTAAACCATTGCATAAATTGCAAACCCCATCAAATAAAATAATATTTGTATCCACGTCTTCTGGCCTATTCACGCTTTAACACCTCATTATTGTATGTTCACTATTTCACATATTTAGTGTAGCATATCTTTCTAATTGATGTTGAAGAATGTGCTATAATTTCCGTGTTCAGTATTCTACATAGCAAGGATGTTGCACCGTGTATCCAACACATTCACTCAAGGAAAAAATCAAACTATTAATTGTCATTTTGTACCCGATTTTAATTACACAAGTTGGTCTTTATTCCATGAACTTTGTTGACACGATCATGAGCGGAAGAGCTGGAGCAAATGATCTTGCAGGGGTTGCGATTGGCTCAAGTCTTTGGGTACCTGTCTTCACAGGCTTAAGCGGCATTTTACTTGCCATAACGCCAATCGTATCACATTATATTGGGGCAAAGCAGGAAGAACGTGTTTCTTTTTCAGTCCTGCAGGGCATTTATCTTTCCATTGCGTTATCCATTAGTATTTTAGTAGTTGGAAGTTTCATTTTGGATCCGATTTTAAATACAATGGATCTTCAGGAGAACGTAGCTCAAATTGCAAAAGAGTATTTAATCGGACTTTCATTCGGGATTATCCCACTGTTTATTTACTCCGTTCTAAGAAGTTTCTTTGATGCCCTTGGAGAGACAAGAACCACGATGCTCGTTACACTTACATCGCTTCCAATCAATGTGTTTTTTAATTACGTTCTCATTTTCGGTAAATGGGGATTCCCTAAATTAGGTGGTGTTGGTGCTGGTTATGCATCAGCGATCACTTACTGGTTTATTCTTCTAATTGCATTACTGGTCGTGATAAAAGTAAGACCGTTTAGCGCATACGGTGTCTTCAAACGTTTTTATCCAGTCTCATTTTCCACTTGGAAAGAACAGTTAAAAATTGGCGTACCTATTGGTTTTTCCATCTTTTTTGAAGTCAGTATTTTCGCCGCCGTTACGCTATTAATGAGCATGTATTCAACCGAAACGATCGCTGCTCATCAGGCAGCCATCAATTTCGCTTCACTTCTCTATATGATTCCACTTAGTATTTCAATGGCTTTAACGATCGCCATCGGATTTGAAGTTGGTGCAAGAAGATTATTAGATGCGAAGCACTACAGTTACATGGGCATTGCTTTTGCGGTTGGTATGGCTTTGTTTTCAGCTCTTTGTTTGTTTCTATTTAACGATGCAGTTGCAAGCTGGTATACGAGTAATCAGAACGTATTCGATTTAATTAAAGTATTCTTAATCTACGCGATCTTTTTCCAGCTTTCAGATGCAGTTGCTGCTCCAATTCAGGGCGCACTTCGAGGGTATAAGGATGTGAATGTGACACTCGTTATGAGCTTAATTTCTTATTGGGTGATTGGCCTTCCTTCAGGTTTTATACTTGCGAAATATACAGCCTTTGGTCCATATGGGTACTGGGTCGGCCTTAGTACTGGACTATTTGTTGCAGCCATTACGTTATTTTTGAGACTACGATATGTGCAACAATCGACAAGAACCGCCTACGAATAAAAGCGGATCCCACTGGGATCCGCTTTTTAGTCTATTAGTTATACATTGCCTGTGCTTTTGCTTGTAGTTCTGTGTTTTCAAGGTACTCATCATAAGTTGCTTCCTTATCAATGATCCCTTTAGGTGTTACTTCAATGACTCTGTTTGCGATCGTTTGAATGAACTGGTGGTCATGAGATGTAAAGATCATCGCACCTTTGAAGTTCATAAGCCCATTGTTGAGTGCAGTAATCGATTCAAGATCCAGGTGGTTTGTTGGATCGTCCAGCACAAGAACGTTCGCACCGCTAAGCATCATTTTTGAAAGCATGCAGCGTACTTTTTCGCCACCGGAAAGAACGCTTGCTTTCTTTAATACTTCTTCTCCAGAGAAAAGCATTCTTCCAAGGAAACCACGTAGGAAGCTTTCGCTCTGATCTTCTGGGGAATATTGACGAAGCCAGTTAACAAGGTTCGTATCTACACCCTCAAAGTATTCCGAGTTATCTTTCGGGAAGTATGCCTGTGAAGTCGTAACGCCCCATTTGAACGTTCCGCTATCAGCTTCCATTTCACCCATCAAAATTTTAATAAGCGCTGTATTCGCAATTTCATTACGACCTACGAGTGCCACTTTATCATCTTTATTAAGCATAAAGCTTACGTTATCAAGTACTTTAACTCCGTCAATCGTTTTTGTTAAACCTTCCACGTGAAGGACGTCGTTTCCGATCTCACGATTTGGCGTAAAAGCAACATATGGGTACTTTCTTGAAGAAGGTTTAATATCGTCAAGTGTAATCTTATCAAGAAGCTTCTTACGTGACGTAGCCTGTTTCGACTTCGAAGCGTTCGCGCTAAAGCGCTGAATAAACGCTTGAAGTTCCTTTACCTTCTCTTCTTTCTTCTTGTTCGCATCTTCTTTCATCGTACGAGCAAGCTGGCTTGATTCATACCAGAAGTCGTAGTTACCTACATACACTTGAATTTTACCGTAATCAAGATCAGCCATGTGCGTACATACTTTGTTTAAGAAATGACGGTCATGGGATACAACTATAACAGTATTTTCAAAGTTAATAAGGAACTCTTCTAGCCACTGAATTGCGCTAAGATCAAGATTGTTCGTTGGCTCATCTAGAAGAAGAATATCAGGCGAACCAAATAGTGCCTGAGCAAGAAGTACCTTCACTTTTTCAGAACCTGTAAGGTCAGCTAACTTTTTATAATGAAGATCTTCAGAAATCCCTAGACCTTTCAACAATACCGCTGCATCAGATTCAGCTTCCCACCCGTTAAGGTCAGCAAATTCACCTTCAAGCTCAGCTGCTTTCATACCATCTTCATCAGAGAAATCCTCTTTCATGTAGATCGCATTCTTCTCCTGCATCACTTCATGAAGACGAGCGTGGCCCATAATAACGGTGTTTAACACTTCATATTCTTCATATTCGAAATGGTTTTGCTTTAGAACAGCAAGACGTTCACCAGGCCCCATATGAACATCGCCTGTTTGCGGTTCAATTTCACCTGATAAAATCTTAAGAAACGTTGACTTACCAGCGCCATTCGCACCGATTAGTCCATAACAATTTCCCGGAGTAAATTTAATATTAACATCTTCAAAAAGCTTACGATCACCATATCGTAAGCCGACATCTGTAACTGTAATCATTTAGGTCGTATTCCTCCATCTATCATATTATAGTGCAAATTATATCACGTTCTGTTCGGAATAGATATGAACGCTTCAGATCTTATTCATCAAATGGATAGATCCAGAAGGATTCTTTCTTGATAAACGACATCATTTCGGAGTTTGGATCCATTGAGCCATCTTCAAGTCTTGCCACCATTGCCTCCGTTTGCGAACGGTGAGCTTCGATCGTTTTAATCTTTGTTTCAAGAACATCCGTCACATCAAATACTTTGTCTGGCTTGCCAAGAACAGCCTCACGATCTGGAGTGATTGGCAATGCATAAACCGTTGGACGGTCTTCTTTCGGCATACGTTTTAACGTCTCAATGACTGCAGCCGAACAGGCATCGTGATCGGGATGGATACCGTATTCCGGATAAAATGTAATGATTAATGAAGGCTTTAATTCATCAACGAGCTTCCCTATCGTTGAAACAAGTAGTTCAGGATCTTCAAATTCAAGTGTTTTATCACGGAATCCAAGCATGCGAAGATCCTTTACCCCCATTGCATTGCAAGCATCTTGCAATTCTTTTTTTCGTACTTCTGGAAGTGTTTCTCTTGTCGCAAAAAATGGGTTTCCCATATTGCGTCCCATTTCTCCAAGCGTTGCACATGCATAAGTGACAGGGACGCCTTCATTCACAAATTTTGTTATCAACCCTGCAGTTCCGAAAGCTTCATCATCTGGATGCGGGAAAACAACTAGGACTTGTTTCTCCATCATGGTTTCCTCCTTAATCGAATGGTGTATAGCTTAATTGAACGGCAACAGCTAAACGGCCGCTTGAATCGTGACCTGCCATTAATAATCGACCATCATCTAATTGATAATCGGTTAAGCCTTCAGCGTACATCCAGCCGTCATTTAATTTAAACCCAACGCGAAATGGACCGCTACCTGCCATTTTGACATTGGTGAATTTAATTGAGCCATTTCTTATGTAAGCTCCAACCGCAAGCTTATCTTTATCTTGAGCAGCATAGGCTCCACTTGTTGTTTCTAAGTGAAAATACAGCTCTTTATTCTCAAATGTCTCAAGAATTTCTTGTACTTTTTCTATTTGAATAGGCTTCATTCTTATGCCCCCTTCTTTCATAGGCCTACTTGCTAGAACTAGTATAGCTCATCTATTCCGCCTGGTAAAATGATTGACGTTGACATCCGAACGACTTTCATTAGACAGAGACTGTTTTTTTCCGTTATAGTTAACTTTTGAATAGATGTGAATTCGAAACTCGGAGGTATGACAGATGCAATTATATGAAACGTTTGATATTCCAGATAAAATACAGGATCGTATTGAAGACCGACGCGATGCAAATTCAAATCCCGACCACTATCTTATTGGTTCAGAAGGGTACACAGCACCAGACATGTCAATTGTAAAAGATGCGGTAACAGCTTTGATTCTAGGGAAGAATGTTTTACTAAAAGGGCCAACAGGAGCTGGTAAAACAAAACTAGCTGAATTAATTAGCTACTTCTTTAACCAGCCAATGTACTCGATTAACTGCTCCGTTGATCTAGATGCTGAAGCACTTCTAGGGTACAAAACGCTAAGTTATGACGATCAAAACAACGCGCATATTACATTTGTTCCTGGGCCAGTAGAAAATGCGATGAAAAACGGCGAGCTGTTATATATTGATGAAATAAATACAGCGAAAGCAGAAACTCTTCCTATTCTAAATGGTGTCCTTGACTATCGTCGTATGGTCCTCAATCCTTTCACAGGAGAAACGGTTCGCGCAAAAGAGAACTTTGGTGTCATTGCTGCAATTAATGAAGGGTATATTGGTACTGCACCACTAAATGAAGCATTAAAAAACCGCTTTATTGTTATTGAAGTGCCGTACTTACAGGGAGAAGCTTTAAAAGAAATGTTAAGTGAACAATCTCTTCTAGATGACTCAAATCAGCTTGATCAGTTCGTGACGCTATCTGCTGATCTTCAATCAAAAGTAAGAGATGGCCAGATTTCAGAAGAAGCCGCCTCTCCTCGTTCACTTCTAGACGCTTGTGACTTAACAACGTTTATGGAAGCGAGACGTGCGATTAAACGGGCGATTACAGATAAGCTTGAAGATGAGCGTGAAAAAGCTGCAGTGGAAAACATTGCTGAAACGATTTTTGGACGTTATCAGGAGAACTCCTAAATGAAGTTTCTAAACTTTGCTGAGAATCAGACGGATCCTTTTCTTCATTTAAGTTTATCTGATCTCGCTGAAACACTGAGTCAAACAGAAAGTGACGTACAGTTTGCTTTCCATTCTTACTACAGACCTGCTGAGCACTTGATCACGGTCAGTCATTATTGGAATGATATATTTGATGGAACACAATTTGATGGTATGAAAAGCGATATCTACCTTCGTGCACTTGGCAATGTTCACTATACAAATTTCAATGAAGTAAATCACTACCTCTCTTCTATCAAAAACCACTCACATCCTCTTTTTCGTAAACAGCTGTTTGCGTTATTAGAAGATGTCAGACTTGAAAAGATTTGTATGACTGTCCGTCCTGGAATGAGTGCTGCTTTTGATACAAGACGAACGCTATTTCAAAAGCGTTTCCGAGGGCGTCTTGAAGTTCATAATCGTCAGCATCAACTGCTTGATGCTTTGTTTTGCGCGATCTACCTTCAAGCGATCGGTAAACCAGTTGCTCTTGGAAATGACCTAGCAGAATATAAGCCCTATCTGCGCCATTTAATTATGGAGATTTCTAAAGCGACTTCAACAAAAGACACCGTCACTCTCGCAAACGCTTTTTGCCAGGAGTTAAATAGAGACCATTTTGATATGACAACAGAATATTTAACGATGTATGGTACCTCTCCGAATCCCTCAACTGTTATTGAGGATGAAGAAGCTCGTCAGTTAAAAAGTGACGATACAATGGAAACGACGGATAAAGAAGATAAAGAAACGTATGATGAAGAAATGAATACCTGGCATGAAGAGCAGGAGCAAGAAGGATCCAATTTTCTTCAATTTGACCTAGAAGAAGGCGCTAAATCGGATCTGATAGGAGAAGGCGAGCGAAAAGAAGAATCCGGTGATCAAGCCTTTGTCAGTGTGCAAGGTGCTTCAAAGCAGTCAGAAGGCAGTCAATTTGATGAAGAGGCCATTCTTGAAAGCCATGATACAAAAGCTGTCGCAGGAGCGCAGGACCCCCTAGGGGAAGCGAATCGAAACGTGAAGGAAGTGATTCGTCAAGCTGACAAACCTACTTCTGAAGAGCGATCGAATTATCGAACTGCGAAAGCTGAAATTCAATATGCTGAAAAGTCACTTCGCTCTGCGATCCAAAAAACGATCGAGCAAAAACAAATTGCCCCAAGAAGTGATCTTCATTTTGGTCGATTGAACCGCAAGCTACTAAGGCTATTAACAGACGAAAACCCTCGTCTCTTTTATAAAAAGAATGCGCCTAGTACAGAACTTGATGTAACGTTCTCGTTGCTCGTCGATTGCTCAGCATCGATGTACGACAAGATGGAAGAAACACGTCTAGGAATTACGCTTTTCCACGAGACGTTAAAAGGACTTCATATTAAACACTCGATCACTGGCTTCTATGAAGATGCATTCGATGCGGATGACGAGGAACAGCCGAATACGCTTTTCCAAATCGTCGACTACGATCGATCGACTCAACCCAATGAAGGTGCTAAAATTATGCAGTTGGAGCCTGAAGAAGACAATCGCGATGGTTATGCGATTCGAAAAGCTGCTCAAGAATTAGCTGAACGAAATGAAAAGCATAAAATCTTACTTGTGTTTACGGACGGCGAGCCATCTGCTTACGATTACAGCGAAAATGGGATCATCGATACACATGAAGCCGTGATACAAACAAGGAAAAAAGGCTTTGAAGTCATCGGTGTTTTCTTATCTAACGGGGAACCACAGGAAAAAGAAAAAAATACAATGCGCAATATCTATGGCACTCAAAGTCTCGTGATTCCTTCTGCAAATGAGATTCCTGCCTATTTAACGCCTTTACTAAAGCGATTATTGCTTCGGTTTGTATAACATATTGAAATGGTTATCACCTAGCCTGGTGGTAACCGTTTTTTATCTTGAGAAAAAAGTTAATCACTTTTCTTGATTGAAGTAAGAATTTTTTCCATTCTACTTAGTCCTTATGCTATTCGAAGTGTTTGGGTATGTTTAGTTAATCGGAATTTGAGGCATTTAAATAGAAGACTTATCAGTTAAGAAATAGATTAAGTCTTACAAAAGGAGGAGACGAGAATGAAGGTAACGTTTATCGGTATGGGTGTTATGGGAAGCGCTATGGCTACTAACTTACTTAACAATGGGGTTGACTTAACAATATGGAATCGAACAAAAGAAAAAGTAGAATCTCTCATTAACAAGGGAGCTCTCTATAAAGAATCGCCTCACGAGGCAGTGAAAGAGGCAGATATCGTTTTTACCATGCTGACGGGTCCAGAAGCAGTAGATGAAGTCGCATTAAGTGAAAATGGTTTCCTTCAATCAATGAAGCGTGGCGCTTTATGGATTGATTCAAGTACCGTGAATCCATCATTTTCTAAAAAAGCCACTCAACTTGCTCGCAATGTTGGAGTAAGATTTGTTGATGCCCCGGTAGCAGGATCAAAAGGACCTGCCCAAAAAGGGGAACTTGTTTTTCTAGTAGGTGGGGAAAAACCTGATATCGAACAAGTTGAAGATTTCCTCCAATACATGGGCAAGAAAATCATTCATGTTGGACCCGTGAGTCAAGGAAGCTCTTTTAAAATGGTTGTGAATATGATGCTTGCTTCAAATATGGCGGCCTTTGCTGAAAGTATGATTCTAGGAGAACAGCTTGGCTTATCCAAAGACTTTTTATTAGAAACATTGGCAGGGATGCCAGTTTCTGCTCCTTTTCTTCGAATGAAAGCAGACAAATTGAAAGTTCAAAATGACGAACAAGAATTTGCTCTAAAAAACATGCAAAAAGATCTTCATCTCGCCACTCTATCGGCCTATGAGGAAAACGCTGCTTTAAAAATAACCAATTTGATGAAAGAAGTTTATGCTGATGCTAAGGTTAATGGTTATGGTGATTTAGATTTCTCTTCGATCTATTCTTTTTACAAAAATCTTCACCGTATGGAGGAGTAAAGTATAGCTAGTCCTTCTAGCACTTTCATCCCTTATATGACGAATCTAAAAAAGCATACTATAAAATACACATAAACACACTTAAAATAGAATTATAAAAAGAGCTTGGAGCCAGTTAGCTCCAAGCCCTTTTGCATTACTATGGATGAAATGCTTATGGTTACTGCACAAGCGTAATGGAAAGTCATCTTTTTAATTTATTGTTTTACTAAAATCATTTCTTATGATCATTAACATTATAAAATATGTATAAACCGGAATAAGTACATACCAATCTATTCCTGCCATTGGCGATTGAAACCCCGTGGCCAACCATGTCCCAACCAATGTATAAGTAAAAAAAGTCACAATAAATAATGAAATAGCTTTTTTAATGGAGAATAACTTTAGGATTCCATCTGTTACCAATGTTGTAGGCAAACCCATGAGCCCATAAACAATATAAAAGGCAATCGTATAGAAAACGATAGTTCCTAATTCGAATTCCATGGCATAATTTGGTATATATTCATTACGATTTAGGAAATGATAACTCCCGAGCATGATCAACACAGCAATTGGACCAGAAAGAAGAATGGCTAATAGAATCTTCATTAAATAAACTAGAATACTCTTCATATACTTCCTCTCTATACCATTATCAATCTTACTATAATCTCTCAAAAATAAACTTTTATCTAATTTTTCATATTATGTCTTTTCATGCAAGTGACGGTAGATTTCGGTTAATTCTTCAAGTGTCATTCTAACTAATCCGCTCGTAGAGGGCGCAACAAAGTCACGAACCCCTTCCACCTGGTCGATGGCTTGATATCCCCAATCTACTTTTTTAACACCAGAGAACTTTTGATAGACTCCTTTACCAACATAACAATTTACGAGGGGCTTATACGTTCTGATTTTATCAAGGAGGCGCTTTCTTCCAATCGCATAATCTTCAGAAGTTAAGTCAGCTGCTCCTCTAGTAGGACGATCCACGATATTTGTAAGCCCATATCCATAGTCTAAAAGCTTGTGATCTTCCTCTGGTGAGAGCTTTCGATCTGTAAGTCCCGCTTCTTTTAAAATGGCGTAAAATCGATTCGTCGGATTCGCGTAATGATGACCTTCTGCCTCTGATTGAAGACCAGGGTTAAAACCAATAAACAGGATCTTTAAATTGTAATCAAGATGGTCTGGTAACAACCTTTATCACTCCTTACACTCAATAATACCATAGTGAAATTTTGATGTTTTTCGTATTTGTTGATGAAAACCAAATTGTTCAAAACGTGTACTTTTCCATGAATCTTTTAAAATCACGCGTTTTCGAGCCACTCGTTTTGCTTCCATCACCATATTTTCTAATAGGCCATCATATAGAGCTACCTGCTTAATACCACTCATACCGTCAGATGCTAAGATAGAATCTTCAAACATGGGGTCAAAATACACGACGTCAACCGCATTGTCTTTTAAGTGTGGTAAAACGTCTTCATATCGGTTAGGGATTACGGATATTCGCCTCATCGCAGCATTTATCTCCTCATAATTACTTTGCCAATTTTGTAATCCTTGTTGTAGGAGTATGACGTGCTCCGATCCCTCTATTGCTTGAACCCGCCCTTTATTACCCACTACTAAACTTGCAACAATACTGTCAGACCCAAGTCCTGCTGTACAATCCAGTAAACTCATTCCATCGAAAAGCCCACTCGCTTTTATAAACGCATCATCTTGTCCACTTAGTATGGCCTTACAGCGAAACATCGCTGAATTTGGATGAAAGAAAATGGGCGATGCTGCGTTATCTTTATAAAAAAATAAGCGATCAAAGCCAACCACCACAACTGTTTCATGATAAAGGTTAATGATCTGTTGAATGGATCGTTTTTCCCTTGATATGTATGTACCACTATATATTTGGCTCAACTGAATAGCTTCTTTTATGAGAGCTTCTGTCGGTCTTCCCGCAGTTGTAAAAATCATTTTTCTTGACCCCTTCTCTTTCCTTCCTAACCAATTATAGCATGTGCTTTTAAAAGAATTGAAATGTTGTTCGTGTGGTTTATAAACAATCGTAATATACAAACGTATGGAAGAATGAATTCTTAGATTGCCAACGATAATTTTTATCATCATTTGTTCTGTGAGGCTTGCTAGTGAACGCATACGGTGAGTGAAAATTCAAATTCTAAACAATTCATTATATAACTGTTATACTAATAACATTATTAAATCAGAGGTGGAACAATGCAAAAAATGTGGCATATGTATAAAAATTCTTCATTCATACTAAAAATGACGCTTGGCTTTATCCTTGGTATCGCAGCGGGAATTCTTTTTGGACCAAGTATTGATTTCATTAAACCGCTTGGCACCATTCTGATCAACTTGCTTAACCTCGTGGCCATTCCAGTTATTTTTCTAACAGTAGTGCTTGCAATCAATCAAATGAACCCAAAATATTTAGGGAAATTAGGAGGTAAGCTGTTAGTCTATTACGGATTAACCACAGCAGCCGCTGTCTTAATAGGTGTTACCATCGCTTTATGGGTTAGTCCTGGGTCTGGCCTAACGCTTCCAGATACAAAAGTTGAAAAGCCTGACACTCCTGGGTTTTCTGATGTTCTTTTGAATATCGTTCCAAATAACCTTTTTGAAACTTTTTCTTCAGGTCAACTCATGGGTATTCTCTTTCTAGCTGTTATCATTGGATTAACGATGGGGAAAATGCGCTATTCAGAGAAAAGTGACTTGAGCGAATCTGGCGAGCGACTTCATAAGCTATTCTCCGCTGCAAATGACTTATTCTTTTTGTTATTGAAAGGTATATTGCTATATGCACCGATCGGTATTTTTGCCATTAGTGCAACGTCATTTGGAAACCAAGGTTGGCAAACTTTCCAATCTTTATTTGCTTTTACAGGTGTTTTTTACATGGGTGTTCTATTGCTCTGGGCATTGATTTATACTTCTTTTTTAAAGTACGCGAAATTAAGTATTAAGAACTTTTTTTCTCAAACAAAGGATGCGTACGTAACAGCGTTTTTCACCTCGAGTAGTATCGCTTCGCTTCCAATCGCGATTGACTCTGCTAAAAAAGCCGGCATTTCAGAACGCGTTGTAAACTTTTCTTTACCTATTGGGGCCGTCTTCAACTCAGATGGAGGAGCATTAAGAATGGGGGTTTCAATCGTTTTTGCTGCAAACGTCACCGGGTTGAATTTTTCCGTTATGGACTATGTGACCATTGTAGCCATTGGTACACTTCTCTCCATTGGAACGGCAGGAATACCCGCTGCTGGCCTGGTGACCTTATCAGCAGTGTTATCCATGTTTAACCTTCCATTAGAAATTGTCGCTTTAATTGCTGGTGTTGACGTGTTAATTGGCATGGCAGGGACTGCCTCAAATGTACTTGGGGATATCATTGGAGCTGCTGTTATCGATCGCGATCAAAAGAAAACATCTAAATCTATTGCTTAATTGAGATGGACCGGACCATTTCTAACTGAATTCACTTATGCAAATGTATATAAAAAGTGAGCATCCTTAACATGGATGCTCACTTTTTTTAATTCTTTAACATTCTTATCCTTAAAAGTTTTTCTGATACCACTCAGCCGCTTTTTCTGCTTCCGACCTTGTTAATTGGTGACCGGCATTTTCCCAATGAACCATTACTTTTGCTCCAGCACCAGTAAATAAATCTTGAAGCTCATTTGTTTCTTCTGGTGAGCAAATCGGATCATTCTTTCCTGCACCTATAAAAATAGGCTTACTAGCAAGGCTAGGTAACTTCAGATTGCGAAGAGGAACCATCGGATGGTGAAGAACAGCCCCTCTAAGGGAGTTAGCATCATGGAATAGCAAACTTCCAGCAATATTCGCACCATTTGAGTACCCGACCGCTATAACATTATGACGATCAAAATCATACTTTTGGGATGATTCATCAATAAACGCCTTTAATTCGTGCGTTCTTTTAATTAAATCTTCTTCATTGAAGACACCTTCAGCTAATCGTTTGAAAAATCGAGGCATACCATTTTCTGATACATTCCCTCTTACACTTAAAATTGAGTTTTCTGGAGCGATTAATTCTGCAAGTGGAAGAAGATCATTCTCCGTGCCTCCTGTGCCATGTAGTAATAATAATACAGGAAGATCCTTCTTACCTTG
This sequence comes from Guptibacillus hwajinpoensis, assembly GCF_020524165.1. Classification (GTDB taxonomy): domain Bacteria; phylum Bacillota; class Bacilli; order Bacillales; family Guptibacillaceae; genus Guptibacillus; species Guptibacillus hwajinpoensis_D. The sequence goes on from NZ_JAIVKU010000004.1 coordinate 750,163, forward strand.
CTTAAAAATATGCTTCATTATTTGTCACCATCTAGAACTCTTGCATTTGCAGGTTCAAGGACACGTTCAATTTGAGAACGCTTTTCTTCAAGCCATGGAGGTAAAAGTAGCTTTTTACCCATTTCATCAGGATCTTCATCCTTCGCAAATCCTGGAGGGTCTGTCGCAATTTCAAACAGTATCCCACCCTCTTCTCTAAAGTAGATCGCATTGAAATATTGACGATCGACAACTGGTGTAGGGCCATACTCTTTTTCTTCCAGTAAATTTCTCCATTCTTCATGGTCATTGAAATCATTCGCACGAAAAGCGATATGGTGAACGGTACCTGATCCCATTCTTCCAGAAGATAGTGGTGTCTTCTTCACATCTATCGTATTTCCAATAGCATCGCTTGATTTAAAACGCACAAAATCTTCTTCCTCCGCTACGCGCATAAAACCAAGCACTTCTTCTAATACCGTCATGGTTGATTCTGGTTTGCCAGATAATAAAGTTGCGCCTGCAAAGCCTTTAATGGCATGTTTTGTACTAACTCCACCAAAACTCCACGTGTTAGGTTCACCTTCCTCCCTTTCTACAAGTTCCAGGTGCAAGCCATGAGGATCATCAAAAGCAAGAACTTTCTCGCCAAATCGGGTCATTTCTCCGTTTTCTACACTAAATTTATCAAGACGCTTTTTCCAGAATGATAGGCTACCTGTTGGAACGACAAAACTTGTTACGCCAACCTGCCCGGAACCGATTACTCCGTCATGTGCATTCGACCAGGGGAAGAATGTCATAATGGTTCCTGGTGCCCCTTCTTCGTTTCCAAAATAAAGGTGATATGTTCCTGGATCATCAAAATTTACTGTCTTTTTCACAAGACGTAGTCCAAGAACCCCGCTATAAAAGTCAACATTTTCCTGAGGATTTCCAACAATAGCAGTAATGTGATGTATGCCTGTTGTATGCTTCATAAGTGACAAGTCTCCTTTTCTTTGTTACATCCATTTAGAAGGTTCCCGCATTAGACTTATCTTAATCATCTAATTTGGAGACCTCATAATATCTTTAATTCGAGATATTTGAATTAAGTGTATTAGAATCCTGAAATTCTGTCAAATACTTTGTTTATTTGCGTATAGGACAACCTTATAAAGTGACATTCTATTTGTAAAGGAGTGATGTGATGCTAAGCGTATTTGAGGCCCTGTCGTTAATGGTCAGCTTTTCCGCTCTTGTGCTCGCCATCATCCACACGAAAGATCGTTCTTCGTAACAAAGCGAAAAGCACTCCGCTGTAGGAGTGCTTTTCTATTTATTCTTAAGGCATAACGGTTTTATTCATTAGATAGCGATCTGTCTCACGAGCTACACCGCGCCCTTCATTGATGGCCCATACGATGAGGCTCTGTCCTCTTCGAACATCACCTGCTGCAAACACTCCGTCTACATTCGTACGATAATCTTCGAAATCTGCCTTCGCTCGTTTACGGTTATCTTGATCGACTTCAAAATGTTCAAGAACACCTTCCTCAGGGCCAGTGAAGCCAATTGCGATTAAGACAAGTTCAACTGGCCAAACTTGTTCTGTTCCAGGAAGTTCCTTCATAAAAACATTTCCTCTTTTATCAACGTGCTTTTCAATCGTTACCGTATGAAGTTCTTTTACTTGACCATTCTCGTCACCAACAAATTTTTTCGTCATGATGGAATATTGGCGAGGGTCTTCCCCGTGCTCTGCTTGAGCCTCTTCATAAGCATAATCAAGTGTGAAAACCTTCGGGAATTCTGGCCAAGGATTATCGATCATTCGATCTGCTGTTAACTGTGGATGTTTCCCAAATTGGTGAACACTTTTACATCCGTGACGAAGTGCTGTAGCAACACAGTCCGCTCCTGTATCTCCACCACCAATAACAATAACATTTTTCCCTTCTGCTGAAACGTATTTCTTATCTTGAAGCTCGGAATCAAGCAAACTCTTCGTATTCTGCTTTAAGTAATCCATTGCATAATGAATTCCTCCGAGCTTACGTCCTTCAATTGGAAGGTCACGGTGTTTTTGAGCTCCCGTACAAAGAATCACCGCATCATGCGCATCACGAAGCTCCGCTTGCGTCACGTCTTTACCAATTTCCGTATTCGTCACAAAAGTTACGCCCTCATCAGAAAGAAGTTTTACACGGCGTTCGACCAACTCTTTATCGAGCTTCATGTTAGGTATTCCGTACATTAACAATCCGCCAATACGATCATCTCGTTCATATACCGTAACAGAGTGTCCTGCTTTATTAAGCTGATCAGCGGCAGCTAACCCTGCGGGGCCTGATCCAACAATAGCGATTTTTTTACCCGTACGGTTTTTCGGAGGCTGAGGTGTCATCCATCCTTCAGCAAACCCGCGGTCTATGATTTCCTTTTCAATGCTTTTAATCGCAACCGCATCGTCAGGAATCGCTGCTACACAAGCACCTTCACATGGAGCTGGACATACTCTACCAGTGAATTCGGGAAAATTATTTGTTTTAAGTAGACGGTCCAGCGCATCTTTCCATTTTCCTTGATATACAAGATGATTCCATTCTGGAATAAGGTTATAGAGCGGACAACCTGATGCACTTCCATTTAGTTCAATACCTGAGTGGCAGAAGGGCGTGCCGCAATCCATGCAGCGTGCCCCCTGTGTTTTCAGGTTTTCTTCAGATTGAGGAAGCTGGTATTCTTCCCAATCTTTTAAACGTGTTGATAGATCTCTTTCACGTGCTTTTTCTCTAGGATAGTCTAGAAATCCTGTTGGCTTACCCAATCGAATACCTCCCCTTATACCGGTTCCAGGTCGCTTTGACGTGGTTTCACTTGGCCGTTTTTCGCCTGCTGGAACACTTCATATGCTGCGTCATCGTCTTTGTAGCCTTGTTCTTTAAGTTCTTCTAACGATTCTGTAATTCGCTTATACTCTTTAGGAATAATCTTAATAATCTTCCCTACAACTTCATTCCAGTTTTGAATAAATCGTATGGCTTTCGGGCTATCCGTAAAGTAAGCATGCTGTTGAATCATATGCTTTACTTCAAGAATTTCTTCATAGTTGCTCAATGATTCAATATGAACCATTTCTGCATTCACATTACGCTTAAATGCTTCTTGATCATCTGATAGAACATAGGCAATTCCACCTGACATTCCAGCTGCAAAGTTCTTCCCAGTCTCACCGAGAACAACGACTCTGCCGCCTGTCATGTATTCACAGCCATTGTCGCCAATTCCTTCTACTACCGCTTTTGCCCCACTATTTCTTACACAGAAGCGTTCTCCTGCAAGCCCACTAATGTAAGCTTCACCTGAGGTTGCCCCATAAAAAGCAACATTTCCTACGATTGTATTTTCGTCTCTTGCAAACGCTGCTTTAGCGGAGGGGTGAATAATGAGCTTCCCGCCTGATAATCCTTTTCCAACATAATCGTTCGCATCGCCTTCTAACTGCATTGTCACACCATTTGGTACGAATGCTCCGAAACTTTGACCAGCAGAGCCTTTAAAATGCAGGCGAATCATGTCTTCTGGAAGTCCATCAGCACCATAGCGCTTCGTAATCTCATGTCCTAACAGTGCACCAGCAACACGGTTTGTATTGCGAATAACGTAAGAGCCTTCGAAAGTTTTTTGCTCCTCAAGCGCTCCAAGTGCTGCAGGTATAATTGATGTATTATCAAGTGCAGCATCTAGTTTATGATCCTGCTGACGTTGATTGAATCTACCGACTTCTTCTGATACATGCGGCTGATAAAGAAGCGGTTTAAGATCAAGATATCTAGCTTTCCAATGGTCTTTTGTACGACGACTTACTTTCAGTACATCGGTACGACCAATCATTTCTTCAATTGTTCTAAAGCCAAGTTCAGCCATGATTTCTCGAACTTCTTGAGCAATAAACTGCATATAATTAACCACGTGATCCGGGTTACCCATAAATTTCTTGCGAAGTTCAGGATTTTGAGTGGCTACACCAACTGGACATGTGTCCAAATGACAAGCTCTCATTAAAATACACCCAAGAACAACAAGTGGTGCAGTTGAAAAACCAAATTCTTCTGCTCCAAGAATCGCCGCCATCACAACATCACGACCGGTCATCATTTTTCCATCCGCTTCAAGAACAACACGGTCACGAAGATCATTCAATACGAGCGTTTGATGCGTCTCCGCTAAGCCTAGCTCCCAAGGAAGTCCAGCATGTTTGATACTCGTTCTTGGCGATGCTCCAGTACCACCTTCATATCCACTAATTAGGATAACGTCCGCTAGTCCTTTCGCCACACCTGCAGCAATTGTTCCAACGCCTGCTTTCGAAACGAGCTTTACGTTAATACGTGCTGATGGATTTGCATTTTTCAAATCATGGATGAGTTGGGCAAGATCCTCAATCGAATAAATATCATGATGTGGTGGCGGTGAAATCAACCCTACTCCTGGAGTCGATCCACGAACTTCTGCAATCCAAGGATATACTTTCTTACCAGGTAACTGACCACCCTCACCAGGCTTCGCACCCTGTGCCATTTTAATTTGAATTTCATCTGCATTGCTTAAGTAGTAGCTTGATACGCCAAAGCGACCTGACGCTACTTGTTTAATCGCACTTCGACGCAGATCTCCATTTTCATCTGCTGTAAAGCGAGAAGGATCTTCTCCACCTTCACCGCTATTGCTTCGTCCTCCAATACGGTTCATTGCAATTGCAAGAGCTTCGTGAGCTTCACCGCTAAGAGCGCCATAGCTCATTGCTCCAGTCTTAAAGCGACGTGTAATGGATTCAATACTTTCAACCTCATCAATTGAAATCGATTCTTTGGAACCAAAATCAATCGCCTGTCTAAGATAAGTCAAATTCTCTTCAAGCGCCATTCCAGAGAATTTTTTATATAATTCATAGTTATTGCTTCTAGCAGCGTGTTGTAGCGTATGAATTGTTTTTGGATTGAAAGAGTGATGCTCTCCTCCATTCCTCCACTGAAGTTCACTGCCCGTTTCAAGCGTTAAATCACTATATACAGAATCATGATAAGCAAAATGATGCCTCATTAACGTTTCTGTCGCAATAATGTCAATTGGAATGCCATCAATTTGTGAAGCCGTACCAGCAAAATAACGATCGATGACTTCGTTGCTAACACCGATTGCTTCGAAGATTTGAGCACCACGGTAGCTTTGAATTGTCGAGATACCCATTTTTGACATCACTTTTACAATTCCAGTTGTTGCAGCTTCAATATAATTGTTGATCGCGTCATCGAAAGAAAAACCTTCAATCGTACCATCATTAATCATTTGATTAATGGAGTCGTACGCAGCATAAGGATAGATAGCATCAGCACCATACCCAATCAGCATTGCAAACTGATGAACATCTCTTGCCTCACCTGTTTCAACGATTAAACTTACTTTCGTACGCGTTTCTCTCTTAATTAAGTGATGATGAAGACCACTCAATGCAAGTAATGATGGAATTGCTGCTTTCTCACGGTTAACCCCTGAATCTGAAAGGATCAGAATGCTTTTCCCGTTTTTAATGGCACGATCAGCTTTTCGGAACAAGGCAAGTAAAGCATGTTCCATTTCTGTTTCACCACGAGCTGCATCAAATAGCAAACTTAAGGTTTCTGGATGAAAGTCCTCTTCATCTAACGCCTTAATTGCCTCATAACGACTATCAGTTAGAATAGGTGTTTCAAGTCGAATGCGTCTAGCACTTCGTGGATCCGTTTCAAGTAAGTTACCCTCTGGTCCAAGCAGCGTCATTGTTGAAGTAACCGATTCTTCTCGAATCGAATCAATTGGTGGATTCGTAACTTGAGCAAACAATTGCTTAAAATAGTTAAACAAAAGCTGCGGTCGCTCAGAAAGAACGGCCAGAGGCACATCATTCCCCATTGAGCCTATTGGATCTTTCTTTTCTGTTACCATTGGAGCAATATTCTTCGTTAATTCTTCATATGTGTAGCCAAATGCTCTTTGTGTCTTAATAAGCTCCTTTTCATCCATTTCTCTCGTTTTACTTGGTTCAGGAGATAAGCTCATTAAATTTCCATCTAACCATTTGCGATATGGTTTATCTGTTGCGATTTGGGTTTTAATTTCTTCATCATACACAAGTCGCTTTTCTTCTAGATCTAACAGAAGCATTTTGCCAGGGCTTAAGCGACCTTTTTCTACTATCTTCTCTTCATCTATTTCGATAACGCCAACTTCAGATGATAGAATAAACGTATCATCGTTTGTGATTACGTATCGAGCAGGACGCAATCCATTTCGATCAAGCATTGCACCTATCTGGCGGCCATTCGTAAATGCGATCGCAGTCGGTCCATCCCATGGTTCCATTAACGTACTATGATACTCGTAGAAAGCTTTTTTAGGATCAAGCATCGTTGCATCACGATCCCACGGCTCAGGAATCATCATCATGGCTGCATGTGGTAGTGAACGGCCAGAAAGATTCAAGAATTCTAAACAGTTATCTAGCGAAGAAGAATCACTCCCATTTGGTCGTACGATTGGAGCAATGTCCTTCATATCATCTCCAAATACATCTGATTGAAGAGCACCTTCTCTTGCTCTCATCCAGTTTACATTTCCTCGAAGCGTATTAATCTCTCCATTATGAATGAGGTAGCGGTTTGGATGCGCCCGATCCCAGCTTGGGAAAGTATTTGTACTAAAGCGTGAATGCACCATCGAAAAAGCAGATTTAAAACTTGGATCTTTTAAATCCAAATAAAATTGATCAAGCTGTTCTGGTGTAAGCATTCCTTTATAAACAATCGTATCTTTTGAGAAACTAGCTGCGTAATACTTTGTCTTTGATAGCTGTGAATCTTGAGATACTTGCTTCTCTGCTTTTTTACGAATCACGTACAATTTACGTTCAAATTCTTCAGCAGATATATCGCTCTTCTTAATAAAAACCTGTCGAATGACAGGCTGAGCAATACATGCAGCTTCTCCAATTGTTGTTTCATCTACAGGAACGGTTCTCCAGCCAATAAATTCTTGGCCTGCTTCCTCGATTGCTTTTTCAACAATTTGTTTTGCGCGCTGTCTCAGCTGATTATCAACGGGTAGAAACATCATTCCGACACCGTACTCCCCTTTATTCGGGAGGTTAAACCCAGAATTCTTTTGGAAAAATTCGTGTGGAATCTGTAGCATAATGCCCGCACCGTCACCCGTGTCAGGATCGCTTCCCTGCCCTCCGCGATGATCTAGCTGACGTAGCATATAGACTCCCTTTTCAATAATGTCATGCGCAGGCACATTATTTATATTGGCGATCAGCCCGATGCCACAAGCGTCATGCTCATGAATTGGATCATATAATCCCTGTTTCTCTGGAAAGTTTGTTCTATCCATATTCCCACTCCTCGCTCTTATCCCAATTCATTATGGTTTCTCGCTTTAACGCCATAACGTCGAAATTGTTTAAATATTCTACACTCATTGTACATTGCATTAACCAATGCTTCCAATATATAATTTAGATATAATTAATCTATTATTGATATGAATCAAAAGGGAGATTGCTTTTTTATGGAACTTAGGCAGTTATATTATTTTATGGAAGTTGCAAAAAGAGAGCATGTGACTGCAGCAGCTACTTCTCTTCACGTTGCTCAATCAGCTGTAAGTCGACAAATCGCCAATCTTGAATCGGAACTTGGCGTACAATTATTTATTCGGGAAGGGAGAAATGTAAAGTTAACTCAAGTTGGACAAATATTTATGGATCACGCCGAGACAGCCATTTCAGAAATTGAACGTGCGAGACAAGCAGTCTATGAATTTCTTAATCCAGACACCGGAACAATCCGTATCGGCTTTCCGAACAGTTTAGCCGCCAAAACGCTACCTACTGTTATCTCAGCATTTCGTAAAGAGCATCCAAGCGTTGGATTTCAATTAAGGCAAGGATCTGTGCAAGATCTGACGGATGCTGTCAGCAAAGGAGAAATCGATATTGCCTTCGTATCTCCAGTACCAAAAGATCGAACAGATGTTGAAGGCCACATCTTTTTCACTGAAAAACTACTCGCTCTTCTACCAATCTCACACGAGTTAGCGGATTACCCAATGTTGAGACTTGGGCAATTGAAGAATGAACCATTTGTTTTATTTCGTTCAGGATATGCGCTTCATCATCTAGTTACATCAGCATGTCAGCAGGTTGGTTTTAAAACTCGGGTTGCATTTGAAGGGGAAGACATTGATACGATTAAGGGGCTGGTGGCAGCAGGATTAGGGGTAAGTCTTTTACCTGAAATCACACTCTCAGAACAGCTGCCCGGTGAGACAGTGAAAATCGAGTTATCAGAGCCAAATGTCACAAGAACAGTCGGTGTCATCATTCCACAAGGGAGAGAACTTGCTCCTTCTGAAAGAAAGTTTTTTGAATTTCTTACCCACTTTTATGAGGTTCTTAACAGATTTGGACAATAAAAAAGCCAGAATCGAGCCAATAGTTCTCGATTCTGGCTTTTCTAGTTGGCTTTTTTAATGATGAAAATGAATGCCAATCTACCATTTAGTACGAACGATGAACTTCAGATTCTTTGGCAGGCATTTTCAAGAAGACTCCGAGAATGAGACCGATGAAAAAAATAACGGAGGCAGCTAGGTACATATGTTGATATCCGGATAAAATCACATCCCTAATCGCGTCAGTCATTTTACTTCCGCTAAAAGTTGTGGCACCCGACGTGGCAATGAAACCTGCAAGAATAACGGGACCAAGTGATGTGCCCACCGAACGAAACAAGCTAACAAGCGATAGAGCAGCACCAGCTTCTCGATCAGGTGTTAACTCAAGCATAATGTAATTTAGTGGCGTCCCCATCGTGAATCCAATTCCTACACCAGATAAAACCATGCCAAGGGATAAGGTTATCCATCCATCTGCTAGATAGACAAAGAAAAGAGATCCAAGAAGACTTAACGAAAATCCTAGGAGGACAACTTGCTTCGCTCCCCATTTATCGAGAAGCACACCACCTATTGGTGCTGCGAAACCTGATGCTACCGCCAATATCGTCATGACATAACCACCCTGACCTCTTGATAACGATAAAATGATTTCCGAGAATGAAGGGACAAAAATCATACTAATGATACCAATACCAGTTATCGTTGAGATCAGTAAAGCTAACACAATGTTACGATCTTTAAAGTAACTTAATTTAATAATCGGGTCTTTCGCTAATTTTTCGACTCGAATAAGTGGATAGATGAAAACAATACTGATTAGCAATAATGGCCAGACTGTCATCGATAGGATGGATTGAACAAATTCATTCGTATCAAGATTCGTTAATCCTAGTAAAAGACTTACGATAACGAGTGATAAAACGGCCGCTCCACCCCAATCAAGTGAAGGCTTTTCACCCTCCGTTCGATCATCTGGAAGTTTCAAGCCCATTGCAAGAATGATAAGCGCAATCGGAATATTGATAAAGAATATCCATCTCCAACTTAACTGAGCAACGAAGAACCCCCCTACATTTGGCCCTAGGATCGTAGCTATTCCAAACATGGCTCCAACAAACCCCAGTGCCATGCCACGTTTTTCTTTAGGAAAACTGCTTCCAATAACGGCATTTGCGATGGGGATGATTCCACCACCGCCAAGAGCTTGTACGGCACGACCTACTAATAGATAAGGAAGAGATTGACTAAAGCCAGCGATTACAGAACCGATTGCAAATAATGTAATACCCGTAAGAAAAACACGTTTTCTCCCAAACAAGTCTGCAAGTTTTCCTACGATCGGCATGCTTACCGCATAGACAAGCGTATAAATCGTCACGACCCATACCGTCCATTTCAAATCAATGCCAAGATCTTCTATCAGCGTGGTCAAAGCAGGAGATACAATGCCGGAGTCAAGAGCACCTAGAAAAACACCTAGCAAAAATGTGATTAATATAAACCGAAGTTTTTTATCCATCAAAAACATCCCCTTTGTGTTCATATGTGTATTATCACATATGAACACAAAGGGGATCAACTGATTCTATATTAATTATTAGAAGGCCAAAGTTCTTCATTTAAGTCATGATAATTCGTCACATAGAAATCGGCACCTGGAGCCTCATTTTGAAAAAGGCATGTTTTCATTCCAACTTCTTTTGCAGGAAGAATATCCAATAGACGATCTCCCACCGCAAGATCAAGATGGTATCGATCATTCAAATGATGGTAAGATGCTGGATCTGGCTTTCGAGGAAAACCATCATCACCTGCCACAAGATCAGCAAAATAATGTTCCATATCGAAATGCTTCAAAATAGCGATCACTTCAGCACGTGGTTTATGTGTCATAATCACATTTAAGTCTGCTTGTTCAAGAATGGTTTTTAATCCTGGGAAAGGGGGTTTGTCGTCAGGCGATAGAGCATTGTCTTTTTCTCGGAAAGTTGCGATTTGCTCGTCTGTTAAACCAAAAGTTTCCGTGGCATGACGAAAGGAAACTTTTAACTCCTTTAATATCTCTTCATCTTTTATATCAGAAGAAACTAGCTCCTTCATCACTCTTGTAAAAGCAGGGTATGTATCAAATAGTGTTCCATCAAAATCCCAAAGAATTCTCACCTTGTACTCACTCCCTAATTTGTAAAGAAAGCCGCTCGTACTCGAGCGGCTTTCTTCATTTAAAATTGTGTTTTTTCTTCTAAAAAGCTCTTTAGTTCTGAAATCGGCATTCTTTTTTGTTCCATTGTATCACGGTCACGGATCGTGACTTGCTGGTCTTCAACAGAGTCAAAATCAAACGTAATCGCGTAAGGCGTACCAATTTCATCATGACGACGGTAACGTTTACCGATTGAACCAGCTTCGTCATAATCAACCATAAAGTATTTAGATAGTTCAGCATGTACAGCGCGTGCTTCTTCAGAAAGTTTTTTAGAAAGTGGGAAGACAGCTGCTTTAAATGGCGCAATCGCCGGGTGGAAGTGCATTACGCTTCTTGAAGTACCATCTTCAAGCTCTTGTTCTTCATATGCTTCAATTAAGAAAGCAAGCGTTACGCGGTCTGCACCGAGTGAAGGTTCGATACAATAAGGTACATATTTTTCACCCGTTTGCTGATCATGATAAGTAAAATCTTCATTAGAGTGCTCCATGTGCTGCTTAAGGTCATAATCGGTTCTTGAAGCAACTCCCCATAGTTCACCCCAACCAAATGGAAATTTATACTCAATATCCGTTGTTGCGTTACTATAATGAGAAAGCTCATCTTCCGCATGCTCACGTAATCGAATGCTATTTCCACTTACCCCAAGATTCAGCAACCAATTTTTGCAGTACTCTTTCCAATAGTCATGCCATTCGAGTTCATCACCGGGTTTACAGAAAAATTCAAGCTCCATTTGTTCGAATTCGCGAGTTCGGAACGTAAAGTTACCAGGTGTAATTTCATTTCGGAAACTTTTTCCGATTTGAGCAATTCCAAAAGGTACTTTTTTACGCATTGAACGCTGAACATTTTTGAAGTTAACGAAAATTCCTTGGGCTGTTTCAGGGCGAAGATAAATTTCACTTGTGCTTGACTTCGTTACCCCCTGGTGTGTTTTGAACATCAAATCAAATTGACGAATTTCCGTGAAATCTTCACTACCACATTCAGGACAAGTGATGTTATTGTTTTTTATCAGGCGTTCCATTTCTTCAAAAGAAAGACCGTCAGCGATCATTTCATCTTCTTCTGTGGACAACGCATCTTCAATTAATTTATCTGCGCGATGGCGTGTTTTACAGCTTTTGCAATCAATTAATGGATCATTAAAGTTACCTAGGTGACCTGAAGCTTCCCATGTTTTTGGATTCATCAGAATTGCTGCATCAAGCCCACTATTATAAGGAGATTCTTGTACAAACTTCTTCCACCATGCACCTTTAATATTGTTTTTAAGTTCGACTCCAAGAGGACCATAATCCCATGTATTTGCGAGTCCTCCGTAAATATCAGACCCCGGAAAAATAAATCCTCTGTGCTTTGATACAGATACGATCTGATCCATTGAAATTGTCATGTCATTCTCTCCTTTTTTCAATCAATATAAAAAGCCCCCGGTCCATGGACAATTACTGTCCAGGGACGAGAGCCTATGCACCCGCGGTTCCACCCTAGTTGATGCATGCTTTGCATCCACTTTCAGAACGTTTAACTCCAGACCGCCGTTTCATCAGACCTTACTTCGGGCTCGCACCGTCCCCGAATCGCTTAATTAAGGATTATCTGATTACTATTTGTCCTTCATAGTTAGTATGGTTATGTATGAGATTGATATGACATATGATACAAAAAATAATGGGCTAAAGTCAAGTATCTTTCTTTATCCTAATTTCACTTTACTATTATCATTGGAAACAAAACAATTCCCAAGATAGCTTTTACATTGTTTTTTTTCCTGAGCAGATTTTTCACCGATTTCCTCTACTGTCTCAAATGATGTGAAAAGTTTGTAATAACAGCTATAGATAAAGAAGTGAGAGGTTTATCCTCTAACGTTCCACTTCGAGAATAAGACCGCATTTCCCCAACTCTATGTGTTCAGTCCTAAAAAAGGAATGTAAGTCATATGTAAAGTTTCTTAAGTTATTCCGACAAACCTCTTTGTATTCGTGATGAGGTAATATGACTACAAATTCATCACCGCCTATATCTCCAATAAACGTTTCATTGGATAATGATCGAACGGTTTCGCTAATAATATTAGCAATATACATTAATGGTCGATTTCGAGGTCTAGACCAAACCAGTCCAGCCACTCTTTTCAATAATCTTTTTTTAAGTAGTTGTTAAGGCATTATTCCTTGAGAAAGCTCGAAAGGATTGGCAGAAGGGTTTTTCCGCTAACCATGTGGTCTTGCTTTGCAAGTTGTACAAACCTTGCGTTTGGAATTGCCTTCGCTAGTTGGCGACCAACATCATTTATCGAGTCCGGGCTTTTTTCACCAACGATTATTTGCGTTGGAATGGATATTCGAGTAGCTCTTTCAACGGGTGGCATATCCTGTGTTAGAGTAATATCATAAGCAAGAGTTGGAGCTAGAGCTTTCGTAGTTCTCCAGCCAGGAAATAACGGTAGCAATAAAACAAATACTTTTGGCATCCCAATCCCCTTCAAAAATGTAAGCATTGCTTCTGCATTTTTCTCGTTATTGAGAAGTTTGTGTATTTTTTGACTTAATTGTTTGTATTCGGCTTTTTCTTTCTCGTCACGTACATATGGCGCATCATACATCGTTACTTTTTGCACTTTGTTTCCAAGTCGAAGCGTAGCCTCGAGTGCGATTACAGCACCAGAAGAATGTCCATACAAATGCGCCCTACCGCCTGCCGCATCAATCATGGCTTCTATATCTTCAATTTCACGTTCTATAGTATAAGGCAGTGTGTTACCACTATCGCCGCGTCCACGTCGGTCGTAATTGTAAACAGTGAATTCAGTGGCAAATGTTTTGGCATCTCGCACTATAGGCTTAAATGAGCGATGGCAGCTTGCACCCGTTATGTAAATGAGTGCTGGACCATTACCGTAGACATCGTACGCCAAGGTTGTGCCGTCTTTTGACTGGGTTTTTTTCATATAATCACCTTTCCCCTCAAAAAATGGATGAATTTAACCCACCTACACCTGTCACAAGATTTCAATCAATATACTGCTAATCTATACACTAAATTACATAAACATTCAATTCTACATCACCAATAAAGTTCCTTCTATTTTCAATACCAAACCGTTACTTGAAAGGTAATCCGACCATAATTATTAGCTTAACCTGCCCTATTAGCACAAATAGCGGTAGTCCCTATGCAGGCAGCTATTGCCTCCAATCGTTGAGGATTCCTTTTGGTATTTTCCACATTAATAAGTCCTTGTATTGATGCGGATCGGTAAATTCGCATGTAAATTTACCTGCAAATTTTGTTCATATTTAATGTAAATTCTTTTATATCAAAAAAACAAAGCCACAAATTGCTATACAATTTGTGGCACATTTTAGTCTGTATTTTCATTGATTGCGATTTGTAACGGAACTCATTACTCTTAGGACGCTCTTTATTTATGTACATTCATAGATGTCGGCTCTCTGTCTTGTCTTAAGAATGACCTTACCTCTTCTTTCTGTAGTCCAATTTCGCGGGCAGCCCTCATTAGAATAACCCATTCTTGATCCAGTACTTTCTTAGGCTTAATCTCTGCCATGGTCATTCTTCTCTCCTCCTTATCGGGTTTTCCAGGAGGACCAGCCGTCGTAGTTGGTGACCCAACAGTAGACCTGTGTCTTTGCGTCCCATCCTTTAGAATGGTTTGCCCTTATCTGGAGAATTAAGAAATGACATGCACCGACCATTATCCTAGAAATCCTACAATTTTTCAAAAAGCCTACAAATATTTAAGAGAAGTATGCCGGTATATGCTACTAATATACCAGTTACTAAGTTTAAATTCAAAATATTTTTAAAATAAAGTCATATTAAAAGCATAACCTTTATTTATCTCATATCTTATTTAGATGACTGTTTCTATCTGTTACTTAAATTAAATGGAATTTGGTCGTTGAGAAGTTGTGAAAATGATCATTCAAAATTAGATAAAGGAGGATAATGATGAGCAGAAACCAGATCGGGACTTCATGGAGCGGCACTCATGTTATACTCCTTCAATGTTCTCCATTTTTAAACAAAACAACTTCACTGTACAAAAGTCTTCATGCACCAACGGAACCTATTCACTCTTCTTGTAGCGAAACGCTTTCGATTTATCTCAGTATTGGTTACTCCATCGCCTATGTCCACTCATTAATTGATGGCACAGTTCAATATGTCCTAACTAAATAAAAGAAGATTGCACACAGGCAATCTTCTTTCTTCATTAAAATTGACTTAAATACTCTTTAACCTGATCTGGATTCTTAGTATTGGCACTATGCAAGTGACCAATCTTTTTTCCATCTTGATAAATAAGCAAACTCGGAATTCCCATTACATCATTTTCCTCTGTAATTTCAGGAAACTGTTCAATATCAATTTGAGCCCAGGCTTTATCTTGGTGAGTATTTATAATATCATCAATGAAAAAATCTAGTCGTTTGCAATCTGGACACCAGTTTGCCTCGTATTTTAGAATAGATACCTTTTCATCATTAATAAAGGACTGATAAGATTCAGCCGTTGCAATTTTTTTCACATTCATCGCTCCTTCTATCTTTCTTTTCAGAGACAATTATATCGAAATAATCTTCAAATGTCTGCAAGGAAGATTACGCTATTTTCGTCATAAGATTTATAAGCTAAAGAAGTGGGAGCCTGTTATTCTACGTCCTCTGCAAGTCGAATACCCGTAAACTGCCAGCGTTTCTCAGGACCAAAGAAATTACGATACGTCGGACGGATATGAGATTGCGAAGTGACGCATGATCCTCCACGTAAAATCATTTGGCTGCTCATAAATTTAGCATTATACTCACCTAATGCTCCGTCAAGAGGTTTGTTACCTGGATATGGCATATAAGGACTTTTCGTCCATTCCCATACATCTCCATAAGCTTTTTTAATGTTGCCTTCCTCTTCTTTCACTGATGCAACCGGATGATAGTGACCATCCTCTACAAAATTACCAACGATCGGCTGATCCCTCACTGCAACTTCCCACTCTGATTCTGAAGGTAGGCGTTTTCCTACAAAGCTTGCATATGCTTCGGCTTCGTAATAACTAATATGGGTAACGGGCTCTTCTTGATTAATCGGGACTAGCCCATGAAGTGTAAATGTATACCACT
The DNA here is from genome assembly GCF_020524165.1 of Guptibacillus hwajinpoensis. GTDB lineage: Bacteria > Bacillota > Bacilli > Bacillales > Guptibacillaceae > Guptibacillus > Guptibacillus hwajinpoensis_D. The sequence goes on from NZ_JAIVKU010000004.1 coordinate 765,991, forward strand.
CACCATCTTTTTCGATCCAATGAAGTGGCGCTTTCCAATTTTCTTTCTTCACTGTTGCCCAACCGTCGGATAACCAGTAGGTAGCCTGCTCATAGCCTCCAGCATTGATAAATTCCATGTATTCTCCATTCGTCACGGTTCTCGTCGCTAACTTAAATGGCTCAAGCCATACCTTATGTACTGGCCGCTCATTGTCAAAAGAAAAGCCGTTTCCTTCATTCTTACCCGTTTCAATAAGTCCACCCTCGAATGATACCCACTCAAGCGGTGTCGCCTTTACTGTTGGCTCGACATCAAGTGAATGGTATACAGGATAAAGCGGATTAACTGAGAAATTATATTTAATATCTGTCATTAAAAGTTCTTGATGCTGCTGTTCATGATTTAGCCCAATTTCAACTAGATCCGCAATTTGATGGAGATGTTCTTCATCGATTAACTTAATGACGTCCATCATTTCTTCATCGATATCTGAGCGATAGCTTCTTACTTTATCGATACTTGGTCTACTTAGTAACCCTCTTGCATGTCGTGGAAAGTAACTTCCAACACTTTCGTAATATGAGTTAAATAAATAGTCAAATTCTTTATGAAAAGACTCATAATTTTCTTTATACTCTTTTAAAATAAACGTCTCAAAGAACCAAGTTGTGTGAGCCATATGCCATTTGGGTGGACTTACATCTGGGATTGATTGGATGGTAAAATCCTCGGTCTCAAGTGGTTCTACTAATGTATTAGTCATTGCGCGCGTCGCCTTATAGGAATGAAGCATTTGTTCTCGTAATTCGTTTATTTGAATTGATTGTTTTACCATAAGTTCCTCCCCAAAATACGATTAAAGTGATAACACGAAATTTTACCCTTGCATTAAATAAATTAAACATTTATAGATTAATTCCTGTTTTCATAAGTACATTTGAAATTTCTTTGTGGCCCTGTGTATTGGGGTGAATACCGTCTGAAGCCAAAAATTGTTTTTCCCTCCCTTTAAAAACAGGAAAAACATTGGCAATTTCAACAAATTCTCCAGTTGAACATGTTTCAATATGTCGGTTAAACGCCTTAACCCAAAAATCTGAAAAAGGTAAGTCTGGAATCGGATTATACAAATTCACTATCCGAATCATCGCATTAGCATAATTCTGTTTTAGCTCCTTCGATAAGTAGGTTACAATCCAACTCATATTCTGACAACATTCATGCAAAGCCTCGTTTAAAACAGCTTCATCTTTAGTAATACCGTATGCTTCAGCTGCATCAATAAGATCGTTTCCTCCAGCTGTCACCGTAATGACTGGCGAGTATCTCATTGGGATTTGGGAGCAATAAAGCCATCGTTTCACATCTGCAGTCGTCGCCCCATTTTCTGCAAAAGTCTGCACTTTAACCGGAATTTGCAAATTGGAATGTAGCGAATTGGAATAAAAGTCTACAAACGTAGGAGTAAATAAAACCGTTCCAGTGCCTAACGTAATGGAGTCTCCTATTGCGGTATATCTTACTGGAGTATGCGAGTCAAACATAGGATCACCTCTTAATTGTAGATGCTCTACATTATTCCTCTCCTCTCCCTCTTGTTACTCAGCTTACTTAGCTATTAAACGCCTTTCAAAATTATGGAAAATAATAGATGGTTGGCAAACCATTGACATTCAGTTAACACATTTTGATATTGCCACGATGATCGGTTCAACAAGAGAAACAGTGAGCGCCACGTTTAAAGAACTTAAAAGGCTGGCTACATAAAGAAAACACCGCTCACTTTTACGATCCATCCAGAACAAGCCACAACCTACATGGAAGAAAACGGCGAATGAAGAGATGGTATATACAAGAAAAGACGCTAATTAAAGTTAGCGTCTTTTCTTGCCCCTCGATCTAATTTGCTGTTTTTCCATCTGAGTCTTTCTGGTTATCCTTTTTCCCCTCTAATTTATCCCACTTAATCGGTCTATTGAGATTTAATTTTTTTTTCAAGTTCAATAAACAGTTGAAATGACCAACATACCATTTATCGAACTTTACCATATGAATGGTTTCCCAGTCTCTCATCTCCTTCGTACATCCATCACAATGTATTTCCATTGGAAGGCACTTCCTGTCTTAAGTAGTTTTCTTTATTTATATTCAAAGAAATGAAAATGTGATTGGTCATCTGTACGAAAAAACGCATCCGGTGGATGCGTTTCTCATCTTTATTTAAGATTTTCAGGGTTTAACACTTGAAGGGCTTCTGGGACAAACTTCCCATCTTTACGAATCAACTCGTCATCAAACCAGATTTCTCCACCACCATATTCAGGTCGTTGGATTAAGACAAGATCCCAGTGAACGGAAGAATCGTTGCCGTTTGGTGCTTCATCATATGCTTGTCCAGGAGTAAAATGAAATGACCCATCAATTTTTTCATCAAATAATATGTCTTTCATCGGCTCACGAATGAAGGGATTGACACCAATTGCAAATTCTCCAATATATCGCGCACCTTCGTCAGTATTTAGAATTTGATTGAGTCGTTCTGTATCATTTGCAACTGCATCAATCACTTTTCCATTTTCAAATGTAAGCTGAACATTTTCGAACACAAATCCATTATATGGAGAAGGTGTGTTATACGTAATAACACCATTCACACTATCCTTAACCGGTGCTGTAAATACTTCGCCATCAGGTATATTAAGTTCTCCAGCACATTTTACAGCTGGAATATCTTTAATAGAAAAGCTTAGGTTCGTATCAGGAGAAACAATTCGTACCTCATCAGCTTTGTTCATACGATCAACAAGGGCATCCATCGCTTCACTCATTTTTGCATAATCCATCGTGCAAACATTGAAATAGAAGTCTTCAAATGCTTCAGTACTCATGCCAGAAAGCTGTGCCATGGATGCGTTAGGATACCTCATCACAACCCATTTCGTATGCTTCACACGTTGAGTACTATGAACTTTTGTTTTATAAATTTGATTATATAATGCCATTTTTGCTTCCGGTACATCTGATAACTCATTTATGTTTTCTGAACCTCGAATGCCAATATACGCATCCATTTTTTTCATTTGATTTAAATCAATTTCAGCCCATTCTGTGATTTGCTCTTCTGTGGCATTCATTAATAGCTCACGAAGAACTTGATTATCTCTTAGGTTCACATGTGGAAATCCCCCAGCTTTATGTACTTCTTTCACAATGCTGCGAACGAGCGAATTGTCTACATCGAAGGCTTCGATTAAGACATGTTCACCCTGCTGAACTTTAGTTGAGTATTGTACTAACTTCTCAGCAAACTCTATAATACGAGAATCAAACATATTCTCCCTCTTTTCCTCATCTTAATATTGTTCTACCTTTCTATTATACGCCCTACATTCATCATTCTTCAAACATTAGAAAACCGGGCATACGCCCGGTTTCATTATTTGATATCTTGATCGTACTCCATATAAATGACATGAGTCTTAAGATATTCGTTAAGACCATGTTTTCCATCAGCACCACCGATACCTGATTGTCCCATACCGGCATGGAAACCTTGAACAGCTTCAAAATTCTCACGGTTCACGTATGTTTCACCATATCTGAGTACATTAGAAGCTTTCATAACTTCATGCATATTGTCACTAAAAATTGATGAAGATAGACCATAATGTGTATCATTTGCCATTTCAAGCACTTTATCAAAATCGCTATAAACGACAATTGGTAAAACAGGACCAAAAATTTCTTCCTGAATGACGTTCATATCCTGCGAAACATCAGTAAGAACGGTTGGTTCAAAGAAAAAGCCTTTATCCCGATTAACACGTTTCCCACCTGTTTTCACTACAGCCCCAGCCTTAATGGCATTATTCACCATTTCTTCGACAGAATCGATTTGCTGTTTGTTCGCAAGTGGACCAATGTCACATCCATCTTCGTTCAAAGAGTCCCCTACTTTAGTATTCTTAAAAGTATTGGTGATTTTTGAGATAAATTCTTCTGCTACATCTTCATGTACATAAACACGCTCTGCATTTGTACAAGCCTGACCATTGTTTGTGATACGAGATGTCGTAATCTTCTCAACGGCTAGGTCAACGTTCGCATGTTTCGTTACGATCGCTGGCGCTTTACCCCCAAGCTCAAGGTTCACTTTTGTAATGTTTTTAGCAGCTGCTTCCATTACTTTTGAACCAGCTGGATAGCTTCCCGTTAAGCTAATCATTTGTACGTCTGGTGAAGAAGCAAGAGGAGTACCAATGTCTGAACCTTTACCAGTAACTAAGCTAAATACCCCTTTAGGGACCTCTACTTCATCGATAATACTTGCTAGCTCACAGGCTGTATTTGGTGTATATTGACTTGGTTTAATAATAATCGGACAACCTGTGACAAACGCTGGTGCTACTTTTCGAGCAAAGATAAACATTGGGAAGTTCCAAGGGACAATCCCGCCGACGATTCCAATAGGCTTCTTGAAAACAAGGATATTTTCGTTTGGGCGATCGCTCGGGAGTACTTCTCCTTCGTATCTTCTTGCCCAACCTGCCATATAGCGGAAGTAGTCAATTGTTAATTCTACTTCTGCCTGTGAAGCATCGACTGTTTTACCATTTTCTTCAGTTAACATGTTAATAAAGGTGTCTTTTTTTTCTTCTACTTTATCTGCAATCTTATATAAGTATTCAGCTCGTTCTATCGAGGGTTTCATTTCCCATTCTCTTTGGGAAGCTTTAGCAGCTTCGATTGCACGCTGCACGTCGTTCTCATCACTTTTCGGAATTCTTGAAATCACTTCTTCTGTCGCTGGATTGATCACGTCGAGCATTTCTTCTGAATGACTGTTCGTAAATTCACCGTTAATGTATAGTTGATAGCTTTTCACTTGAAAGACCTCCTACATAGTGTTGGAGAACTGTTCCCAAGTTAGCTACATGATTAAACATATGATCACACATTCAAACTGTTTCTTTCGTTAATTCCCTCTTTTCAAGCCAATTCTCAAGATCTTGATGATGACCCCTCATATCTTCATAACCTTGATTGTATAAAGTGGTTAGACGAAGTTGTGATTTTTCGATTCGTGCGACTTCAAGTGGCGTGGAAGGCTGAATGATAAAATAATTGTCTCGGTTTGCTTCAATATGATCAAGCGTTTGATTGTAATGAACATATCGTGTTGTAATGGCTTTTGCCAACGCAGGATTTTTCCGATAAAGGCGTTGAATCATCCAAGATAATTTTGATTTCTGCTTTCGATATCCTTCATTTCGCGTCAGAATGACAACATGACTTTTATTTCCATCCGCCTCCGATTTTTGAACAGGAATTGGATCAGTAATACCGCCATCCAAGTAAAATCCATTATCAATTTGCACGGGCGGCGCCATAAATGGAAGTGAGCTCGATGCTCTTAAAATCGAAAGAATTTGTTCTCCATCATCTTTCTTATTAAAGTAATAAGGTTTCCCTGTCGTAATATCTGTTGTGCCAATAACAAATTGTTCCGTCGCATTTTGAAACGTATGAAAATCGAAAGGCACATGTGTAGACGGAATTTCATTAAAAATCAAATCCATTCCAAACAGCTGCTTTTTACGCAATAAATTTTTGTATGAAATGTATTCTGGATGATTCACATAATCGATAAGTACGGTACGGTTCCTTCCACTCTGTCTTGAGAGGTAAGACGCTGCATTACAGGCCCCAGCAGATACACCTATCACGTAGGGAAAGTATAAATCGTGCTCCATCATATACTCTAAAACTCCCGCCGTGTAGACGCCTCTCATCCCTCCGCCTTCAAGTACAAGACCAACTGAATCCATTTAAAAGTCCCCTTTTCAATTATCTATCTATAAGTTTACTGGAGTTGGAAATGAACCTCAAGAAACCAAGCTTCGTTTCTTAATTGAATGTAAAAAGCTCCCTGCCTGTGCAGGAAGCTTCCTTTATTCTTCTCTTTCTTCATTCTTGATCGTTTTATGCCCCGTGGATGCTTCATAGGGAAACTTTGTTTGATCTGCTGTTTTTGGTCGTTCGCGTTCCATCCCTTTTTTCTTATGATCAAATGCCTTTCCTCGGCCCATCTTACCCCTCCTTTCATCTCTTTCTATTCTCCCACTTACAGAAAAAAAGTATCCGAAAAAAAATGGAATGGGCATGTATAGAACGAAATGAAAGTGGTCATGATAATTAGTGAAGAGGGAAGAACAAAAGTGCATAAGGAAAACGGAAGCTTTTAAGGAGATGGTCGCGTTGAACTACTCTGTTGGTAAAACAAGGCTCTAACAACTTTCATTAGAAAGAGGTGTCTCCAAAAGACAACTACCGTTCTACCCCATCGCTTGTTTAGCAAACGCTAATAACTTCCTTCTTCATGAGGGTCTTATCCTATCGGATAGGGCCCTTTATGCGTTTTCTTTTACATTTAAATGATCATGGGCTAAACGAATCTGAATTGCGATTTGCTCTGGCGACGTACCTCCATAGCTTTTTCTTGCGTTCATCACATTAGCAGGCTTAAGCACTTCAAAAACATCTTCTTCAAATAATGGCGTAAATGATTTAAATTCTTCCATTGTAAGATCAAGTAAAAATTTCTTTCTCTCGATACCGTAAAGTACAATTTTTCCAATGACTTCATGTGACTCACGGAACGTCATTCCTTTGTTCACAAGGTAATCCGCAATATCGGTTGCATTAGAATAATCTTCATTTACAGCTTGCTTCATGTTTTCAGTTTTAACACTCATCGTTTCAATCATAGGAGCTAAGAGTTGAAGAGCACCATCAAGGGTTTTGGCTGTATCAAACATACCTTCCTTATCTTCCTGCATGTCTTTGTTATAAGCAAGAGGTAGTCCCTTCAATACAGTTAACAAGCTAAACAAATTCCCATACACTCGACCGGTTTTCGCTCGAAGAAGTTCAGGTACATCCGGATTCTTTTTCTGAGGCATAATGCTTGATCCCGTACAAAAAGAATCATCTAGTTCGATAAATTGGAACTCCTGACTGCTCCAAATCACCAATTCTTCCGATAAACGTGACATGTGCATCATAAGCACGGAAGCATTTGAAAGAAACTCGACAATAAAATCACGGTCACTAACAGCGTCCATGCTATTCGGATAAACCGCGTCAAAGCCTAACAGTTCTGCCGTGCGATGGCGATCAATCGGAAAAGTTGTTCCAGCTAGTGCGCCTGCACCAAGCGGTAACATGCTTGTTCTCTTTAAACTGTCTTGAAATCTTTCCTTATCACGTTCAAACATCCAGAAATATGCTAGCATATGATGGGCAAATGATACAGGTTGAGCACGCTGCAAATGTGTATAACCTGGTAAAACAGTTTCAACATGAGATTCAGCCTGGCTTAGAATCGCCTGCTGAACCTCTTCGATATGTGAAATAAAAAGGTTAACCTTTTTTACAAGGTACATATGCATATCCGTTGCAACCTGGTCATTACGGCTTCTACCGGTATGCAGCTTTCCTCCAACAGGTCCTATTTCATCAATAAGTGCTTTTTCAATGTTCATATGAATGTCTTCTTGAGAAACATCATAGTCAAATGTTCCATTTTGAATGTTCTCAAGAACAACGTGTAAGCCACGCTCGATTTCTTCCTTATCAGAGCAACTAATCACACCGCATTCACTAAGCATCTGAACATGGGCCAGACTGCCTTCGATATCTTCTTCTGCTAGTTCTTTATCATACTGGATCGAAGCTGTATATTCTTCTACAAGCTTATTCGTTTCTTTCGTAAAGCGTCCACCCCATAGCTTAGACACACTAACATCTCCTTATTGAGTTACTTTTTGTTTCTTATGCACTTCCGCATTCACTTTTGTAGGTAATCCCCATAGTTTAATGAATCCAACCGCAGCGTCATGATCAAAGAGATCACCTTTAAGATATGTTGCAAGTTGTTCGTTATAGAGAGAGTTCTCTGATTTACGTCCAACTACTGTGTTTGACCCTTTGTGTAATTTAAGACGAATCTTACCACTTACTACTTTCTGGGTTTCGTTAATGAACCCTTCAAGCGCCTGACGAAGTGGTGAATACCATAAACCATCATAGATCAGTTTGGAAAGCTGCTGATCAATCGTCGTTTTGAACTGTGATACTTCACGAGTATGTGTTAGAAATTCTAATTCTTTATGAGCGTTAATCAAAATGAGCGCGCCTGGATTTTCATATACTTCTCTTGATTTAATCCCAACGAGACGATTTTCAATATGATCAATACGTCCAATACCGTGGACGCCGCCGATTTCATTTAACTTTTCAATAAGATCAACTAGCCCCATCTTTTGGCCATTAAGTGCTGTTGGGCACCCTTCTTCAAAATCAATTTCAATGTATTCCGGCTCATCAGGTGTTAGGTGAATTGGTGCTGTCCAATCGAATGCTGCTTCTGGAGCCTCAGCCCACGGATCTTCAAGTACACCAGCTTCACATGCACGCCCCCAAATGTTGGCATCAATTGAAAATGGATTATCAAGTTTAACTGGAACCGGGATCCCTTTTTCTTGTGCGTAAGCAATCTGTTCATCACGCGTCATTCCCCATTCACGAACAGGAGCGATCACTTTCAAGTCCGGATTCAACGCTTGAATCGATACTTCAAAGCGAACCTGATCATTTCCTTTTCCTGTACATCCATGTGCCACAGCCGTAGCTCCTTCACGTTCAGCCGCTTCAACTAGAAGCTTTGAAATGAGGGGACGTGACAATGCTGAGGATAGCGGGTATTTCCCTTCGTATAATGCATTTGCTTTTAATGCTGGTAAAAGATAGTTTTCAGCAAGAAGTTCTTTTGCTTCAATCATATAAGCTTTTGAGGCACCCACATTCAGCGCCTTTTCCTTGATCGTCTCAAGATCTTTCCCTTCACCTACATCAAGTCCAAGGGCAATAACCTCGTATCCATATTTTTCTTCTAACCATTTTATCGAAATGGAGGTATCGAGACCTCCGGAATAAGCAAGAATGATTTTCTCTTTTGCCATGTCATCCACTCCTTATCTTTGTATTAATATCTATGATAACGTATATTTATTCAAATTGCACGAAAAAAATTTAACTTTTTAATAAAAGTTTCAAAAGTGCCTTTTGAGCGTGGAGACGATTCTCTGCTTCCTGGTATACAACTGAATGAGAACCATCGATAATTTCCGCTGTAACCTCTTCTCCTCTATGCGCTGGAAGACAATGCATAAAGATGTAGTTTTCATCAGCATTTATGCATAACTCCTCATTCACCTGATAAGGTTCGAAAACGCCCTCACGTTCAGCTTGCTCGTCTTCTTGCCCCATACTCGCCCAAACATCGGTAATAAGAACATCCGCATCCTTAGCAGCTGCGAGGGGATCAGCGGTTACTTCAATGACTGAACCATTTTCTTTTGCTACTTCGTTCGCTTTCGCTACGATCGCTTCATCTGGTTCATACCCTGCTGGACAGGCGATCGTGAAATTCATCCCCACTTTCGCTGCCCCTTCAATAAGTGAGTGAGCCACATTGTTTCCATCTCCAAAATAAGCTACTTTCAAACCATTTAAATGACCTTTATGCTCGATAATCGTTAGTAAATCAGCAAGAATTTGTGCTGGATGATGTGTATCTGTTAAGCCGTTAATAACCGGAATGGAAGAAGCTTTCGCAAAACGTTCAATCGTCTCATGGCCAAACGTTCGAATCATTACTCCGTCAAGGTACCCTGCTAACACATTAGCGGTGTCTTCAACCGTCTCACCTCTTCCAAGCTGGATATCTTTCGAACTAAGAAACAAAGCATGCCCGCCAAGCTGAAGCATCGCTACTTCAAATGACACACGCGTTCTTGTTGATGACTTTTCGAAGATCATCCCAAGCACTTTTCCCTTTAATTCTTCATGAGGAATCCCTTCCTTTTGAAGCTTTTTCAACTGTTCAGCTTCTTGCAGCAGATAATGAATCTCCTCACTGCTCAGTTCAGCGATCGTTAGAAAATCTTTCCCCTTCATTCCTTCTGCGATTTCATTTTCCGTTTTTACCGACTGCATCATTCAATCATCCTTCCTGACCGATTGGAGTTTCTTTCATTTTGTGCCAATGCGCTAGACTGTTGACTTCAAGTGTCTTGGATCCTTCTAAGATCAATAACTGAAGCGTGTCAAGATGTGTAAAACATGGAATTTTATATCGTGTGGCGAGTGCACGCATTTGAAATCCAGAACGTTCTTTTTCTCTGCCGATTGTCGGAATCGATACAACTGCGCTTAGCTCTTCTTTCATTAGTGCCTCAATTTCATCTAAATCTTTTTTAATCACGATTGATTGGATGCCTTTATCATTTAACAATTTGGCTGTTCCAGAAGTTGCGTATATTGTGACACCTTTTTCTTTAAGCTTCATTAGTACATCACAAGCAGCTTCTTTATGTTCTTCACTAATCGAACATAGTATGGAAGAAGGTAGCTTATTCGGATTCCACGTTGGTACAATCGCTTTTCTTAATGCTTCTTCCGATGTTTTCGCCATAGCAAGGACTTCTCCTGTAGACTTCATCTCTGGTCCAAGAACATGGTCAACGTTTTTTAACTTTCCATTTGAAAAGATAGGGAACTTCACGGTGTAATAAGGTTTTTCTTCTAATAATCCCGTTGATTCTAATGAGTTACTTTGCAATTGTGCTTTAATCGCCCAATCAACCATAGGAATGTTCGTTACTTTACTGATAACGGGTACAGTTCTCGAAGATCTTGGATTAATTTCAAGAACATAGATGATACCTTGATCGATGACAAATTGAATATTCATTAACCCTCGACACTCGAGCGCTTGAGATAGCTTTTCAGAATACATCGTAATCGTTTTTTTCTGCTCTTCTGTAATGGATACAGGTGGATAAATCGCTGTGCTATCTCCAGAATGAACGCCCGCTCGTTCAAGGTGCTCCATAATGCCAGGAATGGCGATTGACTCACCATCGCAAATCACATCGACTTCACATTCAATCCCTTCTACAAAACGGTCGAGAAGGAATGGCCACATTTTCTTTGAACTGCTCTGTAATTTTTGCGTATATCGTTTCAGTTCATCAATATGACGGAAGATAAACATGTTTTGTCCGCCTATCACATAGGAAGGTCTTACAATGATTGGGAACCCTAACTCTGCGGCAAGCTCCTCCATTTCATCTGGCTGATAAGCCATCTTCCCTTCAATATAAGGAATCGAAAGAGAATCCAATAATTGATAAAATTGATCTCGGTCCTCGACTTTATTAATATTCTCAACAGGTGTGCCGAGGATTGGAACTCCGCGCTCGTGCAACTCTTCCGCTAAATTAATAGCCGTTTGACCACCAAATTGTACAGCCACTCCAATAATATGCTCCTTCTCAATCACCCCTAGAACATCTTCAAGTGACAGCGGCTCGAAGTAAAGACGATCGGCAACGCTATAATCTGTGCTGACTGTTTCAGGGTTGTTGTTCATAACAATCGCACGATAGCCTAACTTCTTCACTGCCTGTGTCGCGTGAACGGAGCAATAGTCAAACTCCACACCTTGCCCGATTCGAATTGGCCCTGAACCAAGAACGAGGATGCCTGGCTCACCGATCTGCTCTATCTCATCGCTCCCTAAATACGTGGAGTAAAAATAAGGTGTGATGGCTTCAAATTCACCAGCGCACGTATCGACTTGCTTCATTCCCCTCTTGATGCCTGCTTCCTTACACATACTCATGATAGAATCAATCGTTTTTCCAGTTGCTTTCGAAATGTAGGCATCACTAACGTTTAATTGCTTAACATGAATAAGCAATTCTTCAGAAAGATCGGTTTGATTCATTACCTTTACTTCCGCTTCAACAATTCGCTTCACCTTATGAAGAAACCAGCGATCAATGGCTGTAAGTGATTGAATGTCCTCTACAGAATAACCTCTTCGAAAAGCTTCACTAATAAAAAAAAGTCTTTCATCTGTTGGCGTCATTAGCTGTTCATTTAGGTACTCTTGACTAACCTCTTCATATAACCCCGTTAACGATTGATGACCACTCTCAAGAGATCGAACAGCTTTGTTTAAAGCACCTTCAAAACTTCGATCAATGGCCATCACTTCTCCTGTTGCTTTCATCTGCGTTCCGAGTACGCGATCACCTTCAGGAAACTTATCAAATGGGAACCTCGGTATTTTAACAACTAAATAGTCAAGGGCAGGTTCAAATGCGGCATAAGTATTACCTGTAATTGGATTTGGAAGCTCATCTAATGTAAAGCCAATGGCACATTTTGCAGCCATACGTGCAATCGGATAACCAGTAGCTTTAGAAGCTAATGCAGATGAACGACTTACCCGCGGATTCACCTCAATGATGTAATAATCGTTTGATTCAGGGTTTAATCCAATTTGAATATTACAACCACCAATAACATCAATGGCGCGAATCACTTTCAACGAAACGTTTCGCAGCATCTGGTATTGGTAATCATTCAGCGTTTGAGATGGTGCAACAACAATCGAATCCCCTGTATGAATTCCAACAGGATCCATATTTTCCATGTTACAAACGATCATGCACGTATCGTTTTCGTCACGCATCACTTCATATTCGATTTCTTTCCAACCAAGCATGCTTTTTTCTATAAGCACCTGGTGAATAGGACTTAAGGAAAGGCCGCGATCAACAATTTCAAGCAAGGCGTTGTCATCAGCTGCAAATCCACCGCCTTCGCCACCCATTGTATACGCCGGGCGAACCATAATTGGATAGCCAATTTCTCGAGCGAATGTTAACGCCTCTTCCCTTGTCACGGCAATTTTCGACTCAGGTACTGGTTCGCCAATATCAAGCATGAGCTGTCTAAACTTCTCGCGATCTTCCCCATTTTGAATGGATTCAACAGATGTTCCAAGAAGTTCCACATTCAACTTTTCTAGAATCCCCTTTTCATAAAGCTCTACGACAAGATTTAAACCTGTTTGACCACCAAGTGTGCCAATGATGCCATCAGGCTTTTCTTTTTTGAGGATTTCCTCTACATAAGGAAGCGTCATTGGTTCCATATAAACATGATCCGCGATCGATGAATCCGTCATAATGGTGGCTGGATTGCTATTAATTAAAACAACCTCAATTCCCTCTTCTTTTAGCGCAAGGCACGCCTGTGTACCTGCATAATCAAATTCTGCTGCCTGACCAATGACAATAGGGCCAGATCCTAAAATGACAACTTTTTTTAACTCTTTACGTAAAGGCATAGTGCTGGTCTCCTGTTCTCGTAATCTGGGTCATAAATGCATCGAATAAAAAAGCAGTATCAGAAGGTCCCGCATGTGCTTCAGGATGGAATTGCACCGATTGAATGTTGTAATGCTGATGTTTTAACCCTTCAACGGTTCCATCATTTAAATTAACAAAAGTAAGCGCAAACCCTGTATCTTCTAAGGTCTCTTGGACGACTTCATAACCATGGTTTTGGGAGGTGATAAACACTTTCCCCGTCTCCAAATGCTTCACTGGGTGATTTGACCCCCGATGTCCAAATGGTAGCTTTCGAGTGGACGCCCCGTGTGCAAGAGCGAGAAGTTGATGACCAAGACAAATCCCGAAAGTTGGATATTTTTCACTAATAAGCCGGATCGTCTCAAAAGTTGCAGATAATGCTTCAGGATCTCCAGGACCATTGCTTAACACCACTCCGTCTGGTTGTAGGTCGACAACTTCCTCAAAAGTTGTATTAAATGGCACGATTGTTACAGCACAATCTAGAGATTGAAGAGACGTAAGAATTGATTTCTTATACCCATAGTCCATCAGCACAATATGTTGCCCTTCACCTGGATAATGTGTTTTTTCTTTTACTGAAACATTTGGAACAAATGATTTCTCTGATGTCCATTTCACATTGTTGTCAGGAAGCTCTCGCGTTATTTTCCCCTTCATTGTGCCATGATCCCGAAGTATTTTAACAAGCGCCCGAGTGTCTACACCTGTTAAAGAAGGAACTTCATTCTGTATCAGACCATTTGAAAAGGATCCTGTTGCTAAATAATGACTAGGTTCCGCACACTGCTCTCCCGTTACGACACCGTGAAGATGAAGATGTTCACTTTCACTATCAAGTTTATTTATGCCATAGTTACCGATTTGTGGATAACAAAAGACGATGATTTGCCCGGCATAAGAAGGATCCGATACAATCTCTTGATAACCAGTCATACTTGTATTGAAAACAACTTCACCAGAAGCTTCTAAAGTCCCTATTAGATCGCCTTCAAACACTGCTCCGTTTTCTAATACAAGATAGCCCTTTTTCATGCCTTATCCTCCTCTTCAGCTGACTTAAAAACGTCGGTTAGCTTCTCCAAAAATTTCTTCGCTTCCTTGGTACTCACATTAAGAGGTGGAAGAATGCGAATGACGTTAGGACCTGCACTTAAAACAAGAACGTCTTTTTCTCTAAGCTTACTAACAAAAGGCGCGGCATCCGCCACTTCAATTCCTATAAGTAAACCTAGTCCCCTCACTTCAATAATGGAATTGTGCTGCTCCGACAAACTATTTATCTCATTTATTAGCATGTCTCCCATTTCTTTTGCGTTGTTAAGTAAAGAAACGATCTCTTTTATCGTCGCAGTCGCAGCGGCAGAAGCAAGTGGGTTTCCCCCAAATGTACTTCCGTGAGTTCCTGGACCAAAGGTTGACGCTACGCTTTCCTTCGCAAGCATCGCACCAATCGGGAATCCTGAACCTAATCCTTTGGCAAGCGTCATAATATCAGGATCAAACCCATATTGCTCATGAGCAAATAGCGTACCGGTTCGGCCCATCCCAGTTTGCACTTCATCAACCACGATAAGAATATCGTTCGATTTACAAATCGACACAAGCTCCGAGATCCACTCCTGATCTGCTGGACGAACGCCCCCTTCTCCCTGGACGAGCTCTAACATGACGGCTGCTGGTTTCAGTTCCTTGATTTCTGATAAACAATCACTATCGTTGTAAGGAAAGTATTCAAAGCCAGGAAGCATAGAGCCAAATCCATCTTGAAGGTTTGGTTGAGCTGTAGCAGAAAGGGCACCTAACGTTCTTCCATGGAAGGACTTCTTAAACGTTACAATTGTTTCTTTACCACTCCATTTTCGAACGAGCTTTATCGCTGCTTCATTCGCTTCCGTACCGCTATTACAGAAGAACACCTGGTCAAAACAGCTTTTCTCTGTTAACAGCTGTGCGAGCTCCTGCTGTTTTGGGATATGGTATAAATTCGAACAATGCCAAAGGAGATCCAACTGATCTGAAACAGCTTTTTTGATCGCTTCTGGTTGATGACCGAGATTACATGTGGCAATCCCCGATGTAAAATCAAGATACTTTGTTCCGTCTTCACTATATAGGAAGCTTCCTTTACCTTTAACGGCAGTAATCGGAAGGCGATTATATGTTGGCATGATGCTTGTTTGTGACGTTTTAGTTAGTGACATTCTCAAACTCCTTTCGAACAATTCGGGTTCCTACAGGTTCATGTGCGACTGCTTTTAGCAGGGCATTCTCTTCTCGACCATCAAGAATAATGACAGAGGAGACTTTATCTGAAAGAGCGGCAATCGCTCCTTTCACTTTAGGAATCATTCCACCAATAATCGTGCCTTTTTCTATTAAACTGGTTATTTTTTGCTCATCTAACGTTCTGAAAATAACTTTTTGCCCATCAATTGCTTCATACACACCCGGAGTATCGCTAACGAGACAAATATCTGCATGCATTGCCTGAGCGACAGCTGATGCTGCTTCATCCCCATTAATGTTAAGAAGTTCGAAAGATTCATCCGTACTGATTGGTGAGATAACCGGTATGTACCCAGCTTGAGAGAGTTGTTCAATTAGTGATTTATCTACATGAATGACTTCACCAACACGGCCGAGTGATTCACTAGACTGTTTGCATGTAAATAGTTTTCCATCTACGCCACTGATACCAATGGCTTTCGCTCCTGCACGGTGGATTTTTCTCACGAGATTCTTATTCATCTTACCGCTCAGTACCATTTCAACTGTATCGACCATTTCATCCGTTGTGACACGTAGTCCGTCTACAAACGTTGTCTGAATCGATAGCTTTTCAAGCATCCTTGAGATTTCAGGACCTCCACCATGAACGAGTACGGGATGATAACCTTGTTTTTTCATAGCTACTAGGTCAAGATAAAATGAGTCTGGAAGCTGATTTAATATACTTCCACCACATTTAATGACAAAATACTTTTGATTATGTTCTGTAGGAGGCATTGATTCTGACATAGTCATAAGAAAGGTCACACCCCCATGCTGTTGCTTCTTCGTTTCCGTTATGCAGGTCAATATAAATATGAATGTTCTCGTTTTCTAAATAGGTTTTTGCCTCTTCCTCACTAAATTCCGTTGTAATCCCATAATCCACTACTTTAATTGGTCCGAGTGATATAGAAAGAGATTCTTCTTGGACAGATTCCCCACTGTAACCAATCGCACAAACAATGCGTCCCCAGTTTGCATCGGTTCCATAAATGGCAGTTTTCACCAAACTAGAACCGACTACTGATTTTGCAATTGCTTTCGCACCGTTTTCAGTTTCCGCACCTTTTACATGAACTTCAACGAGTTTTGTAGCCCCTTCACCATCTTTAGCGATCAATTTCGCTAACTGCTGACAAACATATTCAAGCGAGCTTAAGAACAATCGCCACTCAGGATGACTTTCTGATAACACTTCATTCTCCGCCTGACCATTTGCTAGAAGAAGAACCATATCATTCGTACTCGTTTCACCATCAACTGTGATCATGTTATAAGTCGTGTCAGTGACAGAGCTTAATGCGGACTGAAGAGCGTTATTTTCAACTTCTGCATCGGTCGTTACAAAAGCCAGCATCGTGGCCATGTTTGGCTTGATCATTCCTGATCCCTTTGCAGCTCCACCAATGGTAATGTCTTTTCCATCAATCTGACATGTAACGGCTACTTGTTTTGTCATTGTATCTGTCGTAACAATCGCTTCAGCAAAATCGGTGCCACTCGTTTTTTCTGCAACGTTTGGAATGTGATGAATCCCTTTGATAATGGCTTCCATGGGCAAATACTCCCCAATGACTCCGGTCGAAGTAACAGCCGTTTCTGTTTCTTTCAGCCCCATCACTGCTGCGAATTGTTTACGCATTTCATATGCGTCCTCAAGTCCTTTCTTTCCTGTAAACGCATTGGCATTTCCTGAATTAACGATCAGGCCTTGAAGTTTTCCATCGACTAAACTTTCTTTTGTCACTTTTAACGGTGGTGCCTGGAAAGTATTCATTGTAAACACCCCTGCAGCATTTGCAGGTACAACGGATTTAATCCAGCCAAGATCCTTACGCTTTCGTTTTAAACCTGCATGAAACCCACCAGCTTCAAATCCTTTAGGAGAAGTAACTGTGCCATCTTTTACGATTGAAAAAAGTTCCTCACTTACAGTCGATGTTGCCAAAGCATTCAACCCTTTCGTTTAGTAGATTTATGGAAATACTGGAGATAAACTAAGACCTGCTGTTTCAGGATAGCCAAATCGTAGATTCATATTTTGTACCGCTTGACCAGCGGCACCTTTCATTAAATTGTCAATCACCGAGATAATCGTTAAGCGATTCGTTCTCGGATCAACTGAAAGGCCAATATCACAGTAGTTAGATCCGGAAACACCTTTTGTTGAGGGCCATTTCCCTGCAGGCATCACGCGGATAAAAGGATGATTTTCATATATCGTTTGGTAAAGATCAATCACTTCTGTTTCTGATAAATCATGAGATAGATTGACATACATGCTGCACATCATCCCTCTTGTTAGTGGGACGAGGTGAGTAGAGAACGATACATTTACATCTTTACCAATTTGATTCGTTATGACTTGTTCTATTTCAGGAATATGTTGATGTTTGCCAAGTTTATAGGCTGATACATTTTCATTAACTTCAGAGTAATGGGCTGTAAGACTCGTTTTACGACCTGCGCCTGAAAGTCCCGATTTTCCATCAATGATTAAAGACGATGGATCAGCCCACCCTTTTTGAATGATTGGGAGAAGTCCAAGTAGTGTTGCCGTCGGGTAACATCCAGGATTAGCAATTAAGTTTGCGGATTTAATGTCATCTGAATAATATTCCGATAATCCATATACCGCTTTTGTTAAAGCTCCTTCCGGTGGAGATGAATGGTTATACCATTTTTCGTATAAATCCCCATTCTTTAATCGGAAGTCTCCGGATAAATCGATCATCGGAACACCCTTATTTAACAATGAAGGAACAGATTGACTGCTAACGCCAGCTGGTGTTGCGAAGAAGATAACATCTGACTCATCAGCAAGCTCCTCTGCATCAAGCGCTTCAAACTGACTTACTTGTATATTCGTGAGATGTGGGAATACATCATGAACATTCGTTCCAGCGTTAGATGGAGATACAATTGTATTAATTTCTACTTCAGGGTGACTAAGCAATAAGCGAATTAATTCAAGGCCGCTATATCCGCTAGCACCGACTATACTTGCTTTCACTATTTCCACTCCTTCTTTCTTTGCTTATTGAATGATTATACATATATAAGTATATATATACAATAGGTTTTTTATTATTTTTTTAAATTTATGAATTTGTCATAA
This sequence comes from Guptibacillus hwajinpoensis, assembly GCF_020524165.1. Taxonomy (GTDB): domain Bacteria; phylum Bacillota; class Bacilli; order Bacillales; family Guptibacillaceae; genus Guptibacillus; species Guptibacillus hwajinpoensis_D. Next base: position 784,657 of record NZ_JAIVKU010000004.1, read on the forward strand.
CGTATTAACAAAAGCAACTTGTTTATCTTCCCAAAAAACGAGTGTGTGAGGTGAGAAAATTAGTTCAAAAAAAAGCACGCCCGTATAAGAGGCATGCTTAAAGTTACTTCTTTTCAAATTCAAATGTTAGTTTTTTCTCATCCGCGCTCCATACAAGCGCGGCATCAAACGACCCTTTTTTACTTTTCAACCCTTTGATTACATTAGATTTTCCTTCAGTTAGAATTTTTTTAGCGTTCGTTTGCGATATTGGTTTTCCAAGAATTCGTTTTGAGATCGTAAATGGGCATTTTGTTTTTGTGTAACTACTACATCCGAATAATTTGCCTTTATCAAGAACATCGGAGCCACAAATTGGGCAGGTACCAACTTTTTTCCCTAGTGATTTTCTCGAAGGCTGTGCTTCTATCTTTACATCTTTTAAATCCCATGAAGCTGAAGATTCGACCGCATCGGAAGTAAGCTTAGCAGCAAGTTTTTTCACGGATTCCATAAACGCTTGTGGAGATGCCTCACCACTTCCAATCTGTTTAAGCCGCTGCTCCCATTTCGCTGTCATTTCAGGACTTGATAGAACAGCGTCCCCTATTGAATCAATCAACAAAATACCCTTATCTGTAGCAAATACCTGATTTTTAACAACATTAATGTACTTGCGATCTTTCAGCATCGTAATGATTCCCGCTCGAGTCGCTTCGGTTCCAAGTCCTTCTGTATCCTTTAATATCTTTTCGAGTGATTCATCATCCAAATGTTTACCGGCAGTCTTCATCATCGTAATAAGCTGCCCTTCCGTAAATCGCTTAGGCGGCTGTGTTTTACCTTCTGTTACTTCTGCAGATACAACTTTCCCTTTCTCATTCTGCTCAATTGGTGGTAATTCTTCATCTTTTTGGGTCGATGGAATGATTCTTTGCCAGCCTTCCTGAATCCGCACCTGCCCTTTTGATTGAAATAAAGCTCTGTTATCTACAAGAGTGTACACAGTTGTATAATCTACGATTGATACATCTTCATGCGCGGCTAGAAGACTACGTGCAATTAAGTCATAAATCTTCGCTTCATCCCCTGATAGCTTATCTAAGTTTGGCACCTGCTCTGTTGGAATGATTGCATAGTGATCACTGACTTTTGCCGCATTAACAAACCGCTTATCAGTTACCAACGACTCCCGTTTTAAAGGAAAATAATCTTGATAGACACTCTGTTTTTGAAGCTTTGATAAGATCGAAGGAAACTCAGCCGCTTCATCCTTCGTAACAAAACTAGAATCACTTCGCGGATAGGAAATATTTCCTTTCGTATAGAGCTTTTGAGCAATGTCTAGCGTTTTTTTGGGTGAAAACTTGTAACGCTTGTTGGCAGTTGATTGAAGAGAAGATAGTTGAAACAAAAAAGGAGGTTTGTATTGCTTGCGTTCTTTCTTAACCTCATTTGCTATACAGTCTTTTTGTGCACAGAATTGAGCGATTGCCTGTGCCATTTCAGGTGATTGCAGTCTCGTTTGATCATCTCTCAACCATTTTCCAACAATCATTTTTCCATTGTAGTCAAACGTGCCCTTCACTTCCCAAAATGGCTCTGATTTGAAGTTGGTAATTTCTTTTTCTCTTTGCACAACTAATGCAAGTGTCGGTGTTTGCACCCTTCCAGCAGAAAACACGTCCTGAACGCCCTTTTGTTTGAATAGAAGCGTGTAGACGCGTGAAGCGTTAATACCGACTACCCAATCCGCGCATGATCTTGCGTAAGCTTCATAATACAAATTTCTAGTTTCATTCTCTTCGAGCAATGATTGAAAACCTTCCTTAACCGCACGCTCTGTTAATGACGATATCCATAATCGCTTCATTGGCTTTTTACATCGTGCCTGGTTTAGAATCGTACGAACGATCAATTCCCCTTCTCTCCCGGCATCTCCTGCATGAATGATGGAGCCAACTTCCTTTTTATTCACGAGTTCTTTAATGACATTAAATTGCTTCCATTTCCCTTTTGTTACCTGGTATTGAAACTGAGTTGGTATCATAGGAAGTGTTTGAAGAGACCATTTTTTCCAAGAAGATTCGTAGGTTTCAGGCGGGACAAGTTCACATAAATGTCCAACTGCCCACGTCATATATGCTCCATCAGGAAAGTCCGGATTTGGTTTTATGTAGATGTATCCTTGTTTTTTTTCCGTCGGGTAAGGCGCTGCTAGACGCGTTCCCTGATCTGGCTTTTCGGCGATAATACAAACAGCAGCCAATTGTAACATCCCTCTCTCTAAAAAATACGCTAGCCATTAGTATATCGTACATACGATCGTATCGGATAGTATTATCCTTGTTTTGATGAATGGTTTGAACCATTAAATTCAAATTGAGTTTGTTCAAGAATGACAGTTTTTGGAGGTATGCTCTTTTTTTCAACTCGTTTCTTGAAGATTTTGCGATTCGTTAATCCATAAACGATACTATTAATCGCGAGAATCGATAGAGCAAACGCGGTTACCGGAGCTAGAACCATCCATGGGAACGACTGAGCATATGGAAAGTTTTGAGCGATCAAGCCGGCCCACTCATTCGTCATTGAAAAAGATTGCGTTGTCGTCTCACCTGTTTTAAAATCAACATCCATCACCCTTACATCAGTGCCTCCAATGAAAACATTTAATAATCCCAGATGTGCGAAAATAATGAGGACTTGACCAACCTGCTGGACAAAAAGAATCAATAGCTTCGGATACAAAAAAGGGGCTAGATGTTTTCTAAAAAGATGAAAGCCAGTCCCTCCTAATATTTTTGCACTATCGATGTATTCTTTTTTAGATATGGCGTCTAATTCATTTTGTACGTAAAGTGCTAGTACAGGAATACTAATACCAATCAAAATAACCATTGGAAATAGAATTTTCGTTGAAACATCATAACTCCAGCTAAAGTTCAATACAACCGGTGCTATAAGAAGATAAGTGAAAATCGTAACGGGTGCATAGTGAAGTGTATTTGCTAGTCCACTGAACATATTTCTTAATGATGAAGGCAGGCGATAAAGGAAATAGCCAAATATAAAAGAAAAGACGATTCTAAAAAAGGCAACGGCGATAGCTAACCCAACCGTGTATTTAGCACCCTCTATCAGTTTGTATACAAAAGAAAAGCCGTCCAGATCGCTTCCGAGTGGAAATTTGAACGAAGGAGCAAACGGTGCTAACGCAATGACGTTTCCATTTTTATCGTATAACATTTTATCAGGCTGCACTTCTGAACCATAAAAGCTGTACAGAGAACTACTAACTAAAACAAGTAATAAGAAAACAATGCCAAATACAAAAGGGAAATTTCGTAGAAGTGAAGTCTTTCTCATATCGCTCCCTCCTGCTTGGCTGTCCATCGTTCAATAAACCATTCTATTACGGTAAACAGAACAAAGGCTGGCAGAAAAATCATATACAGAGAAAGCGTCACCATCTCTGTGTTCACGACTCCATGTTTATAAATGAACATCATTATACCATTAATGTCAAAAATCAACTCCAACATAAGCAGGTTTGCAAGAGCGAAGAGAAAAACTCCTTTAAAGTGATTAAATAATGAAACCATAGCATTACGAAATATATGAACAAGTAGAATCCTATACCGGTTGATTCCTTTCCCTTTTGCAAGTTCTACATAAAGCTGATTTTCCTCTTCCTCAAAAGAGAGCACCAAATATTTATAAATGTATACACCAGGAAGCAAAGATAGGATAAAAATTGGTAGAAAGATGGCTTGATCATTAAATCCAGTTGTTACATTGAAGAGAAGAAGATCCGTCTGTTTATAAACCCATATCACTCCTAGCTGGGCAAGTAAGATAACAAAAATATCAGGCAATGACTCAATTATAAAGAAAAAGCCCTTTATATAAGCTCTTGTTTGTTTTGGAAACAACATTGTTATAAATGTCAAAAGGATTCCTGCACCTATTGAGACAATTAATGAACCGACTAAATAAGACATAGAGCGTGTATAGGCAGCCCACAGAGCTGGAAATAATGGTAAATTTCTACCCCTTGTATAATATTCAAACATGTTGCCGTTAAACAAAACCTCGATAGTATGAATAAGTTGATTGACATAAGCATCAAGGTTAAATACGACTGTGTCATACAAAAAAAGTGTGTTGGATAAGTTTTTTTGATCAATCATCTCCAATATCTCAAGCTGTGACTTCATGTTAAAAAAGAGATATGGTAGGGATCCGATCAGTAGTATCCCTAGAGATGTTAATAGAAATTGAGCACCAGATCGCCTAACAAATGATTTAGACACCATTTAGGTATCCGATTAATTTATAAACTGAAGAATTTCAATTTGATTTCCAGATGGATCTTCGATAACAAAATATAATCCTGGTGGACATGGTTTAGGCTCTTCTGATAAGATTGGCACTCTTTTTTCTTTAAATCTATGAAAATCTTTATGAATATCGTTTGATTGAATCGCAATGAGAACGCTGTTTTTTTCTGATTCTTGAGATTCTTTTTCAAGAACGATTGGAATCGACTCATGCTGAAGACTCACTATGTTTGGTCCGTACTCTTTCGAAATTTTAAAATCGAGTACTTCAGTGTAAAAAGCTAATGATTCTTTCATATTCGACACTTTAATAGTTAGGACACATACGTTATTTAACAAGACAATTCCTCCTTTTTACTTACTTCTATAAAATTCCATAAAAAGGAGACTTCCCCTCTTTTTTAAGAAAAATTCATAAAAAAGCTTCCAATCACTGCTGAATGACAGCAAGTAATTGGAAGATAGTTCTAAAACAGAATGCTTTTTTCGATTTCTCTCATTTGATAAAAATATCCTTTTCTCGCCATTAATTCTTTGTACGTCCCGCTTTCAACAATTTCACCTGAATCCATGACAATAATCTGATCCATTTTTTCAAGGTTGTTCAGTCGATGACTTACCAGTAAGAGCGTATCTTCTTTTGCCTGATCAAAGAGATGGTTGAGGATCGCTCTTTCTGTCAAAAGATCCACAGAAGAAGTGGGTTCATCGAGCATCCAGACCCGACTTCCTTTTAAGAGGGCTCTTGCAATCGCCAGACGCTGTTTTTCGCCCCCAGACAGGTTCGCCCCCTTTTCTTGAACGTTGTAATTAAGAGAGAGATGCTCTAGGTGCACAACATGAAGACTATTTATTAACTGTTCATCAGTTAACGTCTCACCAGCAAGTTTCAAGTTATCACGAATCGATCCTGAGAAAAAATGGTTTTGTTGAAGAACCACATTTGTTGCCTCCCAAACAGTTTCCTGCGATAGCGTTAGGACCGAATCACCATTCATTTCTAATCCGCTGCTCTCATAGAACTTAAGGAAAAGTTGTAAAAGGGTTGACTTACCCGAACCACTTGGCCCAACAATCGCCGTTTTTCCTCCTGCTGGTATATGAACTGTTACATGATTTAATGCCTTTCTCACTTCTCCAGGATAGGAGAACGTGACCTGATTCGCCGCCAAACAAAAAGGTTGCTCTTTCGGGAGATCCACCTTTTTCTGAACATCATTCCTTGCTTCACCTTTGACAGATGAGAGTCTTTTAGAAGCCACAACACTGTCCTGTAAATAGGCTGGTACGATTGCCATTGGCACTGCATTCTCAAAAGAGGTTAAAGAAATGAGAACAAGCATGGCGAGAAATAGCCCATTTAATTCTCCAGATGTAACGAGATACGAACCGATTCCAATGACACACCATGTGACAAATAAAGAGGTAAAGGAATTGATCGCCTGATGAAAAACTTCGCCCTTGCCTGTTTTGCTTTCTGCGACTAACGTCTTATTCGATTTTTTTTCGAGCTTTTTTTTCTTATTCTCGATTTCTCTCATGATTTTCAATTCCCGATACCCATCAAAAAATTCAGCTGAATCTGCTGCAAACTCTCCTCGAAGCGTGCGAACGGTCTGATCTCTATTACGTATACGCCAAGCGAAATATCCAGGAATGACGATTCCTGTAAAGAAAACGCCTACCAACATCAAACACGCTATTTCAATTGAAAAAAACAAGGTAAACCAAATTGTCACAAGAAAAATCAATATAAAGACAATTGGTGGATAAAACACTCGTAAGTAAAAATGTTGGAGGCGATCAATATCTCCGACAATTCTACCCAGTAGCTCTCCACTACGATATCGTTGAGATAAACCCGCCGCAATTGGTTCAAGTTTTTTATAAAAGGAGACCCGCATGTTGCTTAAAATGGAAAAAGTCGCACGATGGGAATAAATCCTTTCATAATACCGCCCCACTGCACGAGCAAGACCAAAAAATTTCACAACCGCTGTTAAAATCGCTAGTGCAAAAACAGGTAATGAAAGAGCCGCTTTAGAAATTAAGTAACCACTTGAAGCAAACAAAGCCACGGCTGTAATGCCAGCAATGAAGCCAAATAAAATCGAGAGGAGGATATCTTTTTTCTCTGTCAGCATTTCACGCCACACAAATGCTAGTTCTTTCATAAAATCACCTCCTCTGCTTGAGCACTTACCATCTGTCTATATAGCTCACTTGATTCATAGAGGCTGTTGTCAGTTCCTTCAGTCATCACCTTTCCCTGATCAACTACAATGATGTGATCTGCCTTTCGAATAGTATGAAGGCGATGCGCAACAATAATCATTGTTGCATTTTCAGATAGCGAATTGAGCGCAGTTTGTAAGACTTTCTCAGTATACAAATCAAGCCCAGTAGTTGGTTCATCAAACAGAATGACAGTAGGCTTCTTCAAAAACGCACGTGCCAATGCCATGCGCTGTTTTTCTCCTCCTGATAAACCGCGACCTGATTCACCAATAATCGTTTCATATCCTTCTTCTAAAGAAGCAACAAATGCTGAAATCCCTGCTTTTTCTGCTGCCTCTTCCATTTCGGCTTGACTGACATTCTTTGAACCGATACAGATGTTTTCAGCAATCGTTCCAGTAAACAAATAGGGGCTCTGTGAAATATAGCTAATCTGTGAAAACCAGCTCTCTTCTTTTATACTTGTTAAAGGATCGTCATTTATTGTGATCTCACCCTGTTGTGGTGGTAGTAACCCCGCAATGATGTTTAGCAGCGTCGACTTGCCAGACCCACTTCGCCCGATTATCGCCGTTTTGCTATATGGTTCAATCTTGAAATTAACAGATGATAATGCAAATTGACTATCAGAGTACTGATAAGAAACGTTTTTAAGAGTTATCTTAGGTGGTTCCTCACTTCTTATTAGACAATCTCCCCATCTCACTTCCTCGTTCTCACGCCGAAGTTCTTCACTTATCTTTCTCATTGCGCTCATACTCCCTCTCCCAGTATGAAAAGCACTACCTAGCTCTTTCAGTGAAAGGTAGAACTCTGGTGCAAGAATTAGAAGAAAAAACGCTGTTGCAAAAGACATACTATTAAACACGATAAGGCGAAGACCGATTTCAAGTGCGATAATACCGATGCTAAGCATGGAAATTAACTCAAGCATTAATGACGACACGAACGCAACTTTCAGGACTTCAATCGTTGCGTCACGGTAATTCAAGCTACTTTCTTCAATAATAGCGCGGTACTTTTTCGACTTCTGAAACAAGTTTAACGTGGTTAACCCCTGTATGGTATCCAGAAATCTCCCAGAGAAAACAGTCATTTGTTCAATCTTTTCTTCAGATTTTTTTTGGGTTCGAATCCCAATAATTATATAAAATAATGGAATAAAAGGCGCCGTTACCATCATGATTAGCCCAGTTTCAATATGCTGAGTGGATACAGCCATTAAAATAAAAATGGGAATCACAGCCGTTTTGAACACTTGCGGAATGTATTTACTATAGTAAGCATCGATTTCATCAACTGCATCAAGTATGACGCTCACCTTCTGACCAGATTGTCCTTGATGAGACGTTAGAAGCGCTTCCCGGGAAAATTTATCGAATAGGGCTTGACGGAGTCGTTGTTTAACAGAAGCAGCCATCGTAACTCCCGCTCTTCCCATTAAGTAAGATAAAAACGGTCGTAACATTAAGACAAGGAGCAAACTTATAAGAAAAGGGACAATTTCCTCAAAGGATGTTTTATTCACGAAAACTTTGTTTACAATTTCAACCGTTAGAAAAGCCTGTGCGATGATCGAAGCACCGATAAGAAGAGCGCCCAAAATCATGAACAGGTGTGTGAGTTTAAAACCGGAAGCATATTCTTTAAGTTCATTCTTCACTCAATCCCCACCTTTATCTTTATCACAAACAAGCATTTGTGAAATACTTCACATTGAATCTTGTTTTTATTGTACGACTTATGTAAGAGAGAATCAAATCATAAGCTACACTTGTTTTGACAATTAAATGAACGGCATCCACTCTAGGTTAAGCAGTCTAAGGAATATCCCCCTCTTCTTTTCGTGTTTGCTATAATAAAAGTAATAGATGACGAAATGGAGGACTCATGTGGAACAGGAACCAGAGCTTGATAAAACACGTAAAGAAACGCATAACCAAAATATCTTCAAAAAAATACTACCACGCCTAAAACCTATGCAATCCTTCTTAAACGCTAGTTGGAAAGGGGCTTCCTACGGCGCCATATCGATTACAATGCTTCTAATCTTATCCATTGGTTTTGATTTCCATACAGGACTTGGGAAATTAGTCGACATTATTCTTTTTTTTCTTATCGCCATAATTAGCACGTGGGTAGCTGTATGGATTGGCACCTGGTTTATAAGAAAGGTGAAAATGCTTCCTGCCCTTTTCATCTCTAGTGTTGGAATTTCACTAGCAATCATTATTTACACACTGGATCAATTTCGTAGTCTGGAAAACATTCTCCCCCTCGCTTACTTTCTAGTGGGTATTGGCGTTATTACAGGAGCACTCTTTGGCTATTCGTTAACGAAAGGGTTAAAAAAACCACTTTCTTCAATCATGCTTTTGTTAGGCGTGTTAGTAACAGGCACTTTCTTTTATTGGCTATTCACCCCCGGTATCATGGATGAGCGGCTTGCCAACAATGTGGAACCCTTCTCTCCTGTAAGTGAGAATCCTTCAGAAGTTGGTTCGTATGCTGTTAAAACCTTTACATATGGAAGTGGAAACGATAAACAACGTGACGAATTCAGTGAAGATGTTGATGTTCAAACGACTTCAGTTAACGCTTCCAGTATGATCGGAGAATGGTCTAAGGAAAGGGAATGGTTTTGGGGCTTTAAAGATTCGAATGTTCCATTAAACGGTCGCGTCTTTATGCCAGAAGGGAACGGTCCTTTTCCGCTCGTTCTTATCGTTCATGGAAATCATAAGATGGAGGACTTTTCCGATGAAGGCTACAATTATCTTGGAGAGTTACTTGCTAGTAGAGGGTTTGTAACAGTATCGGTTGATGAAAATTTCTTCAATTCATCGTGGTCCGGCGGTGTTGCTGGAGATATTAATGGCCGAGCCTGGCTGCTACTAAAACATATTGAAGAAATTGAAGCATTATCAGCTCAAAAAGATACCCCATTTTTCAATAAAGTTGATATGAATCACATCGCGTTAATCGGACATTCTCGCGGGGGGCAAGCGGCAATTCTTGCGACAAAATTCAATGAACTTGATCGGTATCCAGATAACGCCAATATGCGGTTTAACTTCAACTATAACATTGAAACGGTAATTGCTCTTGCTCCTACCGATTATCAAACACTTTCTGATCGGAAAATTAAGGTAGATGATGTGAATTACTTATTACTTGGTGGGTCATATGATAGTGATTTATCAGAATTTGAAGGAGATCGCCAATACAACGGTATTGAATTAACAGGTGGTGAACAAACGATAAAAGCCGCCCTTTATATTGATGGTGCTAATCATGGACAATTTAATACTACCTGGGGAGAAAATGATACGTATTTTCCTTTTACGCTACTATTAAATAAACAGCCTTTACTTGAAGGTGAAGAACAGCGTCAAATTGCCCGTTCATACGTTTCTGGTTTTCTTGAAACCACTCTTCATGAAGATGAAAGTTATCAACCGATGTTTGAGGACTATCGTTATGCCCTGGATTGGCTCCCTCATACAACCTATATTAGTAAATACGAAGATGTCTCTTACCATATTTTCAGTGACTTTGAAGAAGATGTAAACGTACTAACAGCTACATCACCATATATAGAAATTGAAGCAAACGGCTTCCTCCAATGGTATGAAGGAGAGCTTGAATTTCGTCGAGAAAAGGAAAGAGGAAATCACGGTGTATTTTTAAAATGGGATAAATCCTATACATCAAATGGTGCCTATACTCTTCACTTCACAAAAGCTTTGCAAGATCCATTTTCCTTCTCAAACAATAGTGCTCTAACATTTACTGCAGCAAACGTATCCGATGCAGAAGATCAGCAGCCGCTTGATTTAGTGATTACCGTAAGTTCATCTAATGGTGAATCAGCTAGCGTCTTGTTAAGTGAGATCATGCCAATGCCCGGGGTTCTACCCATACAGCATACGAAAACAAAGTTCTTTGAAGAACGACGTTACGGTGAAGCTACTGAACCAGTACTTCAAACGTTTAACATACCAATGCAACGGTTCATTGAAGATAACAGCTTAATTGACGCCAAAGAAATCAAATCCGTTACATTTGAATTCAACGCTTCGCCAAAAGGAAAGGTATTCATTGATCAAATCGGTGTAAATCAGCCCAATTAAAAAAGCTTTACCTCATCTAAATGATGGGGTAAAGCTTTTTTAGTATTAGGAGATTTTGCAGGAAGACTGCCCTCTCTTAGCGAGGTAGCTTTGATGATATTCTTCTGCACGATAAAACGATGTAATCGGCACCACCTGCGTCACAATGGGCTTTTTGAAGCGACCAGATTGCTCAAGTTTTTCTTTTGCTAGAAGGGCAATTTCTGCCTGATCATTCGTATGGAAGAAGATGGCTGAACGATAGCGTGTTCCAACGTCTTCCCCCTGCCGATTTAAAGAAGTTGGGTTATGATTTTCAAAAAACACTTCAACCAGCTCTTCATAAGAAATGAGAGAAGGATCGTATTCAACCTGAACTGATTCAGCATGACCAGTTAATTCAGAATACACATCTTCATACGTAGGATTTATTGTTTCACCACCAGTAAATCCTGCTGATGTTGAAATGACTCCATTTAATTGTTGAAATAGTGCTTCTACGCCCCAAAAGCACCCTGCTGCAAATGTTGCTTGCTCCACTGTGACCACTCCGTTTCCAGTTATCGTATTGACTTTTTCTGATCGAGCATATATGTTTTCCAGTTCATTTAGTGTTAACATATAAAGCTGTTTTTCACCTTTTTTATAAATTCCCTTTTGAAGAAGGATCTTAATAAGCTGTTGTTTTCTTGTTTCGTTATCCATTAGTGTATGCAAAATGATTCACTCCCTCTACTAAAACTATTTTCCAAATGAGGGGCATACAAAAAACCCTCATCTGATCAAACAGAAGAGGGTTTGGATTTACCGAGCCTCTTCTCATTTTTCGACTTTCGCCGCAGGAATTGGCACGGTTCCAAGTGAACACTACGTCCATTGGTCCGTTGCCGAGGTATCTAAGGGCCAGTCCCTCCACCTCTCTGAATAAGAAGATCCTTTAAACAAAGGATTATTAAGTTATTCTCAATAATAAAGGGTATTAAAACAGTTGTCAATACAAAAGTGCTCACGAATCTGTTAAGCCACAAAAGAAATAATAAAATATCCGATAGCAGCCGTCCCCGCTGCAATAAGCGCAGGCGTTAGCTTAAATTTAGCATACGTCATCGGGTTTAACTTCAAGATTCGTGCGATTGTATTCGTATTATCACTTAGTGGAGAAGCGAATGCGCCAAATGTACCGCTCGCAAATACGGCACCGATGACCAGAGGTAAATCGGTGCCTGTTGAATGACCAAGTGAAATCCCAAGTGGCATTAAAATCCCCCATGTCCCCCACGAAGACCCAATAAAATAAGAGATAAATGCACCAACAATAAACAAAACAGGCGGAACGAATAAAGACGGAATCCAATCAAGATTAGAAGTCACAAATGTAGAAAATCCGAGTGCTTCTGTCGAAGCAGCAAGACCCCATACGACCGTTAATAATACAATCACAGGCATCATTTCATTTCCTCCTTCAATAAAGGAGGAAACGAGTTCTTTCAACGAAAATCGCTGAAACAAATAGAAAAGGAACGTAAGAAGTACAGTTGTTAGTAGCGCAAACACCATCGCGTCCAGTACATCTGCTTCGATGAACGCCTGTAGTAAAGAACGGAAACCTTTCTCATACCCGCTCCAATAAGTAAGAAGAAGTGTTAAAAGGATAACCCCACCTAGCGGCAACAATAAATTCATCGGTTTTTTAGGAAGATCCTTTGCTACGGCAGGATGACAATCCTCCCACTGATCATCAAGCTCCTTCTCTTGATTTCCTGCATCAGTCGCTTGTTTTTTACGATGATGAAAAAAACTTAAGTAAAAACCTATAAGAATAATACTAATGGAAAAGAAGTTATACGGAATACTTTCTAGAAAAAAGCGATAACCATCGCCTTCAATTCCTTCAGCCTTTAATGATAGCTGAACAACCGATGACATGTACCCTACAAAAGCAGTTGCAATCGGCATTAACACTATGACTGGAGTTGCTGTTGTCTCAATAACAAAGCCGAGTTCTTGAGGGGTAATCTTTACTTTATTTAATAGAGCTTTCATAATTGGTGCTACCGTTACAATGCGAAAGCTTGGAGCACTAAATGTTCCAACTGTTGAAATCCAGGTAAGAAAGAGAGCTCCTTTTTTTGTATTAATTTTCGATGAAGCCAGATGTACAAATCCTTTTATGCCCCCTGTATATTTCATTAATCCAATTAATCCAGTAAACATATAAAGAAAGAGAACAATTTTAATATTATTTTCATCTTTCAGTCCACTCATAATAAATTCATAAAACTGCTGTAACCCGATGATAATGCCAGGCTTGTAAATAAATGAGGCTGTTATTAGTCCTGCAGTTAAACCTGGAATCACTAGCTTTGTTCTTATCGCGACTAAAATGACGACAATAAAAGGGAATATAGATAACCAATCCAATAAATTCGCCCTCCTTCAGCTCTAGTTTGCACGCATGAGGACGACCTATTCAAAAACAAAAAAAGCCAGAGCGAATGCTCTGACTACTTCTTTCTTAATGCACTATTATATTTTAACCTGTTTATGGACGAAGCACCTATACCAAACATCGCGGTTCTGAGTTCAAATTCAATTCGTTTTAATTGTTCTGATAGCGCTTCTTCACTATCATCCACAGCATTTTCAAGAAGTGCTCGCCCAAATCCAGAAACATCTGCGCCAAGGGCAATCGCTTTTGCAGCGTCCACTCCGTTTTTTAAACCTCCACTTGCGATCATCGGAACATCTGGATGCTGCTTTCGCACATCGATAATGCAATCCGCTGTTGGATTTCCCCAATCCTCAAAAGCTTTCGCAGCCTGTCGTCGCATCGTTTGATGAGATCGATAGCTTTCAACTTGAATCCAGGACGTTCCGCCAGCACCAGCTACATCAATAAAGCTTGCTCCAGCACTAATAAGACGCTGAGCTGTTTTCGCATCAATTCCCATGCCAACTTCTTTAATTCCAAGTGGAACTGGAATGGCTTTCGCAACTTCACGGATTTTCATAATTAAATCCTGGAAGTCGGTGTCGCCTTCTGGTTGAAATACTTCTTGTAATGGATTTAAATGAAGAAGTAGCGCATCAGCTTGAATTAAATCGATCGCTCGCTTACACTCTTCAACCGTAAAACCGTAATTAAGTTGGACTGCTCCAATATTCGCTAGGACAGGAATGGTTGGGGCGTATTTTCGAACATCAAATGAATAAATCGATTTCGATTCTTGAATCGCTGCACGCATCGATCCTACTCCAAGTGCCCAGCCATGAGCTTCAGCGGCTTTCGCAAGACGCTTATTTATTTCCCATGCTCGCTCTGTTCCACCGGTCATTGAGCTTATTAGAAATGGTGTGTTTAACTTTTTATTAAGAAATGAAGTTGAAATATCCACTTCATTATAAGCAATTTCAGGTAAAGGATTGTGTTTAAAACGATACCGTTCTAACCCTGTTGTTAACCCTGTGCCTTCAACATCTTCTGTGAGACAAATGTCGATATGCTCGTTTTTTCGTTTTTCGGTTTGATCAAACCCCAAATGTTCCAATGGAATTCCCCCTGCGCTCCTCTTTTTTCAACTGCTTAGTTAGTAATGGTTTTAACCTTAGTCGATTGTACCGTTGAATAAGGATAAATGGAAGGTTAACAACCAGTGCATAACCAATCATAATAAACCCAATACTTATTGGATTCCATACAAAAAACAAAATGGATGGCGGAATCAATAGCCAGTGAGTCACTTCTGCACGTCGCGTCTCTACAATAAATTTCTGAATATAAGAAGAACTAAGTGTTTTTAATTCCTTTTTTCGAAACCCACCTTTAAACACGTCTCCCCCATCAGGTAGAATTGTTTTCCATTTCCGAATCCGTAAGCTTTCATATACATGAAGTTCTCGGTTTCTATCGTTTACCCCACTTTTTTTTGATTGGTAAAAGGAATCTGGCAAGCGAAGGCAAATATAAGAGATAGATACATGAATGAGCAGCCACGCAAAAATGTTCACAATGATTAATGATAAAGTGGTTAAATGGATCATCTGCATAGGCATTCCTCACTTCAAAATTGTTTAACCCATCCAATTTCAGGTAATGTTCACTTAAGTGCATTTAACACGTTAACAGCGTTATGATTCCTTTACAAAGGTTATACCTAAACTATACAATGACAGTGTACAAAAGTCGATTCATGATACTAATAAGATGAAGGAGGAGAAGGAATGAGCAAAAAAACGATCGTTATTGGGGCTGGTCTTGGTGGACTCTCAGCAGCTATCCGTCTCGCAGCAGATGGGCATCAAGTCACTGTACTAGAAAAAAATGAACGAGCTGGTGGTAAATTAAACAAGCGTTCTGGTCAGGGATTTAAGTTTGACACGGGCCCTTCCATTCTCACAATGCCCTGGGTTCTTGAGAAGTTGTTTAAGAGTGCGGATCGAAATGTAAACGATTATATGTCGATTAAACGCATTGAACCTCAGTGGAGAACCTTTTTTGAAGACGGTGTACAGATTGATGTAACGAGTGACATTGCCGTGATGTTATCTGAGGTACATAAACGCTCAGAGAAAGATTATTCCAATTTCCTCTCCTATTTAGATTACTGCAAAACCATGTTTGATCTTAGCTTGAAAAGTTTTTATAAAAAAAGCTTATCTGGCATTCAAGATTTACAGAAGCTGCACTCATTTAAAGATCTTCTTACAATGAATCCGATGAAATCAATGAATCAGGCTACCGAAAAATATCTAGATGACAAGCATCTTCAACAGCTATTTAACTTCTTTATCATGTATATCGGCTCTTCGCCCTATCATTCTCCCGCCATCCTATCTCAGCTTGTCTATGTCCAACTTGGTCTAGGAATCTACTATGTTGAAGGTGGAATGTACAAGATTGCTGAAGGAATGCTGAAGTTACTTGATGAACTAGGGGTTGACGTTCAAGTAAATACGGAAGTTGCTGAGATTCTTACGGTAAACAAAAAAGCCGCTGGGATCAAGCTAGCCAATGGAACGACGATGGAAGCTGATTTAATTGTTAGTAACCTTGAGGGTATTCCTGCTCACGAGACGCTACTAAAAGGTGAACCTGGAGCAGAAAAAGTAAAAGAAGAGATGAAAAAGTACACGCCTACAGTATCTGGTCTTGTCATGTTATTAGGGGTTAATAAAACATTTGATCACTTACAACATCACAACTTCTTTTTCTCAAAAGATCCGGAACTTGAGTTCAAGCAAATTTTTGATGATGGCGTCCCGGCAGATGATCCAACAGTATATATCGGCGTTTCTTCAAAATCGGATCCGACGCAAGCGCCGGCTGGCAAAGAAAATTTATTTGTCCTCACACATGTTCCACCACTCCAGCCTGGCGAGAGTTTTGAACAACACCGTGGTAGATATCGTGAAATCGTCCTAGATAAACTCGAGCGTATGGGTATGACAGGACTTCGTGAATCGATTGAATTCGAATATCAATTCATTCCAGATGATATAAAAGAATTATATGGCTCTAACGGCGGTTCGATTTACGGTGTCGCTACAGATCGCAAAGTGAATGGTGGATTCAAAATCCCTTCAAGAAGTCAGTTGGTCGATAATTTATACTTTGTAGGTGGTTCAACTCATCCAGGCGGTGGTGTCCCGATGGTCACGCTCTCCGGTCAACTCACAGCGGACTTAATTGCGGAGGATCAGAAATTGAAAGATGAGCAAACTGGCTAAGAAAGGACCTTCGCAGCATGAAATCGGATAACCTGATTTTTCGACTTTTTATTTTTTGGTACTGTTGCGGGTTGGTTCTCGTAGGATTCGACCTGCTACCTCCTTTTTTAAATTGGGCAAACGCCTTCTTCCTTATACTATGTGGGATATTAGGAAGTCTTTATTTATTCCGTACTTTCGGACCATTTCGGGGGCTATTATATGCCTCCTTTATCTTTGTGTTTAGTATGATCGCAGAAGGTCTCGGCGTTCATTATGGCTTAATCTTCGGTCAATATGATTATTCAGGCGAGTTTGGTTTTAAAATAGCTGAGGTTCCTATTGGAATTGGATTTGCCTGGATTATGGTAATCGCCGTTACCCAGGTGCTTTCCATGCAATTAATCGAGAAGATGAAACAAGGATACATGAGATGGCTAGCTTATGCTCTAGTAGGGGCTCTGATTGCAGTTTTAATTGATTTAATTATTGATCCTGTCGCTTATTTAGTGAAAGGGTACTGGGGTTGGGAAGGTGAGGGCGTGTATTATGACGTTCCTTTTCAAAACTTTACCGGGTGGTTCTGGGTATCATTCTTTTTCCATCTGTTACTCTATCCCCTTTATCTGCGAAATAAAGTTTCAGATAAAACTTCTTTTATCTTATGGAAAAATCGTATGGCGATGTTGTTTGGAATGGTAATGGGGATGTTCATTTTCTTAGCATTACTAGACGGGCTCTGGCTTGCCTGTTTGTTAACATCCCTTCCAACATTCTTACTTTTACTCATATATAAGATGAAAATAAATCAAAATAGCCAAGCGACAGTGGAAGAGGTGATTGTCTGATGCTACTTATCTATATATGGACCCTTGGCTTATTTCTATTTTGGACGATCATTAATTCACTGTTCATGCCGCGCCTTAAGAAGACGGGGGACGAGAATGGGCTTGTATCCATTCTTGTCCCCCTTCGTGATGAGGAACGAAATGTGAAAGGCCTTGTTCATAGTTTTAAAAAGCTTACCTATCATAATTTTGAAGTCCTCTTTCTTGATGATCACTCTAGTGACCAAACCTTACGTTTACTTCAAAAGCATACAAAGAACGATACTCGCTTTACTATTCTTAAAGGAAACGTGCTTCCAGAAGGTTGGACAGGTAAAGTGTATGCATGCCATCAGCTTAGCGAGCATGCTAGAGGTGAGTATTTGTTGTTCAATGATGCTGATCTTCGATTATCACCTGATGCTGTTCAAGCATCACTTGCGTTAATGAAAAGGAAACGCGCTTCGATGCTTACGGGCTTCCCAGCTTTTCCAGTCAGCCTGTTTCTAGAAAAATTACTCGTGCCACTACAACACTTTGTTGTCTTTTTCCATCTTCCTTTAGCACCAGCAAACAAAACAACGCTTCCATCCTTCACAGCAGCTCATGGGGCATTTATTATGGTTCATAAGGAAACCTACAAACAGGTTGGTGGTCATAATACCATTCGAGACACGCTGCTTGATGATATTGATTTGGCGAAAGCATTTAAAAGGAAAGGAAAGCATGTGCTTCTTGCTAATATTACTAAGATGGTCACGTGCTATATGTATCAAACGAATCGTGAAGTTTGGAATGGCTTCACCAAAAATTTATTTCCAGGTCTTGGTCGATCTCGTTTTCTAATTGCCGTACTTTTTTTATTTTATGGTTGCTTTTATGTTGGACCACTCGTATTCTTTCTAATTGGACTTTATACAACTTTTACAGATTCATTTCAATTCAATTTATTTATTCCCTACCTTCTTATTGTTTTACAAAAGGCGTGGATTGATGTGAAAACCAATCAAAGAGTTACATTATCTTTCTTCATGCCACTTAGTGCTATTGCATTTATGATGCTTCTCATTCACTCTATGCGTACAGGATTAAAACAGAAAGGGTATGTTTGGAAAGGAAGAACGTATTCATGAAAACAGTTGCCATAGTTGGAGCAGGTCTAGGTGGACTTTCAGCTTCTATTAAACTAGCTAGCAAAGGATACAATGTTCACGTATTTGATAAAAATGCTTATACCGGTGGGAAAATGATGCCTGTCGAAATGGGAACATATCACTTTGACTTTGGGCCAAATACGATGACCATGCCAGAAGTATTTGATTCGATATTTGAAGAGGCAAACCTTAATCCTCGGGATTTTTATAGTTGGATTAAACTCGATCATCATACGAAAAACGTCGATTATGATGGGCAATCGTTTATGATGAGTACTGATGAAACATTTATGAAAGACCAGCTACATAAACTTGACCCGTTTGCCTCAGAAAATTATCAGCACTACTTAAAGGAGATCGAACGACTTTACCATTTATCTAAGAACTCGTTCTTTCCCAAAATGTTTACAAATTGGAAAGATTACTTGTCTCCCAGTTTATTTAACGCGGTTGTTCAAGTTCGTCCACTTGAAAAAATGAATCATTTTCACGAGCGATATTTTAAACATCCGCTTCTCCTTAAAGCTTTTAATCGTTATTCAACTTATATCGGCTCTTCTCCTTTTCATTCACCGGCAACGTTTGCCATGATTGGGTACTTGGAGATGGTACAAGGGGTTTATTATGTTAAAGGTGGAAATACAAAGCTTGCAGAAAGTCTTGAACGAGCAGCAAAGCAACTTGGCGTTACTTTTCATCTTAATACAGAGGTAACGAGCATTGATGTTGAGAAGAAAAAAGCAAGTCGGATTAAAACAGCTACGAATACGTATCCGATCGACTATGCCATTATTAATGGAGACTTACTGCAAGTCTATCCTGCGCTTGTAGCGGAGAAAAATCGTCCTTCACTGCCTAATAAAAAAATCGAGCGATCCTCACCCTCTATTTCAGCTTTTGTCATAATGGCCGGACTTTCGACGAAGCTACCGAATCTGACGCACCATCAAGTCTATTTCTCAAAAGATTATTCAAAAGAGTTTAAAACGCTATTCAACGGAATGTGGCCAGAGGATCCAACCATTTATATTTCAAATTCTTCCGTTTCTGACCCTTCCGTTTCTCCAGACGGAGATAATCTCTTTATTCTAGTGAATGCTCCTCCTCTTACAAAAAAGAGTGGCATCTCATTAGAAGACTATAAAGAAAAGATCTATCAACGATTGGAAACAAAGGGGCTACCTATTCGAGATCACCTCGTTGTCGAAAAGGTCATCGGTCCTGAAGAGATTAAGAAAAAGTTTCATGCTTTCAGAGGTGCACTCTATGGCATTTCCTCTAACTCATTAAAAAACAGCTTTCTTCGCCCGTCGAATCAATCGAAGGATATACCAAACCTCTACTTCGCTGGAGGAAGTACGCATCCTGGTGGCGGTTCACCGATGGTCGTCATTAGCGGAAAAAACGTTGCGGAGCGAATTATTCAAGAAAGTGAATAGCGTAACAGAAAAAAGGGAAAGCTGTGTTACACACAGCTTTCCCTTTACTTAATAAAGCATCTTATAAGAGAACAATTTTCATCCCCCAATCACTTGAACATTACCGATCATCCGGATCGAATCTCCATCAACCATTAGCCCATCTCCATCATTGGCGCAGTATATTTTCTTTTTCTTTCTTTCCGAATATTCCTTTACCTCTTGTTTAAAGGCATCATTCCAACGATTGTAGTGAGGTAGAAATTCAAAATCTACTAACTTTAAAGTTTCAGAAGACTTTTTTGCAGACCCTATAAATAAATGAAATAAGTTAATAGACTGCCCTAGTAAAACGGCTCCCCCACTTACCCCTACAATGATTCCTCCGCTCTGTACATAATCCAACAATACTTGATCCATGCTACGGTTTCTAATGGCATTTCCAAATTCGATCGGGTTACCCGCCGAGAGATGAATGATGTCACATTGAAACAATTCCTTTATTTTCAATGAAGTAAAATCAGCATACAAATCAAAAAACAAGATATCGGTTACACCATAATTCTGATAATACTGAACTTTTGTTTGAAAATACTGTTTATCCTTGTCCTCCGTGGAAGGGATATATCCTACTTTAATCGTTTTCAAGTCCAATCCCTCAAACAGCAATGAATCCAAACGTTGATTTCCAGGAGAGTCATTGACTTGGTCACTATAGAAAAACAATTTTCCGATACTCGTTTTTTCCATTTTCTTCTTCCTATTCATACCAAGCTGTTTTAGGTCTATCCTATGGATAACCTATTTTTGCTCTGTGGTTTTTTCGTTCATCAGTGAAATCGAACCACCTTTTATCACTAGTCGGGTGATTCGCATAGTGAATCACACAACGAATTTGATCTTCAACACAAGCGTCTGTCCAAACGCCTAAACATTGTTCTAACTCATTAAATAGATCGCTACCATTCTGATTTTTCATTTCATTCAATGAATAGATTTTTAATGTCGAGACCAATTTGTCGGCTAAATGAAACCCAATAGACGGAACCGATTGAAAATCAGCTAATCCTTTATACACTTTTGCCTTATCAATTGATAGGTGCAAGATTTGAGCGATTTCTGATGTGCTAATCGTATGTATTTCACTGATTTTCACTTTGGCTTTTCTAAGTTGCATTCTTTCATTTTGTGTTAGGGGTAATGTTGGATTCATCCCCTTCCCCCTTTCTCATGATCTACTCTCTTTGTCACTCACTGAAAAAACATACTTGCAGTTTATTGTCATCAGGATCAAAAAAGTCGAAGTAATGATTATCACCGTCATGAAAAATGTTACCTGTATGAACGTCATGATCCTTTAGTTTTTTGTAGGTTTCTTCAATATCTTTCGAGTACAAAATAGGATAACTTTGATTCGAATGAGGGTTTGTTTCTCCCTCTTCGATGGTTAAAGGTACACTCCCACTCCCGACGCTTAATACGCGGTATCCTTCTCCCTTAAAGACCACTTTCAATCCTAATGAGTCTTCATACCATTGGGTTGATTTCTCTATATTTCTCACTCTCAGACAAAATGTATCGATTCTCTCAAACATCCATTGACCTCCTGAAGAAATGGTATCGATTTATGAAATCTGATAAAACAAAAAAGTTATTATTCTCCCTTTTGAATGATCGGCTTTAATTGTTGCTCTTCTTCATTCTTATTGACATATTCAAAAAAACCAAGGCGGTTTCCCCATGGATCCGTAAATGTTCCCCACTTTACTGGAACTTCTGACCTTGAATGGATCTCGAATCTTTCTATATTTAGCTCGTTCATTAATCGAGTTCTTTCAGCTAATATATCGGTCACTCCTAACCGCAACGGTCCATTTCCCTCTGTTACCTGCCCTTCTGCAACTTGTAGCCAACATCCTGGTAGTAGTTCCCACTCTGCAAATCCATCATGAGGAATAAAATCTGGTTTCTTATTTAAAAACTTCTCATACCACTGACTTCCTTCTTTCATGTTTGAAACCCGAACTTGGGTAGTCATTTCAAAAACCATTCTTAGTACCTCCTAAATGTTGTTACCGTTCAATTCATTTCACAAACTTTAAATCACGATAACTTCATAAAGTTTTTTAACTCCTTTTTCAAAATTTCCAACTGTTTTATATCGGGTATAAAGTAAGACGGACCTGCGACGTCAGGTGTCGTGCCTACAATTTCATTTGTTTCAATTGACGTTGAACTCAGTGTTGGAAACTTTCTCTGTAAAGCAAGCATTTCGCCTGGCTTTAAGTTAGTCTCAACGTTATTTTTTAACACGTCAGAGATCTCATTGATTTCAAAGATCGTGTCACCTGACTTGATTTCATCAACCGTTGCTTTAATAAACTGCCTTTGCCGTTGGTCTCTTGAATAAACAGTATTGACATCTCGCTTACGCATTCTTACAAATGCGAGCGCTTCTTCACCATTCATTTTGGTGATTCCTTCATCGAAATAGATACGATCATTTGAGTAATAATTCTTCTCCCAAAAAGGGTATTTCACATCTACCTCTACGCCACCTATGGCATCAACAATGTCATGAAACCCATCAAAATCAACCGCAATGTACTTATCGATCGGTATTTCTAAAAGATCTTCCACCGTTTCTACAGCTAGCTTTTTGGCTCCGTACTTTGTTAGGTAACCGTATGTATAAGCAGCGTTAATTTTATGCATGCCAGCAAACTCAGAACCCACTTTCTCTCCTGGGACTTCCACTTTCGTATCCCTTGGAATGCTCGTCATTGTTACATCCTTTGATTTAGGATCGAGGGTTAATACAATTTGGGTATCTGCTCGCCCTCCCTTTCCATAAGAAGAATAATTTTCAATCCCTAGAAGAAGAATTGAAATGGGTTCATTTCCAATATCCACTTTTGTATCCCTTAATTCAGACATATCATTATCACGTTCAAGTTCGCTATAAGACTCCTTTGCGGTATCATATACTTGAAATCCTATATAACTGCAAGCTCCAATAACAATGAACAATAAGGAAAATATTCCAATAAATATTTTCCTCTTACGCCTTTTTCTTCGGCTGTTGGATAGTCGATTTTTCATCACGCTCCACCTATTCTTTCTTAATTTGAATCTTGAACACTAATAGCTATGATTCTCTTAGCTCTTTCCATAATCAGTACCCGCACTATATTTTTCCTGAGTTAATAGCAATTGTGAAACAGTCAAAAAATGATAACCTTCCTCTTTAAGTGTCGTTATGAGTTTTGGAAGTGCCTCGGCAGTAGTTGGATGCACATCATGCAAAAGAATGATCGAACCTGACACAACCTCCTTAAGCACCACCTCGTTGATCGCCTTCGCATTTTTACTTTTCCAATCTCTTGAATCGACTGACCATAGAATAAGAGAAGAACCGTTTATTTTAGCAACTTGTTCGACTTCTGAATTCATCTCTCCATAAGGAGGTCTTATAAGCGTAGGAGTTTGCCCAGTCGCTTTCTCAATCTCTTGACGAGAGTTGAGAACCTCTTTGACTAATTGTGACTTTTCTAACTTTGTCAGATTAATATGCCGGTCGGTGTGATTTCCAATCTCATGACCATCTTGAGCAACTTTCGCAGCAAGAGAAGGATGCTTTTCCACTTGACTCCCTAACATAAAAAAAGTTGCTTTCGCATCATGCTGCTTCAATATTTTCAGCACGCGAGGCGTCACGTCAGGATTGGGCCCATCATCAAAAGTAAGGGCAACGTATTTTTCTCCAGATTTAAGGATTGATCGTTCACGTTGAGCTGCCCTTTTTTCTTCTAGAGGTATTTTGATTTCAATCGTACCCGTTTTATTTTCAGTTATTTTTGATTTCTCCATATAGATGATTAGCGAGGTTTCGCTTACCAACCAGTTCCATGTATTTGGCTCTTGCAAAACGTTATTAAGTTTTTGATTGATTAGATCATTTTTAATCTTATCATTCTGTTTTAATTGTTCTTTAAGGTTCGAACGAATTGCATCTAATGTTTCCCCATAATTCGTTAACAAATCTGTTAGTTGTAAGCGTTCATGAGTGGCATTCATCGTAAACATTTTTACATAATTTTCACCTGAAACCTTATTTACTAAATGATAAGAATGAAAAATCAAACTCGTTGTATCGTTCGCTCCTTTTTTCGCATCAACTTGAATCGTTAAATGAGCACGATAACCTGAACCAAGATTGTCTTTTTCAGCTTTCACTTCAGAAAGAAAAGTTTCTTTTTGATTCGTGACCCACTCCTGAATTGCTTCTGCAAGGGAAGAATTTTCAATAACGGGGGTATTAATCAGCATCGTATAACGATCCGTTTCTTCTGTATCTTGCTTAAATTCGATCGTAGTCTCTGCCTTATCTTTCGATTGAACACCCTTTGCACTGCTATCCCCTACCCACTTTCCAATTCCGATAACGATGAAAATTCCTAATAGGATAAGAACCACCCAACCAGGCCATTTTATCCGCTTGAAAGGCAACCTTTTAAACATATGTTTCCATCCTCTTTCATTTCAACTATGAGAAGCTTAATAACGGAAGCATCCACATTGTTTAAGATTGTAACGTTTTCATATGTAGGTTTCACTTAGATGTCGATCCAACAAGGTCATTTACTTTGTTCTTTTAAACGTATTCTTAGGGTAATCTCTTCCATTATGGCAGGTATGCTCAAATATTCCGTCGAGATCAATTCTCCTAAAGGGTATCTCTCGAATGCATCGATACAAGAATCCGTTTGGTGAAAGCACCATGCCCCTTCTTCTTCACCTCGATTAAATAGCCTTGTAACAATGGTATCTTTACTCGCTGTTAAGCAAAAAGCATAAATAGTCTCATCCCACTTGTTCAAACCGTTAAAAATGTATTGAAAGTAATTGGGGTTTCTAATTGTCATGGGAACGATTAAGTTTATGTTATAGCGTGTGATTAAACGAGCAGCTGTTTCGACAGTCAGCTCTGTCCACAACTTCAGATCTTGAAAATCATCTGATTTAGCTTCTTTTAACTGCACTTCTTCTGGAATAATGTTTCGTAACATCATTCCGATTGTTTCTGGATCATAAATCATACTATTGTCGACCTTTTTTAATAGAGCTTGTGCAACGGTCGTTTTTCCTACACCGAAAGCTCCATTTAACATGATAATCACTAGTCTTCCACCTCATTTTCTTTTAAATCAAACGCGAATAGCATTAGGTTAGAATTTCTTTTCAACTAAAGCTTTAGTAGAATTTCGACAGCGCAATAAACGCTTCAATCTCATCATCGTATTCTGATACGTCACCAAATCCGTATTTCGCATAGATGAAAGGAATCCTAGCGTATCTTGCTGCTTTTAAATCACCTTCTGTATCCCCTACATAAATAGGGGCTGAGAGATTGTTTCGCTCAATAATAAGATTAATATTCTCCCCTTTTGACAGTCCTGTTCTTCCAGGATTTTCATAGTCTTGAAAGTACTTTCCAAGTCTATGAGACGCATAAAAAGATTCGATGTACCCGTCCTGACAATTACTAACGATATAGAGTTGGTATGTTTGAGAGAGTTTGTTCAACACCTTCTCAACCTGAGGATAAAGAAAGCCACCATACTTTTCTAGATATCCCTGTTCAACTGCGCAACACTCAGTGATTACCTGAGTGCGGACATCTTCTGATAAATAAGGAAACAGTTTTAAACTGATATCGTGCATTTGCAATCCCATCGTTCCTTCAAAATCAGTCCGCGTGAGTTTTTTAGTGATTTGAGAATATTCTTTGAGACGACTATTCCAAGCCAGTAACACAGTATCAATTGGATCCCAAATCGTTCCGTCTAAATCGAAGATAATACTATCCATATTAAAATCTCCATATAAATTCAAGACATCGCTTCCTTTACGCTTCAGCTGTTTCCACCATATTTCTGAACTGGCTCATCCTAACCAAAAATAAATTTCAATAATTTCCAAATCTCTAATGCCAATTATTTCAAAAAAAGCACAATAATACAATCCATTAATTCATTATTAAAAAACTAACTTATCTTATAATTGATCAGTTAGGATGCCTTCAGTAATTATTTTTAGCCCAGGCGCGACAGCGATAACATCTTTCTCAAACGCATTGGATAAACCTCAATCTTATTTGTGAATAATATGTATCTATAACTAAAAAATGGAGGGTTTGTATGAAACAGAATCAACAACCTAAAGAAAAGTTGGGGTCTCTCATGAAACCAAATTTTGCTGGAACTGATGCACAAAAAGTAAAACAAGAAATCAAAAAAGATGTAAGGATGGGACAAGGGGCAATGACGTCCCGAGAGGCTGGAGCTATGCGAGATTAAGAAATTTTGCTCTTTCTCATGACTTGATTTAACAAAAAGACCATCTGTGAATCAGTCACATGATGGTCTTTTCCTATCTATTATAGCTCCTTCCTTAATTGGAATCTGGTTTCCGCCAATCTACTTTTCGCTTTTCCATTATCCAGATCCTCTTCATAATAAAATGGCTGACCCTGGAATCTCGGAATAAGATGCATATGATAATGGCCCAGATCGTTAAATTGACCACCATTTTGACAGATGCTAATGCCATCTGGTGCGTAAGTTTGTTTGATCGCTTTAGAGAGTTTCATGGAAGCTACCATAATGGCATTGGCGGTAATCTCGTCTAACTCTTCCAAATCCATAAAATGGTTTTTAGGAATAATCAACATATGACCTTCATTAAACGGTTCGATATCCAGAATACAAGTGATGATATCATTTTCGTATACAACATGAGCTGGTTCTGTATGATTGGCTAAATTGCATCCTAAGCATGTTTGTTTGGAAGTCATCTTACCTATCCTTTCTTTGTGACAATGAAACATCAGGATTAACATATGGACGAAATTTCTTTAAACGATGAGGATTAGTTTTTACTTGCTTTAA
The DNA here is from genome assembly GCF_020524165.1 of Guptibacillus hwajinpoensis. Lineage (GTDB taxonomy): Bacteria > Bacillota > Bacilli > Bacillales > Guptibacillaceae > Guptibacillus > Guptibacillus hwajinpoensis_D. Next base: position 811,384 of record NZ_JAIVKU010000004.1, read on the forward strand.
CGTTGCTACAATCAAAAAGCTGACAATTACGAGTAGCAGCCAAGAACTTACTTTTCCCAGGTGAACGAGACTCCAAGCATCTGTTTGGTTTGGGTATTCCCAAGCACCAAAGAAAGTTGCGACGTTTTCTGCAATCCATATAAAAAATCCAATTAGAAAAAAGGAGAGTGCAATTGGCATCCTGTATCTACTTCCATTGACCTCGTACTTGACTCTTGAGTTCCAGAATACAATAATGACGAGAAATGATAACCACCAGCGCACATCCAACCAATAATGGTGTGTGAAGAAATTTAAGTAGATGGCTGCAGAAAGAGGAACGACTATCCAATTTGACGGCCAGTGGATAAGCTGAACACGCAACCTTCTCCATGCCTGACACAGATAGCTTGCAACACTAGCATACATAAAACCACTATATAAAGGGACTCCCAGAATTTTTGTGTAACCTTCGCCAGGATATGACCAGGAACCCATGTGTACCTTAAACAGTTCAAGCGCCAAGCCAATCATATGAAACAATGTTATAACCTTTAATTCATCAACTGTTTCAAGACCTGATCGGACCATCACCCACTGCATCAACAGACAAATGATTAGTAGCCAATCATAGCGTGGTAGAAACGGTAATGGTAAGACTTGGGTTATCGCTAAGGAAGCAAAAATAATAACAGGAAACAAACAGGAAAGTGCCTGCTCCACTCCAAATGAAGTGAGTTGTTTAATCAGCCTCATTAGGTGTTTCTCCAATAGCAAATTTATCCCTCATAGTGGTTCTCATCACTTCTATATTCCAAAATGTCTCCTGGCTGGCAATCTAATGCTTTGCAAATCGCTTCTAACGTAGAAAAGCGCACTGCCTTAGCCTTCCCATTTTTTAAGATCGAAAGATTCGCCATTGTGATCCCCACTTTTCCGGAAAGTTCTGTTACACTCATTTTCCTTTTAGCAAGCATGACATCAATATTAATAATAATTGCCATCTTATTCACCTCATACTGTTAAATCATTTTCAGATTTAATCTCAATGGCACTTTTTACTAATTTTTGAAGAACCGCTGTAAATACAGCAATGACAAATGAAGCAAAAATAAATACAAGACCAATTAAGATTACACCTGGAGCATCATCTTTCTCTCCGATAAGATAGAAAAACGGCATCACCACTAGATAAACACTACTTATCGCAACGGCACACCATTTAATCACTCGTAAAGCATGAACTGATCGTGGCGAGAACGCGTCATTTTTATCAATTAAACTTAACAGTCTTAGTGCCTGATATAGCGCGATAAAAAAGGGGATTGCAGCCACGTACATCCCGATTAATACAGGATAAACCAAAGAAGCGAAGGCTGAATTGGTCAACACTTCTTTCGCCATCCACGGAAGTGCAAACAAGCATAGCAATAAAACCGCTATTCCAAGTAAAAGGACAGTTAGCCTTAAAAAATACGTGGATCCTCGATTCACTATAAACACCTCACTTTGTTATTGTTTTATTGTAAAACAACATTTATCGAAAAACAATAATTATTTATTCCTTATAGTTATTTAATTATCGTCCGTCTACAATAAATGAAAAAAGAACCCCATTCACAATGAGATCCCCTTAGAAATTTTCACATAATCCTTTTTAATTCACCCCTTATCTTACTCCCATTCACGCGATAAGAGACTATACAAAATGGTATCATGGAAATGGTCGTATAAATATTCCCCATCTCGAATGACTCCATCTTGCTTAAAACCAATCCGTTCAGGAATTGCTCTACTTTTCTTATTTTCAACCCCACACTGGATCTCAATCCGGTTCAAATCATACTCTTGAAACGCCTGGTCAATCAGTCCCTTAACAGCAGTTGTCATAATACCGTTCCCCTGAAAGTTTTCTGCCAACCAATAGCCGATGCTTGCTTTTTTATTTGACCAATCGATGCCATGAAAACCGACCATGCCTGCTAGTTTTCCATTGTACAAAATTCCCGCTTGATATCCATCATGCGAAGAAAATTGTTTTAACCACATTTCGATCACCGGTTCATAGTCCTTCTCGTTCTTCATCTGGTCAACCCACGGAAGCCACTCCCGTAAATATTCTCTAGATTCGTCTACTAATGCAAAGACTTCTTTCGCATCTTCCATTTCAAGTAATTTCAATGATACTTCGTCATTTAATCGCATATGAAACATTCTATCCCCGCCTTTTCATCATGATAAAAACTCCGATTAACTTCTTACCTTTCATCCTTAAGCAAGTGATGCATCAGACGATCCTTATCATCAAAAAATTGCTTCATTGTTATGTAATGATCGGTTTCTTCAACGTTCACCTCACGCATTCCCTTTTCTTTTAACTGAAGAATTTTAGCCTCAGGGTAACTCATTAATATTGGGGAATGAGTTGAGATAATCAGCTGCGAACCTCCTTGAACAAGCTCATGCATCCTCGTTAACATTGAAAGCTGTCTAATGGGGGAAAGAGCCGCTTCAGGCTCATCAAGGATGTATAATCCTTCTCCCCTAAACCGATACATAAATGTGGCAAAGAACGATTCTCCATGAGATTGCTCGTGAAGCGATCTCCCTCCATACGAATCGATGATCCTTGGGCCTAGCCCTTCTCGATCAAGTTCTTCAATCGTTGTCGCCAGATTGTAATACGTTTCTGCACGAAAAAAGAATAAATCATCTGGTTTATGTACGCCCTTAGTTACTTTAAGCAAATGATGCAAATTCGAATGGGAAGCATAACTTGAAAAGGTAAAATTTTGCGTTCCCCCTTCTGGATTTATTCCTAGCGCAGCTGCAATCCCTTCAAGTAGCGTTGATTTTCCCATACCATTCTCACCCACGATGTATGTGACATTCGGGTGAAAGATTAGCTTCTCTTGAAGCAATTGAACAGCTGGTAATGAGAAGGGAAATTCATTCTCTTCCAGTTTATTTAAATGGACACTTCGAACATATTGGGTTTCTTCCGTTAACTTCACTTATCCTTCCCCCTAAATGATCCAATAACTCTAGTAAGCTACTATTACAGAAGTTATAAACAGGCTTCAGTTGATTAGAGTAGGTATCTATGAATTTAATGTAGTAAACACCGCTCCACTTAAGTATTAAAAACTTGAAATTCTTTTCTTATATAACAGGGGAAACAGTATAGCAGTTGAATGTTAAATTTCAACTTTTCTAGGATCTAAACAATTAATAGACTTGTTACATTCGATAAATGACTCAACCTTATCTTTCAAACTTTGTTTAAATTGCATACCTTCTTACTCCTTGTTCGATATAAATTGTAAAGCGCGCTGTAACCATTCATTGAACGCTTCTGGATATTCGTGGTCCAAACCGCTAATGATCTTCAATTCATGTGCAATGCCTTTTTCTTCTAATAAGTCTGACAAAGCTTTTGAACCTTCAAGACAATCATCGTCTTGATCGCCACAGATAATATACCCGCTTATCTTCAAATTTTGTAACGAGGTGATTGCCTCTTTCCATTCATCAATTTCAGGAAGCCATGGCGCGACGAAAATAAATCCAGTTGGGGAAATACGCCCATCGATCATTGCTTTCAAAGCAACACGGCACCCTGCCGAAAATCCTCCAATCAGAAAAGTATTAGCTGTAAGGGCTTTAGCATGGTTTTCTATTTCTTGCACACCTTTCTCTACATCTTCCCATTCATAAGCATCAGAGAATTGAATTTGAGAGGATTGTGGAAAAGCAAGCGAATGATTTTGTGTCGCTGGGCGACTCCATACCAAAGACGTCATCTCGGCATTTTCTTGATCACCATGTAACGCCATTAATACAGGCTTGTCCTTAGACATTCCCCCATTGAGTAGGGTTAACTTCGGCTCTGCTTCCTTCTTTGCAACTTCTTCTCTTGTTTTACAAAGTTCAACTAGCTTTTGGAAATCTTCAAAAGAACGAATGGAATTTAAATCTTCGTCCTGTTGTAAGTATTCATACTCATACCAGTAGCCATGATCAAGTATTGCCTCTTTCATGAGGTTCAAAGCTTCTTCTTTTAGGTCTGAAGCTGCCGCCAGCGAATATTGGAAGTTATAAAGTTGAGCTTTATTCCCAGTCACATTTTCTGCATGTTCTTTCATAAATTGATAAGCTTCCAAGCTACCATTCTTTTCGTAAATCGCTATCGTTTCATTTAATAAACGTGTATAAGATAATTTTTTCATCATATCCTCCAATTTCCTTCTCAAATCTACCTTTATATGTAAGTGATCTCCCATTCCTTGCGAAGAATGCCCATCTTAATTGCATCATAGTAGTGGCCTTCTACCATTCGAGCATCTCGAATACGCGCTTCTTCTTTCATACCAACTTTATTTGCCACTTTCATCATTCGTATATTTCCTGACCAAGTAGACATCCCAATTCGGTGAAGTTTTGTAGAGCGAAAGAGGAAGTCAATCCATTCTTTATACGCTTCATAACCGTATCCACCATTCCAATAGAGGGGATTGTATATGACAATTCCTGTCTCTAGCCAGTTCGTGTACTTATCGACCCAATAAGATCCGACCGTTCCGATCACTTCTCCATCAACTTCTATTACAAGCGTACTTGGAACGCCGGGATAAATATCGGAATCGTTTTTCCATTCATTTCGGTATTCTACTCTTGAGAGTTTTTTTTCTTTAATGTAGGGGCCATTCCACTTCTTTGCTTCCTGATTCATCTCTTCATACTTCCAATAGTATAACGTGTTTATATCTTCCCATGTTGCTTCTCTTAAGATCACTTTCTTCTTTTCAATATGTATCAATGTCACGCTCTCCTTTCTCGTTACTTTTTTAAGTTGGTTTGATGGGACGCTTGAATTTCTAGCCAGCTTAATAAATCACTTTCCATTAACGCTGTAAATTCATGGGCGACATTTTTGTACCGTTTCATTTTCACCTTTTTTTCCGATTTAGTTAAATAAGCATAATACGCTTCTTGTCCTTTAATGGATACAACGTGATCTTTTTCACCGTGTAACAGGAGAATCTCGCCATTTCCATGAGCATGACTGGTTGGATCATACTTTTTAAGCATACCTTCTTCTTCAATCGTAAGAGGATTTCGCTTTGCAGCTAGACGGAATAAACGCTCTGAAGTAATGAAGGAGCCTGACCCGCTAATACTTGCTAAGCCTTTTAGCTCGGTAGTTGCAAAAATGCCACTCGCTATAAATCCACCCATAGAAATCCCAGTTACCACTGTATTTTCCTTTATTATGTTTGAACGATTTAACCAAGTATGACATTCGTCTATACTCTGACAAATCACTTTCCAAAAATATGTTTCGACCACTTTCTGATGATATGGATTAGGAAGAGGACTTCTTTCGTCATGATGTATGAGTTCTGGAATAATGACTGTAAAACCCTTTCTAGCCATTGATGTAGCATACTCCAGATACTTTAATGCACTGCTTCCCCAGCCATGGTAAAGGATAATCGACATGATTGAAGGTGTAGTGGGTGGTGGTTTAACGAGAAAATATGAGAAATCCCCTTCGTTTTTTTTAATCATATGATTCACCTGAACTTCAATAAAATAGAGAGATTACTCCTTATCTCCCTTTAGATTCGCACTCATCTAATCATTTCAAATTTTCACAAATCTTACAACTCTTTTTTATTCGTCTCATTTAAACAAAAAACTCACCTTTAAGTAAAGGTGAGTTTTTTGCTAGTTTCCAGCGATTCCTGATAAGAGAGCTTCTTTTTCTTTATCTGAAACAAATGCCCGCTGTTGAAAAACGTCGTGATCCTTTTTCCGAATAGATTGCAAGATCGCTTTATAAAAAACAGCCGAGCTTTTCACTGGAAGCCTTGAATCTAAAGGATAATGATGCATCGCTGAAAAAGCATGTTCATAATGCCATTCAGCTCGAGAGGCTAGCGATTCCCATACATTCACAAAAGCCTCATTCTTCGTTCGATTCATTAAATCATCAACGTGATAACCTAATTTCGTCATCTCTTCGATTGGCAAATAGATTCGATCACGATCAAGATCTTCTGAAATATCCCTTAATATATTCGTAATCTGCATGCCAAGACCTAGTGAAATCGCACTCTCTCGTAGCTGATCTACCTTTTGTGGAGCTAGAATAGGGAGAAGCATAAGACCTACAGTGCTAGCTACATGGTAAGAATAATGTTCAAGTTCATCAACCGTATAATATCTAGTTTTGTATAAGTCCATTTCTTGACCTGCAATCATATCATGGAAAGCTTTTGCTTCCATTGGATAGTTATGAAAGACATCTTCAAGTGCAAGCCACATCGGATCTGTTTGCGGGATTTGTCCATTCAAAAAAGAGGCAAATTCAGAACGAAAGACGGTTAGTTCTGCTTCAGGATTTGTGCCTTCATCAATGATGTCATCAACCTGTCTGCAAAAGCCATATACAGCCCAAACGGCGTTCCTCTTAGCACGTGGCAATAAGGAGAAAGCTTTATAAAAGGTTTTGGAATGCTGTTTAATAATGGCTTCACAGTGTGCATAGGATTGTTCAAGCATCTTTCGTTCACACCCTTTCAATTTCTTTTACAAGAAGATCCGCTCCTTGCATCACAATAGGAATTCCACCTCCAGGATGGATTGACGCGCCAACTGCATAAAGATTGTCATATTTAAAAGGTTTTACCTGTGGTCTAAAGGCACCGGATTGTGTCAGCGTCGGTGCGATGCCAAAACTTCCTCCTTTGTACAATCCTTCCACCTCTGCATCTTCAGGTGTTCGAATCTCCATCCATTCGATTGCCTCTCGTAAACCTGGAAATCCTCGTGTTTCAAGAAGGTCAATCATTCTTGAAGCTACGCGTTCCTTTTCATTCCAACGGATCGAACCCCCTGAAGGGACGGGAATAAGGACGTACAATACACCTTTACCAGGAGGAGCAAGGGTCTCATCAATTCGAGAAGGATGGAATGTATAAATAGCTGGTTGGTCAGTCAGTTGACCGCTTTGAAAAACGTCTTTCATATGTGAAGAAAAATCATCTGTCATAAAAAATTGATGAACATCTGCATGCTCATACACTCGGTCAAGACCCATGTAAAGGAGCAGACAACCAGAAGACGCTTTGTATTTCTTTTTCGGTGCTTTCACATCTTTTATCAGGTGCTTGATCATCGGGAAATCCCCATTATACACTACTTTATCATAATAATGTTCTCCACTAGAGGTCCGAATTCCTTTACACGCTTTGCCTTCCAATAGAAGTTCCTCCACATTGGATTCTAGATGAACAGGAATATTTTGAAGTTGAAGATGTTTTTCTAGTACAGTAATAAGACTTGCATATCCTCCTTTGATATACCATATTCCATGTTCATACTCGCTAAAAGGAACGAGGGAGTAGAGGGCGGGAGAAGCAGATGGATTGCCACCTATATAAAGCGTTTGTAAGGAAAATGCATCTTGTAATCGCTTATCCGTAAAGTAATCTGATACTTGCGATTGAACTGATTGATAAGCTTTTAATTCAAGAAGGAGTTTAATATTCCCGGGTGTAAAGAAATCCTTCCGTTTCACAAAGGATTGTTCAAGAAAGGCGGCTTTTCCTTTTTTGAATCGCTCACGCATATCTTCTAGGTAAGACAGAAAGTGCTGTTCTTCACCAGGAAACATCCGTGTTATTTCTTCAAGCTGCTTCTTAAGGTCACTCGTTTTCGTAAACGTTTCCCCGTTAGGATAAATCATTCGATATAACGGATCACATCTAATCATCTCAACTTCTTCTCTCGGAATTCCTGCCTTATCTAAAAACTCATAAATCATTTCCGGAAGAAGGACAATTGTTGGTCCTTTATCAATCTTAAATCCATCTTTCTCGATAAATGCAAGTCTTCCACCTAACGAAGATGCTTTTTCATGTATTTCAACTTTGAACCCCTTCTGGGAAAGAAGGAGCGCAGAAAGCATGCCACCTATGCCCCCGCCGACAATACCAATGGTCATTTCACACTCTCCAATGTCGTTTGATTATGAAGCATTCTGCTTGTGATCCTTGCAGACTCCATAATTGTAGGAAGACCACTCCCAGGGTGAGTTCCTCCGCCAACGAGCCAGCAGTGATCCAACTCTTTAAATTGATTCGGTGGCCTGAAATACATCATTTGAGGAAGGTTATGTGCAAGGTTGAATGTTGCACCTTTATACACGCTTAAATCCATCTCCCAGTCAGTTGGTGTGTACATTTCTTCTACTTCGATGTGGCGTTCAATATTCTTAAACCCTGTTCTTTGTTCAAGTTGATCAAGAACTAACCTTCTAAAATCGCCTTTTCGCTCTTCCCAATCAACTAAACTAAAATTATTTGGAACTGGTGCAAGAATATAAATAGAAGATTTACCGTTCGGCGCTAGCGTATCATCTGTCACAGAAGCATTCTGAACATAAATAGACGGGTCTTCTGAAAGAATTTTTTGTTTTGTTAGTTCTTCAACATTCTTCTTGTAATCCGATGAGAAGATGATGGAATGGTGAGGTAAATCGTATTTCTTATCAACACCAAGATAAAGCATGAAAGCAGAACAAGAGTACTTTTTCTGTTCCATTTTTTCAGGAGTATACTTTTTCACAGATCCCGATGGAATGAGATGATTCACTGCATGAGCAAAGTCAGCATTAATAATCACTTCTTCTGCATAATCTACTGAACCATCTTCAAGTTCTACTCCTTTCACTGTTTTTCCCTCAAGCAAAAGCTGCTTGACACCTTTATTCGTATGCACTTCTCCGCCTTCTTCTATTACCACCTTAGCCATTGCTTCTGGAATTTGATTTAATCCTCCGATTGGATGAAAGATTCCGTAAGCATGTTCCATATAAGATAATATGGTAAATGCACCAGGACACTCCCATGGTGACATTCCGAGGTACTTTGCCTGAAATGTAAAAGACAATCGTAACCGTTCATCTCTAAAATACTGTGAAAGACGTTTATAAACACTATCCGTTACCGTTAACTTTGGTAGTGCTTTGACGAATCTCCATCGTCCATAATCAAGGAGAGAATCATGTTTGTTTTGAAGAATAGGCATCAGCGCTTCGAATTTCTCTTTTTCTTCTTTCATAAAGCGTCTATACCCTTCACCGTCTCCAGGAAAAGTTTGCTCAATTCTTCGCACCATTTCATCCTGATCGCGCGTAGGATAAAAAGAAACGTCTTCGAATTTCAATTCATACATTGGATCAACCTCGATCAAATTGAGATAATCATGTACATTCCGTCCAGATTCTTCAAACATTTCTTCAAGAATATGCGGCATGTTAAGGAAGGTTGGTCCTCTATCAAAGCGATAGCCGTCTCGCTCAAAACCCGAGGTTCTACCACCGATATAGGATTGTTTCTCATACACTGTAACCGAGTGACCTTTACTAGCTAGAAGCATCGCCGCCGTCAAGCCTCCTGGACCTGCACCGATTACAATAACTCGTTTTTTTATTGACATGATTCGTACCCCTTCCATCCGCATATGAAACTTCGCACATATGTTATACAAACATTATACATACTAGCCGCATTTAGTTCAACAATTTATGCACAAAAGCATGTTTTTAACGTATTGCCCTATTTTTTCAGAAAGAAAACATGTTCAATTTGAAGAGGATGATTTCGTTTTACGGTTAATTTACCGAAGGAGTAATGAGATTGTTTACGTTTATCTGAAGTGAACCAGGATTAAAGAGTAGTTTTCCCTCATACTCTTTATGAAGAGGAATATGTGAATGACCAAAAAGAATTAATTCTACTTCATCATTAACGAATTGAGCTATCGCTCTTTTTTCAGTTGTTTTTCCTTTTCCATGTCCATGGGTGATGCCGATCAGATGAGACTCGAGTTCCAAGACAAGTTTCTCATTAAAATTTTCAATAAAAAAAGCTTCGTCAACATTGCCATAAACTCCTGTTACCGGTGCGTATGACTTTAATTCTTCATAAACTTGTTTTGACTGCCAATCCCCTAAATGAATAATGAGATCTGCCTGTGATAATTCTTTTCTTAACACTTCCGGAAGTTGTTGTGCCATACGTGGCATATGCGTATCTGAAATGATGATAACATTCACGGCTTCCATTCCCTTCGTCAATCGATTGTTTTAAGGAGGTTTCGTTGTGCAACACATTGTAAAACCAGGTGAATCGTTGTCTTCTATTAGCGGTGATTACCGCGTTTCTGTACATCAAATTATAATGGCGAATACCTTTTCTAACCCAAACCTAATCTATCCGGGGCAGTTGATTGAAATTCCTGGATACCCGGAACCTAGTACAATACCTTATTCGGTTTATATCTCTTTAACAAACCGAACACTCACACTTCAAAAAAATGGATCTCCTGTAAAGGTATACCCTGTTGGTGTTGGCCGTATGCTGCACGATACGCCATCTGGAGAGTTTATTATTATTAATAAAGCACCGAATCCCGGTGGTCCTTTTGGAACAATGTGGATGAGTATTTCGAAGATTCATTACGGCATTCATGGGACAAATGATCCGTCCTCGATTGGGAAGTACGTATCAAGAGGCTGTATCAGAATGTATAATCAAGATGTAGAGGAACTTGCCAACACGGTTCCCATTGGCACAGCCGTTACGATCGGACGTTAAAGCCAGATAAAAGACGCTGTCCTCATTTGGACAGCGTCTTTTATCAACAATCACTGGTAAAAGTCATACAGCAACCTACCTGCATTGGCAATCGCTTCTCGACCATACCGATTTTCCAATAATCCTGCAGTTAAAAAGGCATAAATCACCGGTCCTTTCGTTGTCAAAAGAATGCCTGCGTCATGTTCCACACCTTTAAGTTCACCAGTTTTATGAGCAAGAATGTTTTCTTTCATACTAGGAATTTTACTAGGGAATTTATCTTTAAACTGCTGCTGTAAAAGGACATCAATTCCCCACTCCATTGAAGCTTCTGATAATAAATGGTGAGAGACATATTCACGCAAAAGGATAGCGGTGTCTTTCCCGCTCATCATATTGTCCTTCCCATCTTTGAGAGCATTTCGATCCATCATCTTTCTCATTAGCTTTGAATGAAAGGCTCCCGCTTTCTTCATCGTGTGATTAATATTACGCTCGCCAACTAAATCGATAAGCTGATTCGTTGCGGAGTTATCCGAAGAAATGATCATGAGTTTGAGAAGGTCGGATAAAGTCCATTGATGGTCAATCGAAAGGAGCGTAATAACCCCTGCTCCACCGACATGATTGACAGCATCTATCTTAACAACCTGTTCTAAAGATAATTGTTTATCATCGACTTGTCTCAGTGCTTCAAGCATAATAGCGATTTTGATAATGCTTGCCGAGGATACTGGCTGATCCGCTTGTAACGCGACCTCACCATCAGGCGCTATGATCGATATCGATTGATTCCCTTCAAGACCATGAAAACACTCTAAGATTTTCTCTTTCACCTGTTCAAACTGCATCAACTCTTCCCCCAGTATCGTGCAACACCACACAATTCTTCTTCGTATAGTGTTCCTTTAAGTGGTGTGATTTCAATAAATCGCCCCGTACTAGGAGAATGAATCATTTTTCCTTCACCATAGTAAATGCCTACGTGGTGAACGGATCCTTTCCCATGTTCATATGCAAAAAAGAGCAAATCTCCTTTTTCCCATTTTCCTTCTTCCACTTTGTTTCCTCCGTTTAACTGGTCATGAGCATCTCGGGGAATCGTACAGCCAATGGCTCGAGCCATATTATAGCTAAACCCTGAACAGTCATAACCGTAGGAAGACATCCCTCCCCATAAATAGAGAAGACCAATAAACTTTTCAGCTTCTTGAACAAGCTCATCTCCTGTTCCAACTTGCTCTTTCTTTTTACAAAGTGTTACATCTTCCTTATTTAATCGTCCCTCACCATGAGGGGTCCAAACAATGTAATCTAGCTTTCGTTCTTCTTTAATAGGAAGAATGGTTTGGTAGCTTAATTGCAACTCGCTGTTATCACTTGAATCAATTAATTTAACGGCATGTTTATTTGTCGAAACACGTGGTGACCGATCATCAGGTAAGCGATCGGATAATTGCACCGTTGGGATCCATCCTGGATATCCTCTTTCATCTTTTGATGAAGGTTGTGATGGCACTAGAACATATGACCAATTTCCACGTTGATCAAGTACAATGACTTGTTCACCATATAAAACCTGAGATTGAATATGGTTTTGATCACATAACTCAAGCCTTTCAGTGTACGATAACGGCTCTAACCAATCGATTAGCTGGACAGGATTTGTTAGGGCATTCTTATCCATTGATCGTGCTTTCTCTGGTGATGTCCATAACGTTGCAACTGCTACAGCAATCGTTTTTTTAACTGTTTCCAATTGTCATCCCACCCTTTTCAATCGTGTGAATTCCTAATCCATGATCTTCTGTTAATGTCATAACATTTTTTGTATAGTGAACGCCACCATATACATTGTCGTGTCCGAGCATAAGTGGAGCATCGAAATCAAATCGAGTAATGTTTCGCTGACTTGCAGCAAAATGAGCGGCTGCTGTGATGCCTACACGTGATTCAATCATACTCCCCACCATACACTCCATCCCAGCGGTCTCTGCGAGTGCATTAATTTTAAGCGCTTGATGTATCCCACCTGATTTCATCAACTTAATATTGATAAGATCGCTTGCACGCATCTGAATCACCTGAAGGGCATCCTGAGGTGAAAAAACACTTTCATCTGCCATAATTGGAGTTAATACAGCATCAGTGACTTTCTTCAGTCCCTCTAAATCTTTTCGATGTACTGGCTGCTCAACCAGTTCTATATTAAGTCCTTCCTCCTCCATCTGGCGAATCGAATAAATGGCTTCCTTAGGTGTCCAGCCCTGGTTGGCATCGAGTCGGATAGACGCCTTGTTTTGAATCCGTTTTCTAATTGCTCTAATGCGATTGATATCATTTTGGATTGTATCTTTACCAACTTTTACTTTTAAAATGGTAAATCCATCTTCTATGTATTGCGCTGCATCATTTGACATTTCACTAGAATCATTCACGCTTACTGTGTAGTCCGTTTCCATCGTGTTCCGATACCCACCTAAAAATTGATATAAAGGAAGATGACTTTTTTTCGAAACAAGATCATAAATCGCCATATCTACTGCTGCTTTTGCACTTGTATTTCCTACTAACGCGTGATGGAGCTGATGAAAAATTGATTCATAGTCTGTAAGGTTCATTCCCATTAGTTTAGGTTTGATCACTTGTTGAATTGCTGCATCAATACTAGCTAGACTCTCCCCTGTAATCACTACCGTTGGAGGTGCTTCTCCAAAACCAACCAAATCTCCTGCCGTCATTTTCACCATCACTGCTTCGGCCTCAGTAACGGTACGAAGAGCCGTCTTAAATGGTTTTTTTAAGGGAACAGATACACAAAATGTTTCAATGTTCGTGATCTTCATTCGTATTCTCCTTTTCATAAGAACATGATTAGTTGCAACCAATTACCGCTCATTACGTTCATTCTAACAATGATGAATCTAGAACTATAGTCCTTTTACTTAATTACTCTAAAAGAAGAGCCCGGTTTATAATAAACCGGGCTCCCTTTTTTTTACTTGATATCCGCCCATTTCAATTCCATGTACCCTACAGGGTGACGAACAATACCCGTCACATCTTCGTTCTGAAGATAAACCTGATTGTAGAAGTGAATCGGGAAGATCGGCATTTCTTCGAACAAAAGTTCTTCTGCATCGTGCATGTATTCAAAACGTTTTGCTTCGTCTGTTTCTTCTTTTGCCTTAGCGATTAAGGAATCATATTCCTCATTACTCCATCCTGTACGGTTCATTGAATGGTCCGTTTGGAAACTTTCAAGGAAATTAATCGGATCTCCGTAATCAGCTAGGAATGAACTTCTTGAAAACTGCAAGTTTAACTGTTTTTGCTCATCCGAGAAAACGTTCCATTCCTGGTTTGCAAGTTCAACATCTACTCCTAGAACTTCTTTGTACATTTGTTGGAGCGTTTCTGCAATCTTTTTATGATCATCACTTGTATTATACGTTAGAGTTACTGCAGGAAGTTGATCATACCCTTCTTCTTCCATACCTTTTTCAAGTAGCTCTTTTGCTTGATCTGCATCTGTCGTGACGAGATCACCACCTACTTCTCTAAAATCGCCGCCTGACGCATCTTCAAATCCATATGCGACAAAACCGTAAGCTGGTTTTTCTTCGTTTTTCGTTACAAATTCAACGATTTTCTGCTGATCAACTGCCATTGCAAAAGCTTTTCGAATATTTTCATTCTGGAAAGGCTCCATTTCAAGATTGAAACGATAGAAGTATGTGCCTGACTGATCCTCTACTTGAGCTTTACCATCGCTGAAAAGCTCTTCACTTAAGTCAGCTGGTACATCAGAAGTATGAAGTTCACCTGTTTTATACATTTGATACTCTGTATTCGTATCATCAACCATAGCCCAGTTTACTTGATCAAGTTTTACATTATCAGCATCCCAATAGTTTTCATTCTTACTAAACTCAAACTCTGAATCATGCTCCCATTTTGTTAATTTAAATGGTCCATTACTAACATACGTATCTGCTTCCGTGTGCCATTCAGGATTTTCTTCAACAGTCGCTTTATGAACAGGGAAGAAAGCAGGGTTTGAAATCAGATTAGGAAAGAAAGCAACTGGGCTCTCAAGCGTTACTTCAAACGTTGTTTCATCGACTGCCTTCACCATCATATCTTCTTCTGAGCCTTCTCCAGTATTAAATGCTTCAGCACCTTCAATGAAGTAAGAGAGAAACGCGGCTGGAGATGCCGTATCAGGATTTGCTAGTCGCTTCCATGCATATTCAAAATCTTCAGCAGTAACTGGTTCACCATTCGACCACTTTGCATCTTCACGTAAGTGGAACGTATACGTTTTTCCATCTTCCGATTTCTCCCACTCTTTTGCAGCAGCTGGCTGAGGTTGATCCGCATCGTCAAGACGTGTTAAACCTTCCATTAAGTTATTTAACGCATTCCACGATACGCTATCAAACCCAATTGGTGGATCAAAAGAAGTTGGTTCACTTCCATTGTTTAACTTAAGTACCTTCGTACCGTCTTCTTGCTTAGCATCGTCACTTCCTGAATTTGAATTTGATGAGCTATTTTCCGTTGTTGTACATCCAACGATTCCAATCAGAAGCAACAAGGAAAGTAGCACTGTTACGATTTTCTTCAAATAAATTTCCCCCTTATGGATTAGTTATCAGTGAAATCTCATGAAAATGAGGTTTTACTTACGTAATTTTGGATCAAGAGCATCCTGCAAACCATCGCCAAGAACGTTAAAGGCAAACATCGTTAAGGAAATGAAGAAAGCAGGGAAGAATAACCTCCACCAATGACCGGATAAAATCACTGATAACCCGTCATTTGCCATCACTCCCCAACTAGCAACCGGAGCTTGTACACCCAATCCTAAAAAGCTTAAAAACGCCTCTGCAAAAATCGCGGTTGGAACGGTTAGCGTCATTTGAACGATAATCGGTCCCATTGTATTCGGGAGGAGGTTCTTTCGTATAACACGACCCGCACTCGCTCCAAACGTTCTTGACGCTAGCACGTGTTCTGCATTTTTTAATTGAAGAACCTGGCCACGAACAATTCTCGCCATACCAACCCATCCCGTAACAGTTAACGCAATAATAATCGTAAATAGTCCAGGTCCCATTACCACCATCAGTAAGATCACCATTAGTAAGTACGGAAGACCATATAGAATTTCAATGATTCTCATCATAAAATTATCTGTTCTTCCACCTTTGTAACCAGAAAATCCACCGTAAGCGACTCCGATGATAAAATCAATAATAGCCGCCATGAAACCAACGAATAATGAAATCCTTGCACCATTCCATGTACGTGTGAACATATCTCGGCCAAGATTATCCGTACCGAACCAATGTTCAGAAGACGGTGGTAGATTTCCTTCTGTTAAGACCTGGTGGTCATACGAATAAGGTGTTAGTAATGGCCCGAAAATAGCCATTAAGACAAGGAGTATCAACATCACGAGTCCTGCCATCGACAGTTTGTTTCTAGATAATCTCATCCATGCATCTTTCCAATAAGAAATACTAGGTTTTGCAATCGTCTCAGCATGATAAGAGGAGTTTTCTAATGGTAGAAAGAGATGATCTGATAGATTCTGGTTCGTTTCTTTTCTTTCAGGTATCATGCTATTCCCCCCTCTTATGCAGCTTGATTCTCGGATCTAGTATCCCGTAAGCAATGTCAACAATGAAGAGCATCATAATAAGAAAAGCGCTATAAAAGACAGTTGTTCCCATAATGACAGGATAATCTCGATCGTTAATGCCGTTAATAAAATATTTTCCCATTCCAGGGATCGCAAATATTTTTTCAATGACAAAACTACCCGTTAATACACCAGCTACAAGCGTACCAAGTATCGTAATAACTGGTAGCAACGCATTTCTAAGCGCATGTTTCGTGACGATTTGAAAGGTCGTCATTCCTTTCGCTCGAGCCGTCATAATGTAATCTTGATTTAGAACCTCAATCATACTGGACCTCGTTAACCGGGCAATGATCGCCATCGGACCTGTAGCTAGAGCAATTGAAGGTAAAATCATATGCATGGGTGACGCCCATGTAGCTACCGGGAAAATTTCCCACGTGACCGCTAACTGCTGAATGAGCAATGTTGCCATAATAAAGTTCGGCACGGAAATACCGATTACTGCAAATGTCATGGCCATGTAATCAATTGCCCCATTATGTCGAAGGGCTGCCATGATACCAAGCACAATACCTGAAATAATAGCAATAATGAGCGACGTTATTCCAAGCTCAGCCGAAACCGGGAACCCTCTTCCAATCATTTCATTAACAGATGTAGATGATTGTTTAATAGATGGTCCAAAATCAAGTGTTGCAAGAGATTTAATGTAAATGGCGTATTGAATAAAGACCGGTTCATTTAAGTGGTAATGAGCTTCAAGATTTTGCTGGACTGCTTCACTCGTGTTTCTTTCCTGGTTAAATGGTGATCCCGGAACCGCGTGCATTAAGAAAAACGTAATGGTTACGATGATCCACAATGTAATCACCATGGCGAACAGACGATTCATCACATATTTCGCCACAGGCATCCCTACTTTCTAGCTAAATGTTGTTCTAGATGCTAATTCTGTCATCACAAGCATCGCCTGATAGGCTTCAAGCATGTTTTTCGCCTGATATTTGACGGTCGTTTCTTTTTCAATCTCAACTCCTGGCATTAGACTTGCCCACTCCGCCTGACCATAATTAGTAAATTCAATACGAAGAACAGGTTCACGCGGAGGGACTAAAGGTTCAACATTCCGTCTATTCGTGAATGCTTTCTCTGTTTGTTCACGCAAAATCCCCCCCGTTTTTTGAGGAGATAGTAAAAGCGCAGAAGATCGAGAAATCGTTTCCTTAACAACAGCAGTTGTCACGTTTGGAATCAGCTGCTCAGCTTCCAGTGCTGCTCTGTCATCCCCAGCAACTAATAGCACAGGTACCCCAAAATAACCTGCAACGTAAGCATTCATGCCTAATTCTCCGACAACTTGATCGTTTATGTAGAAATTTCTTACATTGTGGAACATGGAATGAGACATCGTCCCGGGAGTCCCAGCACGTGCGTGATAGCCGATCATTCCCATCCCTTCATATGTACTGTCCAATGCTTGAACCATTGAAAAAGGTTTCACGTCTCCTGAAATGAGTCTTGCTTCAGGATGAAGCTTCTCAAAAAGCAAGTTGTTCATTTTTGAATGACTATCATTCACCGTCACATCTGAACATCCACTTTCAAATGCCGCTTCAATCACATGATTCGCTTCCTTTGTCATGATCTCTTGTCCGCGTTTATAGTGCTGTTTACTAGCATCTATAAACGATTCATCCACAAGTCCTGTTATTCCTTCCATATCTACCGATAAATAAAACTTCACAAATTTTCTCCTTTCTTTCTAGATTCGTAACTTTCTGAATTATTATACCACTATTTACTTCGTTTCTCAAAATATTCTAAAGACATTGTGAAGTTTTATTTCATAGTTTTTCATAGATAACGGTTTAAGGGAATAGAGATAAAAAAATCCTACCAATGTAAATGGTAGGACATTGAAATTTCCTATTCGATTTTTTCCGATAGCTCAGACCAACGTTCAATCTTTTCTTCTAACTCCATCGTAAGAGCCTGCTCTTCCTTATAGAGCTCGTCCACCTTTGCAAAATCACTTCCTGATTCTGCGATTTCAACCTTTACTTCTTCAATACGCTGCTCAATTTTCTCAATGGTATCCTGAATGGTTTCCCATTCTTTCTTTTCTTTGTAGGATAGTTTCACTTGCTTGGATTTTTCACTCACGATTTCTATATTTTGATTTGATTGCTTTTTATCAAGCGCTTCAAGTTCTTTTTCTCTTTTTACGACATCAAGGTAATCAGAGTAGGAACCATAATAATGAGTGATCTCTCCCTCACCATCAAAAACAAAGAGCTGTTCGGCGATTTTATCAAGGAAGTAACGGTCGTGGGAAACCGTAATAACAGCGCCAGGAAAATCAGCAAGATAGTCTTCTAATACCGCTAGTGTTTGAACATCCAAATCGTTCGTAGGTTCATCAAGAAAAAGGACATTTGGTTCTTCCATTAGAATGCGAAGCAAATATAATCTTCTTTTCTCTCCACCGGATAATCGCGATATGTAAGTCCACTGCATATCAGACGAAAACAAAAATCGCTCAAGCATTTGGGAAGCTGAAACGGTTCCGCCTTTACGTAGGCGAACTTCTTCTCCACCTTCGCGAATGTACTCAATCACTCTTAATGATTCATCAAGCCCTTCATTTTGTTGGGTGTAAAAACCAGGTTTAACGGTTACCCCAATGTCAACTTGACCAGAGTCAGGTGCAACCCGACCGGCAAGCATATTGAGTAACGTTGTTTTACCAGAACCATTAGGTCCGATGATACCAATGCGGTCTTGAGGAAGGACAAGATAGTTAAAGCGATTAGTCAATGTCCGACCTTTAATGGTTTTTGTAAGGTCAGTTGCTTCAATCACCTTTTTCCCTAGTCGACTGGCCCCTAACGCCATATCTACATTGCCTTCAGTCGTACGCCCAGGTACTTCTTTCATATTCTCAATTCTTTGTTTCCTGGCTTTTTGTTTTGTCGTTCTTGCTTTGGCTCCCTTTTTTAGCCATTCGAGCTCACTTTTAAGTAATTTATTATGCTTATCTTCTTCTTTCGCTTCACGTTCTTCTCGCAAAGCTTTTTGTTCTAGAAATGTTGCGTAGTTCCCTTCATATTCAAATAATCGTCCCTTATCTAATTCAAAAATGCGATTCGTTACACGATTAAGAAAGTACCGGTCGTGTGTAACAAGTAGAAGTGTGCCCGAATAGCTCGTGAGATATTGCTCTAACCACTCCACTGTAGCATTATCAATATGGTTTGTAGGCTCATCGAGAATTAACAAATCGGCAGGGTTAATAAATGCTTTTGCTAGCGCAACCCGCTTCTGTTGACCACCCGATAACTCATTCACCTTCGCCTCAAAATCATGGAGACCTAACTTCGTTAAGATCGTTTTAGCTTGTGTACTAAAGTCCCAAGCATGTAGATGATCCATATCTTCTTGTGCCTGTATGAGCCTATCTTGGACTGATTCTTTTTCGGGATGATTCATAACAGATTGAAGCGCCTCTTCGTATTTCCGCACCGTATTAAAGAGTGGTACGTCACTGTCAAAAACCGTTTCAAGAATCGTTTTCTTTTCGATAAAAATAGGATCTTGGGGTAAGTATTCGACATGGAATTGATTTGCGTGATGTAGCTTACCGCTATCCATCGACTCAAGACCCGCAAGGATTTTAAGCAAAGATGATTTACCCGTTCCGTTAACTCCAATTAACCCGATTCTCTGCTTCTCTTCGAGTGAAAAAGATATTCCATCAAATAATGTTTTTTCCCCATATGACTTAGTGATTCCTTCAGCCTGTAACAAGCTCATGATACTCATCCTTTTCTCTCTTTAGTCTGCTTTCTATTTTAACTGTTTTAGAGAAAGAAGGGAACTAATCTACTGACAAACAAAAAGAAGCTCCATCCAGAGCTTCTTTTTATTAAGCATTCTTTTTCTGCTGTTTATTTTTCTTATGCTTTTTATTATTGTTCTGATCAGCTGATAATTCACTAGCAAGTTCTGTTTCATGTTTGTGGTTTTGCTTAGGATTTTTCATTGTTTCACCTCCCTTGTATCTTAAGATGGACTAATAATTACTTTCTATACCAATACGGTAATTGAAATTTATATGAACATTAAAAAAAGGCTGAACACATCAGCCCTTCTCTTCTTCCTCCTTCATGATGTTATCAATAGGCTCTCTCTGACTGAATCCTCCTAGATCCGAGTGATAAAAGGCAACCTCATTCTCGCCTTCTTTCCAGCAAAGAAGCACTTTTTTTCCGTTGATAACGGCTGGAAAATCAATTAAACCTTCATCAACATTTTTAATTTCGACACCGAGCGCCATAATATTATTGATAAACGTTTGAGCTTCTAACTCCATAAACTCCATTCGAGCTTCTTTCTTAAATAGAATATCTTCATCTACTTTTGTTTTGTGCCGATAGAGGAGCGTCTTCTTGTGTTGCTCAATCTGATCGTAGTGTTCACTAAATTGGGCTTTCAAACGCTTTAATCCAGCAAGCTCTCTTTTAATCACGGGTAATAAACCATTCGCTTCCTCTAAAGTGAAATATTTTTTATCCATGTTTTTCCTCCTGGTTCATCTTTACTACTTCCTATTTACCCTTCCTTCTATTCTTTACACATCATTCGACGAAATTTTACAATAAAAAGAGTACTTCAAACGGTTACAAAATTCCGATATGATAGATAATGAACGGGGAACCATTTAAAAGGAGGAATTTCTTTGGCTAAAGTAACTGTACCAGATCACGGAACATTTGAAGTAAAAGAAGGAACAAAGTTAGCACTTGCTCTGGAAGATAACGGGGTACATGTGCTGCACCGCTGTGGAGGAAATGCAAAATGCACAACCTGCCGCGTTGAAGTGTTTGATGGAGAATTTGGAGAACTAACTGAAATTGAAGAAGAAGCGTTTAAGAAAAAAGGCGTTGAGGAAAAACTTCGTCTATCCTGTCAGGTTCGCGTTAATGGCAACTGCGAAGTAAAGCCTGCGATGACAGTTGAAAGCTCTGGCCTTGATGCTGGACCGAGACCGGCTGAATAAGCGAAAACAAAGACGAGCTCACGTAGCTCGTCTTTTTTAACATAACGTTGTCGACGGATCTTCTTGAAGAATTGTCAGATGATTCTCAAAAGGTCCGAAATAACCACTCTAAAGACTTTTAAAATCTTTATCCTCTAATCCCTGTATCACTTCATCGTGTTCCACAGGATCATTCTCGTCATTGCCCCTAAAAACGTCCTATAAAACAGATAAATTATCAATTAACTTAAAATCCCTTCTATGATATCAACCATAAAACCAAAATGACGTTTTTTCGAACAACATTGATGTACAATCTTGTTGCACTTAACCCACTGTGATATATTATCCTAGGTATTCAGGAACAGATCGGAGTGATAATTTGAATAACACAGGAAAAGAAATTACATTAATTATCATTGGATCGCTTTTCTTTGCGCTTGGTGTAAACTGGTTTGCGATTCCAAATGAACTAGGTGAAGGCGGCGTAACAGGAATTTCAATGACGCTTTATTATATTCTTGATTGGTCCCCCGGGATTACGAACTTTGTAATGAACGCTGTGCTTCTTGCGATTGGTTATAAAGTTCTGAATAAACGTGTAACATGGTATACCATGCTCGCGATTTTCTTTAGCTCATTATTTATTCAGCTGACTGAAGGAATGGGTGAACCACTCGATATCATGCTTGGCACGGTCTTTGCAGGGGTTTTTATCGGGATTGGTCTAGGACTTGTTCTCCGATCAGGCGGCACTACCGGTGGGTCTACGATTGTAGCAAGAATGCTCAACCAGCACTTTGGATGGAGCGTTAGTACATCGATGTTTGTATTTGATATTCTTGTAGTCCTCGGTTCTTCTGTTGTTATTGGGATCGAGAATACGATGTATACCGGGATTTCCATCTATATTAGCACGAAAATATTGGACTATTTAATTGATGGATTTGATACACGAAAAGCCGTTACAATCATCTCAAAGAGCACAGTTGCAATCGCAGAAAAAGTAAGCGCTGAAATGGACCGGGGCGTAACGGTGATTAACGCACGCGGTCATTACTCCAACGAATCAAAGGATATTCTTTATGTCGTGATTAACAAACAGGAGCTCTTTCTTCTCAAAAAAATGATTCAGCAAGTGGATGATAAAGCTTTTGTTGTGGTTCATGATGTGCGAGATGTTTTTGGAGAAGGTTTTACCTTTCCAAAAACATAGTGAACAATCCCCCGGTGAAATTCACCGGGGGATTGTTTTAGTTAGGTACGATCGTACACTACAAAATCAAAATCATGCTTATTTCGCTCATCGCTTTCATGTTTTTCCCGTGATGATTCTTTCCAGTCGTCTTTAGAGAAGTTAGGAAAATAAGTATCCCCATTAAATGTTTCATGAATTTCTGTAATATAGAGTCGATCCGCATGCGGCAGGATTTGCCGATAAATTTCCGCTCCACCGATCACAAACCACTCTTTTTCCTCACGCTTTGTAAGATCGAGAAAGGCTTCGATTGAATGGAGAACAGTAACCCCTTCATATTCGAGATTTTTTCTCGTAATAAGATAATTTTCACGTCCTGGTAACGCTTTTCCAATGGACTCGAACGTTTTTCTCCCCATCACGATCGCCTTTCCTGTCGTCATGCGCTTAAAGTAAGCAAGATCAGCTGGCAAGTGCCACGGAAGATCGTTGTCTTTCCCAATTAACTGTTTTTCATCCATCGCAAGAAGAAATGAAATCATACAGATACCTCCCCTTTAATATGAGGATGAGGATCATAATCCGTTAGTTCAAAGTCATCAAATGAAAAATCAAAGATCGATTTCACTTCGGGATTGATTTTCATTTTTGGAAGAGTTCTTGTTTCACGCGTGAGCTGAAGCTGAACTTGTTCAATGTGGTTATTATAAATATGCGCATCACCTAGCGTATGAATAAACTCACCTGGCTCTAAGTCACACACCTGTGCCATCATCATCGTAAGAAGCGCATAAGAAGCAATATTAAATGGCACGCCAAGGAAAACATCAGCAGACCGTTGATAAAGTTGACAAGAAAGCTTTCCATCCGCAACGTAAAACTGGAATAGACAGTGACATGGAGGCAAAGCCATATCGTCAACTTCAGAAGGATTCCACGCCGTTACGACCATTCTTCTAGAATTAGGATTTGTTTTAATTTGTTCAACCACTTTCGCAATTTGATCGACAGTCGATCCATCTGCGCCTGTCCATGAGCGCCACTGATGACCGTATACAGGACCAAGTTCTCCGTTTTCATCAGCCCATTCATTCCAAATACGCACGCCGTTATCCTGAAGATACTTTACGTTCGTATCCCCTTTTAAAAACCAAAGAAGCTCATGAATAATGGATCTTAGATGAAGTTTTTTGGTTGTTAATGCAGGAAAACCCTCCTGCAAATCAAAGCGCATTTGATGACCAAACACACTCATTGTTCCTGTACCCGTTCGATCCGATTTCTTTGTTCCTTTATGTAGTATTTCTTCGCAAAGCTGCAAATAAGTCTTCATGATACTCCTCCTTCAATTCTCTAATGACCATTGTAACATGAAGAAAGTCGAGAAGTAACTTCAGAGTTACTCAACCATTAGGAACGTTTTTCCTGGGCTTACATACTGTATATCAGAAATGTTGGAAAGGATGAATTCGAATGGGGAAAGGCGATAAATTGCCTAAACTATTTCAAGACCCTGCTATACAAAACTGGATGAACACGTTTGATGATTTCTTTAAAGAGCCGTTTGCTAATCTTCTTCCTGCTCAGTCATTTCGCGTTGACCTTTATGAGACAGATGCTGCTTTCATTGTAGAAGCAGAGTTACCTGGCATTACAAAGGAACAAATTAAAGTTGAACCGCTTGGAGATGGACTGCGCATCTCAATCGAGTCAAAAGAATATCAAGAGACACGGAACGATAAGCAAAAATATTATAAACAGGAAAGATCGTATGCGAGTACAAGTCGCATAATCAAACTTCCGTATCACTTCTCAATGAAAAATGTGAAGGGGAAATACGAAAACGGTATTCTTGAAATTAAGATTCCAAAAGCGAATCGCATACGAAACGATGCCAACTTTATCGACATCGATTAAAAAAAGCGTAGGGCTCATTGCCCTGCGCTTTCCGATTTACATACTCCAATCAATAAAGGCGTTTCCTTCTAAGAACCGTTCACAATCCATCGCAGCCATACACCCTGTTCCTGCTGCTGTAATCGCTTGTCGATAAGTAAAATCTTGAACATCCCCACAGGCAAAAACGCCTGGGATATTCGTTCGTGTGGTTCCAGGTTCCACTTGAATGTAGCCTTTATCGTCCATATTTAGTTTCCCTTCAAGAAAATCGGTGTTAGGACGGTGTCCTATAGCAACGAAAATACCATCTGTTTTCACAATTTCTTCTTCACCAGAGTCACTATCCTTCACTTTAATACCGCTTACTTTATTGTTTTCGGCCACAACCTCAATTGGTGAAGCATTGAGTTTCCAGCTTATTTTTTCATTCGTCCGTGCACGCTCCTGCATAATCTTAGATGCCCTTAATTCTTTTCTTCGATGAAGCACGGTTACTTCTGATGCGAATTTCGTTAAGAAAGTTGCTTCTTCCATTGCAGAGTCTCCTCCACCAATGACGACAATCTTTTTATTCCGGAAGAAAAAGCCGTCACATGTGGCACAAGTACTTACACCTCTGCCCATATTTTCTGATTCGCCAGGAATACCGAGAAGCTTTGCTGAAGCACCCGTAGAAATAAGAACTGATTCTGCCATTATGTCGCCAAGTGTATCTGTTGTTAGTTTAAAAGGGCGTTCACTGAAATCAATATCCTTAACCCAGCCTCGTTCAATCGTAGCACCAAAGCGGAGCGCCTGCTTTTTCATATTCTCCATCAATTCAGGACCAAGAACACCATCTGGAAATCCCGGGAAATTTTCTACATCAGTTGTTAACGTAAGCTGACCACCAGGTTCCGGCCCTTCTATGACAAGCGGCTCCATATTTGCTCTCGCAAGGTAAATCGCTGCTGTTAAACCTGCTGGTCCTGTTCCTACAATAACTGCTTTATGCATCATGACCCTCCTCTATCGACTTCATTATCTTATTTTTCCTAATTATAAAGAAATAAACCCTTCTCTTACAAATTATATGAGTAATAGGCAATATGTTTCTTGGTTCATGCAAATGGTTGTCCATTTTCCTCCCTTCTTGGTAGAATGGATACAGTTATGAATTTGTTAGGAAAACTTGAGGTGAATAGAAAATGAATCCAATTGTAGAATTTTGCATGAGCAATCTTTCAAGCGGTTCACATAAAGCAATGGAAACACTAGAAAAAGATGCGGACCTAGACGTCCTTGAATATTCTTGTCTTGGCCATTGCACGCTATGTAGCCAAGAAATGTATTGCCTTGTTAACGGCGAACGTGTGACTGGCGAAACGCCGGATGAACTTGTTGATAACGTCTATCAGTTCATCGAAGAAAACCCGATGTTTTAATGAGAATCGGACATACTAACAGGTGAATCCATCTAGAGGAGGCACTTGTATGAAAAAGCGAAATGCATATGACCCTAAAACCGGGATCCAGGGCGAAAAAGAAGGCGAAGACGCTCTTCTGATGAATAAAAAAAGAGGCCCGCAAAATGCGCGCCCTAAAAAGAAGTAAGCCGCTCTCTGCGGCTTTTTCTTATGCGATTCGAAACCGAAACGTGAACCAAAAATCATCCTTTAACATTACTCCTGTAGCAATAATATGTTGTTCACCATCATCATCAAGTGTAATCCAACTATTGTGTTCATCTCGGTATACGGGATAAAAATTCCCCTCTTTAAATAATTTCCGCTGAAACGGACTTTCAGAACCAACAAGCGGTTCTTCTTCAAAAACATCTCTAATACATTGTACAAGTTCCATCTAAACTGTGATCCTCCTTACTCTCCAACCAAAAACACCCCGCGTACCTCTCTTAAGAGAGCCACTTAGGCGGGGTGTTTTTGTCCCAATAAATCTTACCTACTTCATAATGCTCTTCAAAATTATCGTTTGCTGCATGGTAATGAAAATTAAACCAATAACCATCCTGCGGTGGATGATCTCTTCTAACGTGAAAACGAAGTAGATCTTCTCCATTCTGTTCGCTATAGACATGAAGAATACGCTCGCCATAACCGCCAGACGGTGACTCAGTTAAACGAAGTGACCTAATCTCTTCAGCATCCAAATCTGCAACAGATGCAGCAATCACTTCAGTCACTTTTGGTACAATTGACTCTGTATATTGGTGACCAACACGAGTCGAAATGATTTCTCCAAACTTTGATAACCCCTGTTCTTCTGACTGACTACTTGCATAGGTTACAAATTGATCAAGTAATTCAGTGGAAGGAACTTGTGCTGCAATTGACGGCCAGTCTGATGCCTTCTCTGTAGGTTCGGATAAATTGATTGGCTCGTCCAACGGATCTAGAAGAAGATGACTTTCCTCCTGATACGTCTCAGAAGGTTCGGTTTTTTCATCTGCTAGGTAGCCAGTAGGAATAACCGTTCCTAACGTCATAACAGCGACAAATGCTACAAATAACTTTCTCATCCAAAGAGGAAATTTCATCATGTGCACCTGACTTTCAAAAATCAATAGTTAGTCTTATTTTCGCATGATCTTTTGAAAAAAGCCAGATGTTTACGCTATTTTCCACAATCTAATTACCAAAAAGAGCGCCTGATGTAAGCGCTCTTTGATTCAGCATGTAAACATATCAATTCTATTTAAGCTAATTCCAGTATATACCCACCTTCTACCTGTCCATCGAAATCCAGATACAGAAGTACGCCCTACAAATACCGGCCAGAACCAAAACGAATTGCCACCACGCATCCAAATATACGTAAATCGATACATACATCTTCTAATCGAACCAGGATCAACAGCAAATGTTCCAGCCTGTGCCGACTGTGGTCTTGGAGGCGGTGATGCAGGCGGGCTCGATGTTGGAGCTACTGGCTGCTGCCGATACGCGTCTGCGCTGTCATAGTGATAGGCAATATGCTCATGTTCTTCGTAAACCATTCGGTCCATCCCCTCTCTCTTATACAGCAATGTATGCGGTAAATGGGTGAGACGTACCGAATTAAAAACAACAAAAAAAGCACCTCTCCTGAGTATGCTTGAAACTAAATCATCTAATTAAAATGATTCTGGTGACCCGTACGGGATTCGAACCCGTGTTACCGCCGTGAAAGGGCGGTGTCTTAACCGCTTGACCAACGGGCCAAAATATGGAGCGGGTGATGGGGATCGAACCCACGACATCAGCTTGGAAGGCTGAGGTTTTACCACTAAACTACACCCGCAAAGATGGAGGAGGAAGAGGGATTCGAACCCCCGCGGGCGACTAAGCCCCTGTCGGTTTTCAAGACCGATCCCTTCAGCCAGACTTGGGTATTCCTCCGATATGAAAATGGTGGAGCCTAGCGGGATCGAACCGCTGACCTCCTGCGTGCAAGGCAGGCGCTCTCCCAGCTGAGCTAAGGCCCCGAAAATATGGTGCGCCCGAGAGAAGTCGAATCCCTAACCTTCTGATCCGTAGTCAGACGCTCTATCCAATTGAGCTACGGGCGCATGTGTCCTGGAGCGAAAGACGGGATTCGAACCCGCGACCCCCACCTTGGCAAGGTGATGTTCTACCACTGAACTACTTTCGCAATATATGGTGCGGGTGAAGGGACTTGAACCCCCACGTCGTAAGACACTAGATCCTAAGTCTAGCGCGTCTGCCAATTCCGCCACACCCGCATGTGTGGTGCCGGCCAGAGGACTTGAACCCCCAACCTACTGATTACAAGTCAGTTGCTCTACCAATTGAGCTAGGCCGGCATTTTATTCATTTTCTATCATGAAAAGCCATACTATCTTTTAAAGAAATGGTGGAGGATGACGGGCTCGAACCGCCGACCCTCTGCTTGTAAGGCAGATGCTCTCCCAGCTGAGCTAATCCTCCGTTAAACAGCGACTTCATCATTTTAACATGTCAACGATTATTTCGTCAACACTTAATTTCTTGTGTTTTTTCAAGGACAAAACTTATCTTATCATCGCCTAACAAAAAACACAACCCTTTTCCACAAAAAAAAGCAAGGGATTTCTCCCTTACTTATACCGGCGATTGAATGAGTGGTTTTTTCTTTTTATTTTCACTGAGTACTGGTCTTTTTTTAGTCACCATTTCAGAATCATATTTTCGGTACTCCTTCATATCAAGTGATTCCCTCAAAAGCTGATCTTCAAGATAGTGACGCTTTCTTTTCAAAAAAACCCCTCCTCATAAGTATTAACTCACAATACCCCTGTATGCTGGTTTTGAAACCACAACCTAATACTTTATTTTACGAAAAGTTACAGGTAACACATAATTTATTCTGCACTTGAAACTTTATTCCTCATTCAGGATAAATTGGTACGTGTTTTCCTGTTCCTTTCCTGATCGCTCGGTAAAAGTTACTTGACCATTATGTGTTACAGTGATGATCGTTTGGGCTCTTGTACCGTAATTCTCCGATGAAATAAAGACAGGAGAAAGCATTTTTTCCCATTCAATCGGTACTCCTGTATTCGGTAATAAATGATCCGGGGCAGGCTCAGCATGCGAGAGCATTTCAAAAAGCCGTTCATGATCAAGTTCATTCACCTCTTGGACATAGCGGGTCAACTCTTTCTTAAGCTTCTCTACTTTTGGCCAGTTCGTATTCAATAAATGATTACTTACCGCATGTATACCGTTTTCTACTCTGGTAATTTGGTTCTGCCTGTTTGAATAGTAATAAAGGGTACTGAAATCTCCCGCAAGTAAATTAAACCCATTGTATAGCTCTTTCTTTCGCTGAACCGTTTTTAAGTATGCCTTTGCAGATTGATTCTGTCGTAAGTAATCCGCAGTTAAATCGCCCCTAGAATGGTTCTTTTGTTCTTCACCAGGTTCTCGAAAATTTGTGAGCGCCGCAATTTTCCCTTTTGTTGTAATTCCAAGCCATGTGCCCATTGCTTTCAAATCGCGACCACCTAGTAATCCTGGTACATCTGCCCAATAATGCGCAGCTAACGTAGGGCGCTCGTAGAACTCGTCTCGATTAGCTAATAAAATAAACGGATATTTTTCATGAGCATTTATTGCTACAGCAATTAAACACAATTTTGCTTACCTCCTCACCCAGGTTAAGAGTAAAAAAAACGCAGCGTTATCCGCTGCGTTACGTTTGCGCCATGTGAATTTCTTCCTCACAAGCTGATGAACAATAGTGCTTATGTTCTTCTTTGCAAGCATCACAAACGATATGAAGCTTGTCACACGTCACATTTGCACAATTAATGTACGTATCTGCCGCCTCTTCGCAATGGTAGCATTTCCCCACCACAGTGTCTTCATTAGTACGGTTCACAGGTACAGCAAGGCGATCATCAAAAACAAAGCATTTACCGTCGAAGTATTTGCCTTGTACTTCTGGATCTTTGCCATACGTGACAATCCCCCCATGAAGTTGAGAAACATCAGAGAATCCTTTTTTTAATAAATAACCAGAAAATTTCTCACAGCGGATGCCACCTGTACAATACGTTAATACTTTTTTGTCCTTTTGGTCAGCAAGATTCTGCTCGATCCAGTCAGGAAGATCACGAAACGCTTTAATGTCAGGACGAATGGCATTACGGAAATGGCCAATATCGTACTCATAGTCATTTCTAGCATCGATTACGATCACATCATCGTCTTCTAACGCTTCCATAAACTCCTTCGGCTCAAGGTAGTTACCGGTGATTTCTTTCGGGTTAATATCTTCCTCAAGTCTTAATGAAACAATCTCTTCACGTGGTCTGACGTGCATCTTTTTAAACGTATGACCATCTGCCCCGTCAATTTTAAACACCATATCGCGGAAGCGTTCATCAGCTTTTAGTTCTTCCATATAACGCTCAGTATCCTGAACGGTTCCGGAAACGGTTCCGTTAATTCCTTCCGTACCGACTAGCACTCTTCCCTTTAAATTCAAAGATTGACAAAACTTAAGATGCTTTCGAGCAAAATAAGCAGGATCTTCGATTTCTACATATTGATAATATAACAGCACTTGATATGCTGAAGCTTCTGATTGCAAATCAAAAACCACCCTTTACGTCTTCTTCACTTAAGTTCCTGATTGGAAACCTAAATCAATACTATATCTTACCCGATTTAATTCGTGATGTAAAGAAGACTAATTTGCCGGAAAATACTCTTCTTTTAGCTTTTCTATTTCAATAAGCGATGCCTCAGCCCATCGTCCACCTTCATGTTTCAGCTCTTCTTCTTGTGTATGAAGCGCCTCACGCAACGATTCTTTATATTCGGGTATGTCCCCTTCATAATGGTTGATAGCGGATAACGGCACGAGTGCCTTTTCGAATTCGGCAAGTGCTTTACGTTGATGGAATAGAGGCACATCAAGCTGTTTCGGATTATGAAGATCACCTTGAGTTGGGTGTTTCATAACGGCAAGTACTTTAACAACAGCTTTTGGTTCTTTTAAGTCAATAATTTCTCCAACATACCTGCCTGTTTTATAACCTGCTGTCACTATTTCACCTGGTTGAAACGTTTTTCTCTGTGTCATTTTCGCTTCACTCCTTCATCAAACTGTGGGTACACGTTGATGATATCATAAAATCCTCCTTCGTCAGGAGGATTTTATCTTGTGAAGACATGTTTGCCGATTTCTTTAATAATATGCCTTGTCCGAATCCAATCGTCAGTTGCAATATCAGGATTATAATAAAACAAAGCGCCTGAACTTGGATCTTGTCCACTAAGTGCAGCATAAACTGCTTTGTAGGACTCTGGTCCCGGACGCTGATCGTATTGACCATCGGAAACGGCCGTATATGCTCCGCTTTCAAAGATCACTTTCTTTAAGCTGTTTGGAAATTTAGCTGAAAGTACGCGATTGAGGGTTACCGCTGCCACCGCTACTTTGCCTTCAAACGTTTCGCCTCTCGCTTCTCCATTTACTAATTTGGCTAGCATTTCTATTTCTTCTATTGAATAATTCGTAACAGAGAATTGATCCCTTGTTACTTGATTAACGTCATTCATATTTTTAACAGGAAGGTTTAGCAAAAGGGCTACATCCTGCTTTGTTTTTGGTTCAGGCGTTTCTAGTGGGGCAATTGCAGGTTGCTCATCATCTATCACAAGAGGTGCCTTCATCATCGTAACCGCCTCTACCTGATGAGACTGAGCAGAAAACGTCGTAAAAAAGAGACTTGTCATTAAAATAGCCAAAACCGATTTTTTCATACACCCCATCCTTTCAGTAGCTTTCTAACACGACATAAAGGATAGAGGAAGAAAAAGATCCTTACAAGAGGGAGTCATAGGGATATAATCCACATATAAGAATAAAAAGAAACTCCTTCCAAAGAAAGAAGGAGTGAAATTCTTTATCTTAGAATTGCTTCATCGCAAGAACTTGTAGTGTTAATTCATCACTTGGTGGGTTATGAAGCCCCGCTCGAACATCTCGGTACAAACGTTCTAGCTGATTCTTTTTCATTAAACTTCTTCCACCAACGATGCGCATGGAAAGATCCACGGCTTCCATTGCTGCCTTCACAGCCTGAGTTTTTGCAGCGAACAGTTGCCCCTGCATGTTCATTCGCTCTTCTGGATAACGATCCCACTGGTCTGCCACCGAAAAGAGAAAATGACGAGCACTTAAGAGAGCGAGAGATATGCGACCAAATTTATCTTGTATATGCGGAACATCTTTTAAGGGAATATCAAGACTGTTCGGTTGATAAGTAGTGACGAACTTTACTGCTTCTTCTCTTGCAGATTCAGCAATCCCTAGATACACAGCCGGGATATGGAGCAACCAAGCTGGAGGAAGCGACGTCGTTTTTCGTTCCTTATCATAGATTTCAAGGAGAGAATCTGAGGTTACGAAGACGTCCTTTAAGATCAGATCATCACTTCTCGTGCCTCTCATGCCAAGAACATCCCACGTTTGTTCAAGTGACACGCCCTTTTGATTCATGGTAACTAAAAAGTCAGCTGGCACTCCATTTAGAGTGGCCTTTACGATGACTTTATCGAGATGTGGGCTTAAAGTTGTGAATGTTTTTCTTCCAGTAAGTTGATACCCCCCCTCCACTTCTGTTGCCATAGTGGCAGGAAGTCCTCCTCTCGTTGGGTCCCCAGTTTCTTCTTCTGTTTGAGCTCTATTTATTAATGCTCCGTCTAGAACAGCCCGACAAAGCTCTTCATACGTATCATGGTCCCAAGGACGACGGTCATAAAGATCTTTTAGTATGCCAAAATGCCAACCAACCGATAACGCACCGGCACCTTCTCCTTTTCCTAACTCCTCTTGAATCAGGACAAGTTCATAAAGAGAGAGCCCATTCCCTCCAAATTCTTCAGGAATGGGCAGTTTAGTAAAACCTGAACTTTTCATACTTGCTATAATAGAATCAGGAATGCGTGCTTCCTCATCAATTCGTGTAGCGTTCTCTTTTAACTCAGCACGATGCTTACTAGCAAGTTCCAAGAGCGCATTCTCACGTTCATTCCGAACAAATTTCTCAAACATTCCATGCACCTTCTTTCACCGAGTTATTAATCCTTCCCTTTTGCTGAAAGATTAAGCAGTTCATCAATGCGATCCTGGTCAAATCCAATGATCACCTCACCATCAATGACGATCGTTGGCGTGGACATTGAACCGTGGTCATTGATCAACTCATTACGTGCCGTTCGATTTTCTTGTATATTTAGCAATTCATACTTCACATCATGCATTTGAAAATAATTTTTCACAAATTCGCACGGTGGACATGCCGGTTGTGTATAAAGCTTTACATTATTCATTCTTATCACGTCCTATCACTAATCTAAATCCGTTTAAAACATATCACCCCTTCCCTCATCTTTCAACTATTTTACTCTAGAGAAGTTTGTACTTATAAGGCGAAGGGAAAGGTTTTGCTGAAGGTGATTTGAAACTTTTCACGAAATCTATTCGTATAGAATGTTAGATAGCCAAAACAAACGCATTCATTCTATTAAAGGAGTGACAGATATGAGTAGTCAGCCTGAAAAAACAAACGCGCAACGTGAAAAAGCGGAGGAAATTATCCAAAGCTTTTATCACGAAGATGATACAGATAAGATCCTACAATCCTTATCAGGCCTAGGTGAAGATGCCCAGCGTGATGCAGGGGAGTCATTGGAAGCATTAAAACGTCCCGTTAAAGGAATGATTGATCAACCAAATAACGATTTACCAGATAACCTTCACAAACTTAGGGAGCACGTTTCAGAGCTTGAGCCGTCTTATTTAAAGAGAAATAAATTTAATAAGCTACTTAATCGCGTCATGGGCCGTAATGAAGTGGAGCAGTATGCGAAGAAATACAAAACCGTAGAATCCCAAGTTGAAGTGATTGTTGAATCCCTTCTTACGGGTAAAGATAAGTTACAAGAAGATAATGTAATGCTAAAAGAACTGAAAGATGTGGCAAGAGAACGAATCATCGGACTCGAAGACCAGATGGACCTTGGTCAGACGTTAATGACGATGCTTGAGGAAGAGGCAGCAAAGGATGAATGGAAAGACAATCCTCTCCCAATCCAAAAAGCGCAGCAAAAAGTCGTTAGCCGAGTGAAGAATATGTCACAAGCTGTTATGGTTTTACGCCAGTCAATGGCATCCGTGGATTTGATTATGGAAAACAATGAAAAGCTAGAAGAAGCCATTTTTAATGCGGTCACCATGACCAAAAACATCATTACCGTTACAGCTTCTATACAACTTGCACTTGGCAACCAGCAGAAAGTGATTTCCGCTGTCCAGAATGTGAACGAAGCAACCGAATCAATGCTCCTTCGAAATGCTGAAATGCTCAAGCAAAATACGGAGGAAACGGTTAAAACGCTTGAAAAACCGGCCATTGCGATTGAGTCTTTTCGTAAAGCCTACCAGGATGTATTTGAGGCGATTGAAATTACGGAGAAGTCAAACGTCCGCATTATAGATAGTGGTAAGAAATTTATACTAGAAATGGATCAGTTAAATAATGAAATGAAAAGCAAATTAGAAAGTACAACGGCGAGGCAAAAACAGCTTTCTGATGCAGCCGATCGACTTTAATGACAGGAGGGAATTCCATGGGGCTTTTCGATTCTACTGAACCCCAATGGCTTGAAAAACTGTTACCGCCTCAATTTAAGACGGTGGAACCATCACTTCTTAATGATGCGAGTACGACGAGCTTCCTTTCGTATGCGGAACAGTTGTTAGATGAATTCATAGACAAACTCAATCCTTCAGAGAATAAACCACAAAAATGGAAGCGCACTGAGCGAGGATTTACGGTTTACTTAAAAATCAGACGTAACCTGATTCTTTTTTCAGGTTACGATAGCCAAAAAGACCGTTCTTCTACCCCAAAAAAGTTTTTCATTCAATGGGAGAGACAAATGGTCACCAAACGAGATTCAGGGAAATGTAAACAAGGAACCATTTTAATCAATGATCGAGGCAGAATTATTAAACGAAGTATTAAGAGATCTCCTTTTTTCAAAGGAATTTTTCAACGTATGAAGTTATTAGATCATGCTTTACTGGGTACGAATTTATCACAAGGAATTGATCAAGAAACAATTGATCCAGTATTGAAGGAACAGCTAAGTCAGTTAGAGAAAATTGCTTCGCACGCTTCTATTAATGGCGTTATTCAATCTAGAGCGACAAGGCTGATACACCTTTTCCGTCAAATCTTACCTGAACTTGAGCCTCTTGACCTTGAGGAACGGCATGTCGTAAAGCGCATGCTTTCAACTGAGCTTCCGGATATACTGACAGGTTATCTAGCACTTTCGGCAGAAAATCGTGAGTTGCGTTACCGCGACCTTTTCCAAGCTCTCTGCCAAATGGAGTTAGCGCTTCATCAGTACCTTGAAAAAATTGAAAACAATCGCCTTTCTAAAGTGGATCATCTCCTTAAAGTAAATAAAATTAGATATACTAAATAAAAGCTAGCTGTCCAAAGACAGCTAGCTTTTTAATTAAACCTCTTGTTCAATTTGCTCTTGCATTAATTTTTGTAGACGCTCATTCACTTCTTCTTGTGTTAAGCCGTGTTCGGCTACATAACGGTTACGAGGTGATGTCCGGCACTCATGTGAACATCCTCGCAAGTATTTATGTTCGTTCTCCTCTGATGTAATAATTTGCTTATTACATTCAGGGCTTGCACAATTAACATACCGCTCACATGGTTCACCTGTAAAGTAATCTCTACCAACAACTACGTGATCTTTTTGGTTAATCGGAACCGTAAGTCGGCCATCAAACACGTAGCACTGACCATCCCACAGCTCACCTTTTGTCTCTTCATCCTGACCATACGTCACAATACCGCCATCCAGCTGGTTAACATCTTCAAATCCTTGATTAACCATCCAGCCTGTGAATTTTTCACAGCGAATTCCGCCAGTGCAGTAAGTAAGAATTTTCTTATCTTTTTTATCTGCTAGATTTTCTTGAACCCATTCAGGTAAATCACGGAAATTCTTAATATCTGGACGAATAGCACCACGGAAGTGACCAACATCATACTCGTAATCATTACGAGTATCAAGAATAATCACATCATCCTGCTGCATCGCTTCACGCCACTCAGCAGGTTTCAAGTGCTTCCCGCCGACCTGATTCGGATCGTGGTTTTCTTCAAGACGGAGCGTAACCAACTCTGGTCGTAGACGGACATGCATCTTTTTAAATGGGTGTTCTGTTGCTTCGTCAATTTTAAAGAACAGGTCAGCAAATCGCTCGTCCGCATGCATCATATCCATATACTGCTGCGTTTCTTCAACTGTGCCAGAGAGAGTTCCATTAATTCCTTCTTCTGCTATAAGAATTCTCCCTTTTAAGTTATGTTCTTTACAGAAAGTAAGATGTTCTTCTACATATTCTTCCGGCTGATCAATTTGTACATATTTATAAAACAATAATACACGATAGTCTTTATTCATGCTTCTATCTCCTTTATTTCACTGTTTCCATTTTGTCCGTCACTGTTCCGTTCCAAAACCTTATTATAATGATTTTCTCAAGAAATGCAAAGGGTGAGATTTAGTTCGTCGTCAGGACGGGCAAGTTTTGATAGCTTACCAAAACAATTGAACGTTTTCAGTGAAAAACCTCACACTTTTTTAATAGAAGGTTCTACGACAACCTCGACATTTCCTTTGATTGCTCTTGTAATCATGCACCCTTCTTCTGCTCGAAGGGCGATGTCATGAATTCGCTTTGTCATTGCCTCATCGGGCTCATTCGCCAGGTAAACAACTGGGTAATGGTGAATCGATTCGACGTGGAGTCTTCCTTTATCACTTACCGTTAGTTTGGACGATATTTTAATATCTTCAAAGGGAATTTGATTGCGCTCTAAATACAAGCCAATTGTCATAAAATAACAGGCTGCTGATGAGCTTAATAACAATTCATCCGGGTTCGTTCCTTTCTCGCTTCCCCCCATCGACAAAGGGATCGAGACGTCTGTCGTTAAGTGTTCCGTTTCGATTTTCCCTTCACCAGAAAGGCCACCCTTCCAGCTTCCTTGCAGTTCAAATACATGATCCATTTTAACAACCTCCTATTAACTCGAGCAAAACTCCACTCAGATGAGTGGAGTTTTGTCATTAGCAATATTGTTCAAAAGCTCCTGTCAAATTCGCAACGATTTCTTCCACCTCATGATCTTCAATTTCTTCTCTTGGAATAAAATGAAGGACCTGGCCATCTTTTAACAGAGCGATGGAAGGGGATGATGGTTCGTACCCTTCCAGATACTCGCGCATTTTCCCAGTTGCTTCACGATCCTGACCTGCAAAAACGGTCACAAGATGCTCAGGTTTCTTTTCGTACTCAATTGCTTCACGAGCTGCCGGACGAGCAAGACCAGCTGCACAACCACATACGGAATTGATAAATACTAGTGATGTGCCTTTTTTCTCTGAAATAAAGCTTGCAACTTCATCAGGTGTTGTAAGTTCTTCAAAACCAGCAGACGTTAATTCGTCGCGCATTGGCTGCGCCATCTGGCGCATATATTCTTCGTATGGATTCATATCCTATACCTCCTGTAATTAATTCGATTTTCTTGCTTGCGTCATTTGATGCCAGACAGAACCCTTTGCTTCTTCTCCGCCTTTAATCCGTTCTAATGCCATGCCAGCCTGCATCTTCACTTCGAATTCAGGATCATCCATCGCTTGTTCCAGTGCAGGGATAGCTGTTTCGTCCCCCACTTCATATAAAAACATCGCTGCTCTCCAACGGACTAGTTTGTTTCGATCTTGTAGCGACTGGATCATTTCTGGAATGGCTTCTACATAACCGAGATCAGACATACAATCTCCTGCTGTTCGCCGCACTGTGACTGACTTATCTTTCAGTGCCTTATAAAGAAGTGGAAGCACTTCTTTCGTTTCGATCATCCCAAGGTAAACAACAGCTAAGCGGCGAACAGAGGCTTTTTCATCCTGTAAAGCTTTTTCTAAAACAGGTAAATCCGAAAGCTCTGGATCCATACGATCAAGCGCAGCGTATCTGGCCTTCCAATCTGGATCATCAAGCATGGCAAGCGTAACAACTTTTTTCTCTTGCTTAGGTGATGGTTCACTTTGATCAGAAAAAGCCACAGTAACAAGAGCTTCAAGGCGCTCGCTGCTATAAGTTGCTGCAAGTTCTTCCGTTACCTCCTGGCCAATTTCTTCAGGTGAGCCGTATCTTGGATTTTGCTCTTTCCACTGTCGTTCCATCACCATGTTTTCGGAAGCTGATGAGGCTTTCATGGCCGCCTCCATAAAGCGATCAGGTAAGCCAAATCGATGCTCAGATTCCCCTTCTTCAAGCTTGACTTGCATTGGGATTCCTCGAAACATTTGGACTAACACTTTGATTTCGCCAAAATCTTCTACAGAAGTTTGCTTAGAGGAAGCAGACTCTTCCTGCACTTCCCCAAACGCTTCTCTTGCCCCTGGAAGAATATCCTCCCAAGCATATTTAGCATTTCGTTCGAGCGCAATGAAATCCATCACGTGATAAAGACCTTTCACGCCTGGAACTGCCATTAATTTCTGAATATAATCTGGAGCATCTGCGAGATCCATATTAAGCTTATATTGCCTTGTATCTCCAGCTGCTAGCTCTTCACTTAAATTAATTTTCATCGAATTTGGACTTGGAGTCGGTTCGATTGAAACAATCTTCACGCAATCGCCCCCTTCTAATCGTGATTTTATCATATGTGAAAGCCCTGTACCATTACATTGAATTAAGGATCTAATTTCACTACTGTAGCATTTTCTCGATATTCATTATAAAACGAAAGTACCTCTTCTACGTACTCATCACTTTGATTGTAAGCAAACAGGGCACTTTCGACTCTTCCCTCACTAGCGCCATTCGCTGAAAGGTAACTCGCAGCAGTATAAGTAGCGTCTTCAAGGTTATATGGATCTGCTTTTCCATCGCCGTTTCCATCTTTTCCATATCCACCGTACTTTTGAATAAGATCTAAATCCGTAATGTCAACCAAATCATTCTTATCCAGTTCACCAAGACGACTCCCCCCATAGCTCCAGCCGATCCAGGTTAGTGGCATAAATTGATAATGCCCAATTGCCCCTTTTGGACTTTCTAACGTCGACATCGTTGAGAATTTTGTTTCAACCCGATGAACAGCTGCAAGAAGCTCCCATTGCACATCATATTTTTCTCCAGCTTCACGATATAAGTCAATATATTCCTCTGGCACCTCGTATTTTTTTAAGGGCTGAGAAAAAGAATCCGGTGACTTTTGAAGAATCAGCCCAATCACAATACTAATGATCATTGTTGCGATAATTAAACTTCCCGTTTGTTTCAAAAAAGTTCTTCCTTCCTACCGTCTTTCCTCAGGATCTGTAAATTCTTCACTTGGAAGATGAACCCACTTACTAAGATACCCGTGATCATAAAGAGCTTTAATTAATATGAGTAAGATTGGTGAAATAATGACCCCTGCAATTCCGAATAGTGAGAGTGAAATAATCATAAAAGAAAGAATCGTAAATGCGGATACCCCAAGCGAATCACCAGTGATTTTGGGCTCCATTATCTGTCGTACAAGCATCACAACACCAAGCAGAATCAGAAGAGAAACTGCAAGAGACGTTTGTCCAACTGCAAAGAGATAGATAGCCCACGGAATGAAAATAGCCGAAACTCCGAGAAGGGGCAATAAATCAAAAAATGCTGATAATAGAGCAAGAGTAAAAGCATTATCAACTCGTAATATCCATAGCCCACAGAGCACCAGTACAAACGTAATCGTAATCAGTTTAAGCTGTGCTTTCAAATACGCCCCAATCCCGCTTAAAACATTCTCTTTTAAGAAAAAGTAAGCGGTCTTAAACGTATTCGGTGTGCGTTTCGCTGCAATACGCTTCCACATCTCAATTTCGATACTTAAAAAATAAGCAAGGACAATTCCGACAATAAAATTAATAACAAGTGTCGGGATCGATGTCACGAAAGCAAAGACACTATTTAAGAAAGCGGTCAACATAAACGATGCTTTTTCAACAAGCGTTAATGAAAAATCCTGCGCCTTTTCTAGAACATCCGGTGGAAGGGCATTCATTTGAAGCTGTCCCCATTCAATATAACTCATTATTTGATCTTGAAACTTAGCAACATACCCAGGAATTAAACTAATTAAATTTTGTAATTGAAGTACAAAAATAGCTCCGACTAAAAAGACTACACTTAAAATGACGAGGACAAAAAGAAGCGTAGAAATAGTCGTGGCGGCTGTTTTACCAATTCCTTTTCGATTCAAAAAACGTGCAAAAGGTTCAATAATAAGGAAAATGACATACCCAACAATAATCGGTGCTGCAATGTCAAATAAAAAACTAGATACAAGCATAATTAAAAATACAGTTAACACAATAAGTCCAATATCAAAAGCCGTACGTGCATAGCGTCGATAAAACGTTAACATCTTGTCACCTCAATTTAGTAATCTGTCGTAAGTATATCGGTTTTCTGTAGAAATTCCCATAAGAAAAAGAAGGGTGGTCCCTTCTTTTTCTTAGATGTATGAAAGGTTTCTCGTCTTTTCTACTTTTATGATTTTTATCAGAATCCTAGTCATCTGAATGTTTTTCTTTTATAGATGAAGAGATGCAACAGGTTCTTTAGCCGGCTTTCCAAAATAATAACCTTGACCAAGCGAGATCCCTATTTCACTACAAAAATCAACTTCTTCTTTTCGTTCAATTCCCTCAGCGAGTAACGTAATGCCTTCGTCTTTTGATAATGAAACCATTTCACTTAACCGCACTTGTTTGTCTGGATCTTGATCACAGAATGAAATTAAACTTCTATCAAGCTTTGCGTAATCTGGTTTTAATTCTAGCACCATTTCTCTAGTTGCATACCCTGTCCCAACATCATCAAGTGCCATCTTCATGCCCTCACGTTGGTATGATTTAAAAATCTTTTTCAAATGATCAATATCATTAATCTTCTCTGTTTCCACCACTTCAAATACGAGATCGTTAGGATCAATTTGAAATTCATTAACAGCATGGAATGTTGTTTGAAGGCAGTGATCTGGATCATAAATGGATGAAGGCAAGAAGTTGATAAACCGTTTCAATCCTCTTCCGAGATGAGAGGCACTTGCTTTAAGTGATGCTATTCGAGCAGCACTATCTAGAAACGACTGAAGACCAGATTGCCTGGCCATTTCGAATAATTCATTAGGATAAAAGAGAAAGTCTTCACTTGTAGGACGCATTAAAAACTCATAGCCAGTAATGTTTTGGTCAGCTAGCGTGATAATTGGCTGCATATGACTTGTAAAAAGGGAATGCTTCATAATTTCTATGTAGTTGGGGTGCTGCACCCTTGAATAAAATTGCGGAAAGGAAAGAGGCTGCGTCTTCTCTCTATCATTATTTGAGAATGTTGCGCAATAAAGCATTTCAGTTGCTGCCTTATTAAAATGACTATTGATGCGGTCACACACTTCTTCTAATGCTCCGAGATCTTGAAAAGGAATAACCAACGGATTTTCAAGCTGCTGTCGTCCCATAAGATGATGTAAACTCTGATTAAGTTGAGGAACCGTAGTGAAAATTTCTATAAAACCAGAAGGATGAATGTCTGGTATGGTTTGGCATTTCGTACATGATATCATCAATCGACTTCTCCAATCTTATCTATATAATGTTCGTCATGAAAAAAGCAGAGAGTTTCCTCTCTGCTTTTTATCGGTAAAATGTTTGTTTATTTTAATAGTTTTTGATACAAATTTACGTATTTCACTGATGATGCTTCCCAGGAATAGTTCAAGCGCATCGCTCTTTTGACTAATTTCTTCCAGGTGATTTCATCATGGTGATAAAGATCTAGAGCAAGACGAATCGTATCTAACATTTCATGTGCATTGTAATTGGCAAAACTAAACCCATGACCCTCACCAGTATATTTGTTAAAGGGTTGTACAGTGTCCTTTAATCCACCTGTTTCACGCACAATTGGAAGGCTGCCATATCGTAGCGCAATTAGCTGGCTTATTCCACAAGGTTCAAATTGTGACGGCATTAAGAACAAATCAGATGCTGCATAAAGCTGTCGAGCGAAGCCGTCATCAAAATAAACATTTGCTGAAAATCGACCAGGATACCGTCCTTGTGCTTCACGAAGCATATGCTCATAATGTTCATCCCCTGTTCCTAGGACAACGACTTGAACGTTTTGCTCCATGATTTCAGGTAATACTCTGAAGAAAAGGTCAATCCCCTTTTGTTCGACAAGTCGAGTAATGAGGGCGAGAACCGGAATTCCTTCTCCCACTTGTAGACCAAGCTTCTTTTGAACATCGGTTTTATTTTTTTCTTTTAAAAGATGCGTCGCATGGTACGTGTAAGCTAGTGCTGAATCAGTGGCAGGATCATAAAGATCCGTATCGATGCCATTAATGATTCCCGTAAAATCGTTTTCTCTTTTTCTCATCACACCGTCCAGGTATTCACCGAAATAAGGCTGCTTAATTTCGTCCGCATACGACGGACTTACAGTGGTAATGTAGTCTGCATAAAGAAGTCCACCTTTCATGAAGCTTACATTGCCATGAAACTCTACCCCTTCATTATGAAAATGAAGTTCGCTTAAATCAAGCAAATCATGCAAAATTGACTTTGGAAAAACACCCTGGTAGCGCAAGTTATGAATGGTATAAACGACCTTAATCCCTTCATAGGTTGGGTGATTTCGATAATGCGCTTTCTTTAACACAGGGATCATTCCAGTTTGCCAATCGTGACAATGGAGAATATCCGGCTGCTCCTCTAAATAGGGAATCGCTTCAAGTACTGCTTTACAAAAAAATGAAAAGCGCTCACCGTCATCAAAGTAGCCATAGCTACCACTTCGCTTAAAGTAATACTCATTGTCAACGAAGTAATAGGTAATGCCATCATGTTTAAGCATTTCAATACCGCAATAT
Source organism: Guptibacillus hwajinpoensis (assembly GCF_020524165.1). GTDB lineage: Bacteria > Bacillota > Bacilli > Bacillales > Guptibacillaceae > Guptibacillus > Guptibacillus hwajinpoensis_D. Next base: position 854,326 of record NZ_JAIVKU010000004.1, read on the forward strand.
TTATCACGCCAGCCGACAGAAACGGTAATGGTCTCCTTTAATTCTAGCTGACTTTTAAACGTCTCGTTCATATCTTGATATTTAGGTAAGATAACCGAAACATTCGCTCCCTGTTTTTGAAGTGCTTTTGGAAGAGCACCAATCACATCTCCTAGACCACCTGTTTTAATAAATGGATGACCTTCAGATGCAGCAAAAAGTACATTCATGTTAAGTTTCCCCCTACTAGATGACAGTCGATTTTGCGATGACACGCGGTAGCTCATCAGATGTTACTCTTTCATTTGGTGAAATAGAGACGTCTTTATCGAGAATCACATTTTCAATCACTGCACCTTCACCAATTTCACACTTTTGCATGATAATACTATTTTTAATCACCGCACCTTTTCCAACTCTAATTCCTCTAAACAGAATACTATTTTCTACTGTTCCAGCTATTGTACAGCCGTTTGCGATTAAGGAGTTGGAAACGCTCGAGCTTTCCAAATATTTGGCAGGTGATTCGTGTTTTACTTTCGTGTAGATCGGACCTGTGTTATAAAATAGCTCCTGCGTTACGTTCGGATCAAGCATTTCCATACTGTAACGATAATAGCTCTCAATACTATCGATAAAGGTAACATATCCACCAAAATGATGGGCATGAACATGGTAACGATCTAAATTAGCCGCAATCGCTTCGTTAATTGATTCATACTTCCCACTCTCAATACTTTCTTCGACGAGTGAGATAAGAAGAGAAGATTTCATCAAGAATGTGTTCAAAAACACGTTATCTCCCGGCAATGGTTCGACACCCAGGTTCAAGCGATCCACACGTTCATCATCGTTTGTATAAAGGACATTATAATGACTTCCACTTGTATAGGGATCGTCGCAAGGTTTATAAACCACCGTTATGTCAGCATTCTCTGATTCATGCTCTTCAATAATTTGGTCGAAGTCCACATTCCAGACAAGCTGACCATTGGTGACCACAACATAGTGAGACAGACTTCTTTTGAAGAAGGAAAGGTTTTCATAAAAAGATTGAATATCACCAGAGTTCCTTCGCTCTTCATCTGCAGGAGGTTGGAAAAAAAGACCTCCCTGGTGGCGATCTAAATCCCACTCTCTTCCCGATCCTAAATGGTCAAATAATGAACGGTATTTCTCGCGAGTGAAAACGGCCACCGTGTTCACGCCTGCATTTGTTAAGTTTGATAATGAGAAATCGATCAATCGATACCGCCCTGCAAATGGAACAGAGGCAAAACTCCGATGATTGGTTAGCTCACTGAGTGTGTTCTTTTCATCTACGAGGTTAATAACTCCTACTACTTTTTTCATCGTTTCATCCCCCTACTCTATTTTGGTACCGAGACAATCTCGCCATCAGCAATTAAAGAAATTGAACCATCACTTGAACCAAGTGTCATACCATCTTCTACCACAGTGCCACTTTCAACGATTGCGTTTTCAATCGTTACGTTTGCTCCAATTTTCACATTTGGCATAATGATGGAATTCCGAATCGTACTTCCAAGTCCAACGTGCACGCCATAGAAAAGAACAGATCGATAGACATCCCCATAAACAACGCATCCTTCATTTACGAGTGAGCGTGTTACTTTCGCCTGAGGAGCGATATATTGTGGTGGTTGATTCGGATTTACCGAATAGATTTTCCAGGCAGGATCATTCAGAATTAACGCTGGGTCATCATCAAGGAGATCCATATTCGCTTCCCACAAACTTTGCAGCGTTCCAACATCTTTCCAATATCCATTGAATGAATAAGCAAACACGTTCTTTTCATCTTCAATCATAGCTGGAATAATGTCTTTCCCAAAATCATTGGATGATTCAGGCTTTTGCTCATCTTCTGTTAAATATTTTTCAAGAGCTTTCCAGTTAAAAATGTAAATACCCATCGATGCTAAATTTGTTTTTGGCTCTGCTGGTTTCTCTTGAAATTCAACAATTCGATCTTCATCATCCGTATTCATGATCCCGAAGCGACTTGCTTCATTCCAGGGTACTTCAAGAACCGCGATCGTTGCATCCGCATCACGCTGCTCATGATAATCAAGCATTTCAGAATAATCCATTTTATAAATGTGGTCTCCTGAAATAACGAGCACATATTCAGGATCATACTGTTTAATATAGTACATGTTTTGATAAATCGCATTCGCTGTCCCGCGATACCACTCCCCCCCTTTTTGACCCATGTAAGGTGGAAGGACGGAAACGCCTCCATTTTTACGATCTAAATCCCAAGAACTGCCGATTCCAATGTACGAATTGAGTATGTACGGCTGATATTGTGTGAGCACGCCAACCGTATCAATCCCTGAATTACTGCAGTTACTGAGTGTGAAATCAATAATACGATATTTTCCACCGAACGGGACGGCTGGTTTCGCAAGGCGAGTTGTTAACTTTCCAAGTCTCGTCCCCTGACCTCCTGCAAGTAGCATGGCGACACAACGTTTTTTAGACATAGCGACTTCTCCTTTCAAGGTTGCTTTTATTTTTTTTGCCGAGAATCACAATTCCAAGCGGTGGTACTTTAAGCATCAGGCTATTGGGCTGATTATGATAAGGTGTTTTTTCGCTTTGCAATTCTTCTGCATTTAATTGACCTGACCCACCATACTTTTCTTGATCGCTATTAAACATTTCTATATATGTTCCTGTAAAAGGAACCCCAATCCGATAATCATAATAGACGTTAGGAGAAAAGTTGATAATCGCAATATCACAATCACCTTTCGCTTTCCCTTTTCTCATAAATGTTAGGACAGACTGATTGTTATCGTTTGCATCAATCCATTCAAACCCCTGTGACTCGTGATCGATTCGCCACATTGCTCTTGAATCTAAATAAAAATGATTTAAATCTTTTACGTAAGCATTCATCTTGCTATGCATGTCATAGTCTAAAAGCATCCAGTCTAATTCGGATAAATCTTTCCATTCATCGAATTGACCAAATTCTCCTCCCATAAACAGTAGCTTTTTTCCAGGGTGAGCCATCATATACCCATAAAGCGCACGAAGATTGGCAAATTTTTGCCAATAATCTCCTGGCATTTTATTCAATAACGACTTTTTACCATGTACCACTTCATCATGTGATAACGGCAGAAGATAGTTTTCTGAAAAAGCGTAGAAGAAAGAAAATGTCAATAGATTATGATGGTGTTTGCGATCGTCCATATGAAGTTCCATATACTTCAGAACATCGTTCATCCATCCCATGTTCCATTTATAATTAAAACCGAGTCCACCTTCATGAATTGGCGCGCTTACGAGCGGGTAATCTGTTGACTCTTCTGCCATCATTAGAACGTTTGGATAATGTTCAAAGATGGTTCGGTTTAATTTCTGAATAAACTCCTTCGCTGCAGAGTTTTCACCCTCCACTCCACCGCTTTCATGATCATGATGATAAAGAAGCATTTGTGACACCGCATCGATCCTTAATCCATCAATGTGATAATAATCAAACCAGAAAACCGCATTTGAGATAAGAAAACTGACGACTTCGGGCTTGCTATAATCAAAATTATACGTTCCCCAATTGTGGCGTTCTGCTCGAGCTGGATCAGTTGGTTCAAAAACAGGGCCGCCATCAAATTGGCCAAGTCCATGGGCATCTTTGCAAAAATGAGCAGGCACCCAATCAAGGATAACCCCGATATCTTCCTGATGGCATTGATCGATGAACGCTTTCAAATCATTAGGCTCACCAAAGCGGCTTGTGACAGAAAAATACCCTGTAATTTGATAGCCCCACGAGCGGTCAAAAGGATGCTCCATTACTGGCATCAGCTCAATATGTGTGTAACCATGTTCTTTCACATAAGGAATTAGTTCATTTGTGAGATCCTTATAGGTGTAGTAAGAACCATCTTCTTTTCTGCGCCATGACCCTGGATGAACTTCATAGATCGATAGTGGTCCATCGTAGGGTGCGGTTTTCTTTCGTTTTGTCAACCACTTCGTATCCTGCCAGTCAAACTCATCTACTTTTTTGACGATCGATGCAGTCTTCGGTTTTAATTCCGAATAAAAAGCATACGGATCCGACTTCATCAGCCTCTCGCCAGTACGCGTTTCGACAGCATATTTGTAGAGCTCATTTTCTGATAAATGTTCTACAAATAACGACCAAAGTCCTGACTCTTCCACTTTTTCCATCGGATGCGCAGTGGGATCCCATTGGTTAAAATTCCCTGTTACGGCTACGGCTGCAGCATGAGGAGCCCAGACTGTAAATCTGACTCCAAACCGTCCATGTTCCTCCCTTAAATGGGCACCCATTGAACGATAAGCCTGAAATAAATTTCCCTGATGAAATAGATACCGATCAAACTCTGTCGGCATAGATACAGTCATTGCGACACCTCGCTCTCATTGATAAATAGAGGGATTCCACCATAGTTATCCTCTACATCCTAAAGATTCGACACGTCCCATTAGGTTTCCTTTTAAAAAATTATTTGTCGAAAAATACATGTGTTTTTCGACAAATAAAGGAATATTTTTTCATTTTTCAACGAAAAAAGATTGCGCATGATAGGCGCAATCTTTTCTTCTCATGATTTTATTATGAAACATTCTCTTGCATTTCTGCCATACGTACCTGTAGCTGATATGCCATTGAAATGGACCATGCTAACGGTGTATTTTTATTTGGGATATTTGTACCGCCAATATAGAGTTCAGGAATTTTTCCGCTTTCTGGTGTAATATCCATCGTTTTCGACCAGTACTCACTCATTTTATCAAGTTCTCCTAATTGCTCATAACAAAGGCCAAGCCACGGAAATCCAAAACACCATTCTGCTTCGCTACCTTCATTGTAATAAATATCATTCTCATATCTTATTACACCACGTTCTCGTTCTAGTCGATCTGTTACTCGATCCACAATTTGTATAGCCTGCTCTCTTGTAACAACATTTAACGGATAAATTAATGATAAAAGTGCTAAGTCAACTTCTTTCGTTTCACTTTCACAAGGTAAAAGCTCATCTAACGTCTTTTCGCCTTTTTCAATCATATAAGATGGTACGTTCACGAGCGTTTTTACTGCTTTTAAGCCTGCGACACATGCTCCAACACTTGACGCATGTATTTCTACATTTTCTTCCCACATGCCATTGTCCGGGCTCTTCCAATACTCGAGGCATTCCAGGTAATCCACAAGCTTTTGAACAATACGGTGATCTACTTTGTCTCTAAGCATCGGTTTACCATTTTGTAACCCTTGACCGATTCCGAACAACAATATACCTATCGCATCATTTTGCGCATGGCCCCATTCAACCGGAATTTCTTCTAAGTCTTTCGAATAACGCGCATGAATGTATTCATGCAAATAGTAAGGTTTCTGTTCCGTATGAATATCAAGCTTCCACTCATATTTTCTAAGTAATGTGAGCAAAGCATGGTACGCTTTTTCATATCGTGAACATTTTGAATTTAAATATGGCATAACCGCATAGCATACATCTCTGATCCAAACGTAGTCGTAATCATCAGATGTACTTGCAACATAAGCTCCGTTGGGTAATCGCATGCTTTCAAGTACACTGTGCAGCTGCTGTTGATTCATATTTCTCACCTGCTCCTTATTTTTTACTACAATTATACCCTTTTCGACAATTTTAAACCTTTTTGCCAATTAAAAAACCGACCCCGATCTGTTCGAGGTCAGTCTAAAGTCTGATTCATAGCGGCTATCTCACCGATTTCAGGTTCCATTCGATAGACGTAATCAATGTAGGAAAGAAGCGTATCTCGTGCTTCTTTTACCTTCATAAATTCAGTTTCACGTATAAAAGCATGCACAAATTGTTCAATTCGCTTCGAAAGGATGTCATCTTCTGTTTTCATCATCAAAATGCTGAGATCGATACATGCACAATGATGGGTGTAATAAAGAGCTTTGTCATAGTCGGTTATGTCCAATGACTTGCCCCCTTTCTAGGAGCTTAGCTATAGTATTTGCCCGTAAGCTCCGCTTACACGAAGAAAAAGATGTCATATTAGGATTTCAAAAAAGTGAATCCGTCCTGTTGTTCAACTTTCTTTTCTTTTATCAGTTTTCCCATCGCTCGCTTGAAAGCAGCTTTACTTATGTTAAATTCCTTTTTGATCGCTTCTGGGTCACTTTTATCTGTGAAAGGCATTTGGTCACCGTGCTGTTGCATATAAGCTACGAGACGATCCGAATCCTCAAGTCTTGCTTCTTTCACAAGTGGCCTTGTTGACACATTCACGCGACCATCTTCTCTTACATACGTTATTCTCATTGTCAAACGTTGACCGAGTCTTACTTGATCTTTCATTTCATCTTTATGAAGATAAGCAAGATAACCTTCGTTTGTCAGAATGGAAACGCCATCGTCAAGAAAACGGAACACGAGGCCTTCTACTTCTGCATTTTTGCTGTCGGCAGGCGCTGCCACCGAAAGTTCCTGTATTTCTTCAAATTTGCTTAAATCAGCAAATAGGCGCTTCTTTTTATCAAGCTTTAGTCCACAATAAAGCTCATCACCAATCGCTGGCCACGTTGCCCAGTCATAAGGGAGATCATCTTTTGATAAAAGCATGTCCTTTTGAATACCAATGTCTACAAATACTCCAAGGCTACGCTTTACTTCCACAACCTTTAAAATCGAAAAAGAATCCATTGTGACTAGTGGAACAGTCTCAGTTGCAGAAAGTCTGCCCTGATGATCGTGGTATAAAAAAACCTCTACTTCATCATCTTCTTCGTAATGATTCTTAGCTTCTTTTTTATGAAGCATCACATCTTCATAGCCATTTGTTAAAAAATAGCCGTATTCTTGCATACGTGCGACCCGTAATGTTGTCATTTCTCCTGCATGTAATTCACTTGCCAACTTGCTTCACGCCTTTCTTGTTTCTCATCTTAGTATATCACTTTCACTAACGGCATTTTCCCTTCATTCTCATAAAAGTATCTTTCCTGTCAATACTAATGGTGAATCCATTCAGAAGGGAAGGCTCCTTATGTCCACATACCGTAAAGTAGAAGAAATGTTAAAAAACGCTCATGAGCTAACTGAATATGCTGATGAACAGCTCCAACTCGCAACTCAACAGCAATCTGCATTGACCGATAAGGGATATACAGAAACCCAACAACTGCTCGAGCGTATGTCGGTAGAACTCGATAAAATGATTCACAGTGCAAATCCTGAACAGCGTGACGCACTTAACAGAGCGCAACAGCAAATTCAGGATCGTCAGAATAATTTCATCCTTGGATTTGATACGTGAGATCTGCTAACAGCAGATCTCTTTTTATGAAGTCCCTTAAGTAAAAACGCCAAATTCACTGGCTAACGTCTGCGAATGTTTCCTTCTCGCCTTTCTCGCTTTCATACGTTCAAATCCACCATCATTTACAAATTTTTCCTCTTCCGTTTCAGGCATAGCTTCTGGTACCCTGGTTGGAATGCTTTCTTCATCAAGGGCTACAAACGTTAGAAAGGACGTCGCGCATACTTTCTTTTTCCCTGATATCACATTTTCTGCAAAAATCTTCACAAACACTTCCATCGATGTGTTGTGCGTCCAACTGACGTAAGCTTCTAGACTTACGACTTCTCCCTCACGAATCGGACTAAGAAAATCAATGGAATCTGCTGATGCCGTGACAACGGCGGATCTAGCGTGCTTTGACGCTGCAATCGCTGCAATGTCGTCTATGTAAGACATAAGCTTCCCACCAAAAAGCGTCCCGTGTGTGTTCGTATCTGAAGGTAATACAAAACTCGATTTTGTTGTTCTAGAATCACGTATTAATTTCTTTGTTAAAATCGTATTCGTCATTTTTATCCACACTTTCTAGAAAAGCCCAATTGCTGTTCCATCTTCTGAAACATCCATATTAAGAGCCGCAGGTTTTTTAGGTAATCCAGGCATTGTCATCACGTTACCGGTTAATGCTACGATAAATCCAGCTCCAATGGAAGGACGAAATTCACGGATCGTTATTCGAAATCCAGATGGCCGTCCGAGCAGTAAAGGATCGTCTGAAAGTGAATACTGCGTTTTCGCCATACAAATTGGCAGATTACCCCACCCATTTTCTTCTAATTCATGCATTTGCTTTTTTGCTTTAGCGGACAAATCGACGCCTTCAGCTCCGTAAATTTCTGTTGCGATTTTTTCCAACTTTTCTTCAATAGTACTTTCAAGATCATAGAGAGGTTTGAAATGGTTTTCGTTTTGTTCCATTTCGGTTAATAACGTTTTAGCTAGTTCCACGCCACCTTCTCCACCATTTGCCCATACGTCTGTTAAAGCCACTGGTATATTCTTTTCCTTGCACCATTGAAGCAATGCATTTACTTCAAGTTCGGTATCCGTCACAAAACGGTTAATCGCCACTACAAAGGGTACGCCAAACTTTTTAACGGAAGCCACATGATGCTCGAGATTAACGAGCCCTGATTGTAACGCACCAACATCTTCTTTTTTCAGCTGATCTTTCGCTACGCCGCCGTGCATTTTAAGAGCACGAATTGTGGCAACAATAACGGTTGCTGCTGGTTCAATTTCCGCTGCTCTTGATTTAATGTCAAAGAACTTCTCAGCGCCTAAATCAGCCCCAAAACCAGCTTCAGTGATCACATAATCAGAAAGCTTTTGAGCCATTTTCGTTGCAACAACGCTATTGCATCCATGAGCAATGTTTGCGAATGGCCCACCGTGAATAAGCGCAGGTGTATTTTCTAACGTCTGCACGAGATTCGGGTTCATTGCATCTTTTAATAGAAGTGTAATCGCCCCTTCTACACCTAAGTCACCAGCTGTAATCGGCTCTTTTGTTGAGCGATATCCGATCACAATTGAAGCAATCCGCTTCTTCAAATCTGATAAGTCGGATGCTAGACAAAGAATCGCCATGATCTCTGACGCAACTGTGATATCAAATCCATCTTCACGGGGCACACCTTGCATTGGACCGCCTAAACCAACAATGACATTTCGTAACGCCCGGTCGTTAAGATCCACAACTCGCTTCCACGTCACGCGTCTAGTATCAAAACCGACTTCATTTCCTTGATGAATATGATTATCGATTAGGGCAGAAAGAGCATTATGAGCAGAGGTAATGGCATGTAGATCTCCCGTAAAATGAAGATTAATGTCTTCCATCGGCATCACTTGGGCATATCCTCCCCCAGCGGCACCTCCTTTAATCCCCATACTTGGTCCTAATGAAGGTTCTCTCATCGCAACGATGGCTTTTTCACCGATTCGATTTAATGCCTGAGCAAGCCCTACGGTTACCGTACTTTTCCCTTCTCCCGCAGGGGTAGGATTGATTGCAGTAACAAGAACCACTTTACCAGACGGTTGATCATCCAAACGCTTCATGGCATTCAATGAAATTTTGGCTTTATAGTGACCATAAGGTTCCCACTCATCTTCATGTAACCCTAATTGTTCAGCGATCGTTTTAATTCGCGTCATCTGTGCATCTTGCGCAATTTCAATGTCACTTTTAAATTTTATTTCCGGCTTCATAAGACCCCTCCATACGAAAAATTACTTAACTCCATTCTCCATCTTACCCAACTTTATTCTTCACGTTAAGGATTATGTGCTAATCTGTCAGTTGCATTGACATTTTTATAGTAAGACGTTATAGTTAAATTAACCATTTATCACATAGGATATTTGATTGAGACATTGAATTCGATTTTTTGTGCACTTCTCGTACATGTCGAATATCTCTTATTCAACATCCGGTGAATGGTTGAAATTTAAAGTGCACAAAGATTGTGCTAAGCTTTTAGGAGGAACAAACATGCAAAACGGTAAAGTAAAATGGTTTAATGCAGAAAAAGGATTCGGTTTCATCGAAATCGAAGGAGCTGACGATGTATTCGTACACTTCTCAGCAATCAATGACGAAGGTTTCAAAACACTTGAAGAAGGCCAAGAAGTTTCTTTCGAAATCGTTGAAGGAAACCGCGGACCTCAAGCTGCTAACGTAAACAAACTTTAATTATAAAACCACAAGGAACTGATGCTTGCATCAGTTCCTTTTTTTGCGTCTTTTTCGATTAATCCCCCTTCACTGTGGTCATACTATGTTTGTGAAAGGGTGGGATCAAATGTCAGAGCCATATTCTGATTTGCAGCAGATTGAAATGTCCATTAAATCAGCACAGCATCTCGTTGGGCAAGCTACAAAAAGCATGAATGGGAATCAATTGAAAGCTGCCCAGGATGCCATTAACCAGGCAAAAGAACAGTTTCAACAAGCGCTGTCACATAAGTCGGGTACTAACGAGCAGTTTTACGAATTCTCAAGTGAATTAATCGAAAAATGCGAAACGCAATTAAGAGAAGCAAACGAATAAGAGAAGCAGCCCTTCGCTGCTTCTCTTATTCGTTGTCCAGCTCAATCGAACTACTAATTTCGGTTCCATTTAACGCTTGTTTGGCTAATCGGTGAGTCTCTTTATTCTCTTCCCGTGTAATATGCTTGTACACCGGTTGAAGTCGTAATTGACGGAGCGTATCTTCAATTCGATCCATCCATCTCGTGAAGAGTGGTTCATAAACAGCCCACTCACCAGCAAGCTGATTGATGACGACTTGAGAATCACCTTTGATCATGATTTCCGTGTCTTCTACATCAATGGTTTTAATTTCTTGAAGACCTAACCAGAGAGCAGCATACTCTGCTTCATTATTGTTTTCAAGATAATCAAGAGCTTTATTTATCCGTATTCGCTTTCGCTGTCTTCCCTCGTAATAATAGATAACCGCTCCACATCCAGCTTTTTTCGTTTGCTTATCAAAGCTACCATCAAAAATAATTTCAATCGAAGCTGGGCGCTCCTGCTTTTTGGTCATATAGGTTTCCAATTCTTTCACTGACCATTTTGTCCCTCTATGATCTAGGAAGTAAAGATCAATCGATCGACCCGTTTTTGTAATATCTCGCGCCAAAAGCATCGCTTCATTAAACGGCATTTCATCAGAGGTCATCCAGGAGGAAATGCCTCTAGGTGTTTTATATTTCCACTTTACGATTACATCCATCGTTGGTCCTCCTTATGTCAAATGTTTGCCTAATTGCTTTAATTCTTCTCCAACTGTGCATTCAGTAATGCAAAATCGCTGGGCATGACACTTCCCATAATCATGCTGATTCACTCGTTTTAATAAGCAATCCTGACAATATGTATCAAGGATTAATCCAACTTCCATCATCACTTCTTTTTTCTTCATACTTTTCACTCCTACACACAGTCCCTTCTATACAGCTTTCTCCTTTTATCTTAAATGTATGTCTTCTCTCTACGAACATGATTATGATAAAATACAACAAGACCAATCCACAGAGAGGAGCACCATATGATTGAAGTCTATGTAGACGGAGCAAGCGCAGGCAATCCGGGTCCATCTGGAGCCGGTGTCTTTATTAAAGCTGAAGGTAGCGTTATTCGATCTTCTCTTCCGCTTGGGACGCTTACAAACCATGAAGCAGAATTTGAAGCTTTAATTCACGCTCTCTCGATTTGCACAGAGAATCAGTACCGTACCCTATCAATACGAACAGATTCACAACTTGTGAGCAGCGCTGTAGATGGAAGGTACGTAAAAAATAAAGACTTTCAACCTTATTTGACTCGCTGTCTTGCATTAGTCGATCAGTTTGATCTTTGTTTTATCAAATGGATACCTAGTTCGAAGAATAAAGTGGCAGATGAACTCGCGCGAAAAGCCATTCAGCAAAATGGACAGCAACAAGGATCGTAACCTTATGAAAAAACGAGCGCCTTTTTTTGCAAAGGCGCTGTTTTTATTTTCGTTTCTTTACATACGAATGCGTAACCCTAACATTTCCAGCTCTGACTTCATCCGGGTATAATCGAGTTCTAACTTGCACTCGTTAAACGAATAATGATCAAGTTCAGGAATTGCCCGCTCGATTGTGACAAGCTCTAAACTTAATTTCGCGAGCTCCTCTCCTTCAATCAACTTTTTTCGATAGCGATTAAATTTGCTATCTAATTCACCGATGTTATTATACACACCCTGAATCGAACCGTATTGTTGAATGAGAGGTAACGCAGCCTTGTCTCCAACTCCCGCCACTCCTGGGATATTATCGCTTTTATCTCCTAGAAGAGCTTTCACCTCAACCCATTGATCAGGAGTAATCCCATACTCTGTTTTAAAATGCTCTTCAGAGTATACCCGATCGCCTTCTTTTCGAATCGCGATGATTTGTGACACGGTTGGCTTTAATAACTGAAGCAGATCCCTATCATTACTGTATATGTAACAATCTCCGAGTCCTTCTTTCGTCCACTTATCTGAAAGCGTGCCAATCACATCATCCGCTTCAAATCCTTCTACACTCATCTGCGGAATTCCTGTTGCACGAAACAAATTCACCGCTGTTTCATATTGCTGAATTAGAGGGGATGGGAGATCTTCTCTTGTTCCTTTATAGTCTTCAAATAGCGTTTTACGCTTCACTTCATTTCGCTTAACGTCCCAGGTTACAACAAAATGAGTCGGCTCATAGTCCTTTATAAGCGAAATCATTTTTTGTAGTTTCACTCTTAGAGCATTTGTAAAAAGGCCCTCAGGCGTTTTTGAAAGCTGTTCTTCTGATTTTCCATATGCAGTGGCGAAGTAGCCTCTACTTAATAAATTAAACCCATCAATTAATATAAGTCGTCCCATGTTTCCAATCTTCCTTTCACTCACTAACCCTGTTTTCTTTTGTAATGGTACCATAGATTATGAAAGAACGTCGTTTCACAAATAGAAAAAGCCTTCAAAATGAATTGAAGGCTCTCTCTTCTTACTCTTGCGGGTTTTTTAGTTTTTCAGCTTCCATCTCTGCATAAGACGGCATTTGTTTCGCTTTGTGCTGCTTCGCGTTATTATTACGTTGTGCATTGGGATTACCTTTTTTCTGTCTGCCCATCGTAACACTCCTTTAGAAAGTACTTCTTTTCTAGTTTGCGTCAGATAGGCCAAATTCTATTCAGTCGAAATGAAGCTCCTGTTTGTAAGAACGGAGAAACGCAACATACTGTCTTGAGGCTTCTTCAAATGCTTTCTCGTCTCGTCGGTCTAGAGCTTGATCAATGGTTTGCTGATAACGTTCTTCTTGGAAAGTAAACACGGCTTCATCAAGGATTAATTGGGCGTACAATTCCAACTCAAACGTTTCCTGTTCTTGTTTCTTTTTCATAGCACGTTGTTTCATATTGTCTTTATACGACTTATGATGATTGTTCATGCTAGCTCTCCCCCCTCTGAAGCTCTTTTTTCTATTATACGAGGGAATCGTCAAAATATCAATATTTTTCAGAATATTCCGATATAACTTTTTTTGTGTGTATTTCTTTCCAATGGAAACCTTTAATTTCACCGCTAAAGCGGGTAGCGGTCAATGTCAAAATAGTTTTTCTTTAGGAGTCTCTCCTGGCTCATTAATTCCTTATAGGAAAAAGAGGGAGGTAATTTCGCCGTATCAATCAGCATGAGCTGCTCCTCTACATCACCTACTAATTCATCCGTTTGATAACACATGCCACAACCACTACACTGAATCGATGGCAAATCACTTATTTCTACAGCTCTCGTTCCGTCCGGTAGTTCCCAGTAACCTTTATCAAGCGTTTCAAATGCGCCCTCTTGCTCGCACCATTTACAGATCATACGCTTTCTTCTCCTTTCTCACTGTACTTCTGCTGCTCTGCATTAAATTTCTTTTCTTTCATTAAATCACGCTTATCTCGCTTATCCTTCAAGGAGCTGTGCGCTGCATCCTGTTCGTATTTCGACCGTCGATCAAAACGCTGAATTCCCTCAGGAACAAGATTGAACCGTTCATCCGTCATAAGAGAGTGGATGCCAATTGCAGGCTTTTTCTCCATTTCATAGACCTGATTAAAATACTGATCAGCTGTTCCTGGCGTGTAATTTTCAGGCTCTGGATAAGAAGTAATGACTCCCTCAAAGTTTCTTAAAATAACTTTATCTGCGCTTTGGGAAATCATGTAATTTGGCTGGAGAGCAATCTTTCCACCTCCACCAGGAGCATCCACTACAAACGTTGGCACGGCATAACCGGATGTATGCCCTCTTAAGCCTTCAATAATTTCTAACCCTTTCGATACAGGGGCACGAAAATGTCCAATTCCTTCAGACAAGTCACATTGATAAATATAGTATGGCCTTACTCGTATTTTAACGAGATCATGCATTAGCTTTTTCATAATTGATACGCTATCATTAATACCCGCCAGAATAACCGCTTGATTTCCGACTGGAACACCTGCATCTGCAAGCATTTCACATGCTTTCTTGGACTCCTCTGTAATTTCGATACTTGTATTAAAGTGAGTATTTAACCAGACGGGATGATACTTTTTAAGAATACTACATAAATTTTCTGTGATTCGCTGCGGAAAAACAACTGGCGCTCTCGTACCAATTCGAATGATTTCCACATGTGGAATCGCTCGTAAATTTTTCAAAACGTACTCAAGGATTTTGTCATTAATTAATAATCCATCACCGCCAGATATGAGGACATCTCTCACTTCAGGTGTGTTTGAAATATACTGAATCGCTTCATCCAACTGTTTCTTAGGAACACCCATGCCGATCTGTCCAGAAAAGCGTCTTCTCGTGCAGTAGCGACAGTACATGGAACATTGGTTTGTGACTAGAAAAAGTACGCGATCAGGATACCGATGCGTTAGCCCTGGTACAGGAGAATCTTCATCTTCATGAAGAGGGTCTTCAAGGTCATACCTGGTTTTATGCATTTCTTGGGAGATGGGTACTGACTGCATGCGTACCGGACATCGAGGATTATCTGGATTCATTAATGAAGCATAATAAGGCGTAATGTTTAAAGGGATCGTTTTCGTCGCAATCTTCACTCCTTCTTCTTCATCCGGTGTTAAATTCACGACCTTCTTTAAATCATCAAGCGTTCGAATGGTATTCGTAAGCTGCCAGATCCAGTCATTCCACTGATCCTCCGTTACATCCTTCCATAGTTCAATGTCTTTCCAATGACGACCTGGTTTATAAAGTTGCATTTGCATGACACATTCCCCCTTCATGTAATCTACTTCTATACTATGCAAGTTGCGTGCCAGCTCCATTATTTCTTTCTAGAAAGCTATGTAGAGTGCTTTGAATGAGTAATTACCCGTCCAAATAAAAACGTCAGAAGTGCTCATTATTCGGCACTCTGACGTTTAAGTTTCGAAAGTTTATATTGAAGCGTTTGTCTTGGAATGCCGAGCTGTTCTGCAGCTTTTTTAACATTGCCACCACAGTTTTTAATCGCATGCTGAATATAATCTGACTCCGTCTTACGTAAAATTTCTGGTAACGATTTCCCAACTTCTCGAATTGGCTCGGGTACTAACATTGGAAAGTCCCTTTCGTGCAGTACACTTCCTTCTGCAAAATTCATCGCTGATTGAATCACATGCTCAAGCTCTCGCACATTTCCCTGCCAGCTTCTTTGAAGCAAAAGCAATTCCGCGTTTTTATCGATGGTTGTTATCTGTTTATTAAATTTCACATTATATTTTTTAATAAAATGATTCATTAATTCTGGTATGTCTCCACTTCGCTCACGAAGAGGTGGTATTCTCAGATAAATGACATTTAAACGATAATATAAATCGACTCGTAATCGTTTATCTTCTAGCGCTAATTCTGGCTCCTCATTCATTGCTGCGATGATTCGAACATCTACTTTTCTCGTTTTTCCTGCACCAACCCTTCGTATGACGCCGTCTTCTAATACCCGCAATAGCTTTGCCTGAACATCGATTGGCATTGAATTAATTTCATCAAGAAAGAGCGTTCCTCCATTTGCAAGTTCAAATAAACCTTCTCTTTCCTCAGCACCCGTAAAACTCCCTTTTGCCGTTCCAAATAGAATAGACTCAAGAATCGAGGCTGGTAAGGCTGCACAGTTTTGAGCAACAAATGGCCCTCCGCGTTTCGATGCATTGTGAATAGACTGGACGAGAAGCTCTTTTCCGGTTCCCGTCTCACCGTAAACGAGAACTGGGGAATGGAGAGTGGCAGCTTTCATTGCTCGCTCCTTTACCTGCATAAACGATGGATCGTTCGTTAAGATGTGATCAAACGTATAACTCGTCCCATCGTCAAATTCTTTCGCCGTTTTCTTATTCATTTTGGATTGTAGTTCCATCACCTTATCAGATAGGGTTTTAATACGGGAAATGTCTCGCGCAATTTCAACTGCACCTTCTAGATGTCCCTTGACGACAATCGGCAACGTAGTATTAATTGTGGAGATTAATTTTCCCTTCACATTACGATACGTTTGGTCTTTATTAAAGATCGCTTTCTTCGTCGTTAGAACATGTGATAATGTACTTGTTTCTTTCGATAGAGAGGGGAAGACCTCTAAATAATGTTTTCCTATAACATCTTCTACTAATAACCCATCATGCTTCGCGGCTATATCATTGTAGTAAACCGTCATGCCCTGGTTATCAACTACATGAATGCCCTCATCAATACTTTCTAAAATAGCTTCAAACATACGTTCAGTTAACGTATTTCTCATAGACGTCCTCCTCCATGCCGGAAATTCGTCTTTCAATGCCCATTATTCAGCACTCTTAATAAGCGGCTTACTCCATAGATTCATATTTTCCCAGTCCTTAAAAATTCGCACATTATTTACGAGCCTTCCACCGTATTTATAACCCAGCTGCTGTAACACTGCGTTCATTCCAAAAGAACGGCTTCTTGCAATCGAATAGGCGTAGTAAATTTTCTCTCTTAATAGTTCTTGTTCTAACGCCATAATTAAGTGACGCATCGTCCCCCCCTTTCTGTGTTCTAAGAGCGTTGCGCAATCTGTCATTTCCGCGTTTTTATACGTACGGTTCACCTCTGCTGAAGCAGCACTAACGATGCGATCTTTGTCTTCAATTAGAAAGAAAATCGTATCATTTTTCATCACTTTCTTAATATAGTGTGGGTTGTCCATTGGGGTTGGATAAACATCAAACACATTTTGATAGAGAACAGCGAGCGCTTCTGCATCTGCTTCAGTTCCTTTTCTCATAAGCGGTTTTTTCGTTAAGGAAGAAGCTTGCTTGCTTCGAACAGCGGCTAGTAACTGATCCTCTTCTAGCCATGAGAGGCTATTTCGACGCCAGTCAGCGTTATATAATGTCATAAGATAGGCGTCGCTCCCTGAATAATAGGCTTCAATGATGCCTTCAACGGTATAGCCCATCGAAAGAAAGTATGAGACGTGTTCACGCTTTACTTTCAAGATGCATTTTGTAAACTCTTTTGTAAATATAGTCTGAATGCGCGACATAATCGAACGCAGATTACCATCATAATGCTCAACACGAATACGCTCATTAAAGCGATCAAACGTACATGTAAATGTATAATCTACTTCATGATAAGCTTTTTCCACTGCTTCTACTTGTTTATCGTTCATATACAGCCCATCCCTCCACTTCCTAATCAGTAGTTCTGCTTTCTAAGAAGGAACTCCTTTTAAAAAGAAAAAAGAGCGAATATGCTCTTATTCGTTGGATCCACACCACTCCATTAAGATATGAACATACATTTCTGCCGCAAGCATCATTTGTTTAATTTCAATGTATTCATTCGGGAAATGCGCGACAGCCGTTTCACCAGGACCGAATACGATGGATGGCGTCTGTCCTACTTCTTGCAATAAGCCACCGTCCGTCCCCCAGGGCGATGCTTCCACGACCACGTTTTCACCTGTTATTTCTTCATATTTACGACTAATGATCGACACAAGTGGATGATCTTCAGCAACTTCACCAGGAAGCCACCTCGCTCCAAACCATTCAATCTGAACTGGATGTTGAGCTAACCAGGCATCTTCTACATTGTTTATCACCTGCATCATTTCCTCTTTCGCATGTTCGAGCTCTTCCCCTGGGATGACTCCCATCCTTCCTTCAATCACAACCTGATCTGGGACAGATGAGGGCCAGTCACCTCCGGAAATCTTTCCTACATTAATCGGAACGGGAATTGGAATAGTTTGATAAAGTGGATCAGTAATGGCTTCGTTGCGTTTTTTTTCTAGGTTTTGGATGGCTGTTAGAACCAACATCGTTTTCTCTAGAGCTGATACCCCTTCATATCGTGTCCCGCCGTGTGCTCCTCTGCCTGTAACTGTTAATCGAAACCACATTGACCCCTGCTGTTTTGGGAATATTTTCATTTTGGTCGGCTCCGGAATAAGCGCTGCATCCGCTCTATACCCACGATTAATCGCCGCAAGTGTACCCGTTCCACCACTTTCTTCTTCGATCACGCTTTCAAAAATCACATCCCCTTTTAACGTTATTCCTAATTCTTTCATACACCGTAAGGCGAGCAGCATAGAGGTATTGCCACCTTTCATATCCGTTGCACCTCTGCCGAAAAGACGTCCGTCCTTTATCACACCACTATAGGGATCGTCTATCCAATCACTTCTATTTCCAGGCGGCACAACGTCAATGTGACCATTTAATATTAGCGACCGTCCGCCACCACTTCCATGCCAAACACCAACGATATTTGGACTTTGGGAGAAATCGGTACGATTCGCACAGAATGCGTCATGATCAATCGTCTCAGCCCCAGGAATAAATCGATCGACTACCATCTCTAATTGATGAAGCTCTTCTTCCACAAGACGTTGTACTTCTGCCTCATTTCCCTGAACACTGTCACACTGGACAAATCGTTGAAGCATCTCAATACCTCTTTCTTGATTTTGATCCATCCAGCTTTTGATTTTATTCTTCAATCGTCTGCCTCCTCACATGATCAACATTAATTTTAGCTTCAGTTGTGTTTAACACGTCATCAATGGAATAACCAGGCATGACTTCCAAAAGAAACAGTTCACCACGATCCACCTTCATGACTGCTCGCTCAGTTATGATCATATGAGCTCCTTCTTTCACTGTTAAAGGCAAGGAACATTCTTGTAAAATTTTAGGATGACCCTCCTTGGTCGTATGGCTCATTAAAACAATCACCTTCTTGGCTTTTTGAGCAAGGTCAATCGCTCCACCCATACCAGGGACCCTCTTTCCTGGAACAATCCAATTGGCTATGTCACCTTTTCCACTAACTTCAAGGGCACCGAGAATCGTTAAATCAAGGTATCCCCTTCTTACCATCCCAAAAGCTTCTGCGCTATCAAAAAAAGAAGCACCAGGTTGAATGGTGACGGGGTACCCGCCGGCGTTCGAAAGGTTTCCGTCCTCACGACCCGGTTCTGGGCTACCTCCCATGCCAAGTATCCCATTTTCCGTATGAAGCACAACGTCCAGGGAAGCTGGAATATAGTCTGCTACTAACGTTGGGATACCGATCCCAAGGTTCACCATCATGCCATAGGTTACTTCTTGTGCAGCTCTTTCTGCGATCAACCTTCTCGTTTCAGCTCCCATACCCATTTCCAATCAACCCCTTTGCTTTTGATCACATGATCGACGAAAACGCCCTGCGTTACAATTTGTTCAGGATTTAGTTCGCCGATATGGACGATTTCAGCCGCTTCTGCTATTGTGATATCCCCTGCCTGTGCCACAAGGGGATTGGTATTCCGTGCACTTTGATCATAAAGCAAGTTTCCAAATAAATCGGCTTGTTTACAAGCTACAATCGAGAGATCTGCTGTTAAGGCAGGTTCAATCATATATTCCTTACCATGAACAAACGTTTTTTCTTTTCCCTTCTCCACCGATGTCCCAAGTCCTACATCAACTAAAATCCCACCAAGCCCCATTCCCCCCGCACGAATTTTCTCTGCAAGGGTTCCCTGAGGATAAAAGTGAACATTAAGCTCTCCCTGATGCATTTGCTTGCCCGCTTCCGGATTGGATCCGATATGAGAAGCGATAAGCGTTGAAACTCGTTTTTCCGTTACAAGTTTGCCTGGACCAATCCACGGAAATCCAGCATCGTTACAAATTAATGTAATGTTTTTAATACCAGAATCGAGTATCCAATCAATAAGCGATGGAGGTGAACCTACTCCTCCAAATCCACCGCACATAATGGTCATGTTATCTTTCAAGATATTTAGCTCAGACAAGGTGCATGTCTTGCTTCGCATCGTGCTCTCCCTCCCATCATCAGCTGATCGAGCGCCTTACGTAGAGTCCTTCTGCTTCAAGCTCCTTCTCCAGTTCTCTTAGTGCTAGGTTCAATTTAGATAAAATAAGGTGAACTTCACTTTCTTGAATAACAAGCGGAGGAGCCACAATAACAGCATCACCCGCCATCCCATTTAACCCACCAGCAGCTGTATACACTAAAAGGCCAGCTTCATAACACTTTCGAATAAAACGATTGGTTACTTCATGTTGAAGTGTAAACGGTTCTTTTGTAATGTGATTTTGAACAAATTCAATTCCAGTTAGTAACCCCAGTCCTCTTACATCACCGATTATGGGAAATTGTGCTTGTAACTCTTTTAACCCTTTCATTAGAACAGCACCACTTCTTTCCGCATTATGAACAACATCTTTCTTTTCGATATAGTCAAGAACAGCGAGACAAATAGCTGAAGATAATGGATTGGCGCTAAACGTATGACCACTCAATACCACCTTCGATCCCCGTTCAATTTCTTGAATAATGCGATCAGAAACTAGCGTTGCTGCCATCGGAGTGTAACCGGCACTCATTCCTTTTCCAAGTGCCAAAATATCCGGAGTGATTCCCCAATGCTCCATTGCATACATTTTGCCCGTTCGCCCTACGCCTGTCATGACTTCGTCCGCAATAAACAATATGTCATAGCGATCGCATATGGCTTTCATTTCTTTAAAATAATGTTCAGGCGGGACCACAGCACCTCCTGATGCACCAATCACAGGCTCGCAAACAAAGGCTGCGATCGTTTCAGCACCTAACCGGTGAATCGTTTGCTCAAATTCAAGGGCATACTGCTTTGAGCAATTCGGACAATGTTCTTGGAAGGAGCACCGATAACAATAAGGAGGCGATAGGGCTGGATAGTGTTCAAGTAACGTACTAAAACGGCTTCTACGAATGACGTGTCCTGACATCGATAGCGCTCCCATTGTGATTCCGTGGTAACTCATCCACCTTGATATGATTCTGTTCTTCGTCGGACGACCTCGTTCCTGCCAATACTGCACAGCGATCTTTAGTGCTGTTTCCATTGCTTCAGAACCGCTGTTCACAAAAAACACCCAATCAAGGTCACCAGGTGCAGACTGACAAAGGCGTTCTGCCAGCTGTTCAGCTGAAGAGCTTGTAAACTGGGAACGATACACAAACGACACCTGCTCTGCCTGCGCCACCATCGCTTCCTTAATCTCCGACACCCCATGTCCAATGTTCGCTGTAACAGCACCTGAGCATCCATCAATAAAGGGTTGACCATGTTCATCGTATAAGTAAATTCCTTTTCCATGAGAAATAACCGCATAATCCATTCCAAGTAAAGGTTTAATCAAGTGGGTTCTTCTTGTCATTATGAATTCGTCACCTCACTTTTTTTGTCTATATCACTAGCCTATGTTAGAAAGTGTATAAATTCTATTCCACACCATCTACAAAAAATTCTGACTTTATTGTACGATTTGGATAAGAGGATTGGGGGATCATCTATGGGACTATCTGTTCGAGAAGCGCTACAATTATCCGAAATGAGTGAAATCAAACTGATTGCAGGAAAACAAGGCATCGATCGTGATATTAAATGGTTAACGATCGTAGAAGTAATGGAAGACGTGACTCGCCTTCATGAGGGCGAATTTTTAATCACAACAGCATATGGATGGCAGGAAAAATCTGAATCTTATACAAGACTGATTCAGGCTCTTTCAAACCGTCAGCTTTCTGCTGTAGCTATACACACCGGCTTTTACCTTGACGTGGTACCTCTAGCGATGATTGAAGCGGCAAATCGAACAGGTTTGCCACTGCTGGAAATTCCAAGAACGATGAATTTTTCAACGGTTACAAGAAGCATTCTTGAACAGCTTGTTAATAAACAGCTCAGTATGCTCACACAAGCTCAGCGTATTCAAGATGAGTTAACTGCGCTCGTTATAAAAAATACGGGCTTCTCATCTTTAACTGATGCCCTCTCAAAACTACTTAATTGCAACGTTTCTATTTATCAATCGAACGGGGATCTTTTAGCAGGGTCTTATGTAACAAACCGTCATTTTTCCTTTGAGCATGCTTATCCGATTGTGACAGAAGGTAAAACCATTGGCACGATTTTTATTCAAAAACAAACTCCGCTCACTTCACTAGATCAGCTTTCTCTTAAACAAGCAGCAAATATTTTTGCTATCGAATTTTTAAAGTTACGGATTATAGAAGATACTCGGGCTCAAATCGAAGCAGATTTTCTCGATGTCCTCTTCTCCCACTCATATGAAGATGAGAAATACATTTTAAAGAAAAGTAAAGAAATGGGCTATGATTTCACTGGTCTTAATAGCGTAGCTGTTCTCTCATCGTCTAATCTGTCTGAGCTTGAACAGCAGTGTCATGAAACCTTGATTTCAACTCGAACAAAAGGCTTAATAAAAAGAAAAATAGACCACGTCGTCGTTCTTTTAGCTGATCACTTTGAAGTATTTCTAACTGAGCACCAATCCTCTTTTTCTACGATGGGCGTAAGCACGGCTACAGGAATTCAAGAACTTGAAACAGCGCTAAAAGAAGCGTTGATCGCTCACCAGTTTGCCAGGTATCGAAAAGCATCCTGCATCCCTTTTGAATCATTAGGAGCTTATCAGGTTTTCATCCGCTTAAAGGAAAACGGTGAAGATCTCACAACTTATTACCAATCTCTTTTATCACCGATTGTCGCGTATGATCAGAAACATCAATCTCAGCTAATGAGAACGCTGGAAGCTTTTTTGGAAAACAACCTTGTTATTAATCGAACAGCAGATAAACTTTTCATTCACAGGCACACGTTAAATTATCGGATTAAGCAATTAGAAAAACTAACCGGAATTGATATCTATTCTTACGATCAGCGCATCCATGTTCAATTCGCTTTACTGGCTTATTTGACTGACTGTATCTTATCATCCAATTGAAAAACCCAGATTCCAAGTTAATGGAATCTGGGTTTTTCTGTTTCTCTCAATTGATTAACATCATAAATTATCTGAATATTGGTTATCCACAGATTTTTGTGGGTAACCAATACCCCACCCTTATACCCCCTTGTTAAACAAAAATACCGGGAGTGGGTATACGTTTCCTTCTGTTGATAAGTGCCAGAAAACCAATGATACCAAAGCTTATTCGAGTTATCAACACCTTGAATTCCGCCTCATTTCGGAACTTATCCGCAATACGACTTCATTTCGACGATAGTTTAAAAATTATGCTACAATGATGTTTATGAGAAGTTGAGACGGAAAGGAAGAAAGCCCTATGGAACATTTAATAAACCCACGAGTAAACGCTATTGAAATTTCAGGTATCCGTACTTTTTTTAATATGGTGGCAGATTATGAAAATATGATTTCTTTAACAATTGGACAACCCGATTTTGAAACGCCCAGCCACATTAAGGATGCCTCTCACACGGCAATCGATCAGAATAAAACGACGTATACGCATAATGCCGGCATACTTGAACTTCGTAAGGCAGCCGCTCATTTTCTACAAACAAAATACAGTCTTACCTATAAAGCTGATACCGAGGTAATCACAACTTCTGGGGCGAGCCAGGCGATTGACGTAACACTTCGCACGATCCTAACAGAAGGTGACGAGGTCATTCTCCCTGGTCCTGTTTATCCCGGTTACGAACCGATCATTACACTATGTGGTGCTATTCCAGTTCATGTTGATACGACGGAAAACGGATTTAAATTATTACGGTCTTCGGTTGAAAGAGCACTAACAGAAAGAACAAAGTGCATTATCCTTCCGTCCCCATCTAATCCAACAGGTGTGGCCATGTCTTCTGCAGAACTTGCCGATCTTGCTGATTTATTGAAAGATAAAAATATCTTTGTTTTATCTGACGAAATTTATTCAGAACTGACTTTCTCAGGAGAACATGCTTCCATCGCTCAGTTTGCAAATATGCGAGAAAAAACGATCGTTATTAATGGACTATCTAAATCCCACGCGATGACAGGATGGCGAATTGGATTTTTATTTGCACCAGAAGTGATCGCTAAACACATATTGAAAGTTCACCAATATAATGTTTCCTGCGCTTCTTCTATTTCTCAATATGCCGCTCTCGAAGCATTAGAAAATGGACTTGATGATCCGATTGAGATGAGAACGGCTTACTCAACAAGAATGAATTATGTATTTGACCGATTAGTCGGAATGGGCCTATCGCCAATTAAACCTGACGGTGCCTTTTATATACTTCCTTCTATTAAAAAATTCGGCTTCACTTCTTTTGACTTCGCCATGAAACTCGCTAAGGAAGGAAATGTAGCTGTTGTACCGGGGAGCGCTTTCTCGAAACACGGAGAAGGATACGTTAGAATATCCTTTGCTTATTCAATCGATGTGTTACAAGAGGGTATGGATCGACTAGAGCGTTTCCTTATCACACTTGAAAACAGCTAACGCACAAAAAAAGCCAGCCCGTTGGGCTGGCTTTCATTTAAGCAGGATCGACCGGATTGTCTTTATAAGATACCCAATCACTATAGCTACCTGGGTAAAGCTTCGCATGAATGCCAGCTTCCTGAAAAGCTAGCAAATTCACACAAGCCGTCACGCCAGAACCACAGTACACAATTGGCTCCTCACCGTGCTCGTTCTCCCCTACTCTCTTATCAGCGCCTTTCCATTTTTGATTTTCGTTGAAGTTATCTTTCCAGAAATAATTGATCGCTCCAGGGATATGCCCAGCTTTTGAATCCATTGGCTCTTGTTCTCCACTAAAGCGTTCTGGTGCACGTGAATCTATGATGGTTCGCCCTTCTTTCTGTGCGAGCTTCACATCACTCATGGAAACAATCATTGATTTATCAAGACTAATGGGGTATTCCGAACGACTCACATTTGGAACCCTGGTTTCGAGTTTATGCCCCTCCCCTCTCCAGGATCTTAGCCCTCCATCAAGTACAGCACGTTCTTTATGACCGGCAAAACCAAGTAAGAACCATAACCTTGCTGCCATGGCCCCATATTCATGATCATAGACAATTACTTTGGAATCATGCTGTATCCCTAATCTCTCAACTAGTTCTTGAAGCTGCTCTTGATCTGGTAATGGATGTCTACCTCCGTGTTCCCCGACTTCTCCTGATAGATCCTTTTCCAAATCCGCATAAAGGGCACCGGGAATATGTCCTTCTAAATAAGCAGAATAGCCACTTTCAGGCTGTCCTAGTTCAAACTGACAATCGACAATCACAAGGTGTTCATCGTGTAAATGATGTGCAAGCCATTCAACGGAAACAAGATTTTTCATCGTTTATTCCCCCAATAAGTTCATTTGAATTTTTGCTACATTTCCTTGTTTAGTTTTCAAGAAAGCTTTAGATAGCTCACTATTTAACATCATTTTTCTATTTTCAATGTATACCTTTATTTCTTTCTGAATCTCGCGCTTCATGTCATTTAGGTTTTCTTCATAAAAATTCGTCGCTACAGACTCAATCACCTGTTTCTCCGCAGTTAAATAATCATTCACTGGCTGTTGAAATTCCTTTTTTAACACATCATGTAAGTCTTCTCTTCCATTTTGTTCAAAAAATTGCTTTGGAGACTTGAATGAACTGCGCGCGAGCTTTTGAATGGTTTCGCTACTAATCCAACTTGATAGTGAAGCAGTAAATGCAGGTGTTGCCATCTCCTTTGTATCGTTTATGGAATAGCGAAAATCTGATAAGTGGTTCCGAATTGTAAGTTGCATTTCTTTCTCGTTTTTTTGAAGCTCTCGGTTTATAAATCGATCGATCCGAAGAGAAGCTGCCCTTAATTCTTGAAGCAGATCTTGAGTAATATCTTCAAGCAGAGACCTTGACGCATGATGAAGTCCTTCCCGATTTTGAATAATGGAAGGGTTAAATGCTTCCTTAAAGAAATCATTAAAGCGATAAAATAGACGTTGTGGCATGTAATGGACGAGCTCCGTTAGCTCCTGTTCAATTTGTTTCACAGAAGTTGCTATGTCGTAACGCTCCACTCCCTCGGTTGCTTTATCACTTTCATGGTGCAAACGGTCCAGCTGTGCTTCTTTTTCATTAGCATTCAATTCAAAATTCTCAATCCAGCCATCAATCTCTTCTCTTACCCGATTTATTTCACTAATGCTTGTTTCCACTGCCATTTTTGATAAATCTGCTCGGATAAATTGGTAAAATCGTTCTTCAAACGATGCAAGACCACCTTTGTTTTTCAGTTTTTCAGGTAATCTCGAAAGAAATTCATTCTCTTTTTCACTTAAGCCATGTGAGGCAAGCATCCCTGCAAGGCTTGATACCGGATAAAGAGCTGGATATCGAATCCCATACTGTTGGAGCTGTTTTTTCACATGATCAAGCACAGTGAGGAGCTCATCATCATTTTCAGCCAAATCAGAAGCATTTAACAGAAAGAACATCTTATCCATCTCAAACACATCTTTCACACGGCCTAGCTGAATTAAAAATTCACGATCTGCTTTAGAAAAGGCATGGTTGTAATAAGTCACATATAGAATAGCGTCAGCTGCTTTCATATATTGAAAAGCAACACCCGTATGCCTCGCATTGATCGAATCCGCTCCAGGTGTGTCCACAAGCGTAATACCTTCTTGTGTAAGGGCACAATCATAATACAATGAAATGGATGAGATAAACGCCGCTTTTGCTTCGTTTACGACCATATCCTCGTATTCTTCCAACGTCACTTCTCGTTTCATTCCAAGATACGAAAGTTCGCCTTCTCCTTTTAAAACTGCACGAAGAAATAGCGCATGAGGCTTTGTCTCAGCTGACTCCCGCTTAAACAGTTTACCGGCTGAAATAATATGCATACAGTCTCGAAGTGAAAAAGCCTGTTCTCCAAAAAAAGAAAGCGAATGATTTAAGTCTTCAAGAAGCTCTTCCTCCGTTTTATAGTGAATCATCGCTGTTTTATGGGCATGCTCTTCTGTAACAGGACAAATTCGATTAAGCGTTGCCGTCGTTGGATTTGGAGAAGAAGGCAAGATTTTCTCACCGATTAGAGCGTTGGCAAAAGACGATTTCCCTGCACTAAATGCGCCAAATAACGCAACCGTGTAGGATTTTTCCGTTAACTTTCTCGCTTTCTTAATGAGATTTTGCTTCGTATGCAGGAAGCCCGGCAAATCAGTAAGTTCTGTCGCCAGATTTTGAAGCGCATGAACCGTCGTTTCAGAAGTAGGAAGTTCATCATCCTTCTTTTCCACTGCTACTTCTTCCAAAGAGCTGTTATCACTTTTACCTTCTGAATTGGTTTCTTTTACAGATTCCACAATGATGATTTCTTCTAACTCTTCATCTTTCCGGACACTCTTCTGAACTGCACTGGCCTCTTCATCACGGTCTCCTCGAAGAATCGACATGAGTTCAGTTGTTTTCTCGCTGATGGTTTCCATCTCGGCTAAGAGCATTTCTGATTCCTTTTCCCCAACGTGCTCTTTAAAAGAAGTTTGAAGCTCAATAGCGATTTGCTTATGCTCTCGATCCACTTGCTCAATCAGCAAATTTTTTCGTTTTTCTGCTTGCTGTTTTATTTGAGTTTTCATGCTATGAGCGATATTTTCAGTGTAATGAAGAACCGCTTCACCCGTTGCACCGTTTCCTTTTTTTGCTTCTTCTTGGATAACACTAAAATCGATAAGAAATGGTTCATCTAGAACAGGCGGCTCAACTTTTGTTAACGCTGCCGTCGAAATTAGCTGTTTCAGTAGCTCCTGGTAATGCCATTCGAGCTGAGACTTTACTTGTTCCTCTAACCCCGATACAAATGACTCATAACGGTTCAAACGTTCCTGTTGCGTTTTTTTCTCACGAAAAACCAGTCCTACTTTAAAACCAGGCTGCAATGATTCAAGATAGTCACGCCCAGCTTCCCTTACTTCATAAGGCATTAAAATAGCACTCTTTTGAATCGAAGAACCTTCAGATTGAAACTCCTCTTCAATAAGCTTAATACGCTCCTTTGAGAAAGAAAGTTTCTTCTCCATCTCCTCATAAGCCTGCATGACTTCACGATCTTCCACAACTGTATCCATATTGTTAATCAATTCAATTGCAGCATTGGACACCCGTACTATTTTATCCTCTGCTGTTTTCTTAGAAAGACCTTCAATATAACTTTTCAATTGGTGAAATTGGTTGTGAGGATGATTATGATCACGTAGGGAAATAAAGAAAAAGGATTCCAATGACATTCCCCACGTTTCAAATGACTGCACCACTGACTTCTTAAAAGCGTTGAATGAGATTTCATCTTCGTTATGTTTGTCAATTTGATTCACAATTAAAATGATCTTCTTATTTTGACGGTATAACTCTCGAATAAACTGATAGTTGACTTCTGATTGAACATGATTATAATCCATCACATAGAAAACAACGTCCGCTAAATACATCGATGATTCAGTTGATAACCGATGTGCTTCGTCAGTTGAATCAATCCCAGGTGTATCAATGAAAATAACGTCTTCTTCAATTGGAGACGGCGCAGATAATTCGACGCGTTCAACTTCTTCTCCATTTAAACAATAGCTTTTTACTTGATCGATATCATAAGGCGCTTTAAAAACCATCTTTTTTCCATTTATAAAATAAACGGCAGCACCCGATTCTCCAGACCGGATCCGCACCGTATTGGCACTTGCTGGAATGGGACTTGAGGGCAGTAAATTTGTATCAAATAACGCATTAATTAATGAAGACTTTCCTGCAGAAAAGTGACCTGAAAAAAGAAAGTGCTGTTCACCGCTCTTCAATTTATCAATCAATTGATTGATTTTCGATGCTTCTGATTGTTCTAGCTTTGTTTCGATGAGGGCAAGACGTTCAAGCAGGGCGTCTTCTTTTATTTTTGTCTTTGACTGGTGATTATGCTTCATAGTATCCCGCTGCCTTTCCGTAAATAGTGTCTCTCTAAGAATAACGCTTTCAATGACATTTTCCCAGTATTGTCTAAAAATAATCTCTTATAATAGTCAATGACAGCGCAGAAGGATATGATTGGATTTTTCTAATCCTTGAAACGATCAAAAAAATAAAAAAAGCCGGGATTTCTCCCGACTTTTAACGTGTCTTATTTGTTTCCTTTGTCATTGAACTTACGACGCTTGTTCGCGCCTCCGCTGTTACGGTCTCCGCGATATCCGCCACCGCTGCCACCTTTGCGACCGCGATCATTGTTACGGTTACGGTTGCGGTTGCCACCGCCTCCGCCACGATTATGAGCTTTCTTCGCACGAAGTGGTGCGATCTCAGTAATCTTAACTGGAGTTGTATCCGGTTCTTTTGTAAGCAACTTAAGTGCTGCAGAAAGAAGCGTTACAGAATCATGATCGTCAAGAAGCTGTTCAGCAGATGAGCGGTATCCTGAATGATCCTGTTCTTCAATTGTGCTTTGTAGCTGTTGAATCGCCATTTGTTGCTGGCCTTCCATTGCTTCAGCAAAGCTTGGGATCGTACGTTTTTGCATAGACTTCTTCGTAATTTTCTCAATCACTTTAAGGTGATCGTACTCACGTGGAGTAATGAATGTTGAAGCAAGACCTGACTTACCTGCACGGCCAGTACGACCGATTCTGTGAACGTAGCTTTCAGGATCCTGAGGAATGTCAAAGTTATAAACGTGTGTCACACCACTAATGTCAAGACCACGTGCAGCAACGTCTGTTGCTACCATGATATCAATTGTGCTGTCTTTAAATTGTTTAATAACTTGGTCACGTTTCCCTTGTGGAAGGTCACCGTGAATCCCTTCAGCCATATAGCCGCGTTTCTTAAGTCCTTCAGATACTTCATCAACGCGTTTCTTTGTTCTTGCAAATACAATCGCAAGCTCAGGAGACTGAGTATCAAGAAGGCGACAAAGAATATCGAATTTCTTAGAATCACGAACTTCATAGTAATGCTGTTCGATTGATGGAACAGTCATTTCTTTTGATTTCGTTCTAACTGTTTCAGGGTTGCTCATGAATTTCTCTGCAAGGATTGCGATACGTTTTGGCATCGTCGCTGAGAATAGAAGCGTTTGACGCTTTTCTGGAACACCTTTAAGGATTTTTTCGATATCTTCAATGAAGCCCATGTTAAGCATTTCGTCTGCTTCATCTAGAACAACAAATGAAACTTCTGAAAGACGAATCGTTTTACGTTCCATATGATCAATAAGACGGCCTGGCGTCGCTACAACGAGCTGAGGTCTCTTTTTAAGTGCTTTGATTTGGTGAACGATGCTTTGGCCACCGTATATAGGAAGGGCACGCACTCCTTTCGCTTGACCAATGCGGTTCAATTCTTCTGCAACCTGTACAGCAAGCTCACGTGTTGGCGCAAGAATAATTCCCTGTACATGAGAGAGAGAAGTGTCGATCTTTTCAATCATTGGGATACCAAATGCAGCTGTTTTACCAGTACCAGTTTGAGCCTGACCGATAACGTCGTTGCCTTCAAGCGCTAGAGGAATTGTTCCTGCTTGAATTGGTGTTGTTTCTTCGAATCCCATTTGATTAACTGCTTCTAGCAGCGTATTACTTAAACCTAGATCTTGAAATTTTTTCAACTTTTAAAAACTCCTTTTTACTTTTAAATGCATTAAATGCTATAGACGGGAGAAAAATCTCCTGATAATGTTCAAAAAAAGCATTTTCCTAATGTTGGAAAACGCTCGGAACAAGCAACTCTTCATTCACATATAGCCAAAGATAACAGTAACACTATTATGTGCAAAATTCAACTACACAAACTAAAAAGATTTTCGTATGAATCACTCTGCTAAGATAAACGACCAGTAAATTCTGCGTGAATGGAAGCGGTTAGTTCCCCTTCTTTTCCATCTGCAATTCGTACACCATCTACCTCAACAATCGGTCTTACTTCTTGAGTCGTACTGGAAATAAATACTTCATCACTCTCGAGAAGGTCTTGCTTTGTAAACGCTTCTTCCTTTACTTTTATCCCCAAATCATTCGCAATTGAAAGCACAACTCTCCTTGTAATTCCATCAAGAATAAGATGGTTAGCAGGGTGTGTATAAAGCGTCTTGTTTTTTACAATAAATACGTTCGTTGAGCTTCCTTCCGTTATCCATTCTCCTCGATGAAAAATCGCTTCATCTACATTTTGTTCATTTGCAAACTGTTTTGCCAGAACATTTCCGAGTAGATTCAAGCTTTTAATATCACACCTTAGCCAACGAATATCTTCTGTGAAAACAGCTCGTCCTGGTGCCCTTGAAGGCTCTGTTTCATATTCTTTTGTATAGGCTACAAAGACTGGATCTGCCTGTGCTGGGAACGGGTGATTTCTTGGAGCAACCCCTCTCGTCACCTGCATGTAGACATGTCCACTCTGGACGGGATCTTGCTCGATGAGCTTCTCTAAATTGGCTTTAAGTTCTTCCTGATTAAATGGTAAAGCGATTTTTATTTCGCCTGCGCTTCTTTCCAAACGATCGAGGTGAGCTTCCAATTCAAAGAAAACACCATTATAAATACGTATAACTTCATAGACACCGTCACCAAATTGGTAGCCTCGATCTTCAATATCTATTGTTGCCTCATCTCTACTCAATAAATCATGATTAAATAAAATCAACATGTTCACTCCCTAAACCAATATTTTCCCTCTTCACAATAACATATTTAAACCGATCTCTTCACCAGCATTTTTCTGAATAGTTTTACTTATTACATTTTATGACAATTTTTCTTTATTTAGTTTACAAACTGGATCTTATACACTAAAATTTGTATTCGAAAGGTATTTTTCTAAAAATTAGGAGGGTTTTGAATGAAAAGATTTTTACCCCTATTCATGCTGCTTGTTTTCGTTTTTGTAGCTGCTTGTAGCAACAATGAAGCAAACGATACAAGTACAAATGCTAACAATTCAGGAAGCACCGAAGAAGCAAGTGAAACGGATGTAAAGAGTGATCTTCTTGACTTCCAAATGAACTTAATTCAAACCATCAATGAAAGTGATAGCCCAATTTACGCTTTTGAAGCGGCAAAAGTGGCTGAAGAAAAACCATCTGATGAAGAACTTGCTACAATGAAGTCTGATGCTGAAGCAGCTGCCAAAAAGGTGGCTGAAGATGTTCGTGCTGTTGAAATTCCAGCTGAACTAGATACTTACAAAAGTGACATCGAAGCAGCATTAGAGGATCTTGCTAAATCTTATGAAACTCGTGCCGCTAATCTTTCTGACGAGCCGGAAGCAACTTATGAAGAATCTGATGCACAATTCGCATCTTTTGAAGAAAAAATGGCTACAGTTTACGAAGATGCTGGCCTAACTGCGCCAAGCTTCTCAGCTGATTTAGTAGACTAATAGAAAACCGTTACTCACCTGAGTAACGGTTTTTCTAAAATCCATAGCTCGTCATTCCACCATCTACAAACAGCGTCTGACCTGTTATGTAATTTGATGCTTCAGAGGATAAGAATACGGCTGCTCCAACTAAATCTTTTAGTTCACCCACTCGCTTCATTGGAGTACGAGTTAGAATATCTGCTAAGTACTGCTCATCTTGCAGTAGCTTTTCAGTAAGTGGTGTCTTAAAATACCACGGCCCAATTCCATTAACTGTAATACCATTCTCTGCCCATTCAAGTGCAAGGTTTTTTGTCATCTGTATCATACCAGCTTTCGATGCTGCATATGCGACGCCTGTTCTTAACGCAACGTGGCCCGCGACAGAAGTGATGTTAATAATCTTTCCCCCTCCGCCTTCTTTCATTACTTCTGCACACTTTTGCGACATAAAAAAAGCGCCCTGCAAATTTGTTTGGAAAATGGACGTCCACTCCGCCTCAGTCACATCGCTCGCTTTTGAACGAATATTCATTCCTGCGTTATTAATGAGCACGTTAATCTTTCCAGCTTCTTTTTCAATTTGTTGAACAGCTTCTGTTAAATCGCCCTTTTTTGTTATGTCAGCTTGAATGGGGTAAGCCTTTCGACCAACATCGCGAACAAGTCCAGCTGTTTCCTGAATATCTGCTTCTGTTCTTGCTAGGACTACTACATCAGCCCCTGCTTCGGCCGCTCCTATCGCAAGTGCTCTCCCAATTCCTTTTCCTGCGCCAGTCACGACAACGACTTGATTGGTTAATTCAAATGATGGTAAATAAGACAATCGTTCTCCTCCTCTTAATGGAATAGTTTCACGTAAGAGGTTCTCGAATAAATGAGAAAATCCTGCAAGGAATATTGTTTACATAATATTATTATGGTATTAAATAATTAGGAAAATATGTATTTAACAGGGATTCGTGATACAATGAGGGTAAAAAAGGGGGATTGCAGGTGCGTCAGGATACACTCGGATATGCAATGCGCGAACTTCGAATGTACCTTGGACTCTCACAGTCCGATTTATCAGAAGGCATCTGTACACAAGCATTAATTAGCCAAATTGAAAATAATGACGTCTCACCTTCTGCTGAACTACTTTATCAGTTGGCATCAAGACTCGGTGTAGATATTAACTATTTTTTTCACATGAAGGAAACACCTCGCCTGGATTATGTGAATGAAGTGATTCGACAAATTAGAAAACACATAAAACGACGTGAATATCGCGAAGTTGCTGAAATCCTTGAAGCAGAAGAAGCGAACCCCCTTTTTCGAACTGTGAAGAATAAACAATTCTATCTCTGGCACAAAGCGATTTGCACCTATTATATAGATCATGACACTCATACTGCACTTCAGCTTCTAGATGAAGCCCTCCACCTTACAGCGACCACTTCGAAAAATTACTCAGAACGAGAAATTGAATTACTCATTAGCATGGCGATTTTGCATAGTGAGGAAAAAGATTGGGAACGTGCGCTACCGTTATTTCACAAGGCACTGTATCATGTTCGCTTTTTCCCCATTATTAATGACGAAACGATTGAAATTCGTCTCTATTATAATTATTCGAAAGCGTTATCCAATTGTAGAAACTACGAAAAAGCTTTGTCTATCGCACGAGAAGGTTTTTTATTATGTCGAGAGAAACAGCGCCTTTACCTTTTTGGTGAACTTAGCTATCAATGTGGCAAGCTTCACTATCTACTCGGAAATCAAGAGTTAGCTTACGAATATCTTGCCACCGCCTCTACGATTTTTGAACTCGATCAAAATCAAGTCTTTAAAGACCATGTTGATCATTATGCGAAGAAAATTGGATTGATCCAAAATGCGTAACTTATTTATGTTTTGTTTTTTCAATCAAGATAACGATGAAATTAAAGAGAGACACGAAGAAAAGTCCTGCCGTAATAAACAATGTAAGCTCTTCCATAGCATGTCCTCCTTTCAAAGAGATCACGGGCTATTCATTCGGTTTACTATAAACTGGAAAGGTGCAGACACACAACAGACCCCTTTTCTTTAATTAATGACAGTAAGGTAGATCTTCATCCTGAACGACGTATGCTGATACCTGAACCATTTCACTCGAATCGTGAGGAGTAATTGCATATCCGCTCACCAATACCAACGATACCAGAAGTAAAGCTGCCCATTTTTTCATTATGTCAACCCTCCTTTCATTACATTTATATTACAACGGAGTCAATATTTATGCATTTGTCCTGTGTGTTTTCCTGCTTCATGAAAAAAGCCCCATTCGAATTCGAATGGGGCTTTCCGTTCTATTTCATAAACATCCTTATATTTTATGACGATTAAACACCTCAATCACCTTATTTATAGATTGTTGGTAACGGTCACGACTCCAAGAATTATAGCTTGGATGAGGAACATCCATTAGGACCGTCCATTTATCACTCGACACGTTCGCGAGTTGAAAATACTTTTGAGCAAACCGTCCACATGGAACTAGCGTCACTTCTCGATCCCTTAGTTTTTTCAACCGGTTCTTAAATTTGGTTAAGAGAAGCTCTTCCGCAGCAACTAATGATTCCTCTTTAAACGGGGTTTTCTTAGCAGACGTTCGAATCGTACCAAGACAGTCTAGCAACTCACGGTTGCTTTCCAGGTCTTTCGCGGAATAAGGTCTCTCTTGCATAGGGATATTACATACATTTAGCAACCCAATAACATCAAGAGAAGGTCTTTCCATCTCTTCTTGTTGGTGCTTTTTTAATAATAGTCCGAGAGGTTTTGCATAGTCTGGACCAAATAATTTCTTAGACATCGTTGCACCTGAAGCACCCGCCACAAGCACACCGTTTTGAACTTCTGCTACGTGTGGAGATTCCAATATGAAAATCAGCTTTGTTTTCGGTGAGATCATTTCTGGAACTTCATAATCATCCGATAGTGCTTGATATTGCTGTTCAAATTTCTCTGCTGTATCCATAAATCATTCCCTGCCTTTATCGATTCGCTACGTTGTTTTCTTTTAAATAAGTTACAATTCGATCTCCCATTAAATGATAGCCTTCTTCGTTGGGATGAAAGGCGTCTTCATATAATAAATTCTCATCACTTTCAAGAAATAAATCAGCAACAGGTACGAAGGTCGCGCCAGGGGTATTGGCAATAATCGATCGGCTTCCTTGATTCCACTCATCTACAATTTCATTCATTTCGGGAATATTTCCAAATGCTTTTGAGAAGGGATTGAATAAGCCCGTAAAATAAATCGGCGCATCAGGATTAAGATAACGAATGTTCGCTAATATCGTTGTCAGATTTTCAAGATAGATCTTCTTTTGAAGGGTGAAATACTGCTGATCTAAATTCATAAAATGAGTTTTCACAACTCCAAAAAGATCATTACCACCAATCGTTATAAAAATATAATCAGCATTTTTCACGCCATTCTGTACGTCTTCTTCTTCAAGTCGTTTCAGAAGATCCTCTGTTTCATTTCCGGTAACGGCATAATTCTGAAGAGTGACCGTTGTATTCTGATCATCTTCAAAATATTGGTCGCTAACATACCCAATATACCCTTTTTTGTCCTTGTCTCCTACACCTTTCGTTAAGGAATCACCAAGTCCTACAATTTGAACTTCCTTCGGTTCATCACTCTCTGGTTCATCTTGAAAAACCTCTTGTATTTCATCACTCAGTGGGAGTGAATTCGAATTCGTTTGTTCGGGATCATCCATTTTAAAATAAATATAAGTAAAGGCCCCTGCTCCAATAAAAACTAGGAGCGTTAGGCTTATGAATATCCATTTCATCCATTGCTTCATGGTCATTATCCTTTTCACATTCCATTGATACTACTATTCTATCAAAAGAGGCTCACCTCGTACACGAACTATTCAAAAGGGATTTCCTCGACAATAGCATCTTGCTTCAATCGATATTGAATTTGTCTCGCAATCAGTTCATATCCTTGATCGTTCGGATGAAATCCATCTTCAAAAAACAAATTTTCATCTACTGAACTAAACAATTCATATACGGGAACAAACGTCGTACGATCGTCCTTCTCTACTGTGTCTTGACTTGCGCCATTCCACCTTTGCACAATTTGATCAATTTCCGTCACCGATTGAAAATTCTCTAATAATGGATTATATAGGCCAATAAACAATATCGGTGCTTCAGAATTAATGCTTCGGATACGTTTCATAATCGCATCAAGTCGTTCAACATAGTTCGTTTGTTCCTGTTGAAACACGTCGATCTGCAAGTCTAGGAAATGCTCCTTTACCACCTTCATTAAATCATTACCACCAATGCTCATCACAATCAAATCAGCTTCAGCAAGCGAAGCTTTCGTGTGATCTTCTTCTAACATTTTATATAATTTCGGCGTTTGTCTACCATGTACGGCGTAATTTTCAACTAATATCGATGTATTCGTATCGTGCTCAATATTTGCTGCAAGTCTGCCGATATATCCTTGATTTGTCGAATCCCCACTCCCTTTTGTGAGAGAGTCACCTAGACCTACGATTCGAACATCTGGATCCGTTACTGTTTCTTCCATTTCCTCTGGCTTTTGCTCTTTTGCTGTTGTGGTGACTTCTGGGGCTATATTCGTTTTAGCTTGGTCATTTTTATTTGAAATCGATGAGATGACGGTTTCATTTGGTGCTTCACTCATCACCATCATAGATGCTGCTTGCTTTATTTCATTCATACGCTGACTGCGGTATTCCATTATCGGCTTAATGCTCAGCAAAATACCTCCAGCAAGAATGAGGAATAAAAACAGCCATACTCTCTGTTTTTTCATCAGGAATACCTCCTCATTACACTTCCTTTTATACCCTTATTGTATGAGCAATTAACGTAAAATACGAAATACTGTTAAATACGTTATTAAATTTTTGGCATTTTTTCGCTCCCTAACCTTTTTTTTTTGCAAGTTCCCGTTACTTCTTTATAATAGTACGAGTAGACCCGTTCGGCAAAGGAGGAAATGACACTTGAAAATGACAATTACAAAACCGGCGTTAAACTGGTTTAAAAGAGAAATGGATCTTGAAAAAGGGGACCATCTCCGTTTTTTTGTACGCGTAGGCGGCTGCAGTACTGTGCAAGACGGATTTTCGCTTGGCATGACGGTTGAAGAGCCAACCGAGCCTGCTCTTATGCTTGAGGAAGAAGGGATCACCTTTTTTATAGAACAAAAGGATATCTGGTTCTTTGAGGATCAAGATTTCACTGTGAAATTCAGCCGTAATAAAGAAGAGATTCAGTTCGTTCACGGAAATTAATGAGAAAAACGCGAAAGCTTCTCGCTTTCGCGTTTTTTAATGCCTCTTTTTCAAACGAAATCGATGAATATGAGAGCGTAAGCCTTCTTGTTCAAGAATGCGGATCTGGTCATCACCCAGTAAGTCAAAGTGCGGAAACTTCTCTCGTTCATGCATCCATTCTCGCTTTAAACCGTATTTACTGCCCCATCTCGCGAGCTTCTCTTTGTCGTTGCATCCGGCTTTTGTAACCGAATGAAACTGCGGAAAGCGAGGATCATACCAAAAATGAGTTAATAAAGCGACTTCACCGCTTTTAACCTTTGCCTTCCATTCTGCAAGCTCACTCTTCGACAATCCAAAAGCCATTATTCCGCTCCAGTAGAAGCAGGTTGCTTTTTGGCATTTTCATAAGCATGATGCCATTCCGGAAACTTTCTTCGGATTGATACAGGACGGAACGTATCTCTCTTCACACACGTGTGCAACGATTCTCCCGTCACGCAAATCTCACCGTCTCCATTAATCACTTCATACCCATAATTCACCCGAATGCCATCATAGGACTCCACCCAGGTTTTAACCATGACTTCATCTCCATAACGAACAGGACGTTTGTAGCTTGCTTGAATATCCATGACAGGGGAGAGAATCCCCTCTTTTTCCATATCAGCATATCGAAAACCTAAATCATTAATTAAAGTTGTGCGGCCTAATTCAAACCAAACGAGATAGTTGGCGTGATAAACAACCCCCATTTGATCGGTTTCAGCATAACGAACATCGATTGGCGTAGTTGCTATGTACATCCTCTTTCCTCTCCTAACTTCAACGTGGTGTCGCTCTTATTTTACCATAAACCACCTTTGAAGCATGAATGAGAAGAACTGAATGACGTGAAGTCATTCAGTTCTTTGCTCTTTATTGCTTTGATTCATCTTTGATTTCATTTCTCATTGCCTGAATACTTTGCTCTCGACGCTGATTCTTTTCTTTTATTGCCTTTTTTTGAAGGTCGCTATCTGTAAATTCTAAAGATGCCTCGGCATCATGCATGTTCTCTATCGTATCTTGTACCATGCTCTGTAACTTTTCTGCATTATCTCGTCGATCATCTGGATTTGCTTTCAAAATAAGCCCTCCCTGTTTGTGTATGACAAGGTGTTACGTGCTTATTATGGCTTTCAGATTCACGAGATATTCGCTTAAGACTGGAGACTTTTAGGTAAGATGCCTTCTAACTTTCCTTCATAATAAAGCATGTCTTTTCGAACATCTGCCGAACACCCATTTGATAAAAGGATGTTTTCAGCGGCTGTGAAGACTTGCTTCAACATTCGAATGCCCATACGATAATCTACCACCACATTTTCCTGAATTCGCTCTTCATAAGAAGACAGAGCTACGAGAAGTCGATACGTACATTCTAACAATCGACTCGGCACATCATTTGGTGAATGATTTCCTCCTTCACTTAGAAAGGATTGAAATTCGCGGTCATCTTCATCACACATAAGAAAAAAAGAGCCTGGAACCTCATGTAGGTCATGCTCGATATCAGAAATTGTGAGGCTCATGACTGCAAGCCTTGCTGCAAAACCACCTACGAGTGATGCAGTCCCACAGCCATATGGCGGCCCCGAAGTTTCAAGCATGCGGTAAATGTCATTCCCTAACGTTTCTTTATGATCCACTTTTATCACCTCTCCTAGAGTCCCATACCCTTTCTTCTTCTGCTAAAATCTTCTAAATGGCTTCTTCAAAAATAATCGGGCTCATGTACGTGACGCTTTTTTTAGATATCTCGATCAGATTCTGCCAGTATTCTTTCACACTTTCCTGGTGATTTCCTTGATCAAAGCTAATTTGAAGCCATGATAATTCCTCAAGAAGCCTTACAGAAGAACCAACCCATATTTTTTCCCCTTCTACTTGCAGTACAAACGGTTCGTCAAATCGAAAGGGAAGATAGATGCCAGACTGATTAGGATGAAGAATCAGATGTTGAAAAATCGTGCCCTTAAAAAGTCGTGCATAAATGAGAAGAACGCGATCGTTTCGAGCCGCTGCTTTTTTCAGCTGATGAAGCGTTTGCGCCTCCCCTAACTCAAGACTCGCAATGGTGCGCTCCCAATTTAATTCTTCTCGATAAGGGACAAGGTAACCCATTTGCTGCATTTTAATTTCAAGTTCTTTGACTAGAAGATCTTCATTCCGTTCTCCCTTTCTCGCCATCGATGTAATTGGTTCAATTCTTGCTGTAATTGTCATATCGTTCCCCCCGAAAACTTTTGTCTCCTAATCTTTCGTGATACTCCCATCCTTTTGGACAACTTTACATGAAATGAAAAGAAGTTGTTAAAATTGAAATAAACCAGAAAGAGCATTCCTTTCTGGTTGTCATCAGCCTATTTCCCTTTTGGAGGGGCGTAGTCCGGTTCAGCTTTGCCTTTTGTTTGCATTTGTTTTCCTTTGTTCCCCTCAGCTTCAGGATTTACAGAAGCAAGGTGGTTTGGCTTAAATGATTTAGGGAACTTTTTGGGATTACTCATTAGAATCTCCTCCTTTACGCTATAGGCTGTGCAACTAAAGGAGAAATATCTATCCGTTTATAAATTTTTCGCATGCTTTTGTTCGAATTTTTCTTCAATCCGTTCAATCGCTTTCTTGTCGTTCATTAATTCCAATTTATTTTGCATGACCAGTTCTTTAAACGAAACCTTCTTAGATTTTCTCATATGAGTCTCCTTTCCTTTTCAACAGGTTTTAAAACCAGTATTCCCGTTTTTTTAAAACTTATTACAAAAATCCGATTTTTTTGTTTATTAGATTAAAATTCAGCTTTCCTCAATTGAAAAGTGGAAAGGGTTCACCAGTGGAAAAAAAACGCACAAAAAAAGGATGGCAAGAGCCACCCTTTTTCTCATTAATTTGCAATTTTGTCGCGAAGAACCATTTGAAGGATACCACCGTGACGATAGTAGTCAATTTCCACTTCACTATCGAAACGAGCAAGTACTTTAAATGTTTGCGTTTCGCCTTCTGGAGTTGTCGCCGTAACGTTAATCTCATCACGCGGCTTCACGTTTTCTGTAATTTCGACAGCAAACGTTTCTTTACCAGTAAGGTTATACGTATCCGCACTTTCACCATCTCTAAATTGAAGAGGAAGTACACCCATTAGAACTAGGTTACTACGGTGAATTCTTTCATAGCTTTCTGCAATTACCGTTTTAATTCCAAGAAGGTTTGTTCCTTTTGCAGCCCAGTCACGTGAGCTTCCCATGCCGTAGTCTTTACCAGCAAGA
The DNA here is from genome assembly GCF_020524165.1 of Guptibacillus hwajinpoensis. Taxonomy (GTDB): domain Bacteria; phylum Bacillota; class Bacilli; order Bacillales; family Guptibacillaceae; genus Guptibacillus; species Guptibacillus hwajinpoensis_D. The sequence goes on from NZ_JAIVKU010000004.1 coordinate 895,525, forward strand.
ACAACTAGACCTGTTCCTTCTTCTTTGTACTTCATTGCAGCATCATAGATTGGCATGACTTCATCTGTATTCCAGTATGTTGTCCAGCCGCCTTCAGTGCCTGGAGCTACTTCGTTACGAATACGAATGTTACCAAACGTACCGCGCATCATAACTTCGTGGTTACCACGACGTGATCCGTAAGAGTTAAAGTCAATCGGACGAACGCCGTTGTTTTGTAGGTATTGACCTGCAGGCATATCTTTTGCAATCGCACCAGCTGGTGAAATATGGTCCGTCGTTACTGAATCGCCAAACTTCGCGATCGCTCTAAGGTCTTTAAGCTCATGTATGTCTTCTGGATCTTTTGAAAGATTTTCGAAGAATGGAGGGTTCTGGATATAAGTAGACTGATCGTCCCAGTTATAAAGATCTCCTTCACTTGTGCTTAGTTCATTCCAACGTTTGTTTTCGTCGAATACTGTTTTGTACTGACGCTTAAACATTTCTGGTGTTACTGTTTCAGCGACAGCTTGCTTCACTTCTTCAGGAGATGGCCAAAGATCGCTTAGGAACACATCGTTTCCATCTTTATCTTTACCAAATGAATCAGAATGAAGATCAAAGTCCACTGTACCAGCAAGCGCATAAGCAACTACAAGCGGTGGTGAAGCGAGATAGTTTGCTTTCACTAGCGGGTGAATGCGTCCTTCAAAGTTTCGGTTACCTGAAAGGACAGACGTTACAGTAAGGTCGCTCTTTGCAACCGCATCTTCAATTTCTTCTTTAAGTGGTCCAGAGTTACCAATACAAGTGGTACAGCCATAACCAACGAGGTGGAAACCGAGGTCTCTAAGGTAAGGCATAAGACCAGACTTATCCAGGTAGTCTGTTACAACTTTTGAACCTGGTGCAAGGCTTGTTTTCACGTATTCAGGAACTTTAAGTCCTTTTTCAACAGCTTTCTTCGCAAGAAGTGCTGCGCCAAGCATAACCGATGGGTTTGAAGTATTTGTACAGCTTGTAATCGCAGCGATCGCAACTGCACCGGTTTTCATTGTGACTTCTTTTCCGTCGTTAAACTTCACAACGGCTTCTTTATTAATTTCGTCTTTATCCATACCCAGTCCCTGGTTACCTTGAGGAGCTGTAAGGGCTTTATTAAACTCTTTCTTCATATCAGAAAGAACAATCAAATCCTGTGGACGTTTCGGTCCGGCAAGACTTGGTTCAACCGTTCCAAGATCAAGTTCTACTACGCTTGAGAAATCAGGATCTTCAGATTCTGGCGTGTAGAACAATCCGTTAGCAATTGAGTATTCACGCACAAGGTTGATGTGCTCTTCAGAGCGACCAGTTAAGCGCATATATTCAAGCGCTTCTTCATCAACTGGGAAGAAGCTACATGTAGAACCTTGCTCTGGTGCCATGTTGGAAATCGTTGCACGGTCAGCAAGCGGCATGCCAGATAGACCTGGTCCGAAGAATTCAACAAATTTCCCAACTACTTTTTTCTCACGTAGAAGCTGAGTTACTTTTAGTGCAAGATCCGTTGCTGTTGTTCCGCTTGGAAGTTCTCCAGTAAGCTTCACACCGATTACTTCAGGAACTGGGAAGTAAGAAGGCTGTCCTAGCATACCTGCTTCAGCTTCAATACCACCAACACCCCATCCAAGAACACCAAGACCGTTGATCATGGTTGTATGAGAGTCAGTACCAAATAATGTATCAGGATAAGCAATGTTTTCACCGTTAGCCGTATTTTCTTGAACCACATTTGCTACGTACTCCAAGTTTACCTGGTGAACAATTCCAGTTGCTGGTGGAACAGCACGGTAATTATCAAACGCATCTTGAGCCCATTTCAGGAATTTATAGCGCTCAAGGTTACGTTCAAATTCTTTGTTCATATTAAATTCAAGCGCGTCCTCTGATGCGTATTTATCAACCTGTACCGAGTGGTCAATAACAAGATCGACTGGAATTTCAGGGTTGATTTTGTCAGGGTCGCCACCGATATCAGCCATTGCTTTACGAAGTGACGCAAGGTCAACAACTGCAGGTACGCCTGTGAAATCTTGAAGAATAACGCGTGAAGGTTTAAATGGTACGTCAATATCTTTGTTTTGCTCGCTAGTTCCCCATTTAGCGAGATTTTCAATATGCTCTTCTTTAATTACTTTACCGTCATACTGACGTAAAACGGATTCGAGCAAGATTTTGATCGTGTAAGGGAGCTTGCTTACCTTAGCGATGCCTGCTTCTTCTAGCGCCTGAAGACGATAGAAGGAATATGTTTTACCATTGGCATCGAATGTTGCTTTCGAATTATAAAGTTCATGATTTGCCATATGTAGTTCCCTCCTCCAAATTGCATAACAAAGCGGATGTCGAAAAAACGTTTTCAACTTCCCTTTATCCAGTTTAGTAAATTTCTAAACATAAGTAAATAACAAGATTGTTATTGCTGTTGATAAGTGTAGCTTATCAACACATATTTTCGCTTGTTCAGGACAAGTTAGAATGAGGGAGGTGATCACAATGGGAAAGCGAAAAGCAAATGGTGTTCGACCAGGAATGAATGACGCTGACGCACAGGGAAATGGAGCAGGATATGATAATGAGTATGCGCATGAGCATATGACTGCAGAACAGCGACAATACAACAAAAAGACAAAAAAACGCCAATAGATTCAAAACCCGTCACAATAAGATGACGGGTTTTTTGAATTACTCGTTGTTCATTTCTGCTTCAATCGACTGCAGGTCCTGTTGGAATTGCAGTAACTGTGCGCGCTGATGTTCAGATGCATTGACTAACGCGTTTTCAATTTGTTGTTTTGCTTCCCCTACTTCTTGCTGAAGGTGTTTTAAGTCTTTTCCATACCCGCTACTACTTACCACAATTTCATTTTTGGCATCAATCGCTTGTTCATAGCCCTGCTGTGCTGCCTGAAATGATTGTTGTTTATTTTTATGATATGGCATTCATCCAACCTCCTTTTCTTGTGCTTTCACCATAGTTTAACCAGGTAACAGCGTCCTATTCGATCAGAATAAGGACCGTAAACCTGTCCATACTAAACAACAAGGAGGGATTGCAATGACTGAAAGCAATACGTTTAAAGATATCAGGAAAAACGCTCCTAAGGGTCATACTGGACAGCCTGAACCGATGAAAGGCTCTCATAAAGTGAAAAACAGAAATCATACAAGACAAAAAAATGGTGAAGGGTTTTAATCCTCTCACTCAATGACAAAAGGCGGCCTTTGTGGCCGCCTTTTTAGTGATCACTATTAACTAACTCACTGAGAATCACAGCTTCCTCATCCGTCGTGACCGTTCTTAAGTCAATTAATATTTTATCGTCTTTAATTCGCGTAATAATTGGTTGTTCGCTGCGCCTTAGCTTTTCTTCCAATTCATTCACGGGATAATCATTCGTTCGAATGGCTACAACATAAGTCGGCAGCTCAACCGCTGGCATCGTGCCTCCACCTACTTGAGAAACACTAGCTTCCACCTCTACCTTATAATAAGAACACTTTTTTTCAAGTTGTTCCTTAAACTGACTCGCACGTTTTCGTATTTCTTCTGCTTTTGCCGTAATATCTCTTATCGTCGGAATGTTCGTTCCATCTTTATATAAATGTTCCCCTAACGTAGCCTCAAGAGCAGCAAGCGTAAACTTATCGACACGTAACACGCGAGCAAGCTGATGTCTTTTTAATCGATCGATCAGCTCTTTTTTACCAGCAACCATCCCTGCCTGTGGCCCGCCAAGTAGCTTGTCACCGCTAAATGAAACTAAATCAGCACCAGCAGCAAGCGTTTCTTGAACGGTAGGCTCTTCTCCAATTCCATCTTTTCGATAATCGTATAATGCGCCACTTCCTAAATCTTCGTAAAAAATGACCTGCTGTTTTTTTGCAATGGATGCTAATTGCTCGCGATCTACTTCTGACGTAAAGCCAACAATGGCAAAATTGCTACGATGCACTTTCATTAACATCGCCGTTTCATCGTTCACAGCTTGTTCATAGTCAGCGGGATGTGTTTTATTCGTAGTGCCTACTTCCTTCAAGCGCGCCCCACTCTCTTCCATGATGGAAGAAACCCGAAAGGATCCTCCAATTTCAACAAGCTCGCCTCGCGACACAACCACTTCTTTTTCTTTTGCAAGGGCACTCAGAATCAAGAAAACAGCTGCCGCATTGTTATTGACGACCATAGCTGCTTCTGCCCCTGTGGCCTTGCAAATCGCTTCTTCGACAATGGTATGTCGGGATCCTCGGATTCCTTCTGCAAGGTTATATTCGAGTGTGGAGTAACTTTTGGCTACTTCCATCATATGATCTAGTGCAGCATCGCTTAATCTCGCTCTTCCAAGATTCGTATGTAGGACGACGCCGGTCGCATTTATAACGGGGATTAAGTGATTCGCATTCAATGAGGCCATCTTCTCTTTTATGCTCGCTATAATCTCACTTTGAAAACCGTGACGATCTCGAGCTTTTCCTGTATATCTTTCTTTTATTAAAGCCTCACGCAGGTCATTGACTTCTTCTTGAATCAATTGCTTCAATAAATCATGAGGAAATTCACGTCCACGCTCTTCTTTCAATAACGCTTCTTGAATCTGATGGATCGGCGGAATTTCTCTAAGTAATTTCAACATGCTCATCTCCTATTGCGAAACGAAAGGCACCCGCGCGGGGTGCCCTACTCGAATGTTTTGCCTTCCATTTCTATAATAAATGAATCTACTTCTGGGTACTGACCTGATTCTTTTTTGGAATGGATCCGATCTCCATTTACCGTTATTTCAAACACACCACCTGATCCAGGAATTAACTCTAGGGATTCAATCTGATGTCTAAAGTGGTTAAATAATGATTCCGCGAAACTCGCGGCTTTTGGTGCATAGTTTCACTGCATGCAGAATTCGATCGTTACACGATACTTCATATTGGCGACCTCCTCTGATGAAATTCAGGTTGTACATACTATATCATTTCAAAAAAGTGATGAAAAGATTTATACTCAGAGAAGGAGGTGGTTATATGTCAAATCAAGAAAACATCCGTTTAACATCCCTTTCGACAAAAGGTGGTTGAGGATGCAAAATCGGTCCTGAGGACCTGACGCAAGTTTTGCGTCAATTACCTAACAAGAAAACAGATCCAAATTTACTCGTTGGCGTTGAAACTTCTGACGATGCAGGCGTATACCGCCTAACCGATGAAATTGCCATGATTCAAACGGTAGACTTCTTTACACCTATCGTTGATGATCCATATATGTTCGGCCAGATTGCAGCGGCTAATTCATTAAGCGATGTTTACGCGATGGGCGGGGTACCGAAAACCGTTCTAAACATAGTCGGTTTCCCAATTAAAAAGCTAGCTCCTTCCATTCTTACAGAAATTTTGAAAGGCGCAGCGGATAAAGTGGATGAAGCAGGCGCTGTCACAGCTGGTGGACATTCCATTGATGATCAAGAGCCAAAGTTCGGGCTATCTGTAACGGGCCTCGTTCACCCAGACAAAATCCTCATGAACGTTGGGGCTAAGCCTGGAGACGCGATTGTTTTAACGAAGCCAATCGGTGTTGGCATTCAAACAACAGCCATTAAACCTGAAAAGCTAACGGCTGAACAGCTCCAGCGCGTAACAGAAACAATGGCCGAGTTAAACAAAACGGCAGCGGAAGAGCTAGCTGGTTTGTCACCTAATGCCGTAACAGATGTCACTGGCTTTGGATTACTTGGACATGCATATGAAATGGCAACTGGAAGCAACGTTAGTATTCAGATAGACTATAACAGCGTACCGGTATTGCCTGGCACGCTGGAGCTAGCAGAGCAAGGCTTTATCCCGGGTGGATCTAAAGCGAATCATCGCTGGATATCTGAAGCAGTCAGATATGAAAACATATCAGAACTTGAACAATACATCCTTTGTGATGCTGTTACATCTGGAGGTCTTTTGATAAGTCTTCCTGATCATGAAGCGAAGGAGTATCAATCAAGGATGAGCGATAAAGGAAAGACTGCTAGCATTGTTGGTCACGTCAAAGAAAAAGGATCTTTTGCGATTACCGCAAGTAAATAACAAAACGGAAGTAGGGGCTCTCCCTACTTCCGTTTTTAACTTTCATATAGCATGTCTTCTATTTCTCCTGTCAAAGCCTCAGGTCGATCATCGAAGACCACACGCCCCTCTTTTAATGCCACGATGCGCGAAGCATACCTTTTCGCTAGCTTTACATCGTGTACATTAATGATGGTTAACAAATTCCGCTCCTCATGCAAACGACGAAGCAGTTGAAAAATGCGGTTAGCCGTCCCTGGATCAAGACTTGCGACAGGCTCGTCCCCAAGAAAAACATCAGGTGACTGGGCAAGCGCCCTGGCAATACCAACACGTTGTCTCTGACCCCCGCTCAATAAATCCACACGCTTATTTAAATGAGGTAACAGTTCAACTTGTTCAACCACGTCTCTTACAAGCCTTTTTTCACTTTCATCAAATAAACCTGCCATGTTGCGTATGGTTGATCGAGAACCAAATAACCCCGTGTAGACATTTTGCAAAACCGTTAAACGGGGAATTAACTGATGATGCTGAAAAATCATTCCCATCTTTTTCCTTTGTCTCCTCAAGCCTTCTCGATCAAGGGTTTGGAAAGAACGTCCATTATAGGTAATATTCCCTTCAGTTAAAGCCTGCAATCCATTTAGCGTGCGAATGAAAGTTGACTTTCCTGCGCCCGTTTTACCTAGAATACAAACAAACTCGCCCCGCTGAAAGGTGAGAGAAACATGATTCAATGCATACGATTCTGCATGTTGATAGCGAACGCATCCATTTTCCACTATTAACAACGCGTCATTACATGACATTTTGCCTCACCCTACTTCCGAGAAAATCAACGACAATCACAATGATCATAATCAGCATCACATCGACCGCAACCGTTTGGTACTGAAATGTCTTAAAATGAACAAACAGCTGCTGCCCAATGCCACCTCCACCGACTAAACCAAGCATTAGTGACGTTCGAATCGCTACTTCGAAGCGATAAAAATAGTGGGAGAGGACATTCGGCCAAATTTGTGGAAAGATAGAAAAAAGCGCGCCGATTAACGGACGTGCCCCCACCGCCTTCATTGCCTCCTGCGGACCTTTGTCAGCCGCTTCAATCAATTCTGCAATCAGCTTTGATAGTACACTTGCATTGTGAACGATAATCGCAATTGTTGCGGCAAATGGACCGGGACCAACGATGGTAAGAAACATTAAACCAAGCACAATTTCAGGAATCGACCGGACGAAACTTAAACCAATACGCACAGCCCCATAAAAAGGACCTGCTGTATTTTTGGCGGCAAGCAAGCTAACGGGTAAGGCAACAAGTAACCCAGCAAAGCTACCAAGAAAGGCCATTCCCAATGTGACAAGACTTGCTTTTAACATCGACGGAAGCACCGACGTATTGAACGGAAACCAGTTCGATAGAAAATCAATCATATTGTTAAATTGACTAAACTTCCGAACATCGAACTCCGTCACTCCTATGCTCCACAACATTAATGCGATTACTATTAGAAATAGTATAAGGTGCTTCCATTTAAACCAGGCCATTTTACTCCGTTAACATCCCTTGCTTATCCGCCGCGCTTCGGATGCTCTCATAATCTTCGTTACTTGCTTTCGTAAATCCAGACGCACCAAACGCATTTAAAATGGTTTCATCTTCAATAGATAAGAAAGCATTCTGCAGCTGATCAATTGTCTCTTCATCCGTCCCTTTTGAGACCGCCCACGGATATTGGAAAAGCTTTTCAGATTCCCAGATCACTTTCAGCTTATCTCCATCAATTTTCCCTGATTCAAGAAGCTGATTATAGATCGCACTATCAATGGCTCCTGCATCAACCTGTTTATTTTGTACAGATAAAGCTGTTGCATCGTGAGAACCTGTGTACGCTATAGAAGCAAAACGATTGTTATCTTGATCTTCAAAAACGCCTCGATCTTGAAGTTCAATTGAAGGAATCAAAGAACCAGAGGTTGAATTTGGATCACCAAACGCAAAACTTCTTTCTTCACTCTTTTCTAGATAGTCTTCAAGGGTATCCCACTCATTTTCTGTATTTGTAATGATATAAGAATGATAGAACGGCTCTCCATCAATCAGCTGCGTTACAATCGCCTTAGCCCCACTCTTCTCATGTGCAATCACATACGTAAGCGGTCCAAAATAAGCCATATCGATTTGATTATAATTCATCGCTTCAACGACACCGTTATAGTCAGGATAAGTTGTGATTTCTACATCACGATCCAACTTTTCGGAAAGTTCTCCCTGGAGTTTGGTCATCGCTTCTTCAATTTCACCTTCTGTTTGAACTGGGATTACACCAATCGTAAAGGCGCTCTCTTCTTTTTTACTATTATCTGTTGAACCATTTTCGTTCTCATTTGAGCTACATGCAGCAAGAATGCCTAACATCAGCACCATGACAAAAAGAACTGTTTTTTTCATTTTCTCCACTCCCTCATATCTTCCTAGCTTTCTAATCTCCAAAATCTCTCCTGATCTTTTCTTATGGTGTAGCCCTCATGATCAAGTTTTTCAAGGATCGGCACTAAATACTTACGACTTACATGAAGCACGTCTTTCGCTTGCTGTAATGTAAAGGCCTGCTCTGTTTCTGCCTTCAACGATTGAATGGCTTTCTTCCAACTTTCAATGTGAACGTAAAGCTCATCCGTTAATTTAACGGCTATGCCTTCCTCAATCACATAGCTCTTAAACTCTGCTTGATAGGTCACGGGAATTTGCTGCTCATTCATTAACCGATCGATCGGTGAAACGTTCATTCCTTGCTCTTCTAAATGGTTCAACACCTTTCTCATGCGCGTTTTCCAAGCGTCTGGAAGACTGGGCTCGAATGAGCTCAAGGCAAGAAACGGTCCAGATTGCTGTAACGTTTCTTCAAGCTCAAAATGTAGAACGGCGTTAATTACTTTTATAGGATACCTTTGCGTCAACTCCTGCACGACCTCTGCTTTTCGAGGACCCTTTCGCATTGGATACGCTTCATGAGTCGCTTTTAAATACGTGTGAATCGCTTCTACGACTCGTGCAAGAACGTTTCTTGAGGTCACGCCTCCATCAATAAAAACGAGGTAATCGTTCTTTTCAAGTTGTTGAAACGATTCCTCGTTTAAGCCGATTTGTTGCATTACCTGTTCTTTTGATAAAAGGTGCTCATGATCCAGCATCTGATCAAGCTGTTCAGCCGGGGTTCCTTTCATCATTTGTTCAAACTTGGCGATTGTTTCCGCTCCAAACTTATATTTCTCTCCTGCCACATTGAGGATACTTCCTCCACCGATTGTTTCCACCGGAGATGGGCGCCTCAAGATAACCCGATCCCCTTTTTTAGCCGTAATAGGGTCATGAAGTCGAATCTGGCAAAAAAGCGATTCTCGATTCCCCGCCTCAAGATTGTTGCGATCAAAAAATACAACCGTGCCTCGTACTTCTGCGGTTCCAATATGGACCGTTACTTCTGCTCTCTGTTTTAAATCATGAGACATCGTAAGAGCTTTCGTGAATGAAAGATCAATGGTCGATGTAACAGGATAGTGATTGGAGTTAACAATGACCTGTCCCCGAACCATCTGTTGCCGATCCATCCCTGCCAAATTAACCGCAACGCGTTGTCCTGCAAAAGCTCTCTCCACTTTTACGCTATGACTTTGCACCTGTCTTACTCTCGCTTCAATACGATTAGGAAGTAACGTAACAAGCTCTCCTTCTTTTAATTCTCCATCAAAAATCGTCCCTCTTGCAATCGTTCCATGACCTTGTAATGTAAACACTTGATCAATCGGCAACCTCAGTGCACCAGCTTTATTTCTAGAAGGTACATTGACAAGAAAAGAGCGAATATTTTCTTTTAACTCTTCAACGCCTCTCCCACTTTTAGCATCTACGATATGAATGCCGGATCCTTCAAATCCAGTTCCTTTTATGTATTCAAGAATATCTTCCTGAACGAGGGAAAGCATCTCTTCCTCTACCATATCTGCTTTCGTAATCGCAATAATGGATCGTTGAATACCGAGAAGCGAAAGGATCTCTAAATGTTCTCTCGTTTGTGGCATGACTCCCTCATCAGCTGCCACAACTGGGATAACGAGATCAATACCAGCAACACCTGCAATCATTTGTCTGATAAACCGCTCATGACCCGGAACATCGATAATAGAGATCTTCATGTTATCCGATAAATGAAACGGAGCGAAACCTGGTTCGATTGAAATGTTTCGTTCTTTCTCTTCTTTTAGCCGATCTGTATCAACGCCTGTTAATGCGCGTGTCAATGTCGTTTTCCCATGATCAATGTGCCCGGCTAATCCAATAGTATAATAGTTCATTTTCTCACCTGCCATCCTTTATTAACATTAATAAATGTAAGTTCAGGATGCAACTTTAAACCTTTGTACACCTAAAAAAGGCCACTCCTCTACTTTATGCATCGATGTATTTTTATACACCGCTGTATGATCTAAAAGTTATTCACAGCTATCCACAGCACAAACTGTTATACCATTATCAGCGACCTGTATCATTCGCGAAACTGTATTAATTCGTTATAAAAAACTGTTACAATGAGCAATTTGTCGAAATCACGAAAAGTGAAATACAAAACGATTTTTGTCGATTCCTACACAGAAGGAAAGTTCTCAGCCTAATTTGAATCTAAATTTGACTTTATTCGACAGATTTTCATTATTGCGCTAACTTAAAACCGCATTAGGTAAAACTTTACTTATAAATTTACTAATCATTTTATTAAAATAATCTTTTATGAGCACATGCATTGCACATCTGAATTTCTTCCGTTACTATATTAAAAGTACACTTCATTATGGGGCTGGTTGTACGTCTGGTGAGTGCCACGGTCTTCAAAACCGCTTGGGAGGCGCGTGCCGTCTTCGGTGGGTTCGATTCCCACACAGTCCCGCCAATTACACTGCAATCATTTGAAATTGTCATCTTATCTTCGTCCCTCTGATCGGGGCATCCTTTGTAAGAAGAACGATCAACTCCTCACACGTTATTCATCCTTCAAACAAAACTATCAAGTTGAGATTAATTGAAACCATATAGAACTGCCGCCTTTTTCTTACGATTCTCTTTCTTGTTCGATATCTTTTAGTTTACATATTATGTAATGAGGAAACTTGTATAGCGAATTGAATTGTCTAACAGATGAAGAAATATGATGAAGCATTTTTTCTTTAATCCTATATGAACATGCTACATTTTTGTATAACACCATAAGGCTGTCAGTCCCACTCCCCTCCCCTCTTCTCAACCAAACAGCAGCTATTTCAATGATGACACGAATCGCGAACTTCATCTATTTGATCTTTTGTTTACACAAGAGGCTCTTCAAAAGTTCGTTAACTTTAAATTAACTAGCCGTATCTCGTTGACTTGTGGTCACTTCGTTTCAGAAGTCATCAGATTCAACAGATGAAACGTAAACCTCACCCTCTTGATTAAAAAGCGCTTTCGGCGTATAATGTGACCGTATTCAACCAATTACAATAGTATGCCATGAGGTGAGTGCGTTGGCAGGATGGTTCCAGTGGTTTATCGTCGGATGGACTGTGATCTTAATATCATTGATTGCAATCGGTGGATTTTTTATGTTCCGCAAGTTTTTAAAACGCCTTCCGAAAGAAGATGGCAAGTCTATTCTCGACTGGCAAGAGCACTATATTGAACAAACGAAGCATATGTGGAGCAATGATCAGAAGAAACTCTTAGACGAATTAGTTGCCCCTGTCCCTGAATTGTTTCGCGATATTGCGAAATATAAGATCGCAGGAACGATAGGCGAGCTCGCGCTAAGAGAAAAAGCGAATAACATGTCTCAGGATTTAATAATACGAGGCTATATTATTGCAACTCCTAAGCGCGACCACAAATGGCTCATTAAAAAATTGAATGAAAAGCGAATCGACATGAGTCCTTATCATCATTTGCTCCAATAAAAAACTCGTTTAGCATAAGCTAAACGAGTTTTTTTATAACAATGTTTGATGGAGCCTTGTTCCATGTGTTCGACTTCGCTCTGTTTTCTTAAACTGATAATACATCGAAATTCTCCAAGGGACAATCATCCCGAAAGCCAGAACAAAGAAAAGCGAGCTTGTCTGAAGAACAGGTATTGATTCGCCAATAATTAATTTAAAAATAATCCGCACTAAAAGCAACCCAATTAAAATAAACGCAAAAGCCTTTGAACGGGTTAAATAGATCTGATTATCTTTAATTTCAAACTTCGACGTTCGAATAAGTAACAAAGAAAAAGCCGCACCTACTGATAGCGCTTCAATTGCTTCGTACCACGGAACTCTTGCATCCGGAACGACAAACATTAAAAAACCGGTTGCCATAAAAAACGGCGGAAGTATAATTTTTCTTATTGTTGCAGGTTTTTTTGAAGCTTTCAACCTGATTACGACCATTGCAAGAGCCATTATTGCTCCGACAATTGTACTTAAAATCAGCATATTCTCATCCCTCACCTATACCGTACTACCCATCATTCCCATTGTATGTGGAAGAGACAAAAAATACAAGCGCATGAAAAAAAGAACGGCCCTTAGCCGTTCTTTCTTTATGATTCACTTACTTTGGAAAGCTCTTCTTCCCCTTCATCGGCTGCGATACTTAAAATAATCGTCATCGTCACACCCACTACTGTAAAATAAACGCCAAGGTCAAATAGCATAGCTGTCGCTAAATGGGAATGACCAAGAATCGGCAGTTCAAAATAAGCGTCCGTATGACTCAAAAAAGGCTGCCCGAATACGAATGAGCCAATTCCAGTTAACACTGCAATCAAAAGGCCAATTGGAATAAAATTCTTAAAGTCAATTCGTATGACTCTCTTCATCGTTTTGAAACCGTATGAGATATAAAGAAGAACCAGGGCACCAGCCGTCATTAGTCCACCAATAAAGCCCCCACCAGGCGCATTATGACCCGCGAAAAATAAGTATATTGAAAATCCTAGAATGATAAAGACGATAATCGTCGTCGTCGTTTTAAGTATAAGGTCATTTGTTCCTTTCAAACCATTGCACCCTTTCCTAGTTAAAATCCTTGAAAGCCACCAAACAGGTTATTGACAAGGAATGACGTAAACATTGTCATAAAATTAAAGTATAGCAAAACGCCCATTACAATCATTAAGTACCCGCCAGCCTTCATAATGAACCGACTATTTTTCTTAATCCACTGCATTCGGCCGATAAAAAAGGACAGAATGAAAAAGGGTACTGAAAAACCAAGGGTATATGCGACCATGTACATGAAGCCAGCCCCAGGATTAGAAACACCGAGCGCAATAACCGCAGCTAAAATCGGTCCTGTACAGGGCGTCCAACCTGCCGCAAATCCCATTCCAATTAAAACGGAGCCAATAAAACCAGATGGACGATTCCGGATTTTCAAGCGGCGATCTTTCATCAAAAAATTCGGTGTCCAAAAACCAACGACAACAAGTCCAAAGACCACAATCAAAATAGCACCAACTTGTCGCAGAAGTTCTTTGTACTGAATAAACAAATTCCCAACTAGGGAAGTAGACATTCCTAATACAAGGAAAATAATCGAAAATCCGATGAGGAAGAAAATCGTATGAAAAATAGCTCGCCTTTGCATCATACCACGTTCTTCTTTCAAATCATCAACAGATACCCCTGTGATATAGGAAATAAACGCCGGATAAAGCGGTAGTACACACGGTGAGATAAATGATAAAAAGCCGGCACCGAACGCTAAAAACAAGTTCAAATCTGCCATTGAATTACTCCCTGTCTAATGCATGATCTTATCATGTGCATGTCATTACCATTTCAACCTTTATTGTAAACGATTTATCTTATTCAAACTATGAACATTCGATAACTATTTTTCTTCAGAGAAAAATTCTTCAAGCGTAACACCAGCTTTATGAACTTCAGTAGCGGCTTCTTTCCCTACATAGCGAACGTGCCACGGTTCATACTGATAGCCAGTAATATCTTCTTTGCCTTTTAAGTAACGAACAACGAAGCCATATTCATGCGCATGCTCTGCTACCCACTGTCCTTCTGGTGTATTCCCAAACTCTTCGGTAAGAGAACTTCCGAGGGAAGGCGTGCTAATATCCATCGTTAACCCGGTCTGATGTTCACTCTGGCCAGCCTGAGCACTTACCTGGTTCGCCACTTCTTCTCCACGCTGTTCAGCATTATAGGCAAAAATAGCTTCCTGACGCTCATAGGAGCGGTAACCAGAAACAGCTTTTAACTCAAATCCATCGTCCTTCGCACCAGCAAACATGTCTTCAAGAGCGGTAGCCGCTTCCTGAACCATTAACCTTTTCGGATCGTCTTTCGGCGCATAGGAAGAGACATCTGGTTCAACAAGGTTTTTTGGAACAAAGTCAGAAGGAAGATTACGCTCCTTATTAGCGACAACGTAAATACTATCTGGATTTGTTACAGTCAGATTTCCACTCTTCTTTTCAACGGTTTCAGCCATGGTAGGATAGGCTACTGAATCATCCTGTTTTTCATCATCTTTTTGATCCTCACGATCTTGATTCCCTTCTTGGTTATCATTATTTTGATTGTCTTTGTTTTGAGTTTCATCGGTATTTGCTGAATGATTCGTTTGCCCTTCATTCTCCGTTTGATTCTCCTGCTGGTTCGACGTTTGCGCATCATCTCCAGCCTGACATCCGGCTAAAAGCGCAAATGAAAGTCCTGTAGCTACTACTAAATTCTTCATTGTCATGTAAACACTTCCTGATTTTTTATAGTCTAATCTATCATACCATCACACCAATTAGACCCGTCAACCAAAATTACTCCATACAAAAAGCACTCTGTTACCAGAGTGCCGTTACGCTATTTATCGTTGTTTGTCATTTGACTATTCATAGCCTTCATCATCTGATTAATCTTCTTCTGAGAAGGTTTCTGCCCCATCTGCATCATCATTACACGAAGCATGTTTTCATTAATAGGGGGATTCTTCTTTAAATAGTCCATCATATATTTGCGGGCAATAAAAAAGCCAAGTGCTACTCCAGCAATCAACGCTAGCACGCCCACAAGCGTGTACATCCACCACATTCTAGATTTCCTCCTTATTCTTTCTCTTCCAATAGTGTACTACAACCCGTAATGATTATACAATAACGTCTACTAAAATAGTAGGAGTTTGTTCAAACTAGTTTCTGCTGTTTGATTGGGTTCAGCCATCCATATCGTCCTGATTGGAAGTCGATCGCAAAAAATGAAGGAGTTAATTTTCGAATTACTTCAAAAAAGACCGTTTCAGCTTCCGTCCCACCGCTCGCATAGACATTCATTTTCTCACTTCTAACAAACAAGGAAGCATCGCTTTTCGACTGCTTAATACTTAACCGATGTCCTGCGTTTTTGTATTCATACGTACGGAAACCGCCGAGTTCATTGACAAGATAGGTGTTTAACTCTTCTTCTGCTACAGGGTCAGTAATAAAGGCAACCTGTTTATCAAGAAGGTCTTTTTTATCTGTTTGGATCGCCTGCTTTCTTTCGAGGAAAAGTTGATACAAAAGATGTTCCTTACCAGCATAGTGAGCGGCGATTTGTTGTTTAACAAAATACATTTCATAATGCCTCATACTACTTCCCCCTTATCAGAGAATCAGAATCAAGTCATATAAAAAATAGTTTACACCACACTCTCTAAAAGGATTGTCTGAACCTGGAGCGGGACATCACTAGTTTTGTCGAAACAAAAAGGACCTGTACTATAACATATATGTTATAGTACAGGTCCTTTAACTGCTATGCCATACTCGGCAGGTCACAAAGAACGCCGCCGCAGCTTTCATCATAATCAAGTTTCATTTGATTAACAAACCATTGATCATCCGGTCGAACGAAGTAAGTAATGCCTCCGACTTCTTGCTTATAATCTTCATATGAAGGCCGATCAGACATGACTCCAAGGGAAAAACCACCGCTGTCTCCACTTCCTGCATAACGCACAAACAATCTTAGACAATCACCGTGACCAAGTTCCATCTCGTTTTTGTAAAACTCAGCTGCAGAATCAGTTACAACAAACATCCTATCCGCCCTCTCCGTTTTTGTATTAGTACATCTTGTTATAGTACAGTATAACGAATATTTAAAAAATTGCAACCATAAAAATAGCCTAATTTTGCTTTTAGCAAAATTAGGCTATTTTTTACTGAAGAAAGCTTCGATTTTTCTTACTTTCTTTCAATTTTTCTGGCGTTACATCTGTGCCTTCTTCATCCACTACTTTTATAGAGTGAAGCTGATTTTTGAAAGAAGAACGAAGGCTTGCTAGATATTCTTGGCGAAGATTCTTTTGTTCTTTTTTTTCAGCTTCTGTTAATGAAGACTCTTTTGATTTACGAGATAGCTCGTTAATTCGTTGAATTTTATCTTGAGAAAGCATATAAAAAGCTCCTTTACTGCATCTTGTACGTCTTATGCTAACGCATATTTTGACCATAGACAAGTTTAGTGCTTCTCACTCTGTTCGTCAACATATTCCTTGTAACGTCTATGTACAGTAGCCTTTGATGCATGGTGACCAAAGCCTTTAAGTGTTGCTGCAATCTCATGAAAAGTAAGACCTCGATTACGAAGGTTAACAATTTCTTCAATTGGCACATCAACACGATCTCGTCCACCGTGATGTTGATGACTTAAGTTTTGCTGTGGTCGATAGCCTTCTTTCACAGCTTTATCCATCCCGCGTTTAATTTTTAAATTATGAAGCTTTCGCTGAAACTCTTCAACTATACTCACAATTTCAAGAACCATCGAATCTGCTTCTGACAATTGAAGCTCCCCGTTTTGATTTACCGTATAAATGGTCCCGCCATACTTATGTACGGCGTGAAGAAGGGCAATTTTGGCGTTCCCTCTTCCAAGCCTTGTTTCATCTTGAATGAGCAGTGCCTCTACTTGCCCTCCTTTCAACAAATCAAGCACCTCGAGAATGCCATCTCGATCAATGTCATAACCGCTGTGCTTCTCTTCAATCAATTGATGAATGGTAAAACCTGACTGTGATGCAAAACGTTGCAACTCTTCTTTTTGCCTTGCAAGAGACGACTCCTGCGCTTCTTTTTTTGTGCTTACCCGACAATAAATAACGGCGTTCATTCTTTATTCTGTACCCCCAAGTGCGGTAGCGTTCGCTTCAACAGGGATGATGAGAGTATCTCCTGCTGTAATTCGATTGGCATCGATGCGATTGACGTCTTCAACCCAGCTTACAAATTTTTGATCAGACAACTCATGCGAGGAACGATATTCATCAGCAATTTCTAAAACCGTATCTCCCTGCTCCAATTGAATCGTTGTGTAACGATCATACTCCTCAGCTGCAGCTGTTCGCAAAGATACGAACACGATAATTAACACAGCTACAAAAGATATAATGACAAGAAAATCAATTCCAGACAAGCCCCCAGCTTGCTTTCTCATCCCAATCACCCCGTATACGAATATTTGTTCTGTTTTTAGTATAATCAGAACCTCTGTTCGTGTCAACTAATTTCTTCGAACTTATGTTTGTATGCGAACAAAAATTCTGGTATACTAGTAACAAATAGATAGATTGGAACGAGGTGCCAGAAATATGAAACTATCAAAGCGTCAGCAGGACATTCTGGACTTTATTAAAGTCGAAGTAAAACAAAAAGGATATCCACCATCTGTAAGAGAAATTGGCGAAGCCGTTGGACTTGCTTCAAGCTCCACTGTTCATGGTCACCTGGCAAGACTCGAGAAAAAAGGGTATATCAGAAGAGACCCAACGAAACCAAGAGCCATCGAAGTGCTTGGTCTTGATGAAGCAATCGACATTCCACGTCAACATACAGTGAATGTTCCTGTCATTGGTAAGGTAACAGCTGGTCAACCGATTACAGCGATTGAAAATGTAGAAGAGTATTTTCCACTTCCTGAGCAGTTTGCTCAAGATGAAGAGCACACCTTCATCCTTGTCATTGAAGGGGATAGTATGATTGAAGCTGGTATCTATAATGGTGATATGGTAATCGTGAAACAGCAGCCTACTGCAAACAACGGAGATATTGTTGTCGCAATGACAGACGATGGTGAAGCAACCGTTAAACGATTCTTTAAAGAAAGCAACTACTTCCGACTTCAACCGGAAAACTCATCGATGGAGCCGATTATTCTTGATTCTGTTTCGATCCTTGGTAAAGTGGTTGGTGTATTTCGCTCGATCCACTAGAAGCGCCATTTGCGCTTCTTTTTTTTTGTGTAAAAATTCATCGTTATTCAATTAGTCGTAACGAGACATCCACTTCCTTCATAGTGTGTGATGAAGCAAAATTTATGAGGTGATTAATGTGGTACAAAAAGAAGTTCAAGATCTTTTGAACACACTCATTCAAATTGAACACGTTTCAACTACGTTATACTTAGCAATGTCTGCTTACTTGGATCGCAAAAATTATACAGGAATGGCTAGTTGGTTACGAATTCAATCTGATGAAGAACGTACGCATCTTCTTACGCTTATTAATTATTTAGCTGGAAAAGATGGCGTGGTGGAATTAAGTGCTCTCCCGGAACAATCGACAGACTTTGGAACGCCCCTTGAAACGTTCGAGCAAGTCTTAGAACACGAGCAATATGTGACGAATTCTTACCGACAGGCTTATAACTACATTAAAAAAATCGATCCGCAAACGGCCGTCATCGTACAGGATTTCCTTCGCGAACAGATTGATGAAGAAGCACAGGCACTCACGATTGTTGAAAGGCTGAAATTGGCTGGAGACAATACGTCCGCTCTCCTCCTGATCGATCAAGAACTAGGTCAGAGGCAGCCTGGATAAGGTTTCGATAGATCCTCAAAAACACCTCACCTTCAGGAATGAGAAGGTGAGGTATTCTTTTTTTGTCAGTTCCTTTGTAATTGAGTATAGACTGGTGTACTTTCGATGATAAGCTCATAATGATTTAACGTAAGCTCACTAATTGAATAGGGATCCTTCCGCAGGGCTTGCTCGATAAAAATTTCTGCAATTGCGTGCTTCCTTTCCCCACTAGCTGCATCCTTTAACGCAATCGTACACTCAAAAATATCCGTTAACCATTTCGTGATTCGTTTACAGTGATACGTCTGCATGGCGTGCTCCATTTGACAGATTTGATTAATGCGCACGTGTGCTGATTGAATGGCTGTAATCACCTTTTTCGCTTCCTCCGATAAGGCTTCAGGGAGATCATCGAGCTCTTTCTTCATTTTAGCGAAAAATAAATGATGAATCTCATACTTCTGAATTAAACGCAGCACTTCAAGGCCAAGGATATTTCCTGTTCCTTCCCATACAGTTAATACCTGTGCATCCCGAAGCAACCGTGGTGTAACAAAATCTTCAATGTAGCCATTTCCTCCGTGCATTTCAATCGCTTCATGGGAAAAGTGAACCGCCTGCTCTGCCGACTCTTTTTTTACCAGTGCAATCAGTAAGCGATTTAACGCCTGATCCTCTTTGCTCACACTTTGACCGCTTGCGACTCTATCAAAAAGCGCAATACTCGAGAAGATCGCACTCATCTCTACTTCCTGCTTCACTTTCATATTCACAAGTGATTCTCGTATCATCGGAAAGTCCTTTAATTTTTGTTTAAAAGCACTTCTCTCATACGCATAGCTTTTCGCTTCAAGATAAGCTCGCTGCATAATCCCTACTGACGCAATCGCATTGCAAAGGCGAGATAAGTTTAACGCTTCTGCCATGTAGGAAAACCCTTTTGTTGCCTCTCCCACAAGGAATGCTTTTGATCCTTCAAGAAGGACTTCCGCAGATGGAACTGCTTTAACTCCTAACTTATCTTTTAATCTTCTAATGGTAAGGTTGTTGTTCGATCCATCTTCTTTTTTCCACGGAACTAAAAACAAGCTTAGCCCCTTTGTCCCTGGTATTTGGTCATCGATGCGGGCTAATACCATCGCAACACCGCATGCGCCTGCATTACTCGCAAAATATTTCTCTCCTGTTAATCGGTAATGATCTCCTTCTTTTACAGCACGTGTTTCATTCGCACCCACGTCCGATCCACCCTGACGTTCCGTTAGAAAAGTGGCTCCTTCGAATAGCTCGATATCACCTGTCGCAAGGACATGTGGCAAAAATTTGTTCTTCAACTTCTCATTCGCATAATGATCAAGTAAATAAGCCGTTGCCATCGTTAATGTTACCGGACAATAGAAGCCCGGTTCAGTTTGCGATAGAAGATACCCCTGGGCAAAGGAATAAATGTAATTACCTTTCTTACCTAACCCAGGAATTTCTTTATGAATATAGCCGACAATCCCACGGTCGTATGTCTGCTTAACGGTCTTGAGATAGCCTTCATTTCGCCAAACAAAAGAAATGTCATTGCCCATCTTGTCATACTTTACTAATCTTGGCTGCCCCTCTTGATCGGTATGACGCGCGCGTTCATCAATCTCATTTGCACAAAGCTCACCGTATTCCATCAGTTCTTCTTCCGCCCACTGAAAGAAATCGAGATCTAAGTACTCTTTTAAAAGAAAGGCTAAATTTGGATCCTCATGATAAAAGTTTCTCATCGTTTTACTCCTTTCGAATGAATCGTTTTAAGCAGTGATTTTTAATTTTCTAGCTCAAAGTATTCCTATTTGATCGCATCAAATAGTTCAACACTCCCCATTATCATACTGAAATCTTATAAAGACTGAATTTTCTGTTGTTTAAAGCATACCATTTAACTTAACATTAAGCGCAATTTTTTTCCTACACAAATAAGCCATCTTCCTCTTCACTGGCGAGAAACGATAGCTATTCGGACGTTTTTTATTTTTCTAAGGATCCATCTTAATTTCTCCACTGGTAATGAAGCAATTTTACTTTGTTGCCATTTAGATCGACTTCATTGTGATCGGTATCGATATAGGTAAATCCATTTTTCGTAAGGATTTTTTGTGAGGCTATATTATTTGTTGTCGTCCTTGCGGAAATGCGTTGCACGTATTCGTTCTTACTCATCTCGTCTAACAGAAGTTTAAGAGCGATCGAAGCGATTCCTATTCCGGTATATTTCTCACCGATTCGATAACCGAGCTCGGCTTTTCCATTAGACGCATCGAAGTCTACTAAATTGATTCTCCCTAAAATAGTGAAACTTTCATCTCTAATTAAATAGAATATTGATATCCCCTGTGCCTGCTCGATTAATAACTGATCGAATTTGTTTTTGAACGATTCATAGTGATAATAATCATCGCCACGATCAGGCACCATCATCCTAAAGTAAGATCGGTTTTCGTTTTCAAACTGAAATAATGTCTCAGCATCCGTTTCTTGTAGTTTTGCAATGCGTACTTTCATCTAGCCAGATCCCCCACTCTATTTAAGACGTGCTTATCGAATATCGCCCCAATGATGATTCAAAGTATCCGTAACTTGATAAAAACAACTTACAGAACCGACCTTACTCACTATTACTCTTTTAATTTTCTGTATTTGGTTCATATTTAATATGAACCACAATCCCCTGTTCATGATTACCGAACTTAGGTCCAAATAAATTCATACCGCCGTTATTGACAGCGTCTTCTTTTATTCCTAAACGAAAGGCAATGTAAGGGTAATGAGATAACTTAAAATCATCGATGGTCAGGTCGGATGTTTTTTCACCATCTACATAACAACCGCTCTTATTAAGTTTCCAATGCTTTAACACACCATACTGTGTTAAATTGGTGCGCCACCATTCAGGCGTTAACTGACCCCTCTCCCCACCAAAATCACCTGGGGATGTCCACGTTCCGATTTCTTCATGATTTACCCACGCTGTGATGTCTGACGGCCAGTCTAATTTATGATTGGGTGCTTCAGAACAAATCTCAGCACTTATTTCTAATTCAGTTGCCTTAAAACCATAAGGAATGCGGTTTGGAAAACGATATTCAACATACCCATCTTTAAAATATAATAGTTGAGCTTTCTTTCGATCGGGTTCATAAAAAGAGCGAGGGTCATCCTGCATACCGATAAAACCATTCTCATCTACAATGCCACAATTCGGAATCACATAACAGTCAAGATAATCTCCTATTGGCATTTCGTAAGTTACCTGATGTTCTTCCTTCTTTTCATCGGAAGTATATAAATCAACCACAATACGATCATAATTCATCGCACTCACTTTTTGCGTTCCTCTTCCTGGTACTAGCTCGGTGACGATGAGATCAACTTCTTCTAATTTACTAACATGTGTTGCTGTTGTTGAAAAAGGCAATCCAAGCTTTTCCGCTAAATCATTCACATTGTAAGGTTTCTCACTAAGCAACTTAAGAATTTGCACACGTGTTTGATTCGCAAGAGCTTTATTAATTGGCACCATGTTCTCAAAGGTTAGCTGCAACTTTTTCAAATAACTCCCACCTTTATCCATCTTCTATTCCTAGGAACAATTATAACAAACTATCGTTAAAACAGTAGTAGCCCCCTGCTAAGGGAGCTACTATTGTTATGGGACTTATTCTATTGTTCTCTCACTTTCCTTTCGTGCAGCTTTTCAACGATTACATTGTACTCATCTTCCGTATAAGAGTAGAAATACATCACAATCAATCTTATGAGAGAGCCAAGTGCAGGTAATAAAGCGATTACAAAAAACATCATATCGAGCGTAAAATCCGTTTGCGCTTCATTCGGACGATAATGAATCCATGTCAAGATCAGCCCAGTTGCACCACCAGCAATCGCTACAGATAGTTTCCCCGTAAATGTTTGTCCCGAGAAGATGATTGCTTCGTTTCGTTTCCCGGTTTTCAATTCGGTATATTCGATGGTTTCTGCTAACATGGACGAAATCAATGGCCCTGTTGCTGTGTATAGCAGCATGGTGATCGCGATAAAAACAAAGGACACAAATACACTCGAGTAACCAACAGCAAACCAGATGACTCGGATGACAATATCAAGGGCAACAATGGTCATAAGCATATGCTTTTTCTTAAACCGCTTCGCTAGAGTAGGGATTACGAAGAACCCGACGCAGCTCGCTAAGCTAATAATCCCGAATATCGACATTAATGAAGCGTTTCCAAGATTGTATGTGAAAAAGAACACGTTTAAGGCCTGGGTAATGTTCATAAAAACATTACAAAAGAAAACGACTAATACGGCGAACATTGGTTTGTTTGCTTTGATGGCACGTGCTGCGTCAGAGAGCTTTACTTTTGTCTTAGGAGCTTTCACACGTTCCTTCGTATTTTTGAATCCATTCAGCATAATTGGTAATGCAAAAACCATAAGCACCACCGTTGCGAGGAAATATCCTCGTCCAACGTCGTCTCCACCTAACCACTCAGCAAGGGGGACAAATAAGACTGGCGATAAAGCGATACCGGCGAAAACGCCCATATTTGCAAATGTAATTAATTTCGTTCGCTGCTGAGCATCCTGACTCATGACAGAGGAAAGCGACCAGTAGGGTACATCAGACACCGTATAGATCATCCCCCAAAGAACATACGTTCCACCCGCATAAATTAACTTGGCTGTCGGACTTAAACCATCTAAGGGGAGAAAACAGACAATCGTGATGATCGAAACGAAAAACGGCATGTACTTTAAATAAGGTCGAAACTTTCCGTGCTTTGAATGAAGCGTATCCATTACAGAAGCCATCATCGGATCATTAATCGCATCCCACGTTCTGGCAATCAGGAAGATAATACTTGCTGCTGCAGCGGATATTCCGAGAATATCCGTATAGAAAAAGAGAATGTAAGAACCGACTAATCCAAAACTTATACATTGTCCAAACCCATAACCAAAATAAGAAGCAAATTCTTTCGGTCGAATTTCCTCTTTCGTTTCGATATGAGGTGAAGCATACTTTTTCGCTGTTTCCATGGTTTATTTCCTCCCTGTATTATTCAAAGATAAAACCGTTGGACTGCCTGGATAATAAGATT
The DNA here is from genome assembly GCF_020524165.1 of Guptibacillus hwajinpoensis. Lineage (GTDB taxonomy): Bacteria > Bacillota > Bacilli > Bacillales > Guptibacillaceae > Guptibacillus > Guptibacillus hwajinpoensis_D. The sequence goes on from NZ_JAIVKU010000004.1 coordinate 919,619, forward strand.
TTCTTTATTTTTTTAGGATCAAATTTATAGTCATGATGATGGTTAAGAAGCCCATTCACTTCCTGCTCTATATCTGTTAGTTGCGTATAGCAAAAGCCTTGTATCGCGTCATTCTCCATAATCACTTTTGTTAGTGCCTCTAATCGTTCGAGTACTTCATCCTCTGTTTGAGGACGACTACCATAGCCCCACTCAACATCACTTTGTTCATTACCGTAAGCAATACCGCCATATTCACTGATCATGATCGGTTCCCCACTGTACGCATAGCCTTTCGCGTAATTTTGCTTGCGACTTGTTTTTGATGGACTACCATTTACAAAATCCATCTTCTCATAGCTATTTCTTAGAGATTCCTCATCAGAATTGTAATCATGTATCGTCAAGATATCGGTTAGCGTATGTTCCCACCCATCATTTCCTACTACAAGGCGACTCGGATCCTGAGCCTTTGTCTGATAATAGAGAGCGTTTACAAATGCCTGCTGATCTTCTCGGTGGTAGATTTCATTCACTCCCCACGATTCATTCATCAGGGTATAAACAATAACTGACGGATGGTTATAATGTTTTTGCACCATCTCTTTCGTTTCATTCATCATGCGAATCATCGACATGCTACTAAACTTATAACTACTTGGCATCTCAGCCCACACGACTAAGCCTATTTCGTCACAAAGAGCTAAGTACCGTCTGTCCGCAATGGTTTGATGCCGCCGAACACCGTTGAACCCCATCTCCTTCACTTTAAGAAGATCAGACTTCATCTGCTCGTAATCCGCTGTCATCAACGAATCGTTATAATAGCCCTGATCGAGAATTAGCTTTTGGTAAAAGGTATCTCGATTTAATAGAATTTTACCGTCCTGACTTTCAATGCTTCTCATCCCAAAATAACTCTCGACCGTATCCACAATTTCTTGATCGACATAGAGTTGAAACGTTACATCATACAACTTTGGTGTATTTGGCGTCCAATAAAAGGTCCGAAAATCAGCTTGATCGGATTCAACGTTGGCGGTGAGCTCAACAGACGTTTGATTATCTTTCACCCATACGCCTACGGTATTGATCCACTCCCCTTTAAAAGAAACCGTTGCCTCGAAGTAAGCTTTTTTCTTTTCCCGAGGTAGAATCGCTTCAATCGTGAGTTTCCCTTCTTCCACTCGAGGCGTCATCCTGACATCCTCAATATACTGAAAAGGCACTTCCTCAAGCCAAACCGATTGCCAAATACCTGTCGTTCTAGAATACCAGCATAAAAAGTTGTCATCTTTCCATGACTGTTTTCCAACTGGCTGCTCCACACTGTTACGATCTTCCACCCGAACGACGATTGTGTTCTCGCCATCACAGATGGCATTCGTAATGCAAAAGCTAAATGGGGTATGCCCACCTTCATGCTCACCGACCACTTCTCCATTCACCCAAACTTTCGTGTGATAATCGACAGCTTCAAAATGCAGTAAAAGCTTTTTATCACTGTCTTTCTCCCAATGAAATTCACGCTTATACCACACCACTTCGTGATCTCCATCTACTTCAACGCCAGATTTTTTACTCTGGTAAGCGCAAGGCACTTGAATTGTTTGCGTGAAATCTTTCTTTTGATCATATAATTGTTCAATTTCGCCACGATCTTCATCATCTAATTCAAACTGCCATTCTCCATTTAAGTCGTACCATTCAGTCCGTTTGAACTGCGGTCGAGGATACTCCTTTTCCGTACTCGCTCTTTTTTGTAAAACATATGTGGTCTTGATCGCCATGCAACCTTCCTCCTCTAATGCTCCTGCACCCTCACAAGTAAGGGCTTTCATTAATTATTTTCTATTATTACATAATTATAAGTTTCATTACAACTAAAATAGTAATAAAAAGCAAAATAGTTTTAAAATAGAGTTTTGATTGTTACGTCTTAGGAGATTAACTTCAAACGATGATACAAAACAGGATCATGATAATCGAATTTAAGCAATTCACTAAAACAGTTGCCTCATACGTAAATAAGCCCTCACAGTAAAAAGTGAGCGCTTGATGATCGAATATCTCTGTATATGTGAAAAAGTTAATTTTCACTGCTTTAATTACGTTACCTACAGGCTTTTATATCATTTGTTCAGCCAAAATCGCATAAATAAACGGCTTCCATTTCATTCAGCGTCACCTCTAGCATACTAGTCACATAGCACTTTTTCTAAAACTTTTAAGAAGAGGCAATTTCACGTTCTTCTATGTCATTGTGTAACGCTTCTTTTGCTTGATCTGGTTTAGAGTAACCTGTAAGATTGTTCGATGCATTTCATGAATACACTCCTCTAAAAAACATACCGCTACTACTCCAAACACCACAATTCCTCCTACAAGTGGACCAGACTAAGACAAACCCTAAAATCATCGCTAAATGTAAATACAAATAACTCCAATTACACGACACCATGTATTTACCATCTAATGAGATACGTCTTTCATCTCAAACAAAAAAAGCCATCTTTGAAACAACATACTTGTTGCGCTCATAGAACGGCTTTTCTATTTGGATTATGCTTTATCAATCCGATAATGTAGCTGTGCAAACTGTCCATACTGCCGCACATCGGTTAATTCAAGATTATGTTTAACGTCGCTTTTCTGAAACAGCGGAATTCCTTTACCAATTAACGCTGGTGCTAAGGAGATAATAAATTCATCAATCAAATTTTTCTCAAGAAATTCATGAACGAGTACACCACCACCAATGAGCCAGATCGTTCCACCACCCTGCTCGTTTAATCGTTCAATGAGTGACGGTGGATCTTCCGATGTGAATGTCACATCTTCTGTATTTTCTCTTGATTGAGTCGTATACACATAGGACATTTTCCCCTCGTACGGGTTTGCTCCATCCTCCTGCTCCATCACCCAGTCATACGTACGTCGCCCCATGATCAAAGTATCAACGTCTTTCATGAACGATTCGTAACCGGCGTCTCCTTCAGGTTCAGTTTTAAAAAGCCAGTCGAGTGAGTCATCTTCCGTTGCCACATAACCGTCAACGCTTGTTGCGATATACACAGATACTTTTCGGTTTGTCATTGAACTAACACCTCTATGTCATTACGTCTTTAAGATATCCACTATATGAAATGGTGGTACCGCTTATACCTTTACTATTGTTAAACTCTCCTATTGAATTGCAATTCATCAAAAAAGGTTCCCTCGTGGACAACTACGTAAAGGAACCTATGTTTTTCAATTAGAATATCGGCGATTCTTTTCACTTCACTATTATAGACTATGTTATAAAATGTTTTTATTTTGAAAATGGGAGGTGATGGATAACATTCTTTCTTTTCGAGTAAGGTCATAATTAAGGTCTGATAATTCAATAATCATTTCTTCAGATAACCCCAAAAGAATGCTTAAATCTTTAATCGTTGGATTCATTAATTGGTTTTTGTAAAAGCGAATACCCAATCTAAGCTGATTTTGAAAAATTTCCTCTTTTCTTTGAGTACTCCTCTTTTGTAACACCCGCACGAACATCATCTCCCATATCATTAATTCAAATGGCTTACTGGTACTTTTTCATCTCTTTTTTCGATGCCAGTCCAGAATACCTCAAACATCGTTTCAATCAGTAATTCATGATTAGAAATCGTTCCATATAAGTGTTGAAGAGACGCAGAACCAATCAAAGAATAAAATGTGATAGCTAAATAAGGAACTTCAAAATTATTTTTAATCACACCTTCCACTTGTCCCTGTCTAAATATTTGTTCGAGAAAGCGCAACGTACTTACTTTTGCTTCTACGATTTTTGAATTTACAATGTGTTCAATATCTTCGGGAGGTGAGATTTGATTCTTTTTCCAAAAGATCGAAATGTCCGACTCTTGATTAGAAGTATCCTTTGCTTTAAGAAGCATGTGGTATAAAACGTTTTTATCAAATGTCTTAGGGAGATTCTTTCGCCCATCTAGCCAATACTGATCATGAAAGTCTAGTACATAATCAAGTACACTGAGATACAATTCTTCTTTTCCACTGAAATAACTGTAAATCGATGACTTTGTAAGATTCGTTTCGTTCGCTATTTCTGAAATAGAGGCACCTTCGTAGCCTTTTTTAGCAAAGAACTTCAAAGAATTCTTAATGATTTTTCGCTTGGTTTCTAACTTCCTCACCTCCCCTCCGAACGTTCGGTCATAAACATAATAAGGTAAAAATCACAATATTTCAACTATTAATGCGCGATTTACCAGATTAAAAAAACATGCTTTCGATTCGTATGACTGAATTACCCGATGATAGGCTGCTCTTTACCACTTAGAAGATCATTGATCATTTGTTTATGCTCACTAAAAAGATCTTCTGGTAGCTCATTCAGCGAGAAAAAGGCAGTTTTATATGACTCGTCACTCCCTCGTAACTCACCTTCAAAATCTTCACATCTGAAAAGAATTTGAACCGGCGAAACCTGATCGCCGTTGTGTTGTACGTAATCCATGACTAACCTCCATTCTATCCTTATGTACATTTACCACTATATTCATATTTGAAGTGGCTGTAAATGAACATGAAAGACTTATGGCTATTCCGTTTTTCCATAGAAAAAAGCCAGTGCTTGGGGCACCGGCTTCGGATTTATTTGAATGATTTAACACCTAAATAATGGTCTTGCCAAAAGTCGTAGCTAAGATCAGAGACTTCTACACCACTGCTACCAGCGTGGATAATTTTGTTGTCGCCGATATAGATTCCACTATGTGAAGCGCCTTCTACATCATATGTGCCTTCAAAAAAGACAACATCCCCGATCGCTGGAGAAGCTACCTCTGTCCCATCATATTTCCACATATCACGTTCTGTCCGTGATAAGTCGACTCCAACTTCATTAAACACATACTGAATGAAGCCACTGCTGTCAAATCCATCTGGTGTCGTTCCGCCCCATACATATGGCGTTCCAATTAAGCTTTTCGCAATGGAGACGACTTCAGATTGCGAGGCGGACTCAGTAGGTTCTTCATCTGAAGTTGGTTCAGTAGCTCCGGAATCCACAGCAGATAGCGCGCTCATAACCTCAGGGCCAGCTATACCATCTACAGTTAGTCCTTCGTCTTCTTGAAAATCTTTAACGGCCGCTTCTGTGATTTGACCAAAAATACCATCGACATGATATGTATAATAACCGAGAGATTCAAGTTCTGTTTGTAGTGCGGTAACAGCCTCGCTTCGATCTCCACTATTTAGAACGTTATTTGATGAAGAGCTAACAGAATCACTTTGCTTCACCTCATTTGAATCGACCTGAGCAAACGCCCCATCACTTAAGACCGGCGAAAAGACCATCGCGGCCACCAAAGTAGATGAAACAACAGTTTTTCGTACATTTAATCTAGATTTGTTCATGTAAATTCCTCCTGTAGCTGATTCTAGCTGAAGTCTGGCAACTTGATAGATAGATGAAAATTTAGGATATGTAACTACTAGCAAACTAGGTGCCGTGTGATTTCCACACTCCTTCGAGCTGATTTACTCAGTCTAACAGAAAAGTTCTATCATGAGGTTTCACTGTGATTAAGCCTGGATGATAACTTTTACAAAAAGCCTTCTCAGTGTTACTAGATGTATCATCATTCAATTAAATGTGAGAACCATCACATTTTTCCTGACAATAATGAAATATAATGAAAGAGTAAAATACCCCTATAGGTAATTAAAAAGGAGACGATCATATGAGTAAGAAAATTGTCATTGTTGGTGGTGTAGCGGGTGGCTCAACAGCGGCAGCTCGTTTAAGAAGATTAGATGAAACAGCCGAAATTGTCATGTTTGATAAAGGGGAATATATTTCTTACGCCAACTGTGGGCTCCCTTACTATATCGGTGGAACGATTGAAGACCGTAAGAAACTACTCGTCCAAACACCAGAAAGCATGGCCGCAAGGTATAACTTCGACGTTCGTACCTTGAGCGAAGTCACACAAATAGATCGCGCAAAGAAAACCATCACTGTTCACGATTTAAAATCCGATCAAACATACGAGGAAACGTATGACCAACTGATTCTCTCACCAGGAGCGCGTCCGATTGTGCCGCCGATCCGTGGCTTTAACGAAGCAAAGGCGCTCTTTACACTTCGCACTATTCCTGATACCGACCGAATCAAATCTTATGTAGATGAAGAGAAACCATCCCAAGCTGTTGTCGTGGGTGGTGGGTTTATCGGGATTGAAATGGCTGAAAACTTGAGTGACCTTGGCATGAACGTCACACTGATTGAAATGGCCAATCAACTCATGCCACCGCTCGATTATGAAATGGCTGCGATCGTTCACCAGCACCTTCGAGATAAAGGCATTCACTTAATTTTAAATGACGGGGTAAAAGCATTTGAAAACAATAGAACGAAAGTACTCACCATAAGTGGAAAAGAGATCGATACAGACCTGATCATTTTGTCAATCGGCGTCCGCCCTGAAAATGAGCTCGCTGTTCGTGCCGGGTTATCTGTAGGAGCACGAGGCGGCATTCAAGTAAACGAATACCTCCAAACGAGCGATGCTTCCATTTATGCGATTGGCGATGCCATTGAAGTGAAATGTTACATCAATAAGCGACCAACGATGATTCCTTTAGCATGGCCAGCAAACAGACAGGGACGACTCGTGGCTGATAACATGTACGGCAAAAAAACGCCGTATAAAGGGACACTCGGAACATCTGTTGCCAAAGTGTTTGACTACACCGTTGCTACGACAGGTAATAATGAAAAAACTTTAAAAAGCCTTGGCATTGATTATGAAGTTGTGCACGTTCATCCAGGTTCACACGCCGGGTATTATCCAAACGCCTCCCCCATTGCCTTGAAGCTCATTTTTGATAAAGAAACAGGAAAGATCTTCGGTGCGCAAGCAGTCGGTAAAGATGGCGTGGATAAGCGAATCGATGTCATCGCAACCGCGATTAAGGGCGGCTTAACCGTTCTCGACCTCCCTGACTTAGAACTCGCCTACGCTCCTCCTTACTCGTCTGCAAAAGATCCAGTGAATATGGCAGGATATGTAGCAAGTAACATCGTTGAAGGGATGATGGAAACCGTTCAGTGGCATGAGATTGATGCGATCGTGGAAAATGGGGGTACGCTTATTGATGTGCGAAGCCCTGGAGAATTAAAGAATGGGTTTATTAAAGGAGCTATTAATCTTCCAGTTGATGAATTACGGAGTAAGCTTCATGAACTGCCGCAGGATGAAACGATTTATGTTCATTGTCAGGTTGGGTTGCGTGGTTATATTGCGACACGCATTCTTAGGGAGAATGGGTTTGAAGTAGTTAATCTTGATGGTGGATATCGGACTTATGAGCAGGTTATGATGGGGAAAATGATTAAGGAGTAGTAATTTAGAAATTTTCTTGTTCTAAAAACAAGGAAGCTACTAGTGCATACGCTAGTCGACTTTTCTACTAATTCAGTCTACTTAATCACCTTTCTTACACAAATATAGAATTTATAAAAAGCGACATATCCTATTCCATTTTGAGAAGGTATGCCGCTTTTAATTTTAATATAAAACCCATTCGGTTTTTAAATTCTACCATGAATCGCGAGAACCGTCCCAGCGATTCCCAAAACAAAAACCCCTTAACACAACCGTGTCAAGGGGCTTACTCTATCTCTTAGTAAGTCGTCATATACTGTTCGCGTTCCCAAGGGTGTACTTGCGTACGGAACATATCCCATTCGATTTCTTTTGCTTCGATGAAGTGCTCAGCTGCGTGCTCGCCTAGAGCTTTCATCATGACTTCGTCTTTCTTAAGAAGTTCAAGCGCATCGTGTAGTGTTGCTGGAAGGTCAGTGATGCCTTCTTCTACACGTTCTTGCTTATCCATCACGTAGATGTTGCGCTCTGTTGGAGCTGGTGGCGTCATTTTGTTCTTGATGCCATCAAGTCCAGCTGCAAGTAGTGCTGCCATTGCAAGGTATGGGTTCGCAGATGGGTCTACGCTACGTACTTCGATCCGTGTGCTGATTCCGCGGGAAGCTGGAACACGGATAAGCGGGCTACGGTTACGAAGAGACCATGCTACGTAGCAAGGTGCTTCGTATCCAGGAACAAGACGCTTGTAAGAGTTCACTGTTGGGTTTGTGATCGCTGTGAATGCTTCAGCATGCTTCATTGTTCCTGCGATGAATTGACGTGCTGTTTCGCTTAGGCCAAGCTCATCGTTTGGCTCATAGAATGCGTTCTTTCCGTCTTTAAAGAGGGACATATTCGCATGCATACCAGATCCGTTAACACCGAATAATGGCTTCGGCATGAATGTTGCGTGCAGGCCGTGCTTACGAGCGATTGTTTTAACGGCTAGCTTAAACGTCTGGATGTTGTCACATGTTGTGATCGCATCTGCGTATTTAAAGTCGATTTCGTGCTGGCCTGGTGCTACTTCATGGTGAGATGCTTCGATTTCAAAGCCCATGTCTTCAAGCTCAAGCACGATGTCACGACGGCAGTTTTCGCCAAGATCTGTTGGTGCAAGGTCGAAGTATCCGCCTTTGTCGTTAAGTTCAAGCGTTGGTTCACCATTTTCGTCCATTTTGAATAGGAAGAATTCTGGCTCTGGTCCAATGTTGAAATCAGAGAAGCCAAGGTCTTCCATTTCTTTTAGAACGCGTTTTAGAACTGAACGAGGATCCCCTTCGAACGGCGTGCCATCCGGGCTATAGATGTCACAAATAAGACGAGCGACTCTTCCTTTTTCAGATGACCATGGGAAGACTACCCATGAATCAAGATCCGGGTAAAGATACATATCGGATTCCTCGATGCGCACGAAGCCTTCGATTGAAGAACCGTCAAACATCATTTTATTATCAAGAGCTTTCTCAAGCTGATCAACTGGAATTTCAACGTTCTTAATAATCCCTAGTAGGTCAGTAAACTGCAAGCGAATGAACTTAACGTTCTCGTCTTGCGCCATTTTCTTAATATCGTCTGCTGTGAATTTGTTCGCCATGTAAAATGAATCCTCCTTAAGAAATAAAAAGATTTAGTGAATCCTTTGGATTACCGAGCGCTATACGTTTGCTCTCGCCACTTGAGGACAGTTTCAATCAATTCCAAAATTCAGAATCGCATCAACATTCGAAATTGCCGCTCCCTTCTTCACTTACTCTCATCATACACGAACATTTACGTTATCGTGTTAAAGTGCGTTAGATTATCTCACATGCTTTTTAAAACAAAAAAAGGCAGGGACTGAAACCCCTACCCTTTACCCTTATGAAACGGAAATCAAACCTTTTTTTAACAAATCATCGACAGCACGAAGAACACTAATTTTGACATGTTCAAATGTCAGACCACCTTGCACGTACGCAACGTACGGCGGTCTTAGCGGTCCGTCAGCTGATAACTCAAGGCTTGCTCCTTGAATAAACGTTCCTGCTGCCATGATGACATCATCTTCGTACCCTGGCATATAAGCAGGTTCCGGACGAACGTGTGCATTGACCGGAGATGCCGCCTGGATCGCCTGACAAAACGCAACCATTCGTTCTCTGTCGTTAAACTGAACCGATTGAATCAGGTCGGTCCGCTGGCTGTTCCAGTGAGGTGTTGTGTTGAATCCTGCTTCTTCGAGGAGCGCTGAGCTGTAGACAGCGCCTTTGACCGCTTGCCCAACCGTGTGGGGCGCGAGAAAGATGCCTTGATACATTTCCTGTAGGGAATAAAGCGATGCACCTACTTCTCTCCCGATTCCAGGGGACGTTAAGCGATAGCCGCAAAGCTCAATTAAATCTTCTCTTCCTACAAGGTAACCGCCAGTTTTGACGATACCTGCTCCTGGGTTTTTAATTAATGATCCTGCAATGAGATCTGCCCCAACGTGACATGGCTCCTGCTCTTCCACAAACTCTCCATAACAGTTATCAACGAAAACAATTACATCTTCTTTAATCGATTTAACAAACGCAATCATTTGCTCAATTTCTGCGATGGTAAATGACGGTCGATTCGCATATCCTTTCGAACGCTGAATGCCAATCATTTTTGTTTGTGGTGTGATGGCACTCTTCACAGCGTCAAAATCCACCGCTCCACTCGCTAAAGGAATCGCTTGATAACCAATATGAAAATCCTTTAACGATCCGTTTCCTTCACCGCGAGTTCCGACGATTTCTTCTAGTGTGTCATAGGGTGCCCCGGTAATATAAAGAAGCTCATCGTTCGGGCGCAGTACGCCAAATAGCGCGGTTGAGATCGCATGCGTCCCAGAAACGATTTGAGGTCTCACGAGTCCTGCTTCGCCGCCGAATACGTCCGCATAAAGCTGTTCGAGCGTATCTCTACCTGCATCGTCATAGCCATAGCCCGTTGAAGGTGTGAAATGAAAATCACTTATCCGATTTTGGTGAAAAGCTTCAAGCACGCGGTATTGATTCGCTTCCACTCGCGCATCAATTTCTTTTAAGACAGGCTGAATCTTTTCTTCTGCCTGCTGTGATAATGATTTTAGTTCTTCTTGATGTGTAAAATTCTTAAACATAATACTCTGCTCCCTAGTCGTTGTTCCACTCGTTAATAATACGCTTGTATAAATGTTCAGGAGCATATCCCTTACATCTGTAGTGATCTTTTTCTTCATCCCATTTACGCTCAATTAGCACGGTATTACGCTGCAAGTATGCGAGCTTGTCGCCCTGGTCCGCATTAATCGAAATCGAGAAGTACTCCATTTGCTTTAATACTTCGCTTTGTAGACGATCATTCAAACGCTTTAGATCCTCTTGTTTTAGCGCTGAAATAAGAATTTGGTCATTCACGCTGCTTTGTACAGCTGGATCCGCACGATCCATTTTATTAAAGACCGTCAGTACAGGAATATGCGACGCTTTTAAATCCTTTAAAAGCTTTAGCACAATTTCTTCATGGCGTTCCCGATCAGGATGAGACGCATCGATAACATGAAGAATTAAATCCGCTTCTGTTGCCTCTTCAAGCGTTGATTTAAATGAAGCCACAAGCGTTGTTGGTAGATCCTGAATAAATCCTACCGTGTCTGTTAACAGCACATTGTAGCCATTTGGAAGCTTCAGCTGTCTCGTCATCGGATCAAGCGTCGCAAATAGCTTGTCCTCTTCATAGGAATCAGCTTTCGTTAAACGATTAAAAATCGTTGATTTTCCTGCGTTTGTATACCCGACTAACGCTACTTGAAGCGTTTCATTCCGCTTACGTCGCGCACGGTATTGATCTCTGTGCTTGACCGTATTGTCAAGCTGTCGCTTCAAATCAGTGATCCGATTGCGGATGTAACGACGATCCGTTTCAAGCTTCGTTTCACCGGGCCCTCTTGTCCCAATACCGCCTCCAAGCCTTGATAAGGACGTTCCCTGTCCTGCAAGGCGCGGCAGCATGTATTGAAGCTGAGCGAGCTCGACCTGAAGCATGCCTTCTCGTGATCTCGCTCGCTGTGCGAAAATATCTAAGATAAGCTGCGTGCGGTCAATGACGCGCGCATCCAACGCTTCAGATAAGTTCCGAAGCTGACTTGGAGAGAGCTCACTGTTGAAGATGACAATCGTTGCTTCTTTTTCATCAATTAACGCAGCCAGTTCTTCGACTTTTCCTTTTCCTATAAAGGTAGCTGAATGAATACGCTCCCGCTTTTGAGAGAGCGTGCCTTCAACGACACCGCCAGCCGTTTCTGTTAGCGCAGCCAGTTCATCCATCGTATAGGCAAACTGTTCATCTGTTTGATTTTGAAGCTGAATGCCGATTAAAATCGCCGGTTCAGCTGCTTCAATTCGTTCTTTATTCAAATGTATGTTCCCTGCCTTTATCAATCAGTCTGTTCCCATCATACCAGATGCGCATTTAATCTTCTATAGGGATGTCTTCTGGTAAGAGAAGCTCGAGCGTCGAGCGATCTAGGTTATCTGCTTGAAGTAAGCGGACTGCCTGCTTACGAATCGCTTTTTCAATGATGTTTCGAACAAAACGACCGTTGCTAAACGCACTTGTTTCGAGTTCGCGCTTTTTTATAAAGCTTTGCTTTAGCTTCCACTCCGTCTCTCTTGAGAAGCGGTACTGCCTCTCTGCTGCCATCTTTTTTGCGATCTCCAGAAGCTGTTCATTTGAATAATCCGGGAAATCAATGACAAGGGGAAAACGAGACGGTAATCCTGGATTTAGCGATAGGAAGTGCTCCATTTCTTCTGAATAGCCTGCTAGGATGAGAATAAAATCTTTATGGTGATCTTCCATAGCCTTCACAAGCGTATCAATTGCTTCTTTCCCAAAATCCTTTTCGCCACCTCGCGCAAGCGAATAGGCTTCATCAATAAACAGAATGCCACCCTTTGCTTTCTTAACAAGCTCTCTCGTTTTTTGAGCGGTATGACCAATGTATTCCCCGACAAGATCGGCTCGCTCCACTTCAATTAGATGACCTTTTGAAAGAACGTTCATTTCGAGGAAGAGCGTTCCTAACAGGCGAGCTACCGTTGTTTTTCCTGTCCCTGGATTTCCCTTGAACATCATGTGAAGCGCCTGCGTATTTTGTTTTAAGCCATTTTCCTCTCTGCACTTGTTCACATAAAGCCAGGCATATACTTCTTTTAATAAGTATTTCATTTCTTTTAATCCGATTAGCTGTTCCATTTCCTTCTGAATTCGCTCGAGCGGCATATGTTTTTTTGTTGCTTGACTAAGTGCGGCATCCGCCGTCTCCTGAAGCCCTTCTGTTTGACGAAGGACGATGTTAATTTGACCTTTTCGCTTTGTTACGGTTTGCTGCACGATGCTCACCTCGCTTTATTCTGACACGATAGTATACGCACCTGCCCAGAATCCGTGACAAACGCCCAAAAGAAAAACACTCGTTAGGAGTGTTTAACTTACCCCGATCCTGTCAACAAAGGATTCAGGAATATGAATTTTGGGTTCACCCTTTTTGGCTTCATAAGATCTGTAGTGCGTAAGTACCTCGCCTTTTTCGACGACATCAATCTCAAGTATGTGCCGATCCGAACGTTCAAGGATCTTCATGAATATATCCTCGTCGTTAAGCGTATATAAAACAAAACGACTTCTCAAATGAGAAATCTCTTTCTTTTGCACTTCAGGAAGTTCGGTAAAAACGTCATAAAAGTGCTGCATCGAAGCAACATGTTTCCCTTTACCTGCTGCTTTCGTGACGCTAACAATTTGTTCCGCTTTATCCCTAATTTTCTCAACAATTTTATTCATGTGTTCCCTCCACCATTATTTAATTTCAGGAAGGTTTCGAACTTCACTCATCATCTCAGCACCACATAACGGGCAAGCTGGTGTATCAGAAAACGAGTAATCGGCTCGCATCCAGCCAGCACAATCTCCACTCGAACAAGACCAGACGTCTGTATCTACTTCTGGAATAGGTTCCTGCTGCTGTTTTGAAAAAAAGGCCATGTCTAACCGCTCCTTTACGATTTGGTTATTAATAGTATTTCCAATTATCCCAAAAACATGTAACCCTTTGTGAAACAAGTCGTGCACAGATTTTGTTATAATGGAACAAAATGAGAGGTGATCATCGAATGGAGCTTTTTACTCAGTCGCTTCCAGACTTTCTAGAAGAGTACTTGCAGTCGCTCGAACGAAAGGGACGTAAGGCATCTACACTCCGCCGCTATCGCTATGACCTCGTAGATTTTACCGTCTGGTATCGGACGCTCCATCGAAAGGTCGATTTCGAGAACTTTCGTAATCTGACAACGGAGCAGCTTCAGGAGTACGTTCGCTATTTGCACCTTGAGCGTCATTATTCAGAGCGGACGTTAAAGAGAATTATGACTGTATTAAATCAAGTATATCGTTATTATATGTCGTTAAATCGAACAAAGACCAATCCAATGAAAGAAGTCGTCCTTCCTACGAACGAAGACGCCGGTTATATCAAAACCGACTTTCTCCAAGAGGAAGAAGCCGAGAAGCTGCTCAAGACGATTGTGTCACTTCACGATTTAACGGACAACCAATTAAGAGCGCGTGAATTTCTAATTGATCGAAATTTAATGATCGCCAGACTTTTCCTCAATTACGGACTAACGTTACAAGAGCTCTGTGCGCTTTCTATGAAAGACATTTCTTTCGAACAAAATGAACTACGCGTCACTTCGGCATTAGGAAAACGAACGGTACAATTAGATCCTGAACACAAGAAAATTTTGTTCGACTATTATCATACGATTCCAGCGCCGGTTAGACCACGACTTCATAGCGATGATCCGCTTTTTGTTTCGTTTGACTTTCAACGCCAGACGTATCGCTGGAGCTATGAAGTCGATCGTCCAAAGCGCTTAACAGAAATCGCCGTGCAAAAAATGATTCGCCTTGAAGTTCAGCGCGCTGGAATCCGAAAAGGAGTATCAGCTCAGCATATGAGACGTACGTGCGTCATCAAAGCGATCGAAAATGATCTTTCTGTCGAGCAGCTACGAATGCAGTTTGGACTAAAAGCCGACCTCACCCTGAAACGCTATTTTGATTATATGGAAAAGCAGCAAATTTCTTCATAAATGAATATGAAAAAGTCCCTCATCCTGCTTAAACCAGAACGAGGGACTATGTGTTTACTTATCAGACTCAAAATTTATTTCAACGGATCGCTGTGGCGCGAACGTAGAAATGGCGTGTTTGTAAATCAACTGTTGTTTTCCATCGGACTCAAGGATAATCGTGAAATTATCAAATCCTTTAATTGTCCCTTTTAGCTGGAATCCGTTAAGCAGGTACACCGTTACAAAAACGTTGTCTTTTCTTAATTGGTTCAGGAATTGATCCTGGATGTTAATTTGCTGCTTCATTGTCAGTCCTCCTCTTTTTCTCTAAAGGCATTCCTTTACTACATTTCTATCTTTCTGCTAACTTTCCTGCAACAACTTTTAAGATTTCTTCAATTTTTTCTTCACGATGCGCTGTCATGTCATTCCAGTCCATCGCCATTTGATGACGAAACCACGTTAGTTGCCGTTTGGCATACCTTCTTGAGTTCTGCTTTAACTCAAGCACTGCCTGTTCGAATGAAACCCGACCTTCAAGATAATTGTAGATTTCTTTGTAGCCAATGGCCTGCACGGATTGACAGTTACGAACACCATTATTGTAGAGACACTTGGCTTCTTCAAGAAGTCCAGCATCCAACATCAGGTCGACACGCTTGTTAATTCGCTCATACAAGATATCACGTTCCATGGTAAGACCGACATTTACTAGATTATAGGGAGACTCCTCAGGTAAAGCATCTTTTGAGGAGGAAACTGGCTCACCCGTTACGTGATACACTTCTAGAGCCCGAATGACTCTCCGTATATTGTTTGGATGAATCGTTTCGTAGCTAACTGGATCGACGTCTTTCAATCGTGCGTGGAACGTATTTGGCCCTTCTTCTTCCGCACGTTGCTCAAGTTGCTGTCGGTATGCCGGATCTTCCTTTGCTTCTGAAAAAGCATACTGATGGGTAACGGATTTCACGTAAAGACCCGTCCCCCCAGCAATAATTGGCACTTTTCCTCGACCATTAATTTCTGTAACAAGTTCGGTCGCAAGCATTTGGAATTCAGCAGCTGAAAAGCTTTCCGTTGGCTCCTTAATATCGATTAAATAATGAGGGATGCCTTCCATTTCTTTTTCCGTTACTTTCGCTGTTCCAATGTCCATGCCACGGTATATTTGCATCGAGTCGCCGCTAATGATTTCACCGTCAAGCGCCTTCGCAAGTTCAATACTTGTCTTTGTTTTACCTACCGCTGTTGGCCCTAGAACCGTTACTAATTTTTGTTTATCCATTACTCTCACGTACTTTCCTGCATTCTTTTCTCATTGTGCTCGTTACATAACCCGCTTAAACATTTTTTCCATTTCATAGGTGGAATAATGAATAATGATCGGTCGCCCGTGTGGACACGTATACGGATCAACAGATTGTCTAAGCGTCTCTAAGAGCGTAAACACCTCGTCATCACGAAGATGACGATTCGCTTTAATCGACTTCTTACAGGACATCATGATCGCCGCTTCCTCACGTAGCTTCTTCACATCAATTCTACGATTATCAACGACCTCCTGAATCAATTCCTCAATCGTATTTTGTTCAGCACCTTTTGGGAACCAAACCGGGTGAGCACTCACCATATAGCTGTTGGGTCCGAATGATTCTAAGAAGACGCCAACTTTCGCAAGGTCATCGATCCGGCTATCAATGATCGCAGACTCTGACGTGTTGTACTCAAGCGTAATCGGAACGAGAAGCTCTTGTACAACTGGATCGATCTCGCCTACTTTTTCGCGATAGAACTCGTATTTAATGCGTTCCTGGGCGGCATGCTGATCGATGATGTAGAGCCCGTTCTCATTCTGCGCTAGGATATACGTTCCATGCATTTGCCCGATCGGGTAAAGCGGCGGGATGCGTGAATCACTATTTGTCTCCTTCACATAGTCCATCGCCATCTCAAGCTCATCTCGGGTTTCAGATGATTGTGAATGTGCTGGGGGCATACGCGGCTCGTAATGCTCGGTTTGAATCTCTTCCTTTATACTAAAAGGTTGAAGCAAATCTTTCTGTGGCTTCGGTTGTTCTTCCGAAGGTTCCGCCTTCTCTTGCGTCCATTCACGACGAATTGGAATGTCTTCCGGCTCTTTCTCCAAAACCTTGTGTTGAAACTGGAATGCTGGTTGCTCGCTTTCCTCTTCTTTTTTCTTTGGAGGAGCTTGCTCAGGTATGAGCTCAATTTTTTTGAAAATACCTTTTATGGCATTCTCAATCGCAAGAGCAAGATCCTGTTCCTTACTAATCCGCGCTTCCAACTTTGAGGGATGTACGTTCACATCGATGAGCGTTGGGTTCATTTTAATATGAAGCACAACGATCGGATAGCGTCCGATTGGAAGAAGCGTATGATACCCCTGCTGAATGCCTTTTGAGATCGTGAAATTCTTGATGTAACGGCCGTTAATGATTAGCGAAATATACTGACGAGAAGCGCGGGTCAACTCCGGCTTTGCTGCATAGCCGCTGACAGAAAAATCAATTGTCTCTGCTTTTAGTGGAAGCATTTTACGCGCTGTGTTATAGCCGTAGATGGACGCAATCACTTGTAAAAGGTCGCCGTTTCCTGTCGTTGACAATAGCTTCTTCCCGTTATGGAAGAAGCGGAAAGCAATGTCAGGATGAGCCATCGCCTGACGGTTAATGACGTCCGCCACGTTCGCAAGCTCGGTATGAACGGTTTTCATGTGCTTTAAGCGAGCAGGCGTATTGTAAAACAAGCCCGTAATCGTCATTTCCGTTCCTTTACGACTATCCGTCGCTTTAAATTCCGCGACTTTTCCTGCTTCGATTCTAACGTACGTGCCCGCAGCATCTCCCGTAGACGTTTTCAGTTCTAAGTGAGAAACCGCTGCGATACTAGGAAGAGCTTCCCCTCTAAAACCGAGGGTTTCGATCTGAAACAAATCACGTTCGTTTTTGATTTTACTCGTCGCATGACGGAAAAAAGCAAGCTTGCAGTCTTCCTCGTCCATTCCGCTTCCATTATCAACGATGCGAATTTTGGAAAGACCGCCCTCTTCAATTTCAATTGTGATTTCACTGCTTTCTGCATCAATCGCATTTTCCACAAGTTCCTTCACAACAGAGGCCGGCCTTTCCACCACTTCACCGGCAGCTATTTTGTTTGAAAGCTGATCATCAAGCTGTACGATCTTTCCCATCTTCCTCACCCTTTCTCTAAGACTTTAACTGTTTCTTTAATTCATATAGTGTATTAATCGCATCCATAGGCGTCATTTCCATAATATCCACTGATTTCAGTCGATCGAGAATCGCTTTTTCTCCTGACGAACGAGCAGGCTTTTTCTTATCTTCTGCCTGATCGAAGAAGGCAAGCTGCGCTTCGTCTTCTTTTACTTCAGAACGAGGTTTCTCCTCTGGCACCTTTGGGGCTTTCACTCCATCAGGTTCCGCCTCAAATTCAGCTAGTATGGCTTCTGCACGCTGAATGAGCGCATCAGGTAAGTTCGCAAGTTGCGCCACGTGAATACCGTAACTTTTATCTGCGGAGCCGTCATGGACACGGTGTAGGAAAACAACTCTTCCCTTTTCTTCAACCGCTTTAACGTGTACATTCTTTACGCGTTCAAGATCTTCCTCAAGCGTTGTAAGTTCATGGTAGTGCGTGGAAAACAGCGTCTTCGCTCGGACTTCGCTATGCACATATTCAATAATTGACTGTGCGAGGGCCATACCGTCATAGGTTGAGGTCCCGCGGCCAATTTCATCAAGCAAAATCAAGCTATCCTGCGTAGCACGGGTAATTGCGTAGTTTGCTTCGAGCATTTCCACCATAAACGTACTTTGTCCTGCTGCAAGGTCATCTGCCGCTCCAATTCGGGTGAAAATCTGATCAAACACAGGAAGGACTGCGGTTTCAGCAGGAACGAAGCAGCCGATTTGTCCAAGAATGGAAATCAGCGCAAGCTGGCGCATATACGTACTTTTACCACTCATGTTTGGACCCGTAATTAAGAGGATTTCACGATCACGATCCATCATCACGTCGTTCGCAACATACTCTCTGCCCTTCAACATTTTTTCAACAACCGGGTGACGTCCACCTTCAACCGCTACTTTACGCTCTTTGGAGAAGACCGGTTTGGTGAAGCGATTCTCTTCACTTACAACTGCAAACGATTGAAGAACGTCAAGCTCGCTAATTTTTCTTGCAAGCTGCTGAAGCTCAGGAATATAGGCTTTTACTTCTTCGCGTAAGTTAGTAAACAAGCTATACTCTAGATCCACAATCTTTTCTTCCGCTTCTAAAATAAGCGTTTCTTTTTCTTTCAATTCAGGCGTAATAAACCGTTCCGCATTGGAAAGCGTTTGTTTCCGCTCATAGCGACCTTCTGGGAGGTTCGCAAGATTTGACCTCGTAATTTCGATATAATAGCCAAACACTTTGTTGTAGCCTATCTTAAGCGATTTAATGCCCGTACGCTCACGCTCTTGCATTTGAAGCGCCGCGATCCAGTCCTTACCGTTCCGGCTCGCATCACGGTATTTATCTAAATCGGCATGATAGCCGTCGCGAATCATTTGCCCTTCTTTCACAGAAAGTGGCGGATTGTCTTCAATCGCATCTTGTAATAGGTGAACGAGGTCATCACATGGAAGGATTTCTTCTGCAAGCTCATTCGCATAAGGGTTATCAAGCGAGCCCACTGCCTGCTTAATCTCTGGAATTTTCTCAAGCGATTTTCGTAGCTGTACGAGGTCACGCGCATTGAGGTTTCCAAAGGCTACTTTCCCTGCAAGTCGCTCCAAATCATAAACGCCTTGGAGCTGTTCACGAATCGTTTCCCGTTCAAAAAACTGCTTCATGAGCGTCTCAACAAGCTCCTGGCGCTTCTCAATTTCTCGTTGCTGTAAGAGCGGGCGTTCAACCCACTGCTTTAATAAACGCCCACCCATTGCCGTTACAGAACTATCTAAGAACCAGACAAGAGAGCCTGTCCGCTTTTTATCGCGAATCGTCTCAACGAGCTCAAGGTTTCGTTTTGAATTCACGTCAAGCTTCATGTATTGAGAAACGTGATAGTGACGAAGCGGCTGGAGGTGATCCATTGATCGCTTCTGGGTACGTATCAAATACTGAAGTAGCCTGCCAAAGACTTGAAGAAGCTTAGGCTGATCGATATGGTCACTTAACGACTTAAGTGATTCTGGAATTGTCACGTCATCTTCAATCGATACAGTTACGGTCATCCGCTCCTGAATCGCGTTCGATAGCGCTTCGCTATCGCTCGCAAGAATCACTTCACGTGGGGCAAGATTTGAAAGCTCACCGATCACTTCATGATGATCGCCAGCTAAAATCGTTGCCATGGATTCACCCGTCGTTAAATCATTTGCTGCAAGCGCAAACGTCTCATCATCAAATGAGGAGATCGCGACAATGTAGTTGTTTTCTTTTTCTTTAATTAAATGGTCTGACATGACCGTTCCTGGTGTAATAAGCTGAACGACTTCTCTTCGAACGACGCCTTTGGCCTGTTTCGGATCTTCCGTTTGCTCACAAATTGCAATTTTATAACCCTTGGTTACGAGCTGTGATATATAGTTTTCAGCAGAATGATACGGGACACCGCACATCGGAATTCGACCTTCTCCCCCACCATCTCTGCTTGTTAATGTAATTTCCAATTCCTTCGATGCGCGCATCGCGTCATCAAAGAACATTTCATAAAAATCGCCTAAACGAAAAAATAAAAAGGCATCCTGGTACTCTGCCTTAATTCGCAAATATTGTTCCATCATCGGGGTATATCGAGCCATGTTTCTTCTCCACCAATCTTAAATCTATTCACCTAACAGTATAGCATATCAGTAAAGCGGAAGCTTCTGTTTAAGCAGTCGTACTTTATCACAAAATAAAAACCAGGAAGAAGGATTGCTTCTCCCTGGACGCACTATTCTTCAAGATCACCAATTAAGAAGTTCGGATCTAAATCCTCAAACTCTTCATCATCTACATCATAATCCCAATCATCGTCGTCATCTCCACAGCCGTCGGGATTTACGTATACGCAAATCTTTGTTTCTCCGATAACTTCTACAAGAAACTCTCTTTCCACTTGTACAATCACCTTATGACCGCTCGGCGCAATAGTCGCTTCGAGACAGTTAGGCTCCTGAATTGCTTTTGCGACAACTTCGTCTGCAACACAGTCTTTGTCTTTGTAACGAAGAGGAATTTCTTCATGGTATTTAACTGTTTCGGTTACGACTTCTGTTTTGGTATTATGGCTGTAAGAATACCAGATATTAATGTCATAAGAGCCTTCAACTTGGACAACGTCACCACGCTTCTTGGCAGTGAATTGATTGTTAATAATCCAACAACCCAGAATACTAGAAGGCTTATGAGTTGGTGTTACTGTGTTTGTATCCTGTGTAAATTTACGCCCTTTTCCGCAAACAGCTTTGGCGAATATCTCTCTGTAATTATATTCCTCTGACATCGATCATACCTCCTCTTCCAATCTTCATTCTCATCCTATGCAAGACAAACGACCAGTGTTCCTCTTTTTTTCTTCACAGCAAAAGAACATAACCAACACCATAGAATAAAAGTTTTTTTATATATAAAGGCTGTTCCACTATCAGTCTATGTATCGAATGTCCAATGCTTTACAACCTTTTGTTATTTTTTTAAAAAAGTATGGTATGTGAAAATTATATTACTTAAAAAAATAAACCTAACAGGAAATTTATCCTCCAGGCTTATATATACTGATCGACAATCTCTAATAGTCGACCATTGTCTTCTGATAATACACCTTCGGCTAATCTTGCCCCAGCGACAATCGGCGCCCATTCCATAATCTCCTCTTTCGATAAACCGCTTTTTTTGCAATAAAGTTGTAAATACATTTTTGCTAATTCGCTTGAAGATTGTGTATACAAAAGATACGTTCTGTATACATCCGCTCGACGATCTCCTGCACTTGCATCAACCCAATCAATAATGGTCACTTGCTCACCCATAATCAAATTAAAGAGATGAAAATCACCGTGACACAGCTCCGTCTTAGCAGACTTCTCATTTAACATACGAATTAACGCTGTTTTTTGATTACAAGTCAAGGCTTCCGCCATTTCGATTTTCCGTGTTAGTTTTTTAGACATCGGTTCAAAGGAATTGGCTATAATCCGGTGAATACTTTGCTGAATTTCAACTGAAAGTTCCATGTAATACTCTGCTTGATCCCTATTTTCTAAAAGAAGATCACCTAAAGTGCGACCGCTAATCTTTTCCATGACAAGCGCCTGTCTCCGGTCTATTTTCGTTACATCAATAATTTTCGGGACCGGAAGACCTTTTGATAAGGCGTAACGTTGCTTCTCAGCTTCATAGAAAGAGGTTCCATCTGGAAGGTCTTCCCGGAATACCTTCACAATCTTGTCTTGAACAATGTAGATGTGGGCTGTATTTCCAGAAGCGACTGGATGTCCAAGCTTCATATTATTTCTCCTCTCTTCCTAGCTCCTCGGCCTTGCATGCCTCATCCGACACATGGACCAACGAAGCGTTGTTTGTTGAATGTCATCATAGAGATCCCACAAATGATTAACAAACCTCACTTCGACTTGGCGACGGAATAGCTCGTGCAAGGGGTTTTCAATCTTAATTTTACTCATAGGCACTTGAGTCACTTCACTGACATAATAGCCGGCATTGTCATCCTGAAGGTTAAAATAAATTGGATCAAACTCATACAAGTAGAGTTTGGTATTAGTCATCCTCTCAAACCAACTGTTTTCAATGATGACAACATGCTGACCGCTCGCTGAAAGATACATTTCTTTATCAGCATCTGACGTATTTGGCCCGACATGAAAGCAAATGCGTGGACAATTCCGTGGTGTTAAATAATTGGGTAAACAAGCTTCGTTAACCGCCCATACAAGCCCCGTTGTTTGGTCAAGATCTTGACGCGTAGGAACCCTTGGCTGAAATTCATGAATATCGTCTTCTTCACTGACATGAAAAATGCGCAAACGGTCCCCTCCTAGATTTAGTTGTCATATCAAGTAGGCTCGAACTTCTTTTGTTATGTAATGAGTAAAAGGCAATAACTCTTCTCTGTTAAATTCATAGGGTCTCTCTCCATCTAAGTAACAATGAATTGCTTTTTCAACAGTAAACTTAAGCTCTATTGGCAGGGAGTCTAACCCCCAAATCCCAGCCTCTTTCTTTGAGGAAATCACTCCATCCTTCAAATACCAATAAACCCTTATCGTGTTTAGGATACTATAAATAGGGTTACTTGCCATTCCTTCTACACATTCTTCAAAATCTCCTAAAATAGAGGATATATAATGTTCCCTCGGCACTTTCGGAAACGTTCGTTCAATCGGTCGCCCATCGATACAAATTCCTCGCTCTGTCGTGATTGTTATATGAGCTGCAAGATCTGGGTCTTTGTGAACTTGTGCATTTATGTATTCACTTCCGTTTGTTTTTAAATCACGTTCGTACCGCTCCCTCCAAAATTCGCTAAAATGAAAATCGTAGGAACTCGGGTGTTCCCAAATTCTCAGGTATTTTTCCCGAAGCAAACTCATTTCGATCGGATAGGGCTTGCTTGAGGCAGATAAATACAATTGCGCTAACTCTTTTTTTGTTTGAACAGTAACGCCCTTTTTAGTTATGACCAAAAAGTCGAGATCGCTTTGCTTTGAATTAAACCCACCAACCGCTAACGAACCGTGGAGATAGAAACCTATGTAATGACTTCCTAGTATCTTTTTCGTTTTCAGCACGAGTTGCTTAACAAACTCAGCTACTTCAGAGGAGCAATTATGCCAGTTAGACATGATCTGTTCACCTTCCAATCATACGGATTAAACAGTTCTCATTTGTCCTGTTCCGATTTAATCGCATCGACAATTAGTGAAACAAATCCCAACTTTCCTTGAGCATTTCTTTGATCAAATCGTTTCGAACGATAGATAAAACCATCTTTCTCATCCCACTCGTTATAGATAAACTCGCCTTTTTCATTACAATATTCGAGCAAACGTACCTGGTAGCCCGCATCTTCAAACATTGATGTTAGCGTTTTATAATTATGAACAATCTTATGGCTTGCAGCAGGATGATCGATAGGTCCCGGCCCTCCAACTTGCACACCTTTTTGATAAGCTTCATCTGGAAAATACCCGTCCGGCACAGCGCAACGAATATAGCCGTTTCTCTTTAAATACGGATAGCATGTTTGCGCTGCTTTCTTCCCTTCTTCATAGGTTAAGTGCTCCCAGACGTGCTCTGCTAAAATTGCGTGAATGGAAGACTTGTCAAAACGTTCTTGCCACTGCTGTTGGTTTAATAGATCGAGTTCCGACTCCTGTGTTTCCATCCAGCCAGGGTTATTTGAATAATCTCCTGATCCAATGACAACTCGGATGCTTTCCTCTCTTTGCATTTCAAATCCCTACTTCCAATTTGATTTAATTTCGTTTACGACAACTTCCGGGTTATCCCAATGCAACATATGGGTTGTTTCCGGTATAAGTTTAACCGTACAATGGAAACTCTTCTTCTCCCCATTCAGTGAGGTGAACATGCGTCGTATCATCTTTTATAACAGATCGTTTCAACTGGTAATCCTCCGATTCTCTCTGCTTGTTAGAGCATCAAATTAAAACCTATCGTGGCAGGATCAGCCTCTTCGCTTATATTAGCATAATTACCCAGTATATTAAGGGAATATTTCGAAAAATGGGTGCGTATTGCATAGAAAAAGCCTTCCAGTGTACTGGAAGGCTTTTAGATTCATATTGTAACGATTACTTACACCCTTGTCCCTGCTGACTTGAGCCAGTTGTTCCTTCAAGAACATTTCCACCAGTAGATTCGATAATCTCATCTGTTACCGTGTTAGAAATCGTGTTTGCTACAAGCTGAAGAAGGTCATTCACATCTGACTGCGAGCGCTTGAATTCCTGTACAACCGGAATCTCATCAAGCTGCTGCATCAGCTTATCGATCCGCTCATCTTTCTCCTTCAACGCTTCATGCTTGCTGTAGTGTTGAAGGTTCACCGCTTCTTTTTGTTCTAATTTAATGCGCGCAATCAAACTTTGCACTTTTTTGTTTTCATTGATCTTTTCTTCAGCACGTTTGAAGAAATCCACTTCTTCCGTTTCAGAAACGAGCTTCGCAAGATCTTTCGCTTTTGCAATAACTTCCATTCTCGATACCATTATGCATTCACCTCAGCCGTTTTTTCAATATATTCGCCATCAAGTGACCACGTTTTTGCTTTTGTGATTTTCACCTGGACAATTTGACCAACTAATGATTTAGGACCTCTAAAGTTAACCACTTTATTCTTGCTCGTATAGCCAGAAAGAACATCCGCATTTTTCTTACTTTCACCTTCTACGAGAACTTCCACGATTTGCCCTTCAAAAACAGCGTTGTTTTTGGCCGCCATTTCATTCACGAGTGCGTTCAATCGCTGAAGGCGTTCTTTCTTCACTTCCATTGGTACGTTATCTGTCATTTTAGCCGCTGGCGTGCCATCACGCTGGGAGTAAATGAACGTATACGCACTGTCATACTCTACCTCTTTTACGAGTTCCATCGTTTCTTCGAACTGTTCGTCCGTTTCATTAGGGAAACCAACGATAATATCAGTCGTAAAGGTCGCGTTTGGCATCACCTTTTTAATCTTACGAACTAGCTCTAAATACGTCTCGCGCGTATAGCGACGGTTCATTAACTTCAGAACCTCATTGCTTCCACTTTGAACAGGAAGATGGATATGATCGACCAGATTGCCTCCCTGACCAAGTACTTCTACAAGACGATCATCAAAGTCACGTGGATGACTTGTCGTGAAACGAACTCTAGGAATATCAATCTTATGAATCTCGTTCATCAGATCACCGAGGCCGTACTCGATATCTTCTAAATCTTTCCCGTAGGCGTTTACATTCTGTCCGAGGAGCGTCACTTCTTTATAGCCTTTTGCGGCTAAGTGGCGTACTTCCTGAATGATATCTTCAGGGCGACGGCTTCTTTCTTTCCCTCGTGTATAAGGCACAATGCAATATGTACAGAATTTATCACAACCGTACATGATGTTAACCCATGCTTTGATTTCGCCTTTTCTTGTACGCGGAAGGTTTTCAATGATGTCGCCTTCTTTTGACCATACTTCCATCACCATTTCTTTCCCAAAGACTGCTTGCTCCATCAGTTCTGGAAGACGGTGAATGTTATGTGTACCAAAGATTAAATCAACGAATTGATGCTTTTGCATGATGCGGTTAACCACAGATTCTTCCTGTGACATACATCCACATACACCAATAATAAGATCTGGATTTTCCATCTTCAAAGGTTTTAGATGACCAAGTTCGCCAAACACTTTGTTCTCTGCATTTTCACGAATCGCACATGTATTAAGGAGAACGACATCTGCTTCTGTCACTTCTGTAGTGGATTCAAAGCCCATTTCTTCAAAAATCCCTGCCATTACTTCGGTATCGTGTTCATTCATTTGGCAACCGTACGTGCGAATTAAAAACTTCTTATCTTTCCCCAGGTTTTTAATATTTTCCGGAATTTCAAAATCATAATGAACGTTTACATTTTCTTTCCCTCTGCGCTTGGCATCTTTTAAGTTAGGTGCCTGATACGTTGTCTGGAAATACTTCGCGTAATCTTCCGTTGTTTTCTCTGTTTTCTTTACATTGATTTGCGAATCCAGGCGCTGCTGTTCGTTCATGTCGTTCGACTCCTTTCTAATTAAAAAGGATGACCCTGCTATGAAAAAGAGCATAATGCTCCTAAACTTAGAAAAACCTCGCTAATAGAAATGATTTCTATAAAAGCTTCCGTTTTATTCGTTATCCTTTATTGTCAATTAAGAAATGTGTAACTAATGGACATTCCTTTATTATAAGGGCTTCAGAGTATTTAATCAATAAAACCTGGAAAAGCCTCCGAGCACGATTAGGTGAACAAATAAAGAATGATCCCATTAGCCGAAAAAAAGAGGAGGATCAGCCCCCCCTCTCTTTCAATTATAGAATTTCAAGTTCTTTTGCAGACTTCTCAAATGCGTCTAAAGCTTCTTGAAGATCTTCTTTTGAATGCTGCGCTGTTACAATCGTACGAACGCGGCCTTTTCCTTTTGCAACAGTTGGGAACGCAATCCCCTGCGCAAAAACGCCGTTTTCAAATAGCTTATCGGAAAACTTGTGCGTAAGTGCCTCATCTCCAATGATCACTGGCGTAACCGGCGTTTCACTTATACCTGTATCAAAACCAAGTTCTTTCAAGCCAGCTTTAAAGAACTTCGTGTTATCCCAAAGCTTCTCAATTAACTCTGGCTCCTCTACAAGAACGTCAATTGCGGCTGAACAAGCCGCTGTTACCGCTGGTGGATGAGATGTACTAAACAAGAATGGACGACCTTTGTGAATTAAGTAATCACGAAGTGTTTTCGTGCTTGCAATATAACCACCAAGAACGCCAATCGCCTTACTTAGCGTACCAACTTGAATGTGAACGCGTCCGTTTAAGCCGAAGTGGTCAACCGTTCCACGACCGTTCTCACCAAGTACGCCACTTGCATGAGCGTCATCAACCATCACAAGTGCATCATACTTCTCACAAAGCTCCACAATTTCAGTAAGCGGTGCAATGTTTCCGTCCATTGAGAAGACGCCATCCGTTACGACAAGACGTGTACGATAGTCTTGCGTTTCCTTCAATGCATTCTCAAGGTCTTCCATATCTGTATGCTTGTAAATGCGACGTCCCGCTTTAGTTAAGCGAATGCCGTCAATGATAGAAGCATGGTTTAGTTCATCCGAAATCACGACATCTTCTTTTGTTAAGATTGCTGAAAGTACTGCCTGATTCGTTGCAAACCCGGATTGAAGCACGAGTGCCGCTTCCGTATGCTTGAATTCGGCAAGCTTTTCTTCAAACTGTTCGTGCATCGAAAGCGTCCCAGCAATCGTACGAACAGAGCCAGTTCCTGCTCCGTATTTTTCAACCGCTTCAATCGCTGCTTGCTTCATTTTCGGATGGTCTGTTAGTCCGAGATAGTTATTTGATGAAAGCTGAATCACATTTTTCCCTTTAATCGTTACGCGCGACCCTTGTGCAGACTCAAGTGGAATTAAATTACGAAAAACGCCTTCCTCCTGCATTTGATCAAGCTCTTCTTGGAGATATTCAAAACCTTTCATTGATTGGCCTCCTCATTAGTATGTAATGGCTCAAGTATGAGCCTTATGGATGTAATACTACCTTACCACATTTACCTTCAATCATTAATTCGAAGCCCTTTTCAAAGTCTTCAAGTGGGAAGTGATGCGTAATCATCGGCTCTACATCTACCTGCCCTGATTGTAGCAGACCTGACACTTGACGCCATGTTTCGAACATTTTTCTTCCCGTAATACCTTGAACAGTAATGCCTTTAAAGACAATGTCATTCGTCACATCAATTTCAACCGGTCGAACTGGTAAACTAAGAATGGAGACACGTCCTCCGTTTGTTACCATTTTAAAGCCCTGGTTCATGGCGATCGGATGTCCTGACATTTCACAAACAACGTCAACACCATGACCGTTCGTTAGCTCCTTCACGACTTGAAGCGGATCTTCATTTCGAGAATTGATGACAGTTGTTGCACCCATTTCTTTCGCAAGGTTCAGACGGTAATCATTTAAATCAAGCGCAATAACCTGTGAAGCACCAGCTGCTTTTGCAACGCCTACAGCCATTATTCCAATCGGCCCACAGCCTATAATGGCTACTGTCTTTCCAGCTACGTCTCCTGCCAATACTGTATGAACGGCGTTACCCATCGGCTCCTGTACAGAGGCCACGTCAAACGATAATGACTCGGGATTTTTCCAGATGTTCTGTGATGGAAGCGCTACGTATTCTGCAAAGCAGCCATCCGTGTCGACCCCAATAATCTTTGTGTTTTCACAAATATGAAACTTTCCTGTTAAACACTGTGGACATTGGTTACAAACAATATGTGTTTCTGCTGAAACATGGTCGCCAACCTCAAGATTCGTAACATTTCCCCCTTTTTCTACGACTACACCTGCAAACTCATGTCCAAAAACATAAGGGGGATTGACGCGACTCTGTGACCACTCATCCCACGTATAAATATGTACGTCCGTTCCGCAAATGGATGTTGCTTTTACTTGTATGAGTACTTCATTATCACTAATTTGTGGAATATCAACGGTTTGTAGCTGAGCACCTTTGGCACGTTCATGCTTCACAATCGCCTTCATTTTTCCTTCCACTGCGTACACCTCACTTTTTTAAAACGTTCAATGATTCCTATTATCACAAACATCGTATCATTTTTCACATATAACGTAAAGATGAAGTGTCCTCTATACAAGGACACTTATAGTTTTATTTATGGAAAATGTTTTCTTCCTCATTTCCACAAAAAAAACCCTTCAGAACGTGAAGGGCTTTTCATTTCACATAAATTCCGCCATTAACTCGGTGAATTTTTCTTCTGGAAGAGTCAGATCCTGTTTTGATAAGGCGCTTGAACTATACCCTCGAACAGAATCTTGATAAGAGGGGCGATTCGGATTCTGATAAATCAACCCTTTGACGAGTCCATTGTGCTCCATTAGCGTTTGCATCGCCATCATCCGATTGTGAGGATCATAGTTTTCAATATCTTTTAAACTAACAAGATTTTGTTTGAACCAATCATACGTGTTCACTTTATTAAAGGTGACGCACGGACTAAATACGTTAATCAATGAAAAACCTTTATGTTGAATTCCTTGCTCAATGATAGCGACTAAGTCTTTTAAATCGGTTGAAAAGCTTTGGGCTACAAAACCACAGCCGCTTGAAAGCGCGAGTTCCATGATGGAAAGAGAAGACTCGATTGAGCCTGAAGGGGTACTTTTCGTCTTGAAGCCCTCTGCACTCGTTGGAGAGGTTTGCCCTTTCGTTAGACCATAGATTTGATTATCCATCACGATATACGTCACATCAATATTTCGTCTCATCGCATGAATGGTATGCCCCATGCCAATGGCAAAGCCATCTCCGTCTCCACCGGAAGCAATGACTGTTAAATCTCGGTTAGCCATTTTAACGCCCTGGGCAATCGGAAGCGATCGACCATGAATGCCATGAAAGCCATAGGCATTAATATATCCACTTATCCGACCTGAACAGCCAATACCAGATATCACTGCGAGGTCATCAGGTTCTAATCCCACATTTGCGGCAGCTCGTTGAATGGCGGCTTGAACGGAGAAATCTCCACAGCCTGGGCACCAGTTTGGCTTTACCTGATTACGAAAATCTTTAAATGTGGCCATTCGCTAACATCTCCTTGCATTGTTGATGGATGTCACCTGGTAAGAACGGATTGCCATCGTATTTTAATAAGCTTTCAATCTTTTCACCGTACCCTACATTCATTTTTACGAGACTTGCCAGCTGCCCAGTTGCATTATGTTCAATCACGATCACTTTCTTCGCCGCCTGCAACATGGGCTTTAGCTCATCTGCTGGAAAAGGGTGAACAAGGCGAATTTGAGCATGATTCACTTTTAAACCATCTGCTTCAAGTCTTGGCATTACTTCTTCAATACTTCCTCTCGTTGAATTAAAGCCAATCAAAAGCAAATCTGCCTCTGCATGAGGCGCCGCTTTATAAATTGGATTCTGAAAGGAGATGTTATGAATTTTCCGCAATCGTTTCTCCATTTGGTCTTTTCGGTTCTGTGGCACTTCCGAAGGTTTACCTGTTTCATCGTGCTCAACACCGGTTACGTGGAAAATACCATTTTTCGTTCCTGGAATGACACGATTTGAAACGCCATCATCCGTAATTTCAAAACGTTTATAGTACGACTTATCTTCCCGTTCAGCGATTTCTTGATCGTTCAGCTTACCCCTTCGAATGTTGATCTTATTGTAATCAAGCGGCTCAACGGATTGCTTGCCAAGTGATAATTGAAGATCTGAGAGCAAAATAACGGGACACTGATATTCCTCCGCAAGATTAAACGCTTCAATCGCATCATAGAATGCTTCCTCAACGGTACTCGGCGCAATGACAATCTTAGGAATTTCCCCATGCGTTCCGTAAATCATCGCCAGCAAATCCGACTGCTCCTGCTTCGTTGGAAGTCCCGTACTTGGCCCCCCGCGCTGGGTGTCGACGATGACGAGCGGCGTTTCGGTAATACCAGATAGCCCGATGGCTTCCATCATGAGCGATAACCCCGGTCCGGCCGAGGCTGTTAACGTTCTAACCCCTGCATAGTTTGAACCTATAGCCATCGTTGCCGCCGCGATTTCATCCTCTGTTTGCACAACAGTGCCACCAAATTCTGGGAGCTTCTTAATTAAATACTCCATGATTTCTGACGCTGGCGTAATCGGATAGGCTGCCATTAGTCTCGCTCCGCCGGCTAGAGCTCCAAGTGCAATGGCATCATTCCCAATCATAAACATGCGATTCTTTCCATCTGCCTTTTTAAGCGAAAGGGTTTGAACACTGTCTCCAACGGATGACATATAAGCATCCGCCCCCCGCTGTATGGCTTCCATGTTATTGTTTACCACTTTTTCGCCTTTTCGACCAAAAATTTCTTCTACTACCGCTTGATACGTTGCAGTGTCTATACCAAGAGCCGCACTCGTAGCCCCGATTGCTACCATGTTTTTCATTAAAGAAGTGCCAAGTTCTGTCGCGATTTCAGTAAAGGGAATGATAACAAGTGTCGCCTGACAATATTCAGGCTTAACTGGTTTAAATTTGGCATCGGCAATAATGATGCCTCTGCTATGGAGTTCATGTGCATTGACATCAATCGTTTCTTGATCGAACGCTATCAGCATGTCGAGATCATCCGAAACCGCTCGAACTTCTTTCGTACTCACGCGAATTTTATTATTCGTATGCCCGCCTTTAATACGGGACGAGAAATGCCGGTAACCATATAAATAGTAGCCAAGTCGATTTAATGCAATCGCAAATATTTCTCCTGTACTGTCTATTCCTTCACCCTGCTGTCCTCCAACTTTCCACGAAAGTTGTTCGATCATAACGCCCCACCCTTTCTAATCTAGTACCTGAAACCGCTTGCTTATATTACTAGTTCGAAATAGGATGATAATTCCCTGCTCATAAAACTCACAATTACTAAATTCTTACTTAGCTTGGGATTCTAGCAATCAAATTTTTACCTAAAAAGCCATTTACCTGATCATCATTGTAATAACGATGTAGCTCCTCAACAAGTCGAGGATAGTCGCTGTAGCATGTTAAGTTTTTGGGAACTTGATCAATACCATCAAAATCAGAGCCAAGTCCAATATTCTCCGCACCACCAAGGCTACAAATATGTTCAATATGATGGATAATATCCGATACACTTGCATTTCGATCATTACGTAAAAACTTTGGTACAAAAGTAACGCCGATCAAGGAATTCTTCTCAATCAGTGCAGTTAATTGCTGGTTATCAAGGTTTCTTGGATGCGTGCAAATAGCTTTTACATTGGAGTGACTTGCGATCACATAACGTCCATGCTCAACGACATCCCAGAAGGCGCGCACGGAAAGATGGGAAACATCGGTCCAAATCCGATGCTGGTTATGTAAATCGACAAGGCTCCTCCCAAAATCGGTTAATCCTGCGCCTCTTGATTCAAGAATGCCATCAGCGGTCGCATTTCCGTAGTTCCACGTTAAGCCAACGGATCGTACACCGAGCCGAATAAGTGTCCTAAGCCTTGTCGCTTCCTTACCAATCGCATCAACACCTTCTAACGTGAGCATCGCCCCAATTTTTCCATCAGGAAGCTGCTCTGCTTCTTTTTTGGAGTAAACGGCTACCACGTCATCATATGGTTGAATAATCTTCTCATGAAATAGATCTACCATTTCAAGAGCACAATCAAATTTAGCGGAATCTGGTACACTTTCCGGAACATAAATCGCAAAAAGCTGTAACTTTGCTCCGACTCTTCTCATTTGATTAAGATTCGTATGAAGGCCTTGACCATCTTCAAAAGAGAGAGAGGGGTTTAGCCACATTTTACAAAGTACGTCACAATGTGCATCTACTATATTCATGATGATCCTCCTTCATTCTTTCTACAGTACAGATTAAAGTATAAAAAACCTGTTTGTAAATACAAACAGGTTTTTCTGACGGAACTATTTAGCGAGGCTCTACAATAAGTTTAATTGCGGTACGCTCTTCACCATCAATTAAGATATCAGTGAAAGCAGGGATACAAATGAGGTCAACGCCACTAGGTGCTACAAACCCTCTTGCGATGGCTACTGCCTTCACAGCCTGATTTAGTGCACCTGCTCCAATCGCTTGAATCTCGGCATTTCCGCGTTCCCGAAGGACGCCCGCAAGTGCACCAGCTACAGAATTAGGATTGGATTTTGCTGAAACTTTTAATATATCCATTATAGCCCCTCCTTAATTTGATCATCCATTACCACTCTAGACTATATTCCTTGTAAGAAGCTTGTATTCCTGCTGTTTCCGCCATTTTTTCCAAACGTTCTTTAATCATAGAATGGATGGTCGTCATTAATCGCAATTCGTTCAATCTTTGTGGCCTTACCAGTTTTTGGATCTAGTGTTAAAAAGACCCCACTAAGTTGTTCCCGCCCTTTCGTTACTTCAAACCTCACAGGCATCGTTGTCAGGAACTTATTAATAACAGCTTCTCGCTCCATGCCTAGAATGCCATCGTAAGGTCCCGTCATTCCAGCATCTGTTAAGTAAGCTGTCCCACCAGGCAAAATGCGCTCATCAGCTGTTTGCACATGAGTATGCGTTCCAACAACCGCGGTTACTCTTCCATCAAGGTACCAGCCCATCGCTTGCTTTTCACTTGTTGTTTCTGCATGAAAATCAACAAAGATAACCGGTGTTCTTTCTCTCATTTCTTCTATCAGTTCATCCGCTTTACGGAATGGATCATCCATGGCAGGAAGAAACGTTCGACCCTGCAAGTTAATGACGCCCACTTCAACGCCATTTATATTTACAATCGTTGATCCATTTCCAGGTGTTCCTTCTGGATAATTCGCAGGTCTAACGAGTTTCGGTGCACGATCAATAAATTCAAAAATCTCTCGGTTATCCCACGTATGGTTCCCCATTGTAATCACTTGAGCACCCGACTCCAGAAAGCCACGATAAATTTTTTCTGTAATGCCACGCCCACTTGCAGCATTCTCTCCATTCACAATCGTAAAGGTGGGTTTATATTTTTTCTTTAAACGAGGTAAATAAGTTGAAACCATATTGCGTCCAGGAGAACCGACTACGTCTCCAATAAATAAAATCTTCATATTAATGCTCCAATCTCTGTTTTCATTCTTTATCAGTTTATCAAAAGAAAGTATCGTTCGTAAGTTTTTGGTGAAATTAAATAAAGCGATGCGCGCGGCATCGCTTTATTTTGCATACTCAACTGCCCTTGTTTCACGGATGACCGTGACCTTAATGTGCCCAGGGTAGTCCAGTTCATTTTCGATTTTCTTCGTAATCTCTCGTGCAAGACGATACGATGAAACGTCATCGACTAGATCAGGTTTCACCATGATCCGAATTTCTCGACCAGCTTGAATGGCGAACGATTTCTCAACGCCTTCAAATGACTCAGAAATTTCTTCAAGCTTCTCAAGACGACGAATATACGTCTCAAGCGTTTCACGACGCGCTCCTGGACGTGCAGCGGATAAAGCATCGGCTGCTGCCACAAGCGTGGAGATTACTGATGTTGCTTCCGTATCACCATGGTGAGATGCGATTGCATTAATGACAACCGGATGCTCTTTATACTTCGTTGCAAGTTCTACGCCAATTTCGACGTGACTCCCTTCAACTTCGTGGTCAATCGCTTTACCGAGATCGTGAAGGAGACCAGCGCGACGTGCAAGCTGTACGTCTTCTCCAAGCTCTGCGGCCATGAGACCGGTAAGGTAAGCAACTTCCATGGAATGTTTCAAGACATTTTGTCCATAACTTGTACGGAACTTCAATCGGCCCAGGATCTTAATAAGATCTGGGTGGAGTCCGTGAACCCCAATTTCAAATGTGGATTGTTCTCCCACTTCGCGAATGTATTCATCCACTTCCCTGCGTGATTTCTCAACCATTTCTTCAATTCGTGCAGGGTGAATTCTTCCATCCTGTACGAGTTTATCCAGGGCATTACGAGCAATTTCTCTACGTATCGGATCAAAACCGGACAGAATAACTGCCTCAGGTGTATCATCGATAATCAGGTCAATTCCCGTTAGCGTTTCAAGAGTTCGAATGTTTCGGCCTTCACGACCAATGATCCGACCTTTCATCTCGTCATTAGGCAGGTTAACAACGGAAACCGTTGTTTCTGCAACATGATCCGCTGCACAGCGCTGAATCGCAAGCGACAATACTTCTCTCGCCTTCTTATCAGCTTCTTCTTTCGCATAATTCTCGCGCTCTTTTACCATTTGCGCTAGCTCATGCTCAAGTTCCTGCTCGCTTTCACGGAAGATGATTTGCTTCGCTTCTTCCCTCGTTAAACCGGAAATTCGCTGAAGCTCGTGTTGTTGCTCTTGAAGCAACTCCTCCACTTTGCCTTCCATCTCTTCAATTTGTCGTTGTTTTTTGGTGAGAGAGTCCTCTCTTCTTTCGAGGGAATCCTCTTTTTTGTCAAGAGTCTCACTTTTACGATCAAGGACCTCTTCTTTTTGTACCAAACGATTCTCTTGTTTTTGTAACTCATTTCTGCGTTCACGAATTTCACGCTCAGCTTCAACACGAAGATTATGATTCTCGTCCTTCGCTTCAAGCATAGCTTCCTTTTTCAAAGCTTCAGCGTCGTTTTTACCTTCTTTGATAATCCGTTGCGCTTCCATTTCTGCACTGGAGATTTTCGCTTCAGCAATCGTTTTGCGAACAAGAAATCCAACAACTGCTCCGACGACTGCAGAGACCAGCATAGTGGAGATGATGATCACTATATCCATCGAACTCACCTCCTCCTGCTATCAACTTGTTGGTTTGCTGTCATGTTAATACTTAGTACCACTTGCAAGATTTCAATCCAGCACATGTCATCTGTTAAGAGTAAAGTATAATTTTACTAGAAAATTATAATTATACAATTAATATTGTATCTTTCAGCGTAAAGGTTGTCAAGAGAGCACATAGAGGCAAAATCCCTTCAAATATCTCATTATAGCTCATTTTTTCGCCTTAAACTTCTCTTGAAAACGTCGTGATTGAATAGGCATTCACTGCCTGATCATGGAAACTCAGTCAGTTTTAAGGTGGACAAACTAGTATCCAAAGACAATATAGCTAGAAAAAAAGCCGGTCTTTGTGACCGACTTTCCAATCTTTTTATTCTTCGTCAGGAAGAAGCGTTTCGTTACCTGCAGCAGCTTCATCCACTTGCTTATCGGCATCAAGATTATGATGAGCGCGAATACGCCCTTCAATCTCAGCTTCCATTGCCGGATTTTCTTTCAAGAATTGCTTTGCATTTTCACGACCTTGTCCAAGGCGTTCACCTTCAAAGGAGAACCATGCGCCGCTCTTCTGAACGATTTCAAGATTTGAACCAATATCAAGGATTTCACCCTGCTTGGAAATACCTTCCCCGTACATGATGTCGACTTCTGCCTGTTTAAACGGCGGAGCTACCTTGTTCTTAACAACTTTAATTCGTGTTTTGTTTCCGACCATGTCATTACCCTGTTTCAGCGTTTCAGCACGACGAACTTCTAATCGAACAGATGAATAGAATTTCAGCGCACGTCCGCCTGGAGTTGTTTCTGGGTTACCGAACATAACCCCAACTTTTTCACGAATCTGGTTGATAAAGACCGCGGTTGTTTTGGATTTATTAATTGCACCAGAAAGCTTACGAAGTGCTTGAGACATTAGACGTGCTTGCAAACCAACGTGTGCATCTCCCATTTCACCTTCGATTTCAGCCTTTGGTACAAGGGCAGCTACGGAGTCAACAACAACCATATCTACTGCACCGCTTCGTACGAGCGCTTCAGCAATTTCAAGGGCTTGTTCTCCTGTATCAGGTTGAGAAAGTAATAGTTCATCGATGTTAACACCGAGCTTTTCTGCATAAACCGGATCAAGGGCATGCTCAGCATCGATAAATGCGGCCTGACCGCCGTTACGCTGAACTTCTGCAATCGCATGAAGAGCAACAGTTGTTTTACCTGAAGATTCCGGTCCGTATACTTCGATAACGCGACCTCTTGGATATCCTCCTACACCGAGAGCAATATCTAGAGCCAGTGACCCAGTGGATACTGTAGAGACTCTTTGCTCCGCTTGTTCGCCGAGCTTCATGATTGAACCTTTACCGAATTGTTTTTCTATTTGTCTAAGTGCCATATCTAAGGCAGCTTTACGATCACTCACGAATGAATTCCTCCTCGTTATTAAGCTATCACTATCATATCTCTTTTTCGGTCATTTGCCAATAGAAAACCGAACATTTATTCGTCTTTTTTTATTTTGGAAGACTCTTGACATTTCCTGAACCTGTATAAAGAAACAAGCTGATGATGAAAGAAGAACGATCAGCCCCTTGTTGAAGCTGATCGTCATCTATTTACACTCTGCTTTTTTGTGGTTTGGCAGGTTCTAAGTGGATTGATTTACCATCAATCCCACCTGCCCGAAGCGCTTCGTAGACGAATGGCGCAACGTCTTCATGTACTTCAAAGAACGAGAATTTCTCGAAGATATCAATCCGGCCGACAGATTCTGTTTCAACACCCGCCATAGCTGAGAGTTCACTTAGCAATTTTTTAGGGTGGAGATCAATATTACGTCCTACGTTCAAGAAGAAACGAACCATTCCGTTCTGTCCACCTGTTTCACCGAAATTATATTCAGAAGGTGTGGTGTTTTGCTTCTCTTGAATGGCATTTTCAAGAAAAGCTTGAACAAGATCTTCTGCATTGTACTTTGCTAATAGAAGATCGGCCGTTTCGCGAGCTGTTGAATCAGATTTCTGTTTTTTCAGCTGCTTTTCAACAGATTTTACGATGTTATCAAGATCTACTGTTTCATCTTGAAGAGGCTCTGCTGAAAGGTTCAACTTAATCTTTGATTCAATTGACTGTAGGAAGCGCATATCTTTTGGTGTTACCAGGGTTAGCGCAATTCCTTTGTTACCAGCGCGTCCTGTGCGTCCAATACGGTGAACATAGCGCTCAGGATCTTCAGGAATATCATAGTTAATCACGTGGCTCACGTGAGCGACGTCAATTCCTCTTGCTGCGATATCGGTCGCTACAAGGAAATTCACTTGAGATCGTCTAAAGAGATTCATGACTTTAGATCGCTGTTGCTGAGTAAGATCACCATGAAGCTCTTCCGCGCGGTACCCACGCTTTTTCAATGATTCCGTTACTTGCGCAGCCCCTTTTTTCGTTTTAGTGAAAATGATTCCAAGACGAATGTCTTCGCTTTCAATAACGCGACAGAGTGTATCAAATTTATCACTTTCAAATGTGCGGTAATAGACCTGCTCCACTGTATCAGCAGTTACATCCCCTTTAGAAACGGAAATAGTAATTGGATCTTTCAAATACTTACTTGAAAGCTTACGGATCGGCGCTGGAATGGTAGCAGAAAATAAAAGTGACTGACGCTTAACAGGCAGCTGTTTAAAAATCAGTTCAATATCGTCAATAAAGCCCATATCAAGCATTTCATCAGCTTCATCTAGAATAGCTGTATGAAT
Source organism: Guptibacillus hwajinpoensis (assembly GCF_020524165.1). Classification (GTDB taxonomy): domain Bacteria; phylum Bacillota; class Bacilli; order Bacillales; family Guptibacillaceae; genus Guptibacillus; species Guptibacillus hwajinpoensis_D. The sequence continues at coordinate 958,003 of NZ_JAIVKU010000004.1, forward strand.
ATTATCCGTGCGAAGCGTCTTACGCTTTAAATGGTCAAGCATACGTCCCGGCGTTCCGACAACAATGTTAACGCCTCTTTTTAAAGCGCGAATTTGATGATAGATTGGTTCCCCACCGTATACTGCGAGTACATTTAGACCTTTGTATTTTGAGAGCTTCTGTAGCTCGATGGCTACCTGCATGGCTAGCTCACGCGTTGGCGTTAAAATGATCGCTTCAGGACCACCGATCTTTTTCACTTTTTCAATAACGGGAATACCAAACGCAGCCGTTTTCCCTGTACCAGTTTGCGCCTGACCGATCATATCTCTTCCTTCTAGAATTGGCTCAAGAGCTTTTTCCTGAATCGGAGTGGCTTCTTTAAAGCCAAGCTCGAGCACAGCTTTTTTCACTTCATTTGATAATGCAAAGTCTTCAAAATTCTTCATAACTTAGGACATTCACCTTTCTAACTTCAATAATGTATTAAATCCATGTTTCACAGTACGTTTGCGAATCGCATTGCGGTTCCCAGCAAGTTTCAGGGCAATCACTTTTTCACCAGATGGTGCATCCACACCGATATAAACGGTTCCAGCCTCTTTTCCTTCACTAGGATCAGGACCAGCAACACCTGTGAAACTGATGCCAATATCGGTTTTGTATCTCGCTTTTACGCTTCTTGCGAGTTCAATCGCACACTCTTCACTTACGGCACCGTATGCTTCAAGTGTCTCTTTTGATACGCCGATCTCTCGCTTTACTTCGTTAGAGTAACACACAACCCCTCCGTAGAAAAGTGATGATACTCCAGGGAGATCTGTTAACTCCTGACTGAACATACCGCCTGTAAGGCTCTCCGCTGTTGAAATAGACCAGTTACGATCCTCAAGCATTGAAAAGACTTCTTTTGCAAGCGTCGTCTCTCCATAGCCATATAAAAACGATCCAACGCGTTCATGGATTTTCTTTTCTGTTTCATCAATCAACTTGTTTGCTTCTTCTTTTGAGTCAGCTTTAGCGGTTAAACGTAGTGTCACTTCCCACTCACCAGCTAGCGGTGCAATCGTAGGATTTGTTTGCTGATCAATTAAATCTTCAAGTTCTGTTTCGAGTCTCGATTCTCCAATGCCAAAAAACCGAAGAACACGTGAGACAATCGTATCTCCCTGCTTCAGCTGTCCAAGTAAATAGGGCTCTGCATAGTTTGTAAACATTGGATAAAGTTCTTTAGGAGGTCCAGGGAAAAGCATGTACGTATGATTGTTTTCCGTAAGAGCCATACCCGGAGCCATACCATTATCATTTCGAAGAACTGTAGCACCGTCTAGTACTAGTGCCTGCTTACGGTTATTTTCCGACATTGGAGCACCTGTTTTGTCATAATAAGCTTGAATTGTGTTCATTGCTTCTTCGTTATAGACAAGCTTTTTATTGAGAGTTTCTGCGATCGTTTCTTTTGTAAGATCATCTTTCGTAGGACCAAGTCCACCTGTGAAAATCAGGAGGTCTGAGCGTGTCTGTGCAACTTCTATTGCCTGTTTTAAGCGCTCGTTATTATCGCCAACTACCGTATGATAAAAAACATTGATCCCAAGATCAGCCAGACGTTTTGAGATAAACTGTGCATTTGTGTTTGCGATTTGTCCAAGTAATAACTCTGAACCAATTCCAATAATTTCAGCGTTCATTTCTAACCATCCCCTCTATTCGAATCAAAGTACTGATTCAATAGCTTATCATTCGTCCACTTCCATTATACAATGGTTTTGCCTTTACGTATAAGAATGCGCACTGAAGAAACAAAGATACGTATGACTTTAATCGCCTTTTGAGGGCTCAAAAGGGAACAGAATGATCTGTTCCCTAAAGGTGTTAACGTGATTTAAGTAGGACCTCTTTATTCTTAGAGAAGTAATCCCATCCCGAATAGACTGTAATAATAAGCGCAGCCCATAAGGAAATCGTTGCAAAAGGAAAACCAATGGCTTCAAACGGAACATTCTGAATCAAAAGCATGATAATCGCGATGATTTGAATCCACGTTTTCAATTTACCAAGATTGCTCGCGGCAAGAACCTCTCCTTCTGAGGAAGCAACCAATCTTAATCCCGTGACAGCAAATTCACGGCTAAGAATAATAACAACAATCCACGCTGGCGCACTTCCAAGCTCAACGAGTGAAACAAACGCTGAGGTCACGAGAAGCTTATCGGCAAGCGGATCGAGGAATTTCCCGAGATTCGTGACCAGGTTATGTTTTCTAGCTATGTAACCGTCTATCCAATCGGTTACCGAGGCAAAAATAAAGATCGCGGTTGCAATTAAATGAGAATTTAATAAAACGGTACCTGCGATTTCTGTTTCACCTAGCGGCAGTGGCGCCAGAAGAAAAATAAGAAAAACAGGAATTAAAAAAATGCGTGATACGGTAATTTTATTAGGCAAATTCACGTGTGTTCCTCCTAAATGTCATGTAACCTATTAATCGTGTGCTGATCTCTTTTTATTTTCTTCCTCACAACCCCACTAAATCGTATTCTATTCTATCACTGTTTCTTTCATGCAGAAAGGAAAACTTCACCAATCTAGAATCGAAAGAAAAGAGCCATCTGAAAGATGACTCCATGAGAGCTTAATCTGCTTTTTTGAAATTAATCGTAACATTTTGAACAACTGGTTCTTTAGGAATGTCGAGCTTCTCGCCATTCACAAACACTTCAATGCTAGGTGAACTTCCTAGTCGAAGCGTCGCAGATGTTTCACTCGATAAATCTTGCGTCACATTTTTCCCTTTAGCAAGACTCTCGTAGACATACTTTTTATCACTCGCCCCTGTTAAAGCGACCCAGCTAGAGCCTGATGCTTTTAGCTTCACTTCAAACTGATCTGCGTTAGTGATGTCATAAGTTGAATGATCCGCATCACTCTTTACTTTCTTAATCTCCATTTCAGGAGCTGGTTCTTCTTCTTTCTCTTCCGCAGGCTTTTCTTCAGTTTCATCCTTTGCTTTTTCATCGTCAGACTTTGCTTTATCATCTTGTGTCGCATCGTCTGATGATGCAGCATTCTCTTCATCACTTACTTCATCTGAGTTAGGAGCACTGCCGCTGTTTTCATCACTTGTTACTTGCTCTTCCGCCTGATTTGTCGTTGCATTCTGATTTGTTTTCTGATCACCGCTCTGAACAACATACCAGATTAACGCGGCCACACCTACAATCAGGAGCACAACGAGAACAGATGGAAAAACGGAAGACCATTTCGAAGACGCAGATGATGATTTGCTTGGTGTTGACGGCCTTCTCATTTTCCTTGGTGGTAAACTTTCAGGCACATCTGCATTTGCTTTTGGAATTTCAGAAGCGTACTCCTCAAGCAATTCTTCCCCGTGAAGGCCAACTGCTTCCGCATAGTTTTTAATGAATGCACGCGTATAAAAATTACCTGGAAGCAGTTCGTAATTTCCTTCTTCAATGGCAAGAAGATAGCGTTTTTGAATCTTAGTAATGGACTGAATTTCCTCGAGCGATAATCCCTTATCATTTCGAGCTTCCTTCAGACGTTGACCTAGCTCTGTCAATGAAAAACACCTACCAATTAGTTAAAGTCTAAGCTTGAAAATCCAGAAGATCGATTTTCAATTACCTGATATGTAATTTCTTGATCCGGATCGTCTCGCAATTCAATTATATAATCAAAATCGTTCATCGTATACTCTGTTTCTTGAACAAATATATCAGGATGTTCGACAACCTTTGTTGCCGGTAGTCTCATAATATCACGAAGTACCTGCCAGTGCCGCTCTGAAGCTCTTCTTGCAGATACAATTCCATCAATTAAAAAAATATGATCGCTATTTAATTCGTCATCTGCGATTTGAGTGCGAACCGTTTGTTTTAGCATTGTCGAGGATAAAAATACCCATCGTTTGTTCGCACAAACGCTTGAAGCAACAATAGATTCAGTTTTACCTACTCGGGGCATTCCACGAATACCGACGAGCTTATGGCCATCCTGCTTAAAGATTTCAGCTAGAAAATCAACGAGCAAACCAAGCTCGTCTCGAATAAATCGAAACGTTTTCTTATCATCTGCGTCACGCTGGATATACCTTCCATGTCGTACAGCAAGACGATCGCGTAATTTTGGTTCCCTCATTTTGGTTACCGTAATATTATCCATCGTATTGAGAATGGACTCAAGTCGCTCGATCTGCTCGATTTCATCAACAAGAAGAAGCAGGCCTCTTCGCATATCGTCCACACCATTGATCGTAATGATATTAATACCGAGCATACCTAATAGGGAAGCGACGTCGCCTAAAAGGCCCGGTCTATTTTTATGTATTTCGTATTCCAGATACCATTCCTTCTTCTCCATACGCCAACTCCTTTAGCCACAAATTTCCTATGTTCCTTTAATCATAAATGATTTTCATAAAGGTTAAAAGAGATGAATAGGGATTTTGTTTACTTTTCTTACAACATTTGAACAATTTCATAGAAAAAGAAGGGTAACGGTGCACCCTCCTTTTAAAGAAATCATCATTTATCTTTCGTTTTGAACAAGCTTAACCATCATATTTGCGATCGCATGCTGTTCTTCTTGACTTGCTACATGCCATAGGTCAGCAAGAAGCTGCTCCTGCTCATTCTTTGCTTTCACTCCATCAGCAAGGTATCCGCCGATCTGATAAGCAACATCTGAGACAACTTCTTGAGAAAGCCCTTGCTGTTCGCCTTGACTTAAGCGATCGTGCAAGAACCCTTTCCATGAATCAAAATTATCTAGTACAGACATCTATGTCCCTCCTTTATCAAGTCATCACCTATATGTTGTCTCGAAGGAATGGACATTATGCATCGTTTTTTATTGCCAGGCTCCATCAATGGAAATTATTTGACCGCTTATGTAGGAAGCTTCTGTTGAATCTAAAAATGAAATCAATGCAGCTACCTCTTCAGGCTGACCGGCTCTCCCCATCGGTATTTCATCAACTAAAGTTTGTTCATCTTCCCCAGATATTCGTGCATTCATTTCGGTTGAAATATAGCCTGGTGCGACGGCATTCACTCGGACGCCACTCGGCCCTAATTCTCTAGCTAACCCCTTCACAAAAGCATTCAAGCCCCCTTTTACGGAAGAATAAACCACTTCACAAGATGCTCCAGATAAGCCGAATACTGACGACACCACGATAATGGAACCTTGTTTCTTTTGCACCATAGAGGAAATGTAGTGCTTTGCAAGCTTAATGGATGATGTAAGATGAAGCTGAATCATGGCATCTATTTCATCTCCTGACATATCTGTTAACAAACCAAAGTAGCTGTTACCGGCATTTAGAATGAGTGTATCCACTTCCTCAACCTTATCTGTCAAAACCGCTACCCCGTCTTTTTTTGCTAAATTAGATTGGACTGGTACGAGGTCCGCATAAGAATATTCCGCTTCCATTTCTTGTATCGAAACAGCGTTGGTGTTGTAGTGAGCAAAAACGCGATCGCCTTTTTGCAAGTAGTTCATCGTAATGGCTCTTCCAATACCTCCACTAGCCCCAGTGATCAAAACGTCTTTCACAAAACTCTTCCTCTCTTTTGAAACTGAAAACAGTTTTTATCATCAGTGAAAAAGCACCCGGTCGGGTGCTTTTTAGCTCTTCGGAACAACTTGACAAACAGTAAATGACTCTTCTGCGAAATGACCTTTAACTGCTTCTTCGATATCTTTTGCCGTAATCGATTCAAGCATAGGAACAACTTCAAATAAATCCATGTCATTAAACCGATAGCGAGTAAACTGATTCGCAATAAATTCTGGTGAATTTAATGCCCGTAAAAAGCTACCGATTTTTTTCTTTCTGATACGCTCAAGCTGATCGGAATTCACTGCTTCATTTTTAAATGATTGGATCATCTCATATAACCGATCTGCAAGCTCATCAGGTGAACTTGTGTTGCTTCCAACGATTGAAAAGCCGAACTTCTCTTCTTCCGTAAAGTCATATGAAAAGCTCTGATCAATTAACCCTTCATTGTAAAGCTTCTCATAATTCTCGGAGCTTTGACCAAACATTAAGTCAAGCGCAAGATTAATGGATAACTCATGCTTTAGTAGATCTTCTCCCTGGCGTCCAGGGTTCGGTTCTTTAAATCCAACGAGGCATTTCGCCACTTGAACAGACATTGGGAGAACTTTCTTTTGCTCCGCTACTTTTTTCGGCTCTTTATCAAAAAAGCGTTCGATTGGCGGCTGATCTTTATACGATTTTGATGCCTGATTTTTCTCCACAAATGACATAATTTCATTCGGCTCAACTGCACCTACAATAAATAACACCATATTTGAAGGGTGATAGAACGTTTCATAGCACGTATACAGGGATTCTTTCGTGATTTTTGCGATTGAATCAATTGTACCAGCTATATCAATTTTTACCGGATGGTGGTGAAACATATTTTCAATTACACCAAAATAGGCACGCCAATCAGAATTGTCATTGTACATTTCAATTTCCTGGCCGATAATGCCCTTTTCTTTTTCAACACTTTGATCGCTAAAGTAAGGATCTTGAACAAAGTTCACGAGTGTTTCAAGGTTCTGCATGACGTTCTGAGTAGTTGAAAACAAGTAAGCGGTTCTTGTAAACGAAGTAAATGCATTCGAAGATGCCCCCTGCTTACTAAAATCTTGAAATACATCTCGGTCTTCTTTCTCGAACATTTTGTGCTCTAGGAAATGAGCAATACCATCTGGGACTTGCACATCCTCTGATCCGTTTAGTGGAACGAAATGATTGTCTACTGAGCCATATTTTGTTGTGAATGTGGCGTACGTTTTATTAAATCCCTTTTTAGGAAGAACATACACATCAAGACCATTGTCCATCGTTTGATGATAGAGCGTTTCCTGCAACTGATTAAATGGAATAGTTTTCATGATTAAGCCTCCTCGCCTTTTAAGAAATAAACGGTATCAAGCTTAACCTTATCCGCAACCGCTAAAATATCTTCTTTTGTCACAGCTTCTACTCCGTCAAGCCACTCTTCAATTGTACGTAGCTTCTGTGAAACGACCCCATGATACAGAAGTTCTACCATACCTTTTGCATCGTCGACCGTTTCTAGGAGCTGATTTCGAATCATCGTTTTCGTTTGCTTCATTTCGTCTTCGTTAAAATCTCCATCTCTCATCGCAGTAAGCTGTTCCTTAATAATATCAACAGTCTTGTGATAGTTTTTAAACTCAATGCCAGACATGACGATGATTAACCCTTTGTGACTTTCATAGCGAGAAGCCGCATAATAAGCAAGACTCTCCTTTTCACGGACATTACGGAAAAGCTTGGAATGAGAGAATCCTCCAAACATACCATTAAATACCTGAAGAGCGAAGTATTCATCATCCGCATAGCCAACGCCAGAACGGAAGCCCATATGAAGCTTTCCTTGCTTAATTTCCTGTGTTTCAAGAATTTCTTTCTCTTCGACATCCAGTGACGCCTTTTCGGTTATTTCAGACTGCCGTTCCGTACGCTCTTCAAAAGGAAAAAGCTCTTTAACCACTTTTTCTGCATCCACGCCTTCTAAGTTACCAACTAAATAAAAGTCAATTTCATCTTCTGCACAAACTTTTTTATAATAATCATAAAGAGACTGCGCCGTCACGCGATCCACTTCATCTTTTTCTCCATAAATATGCAAACCAAAAGCCTCATTCGGGAACATCTCTTGTGTAAGTCTCATGTTCGAATAACGCATTTTATCATCATAAATAGATTGGATTCGCTGTTTCATCGTACGCTTTTCTTTATCAACAATCGAAGAATCAAAGCCAGATCCATCCGTCTTCGGATTCATGATCACTTCTGAAAGTAAAGAAAGGGCTTTCTTAAACAAAGGTTCATCTTCAGAAAGAAACTTTTCATTCGCAAAATCCATACGGAACGTCATCACATGGAAATCACCTTTCTTAGCAAGATCCACACCAAGCGTTGCGCCATAAAGCTTCTCAAGCTCCGTACGGACCGCTTTTGAAGAAGCATAGTTTTTCGTACCGCTTTGCAACACATATGGCAAAAGAGCCCTCTCTGTGACCGTCTCCTTCGTCAAACGCGCCTTAAATTGAACCACAACCGTCGTCGTTTTATATTTATCCGTCTGGATCCTATGTAGCGTCAAACCGCCGCACGAGGTTTTCTCATGAGGGATAATCGCCATTGACCTCACTCCTTTTTTAAATCCATTACCTACCATTAGAGGAAAGTAAAACTTACCCCCTTTATACCATAGTATGTGTCATAGTGTAAGCAATTAGTACTTTTTAAAAGAAAAGCGGAAGTGGGCGGTTAGACACGGCAGGCACTGGAGCCCTATAAATTGAACACGCCCTTTGTGTTCGAGTTATAGGGTGAAGTGACCGAGAGTCTGTCCACTGCAGCTGGATCAAGAAAAGCGGAAGAGCCCGTTTAGCCTCGACAGGCGCTCGGGCCCCATAAGTTAAACACGTTCTTTATTAGTATAATGCCTCTCCTTCTCCCACTACAAAACACAACCCAAAACAAAAAGCCCTCCGTTTGCACGAAGAGCTTTCCTCAAAACGTTATCGCTTCCCTTTTTCATACGGCTGACCAATTGCTTTTGGCGCATCCGCTCGTCCAACAAGTCCTGCAAGCGCAAGAATGGTTAACACGTAAGGAGAAATGAGAAGATATACCTCTGGAATTTCTTTTAAGCCTGGAATTTGTTGACCAGTGATACTAAGCGATTGAGCAAGACCAAAGAATAACGCTGCTCCCATCGCACCTAGTGGATGCCACTTTCCAAAGATCATTGCGGCTAGTGCCATAAAGCCCTGTCCAGAAATCGTTGCGTGACTAAAGTTACCTGCGATCGAAGTCGCGTAAACCGCACCGCCCAAACCGGCAAACCCACCACTAAGCATAACCGCCACATAGCGCATTTTCGTTACATTAATCCCCATCGTATCTGCAGCCATTGGATGCTCACCTACTGAGCGCAGACGAAGACCGAACGGCGTTTTATAGAGAACCCACCACACAAGAAATGCCAGTGCAATTGCAATATAAGACGTGTAATAGGCACTCGAAAAAAACAGAGGTCCAATAAAGGGGATGTCGCTTAGAAACGGAACATCCGTTTTATAGATACGTTCTTGAATAATCGGCGTTTGTCCTGCGTCAAAAATTTTCTTCACAAGGAAAATGGCAAGTCCAGCCGCAAGGAAGTTAAGGGCCACGCCACTTACAACTTGATCCGCTCTAAACGAAATACTCGCAACCGCATGAAGCAACGAGAACAGCATCCCGATAATAATCGCAACAACTAATGAAAACCACGGAGAAGCAGCACCCATTCCCCACTGTTCGCCTAGAATGGTAAACAATGCGCCTGTAAAGGCACCCATTAACATTAACCCTTCGAGACCGATGTTTACTACGCCTGACCGTTCACTGAATACTCCACCAAGAGCCGTGAAAATCAGGGGAGCTGCTGAAAAGATAGCGGCAGGAATAATGAGCTGAAGAATCTGCATAAAATCCATTAAATTTTCCCCCTTTTGCTCACCCTGTTGCTGATCCAGTGAATCAAGTAACTGGATGCGACAAAGAAAATAATCATCGCAATCACGATTTCAACAAGTTGTGTTGGCACCTGAGCAACAGACTGCATATTAAGCGCCCCAATTTTTAGTCCACCAAACAGGGCTGAAGCAAGTACAACACCAAGCGCACCATTTGCACCTAAAAGCGCAACTGCGATTCCGTCAAAACCAACTCCAGTAAAGTCAGCCATAACGGTCATATAACCGTATGTTCCGAGTCCTTCCATCGCTCCAGCTATTCCTGCAAAAGCACCTGAAATGACCATAGAGAGAACGATGTTTCGTTGCACATTGATCCCAGCATATTCTGATGCATATTTATTAAATCCAACAGAGCGAAGTTCATACCCTGTTGTCGTTTTCCATAGAAGGAACCACATTATGATTGCACCAATAATTGCAACCACAAACCCGTAGTGAAGACGCGAAAAATCCGTAATGGATTCCAAAAACGGTGATTGAAGTGACGCTGAAGCATTAATTTGATCCGTTCGCTCACCAGGTGCAAGTAAATACGTACGGATAATTGCGTTAACGACATGAAGCGCAACATAGTTCATCATGATCGTTGTAATAACTTCATGAACTTGATACTTCGCTTTCAGAAAACCAGGGACAAAGGCCCAAATCGCTCCAGCCAAAGCTGCTGCAATAATGGCAAGAGGAATATGAACGATAGGACTTAACCCTTCAAACTGAAGCCCGACATAAACAGATGCGAGCCAGCCAACAAGAAGCTGCCCTTCTACACCAATATTAAAGAGACCAGTTCTGAAAGCAAACGCGACGGCTAACCCTGACAAAATGAGCGGTGTCATCTGCCGAACGGTTTCACCTAACACATATGTGTTTGAGAAAATCCCGTTAAACAACGCTGCATACGCAACAATGGGATTATAGCCACTCACAAGCATGATGATTCCGCCAACGAGTAGTCCCAAAGCTACTGAAAGCAACGGAACAGTAATGCTCGCCCATTTCCCTTTTAATAACTTCATGTTGTCTCACCAGCCTTTTTGCGCTTTGCGCCAGCCATTAAGAGACCAAGCTCTTGCTCTGTCGTTTCTTCTGGCTTTACAATGGCAACAATTTTCCCTTCATAGATCACCGCAATGCGGTCACTTACATTCATGATTTCTTCGAGTTCAAATGAAATTAAAAGAACCGCTTTCCCCTTGTCTCGCTCTTCTACTAGCTTTGAGTGAATAAACTCAATCGCCCCAACATCAAGTCCGCGTGTTGGCTGAGCCGCAATCAATAAATTGGGGCTACGATCGATTTCACGAGCAATAATTGCCTTCTGCTGGTTTCCACCAGAAAGAGCTCTAGCAGGTGTCATCTCACTTGGCGTACGCACGTCATACTCTTTAATTAATGATTTGGCTTTATCCATAATCGTAGAAAAGTTTAAAATGCCGTTTCTTGAAAAAGGTCTTTTATAATAGGTCTGAAGGACCATATTTTCGCCAATCGAAAAATCTAAAACAAGGCCGTGCTTATGCCTGTCTTGGGGAATATGTCCAATACCGCTTTCTGTGACACGCCGCGGTTTCCAGTTTGTTACGTCTTTTCCATTCAGTTTAATGCTTCCTGATTTCGCTTTACGTAATCCTGTAATAGCTTCAATTAACTCAGACTGCCCGTTTCCATCGACACCCGCAATACCTACAATTTCTCCTGCACGAACGGATAAGTTCATCCCATTAACAACAGGAACTTTTCGCGCATCTTCTACGACAAGGCTGCTAATTTCAAGCGTTTCGTTGGAAGGCTCTGAAGGTGTTTTCTGAATCGAAAAGTTTACTTCACGTCCCACCATCATGGATGCTAGTTCATCCTGGTTCGTTTCCGCAACGTTCACTGTCCCGATTCCAACACCGCGACGAATAACTGTACAACGGTCGCTTACTTCCATAATTTCTTTTAATTTATGAGTGATTAGAATAATCGATTTCCCTTCTGAAATCAGCTTCTTCATAATCGTAATGAGCTCTTTAATTTCCTGAGGTGTTAATACAGCAGTGGGCTCGTCAAAAATTAAAATATCTGCGCCGCGATAGAGCGTTTTTAAAATTTCTACGCGCTGCTGCATCCCTACTGAGATATCTTCAATTTTGGCATTAGGATCTACCGACAAACCGTATTGCTTCGAAATCGCCGCAACATCTTTTGCAGCTTTCTTAACGTCAACCTGACCTTTGGCGGTCGGTTCATTTCCAAGGATAATGTTTTCAGTCACTGTGAATTTCTCAACAAGCATAAAATGCTGGTGAACCATCCCGATTCCTAGCTCATTTGCCACGTTCGGATCAGTAATATTCACCTTATTTCCTCGAACGTGTATTTCGCCTTTTTCAGGTTGATAAAGACCAAACAGAACGTTCATTAACGTCGATTTCCCAGCGCCATTTTCTCCAAGAAGGGCATGGATTTCTCCTTTTCTTAGCTGAAGCGTAATATTGTCATTTGCAACAATACCAGGAAATTCTTTACGGATATTTCTCATTTCAATGACGTATTCCATGTAGATGCCACTCCCTTATCCAAACATGAAACAAAGGCTAGTCTATGAAAATACTAGCCTTCGTCCCGTATTTGGCTATAATGTAGGTGAGATTTCCAGTAGATCGATCGCGTTTCCTACTAAGGAAAACGTGTTCCTCGACCTCTTATAGAGAGCTCTCGAATTTTTCGTACTCTTCATCAGTGCTTGGCACTTCTAAATCGCCGTTCTGGATTTGCTCTTTATACTCTTCTACTTTTTGTAACGCTTCTTCAGAAACGTTTTCCTGAGATTCAGCAATACCTACGCCATCTTCTTCAAGACCAAATTCAGTTACTTCCCCACCAGGGAAATTTCCGTCCATTGTTTGCTTAGAAACTTCAATAACAGCTGTATCCACACGCTTAACCATCGAAGTAAGCGTTACGTTCTCAGGCATTCCTTCTTCATGCTGATCACGGTCAACACCAATTACCCATACTTTTTCACCGTTTTTCGCACGGTTCTTCGCTTCTGTGAAGACACCGTTACCAGTTCCGCCAGCAGCGTGATAGATGATGTCTGCACCTTTATCATAAAGAGTTGCAGCAATCTGCTGACCCTTTTCAGCTGCGTTGAAATCATCCGCGTACTGCGTAAAGATCTCAGCATCAGGGTTCACGGATTTTACGCCTGCTTTAAAGCCGCTTTCAAACTTTTTAATTAATTCAGAGTCAACTCCACCAATGAAGCCGACTTTATTTGATTCAGACTGCATTCCTGCAATAACGCCTACGAGGAATGACCCTTGATGCTCTTTAAATGTAATGCTCGCAACGTTTTCCATTGGATCACCATCTTCGTTTACCGCAACGCTATCAACTAGCGCCAACTGCGCATCAGGTTTTTGCGTGGCAATTGTTTGAATGTCTTGCTGCATTAGAAACCCAATTCCAAAGATCAAGTTATAATCTTCACGAATTAAACCTGAAAGGTTTGGTTGATAGTCACTTGCTGCAGTTGATTGTACGTACTTAAAGTCCTTGTCTTTCTCTAAGCCATTATCTTTACCAAACTGCTGAAGTCCTTCCCATGCAGATTGGTTAAATGATTTATCATCTACACCGCCTGTATCGGTTACCATAGCTACTTTAAAATCTTTGCTTCCACTTTCACTGCTTCCGCCGCCTGAACTTTCATTGTTTGCATCGTTTGTCCCACAAGCAGATAAAAGCGTACCAGCCGCTAAAACAGCTGACAACATAAAACCATACTTCTTTTTCATCTTAATCCCCCTCATGTTTTTTAAACGCCGCCCGCTCTCTCTTCTCTCTATCGAGCTATGCTTTGTTTGGTTGCGTTTTCACAGCTCCCAAAAAATATTATGAATGAAAATGAGCTATGAAACACGCATGAAATATTTTTGAAAAAACAGTCATATTTCGACAATAACTATACCATTTTCAAGGAGATAAGGAAATAGTTTTTTGAAAAAAAGCTCGATTACCAATATTTTAAATGGTAGCATTTCTCACGTCATAAGGTCTTTTACTTTACTTTTAGAATTTTTATTCTCAGAAAAAAAGAAGCGCAATCAGCTAGATTGCGCTTCTTCTTCTTTACTTACAAGAACTTCTCGTGGCTTACTGCCTTCATAAGGCCCAACCACACCTCGAGCTTCCATCGCATCAATTAGTCGAGCTGCTCGTGTGTAACCAATTCGAAATCTTCTTTGTAGCATCGAAACCGATGCTGTTTGCATTTCTGTGATGAGTTGAACAGCATCATCGTATAAATCATCATCCACCTCGGGCTGGGCTTCTTCAGGTTTATCCGTCGGAATCATTTCTTCCTGATACTGCGCTTTTTGTTGGGCAATGACAAAATCAACGAGCTCTTCTACTTCTTCATCTGATAAAAAGGCACCCTGTACACGTTTTGGTTTATTGGCCCCAACAGGGAGGAAAAGCATATCTCCTTTTCCTAGCAGCTTCTCAGCACCGCCCATATCGAGAATTGTGCGAGAATCCGTCATCGAAGATACACTAAACGCAATACGGGACGGGATATTAGCTTTAATGACACCCGTTATGACGTCAACAGATGGTCGCTGCGTTGCGATAATTAAATGAATGCCCGCTGCACGCGCCATTTGGGCAAGTCGTGTAATCGCATCCTCTACGTCACTTGATGCGACCATCATTAAATCAGCTAGCTCATCAACAATGACTACAATGTATGGAAGAGAGGGCTGCTTCGCTTCTGATGTTTCATTATGGCGCTTAATATGATTGTTATATCCCTCAATATTCCGCGTGCCCGTATGAGAGAATAGCTCATATCGGCGTTCCATTTCATTCACGACTTTTTTTAGTGCTTGCGACGCTTTCTTCGGATCCGTCACAACAGGAGCAAGAAGATGAGGGATTCCATTATAAACATTAAGCTCTACCATCTTAGGATCGATCATCATCATTTTGACTTCATGCGGTTTTGCTTTCATCATAATGCTTGCGATAATCCCATTGATACAAACACTTTTACCACTACCAGTTGCGCCAGCAACAAGTAAATGGGGCATTTTTGATAAATCGGACACAACCGCTTCACCAGAAATATCGCGACCAAAACCAATCGCAACTTTGGAAGCATGAGACTGGTATTCCTTCGATTCGAGTACTTCTCTAAGCGTCACCATCGCAACTTCTGAATTCGGCACTTCAATTCCAATGGCAGATTTACCTGGGATCGGTGCTTCAATACGAAGATCTCGTGCGGCAAGCGCAAGAGCAAGATCATCTGTTAAATTCACTATTTTACTAACCTTCACACCAGTATCTGGATAAACCTCATATTTTGTTACGGCTGGTCCTAGATGAACTTTCATTACCTTCGCTTTCACTCCAAAACTTTCAAACGTCTTCTCTAATTTACGAGCGTTGGCTGAAATTTGCTGTCTCTCGTTATCTTGCGAAACCTTTTTTGGTGCCTGAAGTAATGACAGAGATGGAAGGTGATAGTCTTTGTTTTCCAATTCGCCGACAGTTAAGGACTGTATCGGAGTGCCATCCGCTGTTTCCTGATTCGTTTCACTACTTTTACTCTCAACCACTTCTTTCTCAGCAGGTGGTTCTGAGTGAGTTGGATAAGCACTTTCCGTAAACGTTCGAATTTCTGGTTCAAAAGGGGTTTCTTCTTCTACTTGCTCCTGAGGTGGTGTAGAAACCTCATAAGTTTCCTCCTGGTTCATCGATGCCTCTTGTTCTCTTAATGCAGCACGCTGTTCTTTCTTCTCTCTTCTTGCACTCTTACTTTCAGATAAAAGAGCTTTTGCTTCATCATATGTGTTCAATACGAAGCCTTTCACCCAATCAAGAGCTTTCCCAAGAACATCACTGAATGACTTTCCTGTAATGAGAACGAAGGAAAGTAAAATCATAAGAAACGCCATGAGCTGCGTTCCTGTTGCATCAAAAAGCCGGTAACAAAATGCAAAAAGCAGCGCACCGATCATGCCCCCGCCAAGCGGGCTAGATTCTGATGGATCGCTAACGTCCATTCGGAAGAGTTCATATGTATTGGCAATAACCGATGGACTATCCCATTGCCCCTCTCGAGACAGCGTTTCGAATAAGCCAACGTGACTTAATAGTAAAAAGGACGTGCCAAGCAAGTAAAAGCCAGCCAATCTTCTTGACCAGAACGACGGGAGCTTTCGCTTCACAATTAAATAACCTGCGAACAGAACAAGACCTGCTATAATCAGGCCGTACCATTCTCCTGCAAAAAATCGAAACATATGGTAAATGGCTCGTCCAACAACACCCATCTTCAAAACGCCCAAAACGGTAAATGCTAGAACGGTTAAACCGATAAATTCAATTTTGACCTGAGATTGCCAGGCGGCCTGTTTCTTTGTTGCTTTTTTTCTTTTTCGTTTTGCCATTTTCTCACCTCTATACAAGCCATAGCTGGTGAAAAAAGCAGCCATTTCCGGCTGCTTTTTGTTCACCAATCTATTCCTAGTATACCACATCTTCCCGTGGTCCTATAGGCTCTATTTCAGTGGAGAAGTCGATAACGTTAACATTTGCCCAGGCTGTGTGGCTTCATTTAAATAGTCTTGAGGATCTGTGCTCAGCACCTGAACGACGCGACACTCGGTTAGCGACGTTCGCTCAACGAGTAGCTGAACACCATTCCATTCAATGATCTTTTGTTGTTCATATACGCTTTGATCAGGTGGAAAGACCGCTTCGTTTGGAAGAATGGTGTAAAGAATCATTGGACAATGTCACCCTCTTGTTTGCCTTTGTATTCTTCAATTAATTCATTTAGCTTTTTCATCGCAGGTCCTACAGCACCAACCTCATCAATTAAACCGTAGCTTACTGCATCATCGCCTACCACGTTCGTCCCAATATCTCTCGTCAAATTACCTCGTGAAAACATCAGCTCTTTAAACTTATCTTCCGTGATATTCGAATGGCTCGTGACAAAGCTTACAACTCGCTCTTGCATTTTATCTAAGTATTCAAATGTTTGCGGCACGCCGATCACTAATCCAGTTAAGCGAACGGGATGAATCGTCATTGTCGCAGTTTCTGCCACAAACGAATAGTTCGCCGCAACAGCAATCGGAACACCAATAGAATGTCCGCCCCCTAAAACAATCGAAACTGACGGCTTGGAAAGGGACGCAATCATTTCAGAAATGGCTAGCCCCGCTTCCACATCTCCCCCTACAGTATTTAAAAGAATGAGTACACCTTCAATTTTTGGATTTTGCTCAATGGCTACAATTTGCGGGATGAGATGCTCATATTTCGTTGTTTTGTTTTGAGGCGGTAGCTGCACATGCCCTTCAATTTGACCGATGATCGTTAAACAATGAATATTCGACTGATCCATACTCGGGACATTTGTTTGTCCAAGCTGCTGAATTTTATCCACTAACGTTGATTTTGATTGATCATCTTTTTTCGTATCGGGCTCTTGACCCGGGTTTTCATTACGATACTCACTGTTCATACTGGTACCCCTTCCTTACTCTGGTACTAGTAGTATGAACGAGAGATTATTTTACCATTCATCAGATCAGTCGTTAAACACAAGATCGTACGAATCGGTTCATTGTACAAGTATCCAAAAACGTCAAAAACGGACGCAGCTGCGTCCGTTTCAAACTGTTATTTATTTAGCGCTGCCGCAAGTGATGAGCGTTCTTCCGCTGTAAGAGGAACCATTGGCAAACGAACACTTCCAACGTCCATTCCTATTAGCTGAAGAGCTGTTTTCACTGGAGAAGGGCTTGGTGCTTTAAAGAGCTCATTCATAATTGGTAAAATGCTTTGGTGAATCGATGCTGCTTTCTTTACTTCTCCAGATTCATAGGCAGAAATCATTTGCTGCATTTCATTACCAAGCACGTGTGAAGCTACTGAAATGACGCCATCGCCACCTACCGATAAAATCGGTAACGTCAAGCCATCGTCTCCACTATAAACGGAGAAAGACTCTTCAGTGCGGGTAATAATATCTGTGATTTGATCAAGATCGCCGCTTGCTTCTTTTACTGAAACAATGTTGTTAATTTTTGAAAGCTCAACAATGGTCTCTGCCGTCATATTGACAACAGAGCGACCTGGAATGTTATAAATCATAACCGGAAGCTTCGTTGACTCGGCGATCGCTTTAAAATGCTCGTAAAGACCTTTTTGCCCGGGCTTACTGTAGTAAGGTGCTACGATCATAATCGCATCCACGCCTACCGCTTCTGCTTTTTTTGTTAATTCGATTGAGGCATGCGTATTATTACTGCCTGTTCCTGCAATTATGGGCACTCTACCATCTGCCACTTTCACAGAATGCTTAAAGAGCGCTACCTTCTCTTCTGAAGAAAGAGTTGGTGATTCGCCAGTGGTACCTGCGACGACAAGTCCATCTGTTCCATTATTGATTAAATAGTTCATCAGTTGCTCTGTTTTCGCAAAATCAATGTATCCTTTACGATCAAATGGCGTCACCATTGCCGTAAGTACTTTTCCAAAATTCATCTCGTTCACTCCTTGCCTTTCACTTAAAGCTGATCCATCATCTGTTCCATTTCTTGCCCTGGTTCTAGATGAAGGTTAAATGTTTCATGTAACGCGTTTACAGCTGCCGAAAGATCGCGCTGTCTCACAAGCACCCAAATGGTAGTATGCGAATCAGCTGATTGAAGAATATCAATGTTTTCCACTGCTAATGATTCTACAATCTTTGCCGTTACGCCAGGGACACCACTCATGCCAGCACCAACCGCTGAAACTTTCGCACAACTTTCGATCACTTCTGGCTCATAGCCCATTTCGTTTAGCGTTGCCACGGCGCGCTCCGTCATTTCTTCCATGACCGTGTACACAACCCCAGTTAAGCTAATATTTATAAAGTCAACGCTAATGCCTTCGAGCGCCATTGCTTTAAATACGCGTGATTGTAGGTCATATTGTCCTTCTTTTGCGTACACTTTAATTTGCGTTACGCCGCTCACATGAGCAATACCCGTTATTAGCCGATCTATAACTTGTTCACCTGTTGGCTTCCCAGTCGCTGATGTGACAAGCGTTCCTGTCGAAGAGGAATACGTTGAGCGAATTCTGAGCGGAATTTTTGCCTGCATCGCAATTTCAACAGCGCGCGGATGAATCACCTTCGCACCCTGATACGCCATATTGCAAACTTCATTATAGGTAACAATGGAAAGAGGTCGGGCTTTTTCTACGATCCTGGGATCAGCAGTCATAATCCCTTCAACATCAGTAAAGATATCGACCCATTCAGCTGAAAGAGCTGCACCAAGCGCTGCTGCTGATGTGTCACTACCGCCACGGCCAAGTGTTGTCACATCCCCGTCTTTTGTAACACCCTGAAAGCCGGTTACAACAACAACGTCCATCAATTTTAACTCTTCCAATAATCGTTCAGATTTCATTTCTAAAATTCTTGCTTTGCTATGCTCAGCCGTTGTCATAAAGCCAGCCTGACCACCGGTATAAGCGGTTGCTTTCAAACCCTCGTTTAAAAGAAGATTCGAGAACACTACAGAAGAGATGCTTTCGCCACATGACACTAGCAAATCATACTCTCTTGACGTTACTTTTCGATCGCGATCGCCAATGAGGCTAAGAAGCGTGTCGGTTGCATAGGGATCTCCTTTACGACCCATTGCAGAAACGACGACAACCACTTTATATCCATCGTTCACTGCGTCTTTAATATGATTAACAGCTCTCAGTCTGCCGTCTTCACTCTTTAATGAAGTACCGCCAAACTTCTGCACGATGACTTTCATTCAGAACACCTTCTTATGTCTATTTCAATATGTTTAGGGCGGCTAGGCTTTCAGCAATTTGCACGGAATTCCACGCTGCCCCCTTCAGTAGATTATCAGAGACAATCCACATATGGAAGCCATTTTTTTGATTTAAATCTTTTCGAATACGACCGACAAAAACGTCTGATTTTCCTACAGCATCAACAGGCATTGGATAAACTTGATTTGCAGGATCATCTTTCAGCGTAACTCCCGGCGCATTTTTCATGAGCTCTTTTATATCTTCTACAC
The DNA here is from genome assembly GCF_020524165.1 of Guptibacillus hwajinpoensis. Classification (GTDB taxonomy): domain Bacteria; phylum Bacillota; class Bacilli; order Bacillales; family Guptibacillaceae; genus Guptibacillus; species Guptibacillus hwajinpoensis_D. Next base: position 977,698 of record NZ_JAIVKU010000004.1, read on the forward strand.
TTACATCATTCTGCCCAATTTCAACGTATACTGATTCAGCGTGACCCGTTTCAATTGGAAGACGGACGCAAGTTGCTGCTACATGAAGCTCAGCATCGTGCATAATTTTCTTTGTTTCATTTATCATTTTCATTTCTTCATAAGTAAATCCGTTTTCTTCAAATACATCGATTTGTGGGATGGCATTGAAAGCGATCGGATAGTGCTTCTTATCACCTTTGACCGGTAATATTTGTGGCTCATAGTTTTCACCATTTAGCACCGCTTGAGACTGCTCTTTCATTTCAGTTACGGCATTTGCACCTGCACCTGAAACAGCTTGATAAGTAGAAACAATAATTTTAGAAAGGCCATACGTTTGTTTCAATGGCTCAAGTGCTGCAACCATTTGAATAGTAGAACAGTTTGGATTTGCGATAATCCCCTTGTGATCATTTAAATCCCCTTCGTTCACCTCTGGTACAACAAGAGGCACTTCCGGATCCATGCGGAATGCGCTTGTGTTATCAACAACAATCGCTCCGTGTTTAACCGCTTCTGGAGCAAGTGCTTTTGATACACCGCCACCTGCACTAAATAAGGCAAGCTGAACCCCTTCAAATGCTTCAGGCGTTGCTTCCTTTACCGTTAACTCCTGCCCTTTGAAGGTCACTTTCTTACCAGCTGAACGCGATGATGAAAGGAGCGTTAAGGTCGATATCGGAAAGTCTCGTTCCTCTAGTGTTTTGATCATTTGTTGTCCGACTGCCCCTGTTGCTCCAACTACTGCTACATGATATTTTTTCCCGCTCATGACTTATTCTCCTCCCATATTCCATTCAAAATCCACCACAACAGAAGGAGAAACCGAGGTTTCTCCCCATTCTTAGTGATTTTATTCTCTATTCTATCATAAACCTATTTTAAAGAAAGATAAATCAATTGGTTAATCCAAATACCTTTCGATTAGAACTGGCTGAAGCTGTCTGCCGAGAAGAGCTTTTTCAACTGTTTCTCTTAATGATGGCATACGAGCGACTAACGAGTTCGGTTTTTTTACCGGATCATCCTGACCAAATGGGATAAAATAAATGTTCTTTGTGGACATCAGCCTTAAAATATTCGTACCGTTTAGTCCAAGTCCGTCGTTGGTAGAGATTCCTAACACGACAGGTTTCTCATTTCTTAAGGTTGCCTTCGCTCCCATAAGGACGGGAGACTCCGTCATTGCGTTTGCAAATTTACTAATTGAGTTCCCTGTTATAGGGGCAATCACCATACAATCAAGCGGTGTTTTTGGACCAAATGGTTCTGCCTTTACAATCGAATTGACCGCTTCATTTCCAGTGATTTCTTCAATACGTGCAATCCAGTTTTCACCTTCACCAAAACGCGTATTTGTGTTCATAACCGTATGAGACACAAACGGAGTGACTTTTGCACCTAATTGAACAAGTTCTTCGATTTGAGGAACGACCGCATCATACGTACAGTGAGAGCCAGTTAAGCCAAACCCAATGTGTTTCCCTTTCAAACTCATGGCGTGTTCTCCTTTCCATTCTGAGACCGTTCGATTAATAACTGAGTCAGAACATTTGCGATAATCTTCCCAGCTGTTTTAGGAGCTACAATTCCAGGAAGTCCTGGTGCAAGCAGGGCTTTAATCCCTCTTTTTTCCGCATAACGAAAATCAGTACCACCCGGTTTTGAAGCTAAATCAATCACAAGCGTATGACTCGGCATTTTGGCGATGACCTGTGATGTGACGATTTGCACTGGAATAGTGTTAATACAAACGTCGAGATTAGAAACGTGATTGGCGAGGTCAGATAAATGAAATGGTTTTAAGCCCATCTCCGTAATCCTTGCTAGATGTTCTGGCTTTCTAGCCCCTACGCTAACATTCGCACCAAGCGCATCGAAGGTTCTAGCGACAGACATCCCTACGCGACCGAGCCCTAGTACAGCAATATTTGATTGATGGATGGTAATGTCTGTGTGTTGTATGACCATCATGACCGTTCCTTCAACCGTCGGAATGGAATTATAAATAGCTACATCATCTCGTTCAAATAGCCGAATCAATGTTCTGGATGCTTCTGACACCATTCCATTTAAACAACTGTTACTGATCCCACTATAAATCGTACAATGCTCTGGAGTTTGTTTTAATTGATCAGCTGTTAACACAACTTTTTCGTTCGAGAAAATCGTATCAACTTCTCCTTCAATCGTTGTACCACTGACTGGAAGGACAATTGCATCAAGGGTATTTAGCTTAACTTCATCTAACGTGCATTTTGTTGCACCAGTAAATCCATGATCAAGCTGATCGAAACCGATTAAATACACATTTGCATTCAGTTCAGTCAGCTTTCGAATAATTTCAAGCTGGCGGGCATCACCGCCAATGACAGCGATATGTTGATTCGTTAGCATCGTTCCTCCCCTTTCCTTTTCCACGTCTTACTACGGGGATTATTGTAATTTCTCAACATTCTATGTGGTGTATGCCCGCTTGGTGAATCATGTAGCGTATCCGTTTTATTCCTTCTGATGATTTTGAAGAATGATCATATCGCGACCAATGGTTTCAATGTGATCCCACGGGATTGAGACCTCTTGTTCCTTTCGCTTTAACCCCATCCAAGAAGATTTTGGAATGATTAATTCTTTTAATACGCCTGTCTTCTCATCAAACAAAAAATCGGTCTGTCCTAATACGCCAAGCTTACGTCCTTTTTCAATATCAATAAGCTCTTTCCCACTAAGCTGACTTAATCGCATAATAGGCCCTCCTCATTCACTGGTTGATAATCTTAGTCTATGAGAGATCCTTTCTTGGAAGACATGAAAAAACCCGCCTCATTCAGGCGGGTTTATGTTTTATGACCTCATACCACTCGGCAACTTGCCATTCGGGCTAATAAGGGAACAAGAAAATTCATCTGTAAACATGGATTGAATCATCTCGTTTACTTTTTCGTGATTTACGCTTTCAATGTTTGTAATGATATCATCAAGCGAGCGATGCTGGTTTAATAGCAATTCATTCTTTCCATTTCGACTCATACGACTGTTTGTGCTCTCAAGACTAAGCATTAAATTTCCTTTTAATTGTTCTTTACAGTTCTTTAATTCTTTCGAGGTGATGCCATCCCGCTTAAAGTCCTGAAGCGTCTTTTGAATGGTTTCATATAAACGATCAAGTTGATTCTGAGCTGTGCCTGCATAAATCGTTAGTAAACCGCTATCTTGATAAGCAGAATGGTATGAGAACACTGAGTAAGCAAGACCTTGATCTTCGCGAACGTCCTGGAAGAGACGGCTACTCATGCTACCACCAAGCACATTGTTCATTACAATTAAGCTGTAAATATCCTCTGTTCCGAACGGCAACCCAGCATAACCTAGGCATAAATGGGCTTGCTCCGTTTCTTTTTGGCGGGCGATTTGCCCAGAGTGGAACGTTGGTGCCTGTACTTCAGGTTTTCCAGCAGGGGTTTCCCAATGCTCGAATGCCGCTTCGACTTTTTGCATAAAGGACTCGTCTATATTTCCAGCAATGGATACGACGATATTGTCAGGAGTATAGTGCGTTTGCATATACTGACGAAGCGTATCTCCAGAAAAGTCTTTCAACGTCTCTTCCGTTCCGAGAATTGGCATCGCAAGTTCATGATCACCATAGCTTGCTTGACTGAGCATATCATGAACAATGTCATCTGGCGTATCTTCATACATTTTAATTTCTTCGTGCACAACGTTCTTCTCTTTCGCAAGCTCTCCTGCTTCAAACGTTGACTGGAAAAACATATCCGTTAACACATCAAGCGCATAATCTGCATGCTCATCCAGAACCTTTGCGTAATAACACGTATACTCTTTTGATGTAAACGCATTAACTTGACCGCCAATGCTATCAAAGGATTCAGCGATTTCTTTAGCACTACGCTTCTCCGTACCTTTAAAAAACATATGTTCAAGAAAATGAGACACGCCGTTTAATTCTTTAGGCTCAAAACGAGAACCGGTTCCAATCCAAATTCCAATGGCAACCGATCGAACTGTTGGGATATTTTCTAACACTACTCTTACACCGTTTTTGCACGTTACTTTATTTATCAAGCTTGTTCCTCCTGTATCGAACCATTATGTTTCGTAATACTCCAAAATTACTATATCATTAATGAAGAATTGACACAATTCTATCACCTTTTCTCAACTCGCTTTGAATCTAATACCTGTGAAACGGTGCCTAACTGATAGCCTCTTTTTTCAACTCCACGAATGAGCGCTTCTAGACTTTTCTCAGTTGGTTCAGTCGGATGCATCAAAACAAGCGCTCCAGCATGCACATTTTGTAATACTTTTGCTGTTAAGGCTTGTGGTGCAGGCTTTTTCCAATCCACTGTATCGACTGACCATAACACGGTTTGCATTCCAAGCTCATCTGCGATCTGGACGGCATTGTTAGCATAGCTACCACTAGGAGGAGCAAAAACAACGGGCTTTTTATCAAGGGTTGCTTCAATTACTTGATTTGTATCCTCAAGCTCTTTCCGAATGGCCGCATCACTTAACTGTTTTAAGTCAGGATGAGAGTATGCATGATTTCCAATCTCATGGCCTTCTTCATCAAGCATTCGTACCATATCAGGGTTTTTCTTTGCCCAGGAACCATCGAGAAAGAATGTAGCGTGCACGTTATACTTTTTTAACTGCTGTAGCATGTCAGGTAAATATTCTTCCCCCCATGCCACATTAATCATAAAAGCCACCATTGGCTTGTTTGGATTTCCTTTGTAGACGGCAGTAGGTTCAAGGTCGTCTAACTGAATATCAGGTTCAACCTCTTTTCGAACAAGCATCTCTTCATTAAAGGCTTTCCCTTTCATTTTCGCATAAGATTCTTCTGCATCAACGACGACTCCATTATACCCAGGAATCCCTTTCCATACACGATCAATGACTGCATTTGCAGGAGGAATATCTGTCCGTTCCTTTGCTTGTAAAATTTCTTCATATAATGGACTCCCATTGACGCTAATCGCCGCTTGTTCTTTTAAATCAGTCAAATACATCGATGTGTAGGGGTTCTGAAGTGAACCTGCTGCTACGCCTAAGATCATAATAAACACAATGAATTGTACCCAGGATTTCTTCATTCATCTGCCCCCTTTTGTACAAAAATATGTTGATGGGGCAAGCTCTAGAACCAGGATCACTTGAATCACAATTTTCCAACGAGAGAACTACTCTTCAAAAACAAAAAAAAGAATCCGGCCTCAGCCGAATTCTTTAGCTCTTTTGACTTTGTTCCTCCCGCTCACGCTGTTCTTTTAAAATCTCTTTGCGTGATAGGTTAACGCGTCCTTGCTTGTCGATTTCTTTTACTTTTACCATAATTTCGTCACCGATCGAGACAACATCTTCTACTTTGTTTGTACGCTCTTCAGCTAGTTCAGAAATATGAACGAGGCCCTCTTTCCCAGCAAATAGCTCAACGAACGCACCAAATTTCTCTACTCGTTTCACTTTACCAAGATAAGTTGTACCTACTTCAACTTCTCTAACAAGATCTTCGATGATCTTCTTCGCTTTTGCGTTCATTTCTTGTTCAGTAGAAGAAATGAAGATTGAACCGTCCTGCTCAATATCAATTTTCACGCCAGTTTCTTCAATAATCTTATTGATAATTTTACCGCTTGGTCCAATTACGTCGCGGATTTTATCTGGCTTAATTGACATTGTTAAGATTTTCGGTGCATATGCAGAAAGCTCTGTACGCGGTTCGTTGATCGCACTCATCATATTTTCAAGAATGGCAAGACGACCGTTTTTCGCCTGCTCTAGAGCCTGACGAAGAATATCTTCGTTAATTCCAGAAATTTTAATATCCATTTGAAGAGCCGTTACACCTTGCTTCGTTCCAGCTACTTTAAAGTCCATGTCACCAAGTGCATCTTCCATGCCTTGAATGTCAGTAAGAACTGTTACATCTTCGCCATCACTAACGAGTCCCATGGCAATACCTGCAACTGGTGCTTTAATCGGTACACCTGCATCCATCATCGCAAGCGTACTTGCACAGATACTTGCTTGTGAAGTCGAACCATTCGATTCAAGTACTTCTGATACAAGTCGAATCGTATACGGGAAGTCTTTCTCTGACGGAATCACCTGTTCAAGAGCACGTTCACCAAGGGCACCATGACCAATTTCCCGACGACCTGGTCCACGCATTGGACCTGTTTCGCCAACACTGAATTTAGGGAAGTTATAGTGATGCATGAATCGCTTCGATTCTTCTGTCCCAAGGCCATCAAGGATCTGAACGTCACCAAGTGCTCCAAGTGTACAAATGCTAAGCGCTTGAGTTTGTCCACGAGTGAACAATCCTGAGCCGTGTGTTCTTGAAAGAATGCCGACTTCTGAATCTAGCGGGCGAATTTCATCAACGCCACGTCCGTCTGGCCTTACTTTGTCTTTCAAAATTAAGCGACGAACTTCTTGCTTTACGAAGCTATTCAAAATAGACTTCACTTCTTCAGCGCTATAGTCTTCACTTTCTTCATAAGCTTCCGTTGCTTGCGTCATAACAGCATCAATTGCTTCCTGTCTTGCATGCTTCTCAATGACTTTTACAGCTTCTTTAATATCTGTAAGGTACTGCTCACTAAGCTTCGCTTCAAGCGTTTCGTCTGCTTGTTGCAGCACAACTTCACGCTTTTCTTTTCCGACAGCTTCGATGATTTCTTCCTGGAATGAAATCAGACGCTTTATTTCCTGGTGTCCAAATAGGATCCCTTCAAGCATTGTTTCTTCTGGAACTTCTTCAGCGCCAGCTTCAACCATGTTGATGGCATCTTTTGTACCGGCTACTGTTAAGTGGATGTCACTTTGTTCAAGCTGTTCAACGTTAGGATTCACGATGAACTTTCCATCAACGCGTCCAACAAGTACGCCTGCAATTGGACCATCAAATGGCAGATCACTAATTCCAAGTGCTAGAGATGAACCGAACATTGCTGCCATCTCAGAAGAACAGTTCTGATCAACGCTCATGACTGTGCTCACGACTTGAACTTCATTACGGAAACCATCTGGGAATAAAGGACGAATCGGGCGGTCAATTAAACGACTCGCAAGAATTGCCTTCTCACTCGGACGGCCTTCACGCTTGATGAAACCTCCAGGAATCTTACCTACTGCATATAATCGTTCTTCATAGTTAACCGTTAGTGGGAAAAACGGAAGGTCTTTTGGCTCTTTAGAACCTGTAACCGTTGCTAGTACAGCCGTATCGCCGTAGCGAATCAATGCTGCACCGCTCGCCTGTTTCGCCAGCTGACCAATCTCAACCGACAATTCGCGACCAGCCCAATCAATTGAAAACACTTGCTTCTCTTGTGCCATTAATGTGAGAACTCCTCTCATCCAATAAAATCATTTCTTTTATTATACCCTAACCTTTTTGCTTCTAAAAAGAAAGGAAGAAATCTATGTATTTTTAACCTAATAAAAAAGCGGGAAATATCCCGCTTTTCTGAATCATTATCGACGTAGACCAAGTTCTTTGATAAGTTCGCGGTAACGAGTAACGTCTTTGTTACGAAGATACGTTAAAAGATTACGGCGTTTACCAACCATCTTAAGAAGACCGCGACGAGAGTGGTGGTCTTTCTTGTGGAAACGTAGATGATCGTTCAAATTGTTGATTTCCTCAGTAAGGACAGCGATTTGAACCTCTGGAGAACCAGTATCATTCTCGTGAGTTTTGAACTTAGTGATAAGCTCTTGCTTACGCTCTTGTGTGATTGCCATCCGTTTCACCTCCTTAATTTCTAATCCCCTGATACCGCGCAAACGTCGGTGACTCGATTGCCCAGTATAGGTTGTGTACTTGTCGTACAGATAATAGATTACAGGTTTTTGTTCTAAAATGCAAGGGAAATCTATTTCAAGATTTTCCTTGCATCTTTCGCATCTTGACCAATTTGAGCAATCAGATCATCAACCGATGAGAATTTAACTTCTCCTCGAATCTTTTGATGAAATTCAACCTCAACCTGCTGACCATATAAGTCACCGCTAAAATCAAATACATGCACTTCAAGTGACGGCTGATCTGGCTTTTCTTCATAAAACGTTGGTTTATACCCTACGTTACAGACACCATTCATCCACTCATTTTTAACGCGCATCCGAACAGCATAGACCCCTGTAGCCGGAACAAGGTAGTCGTCCTTAAGATCAACGTTTGCGGTCGGAAATCCAATTGTACGGCCACGCTGATCTCCCTGGACCACGGTTCCTTTTACAACATAGCGGCGACCAAGAACGGCTTCAACGTTCTCCACTGCACCATCACGTATATATGAACGAATAAGAGTTGAACTAACTTTTTCATCCTGCTGTGAAACTTTATCAATAACGGTTTGATCAAACTGATTTCGCGAATGGAAAGGAAGCGAATCCATTGTACCTCTTCCTTTGCTTCCATATGTATAATCAAACCCAGCGACAACGTGTACGACAGATAAAGCAATAAGATAATCGTCTACAAATTGTTGTGGGGTGATTCCAGCAATGGTTTGGTCAAATTTCACAATATAGAGAACATCAATCCCCATGCCTTCAATAAGGTCGATTTTATCATCAAGCGGCGTAATGGCTTTTGTTTGAGGAGTGGACTTCCCTAAAACGACTGAAGGGTGAGGATAGAACGTCATCACTGCTGACTCAATACCTTTCTCATCAGCAATCTTTTTCGCAGTCGAAATTACTTTCTGATGACCACGGTGAATGCCATCAAAATACCCTAGCGCCATGACCGCTGGATGGTCAGCTTTTAATTGATGTGGATGCGATAAATAAATAGTCTTCAACGGTTTCACCTTCTTACTTCATCTCGAAAACACTTTCTCAGGCTTCATTAAGCCAGGTTTCTCAGGATGTTTTTGATAGATTGCTATTGCTTCTCCGTTATTATTGTACATAACAAGCCGATCGTCTGTCATCTCATCCACCTGAGGAAGTACAGCTCCATTTTGAAGTTTTGCTTCAAGCTCAGGTGCTACTGTTAATGATGGCATGGTGGAAAGAGCATATTCCATCGGGAAGAGAGAGAGCGTTTCCTCTTCTATCATCTGTTTTATCTGATCAAATGTCAAACATTCTTCTAGTTTAAATGGGCCAGAAGCCGTTCGAATTAAAAAAGACATATGAGCTGGATAGCCAAGGTACTCACCAATATCAACAGCAAGTGTTCGGATATAAGTCCCCTTACTGCAAGTGACTCGTACAGGAATTGAAATAGTTCCATCTTCTTCTCTTACCTCACCAATTCGATCAAGCTCATGAATGGTCACTTGACGAGACGGACGCTCAACAACCTCTCCTTTAAATGCATACTCATATAGTTTTTTCCCATTTATTTTAACGGCTGAATACATAGGCGGAACTTGCTCAATCTTTCCTCTGAACGCAGCAAGTGCTTTTTCAATTTCGTTCGTTGAAGGAATTTTCTCTACCTTCTTTTCCTCCACTTTATCGCCAGATGCGTCTTCCGTTGTCGTTGAAAACCCAAGTGTAATCACGGCTTCATACGTTTTCGAGAAATCTGTCATATATTGAGCTACTTTTGTTGCTCTTCCAATACATAACGGTAAAACACCTGTTACATCAGGATCCAGTGTTCCCGTATGACCAACTTTTTTTGTGTGCAAAAGCTTTCTTGTCACGGCGACACAATCATGAGAAGTCATTCCCGCCGGTTTTTTTAAAGGTAATATTCCGTTCATTCTCTTCCTCCTTTCACTCTGATGACATAGAGAAAGGATAGACATTCCTGCCTATCCTTTCCTTCCTACTCATCCGCTTGATTTAAATCTGCAAGAAGTCGTTCGATCTTGTTCCCATAATCAATCGACTCATCAAATTCAAAATAAATTTCCGGTGTTTTACGAAGACGGATACGCTTCCCGATCTCAGAACGGATAAAACCAGTTGCTTTCGCGAGGCCGTTCAAGGTCGCTTCTTTCTTCTCTTCGTCACCAAGGACAGTAATAAATACCGTTGCTTGCTGTAGATCATTCGTAACTTCTACTGCTGTTACTGTAACGAAACCTACGCGCGGGTCTTTAATCTTCCTGCTGATTATATCACCAAGCTCTTTCTTCATCTGTTCACCAACACGATTTGCGCGAACATTACTCATCGTTACACCTCGTTTCTTTCCTAAAGCCACTCATAAGTTGCGCGAGTGAGTTCGATGTCAGGACGTGAATCAATCAATGAAATGGCGCGCTGAAGCTCACGCTCACACGCCGTTTTGCTCGAAGCCGTTGTCACAATACCAATGACAGTATGTTGCCATAAATCCTGGCTATCAAGCTCAGAAATAGCGAGATTGTTGTGCTTCAGACGGCTTATAACCGACTGAAGCACAGCTCTTTTTTCCTTCAAGGATTGCGCATCATAAATGATGCATTCACATTCGACATATCCTATCACTTAGGCTTTACTTCCTCCATGATAAAGGCTTCAATAATGTCGCCTTCTTTTACATCATTAAATTTCGCAAGTGTAATCCCACATTCGTATCCTTTTGCCACTTCTTTCGCGTCATCTTTAAAACGTTTCAACGTATCGACTTCGCCTTCGAAGACAACAATGCCGTCGCGAATCACACGAACGCCAGAATTACGCGTAATCTTACCTTCTGTTACGTAAGAACCAGCAATCGTACCTACTTTAGAAACTTTAAACGTTTCACGTACTTCTGCTTGACCAATTACTTTCTCTTCATAAACTGGATCGAGCATACCTTTCATTGCGGCTTCGATTTCTTCAATAGCCGTGTAGATGACGCGATGTAGGCGGATTTCAACTTGCTCTGACTCAGCTACTTTCTTCGCATTTGAATCTGGGCGTACGTTGAATCCAATAATGATTGCATTAGAAGCAGAGGCAAGAATGATGTCTGATTCTGTAATTGCACCTACAGCTGTGTGGATAATGTTGATCTTCACACCTTCTACCTCAATTTTTTGAAGTGAACCGGCGAGCGCTTCAACAGAACCTTGAACGTCCGCTTTTACGATAACGTTGATATCTTTTACGTCACCTTGCTGAATCTTGTCAAATAGATCATCTAAATTCATTTTAGAAGATTCTTTACGCTGAGCTTCAATTTGCTGCTGGTTACGTGCTTCCCCAACTTGTCGTGCTGTTTTCTCGTCTTCAAATGCAACAAAACGATCGCCTGCTTGTGGTACATCGCTAAGTCCTGTCACTTCTACTGGAGTCGACGGTGCCGCTGCATCCACGCGTTTGCCAAGGTCGTTAACCATTGCACGCACACGTCCAAACGTATTCCCTACTACGACAGGATCGCCAACTTTAAGCGTACCTTCTTGAACAAGTAGCGTTGCAACCGGTCCGCGTCCCTTATCAAGCTGAGCTTCAATAACAGTACCAGTAGCAAGCTTATCTGGATTTGCTTTAAATTCTTCTACTTCAGAAATCAAAAGAATCGTTTCAAGAAGATTATCGATTCCTTCACGCTTAATAGCAGAAAGATTAACGAAAATCGTGTCCCCGCCCCATTCTTCAGATACGAGTTCATACTCCGTTAGCTCTTGCATTACTCGGTCAGGATTTGCACCTTCTTTATCCATCTTATTAACAGCAACGATAATTGGCACTTCCGCTGCTTTTGCGTGGTTAATCGCTTCAACCGTTTGTGGCATGACGCCATCATCAGCTGCTACGACAAGAACAGTGATATCCGTTACTTTTGCTCCACGTGCACGCATTGTTGTAAATGCTGCGTGTCCAGGTGTATCGAGGAATGTGATTTTCTTATTGTTCTCTTCAATCTGGTAAGCACCGATGTGCTGGGTAATACCGCCTGCTTCACCCTGAGTTACTTTTGTATCACGGATTCCGTCAAGTAGCGTTGTTTTACCATGGTCAACGTGACCCATAATGGTAACAACGGCAGGACGCTCTACAAGCTTACCTTCTTCGTCTTCACTTGTGTAATTATCAAGATCCGTTACTTCGAACAGCTCTTCTTCTTCGACTTTAACACCGTAATCATCACAAATGAGCTCCATTGTGTCTTTATCTAGTTCCTGGTTAATGGTAGCCATAACACCAAGACCCATTAACTTTTTAATAAGTTCAGAAGCATCTTTACCTAGCTTTTCAGCAAGTTGGCCAACTGTAAGTGAACCAATAAATGTTACTTTAGAAGGCAGTCTTCTTGGAGCCGCTGTGTTTTTAGGAGGTTGTCCTTTTCCACGGCGGTTTGGACGGCGTCCGCCTCGACGATTATTTGGTGCGCTTTTACTATTCTTTTGATTTGCATTTGCTTTTGGGTTGTTTCGATTGTTTTTATTTTCCATACTGTTTTTGTCGCTTCCCTTTTTGGATTGTTTCGAATTGTTATTAAGCTTAGCCATCGCCTGATCGTCAATCACAGACATATGGTTGTTTACCGTAATATTCATGCTTTTTAACTTTTCGATAACATCCTTACTAGTAGTATTATGTTCTTTTGCGTATTCATGAATTCGCATCTTACTCATACGATCACCCCCGTGTTATTGATCGAGCATCGCGTGAAGCTTCTTCGCAAACCCTGCATCAGTAACGGCTATCGTGACTCGTTGAACTTTGCCAATTGCGTGACCAAGCTCATAGCGCCCTGTAACAAAACATACTGGGACTTTATAAGTAGTTGCTTTATCCGTAATTTTCTTTCTTGTGTTGTCAGACGCGTCACCCGCAATTAGAACGAGTCTAGCGCTCTTGCGCTGAATTTCCTTCACCACAAGCTCTTCTCCAGACACGACTTTGCCAGCGCGCTGCGCGAGTCCTAAAAGTGACTCCCAATTCTTATTGTTCATTTATTTTGACCGCGATTCTGCGAGGTCAGCATAAATGTCTTCTGTCACTTCTGCTTTAAGATGAGCCGCTAAGGAATTACGCTTCTTAGCAAGAGTGAAACACTCTTCTTTGTTGCAAAGGTATGCGCCTCGTCCATTCTTTTTACCCGTTTGGTCGATTGATATAACCCCTTCAGGTGAACGAACAATTCGAACGAGCTCTTTTTTTGGCTTCATTTCTTGACAGGCGACACATTTCCGCATAGGAATTTTACGTTTTTGCACGATGGACACCTCTCCCGATCTTGCTTAATCTAACTCAGAATCTTCTGCGTCATTCTCTTCAAAAAGAGGAGCGTCATCAGCACTGTAAATGCCGAGCTCTTCCGCTTCAGATTGACTTTTAATATCAATTTTCCATCCGGTCAGCTTCGCTGCTAGTCGCGCATTTTGACCGCGCTTCCCGATCGCAAGAGAGAGCTGATAGTCTGGAACGATAACCTGTGTCATCTTATTTTCTTCATCAACATTTACTTTAAGTACTTTGGAAGGGCTTAACGCATTTGCTACGTACTCAACGATATCTTCAGACCAGCTAACGATATCAATTTTCTCACCTTTTAGCTCGTTTACGATCGCTTGAACACGTTGTCCACGCTGTCCAACACAAGAGCCTACTGGATCCACTTCAGGATCTTCTGCATGGACCGCAATCTTAGAACGATCACCAGCTTCTCGTGAAATTGACTTTACTTCTACTGTGCCGTCAAAAATTTCTGGCACTTCAAGTTCAAATAAACGCTTAAGAAGACCAGGATGAGTTCTTGAAACCATCACCTGTGGCCCTTTGGTTGTTTTTTCAACTTTTGTTACATACACCTTAATACGATCATGAGAATGATACGTTTCGTTAGGCATTTGTTCACCTGCAGGGAGAAGTGCTTCAATTCGTCCGAGGTCAACATAAATAAAACGATGATCCTGACGCTGTACAATTCCAGTCATGATATCGTCTTCGCGTTCAATAAATTCGCTAAATATGATCCCACGCTCTGCTTCACGGACACGCTGAGTAACGACTTGCTTCGCTGTTTGAGCTGCAATACGACCGAAATTACGAGGCGTTACTTCGATTTCCACAATGTCTTCTAGTTCATATTGACGATCAATGTCTTTCGCATCTTCTAGTGAAATCTCAAGACGTGAATCTTCCACTTCTTCTACGACATCTTTTCGAGCAAATACGCGGATCGAACCAGTGTCCTGATTAAAGTCCACTCTTACATTTTGTGCCTGGTGGAAATTTCGCTTATATGCGGAAATAAGGGCTGCTTCAATCGCCTCAACGATGATATCCTTGCTGATGCCCTTTTCTTTTTCAAGAATGGTTAGCGCATCTAATAACTCACTACTCTTCATTTTTCATTCTCCCCTTTAATTAAAAAACAACCGCAAGCCTTGCGCTTGCTACTTTTTCATAAGGTAATTCTACCTTTTTAACTCTCGTTTTCACTCGCTGTTCAATCACAACCGTTTCACCATCGAAATCAGAAAGCTTACCTTCGAAGCTTTTCTCTCCGTCTATTGGCTCGTAAGTAGTCATATAGACTTGCTTCCCTACCGCTTTTTCAAAATCAGTCTTTTTCTTCAACGGACGTTCAGCACCAGGTGAGGATACTTCTAGGAAATAAGGTTGTGTAATTGGATCATGTTTATCAAGCTGTTCACTTAGCTTTTCGCTAATTGTCCCGCACTCCTCAATATCAACACCTCGAGGAGAATCGACATAGACACGGAGAAACCAATTCTTGCCTTCCTGCGTGAATTCTATATCTACAAGTTCCAGGTTCATTTCATCTACTATTGGTTTTACTAGTTCTTCAGTAACCGTAATCACATTTTCATTCATTGGTTGTCCTCCTTTCTGATCCTGTACAGCAGGGTCCCAATCGAAAACGAAAGAGTGGGATAGCCCCACTCTTCCGTCGCGTGTGTATTCACTAGTATTTCCACAATTACTATACCATACTCATATAACCAATTCAACAGAGAAGCGAAGGGGCTTCATTAGAATAAGCTAAGCTGGTTCGCGTCTGGAAGACCTTCAAGACATCCATGATCATCTAAATACTCTAGGACGGTCTTTGAAATCTTGCTTCGCTGCTGTAAATCTTCTTTCGAAAGAAACTCGCCGGCTTCTTTCGCATTTTCAATATTTATCGCCGCATTTGTTCCAACGCCTGGTAGAGAGTTAAATGGAGGTATAAGTGAATCCCCATCAACAACGAATTCAGCGGCTTTTGATCGGTATAGATCAACCTTCTGCATCCGAAGACCGCGTTCTGACATTTCGAGCGCAATCTC
This sequence comes from Guptibacillus hwajinpoensis, assembly GCF_020524165.1. Classification (GTDB taxonomy): domain Bacteria; phylum Bacillota; class Bacilli; order Bacillales; family Guptibacillaceae; genus Guptibacillus; species Guptibacillus hwajinpoensis_D. The sequence goes on from NZ_JAIVKU010000004.1 coordinate 992,940, forward strand.
CATTACTGTTAAGAGGTTTTTCTCCTTTGGTGATGCATCAAGACCCTTTTCGTTAATCTCTTCGATTTTCGCTCGAATCGCATTCGATCCTTTTGCCATTGTATCGATATCAAAATCATCTGCCCTTACCGTTAAATAAGCCGCATAGAAAAGAATCGGATGATGTACTTTGAAATAAGCAATCCGAACAGCCATTAAGACATACGCAGCCGCGTGGGCTTTCGGGAACATGTACTTGATTTTTAAACAAGAATCAATGTACCAGTCAGGCACGTCATGCTTCTTCATTTCCGCGACCCATTCTTCTTGTAATCCCTTGCCTTTTCGCACAAACTCCATGATTTTAAACGCAAGGGATGGATCAAGACCTTTATAAATCAAATAAACCATAATGTCATCACGACAACCAATTACTTCACTCAGGTTACATGTTCCTGCTTGGATGAGCTCCTGTGCATTTCCTAACCATACATCGGTGCCGTGAGATAGTCCCGAAATCTGAACAAGTTCAGAAAACGTGCTCGGCTTGGTATCTTCTAGCATTTGACGTACGAAGCGTGTTCCGAACTCTGGAATACCGTACGTGCCCGTTTTACACATAATTTGATCCTGCGTAACGCCTAGAGATTCTGTTCCGCTAAAAAGTTTCATAACCTCCGCATCATCAGTCGGAATGGTTTTCGGATCAATACCACTTAAGTCCTGAAGCATACGAATAACGGTGGGGTCATCGTGTCCGAGAATATCGAGCTTTAATAGATTATCGTGAATGGAATGGAAGTCAAAGTGCGTCGTTTTCCAGGCTGATGTCTTATCATCTGCTGGAAACTGAATTGGTGAGAAATCATAAATATCCATATAGTCTGGAACGACGATAATACCGCCAGGATGCTGCCCAGATGTTCGCTTCACACCTGTACAACCAGAAACAAGTCGGTCAATCTCAGCCCCTCGATAATGAAGGTCATGGTCACCCATGTAGCCTTTCACGTATCCGTATGCCGTTTTCTCAGCAACAGTACCTATTGTTCCTGCACGGAACACATTATCCTCCCCGAACAGTTCCTTTGTATAGTTATGGGCACGAGGTTGATATTCACCTGAGAAGTTTAGATCAATATCGGGAACCTTATCCCCTTTAAATCCAAGGAACGTTTCAAATGGAATATCGTGACCATCTTTTGTAAGAGGGATGTTGCAATCTTCACAGTTTTTATCAGGAAGATCGAACCCTGATCCTACTGACCCATCATCGAAGAACTGTGCCTTCTTACAAGAAGGGCAGACGTAGTGTGGCGGCAGTGGATTTACTTCAGTTATCTCAGTCATCGTTGCAACGAAAGAAGAACCTACTGAACCACGAGACCCTACTAGATAGCCATCGTTTAGAGATTTTTTTACAAGCTTATGTGAGATCAAATAGATAACAGCAAATCCGTGACCGATAATACTCTTCAATTCTTTCTCAAGTCTTTCTTCAACAATGGTTGGAAGTTCTTCCCCGTAAATGCTTCTAGCCATACTGTAGCTCATTTGACGCATTTCTTCATCAGCACCCTCAATTCGAGGTGTGTAAAGATCGTCTTTAATCGGTTTAATGTCATCAATTAAATCCGCCACTACCTGTGGTTTCTGTACGACAATCTCCTTCGCTTTATCTGCACCAAGGAAATGGAAGCAGTCGAGCATTTCATTTGTCGTTCTAAAATGTACTTGCGGTAGCGTTTGGCGATTTAACGGATTACCCGCTTGCGCTTTAATTAATATTTTTCGGTAAATATGATCTTCTGGCTCAAGATAGTGTACGTTACCAGTCGCTACGACAGGTTTATTCAATTTTTCACCAAGCTTTACAATTTTACCGATAATTTCTCGTAACGCCATTTCATCCTGTACAAGCTCTTTCTCAATTAAATGCATGTAATTTTGAGGAGGTTGCACTTCAAGGTAATCATAGAACTTTGCGATGTCCTCTACTTCTTCAGGAGACTTTTGCATCATTCCTTCGAAAACTTCTCCTTTATCACATCCGGAACCAATGAGAAGCCCTTCTCGGTACTTTTCAAGCTTAGAGCGAGGTATTCGAGCCGTTCGATAAAAATAATCAATATGCGATAAGGAAACAAGTTTAAATAAGTTTTTTAAGCCAACATCATTTTTTGCCAGAATGATCGCATGAGATGGACGCGTTCGCTGAAAGCCGGTCTGCCCCATATTGTCATTTAGCATGTTGTGATTTGTAATTCCCCGCTCAAGCGCATCCTTCACCAATTTCCAAAGTAAATAGCCTGTAGCTTCCGCATCATAAATTGCTCGGTGGTGCTGTGTTAAATCAATATCAAACTTTTTACAAAGCGTATTTAATCGGTGATTACGCATTTCTGGATAAAGAAAACGTGCCAATTCGAGCGTATCAATGACCGGGTTAGTTGCTTCACCTAAACCGACATTACGTAATCCAACATTTAAAAACCCCATATCGAAGCTAGCATTATGGGCAACGAGAATGTCATCTCCCATAAATTCATGAAAATCTTTAATAACGTCTTCTATCTCAGGTGCATTCATCACCATATCATCGGTTATACCCGTTAGTTCAATGGTTGTGGAGGAAAGCGGGTGATGCGGATTCGCAAACCGCTCAAATTTATCTACAATTTCTCCATCTTTAAATTTAACTGCAGCCAGTTCAATAATTTTATTGTAAACAGCAGAAAGTCCGGTTGTTTCAACATCAAAAACGATGTACGTACCCGTTTCAAGATCTCGGTCAGCTTCATTATAAGCCATCGGTACACCATCATCGACAAGATCGGCTTCAAGACCATAAATCACTTTAATGCCGTGCTTCTGACCAGCAGCATAGGCATCTGGAAATGATTGAACAACGTTATGATCGGTAATTGCAATGGCAGGGTGCCCCCATTTAGCTGCCTGGGAGATTAAGCCCCCAGCTGTACTCACCGCATCCATCTGACTCATTTGTGTATGGGCATGAAGTTCAATTCGCTTCTCATCTTCAGGGGCCTCGTCCTGTCGCAAGTCTGGTTTGATTTCTGTTAAATCATTTCCGATCATGACAAGATCGCGTACAAACGTATCGTTCTGAATGCCGCCGCGTACTTTCACCCAGATTCCTTTTCGAACCGCTTCTAAAATCGGCACATCTTCTTTATCGCGAGAGAACATTTTCACAAGAATCGAATCTGTGTAATCCGTAATTTTAAATGTTAGTAACGTACGACCACTTCTCAGTTCCTTCGTTTCGGCGTGGAACACGTAACCTTGAACAGCAATTCGACGCTCTTCATCCTGGATCGTTTCAATCGGAACAGGGTCTTCTTTAATTTTGTACCCAATGACGAGCGAATCTGGTACATTTTTGTTAGAAGATTTATCGGCTTTTTCTTTTTCAATTAATGCTTCCATCATTTTGGACTGATCTTCTTGCTGCTTTTGTTCAACAAATTTCTGATAATCTTGCTCAGATGCTTTCACTTCTACTTCAAGCATGTATTTCGGAAAGCCGGCATTCGTGTAACACTCTGCTAGCGGTGCCGATAACTTTCTTCTTGCAATCGCCGCCTCTGTTTCATTACGTACCGTAACCATCAGTTTATTTCCACTTATTTTCGGAGTTTGACTTTTTAAAACATTCGTTAATGAAGCAGAGTGGTCCTGCATCAGTTCCACAACGTTTTCCCAGTAGGCCATTGCAAGGTCTTCATTTCCACCTGACTCTGTTGAAATGCTATAGGTAACTTCGGCAATATGCTTTAATCCGTCTTGTAAACGACTTCTAAATAATTCGTAAACATGAAAAGGAAGAACATCAGGAAAGTGAAAATCAAAATGCCACTTCCTTGTTTCTTTATATACCGTTAACTTTGAAATGTAACCATCCTTGAAATAGTCAACGAATTTATCCGGAACCGATATTTGTTGAAGGAGCAGCTGGAGACGTTCTTTCCGTATGTTTAAATCCTGGTCCATTCAATTCTTCCTCCTTCTTTAAATATGAAGAGGTAGCGAAAAAAAAGGTGGAAGGTACCACTGGCACCTATCCACAGTTTTAGTTCATTTGTGTTAAAAGCTGCTGGATTGTCTCGTTTAGGTCGTTAACAGAAACTTCCTTAGACTCACCAGTATCTCTTCGCTTTACTTCGACTATCTCTTCGTTCGCTTTCTTGCCTACAATCACTCGGATTGGAAGTCCGATAAGATCGGCATCTTTAAACTTAACACCTGCGCGCTCTTTTCGATCGTCATAAAGGACATCGTAACGCTCATCACGTAGCGAATCATAGAGGCGATCAGATAAAGCTGTCTGTTCATCATCTTTCACGTTTATCGTAATCAAGTGAACATGGAACGGAGTGACAGCTAGTGGCCATCTTAGTCCATTGTCATCTGCGTTTTGTTCCGCAATCGCTGCAAGTGTTCTTGAGACTCCAATGCCGTAACAGCCCATGATCATCGGTTTCGCTTTCCCGCCTTCATCAAGATAAGAAGCTCCCATTGTTTCACTATATTTCGTACCTAGTTTAAAGACCTGTCCAATTTCAATGCCTTCTGCAAATACAATCGTTCCGTTCCCATCAGGAGATGGATCTCCTTCTTGGATAAAGCGAAGATCTTCGTAACGTTCGATGTTAAGATCACGATCCGGGTTAACATTTTGATATGCATGCTTACCCGTTAATGATCCATTAACAATCGTACGAACTGCATGATCTGCTATGATCTTGCCAGTAAATGCGTTCGCATCTACTTCTTCGTTTATTTCTTCAACCATATCCGTGCCAAAAAGGTTTTTCACCTTAATGTCATTTAATTGATGATCGCCTCTTACTAGGGCAAGAATGGTTTCCTCTTGTACTTTAAGTAAGGTTGCGTGAATTTGGCGATCTGCTGAAGACTCACCTTCTCCTTCAGTTAAAGGAGCTTCTGCCTCATCTGGTTTCTGATAAGTAACGTGGACCTTTGCCATCTCGATATTGGCTGCATAATCAGAAGAGTCACTGTATGCAATCGTATCTTCTCCAACGCTAGAAAGGGCCATAAATTCTTCTGTATCTTTACCGCCCATGGCTCCTGAATCGGCTACCACCGGTCGGAAGTTTAAACCTAACGTTGTAAAAATGCGGCTATACGCGCTGTGCATCGTTTGATACGCCTCATCAAGCTGCTCATCAGAAGAATGGAAAGAGTAAGCATCTTTCATAATAAACTCTCTTCCACGTAGCAATCCAAAGCGCGGACGACGCTCATCTCGATACTTTGTTTGAATCTGGTATAACGTTACTGGCAGCTGTTTGTACGATTTTAGCTCATCGCGCACAAGACTAGTGATTAATTCCTCGTGTGTGGCACCTAGCGCGAATGGTCTACCGTGACGGTCTTTCAGTCGCATTAGTTCAGGTCCATAGACATCCCAACGTCCTGTTTCTTGCCACAATTCCGCTGGCTGAATGGCTGGCATTAAAAGCTCCTGTGCCCCAACGTCATCAAGCTCTTTTCGAATGACTTCTTCGATTTTCATTAATACTTTTTTTCCTAATGGAAGGTATGAATAAATACCAGACGCATTTTGACGCATAAAACCCGCTCGGACAAGGAGCTGATGACTTTTAATTTCTGCATCAGCTGGATTGTCACGAAGGGTTGGATTAAAGTATTTTGATTGTTTCATCTCCTGCACCTCATTTCATTCTTAAAACGGGTCCCGTCGCTCTTATAAAAAGAAGCGTTGGATATCATTCCATGTTACGACTAACATCAGCAACATGAGGAACGAAAAGCCAATAAAGTGAACAAGGCTTTCCTTTTGGGGATCGATTGGCTTTCCTCGCAATGCTTCAACACCAATGAAAAGAAGTCTTCCTCCATCAAGTGCCGGAAGCGGCAATAGATTAAAGATCCCGAGATTAATGCTTAAGAAGCCAGCCCATCTCATTAGGACATAAAGACCACCGGATGCTGCTTCTTCCGTATAACTATAAATACCTACTGGTCCAGAGAAAGCATCGATGGAAAGTTGACCCGTAACAAGTTGACCAAGTCCTACAAAGATCGCTTTCCCAAATTCATAGGTTGAGGTAAATCCAAAGACAATGGAATCCAAGAAATTCACCTGATATTCAGGTGCAACACCAATTCGACCAACCGACTGGTTCTCAGATAGCTCTTGTTTCTCAGGCGTAATCGATAAAGAAACGTTCTCTCCATCACGATCTACGTTAAAACCAAGCTGATTATTAGCATTTTCCTGAATAATCGAGGTCATTTGATTCCACCCCGTTATTTCAGTTCCATTGATTTCAGTAATCACATCACCATTGATCATACCTGCTTGTTCAGCGGGACTTCCGTCAACGACTTCTTTCACTTGATTCGTCGGTGTTCCTTGTAATAAACCAAGCGCAATAAAAATAACAATCGCTAATAAAAAGTTCATAACTGGACCAGCGAAAATAGCCAGGAAACGATCCCAAAGCGATTTAGCTCCAAATTGACGATCGTATGGCGCAATTTGAAACTCAGAACCGTCCATTACATAATGAGAGGTCTCATCAATCGGGTAAACAACGGCTGGTTCATCTTCCCCTTCATATCCTTTAATATAAAGGCCACGCTCGAGATCCGCTTCTTCAACTGTTACTTCTTTAAGATTAGGATAAGCTGATTTTTGGTTAATCACAATCTTTTCAACTTTGTTTTGAGCATTAAAGAGAAGACCGACGCGCTGGCCAGGTTTCAATTCAATCATTTCAGGATCTTCGCCCGCCATTCGGACAAATCCACCGAGAGGGAGGAGTCTGATTGTGTAAACCGTCTCCCCTTTTTTAAATGTGAAGATTTTTGGTCCGAAGCCTATTGCGAATTCTCGACACAGGATCCCCGCACGTTTTGCGAGAAGCAAGTGACCCAATTCATGGATAAAAACGAGTGCTCCGAATATGATAATGATCGAAATCACAGTGTTCATATTCACTTACCACCTTTATTTAATTAATGACTGAACTCGTAATCTTGTTTCAGAATCAACTGCAAGGATCTCTTCAAGCGAAGCATTTTGAATGATTTCATGCTTCTCCATCGCTTTTTCTACGAGCTCTTCGATCGTTAAGAAATCGATCTTACCCTCTAGAAATGCGGCAACGGCTGTTTCATTTGCTGCATTTAATACGGCCGGAAGAGAACCTCCAGCACGGCCAGCTTCATAAGCTAGCTTTAATGCACGGAAGCGGTCAAAATCCACTTTCTCAAAATGTAATTGACCGACTTCCCATAAGTTTAACCGTTTTGCATTTCTGATTTCAAGTCGATCAGGATAGCTAAGTGCATATTGAATTGGAATTCGCATATCCGGAGTACCTAGATGCGCCATGACGCTTCCGTCTATGTACTCTACCATTGAATGAATAATACTTTCTTTATGAAGCAATACATCAATTTGATCATATGGCGTGCCAAACAACCAATGCGCTTCAATCACTTCAAGTCCCTTATTCATCATTGTAGCTGAGTCAATTGTAATCTTTGCTCCCATTGACCAATTAGGATGATTGAGGGCGTCATTAACACTAACACCTGCTAGTTCTTCGCGTTTTTTATCGCGAAAGCTACCACCTGATGCAGTTAATATAAGCCGCTCCATCTGGTCCTGCTTTTCGCCATTCAAACATTGGAATAATGCTGAATGCTCACTATCCACAGGCAAAAGGGCAGATCCATGTTTTTTGGCAGCTTCCGTTACAAGGTGCCCCGCTGTTACTAACGTTTCTTTATTCGCAATCGCAATCGTTTTTCCCTGCTCAATTGCTGATAGAGTCGGAGAAAGTCCGATACTCCCAAGAATCGCATTAACGAGAACGGTTGATTCATGATGGCAGGCTACTTCTAATAACCCTTCCTCGCCATATACAATTTTCGTTTTTCTTGAAATGGTTCTTCTGAGTGATTCAGCATCTTCTTTTTTTTGGACAGATAATAACTTCGGCTTAAATTCCTCTGCTATTTCCACCGCTTTCTTGACATTTTTCCCAACTGAAATCGCTACAAGAGAGAACATGTCAGGATGCATTCTCACAATATCAAGAGTCTGAACACCGATCGAACCAGATGCTCCGAGTAAGCTAATTTTCTTCAAACGAACCGTTCCTCCAATCCACTCTGTTTCGTCTATACCAGGTTAAGTAAATGCAGAAGGGGGAGAACGAATATGAGACTATCAAATCGATCAAGTATCCCTCCGTGTCCTGGTAAGATACTGCCTGAATCTTTCACTCCATAATGACGCTTAAATGCAGATTCAACAAGGTCACCAATCTGTCCAAAAACAGACGTTAACACAGATACAATCAGAACGACAATCATGGAATCATATACAGGATAGATCAGTTGGAAAACAATCCCCACAATTACTGCCATCACCACTCCGCCAACCGCACCTTCTACTGTTTTGTTCGGTGAGATGTGTGGCCAAAGTTTTTTCTTGCCTAGTGATCGTCCCACAAAATAGGCTCCAGAATCTGACGCCCATATTAAGAAGATAATAAAAAACAAATGGATCATGCCGCCTATATTACTATCACCTAAGTACCTTGTTGCTGTGAAGTAATAGAAACCTAAACCAACATAGAGTGATGCCATCATAATAAAAGAGCTTTCATCAAAGCTATACTTATTTTTCGTTAGAACCGTCATTGCAAGTAAAATGAGCAATCCGAAGAATAAGAGATCAATTTTGGTAAATACAGATGATGTTAATGAAGCAATCCAGGCATCAGGCATGACAAGAATCCACGTTCCAACGATGGCAAGTAATCCAGGAAGTGAGACCAATGTGATTTTCTTCATTAGTAACAGTTCCACCATTCCAATTGTGGCAACTAGCGCCATCAATAGAATGAATGGCCAGTCTCCTACAACAATCATTCCTAACAAAAGGGCGCCAAAAATCACACCCGTAATAACTCGTTGTTTCATTACGTTAATGTCCTCCTACACTTACACCCCGCCGTAACGTCTTCCTCTACGCTGATATTCCTGTACGGCCTCAAGAAAATGGTGCTCTGTGAAATCTGGCCAAAGAACTTCTGTAAACCAAAGTTCTGTATAAGCCAGCTGCCAGAGCATAAAGTTACTTAAGCGAATTTCTCCGCTTGTCCGTATAAGTAAATCCGGATCCGGGTATTGACTGCTGAGTAAATAGGAAGAAATTTTCTCTTCCGTAATCTCTTCTTCCGTCAGTATCCCCTCTTTCACGTCACTTAATAACCGCTGCATGGCTGTTTTCATTTCATGACGACTGCCATAATTGAGTGCGAAATTAAGAATTAATCCGGTATTGTCTTTCGTTTCATTCACTGCCTTACTAATGGCTTTGAACGTGTGGGGGGGTAGCTGCTCTCGTTCTCCCATTATTCTTACTTGTACATTCTGCTCAATTAATTCTGGCAGATGGCTAAGTAAAAATTGTTCTGGGAGCTTCATCAAAAAGTCTACTTCCTCTTTCGGTCGTTTCCAATTTTCGGTTGAAAAGGCATAAAGCGTTAAGTATTGTACACCTAAGTCATTTGCTTTTCGAACAATTTTCTTCACAACCTTCACACCTTCACGGTGGCCAGCCACACGTGGGAGACCTCGCTTCTTGGCCCAGCGTCCATTGCCATCCATAATGATCGCAATATGCCCTGGGATATTAGCAGATGTGTTAATTTCTAATTGTTCCTCATCTTCATTCTTTCTCATCCAGTTCGAGAACTTCCCAAGCATTGCAAATCCTCCATTGTGTCACTTACTTAACAAAAAAACCCCCTGTGGGAAAAGAGGGTCCTTTTATTATCTTATTTTACATGTTATTGAATTAGACTTCCATGATTTCTTTTTCTTTATCAGCCGCAATGCTGTCAGCTTCAGCTACATACTTGTCAGTAAGTTTCTGAACATCGTCATTGCCACGGCGAAGTTCATCTTCTGTGATCTCGCCATCTTTTTCTTTCTTTTTCAACTCATCGTTAGCATCACGGCGAATGTTGCGAATGACTACTTTGCCATCTTCAGCATATTTCTTAACAAGCTTCACAAGATCTTTACGACGCTCTTCCGTTAGAGCTGGAATTGTAAGACGAATCACATTTCCGTCATTGGAAGGCGTTAGACCTAGATCAGATTTAAGAATCGCTTTTTCAATATCGCCAATCGCTGTTTTATCGTAAGGTTGAATCAATAGCATACGCGCTTCTGGAACAGAAATTCCCGCAAGCTGGTTAACGGGCGTAGGAGCACCGTAGTAATCCACTTGAATTTTATCAAGTAGAGAAGCGTTTGCTCTTCCTGCTCGTAGGGTTGCTAGTTCACGCTTCAAACTTGAAATTCCATTTTGCATACGTTCTTCAGCACTTTTTAACGTTTCTTTCGGCATCTTAATCTCTCCCCTTTACGACTGTTCCAATTTCTTCGCCACAAATGGCGCGCTTAATATTTCCTTCTTCCATAATCGAGAAGACAACAAGTGGAATATCGTTGTCCATACATAGTGAAGAAGCTGTAGAGTCCATTACAGCTAGCCCTTCCTTGAGCACATCAAGGTAAGAAAGCGTGTCATACTTTTTCGCAGTAGCGTCAACAGTTGGATCGGCTGTATAAACGCCATCTACGTTGTTTTTCGCCATTAAAATAACATCTGCCTCAATCTCTGCTGCCCGGAGAGCTGCCGTTGTATCTGTCGAGAAGTATGGGTTACCAGTACCTGCCGCAAAAATGACAACGCGTTTTTTCTCAAGGTGACGAATGGCTTTACGACGGATATATGGTTCAGCTACCTGTCTCATTTCGATTGAAGTTTGAACACGTGTTTCAACTCCAATACTCTCTAAACTATCCTGCATCGCAAGAGAATTCATGACCGTTGCAAGCATACCCATATAATCAGCAGTAGCACGATCCATTCCCATTTCACTGCCTACTTTTCCACGCCAGATGTTTCCACCACCAACAACGACGGCAACTTCTACACCCATTTCATGAATTTCCTTCACCTGTGATGCGATGGACTGAACGATTGAAGGTGAGATTCCCTGACCTTCTCCACCGGACAATGCTTCTCCGCTTAATTTTAACACAACGCGTTCATACTTGGCTCCGCTCATTTTAACCCTCCAGCATGTTTATCAGTATTTGTTCTTGAAAAATAGGGAACACATCGTGTTCCCTATCATTGTTTTACTTCTTCACTTGAGACATAACTTCTTCAGCGAAGTTATCTTCACGTTTCTCCATGCCTTCGCCAACTTCGTAGCGGATGAAGCCTTTTACAGTAGCGCCTTTAGATGCAACGTACTTACCAACTTTTTGATCAGTGTCTTTAACAAACGGCTGATCAACAAGGGAAATTTCTTCGAAGAATTTGTTGATACGTCCTTCTACCATTTTCTCAACAATTTTCTCTGGCTTACCTTCGTTTAAAGCTTGTTGCTTAAGTACTTCGCGCTCGCGCTCAACTTCTTCAGCTGGAACAGCATCACGAGATACGAAACGAGGGTTAACAGCAGCTGTGTGCATTGCTACGTCTTTTGCTACTTCTTCGTCAGTTGTGCCTTCAAGAAGTGTTAGAACGCCAATACGTCCACCCATGTGAAGGTATGCACCAAATGCATCTGCATCAGTTTTCTCAACAATTTGGAAACGACGAAGAGAAATTTTCTCACCGATTTTAGCAATTGCATTGTTTAAGAATTCTGTAACAGTTTGTCCGTTCTCCATTTTACTTTCAAGAGCTGCGTCAACAGACTCTGGGTTTGCTTGAAGAAGGTGATGAGCAATGTCATTGATCAACGTTGTGAAGCTTTCGTTCTTAGCGACAAAGTCAGTTTCTGAGTTAATTTCAGCGATAACCGCTTTATTACCTTCTACTGCGATGCTAGCAAGACCTTCAGCTGCTACGCGGTCAGCTTTCTTAGCTGCTTTAGAAATCCCTTTCTCACGTAGCCAATCGATTGCTTTGTCCATGTCACCGTCGTTTTCTGTTAGTGCTTTTTTGCAATCCATCATTCCTGCACCAGTTTGCGCACGCAATTCTTTTACCATTTGAGCTGTTACTGCCATTAGTAATTCCTCCTTGAATTATGATATGTAGCCATACCCTTTTGGGTTAAAAAAAGGTGATAAAGGGGTTAGAGTTCCCCTTTATCACCCCTTTGTGTTCTTATACAGATGTTTCTTCAGTTTCTACCGCTTCAACTTCTGCTTCTTCTTCTACTTTGCTAACTTCGATCACAGCGTCAGCCATTTTAGCAGTTAGAAGTTTCACAGCACGGATTGCATCGTCGTTACCAGGGATAATATAGTCGATCTCATCTGGATCACAGTTTGTATCCACGATCGCAACGATAGGGATATTAAGCTTACGAGCCTCAGCAATAGCGATACGCTCTTTACGAGGGTCGATTACGAACAATGCGTCTGGAACGCCGTTCATATCTTTAATACCACCTAGGAATCTTTCAAGGCGATCCATTTCTTTTTTAAGAAGGATAACTTCTTTCTTAGGTAGTACTTCAAAAGTACCGTCTTCTTGCATCTTTTCAAGGCTCTTCAGGCGGTTAATACGCTTTTGAATTGTTTCAAAGTTCGTAAGCGTTCCACCCAACCAGCGTTGGTTGATGTAATATTGACCAGCACGGATTGCTTCATCCTTAACGGAATCTTGCGCTTGCTTTTTAGTACCGACGAAAAGAACTTTACCACCGTCCTGAGCGATGTCACGAACGAAGTTATAAGCTTCTTCGACTTTCTTCACTGTTTTTTGAAGATCGATAATGTAGATACCGTTTCTTTCAGTGAAGATGTAAGGTTTCATTTTCGGGTTCCAACGACGCGTCTGATGACCGAAGTGTACCCCAGCTTCAAGAAGCTGTTTCATAGAGATTACTGCCATGATTGTGTTCCTCCTAATGGTTTTTTTATCCTCCGCTTGCATCTATTTCGGAAAAAACTGCGTTTGCAGCACCACTTTCCAAATCAACAAGCGTGTGTGATTAACACCGTTGATTAATATATCACATCATGTGACAAGTCGCAAGTTTAAATCTTAAATTCCATGAATACCTATATAAACTCATTCTTATATTCGTAAAGGGAAAAACCTTCTATTAAAAATGCTCCGGGAGAATTCCCGGAGCGATGGGTGAATTACTGTGTCTTCAGTTTTGAAAGTTCTACAAGAAACTTATCGTTAAGAACTTTAATGTAAGTTCCCTTCATTCCTAGAGAACGAGACTCAATAACACCAGCACTCTCAAGCTTACGAAGAGCGTTTACGATAACAGAGCGAGTGATTCCTACGCGGTCAGCAATTTTACTTGCTACGAGAAGGCCTTCATTTCCTTCAAGTTCTTCAAAAATATGCTCAATCGCTTCAAGTTCACTGTAAGAAAGAGAAGAAATCGCCATTTGAACAACCGCTTTGTTTCTTGCTTCTTCTTCAATTTCTTCCGCTTTCTCATGAAGAATCTCCATTCCTACTACAGTTGCCCCGTATTCAGCTAACAAAAGATCATCATCTGAGAACGAGTCACTTAATCGTGAAAGGATGAGCGTACCTAGACGACTTCCTCCACCAACGATCGGCACGATTGTTGTAAGTCCTTTTTCGAAAAGATCGCGATTCTCCACTGGGAAAGCTGTGTATTCGCTAGTGATATCAAGATTCGAAGATGTTTCATTAATCCCAAAGAGGTTCTGAGTGTATTCTTCAGGGAACTGACGCTCTGAGAACATTTTCTTCATACGTTCGTTCTCAATTTCTTGATTAATCGCAATTCCAAGTAACTTCCCTCTGCGGCTTACGACATATACGTTTGCCATAATAACGTCACGTAGCGTTTCAGCCATATCCGTAAAGTTAACTGGGCCCTCTGATTTTTGTAGCATGCCATTAATTTTTCTCGTTTTTTCAAGTAAATTCATGATTTATCCTCCTGTATGTATTATAGGATGTATTGGCTGAGGTCACGGTTCTTCGCAATAGAAGCTAACTTTTCCTCAACATACTCTGGTGTAATTGTAATGCTCTCTAGATTAATGTCCGGTGCTTCGAATGAAAGGTCTTCTAAAAGCTTTTCTAAAATTGTATGAAGTCTTCGCGCACCAATATTATCCGTGTCCTGATTCACTTCGGTAGCAATTGTAGCAATTTTAAGAATAGCATCGTCAGAAAATTCAACTTTAATACCTTCTGTTTCTAATAAAGCTGTATATTGCTTCACAAGTGCGTTATCAGGCTCTGTTAAAATTCGCTTAAAATCATCTACCGTTAAACTAGATAGCTCGACGCGAATTGGGAAACGACCCTGTAGCTCAGGAATAAGATCAGACGGTTTTGACATATGGAAAGCTCCTGCAGCCATGAATAAAATGTGATCTGTCTTTACTGGTCCATATTTTGTTGTGACTGTTGAGCCTTCTACTATCGGCAAGATGTCTCTTTGAACACCTTCTCTCGATACGTCGGCTGATTGTTGACTTTTCCCAGCTACCTTATCGATTTCATCAATGAAGATGATACCCGATTGTTCCGTCTTTGAAACAGCATCCTGGGCGACTTCGTCCATATCAACAAGTTTCGCTGCTTCATCCTGTGTTAACACTTTACGCGCTTCTGACACTGGAAGTTTTCGTTTTTTCTTCTTTTTAGGCATGATATTCCCGAGCATATCCTGCATATTCATACCCATTTGCTCCATACCAGCACCTTGGAACATATCCATCATGGAATTATTCTGTTCTTCTACTTCTACAGTAATCATGCGATCTTCTAGTTCACCAAGCGCAAGCTGTTGAGCTATTTGCTTTCGTCTAGATGCGATCGATTGATCCTCACTAGCAGACTGGTTGGCTGATTCCTCTTGTCCTTGATTACCAAATAACATTTCAAGCGGGTTTTTATATTGTGTTTGCTTTTTACTAGATGGAACGAGCAATTCCACAATGCGTTTGTTCGCGTTTTCCTCCGCTTTGCCCTTCACCTGTTCCATTCGATCTTCTTTGACAAGTCGGATCGATGTTTCAACGAGATCACGAACCATTGATTCTACATCTCGACCAACATACCCTACTTCAGTAAATTTTGTTGCTTCTACTTTAATAAACGGAGCATTGACAAGGCGAGCAAGTCGTCGTGCAATTTCTGTCTTCCCTACTCCTGTAGGTCCGATCATTAAAATGTTTTTTGGATTGACTTCATCCTTCAATTTGTCACTCAAAAGGCCTCGGCGGTATCGATTTCGTAACGCCACGGCAACTGCCTTCTTTGCGTCATTCTGACCAACAATATACTGATCAAGCTTTTCAACAATTTGTCTCGGTGTTAATGGATTAGACATACGATCTCCTCCAAAGATACATTTTATATACTAAATGGTTTCTACGATTATTTGATCATTTGTGTACACGCAAATTTCAGATGCAATTTCCATGGATGCCCGCGCAATTTCTTCTGCTGTCTTGTTATCGCTATAGCGTTTGAGTGCTCTCCCTGCTGAAAGAGCATAGTTTGATCCTGAACCAATTGAAAGAATGCCATCATCAGGTTCGATCACTTCACCAGTACCTGAGATAAGCAGTAGCTCATCTTTATTCATAACAATTAGCATCGCTTCAAGCTTTCTTAGCACGCGGTCACTGCGCCATTCTTTTGCAAGCTCTACAGCGGCACGTTGAAGATTGCCACCAAATTCTTCAAGCTTGCTTTCGAATTTCTCAAATAGCGTGAAGGCATCTGCAACGGATCCCGCAAATCCCGCAACGACCTTACCATGAAAAAGTCTTCTTACTTTCTTCGCTGTATGCTTCATGACTACAGCATTACCGAATGTTACCTGGCCATCACCGGCCATTGCACACTCGCCATTATGCTGTACGGCAAATATCGTCGTTGAATGAAAGTCTCCCATAAGTTCCTCCTCCCGAGCCCTTAAGCTCTTGGGTGATGGTTCATGTATATATTTCGCAATCGATCTCCCGTCACGTGGGTATAGATCTGAGTGGTTGATAAATCAGAATGTCCTAATAGCTCCTGTACAGAACGTAAGTCTGCCCCTTCATTCAGCAAATGTGTTGCGAAGGTGTGCCTCATTACATGGGGACTAATATGTACATGCAATGAAGCATCTTTTACAATCTTATCTAAAATTGTACGAACGCCTCTTGCTGTAACACGACTACCTCTAAAATTTAAAAACAGGGCTTTAGTTGGCTCTTTGCCTGACGAAAGCAACTGTTCTCGTCCATCTTGTATATACTCTTTCACTGCATCTATAGCGAAACTACCAATTGGTACATATCTTTCCTTACGTCCTTTACCAATTACAAAAATCGTACCAATCGCAAAATCAATGTCTTCTAAATTAAGTGAAACACACTCACTTACTCGTATGCCACACCCGTATAACACTTCGAGCAGCGCTCTGTCTCTTTGACCAAGAGGCTTTGTTCGATCAGGTGTGTCAAACAACACGTTAAGTTCTTTCTCATATAGAAATTGCGGCAGGCGCTTTTCTTGCTTTGGTAAGGAACTCATTGTAAAGGGATTAATCTCAACAATGTTCTCTCGTAAAAGGAAGCGATATAAGCTTCGTAACGTTGAAATTTTTCTTGCTGCTGTTTTTCTAGCGTAACCATGCTCATGAAGCTCAGTTAAATAAATTCTAACATCTGCATAAGAAACAGCAGCAAAGACATCGATAGTCTGCTGCTTCAAAAAAGACCCGAAATGTTCAATATCCTGTAAGTAACCTGAGATCGTATGTGGTGAACAATTCTTTTCAATCTGTAGATACTCAGAAAATGATTGAATATGAGCTTGTTGATTGTCATTCATCGTCATCACCTCAAAAGGCTTCTAAATCGTAACACAATTTAGAAGCCTTAGCAATAGAAATTTACAATCTTTTTACAAAATTCTGAATTGTTTCTAAGGCTCGATTCGCGATTGTTTCATTGCGTTCTTTCTTGCTTTTGATTCGCGTTTCAAGCGGCGGAAACAAACCAAAGTTGGCATTCATCGGTTGGAAATTATCTGGGTTAGCCGTCGTAATATAATTCGCCAGACTACCAAGTGCTGTTTCTTCTGGAAATACGACTGGCTCTTCACCATTCATCAGACGAGCAGCATTAAACCCTGCAATGAGGCCCGACGCTGCCGATTCAACATAACCTTCAACACCTGTCATTTGACCTGCAAAAAAGAGATTCTCGCGATCTTTGTACTGATAGGTTGGTTTTAATAGATTCGGCGAATTAATAAATGTGTTGCGGTGCATGACACCATAACGCACGATATCAGCATTCTCAAGACCTGGAATTAAGCGAATGACTTCTTTTTGCGGTCCCCATTTAAGATGGGTTTGGAAACCGACAATATTGTAAAGTGTACCCGAAGCATTATCCTGTCTCAGTTGCACGACTGCATAAGGACGTTTTCCTGTACGAGGATCTTCTAAACCAACAGGCTTGAGCGGACCAAACGTCATCGTTTTCTGTCCACGTTGAGCCATCACTTCAATCGGCATACAGCCCTCAAAGAAAATTTCCTTTTCAAATTCTTTTAGTGGTACCGTTTCAGCGGATATAAGCGCTTCATAGAACGTGTTAAACTCTTCCTCCGTCATTGGACAGTTTAAGTACGCGGCTTCTCCCTTATCGTAACGGGACTTCTTATACACTTTATCCATATCGATGCTTTCCGTTTCAATGATCGGAGCAGCTGCATCATAGAAGTATAAGTACTCTTCCCCACTAAGCGCCTTCAATTGATCAGATAAATCTTTCGACGTGAGTGGACCCGTTGCAATAATTGTTGGGCCATCTGGAATTTTGGTACATTCCTCTGAAAATACCGTTACGTTCGGATGGTTTTTAACATTCTCCGTTACTTTCGCAGCGAATTCATGACGGTCCACAGCAAGTGCACCACCAGCAGGAACCGCACATTCGTCAGCAGATTTAATGATCACAGAGTCCATCTTCCGCATTTCTTCCTTTAACACTCCGACTGCGTTTGTTAACGTATTCGCTCTTAACGAATTACTACAAACAAGTTCTGCAAATTTATCAGTATGGTGAGCAGGCGTTTGCTTTTTGGGACGCATCTCATAAAGGTGAACATCCACTCCTTGTTTTGCAAGCTGCCACGCTGCTTCACTTCCAGCAAGTCCGGCACCAATAACCGTCACGTGTTTACTCATTGCTAAAACCCCTTACTAATTTTCTTCTTCGACGAAATCACAGTTCACACACTTGATTTCTTTCTTTTTCTTCGTTTTCTTCTCAACAAGTAAGTCACCGCATTTAGGACATGGCCGTTTAATCGGTTTATCCCATGATAAGAAATCACATTCAGGGAAACGATCACAACCATAAAAGAGTCGGTTTTTCTTACTTTTACGTTCTACGACATTACCTTCTTTACACTTTGGACAAGTAACGCCAACTTCTTTTAAGATCGGTTTTGTATTTCGACAATCCGGAAAGTTTGAGCAAGCCATGAACTTTCCATAGCGGCCCATCTTGATGACCATTGGAGAACCACACTTCTCACAATCTTCTCCAGCAGGTTCATCTTTGATTTCAACTTCCTTCATTTCTTCTTCTGCTACTTTCAACCGCTTCTCGAAGTTTTGGTAAAATTCATTGATGACAGAAATCCATTCTGCCTCGCCATCCTCAATTTTGTCAAGATCATTTTCTAAACCGGCCGTAAATTCAATGTTAATGATATCCTGGAAAAACTCCAAAATCAGTTCTAACACAATTTCGCCGAGCTCAGTAGGAACAAATTTCTTATCTTCTAATGCAACGTACCCCCTCCGCTGAATTGTATCAAGCGTCGGTGCATAAGTAGACGGCCTCCCAATCCCGAGTTCTTCCATCGTTTTAACAAGACGCGCTTCCGAATACCGCGGCGGTGGCTGTGTGAAGTGCTGGGTTGGATCAATTTCTGAAGTCGAAACGGTCATTCCTTCTTCAAGATCAGGAAGCATCTTATCTTCTTCCTTTTTATTGTCGTCATTGCCTTCCACATACACTTTCATGAACCCTTTAAATTTCACTTTAGAGCCTGTGGCACGGAAGATTGTCCCATTGTTTTCTAAGTCGACACTCATTGTATCCATGATCGCTGGCGCCATCTGACTCGCTACAAAACGCTCCCAGATGAGCTTGTATAAACGTAGCTGATCGCGTTTTAAGTATGCCTTCATTTCAGATGGATCACGCATAACTGAAGTTGGTCGAACAGCTTCGTGTGCATCTTGTGATTTACCCGATTGTTTCTTAGCAGGCTTTTTAGCTGATAAGTAGGTGTCGCCATATTTGCCTTGGATGTATTCCTTCGCTTCATCCTTCGCTGTTTCAGAGATGCGAGTAGAATCCGTTCTCATGTAAGTAATTAAACCGACTGTGCCCTGTTTCCCGATCGCAATCCCTTCATAGAGCTGCTGAGCGAGCATCATCGTTTTCTTCGCGCGGAAATTAAGTTTTCTCGCCGCTTCCTGCTGAAGAGAAGATGTGGTAAACGGTAGGGCAGGATTACGTTTACGTTCCTTCTTTTGAACAGACTGGATATTAAACTGATCGCCTTCAATGCGTTTTAGAACATTATCGACATCTTCTCGTGATTGCAGATCCGCTTTCTTTCCATCTACTCCGTAGAAACCAGCCTCGAATTGTTCCCCATCTTTTTCAAAAGACGCTTTAATTTTCCAATACTCTTCTGCTTCAAAATTTTGAATTTCTTTTTCTCTTTCAATAATAAGGCGAACTGCAACGGATTGAACTCGTCCAGCACTTAAACCTTTTTTAACTTTTTTCCATAATAATGGACTAATGTTATACCCAACTAAACGGTCTAAGACACGTCTTGCTTGCTGAGCATCGACAAGATCCATGTTAATTGGTCTTGGTTGCTTGAACGCATCCTTTACCGCATCTTTTGTAATTTCATTAAAAACAACCCTGCACTCTGTTTGCTCATCGATTTTTAAACTGTGAGCAAGATGCCATGCAATCGCTTCCCCTTCGCGATCGGGGTCAGCTGCGAGATAGACTTTTTTCGCTTTTTTTGCAGCATCTTTGATTTCTTTTAGGACAGGGCCTTTCCCGCGTATTGTTATATATTTAGGAGCATAGTTGTTTTCCACATCAACGCCCATCTGGCTTCTAGGAAGGTCAATGACGTGACCTAATGAGGCTTTCACCTGATATTTCTTTCCTAAATATTTTTCAATTGTTTTTGCTTTAGCGGGAGATTCAACAATTACTAGATAATCTGCCACAATACGTTTCCTCCCCCCATTGAGGTAAATTTTAAAATCTTCCTTATTATTCAATAGTCAAAACTCGTTTGTCAAATAGTGCTAGTATCCGTTTCATGAAAATTGGACAGTTCATTCAGGATATCTTTTGCTTCAAGAACCAGTTTGGCCCCTTGCTGAATAAGGCGATTCGTCCCTTCAGCATAAGGCTCTGCTATGTTTCCAGGCAAGCAAAAAACTTCACGACCTTGCTCCATCGCTTGGTCTGCTGTAATCAGCGAACCACTGCGCTTTTGTGCTTCAATAATAAAAGTTCCTGGAGATAACCCACTAATAATGCGGTTCCGCTCAGGAAACTGATGTTTTTCAGGGCGCCGATTAGGTGGATATTCCGATAGTAAGAGACCATCTCTCGCTATGGTAGAAGCAAGCAACTCATTTTCTTTCGGATAAATTGACCTAAACCCACCGCCGAGAACTGCGATTGTTCCCGCACCGTGCTCTAACGCGAGCTGATGCGCAAGAGTATCAATTCCAAGGGCCAACCCGCTAACGATTGTCCATCCACTTGATAAGAGTGGTGTGAGGATCTGCTTCATCACGTTGCACGCATTAGGTGAATGATTTCGTGAACCAACCACGCTTAACATTTGATTTTGATGAAGGAGGTTCGTATTCCCAATGCAATAAATCACCCATGGTGCATCATAAATATGCGACAGTTGTTCAGGATATGCCTCATCAAATCTTGTTAAAACGCGAATATCGCCCGCTTTAAAATGAGATAATCTCCACGGGTGATTATAATGTAGGTCTTCATATAAATAACCAGCTTGCTCGTTTGATAAACCAAATTGCCTTAACTGAGTAGCAGACATATCATATATGCTTTGAAGCGTTGGGTCAAATATGAGAAAGGATTGCATCACTTTCCAGGTGCAACCCTGGCACTGATGCAACTGAATCAACCTGCTTCTAAATGTTCTCAATCACAGTTCTCTCCTATCAGGAATAAAATTTTCGCGCCCCGCTATGTATAAGAGAAATAGCTCCCAATACGGGAGCTATTTTGATTAAGCCTTATGTGTTGTGCACTTCTCTAGTAAGCCTTTATCTTCTAAAACCGAAATGAGCGTTTCGCCCATTACTGCAGGAGTGGGAGCGACTTTAATGCCACACGACTCCATTGTTTTGATTTTTTCATCAGCCGTACCTTTTCCACCAGAAATAATCGCACCGGCATGACCCATACGTTTTCCTGGAGGTGCCGTTTGACCTCCGATAAAGCCAACAACAGGCTTCGTCATGTTTGCTTTTACCCATTCAGCTGCTTCTTCTTCAGCAGTACCGCCGATTTCACCAATCATGATTACCGCATACGTATCGTCATCTTCGTTAAATGCTTTTAAGACATCGATAAAGTTCGTACCATTGACCGGGTCACCACCAATACCAACGGCTGTTGATTGGCCAATTCCTGATTCTGAAAGCTGATGAACAGCTTCATACGTTAACGTACCAGAACGAGAAACAACGCCTACATGACCTTTTTTGTGAATGTAGCCCGGCATAATACCAATTTTACATTCTTCAGGAGTGATCACGCCTGGACAGTTTGGGCCAACAAGACGTGTTTTCTTTCCTTCCATATAACGCTTTACTTTCACCATATCGATGACTGGAATTCCTTCCGTAATACAAATGGCAAGGTCCATTTCAGCGTCAACAGCTTCCATAATAGCATCGGCTGCAAAAGCAGGCGGAACATAGATGACAGAAGCATTAGCGCCTGTTTTTTGAACGGCTTGTTCCACTGTATCAAATACAGGAACGCCTTCTACTTCAGTCCCGCCTTTACCTGGCGTTACACCACCAACAATTTTCGTACCATACTCAAGCATTTGCTGTGTATGAAATAAACCAACAGATCCTGTAATCCCTTGAACGATGACTTTTGTATCTTGATTAATGTATACGCTCATTCCTAGTCCCGCCTTTCTACTTAACTAATGAAACGATTTTTTCCGCGCCGTCAGCCATTGACTCAGCAGCGGTAATATTTAATCCTGAATCTTTCAGGATTTGCTTTCCTAGATCAACATTTGTTCCTTCAAGACGCACAACAAGCGGAATTTCAAGGCCAACTTGTTTCGTAGCTTCTACGACACCTTCAGCGATGACATCACACTTCATGATTCCACCGAAAATGTTTACATAAATGCCTTTAACGTTTTTGTCGGAAAGAATAATTTTAAATGCTTCTGTTACCTTCTCAGCCGTTGCGCCGCCCCCAACGTCAAGGAAGTTAGCGGGATCGCCGCCGTAGTGCTTGATAATATCCATCGTTGCCATCGCAAGGCCTGCTCCGTTAACCATACAGCCGATATTGCCATCAAGTGCGATGTAGCTTAACTCATATTTTGACGCTTCGATTTCTTTTGCATCTTCTTCGTCAAGATCACGAAGTTCAAGAATATCTTTATGACGATAAAGTGCATTTGGATCAAAGTTTAGTTTGGCATCAAGCGCCATGACGTTACCATCACCCGTTGTAACTAGCGGGTTGATTTCCGCAATAGAGGCATCTTTTTCAACAAAAACCTTATACAATCCAAGCATGAATTTCACTGCTTTGTTCACTTGCTCTTTCGGAATATTAATATTAAATGCTAGTCTTCTAGCTTGATAACCTTGAAGGCCAACGGCAGGATCAATCACTTCTTTGAAAATCTTTTCAGGACTGTGTTCAGCCACTTCTTCAATTTCAGTTCCGCCTTCTTCAGATGCCATCATAACGACGCGTGACGTCACGCGATCAAGTACTAGGCCAACGTAATATTCCTGCTTAATATCGCAACCTTCTTCGATAAGTAAGCGCTTTACTTCCTTACCTTCTGGTCCTGTTTGATGAGTGACAAGTGTTTTTCCGAGGATTTCCTCAGCATATGTACGAACTTCCTCAAGGTTCTTAGCGATTTTTACCCCGCCAGCTTTTCCTCGACCACCTGCATGGATTTGTGCTTTTACAACGTAAACACTGCTGTCTAATTGTTTTGCAACGTCCACAGCTTCTTTCGCGGAGTATGCGACTTGTCCATTAGGGACGGATACCCCGTAGCTTCTTAGGACTTCTTTTCCTTGATATTCATGGATATTCATTCTCTCATCCTCCTATCCTAGTCAATCAAATCTTTGACGACGTTTTCATTGTATAGAAAATTCACACCGATTGTCTACCCTTTTGCATAAAGTCTCTTTTCTTTTCTTGCAAAAATTGTTCCAATTTATCCATTAAAACGAAATTTTCTCCGTCGTTTCGTTATTTCAACACGTCTAGAAATGCATAAAAGAAGAGGGCTATCTGCCCTCTTCTTGCTCGTTTCTACCCGCTTTTTTTGGCGTGCTCTCTTGTTCTCTCTTCTTATGATCCGTAATTGTTAACTCCCTAGCAGCTGCTGGTGTGTAGACTCCAAATTCTTCTCCAGCTTCTTCATAAAAAGAATCATTTTTTTCTTGTCTTCCTGGATCTTTCACAAATAATAACTCCTTCACAATAGAATTAGGTTTAGTATCAACCTTTTCTATTGATTCATACGTTTAAACGATCTCTTACAGGCGCAAATGACTTCCTGTGCGTATTGGTGATACCAAATTCATCAAGAGCACTAAGATGCTCTTTTGTTCCATAACCGACATGCCGTTCGAATCCATATTCTGGATAAGTTTCCGCTAACTTTATCATCATACGGTCCCGTGTTACTTTTGCAACGATGGAGGCGGCTGCGATACTGACACTTCGTCCATCTCCTTTAATGAGCGACTCTTGCTCAATCGGAAGCGGAATATGCATCGCATCTACGAGTAAAAAGTCCGCTTGGACATGTAAATCCTCAACGGCTTGTTTCATCGCTTTCTTGGTCGCCTGGTAAATATTCAATTCATCAATTTCAGCTGCACTAACGACCCCAACACCAATCGTTATCGCATTTTTTTGTATTTTTTCAAAAAGGTCATTGAGCTTCGCATGGGATAGTTTTTTTGAATCCTGAAGACCAAGAATCGGAACCTCGGGATCTAATATGACCGCTGAAGCAACAACAGGGCCTGCTAGAGGGCCTCTTCCTACTTCATCGACTCCTGCTATCGCCAGGCGACCTTTCTCTCTGTAATGAGCCTCTAGGACACTCATGTTTTCATGCATTTTAAGTAATTTTATTTTTTTCTGCTTTTTTTTGTCTTCTTTAGCAAGTAAGCGTACGACTCCTTTTCGGGTATCTTGCTTCCATTCTTCCCAATCCTCGTTCGTATAGTGCTTTTCCTCTAACATACGTTCAATTTCTTTAATCGACTTTGACTGACCGCTCATCGTATCCCTCTTTTCCTTTCTTCACTTAAAAAAGGTAAGGCTCATGGCCTTACCTTTCTGGCGTTTCTAACGATACATCGCCCAATTTACCACTTCTCAGTTCACGTAGAACGGTTTCAGCTGTTTTATCATAGTCAATCCAGCCCCCGCTCATTAAAAAGCCTCGCTTCTTGCCGATGTCATCAAACAGCTCGACAACATCTTCTGGAATGTGATCGAGATGATAACGATCCATTAGTCTGGTAGGATAGTGCTCGCTCATAAACTTAAGTACAAATACTGAAATATCTTGAAAATCAAGAATCTCATCTTTAATTGCACCCGTCGCAGCAAGCTTGTACCCTGTCATCTGATCTTCAAACTTTGGCCAGAGTATCCCTGGCGTATCGAGAAGATCCATCTCATCTCCTACCTTGATCCACTGCTGTTTTTTCGTAATACCAGGACGGTCACCTGTTTTGGCGATTTTCTTACCTGCTAAACGGTTAATCAACGTGGATTTTCCAACGTTTGGAATTCCTAAGATTAAGGCGCGAACCGCACGCGGTTTCATGCCTTTTTCGATCATGCGATCGATTTTATCACTCATAAGCTCTCTTGCAGCAGCTGGGATGTTTTTCACGCCTTTACCCGTTTGTGAATCAATCGCTAATGCTTTATGACCCTGTGATTGAAAATAATGCTTCCATTCCGTTGTTTTTTGATCATCTGCCATGTCTGCCTTATTGAGCAGGATCAACCTTGGTTTTGATGATACAATCTCATCAATCATCGGATTTCTTGAAGCGAGCGGGATGCGAGCATCCACTAGTTCAATTACAACATCAATCATTTTTAGCTTCTCTGTAATCTCCCGTCGTGCTTTTGCCATGTGTCCGGGAAACCATTGAATTGTCATGCCATCTCCACCTATTCTCAAATCATGCGGGCTAAATACCCACTATTCCATTACTTGTATATCGTTTAACGGCCAGAAAATGACGTTTGCTTCTCCTACCACTTTCTCTACAGGAACGAAGCCAATGGATCGACTGTCTTTACTATGCTGTCGATTATCACCCATCACAAACAAATGTCCCTCGGGAACGGTTGCTTCACCTGTAACGCCGGTTAAATCAAAATCGTAGGTCAGGTTTCCTTCTAACAAATCTTCTTTATAAGGTTCTAGATAAGGTTCCTTTATCGCTTCCCCGTTCACATAAAGCATATCATCTTTGTACTCCACTTTATCTCCCGGCAGACCAATCACGCGCTTAATGTAATCTTTCCCTTCCGGGGCTTCAAATACAACGATATCGAAACGTTCTGCATCACCAATGTTATAACTAATTTTGTTCACGATCATCCTGTCACGGTCCTGCAACGTCGGCATCATGCTTTCTCCATCAACCACAATAGGAGCAAAGATAAAATAGCGAACGGCTCCTGCTAGAATAAAAGCAATAATGAGCGCACGTATCCATTCCCAGGAATCTTTTTTCTCTGCTGATCTGGTGCTTTTCATGATTGTTCCTCCTAATGAAAGGGTCTTTTTTTTACCTATTTCTTTCCCCTCATGCCTTTCCCACAAACCTTTGGAATTCGCTTTATTTTATCACAGAGTGACGTTTTTTTATATGCCGATTTTTCCAATAGAAAAAAGGAGCCTGGCAATGCAAGCTCCTTCTCCGTGTCTTACTTTATCGAATTTCTTTAATACGAGCGGCTTTACCACGAAGTGCACGCAAGTAGTATAGCTTAGCACGGCGAACTTTACCGCGACGAGCAACTTCAAGCTTAGCAACTTTCGGTGAATGTACTGGGAATGTACGCTCAACACCTACTCCGTAAGAAATCTTACGAACTGTAAATGTTTCGCTGATTCCGCCACCACGTCGTTTAATCACAACACCTTCGAATAACTGAATACGCTCACGAGTACCTTCGACAACTTTAACGTGAACTTTTACAGTATCTCCTGGTCGGAAA
This sequence comes from Guptibacillus hwajinpoensis, assembly GCF_020524165.1. Taxonomy (GTDB): domain Bacteria; phylum Bacillota; class Bacilli; order Bacillales; family Guptibacillaceae; genus Guptibacillus; species Guptibacillus hwajinpoensis_D. The sequence goes on from NZ_JAIVKU010000004.1 coordinate 1,019,592, forward strand.
TTCGGAAGATCCGACTTAAGTTGGTCTTTTGTGATATCCTGGATTAACTTGTGCATCAAGTAACCCTCCTTCCACACAGATGCTCTTATAAATCATCTTGCATTACAGCGGAACATCGTAATACGTGACTAATGCCACAACTGTTATCATAGCATAGCACTTTTTAGATTACAAGAATGAATTCACTCTTTTTCATTCTTTATGTCACTGAGTAACTTCTGTTCTTCTTTTGTTAAGTTTCTCTCGTTTAAAAGATCTGATCTTCGATTCAAGGTGCGTCGTAAAGACTCTTTAAGACGCCATTTTCGTATCGCTTCATGATTACCAGACATAAGCACATCAGGCACACTCATCCCTTCGTATTCTGCAGGACGAGTATAATGAGGATGTTCTAGTAACCCACTGCTGAATGAATCCATTGGAGCTGACGTATCATTTCCAAGAACGCCGGGAAGAAGCCTCGTTACGCTATCAATGACAACCATACTACCGAGTTCGCCACCAGTTAACACAAAATCCCCGATTGAGATTTCATCCGTGACAAGGTTTTCTCGAATCCGCTCATCGTACCCTTCATAATGACCACAAATAAAAATAAGGTGCTCTTCTTTCGCCAATTCCTCCGCCTTTTTCTGAGTAAACCTTTCTCCTTGAGGACACATCAGAATCACGCGCGGACGTTTACCTTCTGAAAGATTAGCGACCGCATCAAAAACGGGCTGTGGGGTTAAAACCATCCCTGCTCCACCGCCATAAGGGTAATCATCGACGCTTTTGTGTTTATTTGTACTGTAATCCCGGAAGTTGGTGACATGATATGACACCGCACCATTTTCCTGCGCGCGTTTTAAAATCGAATGATTAAACACACCTGTAAACATTTCTGGAAACAGCGAAAGCACATCAATCTTCATGCTAATCACGAAGCCCTTCCATTAAATGAACGGTAACTTTTCCTTCCGCTAAATCAACTTGTTTCACAACTTGTTCGATATAAGGCAACAAGAGATCTTTACCGCCTCCAGCACTTTGAACCACCCAGACATCGTTTGCGCCAGGTGATAGAATTTCTTTGATTTTCCCGAGAAATTCTCCTTCATCCGTATAAACCTCAAGGCCAATAATATCCCGGTAATAAAATTCTTCTTCGGCAAGCTGGCCGCCTTGATCTTCTTTTACCTTTAGGATGCCTTCTTTCATCTGAACAACGTCGTTGATATTATGATAGCCCTCAAATGTAAGAAGATCGAATTGCTTATGCTTACGGTGAGAGGCAACCGTTAATAGAATCGGTTCATCATTCTTAAATAAGTATAACTTGCTACCCACAGCATAACGTTCCTCAGGGAAATCCGTTCTTGAAATGACCCTTACTTCACCTCGCACGCCATGAGTGTTTACGATTTTACCTACATTTAGCCATTCTGTCATATCGTGATATCCTTTCCTGTGTCGTCAGGAACAATGCTTTGCACGATCCCGTCTTTAATCACTATTTTACCCTTTCGCTCGCGGGCATACCACTGGTCCCCTATTTGAACATCTTGAATGGATTCGATCTCGCCATCGTGGATTTCAGATCCTATTGATAACTGATCAAGCTGATCCACTTTAAAATCAAGAAAAGACATCCGCTCCGTTCTTGAATGGATTTCTTTGCCAAACTGCTCGGCAATCCATTCATGGTCAGATGGACGTTTTTTTTGCAAACGTTTCATTTCAAATTGAAGATGCTCACTTTCTTGTTGAAGCGTGGAACGTTCTTTTTGCCATTTATTATAATAGGAAGCCCTGCTTTGCTCTGTTAAGATTTGTTTCACGTCATACGTTACAATGATTTTCATCGCACTGCCCTCCGTATGTAGTCTCATTAGTGATCTCTAGCAAAAGTGACAAATAAAAAAGAGGAGTATAAGCTCCCCTAAAGTATCTCCAACTGCACTCGCTTGCTTGTTTGAACGGCAGCAGCATTCATCACCGTACGGATTGATCTAGCAACTTTCCCCTGCTTTCCAATCACTTTACCTGTATCATCTGCATGAACATAAAGTTTGTAGATGTCCAGGTTGGTTGTTGCTTCTTTTTCAACTCGAACTTCGTCAGGATGATCGACAAGAGCTTTTACAATTGTTTCAACTAGGGCTTCCATATTGTTTCCCACCTTTTGCAATATGATGGACCAAGATACACCAAAGGAGGCTTTCAAAAAAGCCTCCTCTAAGGTGTCACATTACTTTGTGTTTTTTGCGTTGTGAAGCTTCTCCATAAGTCCTGCAGTGGAGAATAGGTTACGTACTGTATCAGAAGGCTTAGCGCCTTTAAGCATCCAATCAAGAGCTTTCTCTTCGTTGATTTTCACTTCAACTGGATTAGCAACCGGATTGTAAGTTCCGATTTCCTCGATGAAGCGTCCGTCACGTGGTGCACGTGAATCAGCAACAACTACGCGGTAGTAAGGAGCTCTTTTAGCACCCATACGCTTTAAACGAATTTTAACTGCCATGTCTTTCACCTCCAAAAAATGTTCACATAAATAAATATAATATCATAAATTTATACTCTTGTAAAGAGAAAATTTACTTCATTTTTATTGCATGAATGGGAAATTCATGCCCTTACCTTTTTTCTTACCGCCTTTAGACATGTTGGTCATCTGCTTCATCATCTTCTTCATCTCATCAAATTGCTTCAAGAGACGATTGACATCTTGAACAGACGTACCACTTCCGGCGGCAATTCGCTTTTTACGACTCGCATTGATAAGATCCGGCTCTTCTTTTTCACGTGTTGTCATTGACTGAATAATGGCTTCCACTCGGCCAATTTGTTTTTCATCAACACTTACATTTTTCATGGCTTTTTTATTCATACCAGGAATCATGTCCATCAATTCATCAAGCGGTCCCATGCTTCGAACCTGACCAAGCTGATCAAGGAAATCATCGAACGTAAAGCTCATCGTTCGCATCTTCTTCTCAAGCTCTTTTGCTTTGTCTTCATCAACGGAAGTTTGGGCTTTTTCAATAAGCGTTAGCACGTCACCCATACCGAGAATACGCGAAGCCATTCTCTCAGGATGGAACGGTTCTAGTGCATCAAGTTTTTCACCCATACCCGCGAACTTGATCGGTTTATCTGTTACAGACTTAATTGACAGTGCAGCCCCACCGCGCGTGTCACCATCAAGCTTTGTTAAAACCACTCCTGTTATATCAAGTGCTTCATTAAAGCTTTCAGCGACATTTACAGCATCCTGTCCTGTCATGGAATCAACCACAAGGAAGATCTCATCAGGCGTAACAGCTTCTTTGACATCTTTTAATTCCTGCATCAGATTTTCATCTATATGCAGTCGACCAGCCGTGTCAATGATGACATAGTCGAGATGTTCTTCTTTTGCTTTTTCAATTGCTTTAGTAGCAATCTCAACCGGACTCACCTGATCACCCATCGAGAAAACCGGCATACTTAGCTGTTTACCGAGTGTTTCAAGCTGGTTAATGGCTGCAGGACGGTAAATATCCGCCGCTACTAACAGTGGTTTACGGTTATGATTTTTACGTAAATGGTTTGCAAGCTTACCGACAGTTGTCGTTTTACCCGCACCCTGTAGACCGGCCATCATAATAACAGTCGGTGGGCGACTAGAAACAGCAATCTTACTCTGTTCTCCACCCATAAGCGCTGTCAGCTCTTCATTAACGACTTTAATGACCTGCTGCCCTGGGGTCAGGCTTTTCATAACTTCCTGTCCGACGGCGCGCTCTTTGACCTTGTTGATAAACTGTTTTACGACTTTAAAGTTAACGTCCGCTTCAAGCAAGGCTAACCTTACTTCACGCATCATTTCTTTTACGTCTGCTTCCGTCACTTTCCCTTTACCGCGAATCTTCTGCAGGGTGTCTTGCAGTCGGTCGGCTAACCCTTCAAATGCCATGTTCGCCGCCTCCTAATCCAGTTTTTCAAGAGATGTAATCAACGGCAGCGCCTTAGAGTCTTCATTCTCACTCATAACCGCTTCCCTGAGCTTTTCTAGTAGCTCCTGCCTTTTGATGTATCGCTCGAATAGCAACAGTTTTGCTTCATATTCTTCTATCATTTGTTCTGTTCGCTTAATGTTATCATAGACAGCCTGACGGCTAACTTGAAATTCTTCTGCGATTTCACCAAGTGAATAATCATCAAGGTAATACAATGCCATATAATTACGCTGTTTCGGTGTTAAAAGCGACTGATAAAAGTCGAATAACGAGTTAATTCTCATCGTTTTCTCTAGCATTGTTAACAGCCCCTTGTTAAGGTAATCACCTTTACGTTAATTATATTACTATGCGTCATTTTATTTGTCAAGATTTTTTCTTAACACAATTAATTAAGGATTTTATTCCTCGTTTTCTTCCACTTCCTCTTCCTCTTCCTCAATAATAGAAGAGAACAATCCGTATACAAATGTGTCTGGATCAAACTCTTGCAGATCGTCCATCTGCTCACCCAGCCCTACGAGTTTAACAGGGATATCAAGTTCATGTCGAATGGCCAGCACAATGCCCCCTTTTGCAGTTCCATCTAATTTCGTAAGAGCAATGCCAGATACGTCAGTTGATTGACCAAACTGCTTTGCCTGACTCATCGCATTTTGCCCCGTAGTCGCATCCAAAACAAGAATAACTTCGTGTGGTCCCGACGGCACTTCACGCTGAATCACACGCTTTACTTTTTCAAGTTCATTCATTAGGTTCACTTTATTTTGCAGGCGCCCTGCGGTATCACAAAGTAAAATATCTGCTCCGCGAGACTTGGCTGATTGTACAGCATCAAACACAACTGCCGCTGGGTCTGAGCCTGCTTGGTGCTTAATCACATCGACACCAGCTCGTTGCCCCCATACATCGAGCTGCTCAATGGCCCCCGCACGGAACGTATCTCCAGCTGCTAGGACAACTTTCTTTCCTTCTTGTTTAAACTTATGAGCAAGCTTACCGATTGTTGTTGTCTTTCCAACCCCATTAACCCCTACAAATAAGAAAACCGTAAGTCCTTCTTCTTGGATATTAAGCGAACCATCTTCGTCAGATTTATGAAGAAGCTCTGCTAACTTTTCTGAAATGACGCTCTGAAGTTCTTTCGTATCTTTAATATTTCGCGTTCTTGCTTCATCTTTTAAGACGTCAATCAGGTCCATTACTGTTGCTACTCCAACGTCAGCACTAATAAGAAGCTCCTCAAGCTCTTCGAAGAACTCTTCATCTACTTTGCGATAGTTTTTAACGAGGTTATTCATTTTTGTTGAGAAAGACGTTCTCGTTTTCTCAAGACCGTCTTTAAATTTTCCTGTTACTTCATCAGTTTGTGTCGTGAACTTATCTTTTAACTTTTTAAAAAAACTCACTTTGCATCCCCCTACTTGTTATTGCGATATTAGTTGCTTCGATTCTTCAAGTCTGACAGAAACGAGTCGCGATACACCTGACTCCTGCATCGTTACACCGTAAAGAACATCAGATTCTTCCATTGTACCTTTTCTGTGCGTAATGACAATAAACTGCGTTTTTTCACTAAACTGCTTTAGATATTTCGCAAAACGTCCTACATTCGCATCATCTAATGCCGCTTCCACTTCATCAAGTACACAGAAAGGTACGGGACGAACTTTTAAGATCGAAAATAGAAGAGCAATGGCAGTAAAGGCTCTCTCTCCCCCTGAAAGTAGAGCGAGATGTTGCAGTTTTTTCCCCGGTGGCTGCGCCAGGATATCGACCCCTGTTGATAAAAGATTTTCTGGATCTGTTAGCACAAGATCCGCCTTCCCTCCTCCAAACAGCTCTCTAAAGACAATCTGGAACTGAGCACGTATTTTGGTGAACGTCTCTTCGAATCTTTTTTTCATTTCCTGATCCATTTCTTCAATAACCGCATAAAGCGTTTCTTTTGCCTGAAGAAGATCCGCTTGCTGTTCACTAAGGAACGTATAGCGTTCGTTTACCCGGTCGTATTCATCAATTGCTCCAAGGTTCACCGTGCCAAGCTCATCAATTTCTAATTTAATAAGCTTTAGCTTTCGCCTTGCATCTTCGGGTTCGAGGGAAAGAACATGTTTTTCCTTGGCCGCTTCATATGTTAACTCATATTCCTCACTTAAAATCGCCAATCTGTTCTCAAGTTCAACATCCAAACGATTAATGCTAACTTCAACAGCCTGCATCAATCCTGAGAGTTGCTTGTCCTCTGCAATAAGAGAATCCAACTTCTTACTAACCGTTTCAATCTCTTGTTGCAAAGAAAGCTTTACTTCCCGCTCATTTTGAAGCGTCTGAAGCAAGTTATCTTTCTCACCTCGAAACGAAACAATGTTTTGGTCCAGTTTCTCTTCTCCGTTAGAATTAGAAGACATGGCTTCCGATAAAAGGGTGAATTCTTCTGTTGTTTCAGTGAGCTGCGTATTCGTCTCACGTTGTTCTGTTGTTAAACGATCAAGCGTTTCTTTTTGATTTTGGAATGATTGCTGGTGCTCAGCCACTTTTACTTTTAGCTCAGTAATCTCGGTTTGAATTGTTTCACGAGATGTTTGCTGAGTTTGTTTTTTTGCAGTCAAGTTATCAATTTTACTTTCTAGTGTTGCTGCTTGTTTCGTAATCGTATCGAGTCGTTCTGTAAGATAAACATGACGCTTACGGTGCGTTTCAATTTCCTCTTCAATCGCTTTTTTCTCACGATCATATAGCTGAAGACGTTCATTTGAATTACGTTCGTCTCCTTCAATCGCTCGTAAGTCCCCTAAGAGAGACTGCTCTTCAAGTCTGAGGTTTTCACCACGTTCACGCATCTCATCTAGCTGTTCTTCTAGATGAGCTAAAGCGACTTTATCTTTCTTAATCTCTTGCTCAACACCAAGCGTCTTTTTCTGCATGTCTTCAAGTTTTTTAATCAGAATTTCAAGATCACGCTGGCGGCTAAGAAGGGAAGAAGATTTCTGCTTCACACTTCCTCCACTCATGGAACCGCCCGGATTCACAACGTCTCCTTCTAGTGTAACGATCCGTGTACGGTACTGCATGATTTTCGCAAGTTCATTCGCACCTTTTAACTCTTTGGCAACAAGAACAGAGCCCAATAAATTCTCCATTACAGACTGATACTTCGAATCATAAGTGATGAGGTCAGAAGCAACGCCTACGAATGCCTCGTTTTGTTTCACGCGCTCCAAATCATAGCTGGATATTTTTCGTGACTTCACGACCGACAATGGAAGGAATGTAGCTCTTCCAGAACGATTTTTTTTCAAAAATGTGATCGCCTGTCTACCCGCCGCCTCATCGCGAACGACAACATTTTGCATGGCGCCGCCGAGTGCCGTTTCAAGAGCCGTTTCGACTTCCTTTGGCACCGTGATTAACTCGGCAACCGCTCCTTCAATACCAGATAGATCGTCGCGGGCTTTCAGCACTTCTTTAACGCCCTGGAAGAACCCAGCATAATCATCCTGCATTTCTTCTAACATTTCTTTTTTTGATTTGTATTGTTGAATATATTGATACGCTTGATAGAGTTTGGATTCTTTCTCGCCTAGCGCCTTCTTTTTCTCTTCTACATCATGCTTACTTTTGTAAAAGTGCGACACGTGAGCTTCGAGCTCCTGCTTTGACTGAGCTAACTTAGCTGAGCGTTCTGCTTTCTTTTCGTCAACGGCGCTTCGTTCTTCAATATATTTATGATTATCTCCATCGAGGCGCTCTTTACGCTGATTGAGTATTGACAGTTGATCTTGTAGATAGCGATTTTCATTTCGGATGGACGCCTGCTCGTTAAGCAGTTCAAAGTAATCCGATTTCATTCGATCAAGCTCTTGTTCAATGTCCTGTTCAATATCAGATAGAAGTTCCGTTTCTTTCTTTAAACTGGCCTTTAATTCTCCTAATTCTTTCTTTTGCTGATCAAAACGGCTGCGATGGTACGCTATTTCCTTTTCATAATATCGTTTTTTCTCTTGTAAGAACGTCATTCGCTCCTGAAGGTTGGATCGGTTTTGGTGCGCATTTTTTTTCCGTTCTTTTAGAACTTCTTTTTTTCCTTCAAGTTTCTCAAGCTCTTCACTCGTATCAAGAAGCTGTTGCTGATAGGATTCTAAGTTATGCTCAGATTGGTCAAGCTTTTGTCTTGCGCTTGCTAACGCGTCCTTCTTTTCAGTGATTGCGTCATTTAGCGTACGTTCCTTCGATTTTAAAGACTCAAGCTCTTCCTTCTTTAGCTTCCACGCTTGATGATACTCTTCAATTTCATATACGGTGAGGGCTGCTTCAATCTTCTCGAGATCTTCGCGTTTTTGCAAATAATCCTTTGCGATCGATGCCTGCATACGAAGTGGCTCTACTTGATCTTCTAATTCATATAAAATATCCTCAACCCGGTGCAAGTTATCTTCTGTTTCCTTTAACCGCGTTTCTGCCTTTGTTTTCCGAGTTTTGTATTTTAAAACCCCTGCCGCTTCTTCAAATATTTTACGACGTTCTTCCGATTTGCTACTTAATATCTCTTCAATTCTTCCCTGACCAATAATAGAGAAGGATTCCTTACCAAGACCTGAGTCCATAAACAATTCAATAATATCTTTTAGCCGACACGTTTGGTTATTTAAAAGATATTCACTATCTCCAGAGCGATAAACTCGTCTCGTGACACTGACTTCATTATAATCAATCGGTAAATATTGATTCGTATTATCAAGCGTGAGCGTTACTTCCGCTAAATTCACCGCTTTTCTCGTATCGCTACCTGCGAAAATGATATCTTCCATTTTAGCGCCTCTTAGTGATCTGGCAGACTGTTCACCAAGCACCCACCTGATTGCGTCATTAATATTACTTTTGCCGCTTCCGTTTGGACCGACAACTGATGTTACTCCTGGAACAAACTCAACTGAAATACGATCGGCAAATGATTTAAAGCCGACTACATCTAATCGTTTGAGGAACATCATCTTTCCCCCTCATCTGTTTCATCTATGTATGCAAGTAAAGTACTTTTCATTTCTCTAACTGTCTTATTTTATCATAAAACAATGACCTCTACGATACTGAGCAAAGACATGTTACAATAAGGAAAACCTTCTAGCCCGACAACGTCAGTTGGGCTCATTAGGGATTGTTACATAACATGACGCTCGATCGTCATTGATTATTGAATAAGGCAGGTGGAACTAATGGATCTTACGATTAAATCAGAAGAAAACCTGGCGTTTATGGTCGAAAGCATTAAAGAAAAAATGCAAGTGATCAATGCCGGCATGATTAAACCCGAATCATTCGATTTATCTTCTTATGATGACATTCATGAAATCTACGTCATGCTAAATAAGAAGCAATCACTAAGCGTTGCTGAAATGCAAGCAATCTTAGCTGAGCTTGGAAAAATGCGCGCTTCTTAACCTACGAAAGACCATACTAATGAAAAAGAATCCTGTGCTCAGGATTCTTTTTCATTACGTTCTTTTAAATTTATAAGTGCTTTTTGTGCAGCCATTTGCTCGGCTTCTTTCTTAGAGCGTCCGACCCCAACGCCAAGGTCGCTGCCATTCAACATAACTTTCGAAGAAAACTCTCGGTTATGTGCGGGTCCTTTTTCATCGGTAATGACGTAATCAATTACTCCCAGGCTTTCACGCTGGATCACTTCCTGAAGCTGGCTTTTATAATCCATCACATGAGAAAAAGCACCGGCGTTAATTTTCGGATAAACAAACTTCTCAAGAAATTCAAAGACGACTTCAAGACCTCGATCAAGATACAAAGCACAGACGAATGATTCAAATACGTCCGCAAGAAGTGCCGGGCGCATTCTTCCACCTGTCATTTCTTCTCCCTTGCCAAGTAACACAAGATGCCCAAAATTCAGGTCGTTCGCAAATTGTACAAGTGACGGTTCACATACAATTGCTGCTCTTAGCTTCGTTAACTGTCCTTCACTCATATTCGGGTACTTCTCATATAAGTATCTTGAAATTGTGAGTTCAAGTACGGCATCTCCAAGAAATTCAAGACGTTCATTATCCATCTGCGGATGCAGTCGATGCTCATTCACATAGGATGAATGGGTAAAAGCTTGAAAAAGAAGCTGTTCATTTTCGAACGATACACCAATTTCCTCTTGAAAAGCAGTGAATTGCGATCTGATTGCCTCTCCAACCACGAGTTGTCGTGAATGCTTAGGTTTGAAACGTCTGGCTCTCGTTTTTGGTGAATGTTTTGATTTGGACATAGATACCTCCACGACTTATCACTTTCATCTTTGTACTCTGGAGCTTTAATAACAGGAATAAAACCCCGTCAAGCGGGGCTTATTCCATCACTTCAGGTTCAACTGAAGATTATTGATGGCTGTTTATGTAATCAATTACATCGCCAACTGTTACAATTTTCTCAGCATCTTCATCAGAAATTTCAAGATCAAACTCATCTTCAAGTTCCATGACTAATTCCACTACATCAAGGGAATCGGCACCAAGGTCGTCTTTGAAAGAAGCTTCTGGTTTAATCTCAGATTCTTCAACTCCAAGACGATCAACAATAATCTTTGTTACACGCTCTAGTGTATCTGCCATTAGACTCACCTCCCCTCAAGCTATTATAGGATATATAAAACAAAAAAACTAGATGTTGATCAAAAAGTTACATGATCATGCCGCCATCAATATGAAGCGTTTGCCCTGTGATATAATTGGCATCATCTGAAACGAGGAACTTTGTTGCTTTGGCAATGTCCTCAGCAGCTCCAAGTCTTCCTAGTGGAATTTGTCCTTTCATCCCACTTTTCACTTCGTCAGAAAGTTCATCCGTCATATCTGTTTCAATAAATCCAGGTGCAAGAGCGTTGACTGTGATGTTACGACTAGCAAGCTCTTTCGCCGTTGTTTTCGTTAAACCGATGACGCCTGCTTTCGCTGCTACATAGTTCGCCTGACCGGCATTCCCAGCTACACCTACAACAGACGCTACATTTACAATGCGACCATAGCGCTGTTTCATCATTTGACGAGTAACGGACTTCGTGCAGTTAAAGACACCTTTTAAGTTTGTGTCGATAACGGAATCCCACTCTTCTTCCTTCATTCGCATAATCAGATTATCACGCGTAATACCGGCATTATTCACAAGCACTTCAAGACTTCCAAATGTTGAAACAACTTCTTTAATCATGCCCTGAACTTCTTCCATGCTGGCTACGTTTGCTTTAATCGCAATTGCATTCCCACCAGCTGCTTTAATTTCGTAAACAACGCTATTTGCTTTGGCTTCACTTCCAGCGTAATTCACTGCAACGTTCATGCCCTCTTTCGCAAGCTCTAAGGCAATGGCACGTCCAATCCCACGAGAAGCTCCTGTTACTAGAGCCGTTTTGTTTTCAGCCATCGATTAATCCTCTCCTAACTTTTCAATGAGTTGATCGAGCTGTTCTGGTGTTCCAACCGCATGAACCGATGCACGGCGGTTTACTTTTTTTACTAGACCAGAAAGTACATTACCTGGGCCGATCTCGATAAAGGTATCAACCCCAAGATCCATTAGTTTTCTCACTGTATCTTCCCAGAGCACAGGGGAATAAATTTGTTCCAATAAATGTTTCTGAATCTCTTCACCTGAAGTGGATGGTTCAGCTGTTACATTTGCGATAACTGGAATAGAAGCATCTTTAATATCAATCGCTTCTAAAATCGCTGAAAGTTGATCTGCCGCAGGCTTCATCAGACTAGAATGAAAAGGTCCACTTACTTGAAGCGGAATCACCCGTCTTGCGCCATTTTCTTTTGCAACTTCTGACGCTTTTTCAACGCCTGCTTTTGCACCTGATATAACGATTTGACCAGGACTGTTCAAGTTTGCAAGTTGGACGGTAGCGGTTGATGCGGAAACTTCATCCACTACTTTTTGCAATTCTTCACGTTCCATCCCCATAATGGCTGCCATTGCCCCTTCACCTGAAGGAACAGCTTCTTCCATGTATAGGCCACGGTTTCTTACAGCGAAAACTGCATCTGAAAACGATAGCGCGCCAGAAGCAACTAGTGCTGAGTATTCTCCAAGGCTATGACCTGCCGTATAGTCTGCTGTAATCCCCTTTTCGCGGAGTGCTTCAAGGACCGCTACACTCGTTGTTACGAGCGCAGGCTGTGCGTTTTCAGTTCGCGTTAACGTCTCAATTGGACCGTTCATGATTAATTTTGTCAATTCAAAGTTAAGGCGATTGTCTGCCTCTGTAAACACATCTTTCGAAACCGAGTAGCTTTCCATAAACTCCTGTCCCATTCCAACCGCCTGTGAACCCTGACCCGGAAATAGAAATGCCGTTTTACCCATTATTGATCTCCTTCCTTTTTAACAAGAGATGTTTGAATTGCAGATACTACATTGCCTGTTACCATCATTCTGGCTTGCTTAATCGCGCTAAATACCGCTCTTCCGTTCGACGAGCCGTGTGCTTTGATGACAGGAGCATTGAGACCAAACAACCCTGCCCCCCCATACTCAGAATAATCTAGCTTCGTTGATAAATTTTTAAGCTTAGGCTTTAAAACACCCGCCGCTACTTTACTCGTAAACGAACTTGTGAGCTCTTCTTTTAGCATTTTAAACATCGTTAAGGCTGTACCTTCAATTGTTTTTAACACTAAATTCCCAGAAAAACCATCGCACACAACAACATCCGCTTCGTTACCAAGAATATCTCTTGACTCTACATTACCAATAAAATTCAGACCACTGTCCTGCAGGAGAGTAAAAGCCTGCTTGCTTAACTCATTTCCTTTTCCTTCTTCTGTACCGATATTCAATAAACCAACGCGCGGATTCTTGACACCACGTACTTTCTCCGCATAAACGGAACCCATATGAGCATATTGAAGGAGGTGCTCTGGCTTAGCATCCATATTGGCACCGACATCAAGGAGAACAAATCCAGCTTCATCAATTGTTGGAAGCGTAGGCGCTAAGCCAGGACGATCAATTCCTTTTATACGTCCAACGTACAGCAATCCAGCTGCCATAAGCGCACCCGTATTTCCTGCGGATATTGCGGCATCTGCACGTCCTTCTTTCACTTCATTAACCGCTAAAACCATTGAAGCATTCTTCTTACGTCGAACAGCTTTCACTGGCTGATCCTCTGAGGAGATGTATTCTTCTGTATGTAAAACCGTTACTCGATCTTTATTTCCTTTTAAAAGCGGATTAATCTTTTCTTCATCACCAATAATTGTTACAGACAAATCATTGAATGTTTCAATTGCTTCGTATACACCATCTATTATCGCATCGGGGGCATTGTCTCCACCCATTGCGTCAATTGCAAGTCTCATTTTCAAACAACTTCCCTTCAGGATTTAGTCGAGCGATACATCACAAATTCTCCAGAAAACACATTCTCATTCTGGACATAGCTATTCACTTCGACCGTCGTTCTGTCTTTTCGTTGATCTGTCACCACCGCTTTTGCTACGACTCGTTCTCCTTCTTTCACCTGACTGGAGAAACGAATGTTTGCTTTTGCTGTCAAAGCGAGCTCATCGTTAATAATGGCTACCGCAAGTGAATTCGCCTGGGCAAAAAGGTGGTGTCCTCTTGCGATTTTGTTTCGAGAAAAAACATGTTCTGGCCGAATATCAAGGATTGAAATGGCACTTTCATCAAGCTGGAGATCAATGATTTGGCCAATCACTTCATCAATCGGGAGAGCTTTCACCTCATCAAGCTGTTGCTGAGCCACGTACTTAATTCTTTCTCTAAGCTCCGGAATGGAAAGCTCTAAACGGTCGAGTCTGATGGTTTGAATGCTTACGCTAAATTTTTCTGCAAGCTCTTCGTCCGTAATAAAAGGTGTACTCTCAATCGTTTCCTTTAGCTGACTTTGCCGATCTTTCTTACTCCTTTTCATCTACTACCGCCGCCTATCTAGCATTAATAAACGGATAAAAGAGGATCACGTGATCCTCTTTATCTCAGTCTTATGACTAGGTCCTAAAAGGTAGTATATACTGTGAGGTGTGATTATGCAAGTTAATCCAGCTTTTCTCCACTTAAAACGCCTTGCTCAGTGAGATAGTCTCTTAAACTACGATACGTTTCATCTTCCCAGAAAGCGGTAGAGTCAACAAGAGCGGCGGCATCATTTCGTGCTACTTCAAGTACTCGATAATCGTGAACTAAATCAGCTACTTTAAACTCTGGAAGTCCGCTTTGCTTTCGTCCAAAAAAGTCACCTGGTCCCCGTAATTCTAAATCACGCTGTGAAAGGACAAAGCCATCATTTGATTCCGTCATAATTTGCATTCTTTCCTTACCGACTTCTGACTTTGGATCAGCAAGTAACACGCAATAGGATTGATCACTTCCTCGACCAACGCGTCCTCGCAGTTGATGGAGCTGCGCCAGTCCAAAGCGTTCCGCATCATAAATCACCATAATCGTTGCATTTGGAACATTTACCCCAACCTCTACCACAGTAGTTGATACAAGAAGCTGAACATCATTTGTACTAAACTCTTCCATCACTTCTTCTTTTTCGTCTGAACTTAGTCTGCCATGCATTAATCCTACTTGATAATCTGGGAGGGCCGTTTGCATTTGAAAATGAACGTCAATAGCATTTTGCACATCAAGCTTTTCCGACTCTTCAATAAGAGGACAAATGACATACCCCTGCCTTCCCTGATCTAGTTCTTTTTTTACAAAATCAATGACACGAGGTAACATGTCCGGCTTTGCCCAATACGTTTCGATTGGTTTACGTCCCGCAGGCATTTCATCGATCGTTGACACATCCATGTCACCAAACACGGAGATCGCGAGTGTTCTTGGAATAGGCGTTGCCGTCATATACAAAACGTCGGGGCTTAGTCCCTTTTCTCTTAACACCCTTCGTTGATTCACTCCAAATCTGTGCTGTTCATCTGTAATCACAAGTCCAAGATTTTGGAAAGCCACTTCTTCCTGAATCAGTGCATGTGTACCGATAAGGAGATCTACTTCTCCACATGCAAGACGTTCTAAAATTTCGCGACGCTTCTTCCCTTTTACCGATCCCGTTAACAATTCAACATTCAGCTTCCTACCAAGAAGCTCCTGAAAAGATTCAAAATGCTGTTCAGCTAAAATTTCCGTCGGTACCATTAACGCCCCTTGGTGTCCCGCAAGGTAAGAGGCATATAAACCAATTGCAGCCACCACTGTTTTACCAGAGCCAACATCACCTTGAAGCAAACGATTCATACGATAAGAACTCTCCATGTCTTTCAATACCTCTCCCACGACGCGATTCTGAGCTCCTGTTAACGGGAAAGGGAGGCTCTGTACGAACTCCTCTAACCTCTCTTTTTCAAAGATTTGAGAAGCTCCTTTTGTGCTTTCCCGCTCCCTTTTTCTGAACACTTGCATTTTAAGCTGAAACTGAAGTAGCTCTTCATAGACAAATCGGCGCCTCGCCTGCTTAAGCCCTTCATGTGAAGGTGGACTATGCATCATCATAACCGCATCTTTTCGAGGCATCAGTTTATATCGCTCAAGCATTTGTGGCGGGAGATTTTCTTCAATTTGATCTCCAAACTGATTCAATGCGAGCTGAATATAACGCTTCATGGCTTTTACCGTTACGTCACCACCAACATGGTAGATCGGTTCAATCGTGCCGTCAGGATTATGACTGGAGAACGTAATTTCGTTTGCTGAAAGCGTCATTTTATGCTGATCCCATTTTCCTGTTACCGTAACTAACTGACCTAAGGTAAACTGCTTTTTTAGGAAAGCACGATTAAAAAAAACGGCTGTTATGAGGAATTTTCCTACTAACAGCCTTACGGACAATCGTGATTTCTTCTTGCCATAAAAGCGGACAACCGGTTCACTATGAACTTTGCCTTCAAGCGTTGCTCGTTCTTCATGCTTCACATCAGCAAGATCTTTGAGCTCATAATCTTCATAACGAAATGGGAAATATTCAATTAAATCTTGTATTTTATGAATTCCGATCGATGAGAGAGAAGCCGCTTTCTCATCACCAATCCCTTTTATTTGTGTAATCCGATCGTCCATTCATTCTCACTCATTTCCTATCAAGAGATACTCCAAAAATTTTCGCTTCAAGCTCACGTCCAGTTGGGGTTGCTGCCAGTCCTCCTTGCGCTGTTTCTCGAAGGGCAGAAGGCATGGTTTGTCCAATTTTATACATCGCGTCAATCACTTCATCACAAGGAATGCGACTTGTAATGCCAGCTAAAGACATATCTGCTGCAACCAATGCGTTAGAGGCACCCATTGCATTTCGCTTAACGCACGGTACTTCTACAAGACCTGCTACAGGATCACACACGAGACCTAGCATGTTCTTAAGTGCAATCGCAAATGCATGAGAAGACTGTTCTGGTGTTCCACCCATAAGTTCCACGATTGCTGCAGCAGCCATCCCTGTTGCCGAACCAACTTCGGCCTGACAGCCTCCTGCAGCACCTGAGATGGAAGCATTATTTGCTACAACAAATCCAAATGCACCAGAAGTAAAGAGGTATCTTACCATCTGCTCTTCCGTAGGGTTTACTTTCTCACGTATCGCAAATAGCGTTCCGGGTACGACACCAGCTGATCCTGCTGTTGGCGTCGCGCAGATGGTTCCCATTGCCGCATTCACTTCGTTTGTTGCGATCGCTTTACTCACCGCATCAAGCATCGTATGACCTGACAAAGAGTTTCCAGATTTCATATAGTCTTGAAGAAGGACTGCATCTCCACCGGTTAATCCAGAATGAGAGCGAACGTCTTCTGTAATCCCACGTTCAACGGCCTGCTCCATGACAACGAGATTATTTTTCATTTGATTGTATACTTCTTCCCGCGTACTTCCTCTAAAGTCCATTTCCTGTTCAATCATAATTTCTGAAATTGGCTTATTTTTCGATTGTGCTAGTTCTACTAATTCTGCTACGTTACGAAACATACCCATTCCTCCTTTTTGCCTTAATCGCTAATTTTTGCGACTTGAATAATATTCGGTAACGACTCCACTTCATCTAACACAATTTGTGGAATGTTCTGATCAACTTCAATCGTCATTAGAGCTTCTTTCCCTTTTTCTTTACGAGATACATTCATGTGACCAATATTTATTTCATGTTTGGCTAACGTATTTGATACGCCTGCGATTGCTCCAAAACGGTCATTATGAACGACGAGTATGGCTGGACTATTCCCAGAAAGACCTAGCGCAAATCCATTCAGCTCTATGACCTCTATTTTACCTCCACCGATAGAAATGCCAACAAGCTCAAGTTCCCCCTTTTCATCTGAGAGATGAATACGGGCTGTATTCGGGTGATCGGTAATGGCATCTTCCTCTGTAAAACGAACTTTGATTTTCTTTTCCTTTGCGATTGTAAGCGCATTCACGATTCTCTCGTCGTAAGTGTCAAAATCGAGCACGCCACCGATCAGTGCTACATCTGTACCATGACCTTTATAAGTTCTAGCAAAAGAGCCGTATAGTGAAACTGTGATCGCCTTAGGCTCACGACCAAACAAATGCCTTGCCACACGACCAATTCTAGCTGCTCCAGCCGTATGGGAGCTTGAAGGACCAATCATAACAGGTCCAATAATATCAAATACACTGCGAAACTTCACGTTGCCGCCACCTCTCTGCTTGCTTTATTTAACAAAAGGAGTTCTATACAGAAAAAGAAAACCTGGCTAATGCCACGTTTCTTTTTCTGCAACTATTTCATCATTTTACTCCACGGCCATAATATACGCATAAATCGGTTGTTTGCCTTCATGAAGTTCCACTTCAACTTCTTCAAACTGTTCCTCAATATAGGCTACGAGGTTTTCTGCTTCTTCTGGCTCTGCGTCTTCCCCGTATATAACCGTTACAATTTCATCGTCTTCTGTAATCATCGAAGATAGAAGCGACTTCGCAACTTCCAGACGATCTTTTTCGGAAACGACGATTTTACCATCAGCAATTCCCATAAAATCGTCTTTCGCAATATCGATTCCGTCAATCTTTGTGTCACGCACCGCAAACGTAACTTGACCAGATTTGACCGCTGAAAGGCTTTCTTTCATCGCACTTTCGTTCGCCTCAGGATCCACAGAAGGGTTAAAGCCAAGGAGACTCGAAATGCCCTGTGGAACCGTTTTGGAAGGAATGACAATCACATTCTCATCCACAACTGAAGCAGCCTGCTGTGCCGTCATCACAATATTACTATTGTTAGGCAAGATGATAATGTTCTCAGCGTACACTTCTTCGATTGCTTTAATGATGTCTTCTGTGCTTGGATTCATCGTCTGTCCGCCTGGGATCACGAAATTAGCGCCAAGACTTTCAAAAAGCGCAGCAATTCCTTCGCCCATCGAAACCGTAATAATCCCGTATTTCTTACGTTCAGCTGGTTTCTCTTTCTGCTCTGGTCGCTCTTCTTTTACGATGGTTGAGTGCTGCTCGCGCATGTTCTCAATCTTAATTTTGATTAAGCTCCCGTAATTCTGTGCATACGTCATAATATTTCCGGGATATTCTGTATGCATATGTACTTTAACGAGATCATCATCAGAGACAACTAACAAAGAATCACCGTGCTTATCAAGTTCATTTCGAAATGCCTCTTCATCATATGGCGATGTAGCCAGCTTATCTTCTTCAAATTGAACCATAAACTCCGTACAGTAACCGAATTCAATATCCTCTGTCTTCATATGACCCTGTGCACTTTTGTGGTGCTCAGCGCGCACAAGCTCATCCATCTTCTCTTCATCAACGGAAGAATCAGGCGTTTCTTTTCCTTCTAGAACAGCTAGAAACCCTTCATAGATAAGCAAGAGTCCCTGACCGCCAGAATCAACTACGCCAACTTCTTTTAATACAGGAAGCAGATCGGGCGTGCGGTTTAAAGATTCTTTTCCTTCTTTCACAACAACCTGCATTAGCTCGACGACATCTGAAATTTTCTTGGCAGACTTCACCGCTTTACGAGCAGCATCCTTTGCAACGGTAAGAATTGTGCCTTCTACTGGCTTCATAACCGCTTTATAGGCAGAATCCACACCATTCTCAAGTGCAGCAGCTAATTCTACGCTTGTAATTTCAGACTTCCCTTCAATTGCCTTAGAAAACCCGCGAAAAAGCTGAGAAAGAATAACGCCAGAATTTCCACGCGCTCCCATTAATAAGCCTCTTGCAAAAAGAGAAGCAACGTCTCCTACTTTATCTGAGCTGCTGGACTTTACTTCAGCTGCTCCTGATGTAATCGTTAAGTTCATATTCGTACCAGTATCTCCATCTGGCACAGGGAAAACATTCAGCGCATCTACCATTTTGGCATTTTTTGAAAGGTTGTTTGCCCCTTCAAGGACCATATGCGCAAAACGCTTCCCATCAATCTTTTGAATCGTCACAGACTTTTCCTCCTAACTCCACTTAAGGGTTTGTCACTCTAACCCCTTGGACGTAGATGTTTACTGAATCAACTGATAGCCCGAGCATTTGATCAAGCTGGTATTTTACTTTCGTTTGGACATTGTGAGCCACTTCCGAAATTTTTGTGCCGTAGCTGACGATAATGTACATATCAATGTTAAGCTCATCTTCATCTTTTCGAACGACAATTCCTCTGCTAAAGTTATCTTTCCCCAACAGCTCAGTGATGCCGTCTTTTAATTGCTTTTGCGAAGCCATTCCAACGATACCATAACAATCAATTGCTGCGCCACCTGCAATTGCAGCAACTACTTCCGTCGAAATATCAATTTGTCCGTATTGGGTTTTCATTTCAATTGCCATTATATTTCCTCCCTTAGCGATTTAAGAATAAACCATTTGACTACTTTATCCTAAATAAAGAATGTGTTCATAAAATTATAAAGTAAAATAAATCCTTTGCAGAGCTAACGTTATTTTACTACAATATCACGTATAATAAAAGTTCATCATTAAAAACCTCTATTGTGATAAGCTTTTACTGTTAAGTTTTTTTCTTGATAAGACGTGTTAAACATCTTGCATTCACTAAACCTACATGATACTATAGTGGAGGATTTATCCTGCACTTTTTGTGCAATGTAGGACAGTAAGGAGGTAGAAACAATGGCTAAATGTGCAATCACTGGACGCAAGACTTCGTTTGGTAACAAGCGTTCTCACGCGTTGAATACAACAAAACGTAAATTTGGTGCTAACCTTCAAAAGGTACGCATCATGGTAGATGGTAAACCTAAGAAAGTTTATGTATCTGCTCGTGCTCTTAAATCAGGCAAAATCGAACGCGCATAGTAAACGTAAAAAAGCACCCACTATTGGGTGCTTTTTTTCATTTCTGCTACTCATTTTTTTTGAAGGACCCGAGCACTGCTCTCACAAAACCACCGAGAAATTTTGGCAATTTAATCGTATAAAACTTCATATTTCCCCCTCCTCAGAAAGTCAAAGATGGACCCCAGGATGAACAATATGAGAATATAAGATGCATTACTATTATATTCGCCGAAATCGAAATAGTACCTAAACCTGCTCGGCGTCCGAACTTCTTACCACCAATAGTATGCCGCTACTAAATGAATAAGACCCAATTTCCTCAACCAGTTCATTGCTAATACAAAGACTTGATCCCCATGAAATGTGCCTTTCTTCAAGTGGATAACGGTAACCAATTAACGTTAACCCCGTCACTTCCGGAGTAAAAGAAAGGAAAGACATATAAGGAAAACGATCGTCCTTTTGAGCGGAGTAAGTGCCTGGTTCTTTCATTTCTAACCGATTTAATTTATCTTCTATCGTAAGTTGTACGTTTGCTTTCACGCCTTTGATGAGCATTTGAACGTTCATCCAGCTATGATCAAGCCTTCCGCCGGTGACGCCAAACATTGTAATCGCCTCTGGTTTTTCATTGATCGCCCAATCAAGTGCAATTTCAAGATCTGTGTGGTCTTTTTCAGATGGATAAACGGTGAAGGGTAAATCATGCGTTTCCATCCATTTACGTTCTTCTACGCTCACGGAATCAAAATCCCCAAATCCATGTTCAGGAATAACACCATTTTTCAAGAGAGTATAGACACCGCGATCCACACCAATCCATCTAACGTCTTTTTCATTTAGAAGATGAGCAGGGAGGTCTTTTTCCGGTCCCCCTGCTACGATATAAATGTGCTTTGACTTCATCATTTATGCACCAGTTTTGGTGCTTGATGAGAGAGCAAAGCAAGCACGATAATGGAGACGGCAGCTGTGGGGAGTAAATAAGACGCGTTATAAAGGAATGAATATAAAGCCACCGGCGTCCCTTCTGGCGCCATATCGCCGAACCAGATGACACCAGATATAAAATGACTGACCAATCGAAGTAATGACCCCGTTAAGCATCCGAGAACGATCATTGCCAGGCGCTTTCTTTTTGGTGCCTCCGCTCGCACGCTAAAAATCCCTGCCATTCCTACAACCATGAAGGCGATCGGGTAATCTAGTAAAAATTGAATGGGGTGTACATAAAAGGGCGGGACAATTAGAGGTTGCAAAATACCAACTAAAAGTCCTGTCGTTAATCCGGCACCTAACCCCCTTCGATAAGCGATTAGAAATATGGGTACCATCGCAAGCGATACAGAGCCACCATTTGGCCAAAGTCTAATTGACAATAAATCTAGTATCACCCCAACGGCAGCCATTAAAGCGATTTCTACAAGCAAAAGCAGTCGATTATCTTTCTTCATGAACCCTAATTCCTCCAAACCTGGGTAAACCCTTATTAAAAAACAGCGGGAAGAGCCCCGCTGTTTTATGATTGCCGAATCTGATCAATGGCTAATTTGCGATCAGTTTGATTATAAATAGCTGATCCTGCAACGAGAACGGTAGCCCCTGCTTCAATACATGCGCGCGCCGTTTCAGCATTCACACCGCCGTCTACTTCAATTTCAGGTGTAACGCCTAATGAATCGGCAAGCTGTCTCGTCTCGGTAATCTTAGAAAGCACCCGTTCAATAAACGCTTGTCCTCCAAAACCAGGATTTACTGTCATCAAAAGGACAAGGTCAACATCTTCAATGACGTGTTTAATCGCATCGACAGGTGTTGCTGGGTTAATGACAACGCCCGCTTTCACACCTTTACTTTTTATTAGCTGAATCGTACGGTGAAGATGCGGACATGCTTCAGCGTGGACGGTGAGAATATCTGCGCCAGCTTCCGCAAATTCTTCAATGTACTGATCAGGATTTTCAATCATAAGATGAACATCTAAAGGCAGGGACGTGACCGGGCGAAGCGCGCGTACAATCGGTGCACCGATTGTAATGTTCGGAACAAAATGTCCGTCCATAACGTCAACGTGAATGTAGTCAGCTCCAGCTGCTTCAACATCTTTCACTTCCTCACCTAATCGAGCAAAATCTGAAGCTAGAATAGAAGGGGCGATTTTTATCATGTTAATACCTCCGTTTTTGATCCTTTATTTCTTGAAAAAAAGAAGAATAATGGTCGTAGCGATACGCCTTAATCTCTTCTTTCTCTACTGCAGTCTTAACCGCGCAACCTGGTTCTGATTGATGAGTACATGCTCGAAACTTACATTCGCTACTTTTCTCTTGTATTTCGGGAAAATAAAGCCATAGATCGTCTGCTTCAATCCCTCTAAAGTCAAGTGAACTAAAACCAGGCGTGTCAGCGACAAGGCCCGATCCAAAAGGAATGAGTTCAACATGTCTCGTCGTATGCTTTCCTCGACCAAGATGTGTAGAGATATCACTTGTGTCAAGCTCAAGGTCAGGGTTAATGGCATTTAAGAGGGAGGACTTCCCCACTCCAGATTGTCCCGCAAACACCGTAACTTTTTCTTGAAAATACGGTTCAATTTCTGCTACGCCCGAAAGACTCTGAGCTGACGAAACAATCACATCGTACCCTACATCCCGGTAATCATCCGCATAGGCCATGATTTCATTTTCTTCAGCATTTGAAACAAGATCGATCTTCGATATGCAGATGATCGGTCGAATATCACTTGCTTCAATATGAACAAGAAATTTATCAAGAAGCTGCGTATTAAAGGTTGGTTGAGTAGCTGAAAAAACAAGAAATGCTTGATCAACATTGGCTATTGGAGGACGAACTAACTCATTTTCTCTTTCTTTAATCTCAAGAACATAGCCGTCGGTTTTATTTTCTGCTTCATACACAACATAATCGCCTACAAGAGGGGTAATCTTTCGCTTTCTAAAATTCCCTCTCCCTCTACACTGATAAATTTCTTTATTCAATTCATCCTGCACGTAATAAAAGCCGCTTAACGCTTTAATGATTCTTCCATCTGCCATGTAGGACTCCTTACTCATTTTTTCCATATTTTTGTTTTGCTTCTTCGTACGTAATGGTTTTCGAGTTTTCTTTCTTTTCTTTGCCATCCACAAAGGTTTTATACGAAGCTTCCTCGCCAGGGTAGATCGTTAAATCGAAGTTAATTTCTTTTGTTTCTGTAATGGTTTCTGAGATTTCTTCCCCTTCTGTTGTCGAATCGGTATAAAGAATTTCAATTAAATGTTCTTCACCCTTTTTCACATCGACCTTAAAGGAGTTTGGAACAACAATCGCCTCATCTTCAGGTGATGGTTCTGGCTCAGGTTGTGGTTCTGGGTCCGGCTCAGGTTCTGGTTCTGGTTCTGGCTCGGGCTCTGGACCTTTCGATAAGGTTATCGTAATCTCATCACCTTTTCTAACTTCAGCTGCAATACTTGGCGATTGTGAGAGGACGGTACCTTCGTCTACTGAGTCACTAAATTCCGACTCATCATAAGAGAGCGTTAATTTCTTTTCTTGCGCATATTCCTCTACTTCCTCTTTCGTTCTACCTGTTAAATCTTCTAGGTTGAATGGAGGGTCTCCTAAACTAAACCAAATGACAATTGTATCCTCTGTTGGCAGAACCATTTTGCCAGCTTCAGGACTTTGATCAAAAATTTCACCTTCAGGAGTATCACGGTATTCCTCTTCGAATTTGATATTTTTGAATCCCTGTTCTTTTAATAAAGCTTCCACTTCATCTTTTTGTTTCCCTATATAATCGCCGAGCTCTGTTTTTTCAGCCCCCATACTCACATAAAGGGTAACTGTACTATCTTCTTTCACCATTGTTCCAGAAGTCGGATCCTGATTGATAACATCATCTTCCTCTACTTCTTCACTAAACTGCTCTTCTTTCTTTACATCAAGATTTTGTTCTATTAATGCGGATCTTGCTTCCTCGTATTCCATTCCCGTTACGTCCGGAACTTCCACATCACTCACATAGAAGAGGTCAGGCATAAATGTAAAAGCTAGTGCACCTGCGCCGCCAAGAAGCAAAAGGATGAGTAGCACAATGGAAACAATCTTCCCTGTCTTCTTTTTCTTTTTAGGCGGTGGATTGCTAGATTCATCATTTTGAACAGGTTGTTGAGGCATCGTATTTTCTGTCACACTTTGATGATCTGGAATGACAGGAGTGAGGATTTTTGTCGCTTCCTCATCATCCGGTTCAGGCGGTTTTTCATAAACTTTTGTCGGGTCAAGGGCCATGTCCAGCGCTTCATACATTTCTTGAGCACTTTGATAGCGTTGGACTGGCTCTTTCGCCATCGCCTTCATAATAATATGCTCAACATTTTTTGGTAAAGATGTATTAATTAGACTAGGCTTTGGAAAGCGATCTTGTAGGTGCTTTAGGGCTACAGATACGGGGGAATCACCTGAAAAAGGAAGTACTCCCGTTACCATTTCGTATAGCACAACACCAAGAGAATAAATATCTGATCGTTCATTTGCTAGTGCTCCCCGCGCCTGTTCCGGTGAAAAGTAATGAACAGAGCCAAGAACCGAATTCGTGTGTGTAATCGTTGCAGAAGTCATCGCCATGGCGATTCCAAAATCCGTTACCTTCGCATCTCCGTACTCATCAATCAGAATATTATGAGGCTTAATATCCCGATGAATAATGTGATTCTCATGGGCATGCTCAATCGCAGATGTCATTTGTTTCATAATATCTAGCGCTTCTTCAATGGGCAGAGCGCCTCGATCACGAATCTTTTGCTTCAGCGTTGTTCCTGCAACATATTCCATAACGATGTAGTAAAAGTCTTCTTCTTCCCCAACGTCATAGATTGACACAACATTCGGATGTGCGAGGCTCGTAGCTGATTCAGCTTCGCGACGAAATCGCTTGATAAAATCATCATCTTGTGAGAATTCAGGACGAAGCAATTTAACAGCAACGGTCCTATCTAGAATTAAATCTAAAGCTCGATAGACGATAGCCATCCCGCCGTCACCAATCACTTCAAGCAGTTTGTAACGTCCATTAATATGCTTCCCTAGCATGAGGATTCACTTCCAGAAGCTGAAGAGTTTTCAATAATCGCAACCGTAATGTTGTCCTCTCCACCTGCTTCGTTTGCTAATCGAATAAGCTCTGTTGCCTTCTCTTTAAGAGATCGGTCAGAATTCATCACTTTTTCCAAATCACGATCAGCAACTTTATTCGTTAATCCATCGGAGCAAAAAAGGGCTGCATGATGTTCATCCCATTCGAACGTATGAATATCTACTTTCACATCCTCATCAGTTCCTAGCGCACGTAAAAGAACGTTTTTTCGTGGATGATCTTCCGCCTCTTCTTCAGAGAGCTGCCCGCTTTTGACAAGTTCATTCACAAGAGAATGGTCACTCGTTTTTTGATCGAGTACCCGATCTCCGAATAGATAGGCACGACTATCGCCAACGTGACCGATTGTAATAAATTCATCCGTACAAACAGCGGCGACAAGTGTGGTTCCCATCCCGGCATATTCCGGTTTTTCTTTAGAAAAGCCAAGGATGGTTTCGTTTGCTTTACGGATGGTATGTAGAAGCCATGCTTCCGCTCTTCCCGGGCGAAATCCAGCTTTTTCTTCTTTCCAACATATTTCCATGGATTCAACTGCTAGTGCGCTTGCCACGTCACCTGCCTGATGACCGCCCATTCCATCTGCTACAATCACAAGGTATTCATCAAGATGATTGTGGAGAAATGTTGTGCTATCTTCATTGTATGCCCTTACCTGGCCTTGATCTGTCAATGCGATTGCTTGCATGTGATTACCCCGTCTCCTCTTATCACAAGAATGCGGGAAGAACCGCCTACTAAGAGGCGATTCACCAGCACCCAGCATTATTTTTTAACTAGACATGCGATATAAAATCCATCCGTGCCAAAATAATGTGGTAGAAGCTGTAGCTGTCCACCTTCACAGTACTCTGCTACTTTCTCAGGCAACCGGTTGGAAAGTGTTTGATCTAACTTAAATTCAGGATGTTCTTCCAAGAATTGTTTTACCACTTCCTGGTTTTCCGCTCCTTCTATTGTACACGTACTGTAAACCAATTTTCCACCTGGTTTTAAAAGAGAGGCCTGAGCTTCAAGTATCCCTTTTTGCACAACTGTAATGCGCTCAATATCTTCTTCTTTCTTGGACCATTTAATATCGGGCTTTCTTCTTAGTACACCGAAACCAGTACATGGGGCATCAACAAGAATGCGGTCAAACGATTTCGCTTTAAATCGCTCTCCTACATTCCGACTATCAAGCGTTTCCGCTTCAATGGCACGTAAGCTCAAACGCTGTGCCTGTTTCTTAATTAACTTCACTTTATGGGCATGAAGGTCAAGCGAATTCACGTGTCCTGAGCCGTTTAATCGTTCCGCAATGTGAGTTGATTTGCCACCTGGTGCCGCACACGCATCAAGAACTTTCTGACCTGGATCAACGCCTAGTGCTCGTGCTACCAGCATTGAACTTTCATCTTGAATCGTTAAATCACCACGTTTGTATACTTCTGTATCAAGAACTTTCCCCTGAATAACTTTAATCGCATCCTTGGATAAACTTCCTTCGACAGCCTCTACGCCTTCTTTTGAAAGATCGTCGATCGCTTGATTAACCGAAGTTCGTGTCACATTCACACGAGCCGTTACATAAGGAGCAAGCAGGTTCTCTTCGCACATCGCTTCCGTTGCTTCAACACCGAGCTGATCAATCCAACGCTGTACAAGCCAAAGGGGGTGGCTCTTTGAAATAGAGATGCGTTCTGCCACATCTTCAATGGCTTCAGGATCTTTCAGACCTTTTCGTTGTGTATTGCGGAGAACTCCGTTTACCATCCCACTAATCCCTTTATGACCACGTTTTTTAGCGATTTCAACCGCTTCATGAATGATCGCACGATCCGGTACTCGATCAAGATATACCATTTGATAAAGCGAAAGTTGCAAGAGCGAAATAACCCATGTCTGCATTCTCTTTCGATTTGTTAGAAAATCATCTAGGTAGAAATCTAGTGTATTCTTTCGCTGGATTGTACCGTAAACAATTTCAGTTAACAATCCTGTATCTTTACGACTTAGCTGATGCTTTTTAATCGTTTCGTTTAATAAAAGGTTGCTATACGCCTGGTTTTTATTAATCTTTTCAATTACATCAAGTGCTGCTTCTCTTACATTTGCCATACTATTCACCAAATCTCTCATTTTTCTCGAATGTTCTACCTTGTAAATACTGCGCAGAGGTCATGCGTTTCTTCCCTGCTGGTTGGATTTCCGTTAACTTAATGGCTGTTGTATTTCCAGTCGCTACAACAGGACCGTCCGCATCTGTGTAAAGAACAGATCCTGGTTCAGCTTTTTCAGCACTTTCCATTTTCTCTCCCCACCAAATTTTCATTACCTTGCCATTATATTGTGTAAACGCAACAGGCCAAGGATGTAAACCACGGATCTGGTTATAAATTTCTTCACCTGTCTTTGTCCAGTCAATTTTCTCCTGCTCACGCTTAATATTCGGAGCAAACGTTGCCTCTTCGTCATTTTGCTTCACTGGCGTTAACTCATGATTAAGAAGCTTTGGCAACGTTTCTTTCAAAAGTGCTGATCCAGATACGCTTAATTTATCATGAAGGCTTCCGGTATGGTCGCGTTCTTCAATTGGAACGATGGACTGAGTTAAAATATCACCCGCATCTAATTTTTCTACCATATACATGATGGTAATGCCCGTTTCTTTTTTGCCTTGGAGGATCGAATAATGAATCGGTGCACCGCCGCGAAGTTCTGGTAACAATGACGCGTGTACGTTAATGCAGCCGTGCTTCGGTGCCTCGAGAAGTTGATTCGGAAGGATTTGTCCAAAAGCAGCTGTTACAATTAAATCTGGTTTTAAATCCAGAATCGGCTGAAGTTGAGCAGGATCTTTCACTCTCTCGGGCTGGAGCACAGGGAGGCCGTGTTTTTCAGCGGCGACCTTAACAGGCGGTGGCGTGAGCACTCTTTTTCTACCTTTCGGACGATCAGGCTGCGTTACAACACCAACGATGGTGTAACCTTCTTCTACCAACATATCAAGTACGGGAACTGAAAAATCAGGCGTGCCCATAAAAACAATTTTAGTCATTACTTTCACGCTCTCCTTCCTGTTCAGGATCAACATAACGAATGACTTTCTCAGTAAACAATACGCCATGAAGGTGATCAATTTCATGTTGAATCGCTCTTGCAAAGAAGCCCTCGGCTTTCAATTTAAATTCTCTCCCAAAACGATTTTGCGCTTTTAATGTAACCGTATAAGGGCGCTCGACTTCCCCAAATAACCCTGGAAAGCTTAAGCAACCTTCAAGGTCGACTTCTTTCCCAGAAGTTTTTATAATCTTGGGGTTGATTAGTTCTAATGCCTCTTCTTCTCTGGTATCAACAACGGCAACCTGTTTGCGAATACCGATTTGCGGTGCAGCAAGACCAACGCCCTCTGCTGCGTACATTGTTTCAAACATATCATCGAGTAGCTGATGCAATTCCTTATCGAATTCCTCTACTGGATGGCATTCAACTTCAAGCACCTCATTTGGATGCATCACAATTTCTCTCATAGCCATGCGTATTCTCCCTTTCACTACATCATCATATAAGGTTGTGTATCAATGGATATCTGTAATCCTCCACGACTTATTTCCTTTGAAAAATGCTTTTGAATTTCTTTTAAATAATGCGTTAAATTCGGTTCAGTTTTGTATTTTATCATGCATTGATACCGATATCTATCTTTGATCCGTGGGATCGGTGAGGCTACAGGACCTAACACTACACTTTGTTTTGATAAGTGTTCCTTTAAATAAGCTGCAATTTTCTCTGTCACATCAACCGTTTTGGTTAACTCTTCATGCGAAACATTCACCATAGCAAGAAAATAAAAAGGCGGATAACCAAATTGTTTTCGAGTGA
Organism: Guptibacillus hwajinpoensis; assembly: GCF_020524165.1. Taxonomy (GTDB): domain Bacteria; phylum Bacillota; class Bacilli; order Bacillales; family Guptibacillaceae; genus Guptibacillus; species Guptibacillus hwajinpoensis_D. Next base: position 1,048,900 of record NZ_JAIVKU010000004.1, read on the forward strand.
CCATTTCACGCTGATAAAAAGACTGATAGTCGTGTTCGGCAGCCATTTCAATGCTGTAATGTTCTGGGGTATAGGATTGCACAATCACTTCACCTGGTAGCAAATGACGTCCTGCGCGTCCACTTACTTGCGTTAGCAGTTGGAACGTCTTCTCTGAAGCTCGGAAGTCAGGGATATGGAGCATCGCATCTCCTGCTAAAACGCCAACGAGAGTGACGTTTGGAAAATCAAGGCCTTTCGCGATCATCTGAGTACCGAGTAAAATATCGGCTTTTCCTTCTCCGAATTGATTTAAGAGCTTCTCGTGAGAGCCTTTTCGTCTTGTTGTATCAACATCCATTCGGACTACCCTTGCTTCCGGAAGGATTTTAGTCAATTCCTCTTCTACTCGCTGTGTTCCGGTACCAAAAAAGCGAATGTGTTCACTTTCACACTCCGGACACTGAGTGGGAAATCGTTCTTCATGACCACAATAGTGACATCGCATCGTTCCATTGATTTTGTGATACGTTAAACTAATGTCACAGTGAGGGCATTCTGCCACATAACCACAGTCTCGGCACATCACGAAAGTGGAATAACCTCGCCGATTTAAAAAGAGCACGGTTTGCTCTTTCTTTTCTAGCCGGTCTTTCAACTTATCGTAAAGGTCGTTTGAAAACATTGATCTGTTCCCCGCTCGTAGTTCTTCTCGCATATCAACGATCGCTACAGCTGGCATCGCCTGTTTGTTTACTCTATCTAACAATTCAAGAAGCGTATAGACGCCTTTCGAGGCACGTGCATATGACTCGAGTAATGGCGTAGCACTGCCAAGCACAACGGGACATTGATAATGCTCGCCGCGCTTAATAGCCACATCTCTCGCATGATAGCGTGGGTTTTCTTCTTGTTTGTAGCTACTTTCATGTTCTTCATCAATAATGATAATGCCGAGGTTTGTAAACGGTGCAAATACCGCTGAACGTGCCCCAACAACTACTTTCACTTCTTTCCGATGAATTTTTCTCCATTCATCATACTTTTCTCCCCGTGAAAGCCCGCTATGTAACACGGCTACTTCAGAACCGAATCGACTTTTAAACCTGGTCACCATTTGTGGTGTTAATGAGATTTCGGGAACAAGCACAATCGCTTCTTTTCCCTGCTCGAGGACGCGATGAATGGACTGCAAATAAATTTCTGTCTTCCCGCTCCCGGTTACGCCGTGAATGAGAAACGTCTCATGATGATGTTCGTTAATACTTGTCAGGATCGGTCTCATCGCTTGTTCTTGAAGATCGGTTAACTCTAGGGCCGTTGAAGGAATAAATTCACGGCCCTTATATGGATCACGGTAGAGCTCAACTTCTTCTTCTTTTAATATTCCTTTTGAGACGAGTGATTTGATCGTTGACCGAGTTGTATCAAGCATGTCCATAAGCTCTTTATAAGAAACAGAGCCTTCTTGCTCGATAAAATGCGTGATGATTTCCTGCTGCTTCAAAGCACGATTCCCCATCTTTTCCTTTTCAGCTTGAAGCTCGTCCTTTTGAAGTGCCGCCGATAATGAGAGAATGGTTTTAGGAGCTGTTTTCTCTTTTACATCGTACCGCACTTCAAGTTCATCATTTTTGATTGCGCGGTTTAATTCTTTATGGCTGAAATGCGAAAGAAAATCGTCCCACTTTATCCCGTTAGAAGAAGAAACCATCTTATACCACTGAGCCTCTTCATTCACACGATTTCCAAGAACAACGGTTTTCGTTACATTGGCTTTCATTGCTGCAGGCAACATTGCCTGCAGGGCTGAAACCGCGTAACAAAGCGTTTTTTCCGTCAACCAGAACCCGAGATCAAGTAATTCTTGTGTTAAGATAGGGGTAACATCTTTTACTTCACTTAATTCTTTTAATTTAGCATGCTCCGAATCATTCGCTACTGATATAACAAATCCCTGGATTTTTCGCGGTCCAAAAGGAACAACGACCCTCATTCCAGGTTCAATCATTTCTTCCCATTCTTTTGGAATCGCATAATCAAACAGGCGATCAGTTTGATTCGCCGGTACATCGACTATGACTTTCGCAATCATGAACGAGTCACGTCCAATCGCTTCACTTCATCGAGAATGCGATTCGCTGCTTCATGCTTTGATTGCAGCGGCAGTTCAACGCGCTCGCCATCTCGGTGGAGTAACGTCATGACATTTGTATCTTTATCAAAACCTGCACCTTCTGCTTTAATATTATTTGCACAAATCAAATCCAAATTTTTCTTTACGAGTTTCTTTTGTGCATATTCGTCTAACCGCTCTGACTCTGCTGCAAACCCAACAAGAATTTGATTTTTCTTTTGCTGGCCAAGCGTCCATAGTATATCTTTCGTCCGCTCCATCTCAATCACCATCTCACCTTCAGATTTCTTCACTTTTTCAGAAGCAATCTCAGCAGGTCGATAGTCAGCTACGGCTGCTGCTTTTATGACAATATCAGCCGTCTCAGCTGCATGTAGAACAGAGTCAAACATTTCTTCAGCTGTTATAACATCAATTCGCTTCACCCCTTGAGGTGTCGGGAGTGTTACTGGACCTGCCACTAGGGTAACTTCAGCGCCGCGTTTCGCAGCCTCTTCCGCCAATGCAAAACCCATTTTTCCAGAAGAGTAATTTGTAAAATAGCGAACAGGATCAACCGGTTCTCGCGTAGGGCCTGCCGTGACGACAACTTTTTTCCCAGCCAAATCGTTCGTATCGTCTTTAAAATACGTTTCTAACGTTGACAGGATATCTTCAGGCTCCGCCATACGTCCTTTACCGACATAGCCACATGCAAGTAACCCTTCTCCAGGCTCAAGGAAATGACAGCCGAACGAGCGGAGTACGTCCATATTTTTCTTAACAGCAGGATGGTCGTACATGTGAACATTCATTGCTGGCGCTACCCATACAGGAGCTTCGGTAGCAAGTAACGTCGTTGACATCATATCGTCCGCGATCCCATTCGCAAGCTTACCAATGATGTTTGCTGTAGCAGGCGCGATCAGCACGAGGTCTGCCCAGTCCGCTACGTCAATATGGGCCACTGATGTTGGGTCCTTTTCTTCAAAGGTATCCTTATAAATATCATTTCTGGAAAGCGTTTGAAACGTTAATGGTGTAACAAATTCAGTAGCTGATTTGGTCATTAACACCTTCACTTCCGCACCCGTTTGATAGAGCTTACTTGTAAGAGCGGCTGCTTTAAATACAGCAATCCCACCACTGACACAAAGCAATATCTTCTTTCCCTTTAGACTCATAAGTTTCACCTTCCGTCCAAATAGTTAACATAATATTAATATAGTTAATACAATGAGATGCATCGTCAATTCAAGAAAAAAATAACAACCTATTCTCATAGGTTGTTACGTCTCACTCAGTCTTCTATCATGCCGTCTGCAAGTAGTTTGCCATCAAGTACTTCTTCAAGTGCTTTCCCTACAGCCTTAACGGACTGTGGACGATCCACATAAACATTACCGGTTTGTTGAATCGTACGTGCGCGCTTTGCAGAAAGTGTAGCCAGTGTGTACTTTGAATCAATGCGGTCCATTAGTGAGTCAATCGATGGGTATAAAATCATTATTAAACCTCCGTTACATTCTTATATTTATGGGCAAGACGATCACGTCTTAAGTGCTCTGCTGTAATAATAGCACGAATTCGCTCACAAGCTAATTCTACTTGATCATTTTCAACGATATAATCGTATTCATCAATCAATTCGATCTCTTCTTTCGCAACACCCATACGGTTATCAATTAAATCATTTGATTCCGTACCGCGGTTAACAATGCGATTCCTGAGCTCCGTTAAACTAGGTGGCATTAAGAAGATAAAAGCACCTTCTGGAAAATGCTTGCGAACTTGCTTCGCTCCTTGCACTTCAATTTCAAGCAACACGTCTTTCCCGGACTGCAAGGTTTCTTCTACATAGTCAACAGGCGTACCATAGTAATTCCCAACATAGTGGGCATACTCAAGCAGCTTGTTATTTTCGATCATATCCTCAAATTCTTCATGAGATTTAAAGAAATAATCGACGCCGTTCACTTCCCCTTCACGCGGTTTGCGCGTCGTAACAGAAATGGAATACTGTACTTCGTCCGCATTATGCATGAAAGCTTTTCTTACTGTTCCTTTTCCAACACCAGAAGGGCCAGAAAGAACAATTAACAATCCACGTTCTTTTTCCATACTAACCTCCACTTTATAGATGCTACTCGTCAGAAAGCTCGTCTTTGTTCACGAGACGTTGTGCCACTGTTTCAGGCTGGACTGCCGACAGAATGACGTGGTCACTATCAGAAATAATGACAGCACGCGTTCTTCTACCATATGTTGCGTCAACAAGCATATTGCGGTCCCTTGCAACAGTAATAATTCGTTTGATTGGTGCCGACTCTGGACTAACAATTGAAACAATTCGATTCGCATTCACAATGTTACCGAATCCGATATTGATTAATTTAATACTCATGGTCGTTCCTCCCAGGAATCACGATTCTATTTTTACACCAGTAAGGTGATTTTAAACAAAGCGCTCAGGCTATTCAATATTTTGAACCTGTTCACGAACCTTTTCCACTTCGCTCTTAAGATCAACCACATGCTGACTGATCTTATGGTGTTGAGACTTGGAACCGATCGTATTCAGCTCCCTATTGATTTCCTGCACTAAGAAATCAAGTTTCCTTCCTACGACACCATCATTACTAAGAATATCATGGAATTGGTCGAGATGACTATGGAGCCTAATGATTTCTTCATCGATACTTGCTTTATCGGCAAGATACGATACTTCTGTTAGGATTCGGGCTTCATCAAGGGCTTCTAATTCTTTAAATCCTTCGAGTTTTGTGCGTATCCGTGCTTCAAATGCTGAAGTTACTTCTTTTGAAAGGGTTGAAATGGAAGTTAAAATCTTTTTCATTTCTTGAAGCTTATTCCTTATATCTTGCTCAAGGGCTTCCCCTTCAATCTGTCGCATTTCAACTAGTCGATCAACAGCTAAATTTAACGTAGCAAATACCACATGCTCCAACTGATCAAGCTGTTCCTCTTTCTCTGTTACTTGATAAACATCCATATTCAAAAGTGTAGAAGCAGACAAATCATCTTGCAAATCATATCGTTCAGAGGCTTGTTTTAAAATCGTTATGTATTGGTCGAGCAGCTTCCAATCCACCTTCACGTCCGATGAACGAAAACCAGCTCCCTCAATGGTTAAATATAGTTCAACTTTTCCTCGCATAATGTTGCGCTGAATGGATTTCTTCATCTTACTTTCAAGATGAAGGAGTGCTTTTGGCATGCGAAATGTACCATCGAAGTAACGATGGTTAACGGATTTTATTTCTACCGTTATTTGAATATCCTCACTCTCGTGCGATGCTCTTCCAAATCCGGTCATACTCTTAACCATATTATCACATCCAATAGCTATTCTAACCAATTGTACCACTTCATCAAACTGAAACAAAGGGATATCTCTTTCTTATCATCAATCTTAAATAGAAAAAACAGAGGGTGATTACCCTCTGCTGCGCTGTCTTCTAAATAGGGTGGTACCTGCTAATAGGAAAGTTGGAATGCTAGAAAAGACTAAAATAAGCATCCATTCTCTCATTGAAAGATAAGTTGTATGGAAAATCGGCTGAAGCGGTTCATAATAGATGACCGCAAGTAATAACCCAATGGATGAGAGAACTGCAAGTACAAGGGCTTTATTTTCAAAAGGGTTTCGATGAAAAATCGATCGTTCACTTCGACAGTCAAATACATGAATTAATTGAGCAAGTACGAGTGTAGAGAATGCAACCGTTTGTGCTTGGACAAGGTCATTCGGATTCTCACTGTAGCAAATCATAAAGGCGGCAAGTGTACAGGCACCGATCATGATACCACGAGAGATGATTTTCCATCCCAATCCCCTCGCAAAAACGCCCTCTTTCGGCTTACGCGGATCTCTTCTCATCACGTTCCCTTCTGCAGGATCAAGTCCAAGAGCCATAGCTGGCAATCCGTCAGTAACAAGATTTACCCACAGAATTTGGATCGGTACGAGCGGAAGCGGTAGCATCAGCAAGATCGCAAAAAGCATCACAAGAATTTCTCCAACGTTCGAAGCTAACAAATAGCGAATGAATTTCCGAATATTTTCATAGATGTTTCGTCCTTCTTCCACTGCCGCTCTTATCGTTGCAAAATTGTCGTCGCTTAATATGAGCGAGGATGATTCTTTCGCCACGTCTGTTCCTGTCATCCCCATTGAAATGCCAATATTTGATGCTTTGATCGCCGGTGCATCATTCACCCCATCACCGGTCATCGCAACAATATGTCCTCTATTTTGGAGAGCTTTAACAATTTTCAATTTATGTTCCGGCGATACGCGAGCAAAAACGTAGATGTCTTCCACCTGATTTTCTAGTTCTTCCACGCTTAATGAAGAGAGCTTACTTCCTTCCATTACTTTGCCCCGTTCAGGAAGAATACCGAGGTTGTGGGCAATTGCTTTTGCCGTCGTTACATGATCGCCTGTTATCATAATCGTCTTGATTCCTGCCCTTTTACAATCAGCTACGGCTTGCTTCACCTCTTCACGTGGAGGGTCAATCATCCCTTCTAAACCAACAAAAGTTAAACGAGATTCAGCTTGTACGCTATGAAGCATATTGTCTTCATTCTGGATTGGTTTAAACGCTACGGCGATCGTTCTTAAAGCTAATTCCCCAAACGCATTTAGTTGCTCTTGTATTTCTCGTTCATAGCTTTTACGGAGCGGCGCTTTTTTCTCACTCCATAACACAGATTCACACTGCTTTAGAACAATATCAGGTGCACCTTTTGCGATGACATATCGTTTCCCCATTGAATCTTCCACTACAATACTCATCATTTTCCGATTAGAGTCAAAGGGAAACTCCTGAATGATCGTAAATTCCTCTTCCCTCACATCTTCCGTTAAACCAGCCTTCATTGCAGCGGCAACGAGGGCTCCTTCGGTTGGATCACCATCAAGAACATATTCTCCGCTTTTCTCCATTACTCTCGCATTGCTACAAAGCAAACCAAATGTAAGGAGCTGTTTCAGCGATCGTTCTTCATCAGAATATACGCGAGTATTGCCTTTAAAAAAGTCACCATAAGGAGAGTAACCAGAACCAGTGACATCCCACGTCTCTCCGCCTGCCCACAGCTTTGTGACCATCATTTTATTCTGCGTGAGTGTTCCTGTTTTATCTGAACAAATAACGGTCGCACATCCGAGTGTTTCGACAGATGGAAGTTTTCGAACGATGGCTTTTCGTTTACTCATTTTCTGCATGCCGATCGCAAGGGCAATCGTCACGATTGCGGGTAATCCTTCAGGGATCGCTGCGACAGCGAGTGACACACCCGCTAAAAACATGCTATAGACATCGCGCCCCTGAATAATCCCCAGGACCACAACCAATGCCGTTAAAAGAAGCGCTGCAGCAATTAAAATTTTTCCAAGCTGCTCCAATCGATTTTGGAGTGGGGTTTCCATCGTCTCAGCGGATTGAATGAGGTGAGCAATTTTCCCCATTTCCGTCTTCATCCCAGTTGCTGTTACGACTCCAACGCCCTTCCCTTTTGTTACGAGTGTTCCCATAAAGCCCATGTTTTGCTGATCCCCCGGACCAGGTTGTTCCTCTCGGATTGGCTCAGGATGCTTGTTTACAGGTAAAGACTCACCTGTTAGTGCTGATTCTTCGATCTGCAATCCCTGACAAGTGAACAGACGTAAATCAGCCCCAATCCGATCTCCGCTCTCAATGCGAACAATATCCCCTACAACTGCATCTAATGCAGGGATGTTCGTCCACTCACCATCACGAAGCACCTTCATCTTTGGCGACGATAACTGTTTTAATGCCTGAAGCGATTTTTCTGCTTTCCGTTCTTGTACAAATCCAAGAATCCCGTTCATGAGTATGATCAGGATAATGGCGATCGCATCAAGATACTCTCCAAGTAATCCCGATATTAGCGTAGCCGCAAGGAGGACGACGACCATAAAGTCTTTGAATTGAGCTAAAAACATTAAGATCATTGATGGTCGTTCTGCTTCATCTAATTGATTTAGTCCAAAAATTTTTCTTCTTCTCTCTACTTCCTCGGAACTAACTCCCCCCTCGCTTGTCTCCAATTCCTCCAATACTTCTCCCTTTGTCATGTTATACCAGTTCATAAATCTACACCCCGATCCTGCACGTAATGTCGCTAATAATTCAACTATATTCAGACAAGCTCAAAAAAATGCTATACTAAGAATAATGTCTAGTGATAGGAATGTAGGTGAACGATATGTCTTTTGACGGTATGGTAATGAGAGCCGTTGCACATGAAACGAATGAACAACTAAAAGGTGGGCGCGTGACAAAAATCTATCAGCCCTATGCGACTGATCTATTACTCGTGATTCGTTCTGGTGGTAAAAACCATCAGCTGCTTTTATCAGCGAATCCCTCTTATGCTCGAATTCAAATTACGCAGGAATCTTATGCGAATCCAAAAGAACCACCAATGTTCTGCATGCTGCTTCGTAAGCATTTAGAAGGTAGTATTGTGGAAGAAATTAAACAAATTGAAAATGAACGTATTATCCACGTTACGTTTAAAGCTCGAAATGATCTTGGCGACTTAACGACAAGAACATTAGTTGCTGAAATTATGGGCCGTCATAGTAACGTGATTCTATTAAATGAATCAAACATGATTTTAGATAGTATTAAACACCTTTCTCCGTCTGTAAACAGACACCGAACGGTACTTCCAGGGCAGGACTATATCGCTCCACCTGCGCAAAACAAAGTTTCGCCTTTTGGCTTAACGAGAGATGATTTTTTAAGGCAAATTGATTTTAATGCAGGAAAATTGAGTCAGCAGCTCGTACAAGCTTTTGGTGGACTTTCACCGCTCATTGCAAACGAAGTGATCCATAGAGCCGGCCTTGCAAATCGCTCAACGCTACCTGAAGCTTTCTTCGATGTGTTTCAAAAACTAGAGCACCACGACTACGCGCCGCAAATGGTAACAAGCTCAAAGGAGTTCTTTTCAGTAGTTGAGCTTACCCACTTAGCTGGGGAAAAAAGAGCATTTGAATCCGCTAGTGAACTGCTCGACCGTTTCTATTATGGGAAAGCCGATCGTGATCGAGTGAAACAGCAGTCAAATGATCTCGAACGTTTTCTATCGAATGAATTAAAGAAAAACGAGAAAAAAATTAAGAAGCTATCACGTACGGTCGAACAAGCTCAGGAAGCTGACACGTACCAATTGCTTGGCGAGCTGTTAACAGCAAATATGCATCTGGTAAAACGAGGCGATAAGCAAGTAGAAGTTCAAAACTATTATGATGAAAACGGCGGAACGGTTCTGATTGAACTTAATCCACAAAAGACGCCGTCTGAAAACGCTCAAGCTTATTTTAAACGCTATAATAAAGCAAAGAATTCCATTTCCGTTCTTGAAGAGCAGATTACGATGGCTCATCAAGAAATTGCATATCTTGAACAGCTCATTCAGCAGCTAACTTCTGCATCACCTCGAGATATAGAGGAAATTCGAGAAGAACTTGAAGAAGAAGGTTACATTAAAAAGCGACGCAAAAAGAAAAAATCAAAACCAACAAAACCTCAGCTTGATGTTTACCTTTCTTCTGACGGAACCGAAATTCTTGTTGGTAAGAATAATAAACAAAATGAGTATTTAACGAACAAACTGGCCGCTCGAAGCGAAACGTGGCTGCATACAAAAGATATTCCTGGATCACACGTTGTGATTCGAAGTAAGGAGTATACAGAAGAGACGCTACTTGAAGCTGCTAATCTCGCTGCCTACTTCAGTAAAGCAAGTGAGTCTGGTTCTGTTCCAGTTGATTACACGGAAGTGCGTCACGTAAAAAAACCTAATGGTGCAAAACCCGGTTTCGTGACGTATGACCAGCAAAACACGTTATATGTAACACCTGATCAGGATCTTGTTTTTAGGATGAAGAAGTAAGTAAAAGGTTCCCGCTAAATTTAGCGGGAACCTTTTTTATAACGATGCAACTGTAATAATGGCTAAACCATCCAGCACTTCAACATGTTTTGTTTCCTTTGCACCTAGACCTTTTAGCTTTTCACTTAACTGATCTGGTGAGTAGCGGTGCCTTTTCGTTGAAACATTTGACCATTTTAGCAAAGAAGTTTGTTCAAAACCGCTCATATGATGCTTTTTTGCATATGAGAAGGCTGCCATTTGGTCCATTTGTACAGACGGATTTAACATCACAACCTTCCCGCCTTCTTTTGTTACGCGAATCATCTCTTTCATGCCAGCTTCAGGCTCAGGTAAAAGAAACATCACACACGTTGAAAGCGAGAGATCAAACGTGTTGTCTTCAAAAGTAAGGTTGCATGCGTCACCTTCTGAAAAGTGACTTTTATTCGACCGATTCAAAAAGAAAAAATTCTGTTTGCTTGCCTTCACCATTTCAGATGATAAATCAACACCAGTCAGCATACTCGCTTCCTCAACTCCACGAAGAAGAAGTCTTCCTGTTCCACACCCTACATCGAGTACGGATTTTTCTTCCCATGATCCGGAAGCTTGTTTTAATTCATCGTGAACAGCTCCTAGCCATTTGGTTCGAGCCATATCATCAAAAAAGGATACGAGTGAATCGAACTCTTCTCCCTGCATTTTTCTCATCTTACCCCTCCTAAACGGAGAGATCTTTCAACTGCTCCAACCATTCTGTTGAGGATGGGTTATCGCGCCAGTGAAGCAGTGATTGAACCTCTCTTTCTTCAATCATACCTGTTTCTACGGCACATGTTAATAATTCATCGAAATTGGTAAGCGTATCCCAGGCAATTTCCGCGCTCGCAAACTGCTCTGTTCCTTTTTTCATTCCATATGTAAAGATGGCGGCTACACCAAGCACGTTAGCACCAGCAGCTTCTAATTGTTTCACAGCATCGATCGCACTGCCTCCTGTTGAAACCAAATCTTCAATCACAACAACCTTTTGTCCTTTCTCTACTTTTCCTTCAATCACATTTCCTTTTCCATGACCTTTTGCACTTCCGCGGACGTATACCATCGGAAGATCAAGTAGGTCGCTTACCCAGGCAGCGTGAGGAATCCCAGCAGTTGCTGTCCCGGCAATCACTTCTACATCAGCGTATTTTTCTTTCACCATAGCGACAAGCCCACGCGCAATTTCCTTTCTTATTTTTGGAAAAGAGAGGGTTAACCGGTTATCACAGTAAATTGGTGATAATAAACCTGATGACCACGTAAAAGGGTTATTTGGCTGAAGGCTGACGGCTTCAATTTCCAAAAGTGCTTTAGCGATTGATTTCATGTGACTTCCTCCACTCTGATTTTAAGATGTCATATGCCGATAAAGGGTTTTTCGCTCCTGTGATACTACGTCCGACCACAATAAAATCACTTCCTAAAGAACGTGCTTTCCGTGGAGAGCAGACGCGATTTTGATCACCAGCCAGATCACCTTCTAATCGAATCCCTGGTGTTACCGTTAAGAACGATTCTCCGCATGCTTCTTTGATCATTGGAACCTCAAGAGCTGAACTGACAACACCATCAAGTCCGCTTTCCTTCGCAAGCTCTGCAAGAGACACAACACTATTCTTCATATCTGTTGCAATATGGAGTTCGCTTCGAAGCATTTCTTCTGAAGTACTCGTTAATTGCGTGACACCGATGCATAAAGGCCGTTTTTGTCCGCCGCGAGTACCAGCTTCTAGCCCTTCCAACGCCGCCTGCATCATCCGTGATCCTCCGCTTGCATGTACGTTAATTAAGTCAACACCTAGACCAGCAAGACCCTTCATCGCTTTATTTACTGTATTTGGAATATCATGTAGTTTCAAATCGAGGAATACGTGATGACCTCGCTGTTTTAATTCATCTACAAGCTTAGGTCCGTATTGATAAAATGCTTCCATACCCACTTTTACAAAAAGCTTCTCTCCTTCAAATTGCTTAAGGAAATCATTTAGCTCTTCCTTTTCCGAAAAATCTAGTGCGAGGATGATTGAAGATCCCATGACTTTTTCCAGCTCCTTCCTGTCAGCTCAGAAATATGGTGGACACCTAATTCATCCAACAAAGCAGGTAACGCATCAATAATACTAGGACAAGTGAATGGATCCACGAAGTTTGCCGTACCAACCGCAACAGCGCTCGCTCCTGCGAGAAAATATTCGATTACATCCTCCGCCGACTGCACCCCACCCATTCCAATAATCGGAATGTTGACTTGCTGACTCACTTGATGAATCATCCGAATCGCCACAGGTTTAATCGCCGGACCTGATAATCCTCCCGCTCCATTTGCAAGGATCGGCTTACCTGATTTTAAATCAATTCGCATACCGAGAAGTGTGTTGATCATCGTTAACCCATCAGCGCCCGCACGCTCAACGACTTTTGCCATCTGCACAATATCTGTCACGTTTGGCGAGAGTTTGACGTAAACAGGAACCGATGACACGTCTTTCACTGCTTTCGTGACCTCAAATGCCGTTTCAGGCACCGTTCCAAATGCGAGACCGCCTTCTTTCACATTTGGACAAGAAATATTCAACTCAAGCGCATGTACGTTCTCGGCTGTTGAGATTCGCTCTGCAACAGCCACGTAGTCTTCTATCGTCGATCCAGCCACATTCGCAATAATTGGCACGTTATAGTTCGATAGCCACGGTAACTCCTCTGTCATCACACGCTCAAGTCCTGGGTTTTGAAGACCAATCGCATTTAACATCCCTGATGTTGTTTCTGCGACGCGAGGGGTTGGATTACCGAAGCGCGGCTCATGCGTTGTCGCCTTCACCATAATCGCTCCAAGCTGATCCAGGCTATAAAACTGACTATACTCTTTACCAAATCCAAAGCAGCCTGATGCTGGCATGATCGGATTTTTTAGATCTAAGCCCGGAAGCTCTACTCGTAATCGGCTCATAGAACAACCTCCCCCGCTTGAAATACTGGCCCATCACTGCACACTTTACGATAAGCAAAGCCTGTTTCGTCTCCCTGTACGTGACAAACACATGCGAGACATGCACCAATCCCACACCCCATTCGTTGTTCAAGTGAGAGGTAAACACCTTTTTTGGCACGGTAATTTTCTAGTGCTTTTAACATTGGTGATGGTCCGCAGGCGAAAAGGTAGTCAGCGTTCATATCAATCTGGTTTGTTACAAATCCTTCTTCGCCATATGTTCCATCTGCCGTTGTGATTGTAACAGGGCCATATGCTTTAAATTTTTCTTCGTAGAAAACGACTGAACTTGTTTGAAAGCCGTGTACATGCTTTACTTTCACCCCGCGTTTTGTTAATTCTTGTGAAAGGTAATAGAGGGGGGGAACACCGATACCGCCTCCCACAAGTAGAGCTGTTTCGCCCTCCATTGTCCTCTCAATTGGAAAACCATTCCCGAGTGGTCCAAGGAGGTCAACTTCGACCCCTGGTACCATCTCCGCTAATACTTTTGTTCCTTTTCCTTCTGCACGATAAATCATTGTTAATTCATGCTGGTTAGGATCGACATGACAAATACTGATTGGGCGTCTTAGCAATGGATCTGAACCGAATCCCGTTTTAACATGAACAAATTGTCCAGGCTGGAAGCTTTCATCGATCTCCTTGTGAAAAACAACCGCTTCATAAATCGAAGCTGCTATTTCTTTTTGAGAAACAAGCTCGGTTTTTAACTGCTTCATGAACGAACCACTTCTTTTTCATGAAACTTCGGCATGCTTGTGCTCGTAAACGTCATCGTCTCTATGACCCGTAGCAACGCTTTTGCTGTATCAAGTGACGTGAAGCAGACAACGCCGTTTTCCACTGACTCGCGTCGAATACGGAAGCCGTCACGCGCAGGCTGCTTTCCTCTTGTGAGTGTATTAATGACAAATTGCGCTTGCCCTTCCCGAATGACGTGTAATAAATTCGGCTTTTCAGCTCCAATTTTATTCACCACTGTTACAGGAATTCCGAGTTCTCGAATGATGTGAGCTGTTCCTTCTGTCGCAAGAATGTGGTAGCCGATCGCATTGAAACGCTTCACAATATCGATCGCTTCTTCTTTATCTTTGTCCGCGATTGTGAATAACACTGAGCCGTGCGTTGGAATCTTCATACCGGAAGCAACTAGCCCTTTATACAGAGCTTTCTCCAGTGTGTAATCGCGACCCATTACTTCGCCTGTTGATTTCATTTCTGGTCCAAGCGTAATATCCACGCGACGCAATTTCGCAAAAGAGAAGACCGGTACTTTTACATACACATCGTCTCGTTCCGTTCCATACCCTGTTTCGTAACCAAGAGAAGGAAGTGATGCTCCTAAAATGACTTTCGTTGCGAGATTCGCCATTGGTACCCCTGTGATTTTACTTAAGAATGGCACGGTTCGACTTGATCGCGGATTAACTTCAAGCACATATACCTGCTCATTTTGAATGACATATTGGATATTAAGGAGTCCTTTAATTTTCAGTCCTCTCGCAAGCGTGATTGTTTGATCAATGAGCGTTTGTTTCACTTCATTTGATAAGCTTTGCGGAGGATACACCGCAATCGAATCCCCCGAGTGAATTCCTGCTCTCTCAATGTGTTCCATAATGCCTGGAATAAACACCGTTTTTCCGTCAGAGATCGCATCAACTTCAATTTCTTTCCCCATCAAATAGCGATCGATTAACACTGGGTGCTGTGGATTTACTTTAACCGCATTTTCCATGTAATGAAGCAGTTCGCTTTCCTTATACACAATTTCCATTGCTCTGCCGCCGAGTACATAGGATGGACGAACAAGGACAGGATAGCCAATTCGCTCAGCAATTGTGACAGCTTGATCAACGGATGTTGCTGTCTTTCCTTCTGGTTGCGGGATGTTTAGCTCAGCCATCGCCATTTCGAATTTATCTCGGTTCTCAGCGCGATCCATATCTTCTAAGGATGTTCCAAGAATTTTCACTCCTCGCGCTGCTAGTTCGTCTGCAAGATTAATCGCCGTCTGTCCTCCGAACTGAACTACAACACCTTTAGGCTTTTCAAGATCAATCACATGCATCACGTCTTCAACAGTTAGCGGTTCAAAATAAAGCTTATCTGAGATGCTGAAATCCGTCGATACGGTCTCCGGGTTATTGTTAATAATGATGGCTTCATATCCAGCTTCTCGAATTGCCCAAACGCTGTGTACAGTTGCGTAGTCAAACTCAATTCCCTGACCGATTCGGATTGGACCGGAACCTAGAACGAGCACACTCTCTTTCGATGTTTCGAGTGATTCATTTTCATCTTCATAAGTCGAGTAGTAATAAGGCGTTTCCGATTCAAATTCACCCGCACACGTATCAACCATTTTATAAACGGGACGGATCGCTTCTTGCGTTCTCAATTCATAAATTTCAAGCTCTGTCTGATTCCAGAGTGTGGCAATAATGTGATCTGTGAATCCTTTTTTCTTTGCTTCAAGCAAAAGGTCGAGACTTCCTTTGTTCTCTTTCAGCTTGTGTTCAAGCTCAATAATCCCTTGAATTTTCACGAGGAAGTAATGGTCAATTTTGCTCCAGTCGTGAATTTCTTTTATCGTTTTCCCTCTTCTAAATGCTTCTGCTACAACGAAAATGCGTTCATCATCTGCGAAGCGAATCCTTTTCTCCAACGTTTCGTCATCAAGGTTCACTAACTCTGGAATGGATAAATGGCTGACATTTGACTCTAGTGAGCGCACTGCTTTTAATAGCGACTCTTCTAACGTACGTCCGATCGCCATTACCTCACCCGTTGCCTTCATTTGCGTTCCTAGCTTACGATTCGCACTTTCAAATTTATCAAACGGCCATCTTGGAATCTTGGATACGACATAGTCTAAAGCTGGTTCGAAGCTTGCATATGTTTTTCCTGTAACCGGGTTTTTCATTTCTGCAAGAGATAGACCTACTGCGATTTTCGCTGCAAGTTTCGCAATTGGATAGCCCGTTGCTTTAGATGCAAGTGCCGAGGAACGGCTAACTCTTGGATTTACCTCAATGATGTAATATTGGAAACTGTAAGGATCAAGAGCAAGCTGAATGTTACAGCCCCCCTCAATTTTTAATGCACGAATCACTTTTAGCGCAACGTTCCGTAGCATCTGATAGTCTCGATCAGATAGCGTCTGACTCGGCGCTACGACGATGGAGTCCCCTGTATGAATCCCGACAGGATCGATGTTCTCCATGTTACACACTACAATCGCTTGATCCTGACCGTCACGCATCACTTCATACTCCACTTCTTTAAATCCAGCAATGCTTTTCTCGAGCAGACATTGGGTCACAGGGCTGTATTTCAGTCCACTTGAAACAATTTCTTCTAGCTCTTCATCATTGTTTACAATTCCCCCGCCTGTTCCTCCGAGCGTATAAGCAGGACGTACGATCACCGGGTATCCAATTCGATTCACAAATTGATAGGCTTCTTCGAGATTATGAATAATATCACTTTCTGGTACTGGCTCGTTTAGCTCATTCATGAGCGTTCGAAACAGATCACGATCTTCTGCCTGCTGAATCGCATCAAGTTTCGTACCCAAGAGTTCTACTTCATAGTCTTGTAAAACGCCCGCTTCTGATAATTCCATTGCCATATTTAGTCCAGTTTGCCCTCCAAGCGTTGCAAGAAGAGCATCTGGTCGTTCTTTTCGAATGATTCGGCTAACAAAATCAAGGGTAAGAGGTTCGATGTACACTTCGTCTGCGATCGTTGTATCCGTCATGATTGTCGCTGGATTCGAGTTTACTAGAATAACTTCATATCCTTCTTCTTTTAATGCCTGACATGCTTGCGTTCCTGCATAGTCAAATTCTGCGGCTTGCCCGATGACAATCGGTCCTGATCCGATCACAAGGATTTTCTGAATATCTGTACGTTTAGGCATATGTTTTTTCCCCCTTGAATGTTGTAATCATCGCGATAAAGTCGTCAAAAAGTTCATTGGAATCTTCAGGGCCAGGTGATGCTTCTGGATGATACTGCACACTGAAAGCTGCATACTCCTTATGTTTAACTCCTTCAATGGAGCCATCGTTTACTGCAACATGTGTGACAACTAACTCCGTATCCTCTAACGTTTCAGCCGCAATTGTATAGCCGTGATTTTGCGAAGTAATCGCCACGCGTTTTGTTGTTAAATCCATAACGGGGTGATTGGATCCTCTATGCCCGAACTTCATTTTTTCTGAATCAGCTCCACATGCAAGAGCAAATAGCTGGTGACCAAGACAAATGCCAAAGAGCGGAATTTTGCCAAGAATGCCGTGAATCATCTCTACAGCCTCGGGAACGTCTTTCGGGTCCCCAGGACCGTTACTAAGCATCACGCCATCAGGGTTTAGGCGAAGAATTTCTTCCGCTGATGTATTGTATGGGACGACTACCACATCACATTTCCGCCTTGTTAATTCTCTAAGTATGCCGTGCTTCATCCCAAAATCAACAAGAACGATGCGGAATCCACGACCTGGACTTGCATATGGTGCTTTGATGGATACTTGCTGTACTTGGTCTCTTTTCAATGGCGTATCTCTTAGGTCACGTGCAATTTTCTCTGGATCAACATCCATGCTACACATTTTTCCTTTTAGCGTTCCATTTGAGCGGATCAGCTTTGTCAGCTTCCTTGTATCAATGCCTTCAAGTCCAGGAATCCCTTTTACACGAAGCAGTTCATCCAGCGTCATTTCATTTCTCCAGTAACTCGGCACTTCCGTTGCTTCTTTCACAATAAGTCCGTGTACAGATGGGTTAATCGATTCGAAATCATCTCGGTTAATGCCGTAGTTTCCGATTAACGGATACGTAAGCGTAACGATTTGAGCACAGTAAGAAGGATCCGATAATATTTCCTGATAGCCAGTCATGCCAGTGTTAAAAACAACCTCGCCGCTTTTCTCTATGTCACTACCAAATGCTTTTCCTACAAAAATAGATCCATCTTCTAATATCAGCTGTCTTTTCATCATTGATCGCTCCCTTTTTCAAACACGATTTTGCCATTTACAAATGTGGCGGTCGGCCATCCTTTACACGTCCATCCAGTAAAAGGAGTGTTCTTTCCTTTGGAGATAAATAACTCTGGATTAATGTCCTCTTGCTCTGTCAAATTGATGATTGTCATATCAGCTAATGCACCTATATCGAGAGTGCCGTATTCAAGTCCAAAGGCATGCGCTGGTTTTACCGTTAGCCAATCAACAAGCTGCTTTAAGGTAAAGATCTCTTTCTCAACAAAATAGGTGTATAACAGCGGAAAAGCCGTTTCCAGTCCCACGATGCCAAATGGCGCTTTTTCCATTGACTGTGCTTTTTCATCCTTAGAGTGAGGGGCATGATCCGTTGCAATGAAATCAATAGTGCCGTCGAGCAGACCTTCAATAAGTGCCTCTCGATCTTCTTTTGAGCGAAGAGGCGGGTTCATTTTGTAATGCGTATCAAGTCCTGGTATATCATCTTCTGATAAAAGAAGATGATGTGGCGTGACTTCAGCTGTTACGTTAATGCCAGCCCGCTTCGCATCACGAACGGTACGAACAGACTCCTTCGTACTAATGTGGCAAACATGATAATGTACGCCTGCTGCTTCAGCAAGCAGAACATCTCTTGCAATATGTACCGCTTCACAAACAGACGGAATGCCGTTTAGTCCATTCACTTTTGAGAAATGACCCTCATGCACGCTTCCTCCGTTGATCAACGTATTTTCTTCGCAGTGGGCAACAATTGCTAGGTTACTAGCTGCCGCACGCTTCATGGCTTCTAGCATCATTCCAGCGTTTTGAACCCCAACCCCATCGTCTGTTAAGGCAAACGCGCCGTGTGTTTTTAACCCTTCAAAATTTGTCAGCTCTTCGCCTAGCTGTCTGGTTGTAATCGCTCCATATGGCAACACGCGAACGCTTGCGGTTTCTTTGATTCGATTCATTAACTTTTGCATCGTTTCTTCATTGTCAGGCACGGGCCTCGTATTCGGCATCGCCGCAATTGTTGTAAATCCACCTTTTGCCGCTGCTTTGGTTCCAGTCTCAATCGTTTCTTTATGCTCGCCGCCAGGTTCTCTTAGATGCACGTGAAGATCAACGAGACCTGGAGCTAAGAGATTCCCTTTTGCATCAAATGTTTGGTGCGCTTCTACTTCAATCTTTTTTGCGATTGTTTCAATTCGTCCATCCTCATTGATAAGAACATCCCGCTCGATCAAATCTCCAGCTTCGTTTAGTAGTCTCGCATTTTGGATTAACATTACACGACCATTCCTTTCTTAGTAGGTTGCAGAACCAGGTTCAAGCAGGCCATTCGTACATAAACACCGTTTTCCATTTGTTTAAAAATTCTTGAGCGTTCACATTCCACTAATGAGTTATCAATTTCAACGCCTCGATTGACTGGCGCAGGATGCATAATAATGCTATGTTTTTTCATACGTTTTTCTCGCTCTACTGTAAGCCCAAATGTCTGAAGGTAAGAATCTGTCTCGCTTCTCCTTTCATGACGCTCATTTTGAATGCGCAGTAGCATGAGCACATCCGCCTGTTCAACCGCTTCATCCATTGTGAGGTATGGGGTTTCATTCATTGTTTCATCTTGCCATTCACGTGGCCCTGAAAAACTCACTTTTGCGCCTAGCCTACTTAACACGTTAGCATTTGACCTCGCTACCCTGCTGTGCTTTATATCACCAGCGATTACGACGTTAAGCCCTTCAAATCGCTTGAACTCTTGACGAATCGTTAGGAGATCTAGCAGCGATTGAGTTGGGTGATGCCCGCACCCATCGCCTGCATTAATGATGGACATGGACGTTTTCTCAAGTAGCGGTTCAAAATACTTCTCCTCTTTGTGCCTAACGACGACAGCGCTTGCTCCGATCGATTCAAGTGTTTTAATGGTGTCGTAGAGCGTCTCCCCTTTTTGAACGCTTGATGATGACGTTTCAAAATTCAACACCTCATAGCCAAGTTTCTTCTCTGCTACCTCAAAGCTAAACCTTGTTCTGGTTGAGGGCTCGAAGAAAAGATTCGCGATAAACACTGGCTCCTGTCTTTGAATACTTTTTCCATTCTTGAAACGCTCAGCCTGCAGTAAAATTTCATGAATTTCATCTAATGTAAGAGAGGTCATATCAAGTAAATGCTTCACATCACTCACTCCATTTCGCTATTATTTTCCTCAAAAAAAAGCACCCTGAGCGTTGTCAGGGTGCAGAAGGATAGACGCGTTTTGAGTAAACGCATCTCTTTCCCACCCTTTTAGGTCTCTCTGTACCTTTTTAAAGGATGATGCTATGCAGCTGGTTCGTTATTTTCAAGATCTTCTTCAAACATTTTCTCAACCGATTGCTGTGAGCTTCCGCCAGGCAAAATGAGGTTCAGCGTAATACCAATGATGGTCGCAAGCGCCATTCCTGCAATTTGCAGATTATCACTGACCTGGATGAAGGCACCACCTACACCGATGACTAGGATTACGGAGGAGATAATCAAGTTGCGCTTTTCACCGAGATCAATTTTGTTATCAATCAGCATGCGTAGTCCAGATGAAGCAATAATTCCGAAGAGAAGGATTGAGACTCCGCCCATCACAGCAGTCGGAATCGTTGAGATAAGGGCGGTTACTTTTCCTACAAACCCGAACATGAGCGCAAGGACAGCAGCTCCTCCGATGACAAACACGCTGAATACTCGTGTAATCGCAAGCACGCCAATGTTCTCCCCATACGTCGTATTCGGTGGTCCGCCAAGGCAAGAGGCGATCATTGTTGCAACTCCATCTCCAAGGATGGAACGATGAAGTCCTGGCGTTTTCAAGAAATTTTTACCGGCTACTTTACTTAAAACCATTTGATCGCCAATGTGTTCAGCTATTGTGACGACTGCAATGGGTACCATGATGAACAGGATTTCCCATGAGAAGACATCAACCGGGTTGTAATCCGCAAACGGAATAATGAAGTCGGGCATTTGAAAGAAGGAAGCTTCTTTGACTGGTGTGAGATCAACGATGCCCATAAAGTAAGCAAATGTATATCCTGATGCAATACCGATCAAGATCGGGATCAGGCTGAAAAACCCTCTTAAAAACATTGAAGCAAGAATCGTAACACCTAGCGTAACAAGTGCAACGGTAAAGTGCGTACCGCTATAGGCTTCTGTTGCCGGGTTATTCATTGCCATGTCGATCGCCGTTCCTGCAAGACCAAGTCCGATAACCATGATGACCGGGCCTACGACGATCGGTGGAAGAAGCTTTAACAGCCAGTTTAACCCAAGTGCTCGAATGCCAATGGCAACTAATCCGTAAACAATTCCTGCAAAAAAGCTTCCAATCATGGCTCCTTCAGGTCCGTGTAAGGATACCGCTGATATGATCGGTGCGATAAAAGCGAATGATGAGCCTAGGTAAGCTGGAATTCTTCCTTTTGTGATTGCGAGGTACGCGAGTGTACCAAGCCCACTTGAAACAAGAGCGACGGCCGGATCAAGTCCGACGAGGAATGGAACTAATATCGTTGCGCCAAACATGGCGAATAAATGCTGTAAGCTTAATGTGAGCCAGCTTGATGGTTTTGGAACGTCTCGAATACCTAGTACTTGTTTCATGATGTTTTCCTCCTTGATTGTGCGTGTCCCGGCCATGCTTATAAAAAAACTCCTTGCATGGCCGCAAGGAGGTACACGCGTATCCTAACGGAACGCGGTTCCTCCCTTGGCCGTCTCTCTGGACGGAATTAAAGGGAGCACGATTTATGATTGTGTTAAGCTTACTTGATCAAAGTCGTCTACTTCTGTAAGGGCAACTTCAATGATTTCTTCTTTTGATGTTGGTACGTTTTTCCCTACATAATCAGGCCGGATCGGTAATTCTCGATGTCCGCGATCCACTAGCACAGCTAGTTGAATTTGTGATGGACGACCGAGATCCATTAAGGCGTCCATAGCTGCACGAACGGTTCTGCCGGTATAAAGGACGTCATCAATGAGTATGACTTTCTGATCACTCACATCTTTTGAGATGCTTGTGCCTTTAATTAGCGGGTCCTGATCTTCATTTTTGTGAGTTAAGTCATCACGGTACATCGTGATGTCCACTTCTCCTACTGAAATCGCTGAGCCTTCGATTTGCTCAATTCGTTCAGCTAACCTCTCAGCTAAATAGATGCCTCGAGTTTTAATTCCAACAAGCATTGTATTTTCAATGCCTTTATTGCGCTCAAGTATTTCATGCGCAATTCGTGTGAGCGCTCTTCGAATCGCCTGATCATCAAGCAAGATTCGCTTGTTTTCCATCATGATCGCCCCTCTCTCTATCTCGTTCTTAAGTAGTAAAAAACCCTTTTGCCATGAGGGCAAAAGGGTTTTGGGCATACAAATGTAGCGTTGCGCAGCCGATTTTCCTTTGCAGCCTCACGGGACTGTCGTTAAAGGGTATGCTGTTGTCTATAAAGAGTATCGCAAAGATCTCTCCTAATGTCAACCTTAATCTTGTCTAAGTCTCTTTAATAAGCGTTCAATATCCTCTGGAATAGGCGCGGAGAATTCAAGCCATTCTTCTGTTACAGGGTGACGGAAGCCAAGTACACCTGCATGGAGCGCTTGCCCGTCAATTGGCAGTGACTTTCTTCTCGGACCATATTTCGGGTCGCCTGCCACCGGATGATCGATGTACTTCATATGCACGCGAATTTGATGCGTTCGACCTGTCTCCAGCTTGCATTCAACATACGTATACTGTTTATAACGTTCAAGCACGCGAAAATGCGTAACAGCATCACGGCTATGCTCATCAGTTACTGTCATTTTTTGACGATCTTGTTTATCTCGCCCAATTGGCGCATCAATTGTACCTACATCGTGCTGGATATTGCCATGTACAATGGCTGTATAAAGTCTATTCACTGTTTTAGCTTGAAGTTGCTTTACAAGTGATTCATGTGCTTTATCGTTTTTCGCAACCATTAACAAGCCTGATGTATCTTTATCAATTCGGTGTACAATTCCTGGTCGAACTACCCCATTGATTCCACTTAAGTCATTTACTTGATACATAAGTCCGTTTACGAGCGTGCCGCTTGCGTGACCAGGTGCGGGATGGACAACCATGCCACGAGGTTTATTCACGACAAGAACATCTGCATCTTCATAAACGATTTCCAGGTTTAAGTTCTCTGCAACAATTTCTAATTCTTCAGGTTCTGGAACAGAAACTTCAATTTCATCACCTGGAGTTGCTTTATAATTACCTTTCACTGCTTCACCATTTACTTGAATGTTTTTTTCTTTAATCCAGGTTTGAACCTGGCTACGTGACCAGTCACTCTCATAAGAAGTAATGAGCTTATCAATTCGCTCACCTTTTTCTTCTTCTGCTACTTTAAATGTGAATTTTTCCATTAGTTTTCCCCTTTAGCCTGCTTACTTTCAAAAATAGTGCCGATAAAAATGAGAATAACCCCTACCACAAGGGAGGCATCGGCAACGTTAAAGATCGGAAAATCATAAGAGAAGATAAAGGTGTTCACAAAATCCACTACTTCTCCACGAAGGGCTCGATCAATAAAGTTCCCTATTGCGCCACCAAGTATGAGCGCGAGGGTTACACTAACGAAACGGCTATGTTTATACTGTCTCATATAATAGATAACCGCTCCAATAACGAAAATGGTAATGATATAAAAGAAAATCATCTGTCCTTGAAGGATTCCGAAGGCTGCGCCCCGGTTTCGATGAGATGTGAGAGATAGAAAACCATCGATTAATGTAATGTTTTCACCATATTCCATATACTTCACAACAAGCCATTTCGTCCACTGATCAAGTACAATGATGCCAATGGCTATGAGATATTTCCACACGAGCGCTCCTCCGATCAAATGTTACTTCCTATGAAAGTTTAGCACAGCTTGCTTCAGCAGACAATCGAAACTGAAGTTGCCATATTAAAAAGACGCTTTGCAGTGCAAAGCGTCTTTTCGTTTACTATCACGATTCGTAATGATTTTTAACAGTTTCAGCACAGCTAGCACAAAGAGTTGGGTACTCACTATCAGCACCAACATCCGTTTTCACTTGCCAGCAGCGCTCACACGTTTCTCCTTCAGCAGGTGAAACAGAAATCGCTAGTTCTTCATATACTTTCGCTTCTGTTGGAGCCTCAGCCTTCGTACCGGCAACTGTTGCTCCAGATACGATAAAGAGCTTCTCAAGATTTGTTACGCCTTCAAGCAACTCTTTCGCACCCTTATCAGCGTAAATATGAAGTTGAGCTGTTAATGATTTACCAATGACTTTCTCGTTACGCGCTTCTTCTAATGCCTTAAGCACTTCATCACGAAGTTCCATGACATGATCCCATTTTTGCTCAAGATCTGCAGTGCCTTCAAAGTTTTTCACTTCCGGCATATCAGAAAGCTGTACAAACTCTTCCTTCTCACCAGGAACATACTGCCAAACTTCCTCAGCTGTATGCGGGATAATTGGAGAAAGAAGTTTTGTTAACGCTACAGCCGTCTGATAAAGAACGGTTTGAATTGCACGGCGCTTTGGATGATCTTCATGCTCGATATAAAGCGTATCTTTCGCAATATCAAGGTAAAACGAACTCATTTCAATCGTGAAGAAGTTATGAATCGTATTATAAACCGTTAAGAATTGATACTCATCGTAAGCTTTCTTCACTTTTGAAACTAAGTTGTTCAGCTTAACTAGCATATACTGATCGAGCTCACCAAGATCTTCATACGCCACCTGATGCTGCGATGGGTCAAACCCTTCTAGGTTACCGAGCATAAAGCGGAACGTGTTACGAATCTTACGGTATACTTCAGCTACTTGTTTTAAAATATCATCTGATACGCGTACGTCAGCCTGATAATCAGCAGAAGATACCCATAGACGAAGAATATCCGCTCCTAATTGCTTCATCACATCGTTTGGTACCATTGTGTTTCCAAGGGATTTACTCATTTTCTTTCCTTCACCATCAAGGATAAAACCGTGACTTAGTACAGCTTTATAAGGTGCTTTACCTGTTACAGCTACAGCTGTAGAAAGGGATGAGTTAAACCAACCGCGATACTGGTCAGAGCCTTCAAGATACAAATCAGCAGGGCGAGCGAGATCACTTCGCTCTTCAAGAACCGCCTGATGAGATGAACCTGAATCAAACCAAACGTCCATGATATCCATTTCCTTGCGGAATTCACTGTTCGGACTGTGCTCAGAAGTAAATCCTTCAGGGAGAAGGTCTTTAGCATCCCACTCGAACCAGATGTTAGATCCGTGTTCACGGAATAGGTCTGATACGTGAGCAATTGTTTCATCTGTAATGATTGGCTCATTATTTTCGCCATAAAATACCGGAATCGGCACGCCCCATGCACGTTGACGAGAGATACACCAATCTTCCCGATCTTTCACCATGTTATGAAGGCGAATCTCGCCCCATGAAGGGAACCATTTCACATCGGCTACCGCTTGAAGTAGTTCAGGACGGAATTCCTTAATAGAAGCAAACCATTGTTCTGTTGCACGGAAGATGATCGGCTTCTTCGTACGCCAATCGTGCGGATAGGAGTGCGTGAAGAACGTAAGCTTTACAAGTGCGCCTGCTTCTTCAAGCTTCTCTGTAATCGGCTTATTCGCTTTATCATAGAACATACCTTCAAATCCAGGAGCTTCATCTGTAAAGACACCTTTTTCATCAACTGGACAAAGAATGTCTAACTTATACTTTCTTCCAATCAAGTAGTCATCTTCCCCGTGTCCTGGAGCCGTGTGAACGCAACCTGTACCTGCGTCAAGTGTGACATGATCACCAAGAATAACGAGAGACTCACGGTCATAGAACGGATGCTGAGCTGTTACGTATTCAAGCTCACTACCTTTCACGCGATTTACTTCACTGACGTTCGTCCACTCAAACTCTTCTTTTAACTGATCAACGAGTTCTGTTGCTACGACGTATTTTGTGCCATCAGCATTCACAACGCTGTACTCAAACTTCTCATTTAACGCAATCGCAA
Organism: Guptibacillus hwajinpoensis; assembly: GCF_020524165.1. Classification (GTDB taxonomy): domain Bacteria; phylum Bacillota; class Bacilli; order Bacillales; family Guptibacillaceae; genus Guptibacillus; species Guptibacillus hwajinpoensis_D. Next base: position 1,075,033 of record NZ_JAIVKU010000004.1, read on the forward strand.
GGTTAGATGGGATCGTCCACGGTGTGGTTGTCCAGATGATAAATTTCTCATCTCCTGCAAGCACGCCTTTACCGTCTTTTACATCAAATGCAACATAGATGGAAGGAGAGCGCTTATCATGGTACTCAATTTCTGCTTCTGCTAATGCAGATTCAGATGTCGGAGACCAATAAACGGTTTTCTTATCTTTGTAGATATAACCGCGCTTCGCCATTTCACCGAACACTTTAATTTGCTGCGCTTCGTAACCTTTATGAAGCGTGATGTACGGGTTATCCCAATCGCCTCGGACACCAAGACGCTTAAACTGTTCACGCTGGCGATCCACTTGTTTTAATGCATACCCTTCACATTTCTTTCTAAATTCAGCTACCGTTAACTTTTTACGATCAACGCCTTTTTTTGTTAAAGCCTGCTCAATTGGAAGGCCGTGCGTATCCCAACCAGGAACGTAAGGAGCATTGAAACCGTTCATTGATTTATAGCGAACGATCATATCTTTCAACACTTTGTTTTCAGCGTGGCCCATATGAATGTCACCATTGGCATATGGAGGGCCATCGTGTAGCACAAACAAAGGACGATCTTTCGTTCTTTCCTGTACTTTTTCATAAAGATTGATGTTTTCCCATTCTTTTTGCATGTCAGGCTCTTTATTTGGTAAATTTCCTCTCATCGGAAATTTTGTCTTTGGCATTAAGAGCGTTTCTTTAAAGCTCATGAGGTTTCCTCCTTCAACTTATAACGACCAACATCCGTAGCGCGAATATCCCTGGCATCTCTTCCATCAAATGCAAAAAAACCTTCTCGTCCCCGAATAGGGACGAGAAGGTTTTTCCCGTGGTACCACCCAAATTAAGCTTTGCGCTCACTTTGCATTCGTAACGTGAATGATTCGCCGAGGCTTACTTATTGTTCAGCACGGGACTCCGGGATGATTTTCCCTAATTGCTTAACACCGGCTCCCACCATTCCCGGCTCGCTTTGTTAAGTAAGAATCAGGTACTCTTCCCTTCTTCGTCGATCGTTATTGCTATTACTAGAAGTATAGTGTAAATAAAATTAAGAAGTCAAGGAAATGACAAAAAAATAAATAAGTGCATTACGCTTTTTCTTCGATTTGTTCTTGCTGCTCTTCTTCCTCTTCTTCAAATCGAGCAACGAGACCATCCCAGTCTTCGTTATTAAGCATTTCAAGTTGTGCCTCAACTAGCATCCGGAAACGCGTGCGATAGACGGCTGCTTGTTTTTTCAGCTCTTCATTATCCATTGAAATCTTACGTGCTTTTGCAAGTGAATCATTAATAATACGATCCGCATTTTTTTCTGCTTCTTTTACAATAAGCTGAGATTCTTTTTTAGCATTTTGTCTAACTTCTTCTGCTGATTCTTGTGCAACTAAGATCGACTTGTTTAACGTTTCTTCCAGGTTAGAGAAATGTCCTAGTCGTTCTTCTAATAGTTTCACTCTCTCATTCAGTTCTTTCTTTTCTCTGATCACTGTTTCATAATCTTTAATTACCTGATCGAGAAATTCATTGACTTCATCTTCATCATAACCGCGGAATCCGCGAGTAAACTCTTTGTTATGAATATCTAATGGTGTTAAAGGCAATTCAGCCACCTCCGATTTACTCTCTTTTCATATACCCGGCTTAATCTTATTTCGACAGCGATTTGGATATTCCTTCTATTTGTGACAAACTATTTACGAATGTGATAGGTAATTCGCCATTTATCTCGCTTCGTTTTTCCATCAATGGAGACGATTTTACTTCTACCTGAACCTCTAAGAGACAAGTAATCTCCCTCTTTCACTTCGGCTGAAGGTTGACTCACAATCTTCCAGTTTAATTTCGCTCGATCATGTTCAATCATTGTACTTACTTTCCCTCTTGAAAGATTGTAAACTTCCGCTAGAACAGTATCTAATCTAAGACTTGTTACTGTACCAGCCTGTTCGTCCCATTCTGCCTCAGGTAAATGTAAAAACTCAAGTGAAATTTCTACTGGAGAAAGAGAAGCCTTACCAGCTTGCGTAAGGTTCAATTTCACGAAGTCTGCAATTTCCTTTGCTACAATAAGGTGAGCAACACTATCATTTATCATGATATCCCCAAATTTTTCACGTTTTATCCCTAGACCCATCATGGCTCCAAGTAAATCCGGGTGAGTCAATGATACGAACTTAGCTGGGTATGTAATTTCAAATGCTGTTATGTCGAAATCTTCACTTGAAGGCTCAAAGTAAGGTGGAACAAGAAGAGCCCTTTGACGTTCTGACCCTTCTACTCCCCCTGAGAAAAACACTCCCACATCAGGATGATTTCCTATGATTTGGTTCACCATATCCTGCTCTCTAGGATCTAGAAAATCGGTTAATCTGGGCGCATATCTTTCCTGAACCTCATCTTGCCATTGCAATACGCGATCAACAAATGTCCGTTCCTCAGGACGGTAATGCTCATAAATCGACATTAACTTACGAAACTAAAGAGAGCTGCAATTCCGTACTGAACGAATTGAAGCGCAAAAATCGCGACAATCGGTGAAATATCAAGCATGCCACCGATTGGTGGAATGAAACGACGAAATGGTGCAAGGTACGGTTCTGCAATCGAAGCAATCATCTGGCCAATGGAAGATTCTCTTGCATTTGGGATCCACGACATAAAGATGTAGATAATGAGAATCCACGTATAAATTTGTACTGCTGAAATTAAGATTGAAGCTATGTTCAAACTTTTCACCCTTTCTTACTTACTCGTCTTCATAAATTTCATCTGTGATGTTTCCTGAAATCTCAACGTTATCCGGTGTACATAAAAATGTTTCCGGACCGAGCTTTTGAATATCGCCACCAACAGCATAGACAGTTCCGCTTAAAAAGTCCACGATCCGTCTTGCCTGATCCTGCGGAATACGTTGCAAATTCATAACAACGGACTTCCGATTTTTCACATGATCTGCAATATCCTGAGCTTCAGCATACACTCTAGGCTCTACTAGCACAACTCTTGAGTTCTTATGAACGCTTTGGAGACTGACAACATTTTGCTTACTTTTGCGACTTGCCCTGGTCACTTCAGGTTCTTCTTCCTCCATATAGTCTTCGTGCTCCTGCTGCTCATCCAATTCTATGGTTTCATCATCAAGTTCAAAGAACTGTTTGAATTTTGTCTTAATACCCAATTCCCTGCACCTCCTGGAGAGCTTAATTTATTTTTCATTACCGACAAGTGACGAGCCAATCCGAACGTAGGTTGCGCCTTCTTCAACAGCAATTTCATAATCGTTCGACATCCCCATTGAAAGCTCCTTGCACGGAGCATGATGGAGTGAGAGCGTTTGAATCTGTTCTGCAAGCTCCCGAAGTTGTTTAAAGACAGCTCGAATTTCGTCTGGATTATTTGTATGGGGAGCCATCGTCATTAACCCTATTACTTTAATCGAAGAAAACTCTTGTAGCGATTCAATAAAAGGAATGGTAGCATCTAGTGATAGACCATGTTTCGATTCTTCTCCAGACACGTTTACCTGTACAAAACAGTTTATTTCTTTTTCGGCTCTCTTGTGTATTTCTTTAGCCAGAGAGCGACGATCAAGTGAGTGTATATAGTCTACGAAAGGAAGGACTTCTTTTACTTTACGAGATTGTAGTGTTCCAATAAAGTGCCAGGAAGGCGTAGATCCAAAGACTTCTACTTTCTTTAAAAGCCCTTCATCTCGACTTTCCCCAAGATGTGTTAACCCTGCATCAAGCGCTTCCTTTGTACGCTCTACGCTCACGTATTTTGTCACAGCTACCACATTTATACGTTCAGGATCGCGGCCAGACCTCTCCGCTGCTTCATTTATTTGTTTTTTTATTGTAGCTAGACTTTCCCTTACATTCACGTTAATGCTATACCTCCCCGAGTCCTATGTATGCCATCATTCTTCCTGTTTTCCCTTCTTCTCTTCGGTGAGAGAAAAACAGATTGCTACAACTTGTGCAGTAATTACTAATAGATAGATGACTCGTTTGAACACCAGCTTTAAGGAGTAATTCCCGATTAACTGATTTTAAATCAAGCTGATATTTCCCATTAGACGTCTGTTCGAACAGTGAGTCTGTATTTAAGCGTAACGCTTTAACATGATTGATCACGCCATCATTCACTTCGTAACAGCATTTCCCAATCGATGGCCCAATTACTGCAAAAATATCCTCTGGCTTTATGCCATCTTGCTTCCATGCTTCCATCATCTCTCCAGCAATATTCTTCGTCGTTCCTTTCCAACCTGCGTGGGCAAGTCCAACGCGATTCGCCTTTGGAGCATAAAAATATAATGGAACGCAGTCGGCATAAAGAGCCGTTAGAAGAATATCCCGATCATCAGTATATAGTCCGTCAACATCTGGAACCGCATCGAGATGATCTGTTGCTCCCCGTCCTTTATCCTTTGAAGTTATTTTAACAAGTGCCGCACCATGTATTTGTTCTCCTACGACCCACTTGCTTAGTGGTTGTCCAATATCGTTAGCAAGTCTCTGTCGATTTGCCAGCACATCTTTTGCATCATCAGGTACGTGAAATCCGAGATTCAAGCTAGAAAACGGAGTCTGGCTAACTCCGTTTCTGCGAGTCGAAAAACCAGCAATCGGTTGATCTTTCCGCTCAGCTTGACCTGGAAATTTCAGTTCCAGTGAAGTTTCCTTCATTGTTGCTTGAAATGGTTCTTTCGCCACAGTTGCACCCCTTTATACCATGATACAGTTTATACCTTATTTTATCATAATATGTTGGTGCTAAGGGATATAGATTGTTACATCTTTCTTACCTTACGATTCTTTCTGAAACGATTCGCCATCAGCCGTATCGTGATGTCGTACTAAAATCACATCCGAACCAATTTTTACAATGTTTCGCCAGGGAATAACGACATCGCTTTCTCTCGCAAATAACCCCATCATCTTTCCCGCTCCCGGAATCACAATCGCTTCTATTTTACCAGTAGTTAAATTAATTTCCAGATCAGCGATGTGACCAAGTTTTCGTCCATTTGATACGTTCACAACATCTTTAACCTGAAATTCAGAAATTTTTATCATGACGCACCCACCTTTCAACTCATTATATGAAATGCAGGCAAAAGAAAAGACCTGTTTCTCAGGTCTCATTCTAACTTTGAATATTTTTATTCATTTGATGGATTGCTGCCTTTTCAAGTCGAGATACTTGAGCTTGCGATATCCCAATTTCATCTGCTACTTCCATTTGGGTTTTTCCCTGGAAAAAGCGCATTTGTAAAATCATATTTTCCCGCTGATTCAATCGAGTCATCGCTTCTTTAAGCGCAATATCTTCCAGCCACTGGATATCCTTTTGCTTGTCATCACTAATTTGATCCATTACAAAGATTGGATCACCGCCATCATTATAGATGGGTTCAAATAATGAAACTGGATCTTGAATAGCGTCAAGGGCAAAGACCACTTCTTCTTTTGTTACCCCGAGCTCTTTTGCAATTTCGGTAGGATTCGGTTCTTTCGAGTTCTTCGTCATTAATTTATCTCTAATCTGGAGAGACTTATAGGCGATATCTCGTAATGATCGCGAGACCCGAATCGGGTTATTATCACGAAGATACCGACGAATTTCACCGATGATCATCGGCACTGCATAAGTAGAGAATTTCACGTTTTGCCCTAAATCAAAGTTATCTATGGATTTCATCAGGCCAATGCACCCTACCTGAAAGAGATCATCCACATATTCTCCTCGATTATTGAATCGCTGGATCACGCTTAGAACTAGCCTTAAATTTCCGTTAACTAATTCTTCACGTGCTGAGATATCCCCTTCCTGCATCTGCTTAAAAAGCACTCTCATCTTCTCATTTTTAAGCACAGGAAGTTTGGAGGTATCTACTCCACAAATCTCGACTTTATTTCGTGTCAACTCATTCCCTCCTCATCGGAGATGCTGTCAAAGTAAAGTATCTCCGCGAGTGGGAATTTTATGCATCTATTCTCTCAACATGCTTAGACCATTTTATTAAACTCTTTTCGAAGTCGCTTAATGATGCGCTTTTCGAGCCTAGAAATATAAGATTGAGAAATGCCAAGAAGGTCAGCTACATCTTTTTGCGTTTTCTCTTCCTCCCCGGCTAGACCAAACCTAAGTTCCATGATTTGTTTTTCTCTTGGATTAAGCGCTTCTAACGCTTTGACAAGGAGGCGCCGATCTACTCGCGCTTCAATCCCTCTCGTAATAATATCTTCATCCGTTCCTAGAACGTCAGATAGAAGCAATTCATTTCCATCCCAATCCACATTCAACGGCTCATCAAACGAGACTTCAGACCGAATTTTGTTGTTTCGTCTTAGAAACATTAAAATTTCATTCTCAATGCACCTTGACGCATAGGTGGCAAGCTTAATCTTTTTCTCAGGGTTAAATGTATTAACGGCTTTAATTAAGCCAATTGTCCCTATACTAATTAAATCTTCGATGTTGATTCCTGTGTTTTCAAACTTTCGTGCGATATACACAACCAGACGAAGATTCCGTTCAATTAAAATCGATCTTGCAGCTTTATCTCCTTTTGGTAATTGGATTAATAAATGTGCTTCTTCATCTTTCGATAGAGGAGGAGGTAGTGCTTCGCTTCCTCCTATGTAGTAAATTTCATCAGGTTTAATCCCTAGTTTCATTAGAATCCGCTGCCACCAGAGAACAACCTTAATTCTGAATTTCCCCATCCAAAACTCCTCCTTGATCGTCTTATAGTGATTTCTATGACGCAGTCGCCTTATGTCCTGTCAGCATTTTCGGATGAAGTATACACGTATAATCTTTTTCCCCAGAAATGGTATGAAAGCTTAGCCCAACAAGAACTTTTTTTATTGTGAATGACCGACCTTCTAATGAGATCATCACTTCATCCGGCTTTACAGCACACAAGAATTGGTGATCTTGTCCGACTGCTCGAAACGGAACGATCCGTAGCCTGTGTTCCCAACGTTCCCCCTCTCCCTCTTCTTGAAATTCAGTAATGTTTTTTGCTTTTTTAATGAATGCAGGTGAAAAATTTGATTCATGAACGGTCATGTCAAGAATCATCACCGGAGAGCCGCTTAATGGATCCTGCAGCTGATTGCCACTATCAATGAGACCCGTAGCTGATATATTCACCTCATCAATTCGAATGGTAACGTTTGCTAATTGATCAAAATGAATGCGTGCCGTTTCAAGGTTCTCAACTCTTTTCTTCGAAAAAAGCCAAACAAGCGGGAATCCTATCAGGACAAATGACCAGCTCACCGGATCTCCAAATCCCGTGCTCTTTGTCGCAATCGCACCATTAACGACCGTCATGTCCTGCTGAAAAAAGTAATGTGCTCCCATCATTCCCCCACCGATCATAAATGTCACAAAATAAAAGAGCAGCCAGCACTGAAAGAAACTACGAAATCGAGTAAATCCAAACGTCATGTATACGATCAAGACAGAGTAAAGCAATTTCATCAATGGCTGTGTCATAAAGCTTAAAGACGGAACAAAAAGAAAAAGAACGTAAAAAGAAGCAACCAATGCACCTGTCGCAAGTCTTCTTTTCTTAACACTTTTTTTTAGCAGTATCCCAGTTAGCGCGAGTAGCAAGTAATCAAAACAAAAATTCAAAAGCCAAATCACATCAAGGTATACTGCCACAGAGTGCCTCCCCCCTTGCGATTTTGATACTAAGTATAGACTAATTTGACAGATAAACCTGTCAGATTGTGCCGGTTAGGGTGAGGTTATTTTGGATAATTATCACTAGTTTTGTCAGCCATCATCTCGCTCTTAAAACTAGAAAAAGTCGTCCTTTTCAGGACGACTTTGATTAGATCGATTGATTTTCATAAGCTCCAACAGTTACTTCGACCCCAGAAGACGTTGGATGGAGCACCTCACATTGATACGTTGGAAAATGTTTTGCTAACGTTTGTTGAAGATACTCTGAAGAGCCACTTGGAGCAAAGACAATGAGTGTAGGTCCAGCTCCACTTAACGCAGCACCATATCCTCCATGACTGATAGCCATTTCATGGACTTGTTCAAGGTCCGGTACAAGGTGCTTTCGGTATGGCTGATGAAAAAGATCATGCGCCATTAATTTACCAGCTAACTTCCAATCGTTTTGGAGGGCTGCTCCAACAAAAAGATTGGCAATGCTACTCGCTTCCACAGCTTCTTCATAAGGTAGCATATTCGGAAGCACCGAGCGAGAATCCGTCGTTTTCAACTTATGGTTTGGAATTAAGGCGATCATTTCTAAATCCATTACCTTATGTGAGATCGTCTCTAAACCCTCTTGCCCTGTAGCAATGACTAAACCACCATAAAGAGAGGCAGCAACATTATCGGCATGACCTTCAAAAACTGTTGCAATTTGAACTTTCTCTTCAAGAGTAAGTCGGAGGTCCATTGCATAATTTGCTATTTCTACAGCGGCTACAATGGCTGCAGCACTACTACCAAGACCTCTTTCCAAAGGTAATTCGCTCCTCATCGTGACAGCGTGAGGCATCGGTTCTTTACCTTTTCCATACTTTCGTTCAATTTCTTCAATCGTTTGATAAATCATGTTTTCTTTTCCAGATGGAAAGCGATCATCAAAATCAATATAGTGAAAAGACCATTCTGACGAAGGTTCAATTTTTACGTATAAATGGCGGTCAATCGCTAGACCAATGGAATCAAACCCTGGTCCAAGGTTTGACGTACTTCCTGGAACTTTCAAGTATAAACATTCGTCTATGATCAATGGCTGACACATCCCTTAAGTTCTTCAAGAAACGCTGTTTTATTTGCTGCGACTACACGTGGTTTTGCAACCACATTGTCCATCGCCGTTGCAGGGTCTTTCAATCCATTACCAGTTAAAACAGCAACAACTTTTGCACCTTTCTTAATTTCACCTGTTGCCACTTGCTTCATCACGCCTGCAACGGAAGCACATGAAGCTGGTTCTGCGAAGACGCCTTCTTTTTTTGCAAGTTCTTGATAGGCAGAGAGAATTTCTTCATCCGTGACGCTATCGATCTTCCCCTTCGATTCAATAACAGCCTCTTCAGCCAAGTGCCAGCTAGCGGGATTTCCGATACGGATCGCCGTAGCAATCGTTTCTGGATTCGGAATAATTTTCTTTTGCACAATTGCCGCAGATCCTTCCGCTTCAAATCCACGCATTTGCGGGCGCCTTTCTTCTGAAACATATTCTTTAAATCCTTTCCAATAAGCAGAAATGTTACCGGCATTCCCCACAGGAATCGCGAGCACATCAGGAGCCTCACCGAGCTGGTCACATACTTCAAAAGCTGCTGTTTTTTGTCCTTCTAAACGATAAGGATTAACAGAATTTACGAGCGCAATAGGCTCTGTTTCAGCTATATCGCGAACCATTTTTAAGGCTTCATCGAAATTTCCATCAATCTCAAATATCTCTGCGCCATAGATCATAGCCTGAGCTAGCTTTCCAAGCGCTACTTTCCCTTTTGGAATAACGATGATACAACGCAAGCCTGCTCTTGCGCCGTATGCTGCCGCCGCTGCCGCGGTATTACCAGTTGAGGCACAAATGATGGCATCGCTACCTTCCTCTTTCGCTTTAGCAACAGCCATAACCATACCACGGTCTTTAAAGGATCCAGTTGGGTTCGCCCCTTCAATTTTGACGTAAAGTGAAATGCCCAGTTCGTCTGACAGCTGATCAAGCTTTAACAGAGGGGTATTCCCTTCGTTTAAAGTGAGTTGCGGCGTTTCCTTAGTCAGAGGTAAATACTCTTTATAATGCTTAATTAGTCCGTTCCAGCTCATTACATCCCCTCCACACGATAGCGACTCTTCACTTCTACAACAACATCAAGATCTCTTAATCGATTATGAACATCTTCAAATGCTCTTTGATTTGTTTCATGGGTGATGATTACAAGCTCAGCTGTTCCTTTATTGACTACAGGTTCCTGAATCAACTTTTCTAAACTTAGTCCGCGATCCTGGAAGAGGTGAGAAATTTTAGAGAAAGCACCCGGTTCATCTTTAACAATTAAGCGAATAAAATGTTTACTTTTGATCTGCTCGTCTTCTTTAAGCTTGCGATCATGTTGAGGAAGGATCACACTTTTTCCATTCACACCTAGTCTCATATTTTTAATAACTGCAACGAGATCCGATACAACCGCCGTTGCAGTTGGTAATTGTCCAGCCCCCGGACCATAGAACATCGTTTCACCAACCGCTTCACCGTAGACATAAACTGCATTATATTCATCGTTTACGGAAGCTAAGGGGTGCCTTGAAGGAAGCAACGTTGGTTGTACGGATAACTCGATGGAACCATCTGTTGAACTAGCAATTCCTAATAGTTTAATGGTGTAACCTAATTTCTTACTGTACGCAATATCATCTTCATCTACGCGAGTGATGCCTTCTACCTTGACATCATCTAAGCCGACTTTCATTGAAAATCCGAGCGTTCCTAGAATGACCATTTTCCTGGCCGCATCTAGCCCCTCTACATCTGCCGTAGGATCTGCTTCAGCAAAGCCTAGATCCTGCGCTTCTTTCAACACGCTCTCGTATGGGACATTGTTTTTTGTCATCTTGGTTAAGATGTAGTTTGTTGTTCCATTCACAATTCCCATTAGTTTTGTAATACGGTCAGAGGATAACCCTTCTACTAAACTTCTAAGAATCGGAATTCCGCCTGCTACACTAGCTTCATAGAAAAGATCACTTTCATTTTCTACTGCGGCACTTAGTAATTCTCTTCCGTGAATGGCCATTAAATCTTTATTTGCAGTGACAACGTGTTTGTGATTTTGTAGGGAAGCAAGAATGAATTCTTTCGCTTGATCAATTCCACCAATCACTTCAATCACAACATCAACTTCAGGATTATTGATGACTTCTTCTGGATCCAGTGTTAGTACACTGTCATCCAAATCGACGCTTCTTTCTTTATCCATATCCCTTACCAGGACTTTGGCTACTTTTACCTGACAGCCCACTCGCTGTTGCAATTCCTTTTGATGGGAGTCAATCATATGTACCACACCACTACCAACAGTTCCTAATCCTAATAATCCAACTGATACGCAATCCTTCATATTCTCTCCACTCCTTTTGTCCTTCTGGTGAGGACACTTGTTTTTATATAATGGACATTATACGTGTGATTGCCCATGAACACAACACCATTTTCAGAAAAAATATAATTTTATCTATGTTAACAAAAGTGAGAAGAAGAAAGCAACTGTCTATTTCTTATCGTAGACGCTAGGATTCGGATCCTATGCTTTTGAAGAAATCAAAGGGTGTTTATGAAAGAAAAAACTAAATCGCTCCAAAAAAAAACCAGCTCTAAAAGAGCTGGTTTTCATAATTAGCGACGGTTTCGTTTACGATTACGCAAGAACGTAGGGATGTCCAATGTGTCATTGGATTCGTCAGCGCGCGCGCCAAATTTAGATGGTTCAGGCTGTACTTCTTCTTCTTCATGCTTAGGTTGCTGAATCGGAGCGCTTTGCTTCGACTGAGCTGAAGGACGTGGAACCGTCTTTTTCTTGTTTTCATTCTCGTCAAATCCTGTCGCAATGACAGTAACGAGAATTTCGTCTTTTAAATCTTCATTAATAACAGAACCGAAAATCATGTTCACATTCTCATCAGATGCAGAAGAAACGATATCAGCCGCTTCGTTCACTTCATAAAGACTCAAGTTAGATCCACCCGTAATGTTCATTAGAACACCTTTGGCACCATCAATCGATGTTTCAAGAAGTGGACTGGATATAGCCTTCTTGGCAGCCTCAGAAGCGCGATTTTCCCCAGTTGCAATACCGATACCCATTAGTGCAGAACCTCGTTCTGTCATGATGGTCTTAACATCGGCAAAGTCAAGGTTAATGAGTCCTGGTACGGCAATAAGGTCAGAAATACCTTGAACACCCTGACGAAGAACGTTGTCCGCTTCACGGAACGCTTCAAGCATTGGCGTATTCTTGTCTACGATTTCGAGTAGACGATCGTTAGGGATAACAATTAACGTATCGACTTTTTCTTTCAGCATGGCAATACCAGTTACAGCTTGTGTTGAACGTTTCTTACCTTCAAAGGTAAACGGGCGTGTTACAACACCTACGGTTAAAGCGCCAAGCTCTTTTGCGATTTCAGCAATAACGGGTGCTGCTCCAGTACCTGTTCCGCCACCCATTCCTGCCGTGACAAATACCATATCCGCACCGCTTAATGCTTCCTGGATCTGTTCTTTGCTTTCTTCAGCAGCTTTCTTACCAATCTCAGGATTAGCTCCAGCTCCAAGACCTCTTGTTAATTTACCACCAATTTGCATCTTCACCTCTGCCTTTGCAAGGTTTAATGCCTGTGCATCCGTGTTAACGGCAATAAATTCAACACCTTGTACACCATTTTCAATCATACGATTTACAGCGTTGCTTCCGCCTCCGCCGACACCGATTACTTTTATCTGTGCTAATTGTTCCATATTCATATCAAACTCTAACATCTCAGGTCCTCCTAATCTTGTAATAGCCCTTTATTCAACAAATAGATTAAAGAAATTCTTCACTTTCTCTTTCATACCTGGTGAAGAAGATTTCTCACCTGGTTGAGGTTCGGCTTTTGTTCTACGCTTGGGCTTCACTTCTTCTTCAGGGTTAAGTGATGCTGCCACTTCTTTGCCCTGAATCTTCACGTTTTTATACGTGAATTGGATAAGACCAATGCCAGTTGTATATTGCGGTTCGCGTACGCCGATATAGTCAGGGACAGCAACACGTACGTTATGCTGCAGAATTTCACGAGCAAGTTCTAGTACGCCATCCATCCCGACCATACCACCGGTTAGAACAAATCCGCCCGGCAATTCACGAATTCCCATTCGCTTAATTTCGTCTTCAATCAATTCTAACATCTCTTCGATCCGAGGTTCTATAATATGAGCTAATTCGTACTGATTAAATTCTTGTTCAGCCGAACTGCCAATAGTCGATACAGTGAAAGCTTCCTCTTCTGAAGCAAGATCAACGAAAGCATTGCCGTGCTTAATCTTAATCCGCTCAGCTTCTTCAGTCGTTGTTCTAAGTCCTATCGAAATATCTTTTGTTACATGATCGCCACCAATTTGTAGAACAGATGTGGCTTTCAGGTTCCCTTCTTCAAAGATGGAAATCGTAGTAGAACCAGCGCCCATGTTAACGAGAGCTACGCCTAAATTACGCTCATCTTTTGATAAAGCCATTGATCCACATGCAAGCGGTTGTAGACAAATATCAGCAATTTCAAGACCCGCTTTTTCCACGCATCTTAACAAATTATGTAATACTGTTTTAGAACCTGTAATGATTGTCCCTTCCATTTCCAGGCGAACACCAATCATACCACGCGGATCCGTAATGCCATCCAGTCCATCGACAACGAACTGCCCTGGAATGACATCAATAATTTCTCGCTCAGGAGGGATAGAAACAACCTGTGCTGCATCAATTACTCTAGCAATATCTTCATCATGAATTTCACGATCCTCACTTGATACCGCCACTACCCCATGACAGGGCTGTAGCTGAACGTGATTGCCGTTAATCCCCACAATCACAGAACGAACTGATAAACCTACCATTCTTTCTGCGTTTTCTACTGCCTGTTTAATTGAACGAACAGTTTCATCTATATCCACAATCGATCCTTTGCGAATTCCATCGGAAGGCGCACTGCCAACTCCTAGAATATTTAAAGAATCGTTCGTCATCTGGCCAATGATTACTTTCACATTGGATGTACCGATGTCTAGACTCACATAAATCTCATTGCTGTTCATTCTCCTGGCACCTCCTTCAAAATGCTACCATGTTCAGGTATTAATAGTTTCTCTATAATAGGGTTGAAAAAATGTCCAACACCTTTATATACACAACATTGATTTGATTTAAACTTCCTCAAGTCTTGCGTCATGAAGTCCCGGGAAGAATGTGATATAAGGACTCTATTCCACAAATCCGGTTATTTCCCTTCTTTTATACGAGAATTACTCTTATTTTTTTGGGTAACAAACCCCTACTCTCCTCGCTTACTTTCTATTATTAAGAGGAGTCAGTCTAAAGCAGTGCGTAAGTATTAGTCTACACCATGTGAAAGCAGTAGAAAAGTCACTGTTTCACGTATTTAAAAGAAATTCGTTGTTTTCTTCCATTCTGCTATGTTATTTAGTGGTTTTCTGTGCGATACCCTGCTTATAACCGTTCGTTGATGAAGCTGATTCCCTGTCCATTAGAACAAGTATTATCAAACATTTTTATGAAGTCTCTTTTTTCTTTTCCTCATCCGCTGGAGCACCTTCGTATGGCTCAAGCCAACTCCCCTCATTCAAATAAAGGATTCCTTTGGCTTTCCCTTTCAACTTCTCAACGATTAAAGGGTAACTATTCATCTTCTCAGCAAAATCCGCAATGCTTGTTTTCACTTCATAGCCATCCGTCATATAGAGTGTTAAGTTAAACGCTTTATCTCCGTCTGGTGTGTAGTGAATCTCGGAAATACGATTAATAATACTTAAGTTTACCTTTCGAAGCTCACCAGCCATATCAGATAACTCTGTACTTTGATTCCACTGCATCAAAATCGGAGCGCTTACTGGTGTGTCCCCTTTAGGAAGTGAATCAAGAATCGCCCCTGATTGTAGAATAGGGAAATATTGACTTCCCTTTTTCAAGTAAGCGACACGCGCATTCTCAACTACCTCCACTTTTGCTGTCACAGGGAAATGTCTTGTAACAGTGACATCCGCAATCTCTTTCGACTGCTCTATCTTCTCCTCAACTTTCTCTTTGTTTAAATTCCAAAAGCTTACGCTATTATCAAGCTCGCTCAATTGAATGATTTCTTTATCAGAAACGTAATTGTTGCCAGAAACTTCAACGTTCCGAATATGACTTAAGGAAGATTGGAAGTATATGATCAGCAAAATTAAAAAGAAAAAGATTGATAGATATACGACCAACCTTCGATTAGCGCGCTGCTTCCGTTGCGCTTTCAGTGTGGGGATCCGGTCTTCAATTGTTACAACTTTGCGATCTTCCATTGTCTTGCCTCCGTCTCCGGTAATTGAACTTCTGTCTACCCTTAAGATGTAAAAATGCTTATCATGGCAACCGAACGGCATGATCCAGCAGTTAGTTCTTATTTCAATCATTATAGCATAAGTTTGACGCTTATTATCCACTTGAAGGAAATTCATCCCAGAGAAATATTATGATGCTTCTATAAGGAACTTTATCTTTTATCTATAAGGATTCCTCTACGAAAAGTGCCTAAATACAGTAAAGAAAAAAGCGCTCAGATATGAGCGCTTTAAGGCCGTCGTTTCCATTTAAAACTTTGCGTAACGACTTATATTTAGTAAAACCCCCATCGCAACAAGCATCAGGGTTAACGAAGAGCCACCATAGCTCAGAAAAGGTAAAGTAATCCCAGTTACTGGCATTAAGCCAGTTACAACACCGATATTAATCATCACTTGAATCGCAAGCATCCCAATTATCCCCACTGCCAGAAGACTTCCAAACAAATCCGGTGCCCGTAAAGCTATACGTATTCCTCTCCAAAGAAGGAGAGCAAACAATAGTATGACAAAGGTTCCGCCGATAAACCCCAGTTCTTCTGATAGAATAGCAAAGATAAAGTCCGTTTGCGGTTCTGGTAAATAATAAAACTTCTGTCTACTCTGTCCAAGACCAAGTCCCATTAAACCACCGGGACCAATCGCATAAAGAGACTGAATAATTTGGAAGCCGCTACCTAATGGGTCACTCCACGGATCCAGATAAGAAGTAATCCTAGCAATTCGGTATGGTGCAGACAATATCAGCACTGCAAAACCTGCTAAACCGAGCATGCCTAGCCAAACGAAATGGGCGATTCTTGCACCTGATATAAAGATCATGACAACACACGTTCCAACCATCACCGCACCTGTACCAAGGTCCGGTTGAAGCATAATCATACCAAAAGCAATAAAAACAAGACCAAGCGATGGAACTAGACCCTTTTTAAATGATGTGATTCGCTTCTGATTTTCAGATAAGAATTTTGCAAGAAATGCAATCATCGCAAGCTTAGTAAACTCAGACGGTTGAATCGAAAACGCACCAACGCCAAGCCAGCTTCTCGCTCCTCCTCGAACGAGGCCCACGCCAGGAATAAGGACCAGGATGAGCAGAATGAAGCAGATCAGCACCCCTACTTTAGACCACGTCCGCCACGTCCAATATTCTACGTTCATAACGAAGAACATGGCAGCCACACCTACCCCTGCAAAAAGAAGCTGTCTTTTTGCAAAGAAAAACGCATCGTCAAATTTATAGGAGGCCCACACGGCGCTTGCGCTGTAAACCATGATTAATCCAATTGCTAACAGGACGAGTGTTGCAGTTAAAAAGACCAGGTCTGGCGTTGATTTGGTTTTCGGCAATAGACCCACACTCCGTTACGTCGATTTTACCTAACCGAACTTACCGGATAAGCAAGACAACCCCTCATTAGAGTCTATGCATTGCCTCGATAAAGATGTCTCCTCGTTCTTCAAACGTTTTGAACTGATCCCAGCTTGCGCACGCTGGTGATAGAAGAATAACATCTCCCGTTTCGGATAGATCATACGCTGTTGAAACAGCTTCTTCTACATTATCGACAACTGTAACAGAATTCAGTCCTGCTTCATTGGCCGTCCCCTTCAATTTTGGAGCCGTTTGGCCGAACGTAATGAGATGCTTTACTTTTGATTTAAAGTAGGTGGATAAATCATCGAAGCCATTTCCGCGATCCAGTCCACCTGCAAGAAGAATGACAGGCTTATCGAATGAATCCAACGCTTTTTTTGTCGCGATTGAGTTCGTTGCTTTTGAATCGTTGAAGAATTTCCGACCACTCACTTCACCAACAAATTGGAGCCGATGTTTCACGCCGTGAAAATTGGTAAGTTCCTCATAAATTTTTTCATTCGAAACACCAGATAACTTCGCTACCGCAATAGCAGCAAGCGTGTTTTCAATATTTTGTTTCATCGAAAGCTCATCAATTTTAATTACTTTCTCCTCTTTAAAAACGATCCATCCACCCTCGATACTAACTCCGGCATCGAGTTTTTTTGTAGCAGAGAATGGAACTAACGAAGCTTTTGATGCTTCAGCAAACGAAGAAACTAGCGAATCATCTGCATTATAAACGGCAAAATCCTCACTCGTTTGATTTCGGAACATACGTGCTTTCGCTGCCGCATAAGCGTCCTTTGTACCATGGTAATCAAGGTGCGCTTCATAAATATTAAGTAGCACGGAAATGTGCGGATGGAAATTGACTGTTCCTTGTAGTTGAAAGCTTGATAGCTCCGTCACAAGCGTTTGATCTGGTGTTGCTTCGGCAGCTACTTCACAGACAACCGTGCCGATATTACCAGCAACGATTGGATTAGCCGGCGTATCATGTAATAGTTGACCGATTAATGTCGTTGTCGTTGTTTTTCCGTTTGAACCAGTAATCGCAATAAATGGTGCTTCAGAAACCTCACCAGCAATCTCTACTTCTGTTACGATCGGAATATTTTTCTTACCTGCTTCTACAAGAAGCGGATTTTGATAAGGAATACCAGGGTTTTTGACAATCAAGTCAATCCCCTCAAGTAGTTCGAGCGGATGTCCCCCACCAATCACTCTAAACCCTAACTGCTGAAGTTCTACTGCTTTTGGGTTGTTTGCAACTTCCTCTCGATCATTCACTGTAACGGTTGCGCCAAGAGAGCGAAGCAATTTGGCTGCAGCAAAACCGCTTTTCGCTATACCTAATACGAGTACTGATTTATTTTCATAGTTTACCTTTTTCATTACATCCACACCTCAAGATAGATTCCAAACGCTGCACAGATTAACCCTACTGTCCAGAATGTAGCGACTACGCGCCATTCTGTCCAACCAGAAAGTTCATAGTGGTGATGAAGCGGGCTCATTTTAAACACGCGCTTCCCTGTTGTTTTAAATGAGGCAACTTGAATAATCACTGACAATGTTTCAATGACAAAGACGCCACCAACGATCACAAGCAGGAGCTCAAGCTTGGTCATAATGGCAACAGCGGCAAGCGCTCCACCAAGAGCAAGCGACCCGGTATCACCCATGAATACTTTTGCTGGGTGGGCATTAAAAACAAGAAACCCGAGAACTGCTCCAACAACACTTACTGAGAAAATAGCTACGTCATACATATAAACTGCAGCTGCTAAAATGGCAAAAGCACCAAAAGCAATCGCTGCTGTACCAGCGACAAGACCATCTAAACCGTCAGTTAAATTCACCGCATTGGAAGCACCAACCAGCATCACAAACAGTAGAACAACATATCCTACGCCAATATCAAAACTAATTTCTGTACCAGGAACCCGAATAGCCGTATCAAATCCAATTGTTCTTAAACCAAAATAAACGAGAATGGCAATAACCATTTGACCTAGTAGCTTCTGCTTGGAAGTTAAGCCAAGGTTTCGTTTTTTCACTACTTTAATAAAATCATCTAAAAAGCCAATGAGACCATATCCAACAGTCACAAACAAAAGCAGCCAAATTTGAGTTGAAATTTCATCATATTTTAATGCAATAATGACGGTACCTAGAATAATCGCGAGAATAATAATTAAGCCACCCATAGTTGGTGTACCAGATTTCTTCTGGTGTGATTTTGGTCCTTCTTCCCGAATACTCTGTCCAAATTTAAGTCTTCTTAAATAAGGAATAAATACCGGTGATACAAGCACCGCTATAATAAAAGATGTTAGCAAACTAAAAATTAATAATTGTTCAATCACTGTACTGCCTCCTTATGATTCTTTCCCTAATGCCTGTAGTATGGTTTCGAGTCCTAGTCCTCTTGATGCTTTTAATAAAACAGCTGTTTGATCATCAAGTCGACCCGATAAATAGGATGCGGCATCTTCTTTGTTGTCAAAGGAAACAGCAGGTACTTGCGTTTCATTTTCCTTCATCCCATCATAAATCCATTTTGCTTTGTCACCAACGGTAATCACTTCTGTAATCGATGGTTTTACTGAGGTTGCAATGTCCCTGTGAAGAAATTCTTCCTGATCGCCAAGTTCATACATATCCCCAAGAATAGCGATTTTTTTATTAAACCCTTCTAATTCAGCGAGCGTTTCTAATGCTGCTTTCATTGAAGTTGGACTTGCGTTATACGCATCGTTAATAATGAGCGCACCGGTGGATAATCGAAATTGTTCAAGCCTCATTCCAGTTAATTTTAAGGAAGAGAGAGATTGTCGAATTTGGTCATCCGTCATCCCAAGCCTTCTTGCAGAAGCAATGCTATATACGGCGTTTTTAATATTATGTTTACCTAATAATGAAATTTCGAACGGCTCTTTTTCATTTTTTAGTGTAAACACATAACCATTTTCTCGCTTTTCTACGTGATCAATTTGAAGCTCATTATTGTCTTCGTAGCCGCATGAAATCACGTTTTTATGAGTTGGCGTTAGCAATGGCTCATCACCATCAATGACGAGTACGCCATCAGACTTGAGTCCTTCAGCTATCTCCATCTTTGCTTTAGCAATATTTTCACGGCTACCAAGTTGAAGTAAATGTGACTCACCAATATTTGTAATAACTGCTACATCAGGTTGTGCGATTTGGGTTAGAAGTGAAATTTCTCCAAGTCCACTCATGCCCATTTCTAAAATCAACACATCGGTGTCTTCAGGCATCGCAAGCACAGTCATTGGCAGACCCCAATGATTGTTTAAATTCCCTTGTGTTTTAAACGTTTTATACTTTGGACTAAGTACAGCTTCAAGCATATCTTTCACAGTTGTTTTTCCGTTACTTCCAGTAACTCCAATGACATAGGGTTTTTGCTGTTTAAGTACCTGTTTCGCGAGTTCTTGAAAGCCGACAGTCGTATCGTCTACTTCATAAACATTGATTTTGCCTTCCAAGTCTTTAGGAAAAGGCTTGTTTTTCTCCCAAAGTGTTCCCGTCGCTCCATTAACGATCGCGGCATCAATAAATCGATGGCCATCAAATACTTCACCCACGATTGGAACGAATAGTTTATTGGTACAATCCCTACGCGTATCCGTCGCCACACCTTCAAAGACCAGTTCGTGATCAACTGGTCCATGACTGATTTCGTTTAGTAATTTCGATGAGAATTTCATCCTTTTCGCTCCTTTATGGCTTGACGTGCAATTTGTCGATCATCGAAATCAAGAACTTGATCCCCGACGATTTGATAGGTTTCATGACCTTTTCCTGCGATTAGAACAACATCACCATCAACTGCATGTGTAATGGCGTGCTGAATCGCTTCCGAACGATCCGTTATCCTAATATAATGACCTTTTACACCTTCAACCATATCGTCTAAAATGAGTTCAGGGTCTTCACTTCGCGGATTATCTGATGTTAAGACGGCTGTATCAGCTAATTCCGTAGCAATCTTAGCCATAAGTGGTCGTTTCGTTCGATCACGGTCTCCCCCACATCCAACGACTGCAAAAACGTTTCCTTTTGCCATTTCTTTTACAGTTAATAAAACATTCTCAAGACTATCCGGTGTATGAGCATAATCAACGATAACAGGGAATTGTTGTCCCTCGTCGACTAGTTCAAAGCGACCAGGTACACCCGCGATTTTTTCAAGACTATTTAGAATATGATCTAGTTCCAATCCGTTCGCAAGACATGCAGCGATTGCTGCGAGTGCATTGTATACGCTGAATTTACCTGTAAGCATCAGTTTAACATCACGAATGTCTTCTGGCGTTAGTAAGCGGAATCTTGTCCCATTTGCAGAAAACGAAATTTCTTCAGCTCGAATATCTGCGTCACGATCAATGCCATATCTTAAAATATGCGCTGAAGTCATTTGCTCATATTGAAGAGTAGCATCATCATCTGCGTTAAGTACAGCGACCTTTTTTCTCCCCGTATCATATGTATTACCTAATTGTGAAAAAAGAAGACCTTTTGCCTGGCGGTATTCTTCCATCGTCCCATGATAATCTAGATGGTCTTGTGTTAAATTGGTAAATACAGCAATATCATAGTCACAACCTCTTACTCGCCCGAGCGTTAAAGCATGAGAAGAAACTTCCATCACGGCCGTATCTACGTTGCTCTCGCGCATTCTTGCAAATTGTTTTTGAAGCAACAGCGGCTCCGGGGTTGTGTTCTTAGTTTCAAATTCTTCATTGGCTATTTTCATATTAATCGTGCCAATTAATCCTGTTGTCTGCTTCTTATCGCTGTGAATCTGTTCGATTAAATGAGAAACGGTTGTTTTTCCATTTGTACCTGTAATGCCAATTAATGAAAAAGATTTCGTTGGGTGCTGATAAAAACAATTGGCAAGTTCTGCGAGAGCACGATGCGCATCTCTAACAAG
Source organism: Guptibacillus hwajinpoensis (assembly GCF_020524165.1). Lineage (GTDB taxonomy): Bacteria > Bacillota > Bacilli > Bacillales > Guptibacillaceae > Guptibacillus > Guptibacillus hwajinpoensis_D. The sequence continues at coordinate 1,096,530 of NZ_JAIVKU010000004.1, forward strand.
AATAACTGGCACGGATACAGGAAGTTCTTTTTCTGAAACGAGCGCAACAGCCCCCTGTTGAACAGCCTGTTCGGCAAAATCATGCCCATCTACGGTATAACCCGGAATGCAGACGAAAAGACTGCCCTCTGTTACTTCTCGGCTATCACTTTCAATCGTGCTGATTTCGGGATTCCCTTTTCCTACCTGCTTATATGTAAGTAATGCATGGAGAAGATCGTGTAATTTCATCTCTTTCAAACCTTTCTAGTTTGCTGACATATTTTCAGAAAACAAGCCAAGAGCATACGCCTTGGCTTGTTCACTACTTATTGTACTCACCGGTCGCTTATTTGTCACCCATATAAAGCCGAATTTCTGAACCAACCGGTAATTTCACACCAGGTTCCGGCGCCTGAGCGACAACGATATCGCCTTCGCCACTTGAATCAATTTTCAAATTATACATGGCTTCACGAATTTCTTTTGATGACATTCCCACTAAATTCGGCATTTCGATCATCTCTTCATCTTGCCATGTCTTTTCTTTCTCAATCTGGTCTTCCCTTTTTTCAACGCCCATAACCGTCAAACTATCCTGGATAATGTTACCTACGATAGGTGCTGCAACAATACCCCCAAATTGAAGGGTATCTTTCGGATTGTCAATTGCCACGTACACAACAATTTGTGGATCATCAGCTGGTGCAAATCCGATAAAAGAGACAATGTGGTTATTTTTTAAATAGGCACCGTCTTTTGCCTTTTGAGCTGTTCCGGTTTTCCCACCTACACGGTATCCGTCCACGTAAGCGTTTTTTCCAGTTCCAAGCGCCACTACTGTTTCAAGTGCATGCCTTACTTCTTTTGATGTTTCTTCTGAGATTACCTGACGTTTCGCTGTAGGGGTGTTTTTGCTTACCACAGCTCCAGTTTCCGGATCTAGCCATTCTTTTGCGATATACGGTTCATAAAGTGTGCCACCATTTACAGCTGCTGAGACTGCAGTCACTTGCTGGATTGGAGTAACTGAAACTCCTTGACCAAATGCTGTAGTTGCAAGCTCTAGTGGCCCTACGTTATCAACATCGAATAAAATCCCACTTGCTTCACCCTGTAAATCGATGCCAGTCTTCTCACCAAAACCAAATTTGTCAATATAAGAAAAGAGCTTCTCCTTACCAAGACGTTCCCCCAGTAGCACAAAACCAGGGTTACAAGAGTTTTGAACACCTTCTAAAAAAGTCTGACTCCCATGACCGCCTGCTTTCCAACACCTTAACTTTGTTCCAGCTACTTCAATGCTACCCGGGTCATGAAAGTGATCATTTTCTAGATCAACTTCTCCTTCTTCAAGCGCTGCAGCGAGAGTAATGATTTTAAATGTTGATCCCGGTTCATACGTGCTCCAAACCGGTTTATTTTGGTTCCAAACGTCTGGAGAGACTTCTTGAAATTCTTCAGGATTAAAGTCTGGCCTTGAAGACATACCAAGAATTTCACCTGTATTTGGATCCATCGCGATGGCAGCTGCTCCATCTGGATGATAAGTCGCTTCAGCAATATCAAGCTCACGTTCCATAATCGTTTGGATTTTAGAATCAATTGTTAAGCGAAGATCGAGTCCATCAACAGGCTCTGTATAATCGTCTGCAAGGGATGGCATCCGCTTTCCTTTTGCATCGGCGTAATATTCAACCTGTCCCTTTTCGCCACTTAATTCTTCATCATAATAAAGTTCAATGCCTGTTAAACCTTGATTATCAATCCCACTAAAACCAAGAACATGCGCTAAAAAATCTCCATTTGGATAATGACGTTTGTTATCTTCAGCAATGTAGACACCAGCAAGATTCAACTTTCGAATTTCGTTTGCTTTCTCATTCGTCATTTTCTTGCCTTCAGGTCGGATCCAAACCATTGATTCATTCTGAGTAATTGTTTCATACACTTTTTCTTTACTTGTATTGAGGGAAGCTGCAAGAGCTTCGGCTGTAGCTGCTGGATTTTGAAGCTGTCTCGGTACAATCAAGACAGATGGAGCACTAATGTTCGTTGCGAGTGCTACACCGTTTCGATCAAGAATCTCTCCTCTACTCGGTTCAAATGGGATGTTTCGACTCCAAGAATCTTTTGCTTTCTCGCTAAGCCAACTTCCCATCACCAGCTGTACATAACCAAGTCGTACAACGACTACAGCAAAAACAAATAGTCCAACGATCAGAGCAATTACAAGTCTTCTTCGAACAGTGACATTCGAAACGCGCATAAACTCATCCTCCCTGATTATGCTCGTTCCACTATATGTTATTCGTTCGAGAGATAGACCTGCTAGTCCGTAATTGGTTCTGCTTCTTCCTCAGGTTCTTCCTGCTCAACTTCAGAAGAAGGTGACTTTAATTCAGCTACGAGGTAGTCGTCTTTTTTAATCGTGCTTCCCTTCTCAATTCCTTGCTTCGCCACGTAACCCGATCCCATTATATTTGGTTTCAAGTCGACCAGCTCAACAAGTTTCATAACATCGGCAAGCGACCATCCAGTTATATCAGGCATGGTTGCATGATCTTCCGTTTGCAAAATAATTCGTTCACCATTAAGAATTTTCGTACTCGGCCGCGGCGATTGACTAACAACTTCTCCCTCGCCAAGAGCCGTGACAGATAATCCTTTCGCTTCTAGTTGTTTCTTAGCATCTTCAACACTCATGCCCGTAACATCGTTTAATACTTGACCGGACTCTGTTTCTTCAGATTCCTCAGAAGTATTGTCTTTCTTGTCAATCGGATCGATATTTAAATACTGAAGGCTGTTTTTCATAACTGTGTTAAAAATGAGAGAAACCGGATCACTTCCTAGTTCTGGATACTCAAGTTCAGGCCGATCAACTGCCACATAAACGACTAATTCCGGGTCATCAGCTGGAGCCATCCCAATAAAGGAGAAGATGTTGTTTCCGTATCCACTCATATACCCTTTTGAGCCTTCAGAAATTTGGGCGGTACCTGTTTTACCGGCAATATCATAACCTTCTATATTATAAGGAGTACCCGTTCCATCAGTCACAACCGTACGAAGAAGATCACGCGTTTCCTTTGCGGTTTCCTTCGAAATGGGCTCTCCAGCTACTTTCGGCTCATGATTGAGTTTCACTTCATTTGATTCAGGATCAACAATTTTCTCAATCACGTACGGCTTCATCATTTTCCCACCGTTTGCAATGGCAGAAATCGCTTGAACTTGTTGAATTGGAGTAATTGTGGACCCCTGTCCGAAACCAGTCGTAATTCGTTCAAGCTCGCCACTATAGGTAATTCTAGATGACGCTTCTCCGGGAAGATCTATTCCAGTTTTTGCATCCAATCCAAATTTCGTTAAATAATCTTCATACTTCTCATAACCTAGCTTTTCTTTCACGAGAATGGAAGCTGCTACGTTGGAGGACTGACGAATTCCCTCATCAAAGCTAATCATCCCCCAACCTTCTCCACCGTTGTGATCACTTACTCGACCACCTGGTACAGAATATTGCCCTGATTGGAAAAGTTCGTCTCCATTATAAACACCTTCTTGAATCGCCGCCGCAACAGTAAAAACCTTCATCGTGGAGCCCGGTTCAAACGCAGTTAGCGCCATATTCGTATAGTTTGAGACGTCTCTTAAATTAGGATCAAACGTTGGTCGGTTTCCCATCGCTAAAATCTTCCCAGTATCTGGATCAGCGACAATCGCTGTCATACGCTCAGGGTTAAATTTCTCCTGCGCTTCGTTTAAGGCGTTTTCCATTAATACCTGTATTTTTTGATCAATTGTTAAATAAACGTCGTTCCCACTCTTAGAAGGGGTAATGTTTTCATTACCATAAGGAAGTTTAAACCCTTCTCGATCACTCTGGTACGTTTCTTTTCCTTCTTGAGGGATAAGATACTTGTTCAATTCCTTTTCTAATCCTAGTAGACCTTCCTGAACCCCTTCTTCATTTTCGTTTGTAAACCCAAGGAGATGGGAAGCAAACTCTTCGTTCGGATAAAGGCGCGTTTTCGTAGGAATGAAGCCAACTCCAGGTAAATCAAGTTTTTCAATTTCTTCTTTTTGTGTCAGACTCAAGTTTTTTCCAGATGCTCCGAACTCTACTTGAAACAACCCTTCTCTAGATAAGATTTCGGTAACGTCAGATTGCTCCATCTCTAGAATCGGTGCAAGTGCAGCCGCAGTTTTGGGAACATCTTTTACATGATCTTCATATTTTTCATCTAAAATCGCTCGCAGTGTAAAGGAAGGAATGTCAGTGGCAAGCGCGTTTTCTCCTGTGCGGTCATAAATGGTACCCCGATCCGCTTCAAGAATTTTGCTACGCGTCCATTTATCCTTTCCAAGCTCCATTAAGTCCACTTTTTCACCGTCGGAACCGGAAACTTCCTGCGTCCATTCAATATAGAAAAACCTTCCAATAAAAGCAAAAAAGAGCAGGACAAATAGTGACATTAAAATCGCTGCTCCAACATTAATATGTGAGTTCTTGTTTGTTTCTTTCATGATAGTGCAAACCTCCGAAATTATGATCCCTTGTTGATCACTTCTACGTTTTGATCATTTAGCTCCATGCCTAATTTTTCTTCGGCAATGTTCACAATTCGACCAGGTGCACTAAGCTCAGTTACTTTTACTTGAAGCTCTTCGTTTTGTTTACTTTGAACACGTTGGTCTGCTTCTGCTTGCTGCAGACTCGTATTCAAGTTATAAATTGTAGCGTAATTCGAAACCATAAAAATTGACGCTGCCACAAATGTAAGTACAAGCATCATCCAGAGCATTTTCTCTCCCTTTGTTATGCGTCCACGTTCTACATAAACCGCTTGCTTTTTTGTTTCAACTTGCTTTTGCGTTTGTTGCTGCTGCTGATACTTATACGCCAGGTTACTCATCATTTTCCCCCTTGCACTTTCTTATATTTTTATCTTTACATTTTCTCTGCCACACGAAGCTTCGCTGATCGTGCACGTCTGTTTGCTTCCTGCTCTTCTTCAGATGGTAGAATTGGCTTTCTTGTTACCAGCTTCATATCTGGCTGGTAAGCATCGGGAATAATCGGCATTCCAGGTGGAAGTTCTGGTCCTGAAGCTGCTTCTTTCATCGTCGTTTTACATATCCGGTCTTCAAGTGAATGGAATGTAATAACACTCATGCGTCCGCCTGGGTTCAAAATGGACATTCCGTCAATTAGAGCCTGCTCAAATACTTTCAGCTCATCATTTACCGCTATACGAATCGCTTGAAAAATTCTTTTAGCGGGATGTCCCCCTTTCCTTCTCGCAGGTGCAGGAATAGCATCTTTAATGAGATCAACGAGTTCAAATGTGGTTTCAATCGGTTTTAAGTCTCTTGCTTTTTCAATTTTGCGAGCGATTTGTTTTGAGAACTTTTCTTCACCAAATTTGAAAAAAATCGAGACGAGACGTTCGTACTCCCACTCATTCACCACTTCGTACGCTGATAAACTGGAAGATTGATCCATCCTCATATCCAGCTGTGCATCATGTTGATAACTAAACCCCCGCTCACCCTTATCAAGCTGCGGAGAGGAAACACCAAGGTCAAATAAAATTCCATCAACGCCTTCAACACCGAGGTCAGCTAACGCCTCTTTAATAAAGCTGAAATTTCGTTCGATAACCGTAAGCTTGTCCTCATACCCTGCAAGTGTTGTTTTGGCATTATCAATTGCCCATTGATCTTGATCAAATGCATAGAGATGCCCTGTGGTTAGCTGATCCAAAATCGCTTTTGAATGACCACCACCACCAAGCGTACAATCAACATAAATGCCATCTTCTTTAATGTTTAGCGCGTTTACTGCTTCTTCTTTTAGTACTGTAATGTGTTCAAACATAGCGACACCTTAACCTTCATTCCATATTGCCCTTCTACAAATCGAAATCCATCATACTTTCCGCGATTTCTGAAAAAGATTCTTCAGATGCATTGAAATACTCTTCCCAGACCGCTTTGTCCCAAATTTCCAATCGATTTGACACACCAATTACAACGCATTCTTTCTCAAGCCCTGCATACTGGCGTAATGTTCCGGCAATATTTACCCTGCCCTGTTTATCTAGTTGGCATTCAGTCGCACCAGAGAAAAAGAATCGGGTAAAAGCACGAGCATCTTTCTTTGTAAAAGGGAGTGATTTCATTTTCTCTTCAAGAACTTCCCATTCTGTCATTGGGTAGCCGAAAATGCATTTATCTAACCCGCGAGTGAGGACGAAGGTATCTCCAAGTTCTTCACGGAACTTAGCGGGAATAATCATTCTGCCTTTTTCATCAACAGTATGTTGATATTCCCCCATAAACATGGCTTCCTCCACCTCTCCCACTTTCTACCTCTAAGTTACCACAACTCCCCACTTTTCACCACTAAAAAATTAATTCGTACCACAACACAAAAATCCTGCTGTTCAGCAGGATTTTTCTTTAAAAATATTTGCTTTTTTAACAAATGGACGATATGCCAATCTGGGGGTGCCTGTCACCCCCCGCTATTTGTCGAATGAAATTATGTCTGATAGGGGTATATTGGCCAAATTCGAATGATATTAGCTAAATCCCATTTTTATTGGCCATTTCTCAAATCTATTGGCGAAACTAAGAAAAGCTGCCAGAATGATCCGGCAGCTTTTCACCTATATAGTTAGGAATCGAGATACCCACTCCAGCCTTTTTAATGCCTTCTTTCCTCTAAAGATAAATCACCTTATGCTTATCATTGAAGGGAAGTTCAAGTTCCATCATTTGATCCACAAAATCCAAACCATGCCAATTTAAATAATAGACAGCATTCCACTTACGCTCTTGCGGAGCTCCGTTGGGCTTTAATGCAAAGCCTATCTCATCGAATTTTGCCAGCGTATTTTCATGCTGATACTCGAGTGATTGATAGAGTTTTTGTTGAAGAAGGTCAAGCTGCCTTTGAAGAAACCGGCCATTTTTTTCCGCGAAGCGATTAAGTCCACGATCAACGGATTCGGTTAAATCACGAAGATTTTGATGTATTTCCTCCACTTTCAACTTAGCATCTTTAAATGTAGGCCCAATTCCCACATCATCTAACTGGCGCATATAAGTTTCTTTTAAGTGATCAATCCCTGATTTTAGGATTTCATCCTCTGATAAAGAGAGATCATCGACATATTTATGAATATGACGCTCAATAAGCGTAAATGTAAGTCGCGGCACAATGACAGGCATTTTTATTCCAAAAGTATGAAAGGCAGGCTTCAGTAAAGCCCAGTAAGCAAGTTCTCCCGGTCCAGCAACAAACCCTAGCACAGGAAACATGAAATCCTGCATGATCGGTCTTGTTACAACATTGTTACTTAAATCTTCCGGCTGACGTTCCGCTAATTCAAGCATTTCTTCTTTTGAGAATGAAACGGAAGTCGTTTTCCCCTCAAATCTCCCGTCAAGTCGTTCTAGTAAAATCCGCTCGCCATTTACCTTTACGAATAAATTCGCTTGTTGGTCATCAAGGTCAACTCCAATTGGATAATTCTCTTCACGGAGATGAGCCGCCTGAGTTAAAACCCCTTCATTGATTGATTCGTTTTGTTGAATCATTTGTTTAAACGCGTCCGTCTGAAGACGACGAAAATCTCGGTTACCTGAATCCACGAGTACAAGTCCATGCTTTGAAAAAAGCTTTGTCATGATGTAACAGAAATGATCAACGTACGTATTAGACTTCTCAGTTACACCTTCAAGAAACCCTTGTATCTCTTTCGTATAGGAGGTTTCCCCAAAACGTTTGAGCATGTCACGCGTCCAAGTATTGATCGCTTCATGATCAAGCGATATATCAGATAATGCCTGCTTTGTCATTTGTTTTTGAGGCACTGCTTCTTTCCGCTCGCGCCCTTCATCATACGAGTAAATATGATTCACTTCATGATAATCATGATCTTCCCCGGCTACCCAAAAAACAGGTATAACAGGAACGCCGAGCTTCTGTTCCTTCTCTTCTGCTAATTTAATAACGGATATTGCTTTATTAATTGTATAGAGAGGCCCGGTTAACACGCCTGCCTGCTGACCCGCTACAACCGTAACCGCTTCTGGTTGCTTTAACCGCTCAATATTTCTAAGTGCAGGTTCTTCCGCTTCGAATTGCTCATTAAATAATATCAAGTGTTGCGTCAGCTTAGTACGATCTTGATGACGTTCCATTAACTCCTTGTATCGCTGTTCATATGAAGAGTCGTCCTGGTATGTATAGTCAAAAAAAGCTGAGAGTGTTGGTTTCTCAGCAATATAATCTGTTGCAATTGCATTTGATCCTGGAAGGAATGTTTCTTTGAGTCTCATTAATATTTCTTCCTTTCTTGACACCGTTACTATTCCGCCTATTTAATCCTTTGTTAGTATATCAAACTTCCTCATCGCTACCAAAAAAAAAGCTTATGAGTTAGACCGAAATAATTCGGTGCACTAACCCAATAAGCAAAAGAAGAACATATCCTGTCGAGAACAGTAAAAAATTAAATCGCCACGCGCCTTTTATTACTTTATGAATATGAATGTCATCTTTTGTTTTCCAGTGCAGAACAGTAAAAGCTCCTGCGGCTCCAATAATCATTAATAAAATGACCCAGAGAAAAGACTTTCCAACTAATTCAATTAGAATAAAATGTACGCTTAAGATAAAAAAGATTGTAGAAAGATCTACTGCAAGACGAAAGGAGAATTTTTTCTTTCGTGTCATTTTTACTGTAATAATATAGACCAGGTACCATGCGAGCAGTGGGGCTGTCACGGCCGTTGCTACAATCCATGATAAGAGGTTTTCCATTTCATGAGACTCCCTTCTCTATCTCGTTACCATCTCAAGACCCTTCACGCTATCATAGACAAACCTTGAAAAAGGTACATGCTTGCCGCATGCTTCTGCTTCTTTCAATATATAACCGGTGATTGCATCGATTTCTGTTACTCTCCCTGCTGTTACATCCGCAAGCATAGAAGACGTATTGGCACTTGTTCGCCTGCATACAAGCTGCACATCGTTCCAAGAACGTTCAAATTCTAACTGGAGAACTCCGCACGTTTCTTTTACTATTTCTCGCATTAGACTATAAAACCTTGCATTATGCAAAAGCTCTCCATTTAAAACATGATAAATACTGCTCAGAGGATTAATTGCGCAGTTTATGACTAATTTTTTTGCAAGCATTGCGTACCAATCATTTTCATAAAAAATTGGAAAATCCTCGCTTGAAAGAGCTGTAACTCTATTCGGAACACCTGCATAAGTGCTAATTCTTACGACGCCGCTCCCCGTATGTTCAACTGTACTTTCATTGATCTTCCTCGCCCCATGCTCTACCACACCCACTAGTACATTATGTGCTAGCAAATCGATCGATGAAAGGTGACCCATTCCATTTTGGATAAACAGGAGATCAGGCAACTTCGAGCCTTGATATACGTTTTTAATCATCGCTACCACTGAAGGAATATGATTCGATTTGACAGCCACAATGAGTAAATCTGTATGCTCTGGACTCAAATGATCCGATACACGAACATCAATCCGCTGTGATTTATTTCTATTTATGTAGATGATGCCCTTTTTTATCTCATCAGCCTGATGCTTACGACGGCATACGACTGATATCTCATGTCCGTTTAATGCCAACTTGGCAGCCGCTAGTAACCCAATTGATCCGGCTCCAATAATCGTTACGTTCAACTTCTCCGCCACCTTCTCGTGGGATGTCTATCATATAAAGTTTAGCACACGTTGATCCTGTTGAAGAGAAAAAAATCCCTTAACAGTTAAGTTAAGGGATTTCCCAACATTTTATACAGGATAAACGGGATGTTTCTTAGCTGGCGCTTCCATTTCTTTTGTTTCATAATAACTTAACCGATCGACTAACACGTTACGTAATTCGCTACCAGGTACGATATCATCGACGATTAACTCTGATGCTAATTTATAAATGTCAATGTGCTCTTTATACTCCTGATGCTTCTCTTTCACATATTCGATACGCTCTTTAGGATCCTCAATAGCATTGATTTTGTTTGCATATACGGCGTTTACTGCTGCTTCAGGACCCATTACTGCAATCTGTGCAGTTGGAAGTGCAATACAACAATCCGGTTCAAAAGCAGGACCAGCCATCGCATACAATCCAGCACCATAGGCTTTTCTTACGACAACTGAAATTTTTGGAACGGTGGCAGAACTCATAGCTGCAATAAGTTTTGCGCCATGTCTTATAATTCCAGCACTTTCTACTTTCGTCCCAATCATAAAGCCCGGAACATCTGCAAGAAAAATCAGCGGAATATGGTACGCATCACAAAGCTGAATAAATTTAGCCCCTTTATCCGCTGAGTCCACAAAAAGCACCCCACCCTTTACTTTAGGTTGATTGGCAACCAGTCCTACAACTCGTCCATCAATTCGGGCAAAGCCCGTAACTAATTCTGGTGCAAAAAGTTTTTTCATTTCAAAAAAACTTTCGCCATCAACGAGGGCATCGATTAGATCATACATATTAAATGGTGCATTTTGATTTTCAGGTACAATTTCACTAATCGATTTCTCAAGAGAAGGAAGCTTACCTTCTAGACGAGGAGTCTGCTTATGGAAATTCCCCGGAAAATAACTTAAATAGCTTCTTCCAAGTTCGATTGCATGCTCTTCATTTTCAGCAAGTACATCTCCGCATCCACTCGTACTGCAGTGCATGCGTGCACCACCCATTTGTTCTAACGTTACTTTTTCTCCGATCACTTTTTCAGCCATCCTTGGAGAGCCAAGATACATCGAGGCATTTTTATCTACCATGATTACAATATCACAGAATGCTGGTATGTAAGCCCCACCTGCCGCTGATGGACCAAATAGCAAGCAAACCTGCGGTACCATCCCAGACATTTTTACTTGATTATGAAAAATCCTTCCGGCTCCGCGACGATTCGGAAACATTTCTAGCTGATCTGTAATGCGCGCGCCTGCTGAATCCACAAGATACAAAAGAGGTACTTTAAGATTCATCGCTGTTTCTTGAATGCGAATGATTTTTTCGACTGTTCGTGCTCCCCATGAGCCAGCTTTTACAGTGGAATCATTCGCCATTACACATACTTTCTCGCCATTTACGCTACCGATTGCTGTTACCACTCCATCAGCCGGTAGATCTTTCGCAAGATTATTTGCAAATTTTCCGTCTTCTGTGTATTCTCCATTGTCAAACAGAAGCTTCAGGCGATCACGAACAAACAATTTGTTCGTGTCCTTTAACTTCTGGTGATATTTCTCAGCACCGCCTGACTCAACCTCTGATGCTCTAGACGTTAAAAGCTCTTCTAGATGATTCATAGTAAAAATCCTCCTTCAGCTGGGATTAGATCGAGCGCTCGTTCAGAATACGCACTTACTTTACCGTAACGAGTACATCACCTTCGTTTACAAAATCGCCAACATTAACTTTAACCTCTGCTACGGTACCTTCTTCCACACCTTCAATTGGTATCTCCATTTTCATTGATTCAAGCATAACGAGCTCCTGTCCTGCAGTAATCGTATCTCCTTCACCAACCATTACATTCAAAACCGTACCCGCCATTGATGCTTTAACTTCTTGCATGTCTATCATTCCTTTTCAGTAAAGTTATTTTTTTACAAGAATTTTTGCTAAATAAGATGTTGAGTAGTTTCCTTGTTGAAAATTATTTTCTTTAAGTAATTGGGTAAATAGCGGTCCATTATGCTTAATCCCCGTAAGCGAAAATGCAGCAAAGAAATCGATACTTCTTTTCACCGCTTCTTCACGGCTGGCTCCTGACACAATGATTTTCGCAATCATAGGATCATAAAACGGGGAAACCGTTGACCCGCTTTCATAACCTGAATCAATGCGGACACCTTCTATTTCAGGAAATTGAAGCGCTTCGATCTTGCCTGGAGAAGGCATAAAAGAAGTGGGGTCTTCCGCATATAGTCTATGTTCAATACTGTGCCCTGTAGGTTTAATTTCCTCCTGTTTGAGTGGAAGCTCTTCCCCTTTTGCAACGTTAATTTGCCACTCGACTAAATCGATGCCGATAGTCTCTTCAGTAATAGGGTGCTCCACTTGCAATCTCGTGTTCATTTCTAGAAAATAAAAATTCTCTTCCTGGTCCATGACAAATTCGACCGTTCCAGCATTCGTATAGTTAACGTGTTTAGCAGCAAGTAAAGCAGCTTCACCTATTTGGCGGCGTGTCTCTTCAGATAAGAATGGTGACGGCGTTTCTTCTAGAACCTTCTGATTTCGCCTTTGAATCGAGCAATCGCGCTCATAGAGATGAACGACGTTTCCGTGGATGTCTCCTACAATTTGAACCTCGATGTGACGCGCATCGTCAATGAATTTTTCAACGAACATTGCGCCATTGCCAAAATAGGCTTTCGCACGGTTTTGACTAGATACGAATGCTTTCTCTAGCTCTTGATCATTTTCACAACGCTGCATACCAATTCCACCACCACCTGCTGCAGCCTTTAACATTATTGGATAGGTGATCTCATTCGCATAGGCAACGGCTTCTGTTACATCAACAATTTCTCCGCTACCTGGTACAACCGGGACTCCAGCTTCCTGCATTGTTTTTCTGGCTGTAATCTTATCACCCATGGCCTCTACAACTTCTGCAGAAGGTCCAATAAACGTGATTCCCTGCTCTCTGATCCTCCTGACAAATGAAGCATTCTCAGATAAGAAACCATAGCCAGGATGAATGGCATCAACATTTTCTTCTTTTGCCACGCGAAGAATTTCATCCTGATTCAAGTAAGACTTTGCTGCAGGTGGATCTCCAATCTCATATGCGACTGTTGCTTGCCTGACATATGGTAGATCCTTATCTGCACTCGAATAAACAGCAACCGTTTCAAGATCAAGTTTGTTGCATGTCCTTATAATACGTTCTGCAATTTCGCCACGATTCGCTATTAGGATTTTTTTCAAAGTATCGCCCCTCTCACCACAATTATGAATTAACAGGTTTGAAAACCCTTACATTTATCATATCATTAAATAGCCAGTTCGTTTCAATAAATATTCAAATTATTCCTTTTATACTTTGTTTTTTGAAATGAAGAAAAGTTTTGTGTTTTCGGTTATAATAAAAGAGGTAGAAGTTTTTACTTCTAATCATCTTAGAGTATAAGAAGCATGCTTGGAGGGGGCCGCTATGGTAGATCTAACAGTTCGTCCACTTGTCATTAACTACAAAACTCTAGAGGAGTTTAAGAAGTTTAAAGAGTTTGGTATTCAAGAACTTTCAATGTTGGAGGATCTTCAAGACAACATCATTGAGAATGATAGTGAATCACCATTTTACGGTATTTACTATGCGGATAAGCTTGTTGCTAGAATGAGCTTGTATCGTATCGATGGTAAATACGATCGCTATTTTGATCCACCACAGGATTATCTTGAACTCTGGAAACTTGAAGTACTTCCGCAATACCATAATCGTGATTATGGTTCCACACTTGTGAATTTTGCAAAGACCTTCAATTTGCCTGTGAAAACGAACGCAAGACAAGGGTCAGGTGAATTCTGGGAGAAGATGGGCTTCGAAGCAGTCACCTATCAACCCGAACGAGATCGCGGAGAAAATCCTTATGTATGGTATCCAGAAGGGGTAACTGAACAGGAGTAACGAAGAAATAGGAGCTTAAGGGCTCCTATTTCTTTATTTTCTCTAAATTACCGTTCGCATCCATTTGAAATCGCAAACTTCCCGCATCTTCTTCTTGAAAGATTACCATTTTCCTCGCCTTTTCCATAATCTCTAATAGGGATTGATAATCTTCCTGTACAGTGAGGTACTCTTTTTCTAGCTGATGAAGGTTTTGTTTTAGCATAAGGTTTTCAGCAAGCACTTCTTGTAGCGAAGCTTCACTTTTATTTGATTCAGATAGATAGCTTTTCGATGTAATTAACAGGCTAATAGCTTCATCGATTAAATCAATGCTTCGATCTTCTTCTACTGAAGCCGCTTTTGTTTCAACTTGCTGTTTCTTTTGTTCCTTCCGCTGCTTCTTTGCTAGTGCGATCGCCGCCTCATACTGTTTTCGAATAAGCGAATTCCATCGAAAACCACAAGCAGCTGAAGTTCGAGACAGCGTCTTTCCTACTTCTTCAAATGCCGCTAGTTGTGTACTTGATTCTCTAATATGACGTAACACAACCTCAGCTAATAATACATCTTCATCTTTCGACCAAGCATCCTGGCGAATCGGTACCACTCACAATCCCCCCAATAACTGTTTTACAGTCATCATATGCCTTTACTAGATATAGTAGACTCTTCTATTTAAGAAAGAATCTCTATTCTTATATCCCACTAGCAAAAGGGATGCGCATCTTTTCTTGATTCAGAACACGAAAAACGTCTTTACATGCTCAAGTTTCTGAAATGACTATCCCCGGTTTAAAAATGCCTCTACTGCTCGATGATGCTCCTCAGTAGCCCATAAGCATGCACAGCTTTTAATTTCTTCTTCAACTCGAAGGCGAATGAAATTGCGATCGAGACTATTAAGCCAGTAAGTTTTATATGCTGAGAGAATTAGAGGAGACCTCTTTAAAAGATTTTCTATGTAATGATAAGCCTCTTCTTTCCATGGAAGTTCACGAGTAACATAAGATAGACAACCGTTCATGAGTGCCTCCTCACTTGAATAACGATCAGCACTCATAAGCATCGTTAAAGCTTCCGAATGATTCATTCTTGTTAAGGCATACGTTGAGCCACCCCATCCCGTGGTTAATCCAATTGACCCTTGTATAAATCCCACTTGTATATTGGCTCGCGCAACGCGATAGTCGCATGCCATCGCAAGCTCCAGCCCACCACCCACTGCATGGCCGTTTAAAAGCGCTACAGTCGGTTTTTTGCAGAAAAACAACCGATCAAGGACATTCCCCATTTTACGCAGCATTGGATAGGCCTGATCTTCTGTCTGAAGTTCTTGAAATGCCCTCACATCCCCACCGCTACAAAATACTTTTTCCCCGCTACCAGTAAGTACAATATAGCTGACGCTTTCGTCTGCTTCGACCGTTTCAATTGCGTGTGTTAACTGATCCATTACCTCAAAATTAATCGCATTCCTTTGTTCTGGTCGATGAATGGTTATGATGGCTGCCTGATTCCGTCGCGCAACGATTACACTCGTCATTTCGCTCCACCCCTTTCAGAAAAATCAAATAATTAAGCACATAAAAAAACAGAGAGATTCCTCTCTCTGTTTCGCAAGATTACTTGCTTACTACGTTTTCACCTTTGTAATTTCCACACTCTTTACAAACACGGTGAGAAAGTTTGTATTCGCCGCAATTAGGGCACTTTACCATTCCTGGTACTTCTAATTTATAATGAGTACGACGCTTGTTTTTACGCGTTTTAGAAGTTCTTCTAGCTGGTACTGCCATTGTTTCCACCTCCTTAAAAAGTTAACAGTCTTACGGAAATCATGATCTAGTTATCTTCATTTTCCTTATTGAAAAAATCAGCTAAACCGGCCATACGAGGATCAACCTTTTCTTTCGGCTGTTCCTTCGTAATCACTTCCCAACCATTACCCGATTTTTTTGGCATTTCTTCCGATTCAGAGCTATATTTCACTACGCGAATCGGAATCTCCAAAAGTATATTTTCCTTAATATACGGAACTAAGTCAACCGTATTTCCCGAAACTTGATGAATTTCTTCATCTTCTACCTCAAAATCAACGCCATTTGTGTTTGCTTCAAGCACAAATGTCTCCATTGGGCGAAGTACGAACGGAAAATCAACATCTTCGAGTGTATTGGCACATGGTAGAACCATTTTGCCTTTCACTGTAAGATGAAAGGTAACCTTATTACCATGAAACGATGTTTCACCGGTAACATGAACTGGCGTAATCTCACGGATGTCTGGATTACGTTCCTTCAGTTCCTCTACATTCACTTCTTCGTCAATTGTAAGGCCTTTTAATTTATAGGACTTCAATTGTTCAATTGACCATTTCATCTGTGTATCACCTCAAGGCAACAAAAGTATTATAGCTACAAATTAAGCAAATGTCAATATTTTTTCTTTACACCAGTTGTTTCATTGAAAATCTTGGTATAATGTTTATCATACCAGAGAAAAAACCTTGAATTCAACTAATAAAAATGGATGTCCAATCAGATTGGATCGGAAGGAGTAACTATATGAAATCTGTTGGCGTTGTTGTGGAATACAATCCCTTCCACAATGGTCATCTCTACCACCTCCAAGAATCGAAAAAAGCCACTGATGCGGAAGTTGTTATAGCGGTTATGAGCGGCTCTTTCCTTCAACGCGGAGAACCGGCACTCGTTGATAAATGGACACGAACAGAAATGGCTATTAACAATGGTGTGGACCTTGTGATCGAACTACCTTACGTATATGCTACCCAAAAGGCGGAAATTTTTGCAAAAGGTGCCCTCTCTCTCTTAACCTCACTTGGCGTGGATACCGTTTGTTTTGGAAGTGAATCAGGTCAAATCGAAGAATTCAAAAAAACGACCTCTTTCATTCATAGCAACAAAAAGGAATATGACGAGCGAATTAAGTTTTATATGGGTCAGGGGTTTAGCTATCCGAAAGCAACATCGCTCGCTTTTGAAACGCTAGAGGGGCACGAAAACGTCCTTGATCTTTCTCAACCTAATAACATTCTCGGGTATCACTATGTAAAAGCGATTCAAGACCTGCATTCTCATATAGAACCGTTCACCATTTTACGAACCAAGGCGGGCTATCATGATAAAGAATTTGTTGATACACAAATTGCAAGCGCAACGAGTATTCGAACGGAATTGTTAAAAGGCAGATCTCTTGATCACATAAACAATTATATCCCGCACGCAACCTATGAAGCGTTACATCACTACCAACATACATATAACGAGTTCAACGGCTGGCACAACCTTTATCATCTGCTAAGGTATAAACTTCTTACGACAAATAGTGAAGATCTTTCATCAATCTATGAAGCAGAAGAGGGTCTTGAAAACCGACTCATCGCAATGGCGAAAAGAGCGCCAAGCTTTCAATCCTTTATGGAGCTTGTAAAAACGAAGCGCTATACGTGGACAAGAATTCAACGCTTTGCACTTCATATCCTTACACAGACAACCAAAGAGGAGATGAAACCCTCACTTGAAGGGAAGGCCCCGTACATTCGCATTCTTGGGATGACGAAATCAGGTCGCACATTTCTAAGACAAAAAAAAGGCTCTCTCTCTGTTCCCCTCGTCTCCAATATCAATCAAAATGAGCACCCATTTCTAACGATTGAAAGACGGGCTAGTCTCGTGTATGCGCTAGGCTACCACGGGCATCATCAAGAGAATTTTCTACAAAAAGAGTACAAATCTGTACCACTAATGAAGTAAAATAGGCCTGGCGGTTACCGCCAGGCCTATTCCTTTTACTTTTGTTTCAATTGTTTTAAGTACTCACGTGCATCATCAAACGTTTCGACTGGAACAACCTTCATATCCGTCTCAATATCTTTCGCCGCTTCCAGTGCATCATCATAATTAGAATGTGCCACTGGTGCAAAGAAAATTTCTGCCCCAGATCCATCTGCTGCTACAATCTTTTGCTTTATTCCACCAATCGGTCCAACTTCACCTTTATCATTGATGGTACCGGTTCCAGCGATTTCATACCCTTTTGTCCAATCTTCTTCCGTTAATTGATTATATATTTCTAGAGTAAACATTAACCCCGCTGAGGGTCCACCAATTTCATCTGTATTGATTTTAATGGAAGGATCGGTCTTGATTGTAGTCGCTGTGACAGGACCCGTAATGCCAACACCTACTTTTCCATCTTCTGTATTATAAGCCTCTGGAAACTCTGTAAATCCAAGCTCAACTTCTTTTTCTTTCCCATCTCTTTTGATCGTCAATTTAACTGTATCTTCCTTCTTATAAGCACCAAGTTGATCAAGAAGTTGCTCTGTTTCTTGCACCTTTTCTCCATCAACCTTCACAATCAAATCGCCTACTTCTAATTTCCCATCAGCGGGCATCCCTTCAATGATGCCAGTAACCAGCACACCTTTTTTCGTAATGGTAATATCTTTATTGGCTGCCTGATAAGCTACAATCGTAGCACTTGTCTGTGAGTTGGCCATGACGTCCAACTGTCTTTGATGATATTCTTCATCTGACTCGCCTTCACGCTTGATTAAATCTTCATCAATTAACTCATGGTATTCGTTGAATTGGGCCCAAATATACTGGATCACATTCGCTTCACCGACTCGAACAGTGGTTAGCATAAAATCGCCACCATCTTGAGAACCACCATCGACGTTAATCACTTCATCTAATACTCTCGCTTCTCCCGGCGTAGTGACATAATAGGGCAGGTCAATGAATGTAAAGGCCGCCACCAATACTAGGATGATTGCCCACACATAGGTGAATTTCTTGGTGCTTCGATTCATTTGTTTTTCTCCTTCCACACCTTCACCACCTGGTGAATTTGCTCAAGGTGGCGATAGGCTTCTTCCTCTCCGATTTTAATGATATCAAGTACGTTTGTAAAAGCTCGTGATTGAAAGGATTCCAAACCTGGTTTTATCATGACATCTGCATTAATCTCGTGTAGACGGACCATTTCGTTTTGCATAATATCAATACTCTGCATAATCACGTCGATAATGGAGGTCACATCAGGCTCTTTTTTTACATTCGATACGTCAACAGCAATAACAAGATCGGCCCCCATCTCCCTTGCAACTGAAACAGGGACGCGATCAATTACGCCACCATCGACTAAAAGTCGGTCTCCAATCTTTTCAGGAACCAATATTCCAGGTATGGCAATACTTGCTCTAACCGCTTGCGCAACCGATCCTGTTCGAAAAACAACCTTTTCTCCTTTAATGATATCTGTTGCTACGATTGCTAGAGGTGGATCCATATCCTCAATCTTTTTTCCGTGAGTTAACGTTTCAATTAAACTTCTCACTTTGTTCCCTGCAATAAATCCCATCTTTGGCACAGTAAAGTCTAAATAATACTTTCTCCGAAAAAGCGATGCCATTTTTTCCATAGTAGCTACATCATGACCCGATCCATATATCGCACCGACTAACGACCCCATGCTACTTCCGGCGATGAAATCAATAGGAATTTTCTCTTGGAGAAGTACCTTCAGGACCCCTAGATGCGCAAATCCTCTTGCTCCTCCAGACCCGAGAGCTAATCCAATCTTCGGACGGTTCATTAAGAACGCCTCCCTGTCTATACCTGCTTAATCATATGGTCTAATTGTGCCTCACATACGTATATTTTAATTATCGGACAGGTTAGAGAATCTTTTCATTGATTGCTTTTAATTAGAAAAGTAGGAGGGAAGCAACTATGAACGTTCAAGTAGCTAAAACGATAATGCTTGCTACGTCCGTAACATTCGTTGCTCTCGCCGTTATCTTATTTCCAGCGCATACATTAGAGGCATCAAAAAGCGGTTTATCCATGTGGTGGAACATTGTTTTCCCTTCTTTATTACCCTTTTTTATCATTTCTGAAATTCTAATTGGAATTGGCGTAGTTCGGTTCATTGGCATTTTACTAGAGCCCTTAATGAGACCTCTATTTCGCGTACCAGGTTCAGGTGCTTTTGTGTTTGCCATGGGCATTGCATCCGGCTTCCCAGCAGGTGCTAAGTATACCGCTCACCTTCGACAAAATCATGACATCTCTGCCATAGAGGGGGAACGTCTCGTCTCGTTTACGAACTGCTCTAATCCACTCTTTATTTTTGGTGCAGTAGCAGTGGGCTTTTTTCATAATCCGGCACTTGGTGTTATTCTCGCGATGGCTCATTATGCTGGTAATATTATGGTTGGATTTGTGATGCGATTCCATCACCCTGAAGACGCCCATACAACTGATGAGAAACGCTTTAATCAGTCAAGACTAGGCCTTGCATTTTCAGCTCTACATGAAACGAGGCTTTTGGAGCGTCGTCCATTCGGAAAAATGATGGGTGATGCGGTTCATTCTTCGATTAAAACGTTATTAATGGTTGGTGGCTTTATCATTCTATTTTCTGTTTTAAATGAGCTACTGGGTGTCATTGGGCTTGCAGGTTTACTTGCAGCAGCTCTCAGATCCATCCTCTTACTGTTCCAACTCTCACCAGAACTAGATATCCCACTACTATCTGGAATGTTTGAGATTACGTTAGGAAGTCGACTGGCAAGTGAAAGCTCTACTCCATTACTTGCTCAAGCAATCGTGACAAGCTTCATTCTTGCTTTTAACGGCTTTTCCGTCCAAGCACAAGTGGCAAGTATTCTAGCTGACACCGATATTCGGTTTAAACCTTTTTTTATGGCTAGATTGCTTCATGGTTTTTTTGCCGCTTTTCTAACACTTGTACTATGGAAGCCGATTTATTTGAATTATCTATCCACGGATAATGGATCACTTCCTGTGTTAAATCGAGAAGATGCTCCATCTTTTATCGAAAGTGTCTATTCCTTTTTTATACAAACAGGATCCTGGGTCACTCTATTTTCTTTACTTACATTTATCTTTCTTGTTGCTTACCGCACAGGCAAAGTAGAAAAAAGACCCCCGTTAGCTTAACGGGGATTCTGCATATTTTTCTCTGAGCGCATTTTCAACAATCTCAGGAACAAGATCTGAGACAGGTGCGTGGTATTTCGCTATTTCTTTTACAATACTTGAGCTTAAAAAGGAGTATTGATTGTTGGTCATCATAAAGAACGTTTCAATTTCATCTTCTAGTTTGCGGTTAATCGATGCAATTTTCATCTCATATTCAAAGTCAGACACCGCACGCAACCCTCGTAGAATCGTTGAAGCTTCCACTTTTTTGGCATATTCGATTAAGAGGCCATGGTGCGAATCTACGGTGACGTTTGGAATATCTTTTGTTGCTTCTTTTAATAACGAGACGCGCTCTTCGACTGAGAATAACGTTGACTTACTCTGGTTATTGAGGACGACAACTTTAATATCATCAAAAACTCTCGCACCTCGTTTAATAATATCCAGATGACCAAATGTCACTGGATCAAAGCTTCCCGGACATACTGCAATTTTTGCCATGACTATTCTTCCTCCTCAACATGCATCTGTTCATATGTATAAATGGATATCGTGGTTTTCCCGCTATATGTTTCTTCGCGAATCATCTGTAATCCGGCATATGATTCTGGGAGCTTCACTTCTTTTTTGTGTTCTACAACAATGGTTGCTTTGTTCTCTAATAACTGATAAGTCGTTAGTTTCTCAAGATCATGTAGAATCTGCTCTTTATGATAAGGAGGATCTAACAACACAAGTGAAAAGCGAATCTCTCGCTTTTGAAGAGCTTTTAGGGCACGTTTGGAATCATTACGAAAAACCTCAGCGGATTCGGTGTATTTTGTTTGCTCAAGATTCCATTTGATCGTTTCGATCGCCTTGATTTCTCGATCTACAAACACGCATTTCTCAATCCCACGACTTAACGCTTCAATCCCTAATGCTCCACTCCCTCCATAAAGATCAAGAGCTAAACCCCCTTCAAAAAATGGGCCGATGATGTTATAAATCGATTCTCTTACTTTATCTGTTGTTGGTCTTGTGGAAGTCCCCGGAACGGGCTTTATTTGTCTTCCTTTACATTCTCCTGCAATAATACGCATCTCTCTCACAACCTTATCGTTTCCATATTCCTACTTATCCTACCACAAAAAAGGGGAAAGCTAAAATCGATGTATAATCCATTTGGGGATGGCGATACTAAACGTAGTAGCATCGTTTAGAACGATGTTGCCAACCGCGGAAGAAGACTTACGTTTCCCCATAAGTTCTTCCTCCGGTTTCTCCTCTCCCATTTGCCTTAGCTTCACAGCTTAAGGCACCCGCAGGATTTCCTGCGGGTTTTTTTATGCTCAGAAGGTTCCTGATTCCTTTACCCAGGATCAAGGTCATGCATGTCAATGACCGGAACGCCGCCCCAGTCATGATGAATCCAATCCCCAAACGTCCCTTCAGTAATATCTGTATGACTAAACAAATAATCCTCTACCTCTGAGAGTGATTGATCTGAAAGCATTTCAGCCTCAGCTGCTGTGATGACACCATGTAGTACAAGCGCAGCAAGAATGTCAGCAATAATAAAGCCCTGTATGAGCTTTTTATCCATGGTTTCCTCTTTAGCATTTCTTCCTGTCCAGTATAGATAGAGCAACCCACCTACTAAACCAACCAGAAGCAGAATCGAGACCATCGAAGAACCTCCTTTCTTTTCATTCTAATGCAAACGCTTCATCCTTTCCATTAGAAAGAATTCATGCTACATTATGATTGGATTTCTGTTTAAAGGAAAGGAGAACAATCTTATGATTCAACGCTTTATCGAACTTGGTGAAGGCTATTCTGATATATATGAATTAGTTGAACTGGCAAGAACGAATTCCCATCGCGTTCACCGTTTACTCGTACTTAAAACCACTAAGAATAATAGGGAAGTTTTATCACCGGTAGTCGTCTTAAAACCTGCTGGAGAAGGAAACCTACAGCCTCTTTACATATCTAGAGAAGGTATTCCTGCAAAAGAGCCACATGTACAGCGCCAAGAACTTTTCGAAGCATTAAGCAAAGAGATCGAGACGCCAATCATCCCTATTGAAGTAAAACCTTCAAGTGAATTTAACGAAGTAGATCTTTATTTCAACTATATTATTGGTATTCTTCGCTTAAATAACTTGATCCCTCCGCTTCAGTAAGTTCAAAGAATGAACAAAAGCAGGAGCCAATGGCTCCTGCTTTTTATGATGGAATTTCTCTCGCTTCGTAAACTTTGCGATCAAGGATTGGGAGGACTTTTCTTTTTACATACGCTACGCTAATCAACAATATGAAACCCGCAAATAAAAAGAGCCCTCTTGTCCCTACCATCGCGACAATGGCCCCTCCCGTTACAGGACCAAGTAAGTTCCCTAAATAAACGGCGCTATTTGAGAAACTATACGTTCTACTTTCCATCCCTGCAGGCGATAGCGTCTTAACTAACGAATTAACTGAAGGTAACAAACCGCCTATACATAACCCTAACAAGAAGCGAAGGGCAATGAGTTGCCAAAGTTCTTGCACAAACGCCTGTGGTATCGAAAAAATCGCAGCCCCTATTAACGAATAATAGAGGACGTGGTGGGACCCTTTTCGATCTCCCACTTTTCCAAGTTTAGGAGAAGCCAGCATATTGGCCACTCCCATGACAGAAGCCGCAATTCCTGCGAATAAAGCCACATTCGAGCCTGTTAGCTGTTGCACAAAAAGTGGAATGAGTGGATTCATGCCTAAAAGCGCAAACTGTACAAGAAAACCAACAAGCATTAAAGACACCATAGGAGAATGAACCGTTACTTTTTTAAAATCTTTTATCGCGTTGCTCTTCTCTTTCTTAGCTGAAGGCTCTGGTTTTGTCTCTTCTTTCACTAGAAATAGTACAACAAACGCAGCAAGTAAAATAACAATACCCGTAATGTTAAAAATCATTCGAAAACCAAACGTTTCTGCCATTAATCCACCGAATAATGGACCACATATGGCACCGGCGACCGCCCCTGAATTTAGCGTACCGAGTGCATAACCAACGTGCTCTTTTGGTGTATTCGTTGCAACGAGAGCAATTGCGGCAGGAATGAATCCTGATACAACTCCATTAAGCAGGCGTAAACCTAGTAAAGACCAGGGACCTGTGGCAAATCCGGTTAAAATAATTACGATTGCCATACCGAAGCCAGAACGAAGTAGCATCAGCTTTCGTCCATGTCGATCTGCCATACGTCCCCAGAATGGTGAAAATAAAAAGGCTGTCAAAAAGTTCGCACCGAAAATGACGCCTGACCAGAGGCTAATTTGACTTTCCCCTTCTACACCAAGTTCCTGCACGTATAGAGGTAGAAAGGGCATAATCATCGTCATGGCACCAAGGACTAAAAATTGACTACCAAACAAAATCCACACATTTCGTTTCCAATTTTCCATTATGTCACTTCCTTTAATTCGACCATTATATACTTCGGTTACCGAAATAATCAACCATTTAGGTTCTCTAAAAAAGAACATAAAAAAAGCCTCCTAAAAGGATTGGCTTTTTAGAGACCCATTTTGTAATCATACTGTTTTGCTTTATCAGGCTTTGCGTTTTGATACTCAGTCTGCACCTCTGGACGCTTTGAAGGCTCTACTCGCTTTACAAAGTGAAGAGAGTTTAAGCGTTCTTTCGTTGTTTCCAATTGATCGAGATTAATATAAATCACGACATATTTTTGTTTTGAGGAAACGTAGTGAACATTTCCAAACCTTCTTAACTGTTTGGCATGCTTAAGTGACTGAATATAAACTGCCAGGCCAACTCGTTCTACAAACATGGCGCGTTTCCCCTTTACTTATAAACTCCACCCGCCTCTTGAACAGAGTGATGGTCATATACTGATGATTCAGTTACGATAGGAGTAGACCGTCTTTAAGAAAGGATGCTCTAAAATGAATCTTGATGAGATATGGAATCCATTTCTAAATCGACTGGCCGATTCAACTTATGTGAACACCGTATCAAAACAAACGATAACTGGTATTCCCTTTCTCTATCTTACAGTAAATTCGAATATCAGAAAAGCTGAGATTGAAATGTTAATTAAATTGGAAGCTGCTAGAAGCATGCGAGGGAAGCAATTAAGGATGGAATATTCCTTCGTTCGCGAAGAAGATCAGCTGCTTGTTTATCGCGTACGATTTCTAGTCCCCCAAGAAAAAATGTTTTGTTGCGGGAATCTTTGTCCTGACTGCATTCGCTTTCGAAATTGAAAAACCAGAGCATATGCTCTGGTTATCCACAACCGCAGCTGCCGCCTGAGCCGCAGCCTCCACCACACGATTGGTTATCAAAGAAAGGATTTCCGGAAGGAACTTTAATAGAAGGAGAAACTTCACCTGCTAATAGAGAACAAACCTCTACAAGAAGGCCTTCAAGCTCGGTCTCCGCTTTCTTAAATGCCGCAACCGCTTCGTGAAGGTCCATATCTCGCTTTGCTTCACGGACTTTCACAGTAATCGTCATAAAGTCAGGATGATAACGCCCGAAACGTTGAACTTCATCATAAAGTTCTTTCATTTCTGTGAAGCGTTTAATCAAACGCTGCGCCTCCCGATCTTTCGATAACTGCTTCTTTGCCTCATGATATTCATGAGCTACCTCTGAATCTTTTATCAAAAATCCAAGCTCTTCAGCCTGATCTAAAATCATTACACTATCTAGAGTAGCAATCATACTTACACCTCCACCCTTATCTTACCACTTCTAGGAACCCCCTGACCAGTCCTCTACTATAGTAGTAAAGTGAATACCCACGATTTGGTTATTGACTTTTTATGTAATCAGCTCTATAATTTTCTAGATTTATATGTTTTCATCTAAGAAAGGAAGACAAAGAAAACCGTGAAACTTATTACGTTCAATCCATTTCGAACTCTTGGTATGAATGGCGTGTCTTATGTTAAACCCGATCATATGTTTAAAGATATTCATGTGATTAGAGAAGCAGATATGCTCTTATTTCCCGAAAAGTGGCAAGTGAATTCTCTAGTCTATGGGTTAAATAAAAAGATTTTCCCTTCGATCCAATCCATTCAACTCGGCTTCGATAAAGTCGAAATGACGAGAGCATTTTGGTCGCTTTCGCCAGATCTTATGCCTTATACTGAAATAGCTGGAAGGTCCAATGAGTCCATTGAACGCATTCTAAATACGTTCCCTTTTCCTTTTGTAGCAAAAGAAGTGAGAAGCTCAATGGGGAATGGGGTTTTTCTTATCCGTACTGAGGAAGAGTTCCGCTCTTATGCAGAGCGCAATGAGGTTCTCTACGTACAAGAATACTTACCTATTGAAAAAGATCTCCGTGTGGTTTATGTTGGGAATAATGTCGTGTCAGCCTATTGGCGTGTTGGGGGCGAGTCGTTCCTAAATAATGTCGCACAAGGTGGGAAGCTTTCTTTTCATAACATACCTGAAGAAGCGCTTCAGTTAGTCGATCAGACAGCCAAAGCGCTTGGCATTAACCATGCCGGTTTTGATATTGCTTATTCAAACGGCAACTATTACTTCCTTGAATTTAATTGTTTATTTGGCAACAAGGCTCTTATCCAACAAGGGATTCAAGTGGAGAAATTGATTTTCAACTATATTCAAGAACAATTTCCACCGCTCGTTCCGCCTACAACACCATTTAAACAAATATCCTAATCAAAAGCCTCCAAAAGAGGCTTATTTAATTTCCACATTCATTTCCTTTAGCGACAAATACCTTCCACCATCTTCTCTCATAATATCAAGACGTATGGAGTGCTTCCCTTCAGGTAAATTTCGTAAGACGAATGCAGCCCGCTCAACCGTTTGATACTTTTCACCATCCAAATAAACATCTAAGTATCCATGATACTCTTTTGTCCGATTTCCTTCATCAAATGAAAAATTCGGAATCAAGCATTCTATAAATACATTAGGGCCCTTTACGCGATGGTTTACAACAACTGGCTCTGTGTTTTCTTTCGCTGAAACATTCTCTTGCAGCGCTTGACTGAACCCAACTACTGGTACACAGCAGCTAATCATCAATAGTAGAACAATCAGGTGCCTTCCTCCACGTTTTACAAACATACTCATCCACACTCCTTCTTTCCTAAGTGTGCCCAGGAAAGAAAAGAATAATAAAAATGACCCTAATTTTTTAATTGGGTCATTAAAGCAAGCATCATATTCACCATATTTAATTGGTTCTGAAAACGGTCTACTTTCTGAGGAAAGGTTTGACCGTAAAACGTTTTTGACGCTTCTTCAAACTCTTTTAAGGCAAACGGTTCTCTACTTAACCTACGATACCAAACAGGCTGGTTCCTTAAAAATATAACAAGGTCCTGACGATTAGCTAAAAACTCCTGTACTTCTTCACGCATCGCTACCCCTCCTAGTCATGTCGAAACGGAAACGGAGAACGGGACTGAGTGTAAGGAGGAGGCTTTGGTTTAGAACGAAATTGTGATAAAACCTCTTGAATGGAATAAACGGCTCCGCTGAATTGCTCAATCCCTTTTTGAACCTCTTCAAAATTCATTTGTTTAATCGCACCGAGCATACTACCAATTCCTTTTTCACTTGCAACTTCACGATCATCTTTCTGCTCTTCTTCATACCAACTTGGATCATCTTCACCAAAAAGCATCCACTCCTCAAACAACTCTTGAAGCGTTTTTTCATTCTGCTTCACTTTTTTCAATACGTGAGGATGAGCTTTGACGAATGTTTTAAATTCCTGAACTTTTTGACTTCCTTTTTCCTTTGCTTCAGGCAAATTCGCCACCTCCACTTCAATCAAATCTAAATGGTCTTACTACATCATAATTAGACTTTTAACAATTGTGCGCCTATTTATTGGGGAATGCGACCATTACTGGTAAACTGAAATGGATGGTAATTCTTGAAAAGGAATGATTCTTATAATGGACACTCAACTACATCAGCTTTTCTCTGCAATTTTAGAAGAAGCAAACGAGGAAGAAAAACAATCTCTTCTATTCTTATTAGAAGGGGTGAAAAAGAAGCAGACAGATGACTATAAAACCTATTTGGCTGGATTTATGGGAATTAAGAGCAAACTCCTCAATGAGAATACATACGAAAGTATCATCCCTGTCAGACAGCTTGTTCATAATCCTCTAAAAATGGTACACGGTGGCATCACGGCATCCTTAATCGATATTGCTATGGGTTCCCTCGTTCACCAATTACTGCCTTCTAATCAGGCAGCAGTTACTTCCGAGTTGAACATCCACTTTTTATCCAAAGGCGATGGGAATGAATTAAGGTGCCGCTCTCACATCGTTTTTAAAAGCGCTTCTAGGTGGGTGGTAAAAGCAAACGTTTATCGCGATGATGAAACCATTGTTGCCACAGCCACCGGTAATTTCATGGTTATCCCTAGAAAGGTTTAATAAAATTTTGTGTATAGTAGTCTCGGAAAACGCCAACTCCAATTTCAGTAAATTCTTCATTAAGAAGCGCTTCCCGATGACCTTTACTATTTAACCATCCAATCATCGCAGCCCCCGCGTCAGGATACCTGGCTGCGATATTTTCTCCTGCATAACTATACAGTACATCCCCTTGTTTTAATCGATCAGAAAGCTCTCCTTCAGATGGAGACGTATGTGAAAAATAATTATTTTCTTCCATATCTTTGCTGTGGCCTAATGCCACGTTTGCTACTTCATCGTTATAACCCAGAGGCTTCTTGTCTGAAAGGTTACGAAGGACATTTGTCATGGCAAAGATTTGCTTTTCCATTGCCCCCTGAACATTCTGCCATTCTTCTCCTGTCAATTCCTCTGGCTCCAGCAATTCACCACGGTATGAAACGGCATAAGGCCTTTGTTTCACAAGAACACTCGGCTCTGCAATTCGAACCGCCCTTAAACTTCCATTAAATTTATCAAAATAATATTGGACATATAAATTGTCGTGTATGGAAACTAAAGGTTTAAGCTGTTGTTCTTCTTTTGTAAGCTGAAAACGATAATCATAGGCATTCACTTTTACTGGAACTTGCTCAAGGGGTTTCTGTTCTTCGAAAACAGCTGCAGCCTGCTCCCCCATTGGATATCGTTCACCCGCATCCACATCTCCCATAAAGAAGATTGTCACAACGCGATTGTCTTCAACACCAACTTGTAGATAGGCAGAATTAGACTGTTCGTAAATCCACCAATCATAACCGTATGAACTTGGGTCGATTCGGTCAGGCTTACCAAGATTGGCTTCTACAGCATCTACCCCTTTGCCTAACCACTTTTCAATACCCGTTAATTCAGGTAAAGGTTCATCTTTCTTAATGGCTTGCTCCTGATTCTCCGAATTTTTTATTGTGTCTTCTAACACGAACTTCTCTTCATTAATGATTCGTTCTACTTCTGAACCAATATGACTCCATTCGATTTTCTCGTAAACGTTTATTCCTATCACGATCACGATAATCAACAAAGCGAACCGAATGAGATTTTTCATATTCCAGTCGCCTCCATTTCGTTGTATCTATTATGCCTTATCCCTTGTAGAAACTGCAACGATTACACTGATTTAGGTTTATAGCCTAAACACGTTCTCGCCTATTTCTTGCTGGTACCAAAAAAAAGAAGAGCACCTGGCTCTTCTTTTTATGCATTCATTTTTTCTTTTAATTGGAAGTAAGAAACAATACCTACAAAGCGTTCTCCATCTAAAACAATCACTTCTGTTAAGCGCGATTCATTCATTAGTTCTGCTGCTTGCTCCGGTTTCATATCTGGTGAAAGTGTCATGGATGGTTTTTCCACAAGCCCTTCCACTTTTGTTGTTCCTGCCTGATTATCTGCAAACCCGCCAACCGCAATGGCACGATCCGTTACAATTCCAACGAGGTTTTCTCCATCACAAACCGGGACGATCGTTACATTTTCTTTCTTCATAATAGCAGCTGCTTCTGCTACGCTATCTGAGGGTTTTGCCGGAGTGACGTGTTGTGCTAAATCTCCAACTGAAACCATGCTTCTTTGTAGTGCAGAACCTAGTTGATCACGTAGGATTTCTAGTTTCTTGTAGCATGTGTTTAGAATGGTTTCTGGAAACTCTTCATCATATTCTACACCATGTGGGTAGTAATGCTTTCCAAGATAAGGCTTGCCTAGTTTGATGACGGCATACGAAGATTCAACCATGCCTTCAATTGCAACACCTGGTACTCGAAGGTAGTAAACATCTCCATTCGTCATATCCTCAAATTTATAATCGTATGTAACACGCTCATAATCCCATTGTCCAGCAAGAACTAAACCGTTTTCATGCATGATATGATCAAGAATCGAAAATTGAACGATCGTAGATTCTAGACCAGTTTTATCAAATTTCATAATTCCTTTGCCTCCTTTGTAATTCACAACATGTTCACTCTTTAATAATAGTATAACGAGCAGTGTAGTTGCAATGTTTACTTGGTTTAATCCCCATTTATACTCCATTTTTAGCATGTCCAAAGGAAACAATATCAAACGAATTTTAAATGAAGTACGATTATTATTTTTTCTTCTGGTCAAACTACGATTGAAAGGAGATGATCATTTGAAAAAAGCAATCCCATTCTTACTCGTATTTCTGCTCGTAACGGTGCTTTTCCTTCCAGACGTTGCACATGGTCAAACTACATATACTGTAAAATCTGGAGATACTTTATGGAAAATTTCAAAGCGCTATCGAATTGGTCTTACCGAAATCATTCGTGCAAATCAACAATTCGAAAATCCAGATCTGATTTATCCTGGTGATCAAGTAAACGTGCCAACTGCTAATCCCTCAATTGAAAAGTCAAAAGATGTAGGGCATCAAGTGATGGAGTTAACGAATAAAGAACGCGCGAAAAACGGCCTTTCGCCTTTAACCTGGAATTGGCAAGTTGCCCGAGTAGCAAGATATAAGTCTTCTGATATGAGAGATAAAAATTATTTCTCTCATCAATCTCCAACGTACGGCTCTCCGTTTTCCATGCTTGAAAATTTTGGCGTGTCCTATAGAAGTGCTGGAGAAAATATCGCTGCAGGGCAAGCTACACCTGAAGAAGTGGTAAAGGCGTGGATGAATAGTGAAGGGCATCGAAAAAACATTTTAAATCCAGGGTATACTCAAATTGGCGTTGGATACGTTACAGGTGGTTCATATGGATATTATTGGACACAAATGTTTATTTCAAAGTAAGGTTATACAAAGAAACTCCCTCCACTTAAGGAGGGAGTTTTTTTACTCTTCATTTACTTGAAGATTTAAGCCTGAAACTACCACATTTACCTCATCGACTTGTAAACCAGTCATTTTTTCAACATCATTTTTAATTCTCTCCTGTAGAACAAAACAGGTATATGGAATAATCTCGCCAAAATCAATCGCTACTTCGACCTTTAATGCTAATCCTCCATCTTCATGAATGTTTTCATACTGATAAGAAGAACGCTTTCCTTTTCCGACCATTTTTCTCAGCGTTTTTTTTACAAAGCAAACACCTTCTGTCTCCTTTATCGCAACCTCTAAAATGAAATCGATCACGTTTTCTGAGATGGTCAGGCTTCCTTGATGAAGTGGCTTTCTCATGACGTTCCTTCCCCCCTCTAGCCTTCTCTTTTAATACTATATGAGTAAGAGAAAATGAATTATTCGTCAAATAATTCATTTCTCTCTACTGGTAAAGCGTATAAGTCCGTACTATAATAGAGAAAGATGGTTTGACTTAGAAAGGAGAACAAGATTGCCGAAGTTCCTCACAAAACGATTCTTACTTATTTTATTGGTCATTGCGCTTTTAGCAGTGCTTGCTTTCTGGATCTTACCCGTCTCCATCCCTCTTATTCTCGCGTTTCTCAGCGCTCTTGCCCTTGATCCAGCTGTTAAACTGATTCAAAAGAATACGAAACTGAAGCGGTATTTTCCAGTTATTATTGTGTTCACTTTGTTTGTTATCCTTATTGGGTTATTAGGCTATTTTCTCATAACAAAGGTCATTACTGAAGGGATAGCGTTAGTAGAAAATTCCCCACTGTACATACAAAATATTACTCAGATGTGGGATAGTATGGAATCGAACATGGAAGCTGTTTCAAAGAGTTTCCCACCTGAATTTGTTCAGGAGTTTACCAATCAAGTTGATCGTTTCCTCGAAAATACGAAGAATACAATCAGCAGCATCGATTACTTGAAAATCATTACCATCATTGTGACAGGTATTCCAAATTACTTAGTCAGTATCCTCGTCTATTTAATTGCACTCTTCTTATTTTTAATGGACTTACCAAGACTTAAGAAGAAATCTTATTCTTATTTATCTGAACAAACAGCAGAAAAAGTACAATTTATGACAAGTCGTTTGTCATACGTGATTTTTGGATTTTTTAAAGCCCAGTTTCTTGTGAGTATCATTATTTTCGTTGTTAGTTTAATTGGCTTGTTAATAATCACACCAAAAGTGGCCCTACTAATGGCTTTCATTATTTGGGTCATCGACTTCATCCCAATCATTGGTTCCATTGTCATTCTGGGTCCGTGGGCCATTTATTATCTATTAACAGGCGACATCGCAACAGGAAGTCAAATGGCGATCCTAGCCGTCGTACTGCTTGTTATACGTAGAACAGTTGAACCCAAAGTCATGGGTCGACACATTGGACTTTCTCCGTTGTCTACGCTTATTTCAATGTATATCGGCTTAAAGCTTCTTGGTATTATGGGTTTTATCATTGGACCGATTCTTCTAATTGCATTTAATTCAGCAAGAGAAGCAGGGCTTATTAAAATCAATTTCAAAGTTTAGTCAAAAGCGCAGCATATGCTGCGCTTTTTTTGTATAAAAAAAGAAGCTGTTCCTGTGAACAGCTTCTAAGTAAATCAATTACCAAATCATGCCCATTAACGCAACGACACAAGTCCCAGCTACGAAGACTCCAAAGAATATCCCCCATGCAGGATACTGATGCCCCTTGTGGCTTAAGTGCATGAACATATAAAGTTGAAACACCAATTGAATACCTGCCAGAATCATGATGAAAATAACGGTGAAAGCATCCGAGATCGCATCGCTAGCTACTGCAACAAACGCAATCATCGTTAGGAAAATCATCATGGCAAAGGAAACAATTTGTTGCTTAAATTCCTTTTCATGTGCAATCTTGTGATGAATGTCGAGATGACTTTGGTCGTGCTCTGACATCGTATCGTGACCTTCATGATGTGCCATTAAATTAACCCACCTTTCCCATTAGGTAAACGACTGTAAAGATGAAAATCCAAACAACATCGATAAAGTGCCAGTAGAGAGCAAAGAGATAAAACTTTGGTGCTGTATAAAGGTCCATTCCTCTTCTTAAATTACGAATAATGAGAAGCGTAATCCAGGAAATCCCCATAAATACGTGAGCTCCGTGAGTTCCTACAAGCGTGTAGAAAGCAGATCCCCATGCGCTACTTTTAATCGTATGCCCATATTCATGTACATAGTGATTAAACTCATAAATCTCTAGTCCAAGAAATCCAAGTCCTAGAAGTCCAGTCACCACAAACCAACCAATCATACGCTTAAAGTGGTTTGTTTTAAGAGCCATTGTTGCAAATACCGACGTTAAACTACTTGTTAATAACAGCATTGTTGCAATAAAAACAAGGGGAAGTTCAAATAGTTCATTTGATGTAACTCCACCGTTTGTTGCATTTCTTAGTCCTAAGTATACCCCAAAAAGCGAGGCGAAAAGCACGGTTTCGCCTCCAAGGAAGAACCAGAAACCAAGAAATTTATTTTTACCATCTAGCGTAGCCCGTTCCGGATTGGCAGGCAACTTAGTCATTGCTTCGTTCGATTTCATTTGCCTTCCCTCCCTTCAGCAGGCAGGTCTTCTTTATGGATATGATATCCATGGTAATCAATAACTGAGCGTAAAATCATTGATAGCGCTGCAAGAGCGAGCCCACCAATAGCAAGCACCCAGTTGGAATAAATCGCAGAAAGTGCTGCGGTAAACAAGCCTAAAGATAAGAGTACAGGTAAAATAGATGAGTCAGGCATATGAATATCATCCAATGGTTCAGCTGCAACCATTTGTTTATTACCTGCGCGTTTTTCTAACCACCATGCATCAAGACCACGAACAAGTGGCGTTTGCGCAAAGTTATATTCTGGAGCAGGAGATGAAATCGCCCATTCAAGCGTACGACCATCCCATGGATCATTTCCAGCTTTTTTACCTTTAACCGATGTTTGAATAATGTTCCAAACCATAATGATTGTAGCAAGTCCCATTAAGAATGCACCCATCGTTGCTGCGAAGTTTGCCTCATCAAGACTTTGACCAGATAAATACGTATACACTCGACGCGGCATTCCCATAAGACCTAAGAAATGCATTGGGAAGAACGTAAGGTGGAAGCCAATAAAGAATAACCAGAAATGAAGCTTTCCAAGAAATTCGTTTAGGACTGTTCCGAAAATTTTCGGCCACCAGTAATACATTCCAGCAAAGAGACCAAACACAACCCCACCAACGATAACGTAGTGGAAGTGAGCAACTACGAAGTAACTATCATGGTATTGATAGTCAGCAGGTGGCACACTTAGCATGACCCCTGTCATCCCACCAAGTACGAATGAAGGAATAAATCCTACAGCGAAAAGGTTAGCTGTTGGGAAACTTACCTTTCCTCCCCACATGGTGAATAGCCAGTTAAAGATTTTTACCCCAGTAGGAACAGCAATTAACATCGTTGCAACCGCAAAGATGGAGTTTGCAATTGGGCCAAGTCCAACCGTAAACATATGGTGAACCCATACCATGAAACCTAAGAAACCAATAAGAGCTGTTGCGAAAACCATTGCTGAATAACCGAATAGACGTTTACGTGCAAATGTCGCAATGATTTCAGAGAACATACCGAAAGCTGGTAGAACAAGAATATAAACTTCCGGGTGCCCGAAGATCCAGAAAAGATGTTCATAAATAATTGGATTTCCGCCTGCTTCAGCTGCAAAGAACTGAGAACCAAACAAACGATCAAACATAAGAAGCGCAAGACCAATTGTAAGTGCAGGGAAAGCGAAAAGAATAAGACCAGATGTAATAAAACTCGACCATGTGAACAACGGCATACGCATAAATGTCATGCCTGGTGCTCGCATGTTAATGATCGTAACTAGGAAGTTAATTCCCCCAATTAACGTTCCAATACCTGAGATTTGCAGTCCAAGAACATAAAAGTCAACCCCGTTCCCTGGACTAGTTGTTGATAGTGGAGCATATCCGGTCCAACCTGCATCCGGAGCGCCACCGAGGAACCAACCAAGATTAAGTAGAATCCCGCCTGCTGTAAATAACCAGAAACCTAGTGAATTCACAAATGGGAATGCTACATCTCGTGCCCCAATTTGGAGCGGAACAATGGCATTCATAAACCCAAATATAAGCGGCATGGCTGCCAAGAAAATCATTGTCGTCCCGTGCATCGTAAGTAGCTGATTAAAAGTTTCAGCTCCAACGAAATCAAATTCTGGGTAAAGCAACTGCACCCGCAATAAGATTGCTTCTATACCACCGAGTAGAAAGAAGAAAGCACCGGAAGCGAGATAGAGAATCCCGATCTTCTTATGGTCAACGGTAGTAAGCCAATCCCATACAGGATTTTTCTTTTTATAAGCATGTGCTGACACGAATGAAACCTCCTTATTTCCGATGACTATTCTTCAACTTTTAGACCTTGTAAGTAAGCAACGAGAGCATCTAGCTCTTCATCATTTAGCTGATCACCAAACGCAGGCATGTTATTACCTGGCTTGAATTCAGATGGATTGCTGATCCATTCTTTAATGTTCTTGTCTGTGTGATCAAGAACGCCAGCAACTCGTTCACGATCCCCAAAGTTCGTTAAGTTTGGACCGGTGTTACCGCCTTCACTACCTACAGCGTGACATCCAATACAGCTGTTTGCGAAGATTTCTTCCCCTTGAGCCGCTTGGTCAGAAGCTGCTTGTGAACCGGCTTCTTTCATGCTTTTTGCCCATGCTTCAAAGTCTTCTTTTTCTTGAGCGATTACTTTAAAGTCCATCAATGCGTGTGATGGTCCACATAGCTCAGCACACTTCCCATAATATGTACCAGGTTCCTGAGCATTTAGCCACATTTTGTTCTCTGTAGCTGTATTCGTATCCATTTTACCACCTAGAGTTGGTACCCAAAATGAATGCGTTACATCTTTCGAAACGAGTTCAAAATAAACTCTTTCCCCGGTTGGAATGTGTAAATCCTGAGAAGTTTTCACTTCAAGATCCGGATATTCAAATTCCCACCAGTATTGGTGTGCTGTTACCTTGATAACGGTTGCACCATCGGGTACTTTTTCAGTCCCCTCATCCAATGCAAACGTCGTCATAACTGTCGGTACCGCAAGGATCAAAAGAAGAATAATCGGAACAACTGTCCATAGAATCTCAAGAACTACGTTACCTTCCGTTTGCTCTGGAATTTCATTGTCGCTTTCACCACGTCGTCTAAAACGAACAAGCACAACTGTATAAATGAGTGCTACTACAACGAAAACCCCGATCATGATGTAAAGGCTTAACATCATGAGATTAAATTGCATTTCAGCCCCTTCTCCCTTAGGGAGCATAGCTGTTAGCTGTTCGTTCCCGCAACCCGTAAGCGCTAACGCAATTACCGATAGCAGTGGTAAAAAACGCCAAACATTTCTCCAACGTTTCATTTGCACCTTAAACCTCACTTTCATAATAGCTTTTACTCAAATTTGAGTTATAGGAAGACAAGGAGGGCATCCCTACCCACCCTGTCTGACCATACATAATGATACTTTTAAGGATTAATATTTACTGCAATCATGACAATGAATAGGATTGTAATATAATTGAGCGAATATACAAACATAATTCGCGCCCATTTAATATCATCCTTCATAAAAAATCCTGCTATTCCAATTGCAAGCCAACCGAAGCCCAGAATGGATGCAACGGTAATGTATACAGGACCAAAGCTGTAAAGCAATAGTGACACAGGCACAAGCGCTGCCGTATATAATACAATTTGGCGCTTGGTCATTGGAAATCCTGCTACAACAGGTAACATTGGAATTCCTGCATCTCGGTAATCATCAACCCGTTTCATAGCGAGTGCAAGGAAATGAGGCGGCTGCCAGATAAACATAATTAAGAACATGCCCCATGCAACTGGGCTTAAGTTTGGATCAATGGCTGCCCAACCAATTAGTGGTGGTAGTGCCCCTGAAAACGACCCAACAACCGTATTTAATGAAGTTGTCCGTTTTGTCCACATTGTGTAAAGCACAACGTAAATCACAAGGCCCAGTAGACCCAACAGTGCCGCCATCGGTTCGACGATGAGCAACATAATCGTACCTACTATAGCTAGCCCGAGACCTACAAATAATACCTGGTTTGCAGGTATTTTACCGGTTACAGATGGACGAGTATTTGTTCTTGCCATCACCTGATCAATATCCCGGTCAATGTAGTTATTTAACGATGTCCCCCCGGCAACAACAAAAGCTGTTCCCAACATCGTAAGAATAAGGACCATTGGATTACCGAATAGATCAAACCCTGCTGCAACAGATGCAACCCATAAACCAGTAAATGCGGTAATTAAATTATCAAATACAATCCCTAATTTCGTAAGTGTTAAGAAGTCTTTCCACGTACCAGTAGGATTTGCTTCTGATAGTGGGCCTGGTTCCATAACCCGGTTTGAAGCTTCATAAGCCGTTCTCGCTTTACTCAATCTACACACCTCCTTTTTCAATCAACTGATCTAAATCAGTGTCTCTGTCATTCTTGGTAGACAATCTTATTAGAAGACTGTGTAAGCCCTGTTTGTTATATGCTATCACGATTACCCCTCCAGGTTTCTTCCATACTGTTATGCAAAATGTAAATCAATCTTCACATCTTACAATGAAATCATGTTAACAGCTATGGTAAGATAATGTTGGTTTTGTGAAAGGAAGCAGTATCCGCAATCCTTATCCATTATAAACGAATCTAATTGTTTTGTATACGTCGTTTCGTAATGGTTCATCCTTTCATTCGTACAATGATGTCGTAGCCTTTCACACTTTCATTGTACTATGATTTACACACAATTAGATAAGAAGGTGTTATTTGTGAATAAATTGTTGAAATTCTTCGGGATCCTGACCTCGTTCGGTATGCTACTTGTTCTCTTAATGGGAGCCGTTGTTACGAAAACAGGTTCAGGTGACGGTTGCGGTAACTCCTGGCCTCTCTGCTATGGAAAAGTTCTACCTGAGGCACCAGAGATTGAAACGATTATTGAAGTAAGTCACAGGATCGTTTCAGCAGCTCTTGGTCTCCTAGTGATTATTCTTGCAATCTGGACGTGGAGAAAAATCGGACATCTGCGAGAAACAAAATTTCTAGCGATCGCTTCCGTATTTTTAATTGTCTTCCAGGGGTTGCTCGGAGCTGCTGCAGTTGTTTGGGGGCAGTCAGATATTATCCTTGCTTCGCACTTTGGCTTTTCACTGGCTAGTTTTGCAAGCGTCGTTCTTTTAACCATTCTCGTGTTTGAAGCTTCAGGTAAACAAAAAACGCCATATGTTCCTAAACGTATTCGCATTCATTTATATGCGATTACCATTTATTCGTATGTTGTCGTTTATACTGGTGCGCTAGTTCGGCATACAGGTGCTAGTATGGCTTGTGATCATGTCCCATTCTGTACTGATGGTCAGCTGCTCGCTTTTTCTGGACCACAGGGAATTCAAATGTTGCACCGGACGGCAGCTGTCTTCATTTTTGTTTGGTTGCTTTATATTCTAATAATTGGATTACGAGAATTTAAATCTAAAGGTACGATGCGTACCGGCCTTATTGTTGCTTTTACTTTTATTTGTTTACAGGCTTTGAGCGGTATGCTTGTTGTCGTTTCAAATTTAAATTTATTTCTTGCTCTTTTCCATGGACTTTTTATTTCCGGGCTCTTTACTGTACTACTCTACCTTGTCATGCTTTCTCTCCGCAGTGGCAGACAATAGAAAAAAAGCTGCGCAAAAAATGCGCAGCTTTTTTCTATTCGTTCATTTCTAACAATAAATCTCCTGATTCAATACCCTCACCATTTACTACATGGATATGTTCCACAATTCCACTTCGAGGAGCCTGAACAGTTGTTTCCATTTTCATTGCTTCAGTAATCATGAGGTGATCACCTTTATTTACTCTCTCACCCTTCTCAACAAGTACCTTTATGACTGTTCCAGGCATTGTTGCTCCAATGTGGTTAGCATTGGTGCGATCTGCTTTTGGTTTAGCTGCTATCGCAGTTTTAATATTTTCATCCTTAATCACAACTTCACGAGGTTGGCCATTCAACTCAAAGTAGAGCGTACGCTTCCCTTCAATGTTTGGCTCACCAATTGATACTAACTTCACAATTAATGTTTTACCTTGTTCAATCTCTACCTCTATCTCTTCTCCCAGACGCATTCCGTAAAGGAAGGTTGGCGTATCAAGGACAGAAACATCTCCAAACATTTCCTGAACTTCTTCATATTCTAAATAAACTTTCGGGTAAAGCGCATAGGATATGAGATCATGACTTGTGACTTGACGATTTAATTTATGGTAAAGCGTCTCTTTCAAATCTGTAAAATTAACAGGTTCGAGCAGTTCACCCGGTCGGGTGGTAATTGGTTCTCGCCCCTTTAGAATGATTTGCTGAAGCTCTTTCGGAAAGCCTTGATACGGTTGTCCAAGGTAGCCTTGAAATAGCTCAACAACGGAATCAGGAAAATCAAGCGTTTCGCCACGTTCATAAATGTCGTCCTCGGTCAGACTATTTTGAACCATATAAAGTGCCATATCACCAACAACTTTTGAAGATGGTGTTACTTTAACAATATCACCAAACATCTCATTAACTCTTCGGTACATCCGTTTAACTTCATCCCAACGTTCTCCTAAACCAACACCTTTTGCCTGTTGCTGAAGATTACTATATTGCCCACCTGGCATTTCATGCTCATACACTTCCGTGTGGGGGGCTGTCATGCCGCTTTCAAAGCCGCTATAGTATTTTCGCGTATCTTCCCAGTAATGAGACAATTGTTCTAGCGCTTGAATATCAATGTCAGGCTGCCTTTCTGAACCATCCATTGCATAAAATAAGGAATTGGCACTCGGTTGAGAAGTTAACCCCGCCATTGAGCTTACAGCTACATCTACAATATCCACGCCTGCCTCAATGGCTTTAGCGTATGTATAGATTCCGTTACCGCTCGTATCATGTGTATGGAGGTGGATCGGAATAGAGACGGTTTCTTTTAATGTAGATATAAGTTCATAAGCAGCTTGAGGTTTCAGAAGGCCCGCCATGTCTTTTATACCAAGAATATGTGCTCCAGCTTGTTCTAGCTCTTTCGCAAGCTCTTGATAATAGGATAGGTTATACTTTGATTTAGAAGGATTAGAAATATCTCCTGTGTAACAAATCGATGCCTCAGCTACCTTTCCTGTTTCACGAACCGCCTCAATTGCTTTTGTCATACCTTCTACCCAGTTCAAACTGTCAAATATACGGAATACATCGATACCTGCATCGGCAGACTTCTGAACAAATTCACGAATTAAGTTATCTGGATAGTTTTTATAACCAACGGCATTCGATGCGCGTAGTAACATTTGGAACATAACGTTCGGCACTTGCTTTCTCAGTTTTATTAAACGATCCCACGGATCTTCTTTTAGGTAGCGTAAAGAAACATCAAATGTGGCTCCGCCCCACATTTCCATTGAAAATAAATTTGGCATCATTCGTGCTGTCGGACCTGCAATATGAAGTAAATCTGTTGTACGCATTCTTGTAGCTAAAAGGGATTGATGTCCGTCACGGAATGTCGTGTCGGTCAGAAGCGTCTTCTTCTGATCTTTCACCCATTGTACAAGTCCTTCTGCGCCTTCTTCATCTAAAATTTGCTTCGTTCCTCGAGGGATTTCTTCACTGTATTTTAAATGTGGCACCCTTCTTTTTGAAAATGCTGGTTTTTTCTTTTTATCAAGGCCAGGAAAGCCATTAACTGTAATGTTTCCAATATAAGAAAGCATCTTTGTTCCGCGGTCTTTTCGTTTTGGAAACACAAACAGTTCTGGTGATGAATCAATAAATGACGTATCATAAACGCCTGATCGAAAATTTTCATGCTTCATCACATTTTCAAGAAACGCAATATTCGTTTTAATTCCTCTAATTCGAAATTCTTTCAAGTTTCTGACCATTTTAGAAGAAGCATGGTCAAAACTCAATGCCCACGTTGAAAGCTTAACAAGCAATGAGTCATAATAAGGTGTAATAACCGCGCCCTGATATGCATTTCCTGCATCAAGACGTACACCGAAGCCACCACCTGATCGATACGCCATAAGCTTTCCAGTGTCTGGCATAAAGTTATTTTCTGGATCTTCTGTTGTGACACGACATTGGATGGCATATCCGTGACAATCGATCGCATCCTGCTCTGGAATACCAAGACGCTCACCATGGATATGTTCGCCTTCTGCAATCATGATTTGTGACTGCACGATATCAATTCCCGTAATCATTTCGGTAATGGTATGTTCAACCTGCACACGAGGATTTACTTCAATAAAATAAAACTCTCCAGTTTGATTCACAAGGAATTCAACTGTTCCCGCGTTAACATACTGGACATTCTCCATCAGTTTCACGGCAGCTTCACAAATTTCTTTCCTAGAATCTTCACTTAACGAAACGCTTGGCGCTACCTCAACGACTTTTTGATGGCGACGCTGAACAGAGCAGTCTCTTTCATAAAGATGTATCGTGTTTCCATGCTTATCTCCAAGAATTTGCACTTCAATATGCTTAGGATTTTCTACAAATTTCTCAACATAAATGTCATCTGCCCCAAAAGCTGCCTTCGCTTCTGATTTGGCACGATCATACGCGTCCGCTAGCGCCTCCTGACTTCGAACAATACGCATGCCTCTTCCCCCGCCACCGAGTGCGGCTTTGATCATGAGAGGGTAACCATTCTCTTCAGCAAACGCCTTTACTTCATCAAGTTCATGGACAGGGCCATCAGTTCCTGGAATAACCGGAAGGCCTGCTAAAATGGCTTGTTTTCTCGCCTCCACCTTATCTCCAAACATTCTTAAGTGCTCAAGCTCGGGCCCAATAAAGATAATGCCTTCTTCTTGACAGCGTTTGGCAAATTGAAGATTTTCAGAAAGAAAACCATAACCTGGATGGATGGCATCAATATTGTTGGTTTTAGCAATTTCAATAATACCTTCAATATCCAGGTAAGCATCAATAGGCTTTTTATCTTCTCCTACAAGATAGGCTTCATCTGCTTTATAGCGATGATAAGAACCACTGTCTTCTTTTGAGTAAATCGCGACGGTTCGAATGTTTAACTCCGTACAGGCGCGAAAAATCCGAATAGCGATTTCCCCACGGTTAGCAACAAGAATTTTCGAAATAGCTGTCATCATAATTCCTCCTTAAGCTAAAGCTCCATTTGAACGCTACTTTCTTTGTTGATATAGCCTGTTTTTTGCTCTTTTCTTATATTTACAAACGCGGAAACGTTTATTAATATCCCTACTGATATCATAAGTAAAATTAACGATGAGCCTCCGTAACTAATAAACGGAAGCGGAACGCCTGTAACCGGTAACCACCCAGTAATAGCCCCAAGGTTAACGGCTGTTTGAACGCCAATCATACCAGAAATTCCTATCGCTAGCAGACTGCCAAAAGTATCCTTACATCTGATTCCAATAACGAAGCCTTTAAAAACGATATAGCCTAGCAAACCGATAACAAATACGACGCCTAACAGCCCTAACTCTTCAGCGACAATCGCCATAATAAAATCTGTATGAGGCTCAGGAAGAAAACCGTATTTTTGTATACTTTGACCAAATCCTTGACCTGTAACCCCACCAGAAGCAATCGCAATATAGGAGTTAATGAGGTGGAAACCACTATCTTCTGGATCTGAAAAAGGATCATACGCTCCTGTGAATCTGGAGGCTTGTTCAGGTGAGAGGGACATCCAGGCTAAGCCGAATACGATGCCTCCGATGACGATGAGACCCAGAATATGGCTCCATTTCATACCAGAGCAAAAGATCACAATGCCAGAGGTTAAGGCGATAATCATCGCTGTACCAAGGTCAGGCTGTGAAGCAACTAATGCAAAAATCAAGCCAATCACGAGAAGTGGCGGCATCGCTCCTCTTACAAAATTAGAAATATAAGCCTGCTTTTTTGAGTAAATGGCAGCCAGGTAAATAATTAATCCAAGTTTGACAAACTCAGATGGCTGAAAGCTAAAGGATCCAATTTCAATCCAACTCTGGGCATTATTCGTTGTAGATCCAATTACTTTTACGAGTAATAGGGAAATAACGGACAATCCAAGGATGGGCACAATAAATTTCCGATAAGCTTTATAAGGAAAGATCATTGCAAGGACAAACATAATGAGGGAAGCCGCTAGCCAAATCATTTGCCTATTAAAGAAATAAGCACTATTTGTCTCGTGTCGCATAACCGCCCATACCATGCTTGCACTATAAACCATCACAAGTCCAAATCCGCACAAAAGTAACACACTGATGATTAACGAGTAATCATAATGTTTAAATAATTTTTTAATCATAGACGTCATCCTACCTGTTTATTTTCTCTTAAGAAGTTTGTACCCGCTCACAGTTAGCTTTATATGGTCGTTTAATGACGAAGGGTTCCAACATCCTGCGGATTTAAGCGGGCACGCTCCGCTTTTCTTGTCCAGCTTCGACTCGCAGAAACTACGATATTTCGCTCTTTCACCAGAACACAAAAAGCGTGTTCTAGTTCAATAG
This sequence comes from Guptibacillus hwajinpoensis, assembly GCF_020524165.1. Lineage (GTDB taxonomy): Bacteria > Bacillota > Bacilli > Bacillales > Guptibacillaceae > Guptibacillus > Guptibacillus hwajinpoensis_D. The sequence continues at coordinate 1,140,127 of NZ_JAIVKU010000004.1, forward strand.
CTCCAATATCTCCGTTTCTCAACGCTCGTCTCCGCTTTTCTTGTCCAGCTTCGACTCGCAGAAACTACGATATTTCGCTCTTTCACCAGAACACAAAAAGCGTGTTCTAGTTCAATAGCTCCAATATCTCCGTTTCTCAACGCTCGTCT